>NZ_FOCH01000001.1:0-4221014 GCF_900110055.1 Paenibacillus sp. OK076
TTCCACACGTACCCATCCCGAACACGACCGTTAAGCCCTCTAGCGCCGATGGTACTTGGACCGCAGGGTCCTGGGAGAGTAGGACGCCGCCAAGCAATCAAAAGACACGATCGCTTATCTGCGATCGTGTCTTTTTCTGTTATTATGATCATGGGAATGATTATAACTACTGTAGGCTGTTTTATATATCTTCATCTTAGAGATTAAACTCATTTTATACATAAAATACTGGCCTTCCCATCATCCAAGCTGTGATACAATAGGTGGGGTCTATATAGAAACGGAAACACGCATGAGTACGAGGAGGAACTGAATTACGATGAAATCAGCCCCGTTTATTGCCGTGGAGGGTCCGATTGGTGCGGGGAAAACAACGTTAGCAACGATGCTTTCTCAGGAATTGAACCTTCCGCTGGTCAAGGAGATTGTAGAAGAGAATCCCTTTTTGGCTTCCTTCTATCAGGATATAGATGAGTGGAGCTTCCAGCTTGAAATGTTTTTTCTGTGTAACCGGTTTAAGCAACTGGAAGACACAGGCGTGCACTATATTAAGAAGAATACCCCCGTCATTTCGGACTATCATATCTATAAAAATATGATTTTTGCCGAACGTACCTTAAAAGGAACGAAACGGGACAAATACCGTCAAATCTATCATCTCTTAACGGATGATTTACCGAAACCCAATTTGGTGCTTTATATTGAGGCTGAACTCGATACATTGATGAAACGTATCAACAAACGCGGACGTTCTTTTGAGCAGGATATGGACCCCGCTTATATGGAGCAGTTAATTGCAGATTATAAAACAGGTATGGCCTATCTGGCCAGCAGCCCGAATCGGCCAATTATCATTAAGGTGAATGCGGAGCAGCTCGATTTTGTAGAACATCCCGAACATTTCAAACAGATTGTTAATCAGGTAAAGGAGTATATCACATGAACAACTATGGCATTCCGGCCAATGCGTTAATTACGGTAGCAGGTACCGTTGGGGTGGGCAAATCTACGCTAACAGCGGCACTGGCAGAGCGTTTGAGCTTTAAGACTTCGCTTGAGCAAGTCGACCACAATCCCTATTTGGAGAAGTTCTATCATGACTTCGAACGTTGGAGCTTCCATTTGCAGATTTATTTCCTGGCAGAGCGTTTCAAGGAACAGAAGAAAATCTTTGAACTGGGCGGTGGATTTGTACAGGATCGTTCTATCTATGAGGATACAGGCATCTTTGCGCAAATGCATGCGGATCAGGGTACAATGTCGGCTACAGATTTTGAGACGTACAGCAGTTTGTTTGAAGCAATGGTGATGACACCGTATTTCCCTCATCCGGACGTACTGATTTACCTGGAAGGCAGCCTGCCATCCATTCTGAATCGGATTACGGAACGCGGACGGGAGATGGAGATTCAGACGGACCGTTCTTACTGGGAGCATATGCATGAGCGCTATTCGGTATGGATTAATCAGTTTACGGCCTGTCCGGTACTGCGGTTGAACATTGATGAGTATGATGTGAATGACCCAGCATCGGTGGATGCCATTTTGGCGCAGATTGCTGCTGTCATTAATCCTTCCAAGAGAGCTTAAGTGTATATATAAACTGTCTTTTGACAAGAGATGATGAGAGTTATATCGTTTTCCCCTCTATGCCAGCGAAAGCTTCTAGAGGGGATTTTTTTCGTTATTTGGTAATAGGAGAATTCTCAAAAGATGTTTTTGACTTATGCTTTGTTAAGTAATACAGGAACCAGACGGCATGTCTCTGTTCATCCGTTGCTGCACGGCGAAACGTTTCCTTAATGTAAGGGTCATTTGCTTGATCTGCGACTTGTGAGTAAAACTCAACCGTATTTTGCTCATCATTAAAAGCATAATCAATTCCCGCAAAATACTCTGATGGACAATCCGAAGAGATTTGGACCGTAGGTTGCGTACCTGTTAACGAAACATAAATAGCGGTGAATTTTTGAAGATGCTCTAGTTCATCAAGACGTATCTCCAGAATACGGGCTTTTTCCACTTCTGAGGGTGCCAATTCTGCCAGTTTTGCGTAACAGGCAATTGCTGAGGATTCTCCATTAATAGCTTTGGAAATTTGCGCTAACAGCATGTTGTCATTCCGGAAATAGGGAACATAGTACATGGGGAGTACTCCTTCCAAACACGTTTTAACCAGAATATGCGGTTATTGGGCGGATGTTCCTATTTCTTAAAGTGCCCATCGTCATGCTCATGACTTATGGACACCCCCTTTTTGAATGCATATAGTAATAGGTAGCTTTGAGTGATATCCCAATTGTTTAAGAAAGTTAATGTTGGTTGACACCGGTTGATACAAAATCGTAACTAAAGCTTAACGCTTGATTAACTGTTTCGACCAGCAAACACATCCATGGCATCCCTCATAAATACAGCCAAGCCTTCGCCGAATTGATCAATATTACGTGTAAAACGTTCGTCGTCCACGTACATTTGGCCCAACCCTCTGAAGACTTCAAGAGGATAATTGCCCATGTTGTTCAGATAGCTGTACCATTCCGAGATTCCGGCTTGAGCTTCGGCAGAGTTTGGATCCGTGTGACGGATTGCTGCAAGACGGGTGTAGATTGAATTCATTTGATCGGATAGAGCTTTTTGCTCCTCAGGAGACTGCTTGTGTAACTTTTGATTAGCCTGATCCACCGCTTGGTCTCCCCAACGTTCCCTCGCTTCCTGTTCATACGGATTATGACTGAAATTAAACCCTTCAAATTGTTCTTTGGCTGTCATCTTAATTTCTCCTCTCACGTGTTGAACCGATTTATCAATGGTGGCGATCATTAGGTCCAATCGTTGGCGTTTCTCCAGCAAAATACGACGGTGCATATTCAGGGCTTCTTCTCGATCAAAAGATGGATTGTTTATAATCTCCTTGATATCTTTCAGAGAGAAATCGAGTTCTTTAAAAAATAAAATCTGCTGCAGCATTTCCAGATTGGCATCTGAATACAGTCGATATCCGGCAGAAGTCACTTTGTCCGGTGTTAACAACCCGATCTCATCATAGTGATGCAGTGTGCGCACACTAATCCCGACAAGTTCGGACACTTCTTTTACTTTCATGGCCATGATGGAAACCTCCTTACACCACCGATTGTACAGCGTCACGTTACGTGAGAGTCAACAAGTAAAAATGAAAAAATAAGATGCAGGCGTAGAAGCTGCATCTTGAGAATGAGTGTGCTGCACTCTATTTGGTGCAGCACACGGGCTGGCGGTGCAGGGAGCGCATGGCTACGCCTGCATCCCGCGCACCGCCGCAGCGAACTGCGCAGCCGCTGCGCGCACATCGGCCGCGCCCGCGATGGCGGAGATGACGGCTACGCCGTCGGCTCCTGCCGCCATCACGGCGGCCGTGGTATCGGGCGTAATGCCGCCGATACCCACCACCGGAACTGCGATGCCTGCGGCGCGCAGTTCGGCAACCCCGGCGGGGCCCAGCACAGCGTGGGCATCCGCTTTGGACCGCGTCGGGTACATGGGCCCGACGCCAAGATAGTCGGCGCCCGCCTGCACTGCACGGCGGGCTTCCAGCGCGGAGTGGGCGGATACGCCAAGCATCCGCCCTTCTCCGATGCGGGCGCGTACCAGCGCCGCGTCCGCATCGTCCTGGCCGACATGCATACCGTCGGCCTCCACCGCCACAGCCAGCTCCACATCATCGTTCACGATGAACGGTATCCCGTGCTGGCTGCACACCTCGCGAAGCCGCATCGCAAGCGTGATGCGTGCTTCGCCAACCAGAGCGCCAGTTCCTTTTTCCCGGAACTGGAACAGCGTAATGCCGCCAGCGATGGCTTGGCGCAGCACCTCCACGGGGTCACGCGTCGTATTCACGCTGCCCATGACCAAATACACCTGCATCGCACGTCTTACCGCTTCTGCATCCAGAGGGCGCATTATTGTTCACCCCGCAGTCTGCGCTGATACGCAAAATGATTCGTCGGCCCATGTCCGGACCCAATTCCCAGCTCATCTTCGATGGCTGCCTGGATGAATGCTCGCGCGGTGGTGACGGCAGCCAATACAGTTGAGCCCTTCGCCAATTCGGCAGTAATGGCTGCAGAATATGTACATCCCGTTCCATGGGTATGCCTTGTCACCACCCGAACGTTCTCCAGATAGTGAAAAGACCGCCCATCATAAAGCACATCGACAATCATGCCACTTCCCTCATCATGACCACCTTTCACCAATGCATACGTGGAGCCCATTTGCACGATTCGTCTTGCGGCTTCTTCGCGCTGACTCAAATTCATAATAGACATTCCAGTAAGAAGCTCGGCTTCCGGAATGTTCGGTGTCGTAATCAGTGCATGAGGCAGCAGCTCTGTAATTAGCGCCTGAACGGCCTCCTGTTGCAGCAGAGGGGCGCCGCCTTTGGCAACCATAACCGGATCGATGACCAGATTGGACCAGCCGTATTGCTGCCTTTTCTCGGCGACCAGTCGAATAATTTCGGCACTGTAGAGCATGCCCGTCTTCACGGCTGAAGGTTGAAAATCATCCCCGGTCGAATCCAATTGTTGAGCGATACCTTCATATGAAATAGGGAAGACGCCCTGCACACCTGTTGTATTTTGGGCAGCAATAGCCGTAATCACAGTCATGCCATATACACCGAGCTCCTGAAAGGTCTTCAGATCAGCTTGAATTCCGGCGCCACCACCATTATCGGAACCAGCAATCGTCAAAGCCTGTGCGATACTCATTGCGCACCTCCATCAATCCGACGAACCTGTGCCCGCTGCGCAAGAACGTCAGGTGTCACTTGAGCCAGTTGATTCAGCAATTCGATCTGGAAGCTGCCCGGTCCCAGGTCAGCGGTACGTTCCGCCGCAATCTCTGCAGCAACGCCATAGAAAGCTAGAGCTTCCACAATACTTTCCAGCAGGTCGTCTCCCGGTTTCGCAATGGCTGCAAAAGTACCAATTACCGAGCTGAGCAAGCAGCCTGCACCTGTCACTTGGGTAAGCAAGGCATGTCCATTACTCGTCAGGAACGTCGTTTGTCCATCCGTAATGACATCCTCGCGTCCGGTAATGACGACCACACAGCCGAGTTTTTGTGCTGCCCGTTCCGCTATTCCAATTCGATCGCCCTCGCCTTGACCTGCATCCACACCTTTGATGCTCCAACGCTCACCGATGACATTGGCGATTTCCGCCACATTACCCCGCAACACCGTGAGGCGAAGCTCACGAACGAGCATCTGAACGGTTTCTGTACGATAGGCGGTTGCGCCAGCACCAACCGGATCGAGCACAACAGGCACGTTATTTGAATTGGCGGATTGACCAGCCAGGCGGATTGCCTCAACTACCTTTTCGTCCAAAGTGCCAATGTTCAGTACAACTGCTCCTGCCATCTTGGCAACATCAGCGACCTCTTCATGCGCATAGGCCATAAAGGGAGATGCACCTAGTGCGAGCAAACCGTTGGCTGTAAACGGAGCGACGACAATATTCGTAATGTTATGAACAAGCGGATTTTGTGTACGAACACGTTCCAGGTAAGTCATATGAGTTCCTCCTTATAAATAAGCAAATTAATCAATAAAAGTGGCAGGGCAGGATGGCCCTTATATATGTTGTTAATAGGGGTTATTAAATGATGGGAACAAAAAAGCTATTCACGGATAGCTACAAAGTGCATATAGAAAGCTTAATTAAAATTCCTATCCTCGATAAAGATTCTATTCGTAGAGTGATTGAATTCTGCAGCTACTCATGTGGGCGTCATCCGAAAATGAATATACAACTTTCAAAATCTCTTGATCTTCACCCAGCAGTCGAGTTTCCTACTCACCCTGCAAATTGATAAAAGCATCCTCAGCCTTTACGGAATCCGGAATCAGTTCACTTTGAACCAACCATGCCCGTACGTTTTCCCAAGAAGGGGCGTCCTGCCTGCCAAACGGCTGACCTTCTTCATTCATCAGCGGCAGTAAAATATTCAGACTTTTGGTTTCGATCTCCGGGTCAAGAGGAGACGTTTCGTTCTCATGTGCGAGCAGAATGTTCAGCGCATCCTCGGGGTGCTCTGTTACATATTTCTGTCCATCCTGTAATGCTTTGATGAAGCGGGTAAGCTGATCCTTTTTCGCTTCAATGCCCGCATCACTTGCAGTGAGGACCAGTTCATAATAATCAGGTACACCGTAATCGACGGGATTGATCGATTTCATGGCATGACCTTCCTTTTCCAGAATCAATTGTTCATGGTTAATAAAACCACCCATAATGGCATCTGCCTGCCCGGAAGCCAGGGAAGGGATCAGGTCAAATCCTACATCGACCAGATTCATCTTGTCGGGATTACCGCCATCCTGGCTGATCATGGTACGCACCATTGCTTCATACAGGGGGATTGAGGAATAGCCGACCGTCAGCCCTTCAAGATCTTTTGGCGATTTCACTTTACCGTTGGCTTCGGTTAACAGATGCACGAGCGGATGCCGAACGACGGCTGCAATCGAACGTACAGGAATGTTTTCCCCACGCGCGAGCAAGATTTGCGGCTGATAGCTCAGCGCCAGATCGATTTTCCCGGCAGCAACAAGCTTGAGTGAGTCATTGGTATCGGCAGGCATCTGAATATCAACATCCAGACCTTGATCCGCGAAGTAACCTTTTTCCTGTGCAGCATAGATGAAGGAATGCACTGCATTCGGATACCAATCGAGCATGATGGACAGCTTGTCTTTGGATGCCGATGACCTCTCGGCCGCAGATGATTCTGTATCTTTTGCATTGGAAGTTGAATCTGTGGCAGGTGTGTTGATACCCGTATTTCCGCATCCGCTGATGGTAAGCAACAGGGTCATGAGCAGAGTGGGGAGCAGGGAGTAGATATGTTTTTTCTTCATAGCTTCAAATTCCTCATTTCCTTTTATCTGTTTATCATTCATAAGTTTTACATTCCTGAGATGGGATAACGCTGCGCTGTAATTTTTAGTCGATAGCAGGGGATTGGGCAAAGCACACTACGTCTGTTTTGGCAGGTCTGCCTCCGGAAATGATCCAGCTTTTCTTCTACCTGCATGACGTGGTGTACCGAATCTTCTCTCCATCCATGCAAGGAGTACAAACAGGGCGATACCGAGCAGGGATAACAGCACAATGGCGGCGAACATGGCGTCCGTGTTCATATTGCTCGACATTCTGCGGCTGAAGTAACCAAGGCCCTTGCTTCCACCGAGCCATTCCCCGATCGTTGCACCGACCACACAATAAACCACAGACATTTTCATTCCCGAAAAGAAGGAGGGAAGGGCAAGTGGAATCTGGAGTTTGCGGAAAATATCCCACTTGCTGGCCCCCATCGTCAGTAGCAGTTCACGCTGCTCCGGATCACCCTGGCGCAGGCCATCGTAGGTGCTCACCACAATTGGGAAAAATGCGATCAGGAATACCACCGCGACTTTACTCCACAGCGTGTAGCCAAACCACAGGATGAAGACGGGGGACAAGGCAATCAGCGGGATCGTCTGACTGATCACGATGAAGGGATATAACGCTTTTTCAATCGACCGATTCATATGCATACCCGTTGCAAGTGCAATTCCGGCACCAATGGACAAGCCAAAGCCAACGACAACCTCCATCAAGGTAGCGGGCAAATGTGTACCCAGCAGAAGGTGGCGATGCTCATACAGGGAACGGACAATCGCCGTCGGGGCTGGAATGATGAAGGAAGGCACCCATCCCATACGCACAATCCACTCCCAGAGAGCAAGCAGCAGGATCATGAGCAAAAGAAATAGACCATAACGGGCAAGCCAACCTCTTGCGCTATACTTCGTGCTATCTCTCAAGTTACCGTCTCGCATGCAATTGTTCCTCCAGTCGTCGTCTCATCTGAACGAGAGCGGGTTCGTAGATCATGTCCGAATGTCTTGGACGCGGCAAAGGTACCGTCAGATCCAGCAGCTGTTGGCTTTGGCCCACCGGAGTTAACAGAATAATCCGATCACTGAGCAGCAGGGCTTCTTCAATGTCATGCGTGATGAACAACACGGTTTTGCCCAAGCCTTCCCAGAACTCCAGCAGCCAGCGATGCATCTCACGTTTGGTCAGGGCATCGAGTGCGCCGAATGGTTCATCCAGCAGCATGAGCTGGCCACCTGTCAGCAACGTACGAAGCAGCGCGACACGCTGGCGCATGCCACCTGACAGCTCGTCCGGGTAAGCATGCGCGTGGCCAGATAAGCCAAATCGGTCGAGACCGGCCAGAATGTCCGCTCGAATTCGTACCTTATCCTGCCGACCTGGAGCAAGTTCAGCGGGGAGCATGCAATTCTCCATGACGGTTCGCCAGGGTAACAGGAGGTCCTTTTGCGGCATGTAGGCCACCTGCCCCAGTCGCTTTCCTTCCTGAACCCAAGGAATATTAATGGTTCCGTGGGTTGGCTCAAGCAGGCCTGCCAGCAGCTTGAAGAGGGTGCTTTTACCGGAGCCGCTGGAACCGATGAGCGAGACGAATTCGCCTTTGGCTACACGCATCGACACATTGGAGAGCACGGGGGAATCCCTTTTTCCCGGGAAGGCGTAGCTCATGTTATGAATGGTTATGTCGTTATCCATCTCGATCCGTTCCCCTTTATTATTCAAACTTCAAACTGCGTGATCTTTAATTACACCTTCTGATCTGCCCGAAGAATGCGAAAAAGACCCACCCATTTCCGGAGAAATGAGTGGGTCTGTAAGTTCAATTCACATTAAATTTCATCATCAACATGAAAAAATCCGCTTACTGAGAGGCCGCTCCACTTCCCTCCGCTGGTATGATCCAGATCAGGTTCAAAGGGTCCGAATCGTTCGATTCGTCTCAGCCGCAAGGCTCCCCTAGTGCAATGATTAAGATATGCAGTTGTGTGTTCAGCATATATCACATGCAAGCAGAATGTAAAGAGGGCGGCTTAAAAGAAGTGTGCGTAATGAGAGTTAGGAAAGTAACCTATTCTAATCGTTTGAATGTAACAGTGAATCAAGCTCACCGATCAGCCGGACAATCTGCTCAGGTGTGCCAATCGTAATCCGAAGCCAGGTAGGCATACCGAATTCGGCACCGCCGCGGACAGAGATACCTCTGTTCAACAATTCTTTGGTAATCGGGCCGCTATCCTGCAACAGATCCACCATGATGAAATTGGTTTCGGAAGGGATGTAGGGTAATTTCCACTGATCAAAGGATTGCATTAACGTTTCCCGTCCCTGACGATTGTATTGCAGGCAATGAGAAACAAATTCATGATCATCCAGGCTGGCCGAAGCAGCGGCTTGGGATGTGGCTGTCAGACTGATGGGCAGCTTGACCCGGTTAATGCCTTCAATGATGCTTTCATTCGCGATGCCATATCCAATACGCAGTCCGGCCAGTCCATATATTTTGGAGAAGGTCCGCAAAATAATCAGATTATTATACTGCTCCAGCAGCTTAACCGTATCAGGGTAATCTTCACTTTCCGCGAATTCATAATACGCTTCATCCAGGACAACCACGACATGGGAGGGAACATGTTCGAGTAAATCAAGCAGGGCATTTGCCGTGAAAATGGTTCCGGTCGGATTATTCGGATTGCACAGCCAGATGATTCGGGTAGAAGTATTAATCCGCTGCCGGAATTGCTCCAGATCCAGTGAATGGTTGACCAAAGGCACTTCATGAATGACCCCGCCTGCCAGCAGCGTAGCGCCCTTATACCAGTTAAAGGAGGGCACCGGAATGAGTGATTCCTCCCCGGGATTAAGATAAGCTTGGGCGGTAAGGGTGAGGAGCTCGAAAGATCCACTTCCAAATACCAGTTGGGAAGTACGAACCCCCAGACGTTCCGCAAGTTTGTCACGCAGCAGTTGGCTGGAACCGTCGGGGTATTGAGCCAAAAGATCGGAACTCAGCGATCTGACCGCTTCTGCTGCCAGCGGAGAGGAACCAAACGGATTCTCGTTTGCAGCGAGTCGATCCACACTTTCCAGTCCCAACTCCCGCCGGATCTGTTCCATGGATTTAGCAGGCGTATAAGCCGGAATTTGATTTAACAGGTCTTTAACAGGAGGAGAGGGAACGGGTGAAAGGGATTGCATAATCATGCCTTCTTTCCAGTGGAATTAGATCGAGAATGAGATCTGTTTCTGGGCAATCTGCTGTGGTGTCTCTTGTGGAGGAGTCAACAAGCGATTCAGAATCAGGTTTTCAAAATGAGCAAACCCGCTGTCCCGAACGCGTGGCCGCTCCAGCGTAATACGGGTATCCATCGTTATATGACCATCTTCGATTAGCAGCACCCTGTCTGCCAGCGCAACCGCCTCGCTGACATCATGCGTGACCAGAATGACGGTCAGATCTTCTTCTACCCACAAGCGTTCGATTAATTGCTGCATCTCAATTCGGGTTAATGCATCCAATGCACCCAGCGGTTCATCCAGCAGCAGTAGGCGCGGATGACTAGCGAGTGCCCGTGCCAAGGCGACACGTTGTTTTTGTCCGCCAGATAATACCCCCGGCCAGTCACCTTCACGCTCTCCGAGTCCCACATTGCGAAGCGACTGGCGTGCATCTTCCTTGTTCTTGTCGGGGATGCCCAGCCGTACATTGTCGAGCACAGATTTCCAAGGCAGCAGCCGGGCTTCCTGAAACAGAAACCGTGTCTCGGGTGCCGTACTGCCAAGCTTTCTGTTGCCCAGCGTAACGCTCCCGGAAGAGGGGGCCTCCAGCCCGGCGATCAGACGCAGCAACGTACTTTTGCCACAGCCGCTTCGTCCAACGATGGCTACAAATTCCCCTTGTCTTACATTGACGTTGATGTCGGACAGAATCGTCCGCTGATCATACGATTTCTGAACCCCATCTACTTGAAGAAAAGGACTGATCTGACTTGTGCTCATAGATGAATCACGCTCCTTTGGCTTTACTTGCGGGATAGGGCCGGGTTCCAGCGCAGCCAGCGCCGTTCCAGCCATTTGGCGATGGTATCGGACAGCTTGCCCAGCAGAGCATATAGCAGAATGCTTAAGACGATGACGTCCATCTGCATGAATTCCCGCGCGTTCATTGCCATGTATCCAATCCCCGCATCCGCCGCAACCGTCTCGGCTACGATGAGGGTCAGCCACATAATGCCAAGTGCATATCGAATGCCCACCAGAATGGAAGGCAGTGCACCGGGCAGGATAATGTCCTTATAAAGGGACCAACGGCTGAGTCCATATACTTTGCCCATTTCAATCAGACCGGGATCAACCGATCGAATACCGTGGAACGTATTCAGATATACCGGAAAGAATACACCCAGGGAAACGAGAAATAATTTGGCTTCTTCACCGATCCCGAACCACACAATAACGAGGGGGATCAAGGACAGATGCGGAATGTTGCGGATCATCTGCACCGAGGAGTCAGCGATCTTTTCCGCAAGGGAGGAGATGCCGTTCAGCACACCCAGAAGGAAACCGAGACCCCCACCAATGAGGAATCCTCCCAAAGCTCGCTTGGCGCTGATACTGATATTATTCAGTAGTTCACCGTTACGAAGCAGACGAATGAAGGCCTCCAGTACCTGAGCGGGACGGGGCAAAATATTGGCTGCAACAACTCCGGATGCAGTCAGCCATTGCCACAGAGCCAGAATGAGTAGTGGTACAACAAAAGGAATAAATCGGTTAAACCATGCCCGGTTAAAGGTGTTGGACCGCACGTTATGCCTACCTCCTTGCTTCGTTCATTATTGGCTACCTGGAGCTGGAAGTTGATCTTGAAGAGCATCACTCCAGAATGTGCTCACATCAACTGCCTGGTCAAAAATTCCTGCTTGTTGAAACGTATCTGCTACGTCCTGTTCGGACTTGATGGCTTCGTCAGAAATGGCAACAATCCGCGATGGCCGTTGTGCCTCTCCATCCGTGTAGGTTTTAAGGGCTTGCTCCACGGGCTGGTGGGTGTTGTCTGCTGTAATTTGAGCCCACGCATCCTTATTGGCACGAGCCCAATCATTGAATTTGTTGATTCGCTCCAGATAATCGGCAAGGGCCTTTTTCTGTTCCTCATTCGCAATAGCCTGATCGGAGGCGGCCACAAGGAAGCTGCCTGACAGGATATCTTTGGCGCTGGCGAGCGTTGTTGCTTCATTCTGATGTGCGGAGATGATGGCATTGCCGTAACTGGCGAGAGCATCCACTTTCCCGCTAATTAGGGCACTGAGTCCGTCCGCTGTTGTAAGTTCGACCGGACTGATGTCACTCCAGGTTAATCCGGCTTCCTCCAGCATTTTGAGCAGGAAATAGTGGGCCGTTGTATTTTTTACGAAAGCCACTTTCTTGCCTTTCAGGTCAGCAACCGATTTGATCGAAGAACCTTTGGGGACAACGACCTCTTGATTCAAGGTGCTGCCTTGTTGTACCGCAATAATTTTGAAGCTTCCACCATTGGCAGCCTGAGATGCAAAAATGGGCGGAATTTCACTGGTTACACCAAAGTCCAGTTGGTTTGCAGCCATCGCTTCAAGGATCAGGTTACCTCCCTGAAATACGTTATAAGTGACTTTATAGGGGGTGTCATCGAGTCCGGCGGCTTTCAGTCCCAATTCGAGATTGCCCCATCCGGTCTGACCAACCCGAATGGTAACGTCTTTATTCGAAGCAGCTGATGCCGCTGTCGGTGTTGTACCTGTACCCGCGGCCTGATTGTCAGTTCCGGCAGAGCAGCCGGAAATTAGCAACAACAGAACCGCGCTCAGAAATACAGTTAAGGCAAGAGTGTGCTGGCGGTTTGGACGGATCATAGGGAGGAAACCTCCTTGGTGTATGAGTTGTTCTCATTGGACTCAACGGACTCAGTGAATTTAGTGATAGATCCATTGGACTCAATAGAATCATTGGATTCGATAAATGCCTGGCCGATACGGTCTGCCTGAAGAATGGCTTCAGTTACCTGCGCTGTGCTAACTCCGAAGGAGAGATGTGCCGCACTGCCTTCCCGCAGCTGTAGTCCTGCTGCAATGCGTGCAGCAGCTTCCTGAGGCTGTTGTTGTATGCCAAGCTCAGCAAGAGTGATAGGCAGATTCAGCTTATGTAACAGCGTGGTCAGCTCATGAAGCTCATCCCCTGCTTTGCCTTCAAGAATCCACTGGGTGAAGAGTCCAAAGGCTACCTTTTCTCCATGTAGCGAAGCGTGTGTTTCGGGTAATTTGGTGAGGCTGTCATGCAGACCGTGAGCAATCGCGGCATGAAGTGATCCATCACTAATGCTGCCTACAAGGCCGGCGAGCACAATAATGGCATCGGCAACATCACGGAATTGGGGTGTACTGCCGGTTGTATCGGTAGATTCATAGACTTCGATGGCGTGCGCTTCAAGAATATCAAGTGCAAGCTTGGCAGTGCTGACACTGTTTCGAAGAGTGAGACTGGTGGCGTTGCCACTTAGATTAACGGCGAACTCATGCCATTTTACGAGTGTGTCACCGATCCCAGCGGCCAAATACCGTCTTGGTGCACTCGCCAGAATATGAGAATCAGCCAGAACGAGATTAGGCGAACGCCGCAGGGGACGATAGCCTGCAGATTGTCCCTGTTCATCATAGAGCACGGTTAAGGCGGACCAGGCGGCACAGGTTGCGGCAATCGTTGGGACTGTTACAATGGGCAATTGGGCTTGCTCGGCCACCGCTTTGGACAGATCGAGCACTTTACCACCACCGACGCCGATAATCAGATCAACATCCAGATCGAAAGCTTGCTGCGTAAAAGTATCAATCTGGCCTGTTGTAACCTCACCATGAAACAACTGCACATGGAATTTGATCTTATGCTCCTCCAGTGAAGGAAGAAGGTAAGGCTTCACGGCTTCTAATGCAGACTCACCGGCGATAATGAGAACATGCTGCCCAAGCTGTGCAATCCGCGAACCACTTTGCTCAAGAATGTTAGCCTCGTGTACGTATACTGCGGGTGCTTTAACAGTAATCATGAATACACTCCCCTTATAACTTATTATTCTTACGTTTTAACTTGGTTTTAAATTGTTTAAATTCTAGCATCGCGTTGCAGCAACCACAATAACCCAGACTATCAATACATCCTATACTTCGATTGAAAGAATCTATAGGTGACTGTAGAACGGGGGAACGAGGGGGAATCGACTCTTTACTTTGCTTACGGAGGCAGGTTTATTTAAGATGTAAGAATACGGTACAATGTCTATTAAATTTCTATAGGTTGCTTTCGGGATATGACCTAGGAAGAGGGGAGTGCTTATGAAAACTATTGGCCTTATTGGTGGAATGAGCTGGGAGTCATCGCTAGAATATTATCGAATTATTAACGAAGAAGTGAAAACTAAATTGGGAGGATTGCATTCAGCCAAGTGCATTTTATATAGCGTGGATTTCGAAGAAATCGAGCGCTATCAAGCTGAGGGAGAATGGGAAAGCGCTGGAAAATTATTAGGCAATGCTGCTCAGTCTTTGGAAAAGGCAGGAGCTGAAATGATTGTAATTTGTACAAATACGATGCATAAAGTGATTAATCATATTGAAGAAAAAGTTAGCTTACCCGTTGTACACATTGCTGATTCAACAGCCAACCAGATTCAAAAGTCCAAAATAAGTACAGTTGGTTTACTTGGCACCAAATATACGATGGAACAAGATTTTTATAAAACACGTATTGAGCATAACGGCATTAAGGTTTTGATACCGAATGAAGAGGATCGAAAAGTGATCAATGAAATAATATATGACGAATTATGCTTAGGTGAAATTAAACCCTTATCAAGGGACTATTATAAAAAGGTGATCAAGAGGTTAGTTGACAATGGAGCTGAAGGAATAATATTAGGTTGTACCGAAATTGGATTATTAGTTAAACCGGAGGATTCAGAAGTGCCCTTATTTGACACAACACGTATACATGCCATTGAATCTGTTAATCTGGCATTAGCCAAATAAAATGGACCTAACGGTATAAACCGGTTCTCTGATTTACCTTGGCACCTGAACCCGATATAATAGTGGTGGCACATATGAGCCGGATCACAAATGAGGGTGGGACTGTTCTCCCTCTAAGCAGAATGGGGACCCCGAGTTGAAAACGTTCAAGAAAGTATATATTGAGATCACAAGTATATGTAATCTGGCATGCAGCTTCTGTCCACAGACCAAACGTGCCAAAAATTTCATTGACCCTGAAGTCTTCAACAATATATTGGATCAGATCAAACCCCATACCAAACATATTTATTTACATGTCAAAGGTGAGCCGCTGCTTCATCCCAAAATTGATCTGTTATTGGATTCAGCGCATGAAAAGGGATTCAAGGTCAACATTACAACAAACGGTACGCTGCTGCCCAAAACCCAGCACAAACTGCTTGGCAAACCCGCGCTGCGTCAGATGAACTTCTCCCTGCACAGCTTTGATGGTCATGAGGGTTCTACAGACCGTGAGGGTTATCTGGGCAATGTGTTGTCTTTTGTCCGAGAAGCCGTGAAGCACAATGTCATTATTTCATTCCGACTCTGGAATCTGACACAGGATAACTTTACGAATGCGCAGATGAACCGAAACCGGGAGACGCTGGAGGTCCTTGAACGAGAGTTCAATCTGGATTTCCGTATTGAGGAGAAAGTGGTGCCAGGGAGTGGTGTCAAAATTGCCCCGAATGTATATCTGAATCAGGATCATGAATTCCAGTGGCCGAGTCTGGATGCACCCGAAGATGATGGTAAAGGCTTCTGTCATGCGCTTCGCAGTCAGGCAGCCGTGCTTGTCGATGGAACTGTGGTTCCATGCTGTCTAGATGGTGAAGGTGTAATTAACTTGGGCAACGTTCACGAAAAATCGTTCTCGGAGATTGTGGATGGTGAACGAGCCAATAATCTGTTCTATGGTTTCTCCAAACGGGAAGCCGTGGAGGAATTATGTCGGAAGTGCGGATATCGTCAGCGGTTCGGAGCCTAAAGCGTAATTTAATAAATAAAATGAGATTCAAAATAATAGAGATCACGTTGTCTGAAAACAGATGAAGTGGTCTTTCGTTTTTTTTTTTAGAACGATAAAGGAGCATATAGCCATAGATTATAAGTTGTAAAAGAAGCATACCCGAAGTTGAGATCGGCACATTACACAATGGAGTACGATGCAAAAAATGCCGAGAACACAGGTATAATGCTGTCGTTTCTATATCTAAGCTAATGATTATTATCGTAACATTCCTTTTTTGGTAGGATCAGGGTAGGTTCCAAGCCAGAGGTGCACCTCTGATCGGTTCCTTGAGGACAAGCTTATGCTTGTACGCCAATTCATCAGAATAAGGGAGGATTTAAGTGATGAAAAAAATGTTGACGTTGTTACTGTCCGCGGGTTTGGTCGCTTCATTATTCAGTGCAATTCCAGCTTTTGCCGCACCTACTGTGGTAAACTCAACGATTATTGTACCCAAGGGTGAAACGTTTGACGGCAAAGGCCAAACCTATGTAGCTAACCCCTCCACACTGGGAGATGGATCTCAAGCGGAAAATCAGAAGCCGGTATTTCGACTGGAGGCAGGCGCCACGCTCAAAAATGTAAATATCGGTTCACCCGCAGCTGACGGTGTTCATTGTTACGGTAACTGTACAATTTCAAATGTGGTGTGGGAGGATGTAGGCGAGGACGCTCTGACTCTGAAATCAGCCGGAACAGTCAACATTACTGGCGGGGCAGCTTACAAAGCCTACGATAAAGTATTTCAAATTAATGCAGCCGGAACGATTAACATTAAAAATTTCCGTGCAGACGATATTGGCAAGCTGGTGCGTCAAAATGGTGGAACCACCTTCACGGTGAACATGACGCTGGACAACTCAAATATTTCCAACGTCAAAGATTCGATCATGCGTACGGACAGCAGTACATCGCAAGGGAAAATTACAAATACCCGTTATTCTAAAGTCCCGACCTTATTTAAGGGATTTGCTTCGGGAAAAACCAGTCAGTCCGGAAATACGCAATATTAAGACAATGATATCCGTGAGCGAATAAATAAAGAATAATGCTAAAAAGGGATGTCCCCCGTTATGTTTATTCATCACGTAGGGGACATCCCTTTTGGTGTTGCATTCAGAAGAAGCATCATTTGCCCACCTGCGCCGATACAAAGGTCTCTAAAGCCTGGGCGGGCATTCCAATTTACTTTTCTTCCGGAACTTCAACGATCACTTTACCTTTCTCAGGGGCAATGGAGCCCGCATGGATGGAGCCGGACTTGTTCATGATCTCGTAGGAAGTCTCTTCAAGCATACGAGAATACTTAAATGATACGAGGGTTTGACCCTTGACGGAAGGGCGAGTCCCTGCTTCAGCAACGGGTTTGGTTTTGATAAAAAACAGGTCACCGATAGTTCCGGCATCTTTACCGATATTGGCCTGCCATTTCAGCAGGGCGTTTTCATTTTTAATCGTGTAATAGCTGATCAGATCGTTATCTTCAACAATGAAGAAACTTTCCTTTTTGCCTTGTTCAAAAATGTATTGAATGGATGAATCCACTGGACCCAGAGGGTTGCGAATCTCCAGGCGTGCTTGTCCCAGTTCAGAGAAGCGTGGCAAATGCAGCGCAGCTTCACGCGCCACAGTCAGATCAGCACTGCTGTAGTCTTTGACCACCGCAGCATCCGTGGTGTAGATGTAGGCCTCCTTGGCCGTCTGGTTCCAGCGAACCTGTGCGCCAAAGGCTTCGCCAATGGCACGGAGCGGAAGCATGGCTTTGCCATTCACCAGAATGGGAGCGGACGACAACGTCGCATTCTGACCGTTTTTCTTCATTGTTTTGCTGTTGGGTATAAGAACATATTTGTCGCTGTCTGTGCTGATGCTAATCTGTTTTGTTTTGTTATTGTAGCCAAACGTATAGTCCCCGAGGAATTGAAGTTCAGTCAATGCTACGTACGTTATACCCTGCTTTATAACCACATCATTTTGAGCTTGTACATTGTTAATATACGCTGTCGGTTTGTGTGTTGTTGCTGCTTCCGCGACAGTGGATGACAGCAGTGCGGGTGCCGTACCCGCGGTGAGAATCGAAGCGGCAAGGATCATTTTCCACTTTTTTTGCTGCCAGGCAGTATTGGTTTGTTTCATCATTATCAATCTCCCTTCTTGTATACCAAACGGACTACTTGATCCAAATGTTGCATAGTATTGTAAAGTACACCACAGAATGTCTTCTCTGATTTACCCAAAATACAGCGTAATGATTTTTCCGGGATTGTCACAAATACCCATGTGTTGTACAGTAGAAGCAATGAAATAAGTGAACCGGGAGCTCAATGAAGTTGGGCTGAGAGAGCGGCCTTGTGCCGCTGACCGTAAATCTGATCTGGGTAATGCCAGCGTAGAGAACATGAATTTGCGATGTGCAATGGTAAGCGATAGGGATAGAACATAAATGTCAGCGTTTCTTGGGTGCAGCAGGATTTTTCTGATGTGACGGGAATGGTGTCGTTTGTTTTCTTCTTTCTCTATATCTGCCTAATGCGCAGCATCGTGAGATTGTAAACTGTGCGTATGGCCTGCCTGGAAACCGGGGAGGCTTTTTTGTTTGTTTTATTGTTTATTTTATAAATCCAGGGAAACAGAGGAAGGAAGTAGAGAACATGTCAACAGCAGTAGGCAGCAACAGATTGAAGTTAACCGATATTTTGGTAACGATTGTGATTGCGGTGGTCTTCGGGGTGATCTACAAAATATGGGGACCTACATATGATCTGATGAAGCCATTCGGCGTTCATGCGGAGCAGATGATTTATGGCATGTGGTTTATGGCGGGAACCTTTGCCTTTGTAATCATTCGTAAGCCGGGTGTAGCCATTCTGGCTGAAGTAGCGGCATCCACGGTGAGTGCTTTTCTCGGAAGTGAGTGGGGCATGTCGACACTGGTGTATGGACTGTTGCAAGGGCTGGGTGCAGAGATCTTCTTCGCCGCATTTCTGTATCGGAAAAGCAATCTGTTCGTCACCTGCCTTGCGGCTATTGGTGCAGCGGCAGCTTCGCTTGTACTGGATTATCAGTACGGGTACATTGATTCCCTCTCGGCTTGGAACTATACACTGTTTATCGGGTTCCGCTTCATTGGCAGTATTCTGATTGCAGGTGTATTCGCCTATTACCTTGCCAAAGCGCTGGAGCTTACAGGTGTAACACGATCCCTTAGACCGGTGTCGAAGCAGGATTACGAGGCGCTGGACTAGATGAATGAAGTGGAGAATGTGCAAGCGGTAGGTGTTACGAATCTAAGATGCAAGTTCCCGGGAGAGAAGGCCTTGGTGTTTCAAGGCTTGTCTCTCTCTGTGCGTCAAGGGGAGAAAGTATTATTGCTTGGTCCAAGCGGATCTGGCAAATCAACCTTGCTGCAAATTCTGAGCGGTCTGATTCCGCGATCTGTGGAGATTCCGATGAAATGTGATGACATTCGGGTGCCTGAGCAGCCCGGCATTGTTTTTCAAGATCCGGATACCCAGTTCTGTATGTCATATACGGATGAAGAGATTGCTTTTGTATTGGAGAACCGGAATATTCCACGCGAGCAGATGCCTACCCTTATCCATCAATACCTGGAACAGGTTGGGTTATGCTTTGAACATAATCGAACACTCATTCAATCGATGTCTCAGGGTATGAAGCAGCGTCTTGCGATGGCTTCGATTCTGGCCATGGAGCCAGACGTACTCTTTTTGGATGAACCAACGGCACTGCTGGATGATGAAGGAACCTCTCAGGTGTGGGAAACGGTGAAACAGATTGCACAGGACAAAACACTCATTATCGTAGAACATAAAATTAATGAAATCGTCGAGTGGGTAGACCGAATCATCGTATTGTCGCCTGAAGGAAAGATTGTGGCAGATGGCCCGGCGAATCAGGTGTTTACAGATGAGCGGAATATGCTCAGGGAATACGGGATCTGGTATCCAGGGGTCTGGGAAGAACGAGGCCAATCGAAGGCACAGGCATGGGTCTCAGGAGAGGATAGTCGTTACGGTGCAACAGAAACTGAAAGTATAGATTATAAGGAGGGGGAAACCTCTGCACTGATCCAACCAGCCCTGGAAATGCAGCAATTCACCGGATGGCGCGGAAAAACGCCATTCATTCAGGTGGAGCAGGCCAAGGTATGGAACGGAGATTGGGTGGGGATTGTCGGGGCTAACGGGGCAGGTAAAAGTTCATTATTGCTGTCCATGATGAATATTCTAAAAACGACAGGTCAATATGTTGTGGAAGGACAATCGGCTGGAAAAACCGAGCAGCTTGCAGATCGCATTGCCTTTGTATTCCAGAATCCTGAATTTCAATTCGTGACAAATTCAGTCCGTGATGAAGTGGGATTTTCCTTGCTGAGCGGAAAGCTAACTGCCGAAGAAAGAGGTATCCGAACCGATCATATGTTGGAGCAATTCGGACTGAGTGAGCTGTCCGGTAGGCACCCATATCAATTGTCGATGGGACAGAAACGACGGCTGAGTGTAGCATCAGCTCTGGTACGGGAACAGCGTATTTTGTTATTGGATGAACCTACCTTTGGACAGGATGCGCGGAATACCTTTTCCATGTTATCCCAGCTGGAGCGGTTGCGGCGTGAAGGGACAGCCATCGTGATGGTTACGCATGATCATGAAATCGTGAAACGTTATTGCAACAGGATCTGGACGGTGGATGAGGGGAGGTTAACGGATGCAGCTCTCGTTTCCTCATCGTGAGACTTGGCTTCACGCGGTGAATCCGGGGTTGAAAATGATTTTCCTGACATTGCTGTTTGTCTTCGTCATTCTTGTTCACAACCTGAATGTAATGGCGAATGTGGCAGTTGTCATGCTGTTATTGCTGGGCTGGACAGGTCACCCATGGCCCAGATTATTGCTGTATGCGTCTCCGTTCATTCTGGTATTTATATCAACTTCCACAGGGATGATCATGTTTGGTAAAGGCGAGACCACCTGGTTTCAGTGGGGATTGATTCATATTACCGAAGAGAGCTTCTATCGCGGGCTGCACCTGGGCTTTCGTTCCCTAAGTATGGCGGCAGCTGGATTGTTGTTCGGCCTGACGACCAAGCCTGTTCGTCTCTTTTATTCCCTCATGCAGCAGTGGAGGCTCCCACCTAAGTATGCTTATAGTTTCCTGGCGGCGATGCGTATGATTCCGATTTTGCTGGATGAATTCCAGACGCTGCGGTATGCCATCCGCATTCGGGGAACGAGGCAGCACGGCTCCCGCTGGAATGTATACGGCACACTGAAACGATATGCTATTCCACTACTTGCACAGAGTATTCGCCGTGCGCAGCGTATGGCGGTGGCGATGGAAGCGAAAGGATTCAAGGAAGGCGGGAGCCGTACCTATTACGTTCAGATCGGATATTCCCGAGCGGATGTATGGTTTGTGGGGTATTTTATCATCATGTTAACCGCTGCTTATATATTGGGAACCACAATCCCATATCATTCAACGCTTGTGGATGTAAGATAAGGTGAGACCTGTAATTATTTCGTACCTTGTAAATATATTTGGGAGTAACAGTAACTTTTCATTGTTCAAAACGTCCTTAATGGAAATAACTTCAAATGATTGGAGTGGACTGACGTGAAGACCGGGCGTAAAAGGAAAGGGACGGGCTACCCATGGAATATAATTGCTGGTATCGTAGCTGTGCTGGTCACGGGGGGACTGTTGCTGAATAACCATGCCAGGGCGGTTGAAGGACAAGGTTCCATTTCAGTTATGCAAGTGCAATCGGTGAAGCTTAATTATAAAAAGGGGGATAAGGTGACGGTAGCTGAAGGTGTACCTATTTACAGTGGTGTGGTCGAGAGCAGTGTTTCCCCTGATCTGATGGACATAAACGGGTATAGCTCCGCCCAAGGAAGCCTGCAAATAGACGCTGTTCGCGGGGAATGGATCAAACTAAAAGGCAGCGATTACACTGAATTCTGGATACCTGGTTGGTATACCTCCAAAGAAAGCCGCAGCTTGACGAAAACAATGCCACAAACGTTTACAATGCGATCGGGCAGCAAGCTGTACCTGTTTCCCGGAAGTCAGGCAACCTGGTCTTCAGGGGCATTTCTGAAAGATCAGGCGTTGATTGTTGCAGCGACGAAGGATTGGTACGGCTTGTCCATTGCCCCGCGCGTCTGGAATAAGGAATCGTCCACTTATCGTCCTGCATTGCTTTGGGTTAAGGCACAGGATGTAGCACAGCATACCAAGGTAGCGGATGGCTGGTTCAGTAGATCATTGGCGATGCCCACGTCCACTATACGTCATTTGACAGATATTGTGCTGAATTCAAAAACGACCTCGAAACAGGTGGCGCAGTGGCTTGGCGAACCCGATTGGCAAGAGCATTCCGGCAATTTAAACGATACGGGTTATGCCATGAGCATAGGAAAGACCTGGCGGTACGAACGAGCAGATGCTCATTTTCTCGTGACATTTAACAAGAACGGCAGGCTGGTGCGAGCGCGCTGGAATATACCCCAGGATAATCGAAACGGTGTAGTGTCTAATTGGGAATTTGGTGGTTCAGATGAATATCCGTTCACGACTAAAATCTATGGCACAATGCTGCCTGCCACTTTACCCTGGAAATCGGTATGGACCAATCAGGGTGATATTAACTACACCTTTTTACAAGCAGCAACGGATGATGTGCTCCTGATGAAAGGGGATGACGGTGGATTTAGCGGGGGGCACTACGAAGGTTCCATATATGCTCTTGACCGACATTCAGGCCAGAAGTTATGGGGGATCAATACGGGGTATGGGAGACAGCAGGCAGAGGTGGATGCAGGACGCCAATACGTTACCATCTACACCGATTATGACCCTGACAAGAAAAAATACGTGGATCGTATACGCCACCTCCAATTGAAGAGCGGTGATGTCGTATGGGAGTATGCTCCCAAGCAAAAAATTCGAATGAATGGCATCACTGCCGCAAAGAATGTAGTTGTAGTGAATAGTCCAGTTGTTGAAGGATCAAGTAATAGCTGGTTAACGGTGCTGGACAGTGCAAATGGAAAAACATTATGGACAAGAAAACTTAGTACAGGATATCAACTGTTAAACAAGGGTGCAGATGACCCTTATGTGATGTATTGGGAGAAAAACCAACTGGTCGCAGCGGACCCTCAGTCTGGCCGAACCGTATGGAGCATCAAGGTTGGTAAACCGATTTTGGATCATCCTGAGAACAATCCATACTTTGATGGAATATACCGTCTTGATCCTTTTGCGTCAACTCAGCCAGAACGCTGGATGTTGTTGAGAGATCAATGGGCGTTGCTTGATCTGAACACTGGTAAGAAGCTTGCACAATTTCCGGCCCGGATTGGACAGCAAATTGAGGTGCTGAATGACGGCATGGTGCTCATTCGAGAGAACAACAACGGGGAAATGTATGGTGAATATAAGGATTACACAACCACCTTGTATGATCCCAAGACCCAAAAAAAATGGTGGACGCAGAATAACAAGATTGAACGAGGGTTTGTGGAGGAAGATCAATTATATGTAATCAAAAATGGGTACCCATCAGCCCTTGCATATGATTCAGGAGAGACTCGTTGGTCCGCACAAAACACGATTGCTGCCTATCAATACCCTACCAATCAGGGGAGTTACGTGGTGATTGATGATCAGCTTTTGCTGCCGATGGGTGATGATCTTCTGGTCATGAACAAACAGGACGGTACTTTGCTTGGTCGTGTGCATGACGTTGTGATGGGAAACCCGGAGCATCGTGATCGGGATGCGAAGAACGGAACTATGAATCGACTTGGAAATGAAGTCTATATTGGTTCGTCCAACGGACGGTTCAGCTTATATAATGCAGGTAGTTTAAAAACAGATATCTCACGTTAAAGCTTGTTTCATGTCGAATGATGATTTATTATAAATAAACAGGATTGCTCGCGCTCCGGTTATCGGCTGTGCGGGCTTTCTTCATGTGTTCTTGAAGGACCATGTACGATTAATCGCAGGAGGAATCTCCCATGATTTCATTATACCGGGTAAGCAAGCGTTATAACGAGCGTGGGTCCCGTGAAGATCAGGGATTCGAAGCGTTAAGCTCGGTTTCCCTGGAAGTAGGCCAGGGAGAGATTCACGGTATTATTGGCTCCAGTGGTGCAGGGAAGTCCACGCTTCTGCGTATGCTCAATGGATTGGAGAAGCCGGATGACGGTGAAGTCATTGTGAATGGGCAGCATCTGACCCGGATGAGTGAGAATAGTTTGCGCCAGGCACGCAGGTCCATTGGCATGATTTTTCAGCATTTCAATCTGGTCAGCAATCGGACCGTAAGTGGCAATGTCTGCATGCCTCTGGAACTTGCGGGCGTCTCCCGGACCGAACGGGTTGCACGAGGACTTGAGGTGTTGAGATTTGTCGGACTTGAAGATAAGGCCAACCAGTATCCTGCACAGTTAAGCGGAGGGCAAAAGCAGCGAGTTGCCATCGCCAGAGCACTTGCCAGCCGCCCGGATGTGCTGCTCTGTGATGAACCAACATCTTCGCTTGATCCGCAGACCACGAGTGGAATTCTGGATGTGCTGCGTCATGTCAATGAAACGCTGGGGGTAACTATCGTACTCGTTACACATGAGATGGAGGTTGCCCGAAAGCTCTGCGACCGGATATCGGTGATGAAAGAGGGACGGATCATCAAAACGCTGTCGGAAGCGGAAGTACGCAGCATACCGGCACCGAAGCCTGATCTTCTAACATCCTTGTTGATGGGCGAAGATGCATCCATGAGCGGACGAAATACCTCTCTTCATGGCGGTCAGGAGGACCATAACGATGATACCTGAGTCCGTTGTGAAATATCAGCATGAAATTTGGCAGGCCATCGGAGAGACGTTTGTCATGGTGGGGATCTCTATCACCGCAGCCGTGTTAATCGGGTTGCCTCTGGGTACACTGTTGTATCTGTTCAGAAGAGGGCAACGTTATCAGAATCGACCTCTGTTCACGATTCTGGGAAGTCTGGTCAACATCATTCGTTCATTCCCGTTTCTGCTGCTAGTCGTATTTATGATTCCGTTCACACGTCTGATTGTTGGAACATCCATCGGGACGCTCGCGGCAACCGTGCCGCTCTCGGTCATAGCCATTGCTTATTACGCCAGACTGGTAGAACAGGCATTGCTTGATGTCCCGAAAGGTGTCGTTGAAGCTGCTTCTTCGATGGGTGCATCGACCATACAGCTTGTGGTGAAATTCCTGTATGTGGAGGCTCGCTCAAGTCTCGTACTCGGCTTAACAACGGCAACCATCAGCTTTATCTCTTACTCTACGGTCATGGGTATTGTCGGTGGTGGCGGGGTTGGTGATTTTGCGATTCGTTACGGTTATCAGCGATTCGAGACGGAGATTATGGTATTTACGATTATCATTATGATTATCCTGGTACAGATGATCCAATTTACTGGCAGCAGACTGTCCCGCTGGCTCGATCGCCGATCCTGAAGAAGGACAGGTATTGCAGAGAAATTTGAATTACAGCATGAACAATACAGATTATATGATGAAGGGGTTTATATCAGATGAAAGCAAAACTAATGCTCATGCTGCTGGCAGTGATGCTCGTAGCAGCCGGATGCGGCAAAAAAGAAGAAACACCTGCGGCGGAAGGTACTAAGGAAGGTGCTCAAGCCGGACAAGAAGTGACGTTGAAAGTAGCTACTTTGATTCCGCCAATGACGGATGTGCTGGATATTGTGAAGCCATTGCTCAAAGAAGATGGCGTTAATCTGGAAGTTGTTGTACTTTCCGATAACGTTCAACCGAATACTGCACTCGCGAACAAAGAAGTAGACGCAAACTTCTTCCAGCACGTACCTTACATGAATCAGTACAATGAAGCAAATAACGCTAACTTGGTGGCTGTTCAACCGATCTACAATGCCATCTACGGAGCATATTCCAAGAAGTATAAATCCATTGAAGAATTGCCTGAAGGTGCAACGGTAGCGATTGCCAACGATCCGTCCAACATTGGACGCTCGTTGGTGATGATGGAACAGAACGGCCTGATTAAGCTGAAAGAAGGCGTCGGTTTCAATGCAACGCAAGCAGACATCACGGAAAACACGAAAAACTTCAAGTTCGAGGAAGTGGACCTGTTGATGCTGGCCCGCATGTTGGATGATGCCGATCTGGTTGCTATGACTCCAGCTTATGCGAGTCCGCTGGGACTTACACCGAAGAAGGATGCGCTGTTCACTGAGAAGGACGATTCTCATTTTGCTATTACCTTGGTTGCCCGTGAAGATAACAAGGATTCGGAAGCCATTCAGAAGCTGGCGAAGCGTATGGCGGGTCCAGAAGTGAAAGCCTTCTTTGAAGAGAAGTATGCAGATATTGCAATCCCGGCTTTTAAATAACATCGGTTAATCTGCAACTGAAATGATGGTACAGATAGGTTCAAAACAAACATGAAGACCCAGGCCTGATCGCCTGGGTCTTCATGTTTGTTACCTTGTATTACCGAATAAAGGAAGAAGGTCTGCATCAGCTTTTGTCGGAGTCAGTTTCTACCTTTGGCTCCATCAGGCGAATCAGTTTCCGCTCTGTAGCCGTGTCCGTTGCAGGTGTGTAGATGCTGCACCGCAAATCGGCATTTCCCTGAACCTGGAGTGAGGTAAGATCAAAAAGCATTTTGCCAGCTCTGGAATGTCTAAATTCAATCAACACATCCGGGGCACTGCTAACACTGCTTTGTTTCCAAAGGGGTTGAAAATCAGGATATCTGTCCATCATGTCATCCAAAAACAAGTTGTACCATTCATCATCGACATATTGACCATAATAAGCACGGAAAATAGCCAGGAATCCGCTAACAAAATCCTCCCAGTTGACGGCCAGTCTTCGAAATTCTTTTCGTTCAAACAACAAGCTGATCATGTTCCGCTGTTCAGCCGGAATCTGTTCAAAGTCCATAAACACATGCCGCGCTGCGTCATTCCAGCCCACAATGTGGCAGCGTCGGTCTGAGATGATTGTGGGACAATTGCGAAGTTCCTGCAATATTTTTTGTAAAGAGGGATGTATTTGGAGTGGCTTCTCATCCAGGATATGAAGTTCCGAATGGTAATCCAGACCAAGGGAAAACAAATACTTCCGTTCATCCGCTGTCAGCTTGAGAGCTGAGGCGATGTTATCCAATACGGAATGAGATACCTGAATATCTCGGCCCTGTTCAAGCCAGGTGTACCATGTGGTGCTCACACCTGCCAATTGGGATACTTCTTCTCTTCTTAATCCAGGCGTTCTTCGCCGGGAGCCTGCGGGTAATCCGACGGATTCTGGCGAGATTTTGGAGCGCTGGTTTTTCAGAAAAGCGGACAGTGCCTGCAGCCTGACATCATGGTTCATTCCATCACCTTCGTTCCTTCGTTTATCATGGTAGTCATTATACTATTATAATTGACAACTTGTAATAGGATAATACGAATGGCAATATAAGTGCATAACTTAACTAAACAAGTATGGAAAGAGCACTGAAGGAGGATGCATTATGGAGCGTGTTGTTATTACAGGAATGGGAATTATCTCTCCTCTGGGGAATGATGTGCATACATTTTGGAATGGATTGGTGGAAGGAAAATCAGGCGTTTCGCCAATTGAAGCGTTTGATACAACGTCCTATAAAACGAAGATAGCAGGGGCGGTCCGTGATTTTGACGGAGAAGAACGGTTTGGACGGAAAGAAGCACGGCGTATGGACCGGTTCGTGCAATTTGCTGTTGCTGCCGCAGATCAGGCTTTATCTGACTCCGGACTCGAGATGGATCAGGTGGACAGGGAGCGCGTTGGGGTGTATATCGGTTCCGGCATTGGCGGAATCCAGACTCTGATGGAACAAGGTAAACTCCTGTCTGAACGCGGGCCTGCAAGAGTCAGTCCAACACTGGTGCCCATGATGATATCCAATATGGCGGCGGCTATGGTGAGCATGAGGTTTGGCTGTTGGGGACCCACTCTCTCGCCAGTGACAGCCTGTTCGATCGGCAACACCGCGATAGGTGAGGCTTTCCGGCTGATCCGTCATGGTGGAGCGGATGTAATTTTTGCTGGAGGGACGGAGGCAGCTGTCACCGAAGTATCACTGGCAAGCTTCGGCAATGCGACGGCGCTATCTACACGAAACGAAGCGTACGAAGGAGCGAGTCGACCATTTGATGCAGGCAGAGATGGTTTTGTCATGGCTGAGGGTGCCGGGGTCTTGGTTGTGGAGTCTTTGTCCCACGCCCTTGCGAGAGGTGCAAACATCCTTGCAGAGATCGTAGGTTATGGTGCCAGTTCAGACGCGTATCATATGGTAGCGACCCATCCGGAAGGACGTGGCGCATACTTGGCCATGAAGGCCGCTCTGGCGGATGCACAGCTTCAGCCACAAGACATTGATGTCATTAATGCTCATGCTACCAGTACCGAAGCGGGTGATCTTTCGGAGACACGAGCAATTAAGCAGCTGTTTGGTGCGGAAGCCTATCATATTCCGGTAACAGCAAACAAATCGATGACAGGACATATGCTGGGTGCGGCTGGTGGTGCGGAAGCTATATCGCTCATTCAAAGCTTGCGTAGCGGCATCATTCCACCGACAATCAATCAAGAGCAGAGTGATCCGGAATGTGATCTCGATTATGTTCCCAACGTTGCAAGAGAAGCTGACCTGAAGATTGGCATGTCCAACTCATTTGGCTTCGGTGGCCATAATGCGGTCATTATTTTGCAGAAGTATTCATCGTAAACTTACAGAGAGCAGTGACTGCCCGAAGGCGCACTGTTCTCTTTTTATTTACTATGGAAGGCTGTTCCGGCTGGAAAGTGCAATATAGGTCATTAGTTCGCTGGTTGCATGTAAACATGAGAAATGGCCCATGAATATGGTCGGGATATTCGTTAAAATATTCAACAGGGGCACATATGTACGTATATTTGAATGGATAACGAAATAGGCCGAAGCATAAGTTTGGTCCATTTTCCATGGTGGTATAGATATAAGGGCTGATAGAGGTTTCTTCTAACATAAAGCTATACATAGGAGGTAAAGCAGTGAATGTATGGATTACGGTGAAAAGTCTGGGTAAACGCAAGCCGGCACTTGCCAAACAAGCTGCCGAACTTCCGGAAACAACCGACACGCTGAGAAAGCTTATTCAGAACATGGTGGTTCAGCAGCTCAAGGCTCTTCAGGACAAGAAAAATGAAGCAGAATGGCTTGCCTACCTGATGCCTGAGGACATTCAAGAGCAGGGAGCAGCAGGAAAAGTAGGCTTTGGCACGATATATAACGAAGGAGTTCCCGATGTAGAAGGCGCCATGGCTACAGCAGTAACCGCATATGAAGATGGGTTATTTAAAGTGTTTCTCAATGATGAAGAGTTGCAGGCACTGGATGAGCCGTTGATTATACAGGAAGACGATAATGTGGTGTTTATCCGCTTTACAATGCTTGCCGGGCGTATGTGGTAGAGAGTGACGAGGAGGAGAATAGAATGAATCAGGAAGATAAAGTTCAACAGTACCAGCAAGAGTTGCAGGAAAAAGTGAAATTGCTGAAGGATGGGGAGCAGGAACTTGCGGGCTATGTTGCAGAGATGGCTGGATTTACCTATTTGCGCGAAGACGAAAGGGCCTACTTGGATGCAGAGCAGCAATTGCAACGTATGTCTGTTGAGACGAAAACTCCATTGTTCCGTCCATTGCTGGATGTGCTGGAGCAGCTGGTCAGTGAATCTTTCCTGGCTCGGTTCCGTTACATTGCAGAACGTGCCGCAAATTTTCCTTATAGTAAACATTATGAGCGCAGACCATTTCGTACGACCGATCCAGAGCAGCATATTGGACAGGTTCTTCGTAAAATGATTGCCTTATTCCGCATGGAGATGCATGGCTTCTCTCTGAACGAATATGTATCCATGCGGGAATACAAGTTCGATTATCTTCATGAGATTAGAGCCGTTATACCGGATTGTATTGCCTATGAACTGGATCATGAAACCGGCGATATGAAGCAGGCGCTGCATGAAATTATCTACGGCGACAATCAGAATGCATGGCTGACCAATGAAATGATCAAGGGTATCTTCATGAGCGATCAGCTGGATGCTTACCAGATGGTTGGGGAATTGCTGGTTGCAGCCAGACTGCAGGAGGGTTTGCGCCAGAGCATTGTGGAACGGATGGATGAAGGAACGCTTGAGGCGTATATATACATATTAAAAATAATCATCGACAACAACCTGATTCGGTTCAGTTCGGTGGTGAGAGCGCTCGCCGTATGGACAGGGATTGGAATTGAAGCGGCGAATCAGCGTGTTGCTGCGCAATTAATTACACAAGCACATCAGGCATTGACTGATCCTGCGGTGCGAGAAGAATGGCAGCAAAGTGCCAATGCAAACCAATTATTCATCAGTCTCTGGGCAACGGCTGTTATTGAAGAGAATGAGTTGGAGCGAAAAATCATCCAGATCATGGATCACGGGCAAGTATATCAGCAGATGGTTGCGCAATACGTACTTGCTAACAGTCAGAACAGAGGGCTGCGCTTAAAAATAGCACGTCAGTATCTTGAAGTACAGGATCTGGAGTTGCTTCATTGGGTGATTGAGAATTATGATGCCATGTACATGTTTAACTGGAGCTTTGAAAATGGAGAGAATCAACGTAGTGTTCACGTCTGGCCGCTGCCTGTTTTTGAAGATAAAGCCGTGCGTCGGCGTGACTTTGATCTGTTTAAACAAATGCTGGCATACATTCCGCAGGGAGGGGCTGGTGGACCATCCGGTTTCCTTGAATTTGTTCAATATCGGATCGATCCGGATGATGTAGTGAAAAAAATGCTGTACCTTGCTGCGTATGACATGGACCCGGAATGGATTGGCGAGGTCATTGCGCTCAAAGACAAGCTAAGCCCGGATTTGCGAGGAGAATTGTTGTCCCAATTTGTCCATCATCCCGAGAACGAAGTACAAAGACAGTTTATTTTTGACAGTCTCTCGGATAAGAGCATGAACAACCGTGAGAATGCTCTGCTCAAAGCCAAGCTGCTGACGCTGACGCTCGAAGAGATGCTGCAAATGGAGGCGTTGCTCAAACTGAAAACGGGATCTCTGCGTCAGAAGACCATTCAGGTGTTATTGCTTCAGCCAACAGATCAGCTGATGGTATCCTTGAAACGACTTGTACAATCCAAAACTGAACTGCAGCGCTTGGGTGCGCTTGAACTGTTGACCGAGATCTCCGCAGATCCACAACGCATGGAGCAGCAGGAACAGATACAACCAATCATATCGTTAATCAAGACACCAACAGCCAAGGAGCAGAAGCTGCTGGACAAGCTTACAGAGCAGAGCAGCAGGTATACGGCGGCTAATGGATTCGGCCTGTATGATCCTTCATGGGAAAATCCACTGCTGCATGAAGAACGTGATCTCGGTGGCTTCAAGCCGAAGGATATGTTTACCCTTTCCATGGAAAAAGCGAAGCAGTTTCTTGAAGGGTTGGATGCGTTGCTACATGAGCACAGGGACCATGAATACGAGGCAGAATATTATGCCGGCTACAAAGAAACCCTGCTTGTAGGTGCGACATTGCGTGCTATGGTCTACATTCCTTATGATCAGCGGCAAGATATAGCATTATTGGAGCAGTTCCCTCTCCATAACATATGGGGAGAATATGTTCAGAAGAGTGGTCTGGATAGTAAAGAACTGCTGCAACTTTTGTTTGTGATTCGTTTGGAAGATCTGAACAAGAAGCTGGATAGTTATTACCGTTACTATTCCAATATATACGAATATAGTGAATTGGAGAAACACTGGCTGCTGGAAGGATGGCGCAAGGAGTTTGCCGAAGAGGTCTATCCGGTTCAGTATATCCAGGACATGAAAAAGATGGTCAGTGAGCTTCGTTACGCAGATCAGGTGAAAACACTGATTGAGGCCGTATATGAGGACAGTGATAAATCAGATACATTTGAAATCGCTGAGCGGACATTGTATGCGCTGATGAAAATGATGCCTGAAGAACAAATGGAAAAGGAATCGGGCATACTTGCTCTTTTGTCTGGACCATGGTTCTATATTGTCCGGGATCGTGTATATGACGATGAGAGTTTCAAGCAATACTTCCAGACACTAAGCCAATTCGACCGATTAAATAAGGAAAGTAACCGAGGCTCCTTCCTCACTCTGAACGATTACCTGCGTGCCTATGAATTGGACTTCATCGATGCACAGGAAGTCTACAAGCAGCTGCTTGTGGGAGAGTCTCGCGCCCAGTTTATTCGGGAATTGACATCCAGTCGATCCGACTGGATTACGGAGAAACCGGTATTGGCAGAACTGCGAAGAACCGTTGTTGAACGAATTTTGGAGATTGAGTTAACCCGAGGAGAGCTCTCAACAGAAGTAAGTACGCTGGCCATGAAGCTTGAACGCATTGAAGGTATGGAGCATTGGGTGCATCTCGTTGCAGCGATGGATCAGGATACCTTTGTCCGTGGATATATCTACAGCTATGGTGACAATACCACACGTAAAGAAACGTTCAGCCATCTGATCCAGGTTTGCCATCCACGTGATGGAGAGGACGAAGTACTGCTGGGACAATTGCTGGCGAAGCATCCCATTCAGGAGAAGAAGCTCCTGGAAGCCGCAATGTACGCGCCGCAATGGATGGAGATTGTTGCGAAGCATCTCGGATGGGAAGGACTGCGCAGTGCAGCTTGGTACTTCCATGCTCATATTAATGAACGATTCACTGCCGAAAAGGAAACCATTGTGGCGCATTATTCTCCAATTTCACCTCAGGACTTTAACGAAGGTGCATTTGATATTGCCTGGTTCGAGGAGGCATACGAGGCCGTCGGTGAGGAGAGGTTCGGTCTGTTGTACGATTGCGCCAAATACATCTCTGGGGGAGCCAATCACCGCAGATCCCAGTTGTTCGCGGATGCGGCACTAGGGAAGCTGAAACTTGAAGACATGCGTGAGTCAGTTGAGGATAAGCGTAATAAAGATCATTTGTTGACCTACAGCCTGATTCCGTTTGCAGAAGATCGGGAACAGGATCTGCGTGAGCGGTACGATTTCATTCAGAAGTTTCTGATGCAGAGCAAACAGTTTGGAGCACAGCGTCGTGCCAGTGAGGGTCTGGTATCCCAGATTGCGCTGGGCAACCTTGCCCGTAATGCGGGATATGCCGATGTTACCCGGCTGATGTGGGATATGGAAGCTCGCAAGCTGGATGAGATGAAGTCCTATTTTGAGCCCCATGAACTGGATGAGGCTACGACAGCCCAATTGGTCATTGATGAAGAAGGCCAGCCGGAACTGCTCATCGTAAGCAAAGGAAAAACACTCAAGTCTGTACCTGCCCGGTTCAAGAAAGATGGTTACATTGCCGAATTGAAGGAATTAAAAACAGATCTGGTTGATCAGTATCGCCGGGCAAGACAGGAATTAGAGCGTTCCATGACGTCAGGAACGGCCTTTACGAGTGAGGAAGTTTCAAGTCTGTACCAGAATCCGGTTCTTCGTCCACTGGTTCGCACGCTTGTGTTCCAAGCAGATGACAAGCTGGGGCGTTTCGATGTAACGTCCGGCGGGCTGGTTACTCCGGCTTCGGATGATTCAGAACGCTCGATTCAAGCCTTGACGGAACAGGATCGCCTACTGATTGCTCATCCATTGCATCTGTTCCAGAGTGGAAGCTGGAGTGAATTCCAACGGGATCTGTTCAACCGTCAGGAACGTCAGCCATTCAAGCAGGTGTTCCGTGAACTCTATCTTCCGAATGAGGATGAGCTAGCTAATGGTACCGTATCCCGTCGGTACGCAGGTTATCAGATTCAGCCAAAAAAAGCAGTTGCTCTGCTTAAAGGACGTCAATGGACCGTCAGCTATGAGGAAGGGCTGCAAAAGGTAAGCTATGAGCATAATCTGATTGCCAATCTCTATGCCATGGCAGACTGGTTCTCACCCGCAGATACAGAAGCGCCTACCCTGGAGACGGTACAGTTCTATGATCGGAAAACGTATAAACCTGTGGCGTTGAAGGATGTACCGCCGGTCTTCTTCTCGGAAGTTATGCGTGACATTGATTTGGTGGTTAGCGTTGCGCATGTTGGCGGAGTAGATCCGGAAGCCAGCTTGACCACAATTGAGATGCGTCATGTGATTGTGAATGAGTCACTGCGTCTGTTGAAGGTCGATAACGTACGTCTCGATGGAAATTACGCACGAATTAATGGTGAACTGGGCGAGTATGCCGTTCATCTTGGCAGCGGCAATGTGTTCAAACAGGCGACGGGCGCGCTTTATATTGTGCCTGTGCACAGTCAGCATCGAGGCAGAATATTCCTGCCATTCCTTGATGAAGATCCGAGAACGGCTGAGATTTTATCGAAAGTGATGTTATTGGCTGAAGACAAGAAGATCAAGGACCCGCAGATCCTTGCACAATTGCAGCATTGATTAGCATGTTGCAATGATGCTGTAGCCAAGCGGCATCAGATTGCCGAAGCCGAGTGAACCTATCGAATATCAGGCAGCTAGAGCACCAGTCCAAGGTGACTTTGGCTGTCTTTTATTTTGTGTCATTTGGTAACTAATCCTTAAAAGGCAGTGAAAAGTTGACTCAAGATTGGCAATGGTGGGTACAGATTGAGTGTTGGGCATGGTAAAATATACGTAAAGTTATATAAAATTTGAGGTATTAAAGCAGAATCGGATGGTTACATAATCGTTATCTTGAAAAGGAAAAGGAGAATATATTGCATGTTAATCGCTTCATATCGGGAACAGGATCATGACAAGTTGGTCGAGATTTGGGAGAGAGCTGTTCGGGCAACCCATACGTTTTTGGAAGAGCATCACATCCAGTTCTATAAAAAAGTAGTGAGCGACGTGTTGCAGCAAAGGCAGGTCGAGGTATGGGAAGCGCTGAATGCTGACAATGAACCCGTTGGTTTTATCGGCTTGGATGATAACTTTATTGAAATGTTGTTTGTAGATGTCAGTCAGCACGGACAGGGTCTTGGACGTCTTCTAATCAACCATACCCTTAACATCAAAGGCCGTCACCTCAAGGTGGATGTCAATGAGCAGAATGCTGGAGCAGCCCGATTCTACGAGAAAATGGGATTTGTACAAATTGGTCGTTCTGAGTTGGATGGTTCCGGTAATCCATTTCCGCTGCTGCATCTGGAGATCAAGGCAGATCAGGCTGCAAGATAATCATCGGTGGACCACGAAACAGGAGGAATATGACGAAGAGGAGCGTGCAGGATGACACAGATTAAGGTAACACCGGAACAACTGGATACAGTTAGTGGGCAATTCGCTCAGGCACATCAGCAATTGTCGGGGTTCATGTCCACATTGGACAGCCAGATCCGTGTCATGCGCAGCAATTGGGACGGAATGGAGCGGGAGCGCTTTTATAACGATTATGCAACGGCCCAAGCTACAATGAAGTCTGTCCTTGAGCTGGTCTTGTCCATCCAATCCGAACTCAAGAAAATTGCGGAGCGTTTCCGCACCACGGATGAAGATGTTGTGAACAAGGCTCTTATGGTGGCTTTGGCTGCGGCACAGACTCTTACGTCCCTCGGTAAACATAAAGGCGATGGCTCGGGCAAAACGTCCGGTCCTCCCGAGAATATGGAGGATTGGGATAAGAAGGACGCCGAGGATTACAAAAACTATGAGGAAATGTTAAAGAAAGCCGAGGAAATGGGTGACGAGAAACTGGCGCAGCAGCTTCAGGCCAGCATGAACGTTATTCGGCTTCAATATGAGGACGAAATCTACCAAACTGATCCGAACACAGGCAAGACGGTGAAGTTTACCGAGGATTCGATTGTAGGTACGTATCAAGTGAAAAGTGACAAGGGTGAAACGACCAGCATCAGCTTGGATAAACAGGGTAACGTCGTGGATTACAACAAGGATACGAAAAAATACGAGTACTGGGAACAAACCCATACGACCAGTCAAGGGGAGCATCTCTTTGGCAAAGGAGCACAAACGGCTACAGCTTATGGAATCGGCCTGCTGTTGACCAGCAAGAGTGGATCTGCCTTTACAGAACATGCGACAGGGCTCGGTTCCTCCTTTGTTGCGGACAAGTTCCTGTTCTCCGTGCCGGAAGAAGGCGAGACGCGTACGATGATCTACCGAACCAACAAGGATACAGGAAAAATCGAGAATATGATCGTTGTCACCCGTGGCGACAACGATATTGAATATATTCCGTGGCGCGAGTATAACTAAGCCACGAAGCCCTGCCTTGTAGCCTCATTCGGGTACAAGGCAGGTAGAACCGAGGGCAGGCAAATAAGGAGCCTGCCCATAAACAAACACCCGCGCAACCTTCATCACAGGATGGAAAGGTTGCGCGGGTGTTTGCGGTTTGGCTTACCGTCCATCCACGGTCAGGTGACCAGGCCAGTATGGGGGCTTTTTTTTTGCCCAAAGATTAGTGTGTCTCTTCGTCCAGAAACGGTTTGTTCACCGCATAATACATGAAGCCCATCAACAGTACGCCGCCCACCAGATTGCCGAGCGTGACCGGAATCAGGTTGTGAATAACCCCGCCGAATGAGATCGTCCCCGGATGGTTCAGTACCAGCGCAATCGCAAACGTACACATATTGGCGACGCTATGCTCATATCCCGAGATGAAGAAACAGAAGACAAAGAGCATCATGGCGAACATTTTCGCACCATTCTCCTTCATGAACATCGGCACAAAGAACGCCAGACATACGAGCCAGTTACACAGAATGCCCCGGAAGAAAAGCTGCATGGCCGGAGCCTCCATCTTGTGCTCTACGACACTCAGCAGAAAACCATTCACCTGAGATGAATCGAACAGACCCGTCAGGTAGATTAACAAGGCAAATACCGCCGCACCCATTAGATTTCCACTGTAACTTGCAATCCACAGCTTCACCACTTCGAACCATTTCAGTTTCTTGCGTAAGGCGGCATAGGTGTAGTAGAACGTATTTCCTGTGAACAAATCACCGCCACCATAGGCGATCAGAATAATTGCCGCGCCGAACGTGAGGGCAGCCATAGGGTATGTAAAAGGGGAATCCTCCATATAAAAGAAGTTACCCGTCTTGAACGCCACGATGACGCCAAACCCGATAAACATGCTGGCGAGCATGGAGCGTGCAAGGTACCTGATCAAGCTTTGTTTGTAAATCTTGTGTTTCTTCAGCGCCAGCTTCTCTACGTTGCGTAAACCTTCCGTTTCCATAATTCGCCTCCAATAGCTAAGTTGATTAATTGCATAAACTTACAAATCTCACCAAGTTCTTTTCATTATAACGAATTTTGAGGCAGATACACGTGATTTCAGAAAAAGAATGTAAGAAAGCGCAATGTGAGTTTCACGTGAATACGTATTATATGAACTGATATTATTTTTTTTTAATAATTTATTTGCACCTATTTCAATCCAATGGGCAATCTCTTTTTGTATTTAACTTTTTGATCCAATGTTAAGTGAAGTGGGGGTGAAGGGGTTATTAGTAAGCACCTTTTAATTGGATAATATGTTAGTTTTTTTGTTCAGAATTTGTTCAGAAAATCTTGATAAACTATGTGCCGAAAACGAAGTTTTTGGGGAGGAACAAGCATGAATCAAGATTGGAAAAAATTACTACTTACTTCAATTGTAGTGGGCATGCTGTGGGGAAATCAGATCGTCAACGCAGCCGATCAAACGGGAGGAGTAGCAAATCATATATCATCGGTTTTCACAGATCAAACCGATATCCGTTCCACTTCCTTGCAAGCGGTTCAGGAAGCGGTAAAACAAGGATTAATTGCGGGATATCCTGATGGCTCCTTTCATCCGAGGCAGCATTTGACTCGAAGAGAAATGGCCGTATTGCTGGCTAAAGCAGCCCATTTAACACTTGAAGAACCATCGCAATTGGTTCGGAATAATTCAGACTGGGCCACTCCTTATATTGATGCTATTCGAAAAGTAGGCTGGATGACTGGAGACGCATCCGGTAATTTCCGTGCCAACGATCCAATTCGACGGGAAGAACTCGCTTCCATCTTGGTAAGAGTTACAGGAGCACAAGGAATAAAGGGAGGTCAACAACAGACACTTTCAGATGAATCCATGGTGAGTAGTTGGGCCAAAGAGCAGGTACATACAGCATTAAAGCTTGGATTGTTGGAATCCAGTGAAGGAAGTTTCAATTCCAAGGCTTTGGTGGAGCGGCAAGATATTGCTGGAATTCTAGTAGACGTTTTTCAAACGGGAGAGAGAACAGCTTCTCTGACTAAATTGGATGGAGATGTTGCCTACATCGACGGACGTCCTTTTGTAATTAGTAAAGAGCTTCAAAGTATTTTGAATGATGGGAATAAAGATGCATTACAGAACGCTGTGATCACTTATGATGCTCGAACACGTAATCTATCTTCCTTGTCGGAAATTCAGATTGTTCAAGCAGGGACAGTTAAAGATCCAGTGACATTGGATCTGAAAGGTTCATCTTATAAGGGCGTGATTTCAGTCTCGGCAGATCATGTGATTTTGAGAGCCGACACATTGTCCCAAGTTTTCTTAAAATCTGGAGTTAGTGTAGTTAGCATCGAAGGGGACATCGAGGCAGTGACCGTAGATACTACTGATAAGGTTACCGTTCAGGGAAGTGGAACATGGAAACAGATACAAATGAAAGATGCGAAGTCTGTTATTCAATTGCCTGAGACTGTAAAAACGGACAAGGTTATTCTTCCGAAAGGAGGGGTATCAACACAGATCATCCGCAGTACACCGACTGTAACGAGACCATCCAGTAATACGGGGACTAGCAACTCTAATTCAGATTCAGGTGGCTCATCGGGCCCATCAACGCCAACACCTGAAACAAATCCGCCAGTTGTCATTGTACCTCCGTCTCCCGTTAATCAACCTCCGGTTATTCAATCGACCATCCCCGACAAAAGTGTGTTTTGGGGAGAGGGTGCACAAGAGATTGATCTGAGCACAGTTTTTACGGATGCGGATGAAGATGAACTGAGTTATGAGATTTCAGAAATCAATCATAACATTGCTACTGTGGATATTCAGGGTTCAACATTGAGAATCCAGCCTGTTGCTTTAGGTAATACGACGGTTACGGTGAAAGCTACGGACGGAAAGGGAGGAAGTATAACGACATCCTTTAGCTATTTGGTGAATCCGTTTGTTATAACCCCACCAATACCGCCAGTTATACCACCGATTGTAACGCCGCTACCGCCAATAAACCATGCTCCCGAAGTGGTGAAAACATTGCAAACTGTTGAAATTCAATTGGGAACTACAAGTGATCCAATAGATTTAAAAACTATTTTCTCAGACCCGGACGGAGATGAACTGACCTTTGTTGTTACTTCATCCGATAATCAAGTTGCGAGTGCTGATATTACAGACAATATGATGTTACTGAATTTCTATTCTGTTGGATCTGCCACGATGACTGTAACTGCCAAGGACAATATCGGTGCAGAAGTGAAGAGCGAGTTCACTGTCGAGGTCAAAGCTCCTGTAGCTATTAATCATAAGCCCACGGTAGCAGGGCAGATTTCTAAGTTGAATGTAACTTTGGGAAAGGTTAGCGATACGGTAAGCCTGGATGGTGTGTTCGAAGATTCAGATGGAGACATTCTGACGTATACAGCAGAATCTTCGGATTCCAATGTAGTAGATACCAGTGTGCAAGGAGAAACATTGACATTGGGCTTCAAAAACGTTATTGGTTCAGCTACGGTTACGGTCAAAGCTACCGATCCTGATGGTGAAGAAGCTGAGACCACATTTACGGTTAAAGTGGAAGACCCGGATGCAGGAAAGGGATTATTTATTTCTGAGGTAGTCTGGGGTGAGGAGTTCAATCAGGCAATTGAGTTGTATAACCCTACATCCAAACCGCTTAACGGAGGGGATATCACAATTGTACGCAGCGATACTGATACGCCTATTACGTTAGATCCCGACACAATTATTCCCACCACAGGCACGTTGGTTCTCGCAGAAGAGCTTAGTAATTTTATAGAGGAAGAGTACTATTATCTGATTCTAGGTCTGGCTGAAAATACGGAGCCGGTAACGCTGACGCTATATTACAAAGGGGAAATCATGGATACGGCAGTTATTGTACCTGCTCAATCTTTGACAAGAAAAAGGGATACTGTTCAAGGTGACAAGCTTTCTTATGAGCCATCCGAATGGAGCAATATCGGAGAAAACAATTATGATAACTTGGGCAAATTCGATTCTTTAATTACTCCTTAATTTCGTTTAATTCAACAGCAGATACAGAAGGAGAATACTAATGCGAAAAATGAAAAGAACAGCACAATTAGCCATGATTGCATTGCTCTTAAGTAATACTGTTCCAGTTGCTGCACAGAGTCGGGATTCAGCAGAGCAGACGATAACCCCATCTAGCATATCTTCAGGCTCCAATGCTACAAATCAATTAAATGATTCGATGAATAAGGCTGTAGGCATGGGGTTCATCAAAGGAGATCCAGATGGGAACCTTCGGGCGACCGATCCGATCACCCGTCAGGAACTGGCGGTTGTTCTTGCGCAGGCTCTCGGACTAACAACAAGTAAGAAAGTTTCAGAGCCATTTGTAGATGTGAACTCAGCTAGTTGGTCAGCACCTTCCATTCAAGCGGTGAAGAAGGCTGGTCTTTTGCAGGGAGATACAAAAGGGTATTTCCATCCACGAGCGGAGATTACCGGACAGGAATTGATCACCGTTTTGGTGAGAGCAACGGCTTATGCTAAACAAGGTAATCAAATAGAGTCACTTCCTTCGGAATGGAAAGGGGCAAGTGCGTGGGCGGCTCCTTATATCCAAGCTGCTGAGAAGGCTAATCTTCTAAGTGAATATCAGGGAGAGAATAAAGTTAAACAAGGTCTTGTTCGGGGCGAAGCCATAGGTATGATGTTGTCAGCCATCTTTCCAGAAACCCGCCTGTCTGTGGTCCAGTCAATCCATGGAAGCCAAGTTCAGATCAACGGAGTTGTCTATCAGATATCTGAACAAGTGGCAGGTCTTCTGAATGAACGTAACAAGGCTGTACTTGATCAGGCTGGTATACAGTTTAAGAGCCAAGATCATACAATTACCGAAATTAACGCCTTGGAAATTAGAAAAGGTGGAAAATCAGCACAGACAGGAGAGGCGGAATTCAGTCGTAATCTGTTATTGAATGCTGGGGAAACCACATTGAATGGAGATCTGACGATTAAGGCGGACTTCACTTCGGTACAAGGGCTTAAGATCAAAGGCAAACTGACGATAGCACCAGAGATGGAGCATGATTTCTATGCCAAAAATATAAAAGTAGAACAATCTATTTCAGTTCAGGGTGGCGACAGCAATACCGTTGTGTTCGAAGACTCTGTTCTAAACAATGTGAATATAGATAAAAGTGATGTACATGTGGTGTTCTCGGGCAGTACGAATGCTCAAGAGGTTAGTATTAAAACTGACAGTGCTCTTGAAATTGCAAACACAGCTGAGCTGTCTTTACTGAATATTGTAGATGGCGCGAGTAAGGTGGAAATGCAGGGAACTGTAGATACGGTCAAGTTGAATACGTCAAAGCCTCTGCAACTTAACGGTAATGTCAGCCTGCCACAATTAACGGTTGATGGGGTTGGTGCTGTTAATCTTAATGTAGCGGGTACCATTCAACGACTTCAGGTGAATAATGCAGCAGCACAGGTTAATATAACAGGGAATATTAAGGTTGCCGAGGTTTCTCTGGCTGCTGGAGTACCATCTTCGGCCGTAAGTGGAAACACCGGAACAGTAACTTCGAATGCGGCATCTTCTTCGTCAGGTGGAACGGGAGTGAGCGAAACAACTCCTGTTGTTGCCAATCGATCACCTGAACTGCTGAAGCCATTTGAAAATCGCAAGTTTACGGCAAATGGTCAGGGTAAGACGTTAAACCTGAACGACTATGTGACTGATCCGGATGGTGATTCAATAACGTATACGGTTGCTTCGTCCAAATCCTCAGTAGCTAAGGTTGTGCTTAGTGGATCAAATCTCGAAATTATACCCTTGGAACATGGTACAACCACAATAACTGTGTCCTCGAATGATGGTCGCGGCAAAAGGCTGAGGTCCACATTTGACGTCAACGTGAATGCACCACCTCTTCCATCACCGATCCCGGATCAAGAGCTTATAGCCGGGTCAGGCAGCACAGATGTCCATCTCATGGTCTATGTTATGGATGATGAGAAATATGAATCGGAGCTGCTTTACAGTGTATTGAATAGTGCCCCGGAAATCGTGGATACGGAGATCGTAAAATCGGAATATGGGCAATCTGTATTGAGGTTAACGCCTAAAAAGGCGGGCGAAGTTGTTCTTAAAATCAAAGTGGATGATGGGCAAATCGCAGATGATGGCAGTACGGGTGTTACAGAACTCGACATGAGGGTTGTTGTTCTTCCACCACTGAATCGTGCGCCTATGGGAGAAGCTCCATCGAAAATAGACGTCTATCTGGGTGATGACATCCCTGTAGTGAAACTGAACGAGCTATATACTGATCCAGATGGTGATGCTTTAACGTATTCAGCAGCTTCATCCAATTCAGATGGGGTTGCTGTGGAGGAAAATGCAGGTGAGTTGAAGTTAACTGCTCTTCAACTTGGAACTTATACCATATCGTATTCCGTAAATGACGGTAAGGGCGGATTAACAAGTGGCACATTTGATATCAATGTAGATCCTATACCGAATTTGAATCCGGTAGGACAGTCACCTGGTTGGATTAACGTATATTTTGGTTTCTTACCAGATCGAATTCCATCTGTTAACTTAAATGATTATTATAGTGATCCAGACGGTGACCCGCTTACATTCAGCGCCAGTTCATCTGATCCGGATGGATTGATAGTGGAGGAAATTTCCGGAGTGCTGAATTTTACTGCTCTGAAATTTGGAGAATATACCATTAACTATTCGGTTGAAGATGGTAGGGGAGGTTTCGTTTCCACTGGTTTTCAAATAAGCGTTAATCCTAAGCCTAATGCTTCTCCAATTCTTACGAGTGATCTACCTGCTCAAACGTTGTTTCTGGGTAAGGAGGATATTGTCATTGATCTCTCACAATATTTTAGTGATCCAGATGGAGATGCATTAGAGTTTCAAACGCCAATTGACTTCAATAATTTCCTGATAGCAGAGATGAATATTCAAGAAAACAAGCTGATTATTCATCCCAAGCAAGTTGGGAAATTTCAAGCTGACATTATAGCAAAAGATGTATATGGCAAAAAGGCAACAGTCCCTATTGATGTAGAGGTCTTAGAATCAGGAAGCATTGGTTCGATTCCGGATCAAACGGTAACATGGCCTTGGACGACTGAGGATATAGACCTTACTCCGTACCTGCTGAATTTTGACATAAGTACATTAACGGTGGATGCCTCTTCTGAAGACGTCAATATTGCGGAAGTTTCTACTACTGGTTCGAGGGTATCTGTCGCTCCAATTGCGGAAGGACACACAACAGTGACGTTAACGGTGTATGATCAGACAGGACGAAGCGAGCAAGCGTCCTTTGGCTTGACCATACAAGGTGAGCCTGCTGGTCCTAATTTATCACCAGAGGTTGTAAGCAGTATTTACGAACAAGTTTTAACACCCAATGTAACGAACGATCGTACGTTTGATCTGAGTCAATTGTTCAGTGATCCAGATGGAGATGTGTTACAATTTGCAATTAGCAGCATTTCGAGCGAAGCAGTTAATGCAAGCATTAATGGTAGCCTGTTAACCTTGAAGCCGGGAACAGGTAATGCAGTAGCCCCATTAACCCTGACGGCGAAGGATGGAAAAGGTGGAGAGGCAGAGTATTCCTTTAATGTTCGTACCGCTTCTCTGGTGAATGATGGAGTGATGCAGATCAATACGAAATCAGGGGTGCAGGATGCTCTAACCTATTCAACTTCGAATTTGTTCCCGGGACAGACAAGTTTCAAACTATATAGTGGCACACCAGATTCGACGTTTACGGGACCGGATACGATAAATACGACTCAAATTACTTTAACCGCATCTCCGTTGTACTTCTGGATTATTGGAAATGATGGTAGAGCCGTGGTCGTTCAGGTCAATTCGCTTCCACAAGGCTCACCCGAGTTATTTTTCTCTCAATACATGGATGCAGGAGATGGACGTAGTGTTGTCCAACTGTACTATACTGGTGACGGTAATCCGTCTCACAAGGCAACAGGTTATCAAGTGGACGTGTATCAGTGGATGAAAAAGACGTCAACAATGAAGGTGACGACGAAAAATGTATTCGATGTTGTTCCAGGAATGCCTTTCATTTATATAAATTATATATTTTACGACTTTTTTGATATCACTTCAGCCACGTACTACAATGATGAACTGGAATTGTATAACCCGAATGAGTATAACGTCGTTGCTTTGGTTCTCAAAAAGGACGGAAGAATTGTCGATGTACTGGGAGACCCATCCTCGCATGATCAATTTATGCCTGCTGGTGGGACATTTATCCGCAAACGTGGGATTTACACGGGTTCACAACAGTTTTCATTAACAGGTGAATGGAACGAGTTCCCTAAAGGAACTTTACAGCATGTGGGTAAACATACACCGTAGAGTTGAGGGTAAGAAACCAAGAAATACAGTTTACTAGGTAGTATGATTCATTATTGATATTAAAATCCTCCCTACTCTGAACTTGAGTAGGGAGGATTTTAATATTTAAACGGAGATGAATACATACAGGATCTGAGAATCTTGATCTTCGGTTCCTCTGTTCATTCGGACAGATCTCGTAGCAGCTTCTCCTGGTTTTGATTCAGTTTTCATAAAATTCATGTTGATGTGAAAGGTCATGTCCGCTCACTAGTCATCATTATCACTTCCTTAATTCAAATGCAGTACCCGCTTCGCGGAAGCGCCAAAATCAGGATCGTATTGAAGCGATTCTAGCGCGGATGTGGCACCAGAAACATGTTGATGTGCAACAAGAATAGCAAAGGCCGCTGCTTTGACCAAAATATAGGCTTCCCCCTCCAAAACCTCCTGAGCCAACTTGATCTCCGCTTCGGTAATAGGCAATAAGGCGAGAGTTTGCAAGACGTAATTCTGTACATCCTCATCTTCTTCTGGATTACGAACAAGTTGTGCGGCAGCATGAAGGATCTCACCTAGAAGAGCAGAGGTGCCTGCCATACCAAGAGCACGCCATGCTTCGATGCGCACCAGATCTTCTTCGCGAGAATCCATGCCAATAGTGAGAATTTGCTGAGCAAGGTGGTTATCCGTCAGATCGATCAGATCACGAAGGGCCTGTAGTTTTTCTTCTCCACTGATAGTGCTCAAATCAGGCTGTTCATTGTTGTTATGATTCAGATCCGACATATCCGTCATTAACCTCCTGAAGTATGTTAGGGCTGGGGCGGAAGAATGATGGGACGAGCAGTCAGCGCCTCCTCCACAATCTGCTCGGGTGTCAGATCTCGATCATCCCAGAAAATGAGATTGCTGATCTCCGCGTAAGGCAATTGCTGCTGCAGCTCGTTTAGCATCTCATCCAGTTCATCCTCGGTTCCTTCGGCATTCATTAGCTTGCGAACTAATTCGACCAAGTGCAAATGATTAGACATATCGATACCTCCTGAATGATTCATAGAGTGAATAATTTAGTCTTTCATGGGTTGATCCAATGGATCATATGTAACGATCACTGGTAAAAATTGAGGCTCAAGCATCAGGCTAATGAGTTGTTCGTCTTGATCAGCATAAGAAATGAGATAGCTCCCAAAATGAGATTCATAGATGAAATCCCTGTATTGAAAGGAGCGTTCGGGGTACTTTACGTTCACATATAGCGTAGTTACCCCGCGGGCAAGGGTTGCTTTCAACAACGGAATTTGAGCCAAAAGTATAATTGCGACCAGAACAATGGCTGTACGTTTAGCGAGACGGGTCAGATGGATTCCCCCATTATCGTAAAATGATTTTTACCAAGTAATGAAGGTCCATCTATAACCAGATGTCACTCCACGAGTATAGCAAGATTGCCAAACTGTTCTCCCTTTTCCATACGTTCGAATGCTTTGGCTGTGTCTTGTAGCGGATATATGCTATCGATTACAGGATGTATATCATGTTCTTCAACCCATTGGAGCATCTGGACAAACTCTTCACGGCTGCCCATGGAGGTGCCAATCAGGCTAACTTGCGGGAAAAAGATCGAGCGGATCGGAACAGCCAGATCATCTCCAGAGCTTGCACCATACATCACGATACGGCCACCTGGTCTGATTATATCAAAATATTTGGGAAACATGGCTTGTCCGATGCTATCCAAGATGAGATCAATAGGATTAAGATCGTTCTGCAGACTCCAGTCTGCATGACTGTCCAGAGCTTGGAAAGCGCCCAGACGCAGAGCCTCATGTATCTTGGCTTCACTTCTGGATGTAACGGTTACCTTGGCACCAGCAGCTATGGCTATAAGCAAAGCATAGGTCGCTACACCGCCGCCAATGCCGGGAATGAGGATATGTTCACCCTGCTTAAGTTCGCCACGAGTGAATAGGGCGCGGTATGCTGTCAAAGCCGAAAGGGACAACACCCCTGCTTCCGCCCATGATAGATGAGAGGGTTTGGGCAAGGCATTTCTAGCAGGCAGCGTAATATATTGTGCGAGAGTTCCATCCGTAGGGCCTCCTACAATATCGGGCACAATGGGCACGTCTACTGCGTGGTCCCAACCAAGAGTAGGGTGGATAATGACCTCATCACCTACAGATAAGCCATCTACACTTTCTCCAATCGCTATGATTACACCTGCTCCATCGGAACCAAGAATGAGTGGTGTATCCTGGAATGTACGTCCTGCCATGATGAACAGATCACGATGATTAATTCCAGCAGATTTCAGTTGGATCTGTACTTCACCGGCTTCTGGTGCGCGAGATGTTGACTCTGTATATTGAAGACCTTCAAGGCCGCTCTGGCCGGAATGTATAATAGCTTTCATTTTCAAAAATCCTCCTTGTGTATAAAAAACTTCACTACTGAGCCTCATTGTACAGATGGGGCAGATTCACGTAAAATGAACAAAAATGAATGTCAGTATCAATTCAGATCATAGATAACAAGCAGGTGATCAGGGCATGGATGCAGGAGATTTGAGAATATTTCAGGCGGTTGCCCGCGAAGGCAGTATCAGCAAAGCAGCAGTAGCGCTGAATTATGTGCAATCCAATGTAACAACACGAATTAAACAGTTGGAAGATCAGCTGCAGGTACCGCTGTTTCATCGCTCCAACCGGGGCATGTCGCTCACACCAGCGGGTGAGAATTTGCTGGGATATGCGGATAAAATATTACATTTATTATATGAAGCGGAGCAGGCAACGCAGATCGGAAATCCACCTTCAGGTATGCTTCGTGTTGGTGCGATTGAGACCGCAGTCTCCAGTTATCTGACGCCGCTGCTCGCTGAATACCGTTTATGTTACCCCGAGGTTCAGCATTCGTTAATTACAGGGGGTACACATGAACTCAATCAGAAGGTCATTCAACATGAGCTGCATGGGGTTTTAATATATGGCCCGGTCGACCACCCTGAGCTGAACTATATGAAAGTGTACGACGAAGAATTGGTGCTGATTGCCGAACCCGGGACCCATAAAATGCATGATTTATTGCGTAAACCCATGTTATTCTTTGAAGTAGGGTGTACTCATCGCGAACAGGCAGAAGCCTTTTTGCAAGATCAAGGCGTGCACACCCTCAATGTCACGGAATACGGAACACTGGACACTATTCTGAATGGCGTATCTGCCGGGTTGGGTGTGTCATTGCTCCCACGCTCCTCGGTTACTAAAGCAGAGCGAAGAGGCGAGGTTGCAGTGTTATCTTTGCCTGATCCGTACCGCAGGTTGGAAGTGGGATTTGTGCATTCCCGGAGTGAGCATCTATCCGGGGCGCTGGGTGCATTGGTGCAGATGATAACGAACAAAAAAACCAGGACAATAAAGGAGTAAATAACCTTGAAGAATACAGAGTTAACATTAGCGGAAGCTTTTAATCAGGCAGAGTTTATTATAGGCGGTCACGGAAGTCGTAAAGTCAAAGTGCTTCAGAAAGCGCTGGAGCAGGTGGATGGGGAACAGTATAGTGATCATTATGGCAACGGTAAAATTATTGATCAATTCCAGCAGCAGATGGCTGACGTTCTGGGCAAGGAATCGGCTGTATTTTTCCCCAGTGGTACGATGGCACAGCAAATCGCCTTGCGTATCTGGTGTGACCGTAAGGGCATCAAGCGGGTAGCCTATCATCCTTTATCTCATCTGGAAATCCATGAGGAAGACGGACTGAAGGAACTGCATCAGATTGAAACCATTTTGCTGGCGGACGAGGACCGACTGATTCGATTGGAAGATGTAGAGGGGATGAATGAGGAAATTTCCTGCCTGCTGCTTGAACTGCCTCAACGCGAGATTGGTGGACAATTGCCTGCCTATGAAGAGTTGGAGGCAATCTCGGCTTATTGCCGTGAACGTGGAATCAAGCTTCATCTGGACGGGGCACGCCTGTTCGAAATCACGCCTTATTATCAGAAGACACCCGCCGAGATTTGCAGTCTGTTCGATAGTGTCTACGTCTCTTTTTACAAAGGCATTGGAGGAATTGCTGGGGCTATATTGGCAGGAGATACGGATGTTATGGAAGAATCGAAAATATGGAAGCGTCGGCACGGCGGCGATCTGATCGGCCTATATCCGTATATTCTTAGTTCTCAATATTATTTCAATGAACGGAATGGCAAAATGGGGCTTTATTATGAGCAGGCCAAAGAACTTGCTTCCTTGTTAAATGCGTGTCACGGTATACGTACATTGCCAGAAGTACCCGTCTCCAATATGTTTCACGTACATTTCCCCTTGGCCCAAGCCGAGGTGGAGCGTATTCTGGCATTCATGACACAGCAATTCGGCTTAGGGTTTACTTCATACTTGCAGCAGACCAGTGCTCATAGCTGTGCCTTTGAATTGTCAACGGGGGATCGTTATCAGAATGTACCCAAGGACAAGCTGCATTCAGCGCTGCAATGGTTGGATGAAGAACTGCGGAAACATGTGAACTAAAATAAAGCTATGCTAATTCTGCCTTATCCACTTGTTGGATAGGGCATTTTTGTTGCAGGAAAAGAAAGATAGCTGACGAAAAGTACTTTAATGCAGTAATAACAGCAATAATGCAGCTTCTAGTATCATCGCGTCGTTAATAGTGAACATATTCGTGGACCACAATTTCATTGATTTTCATTTATAAGGAGGAGTTCAAGTGGAGTCAATACGTTTGGAGTCCATTCGTGATCTTTTGGTGGAAGCATACAATACAACCATGGGAGAAGGGTGTACTCCTGAAACGCAACAAAGCATTGAGGATTTTGAGCAAAAGTTTAATGTGAAATTGCCCGCAGTGTATCGTGAGCTCTTGCTTGAATTTGGTGCATGCAACTTCGGCGATCCTGCCGTGTATTCGGTGAAAGAATTGAATTGGGCATATCCCGAGTTCCTGGAAGTATACCGTGAATATGAGAAGGAATACGAGTTGCCCGCTGAGTTGCAACCATTTCCAATTGGTGGGTTTGGCGAAGGAAGCATTGCTATACTGGATCAAAATTCTGGCAAGGTTCTGATGTTAATCCACGATGCGGGAGAACTACCTCTTCGTGAGATAGCCGTGGACTTTAATGAATTAATGACGATGCTGGCTGAATCAGCCGTTTGGGTTCAGGAACAGATGAAGTAAGAGGTCAGACAGAAGGGAAGTACATCAGGCGAATGGATATCCGAAAATTACGATACTTTATCACCGTGGCGGAGGAGCTTCATTTCCACCGTGCGGCAGAGAAATTAAATATGACGCAGCCGCCGCTGAGCCAGCAGATTCAGAATCTGGAAGAAGAGCTTGGCGTGAAGCTGTTGGAACGCACGAAAAAAATGGTTCGTCTCACGGCGGCAGGTGCCGTATTTCTGGAACAGGCGAGGCTGATCATGGCCCAACTTGAACGCTCCATCCAGCTTACGCAGAAGGCTGACCAGGGCATCATTGGACATTTAACGGTTGCTTTTGTGGATTCTGCTTCGGGGAGTATTATGGTCGATGTGCTGAGAAAATTCCGAGCTGCGTACCCGCAGATTGAACTTACGTTGCGCGAGATGACCTCGTCCGAACAATTGCAGGCACTAGCAGATGGACAGATCCATATTGGATTTTTGCGGTATCCGGATCATAACGGACATTTGTCGTTCCGGGTCTGTCAGACGGAAACATTACTTGCAGTGCTGCCAGACCATCACCCTTTAGCTTCACAGACTCAGGTGTCAATCACTGAGCTGGCGGACGAAGATTTTATTTTATTCCCGCGGCATCTGGGGTCTCCGTTTCATCGTCTCGTTCTGGATTATTGCAGGGAGCATGGTGTAGATCCTCGTATTACACAGGAAGCCATTCAGATGTACACGATTGTGAATCTCGTGGCAGCGGGCATGGGCATCTCCATCGTTCCTTCTTCAGTAGATGTGTTTGAGCGGAGGGGTGTGGTATTTCTACCACTAATAGAAAGTCCGCCCTCCGTACCGTTATACACGGCATGGCGGACGGACATGAATCAGGAAGTGATTTCCCGTTTTATGAATATTGTAGATGAAATTGTTGAAGGGGAATATAAGTTGAACAAAAAATGATTTACACTAGCACTTCGATGACAGAACAACCTTCCAATCGGAAAATCTGGGGATAAGCGTATGCTTCCGATGCAGCTTTCTTGTAGAAAGCTTGTAACTTCGCTTTTTCAGGTTTTTTCTGTCCTCTCCGTTGTCGTGCAAATGATTAGTCCAACTTATATAGTATGGTTAGAGTAGTTTAAGAAGAGCTACTAACCCGTCTTGGCAGGGTCTCTTTCAATCCACTCACCCAATATTTCATCAATGCGGGACAGGATGTCCCGATCCAGTTGAACACCAGAGGCTTTTACATTCTCAAGAACTTGTTCTGGACGAGATGCGCCAATAATGACGGATGACACATACGAATGCTGGAGAACCCAGGCGACGGCAAGTTGAGGGAGCGTCAGCCCGATGTCTTTCGCCAATGGAATAAGCTGCTGAACAGCAGTCAGAACGTCGTCACGTAACCACCGACCAGCAAGATTGTTGAAAAAGGGTGCTCCAGCCTCGGCCGCTGCACGTGATCCGGCTGGGATCGCTTCATGCGGGATATATTTACCCGATAGTATGCCCTGAGCCAGGGGAGACCATGTAATGTGGCCCAGACCTGCTTGTGTACTTGCTGGCACAACTTCCTGCTCAATAACACGCCATAACATCGAATACTGTGGTTGGCTCGCAATAAAGGGCACGCGAAGCTCCTTAGCAAATGCGGAAGCCTCTTCAATCTGAGCAGCAGTCCATTCGCTAACTCCAATATAGTGAACCTTGCCCTGACGAACCAGATCGGCAAATGCAAGGAATGTTTCCTCCAGCGGCGTATTTGGATCATAACGGTGAGCATAATAGACGTCGATATAATCGGTTTGCAATCTTTGCAATGAAGCGTTGCAGGCCTCCATGATATGTTTGCGGGAAAGTCCTCTGTCGTTGCGACCTGAGCCGGTTGGATGACAGACTTTGGTGCACAGTTCAATACTTTCTCTTCGGATCTCCTTAAGAGCATGTCCCAACACAGTTTCTGCCTTGGTATTGGAATAGACGTCTGCCGTATCAAATGTCGTGATACCTGCCTCCAAAGCAGCCTGAACACAGGCTTTTGCGATTCCATCATCCACTTGTGCTCCATGTGTAATCCAGTTCCCCAGTGAAATTTCACTGACGGTTAGACCGCTGTTTCCTAATTTGCGATATTCCATTCGTGACGCCTCCCTAAGTAATCTGGACTCCATTGTAGCAATGGCAGATTAATAGGTGAAATGTCTTTTAACCTCATCTTTGATACGAAAAAGATATCACTGAGTTTTCTCTTGTAACAAAAACGTATAGTTAGGCTTGCTCATTGTTCCTGCATGTATTTGCGATAGAGGGCAGGCGTAATCTCCTCAAATTTTTTGAATATTCTGATAAAATAACCCGATTCATTGAACCCCAGTTCATCACTGATCTGCGACACGGGCATGTCCGTAACCTCCAGCAATTGCTTGGCCCATTTGATTTTGAGTCGTGCAATATAAGTCGTGAAGTTCTCTCCCGTTTCCTTGGCAAACAGCCTGCTGAAATAACTTGGACTCAGGTGGCACAGATCGGCCATTTGTTTGAGTGAGACTTGCTCACTCTTGTGACTGTGAATATATTCAAAAGCAGGTTGGAGCACCGGGCTGGAACTCTCAGTATCGCTTGGGCTGTTTTTAAGATAGGCATCCGCAATCGCATTGGTCATTTCTTTTTTGATCGACTCAATATTACGGATGGAGTATCCAGGCAGAATCGTGGACAGATTCAGAGACTCCTGATGCCCCGAAGCTTTCTCGAACATTTCCACCAGCAAATTTTTGTTCAGTGCTTCCTCCACAATGTAGTTACAAAGTAAAGAAAGCATGTTGGAAATTTTCACAACCTCTTCATAGGTCATGACCGGCAGCTGGTCATAATCGTCCTGTAATTCCTTTAGCTTCGCAGCATGCATTGGCACGTTCTTGGACGTGACGATCTGTTCCAGTTCCGTACCTTTCTCCGGGTCAGCGAGCTTAACTTGTCCTGCCATTACGGCACCGATATATTTCCCATCAATCGTGATTGGAATCGCAATGTCCACGATATTGAAATGACACAGGTAAACATAAGGCTCATTCAATCGAACGGCTTCCAGACCACCTCGGGAATCACATTTCTGGCAGTAGGGGAGCAGTTCGGGATCTTTGCGAACATTTTGGCAAAAGGACTGACAGCTGCTATGGCTGGTTACGGGAATGCCTTTATAGTCGACGGTTAGAATAGCCAGCTTGGTCACGGTGGCAAGGGAATCCTGTAGACGCTTCCATTTATTCAAATCAAGGATTTTATTGATATGCAGATATTCTTTAATCATGAATGGAACCCTCCATAGCTAACCTGATGAAAGATTTTGTTCGTTAAAAGTTAGCAAGTTGTACATATTAAGATGAGATAATGACGGGTAATGTATAGAAGATGTCAAAAATTAACCTATCGCATGACAATAAGATACCATGTTTCCGTTGAAAAGCAAAAAATTACGATTGCAAATTATAATAATTTGTTATCAAAGTCCACTGTAAACCTCACATGCATGGTATATATTTAGGTTAATTGTGAGCATTTAAAATTTAATGTATAAGTTCATCCAAGAATGACATCAGGTACCCTTGTTGTAGGTATGCAGAACATTTATGCAGTAAACGAACTTAACTTATATCATCCATAGGAGGGTCTATATCATTATGAGAAAAGCATTTATTAGCCCAACGAAGTATGTGCAAGGCGAAGACGAATTATTGAACCTCGGTTACTTTGTGAAATCCTTTGGTGAATCTGCATTGCTGATCGCACATCCGGATGATGTGCAGCGTGTAAAGGCGAAGCTCGATGCAACGGCACAGAAATTCAATATTACGTTTGTTGAAAGCGGTTTTAAAGGGGAATGTTCCCGCGAGGAAGTTGCTCGTCTGCAAGAGATCGCGAAGGAAAAAGGATGTCATTGTACCATCGGTCTTGGTGGCGGTAAAGCGATCGACGCAGCCAAATGTGTGGCAGAAGGTGAAGCGCTGATTATCTGTCCTACCATCGCAGCAACGGATGCGCCAACAAGTCACTCGGCTGTGTTGTACACGCCGGAAGGTGCTTTTGATGACTACGCTTATTTCAAACAAAGCCCAAGTGTTGTTCTCGTGGACACAACGGTTATCGCAAACGCCCCAACACGTTTCCTCGTATCGGGTATGGGTGATGCATTGTCGACATACTTTGAAGCAAGAGCTACAGCGAAGTCGTACTCTCGTGTGAACGCAAGTCTGCCGATGGGCTCCCGTGAAGGATACACGCCATCCGCAGTAGGTACGAATGCAGCACTTGCCCTTGCAAAACTGTGTTATGAAATGCTGCTGACTGATGGATTGAAAGCAAAAGTAGCCAGTGACAGCAACGTCGTGACTCAAGCGCTGGAAAACATCGTTGAGACCAACATTCTGTTGTCTGGTCTTGGATTTGAAAGTGGCGGTCTGGCTGCTGCCCATGCGATCCACAACGGTTTGACTGTTCTGGAGGGTACACATCACTTCTTCCACGGTGAAAAAGTATCCTTCGGTACGATTGCACAACTCGTCCTTGAAAATGCACCAACCGAAGAGCTGCATGAAGTCATGGACTTCTGTCTCGCGGTGGGACTGCCTGTAAGCTTGGCGGATATCGGTGTAGATACCATTAGTCAGGAAGAGTTGTTAAAGGTGGCCGAGATCGCATGTATTCCGGAAGAATCCATTCACGCCATGCCGTTCCCGATTACTGTTCCTGAAGTGGCTGCTGCCATTGCGGCTGCTGACCGGATGGGACGGGACTACAAAAAAGCTCGCCGGGAGGCGAAATAAATGAAAAAAATCATCAATCAGGCTGAAAATGTTGTCATGGAAATGTGCAACGGAATTGCGCTGGCGCACCCGGAGCTTGAATTTTTGAAAAAATATAAGGTCATTAAACGCAGAGAGATTAATGGGGATAAAGTCAGCCTCATCAGTGGCGGCGGTAGTGGTCATGAACCTGCTCATGCGGGTTACGTTGGCAAAGGCATGCTGGATGCTGCGGTCTGCGGAGATGTATTCGCATCTCCTTCCCAGATTCAGGTATATCAGGCGATCAAGGCCACAGCTAGCAAGAAGGGCACGCTGCTGATTATCAAAAACTACAGCGGAGATATGATGAACTTCAAGAACGCGGCGCATCTTGCCGAGGAAGATGGCATTGACGTGCAATATGTACGGGTTGAGGATGATATTGCTGTTCAAGACAGTTTGTATACGGTAGGACGCCGCGGCGTTGCCGGAACTGTACTGGTTCACAAAATCGCTGGTGCCGCTGCCGAAGAAGGCCGCAGTCTGGCAGAGGTGAAATCCGTTGCTGAGAAAGCAGCCCTGAACGTACGCAGCATCGGATTTGGATTCACATCCTGTACCGTACCTGCCAAAGGAACACCGACATTTGAAATCGCTGAAGATGAGATGGAATTCGGTGTGGGCATTCATGGTGAGCCAGGTATTCGCCGCGAGAAATTGGTATCTGCGGATGAGCTTGCAGGACGCATGGTTGAAGCGCTGCTTGCAGATATGAAGCTGGACAACGATGCTTCTGCTGAGATTGCTGTGCTCGTCAATGGCTTTGGCGCTACACCGTTGCAGGAGCTCTATCTGCTCAACAACTCGGTTCAGCGTGAGCTGGCACAGCATTCAGGACTGAATGTAGCCACTACGTTTGTTGGCAATTACATGACGAGCATCGATATGGCAGGCGCATCGGTAACCATCCTGAAACTGGACGATGAACTGAAAACGTTGTTGTTTAAGGAAAGTGATACACCTGCTTTCAAAGTGACTGGTCCTCCAGTAGCACAAGTGACATATTCCGAAGCGTTGGAAGCCGTCGTGACTGAAGATGCGCCAGTATCCTATGAAGTGGAGACACCTGCATCTTCTGCTGTAATCAACAACAATCAATTCTCCCTGGAAAATATCGTCTACCTGATCGATAAGATGAGTGAGATCATCATTAAGAACGAAGTACCGTTCTGTGAACTGGATTCCCATGCGGGTGACGGCGACTTTGGCATGAGCGTAGCAAAGGGCTTCAGACAGCTCAAGCGTGAATGGAACCATATCTTGAATGAAGAGAAAAAGAATATCGGTTCATTCCTCGATGCATGCTCTCTTGTCATTATGGAATACTGCGGCGGTGCCTCCGGTCCAATCTGGGGTTCGGCATTCCGGGCGGCAGGCAAAGCCGTTGGGGACAAGCAGCAATTGAACGTTGCAGAGTTCGCTGACATGATGCAGGCGGCAGTACAAGGCATTCAATCTACAGGGGAGCGCTCCTTCGGACGTGGTGCCGTTGTAGGTGACAAGACATTAATTGACGCACTTGTTCCTTGTGCAGATTCATGGACGCAAAGTGCGAAGTATGGAGATAACTTCCAAACGGCGTTTGCCAAAGGTGCTGAAGCCGCGGTAGAAGGCGCGAAGAAAACAGAAGACATTGTGGCACGCATGGGCCGCGCGGGTGCTGTTGGCGATCGCAGTCTCGGATACCCGGATGCTGGCGCCTATGCGCTGGGTGTTATTTTCACAGAGCTATCCGAGTCAATGAAATAAATATGGAGTGCAACGAGATTACACTTGGCCACTCCGATTGCAGACCATACTTGATTTAGACACTCAGGAACTACACAGACAGAAAACCTTTCGATCTCTCTTACCCCCGGATTTCAATGATTTTCCCCTGAAGGGAGAAATCCGGTGATAAAGGAGCACGCTCCGCTTCTTCAGGTCCTTTCTGTCTGTTTCGCTCTTGTGTCTATACCAAATTAATATGACTGCATCTTGTTTTGGTGTAATCATAGGTACAAACCATATCCAACGTTTCATTAAACGTGGATAGTGGATATAAGTAAGGAGACCGCTCTGTAGCTTGGCTTACAGAGCGGTCTTTTTTTGATATGGAAAAGCGAAGATGTGAGTCGGAAAATTTGGCTTGGCGGTTCCAGATAGTGTAATCTGGAGAGTATGGACAGCCATTTGAAAGAGAAGGGATCGGGATGATTCGATGACGCAAAAAATCTATTATGACTCGGCATACACACGCGAGTGGCATACACAAATTACAGGCAGAGTGGACAAGGAAGACGGTATATATGTGACGCTGGCAGAGACGGCTTTTTATCCGCATGGGGGTGGACAGCCTTGTGATCTGGGACAGATCGGCGGCATGGATGTGTTGGATGTAATTAGTGAAAATGATGAGGTGCTGCACAAGCTGGAGCGTGCGCCGGAGCAGAATGACGTGGATTGCCACATCGATTGGCAGCGCAGATTCGATCATATGCAGCAGCATAGCGGGCAGCATTTGCTATCGGCTATTGCGCTGAAACTGGCAGATGCGATGACGTTCAGTTTTCATCTGGGCACAGATTATATCACGATTGATGTGGCCGCAGCCGAATTGGGAGCGAACCAACTGGCTGCCATTGAAATGGAGGTCAATCAGCAGATATACCGAAATGCCAAAATCAGCAGTTCCTGGGTCACAGCGGAAGAAGCGGCCCGTCTGCCGCTGGTGAAGCAGCCTTCCGTCACCGAAGATATTCGCATCGTGGAAATCGAGGGTGTGGAATATAACGCTTGTGGTGGAACACATGTGTCAGCCACTGGCGAGATCGGGATCATTAAACTGTTGAAAACCGAGAAAGTGAAGGGCGGCACCCGGATTTATTTTAAATGTGGATACCGAGCACTGAATGAGTTCAACGCCGCGCAAAGCGTACTGACCGGAATTACAGCCAAATTGAAGACGAGCCGGGAAGAGCTGACGGATCGGATCGACAAAATGGAAGCAGAACAAAAGCAGCTGCAAGCAGAGCTGAACGTGGTGAAAGCTTCCAATGACGCTTATTATGCGCAGGAGCTTTTATCTGCACGGGAAGGGCTTGTCATTGCCCAAATCTTTGAGGACAAATCGCTCAAGGATATGCAGAGTCTGGCAACCAAGCTGACATCAGAACATGAAGGCCTTGTACTCTTTGCGAGCATCTCGGAGGCCAAGGTTGTATTGGCGCAGAACGGGCAGCCGCCAGAGTGGGCTTGTGGACCTTTCTTCAAGGGCAATCTCGGAGCCTACCAGGGCAAAGGTGGCGGCAGCGACAAGATGGCTCAGGCGGGCTTTGCCAGCAGCGAAGATGCGCTCGCATTTTATGAATTCACGAAGGAGCAACTGGGACATCACTAATCTACCTTCCCGCTGATCGATATGGATGGGACTCGATGGATCGTGAAGCGTGATCAATAGCAGAGGAGGTGCCAACGGATGACAGAACGCATTCCGTGCATACGAGAGGGGTGCCCAAATACGATTTTGCCAGCAACGGCTGCCCGAACAGGTGGGTACTGTATGCCTTGCAAGCAGGAGATGGAACGTGAGGCACGTCAAAGATACATTGAAGCCAATCGGCGCGACGTGAACTTGTATGAGGGAATGACGGACCCTGTGGAGATTTTGAAAGTTATGCATACACGCCAGGTTCATGATCCGCTAATCCGTTATGTGGCATACGATCATTCCAAAGAAGAAGTATATCTGTCCTTGTCTGCGGAGCAGCAAGCCCTCATGATTGAGTATGCGATGCAGCTGATTCGTTCAGGGGATGATGATACAGGTAAAGATATATTGGTATATCTGGTCTGTTACCATGATACCTCGTTGTCTGCACAGATTCCTGAGCTGCTGGAGCATGAAATTGACTACCCTGCCATTTTGTATAAGAGTGCCTCGCCCGAAGTACGTGATCAACTTTTGCAGCGGGTGAACACCGATGATGAGAATCGGAATAACCTGTTGCTCATGCTCGCCTATATTGGAGATGAAGTGGTCGTACGTCAGTTCCAGCAATGGAGGCATTTGCCACCTCATTGGGCAGATCAGCTGCATGTTGCACCAGAGTACTATACAACCGAAGCCGGTTGGGAGTTAACGAATGAAGGTCAGCGCAGGGATTTATTCATCACCCCAAGTTATTCACTCTATAAAGTAAAAGGGAATGAAGGGGCAGACGACCCATCAATTGGCGATCCCATCTCCATGCTGCTGACCAGTGCCGATACCTGTGAGTGGTGTGGCAGTCAGTTAACGACCTTAATGGATTTGGATGTACGGCATCCAGCACTGCAGGACGTTGCTTGGAACAGTGAACGACTTCAAGTGCAGACTTGCATTAGTTGTAGTTGTTATGGCGTCGTTTATATGGAGATGGATTCAGCAGGTGAACCGTGCTGGAGTGCGCATAATGTGATGCCGATGGGAGCGGATAATCTTGACCCGGACGACGATGTTCAGCTTGCAGCGGATGCAGGGCAGCAGTTTCGGATTGCGACCACACCACGTCATGCGTTCCATGCCAGTGAGTGGGCGATGGAACCTTCTGCTTCCCAGATTGGGGGCCATCCCGGATGGGTTCAGGACGCGGAGTACCCGAACTGTCCATGCTGCTCTTCTAGGATGCGGGCCGTTGGACAAATAGACTGGAGCGAGGTTGAGGAATACGGGGATGGCATGTATTACATGTTCATTTGCGAGCCGTGTCAGATGACTGCGGTATCTTATCAACAATCCTGATGAGGGAACTCTAATGATCTGTTATTGCATAGATGCGATTTAAATTGTAATAAATGCTGCACACCCAAAAGGGGCGATCCTATATGTGTTCAACAGTATAGGAAGCCCCTTCGTATGATCAGGTCAACCAGATATGCTGGTTGGCCTTTTTAATAGTTGCTATAGTCGGTTAGAAAAATCTATGACATGTTATATCCTCGATACCAGCTTAGAGTTCTGCCGATGCCTGTGTCAGAAGGCCAGCGAGCCACTCATAGTCCGGCGTATCTTTTTCCTTGATCTTGATGGTTTTGCGTTCCGCAGGGCCTTCAAATATCCCATCTGGCAGATCAAGTCCGGTTGCATTGAAGATCGTGAAGGATACAGCCGGCTTGGAAGGAGAGATGACCGCCGTATATTTACCGTTTTTCAGGAAATGAGGTTTTTTGTACTGCACACGTTCCTCTACTTCAGGGATGGACTCATGTACCAACTCCCGCAGTTTACTTGCAACCTGGACTTGCCATGGTACCGTGATCTGTTCGATAAATTCAGTGACTTCCGCATTCCTATTCATGCTTGTCCACCCTCCAATTTGATCTGATTGTGTGCTTCCCATTCCGGTCTTAGAATTCCCATCCATAAGCGATCATAGCGTTTTCCATCACGATACACGGCTGATCTAGCCCGACCTTCCAACTGAAAGCCGACCTTCTCATAGGCTCGGATGCCCTTGGCATTATAGGCGATGACATCCAGACCTACCCGGTCCAGATTCAATTCATGGAAGGCATACCGCAAAATAAGATTCAACGCTTCCGTTCCGTACCCCTTGTTGCGATGCTGTGCGAGTCCAATGCCAATGGCAAGCTGTCCGCAGCGGTTGTTCCATTCAATACTGTGAATGACAACGAATCCGATCAGTTGTTCATCCTCAAGCGTTCGAAGCCGGAAGTAAACTTCCTTGTCCTTCGTCTCGCCTTCATCTTCAAGCTGCTTTTCCGAATAAGGAATGGCAATATCCGTGTCCACATTTCGCAAATATTCGGGATCTTCATTCCATTGCAGCATGGTTTGCACGTCTTCAGCACGGGGCGGGGTCATTTTCAATCGTTTGCTATAAAACAGATTTTCAGTCGATAGTGTCATGATGATCTCCTATTCACAAATTAAGTTCGCTTCACCTAGCACGACAATTAGCTATATAAATTGAACTAAAAAAGATATTTACACATGCCACTCCGATGACAGAACAACCTTCCGATCGCTGTTATCCCCAGATTTTTTGAATTCCTTTTTCAAAGGGGAAAATCCGGGGATAAAGGCGAACGCTCCGCTTCTTCAGGTTATTTCTGTCCTCTCCGTTTTCGAGTAAATATCAATTTAGCTATATGGCTGCTACGCAATATTCTTCGCTCCTTTTGGTTTCAGATAGCCTCACTATAATGGAAATTTAAGGGTATCACAATAGACATTTCGTTTGTGTTTTTGAAGTTGTTGTCAGAAAACCTGTCATGGTAGTACTATATAAATAATAGACATGTATTCATTGATATAACACACAACAAAATGTCGGCAGGAGTGGTAGATATGGAGATCAAAGTAGACGATTTGAGCGGTCATCAGGTCATTGGATTAATTGCAGAACATTTGCAGGGCATGGCAGCAGACTCGCCGCCGGAAAGCATTCACGCTCTGGATCTGGAGGGGTTAAAGAAACCTGAGATTACCTTCTGGTGCGCATGGGAAGCGGAGGAGTTGCTGGGCTGCGGCGCCATGAAGGAATTGAATTCGGAGCATGCAGAATTGAAATCGATGCGTACAGCATCGGCTCACCTGAGAAAAGGCGTAGCGAGAAAAATCCTTGCCCATATTATCGAGGTTGCCAAGGATCGGGGATATAAACGGATCAGTTTGGAGACAGGCTCGATGGATTCTTTTATTCCGGCGCGGAAACTGTATGAAGACTTTGGGTTTGTATACTGTGAGCCATTTGCAGATTATAGTTTGGACCCGAACAGCGCTTTTATGACGAAGGAATTATAAATTACATGATAGGCAAAACAACATAGCAGGAACACAGGAAACCGGCATTCTGTTGCAGACAGAACGCTGGTTTTTTGCGTGTAATGATTGTTGTCCGAAGTGGTGGATTGCAACAAATCATACATATGGGAGATCGCAAGAAGAGTAGAATGTATTCAAATGAACAAATGGGATTGCATACAGTTTGCCATGTATCATTGTGGGGTATAAAACATAGGTTATGTCAGCGACGGTTTGGGATGAATTGGCCCTAAGGAACTGCTGGGCTGATCCATGAACAATAGGGTATACTGGAAGTTATGTTTTAGAAAACATAACAGAAGATTATAGACGTTTTTTACATCAGGAGGATTTGAATTGGCTCAGACAGAAGGAACATTGCAGAAGAAACTCAAACCAAGGCATATTAGCTTTATGGCTATGGGCGGTGTCATTGGAACCGGCATTTTCAAAGGAAGCGCCGAAACGATTGGAATTGCAGGTCCAGGCGTCATTGTAACGTACATTTTTGCAGGATTATTGTTACTGGTTGTCATGGCTGCGATGGCGGAGATGGCTACGGTATACAAGAACAAAAATATGAAAGACTTTGTGCAGGAAGCGTTCGGCAGCAGAGTCTCCTTTATCATGGGATGGATGTATTGTTTCCTCTGGTTATCGGTATGTGTAATTGAGGTGATTGCAGCAGGGAGCTTTTTGCAGTATTGGTTCACGGAAGTGCCGCTGTGGATGCTGAGCTTGGCATGTGCGGTGTTTATTATACTGATTAATCTGTTGAGTGTGGGCGTATTTGGGGAATTTGAATTTTGGCTGGCGGGCATTAAAATCGCCATGATTATTATTTTTATTATCCTTGGTGCTGGTCTGATCTTCGGAATCATTCCAAGTGACAACACGCCTTATCTGCATAATTACACGCAAGCAGGCGGTTTCTTCCCTAATGGATGGTCATCGGTCTTCTCGGCATTATTGGTCGTGATGTTCTCGTATGGAGGATCGGAGCTGATTGGACTCACCTTAACGGAGACGGAAAATGCGGACAAGGTGATGCCTAAGATTGTGGGCAACTTTATGCTGAGAATTATTTTATTTTTCACGCTGCCGATTCTCATCATCTGTGGACTCATTCCGTGGAATGAAATTGGACCGGAGAGCAGTCCGTTTGTACAGGTGCTTGCCTCCACGGGACTACCCGGAGCCGCTCATATTATGAACTTTATTTTGGTAACCGCTGTGCTGTCTGCTGCGAATTCGGGCATTTACGGCGCATCCCGTATGATGCATTCCATGGCGGTAGGTGGTGAAGCTCCCAAGGCATTATCACAAACGAATCGCAACGGCAGTCCGGTAAATACACTGCTGGTATGTGCTGTGATTCTGCTTGGGGGCTCCATGCTGGGGCTGTTCGCACAAGACCAGCTCTTCCGCGTGCTGCTGGCGGTTCCGGGGTTTGTCGTGATGCTCGTGTGGATCTGTATTGCCACCTCACAGCTGAAGCTGCGCAAGAGGTATCCGGTACAGCCGACATTTAAGGTCTGGGGATTTCCTTACGTAACTGGAGCTGCTGTGCTCTGTCTTGGCGTGATTGCAGTCATGTTCGTATTTGATGAAGGCAACCGTTTCAGCATCAGCATCTGTCTAACTGTACTCGTGTTACTGATCCTCTGGTCTCTGATTCGATTCAGAAAGAACCATGGGCAAGAAGTTTAGTGTTTGTAGAAGAATCATAATAGCTACGCAGTAACAAGACATCTCAGCGTTCACGCTGGGGTGTTTTTTTTGAGAAAGAAAGTTTTAATGGGGACTGATTTGAAGTTGTAATGTTATATTATGGAAAAATAGGGGGGATACGAACTAGATAAATAAATCGCCAGTAGCTACGAAATGACATGAGCTGCTTTTATAATAAAGGACCAGAAGTACGTTTGAATCTTACATAAATCATACTCCTCCCTTGGATTCATATAACAACGAATATATTTCGAACGAGGTACCACATGACGACGATAAAAGTAACCCGGAACAGCTGTTATCAGTCTCCAGACAGTTTGAAGCAGCCCAAAGCCAGGTTTTTCAGATGAACAGTATCCTGAAACAACACTTATTCGAGATCGAAAGACAGTGGGATGGCAGCACGAAGGAGAAGTTTTATTATGATTTTACACTGGCGCAGAAGGTCATGAATAACTTTGTTTCCTTGTCTCTGTCCATTGCCAAAGAACTTCAAGCGCATGCTGAGAAATTCAGACTTGTTGATCAGCAAGCTCTACAATCCTATGATGCTAGTTGCGTACCACCACCCCCGGATGAATGTAGGGCACCATTAGCCGATACACGTAATGCTTTTCAGAAGTCTGCTGACAGTTTGGTCGAATTGGGACAAGACTTTATGCAATCTGCGGATGCTCGGTATCAAAAGCGTTATGATAGTGTAGGTGGATTTTTGGATTACTGGACGTTCGGTATCCCCAGAGGTCTTGTTAAGGGTTATGTGGACCGTGCAGATAAAGCATTCAACTCGCCCAATGATACAGCTAATTGGCTTACATTCGGTATTCATGGTACGATCCGCAAAGCGACGTTTCCGACGAATGCCTGGTCTAGTGAACATTGGGCGAACATGATCGGTATGGGAGGTCTGATGGTTGGAACAGGCTATGCTTCTTCTCTAATTAAACCGCATAATTTGCTGACTTTATCAGGTGGTGGCGCAAGTATTCAGGCCTTTACCCGACAGCCGGGCACAGGAAAGATGAGGGGTGGTTTTAATGGTTTTCAAGATACCCGTCTGCGAGTGGTGGATAATATAGCCGAGAGCAAAAAGGCTAGAGAATCCTCCAGGTTTTCCGAGTATGCTGAGAAGGAACGAGAGCTTGGAAAAGGGGATCATCGTCAGATTTCTTCAGATGGTTTAAGAAATGAACTGGAACTAACAGATGCCCAGAAAACTGAATTGATTAATTACTCTAAAAGATTAGGTTTCCCGGAAGAGAATATAGTGTTTCGAGAACATTGGAATACTGGAATGATGTATGACAGACTATATATCAATACAGACGTGTTACCCGCAGAGTCCCATGGAATTGGCACATTAAGTGCCAACACACGTGTTTCGGGTAGAGCTACTGTAGCTCATGAGATTATTGGACATTATGAAGCGTTTAAAAGCGGAAGGGCCTTTGAACTATATAATCTTGATGATGCAACGTATGCACGAAATTTTGCTTTGGACGAAGCACAAGCCAGCATAAGAGCAGCGAGGTTTGCACCAGAATTAACTTCTGTAGAGAGAATGACACTACTTAGAGATGCAGTAACGAGATTAAAAAACGCAGATCTCCGTGTACAAGATGTGAAGAATGAACTTTATATCCAACACAGATAGAAAGGATGATAAATATGCATAAATTGATGAAGGTTGGAGATGTTTTTGAATCATCCGAATATGGTACTATTTTAGTGGGTATCAATCCTGAACTTGATGACCTAAGCCATGATCAGATCAAAAAGCGAATCCATAATCATATTGTTGTTCGAACACCTGACAATAAGGAATTTCCAATAGATGTGGTTTCAGTACAAATCTCAAGTTCATTAATGAATAAGAAGAGCATTGGTATATGCGTTGGTAAGTCAATAAACCAATCTGAAATCCCTATTAACTCAGTGGTGTATACCGATATCTCTTAATGGGCTTAATTGGAGATGCATTTGTGAGATCACTTACGAAAATCAGGCTTAAACCTACCCATGTTGACTAAACTCTGACGCATACGTCGGAGTTTTTCTTTGTGTAAAAGCGTAACAGTTTCATCGAAACAAACATGGATAAACTTCTATAAAAATAAAGCTAACACAGTGATGATAGCGTTCCAATTCGGTTCCAATATTTTCTTGCCTAATTCGACAACTTCATATACTATTTTCACATTACATAGTGCTTCAAGCATGTAGTTTTTGGGTAGGGCGTAGTCGAAAAGGCTTACATACAGGCGTGAGAGGAAGAGGATTGGATGGTCGGGTTTTTCAAGAAACGTTTGGTTGTTCGCATTGTTGCCATGGTTACATTGGTCATTATGATTATATCTGCGGGAAGCATGCTGCTTCAGCTGGCGAATATGAAGCTAGCCGCGCAGGAGGCCATATCGAGTTACAATATTCAAATTGCCGAGAGTTATGTGAAACAGCTGGACACGGAGCCGTATGTGGAATTTGCCCAAGATCCCAAAGAAAATGACGTGTTCTTGAAGATTCGTGATGAGCTGGATGATTTTCGTGTGAGCATCGGGGCGATGTATGTGTATTTTGTGAAAATAGACGATTCAGGCACGCCCCTCATTATGGTGGACGGCATGAAAGATGCGGATAAAGCATCACCGATCAATGAAGTGACGGATATCCCAGGTGATGCAGTCCAAAAGCTTCTGCAAGGAAAAACGGCCAGTTCTCCGATCATTCATAATGAGGAATATGGCGAATATATTTCCTCATACGCTCCGATTTTGGACAGTAATGGGGCCTTAACGGGTGTGATAGGAATCGATACAGCTGTGTCGGTCATTGGAAGTATTGAGTCAGATATTATGAAATCCAGCATTCCGTTGTATGCCCTATTGTTATTCATTACGCTTGCAGGCATCGCGGTTGTATTGTGGTACATCGTAAGAGGACTGCGACCGCTGAAACCACTAAAGGCAAGCGTCGAACAAATGGCGCAAGGTGAGCTGGCGGAAGCCAACCGAATCCTGACCGCGTATCGGCTGCAAAGTGAGGATGAGATTGGCAGCACATTCAAGGCGATGATTCATATGTCCGGGGACTTAAATCAAATGATCGGCGACATGGTCGCGGGTGTCTCGGTAACCACCGGTATCCTCGCGGAATCAACGGAGCAATTCAAACGTGATGCAGAAGACATGCTTGAGATGAATAAGAGCGTTGACCAATCCGTGCAGCAGATCAGACAGGGAGCACACACCCAGAAGCAAGGTGCTAGCGACAGCGCCAATGCGATGGAAGAAATCGCTAAAGGGATTACCGATATTTCAGAGTCATCTACAGCCGTGTCCGACGCTGCAACAACTGCGCTTGCTACGGCACAATCGGGTAAGCAGAGCATGACGCAAATGAAGAAACAGATGGAGAGCATTTCGGCTGTATCTGCTGAAGTTGTAGCCATGGTCCGAGTGCTTAACGACTTCTCGAAGCAGATTGGCGGTGCGCTTCATACGGTGCAGGATTTTGCGAGTCAGACCAAGCTGCTGGCACTGAATGCTTCGATTGAAGCCGCTCATGCAGGAGAGCACGGGAAGGGATTTGCCGTTGTGGCGGATGAAGTGCGGAAGTTGGCGGAGGCATCAAGCACATCCGTGCAGACGATATCGGATTTGTTGCTCGGCATTCAGCAGGAGTCCCAGAACATCGGATCACAGATGGATATTACCTCGCAAGAGATCGGCCAGGGAGTGACGAGCACAGCAGAAGCAGAGCATGCCTTCACCCAAATGGTTGAGGCATTTCGTGTGGTAACACATCGTATCCAGGAGGTATCCGCAGCAGCGGAGGAGATATCGGCCGGTTCCGAGGAAGCGGCAGCATCGGTCAATACGATCTCGCAAATTTCATCCGGCGTTTCAGATCATTCGGATGACATTTATCGTTTGACAGGGGAGCAGTCGAGCATGTTCCAGAAGGTGGCACAGACGTCCACCCTGCTAAGACAGCAAACGATTGAGTTGAGCGAAGCGGTAAGAAAAGTAAAGGTATAAGGGCAGCAAGCAGTAAGCAGTAAGTTGAATCCTTATCATCAAATGTGGAACACTCTGGTGCAAGCACCTGAGTGTTTTTTTGACACCCCGATGATGACTTAGACTCTGCCATTATAACTGATCCAGCTCAATCGCCTGTCTGAAGCGTTGGGCAAATCGCTCAGCGGATACAGCCACCTCCTTGGACTCGGTCTGTACGAAGCCGATTTGCATTTTAGGCTGGTCGATCGAGGCGATCTCAACCATTTTCGCAATACCTTCTTTCCATAGCGGATGTTGGTGGAAGGAGAAGTCATGACCAATGGTGGCAGCAATATTGTTTCTTAGAACGGTGCTAATCGCTTCCGAGTTGTTCGTTTTGAACAGGATGGACAGAGGGCCATAATCATACGTGAACTCCTGCAGGAAATCTTCGATAAATCCATCACGATACAGAGCAAGCTTATGTTCTTTTAATTGTTCGGGAGTAACCCGGTTAAGCTTGGCTAGTTCGGATTGGTGATGAGTGCACACAACCAGTTTGCCTGAATACATAGGACTGAAATGCAGTCCATCGAATTCCCGCAATTGTTTGGCGTAGATGGCGATGAAGCCCAGGTGGGTTCTGTTGTTACGGATGTCCTCGATAATTTCCATGGAACCTTTCTCTTCAATGGCAATATTCAATTGAGGATGCTCGCGTTTCATATCTGCAGCCGTCTGTACAAGGTAAGGCATCACACTTGGAAAAGTAGCAACATGCAGGTCTCCGGTTAACAAGGATGTCTCGGCATTCAGTGATTTCAATTCATCAATTCGCTGCAAAATATCGAGTGCCTTGGCAATAAACTGTTTGCCTTCAGGGGTGGGAAACGTCCCATGCCGCGAGCGTTCGAACAGGATCATACCCAGCTCATTTTCAAGACGATGCACAGATTGGCTGATCGCCGATTGAGTGACATGCAGGTGCTCCGAGGCAGCCGAGAATGATTGGGTTTTGGCAATTTCAACGACATATTCAAGCTGTTCCAGATTCATGGTTTCATCTCCGTTTTAGCATTAGTACAAGTAATATTAACATTAGTATCTATAAATATGAATAATACGTGAACAGCGATATAATTAATAGACAGTAGTTGAATCTCAGGTAGACAAGATAAACCAAAGGGGATGTATCTCATGAAAGCAGCAGTATGGTATGCCAAAAAAGATGTCCGGGTCGAAGAACGGGAAATACCGGTAGCCCAATCAGGACAAGTGAAAATTAAAGTCGAGTACGCAGGAATCTGCGGTAGTGACTTGCATGCTTACCATCATGGCGTAGGCATTCAGGAAGGGCAGAACCACCCGCTTTCAGGACAGAAAGCGCCGCTGACACTTGGTCATGAGTTTGCAGGAACCGTCAGTGAATTGGGAAGTGATGTAAGCGGTATCAGTGTAGGAGACCGTGTTGTTGTTGAACCGCTGTATCATTGCGGACAGTGTGAGTACTGTATTCAGGGGCGCTATAACCAATGTACCGAGTTCGGATTTGTGGGACTGAACGGTGACGGAGGTTTTGCTGAATACGTTGTGGTTGAGGCCTATATGGTGCACAAATTGCCGGACAACGTCTCCTTTGAAGAGGGCGCACTGGTTGAGCCTACAGCAGTAGCTTTTCATGCGGTTCGCCATAGCAAACTAAAAGTAGGTCAGAAGGTTGCTGTATATGGTGCAGGTCCGATTGGACTCCTGACAATCCTGTCAGCCAAAGCTGCCGGAGCTTCCACGATCTATGCAGTTGATGTATTTGAAGAACGCCTGAACCTGGCTGCCAAGCTGGGAGCCATTCCGGTGAATAGTGCCAAAGTTAATGCCACTGAGGTGATTTTGCAGCAGTCTGGCGGAATAGATGTAGCATATGAAGCGGCAGGTGTACAGCCAACCATGGACAGCGCCGTAGCGGTAATCAAAAAAGGTGGAGAAGTTGTTGTCATCGCAGCAATTCCGAATCCACTTCAGGTGAATTTCTTCGACCTGTTGGTGAAGGAAGCGAACCTGACAGCAACGCTGGCCTACCGTCATATCTTCCCTGAAGTCATCTCTTTGATTGCTGAGGGAGCACTTGATGTGAAGCAGGTGATCACCAGAAAAATCAAGCTGGACGACATCGTTCAGGAAGGACTTGAACTGCTCATGACCGACAAGAGCCATGCGAAAATTTTGGTGGAAATCAGCGGTTAATAATTTGGAAAATGGAGCGAATAACATTTGCTGCTCTAATCCGATTCTTTAGCTCAGAATAACGCTAAAAAGGGATACCCTCCGTCATATTAATGACTTAAGGGCATCCCTTTTTCTGTTATCCACGCTTATTAGCATTTGCGAGAATTATGAATCATAACGGTAGCAGATCGCTTTGCCTCCACCACTCTCGGAACTGAATTCCGGGTCTTCTACAAAACCGAAACGCTCGTATAATCGGATCGCGTTGACCATCTGGCCGCCCGTATATAAATACACCGTATTTTTGCCCATGTCTTTGGCAGATTCAACACATTGTTGAAGCAATTCTCTGGCAATACCGTGACCTCTCCACTTGGGATCAACGCCCAACAGTCGAATAAACGGATAATCAATAGGCAGCTCGAAGTTCGGGTAAGCCTTATGTGCAGTCTCAAACAATTGGACCGTTCCAACAATCTGATTATCTATTTTGGCAATCCATAATTGCTTGATATAAGGATTGCTCGGCGATTCCCGAATATCCTTCAAATAATGTTCCCATTGTTCCTGTGTTTGGAACGTGTCCCGGTACTCGGAGTAACTTTCAATGAGAATATGTACAATTTCTTCATGGTCAGCTTCTGTAGCGGGATGAATCGTTACTGCCGTTGTCATCTCAAGTTCTCCTTCTGATTTGATCTTGGTTTGATAAGAGATATAGTTGACTTGAATTGTATCACACCTGATGGTACTGGATTTATTCAAATTTTCTATATATGACTCATGAAATTCTATGAGTTGGTACTTCCGCACAAGCACATCCAAGGTTCGCACGTATAAGGTTCATTATAGGCGATTGAGCTGTGTAGAATACAAATTATTGCGATATTCGGTGGGCGTATTGCCTTCGTATTGTTTGAACATGCGCAGGAAGAGTTTGTAATCCGAAAAACCGCATTGCCCCGCAATTTCTTTCACACTGGCATTGGTATTGAGCAGCATCTGCTTGGCCCGGCGAATCCGTTCCGTGAGGATATAGGTTTTGAGCCCAATGCCTTTCTCACGTTTCACCATTTTGGAGATATAGTCCTTGTTAAAATTAAAAGTCTCAGCAATCTTGCCCACCGTAATGTCGGTATGCAGATGAATATCCACCCACTTGCAGATGTGGTCAACGATTGCATTGTGCGGCCGATAACCCGCCTGTGTATTGCGTTCCAGTTCTTTGAGCAGCAGCAGCAATGCTGCGTCTGCTTCTTCCGGCGAGAACGATGAACTATGCAGCAGCTGCTTGAACAGCTGATTGGCGGTGGACGGAACCTGAATAGTCGCATGGGTGGGATACTGGTCGAACTCTTTCTCATTTGAATCATAATGAACCCAATAAAAGCTGACGGGAGCATCGCTGACCTGATAGCCATAATGGGTGCGTCCAGCCCTCAGAAATAGTAGATCATTGGCACGAACCACGAACTGCTCGTCCTCCTCGGCAATGTACATCTCGCCTTCCAACATCAAAATGACCTCGTGAACAGGCATGCTGCGCTTCATATGGCTCCAATTGCCTTCGGTTATGAATTTGCCGCACAAGTAATGTTCCAATGGCTTTTGCATAGGACGGATTTCTCCACCTTTTCTTGGATTATGAGTCTGATGTAGTTGTATTTTATTTGATAATATGAGGATATTCAAGGCCTGTGTGAAGAAACATCGCAAGGGACACATGAATTTCAACACGGATTTTACCCTTTGTACAATGATATAAGTGCTTCTAAATATCCACTACATACCGAGGAGGAGCGAGCAGAATGATTGAAACCAAAAAGGGATTTCTGGGACCTGAGCATGTAGAGCTGTTAAATGGCGTCTTTCAAACATCACAGGAGGTTGGAGAACGGTATTTGTTATCACTGGACATTGACCGTTTTCTGGCACCATGTTTTGAGGCCCATGGGTTACCGGCGAAAAAGGAACGATACGCGGGTTGGGAGGCACGCTCGATTAGCGGGCATTCCCTTGGACACTACCTGTCTGCCCTGGCTGTGACCTATCAGGCGACAGGTAATGAAACGTTAAAGCAAACGCTGGACTATGCCGTCAGTGAGCTTGCATCCATTCAACAGCATACAGGAAGTGGGTATGTCGGCGGCTTGTCAGAAGAAGCTTTCCACATTGCCTTTCGGGCAGAACATATTGGTGGTTTCAACATCGGCGAATACTGGGTGCCTTGGTACAGCATACACAAAATCTATCGCGGACTAATTGACGCTTACAAACTAACGGGCAACGGGCAGGCCCTTGAGGTGGTAACACGGTTTGCGGATTGGGCGGTGGACGGTCTAAGCCCGATGACCGAAGAACAGATGCAGATCATGCTTCAATGTGAACACGGCGGTATGAACGAAGTGTTTGCACACTTGTATGGAATCACCGGGAAGTCCGTATACCTTGATATAGCCAACAAATTCACACATCAATTAATCCTCGAACCGTTGGAACACAAGCAGGACGATCTTCAGGGCAAACATGCGAATACGCAGATTCCGAAAGTCATCGGTGCAGCCGAAATCTACAATCAGGACCATCATCACGAGAGTTACCGGACAGCAGTGGAGTTTTTCTGGGACACTACGATTCATCATCGGTCTTATGTATTTGGTGCTACGAGCATTTCGGAGCATTATGAAGCGAAAGGCATGGAGAGTCTGGGCATTAAAACCGGAGAGAGCTGCTGTACCCACAACATGATGCATCTGACGAAGCAGCTCTACACCTGGAATCCGGACAGTGCCTACATGGACTATTATGAAAATGCGATCTACAACCACATCCTGGGCACACAGGACCCGGACACAGGCAACAAAACGTATTTTGCATCAACGCTGCAAGGCCACTACAAAATCTACGGTACTCACGATACCGCCTGGTGGTGCTGCACAGGATCTGGCATGGAGAACCCGGGCAAATACGCCGAGGCCATCTATTTCGAGGATGAGCAGGATCTGTACGTTAACCTGTATATTGCTTCCCAGTTGGACTGGAAATCCCAAGGCCTATCGCTGAAGCTCGAAACCAACTTTCCTTATTCGGAAAAGGGTACCCTTACGATCACCGAAGGCAGCGCCTCGGCCAATCTTAGACTACGCGTGCCCTCCTGGCTGCAGGAGCCAATGACGGCAATGGTCAACGGGGATACGGCCCATCCGCATACCCGGATGGAACCCGGATACCTCGACATCGAGCGCACATGGACCGCTGGCGATGTCATCACCATCACGCTGCCGATGTCGCTCCACCAATATACGTCCCGGGATGATGCTCACAAGGTGGCATTCCTGTATGGCCCGATTGTGCTGGCAGGGGCTCTGGGAAGCGAAGGGCTGCCTGAGGATACCATTGTGGACGAAACGGCACTGAACCCCAAAACTGCACCTGTACCTGTTATATGGACAGAGCAGGAGGATGTGCACGAGTGGATCAAGGTCATAGACGCAAGTACGTTGACGTTTGAGATCAGCAAGGATGTCACATCAGACGGTAACCCGGTGAAGCTAATTCCGTTCTATGATGTGCATCATGAGTTCTATACGGTCTATTGGCCGTTCAACGATGAAGGGGATGCGCTGGAGAAGGAATTGAATGATATCACCATCGACAGGGTGCAGCCTGACGGTCAGCAGGATGAGATTGGACATCATCTGGATAGCAATTGCCGCGCAGAACATCATAACGGTTCCTATACAGACAGCCGCAACAAGCTGCATATGTGGCGGGAAGCTTTTGGTGTCAGCGGGTCTTACTTCAGCTACCAGCTGGCGGTGGATGGTTCTGCACCGAACTATGTATGCGTGGCATACTGGGGCGGCGATCATTCTCCTTTTGTACGGGAAGGAACACGGCATGAGAGAATATTTAGTATCGCCGTCGATGGACATGTGGTCGGAGAACAGTGGATTCATATGAACAAGATTGGTGAAGTGTTCTATGTTACCTATGACATCCCTGAGAAGGTAACGTCAGGTAAAGACAGCGTTCGGGTTGCATTCCAGGCGTTGGACGACAATGGTTGTGCCGGGAAAGTGGTGGAGGTACGTACAACGCGGAGTAAACCGGAATCTATCTTCTCATAGAAGAGGCATTGTATGAAATTGGGCAAACACAATGTTATAATAAGAGCAAAATGCTGATTAGGTAAAAGAGGAGGTTGGAAGTGTGGCAAAACCGGATAATAAAGGCACCTATAGTTTTCAGGATTGGTTAACTTGGGAGGGGGCATGGGAGTTAATTAACGGCAAAGCATTCAATATGTCTCCAGCACCCACCTCATTACACCAGTTTATTGTGGGTGAGCTGCACTTCTCCTTGCGTACTTTTTTTCAGAATCGGAAATGTATCGTATTTGTTGCCCCCTTTGACGTGTATTTCAGTGAGAATGAGCAGTATGACGTACCTGATCATGTTGTTCAACCGGATTTATCGGTGGTTTGTTCCAAAGACCAAATAACCAAAAACGGCTGTCAAGGTGCGCCTTCTCTAATCATAGAAGTGCTGTCTCCTTCAACTGCGCTGAAGGATTTTAACGAGAAGTTTAATCTGTATCAGAAATACGGTGTGAATGAATACTGGATTGTTGACCCTGGGAATCAGACCGTTCATGTGTACACATTGGAAGAAGGCAGTTACCAGAACCGTCATCTGTACACGGAGCAAGAAACGATTCAATCGGTGTTATATCCGGAATTGGAAATTCCGCTTCGGAATTTATTCAAGCTGAATTAGATTACACAACATCATCATCACTCCGGCGCCGGGCGTCGGGGTGTTTTTTGATTTTTATCGTATCAAACAAGCCCTATATAAAAAATGACACGCACTGCAAATTTCCACGTATTACCTGATAACATTTCTTTTTCCGCCACCGATTGTTCAAGGGTACCAGGCTCATTTCCCAGAGGTTACAAAATCTTATCCACGTTGTCCCTCTAAAGATGAAATGGGATAAGCCCAAGCCACGTATATTATGAATATCCATATTAATCCACCCGAATGCGGCAACATCATGTACAATGAAATAAAGTTCCAATGGTAAATATCGACATAAAGCTCCAACACATAGCGCGAAAGGAGGTCTGATGATTTACATGATAAAGTACATAAAACTGCTGGGGCTAATCTTCGGCGTTGTGGTCATGAATGTTCTGTTGTTCTCACCAGGATTCATCGGACTGGAGTTTGGCGGGGGAGCATTTACGACAGCGCTCTCGGTGACATTTCTGTTCGGCAGCGTGATGACGCTCTTCTATGGAAGCTACACCTTGTTGTTCAAACAGCCTGTGGTCTTGCCCGTGAAAAATATCGAAACCCATGATGATTATGTGGAAGCGTTATCCTTTTATCGACGCATTAAAGTGCTTGAGGAAGATATCACACTGGGATTATCTCAACTAAGTCGCATGAAGAAAAAGAAAGAAACCCTCCTGAACGTGCTGAATCAGCGATTTGATCCGGGGGAACTGAGTTACAAGAAATTTGCTTCGGTCACCCTCGAAGTGGAGAAGCTGTTATACCTCAACATCCGAAGTGTACTTAACCGACTCAATGTGTTCGATGAAGCGGAGTACGCCAGCCTGATGAAGTCCAAATCCGCAACACTTCCCCAGAAGCTCTTTCAGGAAAAGACTAAAGTATATAACGACTATCTGAGCTATGTGAAAAGCTCGCTTCATACCAATGAGGAAATTCTTTTGAAGCTCGACCAATTGATGCTGGAAATCTCCCGCCTGGACAGCTTTGAAGCAGGAGATATTGAACAGATGCCTTGTATGCAAGAAATTGACCAATTAATCAAGCACACCAAATTATACAGACAGTGAGGGGTTGTACGTATGGCTAAGAAGGGAAAGTTTTTTTTCATATCGATCTTAATGCTGGTACTTGTGTTTGGACTCGTATATGCAGGTATCACGCTGACGTCGAACGTGGGTAAATCCAGTACACAGGTAACGACAGAGAATGCAGGCAAAGAGTTAGGCAAGCTGTATGCGGACATTGCTCCGGCAACGGCTGAACCTGTGAAGGGACAGATTGATCTCGATCCGGTGGATGTGGCAGAGTCACTTCCAGACATCTCGAAATTTCCGATCACGGTCGAAAATACAACGAATGATTATGTGGAAATCTTTTCATCCCCGGAGAAAGCAGGCACTGGCGGAGATGGCTGGTTAACCGAGGTCACCGAAGAGTTCAACAAGGCTAACATTACCGTTGGCGGCAAGCAGGTTTCGGTAAAGTTACGCAATATCGCATCCGGTACGGCGGCCGATTATATCAAGTCTGGTAAATATGTGCCTGATGCGTACACTCCCTCCAATGAGTTATGGGGCGAGATGGTAGCTGCAAGCGGAGTGAAGACAGACCTGGTATCCAAAAGACTGGTGGGGAACGTTCCCGGAATCGTCATCTCGAAAGCCAAATATGATGCGCTGGTCGACACGTACGGCTCAGTTAATGTAAAAACCGTGACCGAAGCGATTGCCAACAATGAACTCGCGATGGGGTACACCGATCCATTTGCCAGTTCCACGGGACTGAACTTTCTGGTGACGGCACTCAACACATACGACAGCTCCAATCCGCTTGGTGAGAAAGCGATTGAGGGTTTTGAGAAGTTTCAAGCTAACGTACCGTTTACGGCGTCCACAACCATTCAGATGCGTGAGGCAGCCAAGTCAGGCCGTTTGGACGCATTTGTACTGGAATACCAGACTTACGTAAACACCGCAGATCTGAAAAGCGGCTACGTCTTTACCCCTTTTGGTGTGAGACATGACAGCCCGCTGTATGCACTGGGGCAACTACCGCAGAACAAGCAAGAAATCATTAAGAAGTATGCAGAATTCGTAACCCAAGCGAAGTATCAGCAATCGGCTGAGGAATTCGGCTTCAACGGCTTGCAGGATTACAAGTCGGAATTGAACACAGTGGATGGTGGCACGTTGTTGTCTGCTCAGAAAGTATGGAAAGAGAAAAAGAACGGCAGTAAACCGATTGCAGCCGTATTTGTAACCGATGTATCCGGGAGTATGGATGGTGAACCACTGAACCGACTCAAGGAATCATTGCGCAAAGGCCAGAAGTTCCTGGGCACAGATAACAGTATCGGCCTCGTCTCCTACTCTAGTGGAGTAACGGTGAATCTGCCCATTGCCAAGTATGATACGAATCAGCAGTCGATGTTTGTCGGTACGGTGGATAGCCTGCAAGCGGGTGGCGGTACGGCAACCTTCGATGGAATCGTTGTGGCAATGAAGATGCTGGAAGATTATATAGCTGCGAATCCGAATGTGAAGCCACTGATCTTTGTCCTAAGTGATGGAGAGACCAACGAAGGTCATACACTGAAAGATATTCGTGATCTGGTCGAGACGTACAAAGTGCCAATCTACACGATTGGTTACAACGCGGACATCAAAGCTTTGGAGAGCATTTCCAGCATTAACGAAGCGGCGAGCATTAACGCGGATACCGACGATGTGGTATACAAAATCGGTAACCTGTTCAACGTGCAGATGTAGCACGGGTACTCACTCGAAGTGACCTAATGTAAGGTTCATTATTCCATTTTATATAGCACGTAATTGAAGGGGGAACTTGGATGTCGTTTTCGATGGAGATACCTAGTCAGAAGGAAATTCAGAAGGTAATTGAGGAGGAGATAAAGCCCGTACCTGCCGAGGTGGCGGAGCTGCAGCAAGTCGCAAATGCCAACGTGGAGATGATCATGACACTGGATCTCGAATCGTTGGAGAAACGCAAGGAGATTCTGCAATCCATTGATGGCTTTGGCATGAACACGATGAGATCCTCTTCCGAGAAAAACGCGTTGCTTCAAGTCTCCGTTGGACATCTGTCCAAGACGGGAGACGAGGGCGGACAGGTCGCCAAAGGCTTGACCGAGCTGCATATGCAACTGAAGGATCTCGACCCCAGCGTGGTCGACTTTGCCAAGACCGGATTCCTTGGCAAATTGTTCAATCCCCTGCGGGCCTATTTCCTGAAATACCAGAAGGCTGACGCTGTTATCGCCGATATCGTAACCTCGCTGGATAAAGGCAGAGCGACCTTGAGAAACGACAATACTACACTGGAGATTGAACAGCAAAATCTGCGGGAACTCACTAAACGACTGCAAAAGGAAATTCAGCTTGGTGTGCTGATGGATGAGTCGATCGACGCACAGATCGAAGCCGCCAAAGTACGCAACGAGGACCCGGAGAAAGTCCGTTTTATCACGGAAGAAGTGCTGTTCCCGCTTCGTCAGCGGGTCATGGATTTGCAGCAAATGCTGGTGGTGAACCAGCAAGGCATCATGGCGATTGAAGTTGTCATCCGCAACAACAAGGAATTGATCCGTGGTGTGGATCGGGCCAAAAATGTAACGATCTCGGCCTTGAAAATTGCCGTCACCGTTGCGAGTGCACTTTACAATCAGAAGATTGTATTGCAGAAAATTGAACTGCTTAACCGGACGACCAACGACCTGATCGCAGGTACGTCCAAAATGCTGAAAGATCAGGGCATTGCCATCCAGAAGCAAGCTTATGATGCCAGCATTTCGGTCGATACGATGAAGCAGGCGTTCACGGATGTGCTGTCCGCGCTCGACTCCATCAGTGTGTATAAGCAGGAGGCATTGCCACGGATGCGGGAGACCATTAACCAGTTCCGTGAACTGGCGGATACCGGGGAGCAGCAGATTCAGCGGTTGGAGAAAGGGCAGAAGCTGGGGCTGTAGTTCGACATTCATAAATAAACAAAGCGACCGTTCCTTGTTAAGCCTTTGGGAACGGTCGCTTTTTGACTTTCATTCAGAATTCGTGGATAAATACGCCTGGATCGATCATTTGAGGTTAGACTGGACCACCGCATTGGCAGGCTTGAAATTAATGATTTTGAATAACTCATCTGCCATATAGGCGGGGGTGTGTTTGAATTCCTGCCGAATCCACTCCAGGATCATGCCAAAGATAGCATGGGACTGGTAGCTGGCTAGCAGTTCCTGGTTGATGTGAGAAGGAAAAACCTCAGTGAGATCCTGCAAGGCAAGGTTACGAAGAACCTCACAGATCATTTGTTGAAAGTTGGACGCGGCCTCGGACTTCACCACAAGCGTGTAGAATGGTGCATGTTGATGCACATGTTCAAATATTTTGATTGCGGAAGAAGGCATATGACTTACTCGGAATAGTTCCATATCCTGATAAGGCTCACGGAAAGAAGCCACCAGATCCTTGATCACATCATCGATCATTTCATTGAACAGGTCTTCTTTGTATTGATAGTGTCTGTAAAAGGTACCTCGATTCAGATCCGCAAGCTGCACGATCTCGGTAATGGATATTTCCTTAAACGGCTGCTTCTGCATTAACTGGATGAGGGCATCCTTCAGCGCCGCTTTGGATTTCTTGATTCTTCGGTCTATAGAGTTCGGAAGTTCAGTCATACTATAGCCTCCTTGGAAGAGCGATTTATAAGTTAAAGTACATACATCATGGAAATTGTTGATTAACGTACATTTGGGCATGCTTTTACTGATTGAACAGGAATGCTATGACTTATTATACTAAGGATACGAGTTAATGAACATTTGTTTGTTAACTTATTGTAAACGAATACATGGAGGATGATACATGATGAAACTTCAAGATAAAGTGGCTGTGGTGACAGGTGCGGGGTCCGGTATGGGTAGAGCGATTGCAACATTGTACGCACAGGAGGGAGCGAAGGTAATCGTATCGGATATCAATGCGGAGACAGCCCAGACGCTCGTGGATGAGATTAAGGCGCAGGGCGGCGAAGCTATGGTTGTGCTCGCCAATGTGGCAAAAGAAGAAGATATCCAGAATCTGATTGATACTGCGGTGAGCACATACGGAACAGTGGATGTTCTGGTGAACAATGCAGGCATTATGGATGGCATGGAGCCGGCTGCTGATGTGTCTGATGACAAATGGGAGAGAGTGTTTGCAATCAACACGACCAGTGTTATGCGTGCAACACGTAAGGTGCTGCCAATCTTTCTGGAGAAACAAAAAGGTGTCATCGTCAATATTGCATCAGCAGGTGGCTTGAACGGTGGCCGAGCCGGTGCAGCCTACACAGCTTCCAAACACGCTGTGGTTGGATTCACCAAAAATACAGGCTACATGTACGCCGAGCAAGGCATTCGCTGTAACGCCATCGCTCCTGGGGCGGTAGCAACCAATATTAGTTCATCCATGGCGGGGTTAAGTCAGTTTGGTGCGGGCAGACAACAATTGGGTATGGCGATTAACCCACGTATAGGAACAAGTGAAGAGATTGCTAAGGTGGCTCTGTTCTTAGGCTCAGACGAATCCAGCTTTGTGAACGGAACCGTCGTAACGGCAGATGCAGGATGGAGCTCTTACTAATCCATCGTTCATAACTGAAATGTGCAAAGAAGCTCATACCGCTGTATGGGCTTCTTTTGCATGTCTGCAACAGGCGAGAATGTGACACTTCAAACCAGTAGGGCAAACGTTTGCACAAACGTGTCTAGACATTCCCGGACAGCGTAAACAAGGACGAATCCCGAACAATTAAGCGGTGGGGAATAATGACCGGATTCTGAGGCAACTGCTCCCCACTCAGAATTTTCAGCAGTACCTGAACCGCGGTATAGCCCAGTTGATAGGTTCCGATATCAATCGAACTGAGTGGAGGCGATGCGAGTTCCGATAAGGCAATATTGTTAAAGCTCACAACACTTATATCTTCAGGAACGTTGTATCCCAGCTCGGCCAGAGCGCGAAGTACGCCAAAGGCAACATTGTCGTCGATGACAACGAGGGCGGTAGGCCTGTCGGGTAGCGACATGAACAGGGACATCGACCGGAAGCCGCTTTCCTGCAGGAATTCTCCCTCCACGATCCAGTCATTGTTAGCATCAAGACCCGCTTCTTCAAGCGCGTTTTTGTATCCAAGCAGGCGATCATGAGACAACGTCAAATCTGGTGGTCCGCTAACAAATCCGACTCGTTTATGCCCTTGGGCAATCAGATGTGTAGTTGCATCGAAAGCCGTCTGTACATTGTTATTGTCCACCATCGGGGCATCAGGATGCGTTTCGCTGCGGCCAATCAGTACAAAAGGAAACTTTTCCGCCTCCAAAAATGAAATAATCGGGTCTTCCCGTTTAGAACCAAGCAGCAAAATTCCATCTACGCGCCGCCCGTGTACCAGGCGAGATATGGCATTCAATTCATCGCTGGAAGACGTTTCGGTGGAGAGAAGAAGTTCATAATTCATGCGGGTGGCATGGGTAATGATTCCCCGAAGCAATTCTCCGAAAAAGTAGTTCTGAAACAGCTCTTCAGCAGGTCGGGGCAGCATGATACCCAGGGTTTGAGTCGTTTTGGAAACAAGGCTTTTGGCCATCATATTGGGATGATAATTCATTTCTTTCATGATTTGCTTCACTTTGAGTGATGTTTCCGAACTGATTCTGGGATGGTTGGAAATAACCCGTGAGACCGTAGAAGGGGATACACCCGCCAATTTGGCAATATCTTTGATTGTAATCATGTGAAAAATCCCTTCTGTACAAGCATTTCAACATGTCTCCTATGTTAATTCAAAGACTTGGATAAATCAATTGCTAACTGCATCATGGTGAAGAGGGGAAAAGAAAATTAAAGGAAGATGGTGGTAGATCAAGCAAATAGGAAATTACAGAAAGAAACACCACAAAAGTGACGGAAAATGAACGAAAATGACTTGTGCAAACGTTTGTACAAACAAAGTTTGCTGTTGTATGATGTTATTGTCATTATAGCGCTTACATAACTTAAATCAACATACTTCCTAGAATATTCATCCCGATTACATAAGGATTGGACCAGTCTGAGGTTAATATGAGCAAACGTTTGTATTACTTTCAAACGGAACCACGGCGAACTTCGGAGTACAGGAACAGTACACAGAATAACGGGTGAAAAGCGCGAGTACAGCATCGATCAAGACTACGAAAAGGGGGAAATTCAATGAGAAAATGGCAGCAAGCAGCACTTGCAGGTTTCATGGCACTTGCACTTACCGCATGTTCAAGCGGAGGTGGAGGCGCAGCGCCAACCACAACAGACAGCGGTGAGACTGGAGAAACCACAGTGACCGCGGAAAATATTCAGCCAGAAGAGGGCGCGAGCCTTGTTATATGGGAGGATAAGAATCAACGCAGCTTTATCGAGGAGCGGGCGAAGAAATTTGAAGAGGAGTATGGCGTCTCTGTAAAGATCGAGGAATTACCGCCTACCGACCAAGTGACCAAGCTCACTACGGACGGACCCGCAGGATTGGCTGCGGATGTAGTCGTTTTCCCGCATGACAAGATTGGTAGCGCTTCAGAGGCCGGACTGATCTTGCCAAACGATATTTTTGAGCAACAGACCACGCAATCTACCAGCGACAATGCGGTTAAAGCCGTAACCTTCAAAGACATCTTATATGGATATCCCTACAGCGTAGAAACCTATGCGTTGTTTTATAACAAAAAGCTTTATCCCGAAGCACCAAAATCATTTGATGACATTATCAGCTTTGCCAAAACCTTTAATGACCCCAAAAACAACAAGTACACTCTGATGTGGGAACTCCAGCAATTTTATTACAACTTTGCTTATCTGGCTTCTCAGGGCGGATATATCTTCGGCGATGAAGGCATGAACAGCGAGGACATTGGTCTTAACAATGAGGGAGCCATCAAGGGCGGTCAGTTCCTGCAAACGCTGAAATCGGAAGTACTGCCTGTGAAAATGGGTGATGTGAACTATGACATCAAGAAAGGTCTTTTCTCAAGCGGGAAACTGGCCATGGATATTAACGGACCTTGGTCCATCGCCGATTATCGCAATGCTGGCATTGACTTCGGTGTGGCTCCACTCCCGGCGATTGAAGGCAAACCGATGACCTCCTTCTCTGGAGTTAAGGCCTATTACGTCAATGCATTTACAACCTATCCGAATGCTGCCAAGCTGTTTGCGGCCTATCTCTCCAGTGCCGAATCCCAGATGGTCAACTTTGAGATGAACGGAACACTCCCGGCCAATAAAGATGTGGCGGCAGATCCGAAGATTCAAGGGGATGAAATCACGAAGGCATTCCTTGAGCAATTCAACAACTCCACCCCTATGCCTTCGCTTCCTGCCATGGATAGCGTGTGGGGTCCCATCAGCGCGGCGATTACCGACATATGGGATGGAGGCAAGGATGTAAAGACCTCTCTGGATAACGCAGTCAAACAAGTCAAGGAGAGCCTTGCAACCACCCAATAAAATAAAAAATGAGCAGGTGCAGAGGAAGTCAACATGTCCTCTGCACTCTGCTATAACTGATCGGTAACTTCGCTTGCCGGGAAGGAGTAGGAATGAATGAAACAACAGCATGTTCCAGTCACGGTTAAGCCGAATCGAGAAAGACAGCATCGTATGACAGCGGCTGTGTTGTCCGTTGTCCTGCAAGGACTTGGACAATTGTATAACCGTCAATGGATCAAGGGAATTTGTTTTCTGATCTTAGAGGCAGTGGGACTCGCCTATCTGATTCCCCGTTTGAATCAGGCCGTATGGGGAGTATGGACGCTGGGCGAGCAAACGCAGCGTTTCGTCAAGGTCAATGGATCAACGGTGCTCCAGCAGGGCGACCACTCCATCTTTTTACTGCTCAACGGAATCATAGTACTTCTGGTATTTTTCGTTTTTCTTCTTCTGTATATATTCAATATCCGGGATGCGTACCTCACGGGAAAATTAAGAGAGGAAGGCAAGCAGGCCACCGGAGCTTCTGCTTCCCTGAGATATCTGCTCGATAAACAATTCCCGTATCTTTTCTTATCCATCCCTGCACTCGGCATCCTGTTTTTCACCATTATGCCGATTTTGTTTACGATTACCCTGGCCTTTACCAATTACTCGGCACCGGATCATATTCCGCCCGCCAAGCTGGTGGACTGGGTCGGCTTCAAGACATTCACGGATCTGGTCCAGCTTAAATCGTGGAGCCATACCTTCTTTGGCGTATTAACATGGACCGTGATCTGGGCCATTCTGGCAACGGTCACTACGTATTTCGGCGGGGTGCTGGTTGCACTTCTCATCGAGCAGAAGGGTATTCGCTTCAAAAAGGTGTGGCGGACGATATTCATTCTTCCTTATGCCATTCCGCAGATTATCTCACTGCTTCTGATGCGGAACCTGTTCAACGGACAGTTTGGCCCGATTAATACGTATATGAAGGCTTTTGGCCTTGAGGGGTTGCCGTGGTTAACTGATCCATTCTGGGCAAAAGTTACAGTCGTTATTGTAAACATGTGGATCGGAATCCCGGTCAGCATGGTGCTCATCCTGGGCGTGCTGACGGCGATTCCACGGGATTTGTATGAAGCGGCTGAGGTAGACGGTGCGTCCGGCTTTCAGAAGTTCCGCATCATTACGCTTCCTTTTATCATGTTCGCTACGACACCGGTGCTTATTATGCAATTTGCCGGGAATTTCAACAACTTCAATGTCATCTTCCTGCTGACGAACGGGAATCCGCTGCGTGGAGATTATCAATACGCGGGATCAACCGATCTCCTCGTGACCTGGTTGTACAAACTGACGTTGGATAACAACAAATTCAATATGGCTTCGGCGGTCGGCATCATTATTTTCCTGATTATTGCGTCGTTCTCCATCTGGAATTTCCGTCGTTCCAAATCGTTCAAGGAGGAGGACATGATTCAATGAAAAAGCGCAACAATCCCATGCGTCTGGCGATCAGTTATGTGCTGCTGGTCATCATTGCCATCGTATCGGTGTATCCCGTCTTGTGGATATTTCTCTCGTCACTGCGTCCAGGGGCAGCGCTATACAGTGAACGTCTGTGGCCTGAAGCGTTCACGCTGGCCCATTACGGGGAACTGTTTACCAACCCGTCGTTCATGTATGGCACATGGTATCTGAACACGTTGAAGATCGCCTTTTTCACGATGATTTTCTCAACGCTTATGGTCACTTTGGGCATGTATGCTTTGTCCCGTTTCCGTTTTCGCGGTCGTAAGACCATTCTATCCACGATGCTGATTCTGGGGATGTTCCCCAGCTTCATGAGCATGATTGCCATTTATATTATTTTGCTTCAGATCAAATTGCTGGACACTCATGCCGCGTTGATTCTGGTCTATTCTTCCGGGGCCGTGCTAGGTGGATTTATTGTCAAAGGGTTCTTTGATACCATTCCGCGCAGTTTGGATGAAGCCGCACGAATTGACGGTGCCAGTCATCTGCGTGTGTTCACCAGCATCATTTTGCCATTGTCCCGGCCAATGCTGACCTATGTAGCCTTAACCAGCTTCACTGGAGCGTGGATGGACTTTATCTTTGCCCGGCTGGTACTTCGGACGAAAGAGAACTGGACACTTGCTGTTGGCATGTGGGATCTGGTTAGCCGTTATCAGGACAGTAACTTTACCATGTTTGCTGCCGGGGCGGTACTGATCGCCATTCCGATTACGTTGTTGTTTGTATTCCTGCAGCGCTTCCTGGTGCAGGGGCTGACCTCTGGCGCCTCCAAAGGATAAAAGATAAAGGATAAACCATTAACCGCATAGACAGCCTGTAGAACATATCCAGGCCACCAATCAGGCGCTTCTGAGAGGTTCCATTTATCGCTGGAACTGCTCCGGAAGCGCCTGCCTGCTGTTTGAGATCTGAATGACAAGAGGAGGAAAAGATCGATGGGAACGCTACAGTCCCCAGAACCGGAATTAGGACCGAACGGGGCTCTCGCTGCCGCGGAAAGTCCGAAAATGGCCAACAGGGCGCTTTGGCGCAATGTTGCATATCGCAGAATTTTGTGCGGTTACGGCATCTCCGTATTTGGTGATTGCTTCAACGGCATTGCCATCAGTCTGTGGGTGCTGCAGACCACGGGAAGTGCGAAGAGCATGGCAGCTGTACAAGTATGTAATATGGTCGTCAGTTTTCTGTTCGGATCATTCGCGGGTACGTTTGCCGACAGGCTGGATCGCAGAACATTGATGCTGTCGTCGGATTTGTTTCGTGGTGCTATGGCGTTTATCATCGCGGTGAGTCTGTTTGTGCTGCATGCTCCTTTTCCAATCGTACTGCTCATGCTTTCCCTTTCGATGTTCTCCAGCCTGTTTCAGGCGCCTGCCTTTCATGCTTCGGTAACCAGTCTTGTAGGGAGGGAGCATCTGCAGCAAGCTACAGGAACCATTCATCTGGTCGATAATATTGCCCGGATCAGCGGACTGGCCGCAGCGGGGATTGCAGTTTCAGCATTTGGAGGGTTTACGGCTATTATGATTACAGGTGTGACCTTTCTGCTGTCAGCGATATGTGTAATGTTGGCTGGGCGTTTTCCGGATGTACAACGCTCTTCGATGCATAGAGGATCGTTTGTAAAGGAGTGGGGCGGTTCATTTTCCTACATCTTTGCACATCCCCTGATTCGCTCTATCGTTATTCTTAATCCGCTGCTGATTCTTTTCTTCATGTCAGCCATCATGCTTGTTCAAGTCATGGCCGTCAACGTATGGCAGGCGAATCCTGTCCAGTTCGGACTGATCGAGACATGTATTCCACTGGGGTACATGCTGGGTTCCGGAATTCTGATTGCCTCAGGCAACCGGCTGAAACGAAAGGGGCGATGGGTGTTTATCGGTCTGCTGGTTCTCGGCCCACTGTATATGCTGTTAGCCAATGTATCTTCTCCTTTGGTGGCCTTGCCGCTGATCATTGCGGGGGGAGCGATGTTTGCGTGCTGTACAATGTTAACCCAGATCATGATGCGTGCCGAAGTTCCCGATGAGCTGCAGGGGAGAATCTACGGGGTGCTCGGAACCATAACAAGTACAGCCCCGATTCTGGGATTAACGGTGGTTTCCGTTTTGGCTGATCAGTGGGGTGCCCAAACCGTGCTGGAGAGCTTGGGCGCGCTGCTGCTAGTGGTAGGAGTGATTGCTTCAGCTGGATTAAAATCCATTCGGACCTATCGATAGCAGAGCAACCATGCAAAAAGGTATGGGCGAGCCTAATCAAAGAACCCGGAAGCAGGCGCTCATTGCGTCTGACCCCGGGTTGAATGATAGGACGGTGATGGAATTAAGGTTGCCAGTCCACTGTAACGGTCGCGGTTCCACTGGTTGGTGTGGTGAAGGTATGATTATTGCCATTTTCCCACGTAATGGTAGAGCCGTTCTTTTTGAAAAACTTGAATTCCAGATTCGTTCCGGCAGGCACGCTCACGTCATAATACCAGGTCGGATAAGAATAGATCACCTGATTGAACGCCGGACCAATGGCGAGAGGGCCTGTGGACCAGTTACCCAGCTCCGCGACATTGCCCGTCAGATAGAGATTCTGGCCGAGTGTCGTGGATGCATTGTTGATGACAAACCGAACGGAAACCTGGTTGCCACTAAGAATCGTGAAATTGTTATAGGTGTTGCTGTTGACTCCGCTCGCTGCGACTTTAACTGCATAGTTGCCGGCGGCAACAGCAGGGATGGTCACTTTGATCTGAGTATCTTCCCATGATGTGATGGCTGAACCGGTAACAGCGGTTGTACCAAAATAAACAGTACCTTTGGTAGTGCCGAATCCACGACCATCAATGGTAACGGTATTACCGGCTTTGCCCATTACAGGGCCCACATGCCCGATGGTTGGTGTAGTGGTATTGGCTGTATACTGCCAGACTGCTGTAGCTCCTGCTGCCAAAGTGAAGTTAGCGACGTTACCTCCAGTAGAGGTAATGGTATTACCACTTAATGCACCTGCAAGAACATCGTTGTATGTACCCGAAGGGAGTGAAGTGGTTAGACCGCTGATGGATGTGGAAGTCGAAAGATTGCGGTTAATCGCTACGACGGCCACATTGTTACCGAATTTACGCTCATACACATACACATCGTTGTTAATCCAGCGCTGCTGGGTTGTTCCATAGGCGATGGCTGGATTGGTTTTGCGCAATGGAGCTAGCTTGCTGATCACGTTAAAAGCGGTTGTTGTTTTGGAGAACGAAGGCATTTTGGCACGGTTATTAGGGTCGCCGTTACCTGTCAAATACTGCTCAGTGCCATAATAGATGGCTGGTACGCCCCGCGAGGTAAGTGTAAATGCAAGAGCTTGTTCCAGGCGACGGTTGTTAACGGCACTTGTTTTGAAGCGATCCATGTCATGGTTATCAATGAAGGTCACTTGGTCATTCACCTGGGCATAATCAGCGGCAGTGCTGGTGATCATGGAATCCAGGGCAACCATTGTGGATGTGTTATCACGGAACACGTTACGTACTTCATTGTTGAAGCGGAAGTCGAGCAGACTCATGCCGGACTGGTTGGCGAAGTTGGTGTTGTCCGCATCGGATGCGGATGAACCCAGGAACCATTCACCAAACGTGAATACCGGTTTGTAGCCATAGATGGAGGACATCCAGTTCTTTTGCCATCCCATCGGCATATGCTTCACCGCATCCACCCGGATTCCGTCAATGCCCATATCCAGCCAGAGCTTGATCGCATCCTTGAAGTAGGTGTCAATGGTGCTGTTATTGTGGTTCAGGTCAGCGAGATCATAGAGATTTTTGTAGATACCGTTCTCCAGTGTGGAGAAGTCAGAGCCGCCATTGTGGTGGAAAAATTTGTTCGTATCATTGGTGTAGCCACCAAGCAGAGTGCCGTTATTGTACAACTTTCCATTCTCTGCGAATGAGGTATCGGTTTCCATGGCAGGAGAGGTATGGTTAGGAGCAAAATCAATGACGACTTTAATGCCTTTGGCATGTGCCGTATTGATCAGGTTCTGGAAATCGGTCATCGTACCGAAAGCAGGATTGGTCTTCTTGAAGTCACGTGCCCAATAGCCGTGATAAGCTGTATTGTTGACACCGGAATAGTTAATCAGCGAGTAAATGTTCTCCACAGGCTGGGAAATCCAGAGTGCCGTAATGCCGAGATCGGAAAAGTAGTTGTCGTTAATCTTATTGATCAGTCCTTGCCAGTCGCCCCCGCAATAGAGCTTCAGGTTGGAACATGAGGCGTCATAGGCTCCCCCAGTAGGGTTATTGGAGGGATTGCCGTCCAGAAAACGGTCGGTAAATACTTGATAAATAACATCGGTGCTGAAGTTCTGCTTGTTGGTTACAGCCGTATCAGCATCTGCGAATACGGAGGCCGCCGGGAATAGTGGCAGTGCACTTCCGGCCAGCAAGCTGAAGCTCAGCGTGGTACTGAGGATGATTCGCTTGGTCCATTTGAACATTGATAATCCACCCTTCGTGGTTTAGATGTGTAATCTCTTCTTGATTAGAAAAGCGCTTTCAAGTTAGACGCTGGTTCGTTATTCTTAAGATATCCCCCCCTTTATGAACGCCAACAACCCCGGCACCTCCTGCTGGAGTTACCGGGGTTGTCCTAAACCGATTGGGTTTAAAAGCATGGCCCTCTAGTTATAATCACAACGTTATGATAATTAAATAATGGTTTGGTTGTCAATAACTTTTTCTTGAGCATTTTTTTTCTATTTCTATATTTACAAATCAGGCTCAACAGATTTAAACTATTCGCAGACCCACCAATATAAGGGCTATGCATTTTAGAACATTTCGGTGTTTTAAAACAACCCCGTCTCTTTAGAGACGGGGTTGTTTGTCGATGTAGCCGAGGGAAGAACGAAGCAAGACTAACAAGAAAACCCCGGTAGTGTAAAAGGGAAATCTATAGGAGAGGCGGTTGATGGCTCAGTGAACACTCATTCTGTCATCGAATGTGTGGAAGGTTTCAAGGCATCCAGGCTGGGCAACACGAGAAAGATTTTTGTCTATTTGCCACCAGGCTATAAGGAGCATGTGGATCATCGCTATCCTGTGTTATACATGCATGCGGGTCAGAGGGCCTTCGGCCCTTCGACTACGGGAAATGAAACGTGGCACGTAGATCAGGCGGCAAACCAACTGATTGATCAAGGCTTGATGGACGGGCTGATCATTGTCGGAATTGCCCATGTTCGTCCAGTTACACACAATGAATTCTATCATTTCATTGCGCCTGCAAGAGAAGCGGTGAGTGTGGGCTGCTCAGGCCTGGATTATGAACACTTTATCATTCATGAACTGAAACCGTTCATTGACGAGCATTACCGCACACTTCCAGACAAGGACAATACGGGACTGCTTGGTTCTTCCGCAGCGGCACTCAGCACCTTCCATATAGGAACACGTCATCCTGAAATTTTTGGCAAACTGATCATGCTCTCTCCCTTTTTCGTGGACGTGCAGCTGGATGAAACGTCGGAGAGCAGTTTACAGGAGGAGGATATGTACCTCATGCCTGAGCGCAGTGCTCCGATTCAAATGTGGATAGATATTGGGGATGCAGAAGGATTATTTCTTCCTTCCCAGGTAAGGAATGTAGTCCGTCAGATCACTGAACTGGGATACAAGCCTGGCAAGGACATCGCATTTCTGGAACAGCCGGATGCAGGTCATCAGGAAGCGGATTGGGGAGAGAGGGTTCACCTTCCGCTACTGTACATGTTTGGCCGAATCGGCAAACCGGTTTCTCTGGAGCTGATGGGAAGGGACATGATCGGATTGAAAGGCGGAATGAACTGTCACATCAATGCGCTGCTTCATTACGACAGCGGGTTCACCATGAGTGTGCTTGAAGGGGAATATCATTCCGATCAACCCGATGTTATTGAGGTTCGACCCAATGGGGAATTGGTTCCTGTCAAGATAGGTAATGCAGTGGTCACCCTCACGGTGGGAGAGCTGTCGGCATCACGCGTGTACACAGTTGTGGAAGAATTATCGGGTCACGTGACAGTGTGCATGCGTGCAGAGGTACCGTTTCATGACACGTATGATGACTCGATCTACGGAGGCATGGGCATGAAGCTTCTGCACACCGGAGGTGGCCTTTATGAGGGCTGCTTCGAGGTTCCACGTGACAGCGGATTTCGGTTCAGGTTCACGCGAGGTTTCCGGCAGTTTGAAACCGGTGAAGATGGAAAGGCACTTCCCAATCGGGTGTTTCGTGCCCTTGATAACCTGTCTCTTCATTACAAAATCCAGTCTTGGGGCAGCACGGCTGCCAAAGCCGGGAACAGGAGGTAGCCATGATCAGTCAACCATTTCAACCAACGATGGATATTCCGTATTATTATCCCTGCAATTTTCCTTTGATCCACGAAATCCTTCAGCGTCAGGGCTCAATAAGCAGTCTGGGCTTGCTGGCTTCCAGCCGTTTGTATAGTCTGCCTTCCTGTTCGGAACGTGGTCTGATCAAGCCTTACTTTCATAAGCTGGATTATGAGGAGCCGATGTGGGAAGTGTTTGGAGAACGGGAGTTTGACAGCTTCGAACAAGGGAAGGCATATATTCGGGAACGCCTTGAAAATGAGGGGCTTCTGGTCGTTACAGGCACAAGTTATTGCTTGCCTTACGGGGAGGATTATCGAAATCCCGAGTATATTCATAAACTCGTTAAACAAGGCTCGCGCCTTCATCTGGTCGATCATTGGCTGGCTGTGTACGGGATGGATGAGGAGCAGTTCTATGTCTATGACCCCGTTCCCTCCAAATACATGGGAGCTGTATCGTCTACTGATTTCCAGGAGTTCTGGAAAGGGAACAAAAATATCTCCGAGCTCGAAATAGCCCGGCGCAAAGAAACATTACGGACATATGGCACGATGGAGATCCGTGCTGTGGAGACACTCGACGCCGCAGGCTACCGAACCATGCTGCGCTCTGCGCTGGCGACGCAGGCGCATGAATTCATCACGGGCAGAACGATCTGGCAGGGCAATCGAAGCTATTATTTTGGACAGGCTGTCACATCACAATTGTTACAAAGATTGCACCCGGATGCCGAGGTGGATCGGGAACAGGAGAAAGCCATCTCCGCGTTCCTGTTCGACATGCGCTGGAGCCGCTACTTTTTCCGCGATTTGCTGGAGGAGGCCGCCGAATGGCTCGATTCTCCCCATGATCAATATGTTGCAGAATTCGGTGCAATGATTGCCCAGTGGGAACAGGCGCATAAGCTGCTGCAGATCGCCAGAATGAAACGAAGCCCAGAATGGAGGGAGCAGTTAACGGTTATTATTCAACAATTGGCGGCGGACGAATTATGCTGGTACGAAGCGTTAATGACGACACATCAGCATGCTGATCGCTTCAGACGGACCTCATCGACTGTGGAAAATTCCGCGCCTACACATCGGGAAGTCATTGAGCGGATTGTGCTGGATAGCTGCGTTGAGCTTAATCGGTACCATAACGCGCCGATTCCTCTGGAGCATGGCTTGCAGGCGCCTCTGTATGGAAGTCGGGGAAGGTTGGACTCCCTTGAACTTGTAACTTTACTTGCGGTTGTCGAGCAAAGTGTTGAAGATACGTTTGGTGCAGGGATAACCCTCGCGGAAATGGCGGTGGCTTCCATGCCGGAAAGTCCTTACCGAACGGTGGAATCGCTGGTTGAATATCTGGAGGCGCAATTGAAACATTGCCCAAAGGATGATAAGGGATGAATATCACTTTTCTTCTGGAACGATTCGCCGCGTATGACCATCGCCCTGCGTTGATATGGAAGGACGAGCAATATAGTTATAACTGGTTATTGGATCAGATTCACACCTTTAGCCAATGGATTTCCAGTGAAGAGCTCGAAGGGGCGATCGTTGTGCTTGAAGAGGATTATTCTCCTTATGCCGCAGCGGCATTGATCGCTCTTCTGGAGCGGAATTGTATTGTGGTTCCGATGGATCGACACTTGGTTGAGGCCAAACGGAATGAGTATACAGCGCTTGCTCAGGCAGAATGGCGTATGAGTGTTGGGGAAGGGGAAGCTATTGCAAAACATTGCTCTGTGAAAGGTAGTTCGGCCCCGATTTTGGCAAGACTGAGTCAGGAAAAGAAAGCAGGTCTGGTGATTTTCTCATCCGGATCGACAGGACGAAGCAAAGCTGCTGTTCATAGCGCAGATCGTCTGTTGCACGGGTTCAGGCGGCAAGTTCGGCCGCTCTGTACCATTCCCTTTATGATGTTTGACCACATCGGCGGCTTGAATACGATGCTGCAATCCCTGTCCAGCGGCGGCTGTTTATGCGTCATACCGGATCGCTCCCCCCTGGAAGTATGCAAAACCATTGAAAAGTACCGTGTTCAGGCACTTCCAGTCTCACCAACGTTCATGAATTTGCTGCTTCTTAGTGGAGTCTATCGGGAGTTCGATCTATCCAGTCTCGAAGTGGTTTCCTATGGTTCAGAGGTTATGCCGGAGGCGCTGCTTACCGCATGGAATAGACAGTTTCCGAATGTACGTACGGTGCAGGCTTACGGTATGTCGGAGCTTGGCATTCTGCCGACACGCTCCAAGGATTCGGGTTCATTGCTATTTACGGTTCGTGACGGAGGAGTCCGTTATCGCATTGTGGACGGTTTGCTTGAGATCCAAACGAAAACGGCTATGATCGGGTATCTGAACGCCCCTTCTCCGTTCACGGAAGATGGCTGGCTCCAGACCGGGGATGAAGCGGAGATGGAGGATGGTTACATTCGTATTTTGGGTCGCCGCTCCGAGATCATTAATGTAGGCGGACGTAAGGTTTATCCTGCGGAAGTGGAGAGTATTCTGGAGCAAATGGAAGTCATTGAAACGGCTGCCGTGAGTGGCGAGCCGAGTGGAATTATGGGGCAGATGGTAAAGGCCACGGTCAGACTTACAGGTGAGCAGCCTCTTACGGAACTGCGCAGACAAATCTGGGACTTTTGCCGAGACAAGCTGCCCCAGTACAAAATTCCGCAAAAAATCGTGATTACCCAGGAGACATTAACAAGCCCGAGAATGAAGAAAATAAGAAATCCCGGTCCAAGCTCCTCCGTTCGGGATGAGGTTGCGGCAAGCAAGGAGGAAGATTCGGGACGAACTCAATACTGAATGAACGAATGAATAAAGTGACTCATGAATGCCAATGCAGCAGGGGACATCATGAGTTGTAACAGGAGAGGGGAACCTTCGGATGCATGATGCACCGATGGTTCCCCTTTTGCACTTTGAGAGATAAACATACACAACTTCTCGTTGCAAATGATCTAGGATAGCTTCGATAAGGACTGTGATTAACGTAAATATTATGCCTTCACGTGTGATTTGACATCCAGCTGTAACAGGGAGAAACCGTATGGTTCCAAGTCCAGTTTCAGCTTGTTCTGCTGAGTTTCCCGAGCTGTGGCTGAGAATACATTACGCCAAGTCCCTTGATGTAGTGGCAGCTCCATACTGCGCGGTTCTTCGCTTGCATTCAGGACGAGGACGAATTGTTCCCCGGTATCCTGATCCTTGCGTCCGATGGCAATGCACGGATCTGCGGCTTCCGCGTAAATCATGGTGATGTCTGCACTGCGCAATGCAGCGTGTTGTTTACGCAGGGCAATGGCTTGGGTGAAGAAATCGAGCAGATCCTTGTTCTGCTTCTGTTCGTCCCACTCCATACATTTGCGACAACCTGGATCATAGCCACCATCAAGTCCTACCTCGTCACCATAATAAATACAAGGAGCGCCTGGGTACGTAAGCAGCAGAATGACAGCCAGCTTCATCTTGCGAACATCCCCTTCACATAGGGTGAGCAGTCTTGGTGTATCATGACTGCCGAGCAGGTTGAAAGCTGCTTCGGTTACAGGCTGTGAATACGCAGCAAGCAGTTTGCCAACCTCGTTGGCAAATCCGAGACCGTCCAGCTTGCCAAGCACAGCGTAATCCATGACTGAATTCGTGAACGGATAGTTCATGACTGCATCAAACTGATCCCCCTGCAGCCACATGATGGAATCATGCCAGATTTCGCCTAGCAGATAGGCATCCGGGTTAAGTGATTTGACCGTTTGCCGGAATTCACGCCAGAATTGATGGTCTACCTCATTGGCAACATCCAGCCTCCAACCGTCGATACCCATATCCTGAATCCAGTAGCGGGCCACCTCCAGCAAATATTCCTTAACCTCGGGATGCTCCGTGTTCAGTTTGGGCATAAGGGGTTCAAAGGCAAAGGTATCATATGTGGGAATACCGTCCTCGATACGTGCTGGCCATTCTCTGACGTGGAACCAATCCGCATAACGGGAAGCAGCCCCTTTTTCAAGCACATCCGCAAACGGAAGGAACTCTCTGCCGGAGTGGTTAAACACCGCGTCCAGAACTACCCGTATCCCACGTGCATGGCATGCATCCACAAGCTCCTTCATTTTCTCATTAGTGCCAAAGTGCGGATCGATCTTCAGGTAGTCTGCGGTATTGTATTTATGGTTGGTTGTAGCCTGGAACACTGGGCAGAAATAAATGGCGTTAATGCCAAGCGCACTCAGATGGTCGAGATGGTCCAAAACGCCTTGTAAATCACCTCCGAAAAAATTGACAGGAGTCGGTTCACCACCCCAGGGCTCAGCGTTCTTTGGACTGATCGACGGATCACCATTGGCAAAACGTTCAGGGAAGATCTGATAGAACACAGCATCCTTAACCCAAGCAGGCGTTTCGAAGAAATCTGCTGGATTCATAAATGGAAAATCGAAAAATTCCAGCGGATGATCAGGCAGAGCCTGTTCGAATCCCCGTTCCGTCATCCAGACCGATTCTTCTCCCTCGATCAGTTGGAAGCCGTAACGCAATCTGCGGTAAGGTGGTTGCGCTTCCACTTCCCAATAATCGAACAGGGCATCACGGGCAAAGATTCGCATCGGAAGGTGAAGGACCGTACGATCCCACGCATATTTATCCCCGATGATGGCAATAACCGCATCCAGGTCGCCCCGCTTGGAACGGAGTCTCAGGTGCATGGTGGAACGGTCATATACGTAGGACCAATTCATTTTGGGACGGTGATAAATAGCTTCAAGTAACATAGCATTCACTCCTTATCTGGGATGGATAATATGGCTATAAACGCAAAAAAGGCACAACCCCAATGTTCACGAGGTTGTACCTTTCGGCAGCATAGCCTTTTGATTATAGTGCTATTATACGAACTAAATTGGAAAAAGAAAACACTTTTTTTCCTTAATTCTCAAATTATCGAATTCAAAACGCAAGTTGCGCTTTCACTTCATTTATGAGATAAGGATGATTTTTGGAGTCACCATTCAATTTGGGTTTTTGTTTTAAAAATCATACCCAAGTTTATTGGCATAGGCAGACAAATCTTTTTGGAACTTCTCAATGCTTTTCTTACCCGTATCGATTTTGGCGTTACCTTGTTTCAGAACAGCGCTGTTTATCGTTGTTTTCGATACAGCCTTTTTAGCCAGTTGGAATCCTTCCAGCTGTGTGTAGCTTCCTTTGATCAGGCTGGCATGAATTTTTTGCAGTTCCGCATTTTGCGGCTTGATCAGCTTCAGCATAGATACATATTTGGTGTAGTTAGGAATCGCTGTGTTGGTCAATTTCAGGAAAACCGATTTGCGATTGGAAGACGTAATGTATGAGCTGCCCACCAAAGCATTGAAGGCTTTCTCCTCATACACAGATGCGCTATCCAGTTGATCCAGGTAGTTCAAGAAATCCTCTTCATCGGCTGTAAGTTCCGGCTCTTCTTCTGTTGTATCAACCTCGGAGTATGCATCATCCGAATATGTAGTGGTTGAGTCATCCGCCGCAGCGGCATAGGACCCTGCAGGTGCGAGTACCCCGCCGAGCAAAACAAAACTCATAATAATTGATAGTACCCATGATTTCTTCACGTTCTAATTTCCCCTATCTATATATGTGATATTATTCCAATGGATAATCTAACATAGCACGACAAGAAATTACAGGAATCGATTTACAGAGATGGAATCTATGAATCAATATGAAGTTGTTTGCTTCAGTTATAACCGTGCAAAATGCAAGTTTAAAAGGATATAATAACGTTGTGAATCAGCAAAAAGGGAGGAAATCTTGATGACTGTTGAACGTTTTCATATTCATGTCTCCGATGAGATTCTGGACGATTTGCAATATCGGCTGCATCACATCCGTTGGCCAGATCAATTTGTAGATTCCGGCTGGGAGCGAGGAACAGATATTAGTTATTTAAAATCACTTGTCTCTTATTGGAGAGATCATTATGACTGGCGAGCACAAGAGTCCAGGTTGAATCAATTTTCCCAGTTTCGTTGCCAGTTGGATGGGGTGGATGTGCACTTCGTACATGAACGTGGTAAAGGGCCTAACCCTCTGCCGATTATTCTTACCCATGGCTGGCCCGATAGCTATCTTCGTTATCAAAAGATTATCCCTCTCCTGACCGATCCCGCGAGTCATGGAGGTAATCCGGAGGACTCTTTTGATGTCATTGTGCCTTCATTGCCTGGATTTGGATTCTCTAGTCGCCCTGACCAACCTGGAATCAACAATTCTGGTGTCTCCCAGATGTGGGCCAAACTAATGACCAAAGAATTAGGCTACAATAAATTCGCTGCTGCAGGTGGAGATATTGGCTCTGGCGTTACACGTTATCTGGCATCGAATAATCCTGAACTTCTAGTTGGAATCCACTTAACGGATATTGGTATCATAAGAGATCTCTTATCTTCCCAGGATGAGGCAGAACGTTCGGAGGAAGAACGAGAGTACAAGAAAAATGCTTCAACCTGGATTTCACAAGAGGGGGGTTATATGTCCATTCAATCAACCAAACCTCAGACACTTGCGTATGGACTTTCCGATTCCCCAGTAGGTTTGGCCGCTTGGATCATTGAGAAATTTCGTGCTTGGAGCGACTGTAAAGGCGACCTCAATCAACTATTTAGCAAGGATGAGTTGCTGACTCATATTATGATCTATTGGGTTACGAACACCATAGGATCATCCACACGTATGTACTTCGAAAATTCACATTCCTTGCCACCATTGGGACGTATAGAAGTTCCGACAGGCATTGCCATATTTCCTGCGGATATCGTGCTGCCGCCCAAGTCTTGGGCGATGCAAAACCTGAACGTAACGCGTTGGACGTCCATGCCAAGTGGAGGGCATTTTACGGCATTGGAAGAACCGGAGTTGCTGGCAGATGATATTCGGGCATTCTACAGACCGATTCGAGCTATGAATAATTAATGCAGTTATATATTTGGTAGAATTCGTAAGGTCCCGACTTGGATATCTAAAGTGGGACTTTTTTTTCTTCAATCTTCTCAAAAAGTGACGTACAGAGGCGGTCAGATGATATAATCGGGTGAAGTGTTATTGTCTCACCAAGTTATTTTCGAAAAGGTTTTCGGTAAGTGGTCTATTGTTGTTTGTAACCGCAATCATAATATACACAGAAGGTGAGAGCTGACATGAATCAGAAAAAGCTTTTTACGGATGGATGGCAATTTGCGAAAAGTAAGCTGGAGGTTACGGAGCCTGCGGGGTTAACGTTTGAACCGGTTGAGCTTCCCCATGATTGGCTGATCTATAATACGCTTGAACTGTATGAGGACAGCATCGGATGGTATCGCAAGACATTCCCATATAAGAAGGATGATCAGCAGCTTCTGCTTTGCTTTGACGGGGTGTATATGGATTCTTCCGTATATGTGAACGGTCAGCTTGTGGGGGAATGGAAGTACGGCTATTCGGCTTTTGAGCATGAGATCACGAGTGCTTTGGTGGAAGGTGACAATGAAATTGTAGTCAAGGTTGTGCATCAGAGTCCCAACAGCAGATGGTATTCGGGGGCTGGCATTTATCGCAATGTGTGGCTCAAAACGAGAGATCGGAATCATATTGTCACAGACGGTACCTATGTATCGATTCAGCAGCAGACAGAAGGCTGGCAGGTTGAGGTGGATACAGAGCTGAGTCTCAATCAGAACGCACAACTTGTGCACACGATTTGGTATCAGGGTAATCAGATCGTATCCAGCAAAGAGGACGTTACAGCTACAGCGGGTCAAGACGCCGGACATGGAGAGATACAATCCAACAGCCAAAAGCTGACGGTCGATCTTCCGAAGTTATGGAGCCCGGATGAACCGAATCTGTATGATCTGGTAACGGAACTGCTAGTAGCTACAGGTGAGCAGGGCTATGAGACGATCGAGACCGCCACACAGCGGATTGGTTTCAGGGATATCAAGTTGGATGCAAACGAAGGATTCCACCTGAATGGGGTCAAGATGAAGCTGAACGGTGTGTGTGAACACCATGATCTCGGGGCGCTCGGGGCTGCTTTTAACCTAACGGCGCTGCGCAGAAGATTTACTCTGTTGAAGGAAATGGGCGTCAATGCCATCCGGACCGCTCATAACATGCCTGCCAAAGAATTCATGGAACTTGCGGATGAGATGGGTATGCTGATCGTTTCGGAAGCGTTTGATATGTGGGAGAGAGCCAAAACCCCTTACGATTATGCGAGATTTTTCCCGGAGTGGGCATATTCTGATGTGAAGAGCTGGGTCAAGCGTGATCGTAACCATGCAAGTCTGATCATGTGGAGTATCGGTAACGAAATTTACGACACTCATGCGGATGAGAGGGGCCAAGAAGTAACCCGGATGCTGATGGAGTATGTACTGGAATTCGATCCAAAAGGGAATGCAGGCGTGACGATCGGTTCGAACTACATGCCGTGGGAAAACGCACAAAAATGCGCCGATATCGTGAAGCTCGCAGGTTATAACTACGCGGAAAAATACTACGACAAACATCACGAAGAACATCCGGACTGGATTATCTATGGTAGTGAAACGTCGTCTGTGGTGCAGAGCCGTGGGATCTATCACTTCCCGTTCGAGCAATCCATTCTGGCCGACGATGACGAGCAGTGCTCAGCTTTGGGTAACAGTACAACAAGCTGGGGCGCAAAGTCAGCAGAATATTGCATTTTGGCGGAACGAGATACGCCGTATTCCTTGGGGCAGTTCCTGTGGACGGGATTCGATTATATTGGAGAACCAACACCGTATCATACGAAGAATTCGTATTTTGGACAGCTGGATACAGCAACGTTCCCGAAGGATTCCTATTATATCTACCAAGCGGCCTGGACGGATTACAAGAAAAGTCCGATGGTTCACCTGTTCCCTTACTGGGATTTCAGTCCTGGTCAGCTGATCGATGTACGCGTGTGCAGTAATGCGCCGAAGATTGAATTGCAGCTGAATGGCAAGACGATTGGCACGTATGATATCGATCATACAAAGGGAACCCAGCTGGCAGGCTGGTGGAAAGTGCCATATGAAGAAGGCGAGCTCAAAGCGATCGCTTATGATGAACACGGCAACGTTATTGCAACGGATGTGCAAAAATCCTTTACAGATGCGAAGAAGATTCGTCTGCAAGCCGATCGGGAGCAGCTGCAAGCGGACGGTACGGATCTTATTTTCGTGGAAATCCAAGTGGAAGATGTAGCGGGCAATCCCGTGCAAAATGCAAACAACCGTGTGCAGGTCCAAGTGACAGGTGCAGGTCGTCTATTGGGTCTGGATAATGGAGATAGCACGGACTATGATCCATACAAAGGTCTCAGCAGAAGACTGTTCAGCGGCAAGCTGATGGCAATCATCGGAGCAACGAACGAATCGGGAACCGTACGGATTGAGGTGACTTCGGAAGGGTTGGAAAGTGCAGCTGCCGAGTTCGAATCACGAGCTGTTGCAGGCGCAGGAGATCGTACCTTAGGTGATTCCGAGGCCGCTGCAGGTCAGGAGCATATCGTACTCATGAGTAATACAGAACGTCCGGTTCTGACGGGCCACGTGCAGGAGATTCCTTTGCGAAAAATCGAGATTGTCAGCGAAGGTGGACAGCTATTCGATGAATCGAAACAGGAGATGACGGTGAAAGCCAAGCTGTATCCGGAGAACACATCCTATCGGGATATTGAGTGGGCAGTTGTGAACGACGCAGGTATCGAATCCAACATTGCCAAGGTCGAAGCCAACGGTCTGGAAGTCAACGTATCCGCTCTGGGCGATGGGGAATTCCGTCTTCGTGCGACGAGCAGTAACGGTACCGATAAAACGAAACTGATTTCCCAACTGGAGTTCAAAGCAACAGGTCTAGGTACGGCTTACAAAGATCCATACGGCTTTATTACTGGCGGGCTGTACGATTACACCAAAGGGGATGTCGGTAACGGCAATGAACGCGGGGTAGCGACAAGCCGGGACGGGGAGACACATGTGGGCTTCCGCAACATTGACTTCGGGCCTTATGGATCTGACACCATTACGATTCCAATCTTTGCGCTGTCCAGTGAAGAGTACTTCATTCAGATCTGGGAAGGCATGCCGGATGAAGAGGGAAGTACACTGCTGGCAGATGTGGTGTATGACAAAGAATCCAGATGGAATGTGTATCAGGAAGAGACGTATCATCTGTCCAAGCGGCTGAGCGGGATTACGTCGATCTGTTTTGTACTGAAGCAGAAGATTCATATCAAAGGCTTCTCGTTCGAGCGCCAAAGTCGGGCATTTGAACAGAATACGGCTGCATCATGCGATCATCTCTACGGGGATACGTTCAAGATCGAGGGTGATCATGTTGAGGGGATCGGAAACAATGTGTCGCTGGAGTTCGAAAATATGGACTTCACGGCCGAAGGCACATCCAAGCTTGTGATCTATGGACGTTCGCCGATTGATAAAAACACGATCCATATCCGATTTGCAGGTGAGGACGGACAGAGCAATCAGCTGGTCGAATTCACACAGTCCGATGGATATGAGGAGCGGGTGTTTGAGCTTGAGCAAGTTAAAGGTGTGCAGAAGGTGACCTTTATTTTCCTGCCGGGTAGTCAGTTTGACTTTGGCTGGTTCCGGTTCGAGAAGTAGGAGTCCAAATATAGTAATTCAGGGTTAGAGATGATTTATATCCATCCTCTTCAAGTAAACGGTGTTCATTCAGAACAGGACGTTTACCTGAAGGGGATTTTTTAAATCTCTTTTGTTCAGGATGGTCACATTGCTTGTTGTTATGTATAATTTTCCTGAGAAAGTCACCTAAAGGAGAAAATATACATATGAATCGTCTTAAGTCTAGTGTTAGAAAGTTTATGTTAGAAGATTTGGATTCAATTAAAAAACAAGACAAGCCGAATGTTATTGTGAACTTTAAAGCAATTTTATTAGGATTTTTGGTTATCTGGTGTCTATCAGGAGTAATTATTTACTATGCATTCTCGGAGTGGAGTGACAGGGGAACATTTGGTGATATGTTTGGAGCGATCAATGCACTTTTCTCTGCTTTTGCTTTTGGAGGATTAGTGTACACTCTTTTCATTCAGAGATATGAGTTGAGTTTACAAAGAAAAGAGTTGGAGATGCAACGTTTGGAAGTGGCTCGTAATGGTGATCAATTAGAACAACAAAAAAATGTAATGATACAGCAAAGCTTTGAAAACACTTTTTTTAAAATGATCGAACTCCATCACAATTTAATTGCATCAATGAATGATAAACCTTATGAGGGAAGAAGAGCCATAGAGAAACTACGAGAGTTTCTCTATGATGAATTGAAACGTGCTGATCATAAGCGTGATTTGAATAAAACAATAGAAGATTTTCTTAGACTTAAAGGTCGGCATATTAAACATTACCTTAATAACTATTATTGTATACTTGAATTGATTGAGCAGCATGGTCTGAACACAGAAGAAGATTTGAGAGATTCGAATTATACCCGTATTGCTCTCTCTCAATTATCAGAGGACGAACGATTTCTGATTTTCTATACATTGGGATACAAGAGTGAGACGAGATTATTTTTGGAGAAATTTACTGATATAAGTGAATTAAATCATTTCGCTCGGCATCATTATGAGTGGATGACTTCTTAGTTATTTAAGAGTGACGGATAACCGTCACTCTTTTTATTTAGATTAGATTCTTTACGAAGTTCTTTCATCCAATTCATACGCTAGACTCTTAGTAACCAAAAAGGAGATGCTGTATATAGAATAGAAAATGCAGAAGTCACAAGAAGCGCGTGTTTTTAGAAAGAAATGGACTTTTTTAGCTTCCTGACTCTTTTTTATCAGCATCGTCAATGGTCAGCATTGCTTTCTCTGAATCCCAGGACACGTTCAATCCCAAACCACGCAATACCTCAAAAGGCACTGTGGTTGCTCCCGAGTAGTTATTTATGGGTTCAGGCAGCTGCATGACTCTCTCCCCAGACACATCTGCGGAAGTTATAACATACTGTGTTTCGTTAGGTTGGATTGTGATTGTCCGATTGTCATATGTTAACGTATAGTGGTTCAGGCTACCTTCCACCTGGTGAATCTCAAATTCTGCTCCGAGTGCTGCTGCGATGGCTTTGATGGGCAGTTGCACGGTCTTAGCCGTTTCAACAGCGGCATACATCGACTGGAACAACTCACCGTTCAGATATACATCTGTGCCAATTTTGGCTTGAACGGGTTTGTAGACCATGCCACCAGATGACGTTGCAGGTGCACCCGCTTCCTCGTATTTATCACTTCCCCAGCCCCAGACGGCTCCATCCGAGGATAAGGCAAGACTGTGGTAATATCCTGCTGAAATATCAGTAATGCCGGATAAATGGTTTACTTTGCCTTCTTTGCCGTTCACGCTCCTTCCGTAGCTATATACCTCACCGGATGTCGTGAGTAATAACATATATTGCGAATTTCCATCCATCTTTTTCACCTTGAAGTCGTAATGAAAGGCGAATGCTTTCCCTGTCTCGTCCAAACCCCAGACTTTCCCGTTCTTATCCAGTGCAAGCAGGGACGTATCTGTACTTGTGATCGAAGATATGTTGGTCAGACCTTTTATCTTGGTAGGTTTGGACAGGATTTTACCGGGTTCGTCGGGCTCGTTCCATGTCCATACGGAGCCATCTTTCTTCAAAGCATATCCATGCAGACCTGCGGATCCAACCTGGATAACATCTTTCAGTCCGCTAATCGCATGCGGTTTACGTATGAGATCAGAATCGCTTCCTTGAGCGGTAGGGCGCTGCCATGACCATACTGTCCCGTTATGGAGAAGGGCGACAGTAAAAGAACCACTCACTACATCCTTCGCAGAGTTGATGCTTTCGACTTTGCTTGGTAGTTTGCCAGCACCCCACTCCCAGACCGTTCCATCCGCCTGAACGGCTGCGTTGATTCCACCACCGGCGGCTGAAATAGCTGTTACATTAGATAGTACCGGTATTCGGATTGGACTAGACGTATGACGATATCGAATGTTCTCGCTCACACCCAGCTCTCCAAAGAGATTGCGGCCCCAGGTCCAGACCGAACCATCACTTCTTAAGGCGACTGTGTAATAATAAGCCCCCTCTACAGCGGTATAGTGGAGTTTCTTCTCTGCGTTTGCTGCATTCGATGGAACAGAAGTGTTACTGGCGGAATGCTGTACGTTAGTGGCTGCGTGAGTCGTTTGCTCATCTGCCAGCTCAATCAACAGACTTGATACAACTAATGCTGCAGCCATGGCAATGGCGAATCGGCGGGCCGTTTTACCTTTCCCATTGGGTCTATGATTCAAGCGTGAAGTAGAGCGTCGTTTTTCTTTTGCTATGTTATTGGATGGGTTAATCGAACGCATAGGTATCGCCTCTTTTTCAGATGAGATGGACGTAAATGATGCATTGCTATATAAACACTTTATGGAGAGTCGAAGTTACATACAAATGATAAAATTTCCTTTATATTGAAGATAGAAATCGCCGTTTCAGCTTATGGAGCAGTCATTACCATTAGTAAACAGAGGAGGAACAATCATGAAATTCAATGAGGATGTTCTTTGGAATCAACTGCAGGATGTAAGGCAATTTACGTTGCAGGTGTGCGTGGCCATGAATCCGGAACAAGTAGATGTGGTTCCTCAGGGTTTCAACAATTCCATTCGATGGAATGTGGGACATATCATTTTGGATCAGGATACGTGGTTTCATTATCTGATTGCTGATGAGGCGGAAATTCCGACGGCGTATGAGAAATTTTTTGGATTCGGGACAAGCCCTGCAACATGGACAGAAGAACCGCCAACGTGGGAGGAATTAATGGAGCGTTTGAAGATGCAGCCAGAGGTGCTAAAGCGCAAATTTTCCGGTCGTCTTGAAGAACCGCTGCAACGCGAGAGTGAACTTGGCATGAACACCATCGGGGAAATTATTCCGCGCACGCTTTATCATGAGTGGTATCATCTGGGGTACATTCAGTCGATACAAAGGTACATTAGCGCTTGCACACAATGATTGGAACAGGGTTTTGAAAAGAGATGTAACATGAACAGCGACTTTATCGTCTTAAGCATGAGGTGATAGGATGAAAAGAGTACTGCTCACGCTTTCGATAGCGTTAATGATGTTAACAGCCTGTGAGGCAAATGATCAGACAGTGGATTCTCCAGTAATCATGAATTCATTTTCGGAAATTATTGAGCCACATAACCCTGAGCAAGCGGAGCAAAGCGGGGATGTCGTTGTACTTCTCGAAGGCATGCGGAACAAGGATAAGTGGAACACATTTGTGAAGAATGTGAAGAACAAGCAGCAGGATCAGGTTCGTGTGACGATGTATACCATCGAAGGTGGGGCCATCATCTATGAATTGATATACGATGGCTCAGTCATTCAATCGACTTATGATAACTCAAGGGATGCCTATGGCTCCAAACAGGGGATCACGACCAACACCTGCGAAGGGATCGGTACGATGAAGAGTGAGCAAGGACGTGTTTTTAACGTGTTAACCGGTTGTGAGAAGGCAGGCAGTACCTTTTCGATTCCCAAGTGATGAGAGCGGTATCTAACCGTAAATAGTTGAGCTATGTAATTATTCATGCTATAAATCAAAAAAAGATCCTGCGAAGCCGAGGCTTTTCAGGATCTTTTTGCTGCTATATGGAGAGCGAGAGCTGGTGGTTTATGCATACAAAGCATTGGATAGTTCGATCAGATTACCGTCAGGATCACGTATATACACCGAACAGATTGGCCCCAGTGCACCTGTCCGCTTGACTGGTCCTTCTTCGATCTTCGTGTTCTGTCGTGTTAAATGCGCAATGACTTCCTCCAGCGGTGTGCTGACCAGAAAACAAAGATCTGCTGAACCCGGCGTGGGGATATGAGCTTTCGGTTCAAACTCTTTGCCCCGCTCATGCAGATTGATTTTCTGCTGTCCAAACTGTAACGCTTTTCGGCCCTGGCCGAATTCAACTACCTGCATGCCTAATACATTCGTATAAAATGCAATCGTTGCTTCCAGATTCTCTACGGTTAACACGAGATGATCAAGTCGTTCTAATTTCATGGATGAGCCTCCTTCGAATTGGATCATTAGCTCCTGTAAAACGAGGGTTGTATATAATAGTATTTCGTTTATTATACCTTAGAGCTCAGTTGGATCGACATCGTATGAGAAACACAATAAAGCAAAATGAAAAAAGGAGATACATATGAAAATTATTTTTTGTAGTTCACCGCTGAATGAGAAGAAGGTAGACGAAAGCTACGAACAAGAGTATATATGTGCCAAGGAATTTGGATTTGAGTTGGGATTAGTTCATCTGGAAGAGCTAATAGTGAACCAGCGACCGGATCTCGCGGTGAGACGGCTGAAGAAAGCAACAGAACGAGAGGACGTGTTATATCGCGGCTGGATGCTGAGACCGGAAGAGTATGAGCTACTATATGAGGCCCTGGAGTCAAAAAATCTATATCTCATTAACACACCGGAGCAATATAAGCATTGCCATTACTTGCCCGAGTCATATGACGTAATCAAAGGATATACACCGCGCTCCGTCTGGGTGCCTATGTCAGATATCCAGGCTTCTCCAGATGCCGTTAAGGAGGCCGCGCGCCAGTTTGGTAATCAGCCGATTATCGTTAAGGATTACGTAAAATCTCGTAAACATGAGTGGAAGGAAGCCTGTTACATCCCAGATGCTGCGGATGAGGAGCATATGAAGCAGATTGTGCATAACTTTGTGACGTTACAAGGTGAGGAATTGAATGCAGGGCTTGTGTTCAGGGAGTATGTTCAGTTGGAGTTTCTATCCTACCACGATCAGAGCGGCATGCCGTTGTCCCGGGAGATGCGTGTGTTTATGATGGACGGTAAGCCTGCATACATTTCAAACTATTGGGATGACGGTCAGGACGAAGCATTCAAGGAAGCATTTATTTCGTTTCTGGACATTGCCCAATCGATTCAAAGTCGTTTCTTCACAATGGATTTTGCCAAGATGGAAGGCGGATCCTGGATTATTCTCGAACTAGGTGACGGACAGGTTGCGGGTTTACCGGATTATGCTGACCCGTTGACGTTTTATAAGCAATTGAAAAGAGCATTAGTGTAAACAATCAAAAGAGTTAACTCATGGTGATTATGAATTAACTTATATCATATATTGGAGGCGTGTTTGATGAAGAGGTTCTGGATAGTGAGTGTGTTGATACTCTTATTGACAGGGTGTGGTCAGAACAATAGAGAGAAGGCCATTGAACATTTGACTCAAAATCAGAGGAATGATGCTTCTCTAATTGTATTTACCGATCGCCCTGCGGAGCGGCCATTTATTGTTGATTTACAGACAGAATTGAATGAAGTGAACAACCAGAATCTGAGGGCGGAAGGCCCAATCACCAACGTGACTTTTTATAATATTCGTGATGAACATAAATTTAAATTTGAGAAGATTTTTGAACTAGAAACATACCCGTATATGATCCTCTTTGAGAAAGGCCAGATTACATTGGAGACACATAAACCTGAAGAAATCGTTCAGCATTTTGAGTAGAGGTAAGAGTCCACCAAAAAAACCCTCATGAGCAAACAATGAAAGCATATGGCTAAGACAAAGGACTGCAGCAGGAGCTGTTGTCTTTTTTTATTGGGCATCCTTCATAGTTATTCGCACACTCTCCGAATGTGGCAAGGACATAGAATAGGGCATATACACTGTGTGCTTTGGCCTAAGGAGAGTGAACGTTCTGAAGTATCTGAATAAGAGAAGAGCTGCGCCCAAACGATTAAGATCGAGACGTTCAATACCGAAATGTAGAAAAAAATCCCTGGGAAAACTCAGGAATTGCCCTATGACCCGTAAACCTTGCCGGAAAAAGCGGCGCTACCTCCGACCGAAGCGTCCAATAAGACAACTGAAAGTAGTCTGTGGCAAAAAAATCATTGCTTTGCCGAGGGGAATTGGCCTCAACCCGGCATGCCGGGAGTCCAGGCCCCGGCTGGCTCCGGTGAGACAACATGAAACTCAGACTGTTGGACCTCATGGAACACAAGGTCTGGTAGGGGAGCAAGGTGCCCAAGGCCCCCAAGGCCCTGTCGGTCCCCACGGTGTGCCTGGGCAGCCGGGCCAACTTGGAGCGCAAGGCCCCGCTGGCCTTCGCGGCGATCCAGGCGAACCGGGTCTTGCCGGAGCGCAGGGTCCTGTCGGCCCGCAGGGTGAGCAAGGCGAACCGGGTCTGCCCGGAGCGCAGGGTCCCGCTGGCTCCCAAGGCGAGCAGGGTTTCCCAGGAATTCCCGGAGTACAAGGACCAACGGGTCCCCCAGGTGAGCAAGGTCCGCCGGGCAGCGTACCCGGAATTGAGATCATTCCTACGGTAAACCGTTACTTCTATTTTCCAGACACCGATCTGAATTTATTGGACTCGGTTACGATTCCCGCCGTGGAATTCGCGAATGATGAGGGTGGGAGCGTATCCGAATTTGCAGGAATAGGACTTACGAGTTTCTACAATCTTTATATCAACGGGATCGTACAGCCAGGTAACTCATATGAAGTAAATAAGGTTATGCTGTTTTTTCCTTCGCAAGGTGGTGTACTTTTTGCAGAAACGCCGATCATCTTGGAGACTATCCAACTAACAGTAAATATAATAAATGGTTAAAATTAGTCAAACCTCCTCGTGACTTTGCCTTCACGACTCTCGAATCTACCACATATACTATGTCAGGTAGGAGGTGAGAAACATGCCACTCGTGACACCCTTTCAGAACAGTTTAAGATATGCTGCAACCATTGGCGATGGAACAGGTACCGGAGCGACGTTTGCGATTGCTGCGACGGCTTTTACAAACGACGCAGGTACAGCTGCAACGGCATTTCCAGGCACGTTCAATTATTACAATCTTTATATTAACGGTATTATGCAGACAGCAGATACTTCCTCCGTTACAACCACTACAATTACGATTCCTGGTGGAGACGCGCTGAATGCTGGAATTCCAGTCGTAGTACAATTCGTAGTGTCTTAACGCTTACTTGAATCATGCTGCATCATTATCTTGTTCGGCTTCTATCTGTGATAGAAGCCGGACTTTTTTGTACAAGGCACCAATCGACTCTAAAGGGTATTAACGAACTTAACAAACGGCCGAATTCGGCAATAGGAAGAAATAAACCTTCTAGATATGCCTAAATTCGAGGGAGAACATTAATCTCAAATGATTTTATGTATTGCTTTTTACAATATTTGTTTGTTATGCTGACTACATAGAATTACACAGTAGGTGGTGTGAGAACTGAGGAATGAAATGATGAAAGGTTACATTGATGGTATTGTACTGTCTGTTCTGAGTAAGCAGGATGCATACGGGTATGAAATATCCAAAATGGTACATGACGAGACGAACGGTCAATTTGATCTGAAAGAAGGGACGTTATATCCCGCCCTCAAACGAATGGAGGCTAATGGGTACATTGAGGGCTATTGGGGGGAGCAAATTGGAGGACCACGGCGACGATATTACCGAATGACCTCCGAGGGTCAGACTCAGCTCGACAAGTTGAGAACATCTTGGACGGATAACATAAAGATCATCAATATTTTCTTGGGAGGGAGTCTTCATGGAAGTCATTGAACAATATTTAGATCAAGTACTCCGCTATACGTTTTTGTCCAAACGGGAAAAGTCCGAGTGGAGAGAAGAAATGGCCGCTCATCTCCATTCGTCTACCGATCACTATAGAAGTCAGGGATATTCTGAAGAACAGGCTATGGAACGCAGCATCCAACAATTTGGCTCTATTTCAGAACTACGCAGAACGGTAACCAAAGAAACATATGGATTCAATATGAGGACGATACTTGGTTGTGCTTTAGCAAGTTTTATCCTTTTCATCGTGACACTCGTAGCTGGACTAGTAGCCAATCAATACGGTGTACATAACCGATATATCGAGATTATGCCGGTTGTTTTGATTACCGTGAGTGCATTAAGCATCTGTATATGTTTAACTCGTAAACGAGTAGATCGACTTTGTCTGCTATCTCTGCCACTGTTATTTGCCTTAGGATATCTGCAAGCCTACTTTCAAATCTTGGTTGATTATTGGGGTGAGGGATTATCGTTTACGATGTTTGAAAAGTTATTTTTCAGTGGTTCATATGATATTTCCGGTCGGATTGAAGTCATGTTGATAGGCGATTTGTTCCTGGTAACACAAGTGCTCATCCTTTTTGCTGTAAGTAAAAATCGTTATATATCCATACTCCCGTTTGTCTTTTCCACCATGTATACATTGGTTCATATGATGATGTTCACTCTCTATTACGCATTCTTTACGTCAGAGCAGTTTAGTTCCTCGGTAACTCAGGGGTATGGCGTTTTCCTGGATGGTAATGTGCAGCGTTTGATGGAGATCGGACTTAATTTGGTTATCGGTGCATTAGTGCTTGTATTATTGATGCTCTGGGGGAAATGGACTTCGAAAAGGAAGTTGAACTTAGCTTGATAGCCACCGAGTATTTTTTGTGTCGCTATATGGCGGCTTTTTTTGATTTATGTATTGATAAAACAAGAGAGCTTTAATACAAATAATAGAAGGTCGGCAGAATCTGAAACATAAACCCAAAAGACCCACCTCTGTAGAAGCAGGTCGATCTCCAATCTACTGATTATTATTAATGCTTTTTATAATGTTTATAGTGTTTATAATGCTTAGAGTGCTTGCCGAAACTTTTCTTAGCCAATTCTGTAGGTGAAAAGCGATGAGCTGCAACCAGTCGGCCAGTTGCGTTTTTACCCCATCCTGACACAAGGACATGTTCGCTGTTTGTAGTATACTCAACTTCAAATTGAACCAAATTAGCAACATTCAGAACCCGGAAGCTAGAAGAGCCTGGTGCAAGAGTGAAAGTAAATGTGCTAACCAGAGTTTTTGCTCCATTCAAACGGAATAATCGAACACGTACCGTAGCGTTGCTACTTCCATTATTAACTGCCTTCGCGAAAAAAGTTCTGGACTCTCCGGGAACTGTTACAGTATTAATAGCATTTTCAACTGGACCAGTAGAATATTTTACTAATGTCATACATATCAACCTCCTAAAAGTGATAGTTTATGTTATGTTATTAAATTCATTTTGATTGGGTTCATAGGAGAACAAGAAGAATTGGCCTTCTGCTGTATCTTCATCTCCTCGCTACATGAGTAGTGAATGTCATATAACTCACGGGCAGAGTGCTGGAACAGCTATACGCCGAGCGTCACTGTATCGACGAACCCGCCGCAACCTCATCATCGCCGCCCAGCGGTATAGCCCGCTGCAACACGAGTATGGAAGAATGGTGAGTAATGTGAACTTCGGGATACTGCTCTTTATGATCCTAGACATACTGGTATAATCCGCTGATGTTTCTACCGGCCAAGTTGAAGATGTTTTCCCCCACACTCTATGAACCTCTAAGCTCATTAATCACAGGCGCAAGGTCTAAGACGAGTATGTTATTGGTGCTGCAAAAGAAGATCGTGACCGCCGATTTGATCGACTGGCGCTTTCGTTTAAGATAGAGAAGCTCAGTATATTAGCCTTCAACATGCACTAATGTGCAATATACTTGCCTGTAGGATATCTCCTACCTACCGGACTACTTATAAAAAATTGAATCCTCTGTTTGATTCCAATCCCCTGTCTAACTTGTTAAAATTTAGGTACATATACTACGGTCAGGTTGGCGGTGAAGATAGATGCAGCGTATTCAGGTACATCCCGATGAATTAGAGGAAAAAGCGCGATTGGTTCAACAGAAGAAGCTGGAACTGGAGCGAATGGTCCGGGATCTGGAAAAATCAATTTACCTGTTGCAGTCCGAATGGTCTGGTGTCACAGGAGAGCGGTTCTTCTGGGATTTTATGCAGGTGAAAGAAGTTTTCCCAGCCACAATTGGGCTATTGGATAAAATTCAGAATGAATTTATATTTATAGCGAAGAATTTTAGAACAGCGGATGGTTCGGGTGAGGTTGCACTGTACATTCCGGAAGAACTGAAACGAAATTTCGGTGTTGGACTGCTCGACAAGTCGGTTGGAGAGACCGTAACGGGAATTGGACAGACAGCAGAGGCGCTCTTTTATGATCCATTCGGGACGGTCGCCAGTGTGGCCTATGGGCTGACTTTGGGCAGAGTGGTCGATGTTGGACGAGGAATCGGATTCGCATGGGATGCCGCTTGGGGCACAGGAACAGCCAGGTCTGACATTGAGCAGTTTGTAGATGAGCAGAAGAAACAGATGGATGAGAGTGGGGTAGGCTATTATAGTGGTTCTGTGATGGGTCAGGTATTGGCCTACGCCTTTGTTGGCAGGGCGCTTCGTTCGAAAGAAGATATGGGCGGGGGATTAGGGGGAGGTAAGAAAGAAGCGGATAAGGGTAAAGAAGGGGCTGGACAAGATGGTAAACCTGTTGTAGATAAAGAGAGGTGGCTCGGGAGTCTACAAAATACAGAAAACTTTAAAACAGGAACTAAAGAAAACGGATTAAGCCATATTTTTGGTGGTGAAATACTCAAAAATGGGAATGCCAATGGTTTTCATTATGAAGGGATGCCAAATAGTAACGGCAAAATTGTCGGGAAAGTTGATACACCTAATGAGTTTGGTGTCTATCAAGCCAATGTTGAAATTAATGGAGTACCAAAAGGACCCAAATCCACATTTTTTCCAAAGGAATGGACACCACAACAGGTAATTGATTCAGTAAATGAAGCTTTTAATAGTAAAGTAAATATAAAAAACAATAAATATATAGGGAAAACAAGCACAGGTATGGAAATAGAGCTTATTTTGAGAAATGATAAGATAATCTCAGCATACCCAATATACTGAATTGGAGGGTACATTAGTGAAGATAAAATATAATTATAAATTGAAATACATGGATGAATTTAATATGGTTGTAATGGATTTTGACGAGGAAAAATCACTTAAGTTCGCCACTATGATAAGTGATCCTTTAGGATCTGATATACCTTGGAGATTTGAAGATTTGAGAAAAGATATTGAGAATTATTTTGATTTATTAAGGGGAGGAATCCCCGAATATAGACATGGAGGAAATGCATCCAGCGTCATATCACATAAAGATTACACAATAATTGAAGATCCATTTTATGATGAGGAAGAAGATGAAATTGAACCCATTTGTAAGTTAGAGACAGTTGAATTCGTAAAAGTAATATTACTATGGGCTTACGAAACTTACAAATTTAAAAGTAAAAAGGGAGTGATTGCTTTAAAGGAGGCGGAAATGGTTATGAAATGGGTTGAACAAAAGATGTTAGAAGTTGAGAGTATAGAAAATGAATCTATACAATAGCTGATATAAAGCTCATCCCTGATCATGGCCGACAAGCAGTGAAAAGTTGTATCATCTTATTATTGGGAGATTTAATTCATGGGGATATCATCTTTTATACTATTTAGACTTGGAAAGAGCATGCCGACTTATCTTTTATCGAGTGCTGCTCGGAACATATGTAGAAAAGAGAAACTTTTCTTTGATAAGGATGAAGAAACTTACAATAGCGAAGGAGCATTAAAATATACTCGACTATATTAGTGACATGCCATTCAAAAAGGTGGGTTGAAAATAAATAAGGATTTTCTTTACACCAATCCATATGTTCCAGGAATAATAGGAGACTCACCAGTGGACCTGGAATCGTGGTTTTCTAGATGATTCAAGAGAGATGATGGAGGAGAGGTTAAGCAGAAGGCATTGGTTATTAAAACAATGATTTATTTATCCATTTATAACTAATGAATTTTAACATTTGCCCATTCATTTCAAATTCTTTATCACTAGTTTCTGTATGCTCGAATCCGTTTTTCTCTAAAACTTTCTGAGATGCTATATTGTTGGTGGTTGTTTTTGCCTCAACTTCTTTTATATCTAAATCAACTATTGTATTGAGAAATAATTTTAATGCTTTTTTAGCAATACCTTTTCCAGTGTGAATTTGTCCCACTCTATAGCCGAGAAATCCTATTTTATCGGAATCATCAATATCAACTAAATTTATTCTTCCAAGAATAGAATTATTTTCGTCTTTTATTAAATAAAAAAAGGAAAGTCCTTTAGCTTGTTCATCAAGCAGAGATTCATTCCTTACTTTAAAACCCTCAGGCTTGTAATAATCATTTCCTCGAGACGGTACCATTTCCTCGAAAAAAGTTCTGTTTTCAATCTCAAATTCATACAAGCTTTCAAGATCAGTGTCTTTTAACTTCTCAATTACTATATTCATGAATACTTCCCTCCAATAAACTTTAATTCTAAATACTACTAATATACTATAGCAAGTATAACATTCCTATTTCGTTATTCAACATCAGAAGATTGTCTTTTGGTTTAATGGATATTCGTATTCCTAGTGTTCCATCAGCCTTTACAAGTGGTTACGGACATAATCTGCATCTTCTTTCAGCGGTTTAGCCCGCTGCCACACGAGTATGGAAGATGTAACTGTGAAAAATAAAACTCAGTCTGACTCAGTTGAAAAATTAAAAGATCAGAATATAAAATTAGCTCATTAGACGAATTGAAGGAGGATATAAGTAAATGAGTTCAGTAATCATTCTAAAAAAAATCTCAAATTATTCTCCGGAGCAGACTCTTGAGAACTTTAAGCATGCAGCACAGAGAGCGAATATGTATTGTTTTCATTTAACAGTTGATCATGAAACAGATAACAACTTTCAATCTGCAGAAGGCACGCTATCTGAAGTGGATGAAGAGACCCTATCAAATACTGATGATGAAGAAACTATTAGGTACTTCACTTTTAACGTGAATAAAGTTGTCGAAAATTCATATGATAGTTTTACGTGGCTCACCGAATCAACAGATTACTTTTGGGCAGCGGATGTTGTAAATATTAATCATGAATATAAATTTATTTATAGGTTTGTAGTAGAGTATTTTCAAGATAACACGGAAGATTACCTATGGTTTGATGATGCTGAGTGGTATTATACAGCTGACGATATCTTGATATTAAGTCAAAAGCCGTACAACCCAAAGTGGTGTAGCGAAAAGATTGTATGAGTTAAGAGGATTTATTAAGGTTAGCACTTCTACACACAAACTAGAGGTGCTTTTACCATAAAATCTTAGGAGAACAAAGTGCCATGATACTAAAAAAACGACTTTTAATGATCGGATGTTGTATTGCTTTTGTGATCTTACTTGTACTAACCTATAGTTTTTATAAAGAAAAAAGAATGTATGAACAGTATCTAACGATGAATGTCCGCCAAGATATCGTTGATATGAAGAGTGCGATCATAAATAATAATATTTTATTTAACCGAATACTTACGAATGAAATAATAACAAACGAGATGGTTGAGGATGGAGAACAAGCCAGCCAGCTCTATTACAACTTTACAGATATGACGCAGATTATAGATAAGTATAACTTGATGAATCTAAGTTTCAGCGAAGAAGCCAACTGGCTGCTACAACCCGCAGCATTATTTACAAACGACTTAGGCCAAGATGACATTTTGCCACCTACACTTCACCGCATGCGAATGACGTTCGAGAGGCTGGATATAAACAGTTATCCTGTAACAGCTGAACTTAAAGCCAGGATCGAGGAGTACCGGCAGTTAAATCATCGATGGCTGAACATTGTTGGGGACTTTGAATCCAAGGAAATTAACGAGAATGATTGGCCCCAAATCTTGAATGATCTGGAGCAAGTGACGCGAGCTTATTTTAGTGAGAAAAAGGTTAATTTCGTGGATGATGACGTTTGGAGAGACGCTTTGAATCCAAGATACGAATGATGAAGAAGAGCTAATTGATACTAGATATGAGATGCACATTCAAAGTGGAGTACTCCTGCCGTTTAGAGGCAATAGGAAGAACTTTCATGAAACAAGGCATATATGAACAGCTTATCAACACCATCACCAGGCAGGAGATTTCGGCGCTGGACCCGGCGAGCGCTCAAGATTGTGCGGGAACAGACGGAAGATAAGATGGCCGTATTAGAGCAGATTCGAACCTGTAATGAGATTATTGCCTCCCTGAAAGACACGTTAGGAGAAGAAGAGTACAGCGAATTGCAGATGGATGAGCAGGGGGAAGTATTGACCCATGTGTATTCCAAGCTGAACAGCATGCGTGCGGTCCGGATACCAAATATTAACGGTAAAATTGTCGGGAAAGTTGATACACCTAATGAGTTTGATGTCTATCAAGCCACGTATGATGTCCTAAACTGAACTCTAATGCTAATTATCGGAGTTACTCGGCCCATCATTTTGCAGATTCATTTTAAACGTGGTGTTGATAGTTATTCTGATCAGTAAGGACTTTTCCATCAACTAATCTAATGATGCGGTCGCATCGCTTGGCAACCTCATCATCATGCGTCACGATGATAATCGTTCTACCTTCATGGTGTAATTGTTGCAGGAGATCCATGATTTCTTCACCGGTTCGTCGATCCAAATTTCCAGTGGGCTCATCGGCCAAGATCAATTCAGGCTCTCCCACCAAGGCTCTGGCGATGGCCACCCTCTGTTGCTGGCCCCCGGACAGTTCATTTGCCTTTTTTAGACGATGCGATGCTAACCCGACTTTTTCAAGATAATGTGTGGCTTTGGCTACTCTGTCTTTATGTTTTCCTTTTCGAAAGGTCAGTGGCAGTATAACATTATCCTGAACTGTATAATCTTTGAGCAGGGCAAAATGTTGGAAAACAAATCCAACCATTTGATTTCTTGTCCTATGAATATGACGAGACGAGATTCGTTGCAGAGGTTGAGCCTCAAAAAGATATTCGCCTTCGGTAGGATGATCCATAAACCCCAGTATATTGAGTAAGGTACTTTTACCGGAGCCTGAGGGTCCCATGATGGCAATCAACTCTCCGCGGTGTATAGTAAGATTGATATCTTCCAGGGCAGGGGCGTCAGGGGATTGGCGACGATACGCTTTGGTGATGTTTTTTAATTGAATAAGTTCCATCATTCCATGCCTCCGATGAGCGATTTTATATCCTGTTTTCGTATATATAAATAAATGATGAAACTGGAAACGACGATAATGAAACTAAAGATGATAAAAATGATGAATAGAATGGAACCATCTAATTTGAAGTCTAACGGACTAAGCATATTTATCTCTTTGGAGATTTGGAGCAGTTCTTTATATTTCCATTGAAAATGGATTAGAGACAACCCGAAGCCAATAACCCCGATCAGGATATTTTCAATCGTAATCTGACCTAATATGCCTAAAGGACGTTCACCCAAAGCGAGTTTGATGCCAAATTCTCTTTTGCGAATCATCAGCGAGACGATCGTAGTTACCACGATTCCAGTGATTGAAAACAGGACAAAAGCCAATCCAAGTATGGTTTGAAAGGTCTCCAGATACATATTTTGTTCGATGTTTTCATGAACGGATGTACCCAAATTCTTCAGAGTCAGATTGACTTGATTTGAACTGAAGATGTTATTTAACTCATCCACATTGGCGTTAGGGTTCAACGTGAGGATGGTTGTCTGTTGTAATCTTGATGAGATGGCATCATTACTATCAAAACGATCTGTGGGCATAGGCATTATGAATGCCTTATCCAGCTTTAAGTAGACGTTGGATGTGTTGCTATACACCAAGTATTTATTAGGCAAGAAGCCGACAATTTTGTATTTATGATTGATGAGGTCGCCGAGGCTGTAATACGACTTGAAGAAGGAGCCGACCAATATGGGCATTTGCCCTTGACTATTTTTTCTGAAATCATGCGAAGTAAATCCGGTGCCAGCTGCAAATTGCCCATTAAGAAGTTCATTATATTGCTCATCAATCATGATTCCAGTAATAAAGGGCTCGTTCAGCCCCGATGTCATAGAGCTCCGGGTCAGCTGATCCATTAACCTTCGGTCAGGGTTCGAAGACGTATCCAGTAGTAAAATCTCCTCGGCGTACGTACCTAATGAAATGACGTCGGGATGCTGTTCCAATTGACTGTATACCTTGTCCACTTGTTCCTTAGATAGTATATGAGCAGAAGCACTTCCTTTTGCAGGCACAACAACATATGTGCTTTTCAAATCGAGCAGGGAGTTAAAGTTCATGTCATATAGATTTAAAAAGATATTGCTGCTTCCAGTGATGGTGGACAAACCATATGTAAACTGGATAAGTAAAAGTATGGATATCACCCATCTGTTTTTCAATGCTCTGAGCGCATCTTTGATTCTATACATGAGGGTCTACTCCTTTAAGGCTTGCGCTGGTTCTGTTCTGAGAATGAGCAGAAGCGGAATCATGGCAGTAATGACTGCCGTAGCAAGGGTGATGAATGTGCCAAGAATGATATGCATGTAATTCAACTGCACATCGTAACTTGTGGCATCAATGATAGCGAAACTGGTACGGCTGAGGGCCCATTGAATACAAAATGAAAAGCCGGATGCCACTACTGCGCACACAAGCAGTTGACTGAACAGGTGAGCAATAATTTGCAAATGGCTAGCTCCCAAAGCTTTGCGCAACGAGATTTCTTTTCGCTTCAAGTAAATCCACAGATAGCTTATATTTATACAGTTAATGAGCGAAATGATAAAAAGTTTATATGGATAACTTAATACTTCGTTTACACCCGCCCTTGATTTTTTTTCTACCTCATAAGACTTTGTTATGTTCTCAATCGTTGCCCTAACCTCAGGGGTAATTCGCTGTACCTCTGAAATAAACTGCTGAATCTCTTTAGTTGTGTCTTGATCCGATCTGAATAGAAGTTCAATGGATTTTTTTTGTTCTATTTCGTGTTTAATAACATCCGGCAATCCCTCAAAGGAAGTGAATATTGTATAGTTGAATACCGATATAGACTCTTTTCCAGTGTTGTCTCCCGCAATCCCCGTAACATTGTATTTTTTATCGAATAGTTCCAGTGGGCCAACGTGTTTGGATATCATGGTTCCAGTCATTACCGCATTGGCTGTTTCGGAAGATATTCCGGTACCTTCAAGTAACGGAGGCGACCAGTTGTGATTCAACATTCCGACGACTTGAACATTGCCTAACTCAGGATGAAATATGGTTATGTTCTGGGTGATCACACTTGTATTCGACGTAATTGATTCAGCAATAGCTTGAAGTGAGCTATAATTCACTTGATTCATGTTTGTCAAAGTTGCTGAATAGTAATGTTCGTATTTTCCATTCTTGGAATAGTAAAAAATCTTGTCGTAGTATTCTTGAGTTGAAAGAGAAATGAGGATCGGCAGTACAGTTAATACAAAGCCGAGAAAAAGCATCACAAAAATCTTTTTGTTAATCCATATATCGTTAAAGATATGTCGCATGTTTTCCTCCAATAGTAAGGAAAACGTGAATAAGGTATCAGCCTTATTCACGTTTTGGATAATATGAAGTAAGATCGGGAAGGATCAGCGGAAATTTATGCTTTTCGTACGGTTTGCTTCATCTACTGCGCTGACCCAATCATGCCAGGAAGTACCGCTAGTTGCAGCTCCTGCAGTAGTCATGATAAGAGTTACTTGATCCGTTGGCGAAGCTTCTTTATTGCGAGACTCATAAGTACCATCGTTAGTTCGGGCTGAGACATGTATTGATTTGATGAATGGTTCATTGGTTTGAGCAGTGTATGCGGTAACGATAAATCTTCCGCCACTACCTGTAGTCGTTGCGTACGAATCAAAACTGAATGATGCAAATGAGGCCGCAGATATAGCACCTACCGTGCATGCAGTAAGTGCAAGAGTAATTATGGATTTTTTCAATAGACTCTTCATGATTATGGAATCTACTCCTTTTGATATATTTGTGGCCACATCCAAATATTAACTTATAAGATAGTTGAAAAACAATAATTTTACAAAAAATTTACAGTTTAATACTGGTTTTACATTTGTGAATAACAAATCAACTAATGAAATCACCTACATATCCACAACCATCCTACACCCACACGAGGTACATTCATGAAGCAAGGTATATATGAACAGCTTATCAACACAATCACCAGACAGGAGATTTCGGCGCTGGACCCGGATGTGTATCACATTGGGACTGAGAAGCTGGATGCAGAGGAAGCACGCAAGCTGCTGTCCACGTATTTGGCGGCGGTGACCCGACGAGCGCTCAAGATTGTACGGGAACAGTCCGAAGACAGCGCCGCAGTACTGGCGCAGATCCGAACGTGTAATGAGATTATTGCTACCCTGAAAGGCACACTGGGAGAAGAAGAGTACAACGAATTGCAACTGGATGAGCAGGGGGAGGTACTGACCCATGTGTATTCCAAGCTGAACAGCATTCGGGCTGTCCGGGATACCAAAATCGTTCGTCCAGATACTCCGATCTCCCAAAGCTCTTTATTCACAGGTGCCAAGTCCGAGCCGAGTATGTTACTGGAGCTGCAAAAGGAGATCGTGACCGCCGATCGGATCGATTGGCTGGTATCATTTATCAAGTTCAGCGGGCTTCGCCTGCTGCTGGAACAGCTTCAACAGTTCACGGCTGGCGGAGGCAAGCTGCGGATCATCACAACTACCTATATGGAAGCAACCGACCTCAAGGCTATTACTGAACTTAGCAAATTACCTAACACAGAGATCCAGATTTCGTATGATACCAAAGTGACACGGCTGCACGCCAAAACGTACATTTTCCAACGTGACACTGGCTTCACTACAGCCTATGTCGGCTCCTCTAACCTGTCCAACCCGGCGCTGACCAGTGGTATGGAGTGGAACCTCAAGGTGACGGAGAAGGACTCACTCGACGTGCTGCGCAAGATTGAAGCGACCTTCGAGAGTTACTCGAATGACCGCGAATTTACGCGATATGTGGCTGAGGATGAAGGACATGAGTTACAGTTGAAGGCCGCTCTGAATCGTAAAAAAGATCAGTCTAACCACTTTCACCTGGACATCCAGCCTTACGATTATCAAAAAGAAGTGCTGGAACAGCTTCACGCCGAGCGTACGCTGTACGGACGAAACCGCAATCTGATCGTCGCCGCCACAGGTGTTGGCAAAACGGTCATCTCTGCCTTCGACTACAAGCGATTCCGGGCAAGCCATGCGGGAGCCAAGCTGCTTTTTGTCGCCCATCGGGAAGAAATCTTGAAGCAAAGCCGGGACACGTTCCGGTATATCCTGAAGGATATGAACTTTGGCGAGCTGCATGTCGGGAATCAACGAGCAGAGGCGCTGGACCAATTGTTTGTTAGCATTCAGAGTCTTAACTCCATGAAGCTGACGGAGATCACCAGCCCAGACTATTACGATTACATTATCGTGGATGAATTCCACCATGCCGCTGCGCCTTCGTACCAGAGGCTGTTGTCTCACTACGAACCGAAGATTTTGCTAGGACTTACTGCAACACCGGAACGGATGGATGGCAAAGACATTTCTGCCTACTTCGATCATACGATTGCCGCCGAGATCCGTCTAACCGATGCCATTGACCGGAAACTGCTGAGTCCTTTTCAATATTTTGGCGTCACCGATACTGTCGATCTATCTCAGGTGAAATGGTCGCGAAAAGGCTACGATCTGAACGAACTGGAGAAGCTCTATACTCATAACAAAATTCGTGCCAACCAGATCATCCAAAGTTTGAACAAATACGTAACCGATCTGGACGATGTGAAGGGGCTTGGGTTCTGTGTTGGGGTGGATCATGCGATGTATATGGCAAAAATATTTAACGAAGTCGGCATTCCATCCATAGCCCTGCATGGCGGGTCGAGCGAACAGGAACGTCATTCTGCGAAAGGACAGCTGGTGAACGGGGAACTGCGCATGATCTTTGTCGTGGATCTGTACAATGAGGGCGTGGATATCCCTGAGGTGAACACGATTCTGTTCCTGCGTCCTACTGAGAGTCTGACCGTATTCCTTGCAACAGTTGGGACGTGGACTGCGGATGGCGGATGGCAAAGAGTGCCTGACCGTGCTCGACTTCATCGGACAAGCGCATCAGGAATACAGGTTCCAGGATAAATTCCGCGCCCTGATCGGCGCTACCAAACATTCCATCTCGTACTACGTCGAGAATGGTTTTTCGAACTTACCACGCGGCACGTTCATTCAATTGGAAAAACAAGCGAAGGAATACATCATGCGCAACTTGAAGCAGATGAGCCGCAATCGTAGAGCGTTGATCCAGAAGCTGCAAACGTTCCAGCAAGACACCGGACTGCCGCTGACCTTGGCTCATTTTTTAGAGCATCACGGGATGAAACTCTATGAATTCTATGGTGGACGTACGGGGAGAAGGTATTTCCGCGGTATGTTAGCCGAAGCTGGACTGACAGAGCCTATCGAGAGTGAGCAGGATGAGTATATCCGCAGACTGCCATCTGTGCTGACGATCAACTCCCGAAGCTGGCTGACGTTCCTGATCGACTATATCGAAAAAGGCAAAGAACCGACGACCGCGGATGAACGGCGCATGTTGATCATGTTCTATTACACCTTCCACCGGGCTGCGCCCGAGAAACTAGGACTGAGCAGCATTGAAGAGGGTGTGCAGCGCGTGCTGTCTTGTGAGGCTTTTCGAGAAGAACTTGTGGATATTTTCAAATATAATCTGGCTCATCTGCGATTTGTGGATAAAAGTAATTCGTTCCCGTACACTTGTCCACTGGATATCCACTGTATGTACTCCATCGACCAAGTGCTTGCCGCCTTTGGCTACTGGAACGCTGAGCAATCACCCGCCTTCCGTGAAGGCGTGAAGTATTTTGCCGATGAACAGACCGATATCTTCTTCATTACATTGAACAAATCGGACAAAGATTTCTCACCCTCAACGTTGTACGAGGACTATGCGATCAACGAGCGTTTGTTCCACTGGCAGACTCAGAGCAGGGTGTCAGAGCATACGGCTACCGCGCAACGGTATATTCATCATCGCGAGACAGGCAATCGGATCGCGCTATTCGTGCGGGAGTATAAGGAAGAGCATGGCTATACATCTCCATTTGTCTTCTTAGGCGAAGCGGATTATGTGAGTCATGAGGGGAACAAACCGATGAGCTTTGTATGGCGACTGCGGGAAGAGATACCTGCGAAAATGGTAGCGGTGGCGAATAAGTGTATTGTTTAACGGATATTAGATTAGAAGTTAAAAGTTAGAATGGAGTTGTTATAGAAAGTGTGGAGTCAAATCGCTGAATGGTCTTTACTTTCAAGGTTAAGTGGTCTAAGTAGTATAATTATTTTTATCGGTGCTTTATATACATTTTTACGAAAAAATCAATTCATAACGACACTAACATCTTCCAAGATAGAACAGTTATTTTTTTCGAAAGAAAAGAAAATGATTCTCAAGACTATATATTTTTTGTCCCAGTTAATCCTAGGCTTTGTTTTAAGTGTAATCTTAACAACTGTATATTATTTTATTGAAGTAAGTGAATATTTCATCCAATATGTTTCTATTATAGGTGCTTTCTCTTATCTACTAATCTTGTATATCTCTCTTAGGGAAAACAGCTATTTCGATAAAAATCTTTCTAGAGTACAGAATATTATATTGTGGAAATTCATGTTGTTAGTTCAAACTTTATGTATGTTTTCACTATTTCCAATTTCAGTTGCTCAATCAATATTATCAGGAAAGGTAAGCTTTTCACCTACTCCAAGCGATGAATTCATATTAACGATAGTTGCTGTTACCATAGTATTAGGTCTATCTACTTTAGTTTTTATGATTATTATAAAATTCAGTAACAAGAAAATTAATGAAAAATTTAGTGAATATGATTATGACTGTTTTTATATCACAGATAAGCATGATACAAGCTTAAAGTGGTTTGTTTATCATCTTATTGATAAAGAAAACTTTCTGTTAGGTAATTCAAAGATTAAAGAAGAAGCAGCCATTTATAGAGTTGAAGAGCGAAAAAATGTTTTAACAGAGAAAATTCATATATTGAGAGTAAAGAAAAATTCTAATGAATAACGTATAGGCGGTGCATCATGATTATCTACAGCAGTAACGCATTAGCTTTCCGAGAATCAGTTGATAACAACCAAATTACAGTTCAGATTGAAGAAGCATTTATTAAAGGTATGGGAAAAAGACCTAATCAAGGGGAAGTACGAGCTTGGAACAACTCTATGCAGTTTATGGAGAAAATTATCCGTAATTCGAAGGTAGCAGATGACTGCGGGATATTAATTGAGTACAACATTCCTTCTACAAGTAAACGAATAGATTTTATCATTGCAGGTCAGGATGAACAAAAGAATGATAACTTTGTGATCGTTGAGTTAAAACAATGGGATGCAGTAGAAGCTATGGATCGCGAGGATGTCGTAAGGGCCTTTATTGGAGGTAGAACAAGAGAGACACCGCATCCTTCATATCAAGCATGGTCATACAAACAGTATTTGAGTGATATGAATGAGGCCGTATATTCCAAAGATATTAACGGATACTCATGTGCATATCTACATAACTACAGGACAGTACACCCGGACCCCCTTCAATATAATCAATATCAGGATATCATCCGTGAAGCTCCTTTGTTTCTAGCCGATGATGCTTCTAAACTTCAAAATTTTCTAAAAAGGCATGTAGGTGAAGGAAATGGAGTTAATTTACTTTATTTAATTGAGAATGGTAGGATTCGTCCTTCTAAGAAACTAATTGATCATATCGATGGATTATTTCAAGGGAACTCTGATTTTGTTTTACTTGATGAGCAGAAGGTTGCATACGAGGCCATTATGAGTCTTGCCAAGCAAACAGATGTAAAACGCACAATCATTGTGCAAGGTGGGCCTGGAACAGGTAAATCAGTGATATCTATGAATGCCCTTGGTGGATTACTTAAAAATAAGTTGAATGTTAAATTCATTGCCCCGAATGCTTCATTCCGGACGGTTATGGTAGAGACCTTGACTCAGCGACAAGCTAGAAACAAAACTAGGACAAAGGTGTTATTTACGGGATCAAGTCAATTTTACAAAGAGCCAGCTGATATGTATGACGTACTAGTTGTGGATGAGGCGCATCGCTTAAAAGGCAAAGGAGCATATCAATATCTTGGAGAAAATCAGATAGAAGATATCATAAAGGCATCTAAAGTGAATGTGTTTTTCATAGATGATTTTCAACGTATTCGTCCTGAAGATATAGGTTCTATAGACGAGATTAAACGTTTAGCTGCCCTATATGATTCGGAAGTGCATGAATATTCACTAGCAGCACAGTTCCGTTGTTCTGGAGCAGAAGGATTTTTGAATTGGGTTGATGATGCTTTACAGATTCGTCCCACCGCTAATTTCGATGGTTGGGATCAAGATTCTTTTGAATTCAAATTAGTAGACACGCCTAACGAAGTATACGATCTAATCAAAAGTAAAAACGATCAGGGATATAAGGCGAGGATGTTAGCAGGTTTTGCTTGGAATTGGACAGCTGATAAAGAAGGTAATCGCAATGGGGAAATTCCGGATGTCATTATTGAAGAACATCGTTTTGCTATGCCTTGGAATGCTCGTTCAATATCAAGTACTTGGGCTATCCATGAGAGTGGTATTGATCAGATTGGATGTGTTCATACGTCTCAAGGTCTTGAATTTGATTATGTAGGCGTAATTATAGGGAATGATCTAAAATATGATTCGAATAAAATGGAACTTTATTCAGATTATGATGAGTACAAAGATAGAATGGGAAAACGAGGGCTTAAATTTAAGAATGAGGAACTAACAAAACTTATCAAAAATATTTATAAAATCTTGATGTCTCGGGGGATGAAAGGTTGTTATGTGTATTGTAGGGATCAAGAATTGATGAATTATTTATGCAGCAGAGCAAATTTAAGATGATATGCACCAGGGACTATGCAAAGTAGAGAGAAACCCTATCCTTCCATAAATAGAAGGATAGGGTTTTCCGTTTTCACATCAATATTCCTTTTATAACATTTTTGGCGGTTCGTATATGTTCTGAATTAGAGTTTCTTAGTAGTTGTACAATTCCCTTGATTTGCTTCTCATCTTCAGTTACTTCAAACTCTTCCTCTACATACGCAAATAATTGAATTAAGTTCACTTCCAGTGACTCAGCGATCTTAGCCAGATTCACCAAAGAAACATTCTTTTCTCCACGTTCAATCTGTCCTATGTATGAAAAATGAAATCCACCTTTTTCTCCGAGGGATTCCTGTGAATACCCTCTTTCTTTGCGTAGTGCGCGAATTCTGGCTCCGACCAGCTTCAGAACTTCTCTGTCCTCGTTCATGGTATTCACCTCTCTATGTTCAAAAGTGTAGACAAGTTTTCTCAAGGTAAACACCAAACGAAGAATACAAATAATTTATTTGATTACTATAAGTATCATTTTATTGTATAATACTGGTATTAACTCTTTGGAGGGATGACAATGGCAAGAAATTGGTCCATAATCGAAGCACATTGTAATCACCAAGTAGATTTTACTCCACGTTCGCAAGACCATGATATCTCCACACAACCTAGATCCAAACATACTCCTGCTTACCACATGCTACATACTACAATATCGGACTATCACCAACATGCTATATATCACCTCAAACTTGCAGCAATCATGCGTAATCACAATCAGTTTAAAGCCTGCCTGATTCTATGTGATTGGGCTCTAACCTCCATGATTAAGGCGCTTTATATCCATGAGTATCATTCAGTTCATCCACCCAAGGAACTCACCATGAACGTAATCTTGCCTTTGGTGCATACGGACACTGAACCCGGATTGGATATTGCCTTGTTTATCGGCACGATGCAACATATGTCATCCCTAGCAGATTACCCACATGACCAGCCACTAGAACTGAACAACATCGGAAAGCTCTTTCTAAGAACAGAAGAGATATTGGACGAGTTATCCGTCCGATTGATGAATGATTCAACACAGTTCCCCTAATACTAACCAGCTAAACCGGATGAATGAGTACATTGAACCGAAACATAGGGAACAATCTTATTTCTGTAGCCATCAAATTTTTCAATATTGATATATTTATTGAAATAGGAAAAAAGTAATAAAAGGATGGATTTTTATTTAAAAAAAGATGTAGAGAAGTATAAGATTCATTTTATAAAGGAAGGGACGGTAATAATGTAAAATTAGATCTTATGAAGATATGCCTATACTCAGTTGGTACTATGTGGACATATACATTGGAACTATATATCATTGGAATCTGGTAACCGATGATTAATCTTAAATTTCGGAATTAATTATGATTCAAAAAGGAGAATATATCATGGTTAGAGCTAAATTATTTTATAGACTTTTCATTTTTCAATTCGATCTTTTTCAAGAATACTCTATTGATATGGAGAATCTAATTAGGGCACAATCAACCTCACAACTCGAAAGAATGCAGAAGTTAGCAGAAGAATACAGTCTGGAGGAGCAAGATGAATTTTGGGAGTACAATATGGATCGTGTGAATCAATTGACTGTTGATTATCCTAATTTACTTCGATCATCGATACTCACATCTGTTATTACAGAGCTTGAGGATACTATTGTAAAGATTCATAAGGATCTTCAAGATAATTCAAATTTAGAAATCGTATCAATTGGTAACAAGCAATTAAGTGGTTCCACAATTGAGAGGGCTTTGCAAAGCATTCATCAGGTGATCCCTCTTAGTGAATTGTACGAATCAAGCAACTGGAAAGACTTACAATTACTATTAGCAATACGTAATAGGGTTGTACACAGTCGTGGAGTAGTTCATCCAGTTGATTATAAGGAGTTATTTGATAAGTTAAAGTATTTTGAGAAAATTGATACTCGAACATTTAGATTAGATACTTATCATCAACTCCTTTTTCTTGAAAATTCATCAGATTTCATTATAAATACATGTAAGCTTCTACTTGATAGTGTTGTTAAAATAATTTTGGTATATACGGAAGCCAAAAGAAATCTATAGTTTTTTTAAGATAGGTTTACTCGTATATAATAATTTGCTAGGCAATTAAAGTTTTAATGAGATTCGAGATGAAGTCACTACAAAGGATATTTTCTTAAAAACTTCTTAATTTTAAGGAGTTTTTTTATTTTCCTTATTTTAAGTTTTATACTAAATAGTTTGAAATAAAAACGAGGATACAATCGAAGGAATTAAATTTGAATCATTTTACATAGCAGGGTGAAAAAAACAGTGGGATATGAGCAACTAAAGGTACTTATCGGTGTTTAATACAAAGTTTCTACAGTATGTTATACTACATCATGAATTGAAAGTTGTATAACAGCTGAAAGGTGTTTTAGATGAATATAGATGCTGAAAATATTCGAAGTGCCAAGCGGCAAAAAAACGAAAGAGAAGGAGTCCACAGTTGGCATCCTTACTATGCGGGTTACTCAGAGGTCTTCGTAGAAGACATGTTGAGTTATTTAGGGGTTAATAGTGAATCTGTTGTATTAGACCCATGGATGGGGAGTGGAACTACTGCATTAGTATGCCAAAAAAGGGGGATACAATGTTTAGGTAATGAAATTAATCCAGTCATGGTTTTGTTTTCTAAAGCTAAATCAGCAAAATTACTTGAATATAATCTGTTAGAATATGCTGAAATTATTATAGATAATGTTGATTTCAATGATTTATTTAGTGTCAATGTTATTAATAACGCTTTTATTGAAGAGAAATATAATCTACAGTTACAGTCCATTCGAACGGCTATAGATATTTGTTTGGGAAGTGGAGGTTATCCAGATTATTTGATAGCTTTCTTTTACACTGTTCTTTTCCGCTGTATTCGTTCAATAGGATCATTTAATAATGGTAGTAATCCTACATGGCTTACAAAGAATATTCTTATTCCCTCAATTGACGAGATCAATGTTATTAATTTATTCAGAGAAGTAGCATTTTCTATGAATGAAGATTTAAAAAGAACTTTCAATAACCTCTTGATTAAGAGCATACCTATTCCAAAGATAGTGGAGGGAGACAGTAAGGATTTAAGTTATGATAGTAATTCCGTTGACTATATTATCACTTCGCCACCATATCTAACAAGAATTGACTATGCTGTATCAACAAAACCTGAATTGTTATTTTTGGGATATGAAGAGAACTCTGGGTTTGACACGCTTAGGCGGAGGACTATGGGAGCACCAGTGATTAGCGATAAAGGATTAGAGGTTGATCCTTTGTGGGGAGATATCTGTAAAACATTCTTAACTAAAGTTGAAAATCATGATACCAAGGCGGCAAAGTCCTATTATTTACCTATCTACTTACAGTATTTTAGAGATGCACTTAAATCAATAAAAGAAATTATAAGAGTCCTACGATCAGGGGGGCAAGCCTGTCTTGTAGTGCAGTCTTCTTATTTTAAGGACGTTGAAGGAAAATTAGGCGAAATGTACGTCGAAATGGGTGAAAACTTAGGTCTCGAAGCTTTCATTGTTAAACGTGAAGTGATTAAAAATCATATAGCCCATGTGAATTCAAAATCATCAGTGTACGTTAAAAATAAAGTATATTATGAAGATGCAGTAGTTTATAGAAAGGTGTGATTTCAGTTAATGGACTATAGTAATCATAGAGAACAAGTAGCAAAAGTAGCAGGTGTTATAGAACGACAAGGAGAGATAGAGGTTACGCTAATTAAGGCTTTCGAGGCTAACCTTATATATAAAGAAGTTCCTTTTATAAATTTTGGAAACATTACAGCGGCAGAACTGGCTGAGGTCTTCATTAATTTTCCGATTTTAGTGAAACCATTGATTACTGTTGTGAATGTTGCGGGTAGAGCAATTGTACGAGACTTAGGAATAAATATTGACACATACAAAGGGAGGCTCACAGTATCTAGTGCATCTATTTTAGCTGGATATATTATGCCTATGTTACCTAATGAGCTTGCAATTCCTGCAATATGTGAACTGGATCGTTGGTTCTTTGTAGATAAGGAGATAAGAAAAAATAAAGGTAACTGGGAAAAGACAGTACTAGATGCGATCAATATTAATTCAAGAGTTAGTTTTATTAAGAGAAAATTCACCTATGAAGAGAAAGAATACGAGTTAGATGCTGCTACACCTATAACTGGTACATTTTCTGTAGGGATTGATATTAAAAGAATAGAGTCGAAAAGGGATATTCATAAAAGAGCAGACGAAATAATCAATAAAGCTGTTAAATTTAAAAAAGTATATCCAAATACAAAGTTCTACGCTTTTATATATTTCCCTTTTCCTACAGAACATTTAAGCGTACAACAAAGATTAGATGATTCTAATATAGATGGGATATATTTCGCTAATGAAGCTTATTCTAGTATTGAACAGCAGGCTATGTTTATACTAGGTGACGCTGAAATATTATTAGATAAATCAGATGTAGAAGAGGAACTATAGTATTAATTTTCAAATATATGTTAAAAATACTAATACAAATTCCCTTGTTAAAAGATTTTAAAATTGTGCGAAAAGGTGAATTGAGGTACACACAAATAAAGTGTATCGGTAAAAAACAGGAGCCGTAATCCTATCAGGATTACATGCTTATTCTTGCGACGATTTATTTCCTATCAGCTACGTATTTGACTAATGATGAAACTTATTTTCTCCTCATCAGAAAATAAGTTTTTTTTCTTTCCTGCTTCTAATCATTACAAAATCAACCCATCCCTCCCCATAGCAAATGGTATAATGGCAAAAAGGGAGATTCTGGAGCGAGGCTCGAAGGCTCTCACAGCAGAAAGGATGTTATACCACATGCCTACATACAACAAATTGGTGCGGGACAAGATTCCGCATATTATCACATCCAGCGGTAAGGAATGCCGCACACGTATTCTGAACCCTGAGGAATATAAGCAAGAATTAAGAACAAAGCTGCAAGAAGAATCGGATGAGTACATGAGTGCAGGAAGCGATCAGGAAGCGCTGGAAGAACTGGCCGACATGCTCGAAGTGATCCGGGCGCTGGCGGAGGTGCATGGAGCGAATGCGGCGCAGTTGGATAAGCTACGGGCGGACAAGGCTGAGGCACGCGGTGGATTCCAGGAGAGAGTGTATCTGATCGATGTCGACGAAGCTTAACGTTAAACTCATTACAGATTACTTGGCAGACGAACTGATTGCCCGGATGCAGCATGCATCCGGGATTTATATTATGACGTCCTTTATTATGCAATCCGGGGTGAAACTGCTGGCTCCGCATTTGAAACGGGCAGCAGAACGTGGAGCCGAGGTGCGGATGCTCGCGGGAGACTATCTGTATATCACGCAGCCGGAGGGCTTACGGGCGCTCTGTGAGGTCGATCCACGAATTGAAGCGCGGCTGTGGCGAAGTATGGGGACTTCTTTTCACCCGAAAGCGTATCTGTTCGATCATGACAACGGCGAAGGACTACTGATCGTCGGCTCTTCGAACTTTTCCTTCACAGCACTGAAGACGGGGTATGAATGGAATCTGGCGATGAATGCGGAGGCGGAGCCGTATACGTTCCAGATGGCTTTGGACAAGTTCATGCAGAGCTTCTACCACGAGACAACCCTGCCGGTGAACCCGGATTCGATTGAACTGTATGAGGAAGAGTACCGCAAATATCACCAGAAGAACCCGGAGATGATCCAGCGCATCACGGAGATGGAAGAAGCGGAATTTGGCACAGGTCTGCCAGAGGACAAAGAGGAAGAAACCGCCGAGCTGTCGCTGGTGCCGATTCAACCGCGCTTTGCACAGTTGGATGCCCTCGAAGCACTTCATGGCACGATGGAGGAGCAGTACGACAAGGCGATGGTCGTTATGGCGACCGGGCTTGGCAAAACGTATCTGGCGGGTTTCTTCGCGCAGCGGTTCAGGAGGGTGTTGTTTGTGGCGCATCGGGAAGAGATTCTGTTTCAGGCGAAGAGGTCTTTTCAACGGATCATGCCGGAGCGCAGTCATGGCATCTATAATGGACAGCACAAGGATGGGGCGGCGGATTGTGTGTATGCTTCGATCTTTACGCTAAGTATGCAGAAGCACCGGGATGGGTTTGCGGTAGATGCATTTGATCTGATCGTGGTGGACGAATTCCATCATGCGGCGGCGAAGACGTATATGTCGGTGATTGAGCATTTTCAGCCGAAGTTCTTGCTAGGCATTACGGCGACCCCGGATCGACTGGATGGCAAGGATGTGTATGCGCTCTGTGATGGGAATGTGGCGTACCAGATGCATTTTATTGAAGCGATCCGGCGAGGTTGGCTGGCTCCATTTCAATATTACGGGGTATTCGACGATACGGATTATTCGCAGATTCGTTGGATCGGGACAAAGTATGATGAGGAACAGCTCATGACCGTTCAGTTGCAAGAGGAGCATGTAGAGACGATCTATGCGGCCTGGGTCCGGCACAAGCAGACGAGAACGATTGGCTTTTGCTCGTCGATCCGGCAGGCGGATTATTTGGCTGCGTATTTCCGCAGTCAGGGCGTGAAGGTACTCAGTCTGCATTCGCGTACATCGGAGATGTCGCGGGAGGAAGCGATTCGGCAGCTTGATGCGGGTGAGCTGGAGGTTGTGCTGACGGTGGATCTGTTCAACGAAGGTACGGATATTCCACGTGTGGATACGCTATTGTTCGTGCGTCCAACCGAGTCGCTCACGGTGTTCACACAGCAGGTGGGGCGAGGTCTGCGGCTGGCGGAGGGCAAATCGCATTGTGTCATCATCGACCTGATTGGAAACTACCGGAATGCGGATGTGAAGCTGAGCCTTCTGGACATACACGGAGACGAGGAACGAAGCGGAAAAACGATGGATTCGGCTGTGCCTGAGGTTCCGGCTAACTGTGGGATTCATCTGGAGACCCGGGTAGTGAACCTGCTTCAGGAGCTAAGCCGCAAACGGCTACCGCGCCGCGAGAAGCTGCATCAGGATTTTCTGAGTGTGAAGCGAGAACTGGGGGGTATTCCGACGTATCTGGAGCTGCACCTGATGGGGCGTTCGAAGAGTATCGGGTATCGGAGCGAATTCGGTTCCTATGTTGGATTTCTGTATTGGGCGGAGTTGCTTTCCCCGACCGAGGGAGAGATGTACGTCCGGCATGAGGCGTGGCTACGCGATGTAGAGAAGACGATCATGAACAAAAGCTACAAGATGATCGTGCTACTGTACATGCTGGAGCGAGGCGAAGCGCATTGGATGGACCCGATCACGCCGGGGGAGATGGCTGGATTTTTCCATACGTATCTGACGGAGAAGGAATACCGGAAACGGAAAGACTTTTCAGACAAGGACAAGCTGGCGCTCTGGGAATGGAACGAGAGGACGGCAACACGGATTGAGAAACTGATTATTGAAATGCCGATGTCGATGTGGAGCGGGGCGAAGGGCAGCATGACGCGATTCGAGGATGGCCTGTTCTCGCTGAATGTGCAGGTGCAGGATGCGGAGGAACGGGCGTTGCTGTATCGCTGGACGAAGGAGATTTGTCTGTATCGGTTGCATGTGTATTTTGAGCGGGGGAACCCTAGTTAAACGAAAAACCAGACTACACACCGTTTTATGGTATGTAGTCTGGTTTCTATTTTCCATTTCTTGTTTTCCATAACGTATAGATACACAGGGCAACAAGTAAAAACGCAGGGATAATAACGGGTTGAACTGAATTACCTATCGGCATGGAGCTAGCAAGTGAAACCACGTAACTAATTAGTGCAAACCCAATGAATAATGCTGCATTGAAGATGAGAAAATGTTTTAAAGGTTTTTTCTGGAATTGATACATTACAAAAATGAATGCAATCACGAATAGAATGAGGAACGCAGATTCTGAGATGGTTGTCCATCTTCCGGTTTGGCTTATGGAATTAACATCATCTTGGGTTAAGATACCTTCAGATAGCCATTGTTGAGAGTGACTTAATCGGGTATTCTCTAAAAATAGATAGATACTGTAACTTATAAGCATTAGGACAGCGTATATAAGTAAAAAGAGTGTGGGTAGCTTTTCACTTTTTGTTTTCATGTATGATCACCTCTTTACTTAATAAAACTGACATCTCTATCTAAGGCTGTAATACGGAAGGATATGCGTTCATAGTATCCGTATGAGTTCCAAATTCGAGATTGACTCCTAATGGAAGATCTCCTGAACTGGTACGAAAGGACGTTGCGAAATACGGCAAGGGAGACATTTACTGCCCTGAGTCTACTTTTGAAACCATACTAATACTAGGAAACGGGTCTCAAAGGTCTTACCCACCCTCCACATAAACCATAATAGCTTGATGCAAAAACCTCAAAAATCCCTCATCGCCAAACTGATCAAAATAACCCGCATAGCGACGATCCGTCGTATAGGCTTCTGCAATACACCTCAGAATCTCTGTATCACAGACCATAAACTGCTCCAGGCAACTCTTCCATTCTCCCACTAACGCTTGTACCTCATCAGATACAGGAGATAGATCCTGATGTTTCACCAACTCCCGAAATACCTGCTCCATGTTGACCGAGAACTGCTGGTAAGCTTGTTCTTGCTCTTCCGCAGACAGTTGGTTCACATTAGCTTCGAATTCCTGATATTTCTCGGTGTCTCCATATACAAACTTCGCCTCAGATTCATATTGCCCTCGAATGGACAGAATGGATGAGTCGTCAAACAGATTAAGATGAGAGATATCCGTCCCATCCACATACTCGTCCAACTGGCCGATGATGGTTTCGAGTTTTTGTTTGCGTTGAACGAGTGTACTGCGGTGCTCTCTTAGGATATCTTTCTGTTTTTCTTTGGAGAGTTGCATCATGGCTGCAATGTCTTTCAGTGGGAAATTCATTTCTTTGAACAATAGAATCATTTGCAGATTCCCCAGTGCCTCTTGATCGTAATACCGATAGCCATTGTCCTCGACTTTGCTCGGTTTTAGGAGATCCGTTTTATCGTAATAATGTAATGCGCGTTTGGTGATGCCTGTTATTTGAATGATATCTTTAACGGTGAAATAGGGTGTCTTCATTCCAAAAGTCCTTTGTTTCCGCAAGGATGTCACTTGCCGGAGTGATGGTTGCTTCGGTGATCGGTGTACCTGTTTTATTCAAATAATATTGGATTAAGTGATAACCGCAGGCATAGCCAGCCGCATAGGGCATACCAACGGGCGTGAAGTTTTGCATGATGGCAAGTTCATCGCCGTATAGATACGGATTAATCTGGTCAAAACCTGTGACATGCAGCTGGTCTTTCATTTTCGGCTTGATTACGGTATTCAATGTCTCCATATCCGTTTTGGATACCCAGGGTCCTAGTAAGTCTTCTCCATACAACGATGTCGCAAAGTTCTCTGCCAACCCCTCACTAACAACCATTTCTCCAAGCGTAATCTGTGGATTCCACTGGATAAATTGATATCTCACATTATGATTGCATTCATGAGCTAACACGGATTGAATACGAGGTAAAGTATACGCACCCGGAATCAGGTTCGCAATAATATAACCAGGAATGCCGCCATCTCCGCTGATACCTTCGTTCATGGTGAGTGATGGACTGTTCTTATCGCCTAATAAAATCGTATATAGATATTCGGAGACAGACAGCTCAATCCCATGATCTGTAAAGGTAGATAGACTCGTACGAACGGCTTCATGACACTGTTGCCAAAATGCTTCAGACGAAATCGCTGCTAGCGATTCGTTAATCTCAGGTGTGATATCTGCGGGTGCGATATTCATAAAGTTATTCATCATGATCACATCGAAGCCGTGAGGCTCATGAGAGCGAAACGGGATATGTTGTATGTTCCATTTGTTCATGAAAGGACCCATCATTCGCTCGCGGTATAACTCCAATTTCTCATCGGGTGCAGCCTGAATGATCTCTTCATAGATTTGATCTGAGCGCAAAGCGGTAATTTTCATCCTTAATCTCTCCTTTAGGTGAACTTGAGATCATTATCAAGTATGACCTGACGTAACAGTCAAGGAGAAATCGCTAAATAGTTTATTTACTAATTGTTACAATTTTGGTTCAATTCCTTTGAACTTTGAGACAGAACTGAAACCCCCACCAAAGATCCTTATTATATAATGCTTTTAAATTGGAAAAACACCCCACGAGGGGGTGTTCCGCTTTTACCAAATTAAAAGTTGGTCGAGTATGACAATCCAAATGTTGAAATGTTATAACTCTTTCCGTGTACGGTGCCTGATCCATTACGAATAGCTGTTCTACGGGCAATTGGATCTGAGCCGCTAACTCCTTTCAAGACAGAATACAATCGTTCTTTATCGGGATAACGACCTGTCTCTCCCATATCTCTCCATGCTTTTTCGAGAGATTTAATTTCGGAAATGATTGAGCTTTCTCCGGAAAGACTCCAGGACTGAACGGAATGATCGAATAAGAAGGCAAGCCCCTGCGTGCTAATAATGCCGAATTTGCCAGCGAAGGTGACAGCGCGATCAAAATAACTTTCGGCATATTTACGTTGAAGTGCCTGGTTCGCAGACTTTGCCCCCATGGACTCAAACAGTGTCTTCCATTCGGATACCACATTACCGCCGCTTGTTGAGATACTGGCGCCCCAATCAATTTGTTGTGATTTCGTTTTGTTGTTGACCACATCTTTCAGGGTCGCGGCTTTGGAAGTACCGAATACGGCTTTGAACTCGGTTTCGTTGTTCTGAATGTACTCTTTTAGTAAAGGTTGCAGGGTCCCTTGACCAAAGTTGTACTGGATAATGCCGAACGAAATTCCTTGTCCATCAAAATTACCTGAAACGGTGGAATAACCATCGTTTCCTTCAAAAAATCCGGTATTTCTCAACAATTTGTCTTTCAAGCTGTCTGTAAGTGCCATATAACTTCATCTCCTTATGTTTGGGAATACTCATAAGGCGAACGAAGTCGACTTTAAAACAACCTGAAATGAGGAAAAAGGTTATGAAAAAATATATGATCCCTTTCTTGCTCCTGTTGCTTGTCGGTTCAGGGAGTACGGTTTGGTTGTACTTAACCAGCTCATCCGCGAGTGAGGCGACTGAAACAGTCTCCACCGAGACGGAACTCCCGCATACCGAATTATCCACTTTACCTGATATCGTTGAAATCAAAAGTGAGGGGGAATCTGTAAAATTATCCCTTAACGACATTCCTCAGTATAAGAATTATTTATTGAATGAAGGGGATATTCAAACGGAGATTGCGCGCACTCAATTTACTTCATTGGATGTACCTTCTTCTAATATGTATGTGATGCTAAAATATGGGTGTGGGTCCAAGGAGTGTTCCACCATTCTAGTCCAAACCGATGGGAATAAAAGCGAAGGTCTAACCATGCCTGTGGGCATATTTCAGGATTATAAAGTTTCTTCAGATCATAAAAAGGTGTTAATTCGTTACGCTTATGACGAAGGTAGTCTGGTCAAAAGACAAATTCTTGTTGCCGTAGATCTCGAAAAATTAAAAATCATTCCGTATACATCAGCTGCTCTTGAAGAGCCATTTATGTTGAAGCCAACTTGGCCCATCATCTCATATGATTGGATAAATAATAACCAATTCAACATTGAAACGGCAGCGTTGGAAACAAGCGAGTATTCAGCATTAAAAAACTGGTTTTCTTCCGAAAATCGCAAAACCAGGAAGGTCACGATTGGGCTGGATGTGAACAAACGCCTCAATGAATATCCAAAAGCAATGTAAAACGAAGTAAAGCTGGGAGATTAGTCTCCCAGCTTTCTATTTAATTACGTGGCTCCTGACGGTTATCGCAATACACCAAGAGATCCAACAGCTGTTTTTGTATCGTCCAGAACCCCGCGATCATTAATGCCTACAGTATTATCTGAAGTTCGTGTAATCACTACATCTACACCTGCGTTGGTTAGATATGTGTAATCACCTCTATGAATTATTTGATCGGTGCCAATCTATTTCATAAAGCGTGATGGACTTATCTAAAAACAACCTAATATGGAGTATATGATGAAAAAAATACTTATCTTTTTGTTTTCTCTGTCGTTAATCTCCAAAGATAAGGATTATTCACCCTGAAAGTGATAATGAGACATCAGCCTAATTGTGCTGGTGTCTTATTTTTTATATCTCAGGGTCATGAGGATAATCATCTGAGGGATGGATTTTTAATTATTTTGTACGATATGGGAAAAAATATAGTATAATAAAGAGAACAAATGTTCTTATTTATGGTTGTTTTTTCTTCTGCCAAAGACGCCTTCTTAAATATAAAAAGTGAAGGAGGCGGAGTCATATGAGTTCCTTAGAGAAGATTTGTCATTACCCAACACATTCGGTGACTGCACAGTTTGAGGAGTACAAGCATCAGAATCCCGCGTTATTCCATAATCGGGTTGTTCTAAACTTTTTCGAACAGGAGAAGCACCAGAAGTTATTGTTGGAGTCCTTGAGAGGGGAGGCTGGTAAGGAAGAAGAGTTAAATGAGGCGTTTCGCAAATATTTCTTTCAATTTCGATTTATCACTTATGTCACATCATCGCTCAAATTCATGAGTATCGATCAGATGCGGCGTAATCAGCGTTATGCTACCCGAAATGTATTGATCTATGACAGGCCATCCTCGGACGAGTCCAGTATGTGTATTGGTGAGACGATGAGTGCCTATCAAACTTCAGTGGATAATGTACAGCCGGATAAACAATCTACTAATTTCCAGGAAGGCTTTGCGGATGAGCATGTGGAATCGGCATTTGATAGTTTAACGGATAAGCAGAAGCATGTCACTACACTATATTATGGACAGGGTTACCACGATCATGAAATTGCGAGCAGACTTCAGGTTAGCCAGCAGGCGATAGCGAAGACAAGAAATGCAGCTCTGAAAAAAATGAAAACCGTGTTGGTTAGAGAGGAGTAAGTAATGGACAATAGCGCATTTGCGACTTTTATAGGTGGAATCAGTCAGGTCGGTTTTCCCATCATGATTACATTATATTTATTTACCCGATTTGAGAAGAAGCTGGATCAACTCTCAGTGAATATTAATACCCTTATAGAGGTAATTAAAGCGGTGATTAAAGATGAATCAAAACAACGTTGAATTTTATGATGCAGTGCAGAAGGCACAGAGTGGGGATCGGGAGAGCATGCTTCAAATTATTAGTGCATTTCAACCTATCATTCAGCGGATGAGATATCAGGTGAGACCTCAAGAGCGTGACGATCTGTCACAGACCATTGTTGAAGGATTGATCATTAAGATCATGAATTATGAGTTGGAGCATGTACCTACATACTCGGAGTTCTGCAAACAACTGTTTGATGCCGAATGAAAAACGAGGGATTATATTTTAAAAAAACTAAATCTGAACCCTGTCCATATTTCATGGTGTCTTTAGTTCACTGTGAAATATTCACAGGGTAATTTGTCAATAAAATAAGAATCTAAAGTGGCTTCATCAAAGCGATATTGATATCGTTTCTGCTAGGCATAATGAAAGGGGATATGGAGTCTTGAACAAATGGGTACATTGACATTTTCAATAGAGAAAGTTATCTTAAACTATATAGTTAAGTTATTAACTAAATGGAGAGGAACAGACCGTATGGACCAATTACAAGAAGAAAACTTGCCCTCAATTGACTCTAAACAAGATGCGCTGCAGGAATACTTGCTTCATCTGCCACTGCCGAATACAGCTTTTTTCATAATGGTTGAGGCTACTGCCAACCTGGTAGCTGTATCGGAAAAATACTGGCAGTCGAAGGGGCTGAATGGAGCAAGAATCCGTGTGCTTGTGGAGATTGCCAAAGATGGGGGAACGATGCTACCTTCAGTGCTTGCCGAAAAAATTGGTGTCACCAAGGCTAATATCAGCTTACTGCTAACACCACTGGAGCGTGATGGTTATATCGCGAGAGCTGAACATGCCCGAGATGGTCGCAAGACGGTGATTTCCATTACCGATGCTGGACGGACATTATTGAGTGGGCATCTTCCGGGAAATCGTGAAGCTGTAGCAAGACAGATGGACAAATTGGATGAACAAGAGCAGCATCAGTTGATCATTTTGTTACAGAAGCTGAACATGTCTTAATACAGTTTAAAACGGTGATAAGATCAGAAGATTCTAGAGCGGGTTGTGTGGAAATGGATATGATTGGTCCAGCGAGGAATATGTTAAAGTCCAGCTGATCATTCTGTCCATTTAGTTAATAACTTAACTACTTGATTATAATTTCATTTAAAGGAGGGGAAAATAGGATGTCTATTATGATTACTGGAGCGACAGGACAATTAGGCAATCTGATTATCGCAAATCTGCTTGATAAAATTCCGGCTACAAAAATTATTGCAGGTGTCCGTAATTTGAGTATGTCCTCAACCTTAGAAGCATTAAAGGATCAGGGTGGAGAGGTTCGCTTCATGGACTATGATAGTCCGGAAACATGCCAGAAAGCTTTTAACGGTGTGAATAAATTGCTGCTGATCTCTAGCTCACATACCGATGATACGGTGCGGCTAACTCAACATACTAGTGTAATTCATGCAGCGAAGAAAGCAGGAGTTGAACATATCTTCTATACCAGCTTTGCTTTTCCTCAGACGGGTCTTAAAATTCCAGTAAGCGTTCATAGACTTACCGAGCAGGTCATATTTGATTCAGGTATGAAGTATACGATTTTGCGCAACGGGCTGTACATTGATTTTGTGGATGTACTTGGATTAAATGAGGCGATACAAAGTGGTGTACTGACAACTCGTCCCGGAAATTGGCGGTTCAATGCTGTAACACGTAGCGATCTTGCACAGGCAATTGCGAACGTACTCGCAGGCAAAGGATATGAGCAGCAAATCTATGAGCTGGCCGCGCCAAAAACTTGGACCTTTGCTGATCTGGCTGAGGTGCTTACAGCGTTTGCAGGCAAGACCGTTATTCACAGCGAGGATGTGTCAGTGCAGCACTGGATCTACCCTTTTTTAAGTAGTATAGATACGGTATCTACATCGAAGGACCTTGAGCAATGGATGGGTCATCCGGTAACTTCGTTGAAGGATAGCATCGCACCCTTTCTGAAATAAGCGAACGCCAATTGGAGCGAAGTTAAGCCTATGATTGTAAAATAAAATCAATTTAAAAAACGCTTGCAAACTTGCAATTCTACCCTACCTTTTACCAAACGAAGCTGAGATAATGGGAGAGTAAACGGGAATGAATTGTTCCCCGTATTGTTTATCATCTACGTCAAAAAATAAATGCTGCATATCCATAGGAGGATTATCAATGAACACTCAACCACTGGAACTGATCCAATCCACTTCAGGCCAAGCGCTGCTTGCCCAAATGTACGGTCAGCAACAACTAGAAGAACAGACAGCACGTTACACCAAGCTCAATGAATCATTCGAACAGTATTTTGGCGTACAAGTGGGCAGCAAATTGTTCAGTGCGGCTGGACGCAGCGAAATTGGCGGCAACCACACGGATCATAACCACGGCAAGGTGCTGGCGGGCAGTATTACGCTGGATACGATAGCGGTGGCTGCGCCAACGACGGATTCGGTAATTACCTTTTATTCAGAAGGCTATGAACAGAAATATGTAATCGATCTCACAGATTTGGCACCGAAGGCTGAGGACGACGGCACTACAGCTTTGATTCGTGGTATGGCTGCGGGATTTGAGAAGTTCGGATACAAAGTGGGCGGCTTCCAGGCGTACATCTCCAGTAACGTGTTCTCGGCGTCCGGGCTGAGCTCGTCGGCATCGTTCGAGATGCTGATTTGTACGATTCTGAATCATTTCTATAATGAGGGCACATTAGATGTGGTCGTCATGTCCAAGATTGGTCAGTATGCGGAGAACAACTATTGGAATAAACCATCCGGTCTGCTGGATCAGATGGCTTGTGCCTATGGAGGGCTAATTGCGATTGATTTTGAAAATCCGGCCGAGCCTGCAATTGAGCCTGTACAATGGGATTTCCAACAAAATGGTTACTCCTTGGTCATTGTAAACACAGGTGGGAATCACGCGGATCTGACGGAGGATTACGCTGCTGTACCATATGAGATGAGAGCGGTTGCTAAAGCGCTGGGCAGCGAATATGTCCGGGAAATTACGGCTGAGGCGATCTACGCCAATCTCAAGCAGGTACGTGAAGCTGCAGGGGATCGCGCGGTACTGCGTGCGCTGCATTTCTTGGAGGAAAACAATCGAGTGGACGGTCAGGTACAGGCCTTGCGGGAAGGTAGTTTTGCTGATTTCTTGAATCTGATTACGGCATCCGGGAACTCTTCCTGGAAATGGCTCCAGAATGTATATCAGAGCGGCTCGGTGAAGGAACAGGAGATTGGTATCGCATTGGCGTTAACTGAAAACTATCTGCAAAAGCTGGGTGATGGCGCTTGCCGTATACACGGCGGTGGATTTGCAGGGGTCATTCTGACGATTCTTCCCAACGAAAAGGTTGAGGAGTATATGTCCTGGATGCACGGTATGCTGAATACGCCAATTATTGTGGTTAATGTGCGTGCGCAGGGTGCTGTGTGCTTGAATGAATTGATCAAAAACGTGGGCTAATGTAATCGTTGTATCACACTGTGATGTTTAACCCGACTGAATTGTATTAAACGGTACATTATGGCGGTTCTCCAACTTGACGCTGGTCATGGAAGAGGATCGCTTTTTGCTGTGCATCACACGAGGGAAGACAGCTTGATCCGGACTTGTTCTGAAAGAATGGCCTGTTCTTAGAACTTCAGATCAGGAGTTGGTGAAGATGATTGTGGAACCTGAGCAATCTTAAGTTCATTTCTCTATAAAATTCCAAACTTTGGTCACGTTTCCGTGTTAAATTAGGTAAAGGAGGGGATGCAGAATGACGACAACCACACTGGCTGAGCAGGAAGAGGCGTGTTTGTATGACGAGTTAAGACATGCGCTGGAAGAAGTGGAGGAAGGAAAGCAACGGCATAAAATGTTGAAGCATATGATCAGGCAACTCAAGTTTGCCAAATGGCGGAAAGAACGATTTCAATGGTTTAATCAATACTTCCAGAATGTAAGGCCAGTAACACTTTGGATCATGTTAGCCACTGGGGCGCTTATGCCAGTTATGTTGTTCAGCATTTTTATATGGGTATCCTTGTGGGTGGAATGAATCATGATTGATTAGGGTAAATACCTTTGAATGAATAGCATGTTAAAGTGAGGGCAGTGGCATATCTAGAAATTATGTGGACAGTTACTGCCTACTAACTTTATTAGGATAAAGCTAGATTTATTTCCTCACGTATACACGCAAAAGTGTGAGCTTATTACTGGTAACAACTGCCTAAGTACTTGAATGTACCTACTGTCTACTACCCAAAAGGATAAAGACTTTGTACTCATTTTTCAGTTGTAATGTACACGTCACGCCGAAGATGCACTATAATGATTCTACTTCTTTTGGAAAAAGAGGATGGAATCTAGTGAAGTGGTTCCTTATTACATAATTAAAGAGCCGAGTATATCTACAAGGCTCTCAGATAAAAAAATCGTATATGTTTGTTTGAGTTAAGTAGAATTCATTTATTGAAGAGGCTTGATTTCATCTGGCACTGAACCCGTCTTGACTTCATAGGTATCATAATCGACCATAGTGAATATTTCCTGATCTTTGTTTCCTTTCACATATCCAGTTAAAGAAACGGTATGGGATAAATCAGCGGGAATAAACTTATGGTCTGTGAATTCAACATCAATTCCATACTTTTCTTTAAAATAGGCTTGGCTTGCTACCTGAGCTTTTTGAATAATCTCTTTTTTCTCGTTTGACATACATCCTCCTAAAGTGAATGATATGGCGCAGATCATTAATATAAAAAGTAATCCTGATTTTTTCAAGTAATCACCTCATATTCCTAATGTTGTCGTTTGATAATGTGCATTATACAACTTCCGTTAACTAGAAGAAAGGGTGAATAGGATGGATAAATACATGACTGACGAATTATATTTAAAAATATCTGAGCTTGCATATACGGATGTTCCTGCAGGTCGTAGTGATATTTTGGACAAGGATGAGTACAAGGATTGGAGAACGGTTGAACCAAAGGGTGCAAGTCTGCATAGTGCGTATTCAGGATTTGATGCTATAGTTCTTGAGAATCCCAAAACAAATCAAGTTATCATCGGTTATAGAGGTACTGAACCTGAAGGTATTATTGGAAAAGCAGCTGATATTGAGACAGATGCCTTCGATGTCGTAGGTGGCAGAACCAGAAGGCTTGAAGATGCGATAACCGATCCAGAACGTCATAATATATTTAAAAATAGTCCCTTCAAACTTATGAAGGATAAATTGGATTGGGAAAATAATCAGTTCCACCAAGCTGAGGAATTGTATGAGGCGGTGAAGGTGGCGTACCCTGATTCAGACATTTCATTGACGGGTCATTCCCTGGGTGGCGGTTTGGCTCAATATGTAGCTGCTCGTCAGGATGTGTCTGGGATGACGTATAGTGCTCCTAGTGTAACGAATCTGCTGGATGATGTCAGTTTGGCCAAGGTGAATGAGGGTCATTTTGATAACAAAATGGTTAACGTGGTTCATCCCAATGATTCTGTAGGGGCTGGGGGAATAAGTGAATATGACAGGCACGTAGGAAGTACCGTGTATAAGGGTCAGGACTTTGACACCGCTAATGCGATGTATCAGAATTGGAAATTTCAGTTTCAGTTAAAGGTTCCTTTTCAGCCTCTAGGTGCAGGCTCACCGATGTTAGTTCATGACGTAAGAGTAGGTGTGGATCTGGACAAGCTTCATGTTGGTGATATTATGAGATTTTTTGATTCATTCTCGAAGGACGAAGGCAAGGGTTATCATTCCATGGATCAATATGAGTTTGATGAGAATGGGAATCTAAAAGGACCGCTAATAGACCGGAGCACAGGTGAAACCATTGATATTTCTCCAAGATGGACAGCACATCAGGAAGCATTAGCCACGTTCTCCAATTTGATGTCAGGCATTGTTCCTCCGTTGATTGCAGCGGCTACAGGAATGGTTAGTGGAAAAGGCGGGGGCAAGATTCAATTAACACCGGAAGAGTTAGCGCAGGCTGCTCGGGAGATGAGGCTGAGTTTAAGTGACTTCTCGAATGATGCCCAGGCTTCAATTCAGATGTTTCAGACACATATATCTACCAGCGAAAGTCAGTCCTTTACTCCCATCGCCTATAACGCAACAGCAACGCTGCAAGCGATCAATCGTTGGTATCAGGAATCCATCAGCGAAATAGCGGAATATATTGAGCGTAAACGAGAGGATTTTGTAATCGCAGACCAACACTAATTTAGTTTACATAGAAGGACTAACGGGAGGAAGTGAGAAATGGGCAGAATATCCGTATCCTTGTCTGATTTAAGAAGGGCTGTTCAGCAATGTGAGCAGTTGCAGCAACGGCTCATGCAGCAGGAACAGAAAATGCGCTCCATTCATGGCCGATTGCAGCAGGACTGGATCGGTACATCCGCAACAGAACTGTCACACAGAATGCAGTCATTTATGGATGGGGCATCTGCAAAGCTGAATGAACTCGAAGCTCATAAAGAAGAACTGATGCGATTTATTCGTAAAATGGAGGAAGCGGACAGAGAAGATCGCAGGGATCGCAGCAGGGTACAGTAACACCTCTTTACAAGAAAATAGTTAGATAGGAATGGACCTTCCCATCTAACTATTATGGTTTTTTTCTATATAGAGCAGCGTCATCCAAGTAGCTGATTCGGATTAATGTGTAGCTGACTTAGACTTGTTCAACGTTTGAATCTTCTCTTGCATGTACTGGTGGTAATCGCGAAAACTGCTGATGTGGTGCAAAGAATCGGAATTTTCCGACTGAATCTTAATTTTTCCATCCTGAGGCAGTTTTTTCATCTCAGCAACCACTTGTTTCGAGCCTTGAATATCTCCAGCCATCTCCTGAATTCGTTGTAACAGCGTTGGATGGCCCTCATGTTGCAGCATTTCAGCGAGCGGTCTCATTTCCTCCAGCTTCTGGGTGGATCGTTCAAGGGTGGTCATTACTTTGTCTTCATCCATGCTCGCATTCAGCGAAACCATGCGATGAATATGATCCTTTTCCATCCGTTCCAACGCTTCCAGATGGGAAGCCTCCAGTCGTTTGGGATCGTTCCAGCTTTCGGTTTGAACGGTATCCTTCTGCTGCGAAGCATGGTTCATATTGGCATTGCCACAGCCCCATAACAGAGTCGAGCAAGTTAACACCGTTCCAACGGCGATCATGCTTTTTAACCTCATGTTGTCACTCCTTCAATAATTTCCTTATGGTAGTATGAGCCGAAAAATGGTAATTATGCATGCAAACCAATGGATCAGAAGGTCCAACTTTTTAGCATAGGTATTGTTTATAAAGTAAAAGGGTTGCTTGTTACAAAGGAGGAATCTCATGAAACTGTACACCAACAGCATCTGGCGATGGAGCACAACACTGTTGTATCCACTGCTAATGTTTTTAGATAGGAGTTGGACGGGGCAGCCCCATCCATGGTTCGCGTTAACCATTGCCATTGTGTTTTGTTTTCTATGGAGTGGGGTGAAGGAGTTATTCATCTCTACCGGATTGACCTGGTTTGTTGCCATCCCGTGCTGGTGGTATTTCATTGAGCTTCCCAAACCATCATTTGGCGCAGAGAATTTTGCCGCTCATCTGTGGCTGATCGTGCTTATTTTTATATTTGTGGTGCTACTGCCACAGACCCTGATACTGACCACACGCATGCGAATAATGGAGTACTATAGGCAGAACGGATAATAGTCTGATAGGCGGTCGCTGCCTAGGGGGAATATGATAATTTAACATCATTAATGACTTCCTAACCTGTATGGTTGGAGGTCTTTTTATTAATCAGCAAGGAATAAACTATTTATAATTCCATATCTATCCTGTAAAATCTTCTGATAAAGGTTATTCACGTTGGGCGATTACGTTCAGGCAATCAGGAGGGCATATGAGCAAGAGGAAGAATGAGAAGTTATACAATTATTTATTATTATTTTTAGTTTTGTATGGAGTTACTTTGTTTATTTGGCCTATGGCTCTTTTTGGACTTGGTATGTCCTTATCGGCACCGTATCCACACACATATGATACTTCCCGTGATCTATTGGTTAAAATTCTTTTCACCTATCCTTTAGGTGTATTATTCGCGATTTTTTATTGTGGGATCAGTTACGAGAACGGGCGATATAAAGCCCCTTATTGGGTTGTTCATGTTCCATTACTTTGGCCTGTTGCATGGATCATAGTCGAATACTTAGGATTGAAATTTAGCTTTTAAAGAAAAGAGGATTGCATATGACACGTAATCGAAAACGGGGAGCATATGTGTTATTTATTATAGTATTTGTAGCGCTTCTCCTCTTGATTCGATCATGCAAGCCAGAAGAGTTCGCCCCCCTGCTAGCCAGAAATAACATTCAACCTGAACAGGTAAGGGTGGTAGCACCCGTCGATTCAAGAACTCACTTGGTTTTATATCAGGACACCCAGACTGAGGGTATTGCTTCTGCCTTGATTCAGCAAAGGAAGTGGTCTTCAAAAGTAATAAAATCAGAAAATGTCCTTGAGGACAATAAGGATGAGCCAATATCTTATCGTCTGACGGGATACCAGTATTCTAATGACAACACGTGCTATATTATATACGGATATATCCACAATCCGGACATAATCAGATTACTTATCCACTATAATCCGAATTCTCCGGTTGCGGAAGTAGAGGCAGGGATCCTTGATCCCTCTGATCAGGGGAGGTTGTGGTTTGCTGTAATTCAGCAGCCAATAACGGAAATGCAGATGGACATCCGAGGGCTCGATAACGCTGGCAATACGATCTACTCATCCCTGGATAACGAAGATTAGAAGATCACATGAATGTTATTTAAAATCTCATCTCCCTACCAAAATAATCGAAGCATCAACCAAACAATCCCCTAGTCCGTTTCATACGGCAGGGGATTTGTTATGGCTACACTTTCCTACGGAATTTACCCGTATATGGAATGGTAATATGAATGTCCAGCTTCTGAATGGAATCTTCCGTCAGGATCATCTTTGAGCCGTTGTTGGACAGCTTGCGCCACAGACCTGGATTTTTGCGATAAACCTTCTCCTGAAGTCCATAGACATCGACCCCGCGTTTCAGACCTTCGCGATACGTTTGCATGATTTGCTCCCGCAATGTCTTCTCGCTGAATCGGACCATCTCGTCATAGGAAACAGGGGTGAGATATTCATACAAAGCGGTCAGGTACTTGGCATCGATGTTGAAATGAACCTCATTCCCACGAATGACAGGCACAATTTTGATATTAGGCAAACCAACGCTGAGCACACCATAGACGGTTCCTTCGTTCTCAATAATCAATGGCGCACGACGCATATCCTTAAGTAACCAGTGAAATCCAGAAAGCTTGCTATGGGGCAAATATTCAAAATCATCCCCGGTTCTTTCAAAAAAAGCACCGTCAATCATAAACAGTTCATAATTCTTTTTGTTCTGCGACCAGTGTTCCTTGTTCAGGGTGATACAAGGCAGATAAGTTGTCGTGGACGTATTGTTATGGGTGGCAATGAGTTTGAAACTGAGCACTGGAGGAAACAGCGATTCTTCCAGAAATGAGGGAAGAGGGTTGTGCAGAATGCTATCCAGTGGCGACAAATTGTATATGGACGTGGCACTAAGAATATTTTCTAGTGGATCGCGCGTGCCGTACACCCAGGTGGTATAACGTGATTCCGGGAAACGTCCAAGCATGTCAAACACTTCCTTAATATGCTTGCTTGTCAAGACACTTTCGCCCATGACAATGGCTGTCACATGGCCCCAAGCAATATGCAGCTGGGAACTTCGGAACAGCTCGTTTACCGCCAGATTCAATGTTTTCCCTGATGTATGTCCAACCCACACGGGTGGAGCCTCCGCCGTTTTGGTTGAACTTTCGCTTTTGGCTACACTGGTAAAGTCCATGCTCTGAACATACATATGGTACAACCCATCCTTATACTCGATCCCGATCGCTTTCGCATAATCCACCTGTTGAATTTCATATGCACTCCAGCACCCACTGGTCACGAAACAAAGAGAGACACTTAACGCTCCAAGCAACCATCGCTGTAAAAGGCGCTTCATCGCTCATTCCCTTCTTTGCGCGGCTCCTGCGTTTCGAGATAGACAGGTCTGCGTTTCATCCATCCTTTCGGAAGTTTGAACAAGGAGGCGAGTGCCTGTTTGAAATTAAGCGGACTGAGCGGCGTGAGATAAGGAATCCCGAACGATTTCAGATCGGTCAGATAGATCAGGAACAGGATAATGGACAGAATGAACCCATATATGCCAAGGGATGCCCCCAGTACAAAACAGAAAAAACGTAGAATCAGAACAGAACTGGTCATGACCTGATTCACAATCGTTGCTCCGGCCACTACGGTTACAGCAATGACGACAATCATGAGCGGGGAAACCATGCCTGCACGGATGGCCGAATCCCCAATAATCAATCCGCCAACAACGGTCAGTGTCTGACCAATGGCGCTGGGAAGCCTCACCCCTGCTTCCCGGAATAGCTCCATCAGCAGCATAATGAGAAACATTTCCACACCAGACTCCATAGGTAAACCCATGCGCCCAACCGAAATCGTGGCTACTAGAGGAAAGGGTAGCTGGTCCATGTGAAAAGAAGTCAGCGCAATATAGAAACCAGGCAAGAACACGGTTATTAATAGCCCGATAAAACGCAGCATACGGCCCACATTCACCGGAAGAAACGGGAAGCTGGCATCCTCGGGGGATTTGAGAAGCAGAAACAAATTGACGGGTCCGATGATGACGCTGGGATTGCCATCCACGATAATGACGAAACGTCCGTTCAGAAGACATTCAGCCGCAAAATCAGGTCTGCCCGTGTAATGGGTTACCGGAAACAATGTGACTTTGGAAGGGGACAATAATTCCTCTAGTTCATTGGCCGTCATAATGCGTTCGATATCGATTTTGCGCAGCCTATTCTTCACATCATCAATCAGCTCGGGATTGGCAATGTTCTTAATATACATCAGGGCGACTTTGGTCACGGAGCGAGAACCAATTAATTCAATATTACAGGCTAATTCAGCCGTACGCAGGCGTGTACGAATTAACGCAATATTGACTGATAGTCGTTCGATAAAGCCATCTCGTGCCCCGCGGATCGATACTTCCGTAGTGGATTCATCCGGCGACCGTGTAGGAATGTTGGATATATCCATGCTCCACATCTTCTGGATGGAAGGAATGCAGATGAGCATGTGTCCCTCAAACACCCGCAAGGACATGAGTTCCTTTCCCAGCGGATTATTCTGTATGTCTATACTTGTCCATTGCAGGGTAATGGACTTCTCGATATCCGATGCACGAACAAAGTGAGTACTCTCGTACGTTCGCGTCAGTTCGGGAAGAATAATATCATATATGGATTTGCTGTCGACCATACCGCTGCAATACACGATGACAATCTGCTGCGGAGATTCCCCAATCATATGGCTGCTGGTGATCACATCGTCTGAACCTGCAAAAAACGTCGTCAGATTATGCTCATTGATTCGGAATGGTTCAGCCAGATGGGGGTTCTTCTTTGGTGTGGTTGTGAGCGGCATGGGCGGGAGCCTCCTTGTCTTTTTTGTGTATGAATGCGGCGAGGGTCAACAGGACTGTTACCGTGGATACATAGGCCAGCATCACGGGAAATTGAATATGGTTTACATAATAGTCAACGTAATCAATTCTCCACCACTGTACAGCTATGGCGCACATGATGAAGGTGACAATTAGAACGGCAACGTACCTTTTCTTTGGTCTACGAAAATCGAGCAGATCGACGATAAGATAGATGGAGATCGCCACTCTGGCAAATGAACCGCTTAGCCATTGATAGATGGACAGGAAGTCCACGTGCTGGAGCAATTTTCCTATATTCACCAGCTTCCATTGTTCATAGGGGCTATTTCGTTGTTTTGCTGCTTCCTCCGGACCGAACTCAACGATGGCTCCCAGCGTTGGGCCAATTGCCATACTGAGCATGAATAACCCAAGCAGCAGAAGATGCCACCAGCGAATTTTACTTTTGATATCGTGTTGGAACAGCATTAATATCCAGATTTCCATCAGTCCAGCAAGCGAATAGATCATGCCCCTTAGAACGGGGCCGGAACCATATTCCATGATGGGAAACAACTGACCATAGTCTTTATATTTCATGTTGGCTGACATCACGAAATATCCAAGCAGGATCACGAATGGAAGCAGAAGACTTGAAGTCATGGCAATGGAACGGATACCTTTGGCAGCCGCCCAGGCAGCAACCAGTGCACCCACACCTGCGAGCACATAGGGTGGGGTGAATTGAAGATAGGTGGATACCGTCCAGTTTGTTGTTTCATATAAGGTATGTGATCCAAGTGCAAGCAGCATGAGTGAGGCAGTGATACGGAAAATCCATGAAGGAATTACGCCAAATTCCCGCGTGATCCAGTCCGTCAAACGCTGTCCGCGTACCCGCCGGATAATAACGAACATCATACATAGAAATAACAAAAATAAGGGAGCAGCAGCGACTACCGATAGCCAGCCATCTCTGCCTGCATAATCCAGGATCGCCGGAATGGACAGCACATGGCACACGAGGCCTGCACTTAACAAAATGATGGAAAAGGACAGCCAAATCGTGATTTCTCCCTTTTCACGGCTCATGGGAATTCTCCTTTCCGTTCAAGGAAGTTTCCGTTAGGTTGTACAGGAAATGGATTTTCGATTCCTGTTTTATCTTTTTGAACAATAGAAGACGAAACAAGATAGACGGAAGAGACAGAAAGCATTAACATACAGATATAGCAAGTTTAGAAGACAAGCTCCAAACGAAGTATAGAGAAATAGGAGGAAACCTACGATGACAAATACAACGAAGGCACCTGGAGAGACGAAAGTTGGCTTTATCGGTACAGGCGTAATGGGCAAAAGCATGGCAGGGCATATCCAGCAGGCAGGCTATCCACTGCATGTCTATACGCGCACGGCCGCCAAGGCGGATGCGCTGGTGAAGGAAGGTGCCGTATGGCATGACACACCAGGCAAACTGGCAGCCGAGTGTGATGTCATCATCACGATGGTGGGGTATCCGAAGGATGTTGAGGAGATTTATCTTGGTGAAGATGGTCTCGTGGCCAACGCGAAACCAGGCTCGTACCTGATTGATATGACCACATCCAGTCCGCTGCTGGCTGCACGGATCTATGAAGCCGCGGAAGCGAAAGGACTGCATGCATTGGATGCACCGGTTTCCGGTGGGGATATCGGAGCAAGGGATGCCAAGCTGTCCATAATGGTTGGTGGTAGTACGGAGGCTTTTGAAGCGGTTCGTCCGTTGTTCGAGCAAATGGGCACTAACATTGTGCTGCAAGGCAAAGCAGGAGCAGGACAGCATACCAAAATGTGCAACCAAATCGCCATTGCTTCAGGCATGATGGGTGTATGCGAGGCACTCGCTTATGCCAAGACATCCGGTCTGGACGCGGAGAATGTGCTGAAGAGCATCGCTACCGGTGCAGCCGGGAGCTGGTCACTTAGCAATCTCGGTCCGCGCATGATCGCAGGCGATTATGAGCCTGGATTCTATGTGAAACATTTTATCAAAGACATGGGTATCGCTCTCGAATCTGCCAAAGCTATGGGGATGAAGACACCAGGGCTGGCCTTGGCTGAGTCCTTGTATCAGGAAATATCCAGCAACGGTCTGGATGAAAAGGGTACGCAGGTGCTTTACACCTATTATTTACAGGCTTAATCCTCACAACCAAGACAACAGCGTGTTCTTTTTCTTCAATAGAAAGGAATACGCTGTTTTTTTTAAAATTCCCCTTCTCGTATGCGTCTAAAGTCACAGTATTGGTTAAATATTGGTATATACTTTAGTTGAACAATGGATTGTTGGTCCTCTTCCCTTTATTTTTGCCCCTCTTTATCCGACATAAGTAATAGAAGTATACATAATGGATGTGCGAAACCCACACTACATAGAACGGAGCTTGCCCATGTTCAAAAAAATCCTGTCTCTGTTCAAGTCACAGCCAGAGCTCGCGAACCAGATATCAGCTTCCGCTTCATCTTTACCGTCAACGGCCCCCATTCCCACACGTATGGTCCGTAGTCGTCGCAAAACGAAATCGGACGGAGATTGGACCCGTCAGCCCGAGGAACCAAGCACTGCCCAGCAGCTGCATGCTCTTCCGGGTGAATACAAAGTGCTGAACGACTTGCTCGTTGCCAATCCCAAGTCTCGCTCGGGTTACTCATCGATTGATCATGTCGTTATCGGTCCACGGGGAATCTTCGTGATTGAGACACGAAACCTGACGACAGGTGAGATTCGTGGCGGCCGAAGAGAGGCCAACTGGACAGTCAGCAGCAGCCGAATCAAGATGTACAACCCACTGATGCAGCACCGAGGGCATGTGGAGGCCATTCAGGCACACCTCGGTGATTATAAAAGAGTTCGTCTCGTCTCTATGGTGACCTTCACCAATCGCTGCCGGATCAGTGTTGATCCAGCTGTGCGGTATGTTAATTCGGATGAACTGATTATCTATGATCATGAATTGGTGGAGACCATCCTGCGCAAAACGGAAAGGCTTGAGACCGAAGTCCCCGAAACGTTGTATAAGGAACAGGATATTCAGGCCATCTACAACATGCTGTCCGCAGTCAATTCCACGGATCCCCAGATTCGGGCTGATCATATGGAGAAGGCCAAAGGCATCAAATAAGAGGAATCGAACCTGCAACCTGCTGCATCATTCATACGGCGATGAATTGAAAACGAATAATGCAGCTTACCGAGCGTGCATATCAACACGGTTATCCTTTCATGGATGACCGTGTTTTTTGTTCTCTCCGTAAGTGAGAATAGGACTGACGGAAATACAGCATAAGCATGCAGGCACAATGTCTTATACACCCAGTATTTAACTTATGATAGAATAAAGACCAGATTATATAGTAGTCTATCTATGTTATCCGAAAGAATGTTTATGGAATGAACTATTCATGGATTGAAGTAGAGGTTAATATAACACAGGTACATACATAAGATAAGGGGAAGATTACACAATGAGTTGGAATCATAGAATCAAGATGTTCACGGCCATTTTCAGCTTGGTTGCCATATTGACTGCATGTGGCGGTGGGGCGAAGGAAGCAACGATGAAGGAGTCTGCTCAGGATGCTGGCACGGTGGCTACAGCGACCAATAGCTCGGACACGTCAACGACTGACACGTCCGCAGCAGATACCAATGCTGAAGACTCTGCGGGCACCTCCTCAACTTCCGATACAGCGGGGTCTTCGCCTGAAGAAGGCAAGATCGGAGTGGACTCTACACTGGAGGAATTGAAGCAGAAATATGCAGACAAGCTTGGCTATATCCGTGTCCCGCTTAACGATCATCCGGTACGCAGGGTAAGTGAAGAAGGCTCCAAAAATATTAATATCGCCAACTACAGTGATGCGGTAGTGAATATGAACACAGGTATTCCCATCCATTCCGATTCACAGCGTTTGATCGATGATGCCTTTCCTTTTTTCACAACCGTTCAGGCACCGGAAGTCTCCTATGTATCATGGGAAGAAGCAACCAATCTGGAACGTGCCATGGTAAAGACGTTGTTTATCTCTCGTCAGGCGCTGCTCCTCACGGAGGATGCCATGAAGAACAAGGATTACACCAGTCAGTCCTTTACGGACTCGATGGTATTTTTCAAGAATGCAGCGGAGTTCGACTCCATGGCACCTGTCGCGCAGCATACGTATGACATCACTTTAACGAAACTTTACGATAAAGCACGCGAGTCGTGGGCCAAACTGGCTGCAATAGATCCGGAACAGGACGAAGCCGCATTTGCTGAGAAGTATACGGAAGCCAGAACAGAAGCGAATAACGTGATGGGGCTGCTGAACATTTTGCTGTCCACCAATGAAGAAGAACGTATGGAGCAGACATACGGCAAATAGTCATCTATGGAAAATACTGTTCTGACAAATGTTCATACGGCTTATCCTTCATAGAGCAGGTAGAAACTCTGACTACCGTCAACACGGGGTCAGGGTTTTTCTGTTGTTTTACATAGGGGTATGATATCTTTTTTAAGAATAAAGTGGTGCGGGACAAGGGTGAGGTGCGAAGAGTGATGAGATGGATTCAGTTATGTAAACGCTTTAAATTCAGAACAAAACTGATTTTGTTTCTGTCGGCGGCGACTGTATTGATATCAGGCATCACGGGGTTAATTACTTATCGCATACATATTTCGCTGTTTAATGAGGAAGTGAGTCGCCAGTATAGTCTTACCGCAGAACAGGTACTTGCAAGACTCGATTCCAGGGTGCACGACATGTATAAAGTGACGGACTACATTACGCTGAATCCCTCCGTGAAAAATGCAATTAAGGCGCAGGCTGCGGGCATTTCCTCCTATGATCAGATGAAGCTGGAGGAGGAACTGGATGATCAGTTGTATCAGGTTCGTCTCGATGCACCGGAGATCATGGGAATTCGAATCTATGATTTGAAGGGGAACATATTTAATCTCGGTACGTTTGCCGGATCGTTCCAACAGATGGACCCCTCATATTTGGCTGAGATGGTCCATAAGCTGGAAGGGACGGGAGGAGAATATGTATGGAACCGTCTGGATGTAGATGCTTTTCTTCAGGAGGAAAAATCCAACTGGATTCTGGCAGGGCGCTTAATGCGTTCTGTTGATCTGGAGACGTATGGGGTCATGTTGATCCTCTTTAATACCTCTCTGTATGAATCCTATCTTAAGGACCTACGTCTTAATGAAGATATTGCCGCGTATTTGTTGGATGCAGATGGGAAACTGGTATATGCGTTTCATAATCAAGATGCAGACCCACCACCGCTTACACAACTAAGCATGGGAGCAACCGAGATTAGGGACGAGCAGGGAACCGCTCATTTGTATACAAAACAAACGTCGGACAAAGCCAAGTTCACGTTAATCAGCAAAGTATCCTTGGCTCAGATTCAGCATAAGGGCAAGATTATCGTAAAGGTTGCTGTATTTTCTGCGGCAGCCACGGTTCTGTGTTCGTGGATCATTATTACCATCATCAGCCGCAGGCTGCTGCGTCCACTGGCCAGTCTGGTTAACGCGATGAAAAGAGTGCGCGACGGACAATTCGATACACGCGTTCAGATTCAGACACAGGATGAGCTGGGCTTCATTGGAGAACGATTCAATGCGATGGCATCACGGATCGATACGTTGATTCATGAAGTCTATGAGCGTGAATTAAGTGAAAAGCAAGCTGAGCTCAAGGCTATACAGGCCCAGTTGAATCCACATTTTCTGTATAACACATTAAGTATGTTCTTCTGGAAGTTCTATATGCTTGGAGATGAGAAGTCGGCGCGTCTGGTTACGGCCTTGTCCGAAATGCTGCAATATACACTGGAGCCAGTCCAGCGGTTGACTACCCTACAGGATGAGATGAACCAGATTGACCATTACCTGCAGATTCAGCAGGCCCGGTATCAGGAGGCCTTATCGATCGAGATTTCTGTTCCTTCTGAACTGCTACGTTGCCAGGTGATTCGGCTGCTGCTGCAACCCATTGTGGAGAATGTGTTTGTTCATGCCTTTGCGGACAAAAGAGACAATCGTCGTCTCGAGATTCGCGTCTTCCGGTACGCGGGAAATGATGCAGAATCGGACATGCTTATTCTGGAGATAGCCGATAACGGATGCGGGATGGACCCATCCATGATGGATCGTATTTTGGCACCTTTGGCACACGCTGATGAGGAGCGTCAACACATTGGCATGCGAAGTGTAATCAGACGAATCGAACTGATTCATGGCGACCCTTATGGTGTGCAGATCGAATCCACTGCTGAAGTGGGAACGCTGGTGCGGCTTCGTTTGCCCTATCAGGTAGAATAGGTTGCTGGAAGAGAACAGATAACATGCTGAGAGGAGAATACATCCATTGAATGGACGAATGCTCGTAGTCGATGATGAAGCGATGTTTCGGCAAGGATTAATACATCTGGTTTCCAATAATCCACTCGGGTGGGAAGTAGTTGGTGAAGCTGCCGACGGAGAAGAAGCGCTGCAAGCTGTAAACAGTTGTACACCGGATCTAATTATTACGGATATCAACATGCCGGTGATGGATGGCTTGGACTTGGCAGAACAGATCCATGATCGTGGTCAGGACATTATGATCATTATTTTGACGGGCTATCGGGAGTTTGAATATGCACAGCGCGCCATCCGTTATGGTGCTATGGAGTTTCTGCTCAAGCCCTTCTCTCTAGATGAGGCCTGTCGTGTTCTTCGCAAAGCGCATGAGCGATACTGCCAGCGGCAATCCGATAACCGAATTAGGGAACAGTACAGTCTGGTAGAGAGATCGGATCGATTGCGTGATGAGTTGGCAGCATTCTTGTTGAAGCAGCAGATGCAGCAAATGGCTGCACGGATAGATGAACTGTTCAGCCATGCATCCCGGATGCCTCTCCCTGAATGTAAAGCCGAGATTCAGCTGCTCATGAAAGTGATGACCGATCTGTTAGTGCAGCAGTTCCGTGTTCAGCAGTTTGCGAGTGTCGACAAGTTCGGCCCAGATCCGTTGCTCTGGATTCATTCGGTAGCGGAAGTGATGGCTTGGGCACGCTGCAAAAGAGAAGAATGGCTTGGTATGCTGGTCCGGCTTACGCAGGAACAACAGGATCATGTGGTCACACGGGTCCTTCAGTACATCGAGATGAACTATTCCAGCAATTGTAATCTTCAAGCGGCAGCCGCGCATGTTCACGTGACCCCCAATTATCTCAGTCACCTGTTCAAAAAAGAAACCGGTCATGGCTTCAGCCAGTACGTCAGCAAGCGTAGAGTGGATAAGGCGAAGTTACTGCTGCACAGTACCCGGCAGAGCATGGCGGACATTGCTGAACAGACCGGGTTCGATAACTCCAGTTATTTTACAACCGTGTTCAAACAGATAACCGGGCTGTCGCCCCGCGAATTTCGCAAGCAGCCGAGCCATGAGAGCAGCGAGTAGAAGCTGTTACCGAACACAGCCCCACGATGTGGGGTTATTTTGCGTAGAAATTTAAAAAAGGATCGTTAAATATCGAATGTTTACGCTTACATTTATATCTAAAATACAACTATAGACATCCACAGCAGAGAGGAGTGATGAACATGAAGGGAGAGCTGGCCGCAGGGCCGCCAAGGTTGGAACCGCCAGAAAACGAAGTGAGGCAGAGAATCCGGCAGCAGCGGCTTCGCCGTTTCAAGACGAATATTCCGCTACTATTGATGTTTCTTCCGGTGATCCTGTTTTATCTTATCTTTCGTTATGCGCCGATTGGGGGGCTGGTCATCGCCTTCAAGGATTATAACTTCTATGACGGGCTTTGGAACAGTCCATGGGTGGGCTTTCAACACTTTCAGACCTTGTTCAGCGATCCGCGCACAGTGGAGATCATCCGTAATACTCTATTTCTCAGTCTGCTTAGCATTATCGTGGGTTTTCCGATCCCGATTATTCTGGCGATCATGCTGAATGAAGTGAGAAACATGGCGTTTAAGCGGACCGTGCAGACCGTGGTGTACATGCCGCACTTTTTCTCCTGGGTCATCATTGCAATGATGATCATGACCGTATTTTCACTGGAGAACGGAATTGTGAACCGATGGGTGGAAGCCTGGACGGGAGAGCCGTATCCGTTCATGTACAACAAAGGCTCTTGGATCGCCGTGTTTGTCGGGTCAGGTATCTGGAAGGACATGGGCTTTAACGCGATTATTTTTCTGGCGGCACTAACGACCATCGATCCAAGCCAGTACGAAGCTGCACAGATGGATGGGGCGAGCAAGATGCGACAGATCTGGCACGTAACGCTTCCGGGCATTCGCTCCACCATTATTTTGCTGCTTATTCTGTCGATGGGGCGCGTGATGGAAGTTGGATTTGACCAAGTGTATATGCTGCAGAACTCTAACGTGAACGAGGTTGCTGATGTCATCAGTACGTATATTTATCGCACAGGTCTTCAGGGAGCGCAGTTCAGCCTGACGACGGCCATGGGATTATTCGAATCACTGGTCGCGTTTATTCTCATCTATTGTGCCAACTATATTGCACGTCGATTTAACGAAGGTTTGTGGTAAGGGAGGCGGAGCAGAGTGAGAAAAACACGAGGAGAACAAGTCTTTTATATGATCAATTATGTGTTGTTAACATTGGTAGCCATCAGCTGTATCCTGCCCCTTCTGAATATTGTGGCTTTGTCGTTGAGTGATGCGAGAGCCGTTGTATCCGGTAAAGTAGGGCTATGGCCAGTCGACTTCACCTGGTTTTCCTATCACAGTCTAATGACTGGGACGCCAATCCTGAATGCGTTCTGGAACAGTGTCGAGATTACGTTAATCGGTACGGGGCTGAGTATGGCTGTTACGATTATGGCGGCGTATCCGCTGTCGCGCAGGCATTTTTACCACCGCAGGTTTTTTACGATGGCGATGGTATTCACGATGATTTTTAACGGCGGATTGATTCCGACTTATCTGGTGGTGCAGAACCTTGGGCTGGTGAACAGTTATGGTGCACTTTGGCTGCCAGGTCTGGTAAGTACGTATAACATGCTGATTATGAGATCGTATTTTGAAAATCTGCCAGGGGAAGTGGACGAAGCTGCACGCATCGATGGATGCGGAGAGCTCGGATTGTTATTTCGGATCGTGCTGCCTCTGTCCAAACCGTTGCTGGCGACCATTGCTCTGTTCTATGGTGTAGGGTACTGGAATTCATTCATGAGTGTGATGATTTATATCAACGACACCTCTAAGTACAACATGACTGTATTGGTCCAAAATATGATTATGTCCAATCTGAACGTGCAGGATTTTACCGATCCGACGATGATTTCGAATCTAACGCCAGAAGGCATTCGGGCAGCGGCCGTAATCGTGATGGTCATTCCCATTTTGGCAGTGTATCCATTCTTGCAAAAGTACTTTGTTAAAGGGGTTATGCTGGGCTCTATTAAAGGGTAGTGCAGGTTGCAAGCCATTCGCTTATTTCATTTCACATTATATAAGAAAGAGGGTCTGATCTTATGGTGATATCCATCAAGGCATGGATGAAGTCCGGTCTTGTTCTGGGCTTAATCGGCGGAATACTGGCAGGGTGTTCAGGAGGAAGTGGAAGTGAGCAGGCTGAAGGGGAAGGTGCGCGCGGCAATATAACGTCGACGATCTATGATCGGGGCGCCGTACCAAGCGGTATGGGAACGATTGAGGATAACATGTGGTCCAAGTGGATCAATGAGAACGGCCCGGCCAATGTCAAATATACGGCGGTTCCCCGCTGGGAATCGCAGTCCAAATTAAACGTGCTGTTTGCTTCGGGCAGTGCACCAGATGTTATTTTTGAATTCGGAACGCCTATTCGGAATACGTTATTTAATCAAAAACAACTGATGCCGCTGGATGAACTGATTGAGAACTCCAGTGTGGAATATAAAGCGCTGATGGAGAAGTATCCACAGTTAAAGAAAGCTGGGATCAAGAGCGATGGCAAGTTATATGAAGTGGGCCGAATGAATGAGGTATTTCCGCTGACCAGTTTCTTCATTCGTGAAGATTGGCTGGAAAAGCTGAACCTGGAGGTGCCGACGAACGAAGCAGAGATGCTGGCGGTCGCCAAGGCATTCACAGAGAATGATCCGGATGGGAACGGTGCAGACGATACTTTTGGAATCGGAGGTTTGCAATTTGGGGACACTGCGGGATTATTCCGCTACATGTACAATGCCAATTGGGTGAACGTGGAGGACGGGGAGATCGTTGTTGGCCCCAATCACATGAAGGAAATGACGGCGTTTAAGCGGGCATTGTTTGAGGCGGGGGTAGTAGACAAGGATTTTCTGACCGACAAGGATGGAGCTAAGTCCAAACAGGATTTCCTGAACGGGAAAATAGGCATGTATGCGGCAATGACGGCTGATTACACTGGATTTGCGGCCAAGGAACTGGATACGCTCATGCAGAATGTGCCTGATGCCAAGCTGAAGGTCATTGCCCTGCCTTCCACATTGGTGGGTCAATATACGATGGTATGGAATAACCCGGTGCAGATGACGGCCGTTGTGAATGCCCGTGCCAAAAATCCGGAAGCCGTCATTCAATATATTGATTTTCTAACCAAAACCGAAACAGGCCGAACGGTCAAGAACGGGTTCGAAGGCACTCATTATACGTTGAACGAACAGGGCTGCCCGCGTATATCTGATCAGGAAAAGTACAAACAGGAAATAAGCTGGGCTGGTGATTACGCGATGCTGTACAGCCGCCTGGAGGAAGGCAAATGCGGTTACACCGAAATGCTGTTTAGTGAGGAAATCCCTTCCCAGAAGGAAGGACTTCGCCTCTTCAAGGAAGCAAGGGAAGTATACATGAACGATCTGCCGGTGGGTGAAGGCGTTACCCACTCAGAACATATGCCGCAGCTGCCCAAAGAGCTTCAGGTGAAGCTTACCAATGTGACGACAGCCATTAATGATATTTTCACCCGTTCCATTATCAGCGGTAGTAAGTATACAGTTGAGCAGGCTGCTGCAGAAGCGCAGCAAAAGTGGGAACAGGGTGGTGGCCCGGAGATTGAAACATGGTACAAAGACTGGTGGAGCAAAGAAAAGGACAATGTACTTGTCTGGGATGATTTCTATGAAATCTATGAACAGCAGCAAGCCGATTTCAAGAAGTCTGAGTAAAATAGCTGGGATGAGTTGAGTGTCAATAAACGTATTCGAATTGGAATATCATCGCACCTGGGCAGTCTGCTCAGGTTTTTTGTTGCAGATGAATGTTCACTCCAAGTCTATTTCAGGTTAATAATAAGAAGCATAGAAGATATTAGCGATTTGAAAGTTCAAAATGCGATATAATAGGCGTATTGGATACGTGAAATTTTACATAGATTTATGTAAAGAGACTAACGGAGCTAGCTGCGTGAACATACCAAATCGTCACGAAGATGAAACGCTCTGGGCCGGAGGAATGGTTATGATCAAGCTGTTGTACTACTTGAAGAAGTATCGAGTCGCCGCCATCGCAGCACTGGTCATGATGCTGATTGAATTGACGGTCGAATTGGCTCAACCCTATTTAATCTCAAAGATCATTGATAACGGTATCCAGCAAGGAGATCTGTCAGTGGTTTGGCTATGGGGTGGAGTGCTTGTGGGCAGTGCCGTTGTGGCGTTTGCCGCGGGAATTGCGAGTTCGTTTTTTGCGTCACATGCGAGTCTCGGCTTCGGTTACGATCTGCGGGAGAAGCTGTATGACAAAGTGCAAGCGTTCTCTTATGCAGTGTTTAACCGGTTTGCCACATCATCCCTGATTACCAGGTTGACCGGAGACGTTACACAGGTGCAGGATACGGTGTTTATGAGTCTGCGATTCATGACACGTGTACCGCTGGTGGTGATTGGGAGCATGATCATGGCGGTTGTGGTAAATCCGAAGCTGGGTCTGCTGCTTGTTGTGATGGTGCCTGTACTGCTCGTGTTTGTCATCTGGATGATCAAAAAGGCAGCGCTGCTGTTCCGCAATGTGCAGCGCAGACTGGATGCCGTCAACGGAGTCATCCAGGAAAATCTGACAGGCATTCGGCTGATCCGTGTATTCGTCCGGATGGGCCACGAGATTGAACGCTTTGCCGGATATAGCGGCAAGCTGATGAAGGGCACGATCTCCGCGCTGCGCCTGACGGAGACGACGATGCCATTCATGCTGCTCATGATGAATGGTTGTATCATCGCCGTGCTATGGTTTGGACGACGTGACATCACTACCGGAAGTGCAACCGTGGGTGAAGTCGTCGCAGTTATTAACTATCTGCTTCGCACCATTGGCGCCATGTCTGCGCTGTCCTGGATTCTGGTGACCTTCTCCAGAGCGAGTGCTTCGGCACAACGGCTTAACGAAGTTTTTGACACGGAGGAAGTTTCGGATTCGGGTCAATCCATGGACACAGATCGTTCTGCAAAAACGGGTAAAGGGAATCCTGTGATCCAGGGTGCAGTTGATTTTCAGGGTGTAGGGTTCAGTTATCCGGGCAGTGAAATTACCGTGCTGGAGGATATTACGTTCTCAGCCAAACAAGGTGAACGTATCGCCATCATGGGAGCGACAGGCTCGGGTAAATCCTCGCTGGTACAGCTCATTCCAAGGCTCTATACCGAAGATCACGGCGAGGTTCGTATCGATGGTAATGACGCAGAACAGTTGGACATAGCCACATTGCGCGGAGCTATCGGTTATGTGCCGCAGGAGGTGGTCCTCTTTACCGGATCGGTACGGGATAACATCGCCTGGGGCCGGGAGGACGCAACGCTCGAAGAGATCAAGGAAGCAGCGCGGCGTGCCCAGATTCACGAGACCATTGAGAAGCTGCCGAATGGCTATGATACACAGCTGGGTCAGCGAGGAGTCAATCTGTCGGGTGGACAGAAGCAGCGGCTCTCGATTGCCCGTGCATTGATTCGTCGTCCAAGCATCTTGATTCTGGATGACAGTACAAGTGCGCTCGATGTAGCCACGGAAGCAAGGCTGCTGGGCGCACTGGAAGAGCTGTCGTGTACAACGTTTATCATCACGCAGAAGATCAGCTCAACCACCTCTGCGGATCTGATTCTGTTGTTGGACGACGGGCGTCTGATTGGACAGGGGAAACATGAGGATCTGATGGATTCATCCGAATTGTATCGCCGAATCTATGAATCACAATACGGGGAGGGTACACCACATGTTCAAAGCATTCATTGAACCTTTCCGTCAGCCCCCGCCTCCGATTGATCCCGATACGCTGAAGGCAGGAGGAGGTCGCAAGCCGAAGGCAAGGGCGAAGAACTGGTCTGGTACGTTAGGCCGAATCTGGACGTATCTGGCCCGTCGCAAGGTCAAGCTGACGATGGTGCTGCTGATGGTATTTGCCAGTTCTGCACTCGCTTTGCTTGGTCCTTATATGGTCGGTGTGGCCGTGGATAAATTCATTGATGGAGAAGCAACGAGTTCCAGCTGGACGACATTTTTATTGGGTCTGGTGGCAGTCTACGTTTTCTTCTCCCTGACGTCATGGCTGCAAAATATATGGATGATCGAAATTGCACAGGAGACCGTGTTCCGCATGCGGTATGATCTGTTCTCCCATCTGCACAAACTGCCGATTCCATTCTTCGGCAAGCGTCAGCAGGGGGAGATCATGAGCCGGGTTACCAACGACATTGAGAATGTCAGCGGTACGCTGAACAGCTCGGCCATCCAGATTTTCTCCAGTGTGTTAACACTGATCGGAACGTTTGGCGTGATGCTCTGGTTAAGTCCGCTGCTGACCTTACTTACATTTATCGTGGTACCACTGATGGCTATCGGCATGCGCTGGATAACGCGCAGAACCGGACCGTTGTTCAAACAGCGTCAACGTAATCTCGGCGAACTCAATGGGTACATTGAGGAAACCTTGTCCGGGCAGAAGATTATCAAGGCGTTCTCTCAGGAGGAGCGGGTCATTCGCGGCTTTGAGGAACGAAATACGAAGATCCGGTTGTCCGGTTTCTGGGCACAGACCATCTCCGGTTTTATTCCAAAGCTGATGAATGGTCTGAACAACCTGAGCTTTGCGATTGTCGCAGGCATTGGCGGGATCTTGGCGATTCAAGGTTCCGTTACCGTCGGCGTGATTATCATCTTCGTAGAATATGCCCGTCAGTTTACCCGTCCGCTCAACGATCTGGCCAACCAGTGGAATACGTTGCTGTCTGCGATTGCCGGGGCAGAGCGTGTGTTCGAGGTATTGGATGAGGATGAGGAAGCGAAGGATGAAGGCGCAGCAGTATCTCTCGAAAAGGTGGAGGGAGCCGTTCGCTTCGACAAGGTATCCTTTGGATACGATGAAGGACGCAATATTTTGCATGAAATTAACTTTGAAGCCAAGCCGGGTGAGATGATTGCTCTTGTAGGTCCGACCGGGGCAGGGAAAACAACATTGATTCAGCTGTTATCCCGCTTCTATGATCCTACATCCGGTACACTAACGGTGGATGGACGTGACATTACGACCATTCGGCGCGAGAATTTGCGCTCACATATGGCATTTGTCCTTCAGGATTCATTCCTGTTCCAGGGCACGATTCGTGAAAATATCCGTTTCGGCCGTCTGGATGCGACTGACAAAGAGGTGGAAGCTGCTTCAAGGCTGGCGAATGCTCATTCGTTCATCATGCGGATGAAGGACGGGTACGATAAAGTGCTTCAGGCCGACGGAAGTGGCATCAGTCAGGGACAGAAGCAGCTGCTTGCGATTGCCCGGGCAATTCTGGCCGATCCGTCCATCCTTGTATTGGACGAGGCGACCAGCAGTATCGATACCGTGACGGAGATCAAAATCCAGGAAGGGCTGCAGCGCCTGATGCAAGGCCGCACCAGCTTTGTTATCGCTCACAGACTGAACACGATCCGCCAAGCCGATCGTATTCTTGTACTGAAGGATGGTCAGCTCCTGGAGCAAGGTTCGCATGACGCATTGCTGGAACAAGGTGGCTTCTACAGCGAACTGTATTACAGTCAGCTGCGGAACAAGGCGCAATAACGCAGAAGAGCATGGACCAAGAACAATGGCGACCATGCTCTTTTCTGTAGGCTCTATTGGATAGTTTCCAGCTATCCTGGTAAAGAATGTTCAGTTTCTTATACCCGGAAAAGAAAGAGCAGGTATGGAGGGCATGGTGCCCTGCATTCCTGCTCTTTGCATTTGAATTGGATATGAATTGTAGCTTGTGGTAATTTATTTCGTTACACTGCTCAGCTTGAACGAGCCGTCGGTCAGCTTGTTTGTATTGGCAAAGTCTACGCCAGGTTTATTCGTTTCCGGGTCAATGATCGCAATCGCGATATCATAGGTTCCGGCAGCAAGACCGGAGACCGGAATGGAATCGGACAGGGTGTAGGTACCCGTTTTCCACGTGGTCAGATTAACGGTTGTTGTTTTCTTGGCGACCACGGTATTGCCGCTGCGCAGTTGAATTTCAACCGGCCACGCAAATGGGAAGTGCTGTACACCTTTATTCTCCACTTTAATCGTTGTTGTAAACGTACTTCCGCTAATGGTGGATGGATGCGAAATTTCCTTCACGACAAAGTGGTAACCCATTCGTTTCTTGAGTGCATCAATATTGGCCTGCAAGGCATGATTTAGAGGAAGCGAGGCAGGGGAATTCGGTCCCAGCCAACTTGGTTTGCTAAGCTCCGTTTGGCGCAACGTTTCCGTAAATCCGCTGCCGGTAGTTAATGCCGCAAGCATGCCGGTAGCTCCCCCGTAAAATTCGCCGCCTGAGATACGTGTCTCCCAGAAGTTCGGATGTCCTGGCTGCTGCTGGCCGATATCATCCCAATAACCGTTCTGTGTACCTGTGTACCAGCCCCAATCGGCATCAAAGCTGTCTTTATGTCCAAACACATCGTTGAACATGCCCATGACCATGCCTTTATTATTGGTTTTGGCGAGGGCGATACTGCGCCGGATCAGAACCTGCATTTTGTCCTCTTTGCCAGCAAAGGCATCAATATAATGCTGAACATACTTGTTCGAGATGTCATTGGTCGGGAAAGCACCTGTGTAATTGGTTTCACCATTAGGTCCGACATAAGGCCACGTATGGAACTCGCCCCAGTGTCCGAGAGAACCGATCTGGACAAAGGCGACCGGACGATCATTCGTGTTGTACCTTGCCGCAATGGCTTCGATGGCTAATTTGTGCCGTTCTTGCAGATAGGTGGAGTTGTAGTTGGGGGAGAAGCCCATGTTGTTTCCCGTACCCATGCCTCCGGTTGTATCGTTGTATACGGTTCCAGGCGATTCTCCACGAGCAATCATGTCATTGTAGAGCCAGTCGGGAATATCCCGATGAGCCTGTCCTGTCGGGCTGTCCAGAATGAAGCGAAACACCACTTTGACCCCTTTACTTTTCCAGTAGGCAAAATTGTTGGCGGCTTCAATTGCACTAAAATCATATGTGCCTTTGGTAGACTCCAGCTCCTTCCAAGTTACACCAGCATATACAAGCCTGTGTGGCTGTGTATATGTTGTGCTCTTGGCCGAAGGCGCCCAGCCTTTGAATGGATTGTTGAGTGGGCTGTCCAGCTCTACAGGATTCACTACGGTATTGTTCCCTGTACCACCACCCGATCCAGCCGAGGTCAGAAGGTAAGCGGGCAGTGTTTGTCCAGCCGCAGGCAATCTCGACGTATCCGAGCTGTTGTCGATATACCCGACCCGCACTGTGCTGCCAGCACTGATTTGCAGTGTAGAGAGAGGAATAGCGACCTCAATGACGGTGGAGCTGCGGTAGAATTGGGAGCTGGTCAACGTGCTGTTGAAGTTCCAGACCCAGTCCGTTCCGCTGCCGCCGTAGCGGTATAACCCCGTATTTTCAAGCAGCCACTCCACACCTGTAGCTCCCCAACCCGCAGCCTGGTAACCCGTTGACGTATTGTTATCGGTATTGATCCAGAAGTTGCCCATCGTTGTACTCAGACCAGAGCCTTGAATAAGCAGATAGAGATTGGTTCCATCATTGGTCACCTTGAGCGTCTGGGCAGTGCCACTATTGGTGGTGAGAGCACTAACGCTGCTCCAGTCGTTGATATTGCCATCAATGGTGATGGTTGCAGCAGAGGCTTTGGGTAAGGCTCCCGCAGGCAATAGCAGGGTAATCATGAGGACAAAAGCCAAAAACAATCCAAGGCTCCGCTTGCTTTTATCAAATAATCTTGTCATGGTATACCTCCTGAATAATGGATTTTGAATGATACCTCGTTCTGCCCACCCCGAATTTCGTTATGAGGGGAGCGTTAGGAGAGCTCAACTCCTTTCTGATCCGCATGAAGCAGCAGAATAGTAACGTTTTATGTAAGAGTCATGGTAGTAATCGGGGGATAAACAACTAAAAAGATGTGATTTTGGTTTGCGGCAAATTTAAAATGTATTTTTAGTTCTTGGATTCTGTGTCTAAATTGCATTATAGGGGATGGATACGGGAGATTCAACAGAATTTTTTCCAGAATTTATTGTGTTTTCTATTGAAAATAAGCGTGTTCCATTGAATTTTGAACATGAGTACACATGGGAATAATATAATATTTGCCGCAAATAAAAATGAATACAAATTAAAGTATATGATAATACAATAAAAATGTAAACGCTTAATTTATGATGAATAAAGAGTTATACTGTTTAGTAGTATGTAAAATGCACTGCAAATATATTGCCGCAAAATAATTTAAAATTTAGCCAAAATCAATTGACAAGGATTTAAAACTATTTTACTATCGTTACATAGTCACAGTCTTGTTAGATTTATTGACATTGAGTTGGCTTCATGGCATTTGCCGCAAATTAACGAGCAACGGAGAGTGTAAGCATGGGGAAGATAAAAATGGCTTTTATCGGTGTAGGAGACATGGGGTCACATCATTGCATTGGTTTTGATTTGCTTGAGGATAGTGAGGTTCGTTATATCTGTGATATGAATGAAGCCAATGTGGCACGTACGCTGGCTGAACTTAAGAACAGTAATCCTACCCTCGTTAGCGATTATCGTGAGCTGCTTGCCAAGGAAGATTTGGATGCGGTGGTCATCAGTGTACCGAACTATTTGCATCGTGAAGTGGCAGTCGCTTTTCTGGAAGCAGGCAAGCATGTATTTCTGGAGAAGCCGGTTGCCCATACCATTGAGGACTGTGATGCCATTATAGAAGCGGCGGAAGCCTCGGGACGGGTATTGCAGATCGGATTGGTATATCGGTATTCGAATCTGTATCGCCGAATGGAGAAGGAACTGGAGAGCGGACGTCTTGGTGACGTGAAATTGATGTGGTGCAAGGAATTCCGTGATCCGTTCCCGCCTGCGGATTGGTTCTATGACAAGACCAAGTCTGGGGGAGCGATTGTAGAGAAGGATTGTCATCACTTCGATATTTTCAACTGGATGATCCAGGCGAAGCCTGTCCGCGTGTTTGCCTCTGGAGGCCAGCATGTCATGAAGCAAGGAGAGCCTAATCGGATTCAGAATTCATACAGTCACTACCCGACGAAAGAAATTTCGGATACCTCCATCGTCGACCATGCCTTTATCACCATTGATTATGATAACGGCAGCAAGGCCAATCTGGGCCTGTGCATGTATTTGAAACCGCGCAATCTGATGGGAGAAGGGCTTGAGATTGGCCTGATCGGAGAGAACGGCGGCCAAATGGTTGCCCGTAATGACAAAACGATTGATATCGTTGGCGGGCAGGACTGGACGAAGGACCATCTCGAGATTGATGTGACGTCGGATTCCATTATGGGTGGACACACGGGTGGACAGACCCAGCGCATTGATTTTTTGAAATGTGTACAGGAAGGCAGACAGCCCTTTGCTAGTGCTCAGGTTGGTCGTAACGCGCTGCTTATTGCTCTGGCGGCAGAGAAATCTATTTTGGAAGAACGGTACGTCTATTTAGAAGAAATTTCAGGCTGAGGGGTGTCATCATGAACAGGTTGAGAAAATATGACACACTGCTGTTTTTTCTCTTCATTTTGCCTTGGATTATCGGATTTATCACCTTTTTCCTGTTTCCTTTCGGGACTTCGGTCTTCTACGCCTTTACGGATGCGAGACTTCCGGGAGCGACCAACTTTAATTTTGTCGGGATCGATAATTTTACGCACATGATGGATGATCCCATCTTCCTGAAAAGCTTGATGAACACGATGTTTTTCGTGGTATTCGGTGTTCCGATCGTAACGGCGGGTATGCTGGGTCTGGCCATGCTGCTTAATTTTAATGTCAAAGGTATTGCCCTGTTCCGTACCTTCTTCTATTTACCGACCCTGGTGCCCATTGTGGCAACGGTTATTATCTGGCGGCTGGTGTTCAACTCCGAATTCGGCATCCTGAACGCCGGACTTGGCGCGCTGGGTATAGGCAAAGTGGACTGGATTGGCGGGGAGCATACGATTAAGCCGGTCATCATCATGCTTCAGGTCTGGATCTCGGGCAGCGGGGTTCTGATCTTCCTGGCTGCACTGAAAAATGTACCGAGACATTTGTATGAAGCTGCTGCAATTGACGGTGCAAGCGGGATTCGCCGATTTTTCCAAATTACACTGCCGATGATCAGTCCTTCCATCCTGTTTGTCATCATTATTCAGACGATGTATAACTTTCAGATGTTTACAGAAGCGCTGCTGCTATCCAAGGGAGGCCCGAACTACTCGGCTTATACGTTTGTCTACAATATTTACAAGTCGGCCTTTACCGATCTGAAATTCAGCATGGCGATGACGCAGTCGATTTTCCTGTTCGCCGTGATCTCGCTTGTCACCCTGATCCTGATGAAAGTTTCAAACCGCTTTGTGTATTACGAGGGAGAACGATAGGAGGAGAGTTACATGAACAGCCGAAAAATAGCGGTAAAAGCGTCCCAATATACCATGCTGATTGCAGCATTAATGCTGTTCGCAGGGCCTCTGGTATGGATGCTCTCGACCATGCTGAAAACCAAAGCGGAAACCTACAAGGTACCTCCAACCATCCTGCCAGACACATTCAGCCTGGAAGCCTTTGAACGGTTGTTCGCTGTGCAGCCGATGATGTGGCAGTGGATTCAGAACTCATTTATCATTTCCTTTTTTGTTGCAGCGGGAGCGGTGGTGTCCAGTTCACTTGTCGCTTACGGTTTCTCGCGTTTTGCAACCAAGTACCGGAATATTCTGTTCCCGGTTGTGCTTGTTACCTTAATGATTCCTCCATCCATTATGATGATTCCCTCGTACGTCCTTTTTTCCAAGCTGAACTGGATTGATACCTGGTTGCCGCTCATTGTGCCAGCCTGGCTTGGAGGTGCCTATTATATCTTCCTGTTCCGACAGTTTTTCATGACCATTCCCCAGGAGCTGGACGAGGCTACATATCTCGATGGCGGCAATCGCTGGACGGTATATGCACGAGTCATTATGCCGCTGTCCAAACCCATTATTATGACGACTATTATTTTTGCCTTTGTGAACTCCTGGCTCGATTTTCTGGGGCCGTTCCTGTATATCAAAAATGCAGAAATGTTTACGCTGAGCGTAGGCTTGCAGCTGTTGATTGGACAGACGAGCCAGGATTTACCGGCACTTGCTGCAGGTGCATTTATCAGTATTGTACCTATTGGTCTGCTGTATCTGTTTGCACAACGTTATATTGTCGAGGGGGTGGTGCTTACGGGCACCAAAGGGTAGAGTGGCTGCCTGCTTTCCGGTTTTCAGGTGAACAGGACTTATTGATATGACTTAAAGGGGAGCTGTGTATATGAGAGCGAAGAGTAAACGGCTATTCAATGTTTGGGCACTTGTACTTGCTACAATGGTGGTGATCAGTGGATGTGGAAACGGGGGATCGTCCGAAAACGCCGACTCTTCTGGTTCCGGCGGCAGCCAGAGTGAACCTGTAACAATCACATACTCCCAGTGGGGGACGGCAGAAGAGCTTCATCGTACACAGGAACTGTTGGATCAGTTCATGAAGGCCAATACCGATATTAAGGTCAAACTCGAAGGCAAGGATTGGGGCAGCTACTGGGATGGACTAACAGCGAATGCAGCGGGGGGGACACTTCCAGACGTGTTCAAAACGAGTTATGCATACGTGGAAAAATACGCCGAGCTGGGCATTTTCAAGGAATTGGACGGCTTGCTCGCGGAAAATCAGTTTGATCTGAACAATGTGGACAAAAGTCTGCTCGGTCTTCACCAGTACCAGGGTAAACAAGTATCCTTGCCTATCGATGCCAACGTCATCGTATGGTATTACAACAAAGCGATTTTTGAGAATGAAGCCACGAATCCTCATAAAGCTCCCGTTCCATCGCTTGAGCCAACGTGGGATGAAATTACTGACATTGCAACCAAGCTGACGCTGGATAAGAACGGGAAAAGCGCAGACGAAGCGGGTTTTGACGCCGGAAACATTGTGCAGTGGGGCTTGTCCATTTCACCAGGATCAACGATGGATTGGTTCCTGGAGCCGGAATTGTGGTCCAACGGTGCGAAATTGGTGAATGACGATGGCTCCCTTGCGCTTGAGACACCTGAAGCGATGGAAGTGCTGAACTATTTTATCGACTTGACCAAAAATAAAAAGATCAACACCACTCCTGCACAGATTGAAGGTTTGGGTGGACAGGTGAATCTTGCGATTACTACATCCAAAGTAGCGATGAATCCGGGTGGCAGCTGGAATACAACCAACTACCAGGAGGCTGGTGTGGATTACGGTATCTCCTATTTGCCAAAATTCAAAACCAACCAAACCGTTGTTCAGCCAGCAGGTCTTGCCATCAGCTCCAATACAAAGCATGAAGAGGCGGCTTACAAGCTGCTGGCTTGGCTAGCGGGTCCGGAAGGACAGACAGAACTGGCGAAGCAGGGATACTCGATTCCGGCGAACAAGGCCGCAGCGGATGCTTATATTGCCACTGTAGGTGAAGATAATAAAATCTTCCTGGATGCGCAGCAGTATGGCATTGTATCTCCCTTTACAACCAAGAAAACCGATCTGGTCTGGACGTATGGTGAGCAATCACTCAAGCTTCCACTTGCCGGAGATGGTGATCTGAACGCAGCGCTTAAGGATTTGGCCTCCAAGATGCAATAAGTGAATGAAGCCGATCAAGAGGGGGAAGAGGGGAAGAGCTTCATACGTTTTCTTAAAAAGGATCAAAATTGCGGCAGTTATGGGGGACAGCAAGCTCCCTGACTGCCGCTATTATTTTATAGAAGACTGTGCCCACGCACCATTTCATTGACTTCTGGCCAGTAGAAATATAGAATTATATTTGCCGCAAATTTGTGTTTGAAGAGATGAAATTGCCCCAATACGAATGGGGTTTAAATACATAGTTAAAGGAAAGGTGGGGACTTCACATGGCAAAATTGAAGGATATTGCAGACCGCGTTGGTGTATCGATCTCTACCGTTTCACGTGTGATGAAGAACGATGTCAATCGATCGGTCAGCGATGAAACCCGCAAAAAAATATGGGACACCGCTGAGGAGCTGGGCTACCGTTCACAGCGTCCGGCCAAGAAGAAAAAGGTCCAGCCCAAGACGGCATATGCGATCGGCTGTGTGGTGGCTATTCCCCAAAATAAATACAACAGTCCTTATTTTTCAGTCATTATGGAAGGGATTGAGAAGCAGCTTGCTGAAGCAGGCATGCGACTGGAATTTGTGTACAGCATCGAAAACGATGGGGATATCGTGCAGCTGCAGTCACTAGTGAAGGAACATCAGATTGATGGCATGATTGTGGTGGAACGGATTGATCCGGAAGCCTATCGCTGGCTCAAGGCTAATGTACGGACTGTTGTGGGAGTGGATATTACGGACCCGGACATTCCGGTCGTCGGTTATGATCGTGAAGAGGCGGCGAGGGAGGCAACGAATCATCTGATTGCCCAAGGGCATCGGATCATTGCCTACATTGGCGGAGCAGAATTCAAGAATGATTTTCGTGAGGAAAAACGGTTTCTTGGTTATCGGCGTGCCATGACGGATGCGGGATTACCTATTGATAATGATTGGGTGATCGATGTGAAATGGGATGTTTCGCTGAGTTATGAATTGACCAAGCAGGCATTTACCAACAATGCGAACAGACCTACAGCCATCTTTGCAGCCAGTGATATGATGGCGATTGCGGCCATGCGTGCTGCAACCGAACAGGGGCTCCGCATTCCGGAGGATATCGCTTTTTTTGGGGTAGATAATATTGAAATATCCGAATTCACCTCTCCGCCGTTGTCGACCATTCATGTACCCAAGCTGGAGATGGGCATGTTCGCGGTTAAACAGCTGCTCGATTATCTGGATCATTCATATGAAGTGGCTGTCAAAATGATCGTTCCGTACCGCTGTATATTCCGCCAGTCTTCCAATGGCAAGCGAGAATAGCTTTTGGTAATTTCATGGATGCTGAATTCAAGCACCAAAATAACTGCAAAACAAATGTATGAAAGTTAGACTGTTTATCAATATATTGATGCATTATGCACCAGTGGACTGTCTATAATTTCAGATTAAGCTAACGGGCAGGATAGTTTAATGATTGGGGCTATAAGGCTGTACTAGATAGAACAATGTATAGTGTACTGTTGAGCTATGGGAGACCATAACAAAACCACCTTTTCGAAGGTGGTTTTGTTATGGTCAAATACTAGTATCAAAATTTAACATAGCCTAGATTTTAAATATTGCACCCACATCCCGTGCAGCTCAGCTTCCGATACTTGAAATGCGCCTTGAAAATCAGTGGCATCGCGTATGAATTTGTTGAGCGCATCTAAACTGTATGAATGGATGAGATATTCTACGAGCAAGTGCGAGAATCCATATCCCCCTATCTTCTCGAAATCCCAGGTATCATTAGTTAATGCTTGAAAGCTAGGGACAGCGTTATTTTGAATCGCTTCGGAGGTGCTATACTGGATATATTCTTGTGACATTTGTTTGGCTTCATGCCCGCCGAGCCCGTGTGTAAGCCATTTCGGTGCCAACGGATTAATATCCTTCACTAACCACATCGTAAACAAGCTTAAAGTGTGCCGTAGTACCGATTGATACGTATGTTCAGGGCCTGGATTGAGTGGGGATACGATTTTAATTTTATTGTCTTCATAGGTTCCCATAAACCAATTGGGCGCATCCGGCTCGTTTATTGCTTGATGAAAAGTGGATAGATCCGGATAGATCTCAATAGCGATTTTCTGAGAAGGCCGATGACGATAGGTTGTAATAATTCGATCTACATTGCTTTTCAACTCTTCAAATAAGTCATGGTATACCTTGTTCATACCATTATTTTTGGAGGGAGCCTCGCTTTTATCCACAATTGATATCAATTCTTTAATAGACATGATTGTAATGTCACCCCATTCTTTTAATTCTTTTTTTAGTTTGTTTAAGGCACGATAGAGTCTGTTCTTGACTGCGCTTTGAGGCATCCCGATGATTTTGGATATTTCCAATAAAGTGCAATCGACGAAAAAACGCAATGATATGATTTGCTGATCTAATTCATTCAATCGGGCTAATGCAGCACTAATATCAAGACGGATATCGACATCTCTAGCAATATCGAGGGATATCGATTGGGACTGAAAATCGATTACTTCGTGCACCATTTCTTTATTTCGTGATCTCGTACGATACTCGTTTTTCACAATATTTTGCGCGATTTTGAATAGCCAAGTAAATATACTGGAGTTACACTTAAACAAGTGAAAGTTTTCCATTGCTTTTAAAAAAGCTTGTTGCGTTAAGTCATCAGCCGTTGCCGAATTTGTCTTTACTGCAATGTAATTTCGAATTCTATCTCGATATTGATTATAAATGACTTCGAAATGCTGGATGTGCTCCTGCTCCTCCGGAAGAACAGGGATTTTCTTTTTGTCTTGAGCTCGTGACACCAGTAGTACCTCCTCCTGAACTTACAATTCATTAGACACCGAAGGGAGGTAAAAAGCCACATCATTTTAAAATAATTTTACACGACGCCACTCCACTTTTTTTAAACACCGAAAAAGCAAAGCGTAAAGGCAATTATGTGGTATTAAGTGAGGATTACCAATGGAGAAAGAGATTCAGGAGCTTAAAAAACGTATTGGCTTTCTGGAAAAGCAAGTTCAGAACAAACAACTTCAGTCATCTAATATATTGAGGTTGAGCTTAACTTTTATAACAGTACTCGTGACTTTGTTCATCTTGATTGGAATCTTTCAATTTATAGCCCCCCAACCAATTGAACTAACGGGCAGTTTAACAGAACAACTCCTTTATACATAAAACTCACCCATATGAGGAAAAATCATGGTGGGTGATTGTATGAGAAAAAATTTTGATGTCCATTCTAGTCCTTTCTATTGTGGCTATATTTTCCATTCCGTTAGTAAGTGTAGCTCATCCACATGATGAAGTGTCTAAAGGTAAGGATTCGATTGAATGGGTTGCATTATGGAAATTCCCACAAACAAGAGAAGAACAATTGGAGCGTATCTTAACGACTGAATTGCAAAGGAAGCTACTATTTTCGCTCCAAGAAAAACAATACTTAAAGACAGGGAAAGATAATGTTTATAGCTTTGACCCGTTTCAAATAGCGAATATGAAAACGGTAGATGGTGATTTTTATGTATTGGATGTAATAGCAAGTGTTCACAAGGTTATTAACAATGAGGTAGACAAGAAAGCAGAAAAGTATCAAATAACTTTCCGCCACAATTACGATTTAGGATTTGTCGTCATGAATGTTACACCCTAAGTTGTTAAACTAACGGGAAACGATAGTTCAAAAAGCATGGAGCAGACTGCACATTGGCAGGCTGCTCCTTTTTTTATAACATTCTGGACAACTTCCGGTATTCCCGGGGGGAAATGCCTTCATATTTGCGGAACATGCGGCTGAAATAATGAATGTCTGGGTAACCGCTTTGTACACCCACAGCCTCAATGGAATAATCCGTTTCCCGCAGCAGTTTGCGTGCCTCGCTTAGGCGTATGGATTGAATATATTCGTTGGGAGGCATGCCCGCAACCTGTTTGAACAATTTGGCCATGTGATCCACACTCAGGTTCAATTGTTTGGCGATGCTCGAATTGGTCCACGGGTCGGATGGGGCAACCTCTATACGTTTCATGAGTTCGAGCAGCTTCTCTCCGTGTACCGAATCATGACGTGATGAACTTCGCCAGGATGAACGCAGTAGATGGGTCAATATTTGCAGCATCAGGGCTTTACATACCAGTTCATATCCCGGTGGGCGCATCGTAAATTCATGTACTAATTGCTCCATAAGCTGCACCGCAGCTGGAGAAGGGGTATACACCGGGTTGATAGATAGCGGCGTCATGCCCTCTGCGCAAGCTTCCACTGCGAATTTATGGTGCAGAACAGTCTCTTCGTTAACAACCATATCTGCCTCGGTCTGAATGGTCAATTCGTTGAAGAAATCAAAATGAATGCCAATGAAACGTGCTTCCGGGCTGGAAACCACCTCATTCTGGTGATAGACACCGGCAGGCAGCATAATTAGCTGACCAGCTTTCAAAATATGGTGTTTATCGTTCATATAAGTTGCAGCTTCACCTTGAGAGACGTACAGAAGTTCAAAGTCATACAGACGCCGCTTTGCCAGCTTGCCGGGAGGAAGGCTCTGGAACTGAGCATAATGTACGTTGGGAGACCATTCCTTGTAAGTGACGGTTCGTTGCAGAGGATATACCGCTTGCTGGAGAGACATAAATTCCAGCTCCTTTTTCGATGAGATTGGCCCAAATAGATCTATTTAAAACTGAACGGAATTGTGCAAATAATCTCTTTATCTCCTAAATAAATAACTGCGTAATTTATTTATAATATATGTATTATCACATGTTCTTACGAGAGAGACAACATCACGGATTAAGCTAAAAAAGGAGAGGATTACGATGCGCTCTCTCCCTGTGGAACGGAGCACGAGTTATTGCTGCGAACCGCTTAGGTCAGTTGCACAGCATGGATTCCCCTCGACTGCGGATTGGGAACGATGTGTTCCAGTGGAACTGGTGGACACGGTAACAGGTAGGCCACCTCATCAATCCACAGAAGTCCGTTTTGGCTGGAGTCCCGAATATTTGCATATTCGCTTTGTATGCCAGGATGATCACGTTGTATCTGATTTCACGGAAAGGGATCAGCCATTGTATGAGCAGGATGTGGTTGAACTGTTCATTGATGAACAGGGCGATGGCAGGAATTATATCGAACTGGAGGTCAGTCCGCACAACGTAATATTTGATGCGCTCATTCACAATAACAGCGAAGGTTCCGAATTGAAGGCAGATGTAACCTGGCAGCTGGAGGGGTTGCAAACGGCTGTAGAAGTGGATCGTCAGGGCCATCGGGTGTATGTGATCCATATTCCAGCGAGTAACTTCAAGTCGCCCCTGACTAAAGGCGTATGCTGGAGGGTCAACGCTTACCGTATTGATGAGAATGTGCAGGGAGATCGGGAGTATCAGGCATGGCAGCCCACGGGGGCTGTGAACTTTCATTTGCCCAGCCGATTTGGTTATTTTCAATTGGGATAGCTATGCGATGCTGAAGAACAGGTTTTCATATTTTGAAGGAGGGTATTCGGATGAAAAAAGGGATTAACATATGGTCGTTTGCAGGAGATGCCTCTATTGCGGATTGTATTCAGACGGCGAAGCAAGCTGGCTTTGAGGGGATTGAACTTTCGCTTAATGGAGAAGGCGAGCTGAGTCTGTCTGCCACGGATCAGGAGGTTCGTGATATTCAAGGACGTCTGGAAGAGGCTGGACTCGAAATCGCGGGACTTGCAACTGGATTGTACTGGGATTACCCGATGACGAGCGCCCGTCCGGAGATTCGCACAAAAGCACTGGATGTGTGTAAAAAACAGCTGGAGCTTGCCGCGGCATTTGGTGTGGATACCATTCTGGTTATTCCGGGTGCGGTTGGTGTGGACTTTATTCCAGACAGCGAAGTAACGGATTATGAAGTAGCTTACGAACGGGCACAAGAAGCCCTTGCGTATCTGCTGCCGTATGCGAAAAGTGCAGGAGTATCGATTGGTATTGAGAACGTATGGAACAAATTTTTGGTGTCGCCGCTAGAGCTGCGTACCTTTATTGATTCTTTTAGCTCAGACTATATAGGTTCGTATTTCGATGTGGGCAATGTCGTACAGAACGGTTACCCGGAGCAGTGGGTTCGCATTCTCAGTCACCGGATTAAGAAGGTGCACTTCAAGGATTACCGTCGTCAAGCGGGAGGGCTTCATGGATTTGTGGATTTGCTGGCTGGAGATGTGAATTATCCTGCGGTGATGCAAGCACTACAGGCCATTGGTTACGACAACTATGTGACTGCCGAGATGATTCCGCCTTACACTCATCATTCGAAACAGATCATATTCAATACATCCAAAGCGATGGATGCCATTCTTGGACGTTCTCAGTAATAAATTCAGATAACAACGTTTATAAGAATATAAATTCTATTTTTATATGGGAGGTAGAAATATGTTAAAAGTGGGATTGATCGGTTTTGGGTTTATGGGACGTATGCATTTTGATAACTATGTACGCCTTGCCTCAGAAGGGGAACCCGTGGAATTGGTAGCCATCTGCGATCTGAGAATAGAGGAACTGAAGAACGGTAAAGCAGCCGGCAATATGGCAACAGAGCAAGAAGTATATGATCTCACACCTTATCGTTTGTACGACAACATCGACGCGATGCTGGAACAAGAAGAACTGGATATCATTGATATTACGCTGCCTACGCCACTACATGCTGAACTAACGTGTTCCTTGCTGGAGAAAGGCTATCATGTGTTGTGTGAGAAACCGGTTGCTCGCCATTCGACGGAAGGCTGGAAGATGGCGCAGACAGCCAAAGCGACTGGGAAAACACTGATGATTGGTCAATGTTTACGCTTCTGGCCAGCCTATGCGTATCTGAAATCCGTTGTAGAAGACGGTCGCTATGGAGCTGTCAACGCAGGTTATTTCTTCAGGGGTTCAGGTTTGCCTCAAGAGTGGTTTTTGGATGGGGAGAAAAGCGGTGGCTGCATATTAGACATGCACATCCATGATGCGGATATTATTCACTGGGTGTTTGGCAAACCGGATCAAGTATCCACGCTGGCTCGCAACGTCATTCCGGGAAGTGGCTATGATACCGTCTCCACCAATTATGTATACCCTGACGGAAAAGTGCTGAATGCCCAAGCCGACTGGACACTGGGGGGAGACTACGGTTTCTCCATGACGTATCGGGTTAATTTGGAGCAGGGGAATCTGGTCTTTGAGAATGGTGAGCTGAAAGTAAATCCGAACAATGCTCCCGGCTTCGTCGCTGAGCTGTCACCCGACTCGGGATATTATCACCAGCTCAAATATTTTATCCAGTCTGTTCAAGCAGGTACGCCTGTATCTGTATGTACCCCAGAGAGCGCAACAGGCACGCTTGAGTTAATTGAAGCCGAGATGCGCTCGGCGGATGAGCGTGGGGCATTGGTTTCGGTGGGGGAAAAGACAGGTCAAATGACAGCAGAGGCATAATTAATGCGATCAATTTCCAATCCTGGCATCGTCCACCTGCTGGATGTTCTATAAAAATTACAAATTCGCGCTGATCATGGCAAATTTTTACTGGTGTGGGTGACGATTCTTTTGCTTGCCGCACTTGCCTCTACCCTGGTTTAGATCGATACGAAATGGAAAGAGCAGAACCTTCGTACATGAAGGTTCTGCTCTTTTTTACAACAATGTTCCTTTTAATGGTCGAACATGAAGAAATGTAAGTGATAATTATTACTGTTTAATTAATGAATTTACTGGATAATTTATTATGCAAATACAATTTAATTAAATTTGGTTATTAATCTAAATGAAGGGAGGGAGAGATATGCTTAAACAGATCAACAAGGGATTTGCTAAGGGTTCCTCTGACTCAAAGTTATGTTGGACATGTGATACAAAGGACTACTGTGTAAAATGTGATGCACTTGACTGGGGATGTTCAGGTGGATGGGAAACATGCATTACCAAAGATTCTGATGGTTAGATTGTGAGAAGTGAGCTTTTTACTAGACACACTGCTCAGCAAAGAACCCAGATTTTCTAAGAAATAATCTGGGTTTTTTGAGCGTTATTTTATCAAGAATAACTTACAACGTATAGAATGGAGCAAAGGAAATGAACGAATTAACAAATGTTTGGGAAGAACGCATCACACCAGGAGATGTTATGCTTCTAAAACATAATTCTACTAAATATGCATACGTTCCAGAGAGTAATGCATTATATGAAATTGATAACAATTTAGAGATGATTCTCAAGTCAGAAAATGAAACAGTATCGGTATTATACAATAAATTACCTTCACCATTAGAGAAAGGAGAGTTTCTCGAAGTCATTGATTCTCTGATCGAGAATGAAATGATCAATCAAGAAAGAAAAACTAAAGAAATTGAGACAGCCCATTTTCAAACAATCAGCGCTCTAACACTTATGATGGTACAAGAATGCAATCTAAAGTGTACCTATTGTTATGCTGGAGATGGCGAGTACAATGAAAAAGGAAAAATGAATTTCGAAACTGCGAAAAGATCTGTGGATTTTTTAATTCAGAATTCAGGAAATATTGAAGAATTGACTCTTGTTTTCTTTGGCGGGGAACCTTTATTAAATTTTGAAACAATCGAGCAAGTTGTACAATATGCTAATAAACTAGCGGAGACACATCATAAAAAAATTAAATATAGTATGACTTGTAATGGAACCCTCATTACTCCGAAAATCATTAACTTTATTCGTGCTCATGATATCTATGTTCAAATTAGTGTTGATGGCCAGAAGTCTGCTCATGATGAGAATAGATTTTATGGTAACCAAAAAGGTAGTTACGAAATAATCATGAATCGTACGGAAGAGCTCAGGAACAAAAATCAGTTGGGGGTTCGTTCTACACTTACTCCCGCAAATACGAACTATACAGAAATATACCAACACTTATTTTCTTTGAATTTTCGAAGTGCTTTTTTAGCACCTGCTATGCAAATGTTTAACAGAGAGAGTTTTGAAGATTTGGGTGTAGAATTTGAGGTTCTAACACAGTATTTTCTAAAACTTATAGAAGCGAAGGAATATAGTAAGGCTAAAAAGATAAATAATGTAATGAAATTTTTACAGAGATTACATAGTGGTTTCGAGTCGACCTATTCGTGTGGAGCCGAGGTTAACTTTTATGCTGTTGATATTCATGGTGATCTCTATCCGTGTCATCGCTTCGTTAACAATAAAAATTACAAACAGGGCAACGTATACTCTGATATTGATCATTATAAGAAAAATGTATTTCTTCTAGAAGCACATACATCCAATCGGCAAAATTGTAATTATTGTTGGGCTAGAAATTTGTGTGGCGGTGGCTGTCATCATGAGAACTATGAGTTATCTGGAGCTGTAACATCACCACCGGTGGATTATTGTAGGCTTACCAAAACACAATTACACTCCATTTTTCATCTTTACTTAACTTTGACAGAAGAAGAAAAAGAGATATTGCTAGGTTAACTTTTAAAAGGGTATTTCTAAGGAGATTCAATTATGAAAGGTCTTGCTTTTATATATAAAAGACTGCTCCCTTATAATCGTGAGATTGTGACAATTTTGTTATTCATGGGGCTTCCTCTGTGTTTTGGAATAATGCAGCCTATCCTTTTTGGAAAGTTCGTTGATTTGATTAGTTCTAACCAGATTAAGGATGCTTTTTTTATCGTTTTTTTGATTTTTATTGTTTGTTTGATGAATCTTCTTTTTAACTTGGTGTGCAAATATAAAGTAGCGAGTATCTCTTATAAAATTCAATTCAGTTTAAAGACGGATCTAATTAAACGTATCTTCTTTCTTCCTATGAACATCTTCGAATCGCTCCCCAAGGGAGAGCTAATTAACAAAGTTGAAAATGATACAAAAGCATTCTCAATTGCCGTAACGGACTTAGCCAAGTTTCTCGTAGATAGTATCAGTTTCATCTTTATTATTATTATACTCATTAAAATCAATCTGAAACTTTCATTAATTTTAGTTCTTCTTGGGCCAATATTACTTATATCATTCTTGGTATTTGGAAAAAAAATAAAATTTATGGACACGATAGTTAAACGGAAATTAGATAGTTATCTTAATTTATTGAATGAGACCTTGGAGAAATTCACGCTATTTAGAGTTTTTCATGCAGAAGGTCTGATCTTTCGAAAGTTTGAAGGGGAATTGAGTAGTTATCAATCGTCATCATTAAAAAAGAACAGGATAACCATTCTTTCTAGTGGTACAGTAGAAGGCCTAAACTTTATTTCATATATAGCAATTCTCTTGGGTGGACTTTATTATATTGGAAACCACAATCTTACTCTGGGGGAACTTGTAGCATTCACAACGTATTCCAGCAATTTCAATTACTCTCTGTTAAGGTTTTCTCAATTTAACGTCCTGGTACAGGAAACCGTGGTCTCTATAAATCGAATGGATAATATTCCGGCTGCAGCATCAAAAAATAGCAATGAGAATGGTAAATATCATCCGAAAAGTTTGACTGATTTTACTGGAACTGTCATGGAAATATCAAATCTCTCCTATAGCTATGCTGAAGTCGGTATTAGGTATATTAATGAATTAACCGTTTCTGTTTCTCGATCAAAAATTCTTCAAATTACTGGGGCAAACGGGAGCGGGAAATCAACCTTGTTAAAAATTCTAGCAGGTTTGTATCGGAACTATACAGGTGAGATTCGTTATAAGGGATCAGATATTAATGATATCCCTCGTTCTGTATATTGTAATGAGGTATGTTTCGTTACTCAAGAACCTCAAGTCATTTCTGGCTCAATTCGAGAGAATCTTTTACTGGGGAACGCTCAAGCAACTTCGAGAGAACTACGCAAGGTGTGTGAAATGGTTGGTATTGCTTCGTTTATTGATTCACTAGATCATCATTATAATACTTTAATCGGTATTAATGGAATTGAACTATCTGTTGGTCAAAAACAGAAGTTATCCATGGCTAGAGGACTGCTAGTAAATGCAGAATTATACTTGTTTGACGAAGTCACTTCTGCACTTGATGCGATGCATAAACAAACTTTTTTTGAATTGATGCACTCTTTGAAAGAGAACAATAAGGCGATTATTATCATCTCTCATGATCCACTTCCGCCTAGCTTGGTTGATGAAAAAATTGAATTATGTATCTAAGGACTTAGATGTCAAAATAAAAATAAGGTAGCAGGTGAGTATTTATGAAATTGAGCGTTCAAAATCTTTCGAAACATTACGATAAGCCTATTCTCCAGAATGTATCTTTTGAAATGAATACTGGAATACTTGGTTTGCTAGGCGAAAATGGAGCAGGAAAAACGACATTGCTCGAAATCATCTCCACGCTCATTGCCCCCCATACAGGTCAAGTAGACTATGAAGGCATGGATGTCGTTCAGGATTTACATACGATTCGAAAACAGATTGGCTACTTGCCACAGAAGTTTGATTTTTTTCCCCACTTGACCGTGCAGGAGATTCTTGAATATGTATGTCGTTTGAAAAATATTCATGGGAGGCAGCGGATAACAGAAATTGAAGAAAAACTCAATCAGGTTGGATTACTGGAGCAAAGAAACAAAAAATTCAATGCTTTGTCTGGAGGTATGAAGCAACGCTTAGGTATTGCCCAGGCTATTGTCGGCAACCCCAAGTTACTTTTGATTGATGAACCTACTGTTGGACTTGATCCTCATGAGCGTGTATCGTTTAGACAACTGTTAACAACTCTTGCAACAGACCGGTCTATTATTATTTCCACTCATATTGTAGAAGATGTTGCACTTACAACAGATTTTGTTCTTGTACTGCACCAAGGGAATGTTAACTACTTTGGAGATATCCCTGCTTTCATCAAATCGGTCGAGGGTAAGGTGTGGCTTTACAGCGGAGAGAATGTGACAGAGAAGCTTCAAAAACAAGGTGCACTAATCATCTCAACACAGGTCACTGCAAGTGGTGTACATATTCGCTATCTATCGGATACCCCGTTGGAAGGCAGCCTTTTATTAGAGCCTACTTTGGAGCACGCCTATATTTATACGAATAGAAAGAAGGTATAACCATTGAATGAATTTATGGTACAACTTCATTTTTCGTTTAAATCTTTGCTAAAACATCGCATGCTACTTATCATTGTTTTTTTTCTCACAACGATAATCCCACTTGTTTTGGCACAAATGAGTGGAGAGACCCGCTTTGAAAATCGTTGGCTTTCTATGCTTCAGCTCCAAATGATTATTGTGACGCCTCTAGTCCCCGTTCTCGTAAATGCTGTTTGGGGCGGAAAACTAAGAGACTTTGAACTGAAAACGATCATGTTTTATCTAATTATCCCATCAAATTATTTAATCTCTAAGCTTGTAGCGGTTGGGGCCGGAATAAGCATGAGTTTGATACTGATCGATTCTATTTATTGGTTTGCATTATCAAACCAAGGTCCTAATCTCTTATGGTTAATTACACTCTTGCAAATCATCTTAACCGTATCCTTTGTTGTCTCGTTAACTGGACTATGCTCACTTATTTTTAAGAGGACGATATACAGTACTATTTTAGTTTTTATTTACTTGATTATCAGTATTCAATATGTCCGACAACCAATGTTTGCGATCTGGTTTAATCCAGATTATGTATCGGAAATGATACTACAGCCGAATTTTATGCTTCAACGGTATGTCTTAGTCTTGTGGGTAGCCCTCATGCTTTTGATCAGCTCAATGTTGTTCAGAAAGCAGGTTGTACGCACATGATACGGTTATGGTTTTTAAAACTAAAGGTCCTATGGCGTAGTGAACATATCTGGGCTTTCTACATGGGACTGTTCATTTTGTATTTGAGCAAATTTGTATTTTTCATAGATGAATTGCCTGTTACCATACCTTTATATGGACTTTTCATGTCCACCATGACGCTTGTTATATTGAATTCACCTAAGCGTTACCATATGGTTCATATGATAAGACTTACCAACTGGAACCCTATACGGAGAACTTTGCAGTCATGGTTATTTAGTTTTTTTTGTACGCTTCCAGCCTCAACCCTCTTATTTTTCACGGTTCATGAAATCTTTAAAGACACTCCAGTTTATCTGCTTGTGTTTGTTATTTTCGGATTATCTTACTTCGCAATCAGCTTTGCGTTTGTAATTTCTTTATTACCTTTTAAAATGGCTATTCTATGCAGTGTATCTGTGTACATGCTCCTCACTTTAATGCATGGTTATAAACTGGAGAGTGTTCGGTACGTTGCGCCAACTCTGAATTTTATGTATCCAGATTACCCTGATATGATTAATATGCTGTCGATATTTTTTCTTGGTATACTGATGCTGGCCATCTATTGTTGGAGAGGGGGCGATTGGCCTCGCCGACAAAAAAAAATATTGCTTTTCATTCTCATGATTATCGCTTCCACATACATCGCAGTTCCCCTTGGACAAATATGGAATGGAAGGCATTTAGCAAATCAACCTTATCAAAAGGTTCAAGTGAATAACATCGTTGTGCAGTATAAAGGCATCCCTCATACTATTGCAACAAGATATGGTCAGGTAGTCTCTGATATTTTTGATGAGTTGAACGAACATAAGATAAATCCTAATATTACCCAAATTATAATTACTCGATTAGATCATGTTCCCAAAGGTACTCAACTGGAGCATATTTTGAAGTTAGAAGAGAAGACGCTATACATTGAACCATATTCGAATAAGTTTTATGAGTTTAATTATGGATATAATATAATTCGGGATATGCTTGAACTTTCCGAAACTGATCATCAGATTGGACTACAAATAACCCAAAGTTTGATTAGTAAGAACAAACATCACTTTTTCGATTCACTTCAACGTCGGGGACTTAATGAAACCTATGAATAAAAGATATGGTTTCATAAAAGTAACTATCCGTAAGTTAATAGAGTTGGAGTGAATTAAAATGATTAATAGTATACTAAACCGTTACTTGTAGTTAAGGCGTGTCTTCAAACTGTTTGAAGACACGCCCTAGAACATTAGCTAATGGATTTCCCACACTATCGAATTTAGTGATTGTACTTTTTTAAAAATACATACTGGCTTGACTTTTATTTTTGGAAATTAAATTATCTTCCAGTTATTCGCCTGCTCCACTGTTAGTGGTTGATGTCTGCGAATATAATCCTCCACCAGTGCCGCCATATCCGTGGCGCCTTCGTGAAGTACCTTTTTGCCTGGATACATCGCATAATCACCGCCACCTGCCGCGCGATAACTGTTCATCACTACAGAATACGTCGCGTCCATCGCAACAGGTATGCCCTCACGCTCCAGCTTCACCACACGACTTCCCACAGGTTTGGAGATATCCAGCTCATATTCGACGCCTGCCCACATGTCATAATTATAATGCTGTGGTTTCGGCTGCATGTAAGCAGGATTAACGACTACTTCGCCTGAAGCCTCCACTTCAAAGTAACGCGCCGTTTGCTCTAATGCATCCCGAATGTCCTGACCACGAAGCTCCAGCACTGTCAGTGTATTGGGATAGATAAAGTTGGACAACACATCCCGAACGGTAATGAGGGAACCGAACCCACGCGCTTCTTCGCTGAGTAATGCGGTATTGGAGATTTGAGCTCCCGTTGCTTCCATCTGCACCTGATGTACAAAAGCAATGAAGGGATGCGCCGCGAGCCGCAATGCGGCAGGATCGGTGATGGATAAGTCTCCGGCCACCTCGCCAATCGGCTGGTCCAGCCATGCCTGTGCTTTTGCTTCCAACTCATCCGTCAGTTTCATAACAGTCGCATCGGGCTCTGCGTCATTATTTTCATCCAAGAGCAACAAGCGAGCCTGTTTGCCTGCAATCTGCCACCTTCCATTCGATAACCGCTCCAACTGGACGGATACATGACCTGCCCCGTTCCCACTAAATCCAGGCTGGATTACGGTCACTCCATGAATGTCAGCGGTAAGCTGACGATGTTGATGCCCGGTGAGCAGAACATCAATCCCATCAATGTCACGGCAGATGGCGTGCGCCTGATTCTCCCCGGTTAACCGCTCGGCAGGTTCGCCCGTATCCAGATCGCTCTCAAAGCCACCATGATAACTGACCACGAGCACATCCGGCTGTTCATGTTCACGAATATAGCCAACCCACGCACGAATAGTCTCCATAGCATCAAGGAACTGTAAACCTTCTATATTTTTCGGATGCTCCCAATTCGGAATATAGTGCGTCGTTGCACCCAGCAAAGCAATTTTAACGCCTGAAGACAAGGTTTTAATCAGATAGGGAGGACCGAAGGCGGGTATGCCTGCTCCAGTAGGTGCAATGGCCCGTGTTTCTTTTTCAGGATTTCCTTCATATGAATGGATCACGACCGTGTCGTCCTGATAAGTTCTATACGTCGGATGATCGTCGGCGCTGTGTTGTTCAATTAAACTTTCGTAGTCTTCCCTGTGACGATTCATAACAATATTTGCGGATAGCCAAGGAAAATGGGAATCTTCAACGGCTTTACGCAGCAAGTCCTGGCCGTAATTGAATTCATGATTGCCCATCACGGCTGCATCATAGCCCAGTTCGTTCAGAACATTAATGAAGGGATGCACTTCGTGATTCGAAACAAAGGAAGCAGCATACGAGGCCAAGGGAGAGCCCTGCAGCAGATCGCCGTTATCCACGAGCAGCAGTTCGGGTGAACGCTCCCGTTCACGCCGAATCAGCGAAGCGAGCAAAGCAAGTCCGGCTGGACGATAAGCATTGGTGTTGTAATGTATGGGGCGAATGGCTCCATGAAGGTCACTGGTTACCATGATGTCGACGTTTGCCGTAGTTGGTATGGATGTCATTTTACAATCTCCTCTAAATATATAAGTTTAAACATATCTAATCACAGGTCATTCTAGCGGCAGAGTACAAGGAAATTCACCATTTCTATTTGTATTATCAACCGTAATGAGGCTATTCTAACAGATCAAAGCCGCTCTGACAGCCTGACAGGAAACTTTACAAAACTCCAAATTTCGTTTCACATCGCGCAAATATTTGACGACTATAGTAGACAAGTAATGAAAAATAGAAACTCTTTGGAGGGTGTTCGCTTGAAGAAGTCTGCTTTATTTTTACCATTGTTGATTTTGGTTCTGTTTCTAAGTGCTTGTGGGTCTAACAGTAGTACAACAGGTTCGGCTAACGGAGCTGATACGAGCTCGAATTCATCCAGTACTGACACGGCAGAGACAGACAAAGCCGCTGAAGGTTATGTGCCGACTGAGCTGACTGTACAATTCGTTCCATCACAAAATGCAGATACACTCGAAGCCAAAGCAAAACCGCTCGAGAAGCTGCTGGGTGACAAATTGGGTATCCCGGTGAAGGTCAGCGTATCCACAGACTACAACACAATTATTGAAGCAATGGCTTCCAATAAAGTGGACGTAGGTTTCCTGCCTCCGACGGCTTATGTACTTGCCAAAGAAAAAGGCGCAGCTGAAGTTATTCTTCAGGCACAACGTTTTGGTGTAAATGATGAGACTGGCGCTCCAACCGAGCAACTGGCAGATTCGTATAAATCCATGATTATTGTGAAAAAAGACTCGCCGATCCAATCCGTTGAGGATCTGAAAGGCAAAAAAATCGCTTACCAAAACGTAACTTCTTCTGCAGGTTATGTATGGCCGGCAGCCCTGTTGCTCGACAGAGGCATTGATCCTTTGAAAGATGTACAACCAATCACAGTTAAAGGCCATGACCAAGGCGTACTGGCAGTACTGAACGGCGACGTTGATGCTGCAGCGATTTTCCAAGATGCTCGTAACACGGTAGCGAAAGATTACCCGACTGTATTTGAAGATACTCGTGTACTGGCGTTCACTGAGCCTATTCCTAACGATACGATCGCAGTACGTACTGACATGAATGCAGATTGGACAGCGAAGATCAAACAAGCATTCATCGACATCGGTAAAGATCCACAAGGTCACGAAATTATCAAAGAAATCTACACACACGAAGGTTATGTAGAGTCGGATGACAGCAAGTTTGATATCGTTCGTGAGTACGGCGAGAAAGTAAAAACCGAGTAGTTTTCTGTCAAAAGAAAGAACGTTAATGATCGCAATGCATTGATTAAATTTTCATTGGATAACTTCATTGGTACAGCGGGCAGGCCAGTTCAGCGTGACATACGCTGCGCTGGCTTGTCCCATTAGAGCGTGACCTTGCGAAATACCATATTAATGAAAGAAGGATTACTGCCATGATTGAGCTTCACAACGTAACGAAAACATACGCTAACGGCACCAAGGGCCTGAATAATATTAATCTGAAATTTAAACAAGGAGAGTTCATTGCCGTCGTTGGTTTGTCTGGTGCGGGAAAATCGACGCTTCTGCGTTCCATTAACCGACTTCATGATATCAGTGAAGGTGAGATTTTGATTAATGGCAAGTCGATCACCAAAGCTCATGGCAAGTCACTGCGCATGATCCGCCGGGATATCGGCATGATCTTTCAGAGCTTCAATCTCGTGAAACGTTCCAGTGTGCTTCGTAACGTGCTTGCTGGACGCGTGGGATATCATTCCACGATGCGTACCATTCTGGGTCGTTTTCCCAAAGAAGATACAGAACTCGCATTTGGAGCACTGGAACGGGTAAATATCGCAGAAAAAGCCTATTCCCGTGCAGATCAGTTGTCCGGTGGGCAGCAGCAACGGGTGGCCATAGCCCGAGTGCTTGCACAGGAAGCTAAAATCATTCTGGCAGACGAGCCTGTCGCTTCACTCGATCCACTCACAACGAAACAGGTAATGGATGATCTGAAACGCATTAACCAGGATCTCGGTATTACAACGATCGTTAACCTTCACTTTATTGATCTAGCCAGAGAGTATGCGACCCGTATTGTTGGATTGCGTGCCGGCGAAGTCGTGTTTGATGGTCCGGTATCCGAAGCAACGGATGAGCGTTTTGCAGAAATTTATGGCAGACCTATTCTGGCAGACGAGCTGCTGGATAAACAGGCTGTACAGGAACAGCGGGGAGAAGTTCTGGTATGAAGCAACCCGTAAACGTATCGATAGATGGATCATTGCAGAATGAATCAGGCAAAGGAAAGCGTCCTGGCACAGGCTCAGGTTCGGCAGTCCATCGTCCCAAACCACCAGGGCGTACCAAACATCTGCTCACGCTAGTCATCATTCTGCTGCTTTTGTGGGCAAGTGCGAGACAGACGGACGCCAGCTTCAGTGAGCTGTTTGAAGGTTTGCCGAACATGATGGATCTGCTGCGTGAGATGTTCCCGCCGCGGTGGAGCTACTTTGACAACATCGTTCAGGGCATGCTGGAGACGATCCGTATGGCTCTGATCGGTACAACGATTGGTGCGATCATCGCAATTCCGGTCTCGATCATCTGTGCAGGCAACTTAATGCCTAGCCGTTGGATCTACTATCCGGCTCGCTTCGTACTGAACCTGATCCGTACCGTGCCTGACCTGCTGCTGGCGGCGCTGTTCGTTGCAGTGTTTGGATTGGGACCGATTCCCGGTATATTGGCACTCGCCGTATTCTCGGTGGGACTGATTGCCAAGCTGACCTACGAAACGTTGGAAACGATTGATCAGGGACCGCTTGAAGCGATGACGGCTGTCGGCATGAACCGGATTCAACTGATTGTTTATGGTGTGGTGCCACAACTGGCTGCCCAGTTTACTTCCTATGTACTGTATGCCTTTGAGATTAATGTACGTGCCGCTGCCATACTCGGATTGGTTGGTGCAGGGGGCATCGGATTGTATTATGAAGCAACACTTGGATTCCTGGAATATGACAAAACGAGTGTGATCATTCTGTTTACCCTTGTCATTGTTCTGATCATTGATTATGTAAGTACTAAGCTGCGGGAGAAATTGTTATGATGAAAAATGAAACTAGCGTAATCCGGCGTAAACCACGGAAGAACCCGCTTCGCTGGGTTATTGTAATCTTGCTTATTCTTGTGTACGCATGGGCACTTGCCGGTGTACCGTTTACCGGTTTGAAGGAAACCGCTGGTCAGATCATGAAGGCAATTATCGCTGGGGTTTTCTCCCCGGATTGGGACTTTGTTTATCTGCCTGAGGGTGAAGATTTGCTGCGAGGATTGCTGGATACGCTGGCGATCTCCATACTGGGTACCGTCATATCCGCTGTACTGTGTATCCCGTTTGCATTCTGGTCTGCCCGGAATATGAGCAGCTTCCGTCCTGTATCGAGTACGGGCAAAATGGTGCTCAGCTTTATCCGTACGTTCCCTGAGATTATTATGGCTTTGCTGTTCATCAAGGCGGTGGGCCCGGGTTCTTTCGCGGGTGTACTCGCCCTTGGACTGCATTCCATCGGGATGCTTGGTAAACTGTTTGCTGACGAAGTGGAAAATATTGATTATGGTCCTTCTGAAGCGTTGCTCGCTTCCGGAGCGACTCGCATGCAGCAGCTGTGGTTTGCTGTACTGCCACAGGTTTTGCCTGGATTCCTTAACTACACGTTGTATCGGTTCGAGATTAATGTGCGTTCCGCAACCATTCTGGGAGTTATCGGGGCAGGGGGGATCGGTACACCGCTAATCTTTGCACTCAGTACTCGGAACTGGCCGCGAGTAGGCATTATCCTGCTGGGGATTATCGTGATGATCACGATCATTGATTTGATCTCGGGATACATTCGCAAGAAGCTGGTATAGAGAAGTAAAGGTAAAGTTTGCTTGCTAATCAAGGAATAAAATAAAGAACATGATGGATATGTTTCACTCCGTTGGTGTTCTATCGGAAGAGCAGCCCATGCAATAGCAGGTGCTGCTTTTTGCATTATATAGGAAGTTAATATCAGCAAAATATTGAGTCTATATGAAATTACTGTTTTAGAAGTAGACTCATCTTATGATACTGTATAGTTATAAATTTAGTAATGGAGGTAAATTGTGAGAAAAAACAATAACGTATTATGGGTCTCTATATCTATACTTATTTTAATAGTCGGCATGTCTCTCACTGGTTGTTCAAAAATGCAAACAAGAATTAATCTCATGGGAGAGAGTGAAAATTGGAGAGGCGAGCTAGATACGACTGTAACAAATGAAAGAGAAGAAAATGGAGCCTATACTATATTTTATAAAAAAGATAATTTAGAAGATATTAAAGATTATAAAATTAGCATCAATGAAGGAAGTATAATTAGAAAGGAAAGCGATTTAACTTCGAAATCGATAAATTTTCCTATAACGCGAACACGAGGTTCACAGGTTAGTAGGAATGAAGACCAAACTATTGTCATTGAGTGGACAGATATGAATGGTAACAACTTTGAAGAGAAATTTATCTTAAGAGAAAAATAACAGAAAAAAACAGAAAAAAACCGGAGCAAGATTGCCTGAAATCCTGGCGACTTGCTTCGGTTTTTCTATGCTTGGTTAAACGTTAGGCATTGCTTATTGAGACTTAGCTTGCTGCTGGCAGAGATACAGCGGATTTCGTTACTTGTACCGTAATCGTTTCCGTGCTTGTCACACCCGCTGCATTGATCAGCTCGGCGCGATACGTGTACGTTCCATTCGCGTGACCGGATACATCTGTCACAGCGCTTTGTGCATTAGGTGTTACTGCGTTCAGTGCTTTGGTATCGATCAATTGACCGTTCTCATAGAGACGGTATTCTGTTGCGTTTGTTCCCCACCACAGATTCATCGTCACTTTGTAGTTGCCGTCCCCATCCCAATTGTCCTGGGAGAGAACTGCTTTGCCAGGGGCAGCATTTGCTACTTTTACAGTGAGTGCTTCACTGCGAGTTGTGCCCTTGGAGTTCGTCAGCTCAGCCACATAAGTATACGTACCATTGGCTTTGCCACTAATCGTTGTTTGGGCCGATTGTGCTGCTGGGGTAGCGTCAGTCAGCTTTTGTGTATCAATCAGCACGCCATCTTCATACAGCTTATAGCTTGTGCCATTGTCACCCCACCAGAGGTTCATCGTCACAGTATAAGATCCTTCAGACAGGCCATTGCTATAACCATTGTTGGATGTAAGCGCCGGTTTGCCTGGTGCGCCAACAGCTGGCGTCGAAGGTCCTTCTTCGCCGCCTTCTTCAACTTTTACGAAATCGTTCAAACTTCTAGGCTTCAGTTGAAATACATCTTTGAAAATAGCGGCAACACCTGTCACGCTGATTTTATCGCCTGCTGCATAAGGGAAGGACGTTTGCGTTACACCTGTACGTGTATCCACACGTACATGCGTGCTTGTTCCGTCCGCTGCAACTGCATCGAATTCAAACGAACCTACCGGTGTTGCACTAATGATGTTCTGAACAGTTACATCTTTCAATTGAACGAGTTGACCTTGGTTTGCGGCCGTAACTGCTGGCACTTCAATGGCAGCAGGGATGGAGGCTGTACCCGTTTTCTCGATCGCTACGATATCCGTAAGCTCAAATTCACTGTTGTACAGCGCCGTTGCTGCTGTTACTTTAACCACATCTCCAGCGTGGAAGCCGCCAGTGCTTTGGAAAACATAAAGGCCGCCGGTGGTGTCTTGAAGATAGAAGGATTGTCCACCAAAAGCACCTGGCTCTGTAGTAACGACACCTTCAACCGTAACTGTTGAACCAGCTGCTTTGGTGCGAGCATCAGCAATGCTGATCGTTGCCGGGATTGGTCCTTCTTCTTCCGGAAGCTGCTCAGCCGGAACATTGCCGACGGTAACTGCAGTCGTGATCAGGTTGCTGCCGTTCAGACGCAGACGCAGGCTGGCAGCGCCCGTTGTACCTGATTTAATGCGGACATTCAAGTCCTTGATTGCGCGACCTTTGCTGTCGGAAGTTACGCTAAAGTTGGAGCTATATCCGTAAGAAGTCGGCCATGTACCACTTTCATTCTGAATCATGGCGACCTGTGTTCCGCCCGTCAGATAGATTCCTGCACTGTAACCGGAAACGGTTGTGTTAGCAGGCATGTTCTCTACAACCACACGGATCTGGAAATCCTCCGCATTAGGCAGGGTTTCCTGCTTCACGAAGCTGTAGGAAGCGTTCGCGCTTGAAGCTGGTCCACCATAAGAACCTGCTTTGAATGTGGAACGATCATACCATTTGTATCCTGCAGCTGGTGCGGCCCAAGGTTCAGCCTGTGGTTCTGTGGAAGCAGCAGGTTGTTCGAACGGAAGCAATGCTGTTGCATTATCCAGTTGAAGTCCGCTTACTTGAGTCAAGCTAGTGTAATTTTCTTGCGTAGTAAGCCAGTTAACGGTATTGACCAGCAATTTGCCGTCATCCACTTCTTTGAAGCCGTCATACGTTGTTTTGCGAGCACCGGTCTCTTCGCGCAGATACTTCGGTGAAGCATCTTCAACCGGAGAGGAATCCCCGATAAACGCTGCTTTACCTGCACCCAGCTTGGATACGGCTACGTAAGGACCTTCCTCAACTCCACCGCCGTTGTATACGCCTTGGTCAACAGCGTTCGGCCAAGCTGCATTCGTTTTCGGCAGGTATACAATACCTTTAGCCTTTGTTGGATCGGTGATCGCAAGTGTAGATCCTGCGTGCATGGCTACAGCAGATACACCTTCCGTAATGCCAAATGCCTGTCCAGCAGGCACAATGTTAGTGGCGTTAATATCGCCTAATGCGTTGTAACGGAAGCGTACGCCGAAATTATCGGACAACCAGTCGCTGCTAGTTACATTCTGCATAGCCTCAGAGTTACGCTCCTCTGTGCTCATGCCTTTGGCTGGATCTTCAAACGCGCCACGACGATAGCCGTTAATCGCTTCAGAACCATCCCAGCGGTTTTTGTTACGGTCAGCATTGTAGTGATCTCCAATAAAGAAGATGCTGCCGCCTTTTTCTACATACTCTTTCATGGCTGCCTGTTCTGTTGTTTTGAAGGGAACATTGGGTTCAGCGATGACAAACACGTTATATTCTTTCAGATCGTCGTAGGTAAAAGGAGTGGTCTTGCGCAGTTCCTTTACATAATATCCATCATTCGCGAGTGCGTTGCCGAAGTCAGAAAAGCCTCCGTCAATGACCCAGTCAGCTGCTCCGGCTGTCTGTGCATGAGTATTGTCGAACAGTACTTTCTTGCCTGCATTTCCGTTAACAACCTTCGCTTGAATGAACGGTGCAGGGTCTGTTGCCCATTCGGCCTGAACCGTTGCATCTCCGTTCCACAATCCGATCTGAAGCGGCAATGCCATGGACAATGCCAGGAGTGATTTTACCCATACTCCTCGCATACGTTTCAATTTACCCAACCAAATCCCTCCCAAATATTAGTTGAAACATGAGTTCGTCCATATTCTAACACACCAAAATCTCACATAGTCATAACAATTTGTAAAAACGAACTCGACTTTTGTAAAAATGAGTCCTTTGTCATGCTCCATCTATCAAATTTTGATACTTTCTAACATTAGATGTTGATTTCACGTCATTTCTGCTCATGAAAAAAGCCATCTCTTATGAGATGACTTTGGCCCGAATACGATTGACGGCATGGAATACCGAGGATTTGATCATGCCTTCACTGCGGTTGACGAGCTGTGCGGTTTCCTTGATGCTGTACCCGTGAATCACGCGTAATTCAAGAATTTTGCGATGTTCAGTATTGTTAATGACCGACACAAGGTCGTTAACACCTTCGGAAATCTCCAACTCGGAGGTATCAAAGTGATAGGTCTGCATCTCCAATCTACTGTCCCGCCTTAGTGTGCGGGTTCGCTTGCGGAATGTATCCATGGCGAGGTTACGGGCAATTCTTTTGAGGTAGTAGAGTAGCCGGTCTTCCCTAATGTCTGCCGATACATTCATCATTCGAATGAAGCACTCCTGCGTGAGATCCTCTGCATCCTGTTGATTTTTGACGATCTGAGATAGATACCGTGTCACTTCTGATTTATAGTTTACATAAGCATCATGAATGGTTGTTTTGTTCACGTGATGTTTTCCCCTTTGGATACCGATCTGGCCTTTTCCGGTCTGGTTTGTTCTCTATGTTCCATAGTATATAGGGATGATGTTTCCAAAGACGCCAGACTTGTATCCGAGTTGTAACATTTTCGGTGAACCTCTGTTCAATCATGGAGCAGAGATACAAAATATAAAGCAGATGAAATTCATAGAGCAGGGAGATTAAGATTCATCATGAGAGCGAAACAGATTTTGATTATTGAGGACGAAGAGTCCATTCGCGATATCCTGTCCTATTCTTTGCGCAAGGAAGGATTTGAGATGACCGAAGCAGCAACAGGCAGAGAGGGCCTGGATTTGCTCAGAGAGTCCAGACCAGACTTGATCCTGCTGGACCTGATGCTGCCGGATATGAGCGGATTCGATGTGTGCAGACAACTTTCTGTGAATTCAAAGATTCCCGTGATTATGATAACGGCAAAGTCCGATATGCTGGACAAGGTGCTCGGCATGGAGCTGGGGGCAGACGATTATATTACCAAGCCATTCGACATTCGTGAGGTAGTTGTTCGCATTCGGGCCATTTTCCGTAGGATTGATCTAATCAGCGAGACGCTGGAGAATCAGTCTTATGAAGTGGTGCGGCTTGGCAGACATATTGAGATCCGCAAGGATGAGCGTGAAGTCTGGAAAGATGGGGAACGCGCCGGACTGACCAATAAGGAGTATGATCTGCTCTTATATTTGGTCAACCATCACCGCAAAGTACATACGAGGTCCGAGTTGCTGGATAAAGTATGGGGATTTGATTTTCCCGGAGATACCCGGACGGTAGATATTCATATTCAGCGAATCCGCAAGAAGCTGGATAGTGGGGAGCAGGGGATTTCACTTATCGAGACGGTTTTCGGCGTAGGATACAAACTGAATATTCAGGTGCATACATGAAGTGGACGATCCAGTTCAAAATGGTCGTTCTTTTCTCGGTCATCGTATTTATTGGTTTTTCGGCCTTGCTCATTATTTCGAATAAAGTGGGTGAGGAGAACATGTACAGGGAAGTGCAGGAGGACATGGTGCAATCCAAAAAAAATCTGGATATCGCGCTCAATCAATACTTCCTGATTCATAACAAACGGATTAGTGAGGACTCCCTGGGAACAGGAAATCGGGACCTCGCAGAACAGATCGGCTCCGCAGTAGGCGGCAAGGTCAGGGTCTATCGGTCTGATGGCAATCCCTTTAGCAGCACGGGTGCGGAGGCGAAGCTGGCTGCTGCTCAAACCTCTGATCTACAGGCTGCCATGAAATCAAAGATCGCCTATACAACCGTGGTGGACAAAGGCAGAGTAACAGGGAATCTGTCTTTCCCTGTGCTGTCGGAGGGGAGTATCCTTGGCATTATCCAGCTGGAAAGGGATTATACGGATCTATTCAAACGGCATCTGCGCTTTCAGAACACCATCAAGGGCTTTGCAGCCGTCATTTTTGTGTTTGTTTTCATAGGATCAGTCTTTATTTCACGCCAGATTACGAAGCCGATTCGTGTGCTGACAAAACGTTCAGCAGAAGTTGCACAAGGCAGCCTGAATGCAGACATCCACATCTCCACGAAGGATGAGATTGGAGAGCTGGCTTCTAGCTTTACGGTCATGATTGCTCGGGTAAAGGAGCAGATTGACGTGATTGAGAGAGAACGGGATGAGGTCAAGCATTTGCAGGCACGCAACAAGGTTTTTTTTGACAATGTGACGCATGAATTAAAGACACCGCTGACCACGATACTGGGGTATGCCCAGATTTTGCGGGATAATGGATTTACGGATCAAGCGTTCTTCGATAAAGGGTTGAAATATATTATCAACGAGAGCCAACGCCTCAACGTCATGGTTGCGGATATCCTGGAAGTGACCGTATCGTCCACACCGATTCAGACCTTCCGTTTTGAGCGGGTAAATGTATCGAATATTATTCGGGAAGCCTGCGAAGACATGTCCATCAAGGCGGGCAAGTACAATATTGGCATTCGCTATGAACTGGAAGAATTGCTGTATGTCCAGGGGGACTGGAACAAGCTCAAGGAAGTTTTTTTGAATGTGCTGGATAACTCGGTCAAATACGGGAATGTGAATTCCATCATTCAGGTCCAATCGTTTCGGCTGGGAGATTCGGTAGCCATACTGATTCGTGATGAAGGAGAAGGCATTCCGGAGGAAGCGCTGAAGCATGTATTTGAACCCTTTTATCGGGATAACGGGATGAACAGGACAGAGAAGGGAAGCGCCGGGCTGGGCTTGTCAATTGTGAAAAACACGGTGGAGCAGCATGGGGGAACGGTGGAGATGAAGAGTGTATTAAACAAGGGAACACAGGTGAATATCAGTCTGCCTGGAGAATGGGACGTATGAAGAAACGAGGATTTTGGAGCAGACATCGCGATATGCTTATGTTATCCGGTTTGCTGATTGTATTTGTCGGAGGTATTTTTGGCATTGGTAGTCTGTTCAGCATTGGACATGGGAAGCCCAGAACCGTCATTCTGCCGGATAAACAGTTCAACAGCCGCCTCGCCCCGCCGCCAAGCAGCACCATTCAGATTGAGTCGGCTACCAAGCTGCCCAATGACTTTGCCATCTATGATTTTGAGGTAGCTGATTCCAACACAGTCATATTGAATCGACCGGATCGTTCCTATACCGGGATCAAGCTGTCACAGCTGCATATGGATGATAATCTCTTGAAGGACATCGCCACCAATACAGAGTATGGCATTACCCTGAGTCCGGATAAGAACAAGCTGATTTATTCACAGTACCGATCGACTCAGGCGCAGAAGACAACCTATGAATATGACTTGAAAACAGGAGAACATCGCAAGCTGAAGAATGACAACTCCTATTCACGCGTCTTTGTAGGCAATGAATCCTACATCGGATATGATGATCTGGTGTTCAACATGGTGGAGCTAAAGACAGGAAAGAAACATGAATTGTACAGTTATGATGAGTTAGCTGCCAAGGTTGCACAGACGAGCAACATTTCAAGTACGGATGATACCCTGATTATGCTGGATTTATATGAGATCAGCCGGGATCTATCACGGGTGTATGTGCTGGTCAAACTGAAAGAAAATTACGCCGTCTATAGCTTCTCTCTTAACGATAAAAATGATATCACCGCATACACTCCTGCCCAGGATATCCAGCAATTTAAGGTATTGAAGAATGGGGATATGCTGATTCAGGGCATGATCAATGACGAACAAGGATTGTACAGATATCGAGCGGATACCAAGAAGTTTGAGCTGCTGGTCAAAGGTCCCATCTGGAGCTTCGATCTGGATGAGGAGGAGTCCCGCATTGCCTATTTTTTGACGCTCGAAGGACAGAAGAACGAAGTGCACATTGCCTATCTGAATGACCGCAAGCTGGGGTCGGATACAGTTATCTATCGGAATATCAATTATTTTATCAAGTTGAAATGGAATGACAGCAATCTTTTTGTTGTCGGAAGCTCCATGGAAAAAAGCGAGTTATATCGGTTTAGCTTCCGTGCTTGGTAAAGATGTGAATATGGAATGCTCAGATACTAGGGTCCTATGGAATGAAGTCGCTATGTTAAGGACTGAACCCATAGGGCTCTTTGTTATGCGGGCATTTTCATAAATCCCCAGATCTCCATTTGATTCAATTTGGTTGAAGACTGATTTTACAAATTGGATACAAGTCCAGATTGGACCGATACATCTGATGGCTATAATTACCTCTATTACATCGATGAGAGAGGAAGCCGGATTCATGCTGCGAGTTGAACAGGTATCACACACGTTCCGCAATGCACAAGGGACTGTTCCCGTATTGCAGGACATTAACATATCCGTGGGTAAGGGTAAGATGGTTGCACTGCTGGGAAGCTCCGGTTCAGGAAAGTCGACGTTATTGCATCTGATGGCAGGTCTGATGAAGCCCGACACAGGCCAGATCCTTATTGCAGATCAGGATATTGTACGTATGAGTGAGAACCGACTGGCGGAATTTCGCCGGACACATATTGGCTTTATTTTTCAGGCGTATGAGCTGCTGGCGAACCTGACCATTCGGGAAAATGTGGAGCTGCCGCTCGTATTTCAGGGCACTCGCCCATCACAGCGTAAGCAAAAGGCGATGCACCTGCTGGAACAGGTTGGCCTTGTCGACAAGTCCGAATTATTCCCTTCCCAGCTATCGGGAGGGCAGCAGCAGCGTGTCAGCATTGCGCGTTCACTGATTACGGAGCCGTCCGTCATATTCGCGGACGAGCCTACCGGGAATCTGGATACACGAACGGAGGAAGAGATTATTTCCATTTTGCAACAGCTGAATCGGGAGATGCATACAACATTCGTTATTGTCACGCATGAGGCTGAAGTGGCGGAGCAGATGCAGGTTGTCATTACATTGCAGGACGGATGCTTGGTGGAAAGTGGCCCGTCCAAGGCAATAGAGCAAGGAGAGCGGTTGTGAGAGTTCTGGATGTGTTGCGAATGTCATGGGGACAGATTGTGCGCAGGAAGGTGGTTACTCTACTGTGCATGATTGGTCTGTCCATCGGCTGTGCGGCCATGATTATTGCATTAAGCGTGGGGCAGTCGGTACAGGTCTATGGTGAGAAAACGTTAAACGAGAATTACAAAATGGATGAGATTACGGTGTCTCCCAATGAGGGAATCGGTTCGGGCGGAAGCAATGGGCAGACGCCCACCTTCGAACGAGGAGCGCTAACGGCTCGAAAAATCGATATTATTGCCAGCCTTCCGCATGTTGTCGCCGTTGCTCCGATGCTGAAGCTGGATATGCTGGAGATGTCTACATTGGATGGCAAAAGCTCCAATGTGGAAGTCATCGGTACAGAGCTTGGATCATTGAGTCGTTTTGGCTACCGTTTTGACAAAGGCGGGGCATCGGGGATCAGCGGAGCCGCTATTGTGAATTACGGTGCAACCTTCGGGCTTGTAGACGCCGAGGTGATACGCGAACTGAACAACAAGCTCATGGAGGATTCGTTTAATGACGAGTTTCTACAGCAGTATATGACGTTGATGTCTACCCAAACCGAGCTGTTTCAGGCACAGTTTAACCTGAAATATCAGGACATGAATGATTCGTCCAAAGCCAAAACAAGTTCGCCTTTGCGAGTGACGGGTGTACTGAAGGTGCCTGCCGGCATGAGTGAGAACAATGCCATGTATGACAAAAAGGTCTATGTTTCCCTCGAAACCGCACGGATGCTCGCCGAACAGTTCCAGAGCAGTCAGGCACAGGCCGCCGCAGCAGGACGGTTGAACTCGGCGCTCGTGAAGGTGGAGGACAAAAAGTATGTGGCACAGGTGCAGGCGCAGATTAAGAAGCTGACACTGATGACAGACAGCAATCTGTATCAGGAGCAGGCGATGAAGGAGCAGCTCGGCATGTATCAGAAGGCTGCTATGGGCATTGGCATATTCGTCATGCTGCTGGCTTCGCTGTCCATTATCGTTGCAATGATCATGTCCACGCATCAGCGCCGCAAACAAATTGGCGTCATGAAGGTGCTGGGAGCTAATCTGTGGCAGATCAGACAGATGTTCATTACTGAAGCTGCTGTACTTGGAGTGTTGGGCGGCATTGTGGGTGTCTTCATCGCTTACGGAGCCATCCAGGGGGTCAATGGACTGCTCCAAGGGCAAATTTCGATGGAGGCAAGTACACCTCTTCAAGTAATTATTCAGACGTCGGCCCTGCCTGCTGGTATAGCGTTTGCGGTGTTAACCGGAGTACTCTCGGGAATCTATCCAGCGATTAGCGCCTCACGTACGAATGCGTTGCAGGTGATTAAATCGGCATAAATAAAACAGAGATACAGGGGAAGCAAAGTTTAGGGATTGAACAGACAGAATCAACAGACAGATTCAATGAAGGGACATACGGCAATGAAGAACTCGGCAATAAGCAAATGGATAAAGAGAATCATCATGATCGGACTTCTCGCAGGCGCTGGATACTTTCTGTACCAGCAATATAAACCGGTACCCGAAGCGCCCATCGAGGCCCCGCAGCCTATTACATTTGAAGTCACACAGGAGACGATTACGCAGGAAATTCAGGTCAAAGGCAAGTCGGCCTATGCCAAACAGACGGATGTCTACGCTCCTTTTGCCTCGAAAATAAAGCAGTGGAATGTGGAGAACGGGGAGCCCATTCACAAGGGAGCCGTCATGTTCTCGCTTGATTCGAAAGCATTGCAGACGGAAGTGCAGCAGTTGGAGACCGATATTGAGAAATCGAGGCTGGAAGCTCAACTGAATGAGATTGGTCTTACTCAGGGTGAAGGTCCCGAGCAATTGGGGGTTACCGAGGAAGAACGGAAGAAAGCCTTCGCCGAGCGGGAAACCAAACGACTGACCAACGAAATGAACAAGGAATCCATCGCTGTAAAGGAGCAGGAGGTTCAGGCCAAGAAAGCGGTGATTGGTTTATCGACCGTGTACGCCCCGGTATCCGGTGTATTTCTGATGAACGATACGGAGACGAAGACACGGATGGTGGGCGAAGGTCAGTATGTGGGTACCATTGTGGACACGGGCAAACTACAATTTGTGGCGACCATTAGCGAGCAGGAGCTATTCAAAATCCAAACAGGCATGCCTGTAAGCGTACATATGACGGGCAATAAGGAGGTTCCGTTAACCGGAAAGGTCAGCAAAATCGCCAGGTTTGCCAAAAAGGGAACGGAAACAGATCTGAAGCAGCCTTCCCAATTCGATATTGTCATTGATTTGAAGCCAAACGCCAAGCTGATCGGTGGATTAAGTCTGGAAGGCAAGATTGAAACGCTGCGCAAGGAGAAAGCGACGGTCGTTCCCACGCTGGCGGTCATGCGAGATCAGGATACGGCATATGTAATGCTGGATCAGGGCAACGGGCAGTATGCACAGCAGAGTATTCAAACAGGCATCGAGACAGATGACAAGACCGAAGTACTGAACGGTTTGAAACCGGGAGATATTGTGGTGCTTCCATAAAAAGAGAGCATGAGAATATGCCATGTGAAATAGCTCATTACGGGGGATCAGCCCGTGATGGGCCTTTTTTCTGGCTTGGGGAGGGACATATCGGAATTCCTGCATGATTTATGGAATTAAATATAATAAATTTTAATAAATTCAATTTACAGTAATATTTACATGGAGTATAATCGATTCATAAGGAGGTGGACACGCGATGTGAGGTTTGTATCGAGGGTAAGCCTTTTTTTAAAACCTCATAAGTAAGCGCTTACTTTATTAAAGTCTGAGCAATGCCTTGAAAGCCGTTCACCGAAGATCACCCGCACATACCTACAGATGTTACCCCCTTGCTTTGTCACTTAACCTCAGTGTAAGACACCATCATTTCTGTTTCTTGTTTCACACCTTATTGTTGTTGACCTAGCTTGTCCCAATTGAACTACATTCATGGAGGTGAAGTTCCTACAGCTCATCTATACGTTCTCTACCGTGCATAGCATCTTGCCGACACAGAGGATCAGACATGAGTATATACCCAATCCAATTACATGAAAGGTGGTACCCTAATGACAAGATCGAAAACCTTATCGAAAGGCGGAAAGGTGCTTCGCAGAAGTGTAAAACAAATGCTGGCAGCAACGCTGCTAGCGGCAGGGATTTTCCCGGGCATGGCTCCAGGAGTAACTCAGGCGGCTGAAGCCCATGTGGATAATCCGTTTGTCGGAGCTACATCGTATTTAAACCAGGATTATTCCGCTCTCGTAGATACGTCCATCGCTCTCACCAGTGATGCAGCGCTAAAAGCCAAGATGGAAACGGTCAAATCCTATCCAACAGCAGTCTGGATCGACCGTATTGCCGCCATTAATGGTGGAACAGACAATGCCGGACGCAAAAGTGTGGAGCAGCATCTGGATGCCGCCTTGGCGCAAAAGAAGGCAGGTACTCCCATTACCGCTTCATTCGTTATTTACAACTTGCCTGGGCGGGATTGTCATGCACTGGCCTCCAATGGTGAACTTCCACTAACACAGGCGGCCCTGCAGACGTATAAAACGGATTATATTGATGTGATCGCAGATATCTTCGCAGATCCGAAGTATCAAGATATTCGCATTATTGCAGTCATTGAACCGGACAGTCTGCCTAACCTTGTGACCAACCTGAGTACACCAGCTTGTGGCCAAGCCAGTTCAACAGGTATCTATGAGGCGGGTGTGAAGTATGCACTGGACAAGCTGCACGCCATTCCGAATGTGTACAACTATCTGGATATCGGCCACTCCGGCTGGCTTGGGTGGGATAACAACCGTTCTGCAGCAGTCGCGCTGTATACAAGTGTTGTGCAAGGGACAGCTGCAGGTCTGAACAGTGCGGATGGCTTCATTACGAATACAGCGAACACGACACCGCTGGGAGAGCCGAACCTGTCCAACCCGGATCTCAATATCGGTGGACAACCGATTAAATCCGCCAAGTTCTATGAGTGGAATCCTTATTTTGACGAAACCGATTTCACCGCTGCGCTGTATGCCGATTTCGTACAAGCTGGCTGGCCAAGCAGCACAGGTTTCCTGATTGATACCAGCCGGAATGGTTGGGGCGGGGTTAACCGTCCTGCATCGGCTACGGGCAGCAACATCAACGATTATGTGAATTCCGGACGTGTAGATCGCCGGGAGCATCGGGGGAACTGGTGTAATGCCAGTGGAGCAGGCATAGGTGAAGCACCGAAGGCAGCACCAGGACCAGCCCATCTGGATGCATATGTGTGGGTCAAACCTCCAGGGGAGTCTGATGGCTCCAGCTCGGAAATTCCGAACAACGAAGGCAAGGGCTTTGACCGGATGTGTGATCCTACGTTTACAACTCGTGATGGTGTGTTGACGGGTGCGCTGCCTAACGCTCCGGTGTCTGGCCACTGGTTCCATGATCAATTCGTCATGCTGGTGCAAAATGCATTCCCTGTTCTTCCGGCCAGCAATAATGGAGGTGGCGAAACGACGGCTCCAGCGGCTCCGGCAGCATTGACTGCGACAGCAGGCAATGCACAGGTATCACTGAGCTGGACGGCTTCCGCAGGAGCGACGAGCTATAACGTGAAGCGGGCGCTGAGTGCTTCTGGTCCATTCACAACCGTTGCTGCCAATGTGAGCGGCACATCGTATGCCAATACAGGCTTGACCAACGGGACAACCTACTATTATGTGGTTAGCGCCGTGAATGCCGTGGGTGAAAGTGCAAACTCGACTGTAAAAAGTGCTGTGCCGGTTGCAGGCGCGACTGCTCCTGCCGCACCAACAGCGCTGACAGCTACGGCAGGCAATGCTCAAATCAGCTTGTCCTGGGCGGCTTCGGCAGGAGCGACAGGTTATAACGTGAAACGAGCGTTGAGTGCATCGGGTCCCTTCACTACGGTTGCTGCTGGCGTGAGCGGCACATCCTACACGAATACAGGTCTGACCAATGGAACGACCTATCATTATGTGGTTAGTGCCGTGAACGCTGCCGGGGAAAGTGCCAATTCTGCGGCAGCTTCTGCAACACCGCAAAGTGTAGTTGTTCCGACCAGTGATCTGGTTCTGCAATATCGTGCGGGAGATACCAATGCTCTGGATAGCCAGATCAAACCGTATTTCAACATCAAAAACCTGGGCAGCACCGCTGTGAATCTGAGTGACTTGAAGATCCGGTATTACTTCTCCAAAGAAGGCTCTGCTGCAATGGATTCTGCTATCGATTACGCTCAAGTTGGTGGAGCCAACATCCAGCGCACATTCACCGACTCCTATGTGGAACTGAGTTTCACATCTGGCGCTGGCAGCATTCAGGCTGGTGGACAGACTGGAGACATCCAGCTTCGGATGTACAAAACAGACTGGTCCAACTTTGACGAGAGTAATGATTACTCCTTCGATCCAACCAAAACATCCTATCAGGATTGGAACAAGGTGACCCTTTACAAAGGCGATACTCTGGTCTGGGGCATTGAGCCTTAAAAGGAATGTTATACAGTTGGTTCGGTTGTGAAAAATGAAGTTCGCTGATGGAAGTGTTTAAGAGCCGCTTGAAGATCCGAAATTAGGGATGCGTAAGCGGACGTATGAAGCAGGGCTGTCCTCTGATCATGGAAATGATCTGTGGCGACAGCCCTTTTTCTTTTATAACGAACAGAGCGAAGGCTATATAGGTGATTTGGTTAAGTTGGAAATTCTAACGAATTCTAGACACGCTATTTAGTGAATTTGGGTGGAGTTTGACTCGCATAGCCCCGTTTTGGTCCGAATAAGGTTACTGAGGTTCGTTAGAATTCATCGTTGGAGTTTTACGCCCCAATAGGGTGTGTGAGATTCGTTCCAAAAGAATTGGCGGTGAGCCTGAATCAGCCTTGAGACTGAATTGTTCGTTGGTTTGATTTCCTAAAATGTCTTCTAAAAACACTGAATATTGATCGTTTTGGACGGATATTTGCCTATGTCGCGGCAGGTAGGATGTCTATAATAATACCCGATGGGTAGCATGAAGCTGCTCTGATGGAGATGGAATGGAAGGGGGACGGAGTCAAGAAATTCAGTTGAGGCGGGAGATCTTTCTTTTATATTTTTGTAAGCGCATTCAGTGAAATTTGAAGAATATGAACGTCTGTATAGATTGACGGATGTCGCCACGATCCAAGCACAGCCATAAGCATCACCCATTCTGTCTCAAGGAGAGTGAAGGTCGATGAAATCCAAAACAACAGCGCCGATACATAAAGGATCGGTTTCAGGTATGGACTCCAATCGCAGGAAGGTACGTATGCCGCTTGCAGCCAAAATGCTGTCTTCGGCACTAAGCGTTGCTATGCTCGTTGCGGGAACAGCGGGTGCGAGCGGAGCAGCAGCTTCCAGTGATAACAGCACGGCTGAGGCCAGCGTGCAGTCACATAAGGGAGGGAGTTCTTTGAAAGACATTCAGCTTGAGTATCTTGATCGCGGTCTGGTTGCGGCGTCTACTTCGGAGGGTGTTTTTCTTAGTTGGAGATTGCTTGGTGACGAGGCCACAGGGTATAGCGATAAAGGTCTGACAGGCACGGATTTCAACGTATATCGGGATGGCAAGAAGATTGCGACGGTTACCGACAGCACTAACTATGTTGATTCCGCAGGCAAATCATCGTCCCGTTATGAAGTGGCAGCGGTAAGCAAGAAGGGCAAGGAGAGCAAGCGCAGTGCATCCGTCAAACCTTGGGCGAACGGCTACGTCGATATTCCTTTGCAAAAACCGGCCGATGGTGTGACGCCTGTCGGAGAAGCCTACTCGTATTCTGCGAATGACATGAGTGTGGGCGATGTGGACGGGGACGGACAGTATGAGTTTTTTGTAAAATGGGACCCTTCCAACTCCAAGGATGTCTCGCAAAAAGGCTACACCGGTAAAACGTACGTGGATTGTTACACGCTGGACGGACAATTGTTGTACCGGATCGATCTCGGGGTTAATATCCGTTCGGGTGCTCATTATACACAGATGCTCGTTTATGATTTTGACGGGGATGGCAAGGCTGAGCTGATGTTCAAGACCGCACCGGGAACCAAGATAATCAAATATAACAAAAAAGGAAAGGTCACTTCCGAGAAATACATCACCCTTCCGAAGCAGGATCGCAAGGCAGGATACTCCAACGAAGATGATTACCGGTTAAGTGCAGAAGGCTACTATGATCATGTCGTGGATATGTTCAAGAACTGGCATAAACATGAAGAGGTCGTGAAAGGCAACTGGCCTGCTACGTTGGAGGAAGCTTTTGGGATTGCCAAAAAGTATAACTATCCATTGTCTCAGAAGGATGCTGAGAGTTTGGCCGATTACTTCATCGATGTGTATGCACCAAGCCGCAGTGACAAGAATGAGCTGCGCAAGTTCGAAGGTTTTATCGTGGATGGACCTGAGTATGTAACGGTGTTCGAAGGAGAGTCGGGCAAAGAGCTGGAGACCATTCCTTATGAGCCGGGACGGCAGGATGATGGGTTGATGTGGGGCGATTACGCAATGGCGCGTATTGAACCAGGCAACCGGGTAGATCGTTTTCTGGCAGGCGTGGCATATCTGGACGGGAAGAAACCGTCTGCGATCTTTGCACGCGGGTACTACACACGTTCCACCATGGTCACCTATAACTGGGATGGCAAAAAGCTCAAGCGTGAATGGAAAGTGGACAGTGGATGGACACCCATGAAGAACCCGTTCAATGACGGTCCGCATGGGGTGGACGGTACAGACCCGGTGTATGGCTCCATTACAACGCAAGGCGCGCACTATTTCAGTGTGGCTGATGTGGATGGAGACGGTAAACAGGAGATTGTGTACGGCTCGGCCACGATTGATCATGATGGCAGTGTGCTCTACAGCTCCAAGGACCTGATGCCTGCGGAGAGTGCTGCTCCGGGAACGATCGCACGTCTGGGCCACGGGGATGCGCTTCATGTAGCGGATATTGATCCGGATCGTCCGGGGCTGGAGATCTTCATGGTGCATGAGGGTGGTCCTTGGGCGCCATACGGATACTCCCTGCGGGATGCGAAGACTGGGGAAGTGATCTATGGCGGATATACGGGCAAAGACACTGGACGCGGCATGATCGGTGATGTGGACCCGACCCGCCGCGGGTTGGAGACATGGGCGGTAGGATTGTGGACAGCCAGCGGTGAGAAAATAAGCGATAAAGCCCCTGGCACAAATATGAATATACGATGGGCCGCCGATATGACAACACAGATCGTAGACGGTGCCATCAATGTCACGCCTACGATTAAAGATTGGAATCGGGGTACGCTGTTGACCGCGACCGGCACGTTGACCAACAATTATACCAAAGGTACGCCATCTCTCGTAGCGGATATCTTCGGGGACTGGCGGGAAGAAATGCTGGTGAGAACTGAGGACAGCTCGGCGATCCGCATCTACCTGAGCACCGAGAAGACCGATCGTAAACTGTACACGCTGATGCACGATGCGATGTATCGTGTCGGCATTGCCGGGCAGAACAGTGGATACAATCAGCCGTCCTACCCATCCTTCTACATGGCATCCGATATCGACTGGTCGAAGGTTACGCTGCCCAAGTTCCACACGCCCAAGTCGGGTAAGGGTGAAAAGTGAGAAGTGAGAAGTAATAGGTGATAAGTAGTTCAACACGCAGAGCATCGGCAGGTTAGGCGTTGAGAACGCAATACCAACATGGTGATTCATCGTGATACTGGGGATGCCATTTGAAAACGTAAATTCAAAAGCGTAATTCCGAGGGCGTAATTCCAAAAGTATTATTTTTTTATAGAAGTTGTTTACTATAGTAATGCAGCGAAGCTCTGGAGTAACCTCGGGTACGTTTAGGCGTATGGAGGGTTACCCGGGGCTTTTTTTGATATATCTAAACCGAAACAGACAGCATCATCATTTCAAATGTTCTACAGATGCAAAATCTTGAATGATGTATATCCCGTTCTCATGGATCAATGTGGTGATGGAGCATTCGGGAATCAGTTGACTTTGCATGGCTATAAAATCAGGATGCCAGACGTTAAGCTCTTGCTCTGAAAATGTGTTTACCAGAAAATCCGTAATTAACCCGCCATGAGTAACGATAACGATATAGCTATCTGGTGGCTCTGAATTCGCCAATTCGGTTAGGAAAGAGGCTAAACGTTCCCCAGCCTGCTTGGCTGAATCACCTACGGGTGGAAGGTAGCCAGGATCAATTGTGGTTCGGTCCCACATGGCAATGAATTCTTCTATTGTTTGTTCAGGCAAGTCACCCCAGTTGGCGCGTTCCCGCAGACGCGGGTCTTCTGTCACTGTAATTTTTGTTCTGAGAGCAATATGCGCCGCAGTATTGATCGCTCTTCGAAGTGGGCTTGCAATGATTTTGGTGACAGGTACATTAGCCAAATGAAGTGCCGTTGACTCAGCTTGTACTACTCCCTCGGATGTGAGGGGAACATCACCGATGCGCTTTTCTTTTAATGCATGCCTCACAAGTAAAAATGTAGTTTTCATGGTCTCCAGACCTCCTACTTATAGATTAGATGAAAATAAATTAGATTTATAACTAATTATACGATTATCTAATTTATGATCGCAATGATTTTTCTTTTGCATAGGTGAAATACATCGCCGAGACTTGCTACAATGGAGAAAAGTGAGGATCGTTGCAGCAACGGAGGTGCAGGCATTGGAAGCAAAACATTCGACAGGCAGTCTGTTTCAGGAGAAACTGCGCTTGGAGGACTATGGACCGCGTTTCTACGCGTATTATTACAAGCAATGGGACAACTACCAGATGTCCTATCACGATCATGATTCCACAGAGATCATGTACATTATTTCGGGAATGTGCAGGGTCGATGTACAGATGCCGGATGGCAGCTCAGAACAGGCAGTATTGAAAAAAGGGCAGTTCATTCTGCTGGACGCGGGGGTTCCGCACCGTCTGCTGGTGAAGGATGGGGTACCGTGCCGCATGCTGAATGTGGAGTTTGGAGTTGCCAGCTCGGAGCCAGGCCAGCCTTCTATTCGCCAGCTCGCGCTGGAAGAGGAGGAAGTCCATGATTTTCTAACACAAGCCTCGCCTTATCTGGTTTTGCCTGATCCCGAAGAGGTGTACCACATTATGAAAAGCCTGGTGCTGGAGCTGGATCAGCGTGGACTGATGGAGCAGGGACGACCATCTGCACCCATGCGAGTTATACCGTCGGAGGAACGCTCGCATCATCGCGAAGCACGTGATTTGAAGTCGCCTGAGCAAGGTACGTTGGTACGCACGCTGTTTATCCAACTGCTGGTTCGGGTTGCACGACTTCGCGGGGAAATCAACCGGAGTGCGCTGGATCAGACGGAGCTGTACGTCAAACGGACGATTGAATTCATGCATCACAATATGGATCGTAATATTCAAATGAAGGATATCGCAGCAGCGGTGAATCTGCATCCAGGCTATTTGCACCGTATTTTTCGCCAGCACACGCAGCGCACGCCCACCGATTATCTCACGATGCTGCGAATGGAAAAGGCGAAGATGCTGCTGCAGCAGACTAATATTCCAATCTCCGAAATTTCCGATTACGTGGGCGTGGGGAGCAGACAATATTTTCATATGTTATTCAAGAAATATACAGGCCGAACTCCGGTTGAATTCCGTTCCGCGATGGAGCGACATGTCAGTCATTATCCACTGGAATAATAGGGGGATAGATACTCTGTTTTTATCTGAGCAGGATAGGCTTGATGATCTTAGGACACAAAAGTGAGGATTTTTGACAACCTCGCTGTGAAGAGGTCATGATTTTGATAACGCTTCCTTACAACCCGTTGCTACAATGATTTCATGAAGTGAGAACATTAACCGGGGCGAATATACTCGGATTACGGGAGGAACTGTGCATGTCGTTTAAAGTGGCATTTATCGGGGCGGGCAGTATCGGATTTACACGGGGGTTGCTGCGTGATTTGCTCGCGGTACCTGAATTCAACAATATTGAGATTGCGTTCTGTGATATCAATCAGCACAATCTGGACATGGTTACCGAGCTGTGTCAGCGCGATATTCGCGAGAATGGACTGAATATTCAGATTCAGCCGACAACGGACCGTAGAGAAGCGCTCAAGGACGCGAAGTATGTACTGTGTACAATCCGTGTGGGCGGGTTGGAAGCTTTTGCAACCGATGTGGATATTCCGCTCAAATATGGGGTGGATCAATGTGTCGGCGATACGTTGTGTGCAGGTGGGATTATGTACGGCCAGCGCGGAATTGCTGAGATGCTCGACATCTGTAAGGATATTCGTGAGCAAAGCGCACCGGATGTGCTGCTCCTCAATTATTCCAACCCAATGGCTATGCTGACATGGGCCTGCAACAAGTATGGCGGTGTTCGCACGATTGGACTATGTCACGGGGTACAGCATGGTCATCACCAGATTGCGGAAGCATTTGGACTGAAAATGAATGAAGTGGATATCGTATGTGCAGGAATTAATCATCAGACCTGGTACATCAAGGCATCCCATGAAGGGAAAGACCTTACGGGTGATTTGCTCGAAGCCTTCGAGAAACATCCAGAGTATAGCCGTACCGAGAAAGTGCGGATTGATATGCTGCGCCGATTTGGTTATTACAGTACGGAATCGAATGGTCACCTTAGTGAATATGTACCTTGGTACCGCAAACGTCCGGAAGAGATCAAGGACTGGATTGATCTGGACAGCTGGATTAACGGCGAGACGGGCGGGTATCTGCGTGTGTGTACAGAGGGCAGAAATTGGTTTGAGACTGATTTCCCGAACTGGATGAAGGATGAACCGATGCAATTTGCCCCGGAAAAACGAGGCGGAGAACATGGTTCCTACATTATAGAAGGGCTGGAAACGGGACGTGTATACCGCGGACACTTCAATACCGTCAATAACGGTGTGATCTCCAATCTGCCTGATGATGCGATTATCGAAGCACCGGGATATGTGGACCGTAACGGCATTTCGATGCCACATGTAGGCGACCTGCCGCTCGGCCCGGCTGCCGTGTGTAACGTGAGCATTTCCGTACAACGGCTTGCGGTTGAAGCTGCGGTACATGGTGACGACAAACTATTGCGTCAGGCGTTCATGATGGACCCACTCGTGGGTGCGGTATGTAATCCAAAAGAGATCTGGCAAATGGTCGACGAGATGCTGGTCGCTCAAGCCGAATGGTTGCCGCAATATGGTGACGCCATTGCTGCGGCAGAAGCAAGACTGGCTGCAGGCAACCTGATTCCTACGAAGGAATATGAAGGTGCTGCACGTCTCAAAGTGAAAACCGTTGAGGAGATGCAGAAGGATCGCGATGCCGCCAACAAAAATGCGGGTGAATCGGATAAAGGGAAAGATCGCGAGAAAGTGCAGCAATAGATAGAGGCAGGATGTACAAAAATGAAGTCTAAACTGTAATTTAAGATTTAAGATTTGAGAATTAAGATTTAAGAATTTGAGAATTAAGAAATAACGACTAAGAAATAAAGAATAAAAAAGATTAAACAGATTAAATAGGGCCCTCTGCAGCGGAGGGGCCCTGTTTGTTTTTATTTTTTCTCAACAACACGAACTACAAACGCAAAAGAAGTACTTCAGTAGCTGATCTGTGAATCTTGACTTGAAGTCCAGCGGACAGATGCACCATAGTAGTGGGTTCCTGGTTCTTGCGGTAGATGGAATGACTCCTTCGTTAAAGCGAGAGGCTTGATTTTCTCCTCCACATATTCAAACAAATCTAATTCATCAGGTGGGATATCTATGCCCATATCTATGCCCATATCTATGGATACTTTTTCACCAACCAGAGCGGACATAGGTGTATGTCCTTTAAGCAAGTCCTTACCTCCCACATAATCAGCACAGGTGCCACTCCAGCAATAACTGCCCTGTACAGCTGGAATAGAGATGCCGCTTTCGCTCTGAATAGTTGGCGTAGGCAATTTCTTAGGTAAGTTGGGCTCCGATTCCTGAACCTGTTTTGATCCTATCTCGGCTTCCTTTGCATTTGTCGCTGGGGGTGAGGCAGTTCCGTTAGTACTGTTACTTGGAGTAGAATTACATCCGGATAATATTAGTAAAGTTGTAAGGAACACGAATGAAATTATCGTTCTCATAGTAATGAATACTTTTATTTTATTCACCTCCCTAATATCTCCCAGACGAAAAGCAAGAGAAGAATGTTGCTCGCTGTCATAAGCCGGAACGGAACTGAAGACACTCCAGGAACCGGGGGAGTGGGATTCAACAGTACGTAAGAAGCTGGTAGATTCCATGCAAGTGAAAGCAGCTTTTTCACAAATTGTTGACAATTAATTGGGTTCAAAGATAAGGAAAAGGTAAGAGGCTCGACTCTTCTCCTATGCTATGTTATTATAAGACTCTGATAACGTGGTAACGAACTAAAGCGTTTGGGTTTTGGTTATAGACATGGAGGGGTTAGAGAGATGAGAAAACAAGCGATATTTCTATTATTGATCAGCATATGCATGATTGTTGTTGCTGGATGTTCCAGTTCGGGAAGCAAAGATAATAATGCCATTATTGTGGGGATAGATGATAAATTTGCTCCAATGGGCTTCCGGGATGACAAGAATGAAATTGTTGGTTTTGATATCGATTATGCCAGAGCGGCAGCGGAGAAAATGGGTAAAGAAATTACGTTCCAGCCCATTGATTGGTCTTCCAAAGAATCGGAGCTGAACAGCGGCCGCATCGACCTGATCTGGAACGGGTACACGATTACGGATGAGCGGAAAGATAAAGTGCTGTTCACGAAGCCGTATCTGGAGAACAGCCAGGTTGCAGTCACACTCGCGGACTCACCGATTACGAAGCTGGATGAACTGGATGGCAAAAATGTAGGTTTGCAGGCCTTGTCCTCTGCGGCAGATGCACTCGCGGCAAGTCCTCTGAAGGATAAAGTGAATGCTTCCGAATTCCCGGACAACGTACTGGCCCTTACCGATCTCAAGACGAAACGTTTGGATGCTGTCATCATCGACGAAGTGGTCGCGAGATATTACATGTCCAAGGAAGAGGGAACGTTCAAACTGCTGGATGAATCTCTTGCTCCGGAACAATACGGCATTGGTGTGAAAAAAGGCAATGAAGAACTGCTGAATCAGCTGCAAAAAGCACTGGATGAGCTGAATGCCGATGGCACAGCAGCCGAGATTTCCACCAAGTGGTTTGGTGAAGATGAAGTTTTGAAATAGGATTAGGCCACTTGCCTGACATATGTAGTAAACAACATGACCCCGGATTCCAAAAAGGAGCAATTCTCCTGCGGAATGCGGGGTTAACAGATTAGAGGAGCCGATTGCGATGAGCTGGGAGTATTTATGGGGCGTCATGAAGCCCATGCTTGAAGGGGCACAGACCACGATCTTTTTATTTTTGCTGGCCATTATAGTGTCTGTACCACTTGGATTTGGAGTAACTTTATTGATGAAAAGCCGATTCAAGCCGTTGGCATGGATCGCTCATACGTACGTATATGTGATGCGGGGAACGCCGCTGATGTTGCAGCTGTTGTTCTTCTGCTTCGGTCTGCCGCTGCTTCCAGGCGTAGGGGAGTATCTTGTATTTGACCGCTTTACGGCGGCAGCACTGGCCTTTATTTTGAATTATGGTGCGTACTTTGCCGAGATTTTCAGAGGTGGATTGCTCTCGATTGATAAAGGACAACATGAAGCTGCACAGGTACTGGGTCTAAGCAAATGGCAGACGATGACGAAAGTCATCATCCCGCAGATGTTTCGGGTAGCATTACCTGCTACTGCAAATGAATCCATAAGCCTTATTAAAGATACGGCATTGCTGTATGCTGTTGCTGTACCTGAGCTGCTGCATTACGCACAGGCCGCAGTAAACCGGGATTTCCGTCTGACACCATTCCTGATTGCAGCTATTATGTATTTGCTGATGACCATGGTACTCACCTTGTTCTTCAAGGCACTGGAGAAACGTTATACATTTGAGTAAACGCGTACGGAACAGAAGTTTATGAAGTTATCCAATCTCATCAATTAAAGGACTGTCTGCATATGACACATATTATAGAAGTGAATCAATTAAGAAAATCATTCGGTACACTTGATGTGCTGAAGCAGGTATCGTTCAACGTGGAGCCAGGTGAGGTTATTGCCGTAATCGGGCCTTCCGGTTCAGGTAAAAGTACGATGTTACGCAGCCTGATTTATCTTGAGGATATTTCGGGAGGAACCATTCGCATTCAAGGCCAGGCGCTGGCTGAGAACGGTTCGTATGCAGGTGCCGCGGATATTCGGAAGATTACGGATCGCATGGGCATGGTCTTTCAGCATTTCAACCTGTTTCCGCATCTGACGGTACAGGCGAATCTGGAATTGGCACCGAAGACGTTGAAAAAAGAAAGCTCAGCAATCATCCGGCAGCGAAGTCTTGAATTGCTCGGTAAAGTAGGGCTGTCCGACAAGGCGGATGCTTATCCCGCCAATCTGTCCGGTGGACAGAAACAGCGCGTAGCGATTGCGCGCGCACTGATGATGCAGCCCGACATTCTGCTGTTCGACGAGCCGACCTCGGCACTTGATCCCGAGCTGACGGGGGAAGTACTGCGGGTCATCAAGCAACTGGCGCAAGAGAATATGACGATGATGATCGTCACCCATGAGATGAGCTTTGCCCGCGATGTCGCGGATCGCGTTTTCTTCATGGACAACGGCGAAATCGCCGAGGCGGGACCGCCGGAGCAGATCTTTGGCAATGCCAAGCTGGAGCGCACGCGCACGTTTTTGCAGCGAGTGGAAGTGGAAGGGTAAGCAAACATAGATATATTTAAAAAAAGTGATGTTACATTCAAATGTAGCATCACTTTTTTTTGACTAAGTTTCATTCATGAGATGTAGCCGTCAAATAGCCAATTTCCTTCTGGGGAACGAACAAAAGAGAACTCATATGCGGTATTTCCTTCCGAACCCTTTGTCGTGATGTATGTGGATATGAACAGCATGAAGTGGTCCGAATCCTTTTGGTCATAACCTCTAAATTCGAATTCATCCCACTGTATACCTTTAAGGAAATTGACTTCATAGGAGTGGCCTGCATTATGAATAATCATGGTATTGCTATTTTTGGATATATCTACATTGGGTGAAGATACGGACTCAATATACGCAATATCTCCAGACTCCATAGCAGCGATCAGCTTAAACGTCATGTTTAGAGTTTCTCTTAAATTGTTTCTGAGCTCCTCGCTATGTACGTTCTCTTGAAGTTGAACGATCTGTTCCTGAAGATGAGCGTTTTCTTCACGTAGTTCCTTGATAGTATGGATATTTTCCTCATGAAGCTCTACCGACTTCAAAGCTTCGACCGATTTATCCGTTTCACTGCAACCCGTCATCAGAAAAGTAAGTGACAATAGTAAAGATGCGAATTTATACATAATAAACCTCCTTATCCTTAAAATAGAATATCATATTTCCTGTGCTCTTAGGTGCTCCGTGTTTCCGGACAAAAAAGTAAATATATTTAATAAAATCGGAATATTTACAAATAATGGGACATATTTTCCCAGTTAATCAAGTATAATAAGACTACTTAATAAACAGGGAGGATTTACCTTTGGATCAACGTCATAATGATGTGGACCGTTATTATAGCGATCCGCTTCCGCCACCACCTTATGTAGTACCAAAAACCAATAGCAAGTCTATCGCAGCTCTTGTCTTGGGGATTTTGTCAGTGATGATTCCATACTTGGGATTTCTGATAGGGATTGTTGCTATCGTATTTGCATCTATTTCTCTTAAAGAAATCAAGCTTCGCATGGAACAGGGAAGAGGACTCGCGATTGCTGGTCTTGTCTGTGGCATCATTGGCACGGCGATTTATGCAATTATCATTTTGCTCCTACTGGTTGCATTTGTCGCATTTTCTAGCGGCGAGATTTCTTCTACATATTAGGATCGAGGAATGAGGAAGGGCGATCTACATTTTTGTCTCTTCACTAAAAAAGCAAGGCCGTGTATAAGCAAACACCCGCTGTTATTGAGGCGAGGGCGTTGCTTATAACAGGCCTTGCTTTTTATGTTTCCACCTTACACGTGAAGCACTGCTTCACTGTTTACTTCTTCGACCTCATTTGTTCGATGCATCATGAAATAGGCAAAGGTAGCCGCCAGACCAATCACCGCAAAGATGCACAGAATTCCGATCTGATCCCATGCCACACCGAACTGTCCACTTGAAATAACCGCTTTATACCCGGTTACCGAATAGGTCATTGGCAGCCATGGGTTGAAACCTTTCAGCCAGTTCGGAATGAGCTCCAACGGGAACGTACCTGCACTGGTGGTCAGTTGAAAGATTAACATGAGGATCGCCAGGAAGCGGCCGGGATTCTCCAACCAAGTGACGAGAGCCTGAATGATGTACATGAAGGTCAGGCTGGTAACGAAACTGAATAAAAGGAACAAAGGCACGCTTTGAACTTCCAGGCCCAAGCCGGACAAGACAAGCCAGGAAGCAAGCAGGGACTGCACGGCACTCATGATCGTGAAAGCAAGCGTTCTGCTCACAAAACGATTCCAACCACTCGCATCGGTAACCGAGCTGCTGCGTGTTGGTACAACCAGCGTTGCAATCAATGCCCCGACAAACAGTCCCAATGACAGGAAGTATGGCGAGAATCCTGTACCATAGTTGGGCACTTCATTATGTTTATGTTCATCCACCTGAACAGGCTCTGCATACATCGTTACAAGTTCATCCGTCTTTTTCACACTACCCGTTTGATCGGCGGCATCATTCAGTTTGGTGGCAAGCTCACCAGAGCCGTCGGTCAACTTGGTGGTACCTTCTTTTAAATCTCCTGCGCCGTTATCCAGCTTGCGGGAACCATCGGCAATGGTGGTGATTCCGTCTGAAAGTTGGTTCAACCCATCAACCAGTTTCCCTGCACCTGCGTTTAATTGACTCGAACCCTCTGAAAGTTTGGCTCCGCCAGCGGCAGCCTCAGACAACTTGGAGTTGAACTGCTGGAGGCTAGTCGCAAGCTGCACCTGTCCAGCGGACAATTGTGTTGCTCCTTCTAAAAGCTGCTGCTCACCCTGCACTAACTGGCTGCTGCCTTGATGCAGCTGATGTTGAGCAGCTTGCAGGTTTTGGCTGCCTTCAAGCAATTGCTGTCCACCTTGATATACCTGTTCGCTACCAGCGGCAACAGCCTGGCTTGCTGCCAGCAACTGTTGTACAGCAGGGTTAGCAGCGAGCTCCGGACTGGCTTCAGCTAATTGAGCAAGACCTTGCGCAACGGCCTTGGCACCTTCACTTACTTTGCCACTGCCTCCGACTGAAGTCTGCAATCCAGCGGTCAGCTTGGCACTGCCTTCCTCGGTTGCTGCCAGTCCAGCATCCAATTTTGCGGCTCCTTCCTTAGTGGATTGAATCCCAGCCTGTAACTTTTTACCGCCAGCTTCAGCCTGTGCTGCTCCGTCTCCAAGCTTCGTACCTGCTGCCGCCAATTGGGACAAACCATTGGAAAGGGAGCTCGCTCCCGTATGAAGTTCACCAATACCCTGAGCCAAGGTGTTCGTGCCTTCTTTTAACGGGGGAATGCCTGTTTCGAGTTTGTTGGTTCCATCGGCCAGTTTGGACAGGTTCTCTTTCAGCTTGGAGGCACCTTCATCCAGCTTAACCGCACCCTCGTTGATCTGACCTGCACCATCTCCGGCATCCGCCAAACCGTTAGAGATTTTCTCCACCTGGTCGAGCAACGTTTCGGTATACGATTCCGTCACTTTGGCCGAGACTTTGGATTTGATCTGTTTGACCGCAGTCCCGCCAATCTGACCCGCAAGGAAGTTGTAACCTTCATTGGGTTCATAGATCAGCTCTGCTGGTTGTGGATGGTCATCCATCAGAGTAGTTGCTTTCTTGGAAAAATCCTCTGGAATAACAATCGTCATATAATACGTGTTGTCTTCCATGCCTTTCTCGGCTTCTTCTCGGGTCACAAATTGCCATTTGAAGTCGTCACTTTTTTTCAATTCATCGACCAGATTCTGTCCGACTTCCAGCGATTTGTCATTGTAGGTTGCCCCCTGATCCGTGTTGACCACGGCGACAGGCAATTCATTCATTTTGCCGTAAGGGTCCCAGAATGCATTGAGGAACAGACCGCTATACAGTACCGGAATGAACAGCACCACGAGAATCGGAATAAATACTTTGGGTTTCTTGAAGGCGGATTTCAAATCCTGCCCAAATACAGTGAATGATTTCATCATGTTCTCTCCCCATCATTACGCTACTCTGTTGCTATATCTATCTCTAATCGATAAAGGATTAAGCCGCGCATCTTTCTTTATGTAGGGGATAATCCACTTTTGAGAAAGAGGCCCACGAAATCCTTGATCTGATCCTTGTGCAGCGAAGGATGCGCTTTATTCCAATCGGAAGTTAAGGTGACATACAGCTTCAACAGGACAAAAGAGACCAGCCTTGGATCGTCCTCGCGAATCTGCTGTAGTTCCATGGCGCGCTGAACTTGGCGTTCCAGATATTCGAGAATGGCTGTCTCTACTTTTTGCAGACCTTCCTTCGCCTGAGGCGTGCCGAACTCGTTTACCTCCTGAAACAGTTTGATCAACAGTTCATGTTCTTCCCTGTACTCCAGCAAAGAGTCCATGCTAAGGTGTACGTTATCCAGAAACGAATTCTCTTCCTTCACTGTTTGCTCCGTAATCTGTTTCATATCGGTAATGATCGAGTGGAGAATCTCGTCGAACAGTTCTTCCTTGTTTTCGAAAAAAGTATAGATCGTCCCCTTGCCTACATTGGCAAGTCTGGCAACCTGCTCCATGGTTGTTGCTTTGTAACCAAACAACGCGAACGATTTTTCAGCCGAGTCAATGACCTGCTGCCTTCGATCAATGGTTCTAATGGTATATGCACCTCCTTGTTGTATGGAATGTAAAAGGGTAAACTCGGAATTGACTAGATTACTTATTTGGTCAAATGGTCGTTTATAACTGTAGCATTCGGGCAGGAATGGTGGATGTGATCTTTGTCATGGTTGGATGGGAGATCAAAAAGATTATTCCAGGGAATCGATATGTGACTTAGGAAGGTGCGAATGTGATGCTCACATGAAAACCCTGGGGGATTCATCGCAATAGCGCAGGCTACCTCAACGACTTAGAGCAAAAATGGAATTCACTTATGAGCTAGTTAATTATGCTTTATGGGAAGGTCGCTTATTTGAAAATGGAAAGGACAGTTAAACCAAGTTCAGACATTGTCATAGAGGGTTATTTAGATTCTCCATTGTGAATCGAATATCGAAGAAGTAACAAAAAGGTTATCTTTACTCAACTAACCGTTTCCTATTTTGGTCAATACTCGCCCTCCGCGTTCGTGCTGCCATCGTTCGGGTCCCATTCCGTTTCTAAAATTTATTCAAATTTAGGATATATCAAATTTTATAGCGATTTACATCCTTTCAATAAGATTGCATAATGATTTATTATAAAGTATGTATATTTATATCATATACTTACCAAAAGGAGAGTGTAGCTTGTGCACGAAACTATTCCAACTGGCTTGAAACTAAACGAAACTGGCTTTGGATACACGTTGTCCTTAATAGGCGGTAAATATAAAATGATCATTATGTATTGGCTGTCTGAAAATAAGGTAATGCGGTTTAATGAGCTGAAGCGATGTATCGGTAACATCTCCTTTAAAACGCAAAGCATCATGTTGAAAGAGCTGGAGGCAGATGGGCTTATCATACGCAAGGAATTTCCCCAAATACCTCCAAAAGTTGAATATTCATTATCTGAAAGTGGTCTTTCTCTCATTCCATTGTTAAATATGATGTGCGAGTGGGGAGAGAAAAACAGTTCGCCAGCTCTGGAGGCTGTACAACGGTAGGCATAGTTGTTTTGTTTATATTACAAAGAAGTATCTCCTGAACAGGGAAATACTTCTTTTTTATAGCAGTCTTAAATAAAGCTAACTATTACAGATTGTCAAGAAAACTCAAATAATTTAGTGTGTTTTTTTCCAATTCGCTTACAGACGGCTTATTTTCTGTATCAGGCACATTTTCACCAGGCTCGTTTTCCGTACCATAATACGCAAAGAACGAACGATAATTTGCATTGCAGTATAGGAAGGTAGTTTCAAAAGGAGATAATAAATAATTAAGTACATAGTGATATCTTCCATCTTCACTATAATCTTCTTTTTACTTCCGGCAGATACAGCTAAAGCAGCTTTGCGATTCTTTAATTTATCTCCTCCATTTGAACCATGAGCCCACCCATAAGTTAAAACATTGTCAAGCCATTTTTTAAGGAGAGGCGGACAATTAAACCAATATATAGGGAACTGCAAAACATGATTACTAGGTGATTCAACCAATTTAATTCTCGCAACGTTTTACCTTGGCACGGTAGAAAATGCTCCTTGATGCTGCTCACGATGCAGGGGCTATCTATGATCTTTTGAAGCATCAAGGGATTTAGCCGTTCATTGATCTCAATGAGCGTGGCACCAAAAATCTGGAAACTGAAAGCGATATGAAGATTTCTCCCAGGGGAGTCCTAATCTGCCTTGTAGGCAAGGAAATGAAACCCTACGGCTTCGATCATGCCCAGAAGCGGCATAAGTGGATCTGCCCAATGATGCAAAACAGAACGACCAACACTTGCTCTACACCTTGCTCTGATGCCCAATACGGCCGAACCTTCCATACCTGCAGCAAGGATAACCCCCGGTTGTTTCCCGATGTGGCCAGAAGCTCAGAGCAGTGGAATCTCACCTACAAACGCCGCACCAACGTGGAGACCTGTAACAAGCGAGAGAAGAACGATTATAACTTGAGGCAGGTCGCCATCATTCCACCAAGATGTGGTACATCCGTTTTTACGGCATTATGATGTGCCAGCACATGGATGCTTGGTATCTTCATAAGCATGAGGAGCTTGAGGCCAAAGAGCGTGATTTTTTGCCTCAAATAGCTTAACTCGCATAGCCTCCCGGCTAAACTGTGACGGGCTCTTTTAGCCTACGCAGAAGGTCGCATCCGAGGCGGGCAAGGTTTCCTTCAACATTAAGCGCCGTGCTACTTGCGAATGCACCGTTTTCTGGTATTGCAACGGGCTCAACGCAGTGACGAGCTTGAAATGTTTATGAAACGCCGACGTGCTCATGTGTACGGACTTTGCAAGCTGCTTGATCACGAGCGGACGGTAGTATTGCCGGTTAATCAACTGGATCGCTTGAGCAATTTTGTGCGCGTTGGCTTTTGCAACTGGTTAAGCACCAACCTTTTAGATATTAGTTTCTTTTATATCTTTCCTAATTTCTGGTGGAGCTTTGGAGCGGGTTACTCGTAAATATACCATAACTGTTGTTGCAGCGATGGCAACAACCGCTGCTCCAATCCAGCTAATCGAAGCTAAGGAAGTTTGTTCCACGACAACGCCTCCAATTCCTGCACCAGCGCCCATAGCAAGCTGTAAAACTGAACTATTCATACTCACCATAATGCCTGAAGCCGCCGGAGCAAGCGTCATTAAGTGATATTGCTGAGTTGGACTTGTTGACCAAGCGGAGAGAGCCCAAAATATGAGCACAAGGAAAACGATAGCAGGCGATTGGGCTGATAATGACAGTAGAACTAAGGCTACTACATGCAGTACCATACTAACAAATAAAGTACGAGGGAATCCCCATTTATCTGTACTATAGCCGCCAAGCTTTGAGCCGAATAAGCTGGCAATCCCGAAAGCGAATAAAGCAATGATAACTGTTTTACTGTTCATCCCTGTAATCGACAGTAGGAAGGGAGAAATGTAGGTGTAGACAGTAGAATAACCAGAAATCCATAAGAAAGTGATCATTAGAGCTGCAATTATTTTCGGTTGCTTAATTAAAGCAAGCTGTTTGCGCAAGGGAACCGACTCATCACCATTTGAGCGTGGGATGACTAAGAGTATAACGATCATCGCAAGAATACTAAGTGTACCGATTCCTCCGAAGATCAATCTCCAATCATAAGCGGAAGCAATAACTCTGCCTAGCGGAACACCGATAATCAACGAGGTGCTAAAGCCCATAAGGATTGTTGCAATTGCACTTCCTTGTTTATCAGGTGGAGTCATCTTGGTAGCGACAGTAAAGGAGGTTACAACGAATACTCCCATGCTTAGTGCAAGAATAACGCGTGAAACTAAAAGAAATTCAAAGCCAGGTAAAACTACGGCGATAATATTTCCAATCACAAATACGCCAAGTGAATAAACTAAAAGCTTGCGCTGCTCCATTCGTGCTGTAAATGCGATGAGGAAAGGTGTTCCAAAAGCATAGGCGAGTGAAAAAACAGTAATGAGCTGACCAGCAGCAGCGACGGAGACATTAACGTCTCTTGCAACTGTGTCGAGAATCCCTGCTATGATATACTCGGATGTTCCAAGCAAGAAGCTAACAGCGGCTAATAAGTAAACTTTCCAAGCATTAGACATATAATTATCCCTCTTTCTTAAGTTTCTATATTCCGGGTATATAGAAATTTATTTATTTCCTTCATTGAGTATAAAGATTGTACTATAAATATGTAAGTACGCACATTTAGTACAGGTACTGTCATAAAGGTGAGTGTCACTCTGAGCAGATACACTACATTTTGTTAACACCGTAATATGAGTATTAAACTCCCAGGGGAACTATAGTTCAACATCGAAAGGGCTGCCGCGTGGAGCCCTTCGCTCAGCTAAAGGGCAGCATAGTTTATTAATCTAAGATTGTTGTTAAAGTTATAAAAGTTCTTACCTAAGCACTGACGGTTGCTGTCCCGGCATACCGAAAGATCTTGCAGATCTGCTGCAAGGCTGCTGTTTTGAGTCCATTTTTTATGACAACAGGGAGTTATCTTTCAACTGTCTCCACAATTAAAGGAAGGCAGAACGTGTACTCATTCAAAGTAACCTGATAAAAACAAGCCGGAGGCGCATGTTGAGCCGCACTCCGGCTTGTTTTTATTTGTTGAGTTTTCATCCTGCTCGTAAGTAAGATGAATTCGCTCTTGCAATAAGTCGTATTTAAAGCTAAACTTTAATTAATTAACTGATCATTTAATTAATTAAAGTTTAGCTTAAAGAGAGGGGAATACATTTGGCAAGACCCATCAATGAAGAAAAAAGACTGGAGCGTCGTAAACGGATTCTAAAAGAAGCTGTTGTCCTGTTCGCAGAAAGCGGATATTCCAATACCACAACGGCGATCATTGCGAAAAGTGCGGGAGTGACTTCCGGAACCATTTTTCAATATTTCCCTAGCAAAGAAGCTTTATTCTATGCCGCTGTTCTTGAGCCGCTTGCTGATATACAGATGAGATCACTTGCTTGTCTACAACAAGAGGGAACGCCGGGCGCATTGATTAAGAACATGGTGGCAGAACAATTCAACCATATCTACTTCTATACCAATGAATTGCGGCTTGCCCAATCTGTCTTAGGGCAACGAATCAGGTTCCCTGAACTTACACAGAAGGTCCTTGAGAGCATAAAGGTAATGACCGATGAGATCGAAAGTGTCTATGCCAAGGGACAATTAATGGGAGAGTTCAACAAAAGCTTTTCTCCCGCAATGATCTCCCGTGCTTATATCTCTTTCTTAAATGGTGTGGCTTTAACTCTTGGAGAAAGTATTCTTCATCATCCCGAGTGGGAAAATCTGAAGGGGCATGCCTTTTATTTGTTCGGACCCATATCACCTATAGAAAAACTGGAGGAGTCTGAATGAGTCAAGCATCATTAGAACCCAATCATAACGTTCGTGTGAAAAAACGGAACAACATTTTATGGAGCCTGGGAATCGTGCTTTTGCTTGTGGTGGCTCTTGTATTTTTTATATCGTATAAAGTAGTAGACACCTTGTTGCACCATCCTAGAGACACGAATGTCAGCTACGAATTGAATATCGATAAAACGCCCTACGAAGAGGTCGAGTTCAAGAGTTTGAAAAATGATAATACGATCAGAGGTACCTTCTTTCCTGCAAATGCTGGTGTTAAATCAAGCGATAAGACGATTATTGTCGTCCATGGGTATACAAGTAATCGTTTAGTCAAAGGGCGGACGCCAAAGTTAGTAGAGCATTTCGTTCCCAAAGGCTACAATGTATTGGCATTTGATCTCAGCTCGCAAGGTAAATCCGATGGTGATCTGATTACAATTGGGCTCAATGAAAAATACGATTTGCTGGGAGCCGTAGACTATTTAAAATCCAAAGACCATGCGGGGGATAACATTGGCGTGATCGGCTTTTCAATGGGTGCAGCTACTTCTTTGTTAGCCACAAGTGAAAGTGATGATATCCAAGCTATAATCGCGGATAGTCCGTTTCGCAATGCTGGGCTATTTCTGAGAGAGGGTCTGCCTTTCTTTTCAGGTTTACCTGCGTTCCCATTCAGTTATACATCGACCTGGATGGCCAATTGGGTCTTTGATGTTGATCTCGATTCCGTATCTCCCATGGATGCGGTGAAAAAAATGCAAGACAAGCCAGTTATGCTCATTCATGGTACTGGAGATCAGCAAATCAGTTATAAAAATACAGAAATGATATACGAGTCCTTAAAAGATAACCCAAGCGCAGAAGTATGGTATCCGAAAAACACCGAGCACATCGATGCGATCAATCACTACCCCACTGAATATTTCCAGAGAGTAGATCATTTTTTGGATGAGTATATAGGAAAATAAATGTAGTCTTAGAGAGCTGAAATAGTAGAGGAGCTTTCTGACGAGGTGAAAAAACCATAATATCAAGCATTTTCAGCCTATAGCGTGCGAAACCGCTATAGGCTTATTTACATAGAAGAACAGTTGTTTTTAAAGCCTGAAATGGTGGCGCAAAGGCTGCTTCAACCTAAAAAAAACACAAGTGAACGAAAAGACAGTCTATTGTTGCTCTCTCACAGGAACGCTAAGATGAAGTTGTTGAAGCGTTTACATTATATGGTGAAGGGAGCTTAACTCGGATGCCAGAAATTACGATCAGACTGTATGAAGGCAGGACGGATGAGCAAAAACAGGAGATTGTGGAGGTGTTCACACGCGAGCTATCTCGTATTATCGACCGTGAGCCGGATTATATTTCCGTTGAATTCAATGAAATCCCATGGGACGAGAACGTTCCTGATAATTTGAAAGCCATGCAATCACAGAAGCAAGGAGGGGAGAAGACGTGAAGCCGGCGGACATTGCTCCGCCAAGCCGGGGAACAGCCAGACTTCACTCGTCTGGTCTGGGCACTCGGCTCGGAGATGCGGGACGTTATCTGTGGAGATACCGGATACTATATTTGCTCTCCGTACCGGGCATCCTTTATTTTTTCCTCTTCAAATATGTGCCCTTGTTCGGCTCGATCATTGCTTTTCAGAACTACAACATTTTCAAAGGCATTACCGGAAGTGATTGGGTAGGCCTGGAGCATTTCCAGAAGATGTTCAGCCATTATGACTTTTTGCGAATTCTCAACAATACACTTCTGCTCGGACTATATGATCTCGTAATTGCATTCCCGGTACCGATCTTACTGGCCATTCTGCTGAATGAAGTGCGGATGATTGTGTTTAAGCGTTTGCTGCAAACGATTGTATACATGCCTCACTTTCTGTCCTGGGTCGTTATTAGCGGAATATTCATGGGCATTTTCTCGATGGATGCCGGGGTGGTGAACAAGGCACTTGGATTTCTGGGCATGCAGCCGATCTACTTTCTTGGGGAAGACTCGTACATTCGTTCCATTCTGATCGGTTCGGGGATTTGGCGGGATTCCGGGTACGGCACAATTATTTTCCTGGCTGCCATTGCGGGCATTAATCCCGATCTGTATGAGGCGGCAGAGGTAGATGGAGCCGGACGTTTGAAGCAAATATGGTCGATTACCCTCCCATCTTTACTGCCGACGATTATGATTCTGCTGCTGCTGCACATCGGGAAGTTCCTCGATCTGGGCTTTGAGCGTGTGTTCGTATTCCTGAATCCGCTCAATCTGGAATCGGGTGAAATTCTCGATACGTATATCTACAAAGCCGGCCTGCTCTCACAGCAATACAGCTATACAACAGCCATTGGGTTGTTCAAGTCAGTCGTGGGTTTGATGCTTGTTCTACTCGGTAATTTCTTCAGCAAAAAAACAACCGGCGAAAGCCTGTATTAGGAGGCGAGATCGATGCGTACCCCCAGTGTTCGTTACCGTATATTCCGCATTGGAAATCTCGTTTTTCTTACGCTGCTCTCGTTGACGATGATTCTGCCTTTCATTAATGTGCTGGCTCAATCTCTTAGCAGCTCGGAAGCGATCATGGGCGGAAAGGTCAGCTTCTGGCCTGTGGCTTTTACCTGGATCAATTATGAATATGTATTCGGTGATGCTTCGTTCTGGCGGGCATTTGCGGTATCGGTTGGGGTGACGCTGTTCGGGACGCTGGTCAATCTCGCTGCAACGGCATCGCTGGCGTATCCCGTTTCCCGTCCAGAGTACAAGGGGCGCTCTGTGGTCGTCATGTTTGTCCTAATAACCGTTGTATTCTCGGCGCCGCTCATTCCGAACTTTATCCTGATGAAAGAACTGCATCTGGTCAACAATCCGCTGGTACTGATTGTGCCAGGAGCGATCAATGCCTTTAACTTTTTCGTCATGCGCTCGTTCTTCGCACAGCTGCCGGGTGAACTGATCGACGCTGCCCGCATCGATGGCTGTGGGGAATTCGGCATCATCTGGCGTATCGTCATTCCCTTGTCCAAACCAGCCATGGCATCACTCGGTATTTTCTATGCGGTAGGCCACTGGAATGCCTATTCAACTGCGCTGTATTATCTGAATGATCCAGCCTGGTGGCCGATTCAGGTCACACTCAAGAAGTTGTTTGAAAGTGACGATATTTCCGTCGATGCGGGTTCTGCCGTTTACAGCACCCTTGCACATACATCACCGGAAGGCATCAAAATGGCAACCATCATTATCGCCACCTTGCCGATCATTATCATTTACCCTTTCCTGCAAAAGCATTTTGTAAAAGGAATCATGGTTGGCTCCGTCAAATCTTAAGTACAAGCAGCATACAGATCTGACGGAAACGGGGGAATAGCGATGTTCAGAATCTTGATTACGGACGATGAACCGATGATTCGGATGGGTCTGGCGAAGATGATCAAACAAGCGGGACTGTTCGACTGTGAGATTCGGCAGGCTGCGCATGGGGAAGAGGCCCTCCAGGTGGTAGAGGCCTTTCGGCCGCACATCCTGTTTACGGATATCCGCATGCCAACGATGGATGGTATTGAGCTGTGCCGACGTTTATCCGAGCAAGGAAGTACGATGCGCATTATTGTGGTTTCCGGTTATTCGGACTTTGAATATGCAAGAGCTTGTGTGGATTATGGAGTAAAGCGATATCTGCTGAAGCCTGTGGGACGACAGGAGCTGCATGAACTGCTGCTCAAGTTGCTGGCCATCGAAGAAGATAAACCTGCGGTATCCCTTGTACCCGTGAGAGAGCTGAATGATTGGGCGATGCGTCTGGAAGAGGCTATATGGGAGTTACGGCAGTCCGATGTGACGGAGCTGCTCGCAGCATGGTCTGGTCGTTATCCGGCATATTCCTTGATGCCTGAGCAGACAGCGGAGCTTTTTCAGGAATTGCTGGAATTGATTGTGGCCCGCATGAACGCACGTGGCAACGGAACAATGAGTACATCCTGCAAGATAAATGAAAGCGCTTCCTCAAAAGAGTGCTTCGAGGCTCTGGGCAATGAGATCCACATATTAATGAAGACGATCAAGGAGCGGCGCAGCGGCAAGCGCAAGCATCCGGTGGAAGAAGCAAAAGCCTATCTGGAGAAGCACTTGCGCCGCGAAGTGTCACTGGACGAGATTGCAGCCAAGCTGGGCCTTAACCCGTCCTACTTCAGCCAGCTGTTTAAGCAAACGACAGGTCAGACTTTTATTCAATACCGGATACGCAGCAAAATGGAACTGGCTAAACGCATGCTGGAGCAGCCGGGCAACCGGATTACGGATATATCCTACGAAGTGGGGTATGCGGATCATCCCCATTTTACCAAGACATTCAAGAAAATAACCGGACTGACACCGTCCGAATACCGCAGCAAGTTGGGCATCGAATGATGAAGCGCAGCCTGTCCATCAGCCTGTTCATTCATTTTGCCGTCGTGATTACGTTGTCCCTGTCCGCCATTGGCTTGTTCACCTATACCTATGCCTCGACTGAAATGAACGACCAGCTCGCGGACAACATCGCCCAAACGATGCGCAATACGGCGTACCAGACCGATCTGTATTTGCAAAATTATGATCGTGCGACATACTCCATTCTCTCGAACGGAAGTGTGAAGCATTTCCTCGATATGAATTCGGAGGACAGTTATGCCTATTACGAGTACAGCCGTCAGATTAAGACGAACGTGTTTCCGCCTGTTTTTATGTTATACCCACAGATCAAGTTTCTATATGTTATCGGGGATAACGGGCGTGTTGTGATTGATGACAATCAGAATTCAGCCGGCATACCGGATATCGACGCGGCACAGCAATATAAGGAGCTGCTGGCTGCAACCCCTGCAAATGGCGAATCGACGCTGCTTACCCGCAGTATTCGCAGTGGACAGAGCGCCAATGTGATTACGATCGCGCGCCGGATCAGAGGAGTGTCCTCCTATACGCCCAACGGAGTACTGGCGATGGAAGTAAATGTGCTGGAGCTTGACAAAATATGGGGAGAACTCGACCTCGGTCAAGGTGGGTATCAGTATGTGATGGATCAGAACGGAACGGTAATCTACACACCCGGGGACGAAGAGGCGCAGACAGCGATGCCGTCCAGCACGGTGAACAGGCTTATGCACATGGAGGCAGGATCACTGGAACAGAACACGGATGGCACTAAACGGCTGCTCATATCGGAGCTTTCTGCATATTCGGGATGGCGCTTTGTCGCTTCCGTGCCGCTGTCGGAGCTGCAAAGACCGATTGCAACGATTCGTTCGGCCACCTTATGGGTTGGTGCAGGAACCTTGCTCGCTGCACTTGTTGTGGCCTACCGGATCGGAGCATCTCAGGTGGAACCTATTCGTGTGCTGATGAACGGAATGAGACAGACGGAGAAGGGAATCTGGAACAAGGTGGAGATGAAGGAAAGGCGCGATGAAATTGGTGTGCTGATCCGCAGCTATAATCTGATGGTCAGCCGTCTGTCGGACATGATTGAGAGTGTATACGAGTCGGAGCTGCGCCGCCAGAAGTCGGAAATCGAGCTTCAGCAGGAGGCGCTGGAACGGCACCGTGCGGAATTTCAGGCGCTTCAATTGCAGATCAATCCGCATTTTCTCTACAACACCCTGGAAACGATCAAATGTTATGCCGTCGTACAGGACTCCGAAGAAATTGCACAGATGGTGGAATCCATGGCTCATATGCTCCGGTATTCCATTCAGACCAATCTGGAGGAAATTACGGTTGCGAACGAGCTTAAGCATGTGCTGGCCTACCTTTCCATCATGAAACATCGCATGGATCGGGAGCTTGAAGTTGAGGTCATCATTGCGCCGGATCTGTTGCTGGAAAAAATGGTTCGACTCACCCTTCAGCCATTGGTGGAAAATGTGTTACAACATGCGTTTCCGCGAGGCATGGAGCCCGGTCACTTTATCCGCATCGATGCTCGGCGCTTGGAAGATCGCTTTCTTGTCATCGTCCAGGATAACGGCATGGGCATGAGCGAGGAACGCCTAGAGAAGCTGCGTGACCGTCTGGAATTGAATCGTCTGGCAGGCGAAGATTCCGATGATGTCTACCATCGCGGAGGCATCGGACTCATGAATGTCCATCGCCGGATTCAGCTGGTATTTGGAGAAACGTATGGCTTGATGATTGAGAGTGAGCAAGGCTTGGGAACGACCATTACGATGGCGCTTCCGGCTGATCAGCATAGTAAACGGATTTAATTGAACCTATATCAGGGAGGAAGATCGAACATGAATATCAACTTGCACAACAAAATTGCGCTGGTTACCGGCTCCAGCGGAGGAATTGGTGCTGCCATTGCAGGGGCATTGGCGCGCTGCGGAGCAAAGGTGGCTGTCAATGGCCTGCATAATATGGATCGGGCGGAGGAGGTTGTGGCCGCGATCCGGGATGCTGGCGGTGAAGCAGCGGCATTTCGGGCGGATGTGACGGATACGAATGCCATAGAATCGATGGTTGGGGATATCACGCTCCGCTTCGGCGGTCCGATTGATCTGTTGATTAATAATGCGGGGCATCTGGTGGAACGGAGTCCTATTGAAACGATGAGCGAGGAGCTTTACAGCCGGATTATGGATGTCAATCTGAAGAGCGCCGTATTTGTCTCCAAAGCGGTCATCCCTGGCATGAAGGCAGCTGGAGGCGGCCGAATTATCAATCTTACCTCGGTAGCGGCTCATAACGGGGGCGGCCCGGGTGCAGCGATTTACGCAGCTTCCAAGGCGGCGGTCATTGCGTTAACCAAAGGGCTTGCCAAAGAACTGGCTCCTGGCGGGATTACGGTCAATGCCCTTTCACCGGGCTTCATCGGGCAAACGGCATTCCATGCTACGTTCACCTCGGCGGAAGGCCGATCTTCTGCGGTAAGCAGCATTCCGCTTGGACGGGAAGGGACTCCCGATGATGTCGCAGGAGCGGCGCTGTACCTGTGTTCCGAGCTGGGTGCTTTTATAACCGGAGAAACGATTGAAATTAATGGCGGAATGTACATGCGTTGATGCTACACCATTGCGATAAGGAGGGAACGATACGATGGAAGTGAAGCGGAAGCTTGCAGAAAGACCGTTGTACCAACCAATCAGCGGGCCGTTCCATGTGGACTATGCGCCTGACGAGCACACCGTTCTAGGAGAAAATCCGCCGAGGTTTACCTGGATGGCGGCACAGCAAGAAGACGAGAATGCCTATATGCTGCAAGTATCGGTGGGGTCTTCTTTTCAGGAAGGAGAGACGATGACCTTTGCGCCGCTCCCGTATAACTTTTTCACGCCGGACCGGGTGTTTGAACCTGGGGAGTACTATTGGCGATATGCGCTGCTTGTAGATCAACCAGTGCAGCAAGTGGGCGAAGCCGAAGCATATGTCTCTCAGGGGAAGCAAGGGAGTGAAGCCAAAGGGCATGCCTCGCAAAGGAAGCAAGGGGAAATGTCGGCTTGGAGTGAGGTGCGGCAGTTCACTGTGCCAGCGGGATTACCCGAGACACCGCTACCTTCCCGGGCGCAGCGGTACATTTCCACAGACACGTCTCACCCCCGGTTATGGCTCGGAGAGAGCGGGCTGCAGGCACTTGCGGATGCCATTGCGACAGATGCTACATATTGCGGCTGGGATGTATTTATGGCAAATTCCGTGGAGCCATGGGCCAACCGCGAACCAATTCTTGAACCGCTGCCTTACCCGGAGAACAAACGTGTCGCCGCGCTCTGGAGGCAAATGTATATTGATTGTCAGGAAACGTTATATGCGATTCGACATCTCAGCATCGCGGGGCGGGTGCTACGTGACGAACGGTTGCTTGGAGCAGCGAAAACCTGGTTATTGCATGTGGCGGCTTGGGATACAGAGGGAACGACCTCTCGTGATTATAACGATGAGGCGGCCTTTCGGGTTGCCGCTGCGCTTGCTTGGGGTTATGACTGGCTGCATGATGAGTTGAACAGTGAAGAGCAAGAGATGGTAAGGCGCAGTTTGCTGCGGCGGACAGAACAGGTAGCCCAGCATGTGATGGTTCGCTCGAAGATCCATCATGTGCCTTATGACAGCCATGCGGTGCGTTCATTGTCTTCCGTGCTTGTGCCCTGCTGTATGGCCTTGTTGCATGAGCATCAGCAGGCTGCAGTGTGGCTGGATTATGCGATCGATTATTATGCCTGTCTGTACTCCCCTTGGGGAGGAAGTGATGGAGGTTGGGCTGAAGGCCCGATGTACTGGACAACAGGTATGGCCTACGTGACAGAAGCGATGAATTTGTTACGAAACTATGCTGGCATCGATTTCTTTCGTCGGCCGTTCTTCCAGCGTACTGGGGATTTTCCACTCTACGTGTACCCGCCCGATGCACGGCGCGCCAGCTTTGGAGATCAGTCTACGCTGGGTGACCCGGTAAACTTGAAAACAGGCTATCTTGTCCGCCAACTGGCAGGTGTTACAGGCAACCGCTGGTACCAGTGGTACTTTGAGCGTGTACGCCAATCCGATCCGGGAACAGAGGGAGCTTTTTATAACTACGGTTGGTGGGACTTTAGCTTTGACGATCTGGTATACCGCCACGATTATCCGCAGGTGGAGGAAGAGTCGCCTGTGGACATCGAGCCGCTGAAGTGGTTCCGTGATGTGGGATGGGTAGCCATGCATCACCGGATGGACGATCCGGATGAGCATGTTATGCTGCTGCTCAAGTCGAGCCGTTATGGCTCCATCAGCCACAGTCATGCGGATCAGAACAGCTTTACCCTGCACGCATTCGGTGAGCCGCTTGCGGCGGATACAGGCTATTATATCGCGCACGGCAGCTCCTTTCACCGGGAATGGCGCAGGCAGACACGTTCCAAAAACAACCTGCTGATTGGTGGAGCAGGGCAGTATGCTGAGAACAACAAGGTGCTGAATATGGCCGCCACCGGGCAGATCGAAGAGGCCTATTGGCGGGACGGCGATGGTTATGTGCGCGCGGTAGCGACCGATGCATATGCCAGCACCGTACCTCATGTGAAGCGTGTTGTACGGGAGATTCATTTTCTGCAATCATCCTACTTCGTCATTGTGGACCACATTGACCTGGAGAAGCCGGACAGCGTTCAATGGCTGTTCCATGCACTGCACCCGCTACAGCTGAAAGGGCAGAGCTTCCGTCTGAACGGGAATATGGCGGGGCTTGAGGGCACGTTTGTATATGCTTCCTCCGGTGAGCTGGCGCTCAGCCAGACGGATCAATTCGCAGAGGTGGACCCGGCAGAGTACGAAGGGCTGGAAAGACATTATCATCTGACCGCAGAAACGCGGCCGGCCTCAAGCCACAGAATTGTAACACTGCTTGTACCATATAAAATCGAGGAGCCGAAGTATGTCCCCTATTTCATCGATGACCAGGATCACGGCATCCATCTCTATTTTACCGACAACGGTGTAACGAAGAAGATCGAGGTATCCAAGACGTACTAGGGAGTGCGGACCTAAAGAAAACGCAATCTCATCTAAAACATCCCCATTGTTGCAGGCGGTGGGGATGTTTTAACATCTATTTGAAAGCGCTTCACCAACGAGTGGTACCTAAATCAGGATGAAAAGAGGGGTAGCATGAAAAAGTGGATGGTCTCAGGCATGGCGCTATTGCTGGCAGCAGCTGTTATGACCGGGTGCAACAAAGGCAGCGGAGCGGCATCCGGTGAAGGCGGGGGAGACGGCAAAACGAAATTCTCCATTTCACTCCGTACGCTGGCGTATACGTATGTGGAGAAGTCACCAGACATTAACAAGGATCAATGGGTGAAAAAACTGGAGGATCTGACGAATACCGATCTGAAAATTGTCCTGGTCCCCCATAAGGAATATGAACAGAAAATGGTCCAGATGTTTGCCACCAATGATATTCCTGACGTGGTGCAGGGTGACGGCGGCGTCAACGGCAAAGAGATGGCAGGCTCGGTCGAAGCTGGAGTATTTCAGCCGCTGGATGAACTGCTGCAGCAGTACGGGCAAGATTTGCTCAAAACCGTGCCGAAGGAAGCCTGGGACCAGGTAACTCATGACGGCCATATCTATGCTATCCCTGAATATTTATCCAATCCATCCCGCCGGGCAACCTGGATTCGCAAGGATCTGCTGGATCAAACGGGACTGCCGGTGCCCACGACGGTTGAGGAGACTATGGACGTTTTGCGCGCCTTTAAGAAGCTCGGCGTGGAGAATCCGTATATGGGGCGTGAGGATTTCAAATATGCGGATACCTTTTTCGGTGCCTATGACGTACAGCAATTCCTGTCCATGATGGAGCAGCAGGGCGACCAGGTTGTTCCTAAATTTATGGATAACGAGAATATGCAGCAAGCCCTAACGGTCTATAAGACGATGTACGAGGAAGGGCTGATCAACAAAGAGTTCGCGACCATCAATTCCACCGTATTCAAAAATACGATTCTCTCGGGCAAGGCGGGCATGTGGTCCATGAATGCCAACGAACTGATCCAATGGGAGAAGCAGATTAAAGCGTCGGTTCCCGATGCCAAAATCGAGATTATCCCTTCCCCTGTCGGCCCGGACGGAAAGGGCGGTTATTATTTGTACGGTCCGGTGACACGTGCCTACTTTATTAATAAGGATGCGGCTGATCCGGCTTCCATTATCCGTTTCTTCAACTGGATGGTGTCTGACGAAGCGGAGAAGTTTTTCACATACGGCACAGAAGGAGAGACCTACACAGAGGATAATGGCGTGATTTCATACACAGCTCCAACAGACTCCGCTGGTGTAGACGAAGAGCGTTACCGTCAGTCGTTCTTATGGTTCGTACAGGACACAACGTACAATAAAGGCTCGTTATCGCTGACAGAAGAAGGCAGAACGCTGATGAATATTTACGATACCATCTTAGCCAAAGAAGGTCGGGATGGCATCAACTTTGATCCGCGTTTGGAAGCTTTTGTACAGAATCCCGAGATTGCTCCCAATTCGGATACACCTCCTCAGGTATTGCTCACACACATGATCAAGATGGTTTATGGTAAGGAGCCGATCTCCGATTGGCCGAAAGTGGTAGAGGAATGGAAATCCAAAGGCGGCGATCAGGCAATCAAAGAAGCCACCGAGAAATTCAATAAGGGTGAAGGCGTGTCCGCACCGCGTCGCTAACGATTTAAGTTGAACTATACATTTTACACGATAACAGCGATCGGAAGGTTGTTCTGTCATCGGAGTGGCAAGTCAGCTGAATACGGAGGGGATGCAAGTGAATGACGTGTTCAAAACGTGGAAGAAGCGGGTTGTACTTGTTGCCATGTCTGTCATACTCATTAGCGGTATTACCGTTCCCGTGCATGAAGTCCGGGCGATCGAAGACGCTGTTCCTCATTCTATTTTAAATAGTACGCAGGAAGAAAATATCCCGGATCCGGAGGGCCCAGAGTTGGAGATTTACGCGGAAAACTTTGATGATCCGGACAACTTTGGCTCTACAGGCGGAATTGCACTGAGAGCCCCCTGGCTTCAGGAAGGAGAAGGAGGGAGCAAGGCCAAAACGTCATCTTCCACAACCGCCCCCTCGCTGCCCAACATGATCAAAATTGACGGAACCGATGCAATCGCACTGCCGCTTGATCTGACTGGATACGGAAATATCCGGCTGAACTACTACACTCGCGCCTCGTCCTATATCAGCGGAAGCATCATTATCGAATGGTCGAAGGACGGAGGCAGTTCCTGGGCAACGCTGGAGACATTTGAACTTCCCCAAGGCACTCCTGATGTGAAGAACAAGCAAGGAAATACGTTGAAAAACTGGACGCTGGGTTCGGAAGCGAACAATAACAGCACAGTGAAAATTCGTTTTCGAACAGGAGATGCCATGCAGGCCAACATGTATATCGACAATGTTGTCATTTACGGTCAGGCTATTCCCGGTATAACGCCTGCCCCATCCCCAGTTCCGCCTGGAGAGGAGAATACGGAGTTTACGCCACCACAAGGAGTAACTTTATACGAGGATGTGGAGATTGGCACGGCTGGTGGGCGAGCAATCTATTCATCCATTGCTGTTCCCGAGACAGCGGCAGCTGAACCGATGCCGGTCATGGTCTATATCCATGGAGGTGGATGGAATCACGGGGACAGGAAGCAGGCATTAAACTCCATATGCAATTATGTACTCAAACGCGGTTATATCGGTGTATCTCTGGACTACCGGCTGACACCTGAGGCGCCTTTCCCTGCCCAGATTCAGGATGTAAAGCTCGCTATCCGATATTTGCGGGCCCATGCAGCCCAGTACAATCTGGACCCGAGTCGGATCGGCGTCTGGGGATCATCAGCGGGCGGCCATCTGGCTGCATTACTCGGCACAACAGGGGACATGGTCGCTGGGGACACTGTAGAGCTCGATACAGGGGTGACGGTAGATGTACCTGATCTTGAAGGTTCTGGCGGATGGCCTGAGTATTCCGACAAAGTGCAGGCGGTCGCCGACTGGTACGGACCTGCTGATTTTACGACGACATTTGCCAATAACTATAGCTCGGTCACAGCTCTGCTTGGCGGGCAGCGTGCGTTCGATGTTCCGGAGCAGGCCAGACTTGCCATGCCGGGCACGTATGCTTCACCGGATGATCCACCGTTCTGGATTCGGCACGGTGATGCTGATGCCACCATTCCCTATACCGACAGTGTTACTTTCGCGGGACAGCTTCAATCGGCGGGTGTCCCGATTGTGGATATGAAAGTCGTACCCGGTCAGGGCCATGGATTTACAGGGACGGCTTCCGAGGTTGCCAATGCGGAGGCATGGGCCTTCCTTGATGAACATGTGAAGAACCGGATCGTTACGGAGCCCATTATTTTCAAAAACAATCCCGAAGACACTTCGCCTGGAGATCAAGAAGAGGAAGAAGAAAAACCGTTGATTGAAAAGGTCATCGCCAGCAAGCTGCCAAGCGACGATGCGGCGATTGACAGCAGCAAGCCTGACTTGAATTTCAATCAGGCCACGGGCTCCAGCACCGGATTGCTAAGCATTTCTTCCACGCCATCGACCAAGAAATATGTGTACTTCAAATTTGACATGACCGGAAATGAGGTCGAAGGAGATCGGTATCGACTACGGATTGCCGCCAAAAAAGGCACATCGAATATCGATACAGAGTTGTCTCTTTACGGTTTGAATAAAACAGACTGGAGCGAATCATCGTTAACCTGGTCGAATGCCCCGGTCCAAAGTCTCAGCGAAAGTTCGCTGCTTGGCACATTCCAGGTCACGGCAGATCGTAGTGGAAGCCCGGCCGTCTATGAAGTGGATGTAACCGATTATTTGAAGAGTCGTCCAGATGCGGATCAGGTTGCATTTTTCCTCGCGGATGCGGGATCAACAGGTGTTTCCGTGAACGTATACACCAAGGAAGCCAACGGAAGGAGCAATCCGCGTCCACAGTTATCTGTTATCTCATTAATCGAAGATGGAAGCGACACGCGCGCGCCAGAATGGCAGCAGGAAGCTGAGCTTGAGATTCGCAACTGGGGAACGGAGTTTGCAGAACTGAGATGGCCCGCTGCCAGTGATGATACAGCTGTATCTGCCTACCGGATTTATCGAGATGGAGTTATGCTGGCTGAACAAGGTAAGCAGTCATTTCGTGACAGCGGACTTGCAGCCGAAACATCGTACACGTTTCAAGTGAGGGCGATTGATGAAGCCGGCAACGTCAGCAGTGCTCTATCAACCGGTATGACCACCCTTGCGGTTCCGGTATCGTCCCTGCCTGTTGCCTCCGTCTCGGCAAGCGGTAGCGACGGCAACCTGGCGACCAATACCCTCGACAATAACAGTTATACACGCTGGTCAGTTGCCGGAGAGGGGCAATGGATCATGTATGATCTGGGTCAGGTTCAGCAAGTGAGCTATGTTGGGATTGGTTTTTACAAAGGGGATGTCCGAAAGACCTTCTTTGAGATAGACACGTCTGTTGACGGGAATCATTGGACCCAGGTATATGGCGGCGAAAGCAGTGGGGATACAACCGAAATGCAGGCATTTGATATCCCGGACACGTCTGCACGTTATGTACGGATCACCGGGCATGGCAATTCTGATTCAAGTATTTACACGAGTCTGACCGATGTGCATCTGTATGCCCCTTATGCAGGGGGAGGAACGCCTGTTGCCCTGATTCCATACATTGAGCCACAACCACCTGAAGGGACGGTGCCCTTTATCGCTCCAGGACTGACGGAGACAGATGGAGCACCGCATACTATCCATTCTCCTCATGCTGTAACCGGACGTACGATTGATGTACGGGATTACGGAGCAGATCTGGCTGATCATACGAGTGATGACCGACCCGCAATACAGGCTGCTATTGATGAGGCGAACGCTGGTGATGAAGTGTTTTTGCCTGATGGAGTGTACAATTTGTTGTCCGGGCCGGATGGAACCACCAACCTGAAGCTCAAATCCGGGGTGAATCTGAGAGGAGAGAGCAGTGGCGGAACCGTGCTCAAGACATCGCTGGATCAGGTGACGGGCAGCGCGGTCCTGAAAGCATCGGCTCAGCACAGCATTCTCGTATCCAATATGACCATAACATCATCTTGGTCTGGCAGCTACACAACCGATCACAAATCCAACAATCCCTCCGCAGGGGGGCCGGATAGCCTAATTCACATCGCCAACTATGGTGAGGCTCCATCGTATGACATTACGATCGACGGCGTAATTGTGGAGAAATTCAAACGAATGGCGATCCGCATCGAACACAGCCGAGATGTCGTTGTGAAGCATGCAACATTCCGTAATGCAACAGATCTGGGCCCTGGGGGTTCAGGCTACGGAATTTCCATTCAGGGAACGGCCAAGACTGATCGACTCGGTTTTGACAATGATACGTTATGGAATGTGGTTGAGGATAGTACGTTTGAGGGCCCTTATCTCAGACATGGAGCGTTGATTCAGTTTGTCGCTCATAACAACGTGCTGCGTGGCAATACATTTAACGGAACCAAGCTGGATGCTATTGATCTTCATGGTGAACTGGAGTATTTGAATGAAATCTCCGGCAATGTCATTACGGATGTGCTGACAGGCGCAGGGATTGGACTTGGCAATACAGGGGGTTCAGCACCCAGCAATCACAGCAAGTCGGGTAAAGGAAACTACATTCATGACAACACGATCAGGAACAGCCAAATCGGCATTTCGGTAACTATGGGCACCCCCGATACTCTAATCGAGGATAACCTCATCGAGAATACAACCACGATTGCAGATGCGGCAGGAATCAAAGTGTTGAATGGACCGGGTACGGTGATTCGAGGCAATGTGATCCGTAACAATACCGCAAGCGGATACTGGGGCGTGCGTCTTGAACGCGACAAAGGCGATGCCGGAGCCGGCAATATTGGCGAAGGGAACCCCGAGAATGTGTTGATTGAAAATAACCGAATCGAAGGGAACACAAACGGAATCGGACTCTTTGCCGGAGTCGGCATCCTAATGAAGGCCAACGTTCTAAACAATGTAGATGAGGACTACTACAAAGCAGCAGGTGTGACCGTTACCGAGCTATAAAGGATCAGAACAAGTAGCCTGGCAGGCGTCTATATAAGTTGAAGCTCAATTGTACACCGTACTGTAATCGGAGTGATAAGGTGTACCATTTATAGTTCAACTTATGTAGCCTGATGGGCTACTTTTTGTTGTGAATCATTGATTTAAGATTCATTAAAGGTTTGTCCTCTACCATGGTTTCATAAGCCTACGTTGCTTAACAGAAACCAATAAGGAGGATTCATCGTTTGAATAGTTTACTACGTAAAGTTGCAGTAACGGCCTTGTCCGTGACGATGGTAACATCATCTTCTTTTGTTTTGCTAGGAAGCCCGAACGCTGCGTTTGCCGCTGAGGATACAACTACCAGCACAGGTGTCACTCAAGCCTATGAATCGTTGTTCCAAACGGACAACATCATTGATGTGAATGTTACGATTGATGATGCAGACTGGAAGAGCATGCTCGAAAGCCCGCTGGATAAGGATTATAAGAAGGTAAGTGTGGAAGTGGACGGCAACAAGCTGGATAACGTTGGTTTCTCCACCAAGGGTAATCTGACGTTGAAATCCGTAGCCTCGATGCAAGATTCCGACCGTTACAGCTTCAGACTGAAGTTCGATAAATACGACAAAACACAAACCCTGCTCGGTCTGGATAAAATGGTCCTGAACAACAACTACGCCGATCCATCGTACATGCGTGAAGTTCTTCATTATGAAGCGCTGCGCAGCATTGGCATGGATGTACCGATGACGAACTACGTTAATCTGTATATCAACGGCGAACTGGTTGGTTTCTATACCGGGGTCGAAGCAGTAGATGACAGCTACCTGGAACGCAATTACGGCGAAGATTATGAGGACGGCGTCCTCTACGATACGGAGGAGAAGAGTTATCTGCAGTATTCAGAAGGCAGTGACTACAGCACCATCACCGAAGATTTGGGTACGGACGAGAATAAAACCAAGCTCAAAAACTTCATCAAAACGCTGAACGACATGCCTGAAGGTGAAAAAGGCGATATCGAGAGTGTGCTGGACGTGGATTCGGCACTGAAATATATCGCGGGCAACATGGTCTTTGGCAACTATGATAGCTATAGCGGTGACAAAGGGCATAACTACATGCTCTACGGCGACGCAGATGGCAAATTCACCGTTGTCCCTTGGGACTTTAACATGTCTTTTAATGGATACGCCGGTGGAGGCGGACGTGGAACAACAACAACTGGATCAACGATGACCAACACCAACGCAACGAACGTATCTGTGGACGAGCCAGTACTGGGCATTAGCATGGAAAATGTACCGATGATCAACAACCTGCTGGCTGTGCCTGAGTATAAGGAAAAATACTTGAGCTACGTCAATGAGTTAACGGACTATCTGGAAGACATTCAGGACCGTATCACAGATCTGGCTGACATCATTCGTCCATATGTAGAAGCAGATCCAACGAAGTTCTACACAGCAGAGCAGTTTGAATCCAACATCGCATATTCAGCCAACGCTGATGCAGCAGGCGGTATGGGTGGCATGGGTGGTACACCACCAGAAGGATTCGAAGGTATGACACCGCCAGAGGGCATGGAAGGTATGACGCCTCCGGAAGGTTTTGAAGGCATGACACCTCCCGATGGTACGACACCGCCGGATGGCACAACAGGAACGGGAACAACAGCCAGCACAGGCAATACCCAGACACGTCCTGGCGGTAACTTTGGCGGAGGTATGGGCTCCATGGCAGCGGGATCGCTGACGACGTTTGCCCTGAACCGACTTGCCAATCTGCAAGAGCAGCTTGGACGTGAAGTAACACCTCTGCCTGAGACTTCGGAAGATACAGGTACGGATACCGGAACAGGAACAACAGACAAAGCGATTACGGTAACCCTGGATGGCCAAGCGATTACGTTCCCGGATCAGGACCCGTTAGAGCAAAACGGACGAGTTATGGTACCTGTGAACGCCATCCTTGAAGCTTTGGGTGCAGAAGTAACGTGGGACAAAACAGCGAAAACGGTAATAGCCGTTCTGAATGACCAGACGCTTGTGCTCCAGATCGGAAGCAGCACGGCAACGGTGAATGGTGAAACGCTCGAAATTGATGCACCAGCCATTATCAAGAACAGTCGCACACTTGTACCGGTACGCTTCATCTCTGAAGGACTGGGAATGACCGTGGATTGGGATCAAACGGCTGCAAAAGTAAGTCTTACATCTAAATAATCAGGATGGAATAAAAGGGATTCGATGAGCACATCGAGTCCCTTTTTTTTGTTCGTCTCATTCCTCTAAGACATCTTCTTTTCTTGCAAGAGTTTTACCACAGCCCGTAACAACAAATAGTTGAATGTGACTATTGATCAATAATTCTTTAGGATAGGTCATTGAATCAAACCGTGAGAAACCTTACTTTTAAATAACAAAAGAAAACGCTAACAAAGCAGAAGGAGTGGTGTTTCGATATGCGATGTCTGGGAAGTTTCACCGTGCAATTTTAGGACAGATTCAGGTTTGGGTTGGTCATAGGATCTTTGTATTAAATAAGGATTGATCAGTAATCCCCTCCCCCGTTTTTCGAATGTAGTCAGGATGTTAAATTCATTCATCGGGTTATAACATTAGCCATGGCCTAAGTACAAAGGAGGATAAATATGAGAAGATTTTCAGCCATTCTATTCATCGGGATATTAATGACAGCGCTCACAGCTTGCGGAGGAAACGGTAATCAGGCGGAGGAAAACCCTGGGGGCAGTTCTAATCCGGGTGGGCAGGAAATTTCCGGCGACCTTACCATTTTCGGGTGGGGCGGCGGTGAGGAGCTCCAGTCCCGGAAGGAAGCAACTAAAATTTTCAAGAAACTCTATCCAAAAGTGAAGGTGCATGAAGTTTGGCTCCCGGCAGATAACATCGATGTTAAGTTGGATGCAGCTCTCGCTGCGGGAAATGCTGGTGATGTGATTATGATGTCCCCGGACTGGAAAGGGCTAAGGTCTAAATGGTTCGAAGATTTAAACCCTTATATTGAAAAGGATCAATTAGACCTGGAAGCTTTGTTTACGCAGGGAGTTGACGGAGGATATGTTGATCCGGACGGTACACGCAAAGGTATGCCGACAACAGCCTCGGATTTTATGATTGCGTACAATAAAGACATCTTTGACAAGGCGGGGATCCCTTATCCAACAAATGACTGGACTTGGGATGATTTTTCGGCAACAGCCAAACAGATCTCGTCGGGTGAAGGAGTAAACCGGGTCTACGGTATTGTGTCCCACTGGATTTTGCAAAGCTTTGCTCCATTTATATACGGAGGGATGCCATATAACGAGGATTGGACCAAACAGACTTTGGATGATCCCAATACGCTTAAGGGGTACCAATTGTTTGGCGACCTGGTGAACGCAAAAGCAATGCCGGATGATGCTGCTGCCAAGAGCATGCCCATGGATCAAATGTTCGCTGCAGGCAAGGCTGCGATGTATCCGCTAGGTGTGTTTGAAGCTTCGACGATTTCCAAAAATATTGGATCAAATTTCAAATGGGGAATTGTGATGCCTCCAAAAGATCCGTCCGGAAAGACAGTCAACATTAAATTTCAGACCGGCTTCGCCATGAATAAAGATTCTAAAAATAAAGAAGCGGCTTGGGCTTATATAAAAACAGTATCCCTGAATAAAGAGGTAGGCGATTTGTACAGCAAGGTAAATCTTCCTGCGGCGAAAGAATCGGCTGAAAGTACGTTTGCCAACTTGAAAATTGAAGGTACAGATATCTCCATGGTGGATTTTGTAACTGGACTGCAGGATGCCATAACTTTCCCTTGGGGAGGCTCCATTGCTAAGGCAGGGGATCTTTACAAGCAGACCTGGCAGCAGGTCACCGTTCAGGGGAAATCGGCTGAGGAAGCCGCTAAAGCCTATACCTCACAAATTCAGGCCGCTCTTGACTCGATCCATCAAAACAAATAATAGAAGAACAATGTACGGTTTGTTTAACAATGGGGGGGCAGTCCCCCCATCTCTATCATAATCGGTCTTGCAAATGCAGGCATTTATGGAGGCGAAAGAATGAAGGCTCGAAACATTAGCATTGAAAAAAGGGAGGAAAAATCATTTTTCCTCTTTATCTCGCCATGGCTTTTGGGCTTTTTAATATTCACTTTATATCCCATGGTTTATTCCATCATTCTGGTTTTCACAAATATGGATATGACCGGCTCAGGTCAATTTATTGGCTTAGATAATATCGTCAGAGCCTTTACACAGGACCCGCTATTTTACCGTTCGTTGCTGAATACGCTATATTTTGTGTTGGTTTCCGTTCCGGCCAGCTTGCTCTTGTCCTTTCTGATTGCTCTTCTGCTTAATCAAAAAATTAAGGGGGTTGGTTTTTTTCGAACCAGCTTTTATATCCCTTATATCACATCCGGCGTTGCGGTTACCTTGCTTTGGGGGTGGATTTTTAATGCTCAATACGGACTCGTTAACTATTTCCTTTCTCTATTCGGCATTACAGGACCGAACTGGTTAAGCGATACCAAATGGGCGATGCCGGCAATTATTATTATGGGGGTCTGGACCATCGGGAATTCCATTATCATTACACTTGCGGGGCTGCAAGATATTCCGGAAGCCCTATATGAGAGTGCTGAAATGGATGGAGCGAGCAGTTTAGTGAAAATTACGCGGATTACTCTGCCTCTGATAACGCCTACGCTTTATTTTAATCTGATCATGGGGATTATCGGTGGTTTTCAAATCTTTATGCAACCTTTCATCCTGACCGAAGGCGGCCCAAGTTACTCCACCTATACTTACATGATGCATATTTATAACAGCGGATTTAAATATAACGAGATGGGTTACGCCTCAACTTTGGCCTGGTTATTATTCTTAGTTATTATGCTCATCACTCTAATCGTAAACCGGACCTCCAGACACTGGGTTTATTACGATAACTAATTTGGGAGGTGCAGCCATGGAGGCTTATTATAAAAGTAAAAGAACCAGCGATCGAATCAGAGTCAGCTTGAGTTATATAATACTGACAATTGTTGCAGTCGTTTTTATCTTTCCGTTTATATGGATGCTTTCCACCGCCTTTAAAATCCCCTCGGAAGCCTATACGCTGCCTCCCAAAATCATCCCGGGAACTTTTACGTGGGATAATTTCATTCAGGGTTGGCAGTATGCGGATTTCACACGGTATACATGGAATACCTTAATCGTAACGGGACTGGCAACGTTTGGAACGGTTCTTTCCGCTTCATTTGTAGCCTTTGGCTTTGCACGCTTCAAATCCAGATACAGCGGGTTGTTATTTACCGTCGTGCTTGCTACCATGATGCTCCCCAGTCAGGTGACTCTCATTCCTACGTATCTGTTGTTCACCAAACTTGGCTGGCTTGATACGTTGATGCCTCTGATCATTCCCTCCTTTTTTGGGGGAGGAGCATTTAACATTTTCCTTCTCAGACAATTCTTCAAAACCATTCCGAAAGATCTGGATGAAGCCGCCTATATTGACGGTGCAAATGCCTTCCAGATTTATTACAAAATACTGCTGCCAGCCATCAAACCGGCTTTGATTACGGTTGGTCTCATGTCAATTACCTTTCACTGGAATGACTACATGTCTCCGTTAATTTATTTGAATAGCGATGAGAATTTTACATTGGCTATCGGTTTGCAGTTCTTTCAGAATTCTTTTGGCTCTTCCCAAATACAGATGCTGATGGCGGTTTCCTTGATTACAGTGATCCCCGTGCTGATTCTCTTCTTCATCGGACAAAAGTATTTTATTCAGGGGATTACGATGACGGGAATCAAGGGTTGACCCCATCGAAATCGGCTGTGCCAACAGGCAAGTCGACGATCCGTTTGTGAAATCTCTTTGGTGTCGAACCAGTCACTTGTTTGAACTGCCTGCAAAAATGCTCCACATTACGGTAACCGCAGCGGTCTGCAATCTCTGAAACCGTGTAGAGGTTATGTCGAAGGTATTCTTTGGCTAAGCGAATTCGACTATGAATAACATCATCCATACACGAGAGGCCAAACAATTTCTTGTAAATGAATTGCAGGTATCCCGGACTGATGCTAATGATTTTAGCCATTTCCGATATGGTCCAAGGGTGGCTGGGATTATTGTGGACGGCCGCCCGAAGTTTTAAAAGATTATAGTGTTGAGGACTAATCTTTTCTTGAAAGTAAGACTCAAGCAGTTTATTGAACAGGGTCCGGAGCAGACAATCTATGGATGATTCCCTGTAATCTTTTTTGAATGAATTCTCTATGACAAGCAGTTGGAATAGCATGTGGCAATATTCGGGGTCATCCAAAGGAAAAGGTTTGCCAAATGGAAGCGAGGTTTCGGTCACGTAAGGCTCATCGCTTTCAAAACGAATCCAATCATTAATATATTGCTCTCCACAAGCCCGATAATACACTTTTTGATGCGGTTCAAAAAAAACGGCACAATGGGGAGGGTAATCCTTCAGTTTTCCATCTACCCAGAACTGAGCAGGAGTCTGTGTAATAACCAAAAGCCAGCAGTTGTGCCCTTCGGGAATATCAAAAACAAAATTGCTGTTATGTGCAGCGTCATACTCAACGTAAAAAATGTTTGTCATTGTCTTCACCTTATTATTAGAGTTGAAAAGTCAGTAAGCGTTTTAGTTGTTTTCTATTATACGGGATTTATTTTCAAATCATATTGCCTAATTACTTTTGCGAGGAGTGCAGCTTGAATGAAGAAACAGGGGTTAAATCCATACCTTCCATCCTGGGAGTACGTTCCTGATAGTGAGCCTTATGTATTTGACGGCAGAGTTTATGTGTATGGTTCGCATGATCGATTTAACGGACATGTCTTTTGCTTGAATGACTATGTATGCTGGTCGGCCCCAGTGAATGACCTGGGGAATTGGCGAAATGAAGGTGTGATCTACCGAAAAACAGATGATCCGCTGAATCCGGATGCCAGTATGTGCCTCTATGCGCCAGATGTTACGGTAGGTCCTGATGGACGGTATTATCTGTATTATGTGCTGGATAAAGTGCCGGTTGTTTCTGTGGCTGTATGCGATACACCTGCCGGCCAATATGAATTCTACGGTTACGTGAAATATGCCGATGGCACTCGACTGGGAGAAAGAGACGGGGACGAGCCACAATTCGATCCCGGCGTGTTGACTGAAGGGGAGCATACATACCTGTATACCGGCTTCTGTGCGCCCGGGGATCAATCGAGACATGGCGCGATGGTGACGGTGCTTGGTCCGGACATGCTGATGATTGTGGATGAACCCGCATTCGTAGCTCCTAGCCAACCATACAGCAAGGGCAGCGGATTTGAAGGACATGAATTTTTTGAAGCACCTTCCATCCGGAAGAGAGGGGACATCTACTACTTGGTTTATTCCTCTATCGTCATGCATGAATTATGCTATGCCACCAGTACATTTCCAAACAAAGGGTTTGAATATCAGGGCGTTATCGTAAGCAACTGCGATCTTCATATCGACGCCTATAAACCAGCTGACAAGCCGATGTATTATGGCGGGAATAACCATGGCAGCGTTGTGGAGATAAACGGGGACTGGTACATTTTCTATCACCGCCACACCAATGGGGACGCATTTAACCGTCAGGGCTGCGTTGAAAAGATCTCTTTTGAGGAGGACGGAAGCATTCCTCAAGTGGAAATGACTTCCCTCGGCTTGAATGGGGGACCTCTTGAAGGAAAAGGGGAGTACTCGGCTTACCTGGCTTGCAATCTTTTTACGAAAGATGATCAACTGTATACAGGTGGCTTCGGACAGGGAGCGTGGCTGGACAGCCGCTTTCCGAAGATTACTCAGGATGGAAGAGACGGCGATGAAGAGACCGGATATATTGCCAACATGGTTGAATCCGCAACGGCAGGGTTTAAATATTTCGATTGTAACGGAATTCGCCAGGTTAGGATCAAGGTGCGCGGATATTGTAATGGAGTCTTCGAGGTCAAAACGGCCTGGGACGGTCCTGTTCTGGGAGTGATTCCGGTACATTTTACAAATGATTGGAAAAAATACACAGCCGAGATTACCGTTCCGGACGGTAGACAGGCTTTGTATTTTACTTACAGGGGAGCCGGAGGCGCGAGTTTGGCCTCCTTTACATTAGAATAAACCGGCTGAACAGATTCGACGTGTGTAAAGACAGAGCAGCTGCTGATCATTCAGCAGCTGCTTATTTCATGTGAACACTAAAAAGTCAATCATCAGGATGATCGGCTGCCGTTGCCTGCTGGGAATGGCTGCGAAATTCACTTGGCGCGATGCCTGTCCACCGCTTGAACTGACGGCTGAAATGCGCATTGGTTTTATACCCCAGCATCATCGCAATATGGTCAATGTTCAGGTCTGTTTGCTTTAACAGCCGCTGGGCTTCGTTCAACAGGGTTTCGGATAAAAATTTGCGCGGGGCAATGCCGTAGATCTGCCGAAAGATGCGATTGACCTGGGATGGGCTAATGTTCAGTGACTTGGCGATGTCTTGAATCCAGGTTCGCTCGCTCTCCTGAATTTCCCCATGAAGATGGATATATCTTACGGAATCCTCAATGTGCTCGGCAATTTGATGGGCGATGGTTTCTTTTCGGGATAAAGTAACAGATGCTTTTTGAGATAACTGGCCGACCAGGGAGCCAAGCAGTTCAAATACGGCGGCATGAACCTTCATTTGTTTGGAGGAAGACAGCGAGCTCAACAAATGCTCTGTGGCCAGATCATAGAGTGTAGACAGGGAAGAGGACAGACCAATAGCCAGATCGGAATCTGCCGGATAATAGATGTCTTTACAGCGGTTGAGTTCTCTGCAAAAAGAAGTATCGTGTATGCTGAAATGTACGGAAAAATAAGTGAACCCCTGCGGTCCGGCACCGGTGCAGGAATGGGTCATACCAGGACGGATAAACAGAAGGTCCCCAACAGACTGGCTGTATGACTGCCCGTTAACGACCATGTTCATCTGGCCATCCATCATCCAGTGGACTTCATACATCGAATGCTCATGGGACGGATAAGTCCAGTTGGAATCTACTTTTCGTGCATGCAGCCCCAATAATTGAAAAGACATGCGAACATCGGGCAGACGACCTAAATACACGGCTTCTGAAAGCTTGGTCACAGCAACCCAACCCCCTCGTAATGTTCTATATTCCAACATCTTACCGTTTCGTCTATATCAATTGAACTAACTATTTACACAGAAACGGAGAGGACAGAAAAAACCTGAAAAAGCGAAGCGGTCGCCTTTATCACCGGATTTTCCCTTGTGAAGAGGGAATCAAAAAAATCTGGGGATAACAGTGATTGGAAGGTTATTCTGTCATCGGAGTGTCCGTGTAAATCATCTTTAGTTCAACTGATATAGATCCATCTTAACAGAAAAAGAATGCGTGAAAAGGGTAAATCGTCGGAGTGATTAGAGCATCGTCATGAACCATAGCTGGTGCTATGGTAGTATTATCAACCCGATGGGGGAGAATGGGGGCAAGCTTGAATGAGAATTATTCGATTTCTGGATGGACAACAGAAGTGGCTGGCAGCCGTTACGGATGATGAAAAAGCGTATCGTTTGCCGCAAGCCGATTTTATGACTTTGATCTATCAAGCAAGAGAGCAGGGAATTTCTCCAGTCCAACTTATTGAAAGCGCTCTTAAGCCGTTGAACGAGCTGACTGACGATTGGACTTCCCTGCATCTAACCACTCCATTGGAAGCTCCGGAAGTATGGGCGGCGGGTGTAACATATCAGCGCAGCCGCGAAGCGCGAAATTATGAAGCCACGGATGGCAAGCTGGATGTGAAGACTTTTTACGATAAGGTTTATGATGCAGAAAGACCGGAGATCTTTTTTAAATCCACAGCTGCCCGCACCGTTGGACCGCATGAGGCAGTCACGCTTCGCAGCGATTCCAATTGGCAGATCCCGGAGCCTGAGCTTGGATTGGTGCTTGCCGCGGATGGCAGCATTGTGGGATACATCGTTGGCAATGACATGAGCTGCCGTGATATCGAAGGGGAAAACCCGCTGTATCTGCCACAAGCAAAAATGTGGCGCAATTCCTGCTCCATAGGTCCGGCCATTCGACTAGCGGAAACGGTGCAGAATCCGTATGCGTTCAGCATCGTCTGCCAGATCTATCGCGAAGGGGAAGTGGTTGTCAAGAGTGAGGCGAGCACGAGTGAATTAAACCGAAAGCTGGATGAGCTGGTTTCCTTTCTGGCTAGGGATAACGATTTGTTTGACGGTACGGTGCTTTTGACAGGCACAAGCATCGTACCACCCAATGATTTTACACTTGAACCTGGGGACCGTATTGAAATATCTATTAGCGATATCGGGACACTCATCAATCCAGTCATTTCAAACTAGTTTATAAGGAGGATGAATGCGATGACCACATTTCAGGTAGAGCAGACATACAGCAATTACATTAACGGAGAATGGGTGAAGGCCACAACCGGTGAGACCGAACCGAGTATCAATCCGGCGAATCGGAAGGAGGTAGTCGGCTACGTCCCCACTTCCGGCGTAGAGGATCTGAACCAGGCTGTTGCAGCGGCGAAGGCAGCAGCCAAGGATTGGCGGAGGTTAACCGGTGCGGAGCGTGGTAACTATCTATTTCAGGCCGCAAACGTCCTGGAACGCCGGGCCGATGAGGTTGCGGAAGCGATGACCAGGGAAATGGGCAAAACCCTTCCTGAAGCCAAAGGAGAGACGATGCGCGGTGTCGCGATCTTAAGGTATTACGCAGGAGAAGGCATGCGCAAAACAGGCGATGTTATTCCTTCGACGGACAGCGAAGCGCTGATGTTTACGACCCGCGTCCCGCTTGGTGTTGTGGGCGTTATTGCTCCGTGGAATTTTCCTGTAGCGATTCCGATTTGGAAGACGGCTCCGGCCTTGATTTACGGCAATACCGTTGTGTTAAAACCGGCACAGGAAACGGCAGTTACTGCGGCTAAAATAATGGAATGTTTTGAAGAGGCAGGTATTCCGGCAGGCGTTCTTAATCTGGTATGTGGCAGAGGCTCGGTGATCGGAAATGCGCTTGCAGAGCATCCGGATGTGGGCGGAATTACATTCACGGGTTCCAATGAAGTGGGAAAGCGCGTCGGCGCAGCAGCACTGGCACGAGGGGCCAAGTATCAACTTGAAATGGGTGGGAAGAACCCGATTATCATCGCGGCAGACGCTGATCTGGATTTGGCTGTTGAGGCCACCATCAGCGGTGGCTTGAAATCGACTGGTCAAAAATGCACGGCCACCAGCAAGGTCATTATTGAACGAAAAATATATGACGCCTTTAAAGAAAAGCTCCTCTCGCAAATTCAGGAAATCCGACTGGGTGATGGCATGGCTTCCGGCAGCTGGATGGGTCCATGTGCAAACGAAGGACAGCTCAACACCGTGCTGAGCTATATTCAAAAAGGACAGGACGAAGGTGCTGTTCTGCTGGCAGGTGGAAAAAGACCGGACGACCCGGGGCTTGCAGAGGGATTTTATGTCCAGCCGACCGTATTTGAAGGTGTCGAATCGCACATGTCCATCGCCCGGGAAGAAATCTTCGGCCCGGTACTTGCATTAATGCCAGTGGATTCCCTGGAAGAAGCTATAGAGGTGGCTAATGACACCGATTATGGTTTAAGTGCATCCATTTATACTCAAAATGTTGGAGCTATGCTGTCTTTCATCCGGGATATGGATGCAGGATTGGTCAGAATTAATGCAGAAACGGCTGGCGTAGAGCTGCAGGCTCCGTTCGGTGGAATGAAGATGTCTAGCTCGCATTCCAGGGAACAGGGCCAAGCGGCTGTCGAGTTTTTCACCGCCATCAAAACGGTCTTCGTGAAGTCATAAACATTGGGAGGCTACCATGTACGAACAGATTACGTCGATTATGGGGGAGACGGCATCCAACTGCTTCGATATCATAGCACATGCTCCAGGGGCTGCCGGAAGTCTTCCTTTAACGGATGATTTGCTGCGAAATGCTCCAAGCGGCGACTTGTTCGGCATGTCTCAAAATGTTGGAATGGGCTGGAAACCCGGGGAATTGAACAGTAAACAGTTTCTGATCTTAAGTACACAAGGCGGCATACGCAATGAGGACGGCAGCCCGGCAGCACTTGGTTACCATACGGGCCACTGGGAGGTCGGCCTGCTGATGAAGGCTGCTGCAGAAGAGCTGTCAAGCCGGGGAGGAATCCCGTTTGCCGGATATGTCAGCGATCCGTGTGACGGTAGATCACAGGGAACGACCGGAATGTTCGACTCGCTTCCCTACCGTAACGATGCCGCTATGGTGTTTCGCCGACTGATTCGCTCCCTGCCGACGCGTAAAGGCGTGCTTGGTGTCGCAACGTGTGACAAAGGTCTGCCAGCGATGATGCTCGCGCTTGCCGGTATGCCGCAATTGCCTGGCGTAATCGTTCCCGGTGGCGTCACACTTCCGCCTATAGATGGAGAGGACGCGGGTAAAATTCAGACCATCGGCGCACGATACGTCAACGGGGAAATTTCTCTGGAAATGGCATCGGATTTAGGATGTCGGGCTTGCGCTACACCTGGAGGAGGCTGTCAGTTTCTAGGTACTGCGGCAACAGCCCAGGTCGTAGCTGAGGCCATGGGCATGACGGTGCCGCATGCCGCGCTTGCACCTTCCGGGCAGCCCATCTGGATCGAAATGGCGCGCCAATCCGCACGCGCACTGATCCACATGGAATCCCAGGGGATGAAGATGGCGGACATTGTCACAGAAGAGTCGATTCGCAATGCCATGACCGTTCATGCTGCGTTTGGCGGTTCAACCAATCTGCTTCTTCACATACCGGCTATTGCTCATGCGGCTGGTTTAACCGTGCCTGCGGTACAGGACTGGATACAGGTCAACAAAAATGTTCCGAGACTGGTTAGTGCCCTGCCGAACGGACCGATCTTCTACCCGACCATCCGGGTTTTTCAGGCAGGAGGCGTACCGGAGGTCATGCTCCACCTCAGACAGCTCGGCCTGCTGGATGAGTCTGTACCGACAGTTACAGGTACGTCATTGGGTCAAGTGCTTGATTGGTGGGAATCGTCAGAACGCCGTCATCTCATGCGGAAGCAATTGAAAGAGCAGGATGGCATTGATCCGGACAGTGTCATCATGAGTATGGAACACTCGCAGCGTCTTGGAATTTCTTCGACCGTGACATTTCCAACCGGGAATATCGCTCCTGAAGGTTCTGTGATCAAATCCACATCTATTGACCCTGCTGTGCTGGATGAGCATGGCGTATATCGTCATCGTGGCAGAGCCAAGGTGTTTACCACCGAGCGTGAGGCGATCCATGCGATTAAGACTGGCGGTATTCTGGCTGGCGACGTTGTTGTGCTTCTCGGACGAGGTCCAACGGGGACCGGCATGGAAGAGACGTACCAGCTGACGTCTGCGCTCAAGCATTTGTCTTTTGGTAAATACGTGTCCCTCATTACCGATGCCCGGTTTTCTGGTGTTTCCACCGGAGCGTGTATTGGCCATGTTGGACCCGAAGGACTGGCAGGCGGACCGATTGGCAAGCTACGGAACGGAGACTTAATTGACATCGTTGTGGATCGCAATACACTGGAGGGCAGCATTAACTTTGTCGGAGAAGGAGAGACGGAGGTTTCACCGGAAGAAGGTGCTCTTACTCTGGCACAAAGGTCTTTCCATCCGGATATGCGACCTGATGAAGCTCTGCCGGATGATACCCGGCTGTGGGCTGCGCTGCAATCCGTCAGCGGTGGGACATGGAGAGGAAATGTGTACGATGTAGAGCGGATCATAACCGCCTTGGAAGCTGGTAAAAAAGCGTTAGGCTGGTATTGAAATCAACCTTTGTTGATTACCTATCATTACTTTCATACCGGAGGTTTCTTACATGAATATGATCACGAACCCCATTCTTCGCGGTTTTCATCCCGATCCGTCTATATGCAGGGCGGGGGAAGATTATTATATCGCCACCTCCACCTTTGAATGGTTCCCTGGTGTTCGGATACAACATTCAAGGGATCTGGTTCATTGGCGGCCGATCGCTTCTCCACTGACCCGTGTAACGCAATTGAACATGGAGGGCAACATTAACTCCGGCGGTGTATGGGCACCCTGCCTTAGCTATGACAACGGTTTATTTTACCTAATCTACACAGATGTCAAAAGCCGGGTAGGCGCTTTTAAAGATACCCACAATTACCTTGTGACAGCAACAGATATTGAAGGGCCCTGGTCCGAACCGGTGTATCTGAACAGCAGCGGTTTTGATCCTTCCTTATTTCATGATGAAGACGGACGGAAGTGGTTGGTCAATATGATCTGGGATCATCGTAAGGGTAAAAACCGGTTTGCAGGCATCGTTCTTCAGGAATATTCTGTCCGAGAACAACAGATGGTCGGGCCTGCAGTTAACATATTTAAAGGAACGGAACTAGGACTGACGGAAGCGCCGCATCTGTATAAGCACAAGGACTATTATTATTTAATAACGGCTGAAGGGGGAACCGGTTATGAGCATGCGGTTACGGTTTCACGTTCCCGTACGTTACAAGGCCCTTATGAGGTCGATCCTGATAGTCCCATCCTCACTTCATACGGCAGGCCGGAACTAGATCTGCAAAAGGCCGGTCACGGCAGCCTCGTCGAAACGCACACCGGCGAGTGGTACATGGCTCATCTGGTCGGGCGGCCCATCAATCAAAAATATTGCATACTTGGACGCGAGACGGCGCTTCAGCAGTGCACTTGGAGCGAGGACGGCTGGCTGAGGCTTGCGAGTGGAGATCGTTATCCAGAGGTTCAGGTGCCCGCACCGAAGATCACGGCACATCCATTTGAACCAGCAGCAGAAATGGACCACTTTGATCAATTCGAGCTTCAGAACGATTGGAATACACTTCGTATACCACCCGATCCGACTTGGCTCAGCCTGACAGAACGTCCCGGTTACTTGCGCTTGCACGGAATGGAGTCTATGAGTTCGACGCACAGGCAGAGCATGGTCGCCCGGAGATTGCAGGCGTTTGAGTGTGAAGCTGAAACTTGTCTGGAATTTGCGCCGGACCATCCACAGCAAATGGCAGGACTGATTCTGTACTACGATACCAAAGACTATCTTTATTTACGGGTTACTTGTCATGAAGAGAAGGGATTGTGCTTGGGCATTATTCAGTCCAGGTACGGGATATACGACGAACTGCTGCTGGAGGATATTCCGTTAGAATCAGTGAACAAAATCCGCTTAAAGGTTGTGGTCAATCACGATCGTGCCTGCTTTTACTATGCGTTAGATGATGATCCATCCTGGTGTCGGGTAAGCGGGTGGCTTGATATCACACATCTGTCTGATGAATCTCCGGAATATATCCGGTTTACCGGTACCTATATCGGTCTCTGTGTGCAGGATCTTGGCGGGACCCGTAAACACGCTGATTTCGATTACTTTGTGTATAAAGAAATGAACAACCAAACGGTAAGAGTGATAGATAGAACTCCGTCCGTTTAAAATCTAATATCTGTTACAATGGTGGAAAAGGAGGGAATATATATGGCTCCCGATAAAACAAAACTTTTCCCTAACGACAATATTCGTACCGTTTGTTACATTCAAAATTTGCCGCCGCGCTCTAATGTGCTGATCGGTGATTATACGTACTATAGTGACAACAGTCGTCCACCCGAGCAATTTTATGACCGCATTCAGCATCATTATGATTTCCTGGGTGATCGTCTGGTGATCGGTAAGTTTTGTGCAATTGCCGAAGGCGTGACATTCATTATGAATGGTGCTAATCATCGGATGGAGGGCATGACGACCTATCCCTTCAATATTTTTGGTGGTGGTTGGGAGAGAGTGACCCCTACGCTGGATCAGCTGCCTTTTAAGGGAGACACTGTATTGGGGAATGACGTCTGGATTGGTCAAAATGTAACCATCATGCCGGGTGTCACGATTGGAGACGGTGCCATCGTTGCTTCCAATGCGACAGTCACCAAGGACATCGAGCCATATACCATTGTGGGTGGCAACCCGGTCAAGCCAATCAAAAAGCGCTTCGACGATGAAATCATTGCTTTACTGCTGGAACTGAAATGGTGGGATCAGGATGAGGCGTGGTTGGACACACATTTGGAACGACTGGTCTCTACATATGATCGGCAGACATTGCGTGAGCTTTTGAAGAGCAAGTAGATTGGTGTACGAGAATTAATGTGCAAAAACGAGACTATGGCTGGTTCCTTACGGAGCCAGTTTTTTATTTTGGACTACAAATGCTCATCTACATCACATTTCAGGCAACCTTGCATATCCACACTAATCTTCTGGATGGAAGAGATTAAGAGAGCCAATCCATCCGCAGGTGGACTTAACTCCCGCTGAATTCGGCTACACTGATTGTAGATCAGAGAACACGTGAAGAAGGTGAGGAAACAAACATGATGAATCTTGTGATAATAGCCGTCATTGTTCTATTGTTATCTTTAAGGGAGAAGGAAGTGAAGACATCCCGTTTATGGGTCTTTCCAGCGATCATTGCATATTGGGTGCTGTCGAGCGTAGTAAATACACCATTAACAGTGGGTAACATCCTGTTATATATTGTTTTTCTCCTCATCGGTTGCGGGATTGGTGCGTGGCGGGTACATCTGGAGCAGCTTCGAGTCCATCCAACTACAGGTAAATTGATGTCCAAGGGATCGCTGGCGAGCAGCTTGCTCCTGATCGTGGTTATGGTGCTGAGACAGCTCGCCAGCCAATGGGATGTGCATCATACGGTGGTTTCACTGAGCAGTGCTTTGTTGTTTCTGCCTCTGGGAAGCATCGTTGCCCGGCGCTATTTTCTGTATGCCAAAGTCCAGCGTTTTCAAGGCAGAGGTGTATAATCGTTTCAAACTTTAGGATAGGAAAGGATGGCTATGCAGAACGATTCGAAATGGATGCAGATTCAAAAGGTGGTACTGGATCATTTAGCAGATATTATTTTAACGGTGCTGCTGCTTTACAGTCTGATCGAGCCCTTCAAAGAATTGGCGTGGGTCGAGTTGAGTGCAGGGCTGATCGTTAGGCTGCCCTACCTTATGTTGGTTTGGGTTCCGCAGTCACTTCGAAATGAGCGGATGCGAACGTTAGGGATATTGGCGATTTGGATGGTGACGCTGCTCTATGCCCAATTCTTCCAGGCCGAGTATCGCATCTTTGAATTAACCTTTTATCTCATCGGATATACTGCGCTGAAATTGCCCATCCATCGTTCTTCGTTGCTTGGTATCATTATCATCATCGGGAATGCGGGGCTGCTCTATGTGGATCAATATGAACCCAATCAGATTCTGGTGTATTCGATGGCTCACGCTGGAACCTATATTCTATGCTGGGCTGCGAGAATCAGACGGGAAAGCAGACAGGACAGCAAACGACATTATGAGGAATTGGAGAAGATGCACGCTGAACTGACACATGCCCATCAGGAGCTTCAGGATACACATCAGGAGCTGGAGCAGGCTACCGTGCGATTGATGCAGTATGCCGTACTTGAAGAACGAAGCCGGATCTCGATGGATTTGCACGACAGTGTTGGCAACCGATTGACCTCCATTATTGTTCAGCTTCAGGCATTGCCGTATATGATGAAGATGGACGCAGCAGAAGCGGACAAAGCGATGGGGACGGTGCTTGAAGTAGTCAGACAATGTCTCCAGGAGGTTCGGACCGTTGCTCATCAGATGGGCAGCAATGAAGCAGGCCTCGGGCTGGTCGCCTTGACGAGTCTGGTGAATGAGATACGGGAGATGGCAGGTTTTACGATCAAACTCACTCCCCAAGAGCAGACGAGTCATTGGACGCCAGAAACGTCCGAATTATTGTATCGTGTACTTCAGGAGGCGTTAACGAATATTATTCGTCATGCCCAGGCTTCGCAAGTGAAGGTGAACATCCTGGAGAAGGAGCAGCAGCTGCATATGATTGTGGAGGATAACGGAATGTATCGCAAAGAAAATCCGATCTCTCCCGGTTTCGGACTATCAAGTATGAGAGCAAGATGCGAAAGGGCAGGCGGTTCCTTATCGATTGATGCAGTCGATCCACATGGAATGAGGTTAACCCTTACCATTCCTCAAGATGTGAAGGAGATTATGGGAGGTGATGAACAGTAATGGAGCAGGACATACAGGAAATACGTGTACTCCTCGTAGATGACCAGCATCTGGTCCGGCATGGTTTACGTTTTATTATTAATGCACAGCAGGATATGGAAGTGGTAGGCGAAGCGGGCGGGGGACATGAAGCAGTCCGTCTGGCAGCAGAGGTTCGTCCACATGTCGTATTGATGGATGTGCAGATGGAAGCAGGAGACGGACTGAAAGCGACAGCGGAGCTAATGAAGATACTGCCTGACTGCAAAGTGGTGATCCTGACCACATTCGATCATGAGGATTATGTGTACAAAGGAATACGTGCCGGAGCTGTCGGTTACCTGCTTAAGGATGCGGCGCCGAACGAACTCGTTGATGCGGTTCGTGCTGCATACCGGGGGGAGGCGATCTACCGCACGGCTGTGGCAGCCAAGGTGATCGGTCTCGCCATTCGTTCAACCCCGAGTCATTCGGATTCGGTGAAGGAAACAGTAGCATATGAAGCATTGCCGGAACCGTTTACCGGACGGGAATTGGAGGTTTTGCAGCAGATGGCATATGGATTACGGAATGAGGAGATCGCTCGTAAGCTTTTTATTGGAGAGAGTACGGTCAAGACGCATGTGCATCGTATTTTGCAAAAGATTCAGGTGGAAGACCGCACACAGGCGGTCGTCTTTGCCATTCGTAATGGATTCGTCAAGTAAACTGTTCTTGATCTAATGTGGAGTAATAATATAATTCAGCCAATAACCAGCTGCTTCTTGAGGAGCTGGTTATTTCGTGTGTCCGTATAAATAATGTCTCAAAATTGAGAAAAGAGATGGAATGTTTGGTGTGAGATAAGTCATAGAATAACTTTAAGTAAGCGCTTCCAATAACATCAATATGAATTCACGGAGGGGTTCAGAATGCGATTTAAAAGAGCTGCCACACCGCTCGTCGCTCTGTTCATGTCGGTCACATTGTTTGCCGGTTGCCAAAGTGTTCAGCCACCATCTGTAAGTGAACCACAAGGGACGGTGGATACACCCACCACGACAACCCAGAACGAATCTGCACCACAGACCAACAAGGAAACACCACGTAATGAGACCTTGTATATCAACGGGCTGCAATGGGGGCCACCAACCAACTTCAATCTGTTGAGCGGAAATTCCGCATTTCCAGTGAATTACGGCAACTCCAGGGAACTGGTGTACGAGACGTTGTTCATGGTGAACCAGCTGGACGGCGGTCTTGAACCGCTCTTGGGCAAGTCGTATGAATGGACGGATGAAACCACTCTGCGTATCGAGCTGAATGCGGATGCGAAGTGGAGCGACGGAACGGCTTTTACGGCAGATGATGTTGTATATACCTATGAACTGGGCAAAAAATACGATATTAACTGGAGCAGCTTCTGGACCTACATCAGTGAAGTGAAAGCGGATGGAGCGCAAGCTGTGGAAATTAAGCTGAACCCCGATAACCCTAACAAGCTGACCGTTCTGGACAGCATTGAACTGATCCCGATGCTGCCGAAGCATATCTGGGAAGAGATCGAGAAGAAGAACAATAATGATCTGACCGCGATTCGTAAAGAGGTTAATGACAATCCGGTGGGAACCGGAGCATATAAGCTTCATTTTTACAACGACCAGAAAATTACGATTGTCCGTGATGACAACTACTGGGGTCAGAAATTGTTCGGCAAGCTGCCTGCACCGAAGTATATCACCCACGTGATCTACAAGGATAATGCTGCAGGTGATCTGGCGTTCAAGAGTGGGCAAGTGGACGTCTCCCAGCAGTTTATCCCTCAAGTGTGGAAGATGTGGGAAGGCGGGGCTGCTGTCAAAACGTATCTGAAGGATGCACCGTATTATCTACCCGGTTCCATGCCAAGCATTTTCTTCAATCTGTCCAAAGCCGGACTGGATAATGCTGACGTTCGCCGTGCAATAGCCATGAGCATCAACTATGAAAAAATCTCGGAGCTGGCCATGAGCGGATATTCCGCACCAATGCAGCCTTCTCTGACCTTGAACTCAGACGCAGAGTCCAAATATATTGACCAGGATGCCATCAAGTCGTTGCAATGGACGATGGATATTGAAGGAGCCAATGCGCTGCTCGACAAGATTGGAGCGACGAAAGGCAAAGACGGCATCCGTGTTCTTAACGGCACACGCCTTGGACCTTTCGAGGTTGAATGTCCTTACGGCTGGTCTGACTGGAACGCTGCCCTGGAGATCGTAGCGCAGAGCGCCAAGGCCATAGGAATTGAAATTCGCACCAAATTCCCGGAATCCCCGGTATGGACCAATGATCTGCAAACCGGCAAATTCGACATCATCATGAACACACCTGCAGGCGGGGTCAGCCCAAGCCAGCCATGGAACCGTGCGATGACGATCATGTACTCCAAAGGGGTTGCCCCAATGGGTGAGATGGCATTCTGGAACTGGGGACGTTACCAGAATGACCGCGCAGACGCCATTATTGAAGAGATTCCATCTGTGTCTGACGAGGCGAAGCTGAAGTCACTGTATACCGAACTGAATACCATCTGGCTGAAAGATATCCCTTCCATTCCGCTGATGTACAGACCATGGGTATTTGACACCGTGAACGAATCAGTCTGGAAAGGTTTCCCGACCGAAGGAGATGGCACCAACATTCCGCCGCAAATCTCGATGGACGGTGCAGGTATTAAGGCATTGTATCAGATTCACAATTAAGGAACTCATATTGAATCAGGACGCGATGAAGTGAACCGTCACTTCAGACATAAGGCCCTTATCCGCTAAACTCGGGGGTGCTAAATCCTATGAATGCCTATTCCAGATATGTCGCCAAAAAAGTATTCTGGTACGGCCTGACCCTGGTCATCGCCATCGGACTGAATTTTATTTTGCCAAGACTGATAGAAGGTAACCCGGTGAGTATGATTGCTTCCAAAATGACGTCAGGGATGACCGACTCGGATTCCATCAAGCGGGTGTATGAGACATTTACGGTTGAATTCGGCATTGATCAGCCGCTATGGACCCAATTCGGCATTTATTTAAAAAATCTGTTCACAGGTAATCTGGGCACGTCCTTTGGACTGTATCCGAAGCCTGTGACGGACATTCTGGCCTCCGCCGTCCCTTGGACGGTGGGGCTTCAACTTCCGGCCATCCTGGTCGGCTGGATCATTGGTAATTTGCTCGGTGCGATTGCAGCGTACCGGAAGGGTGTTTTTGATAAAGTGCTGTTTCCGGTAGCATTGTTTATCAATTCCATTCCTTTTTTTACTCTGGCTATTATTATGCTGTATGTCTTTGCGTTATCACTGAAATGGTTCCCTTTATCAGGCGGATATGACTTCCAGATGGTGCCGCAGCTGAGCTTCGACTTCATCATGTCCGTTGTTCGCCACCATACCTTACCGTTTCTCTCCATTGTGCTTGTGACCATTGGTGGTCAGGCCATTGGCATGCGGGAGATGTCCATCTATGAGCTGAATTCAGACTATGTGTTATACAGCAAACTGCTGGGTATTCGCGACGGCCGAATCGCGCGTTATGTGTTCCGTAACGCCATGCTGCCGCAAATTACGGGACTTGCGCTCTCCATCGGTACGATGGTCGGCGGATCACTTATCTGTGAGATTGTCTTCAGTTATCCGGGCATCGGCACATGGTTGTTCACGGCCATAAGGCAGCTGGATTACCCACTAATCTCGGGGTGTACGCTGCTGATTGCCATTGCTGTATTGCTTGCGAACTTTACCATTGATGTCATCTACGGCTTCATTGACCCGCGCATCAAGGCCGCTCAAATGGAGGAACAGTGATATGAAGCATTCGATCTCTATTTTGCTGAAGTCACCCAAATTCATGATCGGTGCGGTGACTTTTGTCGGCATGCTGCTCTTGGTTACGATCTATCCGCTCATCAATCGCAGTGATCCGCTCGAGATGATTGCGATGGCGTTCCAGCCACCTGGTGATGGCCTGCTGCTAGGATCGGACAATTTTGGACGGGACATTTTCCTTGAATTGATGTATGGCATCCAGACATCCATACGTGTGGGGCTGATTGCAGGTGTGTTTGCGACCGTTATTGGTCTGGTTATGGGTCTGGTGTCTGGATATATCGGGGGAATGCTGGATAACTTTCTGACGGCAATTACCAATATTTTTATCGTTATTCCTTCATTCATTATTCTGATCTTGATCTCCGTCAGCATTGATTCACGCAGTTCCCTGGTGACGGCGATCATTATCGGGATAACCAGCTGGCCCTGGACGGCCCGGGCTGTGCGAGCCCAGACGACATCTCTGCGCAGCCGGGATCATGTGCATATTGCGAAAATTTCGGGACACAGTACGCCGCGTATCATTATCCATGAGATTTTGCCGTATATCGCGTCTTATGTGGTGATGGCATTTGTGCTCCAGACGGCATCGGGCATTCTGTCCGAAGCTTCCATCTCCATGCTGGGCCTGGGGCCGTATAATACGATCTCGCTCGGCATTCTGATGAACTGGGCACTTGTGTTTGAAGCGCCAGTAGCAGGGGCGTGGTGGGCTTTCATTCCTGCGGCGCTGGCGATTGCGGTCATTACCTTCTCGCTTTATCTGATGAATACGGGCATGGACGAAATTTTCAATCCGAAAATAAGGAGCTAAGACCATGAACCAACCTATACTTCAGGTCAGCGGTCTCAAAACCTATTACCGTACCCGGCTCAAGGAGAACGTCTTTGCCGTCGACGGGGTGGAGTTCGGACTGAAAGAGGGGCAGACGCTGGGCATTGCAGGTGAATCGGGCTGTGGCAAATCGACGCTGGCGCTCAGCCTGATGGGCTTTTATTTCCCTCCGCTTCATTATAGCAGTGGTTCGATCCGCATTAATGGTACCGATATTATGCAGCTGAACAAAGAGCAGCTTCGTTCGCGCGTTCTGGGCAAGGAAATTGCTTATATTCCGCAGGCCGCTATGAATGCACTGAACCCAACGCTGCGTATAATCAGGTTTATTGAAGATATTATGAAGGAGCATCGTCCGGAGATGAAACGGTCGGATGTGCGGAAGATGGCTACGGAGCGCTTCCAATCACTGAATTTGTCGCCGGATGTACTGGATATGTATCCAAATGAATTGTCCGGCGGCATGAAGCAGCGAACGGTTATCGCCATCTCAACGATTCTGAATCCTAACGTGCTTATTGCGGATGAACCTACTTCGGCTCTGGACGTAACTTCTCAGAAGGCAGTTATTCGTCTGTTGAAGGATTTGTTGAAACGCAAGGTAATCAAATCACTGGTGTTCATCACGCATGAGCTGCCTCTGCTGTACCATGTCACGGATGAAATTATGGTGATGTATGCCGGAGAGATTGTGGAACGAGGCACGGCAGAGCAGATGATTTTTAATCCGCTGCATCCGTACACTCGCAAGCTGATGGGTTCCATCATTGTGCCGGAAGAGGGCATGAAGGAGCACAAACTAGCTGCCATTCCTGGTGCACCACCAAATCTGAAGAATGTGCCGGAAGGATGCCGCTTCGCAGAGCGATGTACACTGGTGACCGACGAGTGCCGCCAGGGGAAAATTGAGAACATTCATGTCGATGGGCGCATATATCGCTGTCTCCTGACACCCGAGATGCTGGAGCAGATCAGGGAGCAGGAGCAGGACGGTCACGTAGAGCAGGAGGCTGTGAACGAAGAGTCCCAGGAGAGTGAACAAAACCAGGAGGAAAGCGGCCTAAATAAAGAAGATGTCCGAGATGTTCGAGCTGACACAGACGATATCGCAGACCAATGAAATGATTCTTTCCGGGCGTAACGGGTTCGGATCAAGGCTCCCCGAAAGGAGTGAGGTAGTATGGCGATGGGAAAGGTGCTGATCAGCGGCCGCCATCTGACCAAGGTGTACGGTACAGGCAATCGCAAAAAGGCAGCGGTGGACGATGTGAGCTTTGATTTTCATGAAGGGGAGATTATCTCCATTGTCGGAGAGAGCGGCAGCGGCAAGACGACACTCGCGAAAATGATCATGGGTTTGCTCAAGGAAACGGGTGGAGCGATCGAATACGATGGCAAGCCCAGACAACTGAAGCGGTACCGTGAGCGTAAAGCTTATTGGAAGGATATCCAGGCCATTTTCCAGGACCCGTTCTCTTCATTCAACGTATTTCACCGGGTGGAAAAGCTGCTGGTGGACTGTATCAAACTTCAGGGGCTGAAGCTGAATAAGGACGAGGAATATGCCAAAATGAAGGAAGCCTGTTCTTTCGTCAACCTGAAGTTCGAAGAGTTATACAACAAATATCCGTTTGAACTGTCCGGTGGACAGATGCAGCGGCTCATGATTGCCCGCATTTTCATGCTGCATCCTAAGGTGTTGATCGCCGATGAACCAACGTCCATGGTGGACGCGTGCTCGCGCTCAACGATTCTGGATATGCTGCTCAAGCTGCGCGATGAGAACCGCATGACTATTGTGTTTATTACGCACGACGTTGGTCTGGCGTATTATGTGAGCGACACGATCTGTATTATGGAGCATGGACGAATGGTGGAGGCAGGGAGAGCCGAGGAGGTCATTCACCATGCGGAGCATCCCTATACCAAGCAATTAATCAATGACGTACCCAAAATTCATTCTCCCTGGGTGCTGGATTGACACAAATCAAGCCCTGGACCGTTTTGAGCGGAACAGGGCTTCTTATTGTCCAAGATGAAAGGTTCGTTTTAGCGAGTGGGTGGTTGTGGCGTCTGTGCAGACTCTGTTGATGGGGGTGTTGAATGGGTGTGATCTTCCGCGTTATTCTGGTTTGTCTGCTTGCCGGAATAAAAGTTAATGATATCATCAACCGTAGAAAACACGAAATTTACATCAAAATGTTCATTGTGTGTTTGAATAAAAACCTCTTTTCCAATCCTGTTGTTGCTGTTTAGTTTAAAGCTTCTTTCATGGTTAATCCTGCTGTAAATACGGGAACTTTACCTGCTGGAAGTTGAATTTCCTTACCAGTTCTACGGCTTTTACCCATACGTGCTTCGCGATTACGCACTTCGAATTTGCCGAATCCAACCAGTTGAACCTCTTTGCCTTCTTTCAATGCTTCCAAAATCGAATCCAGTACAACCGTTACGGCCTTTTCAGCGTTCTTTTTGGAGAATCCGCCGTTTTTGGCTACTTCTGTGATCAATTGTTCTTTATCCATTTGTCATACCTCCGCTTTTCGTTTTTGGATGAAATAAAACAAAAAGCTGCCTTGTGCAAGGCAGCTTTAATATGATTAAACTTTAGTAACGTTCTCAGCCTGTGGACCACGGTTACCTTGAGTTACTTCGAATTGGACGCGTTGTCCTTCATCCAATGTTTTGAAACCGTCGCCTTGAATTGCACTGAAATGAACGAATACGTCTGTTCCTTCTTCAGTTTCGATAAAGCCAAATCCTTTGTCCGCGTTAAACCATTTCACTGTACCTGTTTGCATGTAGTTCCTCCAAAAAATAAGTTTTTAAACGACCATTTTGAAAAGGCTAATTTAAAAATCAACGCTAATCAGGTATATTCAAACCCACAGACTTGATGTCCGCTAATGTATCGATTAATATGATAATACCATGTCCGCTAATATAAGTCAAGATTTGGAGGTTTTTTCTAATGGATAAGAGTTCTGGTACTTCGGTACAAGGGGAAATGGTTGTTCAGGAATTCATACATATGCTTACGATTGAGGGAGAATTGACTCCCAAAACCTTGAAAGAATATGCGAGTGATTTGAAGCATTTTACCGAATGGTATAAGGCGAACGATTCTCGGAGTGAAGAAGTTTCTTTTCGAATCGAAGACGTGCATACCTCGACTTTGGTCCGTTACCGTGAAGATTCACAACAGGTGATGCAGCTGAAGCCATCTACCATTAATCGCAGACTGATTACATTGAAGCGTTTTTTCAAGTGGGCTGCATCGGAATCCAAAATCAACAGTGACCCTTCCAAACCTTTGAAATTCATTCCGGAAGACAAGGTTAGCCCCCGCCGAATGACCACCGAGGAAGAACGATCATTCCTATCTGCGGTCGAAAATGGCAACTCACTTCGGGATCAGACCATCCTAACGCTCATGTTTCATACCGGTATGCGAACGAAGGAGATATGCAATCTCGCTCCCGATGATATTGAATTGGGCAAAAGAAGCGGGCAACTTACCGTGCGGGCCGATAAACGAAACGGTCAACGGAAAATTCCGCTGAACATGACATGTATTGCTTTGTTGAAGATGTACATGGCTGGCCTAGCACCGGATAGTCCTTATCTGTTTCCTTCCGAGAAAACCAGTGATCGCTTAACAGAGAGGGCGCTGCGCCATTTGATCAAAAGGGTGATGACTACAGCCGGTCTGGAAGGGCTAAGTTCCCATGATCTGCGTCATCGGTTCGGATACGCCATGGCCGAGCATACACCACTGCATCGGTTGGCAGAAATAATGGGGCATGTTAATCCGGATACCACGATGATTTATGTGAAGGGGTTAAATGCCAACCTATCTTTATCAGCAGAAGAGGATGGAGAAACGGAAACGCATTAAAGTACATGCAGAACTCTTTATGAGGATTACGAACGGATATAAAATCAATGAGGATCAATGATGCCCTGACCCACTTCAAGTGGATGAGGGCTGTTTGGTTATCCAAGAATGACTTACATCCCATTCGGGTTTGTTGTTTGCATTGATTTGCGATTCTAATGTAATCATGGCATAAGTTCCATCATGCTTTTCCCAATAAAGTATTGCCTTTGTATGATCGGGATGTAAAAGCAAGGCAGGCATGATATCCCCGGTTTCCAGCATGCTTCTTCGTTCGTTACTATAAAAGGCAGTGATGAAGGAAGAGTGCTCTTGATGGGGAAGGGTGTTTAATGAATCCTCCAAACTGTAAAACAGTTTCCATTCAGTTATATTCTCCTCACTATTCTCATTCAGCGTGTTACGTATCGCCTCTATTCCTCTGCTCCATGATTTTGTTAACTTCTCCTGAAGTTCTTGAGGTTGGTTCTCCCAGCGTGAAGACTCGGTGGATGCTTCAGATCGATCGGTTCGAATCATCTCTGTAATTGAACCACTGCAAATTAATATTGCGGCAATGCCGGTCGTTAAAATTCCGGATTTCAAGTAATTCATCAGTTAATAGACTCCTATCCTATTTCATAATTAACCCCTTTCAATAATTTACCATATATTACGTTTGTGAGCGCCTATTATATCAATCTTATCATCTTAAAAGTAAGCGATTACATAATTAAATTTATATTGTATATTATGATGGCAACCTTGAATCATATTTACATATACATTATTGCTTGGGCTTATGGCCCCTTAAATAAAAGGAGGAATCTGACGTGTACCGGGTATTGCTGGTGGATGATGAAGAGGATGTACGCGAAGGGTTGGTTGTAGAGGTAGATTGGGAAGCACTCGATCTGCGCATAGTGGGTCTGGCGGAGAATGGACGTGAAGCACTGGAGATGGCCGAACGAGTGGAGCCGGATATTGTGGTAACGGATATCAGCATGCCATTTATGGATGGACTTGAACTTGCTCGAAGGTTGCGGGAACGCAATCCGCTTGTGAAAGTGGTGATTTTGACCGGATACGATGAATTCGACTACGCCCGGCAAGCGGTCTCGCTGAGTGTGGATGAATATTTACTGAAGCCTTTCTCGGCGGGACATCTGACAGAACTGCTTACAAGATTGCGTGCGCAAATGGCGGCGGATGTGGCCGTACGAGAGGATGTACAGCAGCTGCGCGACCATTATTATACAAGCCTGCCCTTGTTACAGGCGGACCTGATGGCAACTTTGCTGCATCGGCAGAAATCACCGGAATATATCCATGGCAAAGCAAAGCAATGCGGACTGGATCTGCATGGTGAACGCTATGGTGTATCCGTATTGACTCTGCATATGGATGGAGAACAATCCGCGGATGCGGAGCTAAAGCAGTTCGCTGCGCTGAACATTGCCGCAGAGGTATGGACGGAACATGGGGCCGGACATGCTTTTATGCATCAGGAGACGATTGTGCTGCTCTATGTAGATCAGTGGGGTGGAGAAGATGGAGAGAAACGACAGCAGCAAGCGCTGGAAAATGTAATGCGCAGCATCAATCACTATCTGCGTATTCCTGCTACTGTTGGATCGGGCTCGATCGTGAACACATTGGCAGGTGTAAAGCATGCCTATGAGGATGCACTACTGGCTCTGGATTATCGGCTTGTACCGGGGACTGATTCGCTTATCTATATTGCAGATGTGGAGCGGCAGACGGCGGGCAAACTGCGTTTTGACGAGTTGAAGCAGCAAACGCTGACACGTTGTCTGAAAGCGGGCACGCAGGCGGAGCTGGAGGATGCACTGGAGATCATTTTCCGGGAAATTACGGTGGAGCATGGGCGAAGTGACATTCAACTGTATCTGATTGAAGTTTTAACAAACGTTTGGAAGGCAGCTCAGGCATCGGGCGAGGCCATGGAGGATATATTTGGAGCAGGGTTCCAGTTGTATGCCGATTTGTTCCGTTTGCCTGGGTTGTCTGAGGCACAAGGTAAGGTGCGTGAGGTTTGTCTGCTCGTACAACATCGCATTGCCAGCGGAAGGCAGCATGTATACAAGGATATTGTGGAACAGGCATTGTCGTTTACCAAAGAACACTTCGCCGATCCGGATCTGTCCATTCAGAAAGTATGCGGGCATCTGCATATCAGCTCGGGTTATTTTTGTGGCATTTTCAAAAAAGAAGTACAGCTTACCTTCCTGCAATATCTGATGCAGATCCGGATGGAGGCGGCGAAGGAATTACTTCGATCCACAGAGATGAAGTCGTTTGAGATTGCAGGGCAGGTAGGCTTCGCGGAACCGAATTATTTCAGTTTTTGCTTCAAAAAACATATCGGCGTCTCGCCCAAAGAATATCGCAAACAGACTGCTCTAACAGCTAGTGAAGGCACAAGTCGATGAGAACGTTTGCCGGATGGATAAGATCCCTTTGGCTCAAGCTGCGGTCCAGGCTGCGTTCATCAAGAGTCAGCAGTATCCGCTTTATTATTACGTGGTCCTTCTCTGTCTTCATTGTATTGGTGCTGACCATCATGGCGATGCTGCTTCATGACAAATTCACGCAGGCCGCGGAACGAAGTGCGGAGCTGACGACGAGACAGATCGTGGATCAGGTCAGTTACAATCTGGAGGATTATGTCCGCAGCATGTCGCATCTGTATCGAGCCATCGAAGAACATATGCTGCGGGACGGCACGTGGGAAGGAGATCAGGTAGACAAACAGCTCGACACGCTGCTTAGCAGCCGCGAAGATATCATCTCTATTACTTTGCTGGATTCAACTGGGCATTTGCTCAAGAACCGACCTTCAGCCGAATTAAAGCCGAGTGCCCATGTGACACAGCAAGGGTGGTTTCAATCTGCGCTCCGAGTGCCGGATCATCTTAGTTTCTCGCTGCCTCATATTCAGAACATGTACACAGGCCCATACAAATGGGTCGTTTCCATGAGTAAAGGCATTACCGTACGCCAAAATGGTCAGGATCGGCAGGTCATTCTGCTGGTGGATATCAACTTCAAACAAATGGACGAACTGAGCCGCCGGGTCAGTCTGGGACAGCGGGGATACGTCTACATTATCGACGAAAGTGCAGGCAATATCGTCTACCATCCGCAGCAGCAATTAATGTACATGGGGCTCAAAAGCGAAAATATCGAACAGGCACTGGTTGCAACCGGCAGTTATGAAGATGAGGCGGACGGGCAGAAAAGGTTGAATACGGTCAAGTCTGTCGCCAATATCGGATGGAAAATCGTTGGTGTGGCCTATCTGGATGAGATTATGACAACTCGTCAGGAGGTCAATGGATATCTGATTCGGGTGCTGCTGGTTGTGCTGGTACTGGTTATCCTCGTCTCGCTGTTCCTCTCTTCCAGTCTGACACGTCCGATCCGGCGGATGGAGCGAAAGATGAAGGCTGTGGAGCGAGGGGATTTTAACGTGGAGCTACCCATCGAAGGGCCGCTGGAAGTGGAACGTTTATCCCGTCGATTTAACCTGATGGTCTATAAAATCCGTACTTTAATGAGTGAAATCATTCATGAACAGGAACAGAAGCGTCGGCTCGAACTGGAGGCTTTGCAGGCTCAGATCAATCCGCATTTCCTGTACAACACGTTGAATTCGGTCGTGCGCATGGTGGGCATGAGTCGGAATGAGGAAGTCATTACGATGATCACTTCGTTATCCCGATTGTTTCGCATCAGTCTCAGTCAGGGCAAAACGATTATTACGGTCAGGGAAGAACTGGAGCACGCACACCATTACCTGACGATTCAACAGATGCGGTTCAAGCGCAAATTCAATTTTAGCATGACTGCGGATGAGGATACGCTGGACTGCCTGACACTTAAGCTGGTGCTTCAGCCACTCATTGAAAATGCGATCGTGCATGGCATTGAATATCATATGGACGAGGGATGTATTGAGATTCGTGTATACCGGGAGGACGACAAGCTGGTATTTCGGATTACGGATAATGGGGTCGGCATGACAGAAGAGCAGATGTCAAAACTTCTAATGGGCAGTCCTATCGTGAAAAGTGGTGCAGGATCAGGTGTAGCTGTACGCAATGTACATGATCGGATTCAGCTTTATTATGGCGAAGCTTACGGTCTTGAATTCGAGAGTGAGCTGGAAGAAGGCACAACCGTCTGGATTCGGATTCCGATCCAATCGGAACGAGAGGAGGACGATGCTCATGATGAACAATAAAGGGAACAGCATGTTCACCAAGCGAACCAACAGGTCGAATAAGATCCATAGAAATAGAACGGAATGGATTGCGCATCATCTGGTTATGAAAATGAAAATCTGCACTCACGTGGAATTCATACGGCCGAGAATCCTTACTCTTCGTTATACGGGCATGATAGCAGCGATTTGCTGCCTGTTGTTATGTATGGCGTGTGGTATGTCCACTGATCCGGCGGGATCGCCGCCGCGTATTGCACTGATTACGCCAGCGGGAACCGGAGAACTCGCAGAAGCGATACGTCTTGGGGCCGAAGCGGCTGCGAAAGAAGCGGGAGCGGAGCTCATTACGGTGGAGGCTTTTCCCTCAGAGGGGTTAACTTACGCGCCATCTATTCCCGACTTCACAGCAGGACAGGGAAAGGTCAAGCAAGAGCACTTGCAAGATGGGACTTATCCACTAAGCGAGCGTGAACAAGCCCAGGTGGATGCAGTATCCCTGGCACTGGAACAGGGAGCATCGGCCCTGTTAATCGATCCTTTGAGTGAGAAGGCACTCAGCGACATCATCCAGAAAGCACAGACTCAAAATGCCAACGGAGTGGTTATCCCCGTGATTTTGTTGAATGATGAATTTCCTGTAAAAGGCATAACAAGTGTTATCTCGATGGATAACGTTGAGGCTGGACGGCAGGCGGGTCAGGCCATGGCTGTGCTTCTGGGAGGACGAGGACGTATAGCCCTGCTTGGTCCTGATCCTGTAAATCCTGTTCTGATTAACCGGGAGCTAGGGGTAGAGGAATCACTGGCTCAATACCCGGACATTCATGTGGAGGCCCAATCCGTATGCAGCACCCGGGATGCTTGCTGGCAGGTGGCGAAGCAGCTGCTTGACCAGCAGCAGGTGGACGGATTGATTGCACTTCAGGAATCTGCTTCTCTGGGCGCAGCGGATGAACTGAACCGACGTACGTCAGAGAACAATGGGAACAAGGTGAAGATTGTGGGTTTTGGCAGTGAACAGCAGCAGTTAGAGCAGTTACAGGAAGGCAGAATTCAGCATTTGATCGTGCAAAACGGATTCAGTGCAGGTTATCTTGGTGTGAATCAGGCTGTTGCACGGTTGAACAATCAACAGGTGCAAGCGAGGGTGACGCTTGAAACGAAATTGGTCAGTACGGACAATATGTTCTGGATGGATAATCAGAAGCTGTTGTTCCCTTTTGTACAATGAAGGTTCAATTGAGGAAGATTTCGATAAAACAGAGGAAGATCTTGTATTCGAATTTATTGTAAACCCTTTCATAATAAAGACATCGGTAAAGCCGAATGAACTTGGGGGAGGTCATTAGGATATGAAGAAAACGTGGATGACATTGTTGCTTACAGCGTGTATGGTTGCGGCGGCGGGGTGCAGCAGTGGTGGAGACAGCGCAGGCGGCAGCACAGGAACAGATACAGGAGGTCAGGCGGCGGCAGGAACGGAAACGCCGAAGATTGGCGTGGCGATCTATAAATTCGATGACACGTTCATGACGGGTGTGCGGAATGCAATGACCGCAGCAGCAGAAGGCAAAGCCACACTCGATATCGTGGATAGCCAGAACGCACAGCCGACCCAGAATGAGAAAGTCGATCTGTTTGTATCCAAGAAATACAACGCAATGGCCGTGAATCCGGTTGACCGGACCGCAGCAGGTGTCATCATCGATAAAGCCAAGGCCGCAAGCATTCCGGTCGTCTTCCTGAACCGTGAGCCGGTTGCCGAAGACATGAACAAGTGGGATAAAGTGTATTACGTTGGAGCCAAGGCGGAAGAGTCCGGCACGATCTCCGGTCAGCTCATTGTGGACTACTGGAAGGCCCACCCGGAAGCAGATAAAAATGGGGACGGCAAACTGCAATACGTCATGCTGAAAGGCGAGCCGGGCCACCAGGATGCTGAGCTGCGGACCAAATATTCCGTTCAGGCCATCCAGGATGCCGGAATTGAAGTGGAAGCGCTTGCGGAAGACACGGCGATGTGGGATCGGGTCAAAGGCCAGGAGAAAATGCAGGCGTTCCTTGCCTCCCATGGAGACAAGATTGAAGCGGTACTGGCTAACAATGATGACATGGCACTCGGAGCCATTGAAGCGTTGAAAGCAGCCGGATACTTCAAAGACGGCAAAACGATGCCTGTTGTCGGCGTGGATGCAACTGCTCCAGCTATTCAGGCCCTTCAGGACGGCACGATGTTGGGCACGGTGTTGAATGATGCCAAGAACCAGGGCGCAGCAACGGTTGCACTGGCTTCCGTACTCGCGAAGGGTGAGACGCCAACGAAGGAAAACACCGGTTATGACATTACGGATGGAAAATACGTCTGGATTGCCTACAAAAAAATTACGAAAGACAACATTGCCGACGCCCAATAACAGCAGCAAACAGGGACGTCCGTCATGAGATGGCGTCCTTTTTTGCCGGGTTTAAGGAAGGGGAGGATGAAAGATGGAATCACCTTACCTGCTGGAGATGGACGGAATATCCAAAGCATTTCCGGGTGTGCAGGCACTAAGTCAGGTCACATTGAAGGTAAAGCCGGGTACGGTTCATGCGCTGATGGGAGAGAACGGAGCTGGCAAATCCACGCTAATGAAATGCCTATTCGGTATGTACCGCCCGGATGAAGGGACGATTCGGATGGACGGCAATGAGGTGGACATTCCGAGTTCGAAAGCGGCGCTTCAGCATGGCATATCGATGATTCATCAGGAGCTGAACCCGGTGCCACACCGTCCGGTGATGGAAAACATCTGGCTGGGGCGCTTTCCGATGAGGGGGCTGCTGGTGGATGAGAAACGAATGTATGCCGATACACTGGCTCTGTTCAAGGACTTGAATCTGGACATTGATCCGAAGGCTCAGGCGGGAACGTTATCCGTTTCCAAAATACAGTCGATGGAAATCGCCAAAGCGGTCTCTTTTCAATCCAAAGTCATCGTGATGGATGAGCCAACGTCCTCGCTAACGGGCAAGGAAGTGGACCAGCTCTTCGCCATTATTAATCAACTTCGCAGTCGCGGGGTGTCCATTATCTACATTTCGCACAAGATGGAGGAAATTCTGACGATCTCGGATGAGGTCACGATTATGCGGGATGGTTTTGTGGTCGGTACCTGGGATGCTGCCGATTTAACGACTGATCTGATCATTACCCGCATGGTTGGACGTGATTTGGATGAACGGTTCCCAGAACGCACGAACATACCTGGAGAAGTGATTTTGAAGGCAGAAGGCTTAACCTCCAGCCAGCCGAATTCGTTCCGGGATGTGACGTTTGAATTGAGGAAAGGCGAAGTGCTTGGCATCGGCGGCCTTGTTGGGGCACAGCGGACGGAATTGATCGAGTCATTGTTCGGTTTGCGCGGACTTGCTTCAGGGACGATCTCGATTCATGGGCGCAAGGTGAAGATCAAGTCACCTGCCGCAGCAAAGCGTCATAACATTGCCCTGCTGACCGAAGAGCGAAGAGTCACAGGAATTTTTCCAGTGTTGTCTGTATATGAAAATACGATTATCGCGAGTCTCGGACGTTACCGGAATCGGATCGGTCTGCTGGATGAGAAGAAAGGCCGAGATGAGGCGCGCGAGCAAACGCAGAAGTTTAGAACTAAAACGCCTTCAGTTAACACGCTGATTCGCAACCTTTCTGGTGGTAATCAACAGAAGGTACTTCTGGCCAGATGGTTGTTGACTGACCCTGAAATTCTACTGCTCGATGAACCGACACGTGGGATTGATGTAGGTGCCAAATTTGAAATCTATACCATTATTACGGAACTGGCTAGCCAGGGCAAAAGCATTATTATGATCAGCTCGGAGATGCCCGAACTGCTGGGCATGTCGGATCGAATTATGGTCATGAGCGAAGGACGGCTCACCGGAATCGTCGACGGTGCCGAGGCAACAGAGCAGGATATCATGAGGCTGGCCGCACAGCAGCGGATGGCTTAGTCAGGAGGGAATACATGAATACACAAGTTATCAATCAGGTGAAGCAGTATGTGGCGCAGCGCGCGATCTTTATTGTGCTGATCCTGCTCGTCATTGGCATTGCCATTGCCGATCCGCACTTTCTTGCTTTCTCTACACTTCGGGATATATTACAACAGTCCTCCACACGAGCCATCATTGCACTGGGTGCGGCGTTTATCCTCGTAACGGGCGGGGTCGATTTGTCGGCAGGCCGGGTCGTGGGTCTAACGGCTGTTGTATCCGCATCGATGCTGCAAATCGACGAATATGCTAATCGGTTCTTTCCCGATCTGCCACACTTATGGGTGGGATTGCCGATCGTCATCGGGATCATTGCTGGCCTGGCGGTTGGCCTCGTCAACGGCATCATTGTAGCCAAATTACATGTGCCACCCTTTATCGCCACACTGGGCACAATGGTTGCGGTATATGGTCTGAACTCGATTTATTTTGATACAGAGCCCAATCAGTCACAACCCATTGGTGGACTGAGACCTGATTTTACCGTTATTGGGTCTGGTTACATCGATCTTGGCGGCGGCTATTCCATTCCTTATATCGTATTGATTGCTATAGCGGTTGCGCTGATCTGCTGGGTCGTCTTCAACAAGACCCGCCTTGGCAAGAACATGTATGCCATCGGTGGCAACATTCAGGCTGCGCATGTGTCCGGCATTCATGTGGCACGCAACCTGATTGCGTTGTATGCCATTGCAGGTGCACTGTATGGACTGGGCGGTGTGCTGGAAGCCGCGCGTACGGGCGGGGCAACGAACAATTACGGCAACATGTATGAGTTGGATGCTATAGCGGCCTGTGTCGTGGGGGGCGTCTCGACTGCGGGTGGGATTGGAACGGTGCCTGGTGTTATGGCAGGGGTGCTGATCTTTGGAGTCATCAACTATGGTCTGACCTTTATCGGTGTAAGTCCTTACTGGCAGCTGATTATTAAAGGGTTGATTATTGTGGCTGCGGTGGCATTTGATATCCGCAAGTATATGGCGAAAAAATAGAAGTGTAGTAATAAAGCAAAGAAGTCAGCACTCTCGAATAACAAGAGTGCTGGCTTCTTTATTTTATGAATTTACAAACCTGTCCACAATATCAACCACGGGACCAACGATGCAGAGGAGCAGCATAAACCCGGCTACGTTAAAAGCTACCCGTGTACCATAGTGCGACCGATACTTGCTAGCCATAATTACAGCAGGTATCCAGAAGATTGCCGTCGCCACAAAGGGAAGGTGGAGTCCCTGGTCACCGTTACTAAAAATCGGCAATTTCAGTAGCTCAAACAGATAATAACCAAACCTGAAATTCTCTGCTCCCCAACCATAATTAAAAGCAAATCCCAGAATAAGTATCAGCAGAGAAAGTGTCCCTATGCCCAAAGGTTTTCTTTGTTGTATCATGCTTATCACTCCATAACCAAGGTAATATCCTAAATAAATCCATTAATGTATTGTAACACAGTACTGACCATTGTGATATGTAAGATCGTTTCGCAATATGCATTTTCCTATAAACCGTTTGTCCTATTTTAATTATAAATTTATACATTCATGTGAATTTGACGAGCCTCCACTAATCGACAACATTAGCTAAACATAATCGATATAATACATGTGAATAGGATCTGGATGTGCGTATTATGTCATAGGGGGCGAGGCTGTTTGCTGAGTTACACGATGAAAATGCTTATTTTCCCGCTGGGATGTCTGCTTGTTATCCTGTCCTCTTATTTTCTAGGGCTTACTCCCCATCTCGCATTAATGATATGTGCTGGTGTGTTACTTGTAGCAAGTATATATGGGGAGAAACGTTATCCTGCATTGCGTAACATCCATTGGATTTTTCTCGGCATTTTCCATTATTTCAGTGAACTGAACTGGTGCGAATTGTTATATTATCTGCTGATCATGTCGATGATCCAAAATAAACAACGTGTTGCGCAGACTTTACCCATATCGATGCTGCTATTGCTGGAATATACAGTGATTCGGCTTTCCTATGTACCGATTGATACATATGCTTTGCTGGTATCCCTGTTTGACATGTTAACGGCGATTGTCATTATATTTTTTTATCATACACTGATTAACAGCGAGGCAGAGAAGCGCAGGCTTCGGGAGAAAAATCACTTTCTCACCCTCCATGACCCGCTCACCGGGTTGCTGAATTACGAAGGTTACATAGATGCTCTTAATAAAACGGTGGAGGAGCACAGATCCTTTCTACTGATTATCCTGAATATTCAGAATTTTAACGGGTTTGACAAAGAGGTCGAAGACAACTGGTGCAGCGTAATCGGAAATACAGGCGAAATTATTACGACACAGTTTTCGGATGCATACGGTATATCCCGCTATGCAGGAGATCGCTATGCCGTCATTTTGCCTGTTATACAAGACATTGAAGAACGCATGTCGTCACTGCTGTCAGGGGAGTTGCGGGGATTGCAGGTGAACTACAGTATTTCCTTATATCCGGGAATGTCTGAGACGTTGCAGCACTTTATTACGGTGGCGGAGGACAGGTTATTCCAACAGCAACGCAATAAATGGTTGAAAAACGAAGAGGAGGTCTTCCGTTCCGAAAGACTCCGAGCCGTTGGTGAACTGGCGGCTGGCATGGCTCACGAAATTCGTAACCCGCTGACTGCCATTCGCGGATTCCTGCAGCTCTCACGCGGACAGGCATTCAATATTGCACCATGGTATGAAGTCATCATGGGGGAGATCACGCGGGTAACAGAGCTAACGGCTGAGTTTTTACAATTTTCCAAACCACACACAAATCACATGAAACCTGAACGAGTGGGGCAATGTCTCGAACGTGTCATGTCGTTAACCGAGTCAGATGCAGCATCACGAGGCCACCGAATTACACTTGAAATGACTGGGGAGCCAGTCGTTGTTAACATGGATCGGGACAAAATTGTACAGGTTCTAATCAACCTGATCCGTAATGCTTTTGAAGCGATGGAAGACCCTGGTGAAGTGCATATTGATCTGTTACATGATGGAGATAGAGCACTTATTTCGATTACCGACACGGGCAGCGGCATTCCAGAGAACTCTCTGGCAACGATCTTTAATCCGTTCTATACGACCAAGGAAGAAGGTACAGGACTTGGACTGGCACTCTGTCAGAAAATTGCTCAGGATCATCATGGCAAAATTACTGTTCATAGTGAAATGGGGATTGGCTCTACATTTACCCTTCATTTACCTATGGGGGCATAATTCCAACTAACAAAAACGCTGAACTGATCCCGTCAAGTAGACAGTTAAGAAAATAAAAAATGGCTCGTTTAGAAACCTTAGCTCGGATAACGTGCTAAGGTTTCTTGTTATGCTGCTCTTCGGTGACGCTTTTTTTCAGCGTACTTGCGGATCATTTTATTCTCAGCTACATATCCGTGTGAATTTGCCGAGCCTCCAAATATCGACAACATCAGCTAATCATAATCGATATAATACATGTAAATAGGATTCGGATGAAGAATTATGTCAAAGGAGGCGAGGCTGTTTGCTGAGTTACACGATAAACAGGGTGGGCTGTTGCATTATTTCAGTAAAATAATATTCAATTAAAATGGAGGAGATGCAATGTACCAAAAAACGATTCGTAATCGTTTTACATTAGACGGCATTGCTATACATAGTGGGAATTTGTCAAATATAACTCTGCATTCTGCACAACCAAACACAGGTATTATTTTTAGAAGAGTGGATGTAGATCCATATGAAATTATTGAAGCTAAAATCGGTAATGTATCCAATACGGAACGCTGCACACAGCTTAAAAACATGCATGGATACACCGTATCTATGGTTGAACATACACTGTCTGCTGTTCGTGGGATGGGCATCGATAACGTGATTATTGATGTTAATGGTGAAGAATTACCTATTTTTGATGGCAGCTCTACCGATATTGCAGTCAAGATTTCAGAAGTTGGCTATCTGCAGCAAGAAGTCAAAAAAACGTACCTTCATTTACAACAAAAAATTAGAGTTGAGCACGGTGATTCTTTTCTTGAAGCTCGTCCCTCCTCTATGACCTCCTATTGCGTGTCTTTTAAAAATGAACATAAAATTGCCTACCTCTCGGATCAAACATCCAATTTTAATTTTATAGAAAACAATTACTTAACTGATATTGCGCCAGCTAGGACATTTTGTTTTGAAGAAGAAATAATGTACTTAAAAAGCAAAGGTTTAATACAAGGTGCTTCTTTAGAGCATGGCATAGTTATTGGTGAAAAGAAAATTTATCCCAATTTACGTTTTCATGATGAATTGTCTCGTCACAAGCTGCTGGATCTTATTGGCGATTTAGCTTTGAATCCTCCTTTTCATGCAAGAATCATAGGATCAGGAACGTCTCATTATTTGAACACTCTTTTTGCTCGAGAATTATTAAATAATCTAATCTAAATACATAAGGAGGCCATATCATGCCATGTAATTTGAATGAAATTTCTGAACAGTTAAATGGGATTCTAATAGGTGATGGCAATGTCGTTATAACAGGCGTAGGTTCAATACATGCTGCTAAAGAGGGAGATATTGCTTTTGTTACGGATAAAAATCTAAATAAATTAGATCAATGTAAGGCTTCGGCTTTCATTGTGCCAGAAACGACAATAATAGAATTTAAAGTACCTGTTATTAAGGTGAAAAATCCCCGACTTGATTTTATTCGCTTAATTGAAATGTTTAGCGAGAAAACCAAAAGCAGTGGTGTATTATCATCAGAAGCAATTGATCCTTCGGTAACGTTAGGCTGTAATGTGCAGATCGACGAATTTGCGGTAATCAAAGAAGATGTATCTATTGGGGATCATACTATTATTTCCGCGCATTCATTTATTGGTAAGAATGTGACCATTGGAACGAATTGCTTGATCCACCCTAATGTCACTGTTCTACATGATACTTTCATCGGAGATAATGTCATCATTCACTCAGGCGCAGTAATTGGCGCTGACGGCTTTGGTTTTGAATGGGATGGTCAAAAACAAGTTAAAATCCCACATATCGGAAATGTCGTTATTTTTGATGATGTTGAAATTGGAGCAAACACCACTATTGATCGCGGAACGATTGATTCAACAAGTATTGGTAAAGGAACTAAAATGGACAACCTTATTCAAATTGGCCATAATGTTCAAATTGGTGAGCACTGCATTATCGCAGGTACAAGTGCAATTGGGGGCTCATCAAAAATTGGTAATCGCGTCATATTGGCTGGTGGAAGTGCGGTAATTAATAATATCACGATTGGAGACGGCTGCGTAGTTTTAGCTAAAACCATGGTTACTAAAAACATGCCCCAGAACTCAATGGTGTCAGGATATACAGCTCGTTCACATAAGAAACAACTACGAGAATCCGCTGCACTTTCCAGACTCCCCCAAACGATAAAAAAACTAAATGAAAAGCTTGATGAACTTTCCAAAACAAAGGAAGGTGCTAAATGATACATCAGTCAGCTATTATTCATCCTACAGCAATAATTGGAGATAATGTCGAAGTGGGACCTTTCAGTATCATTGAAGAAAATTCTAAAATAGGTAGCGGATGCAGGATTGGAAGTCACGTTATTATAGGGACTAACACGATATTGGGGGAGAATAACTATATTTCACATGGTGCCATTATCGGTTCAGATCCACAAGATAAAAGTTACCAGGGCGAAGAATCGTATCTCATTATTGGAGATAATAATACCGTGAGAGAGTATGTCACCATATGTAAAGGCACATCAAAAGGAGATTGTTTCACGAGAGTAGGAAGTAACAACTTTATTATGAATTATGCTCATATCGCACATGATGTATTGATGGGAGATCACAACGTCATCGTTAATAATGTGCAAATTGGCGGACATGTTAACATTGAAGACCATATCACTTTTGGTTGTGGTTCTGGTGTACACCAATCATGTAACATCGGAAGGTTTGCAATGATTGGAGCAGGGAGTAAAGTTTCACAAGATATCGTTCCATATTCTTTAGCAGATGGTCCGCGTTCGTACATACATGGTATTAATATCGTTGGTCTAAGAAGAAATGGATTCTCAAATGAAGAAATAAGCACGATAAAAAAGATTAATACCATTTTATTTCGCCAAAAGCGAACTCTCGATCAATCTATTGAAGAAATAAACAACCTACCTCCTTCTGAATTTAAAGAACACACATTAAATTTTCTAAATAAAACTACACGCGGAATTGTACGAATGAAGCGATAAAATGGAAACGCCGCAAAGGTCCGGAATAAAACGGAACCTCATGCGGCGTTTTAGTTTGTGGTTCTGTGTTTTTAACCAGTCAATCAACACGAACCCAAATCAAGTAAGCTGTCCCTGATGCAACTGATAGTAGAAACCTTGCTGCTGCATCAGCTCATCATGGCTGCCTCGTTCGGCGATCTTGCCGTCATCAATGACGAGAATCTGATCGGCCTCACGAATCGTGCTTAACCTATGGGCAATGACGAAGCTGGTGCGATCCTTCATCAAAGTGCGCATCGCTTCCTGAATCTGCATCTCGGTGCGTGTATCGATGCTGCTGGTCGCTTCATCCAGAATAAGAATCGCAGGATCAGCGAGAATGGCACGAGCGATGGTTAACAGTTGTCGCTGTCCCTGACTCAGATTGCTGCCACCGGAAATGATCGGGGTATCGTAACCCTGCGATAATTTGCGGATGAAGGGGTGGGCATTTGCCAACTTCGCTGCTTGCTGGATCTGTTCGTCCGTTGCATCGGGTTTGCCGTAAGCAATATTGTCACGAATGGTGCCGGAGAACAGATAGGCATCCTGTAACACAATGCCAAGTTCGCGCCTTAGCTGGTCCTTCTCCAGTTCGGAGATGTCACAGCCATCAATGGTAATTCGTCCACCCGTAATCTCGTAAAAACGAGGCAGCAGGTTAATGATCGTTGTTTTACCCGCTCCCGTCGGGCCGACAAGTGCAACCATCTCGCCTGGCTTGGCGGTGAAGCTAACCTTTTTCAGAATGTCCCTCTCGGAGTTATACCCAAAGGATACATCCTCAAATACAACGTTACCCTGAATCTGCTCCAGTTGTTTCTTCTGTTCTTCCACGTATTCACTTGGTGTATCGATAATGTGGAATACACGCTCGGCACCTGCAATAGCTGCCTGAATCAGGTTGTACTGGTTCGCCAAATCATTGATGGGCCGCTCAATCTGGCGGGAGTAAGCCAGGAAACTTACAATCAGCCCGATGGACGTCAGATCATGATAAGCCATCCATCCACCTACGGCTGCCAGTATGGCAAAGCCGATATTGTTCATGACATTCATCGTTGGCCCGACCAGACCCGATACGCTTTGAGCCTGGGTACTGGAAGTGCGAAGCTTCTCATTCAGATTCTGAAAATGTTTTTGGGCCTGCTCCTGGCGATTATAGGCTGCAACCACCTTTTGTCCGGCAATGGTTTCCTGGGCGTAGCCATTAAGCTCACCTAGCAACTTTTGCTGGGCGGTAAAATGTTTGCGGGTTCTTGAAGCGATCAGCCGAGTGGCGATCGTAATCAGGGGAACCGTGACCAGACTGAGCAGTGTCAGACGGACATCCAGCGCTAACATAATCGACAGGGAGCCAACCAGCAAGATGGCGCTGGACATCAGTTGGGTTACACTTTGGTTCAGCGTTGTGGACACGTTATCGATATCATTGGTAGCCCGGCTCATCAGATCACCGCTCTGATTTTTGTCAAAAAAGCTGATCGGCAGCTGCTGCAGCCGTGAAAACAGAGCATGGCGCAAATCCTTCACAGTCAGTTGAGAGACACCGATCATGACATAGGATTGAGCCCACATCATAAACGAACCGAGAACGTATACGGTCAATAATAACATGCAGTCTTTCAGTAGACCGTCCGTCATTTTGGGAACGATATGTTCGTTGACCGCACGGCCGAGCAGATAAGGTCCTGCCAGATTAAGTAATGTTCCAAGAGCCGTCAATACCAGAGCAGCGATAACCCCTTTGCGATGACGTCCCATGTATGACCACACTCGAATGATGGCGTGGCGGGCGTTCTTGGCTCTTACTTTGGGAACCGGACCTCGGCCGGGTGGCCCAGGTCTTCCGATCATCGGTGGGACAACGGTCTGATGAATGGAGGAAGAAGTGTTTTTAGCCAAATTGAACGTCCTCCTTCCGCTGCTGCGAATAATAGATGGATTGGTAGTGTGACGAATGGGCCATGAGGTGCTCATGTGTACCACTTGCCACGATTTCGCCTTCATCAAGCACGTAAATACAGTCTGCATCCTTCACGGAAGAGATCCGTTGTGCAATCAGGAAGGTGGTGCTGTTTTTCATTAGTGAATGAAGCGCCTTCTGAATGCTTGCTTCGGTACGCAGATCGACGGCACTGGTGCTGTCGTCCAGAATCAGAACCTCCGGCTGCATGAGCAGGGCACGGGCAATAGAAATCCGTTGTTTCTGCCCACCTGAGAGATTGACCCCGCGCTGGCCCAACTCCGTGTCATATCCATCTTTCAGATTCATAATAAAATCATCAGCAGCCGCCGCTTGAGCTGCGGCACGTAGTTCAGCTTCCGTTGCATCAGGTCTGCCGAAGCAGATATTATCCCGGATGCTGCCACTGAACAGGATGGATTCCTGTAATACGATGGACACACGGCTGCGAAGATCCTGAAGATCCCAGTTACGCACGTTCACTCCATTCACGAGCACTTCACCCTGTGAGGCATCATACAAGCGGGGGATCAGCTGTACAAGTGAGGTTTTGCCTGATCCTGTAGAGCCGAGTAAGGCCACTTTTTCTCCCGGCCGAGCCGTCAGTGTAATTCCGGAGAGGGTATGTTCTCCATCATAGCGGAAATAGACATCCCTGAATTCCACCTGACCTGCTCCTTTACGAGACATATCATCTCCCGATTGAATATCAGGCTGGGTGTTAAGCACCTCATTGATGCGTGTTGCAGATACTTTGGCGCGGGAGAAGCTCATCATCATCATGCCGATTGAAGTGAGCGACGAGAGGACAACCGTTACGTAGTTGATAAAAGCAATCAAATCCCCGGCGGCAATATCGCCTCCTACAACCTGGAAGCCCCCAAACCACAGCACCGCTACAATGGTTGCATTCAGCATCAGGCTTAGTACCGGTGCATTCAGCGATACGATGCGCCAGGCTTTGACTGCCGTATGGGTATAATCTTCATTGGCTTGCTGGAAACGCTTCTTCTCCTGATGTGCGCGTGCAAAAGCTTTGACGACACGAATGCCGGCCAGATTCTCCTGAAGAACCGCGTTCACCTTGTCGAGTTTGTTCTGAACGCTGGCGAAAAGTGGATAGGAGGCAGATATCAGGATATATAAGATGATAAACAGAATCGGCACGGACAAAATGAGAATGAGCGCCAGTTTGACACTGATCGTAAACGCCATAATAATACTGCCGATAATCAGCATCGGCGAACGGATAAACATACGCAGAAGCATCTGTACAAAGGTCTGCATCTGGGTGATATCACTCGTCAGGCGAGTAATAAGCGAGCCTTCCTGGAAGGTATCCAGATTACGGAACGAGAACTTCTGAATATGATCAAACAATTCCTGGCGCAGATCGGTTCCGTATCCAACAGCCGCTTTGCTTGAAAACAGCGTACAGCCTGCACCGCCAACCCATCCGATTAACGCAAAAAGAAGCATAAACAAACCTGTAGTCATAATGTGGGACAGGTTCCCTGCAAGAACACCATCATCCACAATGCTGGACATTAGCTTGGGTTGAAGTAGGTCCATGGCAACCTCAAGGACCATGAGCAATGGAGCCAGAATGGCCGCTGACTTATACGGGGTAAGAAATCGTTTTAACGTCCACAATGGGGAAAATCACCTCATTCGTTATGAAATAATCTTGTTGCAAATAGTCATACAGACAGAAACATCTCACTTAATATTCTCGCAGATTCTGAACCATGCGTTGGGCGAGCGCCGACATCAGCTGCGATTCCTCCGGTGTAAAATCTTTCTGGGCTTGGCGATCTAGCTCCTGGAATACTTCTCTCAGTTCCTTAAGCGCATCACGGCCCTGGTCGGTCAGATAGACACGCAGGCTGCGCAGATCCTTCGGGTCGGCTTCACGCCGTATAAATCCCGAGCTTTCCATACGTTTCAGCATTACCGTTACCGTAGCAGGGGCGCGGTGAAGCTGTTCGGCCAGATGTTTCTGGGTCTGACCATCTTCCCGTTCAAGCTGGAATAGCAGCGGCGGTTGACCCGGATATAACTCAGGGTGGTTGACAAGCTTCTCATGAACCTTGTAACGCTGTAGCTTGACGAGTTCTGATAATTGGCCCATTAACCGTTCATTTCGATCTGATTTCATAAGCGCTTCCATCCTTTTAATTAGTCGACTAACTAAATGATAAGTTTCATTTGACATATCGTCAAGTAAAGTTGTTATTTTATTTTTGACTAAAAGAATGATTGGTGTCTTCCATATTTTTTAACATCAAAACCAATTGAAAAGGATAGGGCAACGGAGTATTAATCCGCGAACCTATCCTTTTTGTGAGTATTCTACATATGGAACAAAGGTTACATGGGGGTGGAACGTGAAGTGTCTTTAGCTGCAGGTGAGATGGACAATTTACGCCATACCCACTCGATCGGACCTTGACGAAATCTGCGCAGCCAGAGGTGGGAGAAGATCATTAATATTACACAGATGCTGGCCCACACTAGCAAGATGAACAGGGAGGAAAGCTGTCCACCGAGTCCAAGACCCCATCCATAGAAGAGGGCGGAGGCGATGATATTCTGCAAAATATAGCAGCTCAGAGCCATCTTGCCGATTTCGCCAAAACGGTTAAAAAGGCGAGGGAATATATTTTTGTTCATCATATAAGCAATCAGTCCCAAGTAACCAAGAGTAAGCACGGGAGCGCTAATATAACGGACGAACAGGTCCATAATACCACCAGGAACCAGTAGAAGTAGGTTAAGAGGAATGCCTACGGCAAGTCCCACAATCATTAAGTTGCGACGTTTGAGGCGCCCCGAATCATGATCTGAGAATATTTGGGCCCGCATAAGCAGCGCTCCCAGCAGGAAGAGGAACACATTGAGTGGAATGATGGCAATGGATTCCGTGCGGAAGAAACCGAAGTTGCTAAGACGGAACATCACTTGCTCCCACCAGGTGCCCGAGGCGTATAGACCCGTGATCGTGTCCATGCCATTGAAGGCTGAACCGGATTCCAGCGCCAATAATGCCGTAATTCCGGTAATCCCAATCAGATGCACGCCACCTGCGATGCCCATCATGATCAGAATGAAACGACGGGAGCGATTAATGATGAAGGAGACAATCATGCCTGTAATGGCATAACTCATCAGAACATCGTATTCCATGACCAACGTGTAATGCAGCAGACCATCAATCAGCAAAAGAACGCATGTCCAGATGTAGACACCAGGCCAAGTATAGCCTTCACGCTGGGCTTTTTGCCGCTTCATCTCCATGCCCGCCCCGAAGAGTAGCGTGAGCAGTCCGAGAAATTTGCCATTGACCAGCACCATCATCATCGTTTGCAGCAGTTTGTCCCATGAACTCCACCACGGCTCAAGCGGATCACTAAACATTTTGTTCAGATCACCTAAGTATGCAAACAGCCAGATGTTTGTCCCCAATGTTCCGATAATGGCAAAACCTCTGAGAATATCCAATAATGCGATTCGTTTCATTGCCTCACCTTTTCTAACACAAGTGTTTTAAAATAAAATAACACATTTGTATTAAATAAAACAACTGATTTATTCCTAATTGGAAATATTGACCTAGGTCAAAAAGATATGTTAGATTGTTATTAACTAATTGTTAATAACAAAATGTTAATAACAGAATGAGGTCTTTCGAAATGACACATAAGGGTAATTCTGATCAAAATCCATTAGCGCATCAGAATCACGTGAATATAAGTGAACAACAGTTTCTAGAAACCTATGACGCGGGCGATTACGAACGTCCTTCCGTAACGGTGGATATGTTGGTATTTACAATACGAAGTGAAACGCAGGAGAACTATCGCAAGCTTGCGGAACCTGAGCTCCAGTTGCTGCTGATCCGTCGTGGCGGTCATCCCTATATGGGGCAGTGGGCGCTTCCGGGTGGGTTTGTCTCCATGCAGGAATCGTTGGAAGATGCCGCTAGGCGGGAACTGTTCACCGAAACCGGACTGGATGATATTTATCTGGAGCAGCTGTATACCTGGGGAGATGTGCATCGTGATCCGCGTACGCGTGTAATCAGCTGTTCCTACATGGCGCTGGTTGACAGCAGCGAACTGCAACTTCAGGCTGGCGACGATGCCAGTGAAGCAGACTGGTTCCGAATGGAGCAACGGCTTCTGGAGGAGAAACGCCATATTCATGAGCGTGGACGTGTGACGGAGCGCAGGGTGCAATTGATTTTGACCAATGGAACAGAGGAATTGTCGGCTGTTATTGAGACGAAGGAAACGTTGGAAGGCAGAGTGCGCAGCAGCAACATTACCGTGAATGAGGTTCAAGGAATTGCTTTTGATCATGCGAAGATCATTTACTATGCGCTGGAACGTCTGCGGGCGAAGGTGGAGTATACCGATATAGCTTTTAATCTGATGCCGGAGACGTTCACGCTCACCGCTCTTCAGAAAGTATATGAGACCATCAGTGGCAAAAAACTTCTGGCTGCCGCCTTCCGGCGCAAAATCGCCGATTGGGTCATCGAAACGGGGGAGTATACAGGGAATGCCGGACATCGCCCCTCTCGTTTATACAGACTGAACCCGGAAAGATTGGCCCCATAAAGTTAGGAGGGATTATCGATGGAGAAGTTTACATTTTTCTGGCGCACAGCGTCTCCGTTCTCACAGTGGCACCCGGCGGATTTTACCGTGAATGGCATTCATTACACGAGTGCAGAGCAATATATGATGCACCAGAAAGCACTGCTGTTCGGCGATCAGATTATTGCAGACAAGATCCTGAAAGCAAGCTCCGCTTCCGTACAAAAAAAGCTGGGCAGACAGGTCGCAGGGTTCGACCAGACGGTATGGGAAGCGGAGTGCAAACGCATTGTCTATGAGGGCAACGAAGCCAAATTCACCCAAAACGAACAACTGCTGACCACACTGCTCGCCACCCGCGGCACGACCCTGGTGGAAGCAAGCCCGGATGACCGCATCTGGGGTGTTGGATTGGCGGAAGAAGACCCGCGCATCCGTAATAGAAAAACGTGGCGGGGAACCAACTGGCTGGGTGAGATCCTCACCCGTCTTAGAGAAAATATAGGAAGTGATGAAGATGAACGATCAACAATATAAGAACAATATACAGAACAACAATCGCAGTAAAACAACAGATTTCCATAGCACAAATCAACGTTCCAAACGATCTCATATCGCCCATCAGACGCTGGCTATTCTGGAAGAAGGAGAATACGTGAACGAGTATGATCGCAGAGTTCAGATCGGTATGGATTTACAGCGAGCGATCCGGGATTCGATATTATATCGTCCAACGGAGCTTATCGATCTTCGAGAAAAGAGAGCTAAAGAAATGGTTCAGATGCAACCTGCCACCGAAGCTTCGGCCGTTCGCATCGAGGTTACGGGCGAGACCACACTCGCAGCCGCTTCACGTCTTTCTGTGGATGAAGGAAGGGAAGATGTCGTTTGCCTGAACTTTGCATCAGCGAAAAACCCCGGCGGCGGCTTCCTGGGAGGCAGCCAGGCACAGGAGGAAAGCTTGGCTCGTGCTACAGGCCTGTACCCATGTATCGCCCAAATGAGCGAAATGTATGATTACAATCGAAAGCTGAGATCCTGTTTGTACTCGGACTACATGATCTATTCGCCTGCTGTCCCGGTGATTCGCGATGACGAGGATCGGCTGCTGGGCAAATATTATCTGACGTCATTCATCACAGCGCCTGCTGTAAATGCAGGAGTGGTGAGAGATCGGGAGGATGCCGATGAGCAGCAGATTGAGTCCGTCATGAAAGGGCGTATTCGCTATATTCTGGACGTGGCCGCGCTGCATGGACATCAAACCATTGTACTAGGTGCATATGGCTGCGGGGTATTCAGGAATGATCCGGCGGACGTAGCGAAGTATTTCCATGATGTATTGGTAGAGGAGAAATTTAGGCATTCCTTTGAACGAATCGTATTTGCCGTATTGGACCGGTCAGCAGGACAGAAAACGCTCAAGGCGTTTGAGGATCGTTTGGCGGGAGACTGAGTTGGAGAAATTGAAAAAGTAAAAGTTGTAAAGGGGAAGAGGACAATATGGAGTTTCGCGAAATACAGCAGGATTTGTTTACCATGGATGACAGTTACACGCTTGCACACTGTATTTCCGCAGATGCCCGCATGGGTGCAGGAATTGCTGTGCAGTTTCGGCAGCGATTTGGATTGGAGGTTCTCCAGGAGCAGGCGCAGCAGGAGCCGCTTGAGATCGGACAATGTTATCCGGTAGGACGGACGCTGAATTTGGTCACCAAGGCCAAGTTTTCGAACAAACCGACCTATCAGTCGTTTACTCGTGCCGTGGAATCCATGCGTGACATATGCGTTAGAGAGGGGCTCAACAAACTGGCGATGCCGCAAATCGGCTGCGGGCTGGACAGGTTGAAGTGGGATAAGGTGAAGGGCATTATTCAGAATGCTTTTGCCGAAACGGATGTTGAGATCGTCGTTTGTACCTTGTGATTCGGCCATGCCGACGGACTTTTATCTACAGGGATACCGATTTGGATAATAAAAAAACCTCTGCTTTGAGTGGATGAAGAGAGCATGTTCGCTGACTCTGTTTCGATCTACAAAGAGAGGTTTTTTGGTGTTTTTTTATATGTTGTGCATAAGGAACATTTTATTTCTTAGAAAACATTTCTTTGGCTTCATCCATGGCCATTTTATTGCCGATTGAAGAATAGTCCAGCCAAGGTTGAGCACCGATCGGGTAGACATGACCTGCTTTGACAGCCTTCAGTCCTTGCCAGATCGGATTGTTTTGCAGTTCTTTGAACATGCTCTGAGCTTCATCATCCGAGTTCACAACTACGAAGATCGCATCGGCATCAAAGTCCGGCAGCACTTCACGGGAAATAACTTGATACGGTTTGGACGAGTCGAAATCCTTAATACCTTTAACTGGAGTTAACCCCAGATCTTCGTACAAAATCGGGCCCATTGGACGGCGTGTACTGAATACACGCAGTTCTTTGGCAGTAACACGGATCGCCATTACAGTGCCGTCACCGATTGTATCGTGGATCAGGGATTTCACTTCTTCCGTTTCAGTTGCATAATCCTGAATGTATTGTTCGGCTTCTTTCTCGCGGTTGACCAGTTTACCAATGTCCTTCAGGTGGTCGCGCCAAGTGCCATCATCCAGATTGAAGACGTGTACAGGGGCAATTTTCTCGAATTTGGCAATATCATCACCGGAGAATTCTTCGTCGAGATAGATGACATCCGGTTTCAGGGCAAGTAAGGCTTCCATGTCCGGGTCCTTAACGGGACCAAGCGGCGTTGTATTTTGAAGACGGTCAGCAACATGGGACAGGAAGGCTTTGGCTTCCCCGCCGATCACCGAACCAACCGGGGTAATGCCGAGAGACAGCAGGTCATTGGTCAGATGGATCGACATGGATGCGATGCGTTGTTCTCCAGAAGCGGAATGGGTGTCCTGTGCAGCGTTCGAAGTGTCCTTCGTAGAACCTTCCGACGCAGAGGATGAATTATTGGCGTTCCCGCAGGCTGCGAGTACAAGCACCAGACAGATGCTCATGAAGAGCAACAGGTTTTTCTTTAACATGGGTAATCTCAATCTCCTTGAACATCTCATGGATGTCGTTTTTATGTTGGGTGTACCGGTAAAATTATTCATTCGGATTGTTCCGATAAAGCCATTACTTGGTTCGTACCAGCAGGTATAAAAAGTAAGGTGCGCCGATCGCCGCGACCACGACGCCTGCCGGAATGGAATTGGGCTGAAAGATCGTTCGCCCGACTGTATCGGCTGCAACCAGGATCACCATGCCGATGAGTCCGGCGGCTGGGATCAGATGGCGATGCATCGGGCCAACCAGTCTGCGGGCCAGATGCGGCGCCGCCAGACCAATGAATCCGATCCCGCCAGCCATGGACACACTGACGGCAGATAATGCTACCGTGCACAATAGCAAAATAACACGTTGGGATCTGACGGGTGTACCAATACTGGTCGCGGCAGCATCTCCCAGATTGAAGGCATCCAGCGTTTTGGAGCGGCTCCATATGTACGAGATGCACAGCACAATCCATGGAAGCAGCGCCTGAACATGAACCCAGTCTCTGCCCCAGACGCTGCCTGCCAGCCAGCGGGCGGCGAAGGAATAGGTGTCTTCATCCAAACGCAGGGACAGATAGAGCGTCAGGGCATGGAAACCGGCTGCTACGGCAATGCCCACCAGAATAAGCTTAATGGGGGATACTCCGTTATGTCGGTCATAGGATAGCAGCATAATAATCAACGCCGCGGCGACACTCCCTGCAAAAGCAAACAACGGAATCAGCAAGGCAACTGAGCCATTCATGGAATGGGAGAAGCTTACGAATACCATCAATCCAAAAGCCGCTCCTGCATGCAAGCCGAGGATGCCCGGATCGGCCAATGGATTGCGTGTAATGCCTTGCAGTGCCGCACCAGCCACACCGAGTCCCGCTCCGGCGAGTACAGTAACCAGAATGCGTGGCAGTCGATAGTCGAACAATACAATCTGATCATCCGGCGTGCCATAACCAAGCAGGGTGTGAAGCACGGCTATTGGTGACAGGCGAATTGTTCCCGAGTTGAGGCTGATCACGATAACGGCACAGGCGATGCAGAGCAGCGCAACGCTGACCGCTATGGAACGTTTGCCCCGTGAGGGTGTATTGGTGTTCATCGCTATAGGGCCCTCCTTTCTTTACGGGCCAGATAGAGGAAGAAGGGTACACCGACAAAGGCGACCATAATGCCTACTGCCAGTTCCTGAGGCGGGTTCACAATGCGTGATCCCAGATCGGCGAGCACGAGCAGGACGGCTCCGAGCAGGGAGGACATCGGAATGATGAGTCGATAATCCACGCCAACCAATTTGCGGGAAATATGTGGAATGACCAGTCCAACAAAGCCGATCGAGCCTACAGCGGAAACGGATACGCCAGCCAGCACAACAACCGCCGTCAAGGCAAACAGCCTGGTCCAGCGGAGGTTGATTCCGAGATTAATCGCAACTTCTTCTCCTAGCGACATGAGAGATATCCGACGGGCCATAGGCAAAGTGAGTACCAGAGTAACGAGCAGAACAGGCAGAATCAGCTTCAGATGCCGCCATTCAATTCCCCCGAACCCACCCGCATACCAGAAGGCCAAATCCTGGCTCAAGTCAAAATAGATGGCGACACCGGTGCTGAGCGAACTCAGCATGGCTGCAATAACGGCCCCCGCAACAGTAAGCCTGATGGAGGTCAGACCTCCGGGGGCCGCCATACCCAGCAGGAAAATGAGCAGCGTGCCAAGCACAGCCCCTGCAAATGACAGGAACATAATCCAGCCATAAGGCAATCCCGGCCAGAAGGCGAAGCTTAGAGCCACGACAAAGGTAGCGCCTGCATTGATCCCCAGAATGCCGGTGTCTGCCAGCGGATTGCGTGTGATTCCCTGCATGAGCGCTCCGGCCACAGCAAAGGCGGCACCAATCACTGCAGCAGCAATGACTCGTGGCAGCCGTAGCTCGTGAATAATCTGATGCGGCGTTAAAGCCGGGTTGTACTGAAATATGGCAGTCCATACGGTCTCCAGTGTGAGCCCTTTGGCACCAAGAGAAATGGCGACAAACATACTAAGCAGCAGTGCGGCAATGGCCGCCAAAAACATGAGGCCAACCGTGACTGCGGATTTTCTTGGTTTAGACGGACGTTGTGATAGTCCCGGATGTTGAATGCGGGTCACTCCTTTGGTACCAACAACGCATTGCTGTTGTTATTGATTATCATTATCAATTAGTGAACATTATAAAATCTTAATTCAGGCCCGTACATGGCATAAATTAAGATTATAGAGATGGACATTTTTTAGATTACAGAAATGCTGCATGGTTCGTCAACATAGAGAGCGCTTCATCGAGCTGGATGTTGATGGAATACGGAGCGTATACGACCCATGAATTCCAGTCTATGACATGTACGCGCCCAGCCTTTACCGCGGGATAGTTTTTCCACAATGGATCAGCAGTAATCTGCTGTAACAGAGTGGTACGTTCGTGCATGGACGTAACCGCAATTAGCAGCACATCCGCTTCCAATCCATCCCATTCTCCAGGCGTGAAAGACATCCAGTTGAATCCCACTCCGGCAGGTTTGCCCGTTAGTTCCTTCTGAATTCGATCAGGAGCGGCCAGTTGCAGGCTGCGGTAAAATACATGTCCGAAGTTACGATTGCTGTACATGCGCGGTCCTTTTGCAGTTAAGGTACAGATCGCGACGGTGACCTGACCCGCTGTCTCCCTGATCTTTTTGCGAGCCCGCTCCGCCTTGCGCTCATGCCGATCCAGCCACTCCTTAGCCGCTTGAGTACGATCAACAATAGAGGCAATTTTCTGCAAATGACCAAACATATCTGTCTGATTCCAAGGGATGGTGATGATTGGAGCGACATCTCCGATATGTTCCATCGCTTTAACGGCTGCGTTGTCCTTGGTCAGAATCAAATCGGGATTCACATCCAGGAATGCCTGGCGTCCCTGTTCCCATGGTTCATAGGCATGGAACGGCAGCGTCAACGATTTGGGAACATGGGGCAGATGGCCCTGGATTTGAGCTGCACAGGGTGTGATGCCAAGCGTCATCAGGTGATCGGTGTATGGATAGGAGAGTGAGACGATATTTCGATGTACCTGCTTGGCATAGGAAGTTGGCGCATAACCGGCATGATTTCTGAAGCGGCGGCTGAAATAGAATTCGTCCCGATAGCCTACCTGGCGGGCCACATCACGAATACGCAGATCTGAAGTCATGAGCCATTCCTTGGCCCGATTCATTCGTAAATGAGTGATATATTCGATAGGATTTTTCTGCATCCGGCTCTTGAACAGCTGTGAATAATACGATGGATGCATACCTGCCAGTTCGGCCAGCTTCTCCAGCTTGATTTCGTTCATATAGTTTTCCCGCATGTACTGCAAGGTGGATCTGAGCCATTGTTCAGGCTCGTCCTGTGCTTCCGCATGCACCTGACCTTCCTGCGGCCAGAGCATATGAAGCAGATCAGTCAGAAGCAGCTGCACTTTCAGGCTGGTCTGTGAAGCTTCAGTTGTTAATTGTGCGGCAATTCGCTGTATCCCATAGTAAGGGCCCTGAATCCATCCTGTTACAGGGGAACCAAGCTCTCGCTCATATATTCGCCGTTCTTTCGTTTTCTCAGCCACCCGAAACAGATCGAAATGAATGATATACAATTCAATCTCTTGGTCCGTATCAGAGATAAGCTCAAGAAAGTTTCCCGGTGTAGACAAGAAGGCGGACTTACGAGTGACAAGGGATTCGATACCGTTCGCTACCAGCTTGCCCGTGAATTTGTGCATGTAGACCAAAGTATGGTGTGGAAGCTCCGTTTGACTCCATTGCCAATGCGTATTCACGGTAACCAGCTCTGCCTGACGCAGTTCGAGCAGCGCATCGTTCAGAAAAGCATCCATTTCCGTTCGGGACATGGATTCATCAGAGCGTTTCGGGTGATCCGGCTGGGTCAATGTATGGGAGGTGCTGCCGTTATTATTGGTGATTGGATGGGTTAACATGGTGTGACCTCCTTTCCTCGCAAGGTGGATATATCATAGCGAGCGCAGACGCATATCCGATGTGAACCACTGCCGGTACGTCATCAGGCTGAGCAGAATGCTGGTAATGGCGGCTGAGCTGGTAAAAGCAAACACGATCAGAATCTGGTAACGCACGGCCTCAACCGGATCGGCACCCGCAATAATCATGCCTGTCATCATACCAGGAAGCTGTACAAGTCCTACCGTTTTCATGCCATCAATCGTGGGGATCATGCTGGATTTTACGGAACGTTTCAATACGTCCTGAAAAGCACGTCTTGGCGTTGCGCCCAGTGCAAGCAGGGATTCAATCTCTCCTTTGGAGGACTCGACCTCGCGTTTCATCTGATTCAGGAACAGCCCGGACACTACCATGGCATTACCGATGGTCATCCCGCTCAACGGAATAATGTATTGGGGGGTAGGCTCTACAATACCCAGTCCTAACAACAGCCCCATCATGAGCAGCTCCGTGACCGTAATTGCAGCCGCAATATACAAGGAAATCCAGCGAAGTCCTTTGCCGCGTTTGCCAGCATTAAGGGAGGCTACGATAATCATGAATCCGACAATGGCAACGATAAGAGCGGGGTGATCCGAGTTAAAAATAAATTGAAGTATATATCCGACAAGCAACAGCTGTACAGCGGAACGAACGGTGCCTATAGCGATATCTTTTTCCAGATCAAGCTTCTGCCAGACAGAGATGAGCATGGTGACCATCACGAATATAATGGTAAAACTCAGAGCGATGAGTGACATGATTTCTCCTTATTCTGCCGCGGGGGCAGGATGCATAATGAATTGTCTGGCCAGGTCCGTAGCCGGGTTGTCAAAAAAATGAGCTGTTGGCTGGCGCTCCAGCAGTGTCTGATTGCCCATAAACCAGGTGGTTGTACTGAATGATTGTGCCTGTTCCTGATCATGGGTAACCCAGACGAGCGAAGTGCCTTCCTGCTGGCTCCAGCGGGTCAATTGTTCCTCCACCAGGCGTGCGTTGGTCCGATCCAGGGAAGCAGTCACTTCATCCAACAGCAGGACCTCAGGACGCAGCATCATGGAACGGATTAGGGCTATGCGTTGTTTCTCCCCACCGGAGAGGTCGATGGCCCGCTTATGAATATCAAGATTCTCCAATCCCATTCCTGCAAGCAGGAGGCGGGCGAGGTCCTGATCGTATGGCTGCCTGTGAAGCAGGTGCACGGTTTTCAGGTTATCTTCCACACTGCCTGCCAGCATGACAGCCTGCTGTGCGACATAAGTCATGCGCATGCGCCAGATACGAGGGTCCGAATCCCGATAAGAAATTCCTTTCCAGATCAGGTCTCCTTCATCAGGAATATCCAGCAGGGCGAGAATGCGGAGCAATGTGCTTTTTCCTTGGCCGGATGCACCAAGTATGGCAATGCGTTCTCCCTGATCCACGATTGCGTTCACATGTTCAAATAAAATATGCTGCTCGGTTAAACCGATACGTTTCACTAGTTTATCAATGGTTAACAGTGTGGACAAAGTCGGGTCGTCCTTTCATCTGTGATCTGCAATCATCTTAGCAAAAATACAGAAAAATTGAAATGAGAGTGGATCTCAATTAGATCAATGAAATGACATCATGGAATGTGAAAGATGAAACGGGTCTGACGCAAGCGGTTCTTTTTGGTAAAATAAAGAAGACTCCGTGTTGGCCTAATCGAGATCGTGATCTTTTTAAAATATGTTGATATCAGGGGAGGCTTTACGATGACGAAAGTTGTTGGACGGGACAAGGTGAATTGGGGCATTATGGGTACGGGATGGATTGCATCCCAGTTCGCACGAGACCTGGAGCATGCCGGGAACGCCGTAAAAGCGGCGGTGGGTTCACGAACATCTGAAAGCGCAGAGAAGTTTGCAGCTGAATATGGTTTTGCACGCGCTTACGGTTCATACGATGAGATGCTGCAGGACCCTGAAGTGGATATTATTTATGTGGCAACACCGCATCCGTTACATAAGGAAAATGTGCTTGCTTGTTTGGAAGCGGGCAAGGCAGTACTTTGTGAGAAACCGTTTACGATGAATGCCCGTCAGCTGGAGCAGCTGGTCGAGGAGGCGCGTGAGCGCAAGCTTTTTCTTATGGAAGGCATGTGGACACGCTTTCTGCCACCGATTACCCAAGCCAGAGCATGGATTGCGGAAGGCAGAATCGGCGAGGTACGTTTGGTCAAAGCCGACTTTGGTTTCCGCGTAGGCTGGGAGCCGGAAGGCAGGTTGCTTAACCCGGATCTGGGTGGTGGGGCTTTGCTTGATGCAGGGGTATATCCGATCTCCTTCGCGTCCATGATTTTTGGCGAGCAGCCTCAGCATGTGTGGAGTACGGCGAATATTGGACAGACGGGTGTGGACGAACAGTTCTCCGTACTGTTGTCTTATTCCGAAGGTCGTTCTGCATCGCTGAATGGGGCCATTCGTCTTAACTTGAGTAACGAAGCGGTCATATATGGCACAGAAGGGTATATTCGTTTACCACTTTTCCTGGCAGGCAAAGAAGCTTATCTGCACGTGAACGGCCAGGACGAACCGGAGACATTTACCGATGACCGGACGTGCATTGGATATGCGTTTGAAGCAGAGGAAGCAGGGCGCTGCATTCTGGAAGGACGTACGGAGAGCAGAACGATCCAATTGGACGAATCCCTGGAAATTATGAAGTTGATGGACACGATCCGCGGGCAGTGGGGCTTGCGTTACAAATCCGAGAAATAGACAGGAGAGGAAAAGCGATGCTGAAAATTCTGATCTCCGGATTTGAACCTTTTGGCGGGGATGCGATCAATCCGACGGGAGAGCTGATGGAGGCACTTGTGCAGGAAGTGATAGAGGGAGCGGAATTGAAAACAGTCCTGCTGCCTGTGCACTTCGATGAATGTGCGGATCTGCTGATCGCAGAGATGGAATCCTATCAACCGGATGTCGTCATCGCCTGTGGTTTGGCCAAAGGAAGGACAGCCATTACACCTGAACGGATTGCTGTTAATGTCAAAGATGTTCCTCCTGGCTCCTATTCGGACAACCAAGGCCAGCATCCCGTGGACGAGCTCATAGTGGAAGGCAGCCCGGACGGTCTGTTCTCCACATTGCCGATTCGTGCGATGGTGAATAACATGGGGGCAGCAGGCATACCGGCTGCGGTGTCCAATACGGCAGGCACGTATATTTGTAACAATACGATGTACCGGGTGCTGGATCATATCCGGTTGAAACAGCTTCCGATTCGTGCCGGATTTGTACATTTTCCAGCTTCAACAGAAATGGCTGTGCTTCAGCCTTCCGTGCCGTCACTGCCCATCCCCATGATGCTGGATGCTCTGCGGGTTATGATTCGCACGGTAGTGGGGGTGTAATAAAGTTTGGATCGTTGTAAGAAGAACGTTTGAGATTACATTGAATGGATGATTGGTTAGATCCGCTGAGTGGTTAGGTCTTATACGCGTGGTGGGATCAATGTGCCGAGGTTTGGATTATCAGTGTGTATAGGTTCGGTTTGTTATTGAAATAAATTAAAGAGGGCTGTCCTATTGTCATGAATATGACTTTATAGGACAGCCCTTTGTATTATCTAACGAACTTGAGTCACGTTAATATGCGGAATTCCACGGATACTGGAATCTAACGAATCACAGAAGCGTTATTTCGCCGTTCTTTCTGTTTTTTCTATCTATTCGCTGAGATTTAACGGAATAACGTGACTGAGGTTCGTAAGTATTGCCGTTCCGCTCAATTCTGCTTAATAAGGTGTTACCGATTCGTTAGCGCCTCGGACACGAGATATTAGCAATGAGACTGTACCCAGCAGAAAATAGAAAAAGAGATTGGCACAGCCTAGCTTCATTGATTGTTTGGATTGATGCCCTTGCGAATTAGATCCGCAACAAATCCAGATCGAACTCGGGAACAAGTCCTTCTTTCATCGCTCGTCCAAGCAATGCTGTAATTGCACCGTAACCATCATCGCCCAGGTTGGCGCTGAACTCGTTAACGTACAGGCCGATATGCTGTGCAGTTACATCAGGGTCCATCTCTTGTGCATGTTCCATGACGTATGCTTTGGACTCATCCGGATGCGCCCATGCGTATTCCACCGAGGCACGTGCCCAACCTGCAAGGGCGTGAGCATCCAGGTTGCGACGGGCGATGATTGCACCCAGCGGGATTGGCAGACCTGTGTCGCTTTCCCACCAGTTACCGAGATCTGTCATCAGTTTGAGATCATAATTCTGGTACGTGAAGCGTGCTTCATGGATAACCAGGCCGGCATCGATCTTGCCATCCCGGACAGCAGGCATAATCTGGTCGAATGGCATAACGACAATCTCGCCTACACCGCCGGGAACATTTTGTGCTGCCCAGAGACGGAATAGCAGGTAGGCTGTTGAACGTTCACTCGGCACGGCAACTCGGCGTCCCGAGAGATAGGCCGGATCGGTTGTGCCGTTAGCGGTCAGAACCAGTGGACCACATCCTCTGCCAAGTGCGCCGCCCGCAGGCAAAAGCGCATAATCATTCAGCACATAAGGCAGTGCTGCATAGGATATTTTCATGACTTCAGGTGTATCTGGTCCATCCGGATTTGCGGCAAGGCCGTTGGTAATATCAATGTCCGCATAACGGACATCAAGCTCAGGTGCACCAGGAATCAGTCCATGCACCCAGGCGTGAAAGATAAATGTATCGTTGGGACAAGGGGAAAATGCAATTTTCATGATGTAAGTACCTCCCGTAAAATGGAACTTGCAGCCTGGAGCGCATCCAGGGCATCCTTGATGCGCCAGGCGTCGCGGTCGCGTGGGCCGACCGCGTTGGATATGGCCCGCAGTTCGAGTGCTGGCAAGCCGAACTGCTGGGCTGCCGTTGCCACGCCGAAGCCTTCCATGCCTTCGGCGGCGGCATCTGGCACGCGGCGCAGCAGCTCCGCGGCCGTCTCGGCCGTTCCGGTCGCCGTGGATACGGTGACCGCGGTGCCTCCGCTGACAGCGAGCCCTGCCCGCTGCAGCTCATGGCGCAGGCGCGCGGCAAGCGCCGCGTCCGCCGCCACACGGGACGAGCCGAAACCGAGCTCGTCCACGCTGAGGAAGCCGTCTGGCGTCTGCGAGCCCAGATCGGCGGCAACCATGGCGTCGGCTACCACGAGGGAGCCGACGTCCGCCCGGCCGGGGAACCCGCCGCCGATGCCGGCACTGACCACCAGCGTGTACGCTGGGGTCAGTCCGGTCCCGGCAAGGGGCCCCGGCCTTGAGGATGCGGCAGATGCCTGTGCCGCATCAGTTTGGCTTGGCGCGGCGGAGCCTTGCGCCAGCGCACTTGCGCCAGCCGCTGCTGAGGCAAAGGCCAGCGCGGCAGCGGTTCCTGCTGCGGCCGAGGCAGGGCCTACGCCCGCAGCAATAACATCAAAGCGTTCTGCTGCCTGGTCACCCAGGCCGCGCAGTACAGCCTCTTTTTCCGCATCAACGGCGGTTACGATTAATACACGCTTTGTCGATGCTGCTGCTGTCGCGTTTGTTTCAAAGCGATTTGACACGCTTGTAGTTTCTGGGCGATTACGATCTATAGAATCATTCTGTTTCTGTTCATTCATCCCGGATTCTCCCTCATGAGGTTTTTATAAAGCCATCTATAAAATATGTACGCATATGTCAGACGTTAGGACAACTGTACAAGCAACGAGCGAAGCGAGCAAGAGAACCAGTATGCAAGTACAACGTTCTTCTCCATCATAACGGAAGGGGAAAGATCAGAACAAGCTTTGAACGTATTTAGCCCGAAAAGTGATTTTACCACCAGGAGAGACCCGCCCGAACCAAACTGAACCCCAAAATTACGCCTTTTATCTAGCGGAGTGATCTATTTCAGCTCGTTAATATGTCACTTTGATCATATATATAAACCTAACGCGAATTATATAAGAAGTCAAAGTAAATGGTTGACAATCTGTATTAACTGTATTAATAATAGTAGTACAGTTAATACACCTTAGGGTTGGATACATACACTTCAAAATACAGTCATCGTTCATCAATAGGGTATTACAACTTTTATAGAGAGGAGGTGCGGGATGTTCGAATTGGATGTACGCAGCCGTAAGGCGATCTATGAGCAACTAGTGGACAAAATCAAAGAAATGATCGTGTACGGTGTTCTCCAACCCGATGAGCAGCTGCCTTCCGTTCGCACACTTTCCGGGCAGCTCACGGTTAATCCGAATACGATTCAGAAGGCGTACCGGGAACTTGAACGTGAAGGTTATATCTATTCATTGCAGGGAAAAGGGAGCTTCGTATCATCGTCCGTGGAACATCCGAATGCAGCCATGAGAGATGAAATCAGAGCCGCTCTGGTGAAGCTGATTGCGGAAGCTTCATATTCCGGTCTCAGCAAAGCCGATATGACGCTTTTATTTGAGGAAGCGATGGCCCGTATAGAGAAGGGGGAGCCGCATGATTGAGCTGAATCAGGTCATTAAGGCATTTGAACAGGAAAAAGCCGTTGATGGCGTCACGATGCAAGTACATAAGGGATCGATCTACGGTTTGCTCGGTTCCAACGGGGCAGGCAAAACGTCGCTGCTCAAAATACTGGCAGGTATCTATCGTCAGGATAGCGGTACGGTTCGCATGGATGGACAAGAAATATATGAAAATATGGACCTCAAGGGACGTACCATTTTTATGGCAGACGCGCCATACTTTTTCCCGCAATCGTCCATCCATCAGATGGCTGCCTTCTATCGTTCGGTATACCCTCGCTGGAATGAGGAACGTTTTGTACAGCTCGGCAGTGTATTTAAACTGGACGTGAAACGTAAACTGCATCGCATGTCCAAAGGTATGCGCCGTCAGGCAGCCGTATGGCTTGGACTTAGCTGCATGCCTGAAGTGCTGCTCATGGATGAGCCGATCGATGGGCTTGATCCGGTCATGCGGCAGCAGATCAAGAATCTGCTGTTCCAGGAAGCAGCGGAGCGTCAGGTGACGATTCTGATCTCGTCTCACAATTTGCGCGAGATTGAAGACCTGTGCGACCATGTTGCCATCATGCACAAAGGCCGGATTATCGTAGAGAAAGATCTGGATGATCTGAAGGCTGATACGCATAAAATACAGGTCGCATTCCGTCATCCGGATCATGCCAAGGCTATGGAGGAACAGGTGAATATTCTGCATGAAGAGAAGCGTGGCAGTGTATCCCTGTTTATTGTGAAAGGCAATCGCGAGGCTGTAACGGAACGCTTCCGTGCACTTGATCCCTATCTGCTGGATGTGCTGCCGCTGACGCTGGAAGAAATATTTATCTATGAAATGGAGGATGCAGGATATGATATTCAACCGATTGTTCTGTAACCGGGGCATCCTGTTCCAAAATTTCAGGCAGCATGGATGGATTGGCATTTTGTATCTGCTCACGTTGTTGTTTTCGCTGCCGCTCTATATCGGTACAGAGTACCGGGAAGTACCACAGCAGATTACCAGCTTGTTCCAGGCGAATGGGGAAGTGCAAATTCTGTTTGCCATTACGTTCCCGGTAGCTGCGGGTATATTTTTATTCCGTTATATGCAATCTGGTGCACCTTCGGATCTGTTCCACAGTTTGCCGCTGCGCCGCAAGCATCTGTTAACCGTTAATTTGTTGACGGGGTTCGTCGTGACTTTGGTTCCGGTCTGGATTACCGCAGCAATAACCGGTTGGGTATGGGCAGTACTGGATCATCCAGCTTTTACTTTCGGTGGTAGTTCAATCTGGATGTGGGGCCTCAGTATGAGCATTTACTCGCTGTTTATGTTCATGCTGACCGTGGTGGTAGGCATGTGCATTGGACAGTCTGTATTACAGGGACTCACCGTATACGCACTCCTACTGTTGCCTGTTGTTGTATGGTTCATTTTTTCCTTGCATCTTCAACATTACCTGCTTGGATATCCGTACGATGATGTTGGGCGAAATGCAGAAAAAATATCTTTAGTTCTTCGCATGGGTTCGATTAGTGGAGCTCCTGTGATCGGTTGGGAACTCATTATTTATTCCATATTGACAGTGTTGTTCATTCTGTTATCTTACGTATTCTATGCGAAGAGACAGGTGGAATCTGCTACCCAAGCGGTGACATTTACACTTGTTAAACCCATATTCCGATTTGGTTTAATGTTTACGCTGGTTTTAATTAGTGGAGCCTACTTCACCATTATTGCTCCAAGAGGATCATCGGGGTGGGGAATCTTCGGATATATCCTCGGTGGAGTTGTCGGTTATATTGTAGCCGAGATGATTATTCGCAAGACGTGGTTGATTTGGAGCAGCAAGCTGCTGCCCAAGATGGTTTTATATGCTATCGTCGCCGGACTGATTTTGTACGTGCCTGTTGCCAGCTGGAATGGATATGCTGCACGAGTGCCTGAGTTGAACAAGGTTAACAGTATCAAGCTAGGTGGAGAGAGATACACTTATATTAACGGTGTCTCATCGAAAATGGATGATGGTCCTTTCTATTCAAGTGATTCTGAATATATGAAAGCTGTTATTGCTCTTCATCAGAAGATCGTGGATTCTGATCTGTCTTTGCTGGATGATCCCATCAATCCAGGTATGCGTAATGACGAGTATGTGTTTATTAATTACAAGCTGGATAACGGCAAGGTGATGAAACGTAAATACTACATTCCCGAAGCGGAGTTCCGTCAGGAATTAATGACTTTGAAACAGACCCAGGACTACAAAAGAGTTGCATACGATACGTATAAGCTGGAAGAGGACGCGCTGAGTATTGGAATTCGCTCAACCATTAGTCCTTATCTGAAGGTATATATCAGTAATCCGCAGCAAGTTCGTGAGTTCAAGGAATTGCTGAAGCAGGACATTATGGACCAGACTTACGAGGAGCAACGTTCCCCGTGGCAGTCTTTTGCATTTGCGGAAATGAATCAGGATTCTTCATCGAATGATCCTTTTCAGCCTAAGGAGATGTGGAATTTTGAGATCAAACCAAGCTATGATCGGGTATTGAATTGGCTGAAAGAAAACAAATTATACGAACAACTGGAATTTTCAGTAGATGAGGTGGCTTCCGCGCAGTTTGTGATGCAAGAGATTAACAGTCCCGGAAATCCTCAGATGGTGTACCCTCAGTCAGAATATGTGGACGGGAATTTAAGTGGCAACAAACAGATCGCTACCAAAAATAAAAAAATTATCAGCGAATTGCTTCAACGTCAAAGGTCCGGTTATCAAACAGAGAAAGATACCATCTATCAGATCAAGTTGAATGTTACCCAGGGGGAGAACATTTACATGATCCTGAAAGAAGAAGACCTGACAGAAGAAATGAAAGCCATCCTGGCTGGACGGTAAAGTAATCTGCAAGCGGGAAGGGTTCTCCCGGTTGATATGCTGGTTTCTCTATCTGACTTGACCAGAATACAAGTATGGAATATATTAGGGAAAGGTAATGGTTCGATTCGAGATGATGACCATTTCGGCGAATCCCATATGGAACGGCTTATGAGGGAAGCACCCGTAAGAGCAGGCAATACGCCTGACTTGCGGGTGCTTTTTTTGTTTTTTGCCAGTTTGTATATCAGGGATCGTAATCGAGTCACCGCACAGACACATCCAGCAGGTTCTAATTATCAATTCACATTGAGGGGGTAGAAGAGAATGCAAACTGGAATTTTGGAAGAAAAGGAAAATCATCAGGTGGGTCTTTGTTCGTGTGCAACACAAATCAGGGAACACGGCATAAATGAGGGGAATGATAACAACCAAAAGATTATGAATCAATCCCTTATGAGGAGCATGAAGAATCATAGTTTCATGAGCAACCTGAGCAACCGATGCGGGGCGCGCCCTAACCTTCGCGCTAACGTATGGACCCGTATGAGCCTGGGACTCATCATCATATTCAGTATGAGTGTGATGTATTATTCCTCCGCTGCTGAAGCGGCGGGTCCCGAGCTTGGCGTAACAGCCCAGAAGGCGTGGGAGACGGTGCTGAGCAAGGCCGATTCGCAGACCAAGTTGTCCCTGCAACGAGCGTACGAGAACGTTGGCAACTGGACGACGCAGGAACAAGCTTGGGAGCAAAAGACAAAGACCATTCATGCCGCTAATAGCAAGGAGCTGGAACAATTACGTGTGGGTATAAGGCAAATCGATGATGCAAAGATCGCTGGTCTAACCGAAAAGGTAAAACAAACCGAGGCCCGGTATGAGTCTTTGTTTGCCTTGTACAGTTCAGTGAATAGGCAGCTCGATGCCGCCAAAGCGATCAAAAACAAGGAATGGAGTGCGGCTATTCGCACCCAAGCGGATACGTTAAAACCAGTTGTTCAGCTTGCTCGACAAGACATTCGTTTCAAGAAAAAGGAGCTTGCCGAAGCCCGCAAACGAAAGAGCACAGAAGTGAAACGGTTGCGTACTTTACTGGCTGGAGCTGATCCCGTGAAGAAGCAGATTCAAACGGGCAAAAAACAGGCGAGCCTATCGAAAGAGCGATATTCAAACGCGTTGCAGCAGTTCAAACAGAGTGCAAAACTAGGCCAGTCATCACGCGTATTAAGCTCGTTGAACTCCTTATCCGCAGCAGCGGAGAAATGGGCAGGCTCCAAACAACATATCTATACACTGGAACAGAAGGTAAGTGCTACCTATACCAAAGTCAGACAGGAACTGACCAAGATACCTAAATAAATACGAGCTACATTATCCTTTTTGCCACTACCGAGAAACAACAGTATAGTCGATGAGAAGACAGGACTGTGGTACACTCGAAGCAAACGAGGCGGCAGGAGGATATGAATGGCAGACAAAGAAGATTTGACCCGGTTCGGTGTGGCATTTCCCACGCCTCTGATTGAACAGTTTGACAGCTATATCGAAGAGCAGGGGTATAAGAATCGTTCAGAAGCTTTCCGTGATTTGGTCCGTAAAACATTGCTGGAGCCTTCTGCATTGCATTCCGAGCAGGATGTAGCTGGAACCATTGTGATGGTGTATGACCACCATATCAGTGATCTTCCTATTCGGTTAATGGAGCTGCAGCACGAGGCACACCATGACATCATCTCCAATATGCATGTGCACCTGAACCATGATCAGTGTCTGGAGGTCATTGCGGTACGGGGCAACCTAGGACGATTACGTCATCTGCATCAGCAGATCCAGGTTCAAAAAGGAGTACTGTATGCAGAGCTGTCCGTAACGTATGTGGATGAGCTCAACAAAATGGCAAGCCACCACAGTCCTCACAATCATGATCACAGCCAAAATCAACAAAGTCATCACCATCCTCACCATTCTCCTGATTCTTCAACGGATTAACTTTCAAAATTTCAATAACCGATTCATTGGCATTAGCCGACTTTGTCCATAGCACGTATGTAGAACAACAGATTATTGGTCCATTACCGATAATCTGTTGTTCTTTTTGTTTTGTTATAATACCTAACTTGAAACGCTGTACCATCTACGGACCCCCCTGTTAATCTCGTTTAAATTCCCTGTAAATGAAAATAAATGGATTTCGAAGTTAAGTTTGTTGACACAATAAAACTATTTTGTGCTACAATTTTCAAAAAAAGTAACACGTAATGGGTTGAATCGTAAAAATTGAAGGGGGAACAGCGTAATGCACGGATTTTCATGGGGGAAACGATCAGTTAGAGCGGGATTAGGCATTTTACTTATATGCACAGTTGGGCTATCGGGATGTACACAGGGGACATCCTCAACAATAGAGAGCGTTCATCAGGCGGCGACTTCTCTCCCCAAAGACGAATTGGTGCTGGCTGTTGGCACGGAACCGGAGGGCGGATTTGATCCCACTACGGGTTGGGGACAGTACGGTTCACCGCTCTTTCAGAGCACTTTGTTAAAAAGGGATGCCAAACTTCAACTGGCCAATGATCTGGCGACAGAGCATTCCGTCAGTGAAGATGGGCTGACTTGGACCGTCACACTCCGGGATGATGTAAAGTTCTCCGATGGTGAGCCACTGACGGCCGAAGATGTCAGGTTTACATTTGAAACGGCTGCCAAGAGCGGTTCGGTCATCGATTTGACCAATATGGCTGATGTGGAAGCCCCGGATACAACCACTGTCGTTTTTACATTAAAGTCGCCGCAGTCCACGTTTATCAGTCTTCTGACGACACTCGGAATTGTGCCCGAGCACGCCTATGGTCCTGATTATGCCGAGCATCCGGTTGGGTCTGGTCCATACAAGCTGGTGCAATGGGATAAGGGTCAGCAGGCGATCGTCGAGGCTAACGAACAATATTACGGGAAAAAGTCCACATTCCATAAACTGACGTTCCTCTATCTGGATGAGGATGCAGCCTTTGCAGCAGCGCAAGCCGGAACAGTCGATATTGCGGCTATCCCGGCGGCGTTCAGCAAGCAGCAGGTGAACGGCATGAAGCTGGAATCAGTGAAAACAGTGGATAACCGGGGCATCATGTTCCCGATGCAGCCCGCAGGCGTGAAGTCTGGTGATGGCCTGCCGGCAGGCAATGATGTTACATCCGACATCTCCATTCGCAAAGCGGTAAATGTGGCGATTGATCGCACAGCATTGGTGGAAGGGGTACTGGAGGGCCATGGTCGTCCGGCCTACTCGGTCAGCGACGACCTGCCGTGGAGCAATCCGGATTCTGTATTTGCAGATGCGAATCCGGATGAAGCGAAGCAGATTCTGGCTGATGGGGGCTGGGTGGATACAGATGGTGACGGAATTGTCGAGAAGAACGGTACAAAGGCCGAGTTCAATCTGCTTTATTTTGCAGGCGATTTAACGAGACAGTCGTTGGCACTGGCTGCTGCGGATATGGTGGCCCAAGCGGGGATCAAGGTCAATGTAGAGGGAAAGAGCCGGGAAGAGACGAAAAAGCTGGCTTATACCAATGCCGTATTATTCGGGTGGGGCAGTCATGATCCGCTTGAGACATACAACCTCTACAGTAGTTCCCATAAAGGGGAAGGGTACTACAACACTGGATTGTACAGTAATCCAACCGTGGACAACTGGATGCAGCAGGCTCTCCAAGCGACAACGGAAGAAGAGGCACTGCCCTTCTGGCAGAAAGCGGAGTGGGATGGATCGACAGGATTCAGTTACCAGGGCGATGCGCCATGGGCATGGCTGGTGAACATTGACCATCTGTATCTGGTGAAGAATGGACTCAACATCGGTGAACAGCAGATCCATCCACATGGTCATGGGTGGCCGGTGACATCCAACCTGGAAGAATGGTCTTGGGAAGAAGATTCGGAATAGAAACGCTGCGGTAGCTTTAGCCTGAATTGGGGAGAGATTGGATGGAGGACAGGATGGGATGGGCCAGATTTGTCGGATTTAAAATGCTGCGGCTGTTATCTTTGCTGGCAGGAGTCAGTGTGGTGTCGTTTATATTAATGCAGTTCTCTCCAGTGGACCCGGTGGAAGCCTACATTGGTGGAGATATGATCAGGGTGAGCGCAGAACAGCGCAGTCTTATTGAAGAACGTTGGGGGCTCAATGCTTCACCCGTAGAACGGCTGCTAACTTGGGGGCAGGCACTAGTCCAGGGCGATCTGGGAACATCGATGATCTATAGACAGCCGGTTGCGGACATCATCCAGGAACGATTCATGAATTCTGTCGCTCTTATGGCGGTGGCCTGGGTGTTATCCGGTCTGATTGGATTCGGTCTGGGCGTCGTTGCTGCCATGAAACGGGATTCACGGTTGGATCGTCTGATCTGTTGGTACTGTTACACACTGGCTTCCACGCCGGTATTCTGGATCGCGCTGTTACTGCTCATGGTATTCGGTGTATGGCTTGGCTGGCTGCCCATTGGGCTTGGTGTACCTGCGGGCATGGCGGCAGATCAAGTGTCATGGGGCGATCGGGTCATACACATGATTCTGCCTGCGCTCACATTGAGCTTGACGGGTGTAGCCGCCATTGCCTTGCATACCCGGCAGAAGCTGGTGGATGTACTGGACTCGGATTATATTCTTTTTGCTAGGGCACGAGGTGAGCGAGGTGTTCAATTGTTTCGTCGTCATGGGTTCAGGCATGTGGTACTGCCAGCTTTGACGCTGCAATTTGCATCTTTTAGTGAATTGTTCGGTGGAGCTGTGCTCGCGGAGCAAGTGTTTTCCTATCCCGGATTGGGTCAAGCAACGGTCCAGGCGGGATTGCGCGGTGATGTCCCGCTGCTGCTGGGACTTGTACTGTGCAGTGCGATATTTGTGTTTACAGGCAACATGATTGCCGATATTCTGTACCGTATCATTGATCCGCGCATGAAGGAGGAGGCTACAGGATGAAACAGACATTGGAACGTCCCTCCCGGCCTGCGGCTCAGACTGCACAGCATCCGAAAGTTAACTCTCCCAGAAGTGAGGCGGGGAACAAGAGGAATTGGAGGTCAGTCCATCCACGTACTCATGGTGGGAAAGGTTATTCAGGTGGCAGTAATCCTCGTTTTCGTAATCCGCGCAAATGGGCGATGATCTGGGGTGGCCTGGGTGTGATCTGGATTGCCACCGTGTGGCTGACAGGCAGACTGCTTCCGGCTGAATCGACGCTGATTTCATTAATGGATCGGAATCTGGCTCCGGCCTGGGAACATCCCTTCGGTACGGATTGGCTGGGACGAGATATGTTCATGCGCACATTGAAAGGATTGGCAACGAGCATTCAGGTGGGGTTACTCGCGGCTTGCGGCGGCGGACTTATCGCGCTATTGCTGGGTCTTGCTGCTGCTTCAGGGAAAGCTGCGGACCGGGTCATTTCATGGATCATTGACCTCTTCCTGAGTGTTCCTCACTTGGTGTCGCTGGTAATGTTGGCTTTTGTGTTCGGTGGAGGTTTGCCTGGGGTGGCGTTAGCGATTGCCCTGACCCATTGGCCGAATCTGGCCCGCATTGTAAGGGCAGAGATGATTCAGCTGAGATCAGCCGAGTATATTCACATCTCACGCAGATTGGGTCATTCGCGAATGCGTATTGCGGTGCAGCACATGCTGCCCCATCTGATTCCACAGCTGTTCGTGGGAGTACTGCTAATCTTCCCTCATGCCATTCTGCATGAGGCAGCGATTACGTTTCTGGGGCTGGGGTTGTCACCGCAGCAGCCAGCGATCGGAATTATTTTATCAGAGTCGATGAGATATTTATCCGCAGGTATGTGGTGGTTGGCTTTTTTCCCAGGTCTCGCATTGTTGTTGGTTGTCCGTGCGTTTGATGTGTTGGGCGGTAGTCTGAAGACATTAACGGGAACCGGCAGTTCAAGGGAGGTGATGTAAACATGGCACTTCTTGAAGTGGAGGAAGTATCGGTTTCGTTCCGGCGTGCTCGGGGATGGTTTGGGCACGAGGAGAACCATGTTATTCAGGATCTGAATCTGTCTGTGAATGAAGGGGAGATTGTCGCCGTCGTAGGGGCAAGTGGATCTGGCAAAAGTGTGCTGGCGCAGGCGATCATGGGCATTCTTCCTGCCAATGCGACGATAGAAGGTCAGATTAGCTATGCAGGCGAGCACCTGACCAAGGATCGGCAGCTTCATCTGCGTGGAGATGAGCTGGTGTACATTCCGCAATCGGTCAGTTATTTGGACCCGTTATTGAAGGTGGGCAGGCAGGTTCAACCTGTTAGCCAAAAGACAGGGCGTAAGCACGAATCGACGCTCCGATTCACGATGCAAAAGGCAGAGCAGGAGCTGACGGGACGTTATGGATTGCCTCATGGCACGTCGGGCAAATATCCGTTTGAGCTGTCAGGTGGTATGGCTCGGCGGGTGTTGATGGCAACAGCTACCTCTGGTGCTCCGAAACTCATTATTGCAGATGAGCCAACACCTGGCATTCATCCCGAAGTGCTGGCTGAAACGATGAAGCATTTTCGTCAACTGGCCAATGAAGGGGTCGGCATTCTTTGGATTACCCATGATATTACGACTGCCTTGACGGCAGCAGACCGCATATCTGTATTTTACGCAGGCTCCAATGTGGAGACGGCACAGGCTTGTGATTTTACGGGAAAGGGCGAACGGTTAAGACATCCATACACAAAGGCGCTCTGGAACGCATTGCCACAAAATGAATTTCAACCTCTATCTGGTACCCAGCCTGCAGCAGGTCGGCAACAGTTAGAAGTATGCTCATTTGCACCACGCTGCATTGGAGCGACCATGGCTTGCACGAGTGAACGTCCTGAGCTGCGCAAGGTTCGTGGTGGGGAAGTGAGGTGCATTCATGCCACTTGAGGTTAGAAATGCAGGGTATCGTTATGGTAAAGACGCTTGGGTATTTCAGAATATAAGTATGGAAGTACAGCAGGGAGAAGTCGTTGGCTTGTGGGGTCCCAGTGGCTGTGGCAAAACAAGTCTTGGACGAATCCTTGCAGGTTATATGGAACCGATGGCAGGTCAAGTGCTGCTGGATGGGAAGTCGCTTCCGCAAACCGGAGCCTGTCCGGTTCAGCTTGTATTCCAGCATCCGGAGAAAGCGGTGAATCCTCGCTGGCGGATGCGCCGTGTCTTGGGGGAAGCGGCAATCGAGGATCAGGAGATGCTCAATGACTTGGGTATCCAGACGAATTGGCTGGATCGCAGGACCGGTGAGTTGTCAGGCGGCGAATTGCAACGATTCTGCATTGCACGCGCACTCGGTACAGGGACACGTTACGTCATTGCGGATGAGATGACCACCATGCTGGACGCGATCACACAGGCCCAGATCTGGCATACGGTGATGAATATCGCGCGTCAGCGCAACCTGGGACTATTAATCATCAGCCATGACCGTAAGTTACTGGACAGGTTATGCGATCGGATTGTTCAAATGCCAATTTCATAACTTATGGGGTATAAACCGTTTTCCAATATAAAAGGGGTGTCCGAGTAGTCCACCATGAACATGAATCATGGATTTGACTACAAGGACAGCCCCTTTTTCAATTTTAACGAAATCAATATTTTAATGAAGTGAGCGCGCGCGATCAGACGAAATTCTACAGTTTTGGTGTTGTAACGAATCGTAGACGCCTTATACGCCCGTATTTCCGTATTTTCACAGAATTTTGCTATGCAAACGATAATAAAGAGGTTGAAGTTCGTTAGCTTTCCCATTTCACGCTAACCTTCGGAATAAGGTGTATCCAATTCGTTAGCATATTCAATAGTTTTAACGTAGTTCAACTTACTTGCTCGACAGTCTGCCCACCAGCACAGACAATCTGCGCATGGCTTCTTCCACTGTGGAACGTGGGCAGGCCACATTCATGCGCATGAATCCTGTGCCTTCTGCTCCGAAGATACTTCCATCATTGAAAGCGAGTCCCGCTTCTTTGAGCAGCATCGTACAGAGCTGCGCATGCGGTATATTCAGCTTCCGGAAATCCATCCATAGCAGGTAAGTCGCTTCCGGAAGCCGGATTCCGATTTGCGGCATATGCTCTGCGACATACTCCTGCACGTATTCCATATTTCCGCGGATATAGGCAAGGCAGTCATCCAGCCATTCTTCAGCACCGTTGTAGGCCGCTTCGGATGCAACTGCTCCCAACGTGCTGATGTTGGCAAGTCCCATCGTTTTCACGCCCTGCATGAATGATTCCCGCAGTTTGACATTTGGAATGATGATATTGGAGGTGCAGAGACCCGGAATGTTGAACGTTTTGCTTGGTGCTGTACAGATGATGCTGAGTTCAGCGACAGCTTCAGAAATAAGGGCCATTGGTGTATGCGCACCGCGTTGGTGGACCAAATCGGCATGAATCTCATCTGAAACGATGAGTACATTATATTGCACGCAGAGAGCAGCAAGGCTTTGAAGTTCTTCATGAGTCCATACCCGTCCAACCGGGTTATGAGGACTGCACAGAATTAACATTTTGACCCGACCCGTCTTCAGGCAGGATTCCAGATGCTCCAGATCCATGGAGTAATGTCCATCGTTCTCCACCAACGGATTGGTCATCAGTTCTCTGCCTTGACCAAGTACCACATCATAGAAGGGTGCATACACCGGAGTCTGAATTACTACTGCATCTCCCGGTTCGGTGAACCGTTGGACAGCAATACTGAGTGCAGGCACAATACCTGGGGTGAATACAACCCATTCATCGTTAATACTCCAGTGGTGACGTCGCTCCATCCATCCCGATAGCGCTGCGTGATACGCATCTGTCCGCACCGTATAGCCAAAAATCCCATGCTCCATTCGAGTCTTCAACGCCTGAATGACCGATGGTGGAGCGGCGAAATCCATATCAGCAACCCACATGGGGAGTGCATCCGTCACACCAAAAATCTCCTCAAGCGCATCCCATTTCTCTGATCCCGTAGAGAGCCGATTAATCTGCTCGTCAAATGTATGACTATTGCTCTTGCTCTTGCTCATTGCTTAAATCCCCCTTGAAATCCGTTCCTTCGACTACAATCGACAGATTATTATCTAATAAATTTGATAATTTCGCAACTTGTAACGAGCAGATGGGTTCCATTTTGTATGGGGCTGCATCCAGGACTTTATTCATGTAATAACAATGATTCGAGCGTGCGTATGGACAGTGACGCAGTATTTACCCTATTTCTAAACGTCCAAACAGTAAAAACCACCAGAGAAGGTCATGATATGACCGATTCTGCTGGTGGTTTTTTGCTGATCCAGAATTCTTCTCGCTCAGGCAGACATAGGTAGCAGGAGGAAGAAAATTTACCTTTTATTTCATAAATGTGATCTTATGATGGCGTTATAGATGCTCATTGAACCATCCAGCAATATGCTCCAGACGACGTACCCTTAAGTGAGGGTGACCTCCGCGGGACAGCTCGTGATTGGCTCCCGGGAAACGAACGAACCGAGTGGTCTGTTTGCGCCGCTTCAAGGCAACATAGAGTTGTTCAGCCTGTTCAATCGGACAACGAAGATCCTGCTCACCATGCAAAATCAGCAGCGGCGTGTTGATATTACCTACATATGCAAGCGGGGAGTGTTTCCATAACTTCTCGGTGTCATCCCATGCATTACCGCCAATCTGGTCCTCCGTGAAAAAGAATCCAATATCACTCACCCCGTAGAACGAGAGCCAGTTAGATATGGAACGCTGAGTGACGGCTGCCTTGAAACGGTCGGTATGTCCAACAATCCAGTTGGTCATAAAGCCACCATAGCTGCCGCCAGTGACGCCCAGACGGGACTCGTCGATAAACGAATATTGGGATAACGCATAATCCATGGCTTCCATCAGATCACGATAATCCCCGCCGCCATAGTCACCCCGGCAGGCATTTACGAATTGCTGCCCGTATCCGAGCCCACCTCGCGGGTTGATATACACAACAGCATATCCCTGTGCTGCGAGGATCTGGAACTCATGCATAAACGTAAAGCCATACATCATATGTGGACCGCCATGAATCTCAAGGATGGTTGGGACTTTGACTCCTTCCACCATGCCAGCTGGTTTCAGCATCCAGCCCTGCAGTCGCAGGCCATCAGAGGAATCGAACCAGAAGGTCTCGGGTGTGCTAAGTTGAATCTCTTCAACCAGTTGAGGATTGCTATGGGTCAATTGTATAGGCTCGGCCCCAACTTCATCAGGTTGAGTATATAGAAAGAGATCACCAGGACGAAGTACGTCTGCTACGGCAGCCACAATCTGTCCATTTTCCAGCTCAGCAAACTGATAGAACTCTTTCCCGTCCGGCAAAATGTATTCGGCATGACTGCCGTCCCGTGCAAATCGGGCCATCCGGACACTGCCTTCAATAGTGGCAAGACAGAGAATGGATAAACCATCACGACTGAATACAGGACCTGTATTGGTCAGGTGTGAGCGCATATCACCAACGAGGCTGTGATTGATCTGTACATCCCAATCCTTGCTCAGACATGTGGGTTTGCCGCCCGAGATCGGAAGGGTGTAGAGTTTGACCAGCGTAGCATTTCCATAGGAGCGGTCGCTGGCAAGCAACGCAAAGGACTGTCCATCGGGTGCGTACGTCAGCCGGCCGAAAGAGTATCCTTCCGGAGTCAACTGCTGCACGTCAGATCCGTCAGCCTTGGCACGATACACATGGTTCGTCAGGGTGTAATCGTTATGCTGCTCGCCTTCTTCCGGAAACTGAGCGATCCACGCAATGGACTCTCCGTCCGGCGACCACGCATAGTCCCCAACGTCATAATGGCCTGTCGTTACAGGGATCGCCTCTCCACCTTCGGTTGGAACACGGAAGAGATGGGTTCGGCGACCGTTCCACAGTCCACCGCTGTCAGATTTCATTCGAATTCGATCCACCACAAGTTCTTGCAGCAGTTTTTTATCGATATCTTTAGTTCCATCTTCGTCTTTTTCGCTCGTGTCCACAGATGATTTAACAAGCAAAGTGAGCCCATCTGGTGACCAGAGCAGGGAGCTGACGCCATGTTCTAAATGACTGATTTGCTGTGCTTCTCCACCATCTGAGGCGATCACCCACACTTGTGTTTTGCCTTCGTGCTCTCGTAAAAAAGCAAGCTGTGAACCATCCGGCGACCAAACAGGAGCGTGATCCTGATTTCCGGATGTGAAAGGTCTGTCCTTCTGGTTCTCCAGGTTAAGGAGTCTCAGGTGAGAAGAATAACCGTCTCGTGCTTCGTTTGTTTTCCGGCTTACATATACCAATTGTCCGCCCTGAGGAGACGGAGTTGGATCATTAACCCATGTAATCTGAAAAAGATCCTCCGATGTTATGCCGCGCAGACTCTTCATTGTTTGTCCTCCCACCACAAATCAGATTGTTTTAATTTCCTAACCTTTCCATTTATATTAACGGAAAGCATGAGGCAGGACAACACGATTCTGAATGAACATACTCCTATTTCTTAACAATATCGCCTGTGCCCGAAAGGAATTATTGGAAGCATGACGAATCCTAATGTTTGAATAGTCATGAAATGGACGAAAACCTGTCTGAACATGATGTTTAATGTTAGTTGAATCTGTTTAATGAACAATGCTATTTAAGTATATTTGGTAATCCAGCCCATTTAATGAGCTGTACCTCGTTGATATAGAATATTCTTGTCTCAGTCACCATGAAGGAGGAACATCACTTTGTCCACATCCTATGATCAACAGCACGTGGAATACCCGAGCCGGAAACGAATGGCATGGCTTACAGTGGGGGCGGCACTTTTTGTAGCAGCCGGATTTTTTTTATTGTTTGATGATTCTTCAGCCAAAGGTTCTGCCATTTCTTCGGTTATAGGCATGTTCTCCATTTTATTTTTTGGGCTTTGTCTCTGCTACAGCCTGGTGAAGATAATTAAGAAGGAACCTTCCTTTGTTGTCGATGAGCATGGGTTTGTGGATTCATCTTCTTACACATCAGGAGGGTTAATTGCCTGGAAAGATGTTGAGAATATTTTTATGTATGAATTCATGGGACAGAAGATGATTGGGGTTAAATTGTGGGACGAGAAAGCGTTTCTGGATCGTCAGAATGGGATGAAACGCAAATTAATGACGGTAAACAGCAGCATAGTCGATGCGACAGTAAGCATTGCCCAGAACAGCCTCACGTTACCACTGGATCAGTTGTATATCATGATGGTGGAGCGTTGGAAGCGTTCGAATAAAGGGGCGAGTGAAGGTAATAGCTTAGATCGGTTTAATAATGAATAGATAATGAGGACTATTTTCAGATTGGAGGAGTAAAGATGCAACAAGGAAATCAAACGCGTACGATCCAGCTGCCCGATGGGACAACACTGCCTGCAATCGGACAGGGAACATGGTACATGGGTGAGAAACAATCCAGTCGGAGAGAAGAAGTTCAGGCACTGCGTTATGGCATTGAACGTGGAATGACAGTGATAGATACGGCCGAGATGTATGCAGAAGGCGGGGCGGAAGAGGTCACTGGTGAGGCGATAGCAGACTGTCGCGATGATGTATTCCTGGTATCCAAGGTGTATCCTCATCATGCGGATCGGAAGCAGATGATTACTGCTTGTGAGCGCAGCCTTTCGCGTCTGGGTACAGATCGCTTGGATCTGTACCTGCTGCACTGGCGTGGAGGTGTGCCGTTGGAAGAGACGGTTGAAGCTCTGGAACAGTTGAAACAATCAGGCAAAATTCTGCGCTGGGGTGTCTCGAATCTGGATATTGAGGACATGCAGGAGCTCTGGAACATTCCAGCTGGTCAGCATTGTGCAGTGAATCAGGTGCTGTATCATGCAGCTTCTCGTGGTATAGAATACGAGCTTCTTCCCTGGTTGAGGGAACGCCGTATTCCTGTGATGGCGTATTGCCCGCTGGCCCAAGGTGGTAGACTTCGTAAAGAATTACTGGAGCATGCAGTCATTCAGGAGATTGCCAAGGATCGAGGTGTCAGTCCCTCCCAAATTGCGTTATCCTGGGTTATCAGGGATGGAGACATATTGGCGATCCCGAAAGCTGTACAGCTGGAACATGTTGCCGAAAATGCTGCGGCAATGGACGTTGTTTTGACCCAAGATGAAATTGTTCGGTTGAACGAGGCATTCCCTGCACCTAAGGGCAAAGTGCCTTTGGATATCGTATAGAAAACTTCTTGTCAGACCCATTACATCATACAATGAATGTAGTTGAAAGAATCAAGAGTAATAAGAGCAGATCTGAGGATCTGTTCTTTTTTTTGCATTTGAAGCCATTTTAAATAAATGGGCTTTACAACAACAAATCACTAGTGTACTATGTAACTAACACACAGATACAGAGAGGAGCGAGGACATTGTGAGCATCGAATTTGACAACAACTTGCCAATCTACCTGCAGATTATGCAGTACATCAAAAGACAGATTGTGACCGGTACACTTAAGGCAGGCGATAAAATTCCTTCGGTTCGTGAGCTCGCGGCCGAATTACAGATCAATCCCAATACAGTACAGCGAACATTTCAGGAGTTGGAGCGGGAAGAAGTGGTTGAAACCAAGCGAGGTCTGGGCCGATACGTGACAAGTGAGGAGTCGAAAATTATGACGATCAAAAAAGAGATGGCTGGTGAATTGCTGGAGCGTTTTCTGACAGGAATGCAGGAGCTGGGCATCGAAGAACAGGATATCGTAAATATCGTGGCGGATGCCGTTGCAGAAGGAAAGCAATCACTGCATCGTGATGGAAGAGGAGGAACAGTGAATGAGTAATATTCTTGAGTTGAATCATGTGAGCAAAACGTATGGCGGCAAGAAAGCCCTTCAAGATATCACGCTTGATATTGCACCAGGCCGAATTGTAGGTCTGCTGGGCAGTAACGGTAGCGGTAAAAGTACTTTGATGAAATTGGTTGCAGGGCTTCTGCACCCCAGCAGTGGAGATGTTCGTGTTACGGGAAAAGCGGTAGGCTTGGAAACGAAGTCACTGGTATCCTTTATGCCGGACCGCCCATTAACCGAGAGTTGGATGAAGGTACGGGACGCGATTGCGTATTACCGTGATTTCTACGCTGATTTTGATCAAGAGAAAGCGAGAGAGATGCTTGATTTCATGAAGCTGGGAGAGGGCGAAAAGGTAAGACATCTGTCGAAAGGCATGAATGAACGACTGCAATTAACACTGGCTCTTTCTCGTAAAGCTCGTCTTTATTTGCTCGATGAACCGATTGGCGGGGTAGACCCGGTTGCACGTGGCAAAATTCTGGATGCGATTGTGAAGTTCTATGACGAAGACAGCAGTCTGATCATCTCTACACATCTCGTAACGGATATTGAACGAATTTTTGATGAAGTGATCTTCATCCGTGAAGGGGAATTGGTAATGCGGGAAGAAGTGGAGACACTGCGCCTCAAGTACGGTAAAAGTGTGGATGAAATGTTCAAGGAGGTTTATGCGGAATGATGACACTGCTGAAGTATGACTTTAGAAGGAATTGGAATACATTGTTGGCTGGGCTAGCCGTATTGATTATCGTTCAGATTGGGCTGGCATTGTTTTTTTCTGAAGTAACAGGGAGTCTTGTAGGTGTCATTGCATATGTCGGAGCAGGTGTGGCCATTTATGTGAAAATGATCAAGACATATCGATCCAATATCCGTTCGTTCAACCGCCGTCTTGTGCCGGTAACAGGGCTGTCTCACGTCTTGTCTCCGATCATTTTTGGAACACTCTGCTGGCTGGGCTTAATGGTTGTTGCTGCCATTCACTACTTTATTTACAGTACAACGCATACAGGGATTAACTTTACCAGCTACATGAACGATTCGGGTATTCATCTTTCGGAGATTCTCAATGTGTTGCTGTTTCTCTGGTGGGTGGCTATATTCTGTATCATAATCATCTTTCTCTCCATTTCGATTGGAGGCAGCTTCCGCTTTAAAACAGGACCATGGATTAGTATTGTCGCATTTTTCGTACTAATCAATGTCATTAGCTGGCTGGAGAATATCATCTTCTCGGGTCGCTTTAACACCAATGAATTATTTCATTTCACTGAAGAAAGCACAGCGCTCTCCTTTACGTCCAATCGGATTACATGGTCAGATGGAACATGGGCCAGTATTATTTTTGAAATCATCGTGGCTGTTATTTTGGTTGGTGTTGCCGTATATCTGAATAATAAAAAAGTTGAAGTTTAAGTTAAGATGCTGTCAGCTGCAATTTAGCTGGCAGATTTTTTTATTTGAATAAATTCCCAGTTCTTATACGTAAATAGGGATATATGTCGTTTTGCAATAAGGGAGAAGGTTTATTTCTTGTAAGGGAGGGATTCCATGGAACTCTATTTCAGAGATAATTTCTTTAATGCTGGGTACACCGAGATTATGAACCATGAACAGGAACAGGCAGGTCATCTCGATTTGAAAAGTGCATTTGGTTCATCGCTTGATGTATTCGATAACTCGGGGCTCATCTGCAGTGGTAAATTCCGCATGTTAAGTAACCGTTGGGATGTGACTTCAGCCGATGGAAGGGAATGGGGTGTCTTACGGGCGAGGATCAGCTTCTTCAGTAAAAAGTATGAGTACGATGCAGGACCGCGTGGTGTGTATGATGTCTCCGCTCCGGCGTTTTCACAGGAATATGATATCACCGGGATGGGCGGCAAAATCGTGGCAAGCTTCAAGCGTACAAGTGGCTGGTTCGGTTCCGGCGCGTTTGTGTTAGACAACCAATCAGAACATCTGGATACGTATGAATTGATTGCGGTTGTGATGGGTGTGCATGCAATTAATAAAAGAAGGAATTCGGCTGCCGGTAGTGGCGCGTAAGCTAATCATCAAAAGGGGGTATCCCCTCATCTTCATGACTCGGGATAACCCCTTTGTGTTTTGCGGCAATTGGTTAGCAAGTTATCTGTAAATGATTGGAAATAAAAGACATACTTTAGGCAGAATCATTATGCAGAATCACTGCCTTCCTTCTTTACAATAGGTTCCTCTCCGTGGTGGCTCCGCACTCCTCCAGAAGTCCGTTCCGGCTTTGCTTCAGGCTCGGATTCAGCATAACGTGCCAATACTTTGGCGGCTGTCTCGGACATTCGCTCCCGAAGCGCGGCATTGTCTGCAATCCGTACCCGTTTGCCCAGAAAACGCATTTTGGACAGCACGTAATCCATCTCATTCCGGGGAATGGTTAGTTCAATGCGGTACGTCTGTTGGGCTTCCACAAATTCCACCTGCTTCTCGAAGCAGGAAAAGGCATATAGAATTCGCGACAACTCCTGATTAAACTCCGGCAGCACTTCGATCGTTACGGTTGTCTTTCGGTTCTCCGTTAAAATTGCGATTTTGGCAGCATACTGAGAAGCGGTTTCCGGTTGAAGCGGCTGGGCTTCCGCGGTAATGATGCTGTGCAGCTTGGTGGACATCAGTTTGTTGTAGAGTGGAGCATACCAGAGCACGTACCATTCTTTTTTGACCATGGAATATTCGAGCTTGTAGGGGTAACCAAACTGATCCTGGCTGATTCGTCCATTGCGGACACGCCCTGTCAAACGAAACCCCTGATGATGCAAAATCATCTGCCGTAATGGTTTAAGCAGTGGATGAAAGACACTGTTCTCTTCACTTTTGGCTTTTTCGGTCAGGTAATCCTGAAGGTCCAGATCCTGCTCTGCATCCAGCATGTCATGCATTTTGTGCAACGTATCAGGGTGCAGCGCTTCTGGTGCGGCAGGGTGATTCAGCATCATGCGCAGCCAGGCTCTTTCCTGTGAAGTCCAGGTGAACAGTCCGGTTTCATTCAATCTCGTCATCATCTGGTAGTTGAACATCTTCTCGAACAGATTCATAATATTGCGCAATCTCCTTCCATTCCTTAATCATCTCCTGACGCAGCCTCTGTGGAGCGATCACCTCGCAGCTTGAACCAAAACTCCGAAGCCACGGCTTAATCTCGGTGGTACCGTTGACCTGAATTTCATATAGAAAGGTATGTTCCGTTTCGGGCGTAATCGTTCCCCACTGGCCTTGCAAACGAACCCGATCCAGAATGAAGTTACGCTGGCCGTCCTGAGGATGGAAGAATCGGGCTTGAACCGTCACGGTATTCCCCGTATCCACCAGCCAGCTGTAGCGGCTGATCTCGGCCCACTGTTGTTTCAATTCGAGCATATATCCTTCTTCAATCGAATCCTGTTCCTCCAGCTGTGTAATACCTTCCATCCGGAATTTCACAAAGCCTCGGCGTCCCTGATATCCAATGACATACCAGCGACCATACTGATGGTCATAGACAACTTCAAGCGGTACGATCCGGTTGGGTCGTCCGCCTGCTTCCCGTTCGAAGCGCGGATTCGTATTCTGCGAGCTGTAGCTGGACGGTTTTTTGGGTGAATAATACAGAAACTGGACATACTTTCGCTGACGAATCGCACTAAGCAGAGTGTACAGATGTGCTTCGTCCAGAATGCGTGAATAATAGTGGTATTTATATATAAATGGCTCGGTGGCTTCTTCCTGTGGATAGCTTGTAGCAATGGCTTTTTTGAGACTGTCCCGCAATATATAGCCTTGTACGGACGGAACCTGGGTGTTCGCCATAATATCCACAAAATCATACAGCTCCAGCTGTTCTTCCACGGTTAAACCCGTAAGTACGTCCTGCTGCAAAAGGTAACGATAGGGCCTGCCGCCAGGTTCCTTGCGGATCACCCCTACTTCTTCCAGATACTTCAGATCGGAGCGAATGGTCTTTTCGTCAGGTAGCGCCAGTTCCTCAGGCAGATCCGCGCAGCAGGCATCCAGTAACTCCATGGCGGTTAAAGCTTGATCTTGTAAGGTATGCAAAAGGATAGAAAGACGCTGAACTTCAGTCTCTTTCATCGACTTGGCGCGAAAGAGGAAGAGCAGCATGGGCTCAGCAGATTCTCCGTACTGGAAGCGGACGAGATCCGCCATTTCTTTGTTTGGTTCCGAGCCTGAGCGTTGGTCAGCGACGGTCTGCATGATTTCTTTTAATCTGCGTTGGGTTTTATCAAAAGTATGTACGGATATGCCAAGCCGTTCGGCATACTGTTTACGGTTATACGCACCACTTGTCAGGGACAGCATGCGCAGAAATTGAATTTCTTTGTCAAAGCTCTCTTTAGCCATGAACATTCACTCCTTGGTGGCCTGGAGTCAGGCGGATGTAGTGGATGACTATGTTGGCAGAACAATTCTGCATTATATAGAATCATTCGTGATCTTCCCATTTACCGTTATCCCTTCATTGTATCAGGATGAGTGGCTGGTTTCATTTTAAACTTATGGAGGTTGAAAACGATATTTTTATGAGTTATGAAATTGATTCGTCGCCATACTTTCGCCATGTTCGCGTGCAAATGTGTGAGGCATAATAAGGTTGTGAAGCGGGGCAGCAACAAACTCTGCGGATCAAGGTTCCGAGGCGCCAGGGAGGGTTACTTCGACTGTTAATCGACCAGGTCGTTGGTTCGAATCCAATCGCCGCCGTTCATGGCGGTGTAGCTCAGCGGTAGAGCGGGTATTATACCTTCCCACCTTTTTCCTCGGAACATTTTATTATGGAATATCAGTAAATAGACTCACACCGGGAGGTCATGAGTGATGAGCAGAGCGAAACAATTATTCAATCAACCTCAGCCAACGACACGTAATCATGGGGGCTACGGTGCCTATGAGCGTTTGGTGGAGGAACAATATATACAGTTGTTGATGACCAATACATTGAACAATACGTTCTATGCAGATACACAGCAATTGATGGACGATGCGATGGTCAGTCATCAGGAGATGGCTGAGGTCGATGCAGGGTTTATGGCGCGGGCGCTGGTCTATGCTCGTAATGAAGGCTTGATGCGTTTACAGCCTCTGTACGGTCTGGCACTGTTGTCCAAGGTGGAGCCGGATCAGTTTGCGAAGATATTCTCCAAGGTCGTACAGACACCGGCTGACTTGGCCGATTTTCTGACGATTCTAAGAGGAACAGGTCGGGGGCAGGGCGGTCGAGCGGTGAAGCGTCAGGTAAGTCAATTTTTGAACGGCATTACTGAATATTGGGCGATCAAATACAACGGGCGCGGACGTGGATACAGTCTGGGCGATATGATCGCTACAGCACACCCCAAGCCGACAGATATGAAGCAACAAGCCCTGTTCCGTTATTTGCGAGGACATGAGGTGGATCTTGCGGAACTGCCGCAGTTGCAGGCGCTGGAAGAGCTGAAAGCTACCCCAAACCCGGCGAGTCGGATGCATCTGATCGAAAAAGGCAAACTGCCGTATTCGGTGGTCACATCGATCATGCAGCCGACACGTACGGTATGGGAGGCGTTGATGTCCCAGATGCCGACCTTTGCCTTGTTACGTCATCTGAATGCAATGGATCGGGCAGGTGTTTTTGATAAATCGAAAAATATCGATTACGTGACGGGCCGTTTAACGGATGCAGAAGCCCTGCGCAAGTCGCGCATCCTGCCTTTCCGATTTGCCAGTGCGTATGAAATGATCGCAAGAGAAGAGCTGCGATATGCTTTGCGGGAAGCGGTGGAGCTATCGATTGGCAACCTGCCATTGCTGCCGGGAAGAACCGCCATTTTTCTGGATCGCTCCGGTTCCATGCAAGGGGATTATTTGCGGATTGGTTCGGTGCTGGCACTGGCGCTATATAAACAAACACGCGGCAACTCGCTGTTCTGGTTATTCGACCATATGGTTGAGGATGCTCGTCCAAAGATGGATGAAAGCATTCTTTCCCAAGCTCACCGGATTCGTGCACAAGGTGGAACAGACACGAGACGGCCTGTACGAGAGCTTCGGGATATCGGAGAAAAAGTGGATCAGATCATTATGATCACCGATGAACAGCAGAATGAAGGCACCCCGTTATATGCCGAGCTTGAGCGATATCGCCGGATGATGAATCCGGAGCTGAAGGCATTTATTGTGGATATAGCACCTTATCAGCAGGCAATGGTACCGCCACGGGATGGCAAAACCTTTTATATCTACGGTTGGAGTGAAGCGGTATTGACGTATATTGCCGAGACTGTGGCAGGATATGATACACTCGCGAACCGGGTGAGAGAGACAGAGATTTAAATTGGAAAATGTGGAGGCGGCTGACCATGACCTACGTTAATGAAGAAATGAAAGATACGATCAGACAACAGTTGAAGCAGATTGAACAGGAGGAGCAGGTACGGATCATTTATGCCTGTGAATCTGGCAGTCGGGCATGGGGATTTCCCTCACAGGACAGCGATTACGATGTTCGTTTTCTGTATGTGAGACCGCTGGAATGGTACTTGTCCATTGAGGATAAAAGGGATGTTATCGAACGCCCGATCAGTGATCAGCTTGATATTAATGGTTGGGATTTGCGCAAAGCTTTGAAGCTGTTTCGCAAGTCGAATCCACCGCTGCTGGAGTGGCTGCAATCTCCGATTCAGTATGATGAACAATATAACGTGGCGCAGCATATCCGGGCCCTTTCACCGTTGACCTTCTCGCCCAAGTCCTGCATGTATCATTATCTGAATATGGCGAAGGGCAATTTTCGAGATTATTTACAAGGTGAGCGCGTGAGGATTAAAAAGTACTTCTATGTTCTTCGTCCATTGCTCGCTTGTGGGTGGATCGAACGTTATGATGCGATGCCACCGATGGCATTTGAAGAGCTAGTGCAAGAACTTGTACCTGCGAATACATCGCTGTATACGGAGATTCATGAACTGCTGCGCCGGAAAAAGGCAGGCGAGGAACTTGATCTGGAGCCGCAGCTGCCCGCCATACAGGCTTTTTTGGCTGAGAAGATTGCGCATTATGAACAACTGGCATCCCAACTGGAGAATGAACAGATTATTCAATATGAAGAACTGGATCGGATCTTCCGTTTTGCACTGCAAGAGGTGTGGGCTCCAACCTGCGATTAAAGTACGAGGTCGTGCGTATTTGCACATCTGGAGTCTGAATCGGTGGACCCACGTTTGTAAAAGGATCGATGAAGCATGAGACTTATGATTCCTTTAGGTGCAAGGTAATAGGGCAGGTTTGGTATATCCAAACCTGTTTTTGTTATTTTTCGTCAAAATATTTCATTCAAGATAATTAAAATTAGGAGTTTTAACGTTAATATAAATAACTAAAGCCCTATATGTTTCCTATCCGTTCTGGGTAATAATTAATAGTAAGCAAGTGGTCATTGGAATCTCACAACGTAACGATAGGGGGTAACCTGTATGGCGTCAATGATTCTGCTGGTGAAACAGACGGAAGACGATGAAAAGGTTATTTATCGATTCGGACCGAATGAGCGGAAGATGGGACTCATTGAAATGAATAAGGTCAAAGAAAGTGTGAAGGAACTGGAGCCTGTTCAGGTGGAGGGTGTCAGTCCGAGTTTTTATTTCAATCGGGCCGCACAGCGACTGGTTCGGTGTTTGTTCAGAGAAGGCGGTAAGTTCCCTGAACGAACGACATGTGAATCTTAGTTTTTTTAGGCTGGTAAGTCGTACAATGACTTGATCAGATGGCATATGCAGGCAATAGTAGAGGTCCAAGGCATCCGGCATATGGGTGCATTGGACTTTTTTTAGTTCAACTGTTATATCATCCATCCGCATAACAAAAAAAGTTCACTGCTCCTTGGAGGAGAGTGAACTGGACATTTTTTAAAATATTGCATCAGAATGTCTTCGCAAACGAAATCAGTGCGGTAATCGTAATGATGTTAAGCAAAGTTGAGATCAGAACCGTCTGGGCGGCAAAGTCTGGCTCATTATCGTATTCCTCGGCCAGAATGGACGCATTGACTCCGGTAGGCATACCGGATGCGATAATAAGGGCCTGAGCGGCGATACCTTGCAAACCGAGCAGCAGTACAATGGAAATCCCAATAGCTGGACCAATCAGCAAACGCAGAAATGTGCTAATATACACATCAAGACGATACAAGCGGATCGGATATTTTACAATTTGGGCGCCGAGTGTTAGTAGTGCTACAGCGACCATACTTTGCTGCGCGTAAGTCAGCGGCATGGACAGGAAAGTGGGCAGTGGAATATTTCCCATATGAAAAAAAATGCCGAGCAACAGCGCATAAGGAACGGGCATTTTTAGAAATCCAATGATTACCGCACGGTAATTGCCTTTGAGCTTCGCACCTTGAATGGAAAGCACACCATAGGTAAACGTCAGCAATGCCTGTAAAGACATGACCAGTGCCTGGATGGAAGAGGCCAGTGGATCACCACGAAATACCAGGGAGTTGATAGGCAGGCCATAATTGCCTGCGTTGTCCAGCATGATGCTATTGTTGAAGGCGGCCTTCATGCCTTTATTCATGCGAAGCGAGCGTGCGAACACAGACCCCACAATATAGAGAATAAGTACATATAAGGCGTAAAAGAGCGTTACAGTTCCGAGCAATTCCCCTGACATATCGGAGTGATACATGCTCATAAAGACGGCTGCGGGGGTAATACAATAGAAATTGATTTTGGCAAGGGTGTACAAGTCCAACTTGAACACCTTTTGCATCCAGGACCCGACGGCAATCAGGAGAAAGACGGGCAGGACGACTTCAAGCATGATGTCTGCAATCATCAGTTCAGCTTCCTTTTTCATGAAAATTTCAGTCCGATTTCGAAAATACTTCAACCATTATATCATTTTATAGACGAGCATTTTGCAAAAATCCAAAGAGTGACTTTCAATCAGCAAGATATAGATCGAAATGGTTCTATTCGTCAATATCTTGTACCCGAGAACGATTAGAATCGAATTATGCAAAATGCTGACACAGATCAAAGATGTAATTGACTAAAAAAGATAAGGGGGCTCTTCATTATGATTCCAGATCATCTGGATTATGGTTTATCAATCTTATTTATTGGATTCAATCCGAGCATTACGTCTGGAGAGACGGGTCATCATTATGCTTATAAAGGAAACCGTTTCTGGCGCATTCTTGAACGTTCCGGATTGACACCTCGTTTATATGATGCACAAGAGGATGGGGAGTTGCTGAAGCTGGGGTACGGATTTACGAATATTGTTGCCAGGCCAACAAAAGGTATGGACGATATTACAAAGGAAGAATATGCAGAGGGACGGCAGATTTTACGGCAAAAGCTGGAGGAATACCGACCAGACATCGCCTGTTTTGTTGGGAAAGGGGTATACACCCAGTACAGTCAGCGTGCCAAAGCAGAATGGGGATTTCAGGACGACCCGGTCGTCAAGGAAATTCATGAGTTTGTTGCCCCGTCATCCAGTGGACTCGTGCGTATGTCGATGGATGAGATCGTAGCGATCTATTCACAGCTTAGTGATTTTGTCTCCGAGAAAAGCAGAGAGGACTGATAAACGAAGCAAAAAAGAAAACTCCACATGGCAGCAAGTGCAGCAGTAACAATGAACCTTCAATGGTTGCAGAGTTCGGCTATCCGGTTTACACCGGGTGGCGCGAATTCTTTTTTTTGGATAAAGTGAGAGGTTTCAGGAAGTGCTTCCGTCTAAATAGTACAGAACCATGCATGGAAGCTGTAGAGAAGGGGGATTACATGACTCAACAGATACCAGAGGAGGAGCTCATTCAGCGTATTATTGCGGGGGACAAACAGTTATTTGCTGTGCTCGTGGATCGATATAAAAATAAAGTCTTCGGCATTTTGCGCGGAATGGGTGCGAGTCATCAGGATGCACAGGATCTCGCTCAGGATACGTTTCTCCGGATGTACCGCTATCTTCCGACACGAAGGGAAGGAAGCAGTTTCTCGTCTTGGGTATACACCATCGCTGTGAATCGGATGCGGGATTTTATGCGGCAACAGAAACCTGTGATGACCGCTGTTCATACGGGTTTGGAACAAACCAGTGGTGAAACGCCAGAGAAACATGTACTGCATAAGGAGATGCAGCGTGAAATCTATCGCCAGATGGACCAACTGCCAGAATCGTATCGGCTTGTGCTGCTTCTTAAATATACGAATGAGCTGAGCTATGAAGAGATTGCAGATATCACGGACATGAGTCCGACGCAAGTGCGTAATGCACTTTATCGAGGGAAGAAAACGTTGAAGAAACAAATGGAGCGCAAAGGAGGTTTATCGACGTATGAAGCCTATTCCAAATGATGAGGATCGATTGTGGGAACAGCATTTATTCCGTGAAGAACCGGATGCGGACTTTACGCTTGAGGTGATGCGGAAGCTGGAAGGGGTGTCCATGGAGAGCGCAGAAGACGTGGATCCATTCACGAAAAAGGCTTCCAAGTCCCATTGGATGCGCCGTACGGGAATCACAGCGGCGGCAGTTGTAATCCTTGTGGGAGGGGCCTGGTTTGCTTTTGATCACACAGCAAAATCGACGCAACCAACGGTAAATGCTGTAAATAACCCGCCTTTGCCTAACATACCTGTTCCAGAAGAACTCAAGTATTCCTATTTTGCCGATGATTACAAACGTTTGAAGCCGCTCGGTCTCGTAGTTAATCCCAACATCCAAATCGAGGATAAGGGCTACACGCTTAAGATTGAAGATGTGTTGGTGGATCGTTCTCAAATCGTGATCACAATGAAACAAACAACACCTGATGGGCTAGGGCTTTTTGCGATATCTCCAGAGGCGGGGAGAATTCATATTACGGACGATCAGGGGCAGCAGGTTGCAACTCTCGCCCGGGATACCAGAACAAGCGGTTCGGCAGCTGAACGATTTATATTCCAGTTGCATGATGATATCCCGGATCAGGTGATCGTGCGTGGAGAACTTGGGCATCTAAAAGTAGGCAGCTATTATAATTTTGAGACAAAATCATACGAAGATAAAAATGCTGTTATAGATTGGAGCTTTCAATTCAACATCGATATGACCAAAGCCAAATCACTGGCTGTTGAGGCTCCCATGAACAATACCTACACCACTCCTGAGGGCATGAAACTGGATATGACACAGCTTGTACGTACGCCAAACGGGACCCGTCTTGACATGAACATCAGTCTGGATGATCAACTGCGTGCCAAAGTCGGAGAGAATTGGGCGAATGATATGGACTTAATGTATCACCTCGAAATTCCTGAAACGAATGAGTATCGAATATTCAACGGGAGCAGACCAGATGCCCGTCAAGCCAAGTTCCGGCTCCGAGATTTGAGTGGATTAATGGATGGCGGTCCATTGAAGTTATCGGAGACATGGGACCCTGCTTTTGTTACGGTGGATGCGAAGAAGATTCGCTTTATTCTGGAAGGCTACACCATCCCAGTGTGGGAGGAGAAGTCCGTGGAAGTGGATCTGGAAAAGATGCGTAAGGATGCTGAAATTTACACCTACGTATTGCAATTTGAACAATATGGAGATGAAATTTTATTTTCTGACTTCAATTACAAACCGGTGTGGGAATCCTATGACAAAAACTACTCACTAGTCCTGGAGGGAATAGGAACGTTCCGAAATGCTTTTAATGGCGATCGCTGGGTGGCCGTAGATTCGGAAGGAAAAGAGTATCCTGTTCAAGTAATCGGTTATCCAGACCAGCCTAATAATGACGGAGAATACTTTGCAGACAATCTGAAATTGGTCATCCGTGGTTTTTACAAAGAAGATGGAACGAAATTAACCTTAAAACGAACCGTAGTTAATCGTGAGTATCGAGACGTGAATTGGGAAGTAGATCTTCCGTCGTACACCAGTCTGCCTTGGCAGAAATAACAGTTATGAATGCCAAGAACGGAATGGAATAAGCTTGGATGAATAACAAGATAGTGATGAAAGGCCCCGCATAATAACATGCGAGGCCTTTTTGGTATTCAATAAATTAAAGTTACGCCGATTCCCGTGGAATAAGGGACGTGGATAACATGACCGTTTCCTTCGGTGTGCCTGGACGTTCAATCCGGCGCTGTAAAGCTTCGATCGCACGCTGACCGAGTTCCTCTTTGCATAGGTTGACTGTGGTCAGAGGCGGGGACGATGTAGCAGCAGCATGCACATTGTCGATACCGATGACAAGGCAATCCTCAGGTGTGGAGAATCCCATTTCCTGCAGTTTATTCATCCACTGCAAGGCGATATCATCATTGACGCCAATCCAGGCATCGGGCCGTTCGTCGGCGGGCATGTTTTTGATTGTGGCAGCCAATTGGTCGATCCATTCGCCGTTCTCATAAGGAATATTCCATTCTCTGAACGTGATCAACCGACTGCTGTCTGTGTGAAAATGGTTCAAGGCCAGTTCGATGCCGATCTTCCGCTGTGCAAAGCTGGCAGCTCGGCCATCATCCGTAATCAGACCGATGCGACGGCACTGCATCGACATTAAATATCTCGCCACAGTTATGCCTGCTTCCAGGTTATCATGGCTGATGGTATCACAGTTCAACAGTGGCTCCTGATGATCCACGAGTACAATGGGACGACCTGTCTGAGCCAGTCGTTGCAGGACAGCATGGGGGAAAGCGCCCATAACGATGACCCCGGCACAACGTTCCCAATCCAAGTGAGGAGCGATTGCCCGTTCTGGAGGTGTGTGTTCATCAGCAACTCCCAGAGAGGGAGATACAATGGCATGATGCCATCCTCTTTCATTACAGGCAGAGATCATGCCGGAGAGGACGCGCTGCCAATAGTGAGGCTCACCCCGGTTGAGCTGATTCATGCAGATGAGAGCAAATGGGGGCTCGGATTGTTCTGCGTGGGTAGCTGTTGGAACAGTACTGCTTCCTGGGGTGCTTTGGCGATATCCCAAGGCACGGGCTAATTCAAGCACACGGGCGCGAGTCGCTTCGCTGACGCCTGTCTTGCCGCTGAGTGCACGGGAGACGGCATATTTGGATAATCCAAGCTGGTCGGCCAGCGACTGGATAGATACTTTACGTGACATTTCATTACTCCTTCATATGTAAACAATTTGCATAAAACCAACGAGCCATTTCAATCTACAACATATGATCCAATTTATTTTTTAATATACCATCCGTTATGAATTGACGATCATCTTCCGGCAAAGTACACTTACAAATAATAATGTTATTATAATTTATCATAACGAAAATAACAATGCGACACAATTCATTGAATGAAACGATGCAAACAAATATGGAAACTTCAATTCAAAGGAGACGACATCCATGGAACAGTTCAGATTACCGAAAATCCCCATGCCGCATCTGGAATTACCGCAAGCTGTGCAGAACATTCTTACTGAGGCCGAGGAACGGCTCCAACATAGACCAAGATTGCTGGCACAGTTCCGTAACTGTTTTCCCAACACGCTGGAAACGACGACAAAGCTATTGGATGATGGGACAACCTTTGTTATTACAGGGGATATCCCGGCAATGTGGCTGCGTGATTCGGTGGAGCAGGTGATGCACTACGTTCCGCTCGCGAAGGAAGACGAACAGTTGCAACGGATTATTGGGGGGCTGATCAAACGGCATACGTTCTATGCGGACATTGATATCTATGCCAATGCGTTCAACGAAACGGCTAATGGATGGCATTGGGATGCAAATGATGAGACAGAGATGTCGCCTTGGGTATGGGAACGCAAGTTTGAGCTGGATTCACTCTGTTTCTCTATGCGGCTCGCCTATGCGTATTGGCGTGAGACGGAATTGACGGATATATTTGACGAGCGTTTCAAGAGGGTGATGGAAAGCATAGTCAGTCTGTGGAAAACGGAGCAGCGTCATGGTGAGCAGTCCCCATATCGATTCATGCGCCGGAATTGTCCAGCTCATGACACGCTTCGTAACGAAGGATTGGGGATGCCGGTAAACTATACCGGGATGATCTGGTCCGGTTTCCGCCCCAGTGATGATGCATGTGATTTTCATTATAATATCCCGGCAAATATGTTCGCAGCGGTGACTTTGCGTCAAATGGGGGAGATTGCAAGGTGGGTATTTCGAGATGAGAAGCTGGTCAGCGTGATGGCCCAATTGGAAGAAGAGATACGACATGGTATCTCCATATACGGTATTTACCGTCACCCCGAGTATGGGCAGATCTATGCCTATGAGACGGATGGTTACGGCAACTTTTGCCTAATGGATGATGCAGGTACCCCGGGACTTATGTCTATTCCGTATTTGGAGTATGCTTCCACCGAGGACATCGTGTACCAGAATACACGGCGCTTTATTTTGAGCAAGGAAAATCCGTTTTATTATGAAGGACAAGCAGCCAAAGGCATCGGCAGCCCTCATACTCCTCCCGGATACATCTGGCATATGGCGCTGTCCATGCAGGGTCTGACCGCAGACAATGATAAGGAAATGCTGGAGATGATTGAGCTGCTGGAGAACACGGATGCAGGCACTGGGTACATGCATGAAGGTTTTCATTCGGATGATCCAAACACGTTCACAAGGCCCTGGTTTGCTTGGTCCAACAGCCTGTTCTCGCAGCTTGTGTACAAAGCAATGAAAAAAGGAATTCTATAAAAGATACATGTAAAAAAAGCTTGCTTACTCCTCGTAAAGCGGCCGTTTCGGTTACGAATCGTTCTTTCGATCGCTGTTATCCCCGGATTTCCTGATCGCCTTTTGTAAAGTCGAAATCCGGGGATAAAGGCGAGCACTTCGTTTCTTCAGAATCGATTTCGTTCCCTCCACTACTTCGCGTTTTATCAGAAACTTTTTTTGTACCTTGTATAGGAAAAGGAAGTAGTTAAAAAACAATAAAGCCCAAACTGCAAAAGATTCGCAGTTTGGGCTTGGTTTATGAGGAAGGCTATGTTACTCACGGCTTCGCTATACAGTCTTCAGCAGATCGGCGATGAACACCTTTTGACCTGTGCGGGCACTTTCGAGGGACGCAAGGACCATGGCCATGCTGAACTGGTTGTCACTGCAATCGGTCTCAGGCAGTTGTCCAGATTCCAGTGCAGCGAACATGTCTTCGAGGCAGCCGTGATGTCCTGTTTTGTCCATGACAGGCTGCTTTCCTTCGATCCGCTCACATGGTTGAAAAAAGGATGGTTTGCCTTCTGCATCCAGATGCTGCGCCGAGACAATTTCAGCATAAATGTCATCATGTCCGTCCCAGATGGCGGTTCCTTTTTCGCCGGTCACACGCCAGGATGCTTCCCATGAAGTAGGCACACCTTCTGTGCACCAGGACCCGCGATAGTTAAACACGGAGCCATCGGACATTTCAAAGATGCACAATGCCATCGCATTGCCTTGATACCACGACCCTGGAGGATTGAATTCGTGACAGTACACTGAAACCGGGTTGGCACCGAGAATATATCGTGCCTGGTCGAAGGTGTGAATCGCCATATCCAGCAGCAGTGGACTATCCATCAGGTCACGGAATCCTCCAAAATGAGGTCCGAGGAAGAAATCTGCCCCAGCAAAACCGACCTGACCAATCGTTCCGTCGTCAATCAACTGCCGATAAGCACGAATACGTGGATCGAAACGGCGATTTTGCATCACGGCCTGAATATTGCCCGTACGTCGTGCCGTCTGAACAATATCTTCACAGTCAGAGAAGGATTCCGCCAGAGGTTTTTCGCCAAATACATGACATCCTTGTTGTAACGCCGTCATGGCAATGCCGTGATGGCTCGCTGGAATGGTGACATCAAATACGATATTGGCATCTGTTGCTCGAATGGCCTCACTGATATCCGTAAACGTGGGACAGGAAAGGCCATGCCGTGCAGCAAGTGCAACGGCGGTATGTTCATACAGATCGACAAGCCCCACAATTTCCGTGTCCGGCCTTTGCATGGCGTAATCCACCCAGGTGTTGGACATGGCCCCACAGCCTGCCACAACTACCCGATAAGGATGACTCATCCTATCATCTCCTTATGCTTTTCATTTTCTATGCTCGTGCAATGGACATCATGCCACTCCATGTTAATCCCGTTTCTATACCGGATTGGGAACAAAGTTTCCACCGCGACATTGTTTTAAATAGTTTAGTGCGTGCACCTGTCCGGTCATTTCGAGTTCATCTTTGTAGACAGGATCGTGCCAGCCTTCAATATCAATCGTCCCCTGATACCCGTTTTGGCGCAGAATCGTAATGATGTCAGACCAGTTGGTATCCCCGAAGCCTGGCGTACGGTGCCAGACGAATTCACGTGGGCCGTGCACGCCATATTCTTTGACGATGTCCCAGGCAATGGTGGCATCTTTGCCGTGCACATGGAACACTTTAGGCGCCCACTTGCGCAGCTGCGGAATCGGGTCGATCAGGCTGGACATTTGATGGCATGGCTCCCATTCCAATCCGATGTTTTCATCGGGAACCGCATCGAACATCATCTCCCAGGCGGTTGGATTATGAGCAATGTTCCAATCCCCCATCTGCCATGTACCACCCATATCACAGTTTTCAAATGCAATGCGTACACCCCGGTCTGCAGCCCGGCGTGCCAGTTCTCCAAACACTTCTTTGAATCGCGGGATGGATTGGTCAATCGGTTGATCGGTCAGTCGTCCGGTGAACCCGGAGACGATATCCGCTCCGAAGAGCTGGGCATGGTCAATTACCCGTTCCCAACTGGCTAGTGTATCGGCATTATCCCCGGCTCCGGTGAGCGGATTGCCAAACACACTTACTGCAGAGATGACAATTCCCTGTTCATCCACGATTTCACGGACACGTTTGGCCATCTCGGCGAGGTTCAGATCACCAGTTGTTTGCCAGAAGGTCAGATTGAATGATTCGAAGCCATGTTTCATAATCTGTGGAATGACGCGGACTGCGTCGTGTCCACCTACAAGGGTGCCTATGCGTAACGGATTATTCATGGTTGTATTTCACTCCAATATTGGCTTATAGTACTTCGTGACACACTCATTATAGCCGGGCATCTGCCGGATGGCTCTATACAATCTTGTGCAATATTAGTCTGATCTTGTGGGGAAAGGAGGAGACAGCGTGCTGGATCTGAAAGCGCTTCACGAAAATACCCGCATTGACCATAAATCGCATCCATTTCAGCTGTTCCAGAATCGTTGTTGGGGGATGAAAACGGAAGAATGCATTCTGTACTTGCACTGGCATGAACACTTTGAACTGATTTTTATGCGGAAGGGTAGTGCCCTGTTTCATATCGACAGCAGGCCGTACGTAGCTCAAGCAGGTGAGGTCATTATTATTCCTGGTGGGGCGCTGCATGTCGGGTATGCTCTGGAGGAAGGGGATATCCACTATGATTCGGTTGTGCTCAACAGTGCGTTATTTCATGATTTTACCCATGACCCCGTTCACTTGAAATATGTTGCTCCCTATCTGGAAGGGAAGGTAAGGTTCCCGGTAAAACCGGCGGAGCACGACATAGCTTGCCAAGGCTATTACTCCCTGTTGGATGAAGCTATCGAGGAGATGGCCTCACAGCCGCTGGCCTATCAATTGGTTGTGAAATCCAAGCTGCATGCCTTGTTCACTCTGCTTGCCCGCACATTTATGCCACACCATCTCCCAGATAAAACAACGGGATCGTATTTTCCCAATCGGGAACGATTCAAGCTTTTGATTGAGCAGATTGAAGCGGAGCCAACAGGGAAAATGTCCGTTACCGAGGCAGCCGGGCAGGTAGGGCTGAACACGTATCATTTTTGCAAAATGTTCAAAAAACTGACTGGACGCACCTTTGTGGAATATGTGAACGGGTGCCGAATGACGAAAGCCGAACAGCTGCTGCAGGAGAGCAGCCTGACCATTACCGAGATCGCTGCCCAGGTTGGCTGTGATAATGCTAACTATTTTACGAAGCTGTATAAACAATACAAAGGGATGACACCCTCGCAGGGGCGATTAAAATAGGAAGGCCTTGCGTCAACATGGTACAAACAAACAAAAATCCGGATCACCGCCAGAGATGCGCGAGTAATCCGGATTATTTTATCAATATCAGATATCAGAAACGTATTCTGTTTATGAAGATGTTTATTTCATGAATTTTGAGAATAATCGATTAGCCTTTTTGGAGAGGTCGTCCAATTTGATATTGGCCTGATCCAGTTGATTGTAACCCCATTTGATCGTTTGCAGCATGCGTGGGGAAATGGGTGTGCCTTTGATCCGTGGATAAATGTTGTGATAGGCCCAGACGAGATGCTCCCAGCGATTATCGTTGCCGTCCTGAATATACTCCGAGACGTCGATGACTTTACCGCGTCCATTCTGAAGAATGACATTTTTCAGATGAATATCTCGTGGATTCAGGCCGCGGCTGCGTACTGCCTCGCGCGCTTCGTCCACATCGAGCATGACCTGCTCGGGGACCGGGATTCCTTTTTCCAGACATTCGAGCAAGGTATCTCCCGCTTCAAAACTGATCACAAGAATATTCCGGCCGCTGCCGTAATAGGTGGGGAAATAGGGCAGGCCTTGGAGCTGCTCATATACCTGTTTTTCATTTTCAAGTTTGTCCAGGGCATGATCTGAGTACATCTTGAAGGCATACTGCGGCAATCCGTCATACGTAAATACCGCCGCATCCGTTCCTGTGCCGATACAATTCAATCCTTCTACATGGCCAATGATGTTCACGAGCTCATTCCGGTCGCTTCCAATGACTTGGATTTGTTGTAATGCTTCTTCCGCCTGGAACCAATCCGGTCGATTCATGGGTGGTGCCTCCTTTTAGGATATGCCTGTACAATTCATCTGTCTAACTGCAAAATCCTGTACTCTTTTAGTATAGTATACGTTCAACTCTGTAATTTCATCTTTTGGTGATGTTACTATATAAACGTTACGCATCGAATCGGAAACGGTTGCGGATAGAAGAAAATTACGGAAGGGTGCTTGCGGCGTTTTTGCCCTTTCCTATATACTGTGAGCATTAAGGGATCTCATGCAGATCCGGCATACAGAAAGGCAGAATATCTTATGGCACAATACCCGCAGTGGTCTTATTCGCAGTCGCGGGCGAGTATGTTCGATGAGTGCCTGCGCAAATATTATTATCATTATTATGGAGCACATAACGGCTGGAAGGCAGAGTCAGCCGATGAGATGCAGGTACGTCTGTATCGGTTGAAGCAGCTCAGTAATCTATACCTCGTATTTGGTGACCTCGCGCATCGGATGTGTGAATCAGCGGTACGCAGCAGGGAAGAAGGCAAGGATAAACCGCGTGAGCACTTTCTGGAACAGACCATGCGCAAGCTGCTGAATCAGGCGTATGTGGAATCGATGGATCAGGATCAGTGGCGGCTCGACCCCAAGAACCGGGTGATGTTGTCCGAGATGTATTACGGGGATGACACGTTGAATGACCGGATTGCCACGATCAAAGAACGGGCCTCGGCCTGTGTCGGCAATCTGTACCAGACGCTTACATGGGAGGACCTGTCCCGTGCGAGTACGGATATTTTGGAGATTGAGAAATGGGATACGATGATGCTGCACGATACGCGTGTATATGTGAAGATGGACTTGTTATATCGCCGCAGCAACGGCAACATCGTCATTGTGGACTGGAAGACGGGTAAGGAGGATGACTTCTCGGATCAGTTGATGCTGTACGCATCCTATGTGAGGGAGCATTACCGGGTTCCGCTGGAGCAGATTGAGCTGCGGGTGGAGTACCTGTTAACCGGGACACACCGAGAGTTTACGGCAACGGAAGAGGATATTCTGAAGGTGGAGGAGAACGTGGGGCGGTATATTGCGGAGATGCGCTCCTGTGTGGATGATGAGTATTACAACCGTCCCAAGGACGTTTCGTATTTCACGCCCATGCCTTCGCGCCGCGCTTGCCGGGACTGTAATTTCCGTGAGGTATGCAGCGAACGTGTAGTATAGAGCGCCACCCGAAGCATCTTCAGATCTCATTCCTATTTCATGTGAAAATAAAACAAGAAGCGCCAGCCTGGACAGGATCTGCCCGGACTGGCGCTTCTATTCCGTTCCACATGCCAGCGGCAAGGCGCCGGGTGGAACGGTCATATCAAGATTACTGGACCGCGGCGGTATTCTCCAGCGCCTGTCCTGCGGGAACATAGTCATGCCCGAGATCCCGGGCAACCGCCTCATACGTGATATGTCCATTCAGCACGTTCACCGCGCTGCGAATGGACGAACTGCCGCGAATCGCGGCGGCTGCACCATGGTTCGCCAGCTGCAGCGCATAAGGCATGGTGGCGTTAGTCAGCGCCACCGTAGACGTGCGCGGCACCGCGCCTGGCATGTTCGCTACCGCGTAATGCACCACACCATGCTTCACATAGGTCGGTTCATCGTGGGTCGTGATATGATCAATGGTCTCCACAATTCCGCCCTGATCAATCGCCACATCCACAATGACCGAACCGGGTGCCATGGTGGTAACCATTTGCTCGCTGACAAGGGTTGGCGCTTTGGCGCCTGGAATCAGCACCGCACAGATCAGCAGGTCGGCAGCCGCAACAGCCGACGCAATATTGGATGGACTCGATACCAGCGTATGAATCTGGTTGCCAAAAATATCATCCAGCTGGCGCAGACGATTCAGATTCAAATCGAGGATGGTCACATCCGCACCCAGACCGATCGCGATTTTGGCGGCGTTCGTGCCCACCGTGCCGCCACCAATAACGACGACCTTGCCACGGCTTACGCCAGGTACGCCGGATAACAGAATGCCTTTGCCGCCCTCCGTTTTCTCCAGCAGCTGCGCTCCAATCTGAGCCGACATCCGTCCGGCAACTTCACTCATCGGGGTGAGCAGAGGCAGCGTACCGTTAACTTCGAGTGTCTCGTACGCAATGGCGGTCACCCGGCTTTCAATCAGTGCCTTTGCCAGTGCAGGTTCCGCTGCGAGGTGCAGGTAGGTGAAGAGAATCAAGCCAGGACGAAAATAGGCGTATTCGCTGGCAAGGGGTTCTTTGACCTTGATGATCATATCTGCCTCCGCCCACACAGTTGAAGCTGTATCCCGAAGCTCCGCTCCGGCCGATTGATATTCGTTGTCTGTGAATCCACTACCCAATCCTGCGCCACGTTCGATCATGACCTGATGTCCGGCTCTGACAAAATCAGCAGCTCCGGCTGGGGTCATTGCTACACGATTTTCATTGTTTTTGATTTCTTTCGGGATTCCGATTCTCATCGCCATGCACCTCGTCCATTTAATGGTTGTTAGCTTATACTACAAGTTTATGACCTGGAGCATCGTTTTGCACCTTACCTTATGTCTATGTTTTGCAAAAATGAATCAACATAATGTCGAGAAAAGACTATTCAGGACATTTGTCCATCGCTTATAATGTAAGAAAAAATGACACTATGAGGGATCGATATTGAGAAATGACCGCGTGTTTACGATAAAGGATATTCTGGCTCGCCCCGTCTTTGCCAAAGCCCGGCTTGCTGCGGGGAAAGAAGGAACATCACGTCAAGTTGGATGGGTTCATGTGCTGGAGATTACCAATGTCTCTCCCTTTGTAAGTCCCCATGATCTTATTTTATCCACTGGACTATGGCTTCAATCGGAAGAAGGGCGTGAAGAATATCTGCTCCAGTTAATCCGGAGCGAAGCGGCAGGGCTCTGCGTGGAGTTTGGCACAAGCATTCATGGCATTCCCGAAGAGTTGATTGAACTGGCTGACAGGCATCAATTCCCGCTTATCGTGTTTGAGCAACCGGTCCGTTTTGTTGAGATCACGCAGGATATCCACGCTTTGCTCATCAACCATCAACACCAGCTGCTGAAGAGCCTGGAAACCTATTCCCGTCAGCTTCAGCAGCGAACATTACAGAGTACAGACATGTCGGCTGTACTTAACCTTTTGCATGAATACGCGGCCAAGCCGGTTGTGTACATCTCGTCCATGGAACCGGGCAGTTTTGTGCCGGAACTGCCTTCGGACATACAGCAAGCAATCTACACATGGTACGAACAGGAGGTTGAGCATCTGGATCTTAATGATTCAGACACTGAGCTATGGTTCCATCTGGATGATGAACAGGTGTTACTGTGTCACCCGGTCGTATGTTTTGGTCAGGTTTTTTCTGCGGTAGGCATGGTTGTACATCCTTCAGCACCCGTCGAGTTTCTTAAACTGTTGCTCGATTATACGGCGAAGGCAGCGGCAGCGCTGACTCTGCGATCCCAGTTTCTGGAGGAGAAGATGGTACGCAACCAGAATGAGCTGATCCAGGATCTGATGAACGGCAACATTCTTCATGAGGAGCAGGCTCAGACCCGAATGGGTCTCCGTCTGTTGGTGAAGGGACAGTACTGGTTTGCCGGCGGAGTTATTGAGATGGAGCACCGTCTGAAAGGCATCGGCCGTGAGCGAATGGAAACCAACCATCAGGATATTCTGGTGCTGCTGCGTTCTTTACTCAAAAAGAACAATCTGGCCAGCCTCATCATGCTGAAAAATAATCAGGTATACGTATGCTGTGCCAAGGAAGAGAGCAAGACATCCACACGAAATCAACTGGTAAAATCACTTGAAGGCATTCTTGGTGATGTAAAGAGATTTGCGAGTCGCAACCTGAAGCAGGTCACGATCCATGCCGGATTTGGCAAGGTGCGTAACCGATTAACAGGGTTACCGGACAGTCTGCGGGAAGCGTATCAGGTTATCGAAGTTTCACGATCCGTAGATCAGCTGGAACATATTCATTTTTACGAACGTATGGGTATATATCAAATGCTAAAAGCATTGCCCCAATCGTTTCTACAGCCTTTTGTAAATGACCATCTGGGCGTCCTGATTGACTATGATCGGACACATCATCTAAGGCTGGTGGAGACCTTGGATGCCTTTCTGCAAAACTTCGGTTCCAAGCGGGATGCGGCTGCTCAATTGTTCATACATCGGCAAACTCTGTACAATAGATTGGAGAAGTTAGAAGAATTAATGGGACCTGATTTTATGGATCAGGAAAGAAGAATCTGCCTGGAGATGGCGCTGCTTGCTCATGCCATGATCGAGGAGGAACAGGATTTTTCGTCTTGATGGATCAGGCTGGAAGACAGTCCGGACTGTGCATCAATGGAAGATATGCACAGTCTAGCAATTTTTACTGATGCGACGGGCTTGTCGTAATTCTCTCGGTAATACGGTTGTGCCAGAATCCGAACGGCGGCCGCGAAACAGTTTGGGTTGTCCGGAGGAAGGTGCAAGGGATAACGAGGTGGGAGCGGCCAAGCGATATGGCGAAGAGCTGCGCTCCGGAAGAGTTTCCGTCTCCATCTTTTTGGATGAAACAACGCTTTGACGCAACCATTCATCAAGTCGTTCACGGTTGATTCCTAGTTGTCCGCTCAGATTACAGATATCGAGGTTTTTTTTCACACAAATCCGCCTTTCCTTGAATATCGGGCTGTATAGGTTCTGAAAGGGAAGCATGAAGTTCGAAAATAGGTGATGCTAATGGACTTCAGCGTTCTGCATCACATCCAATGCCCACTTGATTGGTGTGCTCGATTAGCGGAATGGCGATTATATTAAACAGCGGAATGAAAGCTGTATGTACCCTGTGTTAAACGTTTACATATAGCTGTTTTATATATTTTACTATAATTTGGCTTTTATCTAGATTTTATCACTTCACATGTAACTGTGCGTCTCAATATAGTCTCAACTTGTGAGGAAATAAGATATATGGAAAGTACCAGTATCTAGTACGGAGGACACAGATGGAGAACAGTAGTGAGGTTCAATACGATAGCCACTATGGTCATGGAAAACGTTTTGTGGGTCGAGCCAAGGAACTGATGATGTTGGACCGATGGCTCGGCAATCCGGAAGCACCTTTAACCATTTTTTCAGTTACGGGCATGGGAGGCATCGGTAAATCTTCCTTGCTGTCCGAGATGTTGTCCGTTGCTCGAAACCAGGGAGCGACCGCAATATGGATGGATGGCAGATCCTGCGGCTCGACACCGTCAGTTTTTTTGGAGTATCTCTCCTCTACATTGGGACTTGAGACCATGGGGGGTGATGGTAACCCGCGGCCATTGAGCCTGCTGAATAAGCCTTCAGTACAGAGGCGGCTGGTCCTTGCTGTGGATAATTATGAAGAGCTGGCTCTTCTCGAAAGTTGGTTTATGGAAGTCTTCGTATCCAAGCTGCCTTTATATGGTGTACTTATCATTTTGGCCTCAAGGCCGGAGCCCGGTTCAGCGTGGCGGACACATCCAAGGTTGCGGCAGCGCCTCGTACAGATGCCTCTCCAACATTTTACGGGTGAAGAAGTGTCCGAATATATTGCGGTGGCAGGATCATTGAATAAGAACTTGGCCGGGACGATTGCGCGTATGACAGATGGACATCCGCTCGGGCTGGCGCTTGCTGTGGAGGCTGCGGATCAGCGCAGGCATGTTCCCTTTTCTGATTGGACCGAATTGTCACAAATGATTAGCGCCAGGCTGCTGCTTGAATTGACGCTACCCCGCCTGCACCCGATGGTTGAGGTATTAACGCTGCTGGAAACAGCGAATCAGGAATTGTTGGCCTCCGTGCTGCAAACAGAGGTGACGCTTGAGGAATATAACGTTCTGAGGCGTATGTCGTTCATTCGTTCCGGGCCCAATGGTCTGGCGCTGCATGATATGGCCAGATTACATCTGCTTCGGGATTTTCGCCAACGCGAACCACAGCGTCTGCAAGCCATGCGTGTGCGAATAGCAGGTCTGTTAAAGCCGCTCCATGAACAAGCGGGTCCGCATGAGAGACGCCAGATTACGAGGAAAATGCTCCTTTTGTGTCAGGAATCCATGCTCCAGCATCGGAAGTACGCTGATGTGTCGGCTGATTCACTGTTTTCTCCGCTGGAAGTGATGCGAGCGGAAGACTTGCCGGCATTGCACCAATTGCTTCAACAGTGGTGTGAATATAGCGTGGAGCCGTGGCAGGCGCCGTCTTATCCAGCTTTTTTAGACGAATTGGCACAGCGTTATCCTGAGGGAATTGTATTAATGCGTGACAAGGAGGGCGTTCCGATCGCGATGTTCATTACGGTACTCGTGCACCGGGAGAGCAGCGGGCTGTTGTGCAACTATTTTCCAGCCGAAATGCAGGAATGCTTCACACCGGAAGAGCTGGATTGCGATCCGGACCAGACGGATACTCACTTTGCGGTACTTGCTGCAGCAAGGGCTGATGTGCCAGGTTACAAACGTGAAGAACTTGTGGGTTATATGTCGCTGGATCGGCTGTCACTACTGGGAGAAGGGGCCAGGGTTATACTGGTCGCAACCAATCCTTATCTGAAGCTGTTTTTGCAGAGCATTGGTTTTCGGAGTAAAAGAGCGCGTACTCGTTTATGTGACCTTTATGAAGATCAGGCAGATGTACTGGATCTGGATTTGCGCAGTGGACAATTCGGGGATTGGGTGATGTCCCTCTTGGTTCCGGATACAAAGGGCAGTGGGGTACAGCAGGGGGCATCTGGAGTGAATCAGGTTCCCTGGTCCGAACAGGACGTGCGTAAAATGCTGACTTATCTGCACTCTCCCGGAGAATTGCATGAGTATGCTGCGCGAGTGAATGGCATGTCGGGTGGAATCCACCTACAGACGCATATCCTGGATTTGCTGGAGGGTCGGGTCCATGGTATCTCCCAGCAGGATCAGCTGCTGTTATATGCGGCCTATTGGACACATGCTGGCAATCCAACTGCCGCAGCGCAGGCATGCTCAATGAGCCGGGCCACATTCTATCGGCATCTGCGAGCCGCTTTGGTCCGATTGGCAAGAGTGCTATAGTGACAGAAAGCATAATGCGGGCTGACTGGAAATTTAATCATTGAAATAACCTAAAAAAACACACAGTAACTGGCCAATTGAGCCAGATCTGCGTGTTTTTTTTGATGGTGTCAATCTTAATCAGATGACTATGAGATACAAGGTTCATGAAGCTGATAAGTTAGTCAAAATGGAAGTATTAACGCTTCGTTTCCACTAACCAATCGGCCAGTTCTTCTATCTGGATGAGAATGGCTATGGGGTTCCGTCCGTACCAGAATATCGATAAGAAGAGGCTGGTCATAGACCGAGCCTCTTCATGCGGTTATAGAGCGTTGCTCTGGAGATGCCGAGCTGCCGGGCGAGTGTTCTTTTGTTGCCTCCGGCGGCTTTCAAATATTGCAGCAGCAGTTCCGACTCATAGGTGTCTAACTGCTCCTGATAGGATAGGGTCGAAGTATCCGTGGACTTCTCGTTTTCTCCTTCATGTATTGGAACAGATGGGCCCGTGCCACTTGGGAGAGGAGATGAGCCCGATTCCAGGCCAGGCTGTGGATGAAGCTGCTCCGTCTCGTGCAAAATGGATTGTGCCTGATCCATGGATGAAATGAAGGTGTCAGGGAGATATTCGGGCTTAACCTCGCCATCCGTGGTGAGAATGGTGATCCGTTCAATCACATTTCTTAATTCCCGTACGTTACCCGGCCAGTCATATTGGAATAACAGCTTGAACACCTCAGGAGGAACCAATTCAATATGACGATTATAGAGCAAGGAAAACTCTTGCAGGAATGTCTGTGTCAACTCGTAAATATCTTCCTTGCGCTTACGCAGAGGAGGGATGACGAGGTTAATGACATTCAGTCGATAGTAGAGATCCTCACGGAATTGGTTGCGGGCGATCATGCCCAGCAGATTCTGATTGGTTGCGGCGATAATCCGGCAGCTGGCCTGTTTCATGTGTGTTCCACCGACAGGGAAGTAACTTTTCTCCTGCAATACACGCAATAGCTTCACCTGAAGCTCCAGTGGCATCTCACCTATTTCATCCAAAAAGAGCGTACCGCCTTCGGCTAGTTCAATTTTCCCTTTTTTTCCTTTGGGATCAGCCCCTGAAAATGCACCCTTCTCGTAGCCAAATAATTCACTCTCAAATAATGAACCAGGAATAGCTCCGCAGTTAATGGCAATAAACGGCGCTGTCTGCGGTTCACGCAGGTCGTGAATGGCTTTGGCGAATAACTCCTTGCCCGTTCCGCTCTCTCCAAGAATAAGCACGGTAGCTGAGGTGGTACTGATCTTGCGAATAGTCTCCAGACACTGGTTGATTACCGGGCTGCTGCCCTTGATTCTGGCAAACGGATCGGAATCCGGCCGCAGACGGGCAACGGCTTTCTCCAGATGCTGGACTTTGGAAGTCATATGTAATAACTCTTGATGCAGACGGATTTCGGTTGTTATATCCACTTCGGCGGCAACCGCGCCTACAATACGTCCATCGAGATGCACCGGACGTGCATTAATCAGGGCGAACAGATCGGGTCTTGGTTGGTGCTGCTTTCGATACACAGTTTCCCCTGTATATAACGTTTTGAGCGATTGAAGGCGATCCGGGGGAAAGAAATCCGCTGCCGGTTTGCCGATGATATCTTTTTTGTTAATGGAAAAAACATGCTCCGCACCAGATGTCCAGTAGGTTACCTTTGCTTCTTCATTAATCAACGTCAGAGCTGAGCCTGCTGTCTCCAGTGTTGTCTCGAAATAAGCCTCCATAAGCCGATGGGCATGCATCATTTCTTGCAGAACATCGGATACAGCAATATAGCCCAACGAAGGTCCATCATCCTGAATTAACAGATAAGGACTTGTATTGAACAGGGGGATGGCGTCGGCCAGTCCAGTGGTTGAAGGGATGCTGGGCATGGAGAGGCTTGAATCCAGGATACTCATATCTGTACGTAATAAGGACATCAAATCTGGAAGTAAATGTTTCATCGGTATCACCTCAGTTAGAGCATAACGTTCGGAAACTACACCAGTTACACGAGCTGCTTATAAGTGTTCTGCATATAAAATGATTGGGAGAATGATGGTTACCCATATTATAGCTTTCCAAATGAAGTGTGTATATATTTTTTGACATGAAGCATACATGCTATCGGCATAGAAGGGAGAAGTATTGATTGTTGATTTTTGTTATGCGCTTACAATTTTATGGTTTGGGAATAATTGTTGATTAAAATGGACGAATCAGGATTTCGGGTAAGGTATGAGTTATTAAAACTAACATTTGAAATGGTAAATTACACTGTTACCTCTTATCCCGATACCGGGCTGGTTAAGTGATTATTCATATAGAGCATGAATTGTCCACACCATTAAGAAACTTCTGAATAATGCTATACGAAGGCTCAATCCGTATGAAGAAGAATAAAAAAGGAGGCTGATGAAATGGCCATTCTATCAACCGGCCCTATTGAAAATAATATTTCAGGTGTAACCGGTACCCGCCCCACTCAATTCGTCACCGTCAAAATCGATAATCGGGATTCAATAGATGCATATAGCGTTCATCTTATGGGTTACTATCTCGATGGAGTCAGAACGTTATATGTGGAAGAAATGTTTAATGTGTTGCCCAATCAGGTCATAACCAAAGACTATAGCGCAAATTTTGATGCGTTCGAGTTTATATTTTCCACAGCAGACCTCGCTGCCCCGGAAGCGCAAATTTCCGTATGGGGCAAAGGCGCCGAAGGCGAGTTAGTCACGGCTCACCGATTGGTATCCCAAGAGTTGCTGGGTGAAGCCCTGAGCATAACAGGTGTAACCGGAGCGACAGGAGCCACAGGTGCGACAGGAGCCACAGGTGTAGGAGCAGGCTCAACCGGACCAACAGGCAGCACTGGGGTGACGGGAGCAACAGGCAGCACTGGAGTGACGGGAGCAACAGGCAGCACTGGAGTGACGGGAGCAACAGGCAGCACTGGAGTGACGGGAGCAATAGGCAGCACTGGGGTGACGGGAGCAACAGGCAGCACTGGAGTGACGGGAGCAACAGGCAGCACTGGAGTGACGGGAGCAACAGGCAGCACTGGAGTGACGGGAGCAACAGGCAGCACTGGAGTGACGGGAGCAACAGGCAGCACTGGAGTGATGGGAGCAACAGGCAGCACTGGAGTGACGGGAGCAACAGGCAGCACTGGAGTGACGGGAGTCACAGGCAGCACTGGAGTGACGGGAGCCACAGGTTCTACAGGCCAAGGTTTGGCATCGTATGGCTATATCTTTAACACCTCAGCTCAGTCTGTAGCTACCGAGACGGATATAACCTTCGATAGCAACGAAAACCTTACCAACATTACTCATACACCTGGCACGGCTGAAATTAATATTGGTAATGCTGGGGACTATGCGGTGTTCTTTATCATTGCAGGTGTTCAGGCAAACCAATTTACCCTTTATCAAAACGGAGCCCCTGTCGGTGGCAGTGTCTATGGTTCAGGAGCTGGTACTCAACCGAATCCAGGAATGATTATTATTACCGCTGTTCCTGGTGATGTGATAACTTTACGAAATCATTCCAGTGCATCGGCTGTTGATCTGCAAACACTAGCAGGCGGATCACAGATCAATGCGAATGCTTCCATTCTCATCCAACAATTGAGCAGCTAATCAAATAGTGTCCAGAAAAATAGACATTTTAAATTGGGGATGCTCATTTTTTAGACATTGAGAGATGAACCGGAGAAAAGAAAAGCTGGATGCTCTGGAATGCTGTGTTGTACAGAACAAAAACCATGCGCCCTGAAAGAAAGTGGCAGCATGGTTTTTGTTTTTCTCGTTGTATTTTATATAACTGAATCCAGCCGGGAAATTATCTGAACATGTTTTTGACCACCATCCAGAGATTTGCGGGTTTCTCAGCCAGACGGCGGGTGTAGTACGGGTACCACATGGTTCCATAGGGCACGTAACAACGAATGCGGTAGCCTTCTCTGGCCAGGCGTTCCTGTTCGCCCATACGCAAGCCGTACAACATTTGAAATTCAAACGCATCCGGGGAAATTCCCCGATCCTTCGCGTATTGCTTGGTCCAGGCAATGATATGGTCATCATGTGAAGCAACCGCTGTGTATACGCCTTGATCGAGATGGCTGCGAATCATCGTTTTGAATTGATCAATTACTTCTGAAGTGTTCTGATAAGCTACAGATGCAGGTTCCTTGTAAGCACCTTTGACCAGACGCAGCCGGATTCCTTCCCGAATCATATCACGTGTATCTTCCACGGTACGATGCAAGTAGGCTTGCAGTACCGTACCTGTATTATCCAGTCCTTCCGAATGTAAACGGCGCACAATATCCAAAGTCGCTTGGGTAAACGGACTGTCCTCCATATCGATCCGCACAAACAGATCATGCAGCTTCGCTTGGGTGGCAACCGCACGTATATTTCGATAACCTTCCTCAGGGTCCAGCGCGAGTCCCATTTGGGTTGGTTTTAGCGAGACATTGGAGTCCGCATTCTGACGGGCAATGCCTTCCACCAGACGTATATACTCATCCCGATACAGCGCAGCTTCTCTTAAATGGGTAATGCCCTCGCCGAGATGATCCAGTGTAGCCATAATGCCTTTGTTGTTGAGTACGCGAATCTCTTCGAGAGCCTCTTCCAGTGTGTTGCCTGCGATAAACTTGCCAGCCAGCTTTTTGCCGTATTTGATGGAGAGATTCTCCACAGCTTTATTACCTGCGACGGTCAGCAGCGTTTTACGGTACATTTCCGTTCCGATACTCATCGGGGTTCCTCCTTATGGATCATGTTTCTTTATAACAAAGTGATCAAGCAATAATCATGCCAAGATTGTTCTGGATAGAAGATAACGGGCGGTTATTTTGAAGAAAAACATTTATTTATAAAAATATTCCTTCATCAACCGGAGTTGGCACGGATCTTGCTACATATATTGGGTGATGAGTAAAAATGCATGGCAACTCAGGCAAACAGCCAGCGAACCCCCACATCTGAAGGAGGAAATCATTATGAATATCCCTTTTGTTAACGAACCATTCACATCCTTTGCAGTCCCGGCCAACCGGGAAGCTTTTGAGAACGCACTTCGCAAGGTGGAGGCTGAACTTGGCCAGGAATACTCTATTATTATCGGTGGGCAAAAAATAACGAGCGCCCGCACGTTATCCTCCGTGAATCCTGCGTACAAAAATCAGATCGTCGGAAAGATCTGTCAGGCCGATCAAGAGCTTGCCGAACAGGCCATCCAGACGGCTGCGGAAACATTCCGCACCTGGAAGCATACGGACCCGAATGAACGTGCCCGTTATTTGTACAAAGCGGCGGCGCTCATGCGGCGTCGTAAGCATGAATTTTCGGCATGGATGGTATACGAAGCAGGCAAAACATGGCCAGAAGCGGATGCGGACACAGCCGAAGCTATTGATTTTATGGAGTTTTATGCCCGTGAGATGCAGCGTCTGAGTGAACCACAGCCGCTCACACGAATTGCAGGCGAAGATAATGAATTGAGTTATATTCCGCTTGGTGTGGGTGTTGTCATTCCACCATGGAACTTCCCACTCGCGATTATGGCAGGCATGACTTCTGCTGCATTGGTATCCGGCAACACCGTTGTATTGAAGCCAGCCAGTACAACACCGGTTATTGCCGCTAAATTTATGGAGCTGCTTGCAGAAGTGGGTGTGCCGGATGGCGTAGTGAACTATTTGCCAGGACCGGGCAGTGAGGTTGGCGATTATCTGGTGGACCATGCGCTCACCCGCTTTATCAGCTTCACAGGCTCCAAAGACGTCGGTCTGCGAATCAATGAGCGTGCAGCACGCACCGCGCCGGGACAGAAATGGATTAAACGGGTGATTGCCGAAATGGGCGGCAAGGATTCAATTGTTGTCGATAACGACAGTGATCTGGAATTGGCTGCGGAATCCATCACAGCTTCAGCATTTGGTTTCTCGGGACAGAAGTGCTCCGCGTGTTCCCGCGCGATTATTCATAAAGATGTATATGACGAGGTATTGCAAAAAGTGATTGAACGGACCAAGCTGCTGAGCATGGGCAGTCCGCTTGAAGTCGGAAATCAGGTAGGTCCGGTTATCGATGACAAGGCGTATGCCAAGATCACAGAATATATTGAAATAGGCAAGGGGGAAGGACGCCTTGTACTCGGTGGTAGTACAGGGAACGAGGCAGGTTATTTCATTGAACCGACCATTATTGCCGATGTCGACCCGCAAGCACGGATTTCACAGGAAGAGATTTTTGGACCGGTGTTGGCCTTTATCAAGGCAGAATCCTTCGAGGATGCGCTGGATATTGCCAATAATACCGACTATGGACTGACCGGTGCGGTGATCTCTCGCAATCGCGAACATCTCGAACAAGCCAGAAGGGAATTTTTTGCGGGGAATCTATACTTTAACCGTAAATGCACAGGTGCACTGGTGGGTACACATCCATTTGGCGGATTTAATATGTCGGGAACGGATTCGAAGGCAGGAGGAAGAGACTACTTGCTGCTCTTCACCCAGGCGAAGTTGGTATCGGAGAAATATTAAGTTGAAAAATTGGGTTTGGGCCCGCTGACAATCGCTTGGTGTATATGCTATCATTTCCTGAAAATAGTCTTTGTTCGTCAGTATACTGTAGTAGCTTGAGCAGCGCTTAAGGGGGGGAGACGGATGTTAGGATTTCAGTTGGTGCAGGAGGGGCGTATTCGATTATCCATTACGCCGGAGATGAAGCAATCCATTCATCTGCTGACCTTGTCGGGTCAGGAATTGGCTCGTTATTTGCAGGAGGCGGCGGATGAAAATCCGGTGCTTGAGCTAGAAGAGGCCTCTGCCCTACGCACCCGTCTTCCCCGACGTCTGAATCGGGAGAGGTTCTCCTCTTATGATCCGCTGTTACAGATGAAAGGGGCCGAACCTACACTTGAACATCTGTTGATATCTCAGCTGCGGTTGCAGAATCTTCCGCCAGCAATGGAGTCAACAGCTATATATTTGGCTGGTTGCGTCAACGAGGATGGCTATCTGACGATGGAATTGACGGATGTTGTATCGGCGAGGGGAGTATCGATGCCTGAGGCTGAGGCAGCTCTGCACATTCTCCAGTCGCTGGACCCCGCAGGTGTGGGCGCACGAAATTTGCGTGAATGCTTGTTGCTTCAGATCGGGCGTGACCCATTCGCTAACCAGCATGCGGAGCAAATGGTGGAGCACGGTCTCGAGGAATTGGTTCGTTTCCATCCAGGAAGAGTGGGAACAAGATTGGGGATTTCGTCGCAGCAGGCTCAGGCAGCCTATGATTATATTGCTTGTCTGGACCCGAAACCTTGCCGATCCATCGGGTGTACGGAACATGCACATTATATTATTCCGGATGCCGTTGTGCAGATAAGGAATGATGAGGTGTCTCTACGCTTAAACTCAGCGGGGGTGCCGCGGGTATCGCTGAACGAAGCTTGCTGCCGCTGGATCAGGGAGATCGATGCAGACGAGGTCTGGTCAGGCCGGGCAGCAGAGGCGCGAGCGATCATTCGCAGCGTGCGCATGCGTCGCCGAACTCTGATGCGTGTCATGGCGGCGATCATGAGTGAACAGAAATCTTTTCTGCGTGAAGGACCTGCCGGTTTGAAGCCGCTCAATCTGGCGGTGATTGCCGAGGCTGTCGGCATGCATGAGTCGACGGTGAGCCGTGCGGTCAATGGCAAATATGTTCAGACACCGCACGGTGTGTTTGAACTCAAGGCTTTTTTTGCAACAGGAATTGAAACAACGAATGGAGAGATGGCCTCTGCACCGGCGGTGAAGCTCAGATTGAGAGAGCTGATTCGTTCTGAACGGGCGGAACGCCCCTACTCGGATAGCCAACTCACGACATTACTCGCGAATGAAGGCATCGTTATCTCCCGCAGAACGGTTGCGAAATACAGGGAAGAGCTTCAGATTCTACCTTCACTTGAGCGTAAACGCTGGCGAAAATAATTCTGTGGTTCAGTAACAACAAAACATAACGGAGAAACAAGTAACCCCCGCGAGCCGTGGTAACGGTCTGCGGGGGTTACTTGTTCCGATTTAACAGCGATTGAAAGGTTGTTTTCGGTCATCGGAATTTCAATGTATATATTCATTAGTAGAGCTTAAAAACAGCTTATTACCGTTCCATATTGTGCAGGAAGTGCTCACCTGCAATACCAGGAGTAGTCATCTGCTCCGGATGCAAAATTTCTTCCAATTCTTCCGGTGTCAGCAGACCCCGCTCAAGAATGATCTCCTGCAAGGTGTTTCCAGTCTTCAACGCTTCCTTCACAATGGAGGCTGCCACGTCATAGCCCAGATGTGGATTGAGCGCTGTAATTACACTAAAGCTCTGCTTCATGATCAATGCACAACGCTCACGGTTTGCTTCCATTTCTTCAACAGCATAACGAGTAAAGACGTCGATACCATTATTCATGATTTTCAGCGATTGCAGCAAGTTGAACGCAATAACAGGACCCATGACGTTCAATTCGAATTGACCCGCTTCACAGGCCATACAGATCGTATGGTCATTGCCCATCACCTGGAAGGATACCTGATTGATCACTTCCGCCATAACCGGGTTCACTTTACCTGGCATAATGGACGAACCTGGCTGACGCGGTGGAAGACGCAGCTCATTGAATCCTGCGCGTGGGCCGGAAGCCATCATGCGAATATCGTTACAGATTTTGGATAGACTGACAGCACATACTTTCAGTGCAGCCGACAGTTCCAGATAGGCATCCGTATTCTGTGTCGCATCCACAAGATCCTCGGCCGTCTGCAAATTCAATCCGGTCACATCGGACAGATGCTCCGTGACCTTGATGATGTATTCCGGTTTCGCGTTGAGACCTGTACCTACAGCCGTCGCACCCAAGTTAATGGTGAGCAGACGACGATTTGCGAACTCGAGACGCTCGATATCACGTCCGATCACGCGTGCATAGGCTCCGAACTCTTGTCCAAGGCGAATAGGCACAGCATCCTGAAGATGTGTCCGACCTACTTTGACTACATCGTCAAATTCCTGTTCTTTTTTGCGGAACGCATCCTGCAGACGCTTCATCGTATCCAGCAACGTTTCAGACAACCGATACGCAGCAATGCGCAGTGCAGTTGGGATTACGTCATTGGTGGATTGGGACATGTTCACATGGTTATTCGGGTTACAGTGGAAATAGTCACCCTTGTTCTGCAATAACAGTTCCAGTCCGCGATTGGCCAGAATTTCGTTCATATTCATATTCATGGAGGTGCCTGCACCGCCCTGAATGGAGTCAACAATAAAATGATCCAGATGATGGCCTTTCATCATTTCTTCAGCAGCCATGACGATGACATCGCCAATTTTGCGTGGCAGCATCTTCAGCTCCATATTCGTGATTGCCGCAGCCTTTTTCACCGCAGCCAGAGCTGTAATTAGCTCCCGGTGTACCGGAACGCCGGTAATCGGGAAGTTCTCCACAGCCCGAACCGTCTGTATTCCATAATAAGCATAAGCAGGAATTTCTTTTTCTCCAATAAAATCTTTCTCCGTCCTTGTGGACATTGTAGACATTTCGTTCGCCTCCAGTGGCATCCAAAAATAGGTCAGCTCCGGCAATGCCGAAGCGCACTCAGTATATCATTTAAGCAAAATGGATGCCAAGCTAAATCATTTCACCCTTTTTACCGATAAATAATTTAAATTAAGGATATCACCTTGGCAGATTAAAGGTTTAGTCAGTCAAAACTCGTCTTTTCAATTATGCTCAACTTAGAGGAGAAGTCATGCATGAAGAATAAGATGAGTGGTGGATTTGTCGTTTTCAGTGATCTAAATCACATGTTATTTGGTTATCTACTGGTAAAATAGGAAAAAAGGACTATGAGGTGTGAATATGAAATGGACTTTAGGCGCAAAAACCGTCGCAGGTTTGGTACTGATTTCTCTAATTACGTACGGAACTAGCGGCTTTTTTATATTTTTCCTTCAGGACTGGCTCTCGTTCTCTATGCCAAGCTGGTTATATATCTCTATCGTACTCATTATGGGCGTATGCTGGAACGCGATTCTGGGCTGGTTTGCCTCCCGTTGGTTGACTCGTCCAATTGTACATTTGTCCCGTGCGGCGCAACAAGTCTCATCGGGGGATTTGACAGCCGAGATTCCAGAACGGCGTACACAGGATGAAATTACTGTATTATATGATGCTTTTCGCGTAATGGTTTTCAATCTGAGGAGTATTGTAAACGATATTACAGATAGTACACGTACAACCTCGCAGAATGCCCAATCACTTAGTGAAGCAATTGCCCAGGCAGCAGAACAGATCGAAATGATGTCAGATGCGGTGGATCATATTGCTGTGGGTGTGGAAGAACAGAAGACGACTTCGCATCAGTCGTTGATTACAGCCGATGAGATGTTGAACGATTTTCAGCGTATGCACAGTCAGTCGATCGGTATGACAGAGATGTCCGGCCAGATGGAACGTTCGGTAGATCATACGAAGCAGACCTTCTCTTCTTTGATGAAAGGAATGGACGAGCTAACGGAATCTCATAATCGTTCCCGGGACATCATGGTGCTGCTCGAGAAGGAAGCCTCGGATATTGAAGCCATCACTCAGTCTGTCAAAAACATTGCAGAGGAAACAGGGCTGCTTGCCCTGAATGCTTCCATTGAGGCTGCGCGTGCGGGAGAAGAGGGTGCAGGATTTGCTGTCGTGGCTCAGCAGATTCGTAAGCTGGCAGATGAGAGTAAACAATCGGTGCATCGGATTAATGAGCTGATCAGTCGTGTTCAGCAACGTATCAAGGATACAGCCCAACTGATCCATGAACAGCATGGCCTCGTAGTGAACGAGTCGGAGCGTACGATCTCTGTTGATCAGACGTTGCAGGAGCTTACAGGTACGGTAGAAGTGTTTATGAAGGGTGCTTATGAGATCGGATCCAAAATTGGGGAACAGACCAGCCGCGTGGAACAGACGCATGGTCATGTGAAAAAGATCCAAGGAAAAGCCGGAACATTCTCGGATGAGGCGAGACGGATCATGGATGCGGCACATGAAGAGACTGCGATCATGCAGGAGATTTCATCCTCAGCGGAAGAGCTGAGACAATTAACGGATCGGTTAATGGACAAAACGAAAGCATTTCGGATGCAGCCTTGAGCTGTTTCCGGGATGTTTTTTTGCTTATTATGGTTAAAGCCGAACATTCTTTCGCAAAAACTGAAATATGTAAAGATTTTTTTATGAAACATTAACAAATTCGCAACGCTTGGGCGATAAATGAAGATATAATGGTAGTATTACACAACAGATAAGGAGCCCAGCATATTGAAAACTTGGACAGGTATCCTGCTGATGATTATTTTGGCGGTAGCTACGATTAGTACAACTTCGTCTGCCAGAACCATGAATGAATCGCAAAAACAGCTTAACATAGATGATCCATCCAGCCAGACCTCAGCGGTCGCGGCTTCCAATATAGAAACAATGAATGAAACAGCTTTTACAACGAAAGAAGCATCCTCCGTCAAGGAGGAATACATCTCAGTTGCTCCCGAAAATGAGAACGTAAGACTGTATCCCATGAAAGTGGAGGGTTCAGGATATATATATAACGGAATGGTGCTGGAAGTGGACGGTAAGACACAAGAATTTAGTGATTGGAAGGGAGAAGGCGGGTCTTACAAACCCGAAGTGCACGAACTGGATCTGAATGGAGATGGCAAGAAGGAGATTGTTGTGTTGTATACAGCCGGTCATGGAACAGGAATTTATTTGGGACAAGCCCGTATCATTAATCCGATAACGCTGGAAGAGATGAAGATGCAATCTCTGGATGAGATTGTGAAGCAGCATGTGGAGTCAAAGGTTACGGTTGGATCAGACCGTGTAGATGTTGATGTTGCCGTTGATGGGGTTCAAGCAGAACCTTCACGGATCGAAGGAGACACGAGTGGCGGCTTGTATAACAAAGAGTTGGGATTCGGTGGAGTAACGTATTACAGCGTGGAGGATGGCCAACTTGTCGTATCAGCAGCAGGATCTTACGGTGCAGCTTTATATGCTGGTGATCTGACATTCGCTTATGTGTATCAAGATGGCGAGTGGAAAGCTGCAAATTTGAAATACAGCATGGAAGTGTATGAAGAAGAATATTATGAATCTTTTGATTGATAGGGTCGTGTAGACATCTGGTGGGACGAAGGTTGGCAGTTCTCGTGGTGAAAGAGAAGTTCTGCTAGATAAGGATGTGCAAAGAATATCTTCCTTTCTGCCTTATCGGGCAGTAGGAAACAGGACGAGGTTGAAAAAAATCGGGACATTCAGCCTCGTTTTGTGCTGCCTACAGATAGGAACAATGTACTAAAAATGCAGTAAACAATTGACATTATCACTTTAGTCGTTTAAATGTATAAAGGACAAATTATTTTAACGTTCAGGAGGGATTTTGATGAAGAAGAAGGTTGTACTGGGTTTGATGGTAGGCACATTAACGCTTGGGATCGGGACAGGTGCACTTGCAGCAACAGGGTTGGAACAGATTAAAGCCTATCTAAACAGCAAGATTACGCTAAAACTGGATGGTGCCACGGTGACAGCCAAAGATGCCAATGGTAAAACGGTGTTGCCTATTACGTATAACGGAACAACTTATTTGCCTGTGCGTGCTGTGGGATCCTTGCTTGGAACAGAGATCACGTATGACAGTGCAACTTCATCCGTCCTCATTGGCGGAACGAATGGATCTGCGCCTGTAACTAACGGAAAAGTAACGCTGAGTGCACTTGGAACATCCGTACTGGGATCTACCGCATGGCACACCAAAGATCCTAAGGATACCACATATAAAGGCAAGGATTACAAGGATGTTTATCTGCATAAGGATCCTTCAAAACAGGGGGACGACATCCAGATTAATACGGGTAAAAAATATTCTTCTTTGCACCTGGAACTTGCCGCGCTAACAGGAAATCAGGAGATTCATATCTATGATCAGGATCTCGCGACACTCAAAAAGTTCAATATCACTCCAGAAAGCGGTATGATGAGTATAGATGTGGACGTTAAAGGTACAGACGCTGTCTATGTCGAGATTGTGTCAGAAGATCCAGGTTCGGCTCTGTTTGTACCGCTGACAACATCGTATCTGACGAAGTAAAACACAATTTGCAGGTTTGCCACCTTACAGAAGGGGCAAGGCAAGCTTAAACATAAAAAAACGATGATTCACCAGGGATTCCTGAACCGTATCCGGTATTCAGAGTTGCCTGGTGAACATCGTTTTTATTTTTGTTTTGAATTGAAATCTTTTTGCTGAATTACACGCCAGTTACGAATATTAGCGGATCACGGTATCCAGTGGTTTCAGGTTCGCTTCAATCTCAGCGCGGCGACCTTCGAGGAATGGAGGCAAGGCAAGCGATTCTCCCAGATGCTCCATTTCTTCGTCTGTATCAAATCCCGGACCATCCGTTGCAAGCTCAAACAGAATACCGTTCGCTTCACGGAAATACAGGGAGCGGAAGTAGAAGCGATCTACAAAACCAGAGTTAGGGAATCGGAAGTTATGAACCCGTTCCACCCATTGTTTCAGTTCTTCCTCATTATCCACGCGGAACGCAACATGGTGTACGCTGCCACGTCCAGGACGTTCTTGGGCAAGGTCATTTCGTTCCTCAACATGCACCTCGGAGCCACTTCCACCTTCACCAGATTCGAAGACGAGAACATCAGGCTGCCCGGGAGTAAAGGCAGGGTAACTTCCTTTCGCTCTGAAACCAAGCAGTTCGGTAAGAACCGGAGCGGTAAGGGAAGCATCTCTTACCGTAAGATGGATGGGACCAAGACCTACAATGCCATATTCGGCAGGCACCGGGCTCTGATCCCATGGTTTACCCCCAGCGACACCTGCATTGTTTTCATCCGAGACCAGAATCAGACGTTGTCCTTCAAAATCTGTGAACGAGAGCGTGGCACGACCACCCCGTTCAACGATCTCTCCATGTGGGACTTCGAATTCGTCAAAACGCTGCTGCCAGTACGTAAGTGCAGCATCACTTGGAACACGCAGTGACGTTGCGGAGATGCTGTTTACGCCTTCACGAGTCTGTCCGGCCATCGGAATCTCGAAGAAGGTAAGTTCAGTACCCGGATTGCCTTTTTCATCGCCGTAGAAGAGGTGGTAAACGGACACGTCATCCTGGTTGACTGTTTTTTTGATCAGGCGCAATCCCATGACGTTGGTGTAGAAACGATAGTTCTGATCGGCATGAGCTGTTAGAGCGGATACGTGGTGAAGTCCTTTGATTTGCATTATAAATTCCTCCTGATGGTTAAATTATTTCTTATAGTATTTCCGTAAAGAAAGTTACTAACTTTTAGTTTGTTTTGTTGTTGGATTTATCTTAACATAAAGATATTTAAAATACAATCCTATTTTAGAATTCCATCTGGACAGTCTGTTCATTCAATGCCAAAATGAAAAAGTTAACATTAAAGAGATATATTTGTTTGTGTAATGAGAAGGAGGGAAGAGGCGCATGGCTTATCCCCAGTGGCTAGACCCTTATGATGCAAAACCGTTTATACTGTTTTCCACTTCGCACCTATGGGCGATCAGCCTTATTGCTGCACTGGTTATATTGATGTTCCTGTTTCGTACTTGGCTGCGCTCACTTTCATTCAACACACGCCGTACCTTTCGGATCGCTCTGGCATGTGTCATGTTCGGCTGTGAAATTGTGCTTCAGCTCTGGTATATATATGGGGATGTGTGGAGTCTGCAAACTTCATTGCCACTGGAGCTATGCAGTCTGTCACTATTGTTATCGGCGCTGCTATTGTTGACACGCAGCCGACTGCTGCATTCAGCATTGCTGTTCGCAGGAATAGCAGGAGCCTTGATGGCAATCGTAACGCCTAATCTCGGTTATGCTTATGCACATTTTCGGTTCATTCAATTTTTTACTGCTCACGCTTGTATTATTCTGGCGTTGCTCTATATGACTTGGGTGGAGCAGCTTCGTCCAAGCTGGAGATCTGTGTTGGGTTCGATGATGTTCGTGAATGTGGCTGCGTTGGTCGTATACGGTGTGGATGTCGTGCTTGACGCCAATTATATGTTCCTGAGACACAAACCGGATACGCCTTCAGTGCTCGATATGTTGGGTCCCTATCCCTTGTACATTCTTGGGGAAGAGGTGTTGGCAGTAGTGATGTTCTCTCTGATGTACATCCTGCTCTTTGCGATTCCGGAGCGTCTGAATAATCGAGTGAAAAGAGGAAAGAGTTCTGCGCTCTAGGTATGTCTTCAAACTCAGACAAGCTATACAATGATGGAGGTCGGGTTCCAAAAAGTCTTGAAGTCGGGGCTGGCTGATTCTCACCGAATGGCCAGATGATTTTCTAAGGAACACAGGGCGTCTTATTTGGCCTTTAGGCTCTCTTTTTAAATTGTAAAGAACATCAGACACGTTATTTCCCAAAATCTCTTGGCAAAAACGCTGCAACCGGCTTTTTATTCTGATATAACGTGTCTTAAGTTTCTTAGATTTCTGCGGACGCTTCAAATCCTTGAATAAGACGCCTCAGATTCGTTAGCGTTTGCTCGTTCATGATGAAGGGCGCATGCTCGAACATTCAAAATACAGCTCACTTGCGTACGCTGGACACGCTCGGGAACGCTTCTCTATTCAACAGATTTGAAGACAAGCCCTGGTTAACAATTCATTCAAAACCAGGGAGGAAGCGACGAGTTTTTCCTTCGTTCTTCTATATATATTTCAAACCAAACATCCCGCTGCGTTCTGGATATCCAGGCCGTTTGCGGGATGTTCGGTAGTTAACTCCATATGGAGTATGTTTCTAACTTTTATCCGCGGAGCAAAGATTCCGCTCCATCCACGTAAATCCGGGTACCGGTCACATGGGAAGATTCATCGGAAGCGAGGAAGAGCACCAGATTGGCGACTTGCTTCGACGTTCCAGGTTCACCTTTGAGTGGATGTTCATGACCTTCGGGAAATTCAACCGGGATCTGTACTTCTTTTAGATCGTCCGAAGGATAGGTGTTGTCATCGATGTTCGTATCGATGGCTCCCGGGCAAACGGCGTTGACACGGATCTTGTAACGAGCCAGTTCCAATGCAGCCATCTTCGTAAAAGCCGTCTGACCTGCCTTGCTGGAAGCGTATGCAGAGAAGCCAATACCAGAGAATACACGGTTACCGTTGATGGAGCTCGTGATAATAATGCTTCCTCCGCGGTCCTTCAAATGGGGTATGGCGTACTTCACAGTTGCGAACGTGCCGCGCATATTGATGCCCATCGTTTGATCCCAGTCCTCAGGTTCCATCGTTTCAATCGGAGCCATCGTGCCGTTGATGCCCGCATTGGCAAATACAATATCAAGCTGGCCTGCTTGCTCTGCCGCCTGATTGATTGCTTTCTGCACATTGTCCGGTTTGGATATATCACATTCAATAACGTGGGCTTCTCCGCCTGCGTTCTCAATCGTCTGTTTGGTTTCCTCTGCATTCTCCGGGGTCCGGTCCAGCATGAACACTTTGGCTCCGTGCTCAGCGAAACGAATGGCTGTCGCCTGACCAATTCCTGAGCCACCTCCGGTTACAATCGCCACTTTTCCTTGCAAACGTTGTTCAGTCATCCTGATCCCTCCGTATTGTATGAATTATCAGTAACTCTCTATCTCTACATACCCGACTTAAGAGTCATGAATCATACGCATTACACAAAAAACAGGACCGTTGAACGGCCCTGTATCTATAATTTAGATATCAAGATGATCTGATTGCTGAAAAAGTTACTTGTGTTTCTTCCAGTCCATCGAACTGTTATTCAACAGGTACTCAAAATCATTATCTTTTCGCTTCTGTTCAGCTTTACGCGCTTCTTCCGCCTGCAGGCGCTCCTGCTCTTTGCGGTCTGCCTCGGCAGCCTTGGCTTCATCCGCCTGAGCTTTCAGTTTTTCTAGCACATCACTGCTCAGCAGATCTTTTAGTGTGGTCGGTTTATCCTGTGCTGCTTTGGGAGCAGGGGTGTGTTTTTTGGATTTTGCCATAGAATGATCTCCTCTCAAAAACATAAATCAGCTTCCATTCTCGTTCAGTAAACATATTATATCAGGTTCACCATACCCATTCCATGAAATCGCGGAACAAAAGCAGGAGATAGGGGGTAGCGTGACGAATGAAAACGGGTATAAATTCATATATTATTACCGATACTGCGACTATTCCCTGGAGAAAGGAGTCGTTGTTCGTGGAAGTAAACCGTAGTTTACTGAAAGGGCTTGCATGGGGTGTTGCTTTCAGCTGTCCGCTATGGATTGCGATCATCGGTTGGTTGCGTTTGATGGGATGGATGTATTGAAATCAGCGGGTTGCAGAGCTGCTGCATATAGAGTTGTGCCAGAAGAGGGCATTTTTTATAAAGTCATTCGTGTAAACGCTAACATTGAATAAAGCTCTGCCTTGCGTGCATACGCAGGACAGAGCTTTTGTTTGTCTTACAGGTTGTGAATCAAGATGAATTACTAAGATCCGTTTCAAAGTTTAAGGCATTTTTACCGGTTCAGGATATTCCAGACCGTGGGTGTCCACAGTGACCTTTTTCATCACCTGATCGGTAACAGGTTTGTCTTTTTCGCCTATTTCCTGAGCAGCGATTCCATCAACGACGTCCATACCTTCTGTCACTTTACCGAATGTGGCATAGGCATTATCCAGGTAATCAGCATCTGCTAACATGATGAAAAACTGGGAGCCTGCGGAGTCCAGATTATCAGATTCGCGCGCCATGGAGATGACCCCACGCGTATGATTCAGGTGGTTTTTGTGACCGTTGGATGTGAATTCACCTTTGATCGCATAACCCGGGCCGCCTGTTCCGTTTCCGTTTGGATCACCACCCTGAATCATGAAGCCTGGGATAACACGGTGAAAGATCAACCCATCATAGAAACCTTTATTCGCCAATGAAATGAAATTGTACACGGTATTGGGCGCAATTTCGGGATATAGCTCAATGACGATTTTCTGACCGTCTTGCATTTCAATTGTGGCCACTGGATTTGGCCCTTCGGGTGCAGCCGGGACCGGTGTTTCCGTCGCGCCACTTGAAGGGCGCCCACAACCACTAATGACGATAAGCAGCATCGCTAGAACCAGCGACATAGCTGTTGTTTTTTTCCACCGAAAAGACATGAGAACGTTCCCCCTTGCATCTCTGCATAAAATGTTTAGTCCGAATTATTGTCGGATAATTCCTCAACTATCATACCGTTTTTGCGGACAAGATGGCAATGCAAGGCAGGATATTGTGGGCGATAAGGGATGGTGTAAATGCTTACAGAGGTGTAAAATAAGGAAAATGCTTCCGCAGTCAGGGACGTACGGGTCTGTTCCGTCCGCTCCAATACACGGCAGTCCCGGCGTCAGTAACGGAAAGGGCGTGCGGGTATATGGACTTCTCGTGGAAGCGTAATCTGGTGATTTTGTGGATTGGTGTATTTTTTTGCAGCACCGCTTATTCAATCTCCATCCCATTTCTGCCTTTGTTTCTGAGTGGCGATCTGGGCGTTCGTGATCACCTGGAGTTCTGGTCCGGGCTTGCCTTTGGCATTACATTTCTGGCAAGTGCGCTGGTGTCTCCCTTCTGGGGATCGCTGGCTGACAAATACGGGCGCAAGCCAATGCTGATCCGGTCGGGATACAGCCTTGCGGTTTTGTATTTGATCAATTATTTTGTGCAGGACCCCTATTCACTAATCGTGGTTCGTTTGTTTCAGGGATTGCTCGCGGGGTTTGTTCCGGCGGCGATTGCACTGGTCGGTACCAATACACCGGAAGAGAAGACAGGGTATGCACTTGGTATCATGTCTACAGCCGGGGCAACAGGAGGGATAATCGGCCCGTTAATTGGCGGGGTGGTAAGCCACTATTATGGCAACCGCAATGCGTTTTTATTTTCCAGCATCGTTGTATTGGTCTCGGCGTTGATCGCAACCTTCTGGGTCAAAGAAGAGAATTTTAACCGGAACAAGGCACGTTCTCATGTGATGGACGACATACGCGAAGCCAGGGCCAATCGATTGTTTATTACGGTGCTTGGCATGATGGGTATATGTACCTTCTCCGTGATGATTCTGGAGCCATTATTGACCGTATACGTGATGGAAATGGGCATTCAGCCCGATCGTGCTTCTCTCAGCTCAGGGATAATTTTCTCTGCGGTTGGTGTAGCTACGGTCATTATGGCGCCGCGCTGGGGTAAAATCGGTTCGCGAATCGGGTATGGGAAAGTACTGATCATTGGCCTCGTTGGAGGGGCGATTGGTAACCTGCTGCAGTTTTTCACTACAGGTTATATTGGATTCGGCATATTGCGTTTTGTATATGGATTGTTCTTTGCTGCGGTGTTCCCGGCGATTAATGCAATGATTGTGCAAGTGACCGAACCTGGCTTCCGGGGAAGAGCATTCAGCCTGAATCAATCAGCTTCCCAGATCGGTACGATGGCGGGGCCGATAATTGGTGGTGTTCTTGGTGGCTGGCTGCCGATTCGGTGGATTTTTATCATCAATGGAGTAGCGCTTCTGATTACCGCCATTGTGGCGAAATGGTCCCGACTGGAGGAGAAGTTGCCCGGCTCGGGCAAACCTTTGGCGAAGTAATTAAAAACGCCAAAATATGAAATGGCTATTGGGATAGTAGAAAAGGGATGGCACCGTAAAGCTACGGTAGCCATCTCTTTTTCAGGATAAGTCTTTTACCAGGAAGATAAAAGCAAAAAGAAACCTCTTGACCAAGAGGTTTCCTTATATTCTCATTGGATCTGTAATGCGTTCCTATTCATCTGAGGATGAATCTTTTCGGGAAACGTTTTCCTTCGGGATTGCATGTTCAACAGCATCAAGCTGATCCTCATCCGCTAGGGCATCCGGAAAGGAATCTTCCGTAAACAATCCAAAATTCGGATCAATATCCCGTTCGGTTACCAGATTGTCGGGCTCATGTACTTGTCGCTTGTGATCATCCTTCATCGTGTCTGCACCTCCTAATTCAGGCTGTGACATGAGGATTAACGCCGAGGTGGAATATTATTCTCCGGTTTGGCGTCCGCCCCTGCGCCGTTTAGCAAGTCCGTCCCATGAAGGGCATTGGGGTCGGGTGCGGCGGGATCAACCGGACTATTGGGTTGGATAAGATCAGCATCAGGTACGGATTCGAGTGCAGGCTCTGCTGTCCGTGACTCCAATTCCGGTTCTTGTGTAGTCGCTGCCAGAGGCGGATTCACTGTATCGACTGTTTCCTCTGTTTCGATGCGTCTTCCCGTAACTTCATCAAAAGTGTCTATGTCACCTTCAGGCACTTCGGTTTCCAGTGGAATATCACGTGACCTCTGATACCGGTCGTAGTAGCGTTCGCTCTCTTCATTGCTAATCGGTCTGTCTGACATCAATAACACTCCCTTTAAGTGGATTATATTTAATGGTTTTTTTGACGGGGTAGTTATGTTGAAAAGGTTATTATTCGTTGTTACCCAAAGGGCTAACGTTGTAATCTCGCACCCATTAGGATTCCCTTGTGTTCCCCAAATATGAATATAAGATGAAAGTGAACGATGTACGGATTACAGATTCAATCTATATACTTTAAAACTTGGGAAATACATATTTGACCAGAAAGTACAGGAATCCAAAGAAAATAATGATATAAGCCGCATACTTGATAAACGTGGAAGCGACCATACTTGAATCCGATTTGTGTTGGACATCCTTATGCTCTACCTCTACCGTTCTGTGTGGCTCATTCATTTGAATCATCTCCTCAAGGGTAATTGTTTGCTTTGAGGAACCATTACACCCGGAAGGCACGATTGAATCGCTCAGGTCAGTTTTACAGCTTTTCATCTTTGGCCTATGTTATGATAAAACATGGATATATGAGGGAGGGATTCCAATTGGATTGGTTTACGCTAGGCAATATGATCACTCAAATCCGAATCGGGCAAAAAGCGTCTACGCCTGGGTTTTCCCGTACCGTTATACGCCGCCCGGACGGGCTGTTCTGGGTAGGCGGGATATGGTCAGGACAGATTGTCCAGTTGCGGGATTATCTTTTCTCGGATATATGGACGATCTATGACGATGAGGAAACGGAGCAGTGGCTGGAATATCGCACGAAGATTGAACAGAAAGAGCGCGAAATGATTGAGAACCAGTTCGAGGATCTGCGCGGATAATGGAGAAAACACTCGGATTCTATCAATAAAATGGAAATAAAACTATAAATCTACTAAAATGTGAATTTTCATTTCCCCACAAGAAGGTGACACGTTAAACTGTGGCGAATGATAAATGAGAGAACTTGGGAATAGAGAAAATAAGAACTTTGAGGTGCTGTGAATGAAAAATGTGCCCAAAGCTATCATCATCTTATGGATAAGTATGTTGAATATTCTCTGCTTGCCGCATGGTTTCGTCTCAGCGAATGCAGGAGAAGTTGACAGACCTGTATCCATTACGGGATGGGAAGTAAAGTGGGGGAATGTACACGATCAGGGATTCATCAGTGAGGTTCAAGGTTCGGAGGAGATCTGGGAGAAGCAAGGTGCAGAAAGGCTGGAATACAGCAGTGTAGAAGCTCCTTCGGGTTCCATGTGGACTCGTGTGACCATTCCTAAAATAACCGAAGATAGCTCGGCAATCCGTTTTGAAAATATTAAAGGGAACCACATTGTGATCTATCTGGACGATCGTAAGGTGTACGAGAATTATCATTACAATTATGACAACAATGCTGTGCTGTTACCCTTATCGAGAGAGAATTCAGATAGTAAACTGTATATATGGTCCGAGAATGAGAAAGGCAGACTTGGCATCTACGGAACGGTTCAGGTCGGGCCTTATGCTACATTACAGGAAAAGTATATTCACAATGGACTGCTTGATGTGATATTGGGAGCGACCTTTGTATTCACGGCGCTTACGATGCTGAGCTGCACATTTTTCCTGGGCAAATTCCATAAAGGGTTGTGGATTTCGCTATGTATCGTGATGGGTTCAATCGGAACGATGATTATCACTTATTCACAGTTTTTATATACGTTCTACCAGGTTTATGGTAATCTCTATTCCGTATTGTTTGACCTGGCTATGCTGATGGGCATGCCTGCACTCTGTTATTTTTTTGAACAAATTATCGGACCAGGTCGTTATGGCATCTTTACCAAACTAAGAAAATTCCAATTCATCTATTCTATAGTAGCTGTGGCTGCCCTGATGATTGATTTTATTTCAGGCGGTCAATGGGACATGCTCTATAGTTTGCTGGTTCAGAATGTAATTGGATTCGTTCTCGTGATCCTGTTGAGCATCTTAATGATCGGCACCATCGCCAAAGCGCTTCAACGGAGCCGGGAAGCTCTTTTGCTGGCTACGGGATTCGGCACATTTGCCTTAATCAGTGTTGCTGAACTTCTGTGGTATTACCAGCGTAATGGAACATATCATCTGATATGGTGGAAATGGTCCATGGTTGCTTTTATTATCTCACTTATTGCCATACTGGGAAGCCGATTTGCTGAAAAACATACCAAAGTGCTTGAATATTCGAAAGAGTTGGAATTGTTCAATAATGAATTGCAGCGATCCGAGAAAATGGAGATCATTAGCGAACTGGCGGCGTCGGTTGCTCATGAGGTTCGTAATCCGCTGCAGGTGACGCGAGGATTCCTTCAGCTCATGACAGAGCAGGAAGACAACAAAAACAAGGGGTATGTGCGGATTGCTCTGGAGGAACTTGATCGGGCTTCCGGCATTATTACCGACTTCCTCACGTTTGCCAAACCGGAGTTCGATCATATTGTCTCTCTCAATATCGCGGATGAATTTGATCATATTGAAGGTATTCTTGTACCGATGGCTAATCTGGAAGGCGGCAAAATAACAACTGACATTCCACCAGATCTATGGATTAGAGGGAACTCTTCCAAGTTCAAACAGGCTTTTATTAATATTATTAAGAATAGTATAGAAGCGCTGCAAGGAGAGGGTCAGATTGATATTTGGGCTTATGCCCAAGATGGGGTCATCAAGGTACATGTTAGGGATAACGGTGAAGGCATGGATGAGGAAGCGCTGGTACGGCTTGGGGAGCCTTATTTCTCGAATAAAATCAAGGGCACAGGCCTTGGCATGATGGTGACTTTCCGGATCGTTGAAGCCATGCATGGGCAGATCAGCTTTACAAGTACAAAAGGAGTAGGAACAGAAGCCGTTGTATCTTTTGCCGCGTTCGTCGAATGACGAGTGGCAGAAGTGTACGATGGCTTTTTTGTTCGCTACCCCTTGTGTCGTTCCATTACATATTCAATTGAATCCGTTTAGCTTCTCCACGGTCCGCAATTTACGTCATAATTCACTTTGGCTGGATTGGGAGGAATCACGAGAACGTAGTCGTTCTGTTGTTCTTCAACGGTACGGACTTGAATGTGTTCAGGAATATCAATGCCAAATGCTTCGCGAAGCGCTTGCTTCGGGTTGGAGTGCAGTTGTTGTCTGAAGTGCTCATCGGTCCAGGCCTTTTCAATAATATCCTCGTGCAACGTTTTCTCTGATACCATCATCGTCAACATTCCCTTCATATTTAAAATTCAACTGTACCAGCTCTTCTTTTCTGATTAGGACAAATGTTGTTTCTCGCTGATCCAGTAATGAAACCCGCCTTGAAAAAGCATTTTTTTGTGTTGTTCAATGTCCTGAACAGTTTGTCCCAGAATGCCGCATAAGTAAGAATTAAACGCTTCGAGATGCGTAATTCCCGAGTTAGAAGATGTTAGTCTGATGTTATATTGCTGAGCAATGTCTACATAGGAGTTCATCAATTGAGTATTGTATACATTATCATGTATACGTTCGCTTACCGGATGAACCGGGTAGTTGTGTTCCAGTGCTGCGGATATGTGGGAGAGGAAGCTGTTGTAATTTCCATGCACAGCATCTTGTTTCGTGTCTGTGAAGTCATCTGTCATCTGGAGGGTCATCAGTGCAATGTTGACGGCAGAACATACTGGAGTGATGCGATGCTCCTGTTCCAGAAGAAGGAGTGAGCCAGCAGCTCCAAGCTGAAGTGGGGCGGCTTTTTGGGCGATGAATAGCGGGCTTCTCTTGAAATAATCGATGGTGTTCTCACCGTTGACGCTCATGGCCCAATCCTCCACATACTGTCTGAAATACGTCCAGAACGGGGAAGAAAGACTGAATAGCTCTGAATAGGCACAGATCGCATCCACGTAGTAAAGATTACCCAGTGATAATTTCAGTGTCACATCTTCTGGCTGTTCGTCCATAACCTCATCCTGATTCAGAAAATATAGCATATGCAGGAGACAAGCCGTACTCAGTTTGTGTGCCTTCTCTGGAGGCAAACCATCCGAGAGTTGCATCCACAAAGGAATAATGTAGCCAATGTAGCTGTGACCCGAATCTCGTAACAACGGATTGACCAAATGAAGTTGTTCTAGTGCATGTTCTGACATTGGTTCAGGATATTTCTGTACCAGCTGCTCTGCTGCAGCGAACACCACCTCCACATCGGATCTAAACGGATCAAACCATTCTCTCCGCATCGTTTGGTTACGCCCTTCCCATAATAAAGTGATTAAGGACTATTCGACTAGATCATGAAGTTACTTCCAGTATACCGGAAATGAATTGAAAAAAATAGGAGTTTTTGTGATGAATTGTGAAAAAAACAATGACATTTTGTATTTTTATGGCATAAAAAAGCGGAGGTTAGGCTCAAACTAAGAGAGCACAGGATTTTGACATATGAAAGGAAGAAGAAAAATGAAATGCAAATGGAAAAAATGGATGGCAGTCGGACTGGCAGCCGTATTTATAACAGCATCAACCGGCTATACAGCATCCGCTGATCCAAATGGATCTATTGAGGATCAAGTAGCGGCACCATCCTCCTCCACAAACCAGACCAAGCCATGCATGCAAGCAGGTCATGGCCTGTTTATGATAGGAGAAACGGCAGACCTGCTCGGTATTGGGCTCCGTGATTTAAAAGAACAGATGGAGCTTGGCAAAACGTTGACTCAGATTGCCAAGGAGCGCAAGGGACTTAGTGAGGCACAATTGTTAGAGAAGCTGAAGCCTTCGCTTTCTCAGCGAGTGGATAAAGCAGCGGAAGAAGGCTGTCTCACGAAAGAGCAGGCAGCAGCAGCCAAAGCAGGGATGGATACGAAGCTGAAGAAGGTAATCAACACACCACTGCGGGAATTAAGACGTGAGTTCGCTCACCATGGCAACAGACGTCCAATGATGGACAAGGGTGCTATTGCCCGCTTTATCGGCATCACTCCGGAGCAGCTCCATCAGCAGCTCCAGAGCGGGAAGTCACTTGCTGAGATTGCTCAGTCAAAAGGCATCAGTGAAACGCAGCTGGTAGACAAGCTGAAGGAGCAGTTGACGGGTGACCTGAAAAGGTTCGTTAATCAGAAGGGCCATACACATCAAGCTCCTGGTCCTCACGAACCTGTACCTGGTCGATCCGCTTCCACAGAAGTGAAGTGAAAAAGAGCGTCTTCCACGAAGGGAGACGCCTTTTCTATATTCAACCAGGATTAGCTAGTTTCCGGACTGCGATTTGCGCTGACTGAAGGATTACGCTCGGATGAACTTGTTCTGCTCGCAGAAACAGTATCATGCAAACGGGAACCCGGGCGTTTCTTCCGCTGTAATCCGATGGTAAAGCGAGAACCAGGAAGCTGGGAAAGTCCCCAACTGATTGCAAGAGACGTTGCTACGGTGACCAGAAACGAAAGCAATGTAACCGGTAGGTGCCATCCAGTTAGTGTAAGTGGCCGGGTGATATACGCGATGCAGTAGATCACCAGTGCATGAACCAGATAGCCACCAAACGAATATCGCCCAATCCATGTCAGGAGACGCTGAAATGGTGTATCTTTGCCTCGCAGAAGTACAAGGAACCCATAGAACATGAACATCTGGGCCATGATGATGATGAATGTTGTTGGCTTCAGATAGGTTGATATATTGAGGTTAACGACATCGTCCGATCCCCGCAGCACGTCATATCCAAGCCAGATGTACATGCCGATAAACAGACAGACCATCCAGGGCAATGCCTTTGCAGTCCAACTTCTCCAGCTATCCACTGACCAGGCACAGACTGCGCCAAGCAAAAAGTAAAACCAGTACATAACCCATGAATAGGAGCGATACTGCAGCAAACCCGACCAGGGTTGGGGTAAGGAAGCTGCCCATCCACCCATATTGTAGTAGGACCATTTCATAAGCACCGTGTATAATGCCATCCCAATGAGAATCAGCGTGATGACGGATTGCATTGGGGTGAAACGTGTAACTTTTTCAATACGTCTCTGAATGAACTTGGCTCCCGCAAGAAACAGGGGAAACAGAATATAGAACTGAAACACCATAATAACAAACCAAAGATGATATCCCGTCTGGGGGAGGAACAGTTCACGAACAAGACTATGGAAATCCGGCATACCCGAAAGCCAGAACTCGGGCGTGAATATCCGGACAAACAACCAATAGATGAACGTCCATACCACAAAGGGCACATAGATATCTCCAAACCGCTTACGGATAAAACGGGGGTAATCCGGTTTGGTGCGACTGTGATGATAGAACAGCATTACACCGGACAGAAAGACAAATGTCGGCGTACCAAAACGAGTCAGATGATAAATCATGGTCAGCATGACGGAATCAGGTTGTTCAATATCGGTGCGATATATATATTCCGCGATGTTATGCTGCATCACAATGGCGAGAAAGGCAAGGCCGCGCAGTTGTGTCCATTCCACGATTCGCGGTTTATTCACGTGTATTCCTCCTTCGTGTAACCGGAATTCATCATTTAAGGGTACCTGTTGAACATTAAGGCTGCATTAAATGGGGAAAAAAGGTACAAAAAAAGATGGCGGCTGCCATCTTTTTAATCAAAGTTATCATTTCGAATTACGATACCATCTTCGTTTTCTTTCCGTTCCATTTAGTTTAAGTCTTGTGCTTTCGCTGATTCATCCTCTGAAGATTTTGCATCTTCCTCGAACAAATTCTGAATGTATGATTGGAGTTTCGGTTTATTTACACCGAGTACCTGGGCAGAACCTGCAAGCTCATTGGTAAGCAGCTTGTTAGGAGGGATCTGCTGTTTATCGATTTCATTCACGTTAATATCAAATCCGAGCGAAGCCAATTTCAACATCTGCGTTGGACTGAGGTCTGTCTCGATATATGGAGCGACAGCTTCCAATATTTCAGGAATTTTGAAGAGTGAAGTGGTGCTTTGCATCTTTTTGGCCAGCTCAGTCATGAAAATCCGTTGCCGTTCGGTACGCGTAAAGTCTGATGTGGCATCATGCCGAAACCGTACATATTGGAGGGCAGTCTTACCGTCCATATGCTGAAGTCCTTTTTTGAGATCAATATCGTACATATGTTTATCTGCTTTACTGGTGTAATACATGTCTTTCTCCACATCAATATCGATCCCGTCTACAGCATCAACCAGCGCCATGAATCCGACAAAATCAGTATACACGTAGTGCTGGATAGGAATGCCGAGCAAGTCACCTACCGTTTGTTTGGTTAATTCCGCTCCGCCGTAGGAGAAGGCCGCGTTGAGTCTGCTCTTGCCATGTCCCGGAATATCAACGTATGTATCACGCAGAACAGAGAAGAGATGGGCTTTCTTGGATAAAGGATCAATGGAAGCGACCATAACCGAATCTGAACGACCGGCATCCTCCCCTCTGGTGTCACCGCCAAGCAGCAAAATGTTAACTCGTTCCTTCCCTTCCCATTTGGGAACAGGGGTGGTTGGGGTGTCCGTATTTTGGTTTGTGTCAGAAGTGGAAGTCTCGGAAGCGGTTGAGATGCTATTGGCAAAATGAACAATCGAGTATCCGTAATATACAATAACGCCGGCTATGGCAAGTGCCAGGGTTAGGGATGTCCCCCATAACCATTTCTTAAGCATAATCTTCACCTTTCTATGAATGAACTATTATGTAACCCAAACTAGTTTAACAAAAAGTAAGAGAAATGTCCTCTTTGATTTCGAAAGTTCGGTTATCAGGCGACATGTTTGACAAATAGTTAGTGTATATTTATTATGTAAAAAATAATCGCGTTTTGTGTAATGGAGGTATTAAACACTTTATGAATCAATCTGTATTTAATTGGATCAACCAGTTTGCAGACCGAATTCCGTTTCTGGACTGGTTTATGATTACATCAGCTGAATATGCGGTTTGGGTAATGATAGGGCTTCTTGTGATTGTGTGGTTTCTTGGCGATCCTTCGAAGCAACGAATTGTGTTTTATGCGTGTGTAGCTTCGATCGTAGCACTTGGTCTGGCAAAATGGGGAATTTCACCTGTGGTAGGTCATCCAAGGCCGTTCATGGAAGGCACGGTGAATCAACTGGTTCCGCATGTGCCAGATCCATCTTTTCCAAGCAAACATGCTTCCTTTGTATTCGCGCTTGCTGCGGCTTCGTTTTTTATCGGGCGCCGCTTCGGAGGATGGATGCTGTTGCTTGCTGTGCTGACAGGAGTGTCGCGTGTCTATGTAGGTGTACATTATCCCGGGGATATTCTGGGCGGATTCATTCTGGGAAGCCTGGTCAGTGTAATCTTGATTGCTACGCGTAATTATACCAAGTCGATTCCCGATTTCTTCATTAAGATTCACCAGCGGGTTTTCCGTTAGAAACGGTTGAATATAGCAGGTATCAGAAGAGAAGTTTCAGATATGAAAACTTTAAGTCTTTGAGGAGCCAAAGACTTAAGGTTTTTTTGTGTTTATTTCGAAGTTAACTGAAATTTTAAAAATTGAATTCCGATATCTACAATTCATGACGAAAGGTGTCGATATATTATAAATATGTAGTAGTTTATGCACTAAGTTGAGGAGTGGGGAATATGGAAGGTACGCGGGGAAGCGTGATGGGGAAGCTTAGATTTACAATTCGTATGAAATTATTGACCGGATTTTTAATGGTAGTGGGGTTGTTAGCTTTTGTCAGCATTTATGCGCTGACTCAAATCCATGATATGTCTAACAAAGCCGATGATGTGGACAAGACATGGATGCCCAGCGTATCTCTGTTGGGCCAGATGAATGGTGATATTTCCGATGTGGAACGCCTTGCGCTCGCAGTCATTGTGGAACAGGACAAAAATGAAACTGCCAAGTTGAACGAGGCTTTGAATCAGCTTCTTAGCAAGATAGAAGATGAACGAAAACAATTGTTAACTTTCATAAATAGCAATGAAGGGGCAATGAAACTTTACAATGAGTTTAGCACCAACTATGAGGCATATCTGGCAAAGATGCCTGCATTCATTGAACTAGGATTGAAAAACGATTATAACGAGGCCAGTAAACTGCACACAGAGGCTTATTCATTGTGGTATACAGCCAACGATTCCATTGTCAAATTGATTGAAATGGGGAATCAAGGGTCAGATCAAGCTACGAATGGATCGGTTGAGACCGCCGAAAGAGCATTTAATATTATTTTAGGAGTAACCATTGTTGCTTTCCTGATTGCCATGTTTATCGCCTTCTTCATTGCAAGCATCATCTCACGTCCAATTCAGAAGATGAATGCAGCAGCGATGTTGATTGCTAATGGTGACTTGACCAGTGAGAAGATTGTTCTCAAGAACAAGGATGAGCTGGGAACGCTGGCCGATTCCTTCAATGTGATGACTGGCAACCTGCGGGAGATGATTCAATCCGTATCGATGACATCCGAACAGGTAGCCGCTTCCTCGGAAGAACTTCTCGCGAGTGCAGAGCAGAATACAAGGGCGTCAGAACAGATCTCCGAGACGGTTGAGGAATTGGCTGTAGGGACATCGGATCAAGTAGATATGGTGAAACGTTCTTCACAGGCGATGAGTGAGATGGCTCTGGGTTCGGAACAGATTGCTGAGCTTGCTCAAAGTGTATCCGTGTCTGCCGTTGATGCAGCAAATCAGTCTGCAGAAGGAAATATGATTATTCAGCAGGCAGTTGAACAGATGGGATCTGTACGCAATTCCATTGCATCACTGACAGAACTGGTTACAGGGCTGGGAGAGCGTTCCGCAGAGATTGGTACCATTACCGAGGTTATCAACAATATTGCTCGTCAGACCAACCTTCTTGCATTGAATGCAGCGATTGAAGCGGCACGAGCAGGAGAGCATGGCAGAGGTTTTGCTGTTGTTGCCGGAGAAGTGCGTAAGCTGGCCGAGGAATCCTCTGAATCTGCTCAAAAAATTACGGATCTCGTGCAATTGATTCAGAAGGATACAGATCATGCCGTGCAGGCTGTGAAAGTAAATAGCAATGAAACAGAGGCAGGCATTGAGATTGTAACCGCGGCGGGACAAGCCTTTGAACAGATTTCGAATGCAGTGAACAAGGTCGCTGGTGAAATCCAGGAAGTATCGGCAGGTTCGGAGGAAATGTCTGCAAGTACGAGTGAAGTGGTAGGGTATGTGGGTCAGATCTCCAACATTGCGGGAGAAGCAGCAGGTGGGGTACATAATGTATCTGCCGCAACCCAGCAGCAGCTGGCTTCGATGGAAGAGATTGCTTCATCTGCAGGCTCATTGTCCAAAATGGCTGAAGAGTTGCAGGAGCAAATCAACAAATTCAGAGTGTAAACGATCCGAAAGAAGGATATTCAGATTGGATAAAGGCTTGATCATAATTTAGTCTGTAGCACGGGGTATACGAAATATCTAGGCTGTTTCTCATATTGCATTCATGCGATATGAGGGGCAGTCTTTTTTGTCATATCACTACCCAAACATGTCACAACAATGTTATTTCAGAAGTCACCAGCGCTGATATTGCAACTGGAACAAAAGGATATAATGGTAATTAATGGTGGAAATACATGGAGTTACACCATAGAAGGGAGCGGGTTATTTCATCAGTGTAATTGAAGAATGACGAGACGACTATTGCCAAAGGAGATGAATGGTTGAAGATGAAGGGAAGCTGGTGGAGACGAATCGCTATTCTTGCGTTATCGGCAGGGCTACTGGCAGGAAGTACATCCATACAGGCATGGAATGGAAAGGCAGATGCGGCTGCCGGGAATCATAACTATGCGGAAGCATTGCAGAAGGCGGTTTATTTCTATGAAACACAGCGTTCAGGGAAATTGCCGGAAGACAATCGGGTGGAATGGCGTGGTGATTCCGGATTAAATGACGGAGCGGATGTTGGGGTTGATTTGACCGGAGGGTGGTACGATGCTGGAGATCATGTGAAATTTGGTCTGCCTATGGCCTATTCGGCTACGATGTTAGCTTGGTCTGTTGTGGAATACCGTGAGGGATACGAGCAGGCAGGGCAACTGGAGGAGATTAAGGATAACTTGAGATGGGCCACAGACTATTTTGTGAAAGCGCATACGAAACCAAATGAATTATGGGGACAGGTTGGAGCAGGCAATACAGACCATGCCTGGTGGGGACCGGCTGAAGTGATGCAGATGAACCGTCCTGCTTATAAGATCGATGCATCCTGTCCGGGAAGTGAACTTGCGGGAGAAACCGCAGCGGCACTCGCTTCTTCATCCATTGTGTTCCGTGACAGTGACCCGGCTTATGCCAACAAACTGCTTCAGCATGCCAAGGAGTTGTACAGCTTCGGTGATACGTATCGAGGCAAATACTCGGATTGCATTACAGATGCTCAATCGTTCTACAATTCATGGACAGGTTACTATGATGAACTTGCCTGGGCTGCAACATGGTTATATATGGCGACAAATGATAGCGCTTACTTGTCCAAAGCGATTGCTACGGCGAATTTGTGGCAGGCGGATGGACAGAACGGGAATTGGGCCTACACATGGACCCAAGGCTGGGATGACAAACATTACGGAGCCCAGATTCTGCTCGCTCGCATTACGTCGAGCCTGAACATGCCAGAAGCGACGCGGTTCATTCAATCCACGGAGCGCAATCTGGATTATTGGTCTGTAGGCACGAATGGACAACGGATCAAGTATACACCGGGCGGGCTTGCCTGGCTTGATACATGGGGATCGCTCCGCTATGCAGCGAATGCATCCTTTATTGCTTTTGTGTACTCTGACTGGGTCAGTGATCCGGTGAAGAAAGCGAGGTATCAGGACTTTGCCGTTTCACAAATGAACTATATCCTGGGGGATAATCCTCGCCAGAGCAGCTATGTGGTCGGTTATGGTCAGAATTCGCCTAAACACCCACATCACCGAACCTCCCACAGTTCATGGATGAATTCTGAAAATACACCATCAGAGCACCGTCACACGTTGTACGGAGCGATGGTTGGTGGACCGGATGAGACGGATGCCTATACCGATTCCATTGGTGACTATGTCAGCAATGAGGTGGCAACCGATTACAATGCAGGCTTTACAGGCGCGTTAGCCAAGATGAATCTGTTATTTGGCCAAAATGATCAGCCCATCGCGAATTTTCCGGCTCCAGAAGTGAAGACGGATGAGTTCTTTGTCGAAGCTGCCGTGAAGGCATCCGGTTCAAATTACACGGAAATCAAGGCTCAACTGAACAATCGTTCGGGCTGGCCTGCGCGGATGGGGGATAAATTGTCTTTTCGCTATTTCGTGGATCTGAGTGAAGTTTACGCTGCAGGATATACCGTATCTGATGTCAAGGTTACAACCGAATACGCCGAGGGCGCTACCGTATCCCAACCGCTTGTGGTTGATGCGGCGAAACGAATCTACGCTGTTACTGCGGACTTTACGGGAACCAAGATCTATCCAGGCGGGGAAGGACATTATCGCAAAGAGGTCCAGTTCCGCATTACCGGCCCGCAAGGCGCCTGGAATGCGAATAACGATCATTCATTCCAGGGCTTGGGCACAGGCAATGTGACGAAGAGCGTATATCTCCCAGTCTACGATGCGGGAATACGGATATACGGTCAGGAACCTGGTGTCACACCGGTCGTCATGCCTGCTGCACCTTCGGGGGTGCAGGCTGTATCGGGGAATGCTCAGGTAATCCTGAACTGGGCAGCATCACCGGGGGCAGAATCGTATACCGTGAAGCGTGCCGAGGTAAATGGGGGTCCATATACTTCTGTAGCGACAGGCTTACATGGCTTGACGTATACGAACACGGGGCTCACGAACGGGAAGACCTATTATTATGTGGTGACGGCTGTTAACTCAGCCGGGGAATCGCCCGAATCTGCACAAGCCACTGCCACGCCGCAGGCTGGAACATCGTTGCCTGGCGCACTGACGTTAAGCGGTACAGCAGGGAACGCCCAGTCGATTTTGACCTGGACGGCAGCCACGGGAGCTGAGACTTATAAGGTACAGCGCTCCGTTGGGGGCGGCGCATATGCCGATGTGGCAACTGGATTGGCAGTGTTGAATTATATCGATACCACCGCGGTAAATGGCACGCCGTACAGTTATCGGATCGCCGCCGTGAATGCGAGTGGACAGACGTTGTCCAATATCGTGACGTTGACACCGAGTGCGCCTCCGGCAACGACGGGCACGCTTGAGGTGCAGTATCGTAACGGAGGGTCAGGTGCGTCCGGCAATGCGGTGACTCCGCAGTTTAATCTGAAAAACACAGGAACGCAGGAGATTGATCTGAGTACCGTGAAGCTCCGCTACTATTTTACCAAGGATGGTGCAGGGGATCTGACCTTCTGGTGTGATTATGCCCAGATCGGCACAGCCAATGTTGAAGGCAAATTTGTCACGGTGACTCCGGCAACGGGTACAGCGGATACGTATCTGGAGATCAGCTTCAAATCCGGGGCTGGCAGCCTGGCTGCCGGAGCGGAGACGGGTGTGATCCAGGGGCGCTTTTCCAAGAATAATTGGAGTAATTTTGATCAGAGCAACGACTATTCCTATGATGCAACCAAGACGGCCTTTGCTGCCTGGGATCACGTAACTGGGTTTCAGGGAGGGACGAAAGTCTGGGGCATGGAGCCGTAACCTAAAAGGGAGTTTAACAGCATGCGCAGACCCAAAGTAATTCAAATTGAATTTCACCATTCCAGGGAGGTAAGTACATGTTGAAATCAGCTGCGAAAAAAAGTTTGACGGCCATGCTTGCAGGGACTGTAATGTTGACCGGATACTCCGGGTTATGGGCGGGCCCCCAAACGGCTTATGCCGAAGAGCAGACCATTGATGCTCAGGCGGATGGGATAAACGAAGCTCGATTTTTGCAATTGTATGATCAGCTGAAAGATCCGGCGAACGGTTATTTCTCTCCAGAAGGCCTTCCCTATCATTCCATTGAAACGCTGATGAGCGAGGCACCGGATTATGGACACATGACAACATCCGAGGCATATAGCTACTGGCTCTGGCTGGAAACAATGTATGGTCACTATACGGGAGATTGGTCTCAACTGGAAGCGGCTTGGGACAGCATGGAGAAATATATTATCCCGGTCAACGAAGGTGACGGGAAGGAAGAGCAGCCTACGATGAGCTCATACAACCCGAACAGCCCTGCTACCTATGCGGCGGAAAAACCTTTCCCGGACCAATATCCATCGCCACTTAATGGTCAATATGCAGCGGGTAAAGACCCAATTGATACCGAACTCAAGGCGACCTATGGTGACAATCAGACTTATCTCATGCACTGGCTGGTCGATGTGGATGATTGGTATGGATATGGCAACTTGCTGAATCCATCGCATACGGCTACCTATGTGAACACGTTCCAGCGTGGGGAGCAGGAGTCTGTGTGGGAAGCCATCCCGCATCCATCCCAGGATGATAAATCCTTTGGTAAGGCAAACGAAGGCTTCATGAGCTTGTTCACAAAGGAAAATCAGACACCGTCAGCGCAATGGCGTTACACGAACGCAACGGATGCCGATGCGCGTGCTATACAGGTGCTGTATTGGGCGAAGGAGATGGGATACAACAATACGGAATATCTGGATAAGGCGAAGAAAATGGGGGACTATCTTCGCTATGGCATGTATGATAAATACTTCCAAAAGATTGGAAGTGCCAAGAACGGTACACCAACTCCGGGTACAGGCAAGGATTCCAACATGTATCTCATGGCCTGGTATACGTCATGGGGCGGCGGCTTGGGTCAAGGTGGGGATTGGGCTTGGCGGATTGGAGCGAGTCATACCCATCAGGCATATCAAAATCCGGTGGCAGCCTATGCCTTGTCTGATCCGGCTGGCGGCTTGATTCCGAAATCAGCAACAGCCAAAGCAGATTGGAATGCTACGCTGAAACGTCAGCTTGAATTCTACACTTGGCTACAATCTCATGAAGGAGCTATCGGCGGGGGAGCAACCAACAGTATAGGCGGTTCATATGCAGCTTATCCGGCAGGAACAAGCACATTCTATGACATGGCCTATCAAGAAGCACCAGTATATCGTGACCCGGATTCCAACACCTGGTTTGGATTCCAGGCATGGCCGCTGGAGCGCGTGGCGGAGATGTATTACATTTTGGCCGAAAGCGGGGACCTCAGCTCCGAGAACTTCCAGATGGCCAAAAAAGTCATTACCAAGTGGGTCGACTGGGCCAAGGATTATGTGTTCGTTGATGAGCGTCCAGTGACGGATGCAGAAGGATATTATCTGAACGCGGCAGGTCAACGGATTCTTGGCGGTACCAATGTACAGGTTGCGACTACACCTGCACCGGGCGAATTCTGGATTCCAGGCAGCCAGGAATGGCAGGGGCAACCGGACAAATGGAACGGGTTCAGTTCCTTTACGAACAATCCTAATTTCCATGTGATAACCAAAGATCCTGCTCAGGATACAGGCGTGCTAGGAAGTTATATCAAAACCCTGACGTTCTTTGCAGCGGGAACTCAAGCCGAAGGTGGCGTACTCAGTGCCAAAGGTCAGGCAGCCAAAGATATGGCAGAGAAACTGTTGAACACGGCGTGGGATTACAATGATGGTGTGGGGATTGTGACCGAGGAAGTACGTAAAGACTACTTCCGCTTCTTCGCCAAAGAGATTTATATTCCGGCGAACTGGACGGGAACCTTCGGACAGGGTAACACGATACCGGGTACAGCCGGCGTACCTTCTGACCCGGCCAAGGGTGGTAATGGCGTATACATTGGTTATTCTGACCTGCGTCCAGCCATCAAGCAAGATCCGGCATGGGCTTATCTGGATAATCTGTACAAAACGTCTTATAATCCAACAACAAAAAAATGGGAAAATGGCGCACCAACCTTTACGTATCACCGTTTCTGGTCACAGGTGGATATGGCTACCGCGTATGGCGAATTTGATCGTCTCCTAGGTGACGCAGGAGGCCCAGGGGTCCAAGTGCCAGCAGCTCCGGCCGGTCTGACAGCTGCAGCAGGCAGTGAGCAGGTTGTTCTGAACTGGACCGCATCCACGGGTGCAGCTTCTTACACGGTAAAACGTGCAGAGGTGAACGGTGGCCCGTATACTTCCATAGCAACAGGGGTTACCGGTTCGACCTTCACGGATACAGGACTGACGAATGGAAAAACGTACTATTATGTATTGACGGCAGTGAATACTGCTGGTGAATCTGCACCTTCTGCTCAAGCCTCTGCAACACCGCAAGCGGGAACTTCCATACCGGGCGTGTTAACCCTTACGGGAACGGCAGGCGATAGTCAGGCTGTGCTGACATGGACCGCATCGACCGGAGCTGCAAGTTACAAGGTACAACGCTCGGTAGCAGGTGGAGCCTACGCCGATCTGGCTGCAGGTCTGACGGCACTGACATACACGGATGCCACGGCAGTGAACGGTACTGCATACAATTACCGAGTGGTGGCAGTGAATGCAAGCGGGCAGACCTTGTCCAATGTAGTGACGGTGACACCAACAGCGCCTCCTGTAACAACAGGTGCACTTGAAGTGCAATATCGCAATGGCGGTTCAGGGACGTCAGGCAATGCGGTGACCCCGCAGTTCAATATCAAGAACACAGGCACGACAGCAGTAGATCTGAGTCAGGTGAAGGTGCGGTATTACTTTACGAAGGATAGTGCATCCGATCTGAGTTTCTGGTGTGATTACGCTCAGGTTGGAAGCGCCAACGTTGAAGCTCAATTTGTGACGGTAGATCCGGCCAAAGGCACAGCGGATACGTATCTGGAGATTGGTTTTAAATCCGAAGCAGGCAGTCTGGCTGCGGGAGCAGAGACGGGAATTATCCAAGGTCGCTTCTCGAAGAACAACTGGACGAATTTTGATCAGACCAATGACTATTCCTTCGATGCGACCAAAACGGCCTTCAGCGCCTGGAATAAAGTGACCGCTTATATTGGCGGAGTCAATGCTTGGGGTATTGAGCCATAATTAATTCATATTGAAACGAGTATAGCCGGGGAGATATCTCCGGCTTTTTTGTGATGATTTTAGGAGTATAGGTTTGGATAATCGAGAAATGAATCATAGTAATATTTACCAAATATAGAATTTAAATATTAAAATATAGGTCATATGTCGCATGTCCCAAGTGATGATGGGTTTAGGCCTCATTTCTGCGTAAAACGAAGCACAGCAAATAGTTACAATAATTTAACCTTTGAAAAAGAAGAGATTTGCGGCAGTTTTAGCCAACGGGTGTGAGAAGTTTCCCTGATTCTTAGTGCTCAAGCCTGCCTGATTGAATACAGGACTTTGGACTGATGATCGTTATGGACAGCCCGTTTTACAATGGGGCAAGCCCGGCGAATGAGGCCAGGTTAAAATTCTGTAACATCAGGGGGAACACGACATCATGAACTGGAAAAGCAAGATCATTACTGCAAGTGTAACAGCAACGATGCTGATGGGAAGTCTGACAACAGGAGCATTAACGACACCTGCATCGGCAGCCGCAGTTGAAAATTCAAAAGTTAAAGTCATCTGGGGAGTAAATTTGCGTACGTCACCATCTTCTTCCGCAAGCATTGTTCGTTTGGTGCCAAAAGGGGAGACCATTACGGTACTGCAAAAATCCGGATCAGGCTGGTATAAAGTTACGGACTCCGGTAAGCGGACAGGATACATATCTTCTTCTTCAAAATATACACAAGCCGTGAAAGGCAACACGACAACAGGAAGTTCAGTTACAGGCAGTGCTTCTGTAGAGAAAGTCATAGCGGCTGGCATGAAGTATTGGGGAACGCCTTATGAATTTGGGGCAAGTCGTAACAGTACGGCTACGTTTGATTGCTCAAGCTTTGTCCGCCAGGCATTTATCGATGCACTTGGAATCAAGCTTCCATCCGATTCGCGTAAACAAGGTGCTTATGTGAAAGCCAACGGTACCGTTCAGACCAATTGGAAAAATCTGAAGCGTGGTGACCTGATGTACTTTATGTCCTACAAAGGCAGTTCGGCTTCATCGTATTCTAGTGTTAACAAATCCACTGCTACGATTACCCACACGGGAATTTATCTGGGTGACGGCAAAATACTGCACACCTATTCCAACGCTGGCGGCGGTGTAACGATTAGTGATATCTCCGGCAAACATTGGGAGTACCGTTTCCTGTTTGGTGGAAGTGCACTTTAAGTTCCAGCATGCTTATTAAATAATGACCACATATAGAACCTTCCATCTCTGCCTATACGGGGGATGGAAGGTTCTTTTTGTTGTTTATTAGTCCTGGTAGTACAGACGGAACAGAATATCCTGATCATAGTTGCCGAATCCTTGACCATACAACGTCAGCCCGCCCACATGCTGCGCATCTTCCTCCACGGAGAGGCGCAATGTCCACTGATTACGTTCCACGGGAATATCGGCAAGCGTAACTTCGGACATATGCTGTCCATCAATAAATGTGCCTTCATGGGTGATCCGCAGCACCTTGAGCATGCCATATTGATTGACACTGTCGCTCCACCAATCCGGGGTAAACATGCCTCGTCCATTTCCCGAATCTCCAGGACTTGTCCATTCACCGAGTCGAATACCATTGAGCATGAATGTAATATCCGAAGGCCAGTTCGGGTTGACCGAAGGGGCCTCTGAACCTATCTCAAGTGACAATTCAATGGCACTGATCTGTTGGCCTAACAAGATATAGTTTGGAATTTTGTATTCCACGAAGCCGCGTCCAAACCAGAGAATATGGGCATGCATTCGCTCGGGATCCAGAAAATAGCGTGGATCATCATACTGTCCAATGACGTGATCGGATGTAGCCAGTCCACAAGTTGGATACACATCAAAATGGGTGTAATGCCCGACTGGGATTGCTACTTCATGAAGCTTGCGGGTGGTGCCCGTTTCCTGTGGCATGGAGATGCCAATCCAGTCGACAGCGAGGCTGTTCATTTTGTGCGTGCCGCCATCCTTGCGAATCATTTTGGATTGAATGATGCCCACATCCTGAAGCTTGCGAACATGCATGGTTACGATTGCACTGCTCAGGCCGAGTGATGCCGCAATGTCCTTCACGTTCATTGGGGTCTCCGCGACAAGCCTGATAATCTGCAGACGGACTTCACTCGCGAGTGCTTCGTAAAGGGGCAGCCATTCTGCATCGGTATTTGCTCTAATCACATCTGTTCCTCCATTTTTGATTTATAGAATTAAGTTAAACATAAATCCAGTCAAAAGAATAACATTTTGCAAAATTCAGGTTGAAATTGCTGCCATAATCGATTTTAATATAAATATGAACGTTGATCCATAGATTATCAATTAATTTTTATATTAATCTTAGGGAGCTGAACTTCACGATGGAAAAAGCAAAAATGACGGTAGACAAGGATTTCACAGTTGGCGTAGTTGATAAACGTTTATACGGTTCATTTATTGAACATCTGGGACGTGCCGTATACGGTGGAATATATGAGCCAGGTCATCCTACAGCGAATGAAGCGGGCTTCCGTGGTGATGTGCTGGAGATGGTTAAGGAGCTGCAGGTTCCGATTGTGCGGTATCCTGGCGGTAACTTTGTATCCGGTTACAACTGGGAAGATTCGGTTGGGCCTGTATCTGAACGCAAACGCAGACTGGAACTAGCCTGGAGAACAATCGAGACCAATGAATTCGGGTTTAACGAATTTGTGGATTGGTCCAAACAGGCGAATTCGGAAGTGATGATGGCCGTCAACTTGGGAACACGGGGTGTAGACGCAGCCCGCAACATCGTGGAGTACAGCAATCATCCGGAAGGTTCCTATTATAGTGATTTGCGTATTAAACATGGATACAAAGAGCCTCATGCCATCAAAACCTGGTGCCTAGGCAACGAAATGGACGGTCCGTGGCAGATTGGTCACAAAACAGCAGAAGAGTATGGACGGATTGCACTTGAAGCGGCAAAAGTGATGAAGTGGACAGACCCGACGATTGAGCTGGTCGCTTGCGGAAGTTCATCCCTCGGTATGCCATCCTTCCCGGAATGGGAAGCAACTGTGCTGGATCATACGTATGATCATGTTGAATATCTGTCGCTTCACCAGTATTACGGTAATGCTGAGCAGGATACGCCAACATTCCTTGCGCGTTCCCTTGAGATGGATCGTTTTATTGAGACGGTAAAAGCGACCTGTGATTATATCAAAGCGAAGAAGCGCAGCAAGAAGACGATGTTCCTTTCCTTTGATGAATGGAATGTCTGGTACCACTCCAATGAAAGTGACAAGAAGTTGGACCCATGGCAGATTGCTCCGCCACAGCTGGAGGACGTATACAACCATGAAGATGCACTGCTTGTGGGCTGTATGCTGATCAGCATGCTGAAACATGCGGACCGAGTCAAGATGGCATGTCTGGCGCAGCTCGTCAACGTGATCGCTCCAATCATGACGGATAATGGCGGTGCTGCATGGAGACAGACGATTTTCTATCCGTTCATGCATGCTTCCGTGTTCGGACGTGGAACAGCACTTGTGCCGTTGATTCAGTCACCGAAATATGATACCAAACAAATTACGGATGTTCCTTATCTGGAGGGCATTGCGGTGCATAACGAGGAGCAGGGTGAAGTAACTGTGTTTGCCGTGAACCGTCATCTGGAAGAATCACTTCCGCTTGAAGTGGATCTGCGCAGCTTTGGGAAGTGCCGCTTGATTGAGCATATTGTGCTGGAAAGTGATGATCTAAAAGCAGCCAATACCGCAGCACAGCCGAATCGTGTTGCTCCGCATAATCGTGGTGATGCAGAAGTATCAGATACACTGATCACGGCAAGCCTGGCCAAAGCTTCGTGGAACGTAATCCGATTGAAAGTCCAATAGTAGATCAGGAAGATTCATGCGGGTTGCACCGGGAATAAAGGGAACAACGGAACACAGGGCACTCCGATGGCAGAATGATCCCGTATTTCTGTGATCTTAATAAGAAAAAAGGCTGGATGCGAGTTTATACGCATCCAGCCTTTTTTCGTGATATAAAAACGTGTACTATTTCGCCATATAGAGTGTCCCGGGTTCCTTAGATGTTTGGACAAACAGCAACCCTAGACAGTTAACTAACATTGTTCGCTAAACTTTGGAATTCCGATGAAATATTCAAAACAGGCAGTCCCTTATATTCGCGCATACTTAAGACCCGGAGACTGCCTTTTCGGCATAACATGTCTCAACGAAAATTTTACTCCAACCCGGCTCCCGGCCCAAACACAAAGCTCTCGCCATCGCGTGGAATGAGCACCTGTCCGTCCAATTGTTCGGATGCCAGATAACTGGCGAGGTCCATCCGGGACATCATGCAATGGTTAATGGCGTCCATATGCACAGCGATGATATGAGCATCCGGCGCATGGCGTTTCACTTCAGCTACGTCAGGTCCGTCCATCGTGATCGGATCTCCTTGCAGGAAGCGGGCACCGCCGGCATTCACCACAATCACCTCAGGTTGATATTGACGAATGGCCTCGGCTGGCTCTTCACACCAGATGGTATCCCCGGCGATATAGGCGACAGGTTCTTCGTCAGCTTCCAATACAAAACCAGACACCTTGCCCATACGTTCGCCGATTTCTCCGGTTCCATGTTGTCCTGAAGTGCGGGCCAAACGTACAGAATGATACTCATGTTTCTCATTCACGGCGGTAACGTTGGTAAATCCGGCTCCAGTGAACACGGCCTCATCTCCTGGCTGGCACAGCAGAGGTACATCCTTGCGGAGCTGCTTCGCTGCTGCTTCATCCCAGTGATCGGGGTGAGTATGCGTAACGATCACCAGATCCGGATTCACATAATCCGTTTCCGTCTCGGGTAAGGAGACTCTAGGATTGCGTAACTCATTGGGTGTGTTCGGGAAAGCAGGCATTACTTCTTTATCCATCAACATGGGATCAACCAGTATATTCAGACCCCCATATTCCAACCATAATGTAGCATTACGAATCAATTGAATTTTCATTGAAGCTGCACTCCTTCGGGAATTAATGTTATTATCCTATATGTTATACAACCCGTTTATGGGCGTAAATAACACACTGAAAGAAAACAGACCACTTTAATTTCAAGTTGAAAGGATTGCAAAATAGATGAATGAGACGATTGATGATACAGATATACGCATACTGAAATGCCTGATCCAGGACGCCAAACGCTCTCATAAAGAGATCGGCGAAGAGGTGCATTTGACCGGACAGGCTATAGGTGCGAGAGTACGCAAGCTGCATGATCTGGGTGTTATTGAAGGGTATACGGTAAAATGGAACCCGGAACGCCTCGGCTTGGGCCTGCAGGCATTTGTAATGATTTTTCTGAATTCCGGCGACCTACATGCCGCCTTCCGTGAATTTATGGCTGCACGTGAAGACATCGTGGAGGTTCACCGTGTCAGCGGAGAGGGCTGCTATCTGATGATCGTACGCACAGGAACAATGGAGCAGCTTGGCAGTTTGCTGGAAGCCATTTTGCCGTATGGAAATTATAGAATGAACCTGTCTGTTGGTATCGAAAAGTCGGAATGATGTGAGCTGAATTCAGATGTCCTGTTGCTGTTTCTCACGCAGCGTCTCCTGCAGAAGACCAACTGCTCGACTGAGCTCTTTTTTGGTTAGCAAATGATCGGTCTGGATATGACGCCGGGTGCCGTCTTTCAAATACAGGGCAATCATGGGGGAAGCAGACAATATCCATTTGCTGAAGGCGGGAGAGCCAATCTCAATTTTACGAATCTCATTCCAGGGAATGGTCCGTTTAAGGATACGAAGCCCTTCATCATTCCAGGATAATAACACAGGGGGACTTGCGATTGCCCGGGACAGAAACATAAAAAATATGGGCCCGATAAACCACATGCCAAGAATGGCTGCGATGGAATAATATAATGTCTCCAGTTGTTCAGCGTGATCTTCATAGATGATCCATAACAGGGTGACACATAATAGCAAGAACAGAAGACATATTGCTCCTTTCCATACAGCCGTGAAACGGCGATAGCCAATCTGTCGATGCTCCAGCTTCGACTCTGATGATTTATATAATTCAGGTTTCATAAATACGCCTCCTTAACATCATTTCCCAGAAAATATATCAAACATGCCGCCTGCATCGCAGAGCGGCACGTTCAACGTTTATTTAACCCCACTTGGTTCGATGAGCTATCCAGAAATAGCTGAATCATTACCGGCTTCACGAGCATGGGTGTAAAGATCAGCATATACCCCTTCAGCATCGATCAACTTCTGATGTGAGCCTTCTTCGACAATTTCACCATTCTCCATAACGAGAATCCGATCTGCATGCATGACCGTAGAGAGACGATGCGCAATAACAATTGTTGTTCTTCCCTGAGAGACGGATTCCAGCGCCTGTTGTACCAATTGTTCGGTATGCGAATCCAGATTCGCGGTTGCTTCATCCAGGATAAGCACACGGGGCTGAAAGACCACGATTCGGGCAAACGATATCAGTTGACGTTCTCCGGCGGACAGACCGCTTCCGCGTTCGGAAAGACGTGTATCATACCCTTGTGGCAAACGTGAAATCATGGCATGTGCTCCGACGAATCGGCAGGCCTGAATAGCCTGCTCTCTAGTAATATCCTCGCGGAACATTCGTACATTGTCAATGATGGAGCCCGAGAAAAGGAATGGTTCCTGCTGGATCAGACCAACGATCCGATGAAGATTGGCCTGCGGGAAATGGCGAATGTCTATGCCATCAATTTCAATGCTGCCCTGATTCACATCGTAAAAGCGATTGAGCAGGGAGATCAACGTACTTTTTCCAGCTCCTGTAGTGCCTACAATGCCCACCATTTCACCTGGATAGAGATGCAGATTCATATGCTGAATCAGGGGGCGATCTGCCCGATAACCGAACGATACATCATTAAAATCAATCTGTCCCATCACACTCCGTGGTTCAAGTGTGGAGGCAGTCCCGGGTTTGGGGTCAGCGACTTCCGGACGGGTACTCAGAATGTTCCAGATCCGATCCATGGATACGGTGGTTGATTGGAATGTGTTCCACTGCATGGTGATCTGGTTAATCGGCTGGAAGAACTGGCGGATGTAACTGATAAACGCATAGAGCACACCCACCTGCAATGATTCACCCAGCACGGCACGTCCTCCAAGCCAGACCATCATAACGAGCGCCGCATTGCCAAGGATATCAAACGTCCGGTTGAATATGACATTCGAACGGGCTTGTGTGATATTGGCCTTCAGGTGAAGTTGGTTCTGTTCCGTGAATCTTTTCTTCTGCTCTTCTTCCTGATGGAACGCCTGGATCAAAAACATGCCGGACAGGTTCTCTGCCGTGAATGCAATCAAACGGGAGAGACGAGTTCGGGCATTCTGATAAGCCCTGCGTAGTTGGCTCCGAAATAATACAGCAACGATGGCGATCACAGGCAGCACGATGAGAGAGTACCCTGCGAGTACCGGATCGAGCTGGAACATAAAGACGATAATTAGCACCAGCATCATGCCATCCCGGATGAGACTTAGCAGTACTTGAGTGAAGAAACTGCTGATCGTTTCCGTATCACTGGATACATTCGTCACCAGACTGCCGATATGGAAGCGATCGAAGAAAGACATCGACATTTTGGAGATATGCTTGAACAGGTCCTTACGAATGCGAGAGACGATGTTCTGACCGACATGTTGCAGCAGATTGTTTTGTACATAGGTAAAAATAAAGCTGATTACAGCCAGCCCCAAAAAGATAGCTGCCAACTGGACAAGAAAGCCTACACTAGTCTGACCAATTGCCAGATGATCATCGATCGCGATCTTCACCAGATAAGGCTGAAGCAGATCGGCGGAAATACCCAGCAGCGAACAGAAAAAGATACCTGCAAAGGCCCATTTATGAGGTTGGGCGTAGGACATCATCGCTTTGAAGGAAGTCCGCTTACTCTGGTCTGCGCCTGCATCGGAACCGGACCCATGGCCTGACGGTGCTTGTGCTCCCGCATCTGAACGAACTTCAGCGTTACGGTCAGTCATGATGTAATCCCTCCTCCTGCAAACGATAGGTTGCAGCATATAACCCTTTTGCGGCCATCAGCCCTGCATGTGTTCCCTGTTCAGCGATTCGGCCTTCATCCAGAACGATAATTTCGTCGGCATGCCGGACTGCACTGATCCGGTGGGAGATAATCAGCGTTGTTTTGCCTTTACCAATCTCACGCAGGCTGTGCAGAATGCCACTTTCGGTGACGGCATCCACAGCACTCATACTGTCATCCAAAATGAGTACCTGCGCTTTTTTGATCAAACCCCTCGCCAGACTGGTGCGCTGACGCTGACCGCCAGACAACGTGAGTCCACGTTCGCCCAGCAGGGTATCGAACCGATCCGGGAACCGGATAATGTTCTCGTATATCATCGCTTGTCGTGCGCTGTGCTCTACGGTGTCCAGCGGAACCTCGCGGTCACTAAAAGCGATGTTGTCCCGAATGGTTGTACTGAACAGGAATCCATCCTGCGGTACGTAGGCAATACGGGATCGCAGACTTTCCAGCGACAGCTGCCGAATGTCGGTGCCGTTAATGCGGATTGTGCCTTCAGGCGGCTCATATGTACGCAGCAATAGCTTCACAAAGGTACTTTTACCAGAACCTGTTTTACCCACAATACCCACGGTTCGTCCTGCCTGGATATTCAGACTGATATTTTTGAGCGCAGCGGATGAACTGCCGGGATAAGAGAAAGACAGATTCTCAATCGTAATGTCGTTCACGGCTTGGAGACTTGTCGCATTGGGAAGCTCGCGCACGTCAGGCACTTCCGTCAACAGATCATTTACCCGCTCAAGTGATGCTCCAGAACGCTGCATAGTATTGATCACATTACCGATTTGTTGAAGCGGTCCCATGATGATCCGCAAATATAACGTCAATGCGACAAAACTTCCGAGTGTAATGGAATTTTGCATCGTCAAAATTCCGCCGACAAGCAGGGAGACAACCAATGAAATGGCACCCAGTAGCGGTAGCAAGGCCTGAAATAGAGAGGACAGACGAACAAGCCGCAGCTGTTTACTTTTGATTGCATCTACTGTGAACCCAAATCGTTCACGGGCGCTGTCTTCAATGGCAAATGTTTTGGTTACACGAATACCACCGAGCTGTTCCTCTGCGGATTCCGTCATCGTTGCAAGAGCATCCTGCACATCACGAGAGCGCTTGCGAATTCGCGGACCGAAAAAAACGACCAGAAAGGGAATGGCCAGCAAAGGCACAATACTGATCAGAATAAGTTTCATCGGGATTCCGCTGAGCAGCATCATCACGATGCAAGATAATAATAGAAATGTTGCATTGGTCATCATGGTGACGCCGTTGGAGATGGCTTCACGTACAGAGGTAACATCATTCATGACGTAACTGAGCAGTTTCCCATTTCCCTGTTTGGAAAAATAGTACTCGCTAAGTTCGGAAAACTTGCCGAAAATGCGCTCGCGTGTCATGAATTCGAAGCGGCGTCCAAGCTTCATGATCATGAATTGTCCGGTACCGAATAACAGATTATAAGCGATGGCAATAGCCAAAAGCGAAAGACTGTACCGGATGACCGTATTCATCTGAAGTGTGTTCTGCATGAGTTGATCCGTGAAACTGCCCAGAATTCGGGGTAAGGACGCCTGACCCACATTGGAGGCAATAATCAGTAGTACAGCGAACAGATATACGGGCCAGTTGGCAATGACATAGCCTCGTAGTAATCCTTTCTTGGACATAAGATTTGTTCTCCTTTGTTCAGGGTGAGAGTCGGTTTGGAATCGGAGTCAAGAAAAGGGCCGACACCTGATAATAGCGCGTCGTGCCCTCTTACTTTATGCGATCCGGTTTGCAGTTTATCCGTTATTCGCTAGAATTCTCTATTCTTATTTTTGCGCTAAACGGTAAGGATGTCAACGAAGCAAGCAAGCATAATGGAAAGAAAGCAGATCGGCGCCCGTAGGGTAAGGGATATATGCAGTATTTCCATCATTTATTCACCAGATGTCGATTTTACTGAAACATTTCAGGGGGGGCTGCCGTCTGTAGGATTGAAGAGGTCAAAAATTGGGTTTACTAAATATGGAGGTGCCAAGAAATGAAACATAAAAAAGGATTGGCTGCAACGCTTGCGCTCTGCGTGTCTTTGACGGCAGGAGGTGCATCGGTACTTGCATTTTCGGATGTAAAAGATGAAGGACAAAAAACGATTGTGGACTCGTTACATTCCAAGGGTGTTGTTAATGGAGTAACGGCGGATCTATTTCGTCCGGATCTCGCATTGTCCGAGCCACAGGGTGTTCAACTGATTGTGAACGCTTTTGGTCTCAAAAATGAATACGCTGCCGCTTCGGCACAAAATAAAATTAGTCCAACGACTTGGTACGCCGATGCGGTTCAGGCTGCAACACAGAATGGTTTGTCCATTCCGGTGGAGTTGAATCCACAGGCCAAAATGACGCGTGAGCAGTTTGCCATTTTGCTCCTTGAAGGGATTAACACAACCGGAGAATATCCGGTGATCATGCTGTATAATGATATTAAGGACGAAAATAAAATCGGTAAGGACGCCAAATCTGCGGTCCAGAACCTGCTGAACATGGACATCATTGAACTGGATAAGGACGGAAACTTCCGTCCAGATCAGTCGCTTACCCGTATGGAGGCTGCAAGCATGATCTTCAATGCACTTGAATTTGTAGATAAGCACGGCAATGGCGGATCGACAGAACCGACTCCAACGAATCCAGGCGAAGGCCAACAAGGGATTGTGCCTACCGTGACATCAACCAAAGTGGATGACAAGACTGTAAAAGTCAAACTGACCGCGCAAATGCCTCATCCTGGTTATGGGTTGAAGATTGAAGATGTGAAACTGGAGAAGGATGGACGTGCCATCGTGCTGTATACGATTATCCAACCTGACCCGGACATGATGTATCCAATGGTTATTACCGATGTAACCGCAGAGACAGACATACCAACAGGATACACTGCAGAAGCACAGCCTTCTGGAAAATAATCAAGCCTTGCCAGCGTGCTCCGATCTGAGATCGGAGCGCGCTTTTTTTTATTTTTTCTGAAACCGACGATCGATATGAAAAAGCTTGCGTAGGGAGAGCGGCCGTCTTTCAGTTCGAATCTTGATTAGTCCGACTGAAAAGTATTGATTCTATTTATGTATGTTACATTTTGTAACTCGTAAGTAATTCAAAAAGTGAAATTAAGGTAATTGATGTTATGTTAAATAACATTAAGATTGTCGTGTATAAGATGTAAATCAATATCTATTGAGGTGATAAAGCCGCTTCATGTTAACGGAGCGGCTTTTTTTCTGGCCTGATCCGGAAATTATCATTCATTCAAGATCTCCATGTCATGTGCAAATTCAACATATATGACTGGATATACCCAGTGTTTATCTACGTTTATGTGCCTTGTAGCCAAGGGTGAAAACGACATATTTACGGAGACGGGAAGAAACTCATAGAATAAAGCCAAGCCATAAGGGAGCTTGATGCAGGTGGTAAATGTGTGATAGATAATATTACATTTATGTGGTTGAATTAAATCTATCCTTTACTTTTCCTAAGCATCAAGAGAGAAAAGGTGCGCCTCACCCATTACAAGAGCAGACCGAAAGACATTAGAAGGTCAAATGCATGAGGAGGAGGTCGAAACACAGTAGCAATGAAGAGGAACTTCTATTACATTCAAGATGGTAATGCGCTATGCATGCTAAGACCTTGCGACCTGTATGACCGATGTGAATCCAGAATGCGACCTACACATGGAATAGCTCTTTCCTAAACATATGTGGGTTTTGACTTTAAGGTCTGTTTCTCAACTTTCATTCAGATCGGACATCTCTCAAGTTCATGCGAAGCTACTCCAAACGACAACTTCAAGAGGGAAATGGGTCAAATTCCACATGTTTTATGTCTCCGAAATGACAATGACAAGCTGGAACCAAAAGCGTAAACCCCTGTTTTAACAGTACTTTCCGTGTTTTTAAGAGTGAAGATCGAAATAGCATATTTACGAATTCGGAAATGATCCATAAACTCAGTATGTAAGCGTTACCAATTTGCGAGGGGAACAAGGGCCTCGCATGATAGAAATGTGGTCCGGGACTCATTCCTTACATTTGAACAGGAGTGTTTCGCTCTTCTTACAAAACGGACGGATTTTCATTTAGAAAAGGAGGAAACAACTGATGCAGCCAGAAGGGAAGTCCGCCTTGTCGCAAAACCTATCGGTGTACACGATTCCGAACCGCAAGAAAAATAAATTATGGAGAAGGATGATTCGAAACTGGGAGTTGTATCTGTTTATCGCGCCAGCATTTCTATACTTTCTGATTTTTCATTACGGGCCGATGTACGGCATACAAATCGCATTCAAAAACTTTATCCCGACGCTTGGTGTTACAGGAAGCCCGTGGGTTGGTTTCGATCATTTTATCCGCTTCTTTAATTCGTATTATTTCTGGGATTTGTTATGGAATACCCTCAGTATCAGCTTGTATGAGCTGGCTATAGGTTTTCCACTGCCGATCATTCTGGCGTTAGCCTTCAATGAAGTAAAGGACTCCTTCTTCAAACGTACCGTACAGACGGTCACGTATGCACCACATTTTATTTCGGTCGTAGTCATGTCGGGTATGATCATTACCTTCTTGTCACCTTCGTCAGGCATGATTGTCAATTTGGTGGAGGCTCTTGGATTTCAGGCCCCTCAATTTCTGACGGACCCTGCGTGGTTCAAGACGGTGTACGTACTCTCAGGTGTCTGGCAGAGTGCAGGCTGGGGTACCATTATATACCTCGCAGCTCTCTCGGGTGTGGACCCTCAACTGCATGAAGCTGCCGTGGTGGATGGTGCGAGTCGGTTTAAGCGGATTCTGCATATTAACATTCCAGCGATCATCCCTACGATCACCATTTTGTTAATTCTGAATATGGGCAGTATTTTGGGCGTCGGATTCGAGAAAATTTTACTGCTGCAAAATCCGTTGAACATGGGTTCGTCCGATGTCATCTCGACATTTGTCTATCGGTCCGGTCTGGTCGATGCACAGTACAGTTTCTCCACAGCTGTAGGATTGTTCAACTCGGTAGTTAATGCGATTCTGCTGATTACGGTGAACCAAATTGCACGTCGCACCAGTGAAAACAGTTTGTGGTAAAAGGAGGGGAAAACACATGTCAACCGCGGTTAAGGAAAGCAGAAGCGATAAAGTGTTCTTATGGTGCAACTACATCTATCTGACGATAGCGCTCGTCATTGTGCTTTACCCGCTGTTATACATCATTAGCGCCTCAATCAGCGATCCCAAATTTGTAAGCTCCGGTGAGATGTGGCTGCTACCCAAAGGAATTACGTTTGAAGGGTATGCTCGCGTATTTGAGAACACCAACATCTGGATTGGGTACAAAAATACGATCATCTATACCGTCGTAGGTACACTCGTCAACCTGATGGTCACTCTTCCGGCAGCCTACGCGCTCAGTCGCTCTGATTTTGTGGGACGCGGATTCTTCATGGCGATGTTTATGGTAACGATGTTTTTCAGCGGAGGGCTTGTCCCGAGCTACCTGCTGATTAAGGATCTTGGTATGGTGAACAGCATGTGGGCTCTTATTCTGCCAGGAGCTGCATCTATCTGGAATATTATCGTATGCCGTACGTTTTTCCAATCGACCATTCCCAAGGAGCTGCAGGAGGCGGCCCATATCGACGGGTGTACCAACACCCGGTTGTTCATCCGAATTGTGCTTCCGCTCTCCATGCCGATCATTGCCGTGATGGCGCTCTTCTACGGAGTCGGACACTGGAACAGCTATTTCAGTGCCATGATCTATTTAAATGATTCCTCGAAGTATCCGCTGCAGCTCTTTCTTCGCCAAATCCTGGTACTTCAGGAGATGGCAGCACAGGGCGGTGGAGCTATCGATACCTCTTCAGCAACGGCGATGAATTCCAAAGCGGAAATTGCTGCGTTGGTCAAATATGCCGTCATTATTGTTTCAACCTTACCTGTGATTGCGATTTATCCATTCCTTCAGCGTTACTTTGTACAGGGTGTTATGATCGGTTCCGTCAAGGGATGATCTTAAACCATAATCCACACTAAAAAAAGGGGAGTTGTCGTCATGAAAAAGCTTCGCAAGGCTTCATCCATTGTACTCTGCCTTACCCTATCCGCAGCATTGCTTGCAGCTTGTGGTTCCAATGAAGATGGAGGTTCTGCGACTTCAAATGTCGAAGGGGTCAAAAAAGAAGGATTCCCGATTGTGGACAAACCACTTACGTTAAAGGTCATGTCCCAGGATGCGGGTGTTGCCGACTGGAACACGATGCCAGTCCTGCAAGAGATGGAGAAATTGTCAGGCATCAAGCTGGAGTATCAGCTTTCGCCGATCGACAGCTTTGAAACAAAGAAGAACCTGGTATTCGCAAGCGGCGATTTACCGGATATGTTCTATGCTGCGGATCTCAAGCCAGCTGAGCAGGTTACTTATGGAACTCAAGGCATTCTGATCCCACTGGAAAAATACATTGATGAGGGCTACGCCCCCAATATTAAGAAGATTCTCGACGAAAACCCGGATGTTCGCAAATCATTTACAACGCCTGACGGACATATGTATGCACTGCCATTTATTGATACGGCTGCCGTATGGTACAGAGGCCCGATGTGGTATAACGGGGAATTCCTAAAAGCACTTAATGTAGAGGAACCTAAGACTACGGAAGAATTATATACGTACCTGAAGCGTGTTAAGGAAGAAGACCCTAACGGCAACGGACAACAAGATGAAATTCCGCTTACTTCTGTAAAACTGGATGATCTCCGTATGTACTTCTTCGGATTCTGGGGAATGTACAACGAAGGAATCTATGCGGATAAGGACGGAAAAGTTCACTATCCTTACCAAGAAGAAGGCTACAAAGGTTATCTGACGTTCATGAACCGCTTGTGGAAAGAAGATTTGCTGGATCATGAGACCTTCTCCCAAACCGGCGATCAGAAAAAAGCAAAAGGCGAAAGCAACAAGCTTGCGCTGTTCAATGACTACCATCCATACTTCACACTCGGCGGCGAGCCTAGCACAAAACATCCGCTGATGACACCCGTGAAGAGTGAGATCGCAGACTCACCTGTATACGGTAAACACCCAGGCATATCGGCACGTGGTACCTTTGCTATTACTAGTAGCAACCCGTCCCCTGAGGCAACTATGCGTTGGATCGATTATATGTACAGCTATGATGGGGCGACCCTGTTCAATCAAGGTCCTGAAGGTCTGCTGTGGAAATTCAAAGACAAGGAAAATCTCGTAAAAGAGTGGCTGCCTGTTCCTGGCGGCGGGGATCGTGAGGAATATCGCGGTAAAATCACGCCGAACTATGGCATTTTGACACCGGGTATTAATGATCCGGATATAGCGAAAGGTCTTCGCACCGAATTTGATGAATGGCTTGACCAGCAGAATCAAGAGAAGTTGGTGCCTATCGGAAAATCACCATTCCCTAACGTTTATTTAACAAATGAAGAGCAAAGCGAAGCGACCGCTTTATTATCTGATCTGGATACGTACGTCAAGCAGATGGAAGCGAAGTTCGTAACAGGCCAAGAGCCGCTTGAGAACTGGGATAAGTATATTGCGCAGATCAAAAAAATGGGCAGCGACCGTATCGTTGAACTGTATCAAGGGGCCTACGATCGCTGGAACACAGGCCAATAAGAACAAGGACTCCAGAAAGAGGTGTGAACAAGGATGCAGAAATGGTTTGAAGAGGCCAAGCTGGGAATATTCATCCACTATGGCATCTATGCTGTCGACGGGGTTTCGGAATCGTGGTCCTTCTATAATGGAAGGATCTCTTACGAAGAGTACATGAAGCAGCTGGACGGCTTTACGGCATCGAAGTTTAATGCGGAGAAGTGGGCGGACTTGATTGAGAAATCCGGAGCCCGATACGCCGTGCTGACAACGAAGCATCATGATGGTGTTGCTCTGTGGGATACGCAGTATAGTGACCTCAATGTCGTTAAACAGACACCAGCGAATCGGGATCTCGTGAGGGAATATGCGGAAGCAATTCGGGAGAAAGGCATACATCTAGGGATGTACTTTTCGCTGATTGATTGGTCGCACCCGGATTATCCTAGCGTGTTTGAAGGTGGAAAGGTACCAGAGGATCTCAGCAATGTCAATCGGCATACAAGTCCTGTAGATGGTGTTCAGGATCAGGAGAAATGGGAGAAATTCCTTGAGTTCAATAACCAACAGCTGCAAGAGATCATGACGAATTACGGAAAGGTGGATCTGCTGTGGTTCGATGGGGACTGGGAGCGGAGCGCCGAGCAGTGGAATCTGCCGGAGTTCAAGCATTACCTGCAATCTTTGAACCCGGATGTCATCATCAACTCCCGCCTTCAAGGTTATGGGGATTATAAAACGCCAGAGCAAGGTATTCCGATTACAAGACCAGAGGGACCATGGGAGTTCTGCACCACGATCAACACATCATGGGGCTATGTGCCAACAGACCATAAATACAAATCGTTAAATCAGATCATTCGGATGTTCTGTGATTGTATTTCAATGGGGGGCAATATGCTGCTGGATATCGGTCCACGCGAGGATGGCACCATTGATAAGAGGCAGGAGGATATTCTGCTTGGGCTGGGAGAATGGATCCGAACCCATGAAGAGGCCGTCTTCGGAACGGGTGAAGGTATTATGCCTCGCTATTATCTGGGGGGAAGCACCGTATCCGAGGATAGAAAGGCATTGTATCTGTTTGTTTATGACGATCCAAAAGAGAATGTATGCATCAAGGGACTATGCAATAAGATCAAGAAGATTACTGTGCTGCATTCGGGCAAAGAACTTAACCATGAGATTCATGGGGGCGTGCCTTGGTTCAATATCCCGGGGACAACGTGGATCAAAATGACTCCGGAGGATACACATGAGCAGGTGACGGTTCTTAAGCTCGAATTCGACGAGGAACTGGAAATGTACGGCGGTTCAGGGGCCGTTGTTACTCATAACTAACATTACGGGAGGGCATGCACCTATAGATGCATGCCTTCCCTCATGAAGCGGAGAGAGAGCGATATGAACCAAAGTGGAGTACCTGAGCCGAAGATTGAGTATGCTCCCAAACATTATATATGCAAGCGTGCGCAGGAACCGCTGATGCTGGACGGCTGCGTAGATAAGGCGTTCTGGGGTGCGGCCGATTGGACGGAGAATTTCGTTGATATCGAAGGGGATCTTCGTCCGAAACCCGGAAAACAGACTCGGGTAAAAATGCTGTGGGATGACGACTATTTCTACTTTGCTGCCGAACTTATTGAAGATCAGATATGGGCTACGTTGACCGAGCGGGATTCTGTTATTTTCTATGACAATGATTTTGAGATTTTTATCGATCCCGACGGGGATACCCATCAATATTATGAGTTCGAGATCAATGCGCTGAATACAGTATGGGACCTGTTATTGGTGAAGCCATATCGGGATGGTGGACCTCCGGTCAACGGTTGGGATATCAGCGGTCTTAAGACAGCCGTACATATCGATGGGGAGCTGAACACACCTGGCGCCGATAACCGAAAATGGAGCGTCGAGGTCGCGATTCCCTGGACCAGCCTAAAGGAATGTGCCGAAGGTAACCGTCCGCCAGCACCGGGTGAGTTCTGGCGTGTCAACTTCTCACGGGTGGAATGGCAGACTGAGGTGCAGGATGGTGAGTACCGCAAAGTGCTGAATCCGGATACAGGCAAACCTTATCCGGAGGACAACTGGGTCTGGTCGCCCATGGGTATTATCAACATGCATTATCCGGAGCTATGGGGATATGTCGTATTTTCGGATGACGGAACGGATCAGCCCTTTGAGCTGCCAGAAGATGAACGAATTAAATGGGAGCTTCGCAGACTCTATTACCGTGAACGCAATTATTTTGAAGCCCATGGTGAATTTATACAAGATGTGAAGTTACTTATGGGTGAGGAATCGTTGATTTGCCAGCCTGTAATTGAAACGACCCGTAGCCTATTCCAGATTAGTACGCCTTCCTCGGATGGCACTACCTTAATCTGTATTCGGGAAGACGGAAAGCTGTGGAAGGAGTGAGCTAGCGATGACCAGCCAAACCTTGGTGTTCTCAATGGATGCACAGTCCTTGGAGCGGATCGAGCAGAAGTTCCAGGAGAAGTTAAACATTGCGGATACCCGCAAAGATAAGCTGTTTCATGTGTTTCAGCAGCCATTAACTGAAGAAGAGGCATGGGCTTTGAAATATGTGTATGCCTACATGCCAGTGAACGACCTGGCTGATTATGATGGGGAACTGTTCCTCAGTCATGTGCGTCGGGCACTGGACATTCGCAAGCGTGTGCCTTGGGGGGAGCGCGTACCAGATCATCTGTTTCTGCATTTTGTGCTTCCCTATCGAATCAATACAGAGAATATTGAAGATTTCCGTGGCATTATCTTTGACGAGTTGGCCGACCGGACAGCGAAGTTATCCATGGCGGATGCCATTTTGGAGACCAATTACTGGTGTCATGAAAAAGCGACTTATATTGGCAGTGATCTGCGAACGATATCGCCACTGACGATGATTCGAAATGCCCGCGGCCGCTGTGGAGAAGAATCCACGCTGGCGGTAGCCGCTCTTCGTAGCATCGGCATACCTGCCCGTCAGGTCTACACACCACGCTGGGCTCACTGTGACAGCAATCATGCTTGGGTAGAAGCCTGGGCGGACGGCCAATGGTATTACATTGGGGCATGCGAACCGGAAGCCGGATTGAATCAAGGATGGTTCAGTCCACCAGCCCGCAGGGCCATGCTGATTAATACGAGAATATTTGCCGACTATCCGGGACCGGAGGATATAACACTCTCCGAGAAGGGATATACGGAGATCAATTTACTGGAGAACTATGCGCCAGCGCATACCATCTGCGTGAAGGTGATAAATGAGCAGGGTGCGCCCGTGTCTGAAGCGAGTGTCCGCTTTGAGGTATACAATAGTGCTGAATTTTATCCGATCGCCGAAATCAAGACGGACGCACAAGGAGAAGCTTCCTTTAAGACAGGTCATGGCGACCTAGTGATTCGTGCGGTTAGTGGTGGCAAGTGGGGTGAAATTCTATTCAAAGCTCAGGAAGTCGCTCATGTTGAGCTCGTGTTGAATTCGTTAGAGCAGCCATCAGGGATCTTGAATTTTGATATGGTTCCTCCTCCGGAAGGGGAGGGAGAAGTAGTGGCTTCGTTACCAGAAGAGAAGATCCTGAATCACAACCGCCGCCTGGAAGAAGGTACGAAGATTCGGAGTGGATATGAGGATACATTCCTGAGTGAGGAAGATGCATATGCATTGGCTCATACAACTGGACTGCCTCCGGAGCGCGTACGGGATATTCTACAGAAGGCACGGGGCAACAGCCGCGAAATCGCTGCTTTCCTAGAGGGGCGTTCCGGTGAATTTGGCGAGTGGCCACTACAGTTGCTGGAGTCGATGAACGAAAAAGATTTGATCGACACTTTTCGGCCGACACTGGACGATCATCTTATAGGTTCACTCTCGCAGCGTGGACAATGGGCAGAAGAGACGTTTGTGAAGTACATCCTGTGCCCAAGAGTCTCCTATGAAATGATGGTGCCTTATCGATCCGTATTCCAGAATGCTTATTCCGAGGAAGAAGCAGCGGCGTTCTGGGAAGATCCTTCGAAGCTTGTATGCAAGCTGGAACAGAGCTATTCGTATTATGAGGATCTCCCTAACTTGAAAGGCAAGGGAAACCCTGTAGGTACTTACAGCCTGATGAAGGGAGATCCACAGTCGCTCGATATTCTGTTTGTCGCTGTGTGCCGCAGTTTGGGCATTCCGGCCCGATTGCATCCGAGCGAGCAGAAACCGCAGTATCTTAGTGACAAAGGCTGGGAGGATGCAGTGTTCAGTCTAACTTCTTCTCGAAATCAGGAGAGCTCAAGCTGGGGAATGCTGCAACTTCTCAAGGATTCAGAGGCTCGGGAGGATGCGCCGGCTGCATCCTATGCGGAGAATTTCTCGTTGGCCCGTCTGGAGGATGGCGTGTACAAAACGCTGATTTATCCATATGGTCACACCGATGTTTATAGCGATCCATTTGAGGTTGAACCGGGAGCTTATCGCTTAACGACCGGTATCCGTCTGAAAGATGGAACGGTAAGAGTCCGCTTCATCTACTGCACCGTTCGCGCCGGAGACACCACAGAGGTAGTACTAACTTATCGCGAGACGGTGGTAGACATCCCTGTGCTGGGCAAACTGGCAACCGGCAATGAGTTGACTCGTCTGGATGGTTCAGAGGTGGTACTGAAGGATCTTTTGGGAGCTGAGGGGGCCATTGCTGCTTGGATTGAACCAGAACGTGAACCGACCAAACATCTGATTCGTGAGCTGTGTGAGCTGGCTGAGCCGTTGGATAAGCTGGGCGTGCCAATCGTGCTGGTAATCGGAGATACAGAATGGAACACCTCCTTTGACTCTGCTGCTTATCCGAAGCTGCCGGTATGTACGATTTTTGTACGGGATTCAAGCTATGCGTCCTTGTCCGGTTTCATTTCGAAACCTGCCGCTCACGAAGCGGGCTATCCGCATCTGTTCGTGCTGGATCATCAGGATCAAATCCGATACTTGGCCTCCGGCTACAAGATTGGTACAGGCAAGGAAGCTCTGCAGATTGCTGCTGCGATATCTCAATCATTGAATGGATCGGAGTGAAAGCGGATGACGAAATATATTGCTGCTGGTTATGTCGTCGATTCTGTTCTTCCCGACATGACGGATGAGGATCTGTTGAAATTAACACATCTGAATGTAGCCTTTGGTCATGTCAAGAATGATGAAATCACCACCGAGCATTTAAAAAACGGAGAGGTTGTCCGTAATATTAAGCGGGAGCATCCCAATCTAACGGTGCTGCTGTCCGTGGGCGGATGGAGCGCTGGTGGTTTCTCTGAAGCCGCCTCAACGCAGGCTGGGAGGGACAGCATGGCTGCATCGGCGGTTAGAGTGCTGGAGGAATATCCTTTTGACGGAATCGATCTGGACTGGGAGTATCCTTGTTACGGTGAAGCCGGTATCGCATCAAGTCCTGATGATAAGCGGAATTTCACCTTACTTCTCAAGACGATCCGGGAAACGCTGGATGCCAAGGGCTCCGAGGATGGCCGTCATTATCTGCTCACCATTGCGGCTGGGGCTGATCAATACTACGTAGACGGTACCGAGATGGCTGAGGTGCAGCAGTACCTGGACTTTGTGCAGTTGATGACCTATGATATGCGCGGCGGTTTTCAGGTTCTGACCGGACATCATACGAATCTGTATACACCAACCGGAGATCTGTTCCGAATTAGTACAGATGCCTCCGTGAACCTGTTCATCCGCGCCGGCGTACCGAAGGAGAAGATCGTTATCGGCGCTGCGTTCTACTCCCGGATCTGGACTGAGGTTCCTGACCGAAACCACGGCCTTCACCAAATGGCCGGTAGCACAGGCGGCTACGGTCCGGCATTTGCCGAACTGGAAGCGAAATACATCAACAAGAATGGTTACATTCGTTATTGGGATGAGGAAGCCTGTGCACCGTTTCTGTTTAATGGGTCGAGCTTCATATCTTATGATGATGAAGAATCGATTCAGTGCAAATGCGATTACGTGAAGGATCAGGGACTGGCCGGCATTATGTTCTGGGAATACGGCTGTGATCCGACTCATCGTCTGCTGGGTGCAATACATCAAGGGCTTCAAGATGTTCCGGTAAAGAAATAGAAGAAGAGCGTCAGTTGCGAAGGATCGGCTTGCCTATATGAGCCAAAAACATACAAAACCTCCCCCAACCAAAAGGTTGGGGGAGGTTTATATTTATTTTACGAATCCATTCATTAACCAAGGCATTCCTCGTCATCGTCATCCGGGGAATCGGAGGAGTCGTTGGGACGGTGTATTTTGCGGTACTGCCCTGGGGTATAACCCGTTTCTTTCTTGAATTTACGGATGAAGTTCGGTGTGTCCAGATAACCCACGCGCGTGATGATATCTTTTAACGGGTCGGTCGTATGCAGCAGCAGTCTTATGACCTCATCCATCCGTTTCTGCCAGATATATTGGGTGAAGTTCATACCGATCTTCTCTTTGAAGGAACGGCTGAAATACGATGAAGAGATCGTGAATTTCGATGAAATTGTACCCAGGCTGAGGTCATAATCCGAGAAATTGGCATCAATATAAGCAACGATTTCATCCATCAGGGAGCTTTCTTCCGTCTCGCTCTTCGCCTCGACATGGGCACAGATCTCGGAGGCAAGTCCTGTCAGTTTTTTCTCCAAATCCTCCAACGAGTCGTAGGAAGTGATCCTTGGAAGCTGATTAACCACGTGATGAATGCCAAGCTCCGAGGCCGTTTTGAGCATCGTATTCAGAATATCGAAGCAGATGCAGCGCAGCAGCGGTACAGACGGCATTTCGGATTTCAGCGTATTCAACGCGGTTGATACCATCTGAACCGCCACATCGTAACTGCCCTGTTTCAAGCTCTGAACCAGTTTCAGCAGCACATCCTTAGGGACCCAGAAGGAAGAATCCTCTTCACTAGAGCCGGAAAGGGCGTTGAAGAAGGTGCTGCTGCCTTGTCCGTGCAGCATAGACGCTTCCAGCGCGGTTGATGCCTCGATATAGGATTGGTTCAGCTGTAATGGAGAATTATAGCTGTTGCCGATCCCGATCGCGGGAGCGATTCCGACGTGCTCTGTCACCATTAATTGCAGTGATTCAACAATAGACGCCATACGAGCATTCAAGCTTGATTCATGCCCGACTTCGGCATCAAATCCGACGATGAGGGCTACTTGGTCTGGCTGTGGAAGCTCCACGCCATAAGCATAAGCAGACAACTCCGGCAGTTCCATATCGTTGATCAGCTGCATGATAGTACGCTGTTCGGGATGATCTACGATGGGAAAAGCATGCATTTCCCATCCCAAAGTCATGACAAAATAATGGGACCGGTTAAAGCGTATGCCGAGATTGTCCGTAAACTCAGAGGGGAGCTCTCCGATATGACCATGCTTCAGTAACATAAGCAGAATATGATTACGAGCGTAGGGCTCCTGAAGGTCCACACGCTGGCTGTAATCATGCAGCGTTTTTTTGATCCATTCCAGCTCGTTGCTGGTTGTGGATGGTTCAGGATTATTCTTTAAACGGATAAACTCCATCAAGTCTGAAATCGGATGGTATTGTCTGCGAGCCAACAAAATGGCGAGGAAGGTGCCCATCACCACCATGAAGGAGAAAACAAGAACAACAAAGGTACGAATATGAACAATTCGGCTGAAAAATTGATTGCTTGGCATCGCGGTTACATAAGTCCAGCCGGCGTCTGATTTGACGGATACAACCGAATGCGGTTCTTGATTTAAGGAGAGGCTGTGTGTTCCCGGCTCAAGTTCAAACAGAGCTTTGACTTCCTGTTCGGTAATGGTCTCCCCCTTATAATTGGCGGCCAGCACCTGCCCATAATTATCGAAAATATAAGTCATCCCATGGTAGTCGCTGAGAATGGAATCAATCAATCCGGTCAGATTGGACTCGTGAATCAGGTACATGACAGTGCCGTGGGCGGGCGTATTATTAGGTGCAATCGGTACAAGGTAGGCCAGCATGGAATTGGGTACTTTGGTTCCTTGAACGACTTGTTCAGCTGGTCGTATCGTGGGAAACTGAACGTTATTCAAATCCCGGATCATATCCGTTTTGTTCCATGTATTAAATTTGTAGCGGCCCGTGAATACATCCAGGTTCTCAGAGCCCTGAGACGAGTAGATGCTATCATCTCCGCGGAAGAACAGAAATAGCTCATCGATAATGGAACTGGTGGCTTTATATTTGACCAAGGCACTAATCGATTCCCGACTATAATAGGGATGGTGTGTCCAATAACGGGTTAGCTGCTCATCATAGGCGATACGAAATGCGATATCCTGCAATTCCTTCATGCGGTCATCAATGACCGTTTTTGCTTGGGTCAACTGATTGACATTGGTCTGTTCGATCTCTGAACGGAGTGTGTCCACAGCATTGTGATAAATAATGATGGTTAATATAACAAGAGGGATAAGGAAAATGGAGATATAGGATAGCGTGTACTTAAGCAGAAGCTTGGACTTGAAGTGATTCCATTTCATATCTGCAACCTCCCGTTTTTCTTTAGAGCTGCAGCGATAGCGCTCTCATAAAGACAATGAAGTATTACCATGGTGCCGAGCTGCTGGGTGTTCCTACTAAAAATATTAGGAGAACTTCTCTAATAAATCAATGAATCTTTTCTGAGATTTAAGGGGGAGTCATGCAGAACGTTTCTTGAGCGGATCGAGGGATTTAGCCATAGCAAAATCCCCTTCAAGTTCACTCCTTTCCTTATGTTACCACACAAGGCTTTTTAAAGAGTATCTACTTGAAGGGGATGATTGTAATAGAGGTTATATTATAGTTTTTACATTTAAATTCGAAGGTTACACCATTATTTAATCCTGTGGTTCATAATCAAACCAATCGAACAGGCTGGGCGCACCTTCTCCCGATGGATTGTGGGCATACATGGCAATGATGATTCCTGTGAAGCCACCGGCCACTTCAGTGGAGAGCAGATGGGTTTCGCCAGAGCCGAGGAAAGAGTCAGTTGTTGAATCTTGCTGTACGGAGAAAGTGAACATATCACGTTGGGCCTGAATCTGTAATATCGCAGGTCCAGCTTCACAATCCCGAATTACTTCGGTTCTTAAAGAACCAACCGTTCGTCGGAATATCAATTTTTTGTGACCGTCGATCCGCGTAATAGCCAGATCATAATGATATTTCTCATTCATATAGACGGTCAATCCCGCTTCGTCGCCATCATGCGTTGGTTCAAAGCTCAGTTTGGAAGCCATGCTGCATAAGAAATGGCTCAAGCGACGACCTACAAAGGCGGGATTTCCACCATCATTGAGAGATACAGAGTTCCCTCGCAGAACAAGATGGCCCGGGTGCTCTGTGAGTGACCAACTGCCTGGAGCCGGATTCCGCAGGAAGAGCCAGTCCAGACCCAGTGTGGTCACATTGAAATCATCCCGGATTTCCTTGCAAGGCCATTGGACTTCAGGAAGCTGTGGCCTGGTCATGACAGGCTCAATATGTCCGTCATGACCGATTATAGGCCATCCGTCACTCGTCCAGTTCACGGGTGCCAGAAACGTCTCACGTCCCAAGTGATGCCGCATGGGGTAGGCTGCCGGACGGAAGCCAAGACATACCGCCCACCAGCTCCCGTCTTGTGCTTGCACCAGATCCGCATGACCGGTGGCATGGATACTGGTTTTCATGCTGCGATTCGACAGGATCGGATTGTGAGGGCAGGGTTCGAATGGCCCGTATGGATCTGTGCTTCGCGCAATGGTTTCCATATGCCCGTATTCGGTTCCCCCTTCGGCAATCATTAGATAATAATAGTCATTTATTTTGTACAAGTGCGGGGCCTCAGGTGCAGCACCGCCGGTTCCCCTCCAGATGAACTGGCTCTCTGTCAGCTTGTTTCCCGTCAAGATGTCGATCTCACATTGATAGATCCCTTCGCCTTCATCGCCATTACAGGCGGATTGAAAGTAAATACGACCATCATCGTTAAAGAATAGGGAGGGGTCTATACCGTCCTGGGCAACAAAAATAGGATTCGACCAAGGTCCTTCAGGTTGCTTGCTTCGTACATAGAAGTTGCCACCTCCGCTTACATTGGTAGTTGTCATGTAGAACCAGCCATCATGGTGGCGTAGTGTCGGTGCGTAAATGCCCCCGGAGCTGCCTGCTTTAGCAAGTGGAAGCTGTTCGACAGAAGTGAGAACATGGCCGATTTGGCGCCAATTCACAAGATCTTTGCTGTGGAAAATGGGAACACCCGGGAAATATTCAAATGTGCTGGTTACGAGATAATAATCTTCGTCTACCCGACAGATGCTGGGGTCTGGATAGAAGCCCGGAATCACGGGATTGCTGTAGTTCGTCATCATGTAGTGCTCCTATTCATTCCAGAGTTTAACGCGATCCTGGACGTATTTAGTGAATCCATGCTCCATTTTTTCGACACCTGCATCAACAAGCTTCTGCTGATAGTCATTCCAGATGGCATCGAATTCTTCCGGTTTGGCCATGACGGCCTGCGGAATCTGCTTCCATGTAATATCCTTCACCTTATTAGCTATAATGTTGATTTCATCATCACTTGGCACAGAGATATTCCATACTGCTCCCCATGGTTTTACCGGGAAATCCTTCTCATTCGGAAACAGATCCATCCAGGTCGTTGCATCATAAGCTTTAAGAGTCTCTTTATCTACATCCGTGTAATTCTCAATAATCTGTTCCGGGAAGTTCTTGGTATAATAATTGCCAGTAGAGTCTTTCACGCCATCCCCGTAATGACCACCCATATTGGTGTAAAGGCCTACGCCGGATTCTCTGCTAAAGGCGATATTGTCATTGATAATGCGCTGCTGCACTTCCGCAGGTACAACACGCTTACCATCCTCCATCGTATATTGCTTACCTTCTACGCCCCAATAATTAAGGATTTGGCCTTCTTCAGAAGCGAGGAAATCCAGAAATTTAATGGCTCGGACCGGATCTTCAGCGCTTTCAGTTATGCCTACTCCCCAGCCTGCCATGAACCCAGTAGACTGATATCGGTTGTCCTTGTAATGGTCAGACAGCATGACAGAATAATGTCCATAGGTTTGATCATTTTTGCCTGCCGCCTTCAGTGCCTTCTCTCCATCAGAGTAGCCCCAGTCTGCATCAATCAGACCAATAACGCGACCAGAAGCGATTTTGGCCAGATATTGGTCGTTTTTCTGAACAAAAGACTCCTGATCAAGCAACCCGGTATTATACATGTGGTTAAGCCACTGAAAATACTCTTTCTCGCCTTCCGTGCGGAAATGGTAGGTTGCTTCATGCGTTTCCGGATCAATGTAGTACTCTCCATCACCAGATTTACCAGTGGTTTCAGCTGCAGGGTTTGTTACGGTAATTTGAATGTGCCAGTCATCGGCGTTTAATGTCATGCCGATATTTTTGTTGCCATTCTCATCGGTAGGGTGCTTCTCCAGATAGGATCGAATGACCTTTTCATAGTCTTGCAGTGTCTTGATCTGTGGATACCCGGCCTCCTTCACAGCACGATGCTGGAGCTCAAAACCTGCACCAGCCACGAAGTTGATTCCGTCAATGGCTGAATACGTAGGAATGACATAGATGGAGGGATCTTCGTTACTGTAGCGCAGACGCTTGATTTGGTCGCCGAAGAGTTTCTTGATATTTGGGGCATGTTGATCGATCAGATCAGTAAGGTCCAGCATTGCCCCTGCATCAACCAATTTGTCCAAATCCCCCTTGGGACTGATTAGATCGGGGTAATCACCACTTGCTGCGATCAGTGCCAGTCTCTGCGCGGGGTCTGACACTGCGAATTCGGCATCCAGTGTAATGCCTGTCTGCTTGGTAATCTCCTTACCAACATCATCCTGCATCTTATTCCAGTTCGCGTTGGAATCTGCTCCGAAGAATGTCAACGTCATCGGTGAAGTATCACTGGCATTTCCTTCTTTACTTTCCGAGCTCTCATTGCTACTACTGCACCCTGCCAGCAAGCTTAATGAAAGTGTGAGTGCGACGGAATAGTTTACAATCTTTCTCATCGAATGAACCATAATGACCCCCCTGATAATATCCGTTATTGTATTGAATGCGTTTACAATTGTGGATTTAAAAAAAGCCTTTGCACCCGACAAATAAATCATATAATCGGGTTTTCACGACTAATGACACCCCCTCGATTTGTGCTGTTTTTGCATCGCTACATGAGGAATTATAGAGAACCAATGATCGGCAAACCTTGATTTTTCGGTCATGGAGTAGCATGATATAGACATTCATCCCAACATGAATCATGGAGGGCGAACTGTTGAGCAACGCCTATTTGAATTGGTTTACAGCTGATCTGGAATTTCCGTTCTATATTCAATATGGAGGACATGAGGAAGACACCGAACTTCACAAGCATGTGGACTTTTCGGAACTTGTCATTGTCCTGAATGGCAATGCGACACATGTTGTCAATACGGAGGAATTTTTTGTTAAGAAGGGCAATGTATTTGTGATTAATGGTTCAACTCCCCATGCCTACAGAGATCCTCATGATTTTCAGATATGCAATATTATGTTCAGACCGGAAATGCTTGCTTCTGCCGGACCGGATCTGAGAAAATCCAAGGGGTTTCAGGCTTTGTTTGTTTTGGAGCCATTTTATCGCAGTATTCATTCCTATCCGAGTAAAATGGCCTTGCCTATTCCCAACCTGGAGTACGTGGAATCGCTAATCACTGTCATGATTGAGGAGTATAGAAGCAGGCAGCAAGGATATCAGACGATGCTGATCTCCCGTTTTACGGAGATGGTTGTTTATTTGTCGAGGCATTATGAGACACAGGAGAAGGGAATTGAGGGCACTAATCTGATGCATCTGGCGAATGCCATTTCCTATATCGAGGATCATTATCTGGAACCCCTGACCTTAGATGAGATTGCAGGGAAGTCGAATGTTTCTATAAGGCATCTGAACCGGATATTTCGATCCTACTATCAGATGACGCCCATTTCATATTTACAGAAGCTGCGTCTGGAAAAGGCATGTTATCTGTTAAAACAGGGGAACCTGTCCATTACCGAAATTTCTTATGAATGCGGGTTTAACGACAGTAATTATTTTACCCGGCAGTTCACAAAGGCGTATGGCATGTCTCCCAAAACGTACAGGCAGAATCATTAATATTGGAAACATCAAAACAGGGCCTCCTTATAGGGAGGTCCTGTCTGCTGTCTCAGGGAAAATTTAATAGTCCAATAGCCGTCCGTTGTCATGCCACTGACCGTACATTTTATTTTCCTTCGTGTTGGTTATGAATTTATCCAATCTGATCTGGAATAATGCTGGCTGATGTTTAACACTTTGAATCGTATCGATTGGAACGTTCAGTATTTCCATCGGGATGTAGTATACATCATTCGGAATTATTTAATAAAAGTTATAATTATTTCGATAATATTCCTTTACAGGAATATTCCTTATGGGGTATGCTTTGAATATCAGGAAGAAGAACATTTTGGTGAAGGAGATGAGATTCTACCTATACACATTAACTGAATGAGGTGAACAGCATGTCAGGACACAATCCGGGTATGGATATGGCCTTGCTGGGCGCTTTGGCTGAACCGAATCGTATGCATATCGTCGAATTATTACGTGATGGTCCTCTTACTGTGGGGGAAATTGCTGAACAGCTGGGATTACGTCAACCTCAAGCTTCGAAGCATTTGAAAGTGCTCAGTGATCATGGCATTTTGGATGTAAAGGCCGTGGCCAACCGCAGGATTTACAAGCTCCGTCCAGAACCTTTTCAAACATTGGATGAGTGGGTGCAGTCGTTTCAGAATATCATGGAAGACCGTTTTGACAATCTGGATCATTATTTGCGTGAACTGCAAAGTAAGAAAGACAAACCATAGGTATTCGCTAACTCATAAGGAGGAATGACAATGTTAAACAACGGAATGGCGTCGAGTGTGGAAAATGAAAAGGTACTTGTACTTGAGCGTGTATTTGACGCACCTCGTGAGCTTGTGTTCAGCATGTTCAAGGAAGCGGAACATCTTCAGCACTGGTGGGGACCGAGAGGGTGGGCCATTCCTGTCTGTAATGTGGATTTTCGACCAGGCGGTGTTTGGCATTACTGCATGAAATGTGAGGATAAGAACCAGGGAGATTTTTACGGTATGGAATCTTGGGGAAAAGGTGTGTATAAGGAAATTGTTGAGCCGGAACGGATTGTTTATATCGATTATTTCTCGGACGCCGAAGGCAACACAGATGAGAACCTGCCGACAACCGAAGTAACCATGCTATTCATTGATCTTGGGGGCAAGACAAAGATCGTTAATCGATCAGAGTATGTATCCGCAGAGGCATTGCAAACCGTCATGGATATGGGGATGTTGCAGGGAATTACGGAAACCTGGGACCGTTTGGCGGAACGTCTGAACGAAGTGAAGTAACAGAAAATGAAAACAGCCGTCCGTTTTTTAACTGGGCGGCTGTTTGTTGATTTTTGAGGTGTAACGCAGTTTATACTCAACTATTCCTCTTGCACATTATAAAGTACACGCGCAAGCAGGTTCTGCCCGTAATTGCCGAAATTTTTGCCAAAGATCGTCAATCCCCGTTTATTCACGGGTTCGTCCGTTACTGCAATCCGAAAGTGGATATCGCTTTTGTAATCAAGGCCAATCTGGTCCAGAGTAACATCGGAGATGCGGCATCCATCAATATAGCTGCCCTCTTGAGTGATGCGGATCAGCTTCAGCATCCCGTATTGATTCAGATGCGGCGGCCACCAGTCTGGATTGAACGTACCCCGGGTATTGCCAAAATCGCCTGGACTCGTCCAACAGCCAATCTCGATGCCGTTGACGTAGAAAAAAATATCCGAAGGGTAATTATCGCAAAAACCTGGCGCTTCTGAACCCAATTCCATGGATAACTGGATTTCGCTGAACGTCTGATTAGGCTTAAGGTAGTTGGGAATACGATACTCCAGATAACCTTCGGCCAGCCAAATCATCTCTGCATCAATACGGAGTGGGTCAGCAAAGTAGCGCGGATCATCGAACTCACCGACGATGCTGTCTCGGGTGGCGAGACCACATGTAGGAGCTGCCTGATAATCGCTATAATGACCTACCTGAATTTCAACCTCGTATCGGTTAAAAATCTCCTGTGAACGCAGGTCCACCATTAGTTTTTCCTCATTGAGATAACAAATCTTCTGAATTCCATGTTTGCCAACCGCAGTGTTGATCTCAATCAGGCCGCTTTCTTCCAATTTCTTAATATGCATTGTAATGGCGCCATTGCTGAGCCCCAGTTTGGTTGCGAGATCATTGAGGTTAAGACTCTGGTTCTTGGCAAGCAACTCAATAATCTGAATCCGGATTTCGGAACTGAGTGCTTTGAAAATATTAACGCCAGACATCAGATCTTTAATATAAATCATAGGTGGTTTTCCTTTCCACGTTCTGAACAAAGCCCTTCTGAGTTCCAGGCTTCTGTACATTTATATGGTTTGTTTTAGATAATTATAAATGATTACCCGATGGAAGGGAAGGGCAGAGAAAAGGAAGCCAAATCCCGTGTATACATAGCATAAATGAGCGTAATATTCATAAAATGTTGAATATTTACTTTAAAAAATAACTTGAATCATTTCATATATATTTGAAATATACCATTGAAATGTGATGTAACCGCTTTTATAATCCTAGTATACCTAAATTGATTTAATACTTCATGAACCAAATTAACTATTTGATCAGGAGAGGTGGAATTCGATTTGGAAAAGTTCAAAGGAATGACAAGATTCAGGAAGAAGCGTTGGGCATTACCTGCACTACTTGTACTTGTTTTGCTATTGGCGGGTCAGTCCCGGGCATTCGCGGCATTTTGGAATCTGAGCGGAGATATTGCCGTCCACGATCCATCCATCATCAAAGAAGGAAACTCATGGTATACCTTCTCAACAGGTCCTGGCATTCAGGTACTGAAATCGGATAACGGGTCATCATGGTATCGGGTTCCACAGATTTTCCTGAGTAAGCCATCCTGGTGGGCCTCTGCCGTTCCGGGACAGAGCGGTCTGGATGTATGGGCACCTGACGTTGAGCAGTACAACGGAAAAGTGTGGCTGTATTATTCCATCTCTACCTTTGGCTCCAACAGATCTGCGATCGGGCTTGCGTCTGCAACCAGCATTGGAGCAGGTCAGTGGAAGGATGAGGGATTAGTGCTTCAAACCACAACCGCCAACAATTATAACGCTATTGATCCGAATCTGGTCATCGATGCTTCAGGCAACCCGTGGCTAGCTTTCGGTTCTTTCTGGAGCGGTCTGAAGATTGTGAAACTCGACAAAAACACAATGAAACCGACCGGAAGCATATCCTCCATTGCGGCGCGTCCGAATAATGGTGGTGCCATTGAAGCTCCAAGTATTGTGTATCGGAATGGCTATTATTACTTGTTTGCCTCGATTGATTCTTGCTGCCAGGGCGTAAATAGCACGTACAAAATGGTCTATGGACGTTCAACGAGTATTACAGGTCCTTATGTGGACAAAAACGGTATGAGCATGTTGAATGGCGGCGGAACGATATTGGACTCGGGGAACGTCAAGTGGAAGGGACCCGGTGGTCAGGATGTGTATAACGGTAATGTGATTGCGCGCCACGCCTATGATGCTGATGATAATGGCAATCCAAAATTGCTAATCAACGACTTGCTATGGGATTCCAGCGGATGGCCAACATACTAATTTATTTTAAATAAATATAAAATGTTTTAATAAAGTATTGACTAAAGTGATCTGGGTTTGATAAATTTAACAACAGAAATCTTATTTCCAGCTACTTGAATACGGTTACAAATCCAGATCAGGAGGGGTTCAGATGGTAAAGAAAAAGAGTTTGGTTACGATAATGCTTCTTATGCTTGTAAGCGCAATCGTGTTTGCAGGCTGCGGTGGCAGCAGCGGTTCAAGCGGGGACAAGGAACTGACGTTTATGTTCCGGGGCGGAACAGATGAACAGAAGGCATATCAAGCCGTTGTTAAGAAATTCGAAGAAGAGCATCCAGGTGTCAAAGTCAAAATTATCGTAACAGCTGCGGATCAGTACGCAACCAAATTGAGAGCTGCTATTACAGGCAACAGCTTGCCAGACGTATTCTATTTTAACCCTGGCGATGTGAAAGCCTATGTGAACAGCAATGTGTTGATGAATCTGACACCTTACGTTGAAAATAATGCGGATGTAGATCTCGATAACATCTGGAAATATGGTGTGGATCTGTATCGCTATGATGGCAAAATGGCAGGTCAGGGCGATCTCTACGGCATGCCGAAAGATCTGGGTCCGTTTGCACTCGGTTATAACAAAACTTTATTTGAAAAAGAAGGCATTCCATTCCCTGACAAGGACAAGCCATATACATGGGATGAGTTCATTAAGGTAAATCAGCAAGCGACCAAGGATACGAATGGAGACGGCAAACCGGACGTATTTGGTACAGGCTTTAACGTACAGTGGGCCTTGCAAGCTTTTGTATGGAGCAATGGCGCCGACTGGCTGGATGAAACGAAAACAAAAGTGACCATTGATGATCCGAAATTCGCGGAAGCACTGCAATTCTTTGCGGACATGCAAAACAAATACAAAATCACGCCTTCCATTGAGGAAGCGCAAACATTGGATACGTACCAACGCTGGATGAAAGGGGAAATGGCTTTCTTCCCTGTAGGTCCATGGGATATGAGTACATTCGAGAAACTGCCTTTCGAGTATGACCTGCTGCCTTTCCCTGCGGGCTCTACCGGAAAATCCGCAACGTGGATCGGTTCACTCGGTATCGGTGTATCGGCCAAAACGAAATATCCAGAAGAAGCTGCAGCATTGGTTAATTACCTCACAGCTTCCAAAGAAGGCATGCAGCAGTTGGTGGATGCCAAAGTACAGATCCCGAATTTGCTCGATATGGCTGACGAATGGGCTAAGGATACATCTACAAAACCAGCCAACAAACAGGAATTCATTGATATCGTAGAAGATTATGGCCGTTCTCTTCCAGGGAACTACACGTACAACGCAGAATGGTATGACCTGTTCTTCACCGACATTCAACCGGTTCTGGATGGCAAGATTACAGCCGCAGAATATGTGAAGCAGCAGCAGCCCAAAATGCAAAAGCTGTTAGACAAAGCGGTAGAACAAGAGAAGAAATCTCAGAAATAAAACATTTAGCAACATGCTGAAATCATGTGAATGAAATAAGAATGAAGTTAGGTTCAGAGAGAAGCAGCCTAAGCCAAATGGATAGAGTAGTAGATTCCGTTTTTCAAAAAAAGGCGGTGCCAGCAGCCTGCTATCACGCTGCTGGCATCATTTTGAATTCCATACGGGTATGTTGCATGAATTGATCAAGCAAGCAGGCGTGTATCGATTCATGCAACATGCTGATATTAGAAACAGGGGTGAGCGCAGTGATTACAAAATCTAGTTTGTATCGCAAAGAGAGGCTGTACGGATATTTATTTATTTTGCCTCCGGTTCTTGGTTTGCTGATCTTTGTCCTGTTCCCTTTCCTATATTCCTTGTACGGTTCGTTTACGGATTGGGATGGCTTGGGACAGATGAACTTTATTGGTTTAGCCAATTTTAAGGATTTGCTCACGGATGATCTGTTTTACAAAGCGATGTTCAACACCTTTTATCTGATGCTGGGTATCCCGATTGGTTTGTTGCTTGCATTGCTGCTGGCGATGGGTCTGAATCGTAAAATTCCCGGCACAACGACGTTCCGTGTAATCTATTATATTCCGGTTATTTCTTCCCTCGCAGCGGTGTCCATCATGTGGAACTGGGCGTACAACGGGGATTACGGATTAGTGAACCAATTCCTGGATCTGTTCGGTATTGAAGGCCCTAACTGGCTCGCAAACAAAGATACAGTTAAACCGGCCCTGATTATTATGACGGTATGGAAAGGTCTAGGTTATACGATGTTATTGTATCTGGCTGCACTGCAAAGTGTGTCACGTACATATTACGAAGCAGCTGAGCTCGATGGAGCAAACGGGTTCCAGATTTTCCGCAACATCACCTGGCCGATGGTGAAGCCAGTTACCTTTTTCCTCGTTGTTACGAATATCATTGGTGGTTCCCAAATCTTCACCGAAATGAACATTATGACGCCTACCGGCGGTCCTGAATATTCATCTGCATCCATCGTCTTCTACATCTGGCAGAAAGCATTTAGCAACCTGCAAATGGGTTATGCCTCTGCGATGGCCATGATTCTTGGTATTTTCATTTTTGTCATTACCTTGGTGCAATTCAAAATGAACGAAAAATCAGCCTATGATGGGGATTAATGGTCTAGGAAAGGAGTGAACCGGAGATGTCTTACAGTCAAAAGAGGAAACTAACGAACTCTATCATTTTTATCGTGTTGGCACTTGGTGCTATTGCGATGATTGCACCACTGATCTGGATGTTGTCCACTTCCGTGAAGGAGAAGCAAGATGTGTTCGCACTTCCGCCTGTGTGGATACCTGAAGTGTTCCAATTCGGAAAGTATAAGGAAATCTGGGAAGCAGGTCCGCTACTCAGCGGGATCAAAAACAGCTTGATCGTGGCGATCAGTGTTACCGTTGTCGGGACGTTTACGTCGAGTATCGCTGCCTTTGCTTTTGCCAAATTAAGATTTCCGCATAAAAATAAATTGTTTCTAGCATTGCTCGCATCGATGATGATTCCGTATCCGACAGTCATGATTCCGCAGTTCATCATGTTCTCGAAGCTGGGCTGGGTGGACACACTGCTGCCGCTTATCGTTCCAGGATTATTTGGTAACGTCGTCATGATCTTCTTCCTGCGTCAATATCTGCTTAGTGTGCCTGATGCCATTATTGAAGCAGCGAAAATTGATGGCAGCTCTTATTTCCGACTGTACTCCAGCATTACGTTCCCGCTCATTAAACCGGCGATTGCCGCTCAGCTGATTCTCTGGTTCATGGGCATCTGGAACGATTATCTGGCACCGATTATTTATCTGAATTCACCTGAAAAACAGACCTTGCAGCTCGTTATTGCGAACTTTAATGCCACGTATGCGATCCAGACGGATTATCCGCTCATTATGGCAGCATCCATTGTTGCGCTGCTGCCGGTATTGATCATCTTCCTGATCTTCCAGAAACAGATTATTGAATCGGTAGCGATCTCTGGAGTGAAAGGATGAATCAGCGGAGAACATTCCGCGGGTGGACGAATTCAGGAAAAGGAGTTGTTGCTTCTATGTTGCTGCTGCTGTTGGTCGGAGCTACAGGCTGTTCTGGAGATGGCGCAGGGGAATCGGTGTCCACGCCGGTCTTTCCTAAGGCTCCCCAAGATACTCAATTGTATGACACCTCCATTCTGGATGACGAATCCCGTTGGACGGTGAACAATGCGCATGATCCAGCTATTATCAAAACAGATCAGGGATACTACGTCTATTCCACAGACGTCCGTGTCGCAGGGGAAGCGAAACCCGGAGTCATGGTACGCAAATCGGATGATCTGATCAACTGGTCATGGGTAGGTCAGGCTTTGCCGGGCATTCCGAAGGAAGCGCTTGATTGGACAGGGGCGGTAAATCTATGGGCACCGGATGTGATTCAGGTTGGTGACACTTACCGGATGTACTATTCGGCTTCGACCTTTGGCAGTACGCGTTCGGCTATTGGTTTGCAAACATCCTCGTCCCCGGAGGGTCCTTGGACAGATGAAGGGTTGGTTGTTAAGACATCCGAGAATGAAAAGGATAAGTTAAATGCCATTGATGCCAATCCGGTATTGGATGCCGAAGGCAATTCATGGATGGTCTACGGTTCCTTTTTCGATGGGATATACATTGCACCTCTCGATCCGGCAACCGGAAAGTTCAAGGAAGAGGGGTATGGTATTCGCATTGCCGCCCGTGATCGTGCTACAGAAGAAGGTGCGGTGGAGGGTCCATATATAGTGTATAACCCGGAGTTCAAAAAGTATTATCTATTCGTCTCGTATGATTCCTTATTCGAAGATTATAACGTGCGTGTAGCCCGCGCTGATTCGATTACTGGCCCCTACACGGACGTAAATGGCATGAACATGCTGGATACGGAGCATCTGCCTCAATATGAAGTCGGAACCAAAATTCTGGGTGGCTATCGCTTCACCGAAGGTGAAGGCTGGGTTGCACCAGGACATAACTCGGTCCTTAAGGATGGCGACGATTATTATATCGTGCATCATGCGAGAGGTGAGACGGATAAAAACTGGCCGTATCTGCATGTACGTAAAATGCTGTGGACCAAGGACGGCTGGCCTGTGGTGTCACCAGAACGTTATGCAGGTGAATACGCACAGGACATACCGAAGTCGATGATCGCCGGGGAGTGGGAAGGACTGGCTGTTGACCCGTCGGTGGACGGACAGGTGCAGGCGGTGCCTTACACCTTGCAAGCCAATGGCCAATTGAAAAGCGAAAACGGTTCAGGCAAATGGACGTTTGACGGCAAACAAACACTGACACTGGAGTGGAAAGAAAGCCCGTGGGGCGGAGCTTCCACAGAAGAGCTCAAGCTGCTCCCGTCCTGGGACTGGGAGCGAAGCCAGCCTGCGCTCGTGGTCACTGGTCTGAACGACCGCGGCATTGCCGTCTGGGGCAAGCAGATCAGCGCAGCGGAGAAGTAAAGAGCCTTAGATATGGCTCGAACTAGGGCGGAGTCGACCGAGCGCGGTTAGAGCGAGGCTGTTGCTTTTGAGGTGCACCAGCAGTGAAGGGGGAGGAAGGAGCCGAAGGAGCGACTTTGGCATCCGATTTCAACCGCCAAGAGCGGTGGGAAAAAGAAATCGGAGGACAAGAGAGCGACAAGGCCCTGCCACCTCCGGAGCGTCCGCGGTGTACCAAGGGCTGGCCGAAAAAATATGGCCAGCGATGCACTTAGTGGGGAGAGTCGACCAAGCGAAGCAGTCGACCCCATAGAGACAGAGCCACACCGACGGCTCGGAGTTTGGATTTGGTTCAGCGAGCGCGGTTAGAGCGAGGCTGTTGCTTTTGAGGTGCACCAGTAGTGAAGGGGGAGGAAGGAGCCGAAGGAGCGACTTTGGCATCCGATTTCAACCGCCAAGAGCGGTGGGAAAAAGAAATCGGAGGACAAGAGAGCGACAAGGCCCTGCCACCCCCGAAGCGCCCGCGGTGCACCAGCAATAGGTTTTATGTTTACCGCACAAGGTTACAAATCTTAACTCCGAGCCATACACACACATTTGAAAGGGGAGCATTCCCATGACTGATTCCATTACATTTACCAATCCCATTCTGGAGCAGCGTGCTGATCCGTGGGTGTACCGTCACACAGATGGCTACTATTATTTCTCTGCTTCCGTGCCAGCCTTTGACCGGATTGAGATTCGGCGTGCACAAACCTTGGAAGAGTTGCGAGATGCTGAGCCGGTAACGGCTTGGCACAAACATGAGACAGGACCGATGAGTGCCAACATTTGGGCACCTGAGATTCATTTTATCGATGGAAAATGGTATATACATTACGCTGCAGCCCATACCAGCGAAACCAATGAGGGCCTTTTCGACCACCGCATGTATGTGCTGGAGAACGACTCGCCCAACCCGCTCGAAGGCGCGTGGGTAGAGAAGGGACAGATTCGGACGCGTTGGGAGACATTTGCCTTGGATGCAACAACGTTTGAACACAAAGGGATCCGTTATTTGGTCTGGGCGCAAAAGGACCCGGACATTCCGGGCAACTCCAACCTGTACATTTCCGAAATGGAAAATCCATGGACGCTGCGTGGGGAGCAGGTCATGATTTCTACGCCGGAATATGATTGGGAGATCATCGGCTTCAAGGTAAATGAAGGGGCAGCAGTGCTGCATCGCAATGGGCGGATCTTCATTGGTTACTCGGCGAGTGCGACCGACTATAATTATTGTATGGGGTTGCTCACTGCGGATGAAGACGCCGATTTGCTTGATCCAGCGAGCTGGGTGAAATCGCCTAAGCCGGTATTCCAAACGTGTGAAGAGAATGGTCAATATGGTCCGGGTCACAACAGCTTTACGGTATCACCGGACGGCAAGACGGATATTCTCATCTATCACGCACGAAATTACAAGGACATCGAGGGAGACCCTCTCTACGATCCGAATCGTCACGCCCGCGCGCAGGTCATTCACTGGAACGAAGATGGCACGCCTCACTTTGGAGTCCCTGTTCCGGATGGGAAGGCTGCAGCTAAAGCAAAATAAGAATTGAAGTTTTGGATCAAAAGAGCCCTTAGTTAGCGAATGACGCTGATTAAGGGCTCTTATTTATGCAAACATTGTGTATGAAGGCATGAGGATGAATACCATAAACTTACATAGAAGCAACCATCCCTCTGACCAAAGCGTATGAGGAGTATACAATTTACTATACACATAACATTAGGAGGCCATATATGGATTCGCGTGAGACATTGGACCGGGAGCTGGAACAGATTTTAAAATGGGAAAAAGGGCAGAAGGACTTGTTTATTTGGGACAAAATTGGACGTTTGCCATTTGCCATGCTGGATAAAGTGATGCCCAAAGCGCTGAAACAGAAGATTGGCGACTCGCTGAACGAAGTCGGCCAGTATGTGCAGAATGGCGGGAAATTTCTCGTTCAGAAAAAGAAGGTGGCTGAGCTGCTCCGAGAGGAAGCGATCCAATCCGGTTATTCCATGAAGGCCGATACCTCTTACGATGAACAGGATGGAGAGTCAAAGGATACGACGAAAATTCACAGCGTGGAAGGCTTACCGCTTGAAGTGCTGGATCGCACTGCCGATAGTATTACGGATAGTCGGACGAGGTTTGCTGCTGCACAAGGGGCTGCAACAGGTATCGGGGGCATTGTAACGATTGCAGCGGATATTCCGATGGTGATGGGGCTTTCCCTGAAGGTGCTGCAGGAGATGGCGTTATGCTATGGATATGATCCCGACGAACCTCAAGAGCGCATATTTATCGTCAAATGTCTGCAATTCTCTTCGGCAGATATTGTGGGCAAGAAAGCGATTATTGATGAACTCGCCGATTACGATAATCCGGATAAGCAGGTTGAGGTTATCTCTCAAATGCAGGGCTGGCGGGAGGTTTTTAATTCCTACAGTGAATCGTTTGGATGGAAAAAGCTGTTCCAGCTCATTCCGATTGCGGGTATGGTATTCGGTTCGGTGAGTAACAAAAATACGATTCGTGATGTTGCCGAAGCCGGAAAAATGTTATATAAAAAGCGCCTGATTCTTCAGCGCCTTTCGCAATGATGTCTTTTCACAAAAATGGCTATGTGACCACAGCCTCTCGGTTCTGATTCTGAGGCTAACGAATCGAGGGCACCCTATTATGGTCTATAGAAGGATGCGCTGATTCTAAGGAATATCACCATCGCTATTTGCATGATAATCATACTAAATGATGCGAAAACACACAAAACATGAGGAATAAGGCGTCTACGATTCGTTACATTGGCGGATTGTCAGAAATGATGCTAATAATGTGCGCTGGATTCGTTATACACATGTGATCCTACTGTTTTCCAAAATTTCTCGCAGGCTCAGTTGCTGCCGCTCTTGTTGGCTGACCACCCTTGTCATGAAGTAGGGCACCGCGTGGTGGAAGCTGCACACGGTTGACGCTAACGCTGACAAAACAAAAACGGGATGAAGCCTAAAGGTAAAGGCTTCATCCCGTTTGCACATGCAAGCGTAAATTCAAGGTTAGTTAACCATCTGACGTTACTTTTCGCTAAACATTCGTAACAGTGTTCTTTGGTTTCATTGTGCATTGAAGTTTATGTTGTATAGGATTTGTTATTCTTCACTACCATTCTCTTCCGCCCAACGGTTCAGCAACTTATCCGATGGAAGCAGGAAGGTGAAGATTCCGATCAGTGGCAGGAAGCTGCACATTTGCATGACTGGAGATACGCCGAACACGTCGATCCAGTTCCCCAGCACGAGAGCGCCCAGACCGCCCATACCAAATGCCAGGCCAGTAATCAGGCCGGAGACGGTTCCGATTTTGCCCGGAATCAGCATCTGTGCATACACAACGGTCACCGAGAAGCTGGATAACATGATGAAACCAATAATGGTCAGCAGCACGGCTGTCCAGAACAGATTCGCGTAAGGCAGCAGCAGCGCCAGTGGAGCGGCTCCAGCCATTGACAGAAAGATCATGTTGCGTTTACCGAAGCGATCCGCCAGTGGACCACCGAAGAACGTACCAAGAGCCCCAGCCGCCAGGAACAAGAAGATATAGATCTGTGCGTCCTCTGTGGACAAGTTGAATGTATCCTTCAGGTTAAACGCATAGAAGCTCCCGATCGAAGCGACATACCACGAACGGACAAAGACGAGCAGAATCAAAATGGTTATGGCAGCAGCAATCTTTTTACGTAATGCCGGATTGGGAGCACGACGGGCTGCCGCCTGTCTACGCAAATACCCTCCCGATTGCAGCATGCGTCCATACCAGCGAGCGATATAGATTTGCACCGCGATCCCCGCAGCAGCTATGCCCGTGAATCCGATGGCGCCGAACAATCCAAACGGAATGAAAATCCATCTGGTGAGCAATGGAGCCAGAGATTGACCGGCGTTACCTCCCACCTGGAAGATTGACTGAGCGAGACCCCGACGAGGCCCTGCGGCCATATGGGATACCCGTGAACCCTCTGGATGGAAAGCCGCCGAACCGAGCCCAACAAAGATGACAGAGATCAGGACAGCCATATAACTGTCGGCGAAGGCTAGCAATAGCATACCGGTAAACGTAAAGCCCATACCGATGGGTAGAATGGATGGTGTCGGTTTTCTATCAGCAAACCAGCCTACAACAGGCTGCATGATGGAAGCAGTAAAGTTAATAGCAAACGAAATCCATCCGATCTGCGTATACGTGAGATGCATGGAGTCTTTCAGAATTGGAAAAATAGCTGGAATGACAGATTGGATGGAATCGTTGAACAAATGAACCAGACTGATGGCAATTAAGATCCGATAAACGGTACCTTGAGCATCCAATCCGGGTGGAGCTTTCGAACGCGCAGCGGCGTCTTTGGATAATGAATTTTGCATGGACATGAACAGTTCTCCTTTGGTCGCGGTCACGAGGGATCAGCGCCTGATGATGTGATGTGCCTAAGCATATTGTTACATAATAGGACAGATTTGATAGGTCGACAAGGGGAACAGGTGAAATTAACGTTCTCTTTATAATGTAAACTATTGATATACTTTAAAAAATCTACTATTAAGGTCTGCTAAATCAGAAATGATAAAGGACTGATCAATATGAAATCGCTATCACCATATGTTCTTGCCAAACGTAATTTGGCGATGACCATTCTATTGATGGCAGTCATGACTTTTCTGACTATCTATGTTGCATCGACGTCTCTGTACTTTGCTATCGGATTTTTTGTAAAAAAAAGCCGAATTTCTTCAGATAGAAGAGTTCGGCTTTTGTGTGTTCTATGAATTTATTGTGTACAAAACATAATTGATGTATCTACCCAATTAACGATTATCAATCGTCTCTGGATACATATCATGATTCATCATGCGGTGCTCAGCCATTTGCTCATACTTCGTACCCGGTTTGCCGTAGTTGGTGTACGGATCGATGGAAATGCCGCCGCGCGGCGTGAATTTACCCCACACTTCAATGAAGCGTGGGTCCATCAGTTTGATCAGGTCGTTCATGATGATGTTTACGCAATCCTCGTGGAAATCGCCATGGTTGCGGAAGCTGAACAGGTACAGCTTAAGTGACTTGCTCTCTACCATTTTTACATCAGGGATGTAGCTGATATAGATCGTTGCAAAGTCCGGCTGACCCGTGATCGGGCACAGGCTGGTGAACTCCGGGCAGTTGAATTTGACAAAATAATCCCGGTAGGGGTGTTTGTTATCGAAATTCTCCAGAATTCCCGGATCATATTCAAACGTATATTTTACGCCCTGGTTACCCAGCAACGTTAAATCTTGCATTTCATCAGGTTGTCTCATGGATTCGTAAACGCTCCTTATTTCCGGCAACGCACGAAGCTTACCGGTATATATGATAGGCTATCTTAGCCTCTGGTTGTTTCCAAAATTACATCATGCCGCCCATTCCACCCATACTGCCCATTAGACGCCGCGTTTGTTGCCCCATACCAACGTATGAAGCTGTGGAAGCACACGAACGTCGTTCAGATCATCGGATGCACTGACTTGATCAATCAGCCACTCATAACGGGCAAGCAGCGAAGACGCCAGATCTGGCGTATCGGCAGAAGTGACATCCGGGTTCCCGGTCTGCAAAAATAAATCCGTGCCCGGATACCGTGTATGCACACGGCGGGCATAGTCCAAGTCTGTTTCATCGAATATCACGATTTTCAGACTGTGGCTTCGTTCCACCGGACGAGCAACCAGTCGGTGGATCAGATCATCCAGCACAGCCCAGTCGGTGTTCATGCCTGAGCTGGGAGGCTTGGGCGAGACGGTGACTTCGTCAATGTCCGCCAGCCAAGACTGCCAACGGGAGCCCTGCGTTTCTACCGCGGTGCGGATGCCGTTCTCCCGAAGCAGTTTAACCAATCCGCCCAGCGAAGCGAGCAGGGCAGGGTTCCCGCCTGAGATGGTCACATGGGAGAAGCGTGAGCCGCCAACGCGTCGCAGCTCGTTCCACACGTCCTCCGGCGTAATCATCCGAATCAGATCCTTGCCGCTGCCGTCCCAGGTAAAGGCCGAGTCGCACCAGGAGCAGCGATAATCGCAGCCTGCGGTGCGAACGAACATCGTTTTCTGCCCAATGACCATGCCTTCACCTTGAACCGTCGGGCCAAAGATCTCCATCACAGGAATACGAGCCTCTTTGCTCTGTTCCACACTACTCATCGATCATCCACTCCCGTCTGGCCTCGGCATAACTGGTTGGCGTCTCGTATAAGCGGACAAACTCTGTTCGACCACCTTCGGTCATTGCAGCATACGGTTCGGTCTGCAAGGCATGCTCCATCTGCTCGAACAACCAGACGACCATATTTTCAGCTGTCGTGTTCATGAGGGGAAGGGTTTCGTTCAAATACTGATGATCCAGATACCCTTCAATTTGTGTTTTCCATATCTCCTTGATATGTCCAAAATCAACCGTCAGTCCGGTCTCACCCGGGTAACCGCTAATGCCAAAAACGACTTTATACGTATGCCCGTGCAAGTTCTTGCACTTGCCTTCATAACAATGCAGATGATGCGCAGCGTCAAACGTAAACTCCTTGCTGACAAGCACACGTTTGCGATGATAGCGAAGCTGTGCAGGCAGGATATCTTCTCCAATCCGCTGCAACCGCTCCACAATGCGAAATGTTCCCGGTTCTCTCATCGCACGTCCGCTCCCGCAGTTCCAACAGTAGCAGAATCAGTGCGCTGCTCCAGATAGCGATCCAGTCCGGCTTTGCGCAGTTTGCAGGCAGGACATTCTCCGCAGCCATCGCCGATGATCCCGTTATAACAGGTTAGTGTACGCTCACGTACATAATCAAAGGCACCAAGATCATCCGCCATTTTCCATGTCTGGGCTTTGTCCAGCCACATCAGTGGGGTGTGAATAACAAACGGGTAGTCCATGGACAGATTCAGCGTTACATTCATCGATTTCACAAACGAATCCCGACAATCCGGGTAACCGCTGAAATCCGTTTCGCATACACCTGTGACAAGGTGACGAGCCCCTTTTTGCTTCGCCATAATAGCTGCAAAACTGAGGAACAGCAAATTCCGTCCATCTACGAACGTACTCGGCAGTTCGCCTTCTTCATGCGTAATCTCCACATCCGTACGGGTGAGTGCATTGGGCGCGAGTTGGTTTAACAAACTCATGTCCAGTACCGTTTGCTGTACAGCCAGATCGCGAGCGATCTCTGCGGCGCATTCAATCTCCAGCTTGTGGCGCTGGCCGTAATCGAAGGTAACTACCTCAACTTCAGCAAATTGCTGTTTGGCCCAGAACAAACAAGTTGTACTGTCCTGACCGCCGCTGAATACAACGACTGCTTTTTCTTCGTTCAACATAAAAAAACCTCTCCATCTTCTTAAGATCAATCCATGCACATAGGCACAGAGTGTCGGAAGAACAGAGAAGTTCATGAACTGGCATCCATCAAAAAACACACCTTCTCGTAAGCTGCTTCAAAAATGCAGGCACGATCTAGTGTCCTTAGTTTTTTACGTACGTTGTTACCTAAAATGTACGCAAGACTACATTGACCTTAGTTAAGGTCGAGTCTTATAGAGGGAGTTCGCGAACCTCTCCCATGCCATTGGCATGGATTTTCTTCTTCAATTGTCCGGTACAGTATAACACATTTCCAATACGGTGAGCATGCTTTTCATGAGACCCCATATACAACCGAGCCTAACGTCATCTGGGCTCATTTGATTAATACATTTCCAAAAGGAATGACTTCCTTCAGAATGCGCTTAAATATGCCTTCATCATTCATATCCTGTTCCAGTCTATGATTTTCACGGCCAGCCTGAAAGAGTACAGAGCCATGTCCTGTCATCTTCCAATGATAGTTCATATGTTGGCTGGCAAGGTTGTTTCCATAAACTGTAAGTTCAAGCTGCGCATTCTCAGGATAGGCGATAATACTGCCTGCATCCACATACAGTGGTGCGGTAGGGTGCAGTTCCTGCTGGCAGACCTGACCTTGTGTCAGCAATCCAATTTTGCCTTTGCCCGAAAACTTCATTTTCACGGCATCGCGAGTGATCAGCATGTTTTTGATTTTCTGAATTTTGGTGTGCATCGTGACGCCGTCAGAGTAGAAGAAAAGGTGGCGGAAGTCGTACAGCAGATCACTGTTCTCGCTCAGTTCAACTTCCTTCATGGTGAATCCGGGAGGCAGGGCGGCCACAAATTGACAAGGACCGGTAATTTCAGATTTGATCAGCTTTTTTTTGCGATAGATACCTGAAATATTCATAAATTTATCATTGCGACTGCTGCTTGGGCCGCGAAAAGCGACAATTTGCTGGGGGTGGAGAATGTGCAGGCGGTCGTCCTGGATCAACGAGAACGTGACCACTTGTCCGGCTCCACCAGCTTCGGCATTATTCAGGTGTATGTGCATGCGGTTGCTCCTGTTCTTTTATACTCGGCCTGAACGGCGACGCATTCCCCAGCGCATCACACGAATCAGAACAAAGTAACCCAATATGAGTGAAACGGCAGTAATAATCATCGTTTGAATGCGTTTGGCAGTTGCCGTTTTGGCATCCTGATCATTTTGCAGCTTGCTCACCATGTCGGTCAGTTTTTCGTTTTGCGCCAGCAGCAGCTCGTTCTGGGCCTTGAATGCTTCGACATTTGCCTGGGCTTGTCCCAATTGGGCAGAGGTCTGATTCAATTGCTCCAGCGTCTGTTTATAGCTTTCCTGCAAGGCGTTTACTTCTCCAGGAAGCTCGGAGACTCGTTCCCATCCACTATAGATATCGGAGAATATATTGGCATTTGCTGCACTGACTGTAGAAGTCAAAGAAACAGTAAACAATACACATGTGGTGAATAACACCCGAATGAAATAACCCTGAATGGGTTTTGGCATAAATGGCACCTTCTTTCGGTTACATAATCGTTTGCCGATTCCGTCGTCATTTGTTGAAATACGGCTCTTACATTATACGTCAAAACCGGGACAATGGGTTCAAGATGATGTAGTTTTAATTACCCTATTTGAGAATAAATCAATACATGTGGACAGCTGTTTAATTTTAAGGGTGTCGGGGTAATAGAAGGACAGGGCAGCACTCTGGACGGTTTTGACCTCATTCTTTTACTTCAGCTCCGGGTGCCTGCTATTCATATTAACGAAATTTGTAATTTAATGAGAGAAAACAATATATCCGATTTTTATGAAGATCGTGAATACGAAGGGGTAGAGACGTATGTACACAACTAAACAAGCTGCAACAACCAAAACCATTATGATTACTGTAAATGGGGAGCCGATCGGGCGTGAATTGATTATCGACAGCATTACTTATGCGCCAATCACAGAACCTGATTCTATACAAAATTCACACAAAATGGGAATGAATACTTCTACGATTTAAGTTAGGACTTGTCATATAAAAGTGGTCTAAAAGCTTGGCATACTGCCAAGCTTTTTCGTCGTTTATTGTCGTAATTACACGGATTTAGGGACGAGAAACTAATATTATGGAAAAATTTCCTGCGAACATATGTTCCGTGACAATATAGTGTCCATTTACCCTGATAACTTAGAAGATAATACATATAAATCGGGGGAGAGACTACCAGTGAACTCAGTCTTTGAAGTATCTTATTCGTGGAATAGAGAGGCCATACCGACAGGGGGAGCCGACCCCGTATATATGATGGTAGAGTGGCGTAACGGTGCCCCTGCCAAAAGACTCAGGAAAATAGCACCCAAAATTGTGTCCCGAGACTTGGAACTTTTGCTCAAACCGGAATTTGGAATTCAGCTCAAGGGTATCTATGGCTGTCGTTCCAAAGAAACGGATATCGGTTGGGTTCTAAGACTTGGTGATGTATACAAGGGAGAGAGTAAACAAATTTTACTCGAATTCGCCATGGGACCTCGTGTATCGGGGAAAAGTGCCGTATGTTCAGCTTATTGGAGTACGCGAAAGTTGAAACAAAGCCAGAGAGTGCTGCTGCGCAGAGAACAGTTGTATATTCAGTACACCAGTCATCTGGGCATGCTGCGCCAGCCGGAAGATCCTAAGGTAGAGAAGACGATTAAATTAAACGAAACCGTTCCTCTGATTAAACAAGCTTTGCGCGCTTATGAAAGAGGTCGTACACAAGAGGGCAGTGATATGCTGCGTCGTCACGCAGATGCTTTGTTAATTGAAGCGGCTCGCAAACAGGATCTGGATTATTATGCGGAAGCCGAAATTGTGGAGAAACTTCGGTACCATTACGGGATTACTTTTAATTCTATGGTTCATAATCGCGGAAAAACGATGTTAGGTGAATAGGGATAAAGAACTAGGGATGTTGAGGCGGAAAGGAATGTTTCTACATAATTTTTTGAAGGTGAAGTCAAGGAATAAGTCGAATGTACTAAACAACATACTAATAAAAAAATGGATGGAGTTGTATCGAATTTATTGAAACAACATCGTGGAGGGTCCGGCAAAATGACAGACCGACTGATCCGATTAATGCGCATTATAACTCTTGTGCAGGCCAAGCCGGGTATTCTGGCCCGTGAGCTTGCCGAGCGGTGCGAGACAACGGAAAGGACGATATACCGCGACATGGAGGCCCTCAGTGCAATGCATATCCCCATCGCCAATATGGGACACGGGAGAGGATACATGTTTATCAGCCATTTTGCCATGTATCCGCTGAATTGGTCTGATGAAGAAGCTCAAGCCTTTATGCACCTGGCAGAAGTCATGGAGAATATTCGTCCGTTGCTGAAGCCTGCTTTTGAGAGCGCGTATGAGAAAGTGGTTGCTTCGAGTCAGAAAAACAAAACAGAGCGAGTGGAATGGTCTGAGCAAATTGGCGGGTTGTTCAAGGTGGGTACTTCTGCTTGGCAAAATGAAAGTACCGAACTTCTGAATCATTCACTGGTGACCTTGCTTCAGGCCGGAATTTCCCAGAACACTATTGAAGGAGAATATCTGTTTCAAGGTAAAAAGGGGATTGCACGAATGGACCCCTACTGTCTTATTCCTCGTGAATACCGATTTGATCTGTTGGCGTATTGTCACCTGTCAGAGAAACTGAGAATATTTCAAGTGAACCGTTTGTACAGGGTTCGGATTTTGCCACGCACGTTCCGCAAAGATGATTACCTTTTACAATCTCACTTCCGTACGCCACAGGAACTTAGCGGCAGTACGGAGTGGACTGCATTCAAAATCAGATTCTCACTGCACGCTGTGGAGCGTGTCATGCAGGAGCAGTTTTTTGCACGCCCCATCTTGACGATTGAACCGGAAGGCACGTTGTTGTTTGAAGCCATATTGAGTGATGAAGAAGGGTTTCTAACCTGGTTGTCTCAATATGGACCCGATGCCGAAATTCTGGAGCCTGAGAAATATCGCCTCATGATGAAAGAACGTCTGGAACGTTGGCGGGAGATCTACAACTGAACTTTAGTATAGATCATGGCTGCTGTACCTTAGTTCAAACATGTGTTGTACGCAATTACTCTTTGGTCTTAAACAGGTGTGCAAGGTTTCCGAAAGGGGAATCTTTGTCGTCATCTTCTGTATTGCTGGAATAGACCACTTTGGATGTGATACCCTCATCATCTGCGGCGCAATTGGTTTCCAGTTTGAATTGATCAAATTGATGCATGAATACTTTGGCTGTATTAATCGCATCATCCAAAGCGCGGTGCTGGGTGCCATCGAATTCAATACCGCACAGTTCAAGAGCCTGAGCGAGTCCAAACTGACGGAATTTTCCTTCTTTGCGCACGGTGCGCGACCATTGCTGCTGAAGATCATTGTGGTTGGTGATCCAGGCTACATCAAGTTGATGAGTACGACAATGAGAGATCAGTTTGGTGCGGTCATCCGGTCCCCAGGAGCACATATAATAGGATTCACTTCCCATCCAGGCGATAAATTGATTCAGCGCTTCCGGAAAAAGAGGGGCTGCGTCGATGTCTTTCTGCGTAATACCCGTAAACTGAATCGTATCGGCAGACAGCACCGATTTATTGGATGGACGAACATAAGTGTGGAAAGAGTCCGATACGAACAGGCCGTGCTCACCTTCCGTTACTTTGACGGCACCGATATCTATAATTTCAGAAGAGTAACGTGTATTGCGACTTACTGTGAATTCAAGATCGTAAATAATATATGGCATAGGACAAGCTCCTTTATCAATTAATACATGGTTTCTATTTCTCTATATTACAGGGAACGCACGGCCATGTCAGCCATCGCCCATCAATTCATGGAGAGTGAGTAATAACAGTTGGGGAGTGTTGAAGTTCCTTTTTATATGAAGTGTATAGATTTGATATGCCTTTACATTGCAAAAAGGGGTCTTTATAATGGATGAAGTTAGGATACAGTCCAAGTTTTTGTTGTGATTGTTATGCAAAATCGTAGGATCTTAATCATGACATGTTGCCGATATAATCAACATTTCCTGACATGGTGCAAACCGTTGGGGAGTGTTTTTTTTTTTTTGGACATTTTATGGTTAGAGAGGAGGGCGTACAAGTATTTTGTTGGAAGAATATCGGAGCTAGTGATACATTAATAGTTTTTATGAATTTACATTACATAGTGGAGGATTAATTATTTTGGTTAGCAAAAAAAAGAAAGCAACAGCAATTACGGTCGCTGTATTTATTATTTTATTTAGTGTAACTTATGCTGCCTTTTATATCTGGAACAAGAACTATAAATTCAATAATAATTATGTGTGGCAGCCATTGGAGACTGTACAATCGAGCACAACGCTGTCCGATTCTTATAACGTTATTGTTGCTGGAACTGATCCGGAGGGAATTACGGCTGCGTTATCTGCTGCCCGCAATGGGATGCGTGTATTGTTGGTTGAAGCACGAGATCGCAATATGCTGGGAGGGTTGATGACCGAAGGGGGACTTAATACGTTAGATTTGAATTACTCCCCTGATCAGCCAGAGTGGTTAAGCAGCCTGCGACAGCCTGATTTTCTAAATAAAGGGATTTTTCAGGAGTGGTTTGACCAAATAGAGGGCAGTTCATTTGATACTCATACAGCGGCTAACGTTTTCTATCGAATGATTCATTCCGAACCTAATATTGACCTTCTGATGAATGTTAAACATGTGGAGCCCATTACTGAGTCTGCCTCGGAAGGGCGAACTACAATTATGGGGATGAACATAACCAAAGAGGACGGGACAGTTATAAAAATTGCAACACGTTCAATCATTGACGCTACTCAGGATGCAGATATTGCAGCAGCTGCTGGGGTTCCATATTCCATAGGCAGACAGGACATTGGTGATGGCAAGTCCAAGATGGTCTCTACGCTCGTATTTAAGCTAAGTGGTGTTACAGATGAAGTCTGGCAGAAGTTCAGGGAAAGAGAAGGTACGGGTGTTGATAAAATGAGTGCCTGGGGATACGGTGATGCGCGAAAATATGAATCGACCGATCCGCAACGCATCAAGATTCGCAGTCTGAACATTGGGAGACAAAACGATGATACGATCTTGATCAATACGATGCAGATCTTTGGAGTGGATCCGCTGGATCCGGCATCTGTGAAAGAGGGACTGGAAATAGGGCGGAAGGAAGCACCTTTGATCGTTGATTTTTTGAAGAAAAATTACGAGGAATTTGCAGGGCTTGAATATGCCGGAACGGCGGATGAGCTCTACGTGAGAGAATCACGTCACATCTATGGTGAATATCGTCTGACACTTGCTGATGTTATGGAGAATCGAGATCATTGGGATGCAATTGGTTATGGTTCATACGATATCGATATTCAAAGTACGAGTGTGGGCAATCCTGGCACAATTATGCTGAGTCCAATTCAATATGGCGTACCTTTCCGTTCGCTTGTTCCGTTGAACGTTGATGGTCTGTTAGTAGTGGGACGAGCAGCAAGTTATGACACGATTCCACATGGGAGCGCAAGGGTCGTTCCTCTGGGGATGGCTACTGGAGAAGCTGCTGGAGCAGCGGTCAAACTGGCATATGTGCACAAGGAGTCCTTCCGGGAAATCTCAGCTTCCGAGGAGCGTGCAGCCGAATTGCGTAAGATGCTGGAGAAACAAGGCATGGATCTATCGATGCATAATTTTGAGAAGCCTGAGTACATGGAGCATAAGGATTATAGGGGGTTACTTGCTGCTGCGAGTATGTATATGACCTCAGGTAATTATAATAATGATGGTTGGGATCTGGATACGACTATGAATCCGGAACGCTACTTAAGTAAATTGAAAAGATTGCAAGCTATGTTTCCAACCTTTTATACAGGCAGTGCAGATAAAGTTGTTATGAGCATGAAGAATGCTTCCGCTTCACCTTTAACCTTGAATCAGGCTGCATATATGCTATGTTTGGCAATGGGAGCTACTGAAGCTGAAACTACACCTGAAATGGCACTTACTCAATTGCAAATGCAGAACTTCTTAAGCGAGGACACGCTTGCTGGTATAGCAAACAAAAACGAGCTTACGAATGGAGACGCGTACATGCTCATCCGTGATGTGGTGGAATATTATTCGGGGGTAGTATTTGAGTGAATGGTTGACAATTTCTTGTAAATACACTATGGTGATCAAAAATGATAACAGCGATCAACGAGGACACAATTACGTTAGCCAGCTTCTTCAGGGAGGAAACCATTTAGTGCAAGGTTTCTGTTGCTGTTTCGTTATTCCTACCTCGCGAGCTGCGGAGGAGAAGGCCCGAACGGCCTGTAACCTTCGCCGGATGGGCCCGTTATGCCCTGAAGGACTGCGCGTTCACGTTTTGCATAGGTTGCAGACGGGAGAACCGGTTTATAGCGAATGCCTTGATAGTTTGATGGCAGGGTCAACCGGCAATGTGCAGTTAAATAAGGGTGGTACCACGACACATTCGTCCCTTGACGGATGTGTTTTTTTGCTGTTTATAACCTGATTTACAATAATGAATAGAAGAATAAGGGGTGTGACAAGATGCGTCAAAGTGAAATGCTTGTTCCAACATTACGTGAAGCACCAGCAGAGGCAGATGCAGCAGGGCATCGCTGGTTATTGCGCTCAGGTATGATTCGCCAACTCGCAGCAGGGATATACAGTTATCTGCCCTTGGGACGTCGTATTTTGCTGAATGTCGAACGTATTGTTCGGGAAGAAATGGACCGTGCAGGATGTCAGGAGGTATTGCTGCCAATCATGCAGCCTGCTGAGTTATGGGAAGAATCCGGAAGATATACACAGTATGGCCCTGAGCTGATGCGTCTGAAGGATCGCCATGCACGGGAATTCGCCCTGGGTCCAACCCATGAAGAGGTTGTGACTGCACTGGCTCGTGACGAGGTTAATTCCTATCGGAAGCTGCCGTTTACACTTTATCAGATTGGCACCAAATTCAGAGATGAACGTCGTCCAAGATTTGGATTGCTGCGGGGACGGGAGTTCATCATGAAGGATGCGTACTCTTTTGCTTCCGATTGGGAAGAGCTGGATCGCACCTATCAGGCCATGAATACGGCGTATTCGCGCATTTTGGAGCGTTGTGGACTGGAATATATTCGAGTGGAAGCTGATGCGGGCACCATTGGTGGTCAGGGGGAGACCCACGAATTCATGGCACTTGCTGATGTGGGAGAAGATACGATCGTAACCTGCAAACACTGTGGATATGCCGCAAATCTGGAGAAGGCAGGATATCAGACTTCTAAATCTTCTGCTAAGAATCCAGGACTAGTGGAAGCTTCTGCTGACCTAAAAGCGGTTGATCAAGCTGATGGTAAAGCCGAAGGGGATACCTTGGTTAGTATCCAAACGCCAGGAGTACGTACGATCAATGAGTTAAGCGCCTTTGTAGGCGAGGATGCTCAGCATATGATCAAAACATTGCTATATCAGGCCGATGGTCAACTGGTCGCTGCACTTGTTCGTGGGGATCATGAAGTGAATGATATCGCGCTGAAGCAGGTATTGGGTGCAGAGGAGCTGATTCTGGCTGATGAAACTGCCTTAGCGGGTCATCCGAAATTAACTGTAGGTTTCCTGGGTCCCATTGGACTAGATCTGCCGATTGTAATTGATGCGGATGTAGCTGCAATGGAACATGCCATTACAGGAGCGAATGAAGTTGATGTACACTATTCGAATGTAGTTCCAGGTAAACATTTTGCATTGGACAAAGTAGACCGAATCCGTTTTGCGGCTGAAGGTGACGGCTGCCCAACCTGTGGAGAATCGCTTGTATTCACAAAAGGAATAGAAGTCGGGCATATCTTCAAACTGGGAACCAAGTACAGTGACGCTATGGGAGCATCCTTCCTGGATCGCAATGGACGGCAGTGCGCACCTGTAATGGGTTGTTACGGTATCGGTGTGTCTCGTCTGATGGCGGCTATTGCTGAACAATATGCCGGAGAAGATGGTATCCGTTGGCCATCAGCCATTGCACCTTATCATGTACATCTGATCCCAATGAGCTGGAAGGATGAACAGCAACGCGAACTCACTCTGGAACTGGAACAACAACTATTAGATGCCGGATACAGCGTACTGGTTGATGATCGGGATGAACGGCCAGGGGTGAAGTTTAAGGATTCGGAATTGATCGGTTTGCCTGTCCAGATTGTTATTGGCCGAGGTGCAGCAGAGGGACAGGTGGAATTTGGATCGCATGTTCTTGCAGCACGAGGTGAATCCAAACGAATCAGTCTGTCGGCACAAGAGGCTGTAAGTCAGGTGAAGGAACAGCTATAGTCCGGAATTAAAAACATATATCCTTATGAAACCGTGCTACGTGCCTCTATATAATAGAACGATGTATAATAGGTCCGGATATTATGCGGTAAGAGATGTTTGTGGTTATGTAACGGATTAAAGCATTAAAAAGAGGGCTATAGTCATGTAAGGATGCAACACTATTTGCGTATTGTCATACCAAATAACTAGAATTTGAAAAATTGTATTCTGTATACAGTCGGTTTGTCCATAAGAGCTTCAGACGTAACATGTCAGGAATCTATGCATGTGCAAATACGCAAATCATGGAACGAGAAATATAGCGTTTTGAATGTGAAATAACCGCATGAGAGTGGCAATTTTGGAGATATCTTCAATAGTCCATGGTAAAGGCATGAGATGAAGTGATCTCTTAAAGTGACTTTGGGGGATTTATTTTTGCAGCAAAGCTATATTCAAGTAAATAAACCATGGAGTGTACAACTCGGCAGGTTAACTACTGAGTGATGTATATGTAAAATAAAAAAGGGTGTCCATCAGCCGGGTATGGCTTGAGGGACACCCTTTTTTTGGAGCGTATGGGTACAACTACTTGCTCGTCCCTGAACTTAAGAGGCTGCAGGCAGTTTCAATTGTTGCCCTGGATAAATCCAGTGTGGATTTTTGATCTTATTCAGCTTTTGCAGAGCTTGCCAAGTGGTACCGTATTGTTTGGAGATGGAATACAGGGAATCTCCGGATTTTACAACATGCACTTTGGCTGGAGCTGGTTTGCTTGGCGTCGGTTTCGACGGTGTTTCTGGTTTTGGAGTCTCTGGTTTCGGTGTAGTTGGAGCTGGTGTTTCCGTTACTGGAGCTTCCGGTTCAACCGCAGGAGCTTTTGCTTCCTTGATTCGACCGTCTGTTTTGATGTCTACAGCGCCCAGTTTTTGCATGTATTCAATCAACGCTTCATCCATAGCACCGTACATGCCGGACGTTGTGTATTTTGCAAACATCGTGTACTCGTCACCACCAACAGCAGTGAAATCATTCGTAGCCAATGTGTACGTTGCTTTCGGATCAAGGGCTTTATCTCCGATCATAACGGAGTGTACACGGCTGCCTTTGGCGGCGGAAGAATCAATGCTGAATGTCATGCCGGATACTTGTGGGAATCCGCCGCTTGGTTCCGGATAAGATCCTACACCGTTTTCAAGGGCTGCCAGTACATCGGAGCCTTTTACTTCAAGCGTTACAACTTGATTACCAAAAGGAAGTACTGTAATGATATCACCCTTGGTTACGATACCTTTTTCAATGGAAGAACGAATACCGCCACCGTTGGTGAGCGCGATATCGGCTTTGCTGATGTCACGGATGGCATCTGCCAGGAGGTCACCCAGGTTGGTTTCACCTGCGCGTACTTGTTCACGTTTGCCGTCCAGCAGGATTGCTGTATTCGCTACTTCTTCTTTCAGGATGGGTTCTTGTTCTTTCTGAATGGAGTTCACCAATGCGGCAACTTTCTCATTCGGCTTGATGTCTTTTGCTTCCGTTTCATCAATCAGTGTTGCTTGTTTTTTCGTTACTTTGTCACCGTCAACCCACAGGTCGATCACACCTACAAAGTTAGTGTACTCACCAGCGCTGGCGATCAATGTTCCGTTATCGGATACAAGTCCATCTTGCAGAACTGTATGGCTATGACCGTCGATGAATACATCAATGCCAGGCACTTCTTTTACAACTTTGAAGCTAGTATCGGTGCTGGACGCGTCTTGTCCAAGGTGTCCCAATACAACAACAACATCTACTTTGCTGCGAATTTCGTTAACAAGAACTTTGGCTTCCGCAGTTGGGTCTGTAATATCAAGACCTTCCACATTTTTCGGATTTGTTTTATACATCGTTTCCGGTGTAGTCAGCGCAATGATCCCGATCTTCACGCCGTCGACTTCTTTAATGAGGTAAGGCTCGAAGAGACGAGTTCCGTCTTTCTTTTTCACATTGGCACTGAGCATAGGGAATTTCATCATATCCGCAAGTTCGATGAGGCGCTCGGAGCCGTAGTTGAATTCGTGGTTACCTGGAACCATGGCCTGATAACCGATTTCGTTCATCACTTTAACAATGCTTTCCCCGTTAACAAGTGTAGCAAAGGTTGTACCATGCACTGCATCTCCGGCATCCAGCAGAAGGGTATTTGGGTTTTCGCTACGGTATTTGTCCGCAATGCCAGCCACTTTGGCGAAACCCATCGCAGGAGAGGACTCAACTGCGCGTGCGTGCATGTCATTCGTATGTAGAATAGTAATGTGTTTACCCGTGCCCGGATTGGTATCCGTTGCAGCAGCGGCAATGCCTACACTGCCGAACAGCAGACAGAGCGTGAGCACAAGCGAAACGTAAGTCTTCCAGATTTTCATATGAATCAGTAACCTCCCCATAAATAATAATCTACGTGAGCGTTTGCACAACTCATGTTGTATTTTACCAGACTATTATTAGGAAATCTCGCTATTCACGTAAAAATAGGTAACCCGAAAGTGACATCAGATTTTCACAGTGAAAGATGAAGAGAGAATTTTATGTTCAAGGAACATATGTTCTTAAAAAGACTAAAAAAAATGCTGCACTTCACGTGGCAGTCCTGTACGTAAACAAAATTTCTCCAGTGATTCATCCGGCTCTGGCATCACCCCTGAAGTTAGAAGCTGTATGGCAAAACGATTGGCCTGCCTTTCCAGCTTGCCTGGGGCAAAATAAGAGTGTTCCTCCAGAAAGAACCGGTTTATGCCTTTGTGCAATCGGTCATGTCCAAGTTCATGGGCACACACGAAGCGCTGCCATTCCGGCGGTAAATCATTGTGAATGACGATAAATCTGCGACGGAGCTTTCGGAAATACAGTCCTTTGGTAGACTTGCCCAGATTAGTGAACCGGATCTGTATTCCAATGGCTCTGGCAATGCTGAAAGGGCAGTTTGTCCGGTGTTTTCGAATCAGCTTTGTTACAATGTCATCCATATCATCTCACCTGCTGCTTTAGTTTGTTCAGCTTGAAATGCTTCATGGGCGCTCGTCCGGATCGTTCGTTTTTTTGCGTTTGTTCATCTGTTTGGCTTCCCAGAACAGACCTGTCAGGACATCCTTAATTCGTTTCTTATCCTCATCATCCAGCGGGATGCCGTCAAACATCAGATCATCCTCGTCCTCGAGCATCTTTTTGAAGTCCCGACGGTCCTTGTAAGTTGCCCATTCTGGAGCGTCATGGAGCTCACTTGCTGGTTTTCCGGTTTCCAGATATCCGGCCTGTTTCATCATATCCGCGTAGGGAACCGAGAGTGCGTCCGAGATTTTGCGGATGGTAGCAGGTTTGGGAACTCCGCGAACCCCATTCTCAATGCGTGAGATTTGCGAGTTGCTGATTCCTGCTGCTTCGGCGAGCTGATTAATGCTGTATCCCTGTTGCTCGCGCAGTTGTTTCAGATAAGGACCAAAAGCGTGCTCCACAATTCATTCCACTCCTTTGATTCGTACAAGTGTATTACTAATTAATATTGAGAAGAACAGGCATGAGGTATTGCTTGACCATCTGCGGATGCCCCGTTCCGGAACCGGATCGTTCTTCCAATCGCTGTTATCCCCAGATTTCCTTTTTTCCCTTTCCTAAAGGGAGAAATCCGGGGATAAAGGCGAACGCTACCGCTTTTTCAGAATCGATTCCGTCTCCTTCACTACTGCCACTCTCTTTGAAGTGCCAATACTGCCCTCATCTAATATTCAAATGTACCTTCTCAATATTAAAACTAGAAAATGACTTATACGAGGATCTTTAATTATCTGTACTATATCGTATATATACCATTAGGTAAAGGGATATGAAACAATTATGCCAAAAGGTAAAGGAAATGAGAGCGCGGCTTTTATTTTATAGTTAAAACGACCCAAAATGAAGGTTTACGCCGATCCCCAGAAAGTGGTATCCTCAAATAGAAATACGAACAAAATACGAACAAAATGTAAAGTTGAGACAAGTTGGATAATGAGGAAAATGAATTATTCCTGCTTCATAGCTGACTTTAATTGATTCCAAAAGGCAACAGAAAAAAACTTGAAAAATGTCGTTACTATTTCAGAGAACTGGATAACTCTAATAAAGATGAGATGAATGCGAGTTTAACTTTTATAGAATGAACTTTAAGTTATGCATACGAAGAGGACAGAAAAAAGCTGGAGAAGCGTAGCGTTCGCATTTATCACTAGATTTTTACATTAGAAAATATAATCAAAAAAATCTGGGGATAACAGCGATTGTAAGATTTTTCTGTCATCGGAGTGGAACATGCGAAGCTACTATACTTTCATTCTATAACGAATGTTAAAGGAGGAGAATGAATATGGAACTGATGCTGCCCGAATTGGACCGACGCAAAACACAGACTGCTGTTGAAGCCGCGCTGGAAAAATACCGGATTTATAAAACGATTGCTTTTGAAGAACGCGAGGTGATGGTGACGGCGAGTTACGCTGAGCGTTTCCATGGTGCAACGAATGTGACCGGGGATTCCACTGCCAGAACGGCAATCTATAATGTGGATGTACAGCGCGCACGTCAGGCGTACTGCGATACGATTGATTTTGTGGTATCTCGACTGAGCGAGAAGGAACGTGTACTCGTCAGAGAGCGTTACCTGAAGGATGACGATGTATTTGACTATAAAGTGTATAACCATGTGTTTGACCCACCTGTTAGCAAGGATACGTATACGAAGATTCGAACACGTGCTTTCTATAAAATGGCGCTGGCTCTGTCGGACCGTGGTCTGATTAATATGGAGCCGTTATCCGCCTCTCGCAAAGAACGACAGAAGCTGGGCTAAATTGAAACAAGAAGTTCAACCTTTTATATCCTTCGCTGATTGTATACAATAATTGAAAACAACACTAAGGATCAGTCAAAGGAGAGGAATCCGCATGACGGAACAAGCCGGAATGCAGGAGATGTATACACTGAAGACGATCGCGGAAACGCTCAACACATCCAACGACCTGAATCTGATGCTGGATACGGTACTCGGCAAACTGTTGGAACTGACGGGTTTGACTACGGGCTGGGTGTTCCTGATCGATGCTCAGGGAGAGTACTCCTGTATTGCTGATTACAGTCTGCCTCCTGCTCTGCTGCATCATGACAAGCAGCCGATGCGCTGCGGGTCTTGCTGGTGCGTGAATCGCTTCCGGGACGGAAGATTGGACAATGCCGTCAATATTATTAATTGCAAACGTCTGGAGGATGCCGTCGATCATCAATGGGGAGATACCCAGGACATCACCCATCATGCAACGGTTCCGCTTCGCTCGGGGGAGAAGATGCTGGGACTGCTGAATGTTGCTGCGCCAGGAAAAGAGCATTTTAGTGATAGTGAGCTGGCGCTTTTGCAGGCTGTAGCTTATCAGATCGGCAGTGCAATGGAACGGATGCGATTATATAGCGCAGAGCAAAGGCGAGCGGATCTGTATGTCAGACTGGGGGAGTTCAGCCGATCGCTGGGCGTGACGGTCAACGATTGCAACAGTGGAGACGATATGGCCAAGACGGTTGTAAAGCTGCTCGGGCATCATTACGACTGGCCATTTGCCGCACTGTTATCCCAGAAGAACGGAAGCTTTATGATACAGGCGGCTCATGCTCATGGCAAGTCCGAAATGATGACACAATCCGAACTCTCTCCAGAGGTGGAGAATCGCATGCATCGTGTGATTGATTCTCATCGGGCGATGGTATTGTCGGCGACGGAAATTCAGGACGTTTCTGCCATTTGCAATACCCGGTTCCCTATGTCCGTTTTGGCTTCGGGCTTGGCTGCGCCCATCCCATTAAGTTCCCCTGGCGAAACGGCAGTACTGGTGGTTGGATTGGGTTCGGCCAATGGCTTCCTTCAGGCAGATCGTGAGGTTTTCGATGCACTCGCTGAACATATTACAGCCTCGTGGGAGAGTCTGAGACTGGTATACAAGCGCCGGGAATTGACCCGACTGGAGGAACGAAACCGACTGGCTCGAGATTTGCATGATTCGGTGAACCAAATTTTGTTCTCCCTGTCCCTGACAGCCAAAGGGGCGGAGAGCATGTTATCCGGATCACAACAGCTGCATCCCGCTGCGGAAGCGATGAAGGATATACGTTCCTTGTCACAGGAAGCATTGAAGGAAATGCGTGCCTTAATAATGCAGCTTCGTCCGGCGGGGTTGGAATCTGGACTGCTTAGTGCCTTGCAGGAATATGGTATAGGACAGGGATTGCAGGTCGTTGTACATCGAACGGGTATGCGCTCCTTGCCTCAAAGTATTGAGGAAGGCTTATGGCGTATCGGACAGGAAGCGCTGAATAATGTACGTAAACATGCAGGGGTCCCTTCCGCGGAGATATCCCTCCAGCTAAGCGATCAGGAAGCGGTATTAATCGTTACAGATCGTGGAAAAGGGGGAGCCAAAAAGCGTGAGGCCTTGCCTGCCAGTTCACTTGGTCTGTCCATCATGAGAGAACGAGCCCAATCGCTGGGCGGCAGACTTGAACTTGTGAGTTCATCCCGTAAGGGAACATCGGTAACGGTCGTCATTCCACTTCCGTCCGAATCTGTATAAAATCAGGGGGAAGAAGACATGCCGATTACGATTTTACTCGCGGACGATCATGCCATGGTGAGGCGCGGGTTGCACGTTTTTTTGTCCACTCAGCCAGATATGGAAGTCGTCGGAGAAGCCTCAAACGGACAGGAAGCACTTGAACAAGCAGAACAGCTGCATCCGGATGTGGTATTAATGGATCTGCATATGCCCGTGCTTGACGGGATTGAGACGGCGAGAAGGCTTCGTTCGATCTTGCCTGGAATCCGTATCATTGTACTTACATCCTTTTCGGATCAGGATCATGTCGTACCCGCCGTACGCGCTGGAGTGAAGGGATATCTGCTGAAAGATATTGAGCCAGAGGATCTTGCCGCTGCCATCCGCAATGTGCATGCAGGTCAGGTAGAGCTTCATCCAGCCGCAGCAGGACAATTAATGCATGTGATGGCTTCGTCTGAACAATCAATGAATGACCTGCCTGGGCATGCTAATCCCCATACATCTACTCGACTTCCAGAGCAAGAGCGGGATGGGCGAGGGAAAGAAACTTCTCATGGACCGGACATGCTCACCCGTCGGGAAAGAGAGGTTCTGGGGCTGATCGCACAAGGGTTGAGTAATAAAGAGATCGCCATCAAACTAATCATTACCGAGAAAACGGTGAAAACCCATGTCAGTCATCTTTTGGACAAATTGGGACTGGCAGATCGCACACAAGCCGCGCTTCATGCTGTAAGAAATGGTTGGGTCGTCTGATCCATTCCGATATACTCTCAGTCTAAAGTCGTAGAAACTCAACCCAAAAGGTTGAGTTTTTTTGTGCTGCAAGTTAAGTCTATCTGCCGACGATTCCGAGGTGGAAGCAAGGTAAGATGAGAGTAGAGAAAGTTGAAACGAAGAGATGAAATGTCTATATAAAATCGAAGGAGAGTGACATAGATGAATATTATCATTTTGGCAGGCAGTAATCGGAAAAATGCAACCAGTACACGTTTAGGGGAATATGCCGTGGAAGTAATTAGCGGTCAGGGGCATGAAGCCAGCTTGTTCGATTTATATCAGACACCGCTCCCATTCTATGCTCCGGATGAAAAACAGAATGAAGATCAGCATCTGTCTGACCTGAACACACGTATGCTTGCCGCAGATGCCATTATTCTGTCTACGCCAGAGTATCACGGCAGCATCAGCGGTGTACTCAAAAATGCATTGGATCACCTGAGCCAGGCTCATTTCAGTGGTAAGCCGGTATTGTCCATCAGCTCAGCAGGAGGTGCGGTGGGAGTAAGTTCGCTTTTGCAGCTGCAGGCGATTATTCGCAATTTGCATGGTATTAACGCGCAGGAGTGGATTTCCATTGGTGGTGCACAACGCAGAAGATTTGAAGCAACATTTGACGGATACGAAGAATTTGAAGGCAGTCAGGACATTGAGGATCGGATCAAACGCGTGATTGGTTCATTTCTGCACCTTGCCGAGACGTTAACTGCTGTACGGAAGCCGTCCGAGAGTTAAAAGAAAAGGGGGTTTTATCATGATTAAAGGCATATTTGAGACTCATCTGAACGTAACGGATCTGGAGAGATCCCATCATTTTTATGAACAGATCATTGGATTGCAGCACGCTTATGGGCAGAAGGAACGTGGGAACTCCTTTTACTGGATTGGTGGTGAAGGCAACGCGATGCTCGGACTGTGGCAAAAGGACCCTTCCGAGGTGCGGCGACAGCATTTTGCTTTTCAGGTATCGTTGGAGGACATGAAGCAAGCTGTCACTTACCTTGAGGATAAAGGGATCAAGACGCGTAACTTTCTGGATGATGATATTGGCGAGTTGTACGTATTTGGATGGATGCCGGCTGTGTCCGTATATTTTACCGATCCGGATGGTCATTTCCTGGAATTCATATCGATGCTCCCGGATGAAGCGAAGCCGGAACTCGGCATGGTGCCATGGAGTGAGTGGGAGAAGATACACGGTCGGGTGAATGGGGGCTCAGCATGATTTTTGAAGAGGTCAAATTATATACAGCACGATTGGAAGACATCAAGCACTTTTATATCAACACTCTGGGGTTGAACATGGCTGAAGAGTCCGAACATTCCTTCACGCTACAGATTGGTTTAACGAAAATGATATTCATGCGAAGTGAAGCAGATCAGAATCCGTTCTACCACTTCGCCTGGATGATTCCAGCAAATCGTTTTCAGGAGGCCAAAGCGTGGGCAGCGGCACGTGTCCGTTTAAGTAGGCATGAAGGTGAGGATGAAACTTATTCAACCAATTGGAACTCGAATTCACTCTATTTCGAAGATCCTGTCGGTAACATTCTGGAGCTGATTGCTCATCATACCGTTCATAACGAGAGTGACCGCGCCTTTTCGGAGAAGGATCTGCTGCAGGTGTGTGAGGTGGGACTTGTTACGGAAGATGTGCTTTCTACGGTAGATGAACTTGAGCAGATGGGATTGAAACGATGGAGAGCAATTAGCGATACATTTGCCCCTATAGGGGATGTGAACGGTCTGTTTATTGTGGTGAAGAAGGAGCGAGTCTGGTTCTTTTCCGAGCAAAATGCTAACATATATCCGCTGGAAGTGTCCATTCGTGATGTTGGGAGACTTCGAATCGGCTAAAATGCGCGGAACAGCAGGCAAAACGGTCATATGTGCACCATTTGAATCATCTTATAGAAGTAAACGCTTTAAAGGAGTGTTTTGCTAAAAAACTGTTGCTGGTCGTGTGTATATCAGGATTCGCATCGATGAAGGGTGGTGGCATGTTGGATCGACGTTTGTTGGAAGAAGGGCTGGCTATTATGGTATCCAGTCGGGAGCGTACAGGAGATTTGTGGCACGCCCATTATGGGGCGGGAGCTATTGCGGCTTATTTTTGGGTGCGGGAAAATCGTCTGACTGCCCTTGCGGCGGGCAGTGTTACAGCTGAGGCGAAAGCGATGCTTCGCCAGCACGGATTGAAAGATGGCTTGACCTCCCGGAAGGGAGAGGTTTTGCCCAGAGAAGAGTCCGAAGCGCGTATTACGGCAGCGCTGGATCGAACCATTGGAGAGCTGCACTGGGTTGGCCATCAGGCCATCTATGGTGCCCTTAGTCTAAAAGCCATTCGTGAACTGGATGGTTGGGGTACGGAGCAGGACATGAATCAGATGGTTGAGCTTATTGATTCTTTTGAACGAACCATTCCAGGTAGATCCTGGGTAAACACAACGGTGAAAGAAATTCGCAGCTTGAAGTTAAATGAGGCAGACGGATTCCCTGATATAGAACGCCCGGAACAATTGTCCCGGCTGATTCTGGATGAGCTTGGCGCATTTCGTACCATCTATCAGGCAGAAGCACATCATGATCTGATCGGCCACATGCTAACCTACGGGCATGCGCTTAATATATTATTTGAACTGGATTACCCTGCTTTGTTCCACAAAGGCATTCCGCCTTTTCTCACGATGGTCAAGGCGCTGCGACTGAGCCGGGATGTGGATGTTGAACAGGAGATGCCGACGCTGCAATCTCCAGTTGACCGTCTGCCATTGATCCGTGCAGAACGCTCTGTTGCACTTCCACATGAACTGGAATACTGGCTCACCGACAGACGTTCCCGCGATTGGTATGGAGGTCATGTGTTCAAATTTTCATTCAGCTTCTACCATCATGCCAGAAACGGAAATTCAGTTCCGGAAAGCTGGGAAAACTTTCGCTATATTATCGCGTGAGCAACAATATACATTTAAGAGAGCACAGCCTGAGAAGGCTGTGCTCTTTTTTATCTTTTTAACGGGGCCATATTTCAAGGATAAACAGGATTAGAATAACTCTGGACGCCAGCATGTATGGTGATTTTCGTATGGGCTGACGCGCAGACCATATTCCCCAGGAACTCATAAGCGCGATACTCCCCCAGAACATCCACAAGGGAATGCCTTCGGACGTAAAAGGAAAGGAGAGCGAGGGTAACCTTGTGTTTCCAACCCCAAGCAGAACAGTGGTCATATAGACGAACACAAGGAAAAGTAACTCAAAAAGCAGAGTTTGCAGCCAGAAATAATAGATGTGCAGCACTCGAAGCAGAATGACTGTGACCAGGATAAACAGGATACCAACGGATGAGAATGTTGCAGTGGTCCATCCAATGAGTGAAGTAGTTAGAGCATCTGTTTCCTGATAAAAGGTGTACATTGTCAATGCATACATAACGGGGCCAGCCATATAACTGGTAACAGCGATCCACAGATAGAACCAGAGCTTTTTTTTCATAATTGTATCCATCCTTTATTGTAATTAGGGTTAGAAAGGCTGCTATATCATATAAACAGCATCAGGAATGGATTTGTTGGGTTATCCGACAGAAGTCTCTGCAAGAAATCGACGTTTAACCGCCGTGAGAGCAACAACAAATAGACGTAATCCATACGGACAACCGACAGCGCGACCGATTTAAACATGTAAGATTGTATTATCGGATCAGTAGCAAGTGGCCTATCCCGATAAGCACATACGCTAATGTACGGTCCAGCCAAGGGTCGTTTTTTTATGCGGTGATTGCACACTTGCTCTGATCGGGTACTAAAGGGAGAACGAACATAACATTATTAAGTTGAATTTTATTTTTACACCAAAACGGAGAGTGCAGAACCAATCTGAAGAAGCGAAGTTGAAAGCTTTCTGCAAGAAAGCTACTTCGTAAGCATACTCTCGCCTTTAGCACCGGATTTTACCCTTGAACTAAGGGATCAAGAAAATCTGGGGATAAGAGCGATCGGAAGATGGTACTGCAATCGCAGTGACAAGGTGTAACATCTCTAGTTCAACTTATCTAACAGGAGGTTTTCGGATATGAAAACAGTATTGTATGTTCCACTGGATGATCGTCCAGCGAATCTGGATGACGTCGTTGTACAAGGAAAAGCAGCCGGTATCCACATCATTACACCGCACCTGGGTGACATTCAAAATCGTCTGGATTCCGAGAAAACGGTAGAAGGGTCTACATTGCTTGGAACGTCTACGCCTACGTATGGGAAACCGTCCAACATTCATGATTTCATTTTGAAAAATGCCGCCAAAGTGGATGGATTCATCATCTCTTCGGATATGCTGGCTTATGGGGGGCTGATTGGCAGTCGTCAGCTTCGTGAAGATGGAGGTGGCATATATCCTGATTATGATCAGAACACCACACGTTTGCTTGATGTGATCAAAACCATTAAAGGGAAATATCCACGTAAACCGGTGTTTGTGATGGATACCATTATGCGACTCGCTACCACCTCTTTTGCAGATGGTCTCACATTGGATGCCTACAACGAATCACGTGCACTGATGCAGCAGCAGCGCCAGTCCTTTACGGAATTCGAGGATATTGTGAACGGGTATAACCTTTCTCCAGAGTCTACGGAATATGGGGAAACGACGTATTTTAATAAAGAACAGTACTACAACACCAGACAACATAAATTCAAAACCAATCTGTACATTCTGGATAAGCTTGCTCGCAAAGGATATATTGACTTCCTCGCCGTAGGCGTCGACGATGCGAATACGCAAGGCGTTCAGATTAACGAGATCAATTATGTGGAAGCACGAATCAATGAATGGCTCGGTGGGACGGATGGACAAAATCCCGATCGGGCGATCATCCTTCCAGATGCGGATGGCCTGGGTCACGCTCTGGTGGCACGTATGGCGAACCAACTGCTTCGTGGTGGGAAGAAGACGCGTTATGCAGTGAAATATTTTGGCCCTCATGGTTCCGCGATTATCAATGCCTATGAATATATGAATGTGCATGAAAATGTGGTGCGTCATGTGGATATTGTTGGTGGTGTGGTTGTAGCGGATTCCGCTTATCCAAAATCTGATGTGGTAACGGATACAACTTCCGATGTGGAGAATGGAAATGAATTAACGAATGCTGCATCTGCCCTTGAAGCTTCTTCGTTTGATATGGCGTCTGAGCTGGATCGCATGACGAATCGTCATCCAGGCAAACCGGGTGAAAAACCGGTGCACATTGAGATTATTGCCATTACAGCGTTGGATCAGGTGCAGGCGGCAGTGGCGCAATTGACGAGTAATAGTGAGAAGGGGCTTCCTTCGGTCCTGATTGATTTTGTAGGAAAAGGTCCAGCCAACGTCGATGTAGCCGAAGCACTCCTGAACAGTCCGTATACGGGCCGGGTGCTGGGTTACAGTGCATGGAATACGCCGGGGAACAAAATCGGTATGGCTGTGGGTATGGGACAATCCCGTTATGCTCTGATCACAACCGAAACCCATGCTCACGCGTTGCGAGATGCCATGAATGCACAGGGATCATTGTTGTTTAAACGTTTCCTGAAAGATTACTACTATAAAGCAGTAGCGATTGCAGATATTCGTACGTATTCCAGAGCGCATGCGCTGTATACCAATGTGGCGACCCTTGCGGATCAGAATATGGTGTTGTTTAACTCGGAAGAAGATTATGCTCATCTGCAAACTTTACTCAGAGATCTGATGCAGACCCATACAGCAACGTTGGCAGGAAAACCAGCCTTTGCCCAAGGGGACGTAGCGATCAAACAAATCTGTAATGGCAAAGCAAACTATGCGGAGTATTGCAGTGCACTCCTGGAATATGCGAACCCTGATTTCATCTGGGGACGTGCGTTTGAGATTACGTTGAATCCGAAGGTTACGCTGAAATAAGGTACTGATGGAATGAGACGCGCTGAGTCGTCTTTTTTCCACCCCAGATACACCCTTATTCGCACCGAAGTCGTACGAATCACCATCTGCGCTAGGGATGAAAGGGTGTAAGATTGTATTATCGGATCCATAGCAAAGGACACTCACCGAAAGCACATACGCTAATGTACAGATCGGCCACAAGGGGCCGGTCTTTTTGTTGCGGTGAATGGTGTCCAGCTTTGGCGCCGGTATATTTAGAGCTGAGTTAAAGGGGGAATTTGCTGCTGCAGCATTGTCGCTGCACAATGCGGGCAGATCGCACACTTGCAGCTGAAGGAGGTGAAATGAATGTGTCTATGAGTAGTGGGGTAAACAACACGGCCAGCACAGGGCAAGTGAGCAACATCATCAGGCAAACGATTAAGCAGAAGCTGGAGGCTCTTGTCCCGGCATGGAATGGCCGAGTACAGGATATTCCTGCACCGGGAGAGGTATTAGCCGGACCTTGTGCCGTAATTGCTTTTGCAGAAGAAGTACCGAAGTCTGCTTGGGCGGGGTATAGGAGGATCATCAAAATCTCTCCCTATGCACGCCCCGAAGATGGAGGGGCTGAACAAGTGGAAGCATGGTCAGCAGCGCTGATGGAAGGACTGCATCAGGTCAGGCTGGAGGATGAAGAAGGCGGGGCATTTACCTGTATTTATCTGGGTTCTTCGGATTGTGATCGTGTGGATGCCAGTTCTGGACTGGTTACGCGCAGCCTGCGATTTGGGGTGTATGTTCCGGAAACGGTGGAATACACTCAGGCTGGAGCAACAGATTCGTGGATGGCTGCACTTCAGGGCTGGACACGAACCCAGCTCGGGCAGGAATGGTCCATATATGGGGATGTCTGGCCTGGTGGTTATAAGGCCAAGTCCATCCTGTGGCGATTGACGGGATGCAGCACAACCACCACAGGGACTTCTGCGCTGGAGATTCGTAAGCAATGGATTGGGCATGTACTGGCTGCGAATGTAGCAGATGTCCGTCAAACGGTCACACATCTGGTTGAACAACTGGCTGTGCAGCCCCGTATTGCTTTGACGGATACAGACGGTACGCGATATGTGACGGTGGATGAAGTTTCTGCCGACTTGCAGGCAGACGCCTATTTGAACGGACAGATTCGTCTGACGCTGCAGCAGCGTATTCGCCGTCCGGGTACGGATGTGCCATTGATCCGCGAGATTCACCATAGCAAAGGGATAGAGTAAGTGTTAGTCGAGAGGGACTCTAGATGGAGTTCCAGATGAGAAATTCAATATCATACGTTAGCTTCAAATTTATAGGTTCATAGGTTCATAGGTTCGTAGGTTCATAGGTTCATAGGTTCGTAGGTTCATAGGGACAAAAATTCATAGGTCAAAATTATAGTCCAAAGATCAGGTTCAACGAATTCAGTAGTCAAACAATGAGGTGAGATGGTTATGGCAAGCTCAGTGAAAAAAAACAAACAGGCTGCCACGCAATATACGCGGGCCGAGCTGATGAATCATGCAGAAGCCCTATTTGCCGTTAAGGCAGAGGTGCTGCATGGTGCGCTGTACGAAGCAGCGCAAGTGACGTTTTCCATTGAGGAAGCGAAGGAACGCATCAACCAATTTATGAAAGCGAAGGTGAAGGGATAATGGCAGGCGGAACTTGGGAGCAAACGAATCGTCCGGTACTTCCGGGCTTATATATGAATTTTCAGGCGGCAGCGTCATCGGCCATTCAGGCTGGTAATCGCGGGACGGTTGTTGTGCCGATAAAGGCCAACTGGGGTCCGGTAGGTACTTTTGTAGAAATTGGCAGTGAAGCTGCAATTGATCGTATTTTCTCGGCGCATGCCCTGGATAACGGGACAGCTTATACATCTTTGAAGCTCGCCCTGCTAGGCGGACCGAAAAAACTGCTCGCTTATCGGGTAGCCGGGGAAACGGCGAAAGCAGCGACGCTTACGCTGAAAGACAGTAGTGATGCAGCCGTGCTGCAACTGGACGCCAAGTATCCGGGTGATAAAGGTAACGGCTTCTACGTCACCATTCAGCCGGGAGTAATTGATAATACGAAGCATGAAGTGCGCTTGTTTGAAGGCAACCGCATGTTGTATGCACTGCTGACTGCGGATATTTCGGCAGCGTCGCTGGCGAAAGAGATCAATGCGGATGAAAGCAACATTTGGATTAACGCTCAGGCGATTGGCGATGGTACAGGTGTCGTTGCAACCGTTGCGGGAGCGGCGTTCAAAGGTGGAGCAAGTGGCAATGATGGGCTGACCAATGCGGAGTATATTGCCGTTCAGGGCGCGCTGGAAGGTGAGCAATTTGACGTATTGGCACTGGATCATGCGGCGGATGAGCCTTTGCTGGCGAGCTTTGCAGCATGGGTGAAACGTGTGCGCAGTGAGGGTAAACCTGTGATGGCTGTATTCGGCGGTTCTACGGCGGATGACACCTCTGCTACAGCAGCACAGAAGGCGTCGGCACGTTCACTCACGTTGAATCATGAGGGTGTGATTAATGTTGGTACGGGTGTGCGTCTGGGAGATGCGTTCTACAGCTCGGCGGAAACGTCTGCTTACGTCGCGGGTCTAATTGCCGGACAACGTCTGAATGAATCCACCACATACGCACCTTCTCCGTTCGATGACGTGACGCGTCGCTGGACTCGTGCAGAACAGGAGCAGGCGGTACAGAATGGCGTATTTATTTTCTTCCATGATGGACGTCAGGTAAAGGCGCTTCGCGGAGTGAATACACTCGTGACCCCTGCTGCAGGACAGAATAATGCATGGAAAAAAATCCGTTCTATTCGTGTGATGGATGCGATTAATACAGATTTGCAGCGCTCTGCTGAAGATACGTATATCGGCAAAGTAAACAATACGGAAGAGGGCCGGCAGGCGCTAATCGGTGCGATGAAAGCCTATCTGGCGCTGCTCGCACAGAGCAATGTCATTGAAGCTGAGGGATACGATGTCGTTCTCGATCCAGCGTATTATGGTGCTGCACCAATTCTCAAGCCAGAGGCAGATCAGGTATTCCTGCAATGGAATGTGAAGCTGACGGATGTCATGGAGCAGTTGTTTGGAACGTTTTACGTGCAATAAGGTTGTGTAGAAGGAAACTGTCTTTTAAAAGAGACGCCGATTCGTTGAATGGATGGTTTATACGATATTTTATAATCTCAAGGAGGAATTGTCATGTTGGATGCGTCAAGAGTCATTCTCGGTACCCACGGTCAGCTGCATATCGATGGTGTGTGGCAGACCAATATTAATAAGCTGGAGGCCAGCGTTGAAATTGAGAAGCGTGAGCTGAATCTGGTCGGCAACGACTGGAAAGTACACAAGAATGGTGCGAAAAAAGGAACAGGTACGATGACAGGTTACAAAGTCACTTCGGACATGATCCAGCGCGGGTTCACCAAGTTTCAGATTATCTCGAAGCTGGACGATCCAGAATCCTACGGACATGAGAGTGTCCTGCTAAAAGGCTGCATGGTGGATAAAATCCAACTTGCCAACTGGACAGCGGGTGAGGAAGTACCGGAGGAAACAAGTTTTACATTTGAAGGGTTTGATTTGTTGAACCCGATTGTAGCGAACTAAGGATGGAATGACTTCGAACTTCTAAAAGACCTCTTAATGAAGCTTGCCTGATCAGGCGTATGTGCAACGAGACTTACAGAAATGGGAACACATGTAGGCCGAGAAATTCTCGGTCTCTTTGTTGTCCCTGAATGTGGAGATGTATTAACCCAATTGTGAAATGAGAAGGAGATCGCACCCTATGAGTATGAACGAGAATATGTCTGAAGAACAAATTTTGGATCAGTTGTTTGAAGCAGCAGAACGTCTGCCGGAAGAGAATGTACGCATTCAACGTTTGGATCTGCTGCTGACTTTGCGTGGATTGACGTCCTCCAAAGTGGATCAGATTCGCGAACGCTGTACGATTCGGAAAACGGTCAAAGGCCGCACCGAGGAAAAGGTGGATACCGAAACATTTAACGCCCTGCTGATCTCCGAAGCAACGGTGAAAATGAATGTACGCGGACTCGAACTGTCCGGATGGGGAGATAACCGTATCACAGGCCGTATGAAGCTGTCTGGTGGAGAACAGGCAGTTCGCCGCATGCTTCTTGCGGGTGAACTGGACGCCGTAGGCGACAAGGTGCTGGAGCTTTCCGGCTTCGGTGTGGAGATTGAAGACCTAAAAAACTGATTCACTCCGGCGGGATGACTACGTTCTTATTTCACATGTGGGTTCGTCATCATCTACGGCCCGGAGAATTCTGGTCTTTGCCACGCGGGGAGCGCTCGCTGTTGATTGCTTTCTCGGAAGAGGAAATGGCAGCGATCACCTCGCAAATGAATCGATAATCAAAAAAGGTAGGAGGTGAAAGAAATGGCAGAAATGATTGTGGGTTTGTCCAAATCCAATGCGGAAATGCGGACGACTATCCGGTATCTGGATCAGATCCAGCGTTCTACGGAACGACTGGGCAGAGTTCGCTATCAGAGTCTAATCAAGGTGAACAATGAGCTGAGAACAACCGGGCGCAGGCTGGAGAGTGTTTATAGCACGGCTGTGCGAATCAGCAGGCTGCGAATTACACCGACGATTGGGTTGATTGATAAGCTCAGTCCAGCATTGGATCGCGCTTTGGTAAAACTGAACAGTTTCCGAAATCAGATGGTGAAAGCATCAGGAACGGTATCTGTTGAGGTGAAGCAAAAGGTTGAAGTGGCGATGGGGAAAATGAACCCGGTGAGTGGGCCTTCTATGTCAGTTGTGATTGGGAGTAATAATACAACTATAAATAATGCAGCTAAAGAAGAAGATAAAAAGTGGTGGGAAAAAGCACTAGAATACACCAGCACTGGTTTAGATATTCTTAATAATGCTACTGATTTAGGTAAAAAGTTTAAAGAGTGGCGGTCTGATCGGAAATCTAAAAAGGATAAGGCTTCTAATCCCAGTAAGAGTACAGAAGTGGCGGAAGGTAAGATAGGTAAGAATCAAACTCGAAACAGTTCAAGAACAGGTAGTGACACATCAAGCAAACCGCCTGTCCGGAAAGTATCTGGTGGACGAGGGGGACGAAGGTTTGCTTCCAGAGCAGCTACTCCAACTCCTGCACCAACGCCAAGTGTGTCCCGAATTGATACAGACACATCTGAGCGTGCCTTTCAGGAAGCTAAAAAAATGGACAGAAACCGAAGAATTAGTGGTGGCAAAAAGTCAAATTTAGTATCAGGCTTGATGTCGAGTTCTCCTATGGCAATGTCCAACCTCTTCTCGGGTGATGGCATTTTCGGCAAACTGAGTGGTGGGCTTGCTAAGGGGGCCGGGAAATTGCTTGGACCCATCAGTATGCTTGCTGATGTAGCTAACGTTGCAACCGCACCTCCAGAGGAGCGAGGCCGAGCGGTTGGTTCCATGATTGGCGGCACAGCGGGTACAGCGATTGGTAGCGCCATCGGTAGTGTTCTTTTGCCTGGCATCGGAACATGGGTTGGCGGCGCTGTCGGCGGTTGGGCTGGCAGTGCAGCAGGGGAATGGATTGGGGACAAATCCAAAGATATCGGGAAATTGATGTCCAACGCTACCGAGGGTGTGGGTAACGCATTGTCGGGTGCAGCGGATTACATCTCTGAGAAAACAAAAAACATCACGGATGGCATATCCAGTTTCTTCGGTTTTGGCTCGAAGAAGGAGAACAAGACCGTATCGGCAACAACAGTGTCTTCACCTTCGCAAGTAGCAACAGGTCCGCAGATGCCACCTTCCTATATTCCACCGGCACTGACAATGACGGGTCCGGAAGCATATATGAACAATAAGGTCGGCCAGTCTACATCTGCTGGTTTCATGGGAACAAGCGTGATGCAGTCTCAAGCCATGGGTCTAGGTAACGTAGCGCAAACTGCTGGTAATGCCAATGGCAAATCATCTACGATGACGGTACAAATATCCGAAGACCAGATGAGCAGTCTGTCCGGTTACCTGAAGGATTTTAAAACAGAGACGACCAATCAGATCTCCGTAAACGTACCACAAGGAGCTGTGCAGGTGACTGTCCGTGAAAACGCCATCGACTACGATGCGATCTCGCATCAAGTTGGAATGAGATTTGCAGGCGAAGTGCGCCGTGCGATGGAAAATCGCAAAACCATTATGGCCTAAGCAGAAAGGAGGCCTGTCATGACTGTATTTAAAGATAACGTGGAAGGTGTAAAAATGGAATTTACCCTGATCGATGGGAAAACGAAGTTTCAATTTCCGGTGAAACCGGAAGAACTGACGATCTCCCGTTCCAAAGGGTATGAAACGATTAATATGCTGGAGTATGGCGAGTTTGATTTTGCGCAGGGGGAGAAGGTGAAGGAGATCACCTTCTCTTCTTTTTTTCCCAAAGAATATGATGCGTCCTATTGCATGTACGAGCCTTTGCCTGATCCGCGTGTAGCAATGAATATGCTGAATACGTTTCTGGTATCGAAAAAGCCGCTGCGCTTCATCATTACCAACACGGGGGTGAACGTGCCCGTGTATCTGATCTCCCACAATACCACCTTCCGAGGCGGTGAGAGCGGGGATATTTACTTTGACATTACGCTGCGAACGTGGCGGGATTCCAAAGTGGAGAAGGTTGGCGGTGCAACGTCTGCGAGCAAGTCAGGTTCTCGTACGGATCTGAAAACGAGCAGTAAGACCTACACCGTCAAATCTGGCGATTCCCTGTCCAAAATAGCAAAGCTTGAGCTGGGCAGCAGTTCCAAATGGAACGAGATTTATAAGCTCAATGTGAAGACCATCGGCAGTGATCCGAACCGGATCAAGCCGGGGCAAAAGTTGGTGATGCCATGACCTACAAGGTCATTGTCGACGACAAATATGACATCACCAAGCTGGTGGAGACGATTTCGCTGAAGGACTCGCTCGACCAGATTGCCTATCAGGCCAACATCCGGCTGGCGGTGTCTGCGTCTTCAGGTCTGCCTTCGATCTCACCGGGTATGGCGGTGCGGATCAGCGGGATTCCTTTTGGCGAAAAATCCATGGTTCACTTGCTGCACCCTGCGGTCATCTGGGAAGTGGAAAGCTCCAACAGCGGCACCAAGCGACTGTCCCTGACCGTCTACGACCGGATGATTTATCTGGAAAAATCAGAGGACGAGTTCCTGCTGCCGAAAGACCAGACTGCCACGCAGCGACTCAAAGCGTATGCCAAGGAATGGAAAATTCCATACGCCGCGCTACCGGACACCAAAACGAAGCTGAGCAAAGCGGTGTATCGGTCGCAGACGATTTTTTCGATGATGTTTGCCGATCTGAAGGAAACGGTGAAATCCGGTGGGGATATGTATCATCCGCGGATGACGCCCGGCGGGTTGCAGTTATTCAAGGTTGGCAGTAATGCGAAGGTGCACGAGCTGGATCGACTGATTGATCTGACCCAGATGCGTACGCTCGAAGGTGCGGTCACCAAAGTTAAAGTGATGGCGGCCTCGGAGTCCAGCAGCGGCAAAGAGGTTCCTTCCAAAGTGCTCGCGATTGAGCAGGCTGGTGTAGCCGAGCTGGGCACGCTGCAAAAGCTGATCGAGGACGATCAGGTGAAAACAGCGACTGCTGCCAAGAAGCTGGCGAAAAGCCGTCTGACGGGTATTCAGGAGACCTTTACCGTATCTGCACCAGATGTGAATACGATTCGTGCCGGAGACGTGGTGCTGCTCAAAGGGCTGAAATTGATCGTCATGTCGGTTAGCCGTGATCTGTCCGCTGGACCTGGAACGATGACGTTGGAGCTGGGTACTGTCGAGATGGTGAAAAGGAGGGTTTACCTTGAATAAAGATGATCCGTATGGGCATTTTGCCGAGGTCATGCGGGGGGCGATGAGCACACAAACCCGTCAGGCTGTGAGTGGCCTTGGCGCGGTGTTGGGTACAATGACTTCATCCGGCGTGAAGCTGGATGATTTCAAGCACGAAGTGCAGGACTATCTCGTGGCCGAGCTGCCGGGCACGCTTGGACTGCCGGAGCGCGAGGCTGCTGGCGCGATTTCCGGTATACCTGACGTGGCAAACGGCGGAACGACGGGAACGGGACGGTTTCTTTTACAAAAAGGGGAAGTGGAAGAAGCGGTGTGGTCTCTGGGGAAAGGCTTGAAAGCTGGTGACCGTGTGCTGGCGATGCGGGTGAATGGCGGTAACGACATTGTGGTGCTGTGTAAGGTGGTGAGTGCGAATGCCTAGTTTGTTCCCGGAAACGGGTGTGGTATGGGGAGATGAGGAAGATCTGTCGGGGGCGGCTTCGGAAGAGGTGAGATTTGGACGGGGCTGGCGATTCGATTACGATGCGGGGGATTTTGTGCTGACTCCAAGTGGCAAAGTCGCTGCGGCGGGTGCGCATGAAGCCTGGATACAGTGGTGTATCAAAGCAGTGAAGACGCCGCGGTACAGACATGTGATCTATTCTCGAAACTATGGATCGGAGCTGGATGAGTTGGTTGGTCAGGGTGACAGCCGGGGTGTGATGGAAAGTGAGATCACCCGGATGGTTACGGAGACGCTGCTGGCTGATCCACGCACGGATTCGGTGGACCAGTTCACGTTTGATTGGAATCGGGAGCAGTGCATGTTTTCGTGCCGGGTGGCGAGTGTGCAGGAAGAGATGTTTATTTTGGAAAGTGAGGTGATCTGACGGGATGGCTGAGATTCCGCGTTATTTGGAGGACCAGACGGAGGAACAGATTATGCAGCGTATGCTGGATCGTTTGCCCGCGGATCTGGATAAGTCGGAGGGTTCGTTCCTGTGGGATGCGGAGGCCCCGGTAGCGTTTATGCTGTCTGAGGCGGCGCTCTGGGCGCAGGAACTGCTGCGGCGCGGCTTTGCGAGTACTGCGGCGAGCAGTGATCCGAATTTTCGTTCGGAAGAGCTGGATCTGCGCGCGGGAGAGCATGGCCTTATGCGGCGGGCTGCGGTGGCGTCACAAGGTTCGGTGAGGTTCGTAGGTGCGCCGGGGAAAGTGGTGCCTGCGGGAACGGTCGTGGCTACGCTCGCGGATGAAGTATCTGCTGAAGCTTCGCTCGAATATGAAACGGTGGGGCGTTTGGAACTGGATGCAGAGGGCTCCGGGGTGGTAGGCGTGCGAGCGCTTGTTGCCGGAAAAGAAAGTAATGTGCCTGCGGGCACGGTAACTGTGCTGTCCACACCAGTGAGTGGCGTTACGTCTGTAACTAATGTTGAGGTGATTAAAGGCGGTGCGGATGTTGAGGCAGATACGGCGCTGCTGGAACGCTTTTATGCCAAAGTCCGCAATCAGGGGACAAGCGGTAACAAATCGCAATATGTGCAATGGGCCAGTGAAGTGCCAGGTGTTGGTGCAACGCGGGTTATTCCGTTATGGCAAGGGCCGGGCACGGTGGGATTGTATTTGCTGGATACGGACAAACGTGCCGCGGGTGGCGATCTGGTAGCGGCGGTGCAGAAATACGTAGATCCAACGCAGGATGGACAGGGTGAAGGCGTTGCTCCTGCTGGTCCGGTGGTGACCGTGATGCCAGCAGAGGAAGTGCCGATGAACATTCAGGTGAAGCTGACTCTTGCAAGTGATGCAACACTGGCAGATGTACGAGCGTTGATCGAACGCGGGGTGACCGCGTATTTGAAACAGTTGGCTTTTGCCGATCCACTTGTGCGCTACACCCGTATTGCGGCAATCCTGCTCGACATTCCACCCATTATCGACTATTCGGAGCTGACCGTGAACGGTGTGAGCGACCAGAATATCGAGATGAAAGCGAGTCAGGTGGCGGTGTTGGGGACGGTGGATGTGCATGAGTAGTGTGGGGCAGATGGTGGATGAGGAAGTAATTGGGGAGTGCGGAGACCAAGGAAGATTGGGAGAACGCCGATCCGGATTGAAGCTCGTGAGCGAGACGTTCCATGATGATGTGCAAGGAAGGGAGGGGACAGGGCATGAGTGCTCCTTCTATTGTAGATGTTGGACTGACGAGTGAGAAAGGGCGGGAGTTGTTCTCGTATTTGCCACGGTATTACGAGACTTCGCGCGTCATGCAGGCGGATATGCAGACCAAAGGATCCGAGCTGGATCTGCTGTATCAGGCGCTGGATGAGACATTGGATCAGTTTTTTGTCCGTACGGCGACGTGGGGCCTGGATTTGTGGGAGCAGGAACTTGGCCTTGAGATGGATCGTCTCAAACCTGTGGATCAGCGGCGTGCCGTGGTGGAGTCCAAGCTGCGTGGTGCAGGGAAGTTTTCGGGGAAATTGGTTGCGAATGTGGCTGAGGCGTACGCCGGAGGCAAGGTGGATGTAACGTTTCAGCCGGAAGCGTGGAGCTTTACGGTGAGCTTTGTGGACACGATGGGCATCCCGCCCAATATCGATGATCTCAAACGTGCGATTGATGAACTAAAACCGGCGCACATGGATGTGGAATATGAGTATCACTATCTGATCTGGGACGACCTGGACAGTAAACAGATGACCTGGGATGAACTGGACGCCGCGTCTCTGACGTGGAATGAACTGGAGGTGTGGGCGTAATGCCACAAGAAACGAATCGACTGAAATTGCCTCTGCCCTTGGGGAATGAGAATGTAACCAGGGAGAGTATTAATGGAATTTTTGAGAAGATTGATGCAGGCGTTGCGACGCAAGCGGATTTGGATACGCTTCGTGAAGCGGTGAGTCAGATGGATATTCCTGATGCATCGTTGACGCAGAAGGGGAAGGTGCAGTTGTCGAGTAAGACGGACGGCACGTCTGAGACGGTGGCGGCGACGGAGAGGGCAGTTAGGGATGCGAGAGTGGCGGCGATTAACGCCGCGGCTACGGACGCGGCAACAAAGTCGAATGCGGCTGAAACCAATGCTAGAGACTATATAAATGCTAAGCCTTGGCAAAGAGTCAGGGTTACTGCTGACGACGGTAGTACAATGATGCTAAGTTCCGGCTACGATATCAATAGTGATATGTCTACAGGTTTTTACAGGGGAGTGGGTATTGTCAACGCGCCTGACTCCGGTTGGTGGCATCTTGAAGTGTTAAAGCACGACAGCTCTTACGCAACTCAAGTAGCCTATCCATTGGACAGGTCTTACACATATCGGATGCGTGTAAAGTCTGGTGGTATATGGGGTCCTTGGAGTCCTGACGTTTTTCAATCTGGCGTTGATGCTAAAAATGGGATCGTGGGTGCCATTAACGCCAAGGGTGGAAGTGCATCCACAAATGACACATGGGCGCAGTTGTCGGCTAAGGTACAGGCGATACAGACGGGGGTGTATTCAGCCTCAGTACCAGCTTTAAGTTATACAGATGTTAATGTGCCAGCGAATCAAACTGCTTGGGTGCGAAACTTAGTAACGATCCCGGCTAATGTAAAGACGGTATCATTGGCGCCTGTGTCGGGGTCAAGTCAATGGTCCTTGCGTATAAGTTCAAGCTATGGAGGGCAAATTTCATTTGCCTTAAAAGACGCAAACGGACTTTTTTGGAAGCTGACACCATCTGCATGGGGAGGGGTAGGCCAAGTGGCTGTGTCGGTCTATGGAATGCAAATAAATTTAGTCGCAGGCACTGCCACTTCTTTATATTTAAGTGCTAAAGATAACTGGGCGCTTAATGAAGTTACGCCTGCTAATAATGTCGGTTCTATATCTACTTATGGAGCAGAAGCAAAGCCTGCTGGTTTTGACAGTTCACGCGATATGATTTTAGGAGTGTATGCTAATGCCGTATATAGCAGCGTGTGGAATGCAGGTAGTTGGGGAACCGATATTCGATTGCTAACAACTTGATGACAACATACAGAGAGACATACAGAGATAACTGAAAACAAAGGGGATATGGAAAGGTGTGACGTTGTGGGCAGATACCGGTTATACTGTACTCTCATTGTGATCGCACTCATTTTAATGTTTATCAAAAGTCTATTTGTCTAATTGCGGTGGTGCATAGTGAAAATGCGGACATCGTTAACACTATAAACATAAATGTAGGACAACAGAAGATCTATTAGGTAAGTCATTCCTAACACAAGGATTATACCTATGTAATAATGAGCATGTTGTGGTATTAGACATTAGAATATGAGAGACGTAATGTTAGGAAATGGACTTGTTGTCATGAAGTGAACGTGAGCTCGTAAACCTTGTATAGGGAGGCGAAACCATGCAACATGAAACCCTATGGAAATGGCTCCTTGCTCTAATAACCAGCTCAGTAACCTACTTCTTCGGAGGCTGGTCAGGCGTGCTTGGCGTATTGCTCGTATTCGTCATCCTCGACTACCTAACCGGCATCGCGGCAGCAGGAATGACTGGCAAGCTGGAGAGTAATGTCGGGCTGTTCGGCATCGCACGAAAGGTATTTATATTTGCAATGGTATCGGTGGCTCATCTGGTGGACGGTGTTCTGGGAGACGGACATTTGTTCAGGGATGCGGTCGCCTTTTTTTATATCGCAAATGAGTTGTTGTCCATTATTGAGAACGGGGGCAAACTGGGCGCACCAATTCCACCGGTGATTCGGCAAGCCATTGAAGTGCTCAAGGGTAAGGGGGGAACCGGGGAACTCCCCGGTAACTTCTCTCTGAATCCCAAAGATGCTTCTTCCCATCCAGAATCGGAGGTCACAGAATCACCGACAACCAAAGATAACGTTAAGTAACGTTTAATATTGCGAGTGTATAGTTATATTAAGCGTTTGTTGATCAGTACGAATGTCGGATTAAACAGAACTAATATAAATAAGCAAGGCTACATTAGGCGGCTATACAGATTGAACTTAAACATTCCACACAATAACGGAGAGGACAGAAAAAACCTGAAAAAGCGAAGCGGTCGCCTTTATACCCGGATTTCCCCATTTATAAAGAGAGTCAAAAAAATCCGGGGATAACAGCGATTGGAAGGTTATTCTGTCATCGGAGTGTCCGGGTGAACAAGGCTTAGTTCATTTCAAACACATCAGGGACATGCACACAAGCAACCCCTGATCCCCAAGCATTAACTATATACAAACGGCAATTTGCCGCATAAAGGGTGTGAGAAACATGCAAACGAGAAGCTCGGGCAACACGCAGGGCATTGATGTCTCCCGTTATCAGGGCACGATCGATTGGGCCAAAGTGAAGGCTAGCGGCATGACGTTTGTGTTCATCAAGGCGACTGAAGGGCAGACGTATACCGATCCGAATTTCCAAACCAATGTGACTGGCGCACTGGCGGCGGGCATGCTGGTGGGGACATACCATTTTTTCCGCGCAACGACTACCGATGGTGCGAAGGCTGAGGCGGCGCATTATGCCACGGCACTGCAAAAAGTAGGAGGCGCCAAGGCGCTGCAATTACCTCCTGTCATGGACTACGAGAACAATCCGGGTAACCTGAGCAAAGCTCAGATCAACACGGTAGCTAAGGCATTTTTAACGGAATTGCAACGTCTCACGGGTGTGAAACCGATCATATACACGGGCAATTCATTTGCCGGGAATTTTGACACATCACTCAGCTCATACGATCTATGGATTGCACGTTACAGCAACACACGTGTACCGGATGACCAGCCGGCATGGAAACGTTGGACGTTCTGGCAGTATACGGATTCGGGCAAGGTGAACGGGATCAGCGGCAACGTGGATATGAACGAGTTCCAAGGATCGGCAGCGGAATTGAGAGCAAGATATGCAACAGCAACACCAAAGCCGCCAGAGCCATCCGAACCGACCAATCCCACGAATCCAACCGAACCACCGAAAGGGGGCGAACCGATGACAGCCGAAGAGAAAGCAGCGTTTGATGCGCTGAAATCCCAGGTCGATAAACTGCAGGCGCGCCAGCAGATGGAAGTTCCAGTCTGGGCAAAAGCTGCCGTGGACGCAGCGCTGGCATATGACACCAAAAATCCGCTGTTCAGCATCGATAGTGGGGCGAGTTATGATTTTTACCGTTTTATCACGGTCATGTACCGCAGAGGTTTATTCAAAAAATAAGCTGACATAACTTAAAATATAAGTTAGACCTAGTTATAAAAGAGAGAACACAACAAGGGACACACGACGCTATTTGTCGAATGGTGTTCCTTTTTTGTGTTTTATGTAAATGATATTAACATATATAATAAAGTTGAAGACTTATGTCCGTAAATCTCTTGTCTAATTGATGAATGTGATGTAAAGTAAGTTACACGAAATCGATTTTCACCACTGTTTATTTACGCAATCCTCCTCATCATGACAAGACTTTAACATGAAAAGTTATTGTAATGTCTCCCTGTTGTAAAATCCAACATCTCTAGATCAATCTCACAACGTTTTGAAACAATCCAACCCAACCTGTTTGAGAAACCACTAAAATGTTCTGTTTACCAACTTTCTGTTCCATCTAATTGCGACCTAATTGCCACCATTGGATTTTAAGCCATTACATTTTAGCCATGACGTTTAACTTCAAGTCAAGCCCTAAGTCAAGCCTTAAGCAAACTCCATTCCAAACAACTCTACCGTTCTATCTAAATCAGCCTTGTTAAGCCACCACCAAGTCGATACCATTCTGCTGTTGCTTATTGACCTAAGTTCAATTATTACGCAACGACCACCGGCATTTATTACTCGCCACATCATCCGAAAAAACTAACAAAATGTGTACGGTTACATTCCGTTTTACACTTCATATATATGATTTAACATATCCGGATTTACATTACAGGTATCAAAGGCATCTAAAGCCTTTCATATGATACAAGGCACCAAACCGATCGATTGTAATCATTGGAGTTTTTTCACGCCAGTATCACACACATTATGAGACAGGGAAGGGTGTTGTACGTATGCGAATGAGAAAAAAGTGGTTATCCGGGGTCATGGCAATGGCCATGAGCACAGTGTTGATTTTGTCAGGCTGCTCCAGCGCCAGTAACGAGGGTACAGGCAATTCCCCCGCTCCGGCGGAGGGTAGCGAGCCTCCGGCAGAAGTGGCAGCACAGGATACGATGATTATGGGACGCGGCGGAGATTCGGTGGCGCTGGACCCGGCAATTGTTACAGACGGGGAGTCACTAAAGATTGGACATCAGGTATTCGATTCATTGCTGGATTACAAAGAAGGTGGAACCGAGGTTGTTCCTGGGCTGGCTGAGAGCTGGGAGATTTCGGCGGATGGACTCAAGTATGACTTCAAGCTGAAGTCCGGCGTGAAATTCCACGATGGTACTGACTTCAACGCAGAGGCTGTGGTGTTCAACTTCAACCGATGGAGTGATCCAGCCAGTGAATATAAATTCGAGGGAGATTCCTTCGACTATTATGACTCTATGTTTGGTCCGGAAGATGGACGCGTGATTAAGGAAGTGAAGGCGATTGACGAGACAACGGTCGAGTTCACCCTGAACCAGCCACAAGCGCCTTTCCTGCAAAACATTGCGATGACGCCATTTGGCATTGCAAGTCCAACTGCGATTCAGGAGAAAAAGGAAAATTTCAAGAGCGAGCCAGTAGGCACAGGCCCATTTGTATTCAAAGAGTGGAAGCGGAACGACTCTATCACCCTGGAGAAGAATCCGAATTATTGGAAAGAGGGACTGCCGAGGCTGAACAAAGTGATTGTGCGCTCCATTCCAGATAACACGGCTCGCTTCAATGCGCTGCAAAACGGCGAGATTGATATCATGGAGGATCTGAACCCGGATGATCTGTCCATTCTTGAGGGAAATAGCGAACTGCAAAAAATCGAGCGTCCACCATTTAACGTGGCCTACATTGGTTTCAATTTTAAGAAAAAACCGTTTGATAACGTGAAAGTAAGACAAGCCCTCAACCATGCGGTAAACAAACAGGGCATTATTGATGCTTTTTTTGCGGGACAAGCGCAGCCAGCGGTGAACCCGATGCCGCCAACGCTGTGGGGGTATAACGATAGTATTGAGGACTATGCTTATGATCTGGAAAAAGCAAAAGCGTTGCTTGCCGAAGCTGGCTACCCTGACGGATTGCCTGATCCGGTAACATTCTATGCCATGCCAGTATCCCGGCCGTATATGCCTGACGGCAAGAAGGTTGCCGAAGCGATCCAGGCCGATTTTGAGAAAATCGGAGTGACCGTCAACATTGAATCACCAGAGTGGGCAACGTATCTGGATGATGCCAAAGCCGGGGAGAAAGACGATATTTACATGCTCGGCTGGACCGGTGATAACGGTGACCCGGATAACTTCCTGTACACGCTGCTCGATAAGGATGCAATCCCGGGCAACAACCGCAGCTTCTACGTAAACGAAGAACTGCATACGTTGCTGACGAGTGCGCAGAAAGAAACGGATCAGGACAAACGTGCGGAACTGTACAAGCAAGCGCAAGTGATTATTAAGCAAGATGCTCCATGGATTCCACTTGTGCACACCACGCCTATTCTGGCAGGTAAAGCGAACCTGAAGGATTTCGTACCGTCCCCATTGGGCACGGAATCTTATGCCAATGCCTACTTTGAATAACTTATATACGAGCTGAATTTAGTATTATCAGGATTCAATAGTTACAGAGCGCTGGCGTACACGCATTGCTTGGCAGAACCCACATCAGGATGTAACGATCTAAAGCATGCATGTCTGCCAGCGCTTTTTATACGTTAAAGGCAGGTGAATGAGGAGTGAACAGTTACATCGTCAAACGTATACTCGTGTTACTGCCCGTACTGCTGGGCATGACCCTGATCGTCTTTTCCATTATCCACGCCATTCCGGGTGATCCGGCGGAGACCATACTCGGGCAAAAGGCAACCGAACAATCCAAGCAAGCTCTGCGTGACCAGCTTGGACTGGACAAACCCTGGTTTCAACAATATTTTGCTTATCTGGGCGATCTGTTTAAGGGAGATCTGGGCACATCCATCCGCACCAAGGTTCCCATTGCCCAGGAAATTGTGCCCTATCTGACAGCGACCCTCGAATTAACGATGGCGAGTATGCTGTTTGCGATCATTATTGGCGTGAATGCCGGGATTGTCAGTGCGTGGAAACATAACTCGTGGTTCGATTACTGCTGTATGGTCATAGCATTGGTGGGTGTATCGATGCCAATCTTCTGGCTTGGGCTGATGGAGCAGTGGCTGTTTGCGAATAAACTGCACTGGTTGCCGTCCATCGGCAGGATGAATGCACGTGATCCGGTTGAAGCCATTACGGGCTTGTATGTGCTCGATACGATGATTGCCGGACGTTGGGATCAGCTGTGGACGGTTACGAAACATTTGCTGCTGCCAAGTATCGCGCTCGGCACGATTCCGATGGCGGTTATTGCCCGGATGACGCGTTCCAGCATGCTCGAAGTAATGAGTTCGGACTATATCCGAACCGCGAAGGCAAAGGGACTCGGCCCGTTTTTCGTCGTATATGGACATGCGTTGAAAAATGCGTTTATTCCCGTGCTCACCGTCATCGGCATACAGACCGGATCTTTGCTGGGGGGAGCCGTGCTGACGGAAACGATCTTTGCTTGGCCCGGTGTCGGTCGCTATATATATGAAGCAATTAGTTCGCGCGACTATCCGGTGATCCAGAGCGGCATCCTGATTGTGGCCTTCTTCTTCGTAGTGATTAATCTGATTGTAGACTTACTGTACGCCGTATTCGATCCTCGCATTAGTTATAAATGAGTATGAACAGAAGGGAGACGCCGCATGGCCAAATTATCGACCAATACCGGAGCTTCCATTGACGCCGCGTCGGCACCTGCATCGGGTCCGTGGCGGGAAGCCTGGAGAACGTTTCGGAAAAATCGGCTTGCGCTGGCAGGCTTGATTATTATCGTTTTTTTCATCCTGCTGGCCTTCGCTGCCCCGTATATTGCCCCGTATGATTACAAAGAGCAGGTGCTTACGGATCGTCTGCAGGCCCCTTCGGCAGAGCATTGGTTTGGTACCGATGATCTGGGGCGTGACGTATTTTCCAGAGTGCTGCATGGAGCGCGCATTTCATTGTGGGTTGGTTTCTTTTCTGTTATTGGCTCTATTATTGCGGGCGCATTGCTCGGTCTGATTGCTGGATATTATGGAAAATGGGCTGATATGCTCATCTCGCGTTTGTTCGATATCCTGCTCGCTTTCCCCGCTATCCTGCTGGCAATCGCCATTGTGGCGATTCTCGGCCCGTCTTTGCAAAATGCACTGCTCGCGATAGCGATCGTGAACATCCCGACCTACGGACGACTGGTGCGTTCAAGGGTACTTAGCTTGAGACAGGAGGAATTCATTACGTCAGCGCGTACGCTGGGGGCTGGCAATATGCGAATTCTGTTCCTCCACATCTTGCCCAATAGTCTCACTCCGCTCATCGTACAAGGCACACTGGGGATTGGAACAGCGATTATTGAAGCGGCTGCACTTGGATTCCTCGGCATGGGTGCGCAACCACCTGACCCGGAATGGGGCAAAATGCTGTCGGATTCCCGCCAGTTTCTGCAAAAAGCGCCGTGGACGCTTATTTTTCCCGGACTTTCCATCATGTTCACCGTGCTTGGTTTCAACTTGCTCGGGGACGGTTTGCGCGATACCCTTGATCCAAAGATGGCCAAAAAGTAGAGGTTTGCATCTCAAACCGTAACCGTAACCGTAACCGTAACCGTAACCGTAACCGTAACCGTAACCGTAACCGTAACCGTAACCGTAACCGTAACCGTAACCGTAACCGTAACCGTAACCGTAACCGTAACCGTAACCTAAATGTATAACCGACCTCTGTAACTCTAACTTTTGCTGTAACGCAGCTTGAACGCCAACGCTAAATGTAAGTGTAATTTGTAGCTGTAATCCAACTTCTGTTCCAAATCTAACGAACTTAGGAAGCCTTATTCTGCGATTTACTGCCCATCTCCCAGTCTAACGACTTTCAAACACGCTATTTTACGAAAAACCTGCGGAAAGTCTCCAAAGGTCGACTAAAGGTAAGAAATAGCGTGTCTACGATTTGTTAGAATATGAAAACATCTTAAAGGGACCAATTAACGTCAGTGAGGTTCCTTAGCGTGGGCTTGCCATTATCAACCGCCCCTAAGTTAGTCAACCAGTGCGCCTGTTGCTACACAGCAAGGTGGATGACCCTTCAAAATACATTAGAGGGGAAAGATGTGATACTAACTACTCTTCCAACATACTTATTACAATCTGTCTCCAAGCCGGTTCGAACTTTGGTTCGAGGCGGCTTTTGTGTTGCATGATGTATTGAGCTAAAATGGTTAGAGATGTGCAAAACTTGAAGTGTTATTCGATGATTTTGTTAAAATAACCGCCATCGTATTGACACCCAATTTTCCCATATGTTATATAAAAGGAAGGGTTTAGCACTCCGATCATCAGAGTGCTAACAAATGATGTTTTTACTGCACGACTACATATGGAATGATTGTGTTTTTGAATATGGATTAAGTTAACTTTGAATAGGACATGAGAGTGGAATGAGCCAGAAAAAGCCTGGTACGCGAAAGAATGATCAATAGATTTTCAATTGATTAAAATCTCAATGTTTAAAATCAGTTGGTGAATGGTTCGGCAATAGTGAAGGGGACGAAATCGATTCTGTAGAAGCGAAGCGTTCGCCTTTATCCCCTAATTTCTCCCTTTTTAAAAGGAGATCAAGGAAATTAGGGGATAACAGCGATCGAAAGAACGATTCGTAACCGGAACGGCTAGACCGCACAAAATCATGCGCTTATTTTAAATGAGGAATAGAGTGAATCAAAAAAATCTAGGGATCAAAGCGATTGAAGGCTTTTCTAGTAACGTAACATTCTGCATGGGAGTATTCAAAGGTTTACTTTCTATATTTAACCCAATCATTCTATCCCCAATTTGAAAGGAGACACCCATTCATGGCTAAAAAAGAATTCCAGGCTGAATCCAAACGCTTGCTGGATATGATGATCAACTCCATTTACACCCAAAGAGAAATCTTTTTGAGAGAACTGATCTCCAACTCCAGCGACGCCATTGACAAAATATATTACAAAGCACTGACGGACGACACACTAGTTTTCAACAAAGAGGACTACTACATCAAGCTTACCATCGACAAAGAGAACCGTACGCTCACGCTCACTGATACAGGAATCGGGATGACCCAGGAAGAGCTGGAGAACAATCTGGGGGTTATCGCAAAAAGCGGCTCGCTGGCGTTCAAGAAAGAGAATGAAGCCAAAGACGGACACAACATCATCGGACAATTCGGGGTTGGTTTCTACTCCGCATTTATGGTGGCGGACAAGTTGACGGTAACCAGTAAAACGCTGGGCAGCGACGAAGCATGGAAATGGGAATCCGAAGGCGCGGACGGATACACGATCTCTCCAGCAGAGAAAGATTCCGTGGGTACGGAAATCGTCCTGACGATCAAACAAAATACCGAAGAAGATTCGTATGACGAATTTTTGGAAGAATACCGCCTGAGATCCATCATCAAGAAATACTCTGACTTTATTCGCTACCCGATCAAGATGGATGTGACTGGTCAGCGTGCAAAAGAGGGTACAGAGAACGAATTCGAAGAGTACAAAGAAGAACAAACCGTGAACAGCATGGTGCCGATCTGGCGTAAAAATAAAAGCGAACTGACCGAAGAAGATTACAACAACTTCTATATGGAAAAACGCTACGGTTTTGACAAACCGCTCAAACATCTGCACATCAGCGCGGATGGCGCAGTGGTATACAATGCAATCCTGTTTATCCCGGAGAACACACCGTTTGATTATTATACAAAAGAGTATGAAAAAGGCCTTGAACTGTACTCTAACGGTGTATTGATCATGGACAAATGCGGTGATTTGCTGCCAGATTACTTCGGATTTGTAAAAGGTATGGTGGATTCGGAAGATCTGTCCTTGAACATTTCCCGTGAAATGCTGCAACACGACCGTCAGCTCAGTCTGATCGCGAAGAACATCAAAAACAAGATCAAGAGCCAACTGCAAAGCTTGCTCAAGGACGAGCGTGAGAATTACGAGAAATTCTATCAAGCATTTGGCCGTCAGTTGAAGTATGGCGTATACAGCGACTATGGCGTGAACAAAGACACCCTGCAGGATCTGCTCTTGTTCTCGTCTTCCAAAGAGAAGAAGCTGGTGAGCCTGGACGAATACGTTTCCAGAATGCCGGAAGATCAGAAGTACATTTACTACGCATCGGGTGAATCCATTGAGCGGATTGAGAAGCTGCCGCAGATCGAGGGTGTACTCGATAAAGGTTATGAAGTCTTGTACTTCACCGACGACATCGATGAGTTTGCAATCAAGATGATCACGAATTACAAAGAAAAAGAATTCAAATCCATCTCCAGCGGTGACCTGGGCATCGAGGACAGTGCAGATAAAGAAGAGACGGACGCACAGGACAACGACAACAAAGAGTTGTTCGAAGCGATGCAAGCACAGCTCGGCGGCAAAGTAAAAGCTGTTAAAGCTTCCAAACGCCTCAGAAGCCACCCGGTATGTTTGTCCACCGAAGGTGAGCTGACGATTGAGATGGAGAAAATCCTGAAAGCTATGCCGAACAGTGAAAATGTACAGGCGGACAAAGTGCTGGAGATCAACGTAAATCACGATGTCTTCAAATCCTTGAAAGACGCATTTGCACAGGATAAAGAAAAACTGAGCCTTTACACAAGCTTGCTGTATCATCAAGCATTGCTGATTGAAGGACTGCCAATTCAAGACCCGGTTGAGTTCACCAACGATATCTGCAAGGTTATGGTTTAAAATCCGCAATACTGCAGTGATATAACGGTGTAACAAGAAAGCTAGGTTACAACATTTTACGTAACGTAAGGGTTTAAGGTACGGTAGAGTTCTTTCTGTAACCTGCAACGGCCTAACCCTTGCAACCACTATCTGCACTCCGACAGGGTATTTCCTTCCTGTCGGATTTTTTACTGTAGACATCAGGATTTGTTAATAAAAACAGCGGAAGTAGTGAAGAGGCGGATGATACTGGAGAGAACAGCGATATTTCATGTATTTGAATTGTCCGAATATGAACTTTCATAGAGGAACTGTCGCATCTCATTTTACAATTCGTGATAATAACAAAGTGAGGCTATGTAGGTAGGTCATGTGTTATGGATAGTGGTTCTTACTGATGCAATTTTTTGAAAATGAATAAAACTATTTTTACAGAAAAATTTCTTTGGTATTGATACATACTATCCTCAGTGATACAATTTGTATCAAAAGCGATATTGAGAGGTGAAAGTATATTAAAGTATTATCCGCCCCTAAACCTTTTGATAATTATTTTAAAATATGGGCCATTGTTTTACCTATAAATTCTTGGGTTTTAATGCCTTCAAATCCAGGAACAACGCCTGGGCTACTTTTATCCTTGTTATCAGTTGTTTTTGTGCTTTTATTTGCTATTAGTCTAAAATTCAAAAACAATATGGAAGTTAAACAGGTAACCAATTATTTTTATAGAGACTTAATTATTTTTGTTTACGTGTTAACGTTATTTAACGCCTTAGCACAATTAACTGTCTTATTCAAAATGAATGGAGGATATGACTACAATTTCGTACACAATGTTATATTAGTTAACGAAAATGGGCATGTTTTTTTAAGATCGAGCCTATTTACTCAATCCATTTATCTTATTGCTGCTTCAATAATTTGCTTTTACACTAAGTACTTTTACAAGAAGGAGTGGAATAAGTACATATTCATAGGCACTTCTATATTTCTTATTTATGGGTTTTACGAATGGTTTTATTATTTACTATTTGGAACAACTGGAGACTTTTTAAGTAACAGAGTATTTGCTTTAGATATTAACGGTAATCCTAGATTGGGGAGCATGAGTCAGAGAACTGATGCTTTTGGAATAGATACACTCAGGATGAAGAGTCTAACAGGAGAGCCAAGCGCTTTCGCGCTAACTGTATTACCTCTCTGGATATTCGCAATACATTTACGCAAACCTTTATTCCACATTCCCATGCTAATAGCATTAATTTTATCGACCTCTTCAACCGCATTTTTAGGAATATTAATTTATTTCATGTATAGAGTTTTGCGTTATCATTTAAGAGATAGGTATTGTCAAATACTAATATATTTCTCCGCAATTTTAGCTATCCTAAATTATAAAAGGATTGCTTCCGTTCTTGAATTCTTACTATTTAATAAGATTGATTCCCACTCTGGAATTCAAAGATCCTCTTCTATGTTCAAACATCTGGAATATTTTTCACATATGCCATTTTTCAACAAGTTGTTCGGGGTTGGATTTGGATATGTTCGCTCAACTGATTTTTTCTCTACGTTATTGGTTAATAGTGGTATTATTGGATTTATTTTATTTAGTATATTTTTCTTATATCCAATGTTTAAATTAAAGAAAAGTTATTTTAATGATGGTCTTAAAATTTCTTTGCTAATAATTTATGTATCCTTAATGATATCCGTCCCGGAATTTTCGTACTTGACTACATGGTTGTTTTTGGGGATAAGTTACAATCAGCTAGCGAGAGAAAAAAAATCACCCCTTCTTCACAACTTGAATCTCGCAAAATTTCAATCATCAAAAGTAATGTGAGGATGTCGGAACTTAGAATTAAATGTTCGGTAAAGTAGATTTCTCATTCTTTGAGGGATACTTTATCGAACTTTTTTTTGAATAGAATTTAATCAATGGGATACGTTGTACTTATTAACTCAACTTTCGCACCTAGAATATTATCTTAAACCCTTAGGGGCGTATGTAAGAATTCAGTACAGCAACTCCTATTGACAAAAAACACCTCAAAATTTGAGTGAATTATAATGTCATTTTATATCATTATCATTTAGGTGCACGGATGATAGTCTGGCAGGGTATAATAAGAGAAGACGACTGTGTATCACAAGTTGATGTGAGAAGAGATGACAATCGCAGACAGGTTTTGCTTTTCGAAACTGCAGAATATGTGTATAATCACTCAAAATAGAGACAGTCGGCTAGGAGTGATCAACATGCAATGGAACGATCTGAGAGAACATAGACAATACCCTGAACTAACGAAACTGGATGGGGCTCGTGCAGCCTATGAGCGCGACTATTCCAGACTGATACATTCACCGACCTTTCGTCGGCTGCAAGGCAAATCGCAGGTATTTGGCGCAGGAACGGGCGATTATTATCGCACACGATTGACCCACTCCCTGGAGGTGGCACAGATTGCACGAGAAGCAGCAAGAAGCTTGCTGCGTCGCTACCCGGAGGTAGAATTGAACCAGGCGGACAGTCCCGGACTGATTATTGATTCGGAAGTGGTGGAGTGTGCCGCGATTGCGCATGACTTCGGTCACCCGCCTTTTGGGCATAAAGGTGAAGAAGTGCTGGATGGCATCCTCGATGGTCTCATTAACACAGAGGTCAAGAAAATCATGAAGAAAAATCGCGGGGCCAAATCACCTCAACCGGAAGCGGAGATTCGTGCAGAGCTCAAGCGGAAGTACGAGCATTTTGAAGGCAACGCGCATAACTTCCGTCTCATTATGTTTCTGGAAAAACGGGAAGATATCGATGGGCTGAACCTGTCGGATGCGGTGCTGCTCGGCATCAACAAGTATCCGTATCCCGGCACGGAGAGCAAGAAAGGCATGTACCATCATGAATGGCAGTATATCCGCGAGATTCGCAATCGTTGGGACATTCCTGCTGGCAAAAAGACGCTTGAAGCACAGCTGATGGACCTCTGCGACGATATTGCGTATTCCGCACATGATCTGGAAGATGGCATCAAAGCAGGCAAAATCGAAGTACACGAGCATTTCCTGCAAGATCCGCATATCAATCGATTGATTGTGGATAAGATTACGACGCTGGAGGATCTGTTCTGGAACGGATGGACAAGGGAAGCGATTGGCAAAAAAGTCGAAGAAGTTCTCGCTTCGTTCCTGCGCATCTGGAATGAAAAGATGCCGTTCTGCGAGCATGATTACTCACGTACCCGCCGTGAGGTCAAGGCTTACTGGGTCAGTCTTTTTGTCGCTAGCCTGGGGGTTATTGATAACGGAGATTGGAAAAAGGTGACGTTTGTCCGTGAAGGTGCCGAGGATCTCGATATGCTGCGTACGGTGAGTGTGCTCAAGAGCTTTGCCTGGGTGACCATGATTCGTGACCTGCGTGTGCAGAGGTTGCAAAAGCGCAGTGAATGGATGATCAAGCGTCTGTGGGATGCTTTCCTTGACCCGGAAACGTCCAAATCCATTATTCCGTCCGACTGGCTGCAACGCTATGAGAAGGATCAGGCGAAGGCGAATCCGATCTGGACTTGGGAGCATATGGTGATCGATTATATTGCCGGGATGACGGATGCTTTTGCCGAGAAAATATACAATGAACTATACGGTCTTAAGGTCGGTTCCATCTACGATCTCGATTAGAGATAAGCAAGACGAAGGGAGATGAGACGCTTGGGTGCGAATATCAGTGGAAAATACAATCTAGGCGTACTTGACCTTGTTCCAAGGTTGAACGGCGCCACAGCAGAACAGGCGCTGCAACAATCCGTTACACTTGCTCAGCATGCTGAAGTATGGGGCTATTCAAGGTACTGGACGTCTGAGCACCATGATATGGACGAACTTGCATCAGCATCACCTGAAGTGTTGCTTGCCCATATTGGCGCGCTAACGAACACGATCCAGCTTGGCTCCGGTGCTGTGCTGTTACCACATTATAGCCCGCTTAAGGTAGCGGAGTCATTTCGACTATTGGCGGCGCTCTACCCGGGGCGCATTGAGTTAGGCTTGGGTCGTGCTCCTGGGGGCGGTCCTCATGCAACGATGGCCTTGAGTGGCAATTACTTGCAACATGTGTCCAAGTTGCCTGAGTCGCTCGCTGCACTAACCGAACTGCTGGAAGACCGCTATACCTATGAAGAACATCCGGTGACGGCCCGCCCGATTCCGGAGCTTCCATTATCCTTATGGATGCTTGGGACCAATGTAAAGAGCGCTGAGTTTGCTGCCCGCTTCGGTATGGGGTATGTATTCGGACAATTTATGAGTGATACGGATGGTACCGAGGCTGTGCGGCGTTATCGGGAGGGGTTTATCCCCAGCGCCAATAGGAAAGAGCCGGAGGTTATGGTTGCTGTCAGTGTACTGTGTGCGGAGACGCAGGAAGAGGCGTTGTCCTGGAGCCGCGAAATGGCGGAAAGACGCAGAGCCGTTGGGAAAGAGATTTCTACGCAGGCTGACAACATCAGCACAAGTTCAAGCAATAACAACGGGACCACTGATGCCACTGAGAATGGAGTACAGCGGCATTATGCCGGTACACCTGCACAGGTCTGGGATCAGTTGCAACAGGTGTGCCAAAGGCTAGATACGGATCGGCTACTTGTGGTGACAGCTGGACCGGATTACGAACGAAGGTTGGCCTCTTATAAGTTACTGATGAACGCATGAGAGGACGACTGTTAGCCGTTGTGATACAAAGAATGGCGGGTCCATACCTGCCATCTGCATGGATTCAAATCGTAAGAGTTGCAGATCGGATATTTGCCGTATGCTGCAGCTCTTTTTTGCTTCATTTAGGTCATAATTTTACATTATTCGATTCCGTTCAACAGATGGTGTGAAATAATCACAAGATTTTACAAAATAAAGCATGACTAAAACAAAAGAATGTTATAATACTTTACGTCTCTTTTCCTATAGATATAATATAGAAAAGAGTATTTTACAAGATGCCAAAAGAAGGGTAAAACAACGACAAAAGCACCTAAAATACGGAAGTGGCCGAAGATGGGCACAAGGGGGAAATCACATGTTTAGCAGATTCAGGATCAAGAGTATCGGTCTGCGTATCAGCATTGCGTTCTATTTATTAATCCTCTGTTTAATTCTTCTGAGTGTCACGATTATTACACGAATGAATTCAATGGAAAATAACACGAATGATATCACCAATAATTGGATACCATCACTCCAGCAGATTAACCGATTGAACTATACGACAGAACATATTCTGTCATTGAGTTATCGCCATTATGATGCCCAGGCAAGTGAGAAAGCAAACCTGGCTGAAGAACGTACTAAATACATTCGCGAAACAGCTCAGGCTATTAAAATGTATGATCAACAGGATAAGTCTACGGAAGAAAAGGAACATTGGGACGCACTGAAGATGAAGTGGGAAGCGTACCTCAAGATTAACACGCAATCCATCAAGCTGAGTGATGAAGGCCAGGAACAGTTGGCCAAGGAAGTATCCGAAAAAGGGGCAGCTTCCTTTGATTCCATGCAAGTTCATCTCGATTATCTGGTGCAGTACAATCAGGAGCAGTCCAATATCTCTGCCGCGCAGACCATTCGATCCGTACAAGATGGCAGGATGATCATTTTTGTGGGTGTCCTGATTATGATTGTGATTACAGCCGTCAGCATTCCCATTATTCGTTCACAAGTCGTTAAACCGCTGCTTCGGGTGATCAGTGCCGTGAAACTGATTGCGGAAGGTCAATTGAATGTCCAGGACATACATACCAAACATGAAGACGAAGTGGGTGTTCTAGCCAAAGCCGTGAATGACATGAAAGGTAATCTGACCTCGATGGTATTGAATGTCAGACGAATCGCTGAAGCCGTCAACCGCCAAAGCAGCGAACTGGCCATTTCCTCTGAAGAGGTTAAGATCGGCAGTCGACAGATTGCCATAACGATGGAAGAGTCGGCAAAAGCGGCAGAGAGTCAAGCGGAAACGGCTGTTGAATCTGCCCGTACTGTTGAAGGATTGAACGCACATATCCAGCAACATTCCGAACAGGGGAATCAGCTTAGACTGATGTCAGATCTCATTTTGAAACAAGGACTGACCGGTCGCGAATCCATGGAGCAATCCGTAAACCAGATGCAGCAGATTGCTGGTGTAGTTTCGTCTTCCATGAACAAGATGGAACAGCTGGACCGCAAAAACGAAAATATATCGCAGTTGGTTCAAGTCATTCATGACATTGCGCGACAGACCAACCTGCTCGCATTGAATGCTTCCATCGAAGCTGCTCGTGCAGGAGAGAGTGGACGCGGATTTGCAGTTGTTGCAGCAGAAGTGCGGAAATTGTCCGAAGCCGTTCGAACTTCTGTAGAGGAGATTACCGTCATCACGGAGGACATCCAGAAGGATTCTCAGGGTGTTGTTGAGGAATTGCGAACAGGTGTACTGGAAACAGAACGAGGGCAGCAGCAAGTACGTAATTCCGGCAATCTGTTCCGTACCATTAGTGAGTCGGTAGAGGGTATGGTTCAAGTCATTGGTACAATGACAGATGGTCTGGAAGGCATGCAGGAAGCGAGCGGACGGATGAATGATTTCAGTCAACAAATCTCGGCAGTATCAGAAGAATCCGCGGCGAGTGTAGAGGAAGTGTCAGCGTCGGCTGAGGAACAGGTGAGTTCAATGGAAACGATTAGCGGCAATATTCAAACCTTGAAAGACCTGTCCGAAGATCTTCTTTCTTCCATTGAAAAATTAAAAATATAAAACCTCTTCTTATAATAGAAGAAACATGAAGGACGGCTACCATATTGAGCTCTACAAACAGCAAAGATTCAGTTGTCGGAAGTTACGTATATACCTTCGCTTGTCATGAGAATGAACGTGCCCTATGTGAATTGGAATTGGAAACGATGCTCGTTCGTGGAACAGATATTGGTTCAGGAGATCACGCTTATGTACGCTCCAATATTTGCATTCCACCAGGTAGAAGTCCATTTGTCCGGGGCAGACTGGATGTGATGGCCGAAGCGGATACAGTAGCAGGTCTGAAACCTGCTGCTTCACAAGTCGCCCTGTCATCTGGTGAAACGTTCAAGGTTGTCTGCTTGAAAGAGGGCGATGACATGCCGGATTATGCACATTCCCGTCTGCTGGAAAAAGAGCTGGGCATGTGCATTCAAGGCAAAGCTATGATGAAACAGCCTGACGTGACTTTTGGACTAATGCAGGTGAATGGAAAATGGCTCTTCGGTCAATGGACTGAGGCTGATCGCTCGTGGCAAACCCATCATCAGAAGCCGCAAAATTACTCTACGGGCCTTGGTGTTACGTTAGCCAGAGCGTTGGTCAATATTGCTATTCCGCAAGTGGAGGGACATCAGTTGCTCGATCCGTGCTGCGGAATGGGAACCGTTGTAATTGAGGCGTTGTCGATGGGGATTGAGGCAAGAGGCAATGATTTGAACCCTTTGGCAGTACAGGGTGCACGCATTAATCTTCCTCATTATGGGTATGATCCAGCCAGTATTACCCTCGGGGATATGAATGATTTGGAAGGTTTCTACGATGCAGCCATTCTGGACATGCCATATAATCTCTGTTCTATTCTTCCGGATGAGGAGCAACTTGCTATGTTGACGAGTTTGAAGAGACTTGCAGGACGGGCAGTGATCGTTTCCACCGAATGGGTAGCGGGGCACATTTTGGATGCCGGATGGAACATTGATCAGTATCGAACGGTGAGCAAAGGCACGTTTATACGTCACATTTGGCTCTGCACATAGAACGGTTGAACTGAAAATAACAGAAAAAACCTCGGTACCGGAAAAAATTCATTTTCCGGTACCGAGGTTTTTGATTTTCGTAGGGAAACTACCTTACATGGATTTGTACAATTTCACATAGGAGAATTTAGCGTTTTTAGTATTTATGACTATAATTCACCAGATTGAGCGGGAGGGTTTGTCCAGCAATATACGCTTCCAGGTTTTGAACAAAAATATCAAGCGCCCGTTCGGTGTATTGCTCTGTACTGCCTGCAATGTGCGGCGTAATCAGGACATTGTCTTTACCCCACAGCGGATGATTGGCAGGGAGCGGCTCCTCCTCGAATACGTCAAGTGCAGCAAAGGCAACCTGCCCACTGTTAAGTGCACCCAGCAGAGCTTCCGTATTCACGCTTGGACCACGTCCGACATTGACGAAACAGGAACCGGATTTGAAGTGCTCAAATGCAGTCTGATTATAGATATGATGGGTTTCATCTGTGAGTGGCAAAATATTGATGACGTAATCGCCTTGCCCCAGTGCTTCATGAAGGCCGGACATATTGTACATTTGGTCTACATTCGGAACGTCTTTTCCGGAGCGCCGAACCCCAATGACCTTCATGCCCAGTGCCTTGAGAATACGTGAGGTTTCTGATCCAATCTCTCCGACGCCAACGATAACCGCTGTTTTACCATGTAATTCTGGCAGTGGTTTTCCTGGTGATTTCCACTCCGCCTGCTGCTGGTGCAGCATCGCTTGTCTGAGCCAGCGGCTGTGGGACAACATCATGCCCAGAATGATTTCAGTAATGGGAATGGCGTGTACGCCATTAGCACTGGTTACCAATATACTTTTTTGTTCCAAATCTGAGAAAGGTAGGTTATCCACACCTGCTGACCAGACCTGAACCCATTTCAGAGGACTGTTTTCTTTCAGTGCATGCTCGGTTACCAGAGGAGACCAGCCTACGATGATTTCGGCTTCTTTTAACTCCGATGTATCAATCTCCCTGGCTTTGCCAACCGTAAGTGTATAACCTGGTGCTGCATCCAGAATGCGTTGCTGCTGCTTTGTCGACAAGGATGGAAAACATACAATTTTACCCATAGTTAGTGGCCTCCTAAATGGAAATATGTTGTGGCTTTAGTGTAGCAGAAAAGAAGGTGATGTGCGTAAAAGGCAGGAATACAGCCTCATGTGCAAATCCCAAAAATTGTGTCACTCTATACTTAACCAGCTTGAAACCATAGAGGCGACTGTGAAATAATAAAGCGAACTTTAGAAGAGGTGTATACCATGAATAACTATTCACATTCACATACGGATCTTCCATCCCGACGGGAACGATTATTTACTGCACTTCGAGTGCCGGCACATATTCAGAATTCACTTCGGATGTCTGCGGAACAGGTGCAAGGAAAGTTTGATTTTCGCAAATGGACGGACTACCGGGATTATCATATTACATTGCAATTTCTGGGAGATACCCTTGTTAGTGACATTGGCCAACTTCGGAAAGTGCTGCGCTCGGCAGCGTCCGGATTCCAGCCTTTTGAACTGCAATTATCCGGATGGGGAACGTTCGGTTTGGAAGAGACACCAAAGGTACTGTGGAAAGGTGTTGAAGGGGAAACGGACAAACTGCATCTTTTGCAAAAACGGATCGTGGATGCAACTTCCTCTCTTGGATTCGAACCTGAATTAAGACCTTATTCTCCTCATATTACGATCGCGCGTAAATTTCTGGGTGGGGACCCAGGAAATGAGGATAAAGGAATATTTGAAGTGCTTCCAGTGCACTTTTTGGGTGTTAATTCTTGGATGGTGCAAGATTTTGTGCTTTATGTGACACAGCCAGGTCAGGCGCCGATGTATGAGGTCGTGGATACGTTTTCTTTTTCCTGAAACTCATTGATATGACATAAAATCACATTGACATTACGTTATTCCCTATGTAATATTAGCCATCGTTATTCAAATTCTTTTTTTGTGGTTACTAAGTTTAGGGAATTGTTTCGACAGGAGGAATCTTCGAATGGATATTATAAGCAAGAATCGTTGGGTGGCACCGATGTTATCTGTGCTGCTTGTATGTATAGTGGGGGCTAATGTCGTTCAGGCGACTGGAAAATGGAATGAGGCAAGTGATAGCAAACAGATGACCGAACTTGCGGCTTCTGCGGAAAATAGCGAAAATTCTTTTAGCGGAGACAGGCGGATGATGGAAGACGGGACAAGTCTGTCTACTGAGGCGTCTATCCAGGCTGATAACTGGACCAATTCGCTTCCGGCCAAGAACTGGCTCACGACTGCTCAAGAAGAGCAGCAACAGAAAGAAGCCAAGGCTAAACATGCGGCCCGAGCTGCAGCAGCGGCCAAAGCGAAGAAAGAGGCTGCTCTCAAATTGGCGAAAGTAGAGCGTGCCAAAGCGGTAGCTGCAATTACGACTCCCCCCCAAAAACTTTACTTTACGCGGACCAAACTTCTGAACCAGGAAGACTCGAAACTTGCAACCTGGTCATACAGTGTGTCCGATAAAGAGCTGCTTCTGCTGCAAAAAATCGTCATGGCAGAGGCGGAAGGTGAACCGTACGAAGGCAAAGTGGCAGTAGCCAATGTTGTCTTAAACCGGCTGCGGTCAGCCAATTTTCCCGATACCATTTACAAAGTAATCTACCAGAAATCTCAATTCAGTCCTGTAGCGAACGGGCGCTTGAAACGTGTTACTCCCAATGAGGACAGTATCAAGGCAGTTAATGCAGCGTTGAATGGGAAAAAGGAAGTCGCCGATGATACGTATTATTTCTTGTCATTGACGCTTGCGGACGATCTCACAGTGGCTCGCTCCCAGAAAAAAGTAAAAACGATCGGGCATCATACTTTTTACAAGTAATTGACCTGTAAATTCTGCAAACAGGCAGGGTAGTTAACTATGTATTTGATACATAGACCTTGAAAAGCTCTGTAAATGCAGTTTTATTTCTTCGTTTTTAATTTATTTGGACATGAGGGGTTGTTATTTAAATTACCCTTTTTTGCAGCAAATCATACGGAGATATGAACGAAATAAAAGAAGGTTCCCTTCCGGATCAATGGAGGGGAACCTTCTTTGTGCATGTCTTTAAGAGATGAAACGCCTTCGTAGAACGACTAGAAGGGGTCATAGAGCTGCTAGAATGGGATTCGGGTACCTGACAGCGAAGTTGCCCCAATTCCGGCTGTGAAGCGCTCCTTGGGTGCCGATGTGACTTCCGCTGTAGCCGGGAACAATAAATCATGGACAGCCTGGGCACAACACGTTGGATCATAGGTGTTTCTGTTACCTGGATTGTGAACTGATTTCAGCTGGCTTTCAGCTTGATGCGGTGCGTAGACCTGCTCACACAAATGTCTGAAGCGATCCGCAATAACGTCAGCAGAGTGAATGACCTGCCCGTATCCGGCTTGTACAAAATATTCACAGTTCTCTTCTTCCTGTCCCGGCAATGGAGGTACGAATAACATCGGCAGGCCTTTAGCCAATGCTTCCGTACAAGTCATGCCACCTGGCTTCGTGATGAGCACATCCGATACGTCCATCAGTTTGCTAACCTCGCGGGTATACCCTAGAATGCGTATATTTGGATGCTGGAAGCAGGACATTTCCTTCAGCTTGGCAATCATTTTCTCATTGCTTCCCAGACAGAACAGCAGCTGCACCCGATCCGCCCATGACGTGAGGGCTTTCATATGCTCTTCATCAAAAGAAAGTCCCCATCCGCCACCCATCAGCAGAGCTGTAGGCATGTTCTGAAGCCCCATTTCCTGTCTGAGGCTCACTTTGTCTCCGGCTTCCCAGAAATCAGGATGCACAGGAATGCCTGTGATTTGAATGCGTGAAGGCTCAACACCCCTGATTTCAAGCAGAGCCTTTACCTGTGGCGTGGATACTAAATATTTGTTGACCTCGGGATTAATCCACGTTGCATGCACATCGTAGTCTGTGACGAGTGTATATAGTGGAATATTAAGTCCCTGACGTTTCAGTCGTGAGATGACCGCATTCGGAAATGGATGGGTGCAGATCACGGCATCGGGTTTCAATTGGGATACGACTTGAGCCGTCTGTGTATAGAAAATCCGGTGCAAGGCCAGTTTGGTAAATCCGTTTAGCGATTTGTTGTATTGCGTCCGGTACAGCAGACTGACCAGCTTGGGCTGAACGGTTAGTGTCTTGCGGTATGCGGACAGAATAAGCGGAGCCATGGTTGGATTTAAAAATTTGCCCAGCTCAATAACCCGGCTATGCACATGTGGACTGACTTTCTTAATGCCGCTTGCGAGCGCGTGGGCGGCCTGGGTGTGACCGGTGCCGAAACCTTCGGATAACAAGAGCACTCTTGGTTTTCGCATGAGTTCACCTTTATTCATCAATTTAAATTTAACATTCATAGTCATACCGCACGTTGCATTACTACATGAATATACAGCGAAGCGGAAAATCATGTTCATTCGTTACATATTTACACTATAGTTAATGTTCTGATACATCGAAACTTCGTCTTTATCCGTGTTATTGGAGTCATCATACACTATAGACGACGATAGAAGCAGTTTCCACTGCATTTCGGTTAAAAAAATTTAACACAAATTTTTAATGTTAGGGTTGCAATCTGATGATGAGAGTGGTATTCTTGGTTTTGACCGAATGACCGAATTGTATTTTTGGTCATTTAAAGAGGACGATCAACGAATACGAGGAGGGATATGATGGCTCCGATTGACAGGAGACAGCAGGTCATTCATGCAGCCGCGCAGTCTTTTGCCATGTTTGGATACAAGGCAACCACGATGGATCAGGTAGCGAAGATTGCGAATGTTGGCAAGGGAACGATCTACACGTTCTTTACGAATAAGGAACAATTGTTTGATCAGATTTTGGTGGAAGTCATCCAGGAAATGAAAAATATTGCTCATCGTGAAGTTCATCAGGAAAGTGCTTTTTTTGATAATCTGTTTCGTGTGCTTGATTCATTGCTGGAGTTTCGCCGTGATCACGATTTGCTGGTTAAATTGTCCCAGGAGCTTAAGGATTTTGGAACTCTTCAGGCTAAAGAAGGTTTGGAGAAAGTGGAGAAAGTCATCTCCGATTTTCTGGCACGGGAGCTTGAGAAGGCAAGAGACAACGGAGAGATTCGGGATTGTGATCCACAGGTAGTAGCCTTTATGATGATTCGTTTGTACATCGCCCTCACCTCAGATTGGAGCAAGCAACACGAGCCGCTGAGCAAAGAGGAAATCAAGAATTACTTTCGCCTTTTCTTAATGGAAGGAATTGCTGCTGCAACGTAGCCCGAATTTATTCTACTATAATATGGGTTAGTCTTGCGTATTGCAGGCAGTGAGGCTTGTCGAGAGACAGGTTTGTTTTTTTGCTCTAAAGTGACCGTTTGAGGAAAGTGGTCACTTCGTGTTTCGGTAATTTTCCGGAACACATCAATTAATTTCATTATGGTTATTCTGCTTGGAAAGCAGAGAGAACAAGGGGAGAAAATGACATGAAATCTTTATCCGTGTTTTTCAAGGATGTGGGATCGGCCGTGAGAAACCCGAAGGTGTTGATCCCCGTTATTGCAATTTTGTTTATTCCGATTCTATATAGTGGTATCTATTTGGCGGCCTACTGGGACCCATATGGTCATGTCGATGAAATGCCGGTCGCGGTTGTTAACCTTGATAAAGGTGCCGAGCTGGAAGGCAAATCACTACATGTCGGTAGTGACCTCGTGGATGAACTGAAGAAGAATGCAGATTTTAAATGGGACTTTGTCAGTGCCAGCCAAGCCAAAGAAGGCATGGAAAACGACAAGTATTATATGCAAATCACGATCCCGGAAAACTTTTCATCCCAGGCAACCACGTTGCTTGATGATAAGCCACAGCCGGCTGATCTGATCTACGAACCGAATGGTAATTACAGCTTCGTGGGTGCGCAGATTGGCAAGACGGCCATCAAAGATCTGAAAGCTAAGGTTTCGGCCAAAGTAACGGAATCCTATGCGGAGACCCTGCTCGACAAGTTCTCCGAAGTATCGGATGGATTGGCTGAAGCTGGCGATGGCGCAGGAGACTTGAATACGGGCGCAGGCAAGCTGGATGACGGGGCGGTGAAGCTCAAGGATAATCTGGCGAAGCTGGCGTCCGGTACATTGGAACTTCAGGATGGCTTGTCTCCATTAAGTGATGGTGTCAATGCACTGCACACGGGTGCTACCAAACTTGAAAGTGGTACATCGAATCTGGTATCCGGTTTGCAGCAGCTTCAAACAGCCGCAACAAGCCAGCTTCAGAGCGGTGCAGATCAGTTGAAGGACGGCAGTGCCAAGCTGGAAACTGGACTGAAGTCTTCCGTAGACGGAGCAGGCAAGCTGCAAGCAGGTCTGCAATCGTCTGAGCAGGGCAGTGCGAAGCTGTCCGAGGGTCTGCAAAGTGCAGTGCAAGGCAGCGGCACTTTGGCCACTGGCCTGCAATCGGCAGTAGACGGCAGCAGCAAGGTTGCTGACGGTGCTCAGGGCGTTGCTGACGGGTTGAAGCAGCTTGCTGCATCCAACCCTGAGCTGGCAGCCAGTGAGGACGTACAGAAGCTGCTGGCAGCCAGTGCAGCAGTTGCCGAAGGCAGTAAGCAACTGCATGAGAGCGAACAGAAGCTTGCGCAGGGTGCAGATCAATTACACCAGGGCAATCAGCAACTTGCAGCGGGAGCGTCCGAGCTGCATGGAGGCCAAGAGCAGCTTCTGGCAGGTGCGAAACAGTTGGTGGATGGTCAGCAGCAATTGCTGGCGGGCGCTGGACAGCTTAGCCAAGGCGGAGCAAAGCTCTCCGATGGTCTGAAGCAGTTTAGCGGCAAGCTGGGCGAGGCTGCAAATGGCGGTACATTGCTGGCAGATGGAGCCAAGCAATTGGGTTCGGGAACCACAGCTCTGCAAACGGGTGTAGGTAAACTGAGCGGTGGCGTGAGTTCACTAACGGACGGCTCCAAACAACTCGGTGACGGTGCAGGCAAGCTGGCAGATGGTTTAACTGAGCTGAAAGACGGCTCAAGCGAACTGGCTACCAAGCTGAATGATGCAGCTCAGAAAACGTCAGAAGTCAAGAAAACGGACGATGTGGTGAATATGTTCGCTGAACCTGTGAATACATCCGAGAACACAACAGAGAACGTGAGCAATTACGGCACAGGGTTGACGCCGTTCTTCCTGTCCATCGGTTTGTTTGTTGGATCACTGATTTCAACGATTGTTTTGAAAATGCGGGAAACTTCCGTACCGGGCGCAACGGGTTGGAATCGTTTTGTCAGCCGTACACTCGTATTCGGCTTTGTAAGCATTATCCAATCCGTAATCGTGGCAAGCTTCATGCTGTATGGTCTTGGACTGGAAACACACAGCGTACCGCTGTTCTATCTGTTTACGATCTTTACGGGACTAACCTTTATGTTTATTGTTCAGGCTCTTGTAACTTGGCTTGACTTGCCAGGACGTTACGTTGTCATCCTGTTATTGGTCTTCCAGCTTGCAGCAAGTGCGGGAACCTTCCCGGTAGAGCTGATTCCGTCGTGGCTTCAGGCATTTAGCCCTTGGCTGCCAATGACGCACAGCATCATGGGCTTCAAAGCAGTTGTATCCAGTGGCAATTTCGATGTGATGTGGCATCAGGTCGGCATTTTGGCAATCTATGCAGGTATATCTGTGCTGCTGACCTTGGCTTTCTTCCTTTGGAACGGCAGACGTCGTAAAAAAGAAGTCGAAGTGGCTGAATCCGGTCAAGTGGTGACGGCATAAGCCGAATTGAACCGGAATAGGACAGAATAGTGAAAATAAACTTTGAACTCAAGTATCAAAATTATGCAATATAGTAGTCAAATAGTGCAAAGAGTCTGCGACCCAAAAATGGGTTGCAGACTCTTTTTGTATACAAATGCATAGGGATGAAGATAGTCGCTGGAGCAAGGTATAAGAATTTAGCTCAACTATGGTTAAACGCAGGCCACATATGGAATGATTTTCTTTTGTCAGCAATTAAAATTAGTTGTACTCTGACATAAAGTGTGTATAATTATTCGAAAAAGAGATGAATTTTAACGTCAGTACACTAAAGCTGTACTGCAAAACATTTCTTATCAGAGGTATTAAAAAGTTTAAATTGCGCTGATGTTAGGTCGGTGTTAAAATAATAGAACTATATCAAAAAACGTCGCTCCATATCAGCGACCGTGCCAGCGGTTGCGTGTTGTTATACCAAGCTGATTGCCGGCGATCTGGATCAGCTCATCTCATGGTTGGCCTCTGCCGCAATAGCAGCACTTGTAAGATTGACAGCATTTATTGCTGTCGCCCTCGTTCATCTAGCGGCGATTATTCATATTGAAAATGCCCGCTCCTCCCGTTTCATTGTTGCTTGTTGCCTATGTTCTTGATCTTTCCGAAATACTTCATTATAGAAAGGTTGCGTTCCATGAGACACATCGGATTACCTCCTAAACAGGGTCTGTACGACCCACAGTTCGAAAAAGACGCATGCGGAATGGGTTTTGTTGCCAACATCAAAGGAGTACCTTCACACGACATCGTTAGTCAGGCACTAACCATGCTCAGTAACATGGAACACCGCGGAGGACAGGGCAGTGAGCCGAATTCCGGTGACGGAGCCGGTATCTTGATCCAGATTCCACATCGCTATTTTGCTCAGGAAGCGGACCGTCTTGGTTTTGCGTTGCCTGAACAGGGCTTCTACGGTGTAGGGATGTTGTTCCTTTCACAAGATCCTGTCATTCGAAGCGCGCATGAAGAGAGCCTTAAGAAGATCATTGAAGAAGAAGGCCAGACATTCCTTGGTTTCCGTGATGTGCCTACGTTTGATGAGATGCTGGGACGTTCTGCGCTTGCAGCGAAGCCTTATGTACGTCAGGTGTTCATTGGAAGATCGGCAGAAGTTAAGGATGAATTAGGATTTGAACGGAAGCTGTACGTCATTCGCAGACGTGCGGAGCTGGCTATTCGGTATTCGGCGGAGGAAGCAGAGGGTGGTTCATTCTACCTGCCAAGCTTGTCCTGCCGCAAAATCGTCTACAAAGGCATGCTGACAACGGAACAGGTGGGACAGTTCTATCTGGATCTACAGGAAGAGCTCGTGGAATCAGCGATTGCGCTTGTTCACTCCCGTTTCAGTACGAATACATTCCCAAGCTGGGAACGTGCTCACCCGTATCGCTTCATGATCCACAACGGTGAGATCAATACGATGCGTGGTAACGTGAACTGGATGCATGCCCGGCAGTCACTGTTTGAGAGTGAATTGTTCGGTAACGACATCTCGAAAGTAAAACCGGTTATCAACCCGGATGGTTCGGATACAGCGATGTTTGATAACACGCTGGAGTTCCTGTATTTGAGCGGACGTTCATTACCACACGTGGCCATGATGATGGTACCTGAGCCTTGGAGTACAGATGAGGGCATGGATCCTGCCAAAAAGGCATTCTATGAATATCACAGCACGATGATGGAACCGTGGGACGGACCGGCAGCAATGGCCTTTACCGACGGTTTGCAGATTGGTGCAACTCTTGACCGTAATGGTCTGCGTCCTGCACGTTACTATGTAACGAAAGACGACCGTATTATTTTGTCCTCCGAGGTAGGGGTACTTGATATCGCTCCTGAAGAAATTCTATATAAAGATCGTCTGCGTCCTGGACGTATGCTGCTTGTCGATACAGAACAAGGCCGTATCATTGCAGATGAGGAAGTGAAAGCTCTCATTGCGGCCGAGAATCCGTATCAGGATTGGCTCGATGAGCATCTGATGGATCTGAATGAGCTGCCGGATGCACCGGAACTGCCTGATCCAAAACATGATAACGTCACCCAGCTTCAGCTGGCCTATGGATATACATTTGAAGAATTGCGCAAAGTGTTGGAGCCAATGGCTTCAACAGGTATGGAGGCTACAGGCTCCATGGGCTATGATGCACCGCTGGCAGTTCTGTCGGATCGTCCGCAGCGTCTGTATAACTATTTTAAGCAGATGTTTGCACAAGTTACCAATCCACCGATCGATGCGATTCGTGAAGAGATTGTAACGTCTACGGCAACAACGATCGGACCTGAGCGTAACCTGCTGAATCCTGAACCGGAGAGCTGTCGTCAGATTCGTTTGGATACACCGGTACTTTCTAATGAGGATTTTGCGAAGATTCGCCACGTTCGTCGTCCGGGCTTCCGTTCCATGACGATTCCGATCTTCTTTACTGCCAAAGAGGGCGCAGAAGGACTTCGCAAAGCGATGGAACTGCTCTTTGAAGCTGCGGACCGTGTCATTGACAAAGGTCATAACATTTTGATCCTGTCTGACCGTGGTGTGGACGCCGAGAATGCCGCTATTCCAGCATTGCTGGCTGTAGCAGGTTTGCATCACCATCTGATTCGTAAAGGAACCAGAACCAAAGTCAGCATTTTGCTGGAGTCGGCTGAGCCGCGTGATATTCATCACTATGCCTTGCTGCTTGGTTACGGCGTAAGTGCCGTGAACCCTTATCTGGCGTTTGAAACGCTGGATGACATGATTCAGCAAGGGCTGCTGCGTGGCATCTCACATGAGAAAGCCGTGAAGAATTACATCAAAGCCGCTACCAAGGGCGTTATTAAAATATTGTCCAAAATGGGAATCTCGACAATTCAATCCTATCGCGGAGCTCAAATTTTCGAAGCGGTGGGTCTGAAATCAGATTTCGTTGATCGTTACTTTACCTGGACGCCTTCCCGAATTGGCGGGATTGGTCTGGAAGAAGTGGCTGCCGAAGCATTGACTCATCACAACCGTGCCTTTACGGACAAAGATGGCAATGACAAAGTACTGGATTCCGGCGGGGAATACCAATGGCGTAACGACGGTGAAGAGCATCTGTTCAATCCACAGACGATCCATACGCTGCAGCATGCAGTACGTACGGGCGATTACAAACTGTATAAAAAGTATTCCAAACTCGTGCAAGGTGAAAATGATCAGTTGCTGACCATTCGCTCCATGCTGAAACTGAAACCGGTCGGTCCTGCGATTCCATTGGAAGAAGTGGAATCCGTGGAAGACATTATGCGCCGTTTCAAAACAGGGGCAATGTCCTTCGGTTCAATCAGCAAAGAGGCACACGAAGATCTCGCCATTGCAATGAACCGTGTTGGTGGTAAATCCAATACTGGTGAAGGCGGGGAAGATCCGGCTCGCTTCATTAAAGATAGCAACGGTGATTCTCGTCGCAGTGCGATCAAACAGGTGGCTTCTGGACGGTTTGGTGTAACATCCAACTATTTGGTTAATGCCGACGAGATTCAGATTAAGATGGCACAGGGAGCAAAACCGGGTGAAGGCGGACAGCTGCCTGGACGTAAGGTATACCCTTGGGTTGCTGAGGTTCGTGGATCAACACCAGGTGTAGGTCTGATCTCTCCGCCACCGCATCATGATATCTACTCGATTGAGGATCTGGCTGAGTTGATCTATGACTTGAAAAATGCCAATCCACGTGCAGAGATTAACGTTAAATTGGTATCCGAAGTCGGCGTTGGAACGATTGCGGCGGGCGTAGCCAAAGGTCGTGCCGATATTATCCTCGTCAGCGGTTATGACGGTGGTACAGGTGCATCTCCGCAAGGCTCGATTCGCCACGCGGGAATGCCTTGGGAGTTGGGTCTTGCAGAGACACATCAAACGTTGATGCTGAACAATCTGCGTGACCGTGTTGTTCTGGAAACTGACGGCAAAATGCTGAATGGCCGTGACTTGGCTATCGCTGCTTTGCTGGGAGCTGAGGAGTATGGATTCTCGACAGCACCACTCGTTGCACTCGGCTGCATCATGATGCGTGTCTGCCAGATGGATACATGTCCGGTAGGTGTAGCGACACAAAACCCTGAATTGCGTAAAAATTATACAGGAGATCCTGCTCATGTCGTCAACTTCATGCGTTTTGTTGCTGAAGATGTCCGCGAAATCATGGCAGATCTTGGCTTCCGTACGATTCAGGAAATGGTTGGTCGTACCGATTGCCTCGAAACGGTAGAGGCTGTAGACCACTGGAAGAAAAAAGGTGTAGATCTGTCCGTATTGCTGCATGTGCCTGAAATGCCAGAAGGCTCTGCACGTTACCGTACACAGCATCAAAATCACCAATTGGAAGAGACGCTGGATATGCAGCAGTTGCTGCCATTGGCACAACCTGCGATCGAATCCGGTCAACCGGTTGAAGCGGTGCTTCCAATTACTAACGTAAACCGTGCAGTAGGTACCATTTTGGGCAGCGAAATTACGCGCAAATATGGAATTGCAGGATTGCCTGAAGATACGGTTCAGTTCAAATTTGTCGGCTCTGCTGGACAAAGCTTTGGGGCCTTTGTACCTAAAGGCATGACATTGACCGTTGAAGGGGACTCCAATGACTATGTAGGTAAAGGATTGTCCGGAGGTAAACTGATCGTCATGCCTTCACCAAAAGCCACATTTGATGCCGAAGATAATATCATCATTGGTAACACCGCTCTATATGGGGCAACCAGTGGTGAAGCCTATATTCGTGGTATCGCCGGGGAGCGGTTTGCTGTACGGAACTCCGGTGCCAAAGTGGTTGTTGAAGGTGTAGGTGACCATGGTTGTGAGTACATGACGGGTGGACGTGTCGTCGTTCTGGGTGATACAGGTCGTAACTTTGCAGCCGGGATGTCCGGCGGTATCGCTTATGTGTATGATCCAAAAGGCACATTCCTGCAACGTTGTAATCTGGAAATGGTACTTTTGGAGCGTATCGAAGATGTCTCTGAGAGTGCAGATCTGCGAGGCATGATTCAACGTCATGTTGCAAATACAGGTAGTGCGGCTGGACAGCGCATTCTGGATAACTGGCAGCAATCTGTAGATCAATTTGTTCGGGTTATTCCGAAGGACTTCAAACGAATGACCGAGCAAATCGAACGGATTCAGGCAACAGGCCTCACCGGAGAGGCCGCTTTGCTGGCTGCTTTTGAAGCCAACATGCGTGAACTTGCACGTACAGGCGGTTAATCCATTCCTGTTCGATTGCATGAACCGGTTGTATTAAGAATAATAGGAGCTTTACGGCGGCCAATGCGGCGCTGTAGAGCTCCTATTTGGTTTTCGACAAAATTAGAACCCGCACAAAAAACGCTATCGCCATGAGACGACAACATTGAAGAACTTTCTCAAGTATAATAAGGCTAGTTTTGGAGGGCAGGGAAAGTATAAAGATAAGAGAGGTTAGCGGAATGAATATGAAGCATCCAAACAGGGGCGATCGTAAGCCGAAAGGTAAACCAGTCGAAGCAACCCAGATGGACATCATGAAAGTTTTACTGCAATGCGGAATCGACCCGGAGCGTTGGAACCATTTCGTATCCTCCGACAACAACAAGCGGGCTTGACAACACATCGACAAGCATCGAATAGATGGAGGGAAATCAAATCAAGACATAAAAAAGCCCAGAAACCGGAGCGTGATATTCCTCGGTGCTGGGTCTTCTTTGCGGATTTAATCCATACTGCGTTCCATACGGACAAAAGCAATAAAACGACGTGCCTCTTCTTCTGTTAAGGGTTTGCCATCAATCATCAGACCGAAGCGCTCCAACACTTCCTTATCCGATAATTCAAGGGCGTCCACGAATTCCCTTACGTCCTCATCCATCACGACATCGCTTTGTTTCGTCCGTCCAATGAGATAATCAATGGATACGCCAAAGATGTCAGCAAGTCTCGTTAACACTTCGAAATCCGGTTTGCGTCGGTTCTTCTCGTAGTGGGAGAGAGCAGCTCTTGTAATATGAATGGAGCTCGCAAGTTCTTCTTGAGTAAGTCCCCGCTGTTCCCTTAATTCAGCAATGCGATTTCCGTAGCTCATATGCTATTTCCCCCTGAACGCCATCAAATATATATTGAAACAATCCTGAGCCAAATGTTTGATCAGGGCAGCTTTCCTGCATCATCGTAACGCCTTAGTAGTCCTAGTTGTATATAGGTCTGTCTAAGGACATCTCATATTGTCGTAAATCAAAAGAACCATGTCCAAATACTGCTTGACATGATACAAATTGTATCGTAAATTGGACGTATGGAGTTACAAAATGTATCATTTGGGATATTTTAAGTATGACCACGTTGCCTAGCCAATATACCTGTGAGAAGGAGTATAGGCAACCTTGCAAGCTAATCCATTCTAAAGGAATGAAGCCATGAATTCAATGATTCAGGAATGGGCGGATCTCAAATTAAATGTCCATATGTACATTCAGGAGTTTCATGGCAAATGGGTGGACCGCAAAAGACGCCCCGTTCTGTTGCTTGGTATGGACACACGAGCGATCACCTTCCTGAGCGACCTGGACTTGCCGATATCACCAGAGATGCTGATTGGTTTGGATGTAGAAGATAGCCATGTATGTGTGCGACTCCACGCAAAGTTGCAATGGAAACAGCCTTTCGGTGAGCTCACATTGTATCATTCAAACTTGCATATTCAGCAAGAGCAGACACTATATATAACGGGACAGTTAAATACAATGATTCGAGAAGTTCAGTTTCCGACTGTTTCCCGGTTTCAGTATGAGAAGGCATCGGAACCACCTAACTTGCAGGAAACCTATCATTACATTGATTTTACCATATGAAATGAACACATTCTAAACATATTCTGAACAAGCATGTACTTAACGCCATTTTACTATATTTCATAGCGTTATGCATTAGTTCTTTAACACCAAAAGCATTTGCGCAATGAATAAAGGGGCGAGGGGGATCATACATTGAGGAAGTTTGGATATGGTTGAAATGCACTGCCACATTTTATCCGGTCTGGATGATGGCCCTGTCCATATGGAACAGTCCATTGCGATGGCTGAGAAAGCGGCAGCCTCAGGCATTACCTCGATCATTGCTACTCCGCATCACCTGAACGGGCAGTACAACAATAAACCCAACGTGGTCAATCAGGCAGTGGACCTGCTACATGCAGAACTTCGCAAACGCAACATTCGCTTGGAGATCCGTCCCGGACAGGAGATCAGGGTGCATGACAACCTGATTGGAGACTTATATGCAGGAAAGTGCTGCACACTCGCCGGGAGCCGATACATGTTGCTGGAATTGCCCTTTGGTCATATCCCCTCGCAGTTCCCCGGGATACTCCAAGAACTTAAGTTGGCGGGTATCATTCCTATTATTGCTCATCCCGAACGAAATCGTCCAATCCAGAACAATCCCGATTTGTTGGTTGAATATGTTGAGCAAGGTGCTCTATGTCAAATCACGGCTCAATCGGTCTTGGGGCTTTTCGGAAGAAAAGTTCAGAAATGGTGTTTCCATTTTTGCAAAGAAAACGGATTTCATTTCATTTCATCAGACGCCCATAATATGGAAGAAAGAACATTCTCAATGAAAGCCGCATATCACCTGCTTGAACGCCGATTTGGAAGTCGTCTAGTTCAAACTTTGCAAAATAATGCGTGCTCGGTATGGAACAATTATCAAATCATAGAGCCGGAAGAACCCGTAATGATGAAGCGTAGATTGTTGTTCTGGTAACCAGCTAAGAGGAAACGATCTTCATCATAATTTGCTGACTTAAATGGGAGGAATACGAGATGGAGCTAAAAGAGTATATGCAAATTTTACGCAAACGTTTTTGGATCATCATTGCCTTCGTTGCGGTTGCTTGTATTGGGGCAGGTGTTAAAAATTATTTTTTGACTGTACCTATTTACGAGGCGAATGCCAAATTAATCGTGAACCAGGCATATAATGCTCAAGGTGTACCGAGCCTCGATATTAGTTCAATTCAAACCAACATTAAAGTGATTAATTCGTATATTGAAATAATCAAATCTTCGGCAATCCTCGATAAAGTAGCAGCTACATACCCCGATCTTGGCATGAACGGTAATGAATTGGGACGAAGCCTAAGGGTAACCACCGCGAATGAATCCCAGGTTATGAGTTTGACCGCCACCGGTTTATCTTCTGAAAAAGCGGCAAAAACGGTAAATGCCGTTGCCAAAGTGTTTAAATCCCAAATTCCCTTAATTATGAAAGTGGATAATGTAACCATTCTGAGTGAAGCCAAACCTACGGACTCCTCTGGACCTATCAATATAAATCCCGTTATGAACATCCTGATCAGTTTCTTTGTCGGACTTCTACTATCTATAGGGTTTATATTCCTGTTGGAATACCTGGACGATACTTTGAAAACAGAGGATGAACTAGAGAAGGAACTGGGTATACCTGCACTAGCTGTCATCTCCAGAATCCGAAAAGAAGACGCCCGTTTTTCCAAGCAGACAACCATATCTCAAAAACAGGTAGGTGATGGCCAGTATGCCACGGTTAACCAATGATAAAGGGAGCCTTGTAACCATGGCTAATCCCAAGTCTACGTCATCTGAGGCGTATCGAAAGTTGAGAACCAACATCCAATTCTCATCGATTGATAGTCAGATTCAAACGATCATGATTGCTTCGGCGTTGTCCGGTGAAGGAAAAACGACAACGATAGGTAATTTGGCAGTTACCTATGCGCAAGAGGGAAAAAAGGTTTTGCTTATGGATACGGACTTACGTAAACCTGCGGTGCATCGCATGTTTAATGTTCCTAACCATGTGGGGCTGACGAGTGTATTATCCAGCCAATATAAAGTTACGGAAGTACTTCGGGAAACCGGAGTGGAAGGGCTGCATGTTCTGTCTTCCGGCCCTATACCTCCTAATCCTTCAGAGATGATTGGATCTCGTAAAATGACGGCCTTGCTCCAGGATTTGAAGGAAGAATACGATGTGATTTTATTTGATACACCTCCTGTTCTGGCAGTTACCGATGCTTTAATTATTAGTTCATTGTGTGATGGGGTCATTCTTGTCGTAAGTGCAGGCAAGGTGAAGAGGGATCTGGTTAGAAAGGCAAAAGCCCACCTTGAACATGTGAATGCACGTATCCTCGGAGCAGTTTTGAACAATGTACAGGTGCCCAAGAGCCGGAATGCGTACTATGGGGAAAATGTGTAACAAATGCACACATTTGATCCATAAATAATGTCATCAAGGTGATGTCTACTATACCTTTATCAAGGTAGGCACTCGGTCACACTGTGGGTAGTGTACCTTAGACGTATATCGTCAAGGGTGTGATGTGAGGTTGGGTTTAATGCCCTTTTATGAAATTAAAAGTAAGAATTGCATCAATTTATTTCATGGTTTCATGGATTTAAATGATCCAACTCATGCTTTTAAACATAAAAAAATAATAATGGATAGGGTGGTATTTATGACTAAAGTGAGGAAAGCAATCATTCCCGCAGCAGGCTTGGGGACCCGATTTTTACCCGCTACAAAGGCAATGCCTAAAGAAATGCTCCCTATTGTGGATAAACCGACCATTCAATACATCGTTGAAGAAGCTGTAGCTTCCGGGATTGAGGACATTATTATTGTAACGGGCAAGGGAAAACGTGCGATTGAAGATCATTTTGACAGCGCGTTTGAACTGGAGCAGAATTTGCTCGAAAAAGGAAAGCTCAGCTTACTGGAAGAAGTCCGGAAGTCCTCCAACGTTGATATTCATTACATAAGGCAGAAGGAAGCGCTGGGACTCGGGCATGCAGTCTGGTGTGCTCGAAATTTTATTGGTAATGAACCGTTTGCTGTATTACTTGGCGATGATATTGTGGTTTCGGATGTGCCGTGCACGAAGCAACTCATTCAGCAATATGAGAAGGTCAACCAGTCTGTACTCGGAGTAAAAACAGTAAGTCCAAGTGAAACTTACCGCTATGGAATTATTGATCCCCTGCATACAGAGGGACGTTTATCTTCTGTGAACAGCATGGTTGAAAAGCCACCTTTGGGTACAGCACCTTCCAATTTGGCTATTATGGGCCGTTACATTTTGACACCGAAAGTATTTGAGTATCTGGAAGAACAAAATGTGGGTGCGGGTGGTGAGATTCAGCTCACGGATGCGCTGCAAATGCTGAATCGGGATGAAGGAATCAGTGCTTATGACTTTGAAGGCTCCCGGTTTGACGTGGGTGAGAAGCTGGGCTATATCCTGACGACACTTGATTTTGCCCTCAAAAATAAAGAATTGCGTGCGCCGGTTCTAATGGCGATCGAAGAGATTCTGATGAAGGAACAATTGAACCAAATGCTTGTAGCAGGAGGGGATAGTCTGTGAAACTTTCAAGACCGGAATACTTTGGGAGTGGAGAAGCCCTGGCCAAGGATGGCACTTCGGCAGTATTGGAACAGCCTTACTCCCAGCGTGTTGGCGGATATGCTGACGTAATAAAACCGTTTATTGATTTTATTATTGCGGCTGTGCTGTTGCTGATTACATCACCGGTCATGCTTGTTGCAGCGCTTATGATTAAGCTTGATTCCAAAGGACCTGTAATATTCAGACAAGAACGTTACGGGAAAAACGGAGTTAAATTTAGTATTTATAAATTCAGAACGATGCGTACAGATGCGCCCAAATATGGCGTATCTCCAACGACAAGCGATGATCCGAGAATTACACGGCTGGGTAGATTACTTCGTAAAACGAGCCTGGATGAGCTGCCACAATTGCTGAATATTATCAAGGGTGACATGAGCTTCATAGGTCCCAGACCTGAAATGAAGCGAATCGTAGAAGAAAGCTACACGGATCTGGAGCGCAGACGGTTTCTGGTGAAACCAGGAATTACTGGGTTATGGCAAGTAAGTGATGTTCGCAAAGAGCCGATTCACCACAATCTGCAATATGATTTTCACTACATCTCTAACGTTTCCTTAAAGATGGATATCATTATCATTTTTAAAACCATTGGCGTTATGATTAAAAGTAATACATTTTAACCTACTCATTAGATAATATGGAGTGTGATCGCATTGAAACATGTTGTAGTGACGGGAGCGGCCGGTTTCCTAGGCTCACATCTAGTCAAATCATTAATTGATCAGGGACATCAGGTTACCGGAATAGATAACCTTTCAACAGGCGTTTCTAAAAATCTGCAAGAGGTGGCTAACAGCCCCCTCTTTTTTTTCTTTGAAGCTGATGTAACGCTGCCCGACTCACTGGATTTTCTGGTAGATCAGCCAGTAGATGAAGTCTATCATCTGGCCTCACCTGCTTCACCCAAATTCTATCAGGCGGATTCGATCGGAACGATCTGGGTGAACACTCGAGGAACCTATCATTTGTTGGAGCTCGCCCGTACCAAAGGAGCCAAGTTCCTGTATTCGAGTACGAGCGAAGCTTATGGAGATCCCGAGGTTCATCCACAGCCTGAGAGTTATCGAGGTAACGTGAACACTTGGGGACCAAGAGCCTGTTATGATGAGGCCAAGCGTTTGGGCGAAGTGTTTTGTTATGAATACTACACGAAACACAGTGTTCCCGTGAAGGTAGCGCGTATTTTCAATACGTATTCCTCAGGACTCCGAAACGATGATGGTCGTGTCATTTCCAACTTTGTAACACAGGCACTGACAGGACAGGATATTACAGTATACGGGGACGGATCACAGACTCGCTCATTCTGTTATGTGGATGATAACATTCGAGGACTACAGCAGCTGATGGCTGTAGATAGAGCGAATGGGGAAATCATCAACATTGGTAATCCCACAGAATATAGCGTACTTGAAGTTGCTCGTTTGGTTAAAGAGCTTACGCAATCAGACAGCAATCTTGTTTTTTTACCTTTGCCAGAAGATGACCCTAAGGTTAGACGTCCGGTCATTGACAAGGCTCGAGAAATTTTAAATTGGGAACCGGAGATTGGCTTGGAAGAAGGATTAAAACTTACGATCGATCATTACCGGGCGATGCTGCAGGAAACCTCATGAAGCTGATAAAGTGAGTTGAGAAGAATGGAAAAAGTATTAATTGCTCACAGCTTGTATCCACCCCATATTATTGGAGGCGCGGAGATATCAACACAAATTCTGGCGCAGACGATGAATCGTCATTATGAGGTCAAAGTCATTACTGTAGGTGGGCACGAGAAAAGGGAAATACGTACAGAGATGATTAACGGGGTTGAAGTCTCGCGGCTGCCTTATAACAATCGGTACTGGATCGGAGATACTGTACAAGAAACGTCCGCAGCCAATAAGATGATGTGGAGAGTCCAGGATATTTTTAATATCAGGCAATATCGATACATCAAGGCATTTCTAACCAGAATACAACCTGCTATTATTCATACCCAGAATATCCCTGGTCTGAGCCTGGCGATCTGGAAGGCTGCACATGAGTTGAATATTCCGGTTGTGCATACCCTACGTGATTTTTCATTAATTGACCCGATCAAAATTTCTGCCTACTCCAGGTTATATAGGCAAATATCAAGAAGATCCAGCCGAATGATATCTTCGGTCATTGGTATATCCAATCATATCCTTGGGAGTCATACAACGCTTGGTTTCTTCGAACAATCCTCCAAACATGTCATTCATAACATTGTAGAGGAGAACAACAATGTCCAGCAGTTGTATGCACAGAAAGAGATTCACCATCATCAGCCATTGAATATCGGTTATTTTGGGCAATTAACGGAAGTAAAGGGTGTTCAATATCTAATTGATGCGGTAAAAAGTCTTGGACGGGATATTGTGGGCAACCTGCATATTTTTGGGGATGGTCCACTGCTGCACCATTTGAAACAGTTAGCAGGGTCCGAATCACGCATTATTTTCAGAGGGAAACTGGATAAATCTCAGATTGCCTTACAGATGAAAGAGATGGATCTCACCGTTGTTCCCTCCACTTGGGCTGAACCTTTTGGAAGAGTTGTGATCGAATCGTATCAGGTAGGCACGCCTGTGTATGCTTCTCGTGTTGGAGGCATGCCAGAGATTCTGGTTGAACCGGGGAAATTTTCATTTCCTGCCTACAATTCAGAGGCTATTGCTCAAGGAATTCTTCAATATTATCATTTACCCGAACAGGATAAGGTTCAATTGAAACAACAGTGTTATGCGCATAGCCAGACTTTTAATGAAGCCTATCTTCTTAAAGAACATATCAATATATACGATAAGTTAATCAGGCGTGGAGGGTAAAATGCAAATTACTTCCTTGAATGCCAGACCCCATTCGTATGTTTATGTGAAGCCAGAATCACATTATTCACTATTCAATACAACCGTCTATATATTGCTGATCTATTTATCCATCTATGGTTTGGTCTCTATTTATGTCGATAACATCATCATTCGTTCACTAAAGGACGTAGGCATGGTGTTGGTCGCGATCTTTGCTTTAGGGAAAGTATACCGAAGCCAGACTTTATTCATTAGGCCTTTTCTATTCATATTGGGTTCAGTTATTGCACTAGGTGCGTTAAATCTGTTACTGGGTGCGAGTGTTGTAACACTTATATACGGGATTAAAATCACATTTTTACCGTTAATTATGATGTTTACCGGGATGCTCATCTCACAATGTCAAGGCATTTATGCGTTTGCCAGAACAAACCTGATTATATTTATTTTATTAATTGTTGGTTGGCTGGTTCAGTACTCACTTGGGATTGAAAAGTTGATTTCGCTTGGTTTTATCTATGGAGTGAACATTAAAAACTATTTAGAAGGTGTACCTCGCCTGTCATCTATAACCTATTCACCTGACGGATATGCGTATGCTTTGCTTATAACAGGCTTGATTGCAGAACGAACTAAAATGGCATTGAAACATCGTTTTTTTCGAGTAATCATTCAATTACTGACAATCAGCTTCTTGCTATTGTCGACCATTCGATCAGCACTGTTACTATGGTTTGTATATCAAATCATTATGTTCTTTCTCCAGATTCGAAAATATAGCAAAAAAAACACACTGCTAATTGGCGTTACTTTCATGCTGCTCCCAGCAGCTGTGTTCTTCGGGAGCAGAATGCTTGAATCTAAAAATTTGCTTTCCAGTTCTTCCTTATTGGATCGGTTACAGACATGGGGGAACAGTCTTACTTCTCCGTTTACGATGAATGGAGTAATTGGCAATGGCATTGGTTCGGTAGGGGCGGCAAGCCGGAGAACGTATATGATCGGTGTGAACTCTAGCAATTTTGCGGTAGACAATCAGTATTTTTCCTTATACGAGCAGACAGGTTGGATCGGAATCATTTATTTTGTCGTTTTAATTATGTGGATTGTTGTCTCTCTTGTCAAGAAAATGAATACGTCAACTGACTCGAGCCCTTTGCGTCTGCCTCAGATGGCACTTGCACTTGGCGCGGGAGTGGCAGCTGCAAGTCTTACAACGAATGTACTTGAGTTGTTTCCTGCCAACGTTTTCTTCTGGATGCTCATTGGCATGGCTATTGTTCAGTCTCGTAATTCAGGGGAAATATCACAGAAAGTGGGGTGAGAAGATTGAGGATTTTACACATCGGCGAATACGTCGTTGGTGGAATGGCGACCTATCTTAATGAAGTTGTTGGATACCAACGTGAATTTTTCGATGTTTATCTGCTGATGAGTGACTATAATTCGGCTTCTGATTTTGATTTGGAGCCAGATCACATTCTGCGTTATAAGTATACACGTCACCCCAAATACTTTTTCGCGGCCATGAGACAAATTCATCAAGCCATTAAGTCTATTCAACCAGATATTATTCATATTCATAGCTCATTTGCGGGTATCCTCGCAAGGGGCTTATTTTTTATTTTTCCACAAAAAGCTAGCGTTTTTTATTGTTCCCATGGCTGGGCTTTTCTAATGGACACCAAACCATTGTACAGAAAAGGTTATTTTTTAATAGAAAAGCTTATGGAATATAAAACGGATGTCATTGTTAATATTTCCAAGTATGAACTGGAACAATCTTTACGTTTGGGTTTATCCGCTTCTAAGTCCAAACTTGTCTATAACGGTATACGTGAACGCGAAGCTAGTGACTTTATTCCCTTAAACAAATCTTCAGAGGAGACGGATATCATTCAGTTGTTATTCGTGGGCAGGTATGACCGACAAAAAGGGCTTGATATTGTACTGGATATGTTTAAAAAACATCCGGAATTGCAGCAGCACATTCGCTTGTATGTTATCGGAGACACCGTACTTGAAGACAAGGTATGGGAATTTCCCGAAAACATTATTCGTCTTGGCTGGGTGAACAATGCGGAAATCGATCGATATTATCAGCAATGTGATGCGGTCATCATGCCATCCAGATGGGAAGGTTTTGGACTTGTTGCTATCGAGGCTATGAAGAATCGGAAACCCGTTATCGGAAGTAGTCGCGGAGCTTTACCGGAACTCATTCAGCATGGTGAAAGTGGATATATTTTTGATATTGAACATTCTCATGAACTGTTGAACATCCTGAAGAACCTAGATAAGGCTGAATTGGTAGCAATGGGTGAGGCAGGTTATGCCATCTATAAGGATAAATTTAACGCTTCTCGGATGAACGAAGAAATTGTGGGGCTCTATTATGAGGCGTTTACAGGAGCTTCTGTTCAGGAAATACCCGTGACGAGTCGCTTAGAATTTTCGAAGAGAGCTGGAGATGCACATGATTAAAATATATATTAATGCTCGTTTTTTGACCCAGACCATAACCGGAGTTCAGCGATATGCACTGGAGCTTGTAAAAGAAATGGATCAATTGATTGATCGGGGTGAAATTGACGGAAACCGTTATGAATTTTGCTTATTATCTCCCTCCAATATAATTAACGAACCAGCATTCAAGCATATACGCCACAAAGCGGTTGGTAAGTTGAAAGGACATCTTTGGGAGCAACTTGAACTTCCCTTTTATGCCAAGGGAGGATTGTTAATCAACCTGTGTAACACGGGTCCGGCTTTTAACAAAAATCAGATTGTAACCATCCATGATGCTGCTGTCTTCAATTACCCGAAGGCTTTTTCTTTTGCTTTCCGTGCCTGGTACAAATTTTTGATGGTTCGACTGGGGAAAACATCCAAGAAGATTATTACTGTATCTCACTTCTCCAAAGGAGAACTGATGCAGCACTGTAAAATAGCGGAGCACAAGCTCGTGGTCACTCATCTGGGTATTGATCACATTCATCGAAAAAAGGCGGCTGCAGGAACGATCGAAAAATATGGTATTCAATCACCTTATGTCTTGGCTGTGAGTACGATGAATCCCTATAAAAACTTCAACTTGATTTTTGAAGTATTACCTGAGATCGAAGCTCACAATCTGAACGTTGTTATTGTTGGTTCTAAAAACAGTAAAGTTTTTGGTGAACAGACATGGGCCAAATCCGATGCTGTTAATTGGGTGGGCTATGTTACAGATGAGGAATTAAAGGCGCTTTACGAGGATGCGGCTGGGTTTATATTTCCTTCCTTGTATGAAGGCTTCGGCTTGCCACCTTTGGAAGCAATGGCGTCAGGTTGCCCCGTTATTGTATCTTCTCGTGCATCCATTCCAGAAGTATGTGGAGATGCTGTTTTGTATTTTAATCCGGACAGTCCGAAAGAAGCAGCTTCACAATTGATTGAAATTACATCCAATCCGGAATTAAGCAAGCAAATGTCTTATAAAGGAAAAGATCACTCGGGTCTGTTTTCCTGGAACAAATGTGCTAAAGACACGGTGAACATCATTATGAACACGATGTAGATACTCTTTCGATAAGACCTCTCAAGGGAGATAAAATGTATGAATAAGGTTTTTGTTGCTATTGATTTCCCCCCGGAAAAAGGAGGGATTCATGATTATGCTTATGGACTTATATCTCAGATTCCGGCAGAAGAGACCACGGTTCTAACGAATAAAATAAAGGATGTTGCAGCCTCCGAACAATTTGACCAGAAGGCCGATTTCGAGATTATCCGGAAGCGAATCTTTTGGAATTCCAATAAGCTCCTGCTCATCGTATCGCAGCTTATCCTAGTCTTCCAGCTTATTATTCTGAAATGGCGCAAAAAGGCGGACGAAATACATTTTGTTAACATATTTCCAGTAGGCATCGCTGGCCCGTTGATGAAAACATTTTTTGGAGTGAAATATTTCCCTTATGTTCACGGTCTGGATGTTATGGGGATGGTGAAGAGCAAGTTATTCCCACTCCTGTTGTTCATTTTGAGGCGGTCTGACAAGGTGATTGCCAATAGCCAGTATACGAAGTCAAAGTTGGTTGAGCTCGGTATTCCAGAGCTGCAAATTGTCATTATCCCACCAGGATTAAACGTAAGCAAATTAAACGCTAATTCTGGACTTCATGAAGATATCCGGGATAAATATAATCTGCATGATAACAAAGTGATGATAACCGTCTCTCGTTTGGTGGAGCGCAAGGGACATGATGTTACTCTTAAAGCGATTAGTCATGTGATCGAGCGGATTCCTAATCTGAAATATCTAATATGTGGAGAGGGTCCACACAGAGGGGAACTGGAACGTTTGGTGAGGCAGTACGGATTAGATTCTGTAGTTGTTTTCACAGGCGGCATTACTGACCATGAGCTGCATCAATTATATGAATGTTCTGATTTATTCATCATGCCTAGCCGCGATATTAAGGAAAAAGGTGATGTAGAAGGCTTCGGAATCGTATTCCTTGAAGCCAATTACTACAGATTACCTGTGATTGCGGGCAATAGTGGTGGAATTCCTGACGCAGTAAAGGACGAGATAACCGGTTATCTGGTGAATCCTCTGGATGAAAAGGAAATCGCCAATCGTATCGAAGAATTGATTACAGATGAAGGACTGGCCAGAACGATGGGAAATAACGGTTATGACTGGGTCACTAATCATTGCTTATGGTCGCATCGCGGACAGCTGTTGAAGCAATTAGCCTAAAATAAAAACTGATATTTGGGGTGAGATCATGAGGGCTTCAGTATCCATTTGTACACACAACAGAGCAATAGACACGATGCAGGCTGTTGAAAGTGTTTTGAATGGGGACACGGGTAGTGCTGATTACGAGATACTGGTTATTGATAATAATTCAACTGATAATACCAAAGAATTATTCGACTCTCTTAACATGCCAGCGCATGTTCGCTATATTTTCGAGCCTCAATTAGGATTATCCTATGCAAGAAATAGAGCGATACAGGAAGCGAAGGGGGAGTTTATTTTATTCCTGGATGATGACGCACTAGCGTGTTCTACATGGATTAAAGAAGTCGTTAGAATTTTTGATATGGATTCCCAAATTGGTTGTGTTGGTGGAAAAATAGTACCTATCTGGGAGGGGGGAAAGCCTGATTGGATACCACATGATATCGTTAGTCTGTATACGCTGATGGATTTTTCGAGCGATATTGTGGAAATGCAGGCACCTTCTATTCCTTTTGGAGCTAATGTAGCTTTCAGGATGAGTATTTTTCAGCAGATTAAACCATTTAGAGAAGATTTGGGACGTGTAGGTAGCAATTTAATGTCAAGTGAAGAAAGTGAGCTAATTGGCCGAGTTCGTCAAGAGTATAAAGTTTTTTACAGTCCATACGCTATTGTAGAGCACAAAATAGCAAAAAGTAGGTTAACTAAACGTTGGTTACTGCGAAGAGTTTATTGGCAAGGCATTAGTGATGCAACACGTTATAAGAAGAGTGGATGGGGAATATTCAAGCATACTGTAAGGATTATTCAGGCGGCATTATTAATATTAATCTCATTTAATAATGTCCAAAAGGTCATGAGTGAAATGGCAAAGATATCTTATCGTAACGGAACGATCGTAGGGTCTTTCCGGAACAGCAGAGGACTGAACACCTGATGAACATGGCAATTGCCAAAAAGCCAAGACAGCATAGCATGGTGCAGACCATTTTTATGACCAGTGTTGCCAATATTCTTATTATGGCTGTGACAACGCTCACTTCTATTATTACAGCTCGAATGTTCGGGGCAACGGGTAAAGGTGAACTTGCTGCTGTATTGTTCTGGCCCGCCTTTATATCTGGCCTAGCTGCATTTGGTCTGCCAACCTCGTTAATCTACAATGTGAAAAAGAACATCAATCAATTACCCACATACATCAGCATGAGTTTTGCAGTTCAAATTCCTATCAGCTTGATCGCTGGGATTGTAAGTTGGTTTGGCATCTCTTTCTGGCTCTCCGGGTATTCGGAATCGGTCGTTTCCATTGCTCGCTGGTATACCGTATCCATGGTTCCTGTAATGCTGTTTATGGGAGTGCTTGCAGCCGCCGCCCAAGGAACGGATAAATTCCATATTTATAATCTATCCAGGCTGTTTGCTCCCTTATTTAATCTTGTTGGTCTGGTTTTCCTGTGGATAACAGGCATATTGACGGTGGAAAGAGCAATTATTGTTAGTTTTGCAGCGAATATACTTGTATTGATCTGTTACATGTATGCCATGCGGCAGCAAATATTCAGTTCAGTAAGCAAGCTGGCAGGCCAATTTAGAACCTGTGTTCACCTATTCAGTTATGGCATTCGAGTATACGGTGTGGAACTGCTTGGTACTTTGTATAACCAGTTCGATAAAATTATTATTTTAGCTTTGCTTACACCCAAAGATTTTGGGTTGTATTCGGTTGTTTTTGCCCTCTCACGTATGTTTAACGTAGTTCAGACTGCGATAACGAATGTGATCTTTCCGAAGGTCGCAGGCATGGAGCAGCAGAAGGTGCTGACTCTAGTAGGCAGAGCCTTCCGCATCAGTATGGTTCTTATGACGATCATCATCATACCTAGTATGCTGATTGGTCGTTTTTTTATTGGAATACTGTTCGGACCGGAATTTCTTGAAGCTAGCGGTGTGTTTTATTTGTTATCTCTGGAATGCATTGTTGGCGGAGGGTCCTGGATTCTGGCTTCGGCATTCAATGCATTGGGCAGACCTGGTGTAATTGTACTCCGGCAAATTGTAGCATTGGCTGTCACCATTACTTTATTTTTTGTGCTCACTCCACTTCTGGGCTTATACGGAATAGGGTTGGCATTATTGCTTGGTTCCTTTGTTCGCATATTGATGTCATTGGCATCAGTATCCATTATTTTCAAAATGTCTATGCATAAGATGTTGTACAACAAGGAAGATATTACGTTTCTAAAGGAAAGATTGAGAGAGAAAAATATACTTAAAGGAGCCGGAAAAGATGTCAAACGTGCAAACGATTCATCCCATGGATGAGTTGAAAAAACGGCTTGAATCCATACTGGATGTCATACCTTCTAATTCCAAAATTTATTACATTGATTATCCTGTTCATAGTAATTGTGGAGATCTTCTTATTATGAAAGGAACAGAGACTTTTTTTAAAGATCATCGTATTCACGTCACCCATAGATACAGTGTTTATGATTTTGATTATCAGATTGAAATACCGCGAGATCAAATTATTGTACTTCATGGTGGCGGGAATTTTGGCGATTTATACGAAGCCCATCAAAAATTGAGAGAAAATATTGTCCAGCATTATCCCAATCATAAGATTGTGATTCTTCCTCAAACGATATTTTATAAGGATCAGTCTGCTCTTCATAGAACCGCTGCTATTTTTAATAAACATCCAGATCTCCATATATATGTACGGGATGAGACTTCGTTCCAAATTGCTTCCCATAATTTTACCAACTGTCAGGTAGCATTAATTCCTGATATGGCACATCAATTATGGCCAATTGATGTGAAACATTCCCCACGTAAAGAGAAGCTGAATTTTTTTAGAACAGATATTGAACAAATCTCTCAACAATCTTTGATTTCATCAGAACAGAAGGGTGACTACTTAGATTGGCCAACATTATATAACAGATATGAAAAGAAATTTATTTATTACATCAGTAAAGGATTGAAAAAGCGGGCGTCACGAGCCATTTCACAGTTTTTATGGATGAAATATAGTGATTATCTGGTGAACAAGGCTATTCGTTGTTTCGCAGACTATCGCATGATTCATTCTTCCAGATTACATGGACACATCTTATCTTGCCTTATGGCAAAACCCAATGTGCTAATTGATAACTCCTACGGGAAAAACTCGGGATATTATAGCATCTGGACTCATGAAGTTAACACGGCAAACATGGATTCCTCTTCAAAAGCCGGTTCTCCACCTGCGCCTAACTATATGGAAACAACCGCAACAGTATAAAAAATCCGGGTCCAATGTATGTAAACTATAGAGAGTGGAGTGATAACCATGAGAATCGTACTTCTCTCCGGTGGATCAGGCAAGAGGTTATGGCCCTTATCCAATGATACGAGATCGAAGCAGTTCCTGAAAGTACTGGAGGGCCCTGAAGGGCAGACTGAATCCATGGTTCAACGCGTATGGAGGCAACTGCAGCACACGGGGCTAAGCGAAAAGGCCACGATTGCAACGAGTAAGCCACAGGTGGAGATTTTGCGAAGTCAACTGGGCGATGAGGTTGATCTTGTCGTCGAGCCGGAACGCAGAGACACCTTTCCTGCAATTGCTTTAGCAGCCGTTTATCTGTACTCGGTACAGGGTGTCAGTCTGAACGAAACGGTCGCTGTACTTCCTGTTGATCCATATGTGGAGGAATCCTTTTTCTATAAAGTTACGGAGCTTGAAGGAGTGTTGGATGAGTCTGGTGCGGAACTCGCATTAATCGGGGTGAAGCCCACCTATCCTTCAGAGAAATACGGTTATATTATTCCCGATCAACATGGAACTGAAAAACACAACCATTACGCCAAAGTATCACGTTTTCAAGAAAAACCCTGTGAGACTGAAGCGGCAGAGATGATAGAGCAATCTGCCCTTTGGAATTGCGGGGTTTTTGCATTCAAACTGAATTATCTGATTAATCTGCTGATCTCTCTTGAACTGCCAATTCAGTATGAAGAGATTCTCAAACAATACGGAAGATTACAGAAAATTAGCTTTGATTATCAGGTAGTCGAAAAAGCCAGTCACATTGTGGTTACACCTTACGAGGGATATTGGAAAGATCTCGGCACATGGAATACGCTGACAGATGAGATGAGCACCAACATTGTGGGTAAGGGAGTAGTTACAGATAGCTCATTAAACACACATTTGGTCAACGAGTTGAATATCCCGGTATGTGTACTAGGCGTTTCAAACGTAATTGTAGCTATAAGCCCAGATGGTATTCTGGTCAGCGAGAAAGAGGCTAGTCCACAAATCAAAGAAATTCTTAAAGATAGTGCGGAACGTCCCATGTATGAAGAACGACGCTGGGGCTGTTATAAAGTTCTTGATTATACACGGAATTCCCAGGGAGAAGAGGTACTAACCAAGCGCATTATTATTGGGGCTGATAAAAATTTATCTTACCAATATCATCTGAAACGAAACGAAGTTTGGACAGTTGTTTCCGGGCAAGGTGAGTTGATTCTGGATGGTGATTTAAAACAGATTAATCAGGGCGATACCATTTCAATCCCATCTGGCGGAAAACATAGTGTAAGAGCTATCACAGAACTTGAAATCATTGAAGTTCAGATGGGCAGTGAGCTGGTGGAAGAGGATATCGTACGAATCGAGATGGAATGGACAGATATTATCCAAAATTGCGTGAATTGGGGGAAAACAAGATGAATATTGCGGTGATTGGAACAGGGTATGTAGGTCTTGTATCGGGAGTATGCTTTTCGGAGATCGGCAACCAAGTCATCTGTGTGGACAACAATGAGGCCAAAGTGAAGATGCTCAACGAGGGCAACGTGCCCATCTACGAGCCCGGCCTCAAAGAGTTGATGGCTTCCAACATGCAAGCAGGCAAACTATCGTTCACCTCCAATATTGCTGATGCGATTAGTCAGTCGGATATTATCTTTATCGCTGTAGGCACGCCTTCTCTTCCCAACGGCGAGGCCAACCTGAGCTATGTGGAGCAAGTAGCTATAGAGATTGGAAGTCACATAGAAAGCTACAAAATTATTGTGACCAAAAGCACCGTTCCTGTAGGCACCAATGATCGTGTTCGTGAGCTGGTTAGCAGTATTTCATCTCAGCCTTTCGATGTGGCTTCGGTTCCCGAATTCCTTCGAGAAGGATCTGCAGTCAAGGATACGCTGAATCCTGACCGGATTGTCATTGGAACAGACAGTGATCGTGCGATTAAATCACTAAAAAAACTTCATCGGCCATTGACCGAGAACCTGATCATTACGGATATTCGGTCGGCAGAAATGATTAAATATGCTTCCAATGCATTTCTTGCTACCAAAATCTCATTTATCAATGAAATCTCGAATATATGTGAAAAAGTAGGCGCTGACGTTACACGAGTAGCCGAAGGCATGGGCTACGATAAACGTATTGGAGCTTCCTTTTTGAAGGCAGGTATTGGTTATGGGGGTTCATGTTTTCCAAAAGATACACAGGCGCTAATTCAGATCGCAGGCATGGTGGATTATGATTTTAGACTGTTAAAATCGGTTGTCCAGGTAAACCAGGATCAGCGTTTTCATGTCATTCACAAACTGGAAGAGGCGCTAGGATCTTTAAAAGGAAAAACAATTGCTGTCTGGGGATTAGCGTTTAAACCGGAGACAGATGACGTGCGGGATGCTCCAGCAATCGATATCATTCAGCATTTAAGTGATGCCGGAGCAGTAATCAAGGCCTATGATCCCATTGCAACTGCGAACTTCCGTAAAGAAGTAGATGTCGCCTCCATCACGTGGGAAGAGAATCCGCTTCATGCTGCTGAAGGAGCAGACGCCCTGTGCGTGTTGACTGAATGGAAGGAATTCGCTCATATCGATCTGAATGAACTGGCCAAAATTATGAAGGATCCCATCATGATTGATGGTCGTAATCTGTATAGCGCTGAACAGGTTCAGGCGTCTACTCTTCAATATTATTCTGTTGGTCGTCCGGGTTTGACGAAGCTGGAAGGGAAAGCGGCAGCAATCATCTAACCGCTATTCATCATCTTGAATGTGAGTGAGGCAGAACCCATGAAAAAGTGGATGAAAGTTACCATCTGGATTGTTTCCTTTTTTGTAGTTGTTGTGTTTGGTTATGCCATATATCTCTACCAATCCGTTAAATCAACCGCTGACCAAATTTATGAGCCCCGAAATCCTGTAAAGCCCGTCTCGGTCACAGATAGCAGAGGTGGGCTGCAGGTGGACATCAACAACAAAGAGCCTTTTAACGCACTGATTTTGGGCGTGGATGAGCGTCCGAATGATCGAGGGCGCTCGGATACGATGATCGTACTGAGTGTAAATCCAGGGAAAAAACAAGTGCTCATGTTTAATATTCCACGGGATACACGGACAGACATTGTGGGACACAATACAGTAGATAAGATCAATCATGCTTATGCCTTCGGAGGCGTGGACATGTCAGTAAATACCGTCGAGCAATTTTTGGGAGTCCCCATTCATTATTATATGAAAGTGGATATGGAGGGCTTTTCCAAAATCATCGACCTGGTCGGAGGCGTGGACGTAAATAATCCTTTTGCATTTGATTATGAGGGACAGCGGTACGATCAAGGGAATATTCATCTGGACGGTGTTGCTGCGCTCGGTTTTTCAAGAATGCGCTATGATGACCCGAAAGGGGATTTGGGGCGTAATGATCGACAGCGTGAGGTTCTGAAGCAGATGCTTAAGAATACAATGCAATTCTCCAGTGTACTTCATATCCAAAATATGTTAGAGGAACTGGGTACTCATGTCAGAACGGATGTTACTTTTGATGAGATGAAGGAACTTCTCCTCGAATATCGCAATGATCTGGAGAATGTGGATACGGTGGAGATTAAGGGTAAAGGCGAGAAAATCAATGGGATTTATTATTACATCGTGGATCAGCAGGAAAGGGATCGCATTCACGGAATAATTGAAGAACATTTGGAGAAATAAACAGAAATAATGGAAGGCTTATGAAAGTGGTGAGGACCTTGCTTATGGAGGAGGATTACGGGAAACGAAGACATAAGCATAGGCGTAAACAACGACCTTATGTTTATATCTTGTCACTGCTGCTGATTGCCGCCTGGGTTTTGGTGATCTGGCACTTTTCTACCCAATCATATCAGCAGCAGACCATCCAGCCTTGGCTGCATAAATGGTCTGAAAAGGTGAAGATCGGATTTGCACTACCCGATGTGCAATTCACATACGGTGAGCTTGATTATTCCTTAAGACAACGACCGTATGATTTTGTTGAGTTCATATTTCGGAAAAGTGCGCATTTATTTGTATATGCTGTGCTGGCGGTGCTTATCTATGGTGGGCTGAGATATAGGAAACTGCGAATGTGGGCTTGTATCGCTGCTGCGTTGACCGTAGTAGCGGTTATCGCCTCCATTGATGAATATATTCAGCAGTTCAGCCCAAACCGGACGAGTTCAATCCGTGATGTTGGCGTGGACCTGCTTGGCGGATGTGGCGGAATTGCCTTATATATGGGTGTTAATGTTGTTTACAGAAGATTCAGGTCCCCAAGGCGTTCTTCAGTCAAAAGAAAGTGATTTCCCAGGAAATGCTGCTCGTTAGTTCACGCTTCTACTTGCTTGCTATCCATCATAAGTATGGAAGTAGGACAAGGGGGGACGGGGCATGCTGCGAAGAAGGAACCGGAATGCGTTACTTAAAAAGATCGGATTCATAGCACTTGTGCTGCTGCTGTTATGGCTCATAGGCAGAACCATCCCATATCTGTTTCGTGCAGATGCACCAGATGAAGCTGCTGCCATTGCCCAAGAGTTTTACGAATATGAGCAGACGGGTGATTTCGGCAGTTCATGGGAGTTGTTTCATCCATTGATGAAAGAGCGCTTTCCCAAAAGCGTCTATTTACAGTCCAGAGCGCATATTTTCATGCAGCACTTTGGGGTGGAAACCTTTGATCTGGAGATGGAAAAACCAGAGCGTGAGTTTGACGTTACGGTAATTGATGGCGTTAAGCCATTTGCAGAGGCGTATCGCATTAGTGTTACCCAGAAGTTTTCGGGAACCTTTGGTCAATTTCAAATCGTGCAGGATTGTTATATCGTAAAGGATGGGGACGATTGGACGCTGCTTTGGTATTATCCGAAGAATGGAGATACCAAGACTGAGCATGACAAAGCCGACTGATAGTATCAACCCATACGATGAACCGAATTGTATCATTTGTACTTGAAATGGCTCTATAAATGCGAGACTTTAGTCGCATTTATAGAGCTTTTTTTGCATTTCATTTCTTTTTAAACCTGTAGGGGGTTGACATTAGTCCCGGTGTCAAGTAAATTACGAGTTAGATACAAAATGTATCAAAATTCAGCGTCTAACGACAAATAACAGGGACTCCAATGCTCCTTGTGAGGGGAAGGAAATTCATTGATCGAAATGGACCGCTTTTACTGTGTCAGTTGTGGGATGATTGTGTCGGTCGCTAGGGGCTCTGTCGAACTAAAGGAAGAGGACTGTGGAGGCAATCACGTATTTCGCACCGGATTTTATCGGAGTGAGATGCCGCTTGGATGCTGTGAAGCGTGTGTAGTTCATACGAAACGTCAGGGGAAATCCCAGTTTGCGGGACAATATACTAAAGATTATGATACACTATCTTCATATGAGAAACGGACATGATGTGAATGTTCGTTGATGAAGGAGGAAATGGAATGCAGCAGGAGCCGGTCGTCCGTCTTCAGGGCGTCAGTAAAATCATCTCCTCCCGATCATTGGTCAGTGACCTGACTCTGGATATTTCTCCGGGGCAGGTTTTTGGTTTTTTAGGACCCAATGGAGCGGGGAAAACAACAACGATTCGAATGATGGTAGGACTGATGTCCATCAGTCAAGGAGATATCATCATCTCGGGACACAGTGTGAAGAATGAATTTGAGCAAGCCATAGCTCAGGTTGGGGCTATTGTCGAGAATCCAGAAATGTACAAGTTTCTGACTGGATATCAGAATCTCGTCCACTTTGCTCGGATGTCACCTGGTATTACGAAGGAACGCATTGCCGAGACGATTGAACGAGTTGGGCTTACAGCTCGCATTCATGACAAGGTAAAGACCTATTCTCTGGGTATGCGCCAGCGTCTGGGCGTGGCCCAAGCCATATTACATAAACCCAAATTATTGGTATTGGATGAACCGACCAACGGGCTCGATCCACAGGGAATACGGGAACTTAGGGATTATTTGCGTCAGCTCTGTCAGCAGGAAGGGATCACGGTCTTTGTATCCAGTCACTTGTTGTCGGAGATGGAGTTGATGTGTGATACCGTTGCGATTATCCAAAATGGCAAATTGATTGATGTAAGAAATCTCAGAGCTGAGGCGGGAGTGGACGTACTTACTGAGGTTGCTTTTGAGGTAAATGATGCCCCGCGTGCAGCCGAACTCTTTAGCGAGGCTACAGTTCAGGGCAATGCCATTGTGATTCGTTTATCCCGTGAGCAGATTCCGGACTTGAATGCGAGGCTGGTTAGTGAAGGGTTTCAGGTATATGGTATCCGTAACGTAACCCATACGCTGGAAGATCAATTTTTGCAGGTGACTGGGGGCGGAAGCATTGGGTAATTTCGGCAATCTCATTATGAATGAAAACATGAAAATTTTCCGTCGTCCGCGTACTTGGATTATGTTATCCATTCTGGCATTGATCTCGCTGTTGATGCCGGTTCTTCTTAATCAAGGCATGGGGTCCAGTGAGGTTCCATACTGGCAAGCAGCTATTACTACCGTTCAAATCGTCTTTTTCCTGAATACCATCTTCTGTGTCGTCATTGCAGCTGAAGCGGTAGCTGGGGAATTCACCTGGGGAACGATTAAATTACTGCTGATTCGTCCGTGGTCACGCAGCAAAATACTGGCATCCAAATATTTGACCGTGATTGGATTTAGCATTCTGAGTACATTACTTGTTGTTATTCTGGCAACCGTAATGTCGTATATCCTGTTCTCCCATTCCGTAACTCAGGATGGAAGCGGGGCTTCTGCATCACACGCATTTGCACTATGGGGATATCTGTACGTGGACCTGTTTATTACGCTCGCTATTGCCTTTATGGTTTCCTCCGTGTTTCGTTCAGGAGCTCTGGCCATCGGTTTGTCTCTATTTATCATGTTTACACAGAATTTGTTCTCATTGATCTTCAATCCCGTTCGTTACGAATGGGCCAAGTATGTTCTGTTCAATAACATGGATCTCAGTCGTTATATGGATTCAGCGGCGGATTATGGATTGCTTGAAGATGGAAATGCAGGTATGACACTTGGGTTTTCTATTGCTGTGCTAGCTGTATATTATGTCATTTTCATGTTGATCTCATGGGTTGTATTCAACAAAAGAGATGTGGCAGGCTAATCGCCTGCTTCTTTTTTTTGCCCAATTTCTTTTTCAGAAAGCGAGTATATTCATCATCCACTGTGGCATGACTAGCATTTAAGGGTACATATAATCATACATAAGAATACGGCTTGGAATGGAACACGCTGCCCATGCTGTATTAAATTGCATTACATACATATTATCGCCGCAGTCGTATTTGGCAGAGCAGCGTATGGAGGGATCACGTTTCTTGATAAACAACAAGTTTTACCGTATATGCACAGCAATTATTTTGCTGCTGCTCATCGTGTATTTGGGGGATAAAGTCAACTTTATTTTCAGCCCCCTGACCTCGCTAATTCACATCATCATCATTCCGCTGCTGATTGCTGGTTTCTTCTATTATTTGCTGCGTCCGCTCGTCGACTATATGGAACGGCACAAAATGAAGCGTGCACTGTCCGTTCTTATCATTTACGTGGTAATTGCGCTGATTATGGCAGGATTCAGTGTGCTTGTATGGCCTTCACTGCGTGAGCAACTGTTGAATTTTGTGGAGAATGCCCCTGTACTGGTTACTTCGCTCAGTGATCAGTTGGCTGAATTCGAAAGAAGTGGTTTCCTTTCAAAATATATACCTGAGGATTCCGATCTGTTCTCACGCTTCTCTGATTTTCTGAGTCAAGGGATTGCCCAGGTAACGGATTATGTATCCGGGTTGTTCTCGGTCGTATCCAATCTGGTCATTATTCTGGCGACGTTCCCGATTATGCTGTATTACATGCTCAAGGAAGGCAGCAAATTTGGAACCAATCTCACACTGTTGCTGCCGAGACGTTACCGTAAAGATGGAGAAGAGACGGTCCATGAAATCGACGAAGCTTTGAGCAGCTATATTGTAGGTCGTGTCATTGTCAATGTGGCTTTGGGCATCCTGATGTATATTGGTTTTCTCTTTCTCGGTTTGCCATATGCATTGCTTCTGACGGCCGTATCTATTGTTCTGAATTTCATTCCTTATGTAGGGGCCTTACTGGCAGCCATTCCTGTCGTTATTGTGGGGTTCATTGAATCACCTTCAATGGCGATCTGGTCGCTTGTCATCATTGTCATCGCCCAGCAGATCCAGGACAATCTGATCTCTCCTTATGTCTATGGCAAACAGTTGGACATTCATCCGTTGACTACCGTCATCTTGCTGCTCGTAGGTGCAGATCTGGGAAATATTCTTGGGATGATCATCGTTATTCCGCTATATATGATTATCAAAATTATAGTTCGCAAAATCCATTATCGGATAGTTGAAGATAAGACTGAGCTCTGAATGGAATTTGAAATACAACTGTGTCATGTGTCACCACTAATGTTTGCTCTTGAAACATATCGATAAGCTCAACAGGATAAGCCGCATATCAATGGTGGAGGGTCAGGAAACTTACCCTTTCGATGGATATGCGGTTTTTTTTCATATATATTGCTCACTTGTGTTATAACTGTTATACTTGATATATAACAGATAACAAAGAGAAGGTGAACTCTTGATTATTCAACTGGATATGCAATCCGAACTTCCCATCTATTCGCAACTTGTTTATCAAATTATCGAAGGTATTGCCAGTGGTGAGTTACAGCTAGGTGAGGCGCTACCTTCGGTTCGGAATTTGGCCGCAGATATTGGGGTTAACCTTCATACGGTCAACAAGGCTTATACACTACTCAAGCAAGATGGATACATTCAAGTTCATAGACAAAAGGGAGTCGTAGTGAACCCTGATGGAATGCCTGATTTAACGGATGATTTTTTGAAAAAGCAGCAAAGAGAATTAAGACCGATTATTGCCGAAGCGATTTGTCGCGGAATGACCAAGGAGGAACTATCTGCGGTGTTAGACCAAATGTATGATGATGTGAAGATAGGTCACAACAAAGAATAAAGAATCAAGGGAGTGTGTTATGTATGCAACTATTTAGTATATTACCTATCATTTTAATCTTTGCTCCGTTAGCCTTACTTCTATCCTTTGCACCATATGTGACAAGGGAAACAATCAGCTTTGGGGTTACGGTAAGTGAATATAACTACTACACACCAGTCTTACGTAAGCTACGGAGAACGTTTGCTACCGTAAGTCTAATCGGAAACGGGATTATTATACTTGTCTGCCTGTATTTACTCCGATCTGCTAATGAAGAGTCTACCGCAATGATTACCGGTGTTTGCACAATGATTTTCATTGTGTACTGGGCTGCATTAAATATGTTATTTCATTTCAAGATGAAAAAGATAAAAGGATCACTTACAACTGTAGGAGCACCTCAACGAGTTAAAATTGATACCACCTTCCGCCAAAACAAGCTCACCTATTCCAACTATTGGTTTCTCATTCACATTGCTATTATTTTAGCCATTGCGATCATTTCGATCCTGAATTATAAGACACTCCCTAACGTTATTCCAATAAAATATGATCTTCAGGGCAATGTCACTTCCAGTGTGCCTAAAACCTACCTCTCGGTACTGGCTATAAATCTTGTACAGCTAGGAATCATTGCACTTATGATGTTGGTGAACTGGAGTATTAAAACAAGCAAACAACAGCTTACGACTTCTGATCCAGCCCAATTTGCTGCTAAAAATATTCACTTCCGCCGTAAATGGTCCCTTTTTACGCTTGTAACAGGTTTACTTCTTACCATTTTATTTGCCTTCATTCAGATAAATATGTTTGTCCCTAATCTGGACTTGTTGACAGCTATTAGCTTCATCACTCCTGTGCTGATCGTGTTAGGCGCGATAGTGCTATCTCTCACAGGCAGACAAGGCGGTGGGGAAATTCGGAATCATCAAGAGGATTGTGAACGATCCAAGGAGCAGCCTGTGAATGACGATGATCATTGGAAGCTTGGTTTTATTTACTTCAATGCCAATGATCCTTCTTTTACCGTAGAAAAACGTTATGGCATAGGCTGGACGATTAACTTCGCTCGACCATTATCTTGGGTCCTGTTGTTACTTATCATTGCTATTGTTGTTATAAGTATAGTCCTGAGCCAATAAATGCTCATATATCTATACATATAATAGATAAAATGATTAGGAGGAGTTATTACAATGAACCATTGGAAAAAGCTATTATGTTCTCTTACTTTAGTAGGTCTCATTCTGCCGATAACATCCATCTCAGCAGCTGCTGAACAACCCGCTGGTAATGAAAATCTGGTTCCTATTCGTGAGATAGCAGTAAAGAATGGGGCAGAGGTATTTTGGCAACAAAAAACAGGACAAATCACAATACGAAAAAGTGAGCTTACTATTGTAGCTAAGGTAGGAGAGAAACAGGCGATGGTGAATGGGCAAGTCGTCCCCTTAGACAATCCTGTTCAGCTAACGAAAGGAGTTACCTTGATGGATGCGGGATTTCTTACCGAGACGCTGAAGGGAGCACCTGAGGATATATTCATTTCACTTATTAGTGAGGGCAATGGCAAGGAAGCAGCGAAGTATGTTCATACCTCTGTTAGCGGAGTGTTGTCACCCACGTTGTTGAGTCAGCTATGGGCAGCATTAGAAGGTCAAAATGGAAAAATTTCAAGTAAAGCCATAGCTAAACACATAGAAAATAACACTGTGCATCGCAATGTTACCTATACTTTTAAGACAGAGCTGACTAGTATAAATATTACGGTCAGAATGAATCATAACGGACTTGTGGATGACTTGCACATTGCGGCCGCTACTCCAGATGTGTATCAAAAACCAAGCTACGACGACCCATCTGCCTATACAGAACAGGATATTACGGTTGGTCAAGGTGATTTAGCTTTACCAGGGACATTAACTTTGCCCAAGGGAGAGGGACCTTTCCCAGTTGTCATTCTGGTACACGGATCCGGGGCTAGCAATCAAGATGCTGCCATTGGTGGTGCAAAGCCGTTTCGCGATCTTGCGGTAGGTTTAGCTTCACAAGGCGTTGCTGTATTAAGATACAATAAGGTCACGTATGAGCATACCTATAAGGTGGCTTCACAGCCTAAATTCACATTAAAACAAGAAAGCGTAGATCAGGTAAACGATGCATTAGAATTACTTAAAAAGAATACACATATTGATTCTACAGCGATTTTTGTAGCTGGACATAGTCAAGGCGGGTTTGCAATGCCGTTAATCATTGCTGAGGATAAACAACATGATATTGCAGGAAGTATTCTACTTGCTGCACCAAGTAGTAGCTTTGTGGATGTGCTTACCGAGCAGCAGGACGAATTGGTAGATCGGATGAAGCGGCTAGGTTTAGACACGGAGATCATTCAAGGACAAGCTGATTTTTATAAAAATGTTGCTGCGATCGTTAAAGATCCTCAATATTCTGTAGATCATCTTCCTGAGGCGTTTCCACTTCAACCTGCTTATTGGTGGTTTGAGCAGAGAGATTATGTACCTGCAGAACTGGCTAAAACACAAAACACCCCTATGCTTATTATCCAAGGCGAAAATGATGTGCAAGTGTCTATGAATCAATTCCAAACCTGGAAATCGGCTCTGCAAGGTCATTCCAATGTAACGTACAATAGCTATCCAAAGGTAAATCATCTTTTATCCAGCTATGATGGACTTTCGATTGGTCAAGAGTACGCTGAGCCATCTAATGTCTCCAAAGCCATTATCGATGATATTGCGAAGTGGGTATTAAAATCAAACTAAAAAACGGGACGGTAAGTTCCATTCTTGGTTGAGTGATACCATGGGGAAGTGATACATTGAGCCAGAAATAATAAGAAGAGCACTTACCAATGTAGGCAAGTGCTCTTCTTATTATATATTGAAGTAGTTGCTTTATTTAACCCAATTGGACTCTTTATCGTCTTCATCGGTGTAATCAGACATGGTCAGTGGTTCCTTGGGAACAACAGCGACTTTGTAGAAGCGATTCTTGTCTTTTTCCAGCAAAACGAAGGTCAGATTCTCGAACTCATATTCTTCCTGTTCATTCATCTCTGGACGATGGCTATAAAGCCATCCCCCAATGGTATCCCACTCATCTGCATCCAGGTTTGACGTGAACATGTCGTTTACTTTGGACAACGAAACCTTGCCATCCATAATGACATAATTTTCATTGATGACCTGAATATCCTCCACTTCATCTGCGTCGAACTCATCCCGGATTTCACCGACAATCTGTTCAAGCACATCCTCAATCGTTACAATCCCGGAAGTACCTCCATACTCATCAACCAGAACGGCAATATGCACGCCATCCTTCTGCATTTTCTTGAGCAGATCCTTGACCGGTGTCGTTTCGTGAACAGCCGATACTGGCTGAATCAGGGAAGACAGATCGACAGGTTCTTCGTTTCCATATAACTCCAAGAAAAATTGTTTGGTATTAATGATACCGATAATATCGTCTTTGCTCTCATTTACCACTGGAAAACGGGTGTATTGTTCTTGCCGGATAATATCCAAGTTTTCCTCGTTCGATCTATTGACATAAAGGCAGACCATATCAGTCCGGGGTACCATGATTTCTTTGGCAAGCATCTCATCAAAAGCAAAAATCCGGCTTACATATCCGAACTCAGCTTGGTTGATTTTGCCGCTCTCAAAGCTTTCATTGATGATAATCTGTAATTCTTCTTCGGAGTGTGCATCTTCATGCTCCGATGCAGGTTTGATTCCGAATAACTTGACCAGTTGATTCGCTGAGCTGTTTAACAGCCAGATAAAAGGATACATAATTCGGTTAAACCAGATGATAGGTGTAGACGTCAGTAGAGCAACGGCTTCGGCTTTACGGATTGCAATCGTTTTAGGTGCAAGTTCACCAACTACCACATGCAAATACGTGATGGCGACAAACGCAATAACAAACGATAAGAATGAAGAAACTGCCTCCGGCATGTTCATGCTTTCGAACACAGGGTGGAGAATTTTCTCTACCGTGGGTTCTCCCAGCCAGCCCAGTCCCAGAGATGTAATCGTGATACCCAACTGACAGGCGGACAAATATCCATCCAAGTTGGCAACGGCTTGTTTAACAGCCAAGGCACGCTTGTTTCCTTCTGCAATCATTTGGTCAATCCGGCTCGGGCGAATTCTTACGAGTGCAAATTCCACCGCTACAAAAAATGCCGAAAGTCCTATCAAAAAAGCAACCAATACTAAATTTAACGCATACCTCTCACTGTCCATTAACTAGTCTTCTCCTTTAAGTAATAAGTTTTTAACGAATATTATATCTAATTTTACGTAAGAAGACCACCTTCCGATCAAGAAAAGAGGAAGAGTCTGGAAGACAGAGTGTGCGAAATGGCGATGGAGTGCTGATCGGCAGACTGGAATGAATCATATGTAGAGGGGAACACAGTCAGAATATACAACGCCAAAGCATGGAATGAACTGGCTGAGCGCCATTGCAGATCAGATGTGTATGTAAAATTTTATCTAAGCAAACGTTACGAACAGTGCATACATTGGGTATCTAATGATTAGCTAAAGGCTTTATCGTCAAAGCTTGTACAGTGAGAGAGAACGGCAAGGTTACCCCTTGCCATGAGGAGGAAGCCGAATGTTTTGGCTGGTTATTATATTGCTCGTATTTACTTTTCAGGCAGCCACCATTCTGTTGCTGGAATTCCGCAATCCGGCGAAAGCTGTGGCATGGCTTTTTATTTTATTCTGTGTACCCTTGATCGGCTTTGTTGTGTATTATTTTGTCGCCCAGGACTACAGCAAACGTAAGAAGGTCCGTAAAGGCGGTTCACGAATCTTTCGGGAAATACGGGAAACGATCTGGGAGCAGGCTCACATTATCGAGCATGCCGATCAGATGTCGGGCAGCCGATACCTCCATCAGCACCGTTTGTTCAATTTGCTGTCACACCTGTCTGAGAGCCCAATTACAGGCTGCAATCGGAGTCAAATACTGACGAATGGTGAAGAGACATATGAAGCCATGTTGAGGGCCATGGAACAGGCAGAGCACCATCTGCATGTTGAATTTTATATTTTTCGGGATGATGTCATCAGTACAAAGTTTCAGGATGTGATGATTCGCAAGGCAAAAGAAGGCGTCAAAGTACGTTTGATCTGCGATGGACTCGGCAGTCACAAGATGAGCTGGAGCTTTATCCGCAAGTTTCAGGACGCAGGTGTGGAGTTTCATTATTTTCTGCCGCCGCTCATTGCAACGATTGACCGGAGGGTGAACTACCGGAATCACCGTAAAATTGTTGTGGTGGATGGAAGGATTGGGTTTGTGGGTGGGATTAATATAGGTGATGATTATCTCGGACAATATCCGGAGGTTGGCTTCTGGCGCGATACTCATGTACAGATCGAAGGTGATGCCGTATATTTCCTGCAAAATACGTTTTTGAACGACTGGAAGCTCGCTTCCGGCGAGCAGATTACTGAGCCTCAACTGACAGAGCTATTCCCGCCACATATATGCAGTGGGGAAGAACGGATTCAGATTCTGGCCAGCGGGCCGGATCAGGACTGGGATGCTATTCAGGAAATGTGCTTTGGAGCGATTTCGGTGGCATCCGAACGCATATACATCACAACACCCTATTTCATTCCAGATCCTGCATTATACGAAGCTATTAAGACGGCTGCCGTCAGTGGGGTCGATGTGAAAATCATCATTCCGTATCAATCAGATTCCCGGCTGGTGCATTTGGCGTCTATGTCCTATGTGGAAGAATTGTTACGTGCAGGAGTGAAGTTTTATCAATATCGCAAAGGTTTTGTACACGCCAAGGTCCTGATTGTGGATGATTTACTTGCGACGGTAGGTACAGCCAATATGGATATGCGCAGCTTTTTCTGCAATTTTGAGTTGACCGCCGTGTTGTTTGAGACATCATCCATGGACCGGCTGACCGAGGATTTTGAGCGTGATCTGGATGAATGCAGCCAGATTGAAGTGAAGGCGTTTCAGCAGCGTTCACGGTGGCAAAAAGGGGCAGAAATGCTTTCTCGCATGCTTTCTCCGCTGCTTTAGCCGTTATAGGGCGAATTTCTCAAGATAAATTCACTTTTTGTGAATTTATCTTCTTTTTGCTAACTATTTTGCTCAAATTTGATCTTTTATGATATAATGTTTATATAAATTATGTCTTGGCGAAGGAGGGGAGTCTGCGGGAAAACAGGCTCCCTTTTGCTCTCTTTTGGAAGTGTCAACCGGAATTAAGACATACTTGAATACATTTCATATAGCCTTTAGGTGCTTTTATAACGGGGTGCATATAGCGTTGGAACGGTGTTGTTCCTCTGTATGCAGGGTTCCTCTGGGTACTTAAATGATTTATGAAATGGATTCACATATTGATCAAAACGGGGGGGATACCATGTCCAATGTATCGGTTAAAGAACTAACATCCAAGCCGGACCGCAATGTGAAGAGCTCGGTGTTTTCACTGAAGCTTCTGCAGCGCATTGTGATGATTCTGGTCGGTGCTGCACTGATGGCTGTGTCACTCGAAGTATTTCTCGTGCCGAATGGCGTTATTGATGGGGGAATAACAGGGATCTCGATTATGGTGTCAGAGATTACACATCTGCCACTCGGAATTTTCCTGACCTTGCTTAACTTGCCTTTCCTGATTCTGGGATATAAACAAATTGGTAAAACGTTTGCGTTATCTACACTGCTCGGGATCGTCGTAATGTCGATTGGAACATCATTGTTACACCACGTTCCTGCACTGACGCCAGGTGAACCGCTGCTTGGAGCTGTATTTGGCGGATTGATCTTGGGGGTTGGTGTTGGTCTCGTCATTCGTTCTGGTGGTTCACTCGATGGTACGGAGATTGTAGCTATTCTGTTAAGTGAGAAATCACCATTGTCTGTAGGTCAGATCGTACTGTTCATTAACGTATTTATTTTTGCAGGTGCAGGTTTTGTGTTTGGCTGGCCAAACGCCCTGTATTCCATGATTGCTTATTATATTGCAATGAAGATGATTGATATTGTGAATGAAGGATTGGATCAATCCAAATCGGTATGGATTATCAGTGAGAAATACCGTGATATTGGTTCTGCCTTGACAGACCGTCTTGGTCGCGGCGTCACTTTCCTGGATGGAGAGGGCGGCTTCAGTGGAGATGAGAAGAAAATTATCTTTGTGGTGATTACCCGTTTGGAAGAAGCTAAACTGAAGTCCATTGTTGAAGATTGGGACCCACATGCCTTTGTAGCGATTGGTAACATTCACGATGTGAAGGGCGGACGTTTCAAGAAAAAAGGTATACATTAGCGAATCTCATCGCGCCTAAACGAAAAGATAGCCGGTACCCTTGGTTTGAGGGTGACCGGCTATTTTTGTTTTAAATGCTGGATGACCAGTTCAACGGGTTGGGGTTCGACAGCTGCGATCAGATCCCCGGTCTGCGTCAGGCGTTCCACGATGTTCATCAAGTGGTAATCCTTGACCGAAACGTTGTTCCGAACTTCATCCCATGTGAGCGGAGTAGACACAGTACCACCTGGTTTGGCGCGGGGAGTGTAAGGAGCTGCGAGCGTTTTGCCGCCGTAATGCTGGAGGTAATCAAAATAAATACGATCGCCCCGGTCTTTTTTAAGTCGTTCCAGTGTAAATAGATCCGGATGTTTTTGAGTAACGTATTTGCCTACAAAATAACCGATGTCCCTTAACTCATCGAAGGTTACACCTTGGCGGATCGGAACAATAATCTGTACACCTGTGGCACCGGAGGTTTTCGGTACCGATCTCAGACCAAGCGAAGTCAGCGTTTCCCCCACGATCAGTGCAGCCTGCATGATGCGAGGTTCTTCTTCCTGCGAAGGATCGAGATCAATCATCCACTCGCAAGGCAGATGGTTGTCTACGGCGTGTAAGGAAGGATGAAATTCCAGAGCGGCCAGATTGCCAAGCCATAACAGATCAGGAAGGTTTTCCATCACCACATATCGTATCCCGTCATGTATCTCGGTTCGTACAAATTCCGGAACGGGCTCCGGGGCATTTTTTTGATAGAAAAACTGGCCGCCTGCACCATGTGGATAACGTATCGTGGTGAGCAGCCGATTTCGGGTGTACGTAAGCAGATAGGGAGCCAGTGCCGCCAACTTTTGCAAATAGATTGCCTTGGTCACACCTGCTTCGGGCCATAACAGCTTGTCCGGATTGGTCACTGTAAGCTCCATTCCATTAATGGTTATGGTGCCCTTTATTGTATGGGCCATGAAGAACACCTCCTTTGGTGACAAGTATGATTTTAAGGGAAGCCCTCTTACTATTTCAGGCGGATGGAAGGTGGTTTATGGTTCTGAAATAAGATGACTGATCTGGCTGATTTGACACTCATCTCGCTTTACCGAAGCAAAAGCCTGGATGCTTGGGTGACGTAGGGTGAAATGGTGGGTCAGTTCCATGAATTGCACTTTGACGCCGATGCTTGGTTCGACCCATGTCGTCTCCGCGCTTCTCTCGGGTATGTTATGAAAGGGTCTAACCTTTCGGATGAGAGGTTGTACTTCTTCGGTTAGTTTACGCCAGGAGTCCGAGTTCAATTTACCAGTGCCGACATGACCAATATAGACAAAGTTAGGCCCATCGTATACACCGACTGCGATTGCATTCACGATGCCGCTGCGGTAGGTGACTCCGCCAATCATCGCATATAGGTCGTGGAAAATCTTGACCTTCTGCCAGCGTTGATCCTTACCGTTGATTGCATAGGTGCTGGAAAGGTCTTTGCATACAATTCCCTCCATCTGGTGCTGTCTCATCACAGTGAGCAGGGCATCGGAATCTGACGTATTGGTCACCTCCTGAACATGGGGAGCAGGATTCAGAACTTGATGCAGCAGACGCTGACGATCTGCAAGTGGTTGATTTGTGACCCATGCCCCATCGCAGAAAAGAATATCAAATACCATATAAGTCACTGGAATCTGGTATACAGCCTGGGCAATGCCATCCGGTCTGCTCATGCGATCTCGCCGCAGCACGTGATAGAAGGACGGTTTTCCCGTATCCGGGTCAAGGGCAATAATCTCTCCATCCAAAATATAAGAAGGGACGGAGCACAGATTGCGTGGCTGGACCAGCTCAGGATATTGTACAGTTCGGTTGTGTAATCTGCGATTAATTAACTGAATTCCCTTTCCGTCCTCGTAAGCAAGCATGCGGACCCCATCCCATTTGATTTGGGCAATCCAGTTTTGCCCGGTAGGGATTACATCTCGGGATACAGGTTCAAAAGGAACCAGGGGATTGAACATGTGCCAAAAACTCCTTTCCTCTTTCAAATCTGTCTGGAGGTTGATCATCTAAGTTGAGTGGAACAGGGGTTAGCCCTTCCGAAGCTTTACCTTTAGTTTATGTACCATAATGAGCAGCAGAGGAATTCCGATGCCACAGGTCAGGTCCCAATCAATCCAATACGGAATAACAACTTTGAGATAGAAGTTCTCGTTGGGAGCCAGAATAATGGACATAGCCAGAATCAACAGGGCGCCCGGCAAGATAAGTGGTCGATAGCTGGACAATTTAAAGAGATGAGTCATTCCGAGTACAAAGCTATAGAAGAACAGAATGCTCTTGAAAAACACGGCAATAATCCAGACGGAAGCCATAAAGGCTTCGATTCGCTGCAAAAAGTTGCCTATATTGATCTTCAGCGACAGATTAAATGCTGCGAACCAATGGTGCTGCGTCATAAATGGCCCCATGACCAACAGGCAGATCGTTAGCGTTAGGGTAAGCATTAATCCCCCTATGATGGCTGCCAGAAGGATATCCTTTTCCCAATGAGCTTCCTTTTTGGCATAAGGAAAGAGCATAAGAAAGATGCACAATTCACAATAAGGATAGGTAAGCACAGCGACAAATCCTTTAAAGGGATTCAGTAAGCCTTCTCCAAGAACAGGCTTGATGTTGTCCAGATGTGATTGTGGGAACAGACAGACGGTCAGAATGAGCAGAAACAGCACGATCAGGGGAAGAAATACCTCGGCGCTCCTGCCTATGGGCTCCAGACCAGATAAGAGTCCCCAGACAAGAGTACAAACAAAGAGCAAATTCACAATGAAGAGCGGGGATTCAGGCAAGATCTGGGTCGTCATGAAATCCCCAATTTCCCTTATGAACGCAGAGGTACTTATCAGAAAATAGAATAAATAAAAAGAGCTGATGAAGGCCCCGATCCAGGGTCCAAGAGTATGCAATGCATGTTGAATCAGATTCATTCGGGGCTGCAGTTTGTAAACAACAAGCATAATGGACAAAACCCCGGCTCCTCCAGCAACGCCCAATATTGCGGACAACCATGCATCCTGATGTGCATATGAGGTGATCATCGAGGGGAAGACGATAATCTGCTCACCAATCGTGCATAAGAACATCAGTGAGCCCAGTTGTCTTACGGTTAAACGCCCCTTCTCAATCATATGGGTTCTCCTTCGCATGTCGATCTAGATATTTGGTTAGGATGCGCCAATTGCACCAATTTTATTAGGAAATGGATAAAGGCATATATCAACATAATAAAAGGTAGGCAAAAAAGCCCGGGCAACTGAATTCCCTATATGGAGCGAGGGAATTGGTGTCCGGGCTAATCAGAGTACGCAGCTTCATACACAATATTATTGTCACGGATTTCCCGTGTTAGTTCGTTGTGGTCAAGCGAATGCGAATATTCTGCGGGTCTACAGTAAACCAGTCCTTACCTTGCTGTTCGATCGATGCGTTTGATTGACGTAGTTGTTCAACAGCTTGTTCCAATGATTCTTTTCCGTCATAAATGATAGTGAAGTAGTCAATGCCTGTCGCATTGGCCGGAGTCACAGGTGCGCCTGTACCAGCCCAAATGTTCAGTCCGATGTGATGGTGATAACCGCCTGCGGACACAAACAGGGCAGACATGTTGGCGAAGTTACCAACGATGTCGAAACCAAGCACGCCTGTATAGAAGCGGCGCGATTCTTCCAGACCACGTACGTGGAAATGAACATGACCAATAACGGTTCCGGCAGGCAATCCCTGCCAAGGCTCGTTCGCGGCCAGAGCGAACAGGCTGTCTACATCAACAGGATCACTTGACATAATGTAGTTATTATCTGCATCCCGCTTCCAAGTGTCCCGTGCACGGTCTGCATAGATCTCGATACCGTTCTGATCCGGGTCGGAAATGTAGAATGCTTCACTGACCAGATGATCACCCTGACCAATTTCAATGCCCGACTCAGCCAGATTGCGGAGGGCAAGACCCAGCGATTTGCGGTCAGGCAGCAGGATGGCGAAGTGATACAGACCTGCTGTGGAGCGAACAGGCATCGTCACTGCATTGGCTAACTGCTCAAGGCGCAAAAGCGAATGCTTTCCATCGGCTGTCATGGTAGCGACTTTTTCGCTGCGTTCAAGCAGTTTCAGTCCGACCACCTCGGTATAAAATTGAATGGATCGATCCAAATTGCTGATTCGCAGACTTACTTCACCCAGATGGGTTGTAGCAGGAATTTGATAAGTAGAAGTCATAAGGATTTCCTCCTGTAAACAAGTGTAGTTGTTTTTACGGTTCTCGCATTGGTAATGAAACAGACTATTGTAATGTCATAGCTCATGTAGATAGGAGACTCAACTGTACATTTATAAATAAGTTACTTTTCATAAGTTAATATAAAATATAAATCAACTTTCGTCAATTGTATTTTCCATCGTAGTGGGATCATTCTTGTGTGAGGACTGCTGCAAACATGGAATGCAAAACAAAAATCCGGCTCCATAGCCGGATTTCCAATGTTAATGTTAGTGACAAGTGAATCCTGTGCTGTTTGCTGTTTAAGCCTTGGGCTTAGGAGCAGCCTTCTTTCTTTTCGAAGGAGCAGGAGCCTCTGTTTCTCCTCCAGCCGCTGCTTGGACCGACGTTTTCTTGGGAGCTCGTTTCTTAGGTTTGGCTGTGGTGGTTCCGGGATCGGATGGAATGGGCTTCACAGCTTCAATACTTGCTTGCAGCGCTGCCATGAGATCCATGACATTGGCTTCCGGCTTGGCCGGAGCAATTTTGATTTCTTCACCGGCCACTTTGTGATTGATCAGATCCAGCAGTTTGGCGCGATAGTCATCTGTATATTTTCCGGGTTCAAAAGGAGTAGATAATTGATCGATCAGCAGTTTGGCCATCGTCAATTCCTTCTCGTTTACGTTCAGAACCTCGGGCAGGTTGGGAACCTGAGAGACGGGACGGATCTCATCCGGATAGAAAATGGTTTCCATGGAGAGGCAATCGTCCAGCACACGGATGGCAGCCAAACTGCTTTTGGAACGAATCGATATCTTGGCGATGCCGATCTTTCCTGTATCCCGCATGGCTGTCATTAATAGCTGGTAGGCGTTTCCTCCCGCCTGATCGGGGGATAGATAATACGTTTTTTGAAAATAAATCGGATCAATTTCCGTTAAATCCACAAAATCCAGAATGGTAATGGTTTTGCTGCTGGAATCATTTAACGCTTCAAGCTCGTCCTTTTCGAACAAAACGAATTTGCCTTTCTCATATTCATATCCTTTGGTGATTTCTTCCCATTGAACCTCAACTTCGCAGGAAGGGCATTTACGTACATAAGCAAGTGGACTGCCGCAGACTTTGTGAATATAACGCATGGAGATGTCTTTGTCTTCGGTAGCCGAAAACATTTTGACAGGAACATGAACCAGACCAAAGCTGATGGCACCTTTCCAGACTGTATGCATGAACGGCTCCTTTCCGAGAACATTTTATGAATAGTATGGGCATTTCGTGGGCGGGATAACCCTATTTCACCGGAACGGTATGCTTCAGAAAGAGTGGGGGATGATAACAGAAACATCCTTTAAGATCTGCGATCTAAAACGCTGGGTTTGAAAGAGGATGATGTTAGTTATCAACTATCACGTCAGGAGGTACCCCTATGAAGAACAAACGAGACGAAGCTGAAGCTCACGCCCATACGTTCTCTCCGTATCCTCGTGCCGAGTCGGAAGGGTCTGAAGATTTTCATACGCCTGCAACAGCGGTTAACTGGGAGGCTATTACCTCAGAAGAACTGCCGCTTGACCGGGAGTCGTTCATGCTTGACATTGACCGGATGGTGAATGAGGGTTTGGGCGGTGGACAAGTTACGGAAGATAACGGTTATATCGGTGACAGTACGACAGATAGCATGGTACGGGAATCACATGAAGATCCGGAAGGGGAGTATGAATAATAATGATGGATGTTAAACGTGCGAAAGCCATTTATGATTCCAAAGATACGATTGCAGTTACATTAGAAGGAGATCCGGTCTGGATCGAAAATGTGGATGAAGCGAATGGTATGGCAACGGTGCAAGTGGGCAGCAGACCGGGGAATACCCAGACGGTACGTGTAGATCGTTTGGAAGAGTAAAAGAGACGTTTGGTAAAGGATGTCAGGAAAGGCCGGTGCCGTCAGGTGCCGGTTTATTTGTCGTTCGTGTGAATGGTGGCCTGTCTTCCGTTCTGCTTCTGATCCTTCGATGTTGCGGGGGGAGAATGGGACCGATATAATAAAGTTCAAAGTGAACTCAGGCGGCTTGACCGCCAAAGGTGGGGCGTATATTGAATCAGACGCATGAGCAGTGGGTGTATCACTCCCATGGCATTGCAGATACAGAAGTACTCGCGTCCGCACTCGCTGAACAGGCAACCGCCGGCATGGTGATTGCACTGGACGGTGATCTGGGCGCGGGCAAAACGGCATTTTCACAAAAGTTTGCATGGCATTTGGGTGTACGTGATGTGGTTAACAGCCCCACGTTTACACTGATCAAGGAATATGAAGGGCGTCTGCCCTTATATCACATGGATGTGTACCGCATATCGCTGGAAGAAGCGGACGAGCTTGGACTGGATGAGTATTTCTATGGTGCCGGAGTCAGTCTGGTGGAATGGTCCAGCATCATTCCCGAATTGCTGCCGCAGGAACACTTGCATGTGCAGATCGAGACGACCGGTCCGGAGGATCGAACGATTACGCTGGATGGGTATGGCGAGACGTATGCTGCCATGTGCCGACAGTTCAGACAGAATGGAGTCAAATGATGATGGAAGATTTACAAAAACAGCCGCGCCAGCGGTTTTTGGCGTTGGATACCTCGACTGCGGTGATGGCAGCCTCAGTGATGGAAGGCCACGCCCTTCTGGAAGAACGCAATGAACGGGCAGAACGCAACCATTCGGTACACGTCGTGCCTGTGATGGAGCAGCTGCTGGAAGCCAGCGGCACGCAGCCAGGACAGCTGGACGGCGTTGCCGTCGGCATTGGCCCGGGATCGTACACGGGCATCCGCATTGCGGTGACCGCGGCGAAGACGCTGGCCTGGGCGTGGGACATCCCCGTTGTCGGGGTGTCCAGCCTTCAGGCCCTGGCCTGGGGCGGCTGGCACAGCGGCCTCGCCGCCAAGGCCGAAGCTGCGGCAGGGGATGCCGCAGCAGGGGCTGGCGGAACGCCATCCGCGGATCAGGGCGGCACAGGTGCCGCCCCTGTCCACTGGATCGTTCCGCTTGTGGATGCGCGGCGCGGTCAAGCCTATACCGCGCTGTTCGCCTCCGCCGGGAGCGCTGCGCCCCGGCGGCTGGCGCCCGATGCCATCCGTCTGGTGGACGGATGGCTGGAAGCCCTCGCCGCCCGCATGGCGGAAGCGGCGCCGGAAGAGCGGCCCGCTGCCGTCTGGATTGTCGGCGAGACGGGCCCGCATGCGGCAGCAGCGGCTGAGCTTCGCTGCCCCGCAGGAACGGCGCTCCAGCTCGTACCCTATGAGCTGGAGGGCCGTTGGGTTGGGCGCTTAGGCGCCGAGGCGCTGCTTGCAGGTCAGCGAGATGACGTGCATGCGCTCGTGCCGAACTATACCCAGCTGGCTGAAGCGGAAGCCAACCTGCTGCGCAAAGGCTAAAAGGGAGGGGAAGCAGATGGACAACGTGGAGAGTGACGAGCAGGAAGCAGCGCTTCAGTTCAGGTTCATGACGCTGGAGGATATTCCCGATGTCATGATTATTGAACATGAGGCCTTCACCCTGCCCTGGACGGAAGAAGCATTTCAGAATGAATTGACACACAATCATTTTGCTAAATATATGGTTATGGAATTGGAAGGTACAGCGATCGGCTATGCCGGCATGTGGACGATCATGGATGAAGCCCACATTACCAATATCGCTGTCCGTGAAGCTTATCGTGGACGCAAGCTCGGCGAGAAACTACTGGACGAACTGATGAGAACAGCGGCTTATCTCGGGATGGAGCGCATGACGCTGGAAGTCAGGGTTTCGAATCGGATTGCCCAGAGCTTGTATCAGAAAAAAGGGTTTGAATCGGCTGGTCTTCGCAAAGGGTATTACTCCGACAATGGGGAAGATGCGATGATTATGTGGGCGAATTTGCCGCCTGCGAGCCGGAGCGGCGAAGAGGAAGGAAGCGTAACGGATTCATGAAGGATTTCAATGAAAAGGTAAGTTCAGCACCATCTTATATATTGGCCGTGGAGACAAGCTGTGATGAAACATCCGTAGCGGTAGTCAAGGATGGACGGGAAGTGTTGTCCAATCTGATCTCCAGTCAGATCGAGACACATAAGGCATTTGGCGGGGTTGTGCCTGAAGTGGCTTCGCGTAAACACGTGGAAGTCATTACACTGATGTTGGAACAGGCTATTGAGCAATCCGGCATCCGTCCGCGTGATCTAAGTGCGATTGCTGTGACGCAAGGGCCTGGACTGGTTGGTGCATTGCTGGTCGGCATCGTAGCTGCGAAAACCATGGCCATGGCCCTTGGCAAACCGCTCATTGGCACACATCATATTGCGGGACATATCTATGCCAACAGACTTACCCATGAGCTGCAATATCCAGCGATGGCACTGGTGGTTTCAGGTGGTCATACCGAGCTTGTGCATATGGAATCCGAAGGCAAGTTCAAACTGATCGGACGTACGCGTGACGATGCTGTAGGCGAGGCTTATGACAAAGTGGCGCGTGCACTGGGTTGTCCTTATCCGGGAGGACCGCATGTGGACCGGATGGCTGCTGAAGCAGAGCAGGTGGTACCTTTGCCACGCGTCTGGCTGGAAGCCGATTCGTATGATTTCAGCCTTAGCGGCCTGAAGTCTGCTGTACTGAATGTTTTGAACCAAGCCAAAATGCGTGGAGAAACGCTTGAACCATCCGCTGTGGCAAGAGGCTTTCAGGAAGCTGTCGTCGAAGTGCTGGTAGAAAAAGCGGTAAGGGCTGTCCGTGAATATGGATCGCGTCAATTGCTGTTATGCGGTGGCGTTGCTGCAAACCGCGGATTGCGTTCAGCTTTGCAGGAGCGTTGTGCGAAGGAAGGGCTCGAATTGCTGATCCCGCCAATGGAGTATTGTACCGACAATGCCGCCATGATTGGAGCTGCGGCGTATTTGAAATGGCAGCGGGGAGAAATCTCGGAATTCGATGCCAAGGCTGATCCGGGACTTTCACTTGAGGCATGGTCTGTTCAATCGCTGTAGAATAATTCATGTATTTGAAGACTTGACAGTCTCAAGTGAAGACTGTATATTAATTACAATTAAAACAGGAATTCAGATTCCTGAACTGAAACGCAATGAACAGGAACAGTAGGGTAATTCCCGGTCATAGAGAGCTGCGGGGTGGTGCAACGCAGTCGAAGGAAACCTGAAACTCACCTGGAAGCGGAACGATGGAACACGGTAACTCCCCGGGAGAAGCCGAAGGCCGATGATGGCCCAAAGTACATGGTTACGGGTTGCCTCCGTGAATGGGCCGTTGTTGATGAAGCCGGATAACATATCGGTCGAAGATCAACAATAACTGAGGGGGCTTTTGTCACTTTGGGCAATGATAACGGTATGGACGCATACAGGATCAGCTCGAAGGAAATGAAAGTCAACAAGAGTGGTACCGCGAAGGTGAACAGCCTGTCGTCTCTTGCATTATTGCAGGAGATGGCAGGCTTTTTTGATTTTCAAAATGGTGATGAATGCATGGTCACATATCATAAATGTAATGAACGGGAGCAGTAAAACGATGAAGCGCACAGAGAGCTGCGGGGTGGTGCGACGCAGTGGCTGGAATCGTTTGAATCTCGCCCGGGAACGGAGCTGTGGAAGCAGTGAGACGATGTCTCATCCCTTGTTCTTGTAACCAAAGGACATTGTGGTACACAGCAACGGCTAACCTCCGTTATAGGGTGTTTCTCCAGCTGGATCGGCTGTTATTGTTGCGTGTAAGCAGCTGCAACCGAGCTAAGCTGGAGACGACGAGGTGGATGGTGCCTGGCGCAAGCCTGGACCATCAAGCAAGAGTGGTACCGCGGAGGGGATAATAACCCGCCGTCTCTTAGATGAGATGGCGGGTTATTTGTGTTTGCTGCCGGCAGCAGGGTGGGCAATGGGAATCAATCATGGTTCAGACAAAGAAATATGTCCGGCGTGCAAGTCGACGTGCACATCGGCATGGAATGCAAAATGAATAAACATAGAAAACGGGAAGTGAACGCCTGGTTCACATCCCCAAAATCCAATATACATTCAAATTTGATGGAGGTTGATGAATATGACAACGAACAATAACAAACGCATGATTGAGATTTTTGATACAACACTGCGCGATGGAGAGCAAGCACCGGGAGCGAGTCTGCAGCCTGAACAAAAAATTGAACTGGCACATCAACTGGCTTCTCTGGGCATCGACGTCATCGAGCCTGGATTCCCGATCTCAAGTCCAGGTGAGTTCGCGGCGGTTCAGGCGATTTCCAGACAATTGCAAAACGTGGAGATTTGCGGATTCGCACGTGCGGTCAAAGGGGATATTGATGCAGCTGTTCGAGCAACGGCTGACGCAGCGCGCCGCCGAATTCATCTGTTTATCTCCTCTTCGGACATCCATATTGAGCATCAACTGCGCCGACCGCGTAGTGAAGTCGTGGCTACTGCCCGGGAGATGGTCTCCTATGCACGTCAGTTCACGGATATTGTGGAGTTCACCGCCATGGATGCGGCTCGTACAAAGATGGATGATCTGATTGAGATGGTTGAAGTAGCTATTGAAGCAGGAGCAAGTATTATCAATTTGCCAGATACGGTCGGGTATGCATTGCCGCATGAATATGGAGAGATGTTCCGTCAGGTACGTGAGGGTGCAAGAGGCGGAGACAAGGTACGTTACAGCGCACACTGTCATAACGATCTGGGACTTGCGGTTGCCAACAGTCTGGCTGCGATCGCCAACGGTGCTTCCCAGATTGAAGTAACCATCAACGGTGTGGGAGAACGGACGGGCAACTGTGCCCTGGAGGAGCTGATTATGGCTCTGGAGACACGGGGAGATGTAATCGGCGCAACCACAAATATCAAACTGAACCAGTTGTATGAGACTTCTCGTCAAATTAGCCGTGCGATGCATTTCCCGATTGCCTACAACAAACCGGTAGTAGGGCGCAATGCCTTCCAGCATGAGTCTGGTATTCACCAGGATGGTCTGCTCAAGAATCGGAGTACGTATGAGATTATGGACCCGGAAGCGCTGGGCATTCCACGCAGCATGATTATTCTGGGCAAACATTCCGGGCGTCACGCTTTGAAGGATCGGGTTCGCAAATATGGCTTTGAACCGGATGAGCAGCAAATGGAACAACTGTATGAGATATTTAAAGAAACCGCCGATCAACAGAAGGTGGTCAGTGATGACCAGTTATTGCAGATGGTGAGCCAGACCATGAATATTCCTGCACAGGATTATGAACTGGTTGAATTGCAGGTTACGGCGGGCAGCATGACGGATCGAATGGCAGCAGTTCGTATTCGCACGAGCGCAGGGGAGCAATCCTATTCTGCCGTTGGCGGTGGTCCGGTAGATGCAACGATTCGTGCGATTGGTCAAAGTATCTCGGACGACATTACGTTTGTCGATATGGAAATGCACGCACTGAGCGGAGGAGAGGCTGCGAGTGCAGAAGCTGCGGTTACCGTGGAGCGTGCAGGACGTGAATTCAGAGGAACCGCCACGCACAATGATATTGTCATGGCTGCGGGTCTGGCGTATGTTGCAGCTTGTAATGCGGCCGGACTAAAGGCGGAGACTTTCGAAATGGATGAATCCGTGCATGCGTAAAAGTATTCCGGCAAATCACATCACTTTCTGATTAAAAGAAGAACAGAGGCAGGCCTTAAATACAAAGGTCTGCTTTTGTCCTTTATAGGAGAAAAAAATTGAAAGCACGAATGTGTTTGTCAAGATGTGATTATAGTTATCCACATATTCAGTATAAATTGTGGGTAACTATCTCAAAGTCAAACCAGTAATGTTTTCGATAATAATGGGTTTTGGGGGATAGAATGGCCGGGTTATATCCACAAAGTTGTGGATAACGTGGATAACTTGGTGGATAAATATGGTTTTTGTGTGCAAAAAGCTATTCTACCGCCGTATAATTAAATAAATTCAATTGCTTGCTATCTTGCTTTTCTGTGGATAAATGAGAAGCTGTACAATGCAAAAATATTTTACTTGATTCGAGTAGATTTGACAAATGGGGAATCATTCTACTCCAATCCGTCCTGCTTTATGTTCAACAAAAAAAGCTGATTCCATTTAGGAATCAGCTTTTGATATCAAGTCCATTCTATTTGGTTTCTTATTCCAAAGCTAATTCTTCCCACTCTTCATAAGCCTTGGCAAGTTGAAGCTTGTGATCCTCTGCCTTCTCCTGAAGTTCTTGCAGCTTCATGTAATCCTGATATATTTCAGGCAGGGCCATCTGAGCCTCAAGCTCCGTAATCTCCGTTTCCAGCTTCGAAATCTGTTGTTCCAGAGCTTCCTGCTTGCGCTGGCGGTTACGTTCTTCGCGCTTGGCCTGCTTGTCCGCTTCGAATGAGGCGGCTCCGGATTTTTCGGTTGCGGATAGGGCTGGATCAGACTTAGCCGAGTTTTTGGAAGAGGCAAGGCGTGCTTCAGCCGCTTCGCGAGCGATATCTTCAAGTTCCTGTTTCTTCTCCACATAGTCATCATAATTGCCCAGGTAATGTTCTGTTCCACCCGGATGCAGTTCAACAATGCGCTCAGCCATTTTATTGAGGAAATACCGGTCATGCGAGATGAACAGCAACGTGCCTTCATAGTCCATCAGTGCTGCTTCAAGTACTTCTTTGGCGAACAGGTCAAGATGGTTCGTAGGCTCATCCAGAATGAGCATATTGGCTTCCTTGAGCATGAGCTTGGAGAGGGAGACACGAGCTTTTTCTCCACCGCTGAGCGATGAGATCTTTTTGAGTACATCATCTCCACTGAACAGGAAGTTGCCCAGCACCGTACGAATCCGTGCTTCCTCCATGCCTGGATAGGCACTCCACAGCTCTTCCAATACCGTATTGGAAGGATTAAGCCCCGTCTGCTCCTGATCGTAATAGCCAATCTGCACCTTGGTACCCCATTGGATCTCACCGCTTACAGGACGCAAACTTCCAGTGAGGCATTTGAGCAAGGTGGATTTACCTATACCGTTTGGACCGATTAAAGCAACCGTTTCCCCGCGTCTTAGATCAAAAGATACATTGCGGAACAACGGCGAAGCCTCATCGTAGGCCACGGAAAGCTGATCCACACGGAGCACTTCTTTACCGGACATGACAGCCGTCTCAAAAGAGAAATGAGCTTTCTTCAGATCTCCCATCGGTTTGTCGAGCCGTTCCATCTTATCAAGTGCTTTGCGGCGGCTCTGTGCCCGTTTGGTCGTTGAAGCACGCACGATATTCTTCTGAACAAAGTCCTCCATTTTGGAGATTTCATCCTGTTGTTTCTCGTATTGCTTCATCTGGCTTTCGTACTCCGCAGCTTTCAGTTCCATGTACCTACTGTAATTGCCGGTATATTTTTTGGAGCGGTGTCGTTCGATCTCCACAATGGTTGTTACAAGCCGGTCAAGGAAATACCGGTCATGGGATACTACCAGCAGCGCGCCGGAATAACCTCTGAGGTAATCTTCCAGCCACGTGAGGGTGGCAATGTCGAGATAGTTGGTAGGCTCGTCCAGCATGAGCAGGTCAGGGGCCTGAAGCAAAATGCGAGCAAGCGCAAGCCGTGTCTTTTGCCCACCGCTCAGTGTGGCAATCTGGGTATCAGGTGAAAATTCACCAAAGCCCATTCCGTGCAGTACACTGCGAATGCGGGTCTCCATCTCATAACCGCCATGATCCTTGAACCAGTCCGAGCGTTTAGCATAACGTTCAAGCAGATCGGCATACTTTTTTTCATCTTCCATCTGCGAGGGGTCAGCAATATCCTGCTCCATCTGACGCAAATCCGCTTCAGCCTGGGTCAGATGGGCGAATACGTTCATCATTTCTTCCCATATGGAGCGATCGGATTGCAGTCCGCTGTTCTGGGCGAGGTAACCAAGCGTTGTTTCCTTGGATTTGAAAATCTGTCCGCCATCATAGGACATTTCCCCAGCCACGATTTTGAGCAAAGTGGATTTCCCTGCACCGTTAACCCCAACGAGGCCGATGCGCTCGCGTTCTAATATTTGTAAGTTCACGCCGTCCAGGATTGGATCGACACCAAAACGTTTGATAATTCCGGATACTTGCAGCAGCATAAAATTAAGTTCCTCCATAGGTCCAGTTCTTGATATGACAACTATATCCCAGTTTACATGAAATACAGAGCAAATGCACCGATTAGGAGTGCCTGGGGCGTGTAGTCTTTTTGGTCAATCAATGATAAACTGAAAGAAGGCATGTTAATACATGAGGATTTTGCAGAAAATGAATCATTTTAACGATTCCAACATGATGACAACTGGTGCATAACATATAAATGGTTTTAATGGAGAGCTAGTTTACCTTCCCGATCAACAGGAGGTTATTCAAGGACATGCAGGATCATACGGAACAGAAAAGCCGCCTTCGTTCCAAGCTGAGACAGAGCCGGGATCTGATGGATGAAAGCATGCGTCAGCAGGTGATAACTGAGATTAATCATGTGACGAAGCGGGAGCTGGAGCGCCTTAGACGGGACAAATGGAAGCTGGGGAACAAGCGGCTTGTGATTTTTAGCTATTTGTCTTATGGAAGCGAAGCATCTACGGCCTTTTTATTTGAAGAGGGCTGGAAGCATGGAGATCGAATGCTCGCACCGAAAGTGCTGGCGAATCCGGCTCGCATGGAGTTGCGGCGTGTCATGGGTGAACAGGATATTCAGCCGGGAATATGGGGAATACCTGAACCCAAGGATTCCTGTGAAGTGCTGCAACCTGATTGCTGGCCGGATATCGATCTTGTCATCGTACCGGGGCTGGGATATGACCTTCAAGGAGGGCGCATCGGTTATGGCGGCGGTTATTATGACCGTTTTGCCGAGACGCTTGCAGCGAAATGTGCGATGACGGACAAAAGACCACGGATGGCTGCATTGGTATTGCCAGGCCAGCTTCAAGATGAAATTCCGATGGACCCGCTTGATCTGCGGATTGATCTGTTGATAACAACCGAAGGTATATTACATATCGAATAAAGGGTTGTGATGTGATTGAATTCAGAAACGAATAACAACCAGGCTTCCGGCAGCAAACTGACTCATTTTAATGAACAGGGACGAGCCCGGATGGTTGATATTTCGGGTAAGGAAAGTACCGTGCGTACAGCTGTGGCGGTATCCAAAGTGACGATGAATCCGGCTACGCTTGAAGCCATTCGGGAGGGCCGCATCGGCAAAGGTGACGTTCTGGCTGTGGCTCAAATTGCGGGCATACAGGGCGCCAAGAAAACGTCGGACTGGATTCCGATGTGCCATCCATTGGCATTAACGGGTGTGGATATCCGTTTTCATGACAACGGTGTCGATGAATTGCAGATTGAAGTTACGGTCAAAACCGAAGGAAAGACAGGTGTCGAGATGGAGGCGCTCACGGCGGCGTCGGCTGCGGCACTGACGATCTATGACATGTGTAAAGCCATGCAAAAAGATATGATTATCGGTCCAACCATGCTGAATTTCAAAAGTGGTGGCAAAAACGGCGATTTCAGCCGATAAGGGACATTTATTTTCATAGAGGAGAAGGGTGATCTTTATGGTGTGGAGAACAGCAATCCTGACAGCCAGCGACAAAGGGGCCCGCGGGGAACGTGAGGATACGAGTGCCCAAGTGATCCGGGAACTTGTGGAAGAAGAACTGGGTGGGGAAATCGTGGAGTACCGCATCGTTCCGGATGAACCCGATGAGATTATTGCGGCTTTGATTGAGATGACAGATTATTTTCACGCTGATTTGGTATTGACCACTGGAGGTACGGAGCTTGCGATTCGTGATATTACTCCAGAAGCGACCCGGCGGGTCATTGAACGGGAAGTTCCAGGCATGGCTGAAGCCATGAGATACAGTGTCATGGGCAAGAATCGTTCTGCCATGCTGTTCCGCGGCGTATGTGGTATTCGCGGACGTACATTGATTGTCAACCTGCCAGGTACACCGAAGGGTGTGCATGAGCATTTGGCGGCCATTATGGATCAGCTTCCGGAAGCGCTGCTGATGGTTACGGGGCAGTTCAAGCAATAAGTGTGAAACTTATAGTAGCGGGTGGAAATCAAGCAGGGAAAAATGATTGGATGTCGAGGTCTCTCTTGTGAATAATGTGGGTTATGTAAGTGGTTACATCTATGGTATGATTGACATAATTCAAAATGAAGCAAAGACATCTATGAGCCTATGGCCAAGCGTGTGCATCTTTGAAGCTTGAAACGAGGAGGAATAATATCCATGTTTAGTTCAATTGGACCAACAGGTTTTATTTTGCTGGCCGTTATCGCGTTGCTGTTGTTTGGGCCCAACAAGCTTCCGGAATTAGGACGGGCAGTCGGACGCACTTTCCGTGAATTCAAAGAAGGCGCACGTGAGATTATTTCGGATGATGATTCATCCAGTCGCAAGGAACAGGAAAAGGCGAAGCCGCTGGCATCTGAGACTGCATCTGCAGACAAGCCTGAGGACAAACGCCTGCCGGAATAACTTTGACGGCAATGAAAGAGAAATCCCTTCCTGCCGGAAGGGTTTTGTATTTTAAGCTGGCAACAATGGGGGGCAGGCATGACGCAGCAGAAGGAAGAAATGACGCTTACAGAACATTTGAGTGAGCTGCGCAAGCGGTTGATTTATGTGTTGAGTATTTTTATTTTGGGGCTGGTGGCAGGCTTTCTGGTAGCGGACCCGGTGTATCAATATCTGACGAAGGCAGAGACTGCTCAGGGGTTTGTACTGCATGCCTTCTCGTTCTGGGATGGGATTGGCATCTACATGAAGATTGCCGGACTATTCTCGCTGGTCATTACGCTGCCGTTTACGGTGTTTCAGCTCTGGAAGTTTGTCAGTCCAGGTCTGCGGCCGCGTGAGCGAAAAGCCACGCTGAAGTACGTACCTTATGTATTTCTGTTATTTCTGATCGGGTTAGCTTTCTCATACTACGTTGTTTTCCCGATGGCACTTTCTTTTACTTCATCAATTACGGAAAAAATGGGGCTTGTCGAGACCTACGGAATGAAGCAGTATTTCAGTTTTTTGTTTGGCATTGTACTGCCGGTATCCCTGTTGTTCGAACTTCCGTTAATCATTATGTTCCTGACAGGACTGCGGATATTGAATCCGATCAGGCTTCGCAAAATGCGCAGAGTCGCGTATTTTGTCCTGATTTTCATTGCGGTTGTGGTCACACCACCTGACTTTATTTCCGATTTTCTTGTGATGATTCCCTTGCTCCTGTTATATGAGATCAGTGTGTTTCTGTCTGGCTTTGTGTATCGCAAACAGCTTGCAGCTGATGCAGCGATCGAGTCACGATATGTTCGTGACGAGGATGATAAGCAGAGCGCAGTATAACAAGAGAGATTTCATACGATTTTTGTAACTGTGTTAATCTTGTATGGTGCCCATCCCCGGGATAAGGCGGTCAGTTCTTACCCGGGATATGAAGGGCGACAAACTTTTACGGTTATATATTCTGATGTACGGGACAAGCAGGCATATTATGTTCAACAATGGATACAATGGAAAAGGGCTGCCTGAGAACGATGCAGGAGGACTTACGGATTCTGTGGAATAAGTTAAAAAGGTATTATGGCATTTACACAGGCCAATCGGGAGTTTTTTGGCTGGGTTGATGTAAATACAACGTAAAATCTCGCAAGAATTCATGAAAAGGACTTGAAATCATGCTTCAAGTTGAAGTATCATAAAGTTGGTTGTTAGCACTGAACACTGTCGAGTGCTAATACATATGGCTACAACCTACAATGTAACGTTATATAATTTCAAAAGGAGGCTATTTTTCATGATCAGACCTTTAGGTGAACGCGTATTGGTAGAACCACTGGAGCAAGAGCAAACAACTTCTTTCGGGATCGTACTGCCGGACTCCGCTAAAGAAAAACCGCAAGAGGGTAAAATTATTGCTGTTGGCGCTGGAGTATTGAAAGACGGAGTACGTGTAGCTCTGGAAGTGAAAGAAGGAGATCGCGTTATTTTCTCCAAATATGCCGGTACAGAAATCAAGTTCGAAGGTAAAGAATATTTGATTATGAAAGAAAGCGATATTCACGCGATTCTCGACTAATTCAAATTTAATCGGTTAACCGAACCATATAGCAACACCATTTTACACAATATACTAGGGAGGTTTTCTTACCATGGCTAAAGACATTAAATTCAGTGAAGACGCTCGTCGTTCCATGCTTCGTGGTGTGGACGCATTGGCTAATGCAGTTAAAGTAACACTCGGTCCTAAAGGCCGTAACGTGGTTCTGGAGAAAAAATTCGGAAGCCCGCTCATCACGAATGACGGTGTAACGATTGCTAAAGAAATCGAACTGGAAGATGCATTCGAGAACATGGGTGCACAACTGGTTAAAGAAGTAGCAACCAAAACCAATGATGTTGCCGGTGACGGTACAACAACTGCAACTGTATTGGCTCAAGCGCTGATCACAGAAGGTTTGAAAAACGTAACTGCAGGCGCCAGCCCAATCGGTATCCGTAAAGGGATCGACAAAGCGGTTAAAGCTGCTGTAGCTGAACTGCAATCCATCTCCAAACCAGTTGAAACCAAACAATCCATCGCACAAGTTGCAGCAATTTCTGCAGCTGACGAAGAAGTAGGCGAACTGATCGCTGAAGCTATGGAAAAAGTGGGTAAAGACGGCGTTATCACGGTTGAAGAATCCCGTGGATTCGCTACCGAGCTGGAAGTGGTTGAAGGTATGCAATTCGACCGCGGTTACATCTCTCCATACATGATCACGGATACGGACAAAATGGAAGCTGTTCTGGACAACCCGTACATCCTGATCACAGACAAAAAAATCTCCAACACGCAAGAAATCCTGCCATTGCTTGAAAAAATCGTTCAACAAGGCAAACCGCTTGTTTTGATCGCTGAAGATATCGAAGGCGAAGCACTGGCGATGCTGGTTGTGAACAAATTGCGTGGAACATTCAACGCTGTAGCTGTTAAAGCTCCTGGCTTTGGTGACCGTCGTAAAGCAATGCTGCAAGATATCGCTGCCCTCACTGGTGGCCAATTGATCACGGAAGAACTGGGTCTGGACCTGAAATCCGCTGTTGTGGAACAACTGGGTACAGCTCGTCAAATCCGTGTAACGAAAGAAAACACAATCATCGTTGACGGTGCTGGTAACAAATCCGATATCGATGCACGTGTAAGCCAAATCCGTACACAACTGGAAGAAACAACTTCCGAGTTCGACAAAGAGAAACTGCAAGAGCGTCTGGCTAAATTGTCCGGCGGTGTAGCAGTAATCAAAGTCGGTGCGGCTACTGAAACAGAATTGAAAGAACGCAAACTGCGCATCGAAGATGCCCTGAACGCAACTCGCGCTGCGGTTGAAGAAGGTATCGTATCCGGTGGTGGTACAGCGCTCATGAACGTATATAACGCGGTTGCAGGTGTAAGCCTGTCCGGCGACGAGCAAACGGGCGTAAACATCGTCCTGCGCGCTCTGGAAGCTCCAATTCGCACAATCGCAGCTAACGCTGGCGAAGAAGGTTCCGTAATTGTGGAACGTCTGAAAAAAGAACAAACTGGCGTAGGCTTCAACGCTGCGACTGGCGAGTGGGTTAACATGATCGAAGCGGGTATCGTTGACCCTGCGAAAGTAACACGTTATGCATTGCAAAACGCTGCTTCCGTAGCAGCAATGTTCCTGACTACTGAAGCGGTTATCGCTGACAAACCAGAACCTGCAGGCGCTGCTGGCGTTCCTGACATGGGCGGTATGGGTGGAATGGGCGGCATGATGTAATAAAAGGTGTAAAAACCTTTTAATGCCGAAGATGAAAGGCTCCCGAAAGGGAGCCTTTTTTTTCATTAATTAGATAGGGTGATTTGAATTTATGTTTTAACTGAGGGAGGAAATCATTTGAGAAAGAGTACAAAGTGGACATTATGGATTCTGGGCTTGATGCTTGGTGCAATTTTCATCAATTTTTACATGAATCTATATAGCTTCGCTTATGCGTTGATTACCGTACTTTTACTTGTATTTATGGGGTGGGGATTCTTAGCCAAGTTAAAAAACGACGTTCGTCAGCATGAAGATCATCATAGAAGAGAGCATCAATCTGCGATCGATGACATCGATCGATACACGAGGTAATAAATAACGAACATATCAGGAATAGCATCATAAATACGTCAGGCAAACTAGGATAAACTGATTAAAGGCTCCCGTGAGGGAGTCTTTTTTTATGTTTATTTTTTTGAAAAAAGTAGTGATATGTTCTCTTCTATTGCTAAACAGACAGTTGTTAAGTAAAATGAACATATGAATAAGTGCTCATATAATAATGCATAAGTGATATTGGAGATGATACATATGTATGATGTATTGGTTATCGGAGCTGGGCAAGCAGGCTTGGCAGCAGGTTACTATCTTCAGCAGTCGGGGTTAACCTTCTTAATCGTTGACGCTGCCTCATATGTCGGGGAATCTTGGCGTAAACGGTACGATTCCTTGCATCTTTTTACCCCACGAATGTATGACGGATTACCGGGAATGCCGCTTAGTGGAAATGAAAATGGCCTGCCAAGCAAAGATGAAATTGCAGATTATTTTGAAAGTTACGCCGAGCAAATGCATCTTCCTATAAAGTTAAACTGTGTAATCTCCCGTCTCTCGAAGCAAGATGAGGTGTACTATGCTGAAACCAATGATGGAATAATTGAAGCGCGCAATATTATCGTTGCCACGGGGCCTTTCCAGACCAAAAATGTTCCTCATTTTGCGAAGTCATTATCCGAGAATGTAATTCAGCTTCATTCATCAGAGTATAAAAACCGCTCTCAATTGCTTCCTGGAACAACAGTAGTCGTAGGCGGTGGGAATTCAGGTGCCCAAATCGCCGTGGAGTTAGCATCAGATGATAAATAAACCGTATACATATCTATAGCTCGAAATATAACCTTTAGGCCTTTGCATGTTATGAAACGAAGTATATTCTGGTATTTTGAAAAGCTCGGAGTATTACGTGCAAGTGCAGATCGTATGGTTGGAAAATGGTTGCGAAATCAGCCAGAGTACGTCTATGGCTATGAGTTAAAAGAGTTGATCATTAAAGGGCAAGTTAACAAGTGTCCACGTGCTATAAATGCAATAGATAACCTCATCCTGTATGAGGATGGTAGTGAGACACGAATAGATAATATTATCTGGGCGACGGGGTTTAAACGAAATGATGGTTGGATTGATATCACTACTGCTTTTGATTCCCAAGGTGGAATTTTACACGAGAGAGGCGTATCACCGGTTGCTGGACTATATTTTGTAGGGCTGCCTTGGCAAACATCACGAGGTTCAGCACTATTGGGATGGGTTAAATACGATGCTCAGAGTATCGTTAATCATGTGATTCAAAGGTAAGACACATCATGCTAGAGCAGATGCTAGGGATGATTAGCGAATACCATAAGTCACATTTTTGGGTATATTCCTAAAAAGAGGAGCTCACAATTACAAAAGCTGAACTATCCAAACAGTACATATCACACGTTAGGCCGTTCCTTCATGGAGCGGCCTCTTTACACAATGGGGTCTTATTTCGCAACAGTTATTTCAAAAGTAGAGTGATCATGATCCTGTACGCTGAAGCGATATTCATATCCATTTCGAACCGTCGTTCCATCAAAATTACTCTGACTTACATCACGATCCAATATGCCGATATCCTGAATCACGTCTTGCGCATCATTATACGTGTACTCGTTATTGGTTGTCAGAATAAGTGTAGCGATAGCCGTCAAAAAGATTCCACCCGTTGGTTCGCTGATATCACCAGTCTCGTACAACCTGACTTCTTGTACTTTTTGATCTGAATTTAATGTACCAACCAATCTTAATTTATCATTAAATAAATATTCGAAAGCGCCAGTATCCTGCTCTGAAGAGTCTTTCATATTCAAGCTGGTAATACTCAAACCATTCAATCGGTATTTGCCCACGGCGCCATTAAATTTGTTTTTGAATTCCTCCATTGTCATATGGAAGCCAGAGGCATTCGTTTGAGTTAGAGGTGCATGATGTTCCTCTGTTGTAGCTGGGCCAGATTCGTGTTTCTCCGTGTGATTTGTCCCAGATGATTGCGGAGAATTTGAAGGTAAAGCCAACATGCCATACATTCCGATCGAAGCAATTGCAAAACATGCCGCCGTTAACATCACATGCCTTATCGATATCCGATTATGTTTTCGTATGAATAAGACCATCAAAACAATAAATACGAAGAAAGCCATAAAACCTAGGATGAATAGTATTATAAACAGATATTGCAAATTCTCACCTCGTAGTGCATCGTTATTTCGTACTCTCATTATAATGTTCCTTTGAGAAACTTTAAACCTGTACGCGTTTTTTTAAAAAAGATGAACAGTGGAACGAGCAGACTAAAAAGATGACTCCTCTGCAGCACGTGCAGTAAAGGAGTCATCTCTTAAGTGTGGTCTAATCCTACATTTTAAGAGGCGTTCGATTCGTTAGCCCTCAATCGATATTTAGTCAGGCATAATCCAGACGATTTCGGCAATACGCACGAAGAATTTTCTGTTTCTTTCCTCCAGTACAACATGGTCATGTTTAACAGCAACCACACATCCATCCAGTCTACCGCGAGTCGTTTCCAGGATAACTACTTTTCCAACCAGGGACATCAGACTTTCGACTACGCAATGATCCACTGGATGAACGACAATGTTATGTGGCATGTGGGGTACATAATGTGAGTTGGCCATTGGATGCATCATGTGATAATTATTCAAGAAAAAACCTCCCAAATCATTTATACGGCATTCTATGCGATTGCCTACCCAAACGACTGGGCGTTTGACCTAAAGTCCATCATTTTAAAATTCCAACAAGGCAAATCGCTTGTCAATAGGTCAACATGTAACATCATTTCTTCCATTTATTTTACAAATGGTGCGATACTCTCTCACAATGCGTCTGTAAACTGAGAGGGTATTTAACATTATTTGGAGGTGTTTGGATGGTTAAGAAGTGGTGTACGCTTGTCCTTATTCTTGTTATGGCTTTATCTGGGAGTGTATATGTACAGCCCTCTTCAACAGTCCAGGGTGCTGCTACCACGTACACGTTGACCTTCCCGATGGATCGTTACCCGGAGACAGGAGCACATATTCGTGATGCCATTGCAGCAGGACATTCGGCAGTTTGTACCATTGATCGGGATGGGGCGGATGCCAATCGCAGAGAGTCGCTGAAAGGCTATCCGACCAAGGCGGGTTATGACCGGGATGAGTGGCCGATGGCGATGTGTGAAGAAGGTGGCGCGGGCGCTGATATTAGATACATAAGTCCAAGTGATAACAGGGGAGCTGGCTCCTGGGTGGGCAATCAGTTGGAAAAATATGCGGATGGGACAAGGATCAAGTTTACAGTAAAATGAAGCGGGCTAGTCAGGATTATATTCGTGCCATGGCTAGAGCGCTTAATCCTTCATGGGAGCAATAAATGTCTCCGGCGTTGCCCATAAAAATTGATGTTCTTTTCATCTTCATTTCAGATTCCATTAAGGTAGCAGGGGTAAGATAAGTCTTGTAAGCCCCTTCTCGTGTTAAATAGATGTGTGACTAGCTCCGTCGGATCGTCCGGCGGGGCACTTTTTTTCTTCATTTCATCGGTTAATGGTATGATAGATATATACATAAATGCTAGTAACGGAGGGATGGTTCGTGGACCCCAGCCTGCATCCGCTGTTCAGACCCATTCAGATGAATGGGACAGATAGAAATACCTATTATTTTGAGCGAATACCTTCTGTTTCCCTGATGGCTCATGTAGCCTGTTATTGGGAATCAGGTTTTATTCCGCATGAGGGAGAGCGAGATCAGGAAACGATCTCAGTGCCCGCTCGGGTATTGCCTGATGGTTGCACGGATATGCTGATTACATACGACGCGGTCCGTTCGGTTCATTCCTATGCGTACTGTGGCAATTATTCGCATCCGTTCTCTGTGCCCGAGGCATCCGATGTAAGTCCTTCTGCTGATTACACATTTGGCGTACGTTTTTTTCCGGGAGGGGCGTACGTGTTTCATGGTCTGCCATTGGAAGGATTTACGGACATGCGAATTCCGCTTGAGGAATGTTGGCCAGTCAGGTTGAATGAGCTTCAGGAGCGGATGGCTGGAACAAGAACCTTTGAAGAACGGGTGCGGGTAATGAATGCCTATCTGAGTCCACTATCCGTGCAAACCAGTACATATGAGAATGATCTGATGAAAAACGCGCTGCATCGCATCTTTATCGATGGAGGACGTATGAGCGTCAGCGAGCTGGCCATGCGAGAAGTTGTCAGCGAACGCCAGCTGCATCGGAAGTTCGCAGAATGGGTCGGAATCAGTCCGAAGCGATTCAGTGAGGTGGTTCGTTTTCACCGTGTCCTGGGCAGTATTCATCAGGGGCATACGCTGGATGGGGCAGCACTGGCCCTGAATCATGGTTTCTTTGACCAAGCTCACTTGATTCGTCAATTCCGCAAGTTTTATGGAGAAACTCCGCTGACCGCTGCCAAAGAACATCGACAAAAGGTTGTCCGATTTGTACAATAACTCGGTTGCCTCTTCCGTTATACTGAAATCGTGAGAATAATAGTAAAGGAGATATCATATATGAATGGAACGTTGCAAATGCGGGATCATCTGCTCAATGAATTGGAGACGGGAGTACGTACGGGGGCGAGCCTGATTCGTCTGATCCGTCCAGAGGATTGGGCTTACCGCCCGCAGGACAATATGCGTTCACTGGTGGAACTGGTTCATCATTTTATTCAGATCACGGCATCGGACCTCGCCATTATGCAGGAGAAGAGCGAAGCTGAGGTTGGTGTGGTAGAGAATAGCCTGTCAGGGATCGAGGATATTGAAAAGTTGGAGGCAGCACTTTGGGGCAATTTGGAAGCCTACAAGGCTTATATTGTATCACTCAGCGAAGAAGATCTGTTGAATCGTTCAACCAAAGCTTTCTATATGGAGCATGGTCATTTGCAGGCTCAGTGGCAGATTGAAACGCTAACGCATGTGTTCCATCACCGTTCACAGTTGTATAATTACCTCAAACAGCAGGGGCATGAGTTGAACTTTTTCATGCTGTACGCTTAGAACCTTAAAGTATGAATATGGTTATTATTGGCTCCGCCGGATGATCTGGCGGGGCTTTTTTTTTGTGTCTAATATTCTAGCATCTCTATCAAAATGGACGTTATCACACGGTCATTTTACCGTTACATTAATAGATTCCAAACATAGAATACCGTATCAAAGCAAAAGGAGGTGATTTCCATGGCCATCCTTTTACCGCAACAATTTTATGCCTTAGAGGCTAGTGTGGGTAAATCATATTATGAAAACCTTGCTGGAGGCACGAATGCCAGCATCACAGTGAACAATTTTGGTCCTTTCCCGGTAGACCTGGTTGTGACTCGTGTTAACGCTCCAGTGATCACGTATTTGATCCCTGCAGGCAACAGCCTTACGCTGTCTGTTGATTTGCTGCTCGTAGCTGCTTTGTTGACTACTCCGTCAGGTGCTTCAACAGGCACAATTCAAATCGCAACATCTGATTTCTAATGAATGTAGCGTGCTTTGTGAACCTCTGTCGGACATGTTGTCGGCAGAGGGTTTCTTTTTTTTTATGGATGCATCTGGGGTTGAAATGATATTATACTAGGGGATTATAAATTTAAGTAGTTGTTATAGGAATAATGTATTCTTATATCAAAACGAAAGGGAGATTGTAAATTTTGAAAAAGATGTTGTTTTACGTTTTGGGATTCACCTTGTGTTTATCGTTGTTCATGCCTTTACACATTTTAGACGCAGCCTCTTCAATGAGGTCCTTGGAGTTTGGGAATGGAGTAACTTATTATGGTGAAACCAAGAATGGCAAGCCTCATGGCTATGGAACGATGACCTGGGGTAAGAGCAAGACTTATAAGGGGAACTGGGTATCAGGCAAACGTTCGGGACAAGGTACTTATAAAGTAGTTACACGTGGAGAGGACAGCATTACTGAGCTTAAATATGATGGGTTCTGGAAGAATGATAAAAAAGAAGGGAAGGGTGAGTTGCTTATTAAAGAAACTTCGCTGACCGATGAAATGCAGGAAGCAAGAATTCAAACTGGAACATTTACGAAAGATCAGTGGATTACAGGGTATGAGGTTCGACATATTACTGTGGCAGACCCTCCTTATTCTTTTGTTTACAAGGATTCTAATATGAGTCTTAAAATTCTGGGAGATGCCGGGAATATATTAGATGGATTGAAGGTCGGTTATTTCTTTTCATTTACATATCAAAAAGGAAAAGTATACAAAGATGTCGGTGTTGGAGATGAATTCAGTCAGAAGCAATTTAGTTCTTTTATCAAAAGTGTAGAAAAAGAGATTAAGCCTCATATTAATCAGTTTGAGAAACTGGCTCAGAAATTATAGTTATTAATCTTGAATGATATAACGTGTGAAATTATATTTTTGTTTACTAATGCGGCTATTCGAGTAATTCATTGTAGAAGTGGTATAGAAGACTGATGTTGTGAAACAGGAGGTTATTGGACATGAACAGAATAACGTTTATTGAAACCGAGCGACTTGTATTCTCGACATGGAATGAAGAAGACCGTGCTCTGGCGTCAGCTCTATGGGGAGATCCTGAGGTAACGAAGTGGATCAGCAGCAAGGGGTTTCTGAGTGAGGATGAAGTGGAAGCGCGGTTGACGCAGGAAATAAAAAGGCAAGAAGAGGTGGGAGTGCAATATTGGCCCCTCTTTGAGAAAGATTCGGAAGTATTTGTTGGTTGCTGCGGTTTGCGCCCCTATTCTCCGGAAGAAGAGATATATGAACTGGGATTTCATCTTACCAGGGATTACTGGGGTAAGGGCTATGCCATGGAGGCAGCACGGGCGGTAATTGACTATGCATTTGGAGAACTGAAGGTTAAAGCGTTGTTTGCTGGGCATCATCCAGATAATGAAGTGTCACGTCACATGCTATCCAAGCTGGGATTCCAATATGTACGCGATGAGCGTTATGAACCGACAGGGCTGATGCACCCATCCTATTTGCTAAAAAAGGAATAAATACGTTGCACATTCAGGGTAACTCAAGGTCTTTAAATATATAGCTTAAATGGATGTGTAGCGGTGTTGACCGTAATTTTTTGGTAAATGGGTTTTCATCGTTTTTTTATTTCATTTTCAGCTTCTATTAAGGTAGCAGAGGTAAGATAATTCTTGTAAACCCCTTCTCGTGTTAGATAGATGTGTGACTGACCTCGCCGGACGCCGGTGAGGTATTTTTTTTGCTTAATTTTATAATTGTACATAAAACAAACGTAAACAAAAATAAATAGGGGGTATTTATCTGTGTAATATTGACTTACAAAGATAAACAAAGGTATAATGAATGTGAAAAAAGGAACTTACTATGTACGTGACGGGAAGTCTATTTTTTATCATGAGGAGAGAATGATGATGAACGTGACCCTTACCAATGAAACAACGCAAACGGCGGGATTCCATATCCCATTTGTTCGTGAGATGGCGGAAATTACTCAACATATGTGGAAGAACGGCTGGGATGAACGAAACGGTGGCAATGTCAGCTATCTGCTGGAGGAAGAGGAAGTCGCCCAATATATTGATATCAACCATGTTATTCGCAAGATCAAACCTGCATTTTCGATGCATGAGCTGGCAGGTAAATATTTTATCGTGACAGCTTCGGGCAAATATTTCAAAAATGTATTGGCTGATCCAGAGAGCAATCTGGGGGTGCTGCGTGTATCGAATGATGGACAGGAGCTGGAAGTGCTGTGGGGGCTAAAGTCGGGAGCGAACCCGACGAGTGAATGGCCTACGCATTTTATGAGTCATATTGAACGTCTGAAAGTCGACCCCAATCACCGGGTTGTGATGCACAACCATGCGACCAACGTTCTGGCGATGACATTTATACATGAGTTGGATGAGATGAAATTTACAAAGACGCTGTGGCAGATGTGTACGGAATGCGTGGTTGTATTTCCTGACGGTGTTGGTATTATTCCGTGGATGGTGCCTGGATCGAATGAAATCGGACGGGAAACGGCTGAGAAAATGAAGGATTACCACACGGTCATCTGGCCGCAGCACGGGATTTTTGGAACGGGTACAACGATTGATGAAGCATTTGGTCTCATCGAGACCATTGAGAAGGCGGCCCAGGTGTATATGCTGGTTGCAGGTCATGAGATCAGACAGAGAATTACGGACCATCAGTTAGCTACATTGGCCCAGGCTTTTGGTGTGACTCCACGTCCTGGCATTTTGAGTATGTAGGTTTGACGTAATGAGATCGTATAAAAGAAAGAGCTCCAACACAGTCTAATATGAATGGTCTTTGGTTTATTAAACCGAAGGCCATTTCCTTTTTTTTCGGGAACAAACGCCATTTTGGTTCAAAAAAGTTCAAAAAGCTAATAAAGCGCGGCTTTGTTATCGATTATTGAATCGTAGGATGCATTATCACACGCTGACGAAATTCGGGTGAAATGACGTATTGTCAATGGCTCAGCGATTTTGCATAATAACAATGCTTCACAGATGAAAGACGGAAGGAAGTTATGATCATGCTTGGCAAAATGAAGAGAATCTTAATAGGCAAGCCTATGAAATCGGCTGAATTGGATGCAGAAAAATTGGGGAAATGGAAGGCACTCGCCATCCTGTCCTCCGATGCACTATCGTCCGTTGCCTACGGTACGGAGCAGATTTTACTGGTGCTCGTTGCGGCCGGATTCGCCGCCTTGTGGTATTCTGTTCCCATCTCCATCGCCGTGTTGGGATTACTCGTCATTTTAATTTTTTCCTACCGCCAGACGATATTTGCTTATCCTACGGGAGGCGGCGCGTATATCGTAGCCAAGGATAATCTTGGTACGGCTCCGAGCTTGATTGCCGGAGGATCTTTGCTGGTCGATTATATTCTGACTGTGGCGGTAAGTTCGTCCGCAGGGACTGATGCGATTACATCTGCCTTTCCCATGCTTCATGATTACAGCATAGTCATTGCACTGATCATGATTGTATTTCTGACCATTATGAATTTGCGAGGGGTGACGGAATCTGCTTCCGTACTGGCGATCCCCATATATCTGTTTATCTTTTCGATTGCGATTCTGATTATCTCCGGGGGGATCAAATTTCTCGCTGGTGGCATGGAAGCTGCCGCCCCTGAATTCGGAACGAGTATGTCACATGTGAGTCTGTTCTTGCTGCTGAAGGCATTCAGCTCGGGTTGTTCGGCCTTGACCGGAGTTGAGGCGGTGAGTAACGCTATTCCGAACTTCAAGCAGCCTGCCGAGAAAAATGCAGCGGGAACCTTGATGCTTATGGGTTGTATTCTGGGAGCCATGTTTATCGGGATCACGTTGCTTGCTTATGGTTACGGGGTTAAGCCTGATCCGAAAGCTACAGTTATTTCCCAGATTGCCGAGGCTACGTTTGGCAGGGGTGCGATGTATTTTATTATTCAGGGTGTGACGGCCTTGATTTTGTTCCTGGCGGCGAATACGGCGTATTCTGCGTTCCCGCTGCTGTCCTTCATGATGGCAAAGGATAAATATATGCCGCATATGTTTATGGTTAGAGGAGACCGCCTTGGCTTCTCGAACGGTATTATTTTTCTCAGTGTGATGTCAGCCTTGCTGGTAGTCGGATTCAAAGGAAATACGGAAAGTCTGATTCCGCTCTACGCCGTGGGTGTGTTCATTCCATTCACCCTGTCACAGCTGGGTATGATGATTCGCTGGATCAAAGTCAAACCAACCGGCTGGGGTGTGAAGCTGCTCGTCAATACGATTGGCATGCTGACCACGCTGTCGATTACATTGATTTTTATATTCACCAAGTTCACGCAAACCTGGGTTATCTTTATTTTCCTGCCACTCGTCGTTTACGTGTTCATGCGCATTCACCGTCATTACTGCAACATCGCGGATGAATTGCGGATTGATATCAAGCTGGAGAAACCGGTGAGAAAGGGCAATACGATCGTCATTCCGGTGGCTGGCATTACAAGGGTGGTCATGAATACAATCTCTTACGCCCAGACGATGTCAGATCATGTGGTTGCCTTGTATATCGGGTTCGATGATGAAGCCATCCGAAAGATGGAACAGAAGTGGGAAGAGTGGAACCCTGGCGTTCGCCTGGTTGTCATTAAATCGAGATACCGCAGCATTATGGGACCGCTCAAGAAGTTCATTGATACCGTGGAATGGAAGACGGCCGAGACAGACCATATCACGATACTAATTCCGCAGTTCATCACTAAGCATTGGTGGCAAAATGTACTGCATAATCAGACCAGCTTCATGATCCGTGCTTATCTGATCAATTACAAAGACGTGATTGTTACCACTGTACCGTACCATCTCAATCGATAAAAGGATTCTTCTATTACAATAGGCAATGGGCATGAGAAGAGTATGTAATGTGCTTACATGCCAACCATTTTCTTATAAAATTTCAACTGAACATTTTGCGTTAATGTTAAATATCCAGTTTTCTGTTAAATTTATGGAGTTGATATCGAATCGGTGTTCATCTTCTCTTAACACATTAAGCCGCACGAGCATTCCCAAATCAGGGGAGTTCTTGCGGTTTTTTTGCTGTTTGCTGATCTTGTTTTGAAGTCTATCTAACATCTCTTGTTTGGTAAAGTTGCTTGTCCACGATTAACGCTCCGTTGATTCAGAACCGATGCTGCTGTGACAGTTGGCTTTTACACTAGGTAATGTGGGTGATGAAGTTCACACACCGAATGCGTAGATCAAGGGGGAAGAAAATCCGATGAGTGAGCTTGACAACCGGATCGGCTTGCTTGCTGCCAGACGGCGCGTATCTAATTCGAGTCAGCGCCGGACAGCTTCGCTGCGTGTGCAGCGGATGCGGGAGAATATGCTGGCCTATGGTTTCCTGGCACCATCGCTGCTTTTATTTGCAGTGTTTCTGTTTTATCCGATGTTCAAGTCGGTGTACCTGAGTCTGCATTCCACTGACCCTACCGGACAGATTGCAGCTTATGTGGGACTGGACAATTTCAAGGCGGTATTCCAGTCCGGACTGTTCCTGCAAGGCATGAAAGTGACGTTGCTATTTGTTCTGTTTACAGTGCCAACTGGCATGCTGGCAGCTCTGATTCTAGCGGCATTAACACACAACCGTTTCAAGGGAATGCGTATATTCCAGTTTGTATTCTCTCTGCCCGTGGTATTGTCTGTCGGTTCATCGGCGGTCATCTGGAAGTTCCTGTTCCATCCAACCTTGGGCATGCTGAATTATGTATTAGGCAAAGTTGGAATCGATCCAATTCCCTGGCTGACCAGCCCGGATTGGGCGTTAATATCGATCTCCATTATGACGATTTGGATGAATCTCGGATTCAATTACATTATTCTATCCAGCGGATTACAGGGCATCCCGGATGAAATTTATGAGAGCGCGAAGATTGATGGCGCAGGTCCTTTGCTTACTTTTCGCAAAATCTCGATGCCACTGTTGTCGCCAACCCTGTTTTTCGTCACTGTTGTATCGATCATTGGTGCGTTCCAATCGTTTGGTCAGATCAATATTCTAACCCGGGGTGGCCCGATGGACAGTACCAATGTATTCGTATATTCCATCTATCAGGAAGCCTTTGTTAATTTCCGCTTTGGGACGGGGAGTGCGCAGGCGCTTATCCTGTTCGCGGTCATTATGCTGCTGACCCTGATTCAGTTCAAATGGATGGGAAGGAAAGTGCATTACCAATGAGGACACCATGGACCAAAACATTGCTGTATGTATTGCTTACAATCTGTGCGGCACTTGTACTGTATCCGGTGCTGTACACCTTTTTCATGGCGGTCATGACGCCAGAGGATGCCAGTGCGTATCCGCCACATATCATCCCGCAATCGATAGACCTGTCCAATTTCACGGAAGTATTCGATATCGTTCCGATTGGTACGTTTATCGGCAATACGTTTCTGGTGGCAGGACTGACGATGCTTGGTCAGCTTGTTACAGCGAGTATGGCGGCCTATGCATTCGCGAAAATGGAGTTTAAGGGCAAGAACGTCATCTTTAGCATGTTTGTGGCGACGATGATGATTCCTTGGGAAGTTACCATGATTCCGAACTATCTGACAGTACGCAGTTGGGGATGGCTCGATACGTATCAGGGGCTGACCATTCCGTTCCTGGCAACAGCTTTCGGTACATTCCTGCTCAGACAATTCTTCATGCAGCTGCCCAAGGAACTGTTTGAAGCGGCGAAGATGGATGGCTGTGGGCACATTCGGTATTTTGTGTCCCATGTCCTGCCATTGTCCCGCCCGGCACTTGGAACATTGGCAATCTATTCGTTCCTTAGCATGTACAACTCTTATCTGTGGCCGCTGCTCGTCACAAATACTCCGGAGATGAGGACAGTACAGATCGGAATCTCGATGCTGGAGTTCCAGGAATCCACGGCATGGAATCTGGTGTTTGCCGGCACAGCGCTTGTTATTTTACCGTCGCTGCTGCTTCTGGTCTTTGGCTTAAAACAGCTTGTACGCGGTATGGCCGCAGGCGCCCTGAAGGGTTGATTCAGTTAAAAGTTTTATGGATTTAACGGATTTGTGGTTTGGATACCCAGGAGCGAATAAACAAGGCCTCACTCTTGAAATATGTTCTTTGAAGCCTGCAAAAGTAGTGGAGGGGACGAAATCGATTCTGTAGAAGCGAAGCGTTCGCCTTTATCACCGGATTTTCCCCTTTGAGGGAGATGAAAAAAATCCGGTGATAACAGCGATCAAAAGAACGATTCGTAACCGTAACGGCCACCTTGCAGAAGTTAAAGGACTTATTGTGACGTGAGCCTCAAAAAAAGGAGAGCGATTATGATCGGGTTTCGTTTGAAAAAAAGAGGAACATTTGCATTGATGTTGGCTGCACTTATGCTGGTTTTGTCCGCTTGTGGCGGAAAAACCGAAACAACAAGCACAACGGGTGGAGCGCAGGCAGATGCTGCAGCTGCTGAACCGGTACAACTGACATGGTGGCATTCGATGTCGGGTGCAGGGGAGAAAGCCATTAATCAACTCGCTTCCGATTTCAACGCAAGTCACCCGGACATTCAGGTGAAGGCAATCTATCAAGGGAAATATGATGAGAGCCTGAACAAACTCAAAGCTTCCATGGGTTCGGACAGTGGTCCGGATATTATCCAGGTGTACGAGATCGGCAGCAAGTTCATGATCGATTCGGGCATGATTACGCCGGTACAGCAATTTATCGATAAAGACAAGTTCGACCTGTCCCAACTGGAGCCGAATATCATCCGTTATTACACCATCGATGGCAAATTGAACGCGATGCCGTTCAACACATCGAACCCAATTCTGTATTACAACAAAGATATGTTCAAAGCTGCTGGTTTGGACCCGGAGAACCCGCCTAAGACATATGAAGAGTTTGAGCAAGCAGCCAAAGCACTGGCGAAAGACGGCAAACCAGGCGCATCCATGGCCATCTATGGCTGGTTTATGGAACAGTTCTTCGCGAACCAGAATGCAGATTATGTAAACAATGGTAACGGAAGAAATGGTGCAGCGACCGAATCCATGCTGAACTCCGAAGCTGGCGTGAAGACTTTGACATGGTGGAAAAAGATGATGGACGAGAAAACCGTATCCAATCTGGGACGTAGCACGGACGATACGACCGCTGCGTTTACCGCACAGCAAATCGGTATGACGCTGGATTCCACCGCTGGATTGCGCAAAATTGTGGAGGGTGCTGGTGGGAAATTTGAGCTGGGAACAGGCTTCCTGCCACGTCCGGCAGATGCCAAAGAAGGCGGCGTTGTTGTTGGTGGCGCAAGCTTGTATATCATGAATAACAAATCCGAAGCTCAACAGCAAGCCGCTTGGGAATTCATCAAGTACCTGGCTACACCTGAGGTACAAGCCAACTGGAGTGTTGCGACAGGATACTTCCCTATTACGACAGCAGCCTACGATGAGCAAGTATTAAAGGATAATATGGCGAAGTACCCGCAATTCCAGACAGCAGTCGACCAATTGCACGCTTCCGCTAATTCGACAGCAACATCCGGGGCAGTAATGGGTGTATTCCCCGAAGCCCGTCAAATTGTCGAAGGAGCGATCGAGACCGTTCTGAATGGACAAGGTACACCGCAAGACGTATTGGATGCAGCAGCGAAGCAAATTACAGACAAGATTGGGCAATATAACAGCACGGTGAAGAAGTAACTTATTGCTTTCAGTAGGACAAACTCCACGCTGGGGTTAGCAAAATTGAAATGTATGGCTTAACTTAGGATGTCAAAATGAGTGAGACGAATGCGATGGTCAACCCTGACTGTCGCATCGTTTTGCTGTGAAAAGATCTTGAATCAAATCGCTTTAAGGCGCATGGGCTATAGGGATATCTAGCAATATATGTCGAATGCAGAGATTCTTATCTCTTTCGTGTTAGTTTAAGTTACTCAACGTAGGCTAAAATACACAAAATTCCACTATGTAAGCAATGAATCTGACATATAAAAGCTGTAAAGTAGTACTTTTTTACTTGTTTTTAATTTTCATTATCAATTTTGTGATGTTTGTGTTCTGTTTTATATCATTTTAAAAGAATATTGTTTACACGTAGTAGAAGTTCAGTTATCTTATATTTGAACTAATGTACAAGCTTCATGAACAAATGATTATAAATTTAAACATGGAGGTAGGTAAAAGATGCATGTTCTGCAAATGAAGAGGTGGCTCAGGTTGTTCCTGGCCATGGTTCTGCTCATCACGGGTGCTATTCCGGCTGGATTGTTCAGCAGTAAGGCATCCGCGGCGGACGAGCCGTTAACGGTTGCTCAGGCGATAGCTCGCAGCAATGATGGATTACCGGGGACAGTAGAAGGATACGTTATCGGGTATTTTAACAATAATTCTAAAAACCAACTTCAAACCGAAGCTCCGTTTAGCGGAGGTAGTAATTTCGGACTTGCCGATACTCCAGGGGAAACGGATTTAAGCAAGATTATATCTGTTCAAATTCCCAGTGATCCCTCAGTGCGGGACATATTTGGATTAAATAAAAATCCCGAGCTTTTTGGCAAAAAAGTCAGGATAACCAATGGAACGTTATCTTCCTATCTTTCTCTTCCTGGCCTCAAATACATTGACTCCACTTCAACAACCTTCCAACTAATCGATGAGACTCCTGTAACTAAAGTGGCAAACGTCACAGCCAATCCTGCTTCCGGCGCTGTTCCAACCGGGACCAAGGTGGCCTTGGAAACAACCACAGTCGGGGCAACGGTATACTACAAGCAGAATACGGACACTGATTATCTTCCCTACACCGTGCCCATCACGGTAAATGATGCAACTCATATTGAAACCTACGCAGTCAAAGAGGGGATCGACAATAGCGATGTTACCAGATTTGACTACACCATCGTCGACAACAGCCCTATTTCCATCTCTGATGCAAGAAAAGCGACTGAAAATACGATCGTTACCGTTCAAGGCATTGTAACTTACAGCGAATTATCCGGAAGTGTATTCAATCTGTATATTCAGGATAACGATGCCGGGATCGTTGTGCGCGGCAATGCTTCTGGTGTGGAAGTTGGAGACCGGATAGAAGCCTACGGTCCAATTACGATCTACAACGGCCTAGTCCAAGTTGAAGCAAGCAAATCCGGATTTCAGGGTGGCTATGTTCGGACTTTTGAAAAGTCACAGGATCTACCTTCACCTGTATCGCTCAACTCATCCCATTTTGCTCCAGGTGCGGGGGGGACTAAGGGTTCTGGAGGGCAGTATGAAGGGATGCTTGTCGAAGTAAACAACATTCAGGTGACAAAAAGCAGCTCTTCCACGTATACGGCGACAGATGATCATGGCGGGGAAATGCTGATTTATGCCAAAAACAGCCCATCTGCTCTCTCTGTTGGCAAATCGTATCATAAAGTGACAGGAGTCTTGACTTACCATTCCACTTATGGTCTGGAGTTGATTCCTCGAACGGCGTCGGATATTCTGGAAGATCTGCTCTCCGTAACAGCGAGCACACCTTCCGGTGGCATTGTAAAAGGAACGGAAGTTACGTTGACTTCTTCATATGTTGGTGCCCAAATTTTCTATACACTGGACGGTTCCGAACCAACTGTGAATTCAACGGAATACACACAGCCTATTACGATTAATCAAGATCAAATCATTAAAGCTGTTGCCACTGCGGATAGCAGAGTAAGCACCATTTTTTCTTTTGAGTATACTGCGGTGGATCGGGTGGATGGTGTACGTATTCACGAAATTCAGGGGGCAGGCCATTATTCCATTTATGATGGATTGAATGTACAGAATGTAGATGGGATTGTTACATCTCTAGTTAACGCAGATTCATTCTATATGCAATCCATTCCTGGTCAGGAAGATGGAGATCCAGCAACTTCTGAGGGGATTTTAATCTATAAGAAAGATCATGGAATGAAGGTCAAGGACCAGGTAAAGGTTGCCGGCAAGGTGAAAGAGTATGCAGCAAGTGCAACAGACCTGCCAACCACTGAAATTGTAGCTTCTGAGATTACGTTGGAACAACCCAATGTTGAATTGCCACAACCCGTAATCATTGGAAAAGGTGGCCGCGTAATACCGAATGTCATTGATTCGGATGGATTGAGCGAATTCAACCCCGATGTGGATGCCATTGATTTCTATGAAAGTCTTGAAGGCATGCGTGTTCAGTTAAATGATGCAACCATTCTTGGACCTTACTCCAGCAGTCCTGGATTAGCAGTGACAGTAGACAATGAACCTAATAAACCATTGAAGACTCCGGCAGGAGGGTTAATCTTACGTGGAGACGGAGCAGGAGAGTTTGAAAGTTCTCTAAATCCTCAACGCTTGTTCATTAATAAAAAACCTTCTCAAGCTGTGACCACGGGTGATAAATTTACAGGTCCGATTAATGGAGTGCTTTCTTATTCGGGTAGTAATTATAAAGTAAATTTGGAAGACAGCCTGCCTGCCATTGTATCCAATGGTTTGCAACAGGCTACGACGTCGATTGAACCGAACCACGACAAGTTGACCATTGCTACGTTTAACGTGGAGAACTTCAGCAAAAAAGATGCGACACGTGGTAATAAAATCGGCAAAATTATTGTGAACAATCTGAAAAGTCCTGATATCATCGGGATTATGGAAGTTCAGGATAACGACGGCGCAACAGATAGCGGAAACACAGACGCGAGTGAAAGCTTCAAAACACTTCTGGATGCAATTAAAAGCAATAATGGACCAAGCTATCAGTATACCGATATTGCACCGCTAAATAATATGGATGGGGGAGCAACCGGAGGCAACATTCGTGTAGGGTTCCTGTACAATCCGGATCGGGTATCCTTAAAAGCAGGTACCAAGGGTGATGCAAAAACTGCATTGTCCCTTGATGCAAGTGGAAATCTGTCTCTGAATCCAGGGCGAATTCAACCGGATAATGTTGCTTTTAAAACATCAAGAAAACCACTTGCGGCAGAGTTTGAATTTAATGGTGAACGTGTGATTGTTATCGCTAACCATTTCAATTCCAAGGGTGGTGATTTAGCCCCATTTGGAAATGTTCAGCCTGTAACCCGCAGCAGCGAAGTGCAGCGTGCGCAGCAAGCGACAATTGTCAATGAATTTGTATCCGAATTGATCGACAAAGACCCTAAGGTGAATGTCGCTGTTCTTGGCGACTTCAATGACTTCCAGTTCTCCAAAACATTGAATATTGTTGAAGGTAATGAACTGGACAATCTGGTAAACAAGCTGCCAGAGAACAAGCGTTATTCCTACATCTATGACGGAAACTCTCAGACACTGGATCACATTCTGGTGAGCAAAAATCTGTCCAAAACTGCGGCGATCGAAGCAGTTCATGTGAATGCTGATTTCGAAGATTCCCATGGTCGGGTCAGTGACCATGATCCGCTGCTCGCGCAGCTGAGCATTGGAAGCACGGCAGAAGAGGGAGACTTCAACCTCCGTGTATTGCACACCAATGATACGCACGCGCATTTGGATAACATCCCGCGCCGCGTAACAGCGATTAAGGAAACGCGTAATGATAACACCCTGGTGCTGGATGCAGGGGACGTATTCTCGGGTACATTGTACTTTAACCTCTTTAACGGTCTGGCCGATCTGGAGTTCATGAACATGATCGGATACGATGCCATGACCTTTGGAAACCATGAGTTTGATAAAGGCCCAAGCGTACTCAAGAAATTTATTGAACAAGCAGAATTCCCATTTGTGAGTGCCAATATTGACTATACCAAGGATGCGAGTTTGGGTAGCTTGTACAACAGTACTATCGGAAATCCAGGCGAGAATTCCCAAATCTATCCGGCTATTATCACGGAAGTAAACGGCGAGAAAGTCGGAATCTTTGGCTTGACGACACCGGATACCGTATCCCTGTCATCACCGGGAGATGATCTGAAGTTTAAGGATTACAAAGCAAGTGCTCAGGCGACAGTGAACATGCTGCAAGATGAAGGTATCAACAAAATTATCGCGCTGACGCATCTGGGTTACTCGGAAGACCTGAAACTGGCAGAAGCGGTAGAAGGCATCGACATCGTAGTAGGTGGTCATTCGCACACCATTTTGAACAAACCGGTGGTTGTAGACACGCACACTGATCCTACGCTGGTCGTACAGACAGGAGAATATGACGTTTCCCTGGGTCAACTGGATGTCACGTTCAACGAAGCAGGCGTACTGAAAACATGGAACGGCAAATTGCTGAACCTGGATGCGAAGGATGCCACCGGTAATTATGTTTACGCAGATGATAAGGAAGCAGCCAAGAAATTAGAAAGCTATGCGAAACCTCTGGCTGAGTTCAAAAAAGAAGTAATCGGTAAAACGAATGTATTCCTTGATGGAGAACGCGGCACTGTGCGCAAGCAGGAAAGCAACCTCGGGAACCTAATGACAGACGGCATGCTGGAGAAAGTGAAATCCATCGTGAAGGAGAACGACGTTAAAGGATACGTTGCAATCCAAAACGGTGGTGGCATTCGGGCGTCATTCCAAAAAGGAAATATTACATTGGGTGATTTGTTGACCGTAATGCCATTCGGCAACAACCTGTCTGCGCTAAAAATGACAGGCAAGGAAATTACGGCTGCGCTGGAAAATGGTGTGAGCGGCGTGGAAACAGGAGAAGGGCGCTTCCCGCAAGTTTCAGGCATGCGTTTCTACTACGATTCCACGAAGCCGGGAGAGAAAATTGATGCCATATCTAATACGGTGACCCAAGTCGGTCAACGCGTACTCAAAGTACAGATTAAGAATGCTAATGGTACGTACACGGATATCGATCCAAACGGATACTACATCGTAGCGACGAACTCGTTTATGGCTAACGGTGGAGACTTTTACCGCGCCATGAGAACAGCCAAAGATGATAACCGCTACTATGAACTGAATCTGGTCGATTATGAAGTCTTCCATGAACATCTGGACCGGGTAGGTACGGTAAATCAGACAACGGAAGGACGTAGTACCGATCTGAAGGGAGCTTCACTTCCGGGTGATGGGAATGGAAGCAACCCTGGTAATGGCGGTGGAAATAATGGAAGTAATCCGGGCAGTGGTAATAGTGGTGGAGGTACAACGACACCAACCACACCTGTAACACCAACCAATCCAACAACTCCGACCACGCCTACAACACCTTCCGTTCCGGGGAATGGGAATGGAGGAGGTACTACACCAACCGATCCGGGTGTGATTTTGAAAGATATCGGCAATCACTGGGCAGCAGCTGCCATTGAGCAGGCCATTTCCCGGGGAATTGTGAATGGATATCAGGACGGTAACTTCCGTCCAAATGCACCGGCGACACGCGCTGAATTCATTGTAATGCTGGCAAGAGCATTTGAACTTCCAGCCAGCAGCAAGGCGTTGACGTTTAAGGATGCCTCCAAAATTCCAGCATGGGCACAATCCTTTATTGCTCAAGCTGTAGAACAAGGGATCATTAGTGGCTATACGGATGAGACGTTCCGTGCATCTGGCAAAGTATCCCGTGTAGAGATGACGGTTATGCTCGTAAGAGCACTCGGACTTCCAGTTGAATCGAATGCCACATTAACCTTTGCAGATGCAAATAAAATACCTGCATGGGCCATGCCTTATATCGCAGCTGCATATGATGCAGGGCTGGTGAAAGGAACAGGCAAGAACATGTTTAACCCGCTTGTTGAAGCAACTCGTGCTGAAGTTGTAACCCTGTTGATGTCAGCGAGTGAGTTTCAGGAGAAGTAATCAAGACTAGTCAATTTTCCTATGAAAAGGGAGCCAAAACCAGTTTTAACCTAAAACGCTAAACTCTTTTACTTCTAAGAAAAACAGCTTGCAGACCTACATCTGCAAGCTGTTTTTTTACTAATTAATGACTGTTCATTTTTACCAGAGGAAGGTATAGTAGACAGGATTATCTTGAAGGAGGGTTGACATGCAAGATCAACCGATTTTAATCGCACTATTGGCTATTGCCGCAGGGATTTTCAGTTTGTTGGGTGGAATCAACAATTGGGATTGGTTTATGAAGAGTTTCAGAGCAGGTCTCTTTGTGAAAACGATTGGACGTCAGGGTGCAAGAGTGGTGTATGGGCTTTTTGGTATTGTGCTGATTACGATTGGCGTATTATTGCTGCTGATTGGATGAGCGGGAAAAAGAAAAGAAATTTGCAGATTGTGAGTACATAATTCAGTTTCACAGCCTTTAATGTAGAAGATAACGGTTAGTACGTTTAGCTTTATGCTTGAGATTTTCGAGACAATTTTCTAAAGAACTCAGAACGCCTTATTTTGCCTTCAGCTCTTCTTTTTACAAAGTAAGGAACATCAGACACGTTATTCACTGAAATTCCTTACAAAAACACTGCGAACAACTGTTTTATTCTGATATAGCGTGTCTCAGGCGCTTTAGATTTCTGGAATCGCGTCATATCCTTGAATAAGACGTCTCCGATTCGTTAGCGCTTGCACTTGCTCTGCTCCAACCGCCAGTGAGAAGCTGACCCCGGATTCGATCCGGAGCGGCCCTTTTCATTGAAAGGGAGAAAATCCACTTTAACGGCACTTCAGGTACATTCAGGCTTTCATTAGGTTTGGAGACACTCCCAAGTAAAGGTTACATTCAAAAAGACCACCGAAAAAATTTCGGTGGTCTTTTTGCCAAATTCAGGTTTATCCATCTCAATCTGGTTTAATTATCTTTTAAATCTTCAATGGAATTGATGTCCATATAGGTTGGTACAACCAGACCTGTTTTGGCACCGTCCATATTTGGACCGAGATCATCGATCTGATCCTTGTACTTGTTATAATAATCGGCAGAGGTGAGCGGCAACCATGCCGCTGGAGTTGCATCTACATCACCATTGGCAATGCCGGTCCACATTGGACCGATTTCCACTTGAAGGGAGGTTACTTTGTAACCCAGTTTCTCTTTCAGGATGTACTCCAGCAAGTTGGTACTTGCAATCTCGGAGTCCCAGGCTACGTAACTCAGTTTAATGGAATCTCCATTCACCGGGGTCAGACCTTTGGTCCATTCAGCCACTTTGTCGCTATGTTTTTCGGCAAAAGCTGCTGCGGCTTTTTGGGGATCTTCTCCGTTTTGAATGGCGACCATGATTTCACCCATATCCTCAGGTGTCCATGAGAAGCGATCCAGGAATTCATAAGCGACAGGTTTGTCTTCCTTCAACCCTTTACGGGCAATGGTATGAATTTGTTCTGCTTCGCCGTAGACGCCTTCCGGATCGTCCAGGTATTTCAGGTCATATGCGTTGAACATCCAATGCGGTGTCCAACCGGTAACGATAACCGGTTCCTTATTCTTAACGGCTTTATCCAGTGTAGCTGTCATTGCGGCTCCTGAACCTTCAACCAGTTTCCAGTCAGACAAACCGTATTTCTCAATGGCACTGGCTGTGGATTTCATAATTCCGGCACCTGGATCGATACCGATAATTTGATGATTCACTTCATTTCCCACATTGGCATTCGCCGATGGAGTAGAGGAAGATGCACCTGTTTCCAGATCTGCTATCGAATTAACGTCTGTCATGTAGGCAGGAACAACGAGCCCTGTGCGTACACCCGTCATATTGGCTCCCAGATCATCCACCTGGTCTTTGTAACGTTCCCAGTAGTCAGCATGAGTTAATGGCAGCCAAGCTGCTGGAGAGGCATCTACGTCGCCTGAAGCGACACCTGTCCACATAGGTCCAGCTTCAACTTGCAGGGCGTTCACTTTATAGCCAAGTTTGCTTTCCATGACATATTTCAACAGGTTGGTACTTGCAATCTCAGAATCCCAGGCTACATAGCTAAGTTTAAATGCATCACCGTTAACTGGCGTCAGACCTTTGGTCCATTCGTCAATCTGGTCTGCATGTTTCTCAGCGTAGTCTTTTGCGGCTTCCTCTGGTGATGTACCATTCTGGATGGCACTCATCATTTCGCCCATTTCATCTGATGTCCATTGGAAACGGGACAGGAATTCATAAGCAACCGGGTGATCCTCTTTTAAGCCTTTACGTGCGATGGTGTGAATTTCTTCTGCATCACCGAAAGATTTTTCGGGATCATCCAGATATTTTAGATCATATTTGTTGAACATCCAGTGTGGAGTCCAGCCTGTAATAATGATCGGTTGTTCAGCTTTAATGGCTTTGTCCAGCGTGGCAGTCATCGCTGCACCAGATCCTTCAATCAGGGTCCAGTCCGTCAGATGATAATCTTCGATGGCTTTGGCAGCGGACTTCATAATGCCCGCACCCGGATCAATACCAATGATCTGATAATTAACTTCTTCACCTACAGCATTCGCTGGAGTGTTGTTACCGCCGGCAGAAGTACTGTTGCCGCCAACAAAGTATTGTGAGAAACCAGCTACGAGCACAACGAATGTTGCTGCAGCAGTAATCCAGGCTTTTTGTTTCGCTGAGAAGCGTGAGCTTTTCTTGCGGCCTGGCATAAACAGATTTTGAGTGAAACGGTCAAGTACGATCGCAAGGACCACGACAGCTAGACCTGCTTCAAAACCTTTACCAATCTGCAGCTGTGTTACCGCACGATAGACTTCCGCACCAATACCCTGTGCACCGATCATGGAAGCAATAACAACCATGGACAGCGACAGCATGATGGTTTGGTTAATCCCTGACATTACGGTAGGCAATGCGAGTGGAAGCTGCACTTTGAACAACTTTTGCATGGACGTAGAACCAAAAGCATCCGCTGCTTCGACCAGTTCGCCAGATACCTGCTTAATTCCGAGGTGAGTCAGGCGAATCGTTGGTGGAATCGCGAATATAACGGACGCGATAACACCGGGAACCACACCAAGGCTGAAGAAGGTTACTGCTGGCAGCAAGTAGACAAATGCAGGCATGGTCTGCATAAAGTCAAGCAATGGTGTAATAATCCGGGCTGCAGTTTTGCTGTATGCGAGCCAGATACCGATGGGAACACCAAGCAGAATGGAGATTAATCCTGATGTAATAACGAGGCCCAAAGTATCCATCGATTGGGACCAATATCCGAGGTTATCTACAAGCAAGAAACCGATAACTGTAAACAGGGTCAGTGGTATTCGGCCAACAAGATATGCCAATACACCAAGGATTACAATAAAGAGGAGCGGATGGGGGAGCATGAACAGCCCGGAGAAAAATCCGACAACCTCCTGAATAACAACAGAAATGACTTTAAATAATCCGGAGAGCGAGGAGCTCATCCAGTCAACAATCGCTTCAATCCACGATGCTAGTGGTATTTTGGGAATCATTCGCAAGTTCCTCCTTTACTGCAACTTCACCGCTTAGTGCTCCAAGCAGGGCACCGCGGACGATAACACCTTGCAGACGGCCAGTTTCGCCAACAACAGCGAGCGGCACATGGGCTGAACTTACAATTTCGAACAATTCATGAATCAGGGTTTCGGGCGACACAGTCGGCCCATCCGTGATCAGAATGTCGTTCAACACTTTGTTTTCGCGCATCGCGCGGGTTGCATCTTCTGCTGTAATAACACCAAGCAGCTTTTTCGAACGGTCAATGACAAACAGGTTGGAAATACCACGTTCGCGCATTAATTCGAGGGCAACACGAGGACCACGGTCAAGCGTAATCGTTTCCGGACGTCGCATAACATGAGATGCGGTGAGGACCTTGGACAAGTCCACGTCTTCGACGAAGCGGGCCACATATGAGTTGGCCGGTTGAATCATGATTTCTTCCGGAGTACCGATCTGCACGACTGCGCCGTCTTTCATGAGGGCAATACGATCGCCGATGCGCAGCGCTTCGTCCAAGTCATGGGTAATGAAAATGATGGTTTTTTTCATTTTATCCTGAAGCTCAATCAGCTCATCCTGCATATCACGACGAATCAATGGATCAAGTGCACTGAATGCCTCATCCATTAGCAGTACTTCCGGGTCATTCGCCAGCGCACGGGCCAAACCTACACGTTGCTGCATCCCGCCACTCAGCTCATCTGGCATTTTGTCTTCCCAGCCTTTAAGGCCAACCAGTTCAAGCGACGTTTTTGCTTTCTCCCGACGTTCATCTTTATCAACCTTTTGAACTTCGAGTCCATACTCCACATTATCAAGAACGGTACGGTGCGGGAATAACGCAAACTTCTGGAATACCATGCTGATCGTTTTCCGACGCACTTCGCGCAATTGTTCTTTGTTCATCTTACGTAGATCTTTACCATGGACAAGAATCTCTCCCGATGTCGGTTCAATCAGACGATTGAACATTCGAACAAGTGTAGACTTACCACTTCCGGACAGTCCCATGATGACGAAAATTTCACCTTCCTGAATTTCCATGTTGACCCGGTTGACACCAACCGTTATCTGTTTTTCTTTGGCCAACTTTTCTTTACCCCAACCTTGCTCCAGTAATTGCAGACCTTGCTCGGTTTGGGGGCCAAACAGTTTACTTACATTCTTTACTTCAAGTATGGTCATGTTTTCACCCCTTCTGATGTGTTGTGCACTTCGAACGGCTTTCAGCATCCACAAGCCCATACACTTGTGCGCCCAGCCACGAAATCCGGTAATCGTTGCTTCGCTTCCCGTCTTTCTGGGTAACGTTTTGTATTCTAACAATACTTAACCCGTATAGCAACCGAATAAACAGTACATAATGTTTGTACAGTAAAAACTGTACAAAGTTTTCCGTCCATATGCTCCGTCATTCTCCTTATTCTGGCTAATAAGACACCTTTACATTTGATATCGCTTTTCCTACAATAGAAAATGTGCTGAATCTAAGCTGTTTTTTTTGGTTAAAAAATAGTCGTAGGCGTTTGCAACTTGGTAAAGCTCCCATGAAATACATGGGGTAACCTAAAGCCTGTTGGCATATAGGATGTCCTGCCGGATACTTTCCCATGTAAGCCGGATCTTAAACCGTTGCAATTATTTTGCCGAGACTGGGAATGTTCAGAATGGAGGTTGCAAGCATGAGCTTGGACCATTTACAAGAGGAACAGCAGGCAACCGTTCTTAGAATCCGTAAACGCGTCATTGAAGCCATTGGGCGTAATATGGATCTCTACGGCGTTACGCTGTCCACGGGACACTTATATGGATTGCTTTTTTTTGCAGACAAACCTATGACCCTTGACGATATGGGCCGGGAAATGGAAATGAGCAAAACGAGCATGAGTACCGGCGTACGTACACTGCTGGATCTAAAAATGGTGAATAAAGTATGGAGCAAAGGCTCCCGGAAAGACCTATATGAAGTGGAGTATGACTGGCATCAGACGTTTACGGATTATTTTGTGATTAAATGGAGAAAAGCCGTGGAGAGTAACCTTCAGGTACTGCGCAAATCCGTTGATGAAATGAATCGTTTGATTGCTGACCTGGATGAGCAAGCAGATGCTGAACTTCTTCGCATTCTTAAGGAAGACAAGCATAAGGTGCTTCAAGCAGAGGCCTATTACAAATGGCTGGATCGCTTGATTGATACCATGGAAGATGAAGAAATATACAAATTGGTTCCGAAGGAAGAGATCAAGGAACATTAATAACAGCAACGCAAAGGGCCCTTTCCGAATTGGAGAGGGCTCTTTGTCTTGGTTGATGAATGATTCACTTGTACATTTATAATGAAGAAAAACACATGCTTTACCATTGTCCGATTAATCCTACACGTGATAAGGTGACAAGCTGCTGAACGATCTGTTCCAGTTCGTCCATGATCTGATGGCGTCCGCTTGGGGTCCAGGATAGTACAGACCAATCGGATATATCATGTACGTTACCTTTCAACACGGCCGGAGAGCGATTCCAGGCTGTAGTTTGTTTCATACGCCGAAGCAGTTTCTCACTGGCAGGCGAATTGGTGACGCGATTCATGAACAGATGATCCGTGTCCAGCATGGGGATGCTATCTGCCGCGTACTCATCTGTCATTAAATCTGTAGACATGATCTGTGCAGGTTTTAGTCCGAGTTCACCGTAGATAAGGCGATTCAATGGATGCTCGATAGTTTCCTGGAGCCGGATAGACTGATTCGTAACCTGCATAAGCATAATACGTTCTTGCCCGAAATGATGCTTCAAACGCAGCCCAACATCAAGGTTGCGAAGCTCTAGCTGTTTGAAATTTTGCAGGGCCTGCTGCTCCCGTCCGACCAGTTCAGCCAAGCGTAAGTGATTTTCTTTCCAGTCATCGGCCTGATCCAGGATAACCGTAGGTGCAATACTTTTGAGCTGATCGTAGAAGGGTTTATGATAAAAATCACCGATAATCAGGTCTGGCTTGGCCTGACGTAATTTCTCCAATTGCGTAGCCAGCCGCTGCTGCTGCTCGACTTCATCAAGCTCCCGATCATGGCATCCGTCCATAGCAGCTACGGGTTGTAATCCGAGCGAAGAGAGATTCTCATGAAGTTCAATCCTGGACGCGGTAGCCACGCGAATGTGGTCTTTTTTCATATATAGGCTGGGTGCGATCCCCAAGGTTTGTTTGAATTTGCGGCTAAAATAGTATTCATTGCCATAGCCAACAGATACGGCGACGTCTCTGAGTACACATGACTCCTGCTTGAGGCGTTTTTTGGCCTCGTCAATCCGTAAGCAATTCAGATAATCGGTAGGTGACATGCCTTTGGTTTTTTTGAAACTGCGAGAATAGGAGCTAGGCGTCAATCCGGCAATTTTGGCCAGTTGATCCATGCTGATACCTTCACTCATGAACCGTCTCATATACATAATGCTGCGTTCAAGCGCCGGATCGACCTTCTCATAATTTTCTTCAAGCCGGTTCTCCGAGAGATACTGCAAAAGCTCGTGCAGCTGGCTATGTATACTGATAAAGTGATCACGGTGAACGCCGCGATAGGCTTCATATAATTGTTCAAATCGTGCTCTGGCTTGTTGGTCGTGACGAACCATCAGTCTGCCTGTCTCCCAATCCAGCGGGAAACCAGAGGAGGAGGACATTTTCCATTGGCCGCGCACTTGCTGCAAACATACCGTATCCATGCTAAGTATTATAAACTCCGTAATAGCCGAGCGGGCAGCCGCCTCAATCGTTGTTCCTGGCTTCAGAACATACAGTTGATGGGCTTCGGCGGTATAGACCGTATCGTTCAGGACCAGGACACCGTCTCCTTGTAAAATAAGACAGAGCATGGGCCGGGACACCGTCTTGCCTTGCACACGTAAATGCTCCCCGCGCCGTACACGGCACATGGAAGAGAGGAGCGGTAGAGATGAGGTTTCAGAAATGAAGGGAAGCTGTTCAGTCATACGGACCATCCTTTTGTCTTATTTTCTTAATGATAACAATTATCATTCTCATATGGAAGATGTTTTTCAAAAATAGTTTTGGACATGAAAAAAGAGGATACCCAGAGCCGTGATGGCTTTAGGGTTATCCTCTTTATTTGAAACAACAATGTTGAGTTAGCTATAAGACTCTATAATAACTATTCCCACATGTGTGGCTTAGTTTGGCACGACCAGAAGGATATCATCCAGGAAAACGTCGCTTAGCACCTTTTTGCCTGAGCCATTGGCTTGCACATGATACAGACGATAGACATCATTAGCGTTGATGTAGAACATGCCCGGAACATCGTCATGAAGCTGGAACGTTGCCCATTCCTCTCCAGCAAGCTTGGCTACTTTGAGGGCTGTGCTCACGGAATAAAGACCATTTGTACCGGATAGATACGCAATAGTTGGTGTTCCGTTGGTCAGCTGAGCAGTTACGAAAGTGACACTGTTCAAATTCAGGTTGGCAGACTTGGATACCTTGTTTCCAGCGATGGTTTTGGCATATGCCTTTTTGTCTGCATCCACAACGACAACCTTATCCGTACCTAGCGGACTTACCTCCCGGATGCTCTTACTATGAATCTGAAGCGTTTTGCCAGAAGTGGTCAATGCAAAGGCTTTGCCTGTTGAATAATCATAATCCTTGTTGCTGTCCAGCTTGATGCCTTTGTTATACACATACAGATTGTTGCCCCAGCCGCCGGCATAAACAGCGTTCACATCCAGCTTTGCTTTGGGATTAACAGCTGTACCTTTGCCTGTAGTGTAGTTTACCTTGTACATGATAATGGCGTTGGTCGAGTAGTACTGCTCGTATGGGTCAGTGTTTACCATCAATTGCAGTTCGTTTTTGGCCTCGTTCATAAAATAACGACTTTCTACTGCGCCAGCAGCAATCCGTTGCACGGCTCCGCTGCCATTGGATGCCTTGGAAACGATCCATGGGTTTCCATTAACGAGCCCATTATAGTATACACGGCCTTTCGTTACGGCGAGCAGCGGGAAATCCGTATCTGCTTTGTCTGCAATTTTGGTGGCAGCGGAAGCTTCGCTATTGCCATTTGCACGATAGATCGTTCCTTTGGAATCCATATAATAGATGAACCCATTATCCGTAAAGTAGCTCAATACATCTGTCGCATAGGTTTCAGCAGAATCACTTGAACCGTCATTAGGAACGCGAAGCAGCGTTGTGGAAGACTCGGAACGGGTGTAATAGAGATAGGTTCCCGCCGCAGATAGACCCTCTCCTTCAAAATCAAGCAATACCTCTGTGGTTCCGCTTCCGTCACCGGATACTTTGTACAATACACCATCGGACTCATAATATACCGTAGTTTGGCCGAGGGAAGCTGCATGAGCATTGGCTCCGCCTCCAAGCATGGCTGCCGCGATCAGTGTGAACAGCAGCAAGGAGCAGACCGTGCGTTGCATGCGTGTAGACCATTTGTTCATAAATCAATCGTCACCCTTCTGTTTATGTATGTAAGTAACACATTATCACCTTACGTTATATCGGTAAACTATGGAAAATATGTTACACATCTCAGTCGGATAAAATGGACAGATATGAAATTGAATTTCATTAAAATAGCTCTCTTAAATACATCTGCGTATGCTGCTGCCAATCCCGCTCAAAAGCATTCCAGAAGCAATATGAGCGGGATGCCATCTTAAATCTGACTTTCAGCCAGCTGCTGGCGACTGTTCCACAAGGTGACCAGACGAAGCAAAGCAAAACTGATGAGCAGAAGCACCGCTCCGACCAGAAGTAACATAAGAGGACTGATAAGCAGCATGCCGCTCGCCTGACCGGCGATCAGGGCAAGCAATGGAAGAACGACCAGTCCTCCGAGTTGATAGGCCTCCTGAAATCCACGCACCTTCGCCGAGATTAGTACATTCAACAGAATGACCACAAGACTGCACGCCGGAACAACCCACAGAACGAGAATGATCCAGTTCAGATTGGGAAACATCCATGCCCCGAACATGGGATACATCAGGATATTGGCAATGATGCCGTAGATCATGAAGGTAATCCAGGATAACAGCAGGGAAGGAATAAGGGCGGCTAACACCTTGCCTTTAAACAACGTATCCATACTCATCGGAGTAAACAGAAGACCTTCCAGAGTCTTGCGCTCCTTCTCGCCTGCAAAACTGTTGGCCGTTAGAATGCTGGATGCCATCACCGGAATGATGAGAAACAGGGGCGCAAACATGTACAAGGCGAGGTAATAAACAATACGGTGGTTATCCGTAGGCATCGAAGCAAGCTGTGGAATCCGCCCGGCATGGGTGAGGTTATCCAGCGTATCAAGCAGGAAGCTCATATTGCCGAAGGAAGAAAGTTCCATCCTTGAAGCTGTCCAAATGAGTATCCCTGGCATAATGATCCCGATAACCAGCGGAACGATCAACATAGGCAGCCAGAGCTGCACGCTGGCTGTGATGGCTCGAATATCTTTGAGAACAAGTGCACGTATGGCTTGTCTGTTATTCATGATGGTGTGCCTCCCTAATGGCAAAATAAATACTTTCCAGATCGCTGTCCGTAATCCGGGCCTGATAGACTTGTCCACGCTCGGTCAATTGTCGCAGCAACAACGGAATATCTTCACGGGTTTGAAGCTGGAAAACGGCTTTGTTCGCGGAAACTGTCTCCGGTGTATACCCACCCACCGTTTGCCAGCCATTTGGCATGGTCGCTTCAACTTCAATCCGGGGTGAGGTCAGGTATCGGTTGACGATCTCCTGCTCCGTACCCTCCTCAACCTTGCGCCCCTTTTCCATGAAAATATACCGATCACACACGGCCGATAGCTGGGATAACACATGAGACGACACGAGAATCGTCATATGTTCCTCCTGATTTAGCCGACGAATGATTCGGAGCACCATCTGAATCCCGTCCGGGTCAAGCCCATTGGTTGGCTCATCCAGAAAAAGAATGGAGGGGCGGTGCAGCAGCACCCGCGCTAGACCTACGCGCTTTTTCATACCTGTGCTGTAGGTGCCTACTTTTCGATGTTGATATTCCTGCAATTCGAACAGTTCCACGAGCTCGTCAATCCGTGCTTTGGCATGTTGTACATCGAAAGCTTCAGCGAAAAAGATCAGGTTGTCGCGCCCACTCATATTTTCATACAATCCGCTCTGTTCGGTTAATGTGCCGCATATGGCGAGTACGTTCTCTGTCTCACGGAAGGGATCAAGGCCGTTAATGCTCACTTGCCCACCCGAAGCACCGAGAACGCCGTTCATGATGCGGATCAGGGTGGTTTTGCCCGAGCCGTTGGGACCAATCAGCCCGGTAACGCTGCCTTGTTCAACCGTGAAGCTGACATCGTTCAGTGCCTGATGCACTTTAAATTGCTTGGAAATGTTGCGAACTTCAATCATATATATTCACCGTCCGATCTGAGTTTGGAGATTATACGTCCAGATGAGCTATATCGTTCAAATGGTGGGCCAGAAAATAACACTTCTCCGTCTTTAGTCCCAAATGTGAGCAGCAACTTCACCCTAAAGTCCGGCGAAATCGGGTCTAAGGTTTGTTTTCACTATGGTTTATACCATGTATTCTGGTTAAAAGGATGCAATATCCCGTTTCATTGCCATCCATAACGTGGTAATTAGACTTAAGGCCTCTTACATATCATGAATGCCTGAATATTCATCTAACGCCGGTCTTGGTTAGCCAAGGCCGGTTTGACGTCGTCACTTGGCGTATCCATCTATGGAGCGTCTCATGTCTTGTGAGTACATAACTATTTCGTCTAACACATCATACGAACACTTCCAAGTAGGAAACATCAGATGTGTTTGGACCAGAGGAAGGTGAGCGAAATGACAGCATCCAATGAGTACCGCTTTCAGGTGAATCTAAGCGGTATGATCCAGATTTTATCGAACCATCTATACAGCAGCCCTAAAGTATTTTTACGTGAATTAATGCAGAATGCGACGGATGCCATTACAGCTCGAACAGAAGCGGAACCGGGATTCCAGGGTGAAGTACGTGTGGAACTGACCGGAACAGGCGAGCAGTTGACCATGATGGTGGAGGATAACGGCATTGGTTTGACGGAAGCCGATATCCATGAGTTTCTCGCGATGATAGGTCAATCCTCGAAGCGTGGGCAGCAGGCCTTGCTCGATGGAGAGACTTCGTTTATCGGGCGATTCGGGATCGGATTATTGTCCTGTTTCATGGTGAGTCATGAAATCGTCATGCTGACGCAATCCGCGAAGGGTGGACCTTCGATGGAGTGGCGGGGTAAGCCCGATGGCACCTATACGATTCGGCAATTGGATACACAGTTGTCTCCGGGAACGAAAGTATATCTGCGCTGTACGCCGGATGCCGCCCAGTACTTTGAAACGGAATATGTGAAAGAAGCCCTGTTCTATTATGGAGCGCTGCTGCCTTATCCAGTCAACTTGCACTGTGACGGTGTTCAACATATCGTCAATAGCGAGTCACCCATCTGGTTGATGGAGCCTGAGCTTTCACGTGGACGCCGAGCGGAAGTGCTGGCTTTTGGTGAACGATTGCTTGGAGAGAAATTTCAGGATTTCATTCCACTGACGACGGCTTCAGGCCGTACAGGAGGTATAGCCTTTGTTCTGCCGCATGCTGTCAATCTGAATGCCAAGCGTTCTCACCGGGTGTACCTGAAGCGAATGCTGATCTCGGAGAAGGCGGAGAATATTTTGCCGGATTGGGCCTTCTTCGTGAAATGCCTGATCTGGACAGACGAGCTTCAACCAACAGCTTCACGGGAACATTTTTATGAAAATGAAAAGCTGGAAGAGGTTCGCTCCGAACTTGGTGATGCCCTTCGTAAAGGATTGGCCGACATGGCTGAGAACCAAACGGAGCGACTGCAAAAGCTGATTCGCCTGCATTCGCTGTCGATGAAAGCACTGGCTGTGCAGGATCAGGAGTTCTACGCCATGATTCACCGCTGGCTTCCGTTTGAAAGCACCCGCGGCCATCGGGAACTGGGCGAGTTGATGAGCGAGGGAGAAACGTTGTACTTCACGACCACGGTGGATGAGTATCGCCAGATTCATCATGTCGCGTCAGCCCAATCGATGCTTGTCATTAACGGTGGATACATCTACGACAGCGATTTGATGGCAATGCTGCCACTGGCGGTACAGCATGTACAGACGCAGCGGTTGCAGCCGGACGAGGTATCCATGAGTTTCACCGATGTGCCGCCGGCTGAACGAAATCAGTATTATGATGCCCTGCGCCTTGCTGATTCTGCTTTGCAACGTTTCCGCTGCCGTGCAGAGGTGAAGGGCTTCAAGCCAACCGATTTGCCGGTGTTGTTCACGCTCTCGCAAGAGTCTTCCACGCTGCGTGCATTGGAAAAAGCGAGTGAGGAGAGTACAGAATTGTTCTCATCTGTCCTCGGATCATTGTCATCCGGCATTAGTTCGGCAGGTTATTCGACCCTATACCTGAACATCAACAATCCAATTATTCAGCGGGTCCTGACTTCACCGGATGCCCAAATGACTCCGAGTGCCATTGAGATGTTATATGTCAACGCGTTGATGATGGGACATTATGCGATGAATCGGCAGGAGCTTGAGGTGTTGAATCAGGGCATCGTTCGTTTTATTGATTGGGGTTTGCGTGCGAATACAGATCGTAAGGGGGATGCCTGATGAAGACCGAAATGAATTTTGAGGATTTGATGGATGAGGCCTATGGCCTGCCTAATGGAACAGCGAAGCTGGGTATGCTGGAGGAAGCGGCAAGAGTCGCTGATGTGAATGGCATGGAGGAGGAAGCGTACGAAGCACGTTCAGAGATCGTGGAGACCGCTACATTCTGCGGTTATCCGATGAAAGCACTGATTGCTTTTTCCTGGCAGCTGGGCAAGTTTGATCAACAGCCAGAACGCTATGACGAAGAAACGTTAATGTGGTCGTATAAATGGATTTTGGGCGAGTTATCCAGCTTCCCGGAAGTGTCTCGCGATAAAATGATGGAGCTGCTGGAGGACTTTGGACGTCGCTTCAAATCATTCGGGTACAGCGAGCGTTCGTATTGGTATTATCGGTTCCGCATATCCATGGATCTTGGCGATCTGGATGAGGCCGGTACCAGCTACACGAAGTTCAGAAGTATGGACCGTGACTTTATGAGTGATTGTGAAGCCTGTGAGCAGGACGAGATCATGCGTTACTGGATACTGGTAGGTGAGGATGAGAAGGTGCTGGAAGCGGCGAAGCCTATATTGAAAGGGCGAATGAGTTGTGCCGAAATACCGCACCTGACCTTATCAGAGATTTTGATGCCACTATACCGGCTTGGCAAAATTAACGAAGCTGACAAACATCAGGCCAAAGGCTATCGCATGATCAAAGGACATAATGATTTTGTGCAGAGCTTTGCCGAGCAGATGGATTATCTTGCACGCACAAACCCGGCGAAGGGCATCGATGTACTGGAAGAAAATATAGTGCTCGCGATGGATCATGAAGATCCGTTTGCCAAAATGATGTTCTATGCCAGAGCAGCACAACTGCTGCGCCGCTGGGCTGACGAATCTCCAGGATACCGATTGCGGCTTCCTGCTTCATTCCCCTATGAAGGAGATCCAGGAGATTTGCCTAAACTGGCCGACTATTTTGCGGCTTATGCCAAAGCGGCTGCAGATAAATATGACCAGCGGAATGGCAATCAGCATGTCTCTTCTATGTTAAGCGAGGTATAGTCAGTATAATTCCTAAAGCGCTGCTAACGAATTCAGCAAATCTTATAAGGCAGTATGATGTAGGATATTATCGGATGGTACTCCTAAATGTCACTGCGCTAAGCAAAACAGGCTTGTTCAGAAGAAGGGTTATCCTCCTTTGAACAAGCCTGTTTATCGTTTTTATACCGTGAATATGATGTTGGTATTCTGATTATTCAGCAGTCACGGTTGCAGGCGCGGTTGCATCATTGGCAGGTTCCTCGTCTGAGGAAGTTTCCGATCGCGGCTGCTTGGTCATCAGGTCAGCTACGATCTTGTCGGTTGGCTGTGTAAACAGCTGGTACATAATCGCTGCTTCTTCTTGGCGAATCAGTGGTTTGCGGGAGAGGAAATCGACTGATCCATCCTCCAGCACCTTCACTTCTGGGCCGTGGATGCCTAGCTTCACCATCATCTGGATCGCAGGCACAGCCCAGGCATCTGTCTGCCCGGCCAGCTTCACATCCTCGAACAGTTCGTTCGGATATTTCAGCTGGAAAGTTCTCCAGATCATCACCATGGCTTCCTGACGTGTGATGACCTGATCCGGTTTGAACTGTTTCTCATCCGCACCTGTGATCATGCCGGATTCATAACCCAGCTGAATGTAACCGGCAGCAGGGTGAGTTGCCCAGTCGGTATCTGCAGGTGGCGTCGTTTTGCTGGCTTTCAGCCCACTCATTTTAAGGACGTCCTCAATGAATTCAGCCCGTGTAACGGCATTTTTAGGTTGAAAAGCTTCACTTGCCTCATTGGTATAGTATCCAAGCGATTGTAATCCATAGATGGCTTCAGCATAAGGACTATTCGCCTGGACATCCCGGAAGCCTTGGGGTTTCTGCCCTTTTTTCTCATATCCGAACGGGTTGAGATAAGGTTCTTTCATATAGATGGTTCCATCAGCATTTTCCTTGAACGCCGTGAACTGGCCTGTTAATTCATCCTTGAACAGATGATCTTCAACCTGAATCAGGGGACGTGGGCCAAGGAAGACGTCAGAAATGCTTAATTGTCCGGGTTCTTTGCCGCCATCTTTCAGGGAACTAACAATGGTGCTCAATCGCAGATCCGCGTATAGCCCAGCGAAGCGTTGCAGCTCATCCGCAGTTTGAGGTGTATAGTCCTTGAACTTGACGGGCTCCGCATATTGCGGGAAGAACGTTTGGATAAAGGCCGGGTAGAAGAAGTTACGAAGTGCTCCGTTCTGGTTGTAGGTAAGGAAGACGCCGGTGTTTTGCTCAGGAATAAGGAAGAGATAAGAGCTGAATCCATTAATGTCGCCAGCTTTAGTAATAATTTTGGAACTGCTGCCTGCACCCGGAAGTTGAAAAGCAGCTTCAAAACCATACGTGGTATTGGGAAGCAGCGGATGAATGGAAGAGCGGTATTGTTCCATGCTGTTTACCGTAGATTCTTTCCAGATACGTTCGTTATCCTTCACACCATCATTCAGGAAAGCAATCATGAAATTCCCGATATCCTCTGCCGTTGAGAGCATGCCACCTTGAGGCATAGGTGCTGGGGAAAGGGTGTACAGGTCAAGTGGATTATGGCCTGCATCATAGGCTGTTGCAAGTTGGTTTTTGAACTTGCCGTTCAGCATGAAACTGCTGTTATCCATACCCAGAGGCTGGAAGATATGCTGATGCATATACGATTCAAACGGCTCGCCGCTCACATTCTCAACAATCATGCCAAGCAGCAGGAAGGCGAAGTTGTCGTACATGTAGGCGCTACCAGGTTCTCGAACCACAGGTGGCATATGTAACTTGGCATAATCCTCCATTGATACACTTTTGTCAAAATCATCATGGATGTCTTCCTGCTGCGGGTCGCGAATCTCGAATCCGGTGGTGTGTGTGAGCAGATTCTCTACCGTTACAGGTTTGTCAAAAGGATTATCGAATTCCAGACCTTTCACATAAGTCTGAAAATCAGCTTTCAAATCCACCTTGCCTTGCTCTACGAGCTGCATGACAGCGGCTGACGTGAATGTTTTGGAGACCGAGGCGATACGGAAGGTGGTATTTTTCGGATCAACTGGCTCTTTGCTCTCCAGATCGGAATATCCATACCCTTTCTCTGCCACAACTTTTCCATCTTTGACAACGACTACGGAAGCACCAACATATTGGGCTTTCGCTTCGGGGGAATCAAAAAATGTATCCAGAAAGGCTGTCGCGGACTCCGTTGTCAGCGCTGTCACTTTCCCTTTTTCATTGACCGCAGCAGGTGCGGTCTCCGCTTGCACGGCGGGTGCCCATAGGCTGAGGGACAGGACCAACGCCATGAACGCCCCCGTTATGGAGGTGAGCCTGAAGCGGGTGCTTCGATTGGATAAATGCATGTAAACACTCCTTTTAAGTAAATTTTTACAAAATCACATACTCCTGTATACTACAGCTCAATTGAGAGACAGGTTTCACAATTTTGGGGAGATTTGTTTTTTAATTTATTTACTTGTCACAAATAACGGGTTCAGGTGCGTTATAGAGATATTGGGAGAAAGGAGTGGACGTATTGAAACGTACCAGAGAGGGATGCTTTCTGGATGTCGGGGAAGCAGAACAGGTTGTGCAGCGTGTAAAAGCCGGAGACCAGCAAGCCTATGCCGAACTGATCAAAGCATATGAGAGGCAAATGTATACATATTGTTACGGCATACTAAGCAATCGTGAGGAAGCGGAGGACGCACTCCAGAACATTTTTATAACAGTTTATCAAAATATCGGACAGTATCAGGCCGGGACTTCATTCACCTCCTGGCTGTATAAGGTCGCCTACCATCACTCCATTGATTTGATCCGCAAACGCAAACGCTGGAATCGGCTGATCGCTTCGTGGAAAGAACATCAGCAGCAGTCCCCTCAACCACACGAGACAACGCTTGACGAGTTATTGATGCATCTGACTGCCAAAGAGCGAAATCTGGTGATGCTTAAGGTGGTGCAGCAGTACAGTTTTGAAGAAATTGGTCAGATTATGGATATGAAACCGGCAACCTTGCGCAAAAAGTACGAGCGTCTTCGGAAGAAGTTGGTCCAACATAACAAGACAAGGAGGGGGATCAGCCATGACGAATCGTATGCAAAGTGAGATGGAAGAAGCGGATATCTTACAGGAAATTCGTGATGCTGGTTTGAATCTGGGTATGCCTGCTGGTGGATACAGCGATCGCATCCTGAAGCGGTTGCAGGAGGAGGCACGAAATAAAAGGTTGAAACTGCCCGGTAAGGTTCGGCGTCCTCTCTTCGCTCGAAGAATGATTGCTGTGACTGTAGCAAGTGCTATGTTGTGCGCAGGGATTGTTGGCAGCGGTTTTGTCTCGCCCGTGATGGCTGCCGCGTTGCGGAACATTCCAGTTGTTGGCGGTCTTTTTCAGGATGTCGGGAAAAGCGGGCTGAAAAAAGCATCCGAAGCAGGGCTTACAACGGTTCCTGAACAACAAGACGCACAGGATGAGATCACGATAACGATCTCGGAGGTAGCCTATGATGGCATCCGGTTAAGTATGGCTATTGAGCGGGAAGGCGCGGAGGGTCTGAACATGGTTAATCGGGACAGAGTAGAGGAGCATCCGGCCAAAGGGTACCTTGGATATCCCGAAATGTACCTTGGAGATACGAAGATAGGCTACCGGACAAGAACCTTGAATGAGATTGCCAGCACGGATCAGGCCGGGAAGGTCGGGTTTAGCGATAAGATTTTAATAGCCGAATTCGAAAATCTGAGCAGGACTGACGGCGGGGATATCCCTGATGATTTTGAGATGCGGGTTCTTATTCCGGTCACCGGGATTGAGCAGCCGTATGAATTTGTGATTCCGGTCAAGAAGATGCTGAATGGCATCACGCTCAGCCCGGAGAAGTCGCAGTCCAATGACGAATTCGCTTATACGGTTCAAAAGGTAATACTCACCCCGGCGATGACCAAGCTCATCGTGGACACAAAAGGCTTTGCCCCGGATGCAGGTCCTTTGCCCAAGGGGCACAAACTCAGTGCTGTTCATTTTGAGATCATCAATGAACAGGGCGAGGGCGTTGAACAGGAATACACCACATTTGAACATGGACTTCCACCAGTGATGTCACATTCAGAGGAAACCTATGCTCCTTTTGACCAGCGACCCAAAAAACTGATCATCAAGCCCTATGCATTTATTATTGGCAGTGACTGGCTTCCCGTTCTAGACGAAAACGGCAACGATTCAAAAGTGTATTACGATGATCTTGAACTGAAAATTGATGTCAAATTGTAATTGCAGTCTATCTACAGAGGAAAAAAAGGATTGTTCCATCGTCATCAAGTAGACATTGACCCGCGAGAGGTCACTTTTAGCAAAGTGTACCTCGAACGGGTCAACGTTTAGAAGATGGGGGAAGGTCCTTTTTTTATTGTTTAACGTTAGTGAGAATTTTTAGGACGAAGCGAGCTCATTCCCGTATTAAGGTGTCCTCGATTCGTTACATCAGCAGAGGGGATCATTTTAACTCGTTGATGGCCGGAGCGACTGGCGGAAAAATACGAGAGCACCGATCCCCATCCATACATACAGGCCAGCCATTGCATAGGAAGGCAGAAAGGCCCCCATTGTTAGGCCAAGACTACCCAGTAGAGCGGCCGCGTTATAACTCATGCCGTCTGCAGCCATATAGGCAGCACGGTCGGATTCAGGAATCATGCCAGCAAGCATGACATGACGGACAGGCGCATACATGAGCTCACCAATGGTTAGCAGTACAGCGGATGTAATAAGCAGCCAGGCCCAATTGCTGAAAGCGAGCACGGCAAAACCAGTAGTGTACAGACACATGCCAACGGTCATGATAAATCTGGATTGGAAACGCCCTATCCATTTGGAGAATGGAATGGCCATGATTACGACGAGTACAGTGTTAATCGCCATGATCAGACTGAACATCTGCAGACCTGAGATATCCCAATGGAACAGTTGGGCGTTGAATTCACTTTTGAGACGAACGGCGATGTATTTATCCATTTGGAATTCCAGAGAGACAGCCAGCACTGTTGCGGTGAAAAAAATCATAAAACGTTTATCTCTAAATACACCGACGTAAGTTTTCAATATATTCCTATTTATCGGGGCATCAAGGTGCTTAGAGTGTTTTTTATTCATTGTTTCATGAATGTAGAACAAGAGAATAAATAGTGTTACTAGGCTCTCCATGCATACCAGACTGAACAAAATGAAGCGGAAGGACTCGAATAATAACCCGCCCATCAGCGCACCAATCGTAATGGCAACGTTGGTGGTCCAATATTGCAACCCGTAGACATACTGACGTTCATGTTCACTGCTCACGTCTACAATCATGGCATTGGCAATGGGTCCGGTGATACCCGAACTCATGCTGCTGAGCAGAAACATGGCACAAGTTAAAGGAACGGAGTTCATCCATGGGGAGTTGGCGGCAGCCAGCCAGAACAGGGCGAATACCTGCAGCAGTTGGGCGATGACCATCAGTTTCTTGCGCCCCACTCGGTCAGACCAGTAACCTGCGCCCAAGCCAACGATCATGGAGACCACAATATTAACGGTTAACAGCATACCTGCCCAGCCTGCACCAATCTGCACACTCAGATAAATCGCCATAAAAGGAATAATGGATTTCTGAGTTAGATCTGTAAAAAAATCAGTAATGATACGAATCTTGATGTTGCGATGCAAATCAGTATATTTCATGTGCAGTTCTCTTCCTTCCCACTGGTGTTGTCGATGTACCTGAGTATAATGGAGGAAAACCTGAAGAAAAACTGTAGAAGCGTACGGATCAATTTCGTATTTTAATCAGGGGAAGGAAAGCAGGGATGGTTGTGGAGGTCATGGATCATTATATTCAGCTTCGCATGGTCTTTTCGAATGTAGGCGAAGAGGAAGAAATACATACAACAATTGGTGAACTGGCGAATCATTTATGTTGTACGATGCGCAATATGAATCTGATTATGAACAAATTTATGGATCATGGCTGGATCAGATGGAGCCCACAACGCGGCAGAGGGAAGACATCGGTGCTCGTTTTTTGCCATCCTCTTTTACAGGCTGTTCAGGAACGATTCGACCGACTGTTGCAAGGCAACAAGCTGGAAGAGGCCTATGCGCTGGCTTCGGCAATGCCGTTCTCGATGCAAGAATTATTGATGCAAGGATTGCAGGGACAGTTCGGTCTACGTTCCGATCACGGCGTTCGAGGAAGAGTTGATACGCTGCGAATTCCACAGGAGACTGCCTTTGAGACATTGGACCCGACCCGGGCTTACATGTGGGGAGAAGTTGGGATTGTTGCGCAGGTATTTGATCGCTTGGTACTGTACAACGCTGAACGCCAAGTCTGTGAACCAAGCCTTGCCGTTGCATGGGAGAGCAACCCTGAGGGAACAGAGTGGACCTTTTATTTGCATAAAGGCATACTCTTTCACCATGGCAGGATTCTTGATGCAGAGGACGTAAGATATACGTTTGAACGGATTATTTCCGATGAGGAGAACCCTTGCAGGTCACTGTTTGGCTCCATTCATCGCATAGAGACGTTCGACGAGCTAACGGTGCGCTTTGTGTTGCTGTTTCCCAACTTTATGTTCCCGGATATGATGAGCAGCATGAATGCATCCATTTTGCCCCGTGATGTGGAGCTTGACCCGATGCATCCGATGGGTACGGGTCCTTACCGATTGGCACGCAATCATCCCAAGCTGCTTGTGCTGGAGGTGTTTCCTTCCTATTTCAGAGGACGGGCGTTTATTGATCGGGTTGAAATATGGCAGCTTCCCCAGACGGGTCTAGTGGAGTCGGCGATCAAACAGGATTTATTTCCAGACGGACAGGCTCGCTCGATTCAGCATCAGGTTCAGGGCGGGGTGTATATGACATTTAATATGCGAAAAGAAGGCCCACAGCAGGATGTATACTTTCGTCAGGGTGTTCAGCAACTGATGGATCCACAGGAGATGATGGGGGCATTGGCACGCAGAGATGTACAGGCTGCATATAGCCTGGTCCGGGACAAGTCCGAGGAAAAGCAGATGCTTGAACGAATAGAATCGAAGCCAACAGCCCTCTCTGCTGACTCATCTCTCGTAAGAGCTTCCAAGCTGTTACAACGCAGCTGCTACGCAGGCCAGATCATAAAGGTATGGGTAGAGGAAGGCGAGAAAATGGAAGCAGACATGGCCTGGTTCGCAAAGCGTTGTGCGCTTATTGGACTGAAAGTGAGCGTGACGCCAGGTAATCCGGTAAATGCCGTATACCATGATGAATTTGCCGCTTATGATGTGATTTACACGGGTGAAGTGTTCGATGAGCATGTGACGCTGAGTCTACTAACGATGTATACGTTTCAGAATACGCTGTTTCTTATGGCTATGGATAACGAGCGAAAAAGGGAGCTGGAACGCGAATGCAGACACGTCGTTAGGATTCAGGATAGTGCGGAGCGATTGCGTACGCTAATGACGTTGGAAGACCGGCTCATTCAAGAGGCTCTGCTCCTGCCTACATACAGTTTTAGGGAAGAGCATGCACACCACGTTTCGCTTCAGGATTATCGTGTCGTAGCATACGGTATGCCTGATCTGCGTCGATTGTGGGTGAAGAGGAGTTCAAATACAGTAGAAGATACTGCGAGTTATCCGGCGTATATCCCATTGTGGTAAAGAGTGTAATTACTACAATGGGATGGGCCGGTGGGGGATGCTTTTATACTGAAGGTGTCTTTACAAATTCAATGGGATTCGTACCAGGTTCGAACAGCAGCGGAATGGATAGAGAGCTTATGGTGTCCTCTTCATCCGTCTTAAACGTAAAAGTGATTTTCAAGCCAAACAGGACAAGCTCTACGGAAAACGTATCTTTTCCAGTGTATTCCATAGGCATTTCAATGGCATTTAATGTGGCCTGTAACCCGTCGTTCGTCTGTTGAATAACGATCTCTCCGTAACCTGGATGGGTATAACTTCCCGCATACGCATGGATAGGACGATCATGGGGATGCACCTGAGTTTCCACTGGTTTTTCCTCAACAGAAGTTTTTGACGTCGTTGGTGTTTCGATGGTGTCTGTTGCTGCTTCGGAATCAGTTGAATCTCCAGTCACTAATTTGGCTAATCTCCCACTCCAATCTACAGGTTCCAATTCAAGCAAACGATCAATAACGTTAAAAGAAATCGTGTAGGGAAGAATGCTCCCATTAGTATTGCAAAGAACTACAACACCGATCTGTTCCCCTGGTAAAAAGGCGACCTGTGAAGCGAATCCATCGATTGCCCCGCCGTGGTGGATCATGGCGTGTCCGCGATAAGAATCTATCATCCAGCCTAGGCCGTACGTGCTAAGAGGCAGTTCTTTGCTGTGAAATGGTGAATCACAAACCATTTGCGGGCTGTGTAGAACAGCCAACTGTTCTTTGGAAATCAGTTGTTTCCCACCCTGTTGCCCCTGATTCAATTGAAATTGCACCCAGGCAATCATATCCACCAGATTGCTGTTAATACAGCCAGCAGGCCCCACGGCATCTATTTTCCGAAAAGGTATCCGCGTGCTCTCACCGTTTTGATCTATATAAGGGAAGGCGAAGTCAGGTTGATTCTGCATCTCATCAACAGAGAAGACGCTTGAATTCATCCCGAGTGGGTTAAACAGGGACTCCTGGACGACATTCTCCCATGAAGTTCCTTTAAGTTGACCCACCAGATAACCAGCCGCCATATACATCAGGTTCTGATATTGCCATTTGTTCCGAAAGTCCTCATTAGGCTCCAGATACTGAAGCGCGTTTACGAGTTCTTCTCTGCTCCGTGATGAGTTGTACCATACCATCTCATGCCTTGGAAGACCGGAGCGATGACAGAGCATATCGCGGATGGTCAGGCGTTCTGTGGCTACGGGATCGAACATTTTGAAGTCTTTCAAATAGGTTCTAACAGGTGTGTCCCACTTCAGCATGTCCTGATCGACGAGCAGGGCAGCGGTTGATGCTGTGAAGGCTTTGGTACTTGAACCGATCGCGAATAAGGTATGGGGTGTGACTTCGAGCTTGGACTCCAGATCGCGATAACCGTATCCTTTTTGCAAAATGACTTCATCCCTGTGAATAATCGCTACCGCCACACCTACTCCTTTCCAGCGTTGAAGCTGCTCTTCCACAAAATCATCCAATCCATTCAGCAATGAGTGAAGATAGGTTGTGTTCATTATTTTCCTCCAATTTAAAATAGAGTTGTACATCAATTCAGCTACATAATAGTGTTATGTAATTACATTGGTTGGGTTGTTATCTGTATTTACTATGAAGAATCTGGTTGGATTTTACATCCTACCCGAGACTGATTTTGTTACCAGATAGGGTATTGTGGCAATGCACGATGGAATGCTTGTCAAACTAGTCCGCATATATCGAACAAGTCCCTCATAACATGTACTAATCAAGTAGGGGTTCTGCTGTACGCACAATCCTGAAGTGAAAACATGTGCTAAAGGGGATGATGTCATGCGCCGAATATCATGGATGCTTGCCATGGTATTGGTCTTATCGACCTTACTTGCCGCCTGCGGGAAGAAGGATGCGGCAGCCGTGGTCAAAGATCTGAACGAAGTCGTAGGAGAAATGGAAAGTTATCAGGGGGCAGGCGTTATGACGCTGCATACCGGAGATACGCCGCAGCAGTACAAGGTCGAGGTATGGCATCAAAAGCCTTCGTATTATCGTATCGCGTTAACGAATGCCAAAAAGGATGTAACACAAATTGTACTGCGCAATGATGAGGGCGTATTTGTCCTGACACCGAGTCAGAACAAAAGCTTCCGTTTCCAGAGTAACTGGCCGGATAACCAAGGCCAGGTATACCTCTACGAGACGCTGATCCGCAGCATAACAGGTGATTCGACCCGCCAGTTTGCCGATGAGAAGGAAAGCTATGTATTCGATGTAGCTGCCAACTACAATACACATGCATTGGTCAGACAGAAAATATGGTTGAACAAAAGCGATTACGCACCGAAACAGGTAGAAGTGTCCGATTCGAATGCCAATGTGGTGGTCGATGTGAAGTTCGATAGCTTCAAATTTGGTACCGAATTTGAGAAAGACGCGTTTGACATGCAGCGTAATATGACTGCTGCTACTGAAAATGGTGGCAAGGCTGGTACTGACTCAGGCGCGGCTCCTGCTGGGGACGGTAAAGAGACTACCAAACCTCAAGCTGCTACAGAGGAAGGTTCTGCATCGAATCCAAGCGGAACCGTTAGTGATGGACAGACGGGTGTGAGTGATAACGCCGAACAGCAAGGTTCAGAAGATCCAGCCAGCGGGCAAGGAACGGAAGAACCAACATCAGCCGAGCCGGAAGGTACAGACAGCTTCGGGGTTATTCAGCCAACCTATGCACCGGAAGGCGTCAAATTGAAAGACGATCAGATCGTGGAAGGGTCAGGAGACTATTCGGTTATGCTTCGTTACGAAGGAACTTATAATTACACGATCTTTGAGGCGCGGCCGCAGGACAGAGCCGTATCCCTTGCGCCGTCCCGAGTTGTGGATCTTGGATTCACCCTGGGAATGATCAGCGGAGATGCTTTACAGACACTCACTTGGATGACAGATGGAGTGGAGTACAGGATTACAAGCGCAGATTTGCCAGAAAACGAGATGATACAGATTGCGACCTCCATGCAGGAAGAGTCAGGGAAATGATTTGGAAAGTATAGTCGTCCTAACATAAGGAATGCTAAGAAGCATCGGAGATATTCTCCGGTGCTTTGCTGCATATACAGGTCATCTTTCCTGTTTTATTGCAGTGATTCGCAAGATATGATTTCAGTTGAAGCTATGTGTATCAACAGCCAATGATCCGGCGTAAGATAAGAAAGGATTAGGTCCAGTGTACTCAATAATGCAAAACACGCTTCTACGCGGGAGGAACCGGGTAAATAATACGATATAAGCAGATGAGTTACGTTATGGAGAGACAAATATCTCATTCATGGTCTGGCTTATAGGTCTTATTCCGCGTTTGCTCCCGGCTCCGGGATAGCGCTCCTGTATGTGTTTTGGACTGCAGATCTTCCGTTCATTTGACAGTCACATGCTTGAGCATTACGATGGAGTCTGACGTGAGCCGGATTAAGATGATTAGAGAAGGTGACTTAACGTGCAAGAACAATATCGGCCGACCCAAGCGGAAATCAATTTGGATCATTTGTGCAACAACGTAGACGCTTTCCGCGAAGCATTGCCGCAAGGCATGAAGCTGCTCGCTTGTGTGAAGGCAAATGCCTATGGGCATGGAGCAGTGGAGACGGCCAGAGAACTGGAACGAGTTGGCGTGGATTACTTAAGTGTGGCTTTTCTTGACGAAGCGCTTGAATTGCGACAACACGGAATTACCCTTCCGATTCTGGTATTGGGTTACACGCCGCCAGAAGGCATCGCTGAAGCCTGGAAACATGATGTAACCATAACGCTGTTCAGTAGGGAAGTACTCGAAGCCATTCAACATCTGGAGACGGGCACATCCTCTCGTAAGCTAAAGGTTCACATCAAAATCGACAGCGGTATGGGCAGGCTTGGCCTGTTGCCAGGCGACGAGGCACTTGCTTTCATTCTGGAAGCAGCCAAGCTGAAGCAGGTGATCCTGGAAGGCATGTTTACCCATTTTGCCAAAGCGGATGAAAAAGACAAGACCTATACACTGGAGCAGTATCGACGGTTCCGAAGTGTGGTTGATGCACTGCGGGATCAGGGATGTGTCATCCCGATTATACATACGGCGAACAGCGCTGCCGCCATTGATACGCCGGAATTGTCCTACGATATGGTGCGTGTGGGAATCAGTCTTTACGGACTCTATCCTACCGCAGAGGTGAATCATCAGGTGGTGAAGCTGTCCCCGGTATTGACACTGAAGACGAAGGCGGTTCTTGTCAAAACGCTGCCTCCTCATTGGGGTGTAAGCTACGGAACCCATTATGTAACACAAGGGAATGAACGAATAGCGACCCTGCCTATCGGCTATGCAGACGGATTTTCAAGAATGCTGTCAGGTAAAGCACAAGTACTTGTGCGCGGCCGCCGTGTTCCCGTCGTCGGTACGATCTGCATGGATCAGTGTATGGTGTCGCTAGAATCTTTTGCAGCAGAAGCAGAAGAAATTCAAGTCGGCGAAGAGGTTGTTCTCATCGGTCACCAATCGGGTGCAGTCATAACTGCAGACGAGGTGGCATCTCAGCTCGGTACAATTCACTACGAAGTGATCTGCATGATGGCGCACCGAATTCCGCGGGTTTATACCCGTCATGGAGCAGTAGTCGCCAGAATCAACCCTCTTTTGACATCCTGATGGCTTGACTGGACGCTATTTCCAATAAACTTTTTTTCAGAACAGAAGGAAAACTGTCGGAGCATCTCGAATTATGAATGATGACTGGGATGAAAAATCCTGAAAAGAGATGTTTGGTCTGTACGAATATTGTTCCCCGTGTTTATAATGGAGTACAGCATACTTGATATACTCGGGGCATATATATTCCTTTGTATAAAAGTTCTGGAAAAACGTAATACTGGTTCACAATGGCGAAAGGTTTGTGGGGGTGGAAGAAAGGTGGCCAACTTGCAGAACACCAAGCGGATCATGATCAGTTTGCCTGATTATCTTTTGCAAGAAGTGGATGGCATCGTAGCGCTGGAGAATTCCAACCGCAGCGAATTGATTAGGCAGGCCATGAAGCTGTATTTGACGGAGCGTAAGAAACGTTACATCCGTGAGTCGATGCAGCGAGGGTACATGGAGATGGCGAAGATTAACCTCACCATGGCATCCGAGGCCTTTCACGCGGAGGAAGATGCGGACAGCACTCTGGACCGCTTAGTTAGCGGGGTGTAGACATTGATCGTAAAACGCGGTGACGTTTTTTTTGCGGATCTTTCTCCCGTTGTCGGTTCCGAGCAAGGTGGAGTCAGGCCGGTTCTGGTCATCCAGAATGACATCGGCAACCGGTTTAGTCCTACTTGTATTGTGGCGGCGATCACCGCCCAGATCCAAAAGGCAAAGCTGCCGACGCATGTGGAGATTGATGCGGCGGCACACGGCTTTGACCGGGACTCGGTTATTTTGCTCGAACAAATACGGACGATTGATAAGCAGAGGCTGACCGACAAGATTACCCATCTGGACGAGGAGACCATGAAACTGGTCAACGAAGCCTTACAGATCAGCCTAGGTTTAATCGATTTTTAAGGCACCAGGCAGTTGTTTCTTTGTTCTGCTGCCGTGCCATCCGTAGACAATGGATGTTCCTTGCAGGAACACACAATTTCAGACAGCAATCAGAAGAGCGTACAACAGCCTAACGGCCGGGGTGCGCTCTTTTGATTAAAGCTTCATGAAAGCGTAGAACATTGTGAAGCTTTTCGTTATAATGATACCGAGAAACCGTTTACGTCAATCGACATATATAGAGGTGGAGGAGACATATGAGCATTTATATTGATCAGGAGAAGCTTCAATTTCATCTACAGACTCAAAAGGCAAGCTATGTATTTCAGGTTCTGCCTTCGGGATATTTGGTACATTTATATTATGGCAAAAGGCTGCGTGATACCGATCTAAGCTGGCTTCATGTGCGTACAGAGCGTGCCTCGTTCAGCCCAAATCCGGTGCCGGAAGATCGGACGATCTCCTTCGACACATTGGCTCAAGAATTGCCCGTTTACGGTACAAGTGATTTCCGTAATCCGGCAATCCAATTGGAGCTTGAGAATGGTTCAACCGTTTCGGAGTTTACGTATACAGGCCATCGACTGATCAAAGGAAAGGCAGCGCTTACCGGACTGCCTGCAACTTATGTTGAATCTGACGATGAAGCCGAGACACTCATCGTTGAATTGGAGGACCGTGTTGCAGGAATCAGGATTGAACTTAGCTACACGGCCTTTACGGCCTTTAATGCGATTACGCGTTCCATGCGTATCATTAATGAGAGCGCTACGTCGGTGAATATTGCACGTGCGCTCAGCTCTTCTGTTGATTTCCCGCATGCCGATTACGAATTGCTGCAACTGTCAGGAGCATGGACGCGTGAACGGGACATCGTTCGCAGACCACTTGCTTCCGGCCTTCAAGGCATCGAGAGCCGTCGGGGTTCAAGCAGTCACCAGCAGAACCCGTTCATTGCCCTGATGACACCAGGTACAGACGAGGATCAGGGTGAAGTCTACGGGTTCAGCCTTGTATATAGCGGCAGCTTCACAGCACAGGCGGAGGTGGATCAGTTCCACACCACGCGTGTATCGCTGGGAATCAATCCGTTTGAGTTCAGCTGGAAGCTGGATTCGCAGGAGTCATTCCAGACGCCTGAGACGGTCATGGTGTACTCGGATGCGGGTCTCGATGGCATGTCTCAGTCGTATCATAAACTGTATCGGGAGCGCCTTGCACGGGGCAAGTTCCGCAATGCAGAGCGTCCGGTTCTGGTCAACAACTGGGAAGCGACCTATTTCGGCTTCAATGCAGATAAGATTGAGCAGATCGCCCAGGCAGGCAAAAAGCTTGGTATTGAACTGTTCGTACTGGATGACGGATGGTTTGGACATCGGGATAGCGATAACTCGTCACTCGGTGACTGGATTGTGGACAAGAACAAACTGCCTCAAGGGCTGGATGATTTGGCAAATCGGGTGACCAGTCTGGACATGCAGTTCGGACTATGGTTCGAACCTGAGATGATTTCGCCTGACAGCGACTTGTACCGAGCTCATCCGGACTGGTGTCTGCATGTGCCGGATCGCCGCCGCACGGAAGGGCGCCAACAATTGGTACTCGATTTCTCCCGTCAGGATGTGCGTGATGAGATTGTACGCATGCTAAGCGATGTGCTTGGATCTGCGCCAATCACTTATGTGAAATGGGACATGAACCGGAATATGACGGAAGTGGGCTCTGCATTGCTGCCGGCAGACAGACAGCGTGAGACTGCGCATCGTTATATGCTTGGATTATACGAAGTCATGGAACGTATTACTTCAGCGTTCCCGAATATCCTGTTCGAGAGCTGTTCAGGTGGTGGCGGCCGTTTTGATCCAGGTATGCTGTATTACATGCCGCAAACGTGGACCAGCGATAATACGGACGCAATATCCCGTCTGCGTATTCAATATGGTACAAGCCTGGTGTATCCGGTAAGCTCAATGGGGTCGCATATCTCTGCTGTTCCTAATCACCAGGTCAACCGAATTACTTCACTGGAAATTCGTGGACATGTCGCTATGTCCGGTAACTTTGGATACGAGTTGGATTTGACTCGTTTCACAGAGGAAGAGAATGCCATTGTGAAGGCGCAGGTTGAGCTGTACAAAGAAATTCGGGGAACCATCCAATACGGAACGTTCCGCCGCTTGCTAAGTCCGTTTGAGGGAAATGAAACGGCATGGATGTTTATTTCACCAGATGGCAGCGAAGCCGTTGTATTCTACTTCCGTGTGCTCTCTGAACCGAATGCGCCGCTCCAACGTCTGAAGCTGAAGGGCTTGGACCCTAATGCGGATTACCGCCTGAAAGGTGGCTCCGAGACATATACCGGGGATGCACTGATGTATGGTGGGATCTCGGTAGGCCGTGCATCTGGAGACTATCTGAGTGAAATGTTCCGCTTCGAACGGGTATAATAAACTGGCGTGAACGCAGGGTTTATCAGGGGAGACCGGAAGACGTCTGGAGACGTTTTTCGGTCTTTTCTTATGGCTGAGACGTAGGTTTGATACGTAATCTCAATTGTAAGAACTTGTAACCTGGACGAATGCTGGAAATCTGAACGGGATTTTGTGATAATATAGGGGAGAGGAATCTGTATGTATGCAGGTTCGATACTGTGATTACAGCAGCAAAGCTGCCCTGAACAAGCTTCAACTGAACGATTCAGGAAGGAAAGAGGGATTTATTTTGTCTGAACAGGAAACGGTTCTGGAACCCAATGAAGAAACAATAAAGGCAGAACGCCATGAACGAATCATCAAACAGGTAGCCAAGGAACTGTCACTGTCCTTGAAGCAGGTCCGCACCACGTCGGAGCTTCTGGACGAAGGCAATACGATTCCATTTATCGCCCGCTACCGTAAAGAAATGACTGGAGAGCTGGATGAGAACCAGCTGCGGCTCATTGAAGAACGCATCGTATACTTGCGTAATCTGGAAGACCGCAAAGTGGAAGTCATCCGTATTATAGAGGAACAAGGCAAGCTGACCGGAGAATTGAAACAATCCATCACGCAGGCAGTTAAGCTGCAGGAAGTGGAGGACTTGTACCGTCCGTTTCGTCAGAAGCGGAAAACCCGTGCCAGTGTAGCCAAGGAAAAAGGTCTTGAACCACTAGCTGTCTGGATCTGGGGTCAACCGAAGCAAGGTAATGTTATGGAGGAAGCTGCGCGTTATATCAATGCTGAACTTGGGGTAGAAGATGCAGAGATCGCACTTCAGGGAGCCAAAGATATTTTGGCTGAGAATATTGCAGATGATGCTGCTATTCGTGCATGGATTCGTCGTTATACGCTCGATCATGGCATGCTGACTTCGGAAGCGAAGGATGCTGAGCAGGAGTCTGTATATGAGAACTACTATGATTATCGTGAATTAGCCAAAAAAATGCCGCCTCACCGTATTCTCGCCATTAACCGCGGTGAACGTGAAAACATTTTGAAAGTGGGTCTGAACGTGCAGCCTGAACCGGCTCACCGTCATATGGAAGGACAGATCATCAAGGGTGCATCTGCGGTCCAGGACGTATTGCGTGCTGTGATTGAAGATGCTTACAAACGATTGATTGCCCCTTCAATTGAGCGTGAGGTTCGTGCAGAACTGACGGAAAAAGGTGAAAACCAAGCGATATCCGTATTCTCGGCCAATCTTCGCAATCTGCTGCTTCAGCCGCCGATTCATGGCAAACGTGTGCTTGGTGTCGATCCTGCCTATCGTACCGGTTGTAAGCTGGCTGTGGTCGACGATACGGGCAAGCTGTTGGAAGTGGCTGTTACGTACCCAACGCCACCACACAACAAGAAGCGTGAAGCTGCCGAGGTTTTCCATCGGATGATCAAGCAGTACGATATCGGATTGATTGTTATCGGTAATGGTACCGGGTCGCGTGAAACAGAACAGTTTGTTGCCGAGATTATTCAGGAGAACGGGGACGAAAGTCTCGTGTATCTGATCGTCAATGAAGCTGGAGCGAGTGTGTATTCTGCATCCAAGCTGGCTCAGGAAGAATTCCCGGATCTTGACGTTGCTGAGCGGAGTGCTGCTTCAATTGCCCGCCGGGTGCAGGACCCGCTGGCTGAGTTGGTTAAGATCGATCCAAAAGCCATTGGTGTAGGCCAATACCAACATGACGTTTCTCAAAAAATATTGGAAGAAAGCTTGAAGGCTGTTGTGGAATCCGCAGTTAACCATGTGGGCGTGGATGTGAACACGGCTTCGCCTTCACTGCTGTCCTATGTTGCGGGTGTAAATGCCACCATTGCCAAAAATATTGTGAAATACCGCGAAGAGAACGGCCGGTTCACGAATCGTCGCCAGTTGCAGAAGGTGCCGCGTCTGGGGGCCAAAACCTATGAGCAATGCGTAGGCTTTATGCGGATTGCTGAAGGTGAGAACCCGCTGGATCGCACACCGATTCACCCTGAATCGTATAAGGTCGTTGACCAGCTCTTTAAGGAGCTTCAGGTTGCGCTGGACAAGCTGGGCAGCAAGGAACTGTCTGTGCTCCTGTCGGAGCAACAACCGGAACAGCTGGCTGTGAAGCTGGATGTGGGCGTGCCTACACTGCGTGACATTCTGGACAGCTTGCAGCGTCCGGGTCGTGACCCGCGTGAGGAAATGCCGCTACCGATCTTCCGCACGGATGTGCTCAAAATTGAAGATTTGGTGGAAGGCATGGAGCTGCAAGGTACGGTTCGTAACGTAATCGACTTTGGTGCTTTTGTTGACATCGGCATCAAGAGTGACGGACTTGTCCACATCTCACAGCTGAGCAACGGTTACGTTAAACATCCGATGGATGTTGTATCTGTGGGGGATAATGTAACGGTTTGGGTGATGAACGTGGATACCAAAAAAGGCCGTGTCGGCCTCACGATGAAAAAACCTGCTTCTTCTAAGCAGTCTTCCTAATCCAGGCACAATGATTGGAGAACAGCCTTCCCTGTAACGGGAAGGCTGTTTGTGTCAGTTATAATAGTACTGTTGCCCGTACTGTATTCTTCGAAGGGATTTTATGAATGAAGTGAGAGCTTGAAGTGGACGGAGAGAGTGGCGTCAGATTCTTAGAGTTCGCTGTCCGCGCTGCGCGGGGTGCCACTTGTCGGTTTGTTTCGGTAAAAGAACCAGCATTCGTTCAGCAGCTTAATCTGTCTGCTGTCCTTTTTGTGAAATGCACGCATCAGTTGATTGCAAAGCCATTGAGGCAAGGGTATCTCCTCCTCTTGCATAATTCATCTGTACGTTAGCATATGTGGCAATAGCCTGGACTGTGCGAATATCCCGTGATGAACACGGAAAATTCAATATATATACGGATATACGAGAGGCGGGGCCCATGAATGTAGGGTTGGAAAAGTGAAAAAAGCGCAACCTCCGCTTTGAGGAGATGCGCTTTTGGTTCCATCCTGCATTATTAATAAGTCCATAAGTACATTAGAGTCATTCCATCTCTTCTTCATACCATTGCTCTAATTGAGCCTGAAGCGCCCGAATTTCAGTGAGCAGGGAAATCAAAGGATATTCGCTCTCTCTTAGTGCTGCAAAGCTTTGTTCAAGCGCATTGATATAATCAAGACCTCCGATGATGGAGAGTTGCTCGTCCAGAAGATCAAGATTGTCACATTCGGCGATTGCCCAAGGCAGAACAGGTACATCTGCTGCGGTAAGTTTGTCAATCTCTTTGTGCAGGCGAAGGTTGAGCGCACTGAGTTGATAAGCGTAATCGGCAGGCATTTCCACAAACTGCAATTGCTGTTCCTGCTGTAGGATGACGTAGCGCATTGTAGGCATAACGAGTAATAATCTCCCCTCATACATTCTACTTGACAGTGTAGCCTACGAAACGGTTAAAATTCAAGTATTATGGCGGAAAAACAAATGGCCCAAGGGGTGTGAAAGGAGGACAAACCGATGGAAAATGAGGAATTGCAGCAATGGATTGAGCAGGTGTCACTCGATCATTTCGGGGTTCCGTTCACTCATGAGGCGCTGTTTAACCGTCGTCTGACCACGACAGGTGGGCGCTATATGCTCAAGAGTCATCGAATAGAGATTAATCCTCATCAGCTCGAAGCCTATGGGCGGGAAGAGGTTGAGAAAATCATCAAGCATGAGCTGTGTCATTATCATCTGCACATTCGTGGACGGGGCTACCAACACCGGGACCCTGAATTCAAGGCCCTGTTGCAGAAGGTGGGCGGCTCGAGGTTCTGTCAGTCCCTTCCGGATGGAAAGGGCAGAAAGCCATTACCGTATCGCTATAAGCTGGTATGCAAAAGCTGTGACACGGAATATTTGCGTAAACGCAAAGTTGATCCGAAGCGGTACCGCTGTGGTCGATGTGCGGGCAAGTTAGGGATTCATACAATCTAAGGTGAATGGTTTATGGCAGCGCCACTTGTTACCACAGAGCCATGTGTACTGTGCTCGTGGTGACTCTTAATAAGAGTATCTAAAGCTTATTAAGAAAGTCACCGGAGGCATGTTGACTTGGAATATTAATCATGATAAATTTAGGTTATTCAAGATTATTATTCCCTGATAGCTCAGTTGGTAGAGCACTCGACTGTTAATCGAGTTGTCACAGGTTCGAGCCCTGTTCGGGGAGCCATTCTTGGAGAGATACCCAAGTGGCTATAAGGGGACCCTCTGCTAAGGGGTTAGACTGCGTAAGCGGTGCGAGGGTTCGAATCCCTCTCTCTCCGTTCTGATTTACTTCTCTGTATAAGGGATGAGAACCCTAAAGGTTCGTCGGAGCATATGCTTCGTAAGCCATACATCGCAGTCTCGAATGAAGTGAGAGTATCCCTCTCTCTCCGTTCTCAATAAAATAAAACATAATCCCCCTCCCCGGTTACCGACAAAGGTTACTGAGGAGGGGGATTTTTGATGTATCTTCATTTTGCCCATGTACAATAAAGAGAAAGAATGCCCGCTTGCTTCCCTATAATGAAATGCCGAATACCTCGTACAGACCCTTCTTGCCAGCTTCCGTGACTTCCACCGAACGGCTGCCTGCCTTCTGGCGGGTCCAGTCCAGTTCAGACAAGCGGCGTCCCAGTTCGTCTCCCAGTACTCCGGAGATATGGTGACGACGTTCACTCCAATCCAGACATTTGCGAGCCACAGCGCGGCGTGATCCGGCTTTCTCTTCAAGAATAATGCCAAAAGAAGTGAACCATTGAATCCCTTTCTCTGTAATGTGGTAATCCTTGGCCTGCTCATCCTCAGGTTCTTCGAGATAACCCTCTCGCAATAAAGCTTCACACAACGATATCCCTAACTTTCCAGCCAGATGCCCATAACAGGTTCGAGCAAAGCTTAGGTGCTGAAGCTGGTTGGACTGTTTGAGGGATCTCACTTGTACTGGTGCGGCGATACTTCCCATCGTCTCAATCAGAAAAGCAACCTCTTTGCCTGCGAGACGATAGTATCGATGCCGTCCTTGCTGTTCAACAACGAGCAGCCTGCCTTCGACCAGCTTGGCGAGATGACTGCTTGCCGTTTGAGGAGTAACACTCGCCATGTAAGCGAGTTCGCCGGCAGGAAGGGCACGACCATCCAACAAAGCTTCCAAAAAAATAGCACGACTAGGATCTGCAATTAACGACGCAATAACAGAAATATTCGGATATGTACTCATACTTCGATGATACCTTAACTATTGGTGTATTACAATTCAACCATGCAAGAATTACAACCTAACAGATAGAAGGGATGGATTGAAGAGTGGAGGAAGAAGCAATGTATACCAATGATAGAACGCACGAAGAGTTTGAATCGGTGAACCATCGGGATTTGAACAGAGAACTGATGCAGCATGAGGTGACAACTCCAAGTATTTTGTACTATGGCACACCAGTATTGCTGCTGAGCACGTTAAACGAAGATGGAACGACGAACCTGTCTCCGCTTTCTTCATCCTGGGCACTGGGCGACTGCTTGGTACTTGGAGTGGGTATTCAGGGCAAAGCCTTTGAGAACCTGCGTCGTCATCCCGAATGTGTAATTAATCTGCCAGATGCAACCATGTGGGAGCAGGTTGAGCGGTTGGGGCGTTATACCGGAAGATATCCCGTTCCTGAAGAGAAAAGGAAGATGGGGTTTGAGTTTTGCGATGATAAATTTGCCGTCTCTGGACTGACACCCCAAAGTTCAATTCAGGTTGAGCCGGATAAAATAGCGGAATGTCCGCTCCAGATCGAAGCCGCGGTACAGCACATTCGCATTCCCGAACATACGCCTTTTATGGCGATTGTGGAAATAAAAGCGTTGAAGGTACACGCACATACCCGGCTGTTATCAGGTTTGAACAAGATTAACCCCGAGGAATGGAATCCTTTAATTTATAATTTCAGACATTATTATGGACTTGGAGAAAGGCATGGGGAGAGCTTTCGGGCAGAGAAGTGATGTTTGGATTCTAAAATAGCATAGACAACCAACAAGTAATCCAGAATATATGAAGTGGGGCCAGTTGGGGCGCCGCTTCTTTCTGTGTATATGAGACTTCATTAAGGTTTCATCCGGGTAATCAATAAATTTGGCTATTTTATTAGGCAAGGATTGGGTAATTAGTAAAGAAAGATACATGTAAGCATATACATAAGAGAGGTGATGAGCATGGAAATGGAATACTTAATGCGTGTACTCATAGCTGGCATATGCGGCGTGTTGATCGGATATGAGCGCAAGAACCGAATGAAGGAAGCGGGTATACGTACTCACTTTGTTGTTGCGGTGGGTGCAGCGTTGATGATGATTGTATCCAAGTATGGCTTTCAGGATCAGGCAAGCTGGGCCAATCTCTCGCTTGACCCATCCAGGATTGCCGCCCAGGTAGTCAGTGGAGTCGGCTTCATTGGAGCCGGAATGATCTTCACACAACGCCACACGGTCCGAGGATTGACAACAGCGGCGGGAATCTGGGCGACTGCAGGAATGGGACTGGCTGTGGGTTCGGGATTGTATTGGACAGGTGCGGGGGTGACGCTGCTTATTGTTCTGGCCCAGATGCTGCTGCATCGGCCGACACGCTGGTTGGTGTCTGCGCGAACAGAGACGTTGACTATTCGACTGCTAAAGGAAGGGGACACCCTCAAAACCGTTTTGGCTTTGCTGGGACAGGAGAAAATCTCGGTGGTAGGATTCAAAACAGAACAGCAAATAAGCACAGACTCCGGGGAGGAGACTGTACTTGAATTCACTCTGCAACTGCCTGGATCATATCGGGCCGAGCAATTAATTATTTTATTGCAGGATGTGCCTCACGTTCGATCTGTAGATATGAGATGAGCCCAGGGTATCCCTAAGCTTTCGCTAGGTCGCGAGATCGCAATGCCAAGCTATAACGACAATCGCTTACTGACCGCCTTCAATGACGGTCTCTGGCCGGGAAACGGGCTTGCCTTCAAGAACACACTGAATGGCATATGCGACACCATGCTCGACATTGGTCAAAGAGATAGCCTTGGCAATCGCCTTAATCTCCGGTTCAGCATTGCCCATGGCAATACCGAGTCCTGCCATTTTGAGCATGGATACATCGTTGAAGTTATCACCAATGGCTGCTGTATCTTCCATGGAGATGTTCAGATGGGCTGCCAGTTTGCTTAAGGCGTTACCTTTGGATACATCAGGATGCTGCATTTCGAAGTTGTGTTCAGAGGACACCACCATGGCTACATCTGAGCGAGAGGTAAAGTATTCGCGTCCCTGCTGTAATTGAGCCGGATCCAATGAAAAGGCCATAATATTGTAAATGTAAGCTTCGGAAGGGATTTCCTGATGGGAGTTTACGCGGTGATAGTCTTTCTTGTCATAGTGCTTCTTAACAGCTCGAATAAGGCGTTCAATATCCTCACCGGGACTTGAGCCAAGGATGCGATCCATTTCAGCGAGCATCGCCTCATGGCTGCTGATAGGGGCATAAATCCCCTGTTGTGTGGAGGCCTCGTAGTAGCAATGGTGATCCTCCAGCCACTGCATGACGGATGCGGCCGTCTCACGCTCAAGTGGAAGATGGAATAGACGTTCACCGTTGGCATCATGGATGGTAGCTCCGTTGGAGCCGATGACTGGCGTGTTAATTCCGCCTTCGCTGCTTATCGTTAATACGTCGGAATAGACCCGTCCTGTAGCAATCGTAATCTTCAATCCTTCTTGTTGCGCTTTATGGATTGCTGCTGCATTTTCCGGGCTGATCTGACTGTCTCTGTTCAATAGTGTTCCATCTAGATCGGTAGCAAATAATTTCATATGTTACAACTCCTTTTCAATTGTGGGTTCAGGAATGAGAATCTCGACTTGCTGTTCGGCTAGAAAAGTCCGCCATTCTTGGGAAGGCCATTGATCTGTAATTAACATGTTAACGAGTGACCAGTCCGCAAAACGATAACCATAACGCCTATCAAACTTGGAATGGTCAGCGAGTACAATAACCTGTTTCGCAGCCTGCATCATTTTGTGCTTGATCTTTCCTTCTTCTTCAGAGGCACTGAAGCCGTCCATCGTAATTCCGCCAATGCCGATAAAGGCTTTGTCTACATAATAATGGGAAAGAGTTTCAATCACTGAAGTACCATAGACGTAACGTTGTTCCTTATCGACTTTGCCGCCCAGCAAACGAATCTCGACAGCGGTATGATTGGAGAGAAGTTCAGCTGAATAAATGGAATTGGTGATGACGGTGCAGGATTTGCCGTTTAGATTTTCGGCACAGGTCTGCACTGTAGTGGAAGAATCCAGAATAATGTGTTCGCCTTGGCGGACGATAGCAGCGGCTAGCTTGCCAATAGCTCTTTTTTCATCGGAAATGTGGAGCAGACGATCTTTATAGGATCGGTGCTCGTCTGGTGGAACGGGGAGAATTGCACCGCCGCGTGTTCGGATAATGGCATCCTGTTCTTCAAGCTTGATCAGATCCCTTCGTGCTGTGTCCCGGGAAACGTCAAAGAGGGATACAATATCATCAGCCGAGATGCGATTGTGTTTACGCAAATGTTCAATAATCAGCTGCATTCGTTCTTCCTGAAACAAACGTGCCGCCTCCTTATACGTAGCTGACCGTGTATATAACTGATAAGTTAATTATAAGTACTAATAATGAGATTTGCAATATTATAAGTGAATGTAAGTGTATTTAAGTTTTTTGATGCTGATTTTACAAATTGCGAGGATGACGGTGATAAATTTGTGAAAGACATTTCAGGCGTGAACACGCTCTTGACCTCATGAAGAAGGAGGGGAACAGGAGTGCATAAAAAAATGAAAAAAAGTGTTGCACATTTAAGTTGGCCTATGATATACTCATTCTTGTCGCCAAGAAAGACAACTTGTTTACAAGGCCCGTTGGTCAAGGGGTTAAGACACCTCCCTTTCACGGAGGTAACAGGGGTTCGAATCCCCTACGGGTCATTATCTTCACCACCTCAGGGGTGCACAATCCTGACGAGGTATCCTCAAAAAGTCATAGCTCCTGAACAAAAGAGTTACGTATGGCACATCCGGTGAAGTTACAGCAAGAGCCATTAGCTCAGTTGGTAGAGCACCTGACTTTTAATCAGGGTGTCGAAGGTTCGAGCCCTTCATGGCTCACCATTTTTACAATTGAATATGCGGTCGTGGTGGAATGGCAGACACGCTATCTTGAGGGGGTAGTGGGTGTATACCCGTGGAGGTTCGAGTCCTCTCGACCGCATCACAGCAACAAACGGTATAAGATAGGCTCTCGTGATTATTCATGGGAGTCTATCTTTGTGTTATGAGAAATACCAGAACGTATTCCTGGGATGAAAAGGCTGAGCATTCAATAAGGTTGTGGTATAATTTAGGTATATGTATTGATTATTACGGTTGGAAGGCGGTTCTGTATGCAGTCGATCTATGAGCGAATTGAACACCTGATTGCTGAACGAGGAATGACCAAGAAGGCTTTCTGCCAACAGCTGAAGATCAGCACGGGCAATCTGGGTGACTGGAAACGCGGTAAATCTATTCCGAGTACGAATAAACTAATTGAGATTGCTTCGTTTTTTGATGTGAGCCTTGACTGGCTCATGATTGGGCGTCCATCCAAGGAAGCGATGGTACGGGAAAAACGGGAGGATTATTTTTTTGACGTGTTGCGGCAATTGAATTGCCAAGAGAGCGAATTATCGACTGTGGAACAGTCTTTTATCAGTGAATATATTGAATTTACCCGTTATCGCAAATCCAAGGAAAGCAGGAATTCAAACGCTTTTCGTTACAAGGCAGAAGATAATCCTGAGGCAGATGAGTCGGTGTAGCAGCAAGATCGTGCAGTTCTCTACACAACTCAATACATTGGACGTTAGGTCTTCTCAAGTGCTTTAGAGCAACAATGTCAAGATTAGATCGAATGTTGAATGGTGATTGGCGGGGAAGACGAATATCACTGTTTTCTATGCATTCCGCTGAGAGCAGGAGACTGGGATGATAACACGGAGTATTCAGGAATATTGTGGTACAATCGGGTATACGAATTGTCCGGCGATTGGTGGAGACAAGTGGATGTTTTAAATTATTTCGGATGGAAGGCGGTTTATTATGCAGTCGATCTATGAGCGAATTGAACATCTAATTGCCGAACGAGGAATGACTAAGAAAGTATTCTGTAAGCAACTGAAGATTAGCACGGGTAATCTGGGTGACTGGAAACGTGGTAAATCTACTCCGAGTACAAATAAACTAATTGAGATTGCTTCGTTTTTTGATGTGAGCCTCGACTGGCTCATGGTTGGGCGTCCATCCAAGGAAGCGATGGTACGTGAAAAACGGGAGAATTATTTTTTTGACGTGCTGCGGCAATTGGATTGCCAAGAGAGTGAATTATCAACTGTGGAACAGTCTTTTATCAGTGAATATATTGAATTTACACGTTATCGCAAGTCCAAAGAAAGCAGAGATTCAGGCGACTTTCGTTACAAGGGAGAAGATAAGCCTGAAGGAGATGAGCTGTTGTAGCGTGAGTTATTGAAAGGTGCAACTTGACTGAATCATCAGGATATATAAAACCTCTGAACAATCCGAAAGACGTCGGAGAGTTGTTCAGAGGTTTTTTCTTTGGGACCCGTTGAAACATGAATATGTGATTTCGAAAGCCATTCCGATAGACGTATAGTCTTCACTTGCGGAATATAAGGTTGGGTTTCCCCAAAAGATCGGAGCGAAGGGTGTTCCAGATCTGAAGACATTGCTCCTGAAGTTCCCAGGCAGCCTTTCCGAGCAAACGAACACCAATCCCGCCTGTAGCGAGCAAGCTGGCCCCGGCGAGCATGCGACCATCTGGGGGCAAGATGGACCGTACGGACTCCAACTGTGCTGCGCCCAATCCAGGGGCAATCATCCATAAAGCCGCAGTGTGGGTGTAATCTAACAACGCTGCGGATGATTTCGGATCGCCCGATGCTGGTTCGAGTCCGAATCGATCCCACACAGCCAACTGCTTCCCTTGCCAGATTTCTGTCAGACTGCGATATCGCTTGAACTGAAAGACTTCTCCCCGATGAATCCGTCCAGCCGACCAGATATCGGCATATGCAAGTACTGCTTGTTCACCCAGCTCAAAGGTTGTGGTCAGTGAGGATGAGCTGCCTTTAAACGGAATAACACATTCAGGGAAGTACTCCAGCACTGCTCCTTGGTCCAGTCGAAAGTGATGGTTCACAGATGACGGAACAGTAGGTGTGGGATGAAGCCTTGTGGCTGATGTGCTGCTTAACATTAAGTGAGTGTTCTGGCCCAATTGCCATTCGGATCGATAATGATCACCGTTCAGCACGCCTGGAGAGACGTCTGAAGTGTATACACATAATTCATCTCCACCACCCGGAGGTCGAAAGGATCGACTGAACCGGAGAGGGGCGCTGTAATACCGATCGGTCATGACGGTGCGCCCGCCTTGGAGGGCGAAAGTGGCCCGAAGCTCGCTGCGGCGTATCACGGCCTCTCCGGTACTGCGGTTCAGTCCGTGTTCAGCTCCATGTAAAGAGGAAGATGAATTAGTGGCTGTGAGTCGTTCCGTGGTCATGGGTGTGTGTATGCAGATGCGCAGCGGAAGCATCGTCATCCATATATTGATGTTCAAGCCAATGGACGATTTCGGATACCCCTTCACCGCTCATCAGGTTCGACATCACATAAGGCCGTCCTTCGCGCACCCGTTCAGTATCATCCTTCATGACTTGCAGACTTGCGCCTACATAAGGAGCAAGATCAGTCTTGTTAATCAGGAGCAGGTCTGAACGTGTAATACCCGGACCGCCTTTACGAGGCAGTTTTTCACCTTGAGCCACATCAATAATGTAAATGAATACGTCTGCCAGTTCCGGGCTGAATGCAGCAGAGAGATTGTCGCCGCCACTTTCGATAAAGATCAGCTGCAGGTCCGGGAAGCGTTCAATCAACTCATCAACGGCTTCGAAATTCATGGAGGCATCCTCACGAATAGCGGTATGCGGGCATCCCCCTGTTTCAACACCAATAATACGTTCCGGTGCGAGCGCATTCTGACGCAGCAAAATCTCGGCATCTTCCTTCGTATAAATATCATTAGTAATAACGGCCAGGCTGTAGCGTGTACGCAGTGCCTTGGACAGCTTCTCCACTAGGGCTGTTTTTCCTGAACCTACCGGCCCACCGATTCCGATTCGCATCGGGCGACTCCGATCAAATACCTTACGTTCCCACTCCGCATGATGCGTATGATTAGCTCCTCCACACATAACAAATTCCTCCTTGGTTTTGAATTATTGTAGTAGTTAGGACATGAACAGACGGGCTGGCAGACTCTCATGCCGCATAGCATAGATTTCCTGGGCAATACCGAAGCTGTGCATATCTTCCGGGTTGTCGTCCCGAATTAAAGACCATGCAGATTCAATATCATGCAAAAGTTTTTGAATAAGCATCTGTGCTTCGGTTTGCCCGATAGGTAGAAGACGCAGAGCGCTGTTTACATAAGCGTTAACTGAAGTATACAAATGTCCGGTGACGGCTTCATCCAGTCCAATTTCCAGCTGATCATTGATGTAGCCGTGAATCGTTGTAATGCCGCAAAAAGCACCGTGTTCCTGTACAGCTTCATCGATTAGAGAAAAGTCCATCCATGGGTAAAGTGATCTCGCAAGTTTGAGTAATCGCTTCCCCATCTTGTGTCCACTTTCCCGCAGTTCCCTGGGGGTTCGCTGGGCGTGTACACGTTTGTCGTAAAGGGCTAGAAGGGCGGCATCCTGTTGCTCAATGGCCTGGTAAACACCTTTGATGGCGAGACCATCGAGCCGCACGAGGCTGGAATGAAGCTGGCCGCGAATGAATTGTTCGAGTTGGGCGGTGGTCCGTATCCTGCCATCATGAGTGTATGCCTCCAGACCGAACGAGTGGGAGAACCCGCCAATGGGCAGGGCTGAATCCAGCAGTTGAACATAACGGAGCAATTTCGTGCCGCTGTGCATCATCATGCGTGGCCCCCTTTGTCAAAACATGAAATAGCGTTGTGCCATCGGTAATTCGTCCGCAGGCTCACAGGTGAGAAGCTCGCCATCCGCCCGTACCTCATAGGTTTCGGGATCGACTTCAATGATGGGTGTTACGTCATTGTGAATCATGTCTTTTTTGCTCACGGAACGGCAGCCTTTGACGGGTTCCACGCGCTTGTTCAAGCCTAATGCCTCCTTGATTCCCGCATTTGCTGCGGCTTGGGAGACAAAGGTGATCGACCCTTTGGCGAGTGCGCCGCCGTAAGCACCGAACATCGGTCTGCCGAAGACGGGCTGCGGCGTAGGGATCGATGCGTTGGGGTCACCCATCTGAGCGAAGGTGATCATACCTCCCTTGATGACCATCTCGGGCTTTACACCGAAATAGGTCGGGTTCCAGACGATCAGGTCTGCGAGCTTGCCAACCTCGACAGAACCGACGAGATGGCCTATGCCGTGAGCGATAGCCGGATTGATCGTATATTTGGCGACATACCTTTTGATCCGATCGTTATCGGACGGTGAGCCTGGGGTCAGTTCAAGCTTGCCGCGCTGCTTTTTCATCTTGTCGGCGGTTTGCCAGGTGCGAATAATGACTTCGCCAACCCGGCCCATCGCCTGTGAATCGGAACTGATGATGCTGAATACACCAAGATCATGCAAAATGTCTTCGGCCGCGATCGTTTCGGGACGAATACGCGAATCAGCAAAGGCGACGTCTTCAGGGATCGATGGGTCCAGATGGTGACAAACCATCAGCATATCAAGATGTTCTTCTACGGTATTGCGTGTGTAAGGACGTGTTGGGTTGGTTGAAGAGGGGATGACGTAAGACTCTCCGGCAGCGCGGATAATATCCGGCGCGTGTCCGCCGCCAGCACCTTCCGTATGATAGGTATGAATCGTGCGTCCGTTAATGGCCGCCAATGTATTTTCCAGAAACCCGGTCTCGTTCAGCGTATCGGTATGAATGGCTACCTGAACATCATGTTCTCCGGCTGCGGTCAGACAAGCATCGATCGCACTTGGCGTTGTGCCCCAATCTTCATGCAGCTTCAGTCCAATGACCCCGGCTTCAATCTGTTCAATTAATGGAGCGGTGCTGGAGCTGTTGCCTTTGCCGAGATAACCGATATTCATGGGAAATGCTTCTGCGGCCTCCAACATCCGGTGGATATGCCAGGCTCCAGGTGTACAGGTGGTGGCTTTGGTGCCTGTTGCCGGCCCTGTACCACCGCCGATCATGGTCGTGACCCCGGAGGATAACGCAGTCTGAATCTGCTGTGGGCAGATGAAATGAATATGGGTATCAATGCCTCCTGCGGTTACAATCATGCCTTCCCCGGCAATGATTTCGGTCGAAGCGCCAATAACCAACGCGGGATCAACTCCGTCCATCGTATCCGGGTTACCGGATTTGCCGATTGCGCAGATGAGACCATCACGAATGCCAATGTCCGCTTTTACAATCCCCCAATGATCGATGATGACGGCGTTGGTGATGACGGTATCGGGTGTACCGTCACTGCGAAGGGCTGATGTGGACTGACCCATCCCGTCACGAATAACCTTACCACCGCCGAATTTGCTTTCATCTCCATAGACAGCATAATCATGCTCAATCTCAGCCCACAGTTCCGTATCCGCCAGTCTGACGGCATCCCCGGTTGTGGGTCCGAACATGGATGCATATTGTTCTCGGCTCATTCGTTTCATAGAGGTTCCCCTCCGTCCTGCACAGGGGGTGCAAAAGCCTTCAGAAATGTATCCAGTTTCTGTGGATCAGGTGGCTGATCTGCTGAACCTTCAGTTAATCCGTTAAATCCATAAATCTGACGTTTGCCGCCAAATGTGGTCAGTTCGACCGGTTTTTCTTCACCAGGTTCAAAACGAACAGCGGTGCCTGCCGGAATATGCAGGCGGTGCCCAAAAGCAGAAGGGCGATCAAAGTCCAGCGCAGCATTGACTTCATAGAAGTGAACGTGAGAACCGACCTGAACCGGGCGGTCGCCACGGTTCAGTACAATCAGACGTACGGTTGAGCGATCGGGATGACAGACGATCTCATCATCCTGTTTTAAGCGATATTCACCAGGGATCATGGAGTTCTCCTGCCTTTCTCAGCGTATAGGTTCATGGACAGTGACCAGTTTTGTTCCGTCAGGAAAAGTGGCTTCCACCTGTACCTCAGGAATCATATCGGGTACACCTTCCATGCAGTCTTCGCGTGTCAGGATCGTGCCGCCGTATCGCATCAACTCTGCAACACTCATGCCATCGCGTGCGCGTTCCATGAGCTCGGAGGTTAACAAGGCGATAGCTTCGGGAACATTCAGCTTAAGTCCGCGTCCTCTGCGTTCGCGGGCGAGGTTAGCAGCCACGGTAATCAGGAGTTTTTCTTTTTCCTGCTCAGTCCAGTGCAAGGTAATCCGACCTTTCCCTTAGATAGTCTATGTCGTCATGGATCATGTTATATGTTAAATATACTCACACAGGGTGAACCCTTTGTCAATATGGTTCCGATTATATTAGCAGCATGCATGAAACGAGTATGCATAAAATAAAATTGTGTAAGCATTATTGACACCGTGAGTGTAAGACTCCATAATTTGGATCAACGAACATTTCGGGCATATATGTCCTTAATGTTCGTCAATAGACTAAAAAAAGGGAGTGTAGGCTATTGAAGAAGAGGTCGGTCAAGTTATGGAGTGTTTTGCTTGGTGCAGTCATTGCGTTGACAGGATGTGTGGAGGGTGGTACGCCGCCTGAGGCGACGGGTTCCGGTGGGACGGTAGAGCCAGCTTCATCCGGAGACACCATTAAAGTAGGTGTTCTTCACTCCCTAAGTGGAACGATGGCAATCAGTGAAGTGTCGGTTAAGGATGCGGAGATGCTTGCCATTGAAGAGATCAATGCAGCAGGCGGGGTGCTGGGTAAACAGATTGAGCCTGTGGTTGAGGACGGCGCTTCCGACTGGCCTACATTTGCAGAGAAAGCAGGGAAATTGCTGCAGCAGGATAAAGTGGCCGCTGTATTCGGCGGATGGACCTCTGCGAGTAGGAAGGCGATGCTTCCGGTATTTGAGCAGAACAAGGGTCTGTTGTTTTACCCGGTGCAATACGAAGGGTTGGAATCATCACCCAACATTTTTTATACAGGAGCCACGACAAATCAGCAGATCGTACCGTCCGTAACCTGGTTGCTGGAGAACAGGGGCAAGAAGTTCTACCTGCTGGGCTCGGATTATGTTTTCCCGAAAACCGCCAATCAGGTCATTAAAGCTCAGCTTGCAGCTGAGGGTGGCGAAGTGGTGGGGGAAGAATATACACCGCTGGGGCACACGGATTACAGTACGATTATCAGCAAAATCAAGGCTGCCAAGCCGGATATTGTATACAACACGCTGAATGGAGACAGCAATGTCGCCTTTTTCAAACAATTAAAGGATGCCGGGATCTCTTCCGAACAGTTGACGACTCTGTCAGTGAGTGTGGCGGAGGAAGAAATTCGGGGGATTGGGGCGGATGTACTGAAAGGACATTTGGCTTCCTGGAACTATTATCAAACGACAGATACACCTGAAAATAAAACATTTGTAGAGAAATATAAAGAAAAATATGGAGCTGACCGGGTGACGGCCGATCCGATTGAAGCGGGATATGTAGCCGTTTATCTGTGGAAAGCAGCCGTTGAAAAAGCCGGATCGACCGATGTTGAAAAGGTAAAGGAGGCCGCTAAAGGTCTGGAATTCGATGCGCCGGAAGGGAAAGTGACGGTGGATGGAGAGAATCAGCATATCTACAAAACGGTGCGAATTGGTGAAGTGCAGGAAGATGGACAGTTCAAGGAATTGTGGAACTCCGGCGCACCCGTCAAACCTGATCCGTATCTGAAAACGTACGAGTGGGGCGCTTCCCTTAGTACCAAATAGCATGGGCATCTCACGTCACAACTGTTGAATAACAGACGAGGGTGCGACAACACACCCTCTTACAACATTACGGTAAAGCGTTGATGCGAAACGTAAATGATGTCTTGTATAAAATTTCAGATGTTCACAGCATGAGGAGGGAAAGGCGATGGATATGTTTGTCCTGCAAATGTTCAATGGGTTAAGCATCAGTTCCATCCTGCTGCTGATTGCGTTGGGACTCGCGGTTACATTTGGATTGATGAATGTCATTAACATGGCGCATGGTGAATTGATCATGATCGGCGCTTACGCTACGTATGTGACGCAAAACCTGTTCATTTCGTATGCTCCGCAAGCGTGGTTCGATGTCTATTTTATTGTGGCTCTGCCTATCGCCTTTGGTGTGGCCGCTCTTATAGGCTGGCTGCTGGAAGTGGTGCTGATCAGGCATCTGTATGGGAGACCGCTCGACAGTCTGCTTGCTACATGGGGCGTAGGCATGATGCTGCAACAATTGGCCCGAACGATATTTGGGGCGCCCAATGTAGGGGTGTCCAGTCCGGCTTGGCTTAACGGAGGTCTGACCATCGCGGACGGCATTGTGTTTCCGTATAAACGTCTTTTCATTATCGCGCTGGTCGCGGTTGTGCTGCTATGTATGTATTTGTATATCTATCGGATTTCTTCCGGGAGACGGATGAGGGCCGTGATGCAGAATCGAAGCATGGCGGGCTGTCTCGGGATTTCCACCAGACGAGTGGATGGCATGACCTTTGCCATCGGTTCGGGCATTGCCGGCATCGCCGGATGTGCGTTGACACTGATTGGCCCGATTGGTCCCTCACTGGGCACGTATTATATCGTGGATGCGTTCATGGTGGTTGTGCTGGGCGGTGTGGGGAAACTGGTGGGAACTGTGTGTGGTGCGCTTGGAATTGGCATGTTCAATACATTATTTGAAACGTATACCTCGGCCTCGATCGGCAAGGTGCTGGTATTTGTCTGTATTGTAGCTTTTCTGCAATGGAAGCCGCGCGGGCTCGTTGCCATACGGACCCGGAGTCTGGATTAATGCAAAGAAGGGGGTTATATGATGTCGGCACTTCTCAAGACGGGTAGTCTGAAAATGAAGATCATCTGGGCGGTTGTCCTGATTATGATGTGTCTGGCTCCACTCATTTCCACGGAATTCCGGCTTAGTCTGTTAGCGAAATTCCTGGCCCTGGCCATTCTGGCGATCGGTCTTGACTTGATCTGGGGATATGGGGGAGTGCTTAGTCTGGGGCATGGCGTATTCTTCGGACTTGGCGGGTACGCCATGGCGATGTATCTGAAGCTGCAGGCGAGTGGTTCAACACTACCTGACTTTATGGGATGGAGTGGTCTTAGCGGTCTGCCGTGGTTCTGGGAGCCGTTCAGGTCATTTCCGGTGGCGCTATTGCTGGGCATTGCTCTTCCGGCATTGCTGGCCTTTGCCCTGGGATGGTTCACGTTCCGTAACCGGATCACCGGTGTATATTTTACCATCCTGACCCAAGCGTTAGTCCTCATTACCGTAACGTTATTTGTAGGCAAACAGGAATGGACGGGAGGGACCAACGGTATAACCGGATATAACGCAATCTTTGGTTTTACCCTTCATTCGGCAGGGACAACGATTGCTCTCTACTATATAACGCTTGCTATTCTGGTGCTCGCCTATCTGCTTTGTCGCCGGGTTGTGAACAGCAGGTTTGGTCAGGTGCTTGAAGCTGCGCGGGATGGGGAGAATCGGGTTCGCTTTCTTGGCTATGACCCGGCAGGGTTCAAAACACTGGCCTTCGCCCTTTCCGGAGCGTTGGCGGGAATCGCTGGTATGTTATTTGTGCTCCAGGTAGGGATCATCTCGCCTTCCATGATGGGGATTGTGCCTTCGATTGAAATGGTGTTATGGGTTGCCTTGGGCGGTCGTGGAACGCTGATTGGTGCGGTAATCGGGGCTGTGGTGCTGAATGCAGCCAAAACGGGCATCAGTGAAGCTTACCCGGAAGGTTGGTTGTTTGTCATTGGAGGGCTCTTTGTAACAGTGGTCTTGTTCATGCCGAATGGGCTTGTTGGTGTATACCGTCATGTGGTGCGCTTGCTGAAACGGAGAGGAGAGGTTGTGCATGTTCCAGTCAGTCAGGAAAAACCAAAAGTCTACTGACGTTCCGGTAGTTCTGGTCGCTGAGGAAATTACGGTGGCATTTGGCGGTTTTGTTGCGGTCAAAGGCATGAATCTGAAGCTGCATGAGCATGATCTGCATTTTCTGATCGGCCCCAATGGGGCGGGGAAAACAACGATGCTGGATGTGATTTGCGGCAAAACCAAGCCCTTGTCCGGTACAGTGAAGATGGCGGATGGTGCAGATCTGACACGTCTGAAGGAGCACCAGATTGTGCGAAAAGGAGTAGGGCGCAAGTTCCAGGCTCCATCGATCTTTGCTGGTCTGACCGTGCAGGAGAACCTGACGCTGGCTGCGGAGACTCGTCGTTCTCCTTTACAGGCTCTGGGTATTCAGCGGTATTCAAAAATAAGTACGGCCATGGAGCGGATTACGCTCCAGATTGGTCTGCAGGACCGTGTGGATGCACGTGCAGGGGCGCTATCACATGGGGAAAAGCAGTGGCTTGAGATTGGCATGCTGCTGCTGCAGGAGCCCCGTGTATTGCTGCTGGATGAGCCGGCAGCAGGGATGACAGATGAAGAAACACATAAGACGGGCCGACTACTGCAGGAGATTGCGCGAGAAAGGTCTGTTGTGGTAGTGGAGCATGATATGGAATTCGTTCGCGAGTATGCAGCCAAAGTGACGGTGATGCATGAAGGTAAACTTCTAAAGGAAGGTACGATGGCGGAAGTGCAGGAAGATCCGAGAGTCGCTGAAGTGTATCTGGGCAAAAGGAGGGATGACCATGCTGTCGCTGCAACGAATTGAGTCCGGCTACGGGGAGAGTAATGTGCTGCGCGGTGTGAGTCTGGATGTCGAGCCGGGTCAGGTGGTGTGCCTGATGGGTCGTAATGGTGTAGGGAAAACCACCTTGATGAAGACGTTGATGGGGCTTCTTAAAACGCGCAAGGGAAGTATTCAGTGGAAAGGTCAGGAATTATCCACCCACGATCCGGCCAAGCGGGCCAGGTCGGGGATTGGATATGTGCCGCAGGGGCGGGAGATCTTCCCGCAGCTTACAGTAAAGGAAAATCTGCTGCTGGGTCTGGAGACCAGTGGCACAGGGGGGAAGACGTTCCCGGAGGATGTGCTGGCGATGTTTCCGGTGCTTGCCACGATGTATGGACGGCAGGGTGGTGATCTGAGTGGCGGACAGCAGCAGCAGTTGGCATTTGCCCGCGCACTGGCTTCCCGGCCCGGATTATTGCTTCTGGATGAGCCGACAGAAGGCATCCAGCCTTCCATCGTAGAGGATATCCGGCAGGTCATTTTGCAAATTAAGGCAAAGGGTGAAATCTCCATTTTGCTGGTGGAACAAAGCATTGATTTTGTACGCGGTGCTGCAGATTATATCTATGTAATGGACAAAGGGGCAATTGCACTGCAAGGAACACCGCGAGAGCTGGATATGTCGCAGTTTGAGCACCACCTGTCTGTGTAGCTTGGGTTCTTGGTGTAGGGTGAGTTCAGGAACGTTTGTCCAGAATGTTGGAGTATTTGGGATATAGTCTTCGGATGCAATCCGGGCAGATATCATGGGTAAATTCGGCATGAGTGTGCTTCTCCAAATAACTCTCAACAGAGTTCCAGCTGTCCTGTTCATCCTTAATTTGTTTGCAGACAGCGCAGATGGGAAGTAGTCCGCGCAAAGTACGCACTTCAGACAGGGCCTTCTTCAATTGGCGTTCTGTCTGTTTCTGTTCGGTCACATCCGTGTGTGCAATCAATGCGAGATCAGACAGCAGGGATGGGTCGGCCTGAATCAATGGGGTGAGTTCCAGGCGGAACCACCGCTGTTCGTTGTTGATAGTCCGAACGGAGATGTCGTATGTATAACTGTCTTTAAAAGGTGCAGTGATACGTTTTAACTCCTGAACAATTTTCGCATTCTTTGCTTTCTCCTCGCGGAATGTCCACCCCTCTACAAGGTGAAGGTAATGAGGTGGTTCAGGTGCTGTTCTTGAGGGGCCTGCTACGCTTGGGTTGGGAAGAAGTTGCCCGAGTCCGTGTTGCCAAGCGGTGTTGCAGCTTCGAATAATCCAGTTGTGGTCGACGATGATAAGCTGGTGCTGCATGGACTGGAACGATAATCTCTCCAGATCGGATATTAAGTATCTCATGAAATGAGCTCCTCCTTGGCAGAAATCTTATCTTAAATCATCTGGAATTTCCAAAATGTCAGCGACCTGGTTCCTGAACCGGGTTGCTTTACGCGTGCCGTGAATGAGATTGGACAGACGGTATGGCGGAATGCCATACTGTTCGCAAAATGTCTTTTGGTCGACCTGGAGTTCGGTTAGTCGTCGTTTGATGGCCCATCCGAAAGGAGTCACAGGTTTCTTTTTGTTCAAAAGGGTTCACCCCTCGTTGGAATGTAGTGTTCAGCTGGTTATTCTTGGTGTAAAGTATATAGATATGCGAGCTGTATGTTTTATTATATACGTATTTGCGTCATCTAACAATTAAAAAAGACGGAAATAAGTGTATTTTAATATGAAAAATGGCGTAAATACGTTAAATAGACAAAATAATTGACATAGAAAACACGCCAGCAATGAGGTTGCGGCGTGTTTTTTATATATTTTACTGCGTGAGGACGCGGGTATGAAGGGGAGGGGGTAGATTAGGCTCGGTAGGCGTGAAGCCCTGCTCCAAGCATGTGAAAGCTTGGGAACAACGTTTTCATGGACATTGAGGTTGGTTGTACCAGTCCATCGGCAGCGGAGGCGCTGACGGTATGCCATTCATGTTCCAGGTCTGCGGCCAGGCGAACCAGCAGGTCCTGGATTGTATCGGTATGAAGAGGAATTACTTTGGAGGCTTCGGTTATGCAGGCACTCATGGCTGAATGCAGATAACCAAGGACCGCCTCCTCGACAGGGATTTCGAGGTGGTGGTTAATCCAGGCGTGAACAGTGGAGAGGCAGCCGACGGATTCATACTTAGCCAGGGTGTGTTCGAGGTGGCTAAAATCAATCCAGGGGTGGAGTGCACGAGCTAGCTTAATCAGTCGTTTGCCCATTGTGGTCGCATGTTCTCTAAGATTGACTGGGGTGCGCTGGACATGGACGAGCTTGTCGATGAGGGCTGTACGCCACGCGTCATTGTGATCTGCGGCGGTGTATATGCCTTTAATCGCCATGCCTTCCAGACGCACGATGCTGGGATGCAATTGGCAGCGCATGAATGATTCGAGATCTTCAGCACTACGAATGGTACCTTCCGCGATATGGGCATCCATTCCGAAGGAATGGGTGAAGCCTCCGACCTGGATAGAGGAATCAAGCAGTTTGACGTAATCGAGCAGCTTATTCCCACGGTTCACAATCTTTCGCCTCCTACGTTCGTTAAATGTTATGTTAAATAACATTTATACTCCTTTTTGGTTCGTTTTATGTTTGTAAATCCGAATTATATGATATATATATTCACATAAATATCCGCTTTTTGTCAATAGTTTCTTGGTTATTTAAGTATAAAATCTATTTAATGTTATTTTATATAACTTTATAAGTTATGTTCTACTGAGAGAATATGAAGAGTGGTCATAAAGAAAGTAGAGTGATCAGCCTAATCGGATATACAAACGAGATCAAATTTAATCATATGCACTTCGTAGGAGAAAATGACGAGATTATACGATTTATGGGAGGAAAAGCGCAGTTAAAATAATATTAATAAAAATGCTTTACTTTTAAACATGAACCGGGTATAATCAATTCTGTTGCCGATTATTTACGACATGCGGTCGTGGTGGAATGGCAGACACGCTATCTTGAGGGGGTAGTGGGTATATACCCGTGGAGGTTCGAGTCCTCTCGACCGCATCATAAGAACGATTAAGAAGAAGCTTCCCGTATGGGGAGCTTCTTTTTTTGTGTTTTTTACAGTAACCGGGTCCGAAAAAAAAGGTCATCCGATTCCCCTGAATGCATGCTCATGCTGTCTGCCGGGGTGGGATGGCCTTTACTTGTTATTTAAGCAATGCTTTGATGTCTGCTTCAATTTTATCAGGTGTTGTTTTGGGAGCATACCGCTTCACAACACGACCGTTCTGATCCACAAGGAACTTGGTGAAGTTCCATTTGATGGCTTTGGAGCCGAGTACGCCCGGTGCTTCTTTGGTAAGATGCTGGAATAGAGGGTGAGCGCTTGAACCATTCACATCAATTTTCTCAAACATCGGGAAGCTGACACCATAGTTCATCTGGCAGAACTCAGCAATATCGTCAGAGGAGCCCTTTTCCTGTGCAAACTGGTTGCTTGGAAAACCAAGAACTTCAAATGGGGAGTCTTTAAACTTGTCCTGAAGTTCTTGCAGACCTTTGAATTGAGGTGTAAGGCCGCATTGGCTTGCTGTATTTACGATAAGCAGTACTTTGTCACGATAGTTGGACATTTCAACTTCCTGACCGCGAAGGGTGTTTACTTTGTAGTCGTAGACTGACATGAAAATCGCCTCCATCTCATTTTCTTATATCCTCTATTATATTGATTGCAATTAAATATTGCAAAATTTATATTGCTTTTTTAACTCCATTTCAAGCTGTCGTGTATGATCTGTGACTGATTTGCTACCTTATTTTCGCTAGAGAGAGAATTAGAGAGCTTTGAAGAGATGGGTAGAGAATGGATGTGTTGTAAGCGCTATTATTGATGTGAAATGGCAAAAATCCGTCGATTCGGTGATCTGCGCAGACTTTACACCAATATGGCACGGGTGTATGATTCATATCGTAATTCCAATTTAAATTAAATTTTACATGAAAAACGAAACAAACGATAATATCGCTCTGATTATGATGATATAAGAACGATGTTTTAATCGCTGAGTTTCCATTCATTCATGGGTGGGAAACGGGGGAACCAACAGGATGAACTGTCCAGGACAGTGGGCATCCATGGGGTGAATTTTCCGGTGACAGCCGGAAATAGGGCGACTCTCGCGCCCGAATCCGTCAGCTAACCTCGTAAGCGTTAAAGGGAGAGGCAACAAGCCGTACGCTGGTTCATAGTGTCTTTTTGCTATGGATTATTGAAGAAGCGTCCGGGAGGCCTTGGTCCCCCACGCTTCTTTTTTGTTGTCTTTTCACGCCAAGGGAGGAACGAATGATGGATAAAGAGATGATCTTAGTGACTGCTCCAAATGAAGCAGGACGTAAATTTATCAAATTGCTGATGTACAAAAAAATGCCGTTTGCCGTTCTGACTAACAGTGCAGGGGAAGAGCGCAGGCTCCGGAGAATCGGTGTAGAGCATGTCATTCGCATGAACACGGCTGCAGCTCAGAAATGGTTTTTGCCGCAAGGCAGTGTCGGCAATGTTTTTATTTTTGAAAATAGCCTAAACCTAACCTGTCGATATTTGCAGATCTGCCGATCCTGGACATCCAAGTCCCTGTGTGTGATTACCGAACAAAGTCATCCCAAAGGGATCTATCGGGGAATGGGAGCAGACCGTATTGTATATTCCTTGAACGGGGAAGTTGGATTTCTGCTTAATGGCTAATGGCTAGTGGCTCGTACTATTCCTGTGATTGATCCAGTGTCAGCTGCCTGTTATAATTGAAATCATGAATAAAACGGATTCTTGAGGAGACTCATGCATGATGGTGGGTCTTCTTTTTTATGGTTTGGGAAATAGGGATAATTTCCTGTGGCTAACGAGGAGGAATAGGCGTGCCGGATGTACGTGGAATACAATGGTTGTTCTTTGATGTGGGGGATACGCTCGTGGACGAATGGGAGCCGGTAGATGATATTATCGGTCAGTTCGTTCGTGAAGCTTGTGCGCTTGGTTATCAGGTGGAGATGCAGACGGTGCGAGACATATTTGCGGCCTCCTACCGAAATTACGAGCAATGGCCGATGAAATTGGCTATTCGTACTCTGATCAGCGATGAGGGGCACCGGGAACAGATACAGGAGAAGCTGAAGTTCCGCAAAGAGCTTGAGCGACCCTTCCCGTCAGCCGACGCTGTTCTTCAGACGTTGTCGCAGCACTATAAGATTGGTATCATTGCCAATCAGAGCCCGGGGACGGAAAATCGACTGAATAGCTACGGCTTGCGCAAGTATGTGGATGTGCTGGCCTGTTCGGCTGAAGAAGGAGTGTCCAAGCCTGATCCTGAATTGTATGCTGTAGCGTTGAAACAGGCGGGATGTAAACCCGAGGAAGCGGTCATGATCGGCGACAGGATCGATAATGATATTATTCCAGCTAAGAAGCTGGGCATGCACACGATCCGGATTTTGCAGGGTTATGGCAGGTTCCAGCCGGAGCTTGCGGATGCAGAACGTCCAGACTGGACGATTAAATCACTGGAGGAGCTTCTTCCATTGTTGATGGTAACTCCGAATTCGGACAACTAAATGAAGTGCGGCTTTTAAGATCCGATTAGTATGGATTAGGCTGCTGCTTAAACATATAAAAGGAAAGGCTGATCGTCTCAAGGGATACGTTTCTTGAGTTGATCAGCCTTTTTGAGTTAGACAAAATACGGCGTAGTTCCATGTAACCTAGAATAACATAATAGTCTGGATAATTAGATACACATTCAGGACAACGATAACTCCAGCAATGATCCAGGAGGTAATTTTGAGCCACAGCTTGTTGGCAAAAGCCCCCATGCTTTTTTTGTCGCTCGTAAACATCACCAGTGGAATGACGGCAAAGGGCAGCTGCAGTGACAGCACAACCTGGCTCAGAATCAGCAGTTCCTCTGTTCCGTGCTCTCCGGCAATGGCTGTTACGATGACGGCCGGGATGATTGCAATCAGACGTGTTACCAGTCGACGAAGCCACGCCGGAATACGAATGTTCAGGAAGCCTTCCATTACAATCTGTCCGGACAACGTGCCGGTGAGTGTTGAGTTCTGGCCTGAAGCCAGCAGGGCTACACCGAACAGAATACTTGCAATGGTGGTACCCAGAAGTGGTGTCAACAGATGGTAAGCATCTGTAATTTCCGCGACCTGAGTCATGCCTACACTATGGAACACGGAAGCTGACAGAATCAGGATGGCTGCATTGATAAACAGGGCCAGCGTTAAAGCGATGGTTGAATCCATAGTGGTATAACGAATCGCTTCTTTTTTACCCTGAGGTGTCTTTTCAATCTGACGGGTCTGCACAATAGAAGAATGCAGATACAGATTATGGGGCATCACGGTTGCGCCAATAATTCCGATGGCGATATAGAGCATGGCTGGATTTTGCAAAATCTCGGCACTGGGTACAAAACCATGCATGACGCCGCCCATATCCGGTTTAGCGAGAAACAGGTCAATCCCGAAGCAGAGGGCGATGGTAGCCATCAGCACAATAACGAGCGATTCCAATGCGCGGAAGCCTTTATTTTGCAGCAAAAGAATGACCAGTACATCGACAGCGGTAATAATGACACCGTATAGCATGGGTATGTTGAACAGCAGCTTGAGAGCGATGGCTGAACCAATAACCTCGGCAAGGTCGGTGGCTGCAATCGCAAGCTCACACAAAATCCATAACATCATGACTACAGGCATGCTGAATCGTTCGCGGCAGGCTTGCGCTAAATCCCGTCCTGTGACAATCCCGAGCTTGCCAGCAAGAGACTGCAATACCACAGCCATTAGATTTGATATCAGAATAACGGACAATAATGTATAACCGAACTGTGAGCCACCGGCAATATCCGTTGCCCAGTTCCCTGGGTCCATATATCCAACGGCAACCAGATAACCTGGTCCAACAAAAGCAAGGAACTTTTTCCACCAAGCAGCGTTCTGAGGCACCTTCATGGAGCTGTGGGCTTCCCCGAGAGATGGGGCCATACCCGCAGCTAATGGCTCATTTGAAGGAGTGTTGAACGGATTTTTTTTACTCATAATATAATCACCCGACTTTGAAGTATTGATATTCTATATGAAGAGGAACGGTGTCATTCCTTTGATTACATTTGAACATTGAAACCAAAATCTTAAAAGCGTAATTAAACGACTCCACATATGTCTAAACGTTTATGTTGATACTTACATTGTACTCCTTCAATTATTTTTGTCTAGTGCAACTTTTGTGTAGAGGGACAAAATTTAGCAGGAGTAAATGTGCCTTAGTATATTACCCAACCCTAGATAAATTACCTGTGTTCATCCCAAATGCATGAAAATAAAAAAGTTGTAAAAGCTGAATAAGGATTAACAACCGTTTCAAAATGAGCCAGAAGTTTAAATTGAATTGTAGGCAGCAAAAAAACTTAAAGGTAAAGGAGAGATTCTTAATGGAAGCTTTATATACAGCAACAGCAACAGTTAAAGGTGGACGTACAGGTTCGGTGGCTTCTTCGGATGGAGTGCTCAAGCATGATCTGAAAATGCCAAAAGAACTTGGAGGCGCAGGTGGTGAAGGAACCAATCCTGAGCAGCTCTTTGCAGCGGGATATGGTGCATGTTATGAAAGTGCTCTTGCCAATGTGGCACGCAAAGCGGGCGTGAAGTTGGAGAATGTGGTGGTAACCAGTAATGTATCCATCGGCAAAGATCCGGCAGATGATGGTTTCCAACTGTCTGTACGTTTGGATGTGAGCATGCCTGGCGTCGATCACAGTCAAGCAGAAGATCTTGCTCGTAAGGCACATGATTTCTGTCCTTATTCCAAGGCAACTCGCGGCAATATTGATGTGGTACTTAATGTAGTTTAAGACCTGACTCGCAGGAGTAAAGGGAACATATAGAGCAGGGTATCCTTGGATGCCTGATGCTCGAGTACAAGACCCTGCTGGCCTTCGGCAGGGTTTTGTATTGTATAATACAGTTGCGATGCAGGAGATTGCATGTTGAACAGCGTACTATTTTACATAATCTACTCTTGCTTGAAGTCATACATTCGAATAAGGGGGAACGACCATGAGTATTGAAGAGATGATAGAACGGCGATTTGTATGCACCAAATGCAGGGGTACGGATTGCAACATTAAGGAAGTATCCATGTCAGGAGCGGGACTTAGCAAAATGTTTGATATTCAGCACAATCATTATCTCTTCGTCGCCTGTTCTTCCTGTGGATATGTTGAAGTATTCGATCCGGATGTGCTGAAAGGGAAAAAGCAGGGTCAGGTGGGTACCATTCTTGATATTCTATTTGGGGGATAAATGTGCGTGAGTTGACATCGAACTAAAATTTCTTTAATATGACTTAGTACTGAGAAGTGTCAATGCATGAACCAAATTTGAATTAACAGGTGATATCCATGTCTTATAGACCGCGTATTGCAAATTTAGAATTAGCTAGTGGCAACAAGGAAGATGGATTGTATGAATTTAAAATGAAATTGGTAGACGGCACACAATGCCGTGTATTCTACTCCCATTCCCCGGAATGGAAGCTGACCAATATCAGCCGTCTACAGAAAACGCCTTGTCCGGTATGTCGCAAAGATTTCATTTGCAAATGCATGGACCAGTGGGCTGGTGACCTGCATCAACAGATGATTGATGACCAATGGATGGAAAAGGCAATTGCTGAGTAATTGCCAAGACAGATACGAGCGTGGGCATTGAGCCTGCGCTCTTTTTCTATTTTCCGCTACACTTAAATCAAATGTAAAAAAAAGCGACCGGGATGACTCAAAACGGGTAAGTTACACTAATAGCGCAATTATGAGGAGGCCATGATTATGACAGCAAATCAAACGGATCAGCATGAGGGACACCCGATTGTGCTTGTGGACGGAGTCTGTCATTTCTGCCAAGGATTAACGAAGTGGATCATCAAGCGTGACCCGGAGGGGAAATATCATTTTGCATCACTTCAATCGGATGTAGCAAAACAATTGCTGGAGAAGGGCAATCTGTCCACGGACAGCATGGATACGTTTGTACTCATTGAGGATGGAAAATATTATACACGTTCAACCGCTGCGCTGCGTCTGGCCAAAGGATTGAAATTTCCTTATCCATTATTGTACGTGTTGATTATTGTACCGAAATTTATTCGGAATGCCATATATAACATGGTAGCTCGCAACCGATATCGCTGGTTCGGTCAAGATGAAGTGTGTATGCTGCCTACACCTGATATTAAGGATCGATTCCTTTAAAAGGAAGAAGCGTGACATATTGTATCGGTAACGATTGATTAATAACGGAAATAATTGGGTAATGAGTACGGATCAATTCTATTTTGGGAGGCAAATAACTTGAAGAAGTGGACTACATTAATGATTGGGGCATTATTAGCAGTAAGCATGACCGCTTGCAGTAACGATGCAGATAACAGTACAGCAACGCCGCCAGCTGGCAACGAAACGTCGAATGAGGAGAATACAACTGCGGAGCAGGCGACAAAGATCCCTACATTGGACGAATTAATTGAGAAAACGAATGCAGCGACTAAAGACATGAAAAGCTTCACTACGGAAGCCAATATTGATCAAAATTTGAAGCTGGTGAACGGCGAGCAGTCCCAGGATCAACAGGTGAAAACATCACTGAAGATGGATATCATCAAAGATCCGATGATGATCTACCAGGAGATGAAGATGGAAATGTCCGGACAGGAAGCGCAGAACGTGAAGCAGTACATCACTTCGGATAAGATTTATTCGCAGGTGGGGGACCAGTGGGTCAAAATTCCTGACGAGCAAACGAAACCACTGATTGAGCAGATGCAGGCAAGCATGAATCCGGAAGGTGAGCTGGAGCAATTCAAAAAGATTGCCGAAGACACCAAAATTACGGAAGAAGGCGACAATTACGTCATTAACGCTGACGTATCCGGTGATAACGTGAAGGAGCTGGCCAAAGCGGTCATGGAGCAAAACGGATCGGATGCCCAAACTCAAGCGATGCTTGATCAAATGAATATTACCAGCATGACAATGAAATATATGATCAACAAAGAAACCTATCTGCCTGCAAGTACGGATGTCAACATGGTGATGGATATGGAGCAGGAAGGACAGAAAATCTCGATGGACATGAAGATGACCAGCACGTTCTCTAACCATAATGGCGTGAAAGAGATCAAGATCCCGCAAGAAGCATTGGATAGTGCTAAATAAGAAGCGTAAGGATAAGCGGGTGTGATTCTCTCTAATGAGAAATTAACCTGGTTAAATCTACCATGATAATGGATGTATGAGGTAGATAATCTGGAGTAAGCACTTCTGAATGAATTTGTGTGAACCGACAGGTTCGCTGGATTCAATCAGGGGTGTTTTTCTTTTTTGTATGCGTTGTGGTTATAGTCCAAGGTGTTATAGTATAGTCGTGTAAGCGATTGAATTTAGAGTTGATGGGAAGTTGAAGGAAGGCTATTTCAGGCAGGAGGTCAAAGAAATGATAGAATTTGCACATATACACCATGTGAGTCTGGCTGTACGTGATCTGGAGGTTGCGAAGAAATTTTATTCCGGTTTGCTACGCATGCAGGAGATTAAACGTCCGCCGTTCAACTCTACGGGCACATGGTATGCCATTGGTAGTCAACAGCTTCATCTATTACAGCATCCGCAGGGACATACGCTTCGTGAGGCTGGCATCGATACAACAGATGGACATTTTGCGATCTGGGTGAAGAGTTACAAGGAGACTTTGGCCTGGCTGGAACAGCAGGGAATTGAATATGAGGCAAGACCAGATAGTGTTGCCGGGTTTGCACAGATTTTTGTGCTTGATCCTGACTGCAATATTATTGAATTTGATGCACCCTATCATTCTTGAGCGGATTTACGTTTGAATAAATCCCTTGCTCCTCCAGAAATTGTATGCTATATTATCCATACATTCATAGCACGTGACGGAAGCACCGTCCATACACTGCATACTTTTTGCGGTTATTGGACGGTGCTTTTTTGTGCTTTTTTTGCAGGGAGGGGAGAAGAATTGATTGTTCTTAAGGCAGTGCTGGCTTCCAAAGACAGAGAGTATATCAGCGCCTGGCTTGATTTTGTACAAGGCAGCCTGTCCGGCTCCAGTATACGATTTACCGCCTTTTCACAATGGGAACCGTTCAGGGATCACATGAATGAGCAGGAAGGCAGGGAAGTGCCGGATTTGGTGATTGCGGAACCGGAATTTCTGAACCACTGGCTGAGTCACGGTGGTGAAACCTCGGGTATTCCATGGCTGATGCTTAGTGAAGGATTAGATGAAGTGGATGAGGATAAACGACTGATGAAATATCAACCATTGCCTACACTGCTGGACGCTGTTCTCAATGCTTGTCGGCAACCGCGTCGGAAGAAAACCCATCGTCCAGGACAGGAGACACTTTCTATTGGAGTTGTATCAGCTTCCGGAGGGAGTGGCAAAACTGCGGTGGCGATGCATATGGCGAAGCAGCTGGGGCTTGCAGGATATGCTGTTCTGTATCTCAATCTGGAGACACTGGATAGCTCGATGCCGTTTCTAGAGAAAGGTCTGTCTAGAAGTGGGCAGCGTATACCTGACGCAGAAACGGGGCTGTCACGTCTGCTTTATGATTTGAAGGTGGGCAGGAAGGAATCAGGCAAACAGGGACAAGCACAGTCCTCCACCAAAGGGGTGGACGGATATGTGCTACGTCACGAAGCGCTGAAGTCGGATGTATTCTGGCCGTTATCGAATCGGAAGGAATTGCTGCAAATGTCCCGTGAAGATACGAAGAGCCTGATCCGTTATTTGGCCGACAGCGGGCAATATGATGTGCTCATTCTGGATGGGGACTCAGGTTGGGATGGACGAAGTGAGGGGATTTTCGATGCTGCCGATGCTTTCGTCTGGCTGGTTGAGGATGACATCTCTTCCATGCACCGCTGGGGTCAATGGATTCAGCATATGGAGCGTACGTGGCCGGATCTGCATGAAAGTGTACTGGATCGTGCCCGCTTCATTGTCAACAAGTATCGGGACAGCGTCATCAATGCTTTGCCAAGACCTGATCTGCATCTGGATGCTGTGCTGCCGTATATCCCTTCCTGGAAGCAGCTAAGCCAGGAGGAAGTGATGCTCAGCTCACCGATCTTTCAACGCGAAGTGAAGAGACTATGCGCCATGATTGTACAGGACGGGGAAGAAGAACTGAAGCAGACAGGACGAATCCAGAAGGGGGATGGGTGGTCACTATGACGGACTCATCCAGGATGATACTGGACCGTGAAGAGCAGTTTCAGATCATGCGTCGCGAGGTCAGGGCTGGCCTCGATTTAACGTCGTCTGCGGGAGACGAAGAACTGTGGCAGGGAATTGAGCGCAAAGTGCTCTCTGACCCCAAGCTGGATGATCTGACCTCCGGAGAGCGTCATACGCTGGTGCAACGGTTATTTGACTCCTTTCGAGGGCTGGATATTCTGCAACCATTGGTGGATCATCCCGAAATTACGGAGATTATGATCAACAGCCACCGGGAGATTTTCGTTGAGCAGGAAGGTGAAGTCAGACAGATCACACTGGAGTTCGAGTCAAGGGAACGGTTGGAAGACATTATCCAGATGATTGTATCCGGGGTGAACCGGATTGTGAATGAGTCTTCTCCAATCGTGGATGCGCGGTTGAAAGACGGCTCTCGGGTCAATATTGTGCTGCCTCCGATTGCATTGAAGGGTCCGACTATGACGATTCGGAAATTCCCGAGTGAACCGATGAAGATGTCCGATCTGATTGGTAAAGGTGCCCTGTATGAGGAAGCGGCAGAGCTGCTGCAGCAGTTGGTGCGCAGCAAATACAATATTTTTATCGGCGGCGGAACCGGGTCGGGGAAAACCACTTTCCTAAATGCATTATCTCAGTTTATTCCTGCGGATGAACGGATCATCACGATTGAGGACTCTGCTGAATTACAGATTGTCACAGTACCCAATCTGGTATCACTGGAGACGCGCAATGCGAATACCGAGGGCAAGGGGCAAATATCCATCCGTGACCTGATCAAGTCATCCTTGCGGATGCGTCCGAATCGAATTGTCATTGGTGAGGTGCGGGGAGCAGAAGCGCTGGATATGTTGCAGGCCATGAACACAGGGCATGATGGAAGCTTGTCCACAGGGCACGCAAACACGATCTCCGATATGATCAGCAGATTAGAGACCATGGTGCTCAGCGGAGCGGATCTTCCCATTGCAGTTGTCCGGCAGCAGATCAGCTCGGCCATTGATATCTTTGTACATCTATCCCGGCTGCGCGACCGTTCACGTCGGGTGACCGAGATTAGCGAAGTGATTGGCATGCAGGACGGAGAAGTACTGCTTAATCCACTGTTTCGTTTCCAGGAAATTGAAGAAAAAGAAGGCAAGATTATTGGTGGACTCGTGCAAGTTGGAACGCTGAGACAAGTGGATAAAATTCAGATGGCTGGGCTAGGGGAATGGTTGAACGAGTACATAGAACGCAATAGCGATAAGTTGAATGAATCGGATAACAACGTAAATTAGTTGATTTTATGGGTAGGTGATGAAGTTGGGTGAGGCCAGACAGGCGTTAACGGACTACACCGTATATACGCTATCCCGGAAACAGCGGATGGTCTGCATGCTGATTAGTGGTTTGTTGTTCTTTGGTGTCGGTATTCTGTTCTATCATCACTGGTTGGCCGGACTGATATTGGCTGCGGGGTGTATATGGGTACCAAAACACTGGACAAAAGTACTGCTGGAACGAAGAAGAATGACTCTCAGTTTACATTTTAAGCAGGCATTATATGCGTTGTCCTCCGCGCTGGCTGCGGGAAAATCGGTAGAGAACGGTTTTAAGGAATCCGTGGAGGATCTGCGCATGCTGAACCCTGAGGCCGATACGGATCTCATTCGGGAATTCACCATTCTGAGGACGCGGATGGAATATGGTCAGCCCATTGAAGAGGCACTGCAAGACTTCTCGGACCGGGCCAAAATTGAGGATATCACAAACTTTGCCGATGTGTTCATCACTTGTAAGCGAACGGGTGGAGATCTGGTCGAAGTGGTGAGGCGAACCTCTGCGGTCATTGGTGAGAAGCTGGATATTCAGCAGGACATCATGGTAGCGGTGGCACAGAAAAAGTTTGAATCCAAAGTGATGTTTGCCGCTCCATTTATTTTTCTGATTTTTCTAAACTTTACGGCCAAGGATTTTATGGAGCCGTTATACAGCGGGATGGGATATATGATCTCCAGCGGGGCATTGGCATTACTCGCCTGCTGTTATTTGTGGATTACACGCATTATGGATATCAAAGTATAAGGAGCTGACACGATGCTGCTTCCCGTTATTTTCGGAGGGGTGCTCGGAGCAGGGTGGCTGGTGCTGGATCGAACGCGAGGGCAGACTTACCGGCATTTGCGCAAACTGGATATGGAAGGATTACGACTGAAGAAGCTGCATGGTCCCTTTTTGTTTTTATTGGACAAGTTCGAAGTGGGCCGCAGATTGCCTGTGCTCATGTTCCGCATGCAGCATGCCATTCAGAAAATGTATGGCATACAGCATAGTGGCGAGAAAACGATGCTCTACTGTGCTGAAATGCTGACTTACTCATGGCTGATGTTGCTCGTAGGCTGCCTTTTGTCGCTCGTTGGGGATATGGGACTTGGCGGTATGGTAGGTGGATTGGCACTGGGTGTTGCACTGCCCTTCGCCCTTTACAAAGACCTTAACACCAAAGTACAGCGAAGAGATCAGGACATACTCATGGAGCTGCCGGAGTTGTTGAACCGCATTGTTCTGCTGGTTGGTGCGGGAGAAACGGTGCAGCGTGCCATTGTTCACTGTGTAGCCAGTCAGGGAGAACGGAATCATCCCCTCTATAATGAGCTGCGAAAGATGGTTGGGGATTGGAACAACGGTTATTCGTTTCAACAATCCTTTGAACAGTTCAGTCGTCGGTGTGGTGTACAGGAAGTGACGATTTTTACAACAACAGTGCTGCTGAATTTTCGGCGAGGGGGAGGTGACTTTGTACTGGCGCTGCGGGATCTGTCCCATGTGTTGTGGGAAAAACGCAAGGCCGTTAGTCGGGCTAAGGGAGAACAGGCTTCTTCCAAACTGGTGTTTCCGATGGTACTGATCTTTTTTTCGATTGTCGTGATGATCGGGGCACCTGCTTTTATGATGATGAATATGTAGGAGGAATTGGGATGCTGGAATTGATGAAAAGCAAAGTAACTGGATTTTGGAGGGAAGAGGAAGGGCTTGGTACGCTGGAGCTTATTCTGATCATCGGCGTTATTATCATTATTGCATTAATATTCAAGGATCAAATTAAAAAATTGGTAGAAAGACTGTTAACGAATGTGAGCAATAGAAGTAATGAGTTTTTCGAATAACCAATTCAAAAAGGAAGAAGGGAGCTTCACCATTGAAGCTTCCCTGGTCTTCCCTATCGTGTTGTTTATTCTCGTCTTGCTCCTCTTTTTCTCCATGTACATGTATCAAAAGACATTTCTGAACCAACATGCGTATGCAGCTTCTGAACGTGCCGCTTACAGTTGGGACAACAGCCACAAGCAGGCGATGACGGGTGAAGTTGTGGCCGAGGAATATGACAACCTGTACTGGAGACTGACCGATGATCGATTGCTCGGAGCACTGTTTGGTTGGGCGGGAGCGGACAATGAGGTTATTGTGTCAGTACCTGCGGGAGAAGGCGGAAGTCTATCGGAAAAGAAACTGTCCCAAGCCGCAGAAGGCATGCCTTCTGGCATGAACGGGACAATTGAATATCAGAATTCGCTGATCCAACGAAAAGTTACAACCAAGCTGGAGCAGGTGATTTCTTTACCGCTGCCTTCTTTTTTATTCGATTCAGGTAACAGTGTATTAACACAATGGTCATCAACGGTTGTAGAACCGACGGAATTCATCCGAACGGTGGATCTGGTCCGTTATTATGCGGCCAAGTTTAAAGGCAAGGGCGGAGGCACAGCCAGTACTGCCGCTGAAGCGGGACAGGTTGTACAGTATTTTGGCAAAAGCAAAAAATGAGGAGAGGAGGAGGAAACACTGTTCAGAAAAAAAGACGGTGAATCAGGAGCCGTAACCGTGTTCTTGATCTTGATTTTGGCTGGAATGTTTATGTTTGTTTCCATTTTCATTGATTATGCACGTATTGCTGCTTTCAAAGTACAGGCAGAACGAATGACGCATGCAGCGATGAGATCTGTGATGTCAGCCTATGATACTTCCTTGCGGGAGTATGGTCTATTTGGATACGGTGACAGCAGTGGTGAGGCCATTATGGCCAAGGTGCTGAATGATAGTGTGAAGCCCTCGGCTGTGAAAGATGGTTTTCCCATTCTGGATATCCAATGGGATACGACTTCACTAAGCATGGAGCGTGAACTGGGCAGATACGATATTTTTAATCGCCAGATTCAGGAGGATATGAAATATCGTGCGCCGGTTGATTTTACCCTGGAAGTTGTCAACCGTTTTAAGCCGATGTCGGAAGAGATGAAAGAAGCTGCTTATACTGTTGATCTGCTCAAGAAATTGCAGAAACTGTATGACAAACGTGAGGAATTGCTGGACGAAGCAATAGCCAATCAGACGGAATCTGCCGATAAGCTGAAGGGTCTGCCCGCACTGATCATGAATCCGCCTTCCTCTGCCATTTATGATGAGATGTTAAGAGAGACGCCAGAGACAGCTGCTGAAGTAGCAGCGCGTTATGCGGATTATCTAAACAAGAAACAAATGGATGAGGGACTGCCATTCAACCAGCAACAGTACATGCTAGAGCTGGCTCGTTATCGGACAGGTGTGGGGAATGTGGCGACAGGCATAAGCATGATCATACAACCAGCATTGCAAGCTCACCAGACAAAATTGGAGGAAGCCCAGGCCAAGATTGAAGAAGCTCGCAAGATCAATGAGGAAATGAAGCGTGTAATCGCTGAGGGGGAGAACCGTTCACAGAATGCCAGTTATGAAAAAGTAGGCAACTCAACACTGCCTGGGACGAGTCCTCCATCTACCGGATCGGGAAGTGAAGCCAAGAGTACACGCTCCCTTGCTTCTGAACTTGTAAGAGCCGACACATTATTCGATCAGTTAAATGCACGTGTACGCTCACAAAATTCGGATTTTACCAATGTCAGAAATGACAGTATGGAGCTTAATACGCAGCTTCGTTCGGTTACGGTAATGAGTGGTGTTTCCATTAAACCAGCGGTTAGACAGGCTAGTCAAGTCACGGAACGATACATGGACACTTATGTAAGAAGTGGTCCCTCCAATGTCATTCTTCAAAGCAAACAGCTGTTGGAGAGCGGTCGTGGCTCCGATGCCCAGCGCAAAGCGAATGATAAGGAATCCAAAGGGAAGTTGAAGGAAGTTAAACGCATATTATCGCAAATCGAAAAGGGGAGCTCCGGCTCCATGGAAGCCTTTAAACAACTGGAGGAGTACTACAACGCCAACATCGCTTTTAACCAAGCGAGCCGTGAGGAAGCCCAGAAGGCAGAGATTGCTGGCGATCCGTATGACTCTGGTGGTGATGCCATGAACGGAATGGACAGTTTGTTCGGCGGGATGTCCAATTTGCTGGATAGTCTTGGCGATGAATTGTTTCAGAATGAGTATGCACTGGCATATTTCAACTCGATGGATTTTGGACAGCTGCTGAGCTGGACTGAAGGTAGTGGAGATGCTGGTGAAGTGTTCAAACTGGAAAATCAGGAACTGGAGTATATTATCTATGGTTTTCATAATCCTTCGGGGAATATGGCGGCTGCATATGCGGAGATCTTTGGTATGCGTCTGGCGATTCGAACTGCAGAAGGATTGATTGAGAACAGCAAGCTTGGAAATCCACTACTTGTATTATCTGCTGCGATTTTATACGGAATTACAAACGCTATAGCAGATATGGTGAAATTGGCTAAAGACGGCAGTGTGGAATTGTCCAAATATATCAAAGTCAAGCTTACATACAGGGACCATCTCCGTTTGTTCCTATTAATGCATAGCAACAATGAACGCAAAATGTCCAGAATGTTGGCTTTGATCCGATTGAATACCGGAGTGAATCCGGATGAGAAGCAGACATACGCTTCAGGAAACATTCGCAGTAGTATCAAATTGTGGTTTTTACCGGGAGTCACAAGAAGTATAGGTGCTGTCATGGGTAGTGCAGACCAGGTAGAAGATGGGCGATTTTTCATAGATCGGAAGGCCGATTATTCCTATTGAATAATCCGGGTTTTTTCGTGGAGGGATTATGGATAAGCAGCATCAGCAGGAAAAAATATTGGCACGTTTACAGAATCAACTTACACGAGTGCGTAGATTGGAAAGATTGAAGTCTCTGACTGAGCAGATACATTCTACTCCCAAGGTGCGTTTTCCAATAAAAGAATGTTCTACAAAAAAGACGGGTTCATCAGAAAAGGAAATAGGCAGCATCGTTTTGGAAGCCTCGCTGGTTTTGCCTGTATTCCTGTTCTTTGTCATGTTCCTGATTTACATCGTGCAGATGACGTTGGTATCAACAGCGTTGCAGAGCACGGCAGGTGAGGCGGTAAAGCAGTTATCCACCCAAATATATCCCGTATCCCTTGTGTTCACACCCTCTGATTCCGCGGGTAGTGGAAGCTCAGAGGGGGGATGGAAAATACCGGAGCTGTCACTGACGGAATGGGCCGAAGAGTATGCCTCTTCACTGCCGGAGCCACTCAGTGATTGGGTTCGTGCAGCTGCTGCCAGAGGTGAACAACCGTTACAGGAAATCAAGACATCCGTTCTTGAGACGGTGCTTGATCCGACCGTTAAGCCGCTGCTCAAGCCTTTTATTAATACTTCTCTACTGGATGTAGAGCGTGTGCATGTTAATGGTATTTCCATACCTGATCTCAAAAATAAAACGAATCCTTACTTTCGGCTTGAATTGAGCTATGAATTGCCTGTTAAAGTCCCCTTTTTAGGGAAGTCTTTACGTATTCAAGCTGCTGCGGCAGAACGGGTGTGGATTGGAGATACTGGAGAAGGCTCCAATAGTAGTGGAGGAGACGCGGATTCAGCTGGAGCAGCAACCGTGTTATCCAAGCCGGAGCCAGCATACATAGGCAACAACGCGACCATTAAGGTCAAAGTGGAGCCTGGGGCTACAGCGAATCTTACGATATTTTACAAGTCCGGTGAAAGTTCAGCCAAACATATCGGATGGGCAACTGCCGACGAAAATGGTGTGATTGAGTGGAACTGGTTTGTCGGTACACGTACTACAGAAGGCACATGGACATTTGTTGTAGAGACAGCGGAGGGTGCCAAGACGGTGACTGAGTTTAATGTGGCTTCCAGAAAATAAGGAGGGAGATGATGGAGGTGGAGTGGTTTTACTGGGCCTGTGGTCTATATGTGATTGCGGCTTTTGTTACAGATGTTTGTTCAATGAAAATCCCAAATCGTTTGACTTTGCCAGTAACTGTCGCGGGAGTGCTGGCCCATATTATTTGGGGAGGATGGGAGGGGTTTCTGTTCTCTGCAGCCGGATTCGTGATGGGGTTCGGTGTGTTATTTCTAATGTATCTGATTGGGGCAGTGGGTGCGGGAGATGTTAAATTGTTTGGAGGAATTGGAGTTTGGACAGGACTGGCCTTTGGCGTTCACGTTATTATTTACTCCGTTTTGTATGCAGGGGCAATTGGATTAATTATTCTCTTGTTCCGCAGGGATTCTGCAAAGCGCATTCGCGGCATGGCAGGGAATCTTGCCGGTTTCTTCATGCTCGGTTCGCTCAAACTGGTTCATCATGAAAAGACATTGAAGTTTCCTTTTATGCTGGCCGTATTGCCGGGATTCATTAGCGCCTATATCTACATGACTTAATTAAGCAATGGAAAGAGAGGATTGGCATGTATGGATTAACGAGAGATTTCATTCGAAACGGCGGGTCGTTTATGGTTTTGGAGAAAGTGGAAGGGTTGCGAATGGACGAACTGAGCCGTGTGCAGATGGGCATGTTGTCTTCCAATCAAATTCCTCGACTTCTTCCAATTCATATTCGAGAGGTAGACCGAAATGTAACGTTACAATATGATATTTCAGGATATAAGATGTTACCTCAGATGTTGAAGTCAGGAAAAATCAAGCTGCGTGTGTTATATGGACTATTGTTTCAGCTGGCAGACACGTTTACGGAATGTAGACAATATATGTTGGATTCACGCAAATTACAGATTCAGGAAGAGTACATATTTATTAATGGTTCACTTGAACTGGGAGAACTTGGTTTGGTATACATCCCGATTGTTGATGCAATTGAGAGTGATCCGACGCCTCAGCAATTCCGCGAACTGGTTATTAGGCTGATGGCCCATGTTCAGGAACTTCAAGGCGAAGGGATTCAGCGTGTCCTCCAGCTATGTGACAGTGAACAATGGGATATCAGACAGCTGCGTGAACTTTTGCTTGAGTTATATGCAGATGAGCAGAGCGGTTCAGGACAGGCATCATTTATGTCTTCTCGTGGGTCATCCGGGTTAACTGACAGTAAATTAGGAATTCAATTTTCTGTGATCCCAGAGCAGGGACATGAGTCGTTTTCCAATAGAAGTGGGCAAGACCAGTATCGTCAGTTAGATCGAAACGGCGAAGCTGGGCAGCACTTGAAATCAAATCATCAACCTTGGGTATCTACTGGGGAGGATGAAAAACCACTTAACAAACCCTTTTCAGGATTTTCCGGCAGACGTTCACTGATAGAGTCCTCATTGCAAGCGAAAGGTGCTGAAAATCCGTCACAGCTCCAAACGTTTGATTCAATACAGGACGATGATATGGAAAAGGATGAGAAGGACAAGAAGCAGGATTCTTCCAAAACGACCTATATCATTCTGGGTTGTATGATTGCCACGGCATTGGTATGGAGATTCATCTATATGGAACAACCAGGGCAGACACAAATGATTCTATCCGCAGCATTAAGTGCTGGGTTGCTTGGGATTGCAGGTTGGGCATGGGTGACCAAAGGGAAATTTGGAAATTCGAAATCCAATCGGCTACGCCAAAATATGCCGAATGAAGAATATACAGATAACGAATTACAGGAGGGGTCATCCAATAAGCGATCTGTTTTTTTTGGCTTGGGTAGAGGCAAAGATAAGCAGAAAGAAAGCGAAGAAGAGATGTTTCAGGAGAGCTGGCGTTGGAATGCATCTGAAATGTCACCCGAAGATAACACGTATGCACAAGGCTACACGAGTCAACAGAGCTCTGGTGATATGAAGAGTGCTCAATCAGAACGGGGGGAATTTTATGAATCCAGGTCATCTGTAGCAGGAAATTCTCGCTTTCATAATCTACATATACCATCTGAAGCATCCGATGAACCTTTCATTCAGCATACTGTCGAAGCCATGGCAGCAACATCGGAACTTGTGCGTCATCATGCGGCGGCTGATGCAACTGTAAACTTGCAGAGTGTTGCCGGCGGAGGCTTAACAGGTGCAAGTCCAGTTGTACCTTCCTTTTATCTTGAACGCAGATCAGCAAGCGGAGACAAACATGAACGGATGGATGTCCGTGGAGCATCGTTTGTTATTGGTCGATCGGCGGACATGGTCCAGTGGGTAGATTCAGCAACCGGCGTGTCCCGTGCTCATGTGGAATTGAGCCGGAACAAATCGGGCTATGTTATTAAGGATTTGGGTTCTGTGAATGGAACCATTCTCAAGGGCAATGTTCTTGCTCCGTACAAAGAATATCCACTTGAAGATGGAGATACCTTTACGTTGGCTGAGTCTGTTTATACGTATCGATCAGTCGGATAGACCCCGGTGTTTAAGATCTTCAAGTGCTTCGGTTAATGTAGGGAAGGTGAACTGGAATCCGTGATCCAACGCTTTTTGCGGGATAACCCGCTGCCCTTGCAGCAGCACGACAGAGAGTTCTCCAACCAGTGTTTTGATCAGAATTGCGGGTACAGGGAACCAGTGCGGACGATGATACACTTTGCCTACCGTTCGTCCGAATTCATCGTTGGTAACGGGGTTAGGCGAAGAGGCGTTCACCGGACCGGAGATTTCTTTATTGTGGATCGTGAAATCAATCAAACGCACAATATCCATAATATGAATCCAGCTGGTCCACTGTTTGCCGCTTCCCACCCTGCCCCCAACACCAAGCATATAAGGAAGTTTCATTAATGGAAAAGCTCCTTTTTTATGACCAAGCACGAGGCTAACGCGGATTTTCACGAGTCTCACATGTTTGATGGCATCAGCAGCAACTTCCCATTGCTCAGAGACGCGGGATGGAAAATTCATCGATTTTTGTGGACTGTTCTCATCAAATGTTTCTGTGGGAGAGGTGCCATAGATTGCCATGGCAGATGCCTGTACGACTACCTCCGGTTTGTGTTCCAGTAAATCTATCAATTTGGCTACGCGCGCTACAGTAGTCACTCTCGATTCAACGATCTCCAGTTTCGCCTTGGTTGTCCAACGTTGATTCAACGTTTCCCCGGCGAGATTCACCAAAGCATCCATTCCCTCCAGCAAATGAGGCTGTTCCTCTACCTGTTCCCATGAGATATAAGTAAGATTTTGGCTGGTATTATGTAAATTCGGCAGTTTGCGTGTAATAACTTTCACATGATGGCCTGCCTGAAGCCAGTAATCAACGAGCGCTCCTCCGACAAAACCGGTACCTCCACAAATCGCAATCTTCATCTTGGCGACCCCCTTGTTATTTTGACTGTACTGACATGTATTGCTAGATCGACAAACAGCCCCGGGCGGTAAGCACTGCCTTGCTGGGGATGACTTACCTGACGGAGCATGTTTGCACATATGTAAGCCTGATACATGTTCGGCTGAATTCATTGATCTATTTATTCATCAAATGTTTATAAGGCGAATAGTCAATTTGGTTCTTCTCCAGAAATTTCACCAGAAACTTATTATCCCGCTTCGGTGTGGCTATAATGTATCCTTTAATGCAATGATCCCTGGATACTTCAGGTGCATTATCTTCGTACGCAATTTTCCCGATTTCTGCTGCGATGGAATGTTTGGCGATATCTCGAAATGGGCCGGGAACAGGTTCTACAAGCTGGTCAAGAAAAGCTTTTGCTTCATCTGTCCATAAATGACGGCTGGTTTCAACCCAGTGGTTCTGCCAATCGAGTTTGGACTTCCCGTCTGCCTTCGGAAGCACTTTCAAAAACTTGCGCATCATAAAAAATCCGCCAACACACATACTTCCGAGCAAAAGAACGGTCCAGAATGCGATTGTGTTCATAAACCAATTGCTGGGGGAACTACTGGTCAACGTCAAAGCGTAGGAGCCGAAAATCATTGCGGAGTCACCTCGGATTATTGATTTTCACGGAAAGACGGATTCCGCCCACCCATGTTCCAAATTACAGCTGTAAAAAATAGCCTATATCCCGAATTATAGCGCATTTCTAGATTTATTTCGATAATCGCGTTAGAATAAGGGTTAATTCAGAAAAAGGGGGATTAATGATGCTTAAAATCGGCTCCCATGTGTCCTTTTCGGACAAGGGATTATTGAGTGCAACGAAGGAAGCGTCCTCGTACGGTTCCAGTTCGTTTATGATATATACGGGTGCACCGCAAAATACCCGCCGCAAGCCTATTGAGTCCATGTTTATTGAGGAAGGCAAGCTTGCGATGCAAGAGGGCGGAATGGAAGATATCGTTGTCCATGCGCCATACATTATTAACCTCGGATCATACAAAGAAAACACGTATGAACTGGCCGTAAGTTTCCTTCAGGAAGAGATCCGTCGTACACATGCGATTGGTGTCAAAAATATCGTGCTGCATCCCGGCGCATTTACGGACAAGGATGCTCACTACGGCATCGGGCGTATTGCTGAAGGCTTGAATGAAGTGCTGGACGGAGTCAAAGAGACGGATGTGAATATCGCTCTGGAAACGATGGCCGGTAAAGGAACTGAAATGGGCCGCAGCTTCGAAGAAATTGCTCAGATCATGGAGAAGGTTACACACAATGAACGCCTTACTGTATGTATGGATACATGTCACATTCACGATGCGGGTTATGATATCGTGAACGACCTGGACGGTGTTCTTGAACAATTTGATCGTACGGTAGGGCTTGACCGCATTGCCGTAATGCATATTAATGATAGTAAGAACCCTGTGGGTGCGCACAAGGACCGTCATACACCGATTGGCTCCGGCTGGATTGGTTTTGAAGCCATTAACCGTGTCGTGCATCACGAGGCTCTTCAAGGACGTCCGTTTATTTTGGAAACGCCTTGGATTGGTAAAGAAGCCAAAACTCAGCGTCCTATGTATGAAGCGGAGATTGCATTGCTTCGCGGGGATGTTGCTGGTCGATTTGGTCCCGAATTCCTGACAGAAGTGGAACAACTGCATCATTTCTTCAAAGGAAAAGAGATTGAGTCCCGTTCATATGTTCTGGATATCTGGACATTGCTCAAGAATGACGCCAAAGCGAAGAAAGCCGATCCACGTGAGCCGTTGGAACGTCTGTATGATCTCGTGGCTGAAGCCGCATTGTTCCCGCACTTGAATGAAGAACAACTGAATCAACGTTTGATCGCCTGGCTTGCAGGCAAAGAAATTTTTGTCACGGCCTAGTTGAAGGAGGAAAATTAACCCGATGGAGATTCACGCTAAACAAGTACGACCTGATGTTAAAAACCGCGCCGATCGGGCGCGGATGCTTATTTCCTGTCCGGATGGACCGGGAATTGTTGCCGCAGTATCCCATTTCTTGCACCAGCATGGTGCAAACATTGTACAGTCGGACCAATACACAATGGACCCGGCTGGCGGCATGTTTTTTATGCGGATTGAGTTCGATCTTCCACAATTATCGGTGAACCTGTCCAAGCTGGAAGCAGATTTCGAAGAAGTGGCAACCCGCTTCAAAATGGATTGGAGTCTCTCTGCGGTTAGCCGCAAAAAGAAACTTGCCATTTTTGTATCCAAGGAGGATCACTGTCTGGTTGAGCTGTTGTGGCAATGGCAGGCTGGCGATCTGGATGCAGACATCGCGCTTGTTGTGAGCAATCATCTGGATATGAAAGACTACGTAGAATCATTTGGTATTCCTTATCACCATATTCCGGTTACAGCAGAGACGAAGAAGGAAGCGGAACAACGCCAGTTGGACGTCATTGGCAATGATATCGACGTCATTATTCTTGCGCGTTACATGCAGATCATTTCTCCGATGTTCATTGAGCATTACCGCAATCGCATAATTAACATTCATCACTCATTTCTGCCTGCCTTTGTCGGCGGTAAACCGTATGCCCAAGCGTACAACCGAGGTGTCAAAATTATCGGTGCGACGGCTCACTATGTTACGGAAGAGCTGGATGGCGGACCGATCATTGAGCAGGACGTTCAGCGTGTAAGCCACGGGGATGATGTAACCGAGTTGAAACGCATTGGACGTACCATTGAGCGTGTAGTTCTTGCTCGTGCGGTCAAATGGCATGTTGAAGACCGTGTACTGGTTCATGAAAATAAAACCGTTGTATTTTAAGCTAATACTTTAATACTGCGCAAGGTTGATTCGGAAAGATGCAGTTCAGTTCTATTCCGAAAAAAAGAAAAGGCGGTTCCCTATTCATGTCTGAACGGGGGATCGCCTTTTTGGTTGTGCTTCCGTAGATGACCGCACCAGCCAAGGACCACGCCAAATAACAGATGCCCTGCCAACCAGTAAAGAATCGCTTTTATATCATATAGATCAGGCACACGACTCGAAAGCTGGGAGAGCGGTATATATAGCAGGGAAGATAGAACTCCAATCAGGATGCCTTTGAATATCGGATGACCTGAACGCTGAATCCACCATATGTAGAAGATGCCAATGATTATGGAAACGATAAGATGCAGCACAAATTCGATGTATTCAGGTAATGTGGGCGGAAGCCATGGAACAAAATCAATGTTCAGCAGCAAGGTATAGACTTTTTCACCAGTGTAGGTCTGAATAGCCTTTAAAAAGAACCCGAGCACCAGTCCGGATGTAAGACCTGTTAAAACCCCGGCCTTCCAGGGTAATATGTGCTTTAGCGAATTTGTTGACTTAGCCAAATGTTCCGGCATATGCGAACCCTCCTTTCCATATGAAGTACAGCCTGATGTGCATAAAAGTCCGATTTTTCCAATCATGATCAAGGACCATTATATGCAAAATCAACTTCAATATCTAAAAAGAGTATGGTTTTCCGCTTAAAGGTTATACTTCATCCGATGGATTTGCGATGCTGGCTGAGCTAGAAGATATGCTGAAATGCTCAGTATGACACTCTTTTTGCGCAACTGGAAACAAATCCCTCGTCATAAACAGCCGAATTTTCCCGATCTTCTAAAAGAAGGTTATGGAAAACCTTCACGCCAAGTGATACAATACAAAAGTGAATAAGTCAAAATGAAACACTCAAGCGGATTCACTTATTGTGAAATTCGGTTTGCTTGTATGATGAGAGGGATTCGCTTGCGCAACCCGACTTATCTAAAGACATGAGGAGGACAAACCATGACTGACAAGAACGAAGCGATTCAAAAGGAAGAGAACAACACCATCGACAATCTGTCAATCACTACCGTACGTACACTGGCGATTGATGCAATCGAGAAGGCAAATTCCGGACACCCGGGAATGCCTATGGGCTCCGCTCCAATGGGGTACCAACTTTTTGCAAAAACGATGACACATAACCCGGACCACCCAACTTGGGTTAACCGGGACCGTTTTGTCCTGTCCGCAGGACATGGCTCCATGTTGCTGTACAGCTTGCTTCACCTGAGCGGGTATGACCTGCCTATGGAAGAATTGAAACAGTTCCGCCAATGGGGAAGCAAAACGCCGGGTCACCCGGAATTCGGACATACTGCAGGCGTTGACGCAACAACTGGACCACTGGGCCAAGGTATTGCAATGGCTGTAGGTATGGCTATGGCTGAAGCTCAACTGGGCGCAACATACAATAAAGACAAATTCAACGTAATCGACCACTACACTTACGCAATCTGTGGTGACGGTGACTTGATGGAAGGCGTATCCCATGAATCAGCTTCCCTGGCTGGACGTTTGCACCTGGGTAAATTGATCATGTTGTTCGACTCCAATGACATCACGTTGGATGGTAAATTGAATCTGTCTTCTTCCGAAAGCATTGCGAAGCGTTTTGAAGCTTACGGCTGGCAAGTACTGCGCGTTGAAGATGGTAACGATCTGCCTGCAATCCAAAAAGCAATCGAGGAAGGTCAAGCAGATACGCTTCGTCCTACACTGATTGAAGTTAAAACTGTAATTGGTTACGGTAGCCCGAACAAACAAGGTAAAGGCGGCCACGGCGGTACTCACGGCTCTCCACTGGGTGCAGACGAAGCCAAATTGACCAAAGAGTTTTACAAATGGGTTTACGAGGAAGATTTCCACGTTCCAACTGAAGTTCGCGAACACTTTGCACAAGTGAAAGATCGTGGTATCTCTGCAAACAAAGCATGGGACGAGAAATTTGCCGAGTACAAAAAAGCATTCCCTGAGCTGGCAGCTCAATTCGAAACGGCAATTAATGGTGACCTTCCAGAAGGTTGGGATCGTGATTTGCCTAAATATGCAGCAACAGACAAAGCTGTATCCACTCGTGTAGCATCCGGTAATGCTCTGAACGGTTTGGCTCATAACGTGCCACAACTGACAGGTGGATCTGCTGACTTGGAAAGCTCCACAATGACTCACCTGAACAACCTGGAGAACTTCACACCTGAAGATTACTCCGGTCGCAACATCTACTTCGGTATCCGTGAATTCGGTATGGCTGGAGCAATGAATGGTATGGCACTGCACAGTGGTGTGAAAGTATTCGGAGGTACATTCTTCGTATTTACAGACTACCTGCGTCCAGCTGTTCGTCTCGCTGCCCTGATGGGTCTGCCTGTAACGTACGTCCTGACTCACGACAGTATCGCTGTTGGTGAAGACGGTCCTACTCACGAACCAATCGAGCAATTGGCATCCCTGCGTATCATTCCTAACTTGACAGTTATTCGTCCGGCTGACGGTAATGAAACTTCTGCAGCATGGGCTTACGCGCTTGAGAACAAGAGCAATCCGGTTGCACTCGTACTCACTCGTCAAAACTTGCCGATTCTGGAAGGTACTGTTGAAGGTTCCCGTGAAAACGTGAAACGTGGTGCGTATGTTGTCTCTGATGCAAAAGACGGCAAAGCTGTTGCTCAAATCATCGCGACAGGTTCCGAAGTGCAGCTGGCTGTCAAAGCTCAAGCAGCACTTGCTGAACAAGGCATCCAAGTTCGCGTAATCAGCATGCCGAGCTGGGATCTGTTCGAGAAACAGGACAAAGCCTACAAAGAATCCGTCCTGCTTCCGGATGTTAAAGCGCGTCTGGCGATTGAAATGGCTCACCCAATGGGTTGGGAAAAATATGTCGGCGATCAAGGCGACATTCTCGGAATCAACACATTCGGTGCATCTGCGCCTGGCGACCGTGTGATCCAAGAGTACGGCTTCACCGTGGAGAACGTGGTTAGTCGCGTAAAAGCATTGCTGTAATAGCTTCATAAGCGCTGCTGTGAATGGGATGAGCTTAACTGCGAGTCCTGCCGAGCAGCAAGTGAATTCCGGCAGAGAATGGGCGGGCAATCGCCCTGATCTGTTTTGCCTTTTGTTTTCATTAACTTCAGGGGGAGCGGGTACGCATGTCACAGTTTGATCAAGTCAGTGTAGTGAAAGAGGCCAACATTTATTATGAGGGCCAGGTAACCAGCAGAACAGTTATTTTGGGGGATGGCAGCAAGGTGACTCTGGGCATTATGCTTCCAGGCAGTTATGAGTTCGGTACAGATTCACGTGAAATTATGGAGATTCTGTCCGGCGATCTGAGAGTATTACTTCCCGGAGAAGAAGATTGGCAAGAGATTCAAGGTCAAGCTACGTTCCACGTACCTGCCGAATCCAAATTTAAACTGGAGATACGCAGCGTTACCGACTACTGCTGTTCGTACCCGGCGGAATAATACAAGAAGGGTAACCAGAACCGCGACTCGCGGATTCGGTTAACCCTTTTTGCTTCTTAAACTCTAACGACAAAGTTCGGGCTGCAAGCTTGTCAGCCCTGTGGATTTGAAGTATCCTTAGGCTAAGTTGTTTTAGAATGGAAAACGGAAAAAAATACGCTACCGATATCAGGAGGTTTTATAGATCATGGCAAAAAAAGTGAAGTTTGACTACAGCACTGCCCTGCAATTTGTCAATCAACATGAAGTGGACTATTTCGCTGAACCGATTCGTTTGGCTCACGAGCAGCTCCACAACGGAACGGGAACCGGATCGGATTATCTGGGCTGGATCGACCTGCCTACCGCTTATGACAAAGAAGAGTTCTCCCGTATTCAAAAAGCGGCTGCTAAAATCCAAAGCGATTCTGAAGTACTGATCGTTATCGGTATCGGTGGATCATACCTTGGTGCACGTGCAGCGATCGAGATGCTTACGCACTCTTTCTACAACAATCTGCCTAAAGACAAACGCAAAACGCCTGAAATCTACTTTGCAGGAAACAACATCAGCTCCACGTATGTAACTCATTTGCTGGATCTGGTTGAAGGCAAAGACTTCTCCGTTAACGTTATCTCCAAATCCGGTACAACAACGGAGCCAGCGATTGCTTTCCGTATCTTCCGTGCAGCACTGGAGAAAAAATACGGTAAAGAAGAAGCTCGCAAACGGATCTATGCAACAACAGATAAAGAGCGCGGCGCACTGAAAAAACTGGCGAATGAAGAAGGCTATGAATCCTTCATTATTCCGGATGATGTAGGTGGACGTTACTCCGTTCTGACAGCTGTCGGTTTGCTGCCAATCGCAGCAGCTGGCATCAGCATCGAAGAAATGATGCAAGGTGCGGCTGACGCTTCCAAAGAATACAGCAACCCGAACGTAGCTGAGAATGAAGCATATCAATATGCAGCTGTTCGTAACGCACTGTATCGCAAAGGTAAAGGCACAGAAATCCTCGTGAACTACGAGCCATCCCTGCACTTTGTATCCGAATGGTGGAAACAGCTTTACGGAGAGAGTGAAGGTAAAGACTACAAAGGGATTTATCCTGCATCCGTTGATTTCTCGACTGACTTGCACTCCATGGGTCAATTCATTCAAGAGGGCAGCCGGAACATCTTTGAAACAGTGATTCAGGTTGCTGAAGTATCGGAGCATATTTCGATCGAAGCGGATCCGGATGATCTGGATGGTCTGAATTTCCTTGAAGGCAAAACGATGGACTTCGTTAACAAAAAAGCGTTCCAAGGAACACTGCTTGCACACACAGATGGTCAAGTACCAAACTTGATTGTGAACATTCCAGATATGTCTCCATATTCTTTCGGATATCTGGTATACTTCTTTGAAAAAGCATGCGGCATTAGTGGTTACCTGCTGGGAGTCAACCCATTTGACCAACCAGGCGTGGAAGCTTACAAGAAAAATATGTTCGCTTTGCTGGGCAAACCAGGCTTTGAAGAAGAGAAAGCAGCGCTTGAAGCGAGACTTTCCGAATAATTCATCGGTCTGCTCATATAGTTAAATAAGGTAATGTAATTACATTCGGGGAGTCATTGTGAAGCAATGGTTTCCCGGATGTTAAACCAAGGCAGTTCGTCCGCGTGCGCGCGGGGAACTGCTTTCTTGTAAAATGGATCAAATTGGTGGAAAGTTGGATAGGGATGATTGAACGTTATCGCACGGTTCGAGGACCGGGCAATCTGGAAATTGTAATCAAAAAGTCGCGGTTTATCGGTCATATTATGCCGGTCACGACAGAAGAAGAAGCCAACGCTTTTATTGATGAAATCAAGAAAAAACATTGGAATGCTACTCATAACTGCTCCGCATACATGATTGGTGAGCGGGATGAGATCCAGAAGCAATCCGATGATGGCGAACCAAGCGGAACCGCTGGCAAACCGATTCTTGAAGTTATCAAAAATCAGCATTTGAAAAATGTGGCTATCGTTGTTACACGTTACTTTGGGGGAATTATGCTTGGAGCAGGTGGGTTAATTCGCGCTTATACGGATGGAGCAGTTGCAGCCATAGAAGCCGGGGAAGCGATTACCAAAGTGCTCCATCGTGAAGTGTTTGTTGAACTGGATTATACATGGCTGGGCAAAGTGGAAAATGAATTAAGGAGCCGGGAAGTCCGTACAGGTGAAACTGGGTTCACCGATAAGGTTACGTTGACTTGTCTTCCGCCGGATAGTGAAACTGAGGCATTTGTGGCCTGGATCACAGATTTGACGCAAGGGCAATCCCGGATCACGGAGGGACAGCGGCTTTATTTTATTGAAGGGGAATAAAATATATGGCTAGAAGAGCAGTCGAACAGGAGTTGTCGAGGGAGCGGATACTGGAGGCGGCAAGGCATCTTTTTATTACCAAAGGATACCGTGCCATTTCGATGCGAAGCATCGGCCAGCATCTGGGCTATAGTCATGGGTCGCTGTATTATCATTTTAAGGAAAAGGCAGAGCTGTTTTATGCCATCGTGGTTGAAGATTTCAATCATCTGGGGCATTTGCTGCTGCAAGCCATGGTCAGGCCAGTCATGGGCGGCGTGAGCAAGGTGGAACATATCATGATGGAGTTTATTCGTTTTGGTTTGGAGAATCCGTATCAGTACGAGATCATGTTCATGATTCGGGATGAGGAATTGCTGTCGTATTGTCGTACGGAGCAAGGAAGATGCTTTGAATTGTTCGCCTCCATTATTCGGCAATACATGAATGAAGAGGGCTGTACAGAAGAGGATATTCAATGTGTACCGCGTACGCTGTTTTTATCCATGCACGGATTCATATCGTATTATATTCAGGACCGTTTAACCTTTGCAGAGATTGAATCGGCTGCGTTATCTCATGTCAAAGTACTCTGCCGTAATCTCCAACACCAGCCTGGCGTCCAATAAGGCGCTTTTGTCGCACTCCTACACTTCAGGGCGGTGAATTGTCATAACATTAATTCTTTATAACGTTGTCTCGCGAAAGTTTTTGCGCGAAGAAAATCATTACAGGCGGGTTACATCCCTAAATTAGGGTGGGCCGCCTGTTTGTTTTTTATTTTAATCCATGGCGAATCAATAGAAAAAGGGTTGGTATGGAGCTAACCTTCCATGATTTTAAGGAAATATTCCCTTTGACGGGGACCATCAAATTCGCAAAAGTAGATGCCCTGCCATCTGCCAAGCAGTAATCTGCCCTCATGTATAATGACCGTTTGTGATGGTCCGGTTGTGATCGATTTTAAGTGAGAAGCCGTATTTCCCTCAGCATGCCGATATTCGGGATGTTCCCAAGGATACACTTCGTTCAGACGAAGCAGCACGTCATGTTTGACATCCGGGTCTGCATTTTCATTAATTGCAATGCCTGCTGTCGTATGTGGACAATATATCAATACCGTTCCATTCTGCACACCGCTGTCACGGACAACCTGCTCCACCTCCCGCGTAATATCCTTCATCTCATCCCGTCGGGATGTCGATACATTCTTCGTATATAACATACTACTTCACTCCTTTGCTCTAAATTATGTCCTCTAGATTGTACCTTAACCATTACATACCAAACAAACCACTTAGATAAAAGGGGATCAAAGAAATCTGGGGATAACAGCGATCGGAAGGTTGTTCTGGCCGTGTAGCAGGCAGTGTAATAAGATATGAATCCATCTCATATGTACGCCGATTTTATTCAATAAAAGCATTGACGATTAGCACTGCAAACTGGTAAAGTATCAGATAAGCAAAAAACCAAGTAGACTAATGGGAATAATATTAAAGTAATAAAATCCAACTTAGGAAAATGGTTGTACCAAAACAGGAAGACTGCCGACCGGACATAGAACCGGAGGCTGGGAGGGAATGCAGCAATGAATACCGTTCTTCGTCACAAGGGATGGACTTGGGGATTCCGCAGTACCGTATTGCTATATTTTATCGTACTCATTGTACTTCCAATCATCGGTGTGTACGTCAATTCCTTCTCTGAAGGATGGAGCAACTTTATCCAAAGCATTATGGACCCAATCGCATGGAAAGCTGTGCTGTTAACGATCCGGCTGGCTGTTATAGCTACGGTGATTAATGTCATTCTGGGAACCATGATTGCCTGGGTGCTGACACGTTATCGCTTTTTTGGGAGGTCATTCCTTAACAGTCTTGTAGATCTTCCTTTTGCATTGCCAACAGCCGTTGGTGGCCTGATGATTATGCTGCTCCTGGGTCCGATCAGTGCCATTGGCAAACTGGCGGAATCCATGGGGTTTGAAATTGTGTTTCACCAGCCTGCGATTGTGATCGCGATGACCTTTGTAACGTTTCCATTTGTCATTCGTGCAGTGCAGCCTTTGCTCGAGGAGATCGATCCCTCGGAGGAAGAGGCATCATACACGATGGGAGCATCGAAGGCGCGCACATTCAGGCAGGTCATTCTTCCGTCCATGGCTCCGGGCATGATTAGTGGGGGAATGCTCGCATTCTCCAGAGCACTGGCCGAATTCGGGGCTGTTGTACTGGTGGCAGGCAATATTCCGGGAAGAACACTGACGGCTTCCGTATTTATTTACGGAGAGATCGAAAGTGACAATCCAACCGGTGCCGCGGCCGTTTCCGTACTGCTCTTAACGCTCTCCTTCCTGATCCTCTGGCTCATTAATCTGGTACAGATGCGGGGGAGAAGACGATGAGGCGACTATTAATCGGACTGACGTTTGCGGTGTTCATTGTACTGCTGATCATCCCGCTTGGACGTATTGTTATTGGTGCATTTGAAGACGGGGCAGGAGGATTCCTGGATGGGTTGTTGCGCCCTGAGGCGCTTCATGCCTTGATGATGACAGGACTTGTTGTACTTGTTGTCACGCTGTTAAATACATTGTTTGGCGTTATGATGGCCATTTATCTGGTTCGCGCCGGATGGCTGAGTGACCGGGTGAAAGGGCTGCTGAACAGCATTGTGGATCTGCCCTATGCCGTATCACCCGTCATTGGCGGATTGATGATTGTACTACTGCTGGGTCCCAACAGCATTATGGGCGCTTTTTTTGAAGGAATTGGATTCAATGTGGTCTATGCCTTCCCGGGCATGGTCATTGCAACGTTGTTTGTCACTTTTCCACTGATGGTCCGAGAGGTCATGCCTGTCTTGCAGGAGCTTGGATCTCAGCAGGAAGAGGCTGCGTCAACGCTTGGTGCATACGGCTGGAGAACGTTCTGGAGTGTTACCTGGCCTTCCATCCGCTGGGCGGTTGTGTACGGTCTTGTGTTGACGGTTGCCCGTTCGCTTGGGGAATTCGGTGCAGTGTTGGTTGTATCGGGTAACATTATGAACAAAACGCAGACGGCCACAACGCTTGTATATCAGGATGTAGAGAATTTTAACGTAGCTGCCGCAAATGGTGTGGCATTGGTACTGGTTACCTTTTCTGTCGGGCTGCTGCTTATGATGGAATGGGCCAAGAAGCGAAAGGAAGTGCATTGAGATGCATGTGGAAGTCCGTGATCTGAACAAACATTTCGGTGATTTTCATGCGGTAAAAGATGTCTCGTTCGATATTGCCAAAGGCCATCTAATCGGTTTGCTGGGACCCAGCGGAGGTGGGAAAACATCCATTCTGCGTATGCTGGCGGGTCTGGAGAATCCAGGTTCCGGGGAGATTCGTTTTCATGGAAAGGTCGTAAACCATCTGCCTCCGCAGGAGCGGGGAATCGGATTTGTATTTCAGAACTATGCTTTGTTCAAACATATGACGGTATTTGATAATATCGCCTTTGGACTCAAGGTCAAAAAGACCCCCAAAGCACAGATCCGTGATCGGGTCATGGAGCTGGTGGAATTGACAGGGCTGAAAGGTTTCGAACAGCGTTATCCACATCAGTTGTCTGGTGGACAGCGGCAGCGTGTCGCTTTTGCCAGAGCATTGGCCCCTGAGCCCCAGCTGCTGCTGCTGGATGAACCGTTTGCCGCCATTGATGCCAAGATCCGTCAGGAATTGCGTTCGTGGCTGAGAGAACTGATTGAGCGGGTGGGTATCACTTCGATTTTTGTAACCCATGACCAGGATGAAGCGATTGAAGTTGCCGACGAAATTATGATTATCAGCCAAGGGCGGTTGGAGCAGAAGGGCACGCCATGGGATATTTACAAAAATCCAGAGACACCTTTTGTTGCTACATTTATCGGGGAATCCACCGTTGTGGAGGATGCTTCACAGCTCAAGGGTTTCGAACATGCGGTGGAAGGGGAGCGCACCCGTGCGTTGATCCGCCCTGAGTATATCGAGATCGGTTTGAAGAACGAGTTCAGCATGCTGTCCGCTACTGAAAAGGGTACCGTCAAACACCTTCATTTCCGCGGAAGTGAATGGATGGTGGAAGTGGAAGTTGAAGGCCATAAACTCATTACGTATCGTTCCCTGGAGAAAACAACGCTGCAAGTCGGCCAACAGATTCGGGTGCTTGTGCATCGGGCATATCTGTTCAATGATACCCATAGCTGGGTTGTTGAGAACCGATTGAAGGAAGATCCAATGCCGGTCATCATCTAATCAGAAGATTATTTGTTTCAGAATTGTTCTAGAATTTTGGAGAGAGGTGCTGCCCATGCAGACGATGAAGAAGAAATTCAACCCTTTATACGTTGTCCTCATGCTTCTGCTCGTCTGCATGACCGTTGGATGTAGCAAGCAGGAGGATGCGAGCGGACAGAACGGAACTTCGACAGACGACCAATCCAATACATTGGTTATCGGTGCTTACAGTGTAGCCAAAGACGCCGTCGGAGAGTTATTGCCCAAGTTCCAGGCGGAATGGAAAGCCAAGACTGGACAGACGGTTCACTTTCAAGAATCCTATGAAGCCTCAGGGACACAAGCCAGAGCCATTGTTGGTGGATTCGAAGCTGATGTTGCGCTTCTGGCGATGGAAAGTGATATCGACAAGCTGGTCAAAGCTGATCTGGTCAGCTCCAACTGGAAACAGGCACCGAATGATGGCATGATCACCCGCTCGATCGTTGTTCTGGGTACAAGAGCAGGCAACCCGCTGGGTATCCGCGACTTTGAAGATTTGACCAAGCCGGGGGTTAAGGTGCTGTATCCTAATCCCAAGACGTCAGGCGGAGCACAGTGGGACATTAATGCCATCTATGGTGCAGGGTTGAAGTTATCAGAGGAGGAGCAAGGGAAGAAAGATCCTGCCGTGGCTAAAGCTTTTCTGGAAAAAGTACATGAGAATGTTGAGTCACTGGATAAGAGTGGCCGATCCTCCATGGCGGCATTTGAATATGGCGTGGGTGACGTTATCGTCACGTATGAAAATGAATTGCTTGCCCGGATTGCCAAGGGTGTCAATTATGATATCGTGGTTCCCAAAAACACAATCCTGATTGAGAATCCGGCGGTTGTTGTGGACAAATATGCGGATAAGCATGGCAATCGTGAATTGGCGGAGGCTTTTGTAGCCTATCTGCGAACACCGGAAGCACAGCGCATTTTTGCCAAGCACGGTTTCCGTTCGGTAGATCCTGAGGTGTTTGCAGAGACGAAGTCCTCGTTCCCAACGCCTGAAGGTCTGTTCGATATTAACTACCTCGGCGGATGGGACAAGGTACGCAGTACACTGTATTCCAAACGAGGCGTATGGTACCAGGTGTTGGCCGGGTTGTAAGATCGTACGAGCATCGTCCTGTTATTGAATTTCAGAAGATTAATTGTTATTCAAACCTCCCTTTCACGATAAAAAGTGATATGGAGGTTTTTTGCATTGCTAGGCAATAATGTTATTTCATTTAAACCCGATAGGTTAAGTTGGAAAAAATCGTTGCAATTTGTCGAATCCTTGCCTATACTATCTAACAGAACGTTAAATTACAGCGAGGGGAAATATCATAATGAAATCGAAAAAAATGTGGCTGTCATTGATGCTGGTTCTGGTTGTGGCAATCATGAGTGCATGCGGAAGCAGCGGTGACGGAACAAGTTCTTCGTCTAATACCGCAGAAAATACAGCGACAACGGATGATAGCCAACCGAAAGATGGCGGAAGCATCATCATTGCCGTTCAGGATGATCCTAAAGTGATGAATCCGATCTATGCGGGTGACCGTGTAACGTTGACGATTGATCAATCTTTATATGCTCCACTGTTCAATGTGAATGATGGCAAAAAAACGTATGTGCTCGCAGAGAGCGACAGCTTCTCTGATGATCACCTGACGTATACATTGAAGCTCAAAGACGGCCTGAAATGGCATGACGGCCAGCCTCTTACAGCGGATGATATTGTGTTCACGATGGATAGTATCCTTGATGAGAAACAGCACAGTTCTTCCCGTAGTCAGTATGTTTTTGATGGCAAACCGGTTAAAGTAACCAAGGTCGATGACCTGACGGTAGAATTCAAATTGCCGGAAGTATCTGCTGCTTTTGAAGGAGCATTGGTTTCTTTCTTTCCAATCCCTAAACATATTTTTGAAGGCGAAGCCGATATTGAGAAAAGCGACAAAAACAACAACCCGATCGGTTCCGGTCCGTTCAAGTTCAAGGAATACCGTCCGGGCGAATACGTAACACTGGAACGTTTTGATGATTACTTTGCAGGCAAAGCTCATCTGGATAGCGTGACGTATCGTGTAGCGAAAGATCCAAATGCAGCGAACCTGGCTTTGCAAAACGGCGAGATTCAAATGCGTATGGTTGACACACAGGATTACAACAAATTGAACGACACAGGCAAATTCAACATGCTGACTTACCCGGAAGGTCGCTTGCAATACATGGTGTTCAACCTGAACGTGCCTTCGATGCAAAAGAAAGAAGTTCGTCAAGCCATCGCTTATGCTTTGGATAAAAATGAATTGATCACTGCTTCGTATTCTTCAGCTGACTTTGCTGAACCGGCTCCGTCGATTCTGACACCGGACACGTTGTACCAAACGGACGATGTTGAGAAATACGACTACAACGTGGAAAAAGCAAAACAATTGCTGGCTGATGCAGGCGTAAGCAACCTGAAATTGCGTCTTGCTTACACAAACACCAACAAACCACAAACAAGCCAAGCGCTGTACATTCAGCAAAAACTGAAAGACGTGGGCATTGAAGTAGAATTGCTGCCGATGGATGGAACAGCTTACGGTAACCGCACATTGGATATGAACAACACAGACTTTGAATTGTCCTTTGGTGGATACATTATGGGGTATGAGCCAGATGCTTATAAATCTCTCTTCCTGAGTGATGCGGCATATAACTACTCCCATTACAAAAATGCCGATTTCGATAAACTGTGGAATGAAGCAGCCGTTCAAATTGACGAAACGAAACGTGGCGATTTGTACAAACAAATCCAACAAACGGTAGCAAATGAAATGACGGTATACCCAATTGCCTACACGAAAGCTGTAGTGGCGATTGACAACACTTACGGCGGCGTTGAAGATGCAAATCCGAAACCAGTCGTGATGCTTGAAGATCTGTCCAAAATCTTTAAAAAATAATCATATAGAATGAACGTATTGTTTGAACCTTTGAGATTCACAAAGAACGTAGAGGACAGAAATAACCTGAAGAAACGAAGTGTTCGCCTTTATCCCCAGATTTCCCCTTTTTATAAAGGAATCAAAGAAATCTGGGGGTAACAGCGATCGGAAGGTTGTTCTGTCATCGGAGTGGCCGATGTGAATCCTTGGTTCAATCCACATGCGTTCATTCTATATAACAAGCCAATAACGCCGGCCGCGAGGCCGGCGTTGATTCGGAGGTGCCCATGTGAACAACTATATTGTCCGAAGGATCGCACAAGCGATCCCTCTTCTTTTTGTAATCTCCATCGTATCGTTCACCTTGATCAAGCTGGCGCCGGGCGATCCGGTGCTTTCCTTTGTTACCCCGAATATGGGGGCAGAAGATGTGGAGCGTATTCGGCAAAACCTCGGTCTTGATCAACCGATGTACGTGCAATATGTCGTATGGCTCAAAAATGTACTGTCTGGTGACCTTGGTTATTCACTGGTGAACCATCGCCCGGTTGCCGAAATGATTATTGAACGATTGCCCGCTACGTTTGGATTGATGGGGGCATCGCTATTATTGTCTTTGCTGATTTCTATTCCGCTGAGCATGATTGCGGGTTCGCGTCAAAACAGCCTGTTTGACCGTGGACTCAGCTTAATCTCGTATATCGGGATATCGATTCCTAGCTTCTGGTTCGGTATGATGCTGATTTATTTCTTTGCAGTAGAGCTGCATTGGTTGCCCAGCATGGGTATGCGAACGGTTGGTATGGACTCCGCATGGGATATTATCAAACACGGTATTTTGCCATGTACCGTATTGACCTTCATGAACGTATCCGTGTACATGCGGTACATTCGTTCGAATACAATTAGTCAGCTGGAAGAGGACTATGTTCAAATTCAGTATGCTTACGGCGCAACTAAAGGAACGGTACTGCTTCGTCATGTACTCAAAAATGTACTGCTGCCTGTAATCACCATTCTCGGTATGTCTTTGCCGGAGCTGATTGCGGGAGCGTTTATTACGGAGTCCGTTTTCTCATGGCCGGGGATGGGATCTCTCGGGATTTCGGCCGTTCACGGTTTGGACTATCCGATTATCATGGGCATTACGATGATGTCCTCTGTGCTGCTGGTTGTCGGAAACCTGGTAGCTGATATCTTATATGGCGTGGTAGATCCACGAATCAAGACAACGGGGTGAGACAAAAATGAATTCAATGCGCTGGCGTAATTTACGGACGCAGTTAAGACAGCAGAAACTGGGCCTTGCGGCTGTCATCATATTGGGCATCTTTGTGCTCGCATCCCTGTTTGCGTTTCTGTCTCCACATGATCCGAATGAAATTGTAGTGATGGAGCGACTTCAACAGCCAAGTGCAGATCACTGGTTTGGTACGGACGATTACGGACGGGATTATTTGGCTCGGGCGTTATACGGAGGACGGGTGTCTCTTGCCGTAGGTTTCCTCTCTATGGCTATTGCCGTTATTGTGGGAACACTGGTAGGTACGGTTAGTGGTTATTTTGGCGGCTGGGTGGATAATACGTTGATGCGTATTGTTGACGTGCTCATGTCGATTCCATCCTTCTTCCTGATGCTGATCCTGAACGCATATCTGAAGCCGGGGATCGGCACAATTATTGTCATTATCGGGGTACTGAGCTGGATGAATATTGCCCGGATTGTCAGGGCTGAGGCGATGTCGGTCAAGCAGCGTGAATACGTACTGTATGCGCGTGTATCGGGTCAAAAGCCTGGCCGGATCATCATGAAGCACATTATTCCCAATATTATTCCAACCATTATTGTCGCAGCAACCATCAACATCGCGAGTGCGATTCTCATGGAATCGTCACTAAGCTTCCTCGGACTGGGTGTTAAACAACCGAACTCTTCTTGGGGCAGCATGTTGAATGATGCACAGGGCTTTATTAGTGAAGCGCCGTATATGGCGATTTTCCCGGGACTGTTTATTTTGCTGACGGTGCTGTCGTTTAACTTCCTGGGGGATGTGTTCCGCGTAGCCTTCGAGCCCAAAGCGAACAAGCGATAGATGATTTTCGACTAAATATAGGTTCGACTAAACATTTTACACGAGAACGGAGAAGACAGAAATAACCTGAAGAAGCGAAGAGTTCGCCTAAAAGCTTTCTGAAAGAAAGCTACATCGGAAGCATACGCTATCACCGGATTTTCCCTTACGAAAAGGGAATCAAAAAAAATCTGGGGATAACAGCGATCGGAAGGTTGTTCTGTCTTTGGAGTGGCTAGTGTAAATATTCTTTGGTTGAACTTACACAGCGGGGTGAATACAATGACAGATTTATTATCGGTCAAACAACTGAAAACGTCCTTTGCAACTCGTGAAGGTGAGGTACAGTCCGTCCGGGGTGTGAGTTTTACGTTAAAAGAAGGCGAGGTGGTTGGGCTGGTTGGCGAGTCCGGCAGTGGCAAAAGTGTAACTGCCCGTTCGCTGATTCGGCTGATCCAGTCACCGGGCCGGATTACGGATGGTCAGATTTTGTTCCGTGGAGAGGATCTGCTGACCAAGTCGGACAAGGAGCTGCGCAAAATCCGGGGCAATCGCATCTCGATGATTTTCCAGGACCCGATGACATCACTTAATCCAGTCGTTCGTGTAGGTAAACAGATGACAGAGGTCATTCGTCGTCACCGGAAAATGGACAAGTCGGCTGCACGCAAGGAAGCGATTGAGTTGCTGCGGCAAGTGGGCATTCCTTCTCCGGAAGAACGGATCGACCAATATCCACACGAGTTCAGCGGAGGCATGAGACAGCGGGTAATGATCGCCATGGCTCTGTCCTGCAAGCCGGAGTTATTGATCGCGGATGAACCGACGACAGCGCTGGATGTGACCATTCAGGCACAGATTTTACAGCTGATGCAGGAGCTGAAAGATTCCACGCAGACATCCATTCTGATGATTACGCATGACCTGGGTGTCGTTGCTCAGGTCTGCACCCGAGTGATTGTGATGTATGGTGGACTCATTATGGAAGAGGGGCCAGTGGAGCGTATTTTCGCTCATCCGCAGCATCCATATACTCAGGGATTGCTGCGCTCCATTCCGAAGCACGGCGAGGAAGGTGGACGCCAGCGGCTGGCAACCATTGAAGGTACACCGCCCAATCTGCTTCATCCACCAACCGGATGTCCGTTTATGGAACGTTGCCCACACGCCATGGAAGTATGCAAACAGATGCCTGCGTATACCGAGACTGCACCCGGTCATCGAGCGCTATGCTGGTTGCTGGACGATCAAGGTCGGGAACAACAACAAGTACAAACAGGAGCATCATCAGAGGAGGTGGAGCAATGAGTACAGGAACCGATCAGCGTGAAGTGCTGCTGGACGTGCGTGGCTTGAAAAAACATTTTCCGGTACGTGGTGCTGGCAAAGGCAAAGACGTCGTGAAAGCCGTGGACAACGTCAGTTTTCATATTCACAAGGGAGAAACATTCGGACTGGTCGGTGAATCCGGCTGTGGCAAATCAACGACTGGACGCAGCATCGTAAGACTCTATGATGTGACGGACGGAAGCATTATGTTTGGTGGACAGGACGTTGCGAAGATGAATGAACGCCAGTTGAAGCCATTTCGCAAACGGATGCAGACGATTTTTCAGGACCCCTATTCTTCACTGAATCCGGGTATGAATGTCCTGCAGATTATTAGTGAGCCTATGGAAATTCATAGTTATGCTTCCAAGGCAGAGATGAAGGGGCGAGCGCTTGACCTGATGAACCGTGTGGGCCTGAAGCCAGAGCACGCGGAGCGTTATCCACATGAATTCAGTGGAGGGCAGCGTCAGCGGATCAGCATTGCCCGTGCATTGTCGGTGAACCCGGAGTTTATTTTGTGTGATGAGCCGTTGTCCGCCCTGGATGTGTCCGTACAGGCACAGGTGGTCAATATGCTTGAAGATTTGCAGGCAGAGCTGGGACTGACCTATTTGTTCATTGCCCATGATCTGTCCATGGTACGTCACATCTCCAACCGAATCGGTGTGATGTATCGCGGTAAGCTGGTAGAAGTAGCACCAACAGAAGAACTGTACCGTAATCCGGTACATCCGTACACCCAGGCATTGCTGGCAGCAATTCCTGTACCTGATCCAACGGTGCGGAACGTGATGCCGCCGATCTACAGTGGGGATACCGATCCATCCGCTCGGGGACGGGATGAAGAACCGGAGTGGATGGAAGTTTCGCCAGGACACTTTGTATCCGGCTATCGAGACAGGATATAATGGATTAGGAAGTTCAATGGACTAATGATATATAGTGGCAGGAAGGTGTGAGTTGGATGAGCGCTGAGTTTAAGTTGTCCCAAAATACAGCGATTCGGCTGGAACAGGCTCGTAGCAAAGGCATGTCGGATGCAGCTTTGTTGGAAGCGATACAAGCCAAAGATGTGGCTGCTTTTGATACCGTGTCTGAGGAGCACTACAGATATGATGATCTTTTCTCCTATGCGGACGAGCATGGCGAGAATCTGGAAGGTGCGGTTAAAGACGGCTACCGGATTACCTTTAACACGCGTGGTGGTCTGGGCATTTACTTGCAAAAGTCCTTCGGATTACAGCCGGAGATAGACTTCACTGTGGGTGAAGGCATCGTAACCGGGTTGATATTAAAACCGGAGCAGGCAGATGTGCTGGCAAAGCGCCTTGCATCAAACTGGGTGATTACCGAATCCAAACATGTACCTGAGGGCCAAGAGCTGACGTTGAAGCTGCGGGCTTTGGTATAGTGAAACAACAGACTGTCCCGTTTGCAGTGATTAACTGCGGCGTGATGGTCTTTTTTTTGCAAAAACAGAGGTGGGAGATTACAATTTACATATCATTAATCGGATGGAACATGAATTTGGGATGCATTGCTTCCGGGATAGAGAGGGGACTTTTCTAATGAATCAGCTAACATTTCTGGGAACAGGGGATGCGATGGGTGTTCCGCGGGTGTATTGTGATTGTGACGTTTGCACAGAAGCCCGAATTACGGGGATCAACCTTCGCAAACGTGCTGCTGTTTTGATTCATAGTGATGGCGAGCACGAACCTTTCATGATTGACTGCGGACCGGACTGGAGATCACAGATGGAAGATCAAGGGATGCGGATGGTGCAGACGCTGCTGATCACTCATGCGCATTTTGATCATATTGGAGGCTTGCCCGAATGGGCAGATGCGTGTCGCTGGTTGGGTGTAAAAGGGCAGTTGTATGCACCACGGGAGGTGATCGCGACCATCCAAAGTCAGTTTCCATGGCTCGGTCGTCATATGAATTTTCTGGAAACGGATGCGGATATCGAGCTCGGTGGATGGAAGGTGCACTCCTGGAAAGTTTGCCACGGTCATAATGGCTATTCGTATGCGTATCGATTGGAGCGTGAAGGATATACCTGGGCGTATTGCTCGGATGCCATTGATCTGAAGGCTTCGGAGAAGCAGCCGTTGTATGGGCTTGATCTCCTGGTACTTGGGACGAGCTTTGTTCATGAACTTGCGGAATTCTCCACACGCTCAGTGTACGATATGGTTGAGGCGCAGGAGCTGTTGCAAGATTTGAAGCCGGGTCAGACCTATTTTACACATATGTCTCACGACGTGGATGTACGCCAGAATTATGATCTGGATCAGGGGATTACGCTGGCACTTACTGGTCTGAAGGTGAAGCTGGGAGAATAGGACAGCCATGCTAAAAATAAATTCAGAAGAGCGTATCCTTTGCCGGAGGTTCTTCGTTTACATAGTGTAAGGCAATTACAGCAAGTAAATTGAAGCAAGTTCAATCAGGAACCAACAAAGGGGGGCCCCAAACATGGCCTTTGTGAAGTCCGTGGATTGCAGAATCAACAGACCACATGATGATAAACAGGTTGAACCCTATAACCATTCCGGTGTTCAAACCGGATATACGTTAGAGCAAACGATTGAAGCTGCGCTTCCGAGCCTGCTGGGCTCGTTGTACGCCTACTGTATGTCATTAACTGGTTCGGTCTGGGAGTCGGAGGATCTGGTTCAGGATACATGTGTTAAAGCATTATCCTCTTCAGCTGCCCGAAGAACGGGAATGACAGCGGACATGAACTGGGAAGCCTATCTCATCCGTGTTGCACGCAACACCTGGATTGACGCCATACGGAAGCGTGAGAACTTGGCAAGCAAACTGGAAAGCATGAAGCCATTTATGCAAGAATTTGAGGAAGAAGAGCGATTCGAGGAAGTCGAGTCCGCTGTTCAAATCCTTGTGGATGAACTGCCACCGTGGCAGCGAGCGATATATATGTTACGTGATTTAATGGGATACACGACGGTAGAGACTGCTGAACTGTTGGATACGACGGAAGGGGCGGTCAAAGCTGCCCTGAGTCGTGCCCGCACTGCTCTGGCGAAAGTGAGGCACAGCCTGCATGAAGCGGATGCTGATCAGACCAATCCATTGGAAGAGCATCCGCAAAATAGGGAGGAACTGCGCAGTTATTTGCTGGCGTTCCGCAGCGGTGATACTGCCCGTTTAATTGATCTATGCCTGAGTCAGACCGATGATCCGATGGCTGTGGCGGGAACGATTTTGCAGCAGACTCTGCCGTCTCAATCGATGCAGCCAGTGATGTACAGTTATTCAAGCTCCGGTACGAATTCCATGTCGTATGGGGGAGGATATACGGTCACCATGGTTGCGTAAACCGGGGAGGCAAAATGCATGAACGTGGTACCTTATGTTGTTGAACAGACAGCCCGCGGAGAGCGGAGCTATGATATTTATTCCCGTTTGCTGAAAGATCGGATCATTATGGTATCCGGAGAAATTGAGGATCAGATGGCGAATGCGATCGTGGCCCAGTTGTTGTTTCTGACCGCAGAGGACCCGGAGAAGGATATCCAGATGTATATCAACAGTCCGGGTGGTTCCGTGACTGCCGGATTCTCCATCTTTGACACGATGCAATTCGTGAAGCCTGACATTTCCACGATCTGCACAGGCATGGCAGCCAGCTTCGGTACGATCCTGCTGGTGGGTGGAACAAAAGGGAAACGGCTGGCGCTGCCAAACAGTGAAATTATGATTCACCAGCCGCTTGGCGGAACACGGGGGCAGGCCTCGGATATGCTGATTCATGCCAACCGGATTATCCAGCATCGTCAGCGCCTCAATAAGCTGCTTGCCGATCATACGGGACAGCCGATGGATCGGATTGAAAAGGATACAGACAGAGATTATTTTCTGACCGCTGCGGAAGCCGTCGAGTATGGTCTTGTGGATAAGGTCATATCCAGTACGTAAGAAAAAAAAGATACCAAACATGCCAAAAAACACGACAAAAGAAAAGCAAGTATAATGAACAGTAAAGTAGCCCGGAAGGTCATTCGACTTTCCGGGCTACTTTGCTGTCTTATCTGTATTGAAAAAAAATTGAATGATTATTGACTCAACCCATGTATAGTGTATATATTATATATATACACTATACATGGGTTGGATTGAAACCAGTGAGGTGAGAGAACATGAACATACTAATATCAAACGCATCAAGCGATCCCATCTACATGCAGATTCTGACCCAGATTAGACAGAGCATTTTAAGCGGGGAACTGGTTGCAGGGGAGAGTCTCCCCTCCATCCGTCAACTTGCGAAGGATCTGCAGGTCAGTGTAATTACAACCAAACGTGTCTATGAAGAACTGGAGAAAGAGAAACTGATTGATTCTGTCGTAGGCAAAGGCTGTTTTGTTTCCGGGGCCAATCAGGAGTTTATTCGGGAACAGCGCCTGAAACGAATCGAAGAGAAAATGCTCGATATCCTTCGTGAGGGCAAGGAACTGGGCATGGGTGTTCAAGATGTAGTTAAGCATTTTACATTGCTAGTAGAGGAGGAAGAAGCATGATGAACGCAATTGAGTTGCGCAACCTATCCAAAACGTACCCCTTATTCAAGCTGGATCAGATCACTTTGGATATAAAACAAGGTTATATTACCGGACTTATCGGCCCGAACGGGGCGGGGAAAAGCACACTGATCAGTCTGATCACCGGCTTGATTCGTCCGGACTCCGGGAGTATCAAAACATTGGGAAAAGAGATGCCTGCTCAGGAAGTTAATGTTAAAGAAGGCATTGGCATTGTTTCAGACGAATGTTTCTATTATGAGCATCTTACGATCCGTGAAATGAAAAGCATGATTGCTCCTTTTTATAAGAAATGGGATGAGAAGCAATTTAACAACTACCTGGAGCAATTCGAATTGTCTCCCAAAAAGAAGATTGAAGAACTGTCCAAAGGCATGAAAATCAAATTTTCACTGGCTATCGCTTTATCTCACGATGCTGAGCTACTCATCATGGATGAGCCTACATCCGGGCTTGATCCTGTGTTTCGGAGAGAACTGCTTGACCTGCTTGCAGATATGATACAGGACGAAACTCGATCTATTATTTTCTCGACTCATATCACGACGGATTTGGAGCGTATAGCAGATTATATTACGTTCATCAATAAAGGAAAGATTGTGTTTAATGAAGCAAAGGATGATGTGCTTGAAAGGTACATAATAGTAAAGGGGGACATGAAGCTGCTTGATGCGGACACTCGAGGACAATTCGTCGGAATCCGTGAGACAGCGGTTGGTTTTGAAGGCTTGGCAGATAACAGGGCGGAAGCAGAACGATTATTTGGCAATTATGCTCTTTTACATAGACCCTCCCTCGAAGACCTTATCTATTTTACGGCCAAGGGGGAACGACATCATGCTTAACTTGCTTCGCAAAGATTATATCGCTTTGAAAAGCTCGCTATGGGCCATCCTTTTTTATTTTGTTGTATTCAGTGTCGCATTTATCCCGACAGTGGAAATGTCGATGTATTTTGTAGGGATATATACTGCTTTCGGTTCGATTATGCTTGCAACTATGATTGATATCAAAAACCATAATCATAAATTTCTTGTCACACTCCCGCTTAGCCGCAGAAACATTGTGCAAGCGAAGTATCTGTCTGCCATTCTCTATACGCTTTTTGGCGTTTTCGCTTCGTCAGGCGCTCACTGGCTGGTTAACTATCTTTTCCCCGAACTGAACAAGCCCGACTTTTCGGTACTGGACATCCTGATTTCGATTGGAATGGTGCTGGTTTTAATTTCGATCTATATGCCTCTTTTTTACGCCCTTAGTAAAAAGGGAGCGGGAATCATTAATGCGGTTTTCATGATCGTTCTTATTATTTTAGCGCAGCCTGTTGCCTCACTCCTGTATATGGCAGGCGAGAACGGCATGGGTCGTGCTTCGGTTTATGTTTTTGTTTCAGTTTGCATTCTTCTGTTGTTCATTGTCTCCTATTTTGTAACGGTCCGACTGTTTGCAAGGAAAGATCTATAGGAGGAATGAAGAAGGATTTCAATAAAAAAACTTCCTAACTTACTTTGCCAGTCGAGTACAGCAGAACAGCAGTCCAAAAAGCAAAGTCGCCAAACGGCGACTTTTTGTGTTACAGAAGATTTAAAATTTGCGAACTGCCAGACAAGCTATCGTTAATCTGCAAACGCAGATTATTGCAACGTATCATCACGTATTTTCAGCCAACGCAATCAGTCTGCTCATGCCTTCCCGGATTTGCTGCTCGTGAGCATAGGAGAAGGAGAGACGCAGCTTGCGACTGGCGTTCGCATCGGAAGGATCGAATACCGTTCCCGGCACAAAAGCGACGGAATGCTCCATACATCGGTGAAGCAAGCGCCCCGTATCTACACCTTCCGGAAGCTCTGCCCAGATATTAAGTCCACCCTCAGGACGAGTCCACGTCCAATTGGTTTGTTGAAGGCACTGTTCCATTACTTCCATCCGCAGTTGAATGGCGGTACGCAGCTTGGACAAGTGCTGGTGCATGCGTGGGGACTGGAAATAACGGAGGAAAAGCTTCTGATTTAGCAGAGGTGATCCGTTATCTGTCAGTGCTTTTACGGCCTGTAATCCTGGCATAAACCGGGGGCGGCACATGATTGCGGCAATCCGCAGACCCGGCACGACATATTTGCTATAGCTGCGAATATAGAGTGTATGCCCTGTAGTATCGTATGTGAAGATCGGCGCAGGAGGTTTTTCCTTGAAATAGATATCATAGGTGCTGTCGTCTTCCACCAGGAAACATCCGTACTGTTCCGCCAGTTCAGGCAGTTGTTTGCGCTGCTCGGTCGGAATATTGATGCCCGTAGGATTTTGGAAGGTTGGCGTCATATAAAATACTCTTGGCTTTTCCTGCTTCATCAGGCGTTCAATCTGTTCCAGATCGTAGCCATCACGATGAATATCCGTAAAAAACAACTTGGCACCCTGTTTGCGGAAAATTTCCATCGCAGGGCCGTACGTTGGCCTCTCCATGAGCACACGGTCACCGGGTCTAACGAGACTGCGGGAGATCACATCAATGGCCTGCTGTGCACCAGAAGTGATCAGCACTTCATCAGACGAGATGTAGAAACGTTCCCTCGTCGTCAGATGGCTTGCCAAGGCACTACGCAGCTCCAGATCTCCTTGAATCGTGGAATACGTCCCAAGCAGACGGGGATATAAATCCAGCAAATCCCGCATTAATTCTCCCCAATATCGGTTGGGCAGCAGGGCGGGGTCGATCAATGATTTGGAGAATTGGTATTCCGCCTCAAGGGATTGCACGCGGGCAAGTGAATCCCAATGCAGCCAGGCAGACACGGCCGGGTCATCGGCCTGATCTGTCACGGGAGAAGGGTCAGCAGGACTGACATAATAACCGGACTTATCCTTGACGTAAACGTTCCCCCGTTCTTTTAATTCCTGATAGGCCTTAAAAACAGTGAGGCGATGTACACCGAGCAGCTCGGACAGGCTCCGCACGGACGGCAGCTTCTCATGCTCTTTCCACTCTCCGGCTTCGATCCGTACAACCAGATAATGTACCACTTGCTCATATAGTTTCAGGCTGTTATCTGTCATCAACATGGTTTTGCCCACCCGGCTCACGCTCCTTTTGAACTCCATTGTAACAGCAAACGGGAACTAACTGTTCTGTTTTATTCATTCTGTTCTGTAGACAGTGCTTTATGATGGAGAACAGATGAAGGAGGGGCTAGCATGGTTGCAGTAGCATTTACCGTAATGTGTCTTATTTTTGGAACAACGTTTCTAGCGATTAAAATTGGCGTGGAGGCAGGCATGCCGCCTTTTCTATCGGCAGGACTACGCTTTATCATTGCAGGTGCTCTAATGTTTGCATGGATGTGGATGAAAGGGAAAGTGAACCTGTCTTTATTATGGCGTAAAGAGATGCTCTTGACCGGGGCCGGATTGACATTCGGGACCTTTGCGACCTTATATTGGGCTGAACAATATGTGAGCTCGGGTGTTGGTGCAATTCTGTCAGCAACAGGTCCACTGATGATTATGGTGATGCAGACAGCGTTGTTGCGTCAAAAAACGTCTGCACGCATGATTGCGGGCTGCCTGATCGGTTTTGCAGGGGTTATCCTTGTTGTATTGCCGGGTGTATCGATTGGTGGCAATTCCCTGTGGCTATGGGGCTGTATTGCGGTATTGGTGGGTGAAGTCTGTTATTCGGCAGGGGCGTTGTACTCCAAAAAGGTCATTAATCAGTTTAAGGAGGCTAATCCTGTAGCAATCAATGCGGTGCAAATGATGTACGGAGGTTTGCTGTTATCCGCGCTTTCGGCGGTGACGGAATCGTGGAGCACAACTGGAATGGATTGGATGCCCGCAATATCATCTCTGATCTATCTGACGGTCATCGGTTCGATGGTGGGGCACAGCTTGTTCTACTGGATCATGTCTCGTACCAACCCGTTATTCCCGGCGACCTGGTTATACATTTCCCCTCCGATTGCGGTTGGGCTTGGGGCGGTTCTCTACAATGAGCATGTAAGCTGGATTACCTGGTTGGGCGTTGCGCTGATCGTTTCAGGTTTGCTGGCGATGAATGAGAAAGTGATGGGGTGGCTTGGTAAAAGAAGTCGTTCTAATCGGATGGTTCAAGCATCCAAACCTGTGGTAAAATAGGCGAAGCGTAATTCAGCGAAGGAATGGGCAAAGACCATACTGAACAGGCAGAGACTTGGGGCGATATTACTGTTTGCAGGCATTATACTGTATGGTGCTATTCATATTGCGATCGTTATATACATCCCAACCGTAGCAGTCTGGTCTCTTATACGTGGGGACGTTATTTTGAAGCTGTTTCGGAGACTCGTGGCTGGATTGGTTCTGCGATCCTTTTATTAAATATCTCAGGCTACGTCATCGCAAGATGTCGTAATCTGGGATTTTTTCGTTTAGGCTAGGTAAAGAGTGTGAATGAGATAGGTAATAAAGAAAATGAAAAGCGGGAAGCGTTAGCAGGACAGCCAAACCAATGAAAGGCGGTACCAGCCAAAATACGAATCTCCAAGACAGGTTCTCTGCTAGTGATCCGGCAAGATAGAGGCTGATTAAATGCAGGCAATTTATATGCCCCGGAAAACAACCGAGTCATTTTCGTCTAAGTCGATCGGAATACCCAGAGTAATGCTGTAATAAACGCTTACGCGTTATTTGTTTTGTAAACTTTTAAGGTATTGATTTCCCTTTTTAACTGTAAAAATTAAAATGTTCCTGCTGCCAATATTGCTTTGCGAATTGCTTGCTCCTTAATTCTTTTTGCTTGATCTGGCCCCTCACTGATCCCTTCAATAAAAATAGCCTGAACGTCGTCAATCCCCTGTAATTTCATAACAGAATGGATATAACTGTGACTGTATTCAACATTTTCAAACGTTCCGTGTGAAAGAACTGTTCCTGAAGCTTGAATGTGCATTACTTTTTTCCCTTGCTGAGTTCCAATCAGTCCGGACAAACCGCGAAGCCCATTGTCTGCTCGCTTAATAGTTCCACCTATAATCGTAACTGCATCAATGTAGTCTTTCAGTACAGAAGGAAAAGAGTAATTCCATACAGGGTTTACTATAATAATTTTATCCGCATCCATGAACTGTTCCAGTATCTCACGCATCCGTACTGCTTTTTGTTTGGTCTCTTCGTTTAATGCTTCAAAAGTTGGTCCACTTAGTGGTTGTCCCCAATGGCTTAGAATATCAGCATCAATTCTCGGAAGATCCATGCGGTATAGATCCAAATGTATTACTTCATCCCCAGGCTTAAGCGCCCGGTAGGTTTTAATAAACTGTTTGCCGACCGATAAACTGTAGGTATCCTCTTTCATAGGATGTGCAGTAATGTACAGTACAGTTGCCATAAAAGATCCACTCCTTGATTTTGATAGTATTAAATGAAGACACGATGTTAGTGACCAAGCGTATTGATTCATACGAGACACAGGCAACAAAATATAATAAACGTTTAACTTGATTTGCTGTAAATATTAGAATCTCTATTACATCATTCAGCCGATCTCGATGGAGCACCTTAAAATCAGGATCAGAAACCCGAAGTCTCATTCAAGACCTGGGTTTCTGATCAATCTGAGTAGCCTTTAAGACTACTCTTTATTTACTAACATTAAACCAACCTGGCATTGCTTGAATTACATTCCAAAGTTTTTCTGGAATAGTAAGCTGGTCAAATTTTGAAACGTTCAATTCAGAATCTATCTCGACTTCACGTCCATTTTCCACCTTTTCAACCCAGTTAGGATCCATAATTAACGCATGCCCAATGGCGACTAGCGGCAATCCTAATTCCGCAGCTTGAAGAGCATCATCCGGTGTTAGTATTGAACCAGCAGCCATCACAGGTACCTTACCGTTTGCTCTTTCAATAATTAATTCAAGCCGTGTTTTTTCATCTTGACTATCTACTGGTTTTGAAGACACATTATCTAATGAAGCATGAATATAATCTAAATCCTGTTCAACAAGGAAATCAATTAATTCATACGTGTCTTTCATACGTAATCCGTCCACTTTGTGGGATTCTTCAGGGGAAAGGCGGAAACCAATCATAAATGGTTTTGCAGCATGTTTTTCAATGACATTTTTGATTTCGTTAATAATCGCCAATGGAAAACGCAAGCGATTTTCAAGTGATCCTCCCCATTGGTCCGTCCGTTGATTTGTCGCTGGCGACCAAAAATTCTGAATTAAAAATCCATGTGCCCCATGAATTTCGACGCCATCAAATCCAGCTTCAATCGCTCGTCTTGTTGTATCTCCAAAAGCACGTACAATGGACAAAATCTCCTCATGTGATAGTTCTCTTGTTTCTGGAGTTGAACCTAAATTAGTAATTTCGGGCTGCAATGCACTCGCACTAACTGCATCCAATTCGGGCAAAGCTTTATTGCCAGCATGAAAAATCTGTAGGATCGCAGGAGAGCCTCCACTTTTGGCTGCTTCAGCTAATTTTCGTAAACTTGGAGTAAATTCATCATTGTATCCGGCGAATTCATTCGTAAAACCCTGTCCATTCGGTGTAACATGAGTACACCCTGTTATGACGAGTCCTACTCCATTCACTCTTTGTTTGTAATACTTTACTTCGTCATCCGAAATGGTAAGATCGTCATTACTTGACCAGGTTGTCATAGGTGCCATAACAATTCTATTCTTCATTGTTATTCCACTTCTGAATGTGAAGGATTCAAATAACCTATTATATTTTTGATTCATTTCTTTAACCTCGCTATCATATTTTCTTTTCTATTTCAGTGTAATTGGTTACTGTTACGTTAAGTAAAGGACTTATTTTTATATGATTATATACAGAATTGTTGTGTTGTCATTCTCTTTATGATATATATTTAGTTACAGTAACTGTAACTAAAGGTGGGACAAATAGATGTTGTATTCAATGACATATGTAGTGGAGAATTTAAATGTATCTGCAAAGACACTTCGATTTTATGAAGAGCAGGGGATATTACCGAATATATCTCGTGACGAAAAAGGTCGTAGAGTGTATAACCAACAACAAATAGATTGGATTTCTTTTATTCGTTGTCTCAAAGAGACAGGGATGCCTCTTTCAAAAATCAAGGATTACAAGGAATTGTATGAATTGGGAAATAGCACTTATTTGCAAAGAGAAGAAATGTTGATGCAGCATAAATTGGAAGTTCAGAAGAAAATGGAGGAAAGTCAAAGACACTTGGAAGAAATAAACTATAAACTAGCCATGTATGAACTTCAGAAAGAAGAAGTTATGAAAAACCCCAACTATAACTTTAAATGTCACGGTCACGGCCTGGAGATTAAGACGGTGAATTAATGTACTTAACTCAACTTTCGGTGCGACCAAGTCTAGGTTGTGCAGATCGATTCTATGAGGCATTAATCAAGCTGATAGCCAAATTCGAGCTGCAAATCGCAGAAAAGAAGACGAAAATCTTGGAGTTTGGACTTATCGCCAAAGAAAATCGGAAAGCCTTAATTGGATGGTCTATAGAATATCTAGCCACTCGTTTTTCTTGGAGTGATGGCAAGATCCAGCAGTTCGGAAACCAACGGTGGGGCAGAACACAGAGCCTCTTTCCAGCGTTTGTAGCCACAGGAAGGAGCGTTTGTCGATTCCGGATGTATGCCGGTAAGAACAAGAAAGTAAGCTGTATGCGGAGGAAGTACATAGTCAAAGCTAGAAGAACAGCCCTGCACAGCGAGCTATCGCTGACAGGGCTGTTTGTTTCTATTGTCCATAATACATGTATAAAAGTAAAATGCTTTGCTGAAATTTTTACTCCGCGTTCAGCACAAACTTCTCAATAACCTGCTTCACGCCGTCTTCGTTATTGCTCGCGGTAATGTAATCTGCCAGCTCTTTCAGAGCAGGGATCGCATTCCCCATCGCTACACCCAAACCAGCGACTTCCAGCATTTCATGGTCATTCCAGGAATCCCCGATGGCAATGCATTCGCTCAATTGGTGACCGAAGTGATCTGCCAGGAAGGTGAGCGCATGGCCTTTCGTTCCCTCGCGGTGCATAATCTCAAGGAAGTATGGCTTGGACTTGGTAATGTGTACTTCAGGTCCGAGCAGTTCGCGCAGAGCAACCGCAACCTCGTCGAGGTAATCCGGCTCATCAATGATGAGCAGTTTCGGTGTTTTTTGCTCAATCACTTTGATGAAATCTGGTTCGATGTGGTACTGAGTACCATTCAGTTTAGCGTAGTCACGCAGCTTGTCGTTTTCTTCACGGGCATACAGCTTGTCGTCAATGTACGTTTGCAGATGCAGATTATGCTCCAGGCAGTAGTCGTACAATTTGCGGGAAGCGTCCTGTGGAACGTAGCGCTCGTAGAGTACTTTTTCGTCCAGCAAGTTTTTCACCAAAGCGCCTTGATACGTAATGATGGGCACGTTCAGCTTCGTTTGACGAGCGAGTGCTTGGGCAGAAGCATAAGCACGTCCGGTTGCCAGTGTTACAACGACACCATGAGCAACCGCTTGTTCCAGGGCAGTCTGTGTTGCAGGCGTTACTTCCTTGTTATCGTTGATCAGTGTGTCGTCAATGTCAATTGCGATTAATTTGTAGGTCATCTGTGTTTCTCTCCTTTTTTATCTGTATCTATTTAATTGAACTAAATAAACTCACACAAGCACTACGATGACAGAATAACCTTCCAATCACTGTTATCCCCAGATTTTTTGATCCCTCTTATAAGGGGGAAATCCGGTGATAAAGGTGAACGCTTCGCTTTTACAGGTTTTTTCTGTCCTCTCCGTTTCAGTGATCATAGTTAGTTCAAAACATCTATATACATCTAAATTGCTTACTCCTCAAGGAAGATGAGGCCAATAAAGTCCTCCAGCTCCAGGTTGCCGAAGTAATGTTTTACATCCAGACCCTCAAGTGCAGTACGCACCTCAGATTCCTCGTAACGCTTGCCACGCAGCATATCTTCGATATCCGCCACATCGCCTACGCCGAAGAAATCACCAAAGATTTTGATATCTTCAATCCGTCCATCTTTGATATTCATGCGCAGATCAATGATGCCGACAGGGAATTTACGTGTATGCTTCACATTGCTTTCCGGGGAAAGCCCGTAGTTCCAGTCCCAATTGTTATAACGCTCGGCAGAGATTTCGTTGATCTTGTCCCAGTCTTTCTCTGTGAGTTCATATTGAGGAACATCTTGTGGCTCCATGCGGAAAATGTGACGCAGCAGCTCGTCCCGGAATTGTTCAATGGTCAGATTGCTGTCAATCAGATCACGAATATTGGCAACACGGCTGCGTACGGATTTGGTGCTCTTGGACTTGAACTTCTCCGGATTAACGTTGAGTGAAGCCTGAACGTGGTCGAGATTCAGGTTAAACATCAATGTGCCATGACTGAACATGCGGCCACGCGTAGAGAATTGGGCATTGCCCGAAATTTTCTTCTCTCCGACTTGCAGATCGTTGCGTCCCGTCAGTTCGGCATTAACCCCAAGCTCTTGCAGGGCTTCCACCACAGGCTGTGTGAATTTGCGGAAATTATGGAAGGATTGTCCGTCATCCTTGGTAATAAAGCTGAAATTGAGGTTGCCCAGATCGTGATAAACGGCTCCGCCTCCCGAAAGACGACGTACGACTTGCACACCGTTATCCTGAACATACTCAATGTTGATCTCTTCAATGGTATTCTGGTGTTTTCCGATAATAATGGACGGGCGGTTGATGTAAAACAGCAAATAACTGTCATCCATCGGCAGATGCTTCAGAATGTATTCCTCAATGGCGAGGTTTACAGAAGGATCTGTAATGCCCTGGTTATCAACAAACAGCATGGTCATTCCTCCATTAATGTATGTGAGGGATGCATATCCCTTATATAGTGATGCTTTACGGAATCGAAATTCCTTCTCTATTGTAAACGAATTGTCGAAAGGACACAAAGAAATTGAAGCCGCAAAGGGCTTAAATAGCCAAAACAGGATTGACCCCTGCCTGCCACGACATCCATAATAAAAAGGACATGCAGAAAGGATGACGGATAGGATGACCGGTTTAATTGAAGTTTTTGGACATGGCGGTGATGTGGAGACGGCCGCTGTACGTTTTGGAGGGAATCCTGCGGATTTCCTCGATTTTAGCGCAAATATTAATCCTCTGGGTCCACCTCGGGAAGTGCTGGAGTCTCTGAAACAAGGATTACATACGGTACTTCGTTACCCTGATCCGGGCCATCGGGCGTTCAAAATGTTGCTTAGTGACCGACTGGGTTTAACCCCGGATCACATATCTGTTGGCAATGGGGCGGCGGAAAATATGGCTCTAATCTTAATTGGACTCGCGCCGCGCAGAGTCGGTACGGTAGAGCCCGGTTTTTCAGAGTACAGTGCTTTGTCCAGACAATTTGGAGCAGAAGTCCACCATGTTCAAGGACGGGAAGAACTGGACTGGCGAGCAGAACCGGAAGATATTGAGAAGCTGATAGAGCGGGTGGACCTGCTTTTCCTTGGACAGCCCAACAACCCCAATGGGGTACAGTATCCGGTCGAAGTTCTGCAACGGCTTGCTCGTAAAGCAGAGACAACAGGCACAATATTGGTTGTCGATGAGGCATTTATCGATTTTATTCCTGAATCACAGCGGCAATCACTTGCGCCCAGCTTGAAAGAGTATCCGCAAGTGATCATCATTCGTTCGATGACCAAGTTTTATGCGATTCCAGGCCTGCGTCTGGGTTACGCGATGGGGCGTCCTGAACTGATTCGCGCCATGACAGAGAAACAGGTCACCTGGAGTGTGAACGGGCTTGCACTGATCGCAGGAGAAGCCTGTCTGCGCAGTGGGGAAAATTTTGAACAGGAGACATTGGCACTGGTGTCACACGAACGAAAGAGATTAACGGAAGGTCTGGAAGCGTTGGGGTGTGAGGTTACACGAGGGGAAGCAAATTTTATATTGGCAGCTCTTCCAGAACCGTGGACAGCGTCATCCATGCAGGCTGCTCTCGGAGAACGGGGAATACTGATCCGAAGCTGCGCGATGTATCCCGGACTTGGGGAACGACATGTACGTTTTGCGGTCAAGGACGCGGAGGCTAATGGACGTTTGCTGGAAACAATAGGAAATGTAATTACGCCTAATCCGACAACCGGGTTAGAGGCAGGGGGACAAAGCGATGGCACTGCCATTCTATAATTATTACTCCCATGTACAAAAGGAACAGAACGAATACAGATCTTCTGTGTGGCCTGGATTATACATCTCCGCACATGAGCGGCATATTAAAGCGTCCAGTCCCTCTGTTGTAACAGCACTTTCCAGTGCCGTGTATGGGGGCGGCATGATTGAACTAGATCGCATATTCAACACCTATGTGGACAGACTTTATCGCTGTGACGATCCACCACGTGATATTGCCGAGCTGTTGAGTGAATGGCAGGAGCAGCAGGATCAATGTGCCGGTCTTCTGACTGCGGTTCGATTGGAGCACACAGCGATCCAGGAATACGAAAGTGATGAATTCGGATTGCTTTGCTGCACTACAGCAGGGGTATCGAATGCTGCACGGGCAGGTTCTGCAAGAACCGTGTTCGATGCTGCGGGGAATGAGATGAGCAATGGGACGGTGTCCCAGAAAATTGGGAAAGTTTCGTCTTCAACCTATACTCCCGGTACGATCAATATCATGTTGTGGATGAATGGGTGTATGACTGCTGGAGCGATGGTGAATGCCATTCAGACTGCGGTAGAGGCGAAAGCCGCTGCGTTAGCTGATTTCGGTGTGATGGATTCAGAGAATGGTCTGCCTGCAACCGGAACAACAACGGATGCCATCGTACTCGCGGTCAGCCAGGCTGGAGTAGATAAACCACTCATCAGTTACGCAGGGACGGCTACGGTCATGGGTGCAGCGATCGGCAGGCTGGTGTATGACACAATAATGGAAAGCCTGCAAGCCGCGCAGGAGTGGAAAGAGAGGAATAAATAGCAATGACATCTCTGCTGCATCAATGGGCTTCCTGGCCGATCTGGACGGGAATGGCTGGAGCCTGGATTATTGTAGGAGCATACATACTCGATCGCTGCATCGGTGATCCGCGCTGGATTCCCCATCCGGTGATTGGCATGGGAAAGGCCATCTCTGCACTGGAGCGAGCGATAAGGTCGCGGGTGGATTCGAAACAGGCACTCCAAAGAGCTGGCGTTTTATTTCCACTTTTGATTGCAGGCGGTTCTTTTGCACTGACTTGGGGATTAATCTATGTGCTGGGTCTTATTCATCCCGTTGTTGCAGTTGTGGCAGAAGTGGTGCTAATCGCAACCACCATCGCCTCAAAAGGTTTGAAGGATGCAGGTATGGAAGTTTACCGCCATTTAAGTCAACAGGATTGGCCTGCGGCGAGACGTTCACTGGGTATGATTGTAGGACGTGATACGGCTCATCTGGATGAACCGGAGATTGTGAGGGGAACGGTGGAGACTGTGGCGGAAAATATCGTGGATGCAATCGTCTCTCCACTGTTCTATGCCCTGATTGGTGGTGCACCACTTGCCATGGCCTATCGGGCGGTGAATACACTGGACTCCATGGTAGGTTATAAAAATGAAAAATATCTGCATCTCGGCTGGGCGTCTGCCCGTCTGGATGATTGGGCCAATTGGATTCCCGCGCGGCTTACCGCCTTGCTGTTGATTATAGGAGCCTGGTTCATGAAGATGGATGCCAGAGGGGCTGCACGCATGGTGTCCCGGGATGCACGACTGCACCCAAGCCCGAATAGCGGTTTTCCCGAGTCAGCGGTGGCCGGAGCGCTGGGCATAAGACTTGGCGGGCATAACGTATATCACGGCGTGGCTTCATTTCGCGCATATATGGGCGAGCCTACAAGACGGATGGAAGCAGAAGATATCGTACAAACAACTCGGCTTATGTTCTGGTCGGCAGGTTCTTTTGTTTTAGTATGTTGGTTGGTCACCTTAGGGATATGGTCTGCTGGAGGTGCACTGTTATGGAGATAGAAGCTGGACCTAGTGGCATGCAAAGCCGTGAGATTATTTTGATACGTCATGGTACAACGGCGTGGAACTTGGAAAAAAGGTATCTTGGGCATACCGACATCGGACTGCTGCCCGGAGCAGAGCAGGAGCTATCTTCGCTGCGCGAAGAGTTCAGCAATATCACCTGCGAAGCCCTATATTGCAGTGATCTGCTGCGTTGTCAGCAGACACTAACACACATTGCGCCGTCCCAAGCGGGACAGGCCAAGCTTGATCCCCGACTAAGGGAGATCAACTTTGGTCAGTGGGAGGGGTTGACCTATGACCAGCTCAAGGATAATCCGCAGTACCGAGACTGGATCGATGCGCCTAAAGAGGTAACGCCACCGAATGGCGAGCCTTGGACAGCATTTGCTGCGCGAATTGATTCATTTATAGAAGAGAGTCTGATGTCCTTTTCACCAATACTGCACTCTCGCAGCATAAACGTGCCAAAGGTAGCCGTAATTACGCATGGCGGTGTTATTCGTTATATGATATCACGTCTCATTCCAGATCAAGGATTTTGGGATACGCAGGTAATACCAGGACAAGCGATCAAAATCCGGCTGGATGGCGATGGGGAGAGCTGGGTTGGAACCAGATTGACTTTTCCGTAAATCGGGTTGTAAGGATGTACAATATAACCTATAATCACAACAGAAGTGTGACTTAGCAAGTGCATCATCGATGGAGGCGCAACAAGCTCTACCAAGGATGCAGGATGCTCACTTGAATGGTTAAACAATATTAGCGACCAAGGGTCCCGCGTGCATGCAGTATGTTTCATGCTTTTATATGAGGCGATGAACGGCATACGGGTGAAATAGGGAAGCCGGTGTAAATCCGGCACGGTCCCGCCACTGTAAATCAGGATGAATTCCTGTAAGTCAGGTTACCTGCCCTGGACGTATAAACCGGTGTTCCTTCGAGGAAAGGACAGCGTTTCGGGCAGTTCTCTGTGCATAAACAGCGCCAAGCTGACCATGCGCAGATCGCCACATGCGAGACGTCATCCCTGATCCTGACCAAGGATTGGGGATTTTATTTTTTCGGAACACAAATTCAAGCGGAATTGGGACAGGAGCACTACTCACTAGAATGGATAGAGAAGGGGAGAATGAACACAATGAATTTCAAGACATGGAAAGGCGTAGCGTCACTGCTGAGCGCAGCGATGCTGGCACTGACGTTGGCCGGTTGTGGTACAACAACAACGAACGAGGGTACAGGAACCTCACAACCTGCACAGGAGCAATCCCAGGAACAGGCGCAGACAGATCTCAAAACACAATATCCACTCACGGTTACAGATGCTACGGGTGAATCGTTTACGTTTGACAAAGCACCAGCCAAAATCGTATCCGTATCTCCGGCTGAAACGGAATCCCTGTTCGCACTCGGATTGGACGAGCAGATCGTAGGGGTATCCGACTATGACGATTATCCGGAAGCAGCAACAACAAAACCGAAAATGGGCGGAGTATCCAAGCCTAATGAAGAGTCGATCATTGCGGCTGAAGCAGATATCGTATTTACAGGTATCTCAATGAGCAAAGAGTCGGTGAAGAAACTGCGCGATCTGGGCATTACGATTTTCAAAACAGATCCTAAATCAGTGGATGATGTAATAAACAACATTGAAACTTTTGGTAAAATCACGGATCATCAGGAAAAAGCACAGGAGATCATCACCCAGATGAAAAAAGATGTGGCTGATGTAACTGAAGCTGTGAAGGCAGTTAAACCGGAAGAGAAGAAAAAAGTATATGTTGAATTCTCCCCAGGCTGGACTGTAGGTAAAGGTGAATTCATGGATGAATTGATTACACTGGCCGGAGGAAACAACGTAGCATCCGACTTGACTGGCTGGAACCAGATTAATGAAGAGAACATTATTGCTTCCAATCCGGACGTCATTCTGTATGCGAACGATGTAGTGGAAAATAACAAAACATTGGATCAAATCATTAAAGCACGCAGCGGGTGGGATCAAATTACGGCTGTGAAAAACGATGCAGTCATCGGTCTGGATGCCAACCTGTTGAGCCGTCCGGGACCACGGGTAACCCAAGGTCTGAAAGAAGTAGCCAAAGCGATCTACCCTGATCTGTTCAAATGAGTAAAAAGCTGGCAGTGTACGGAACGGCCGGAATTGTGCTGCTTGTGTTAACCGTGCTCATCTGCACGGGCATCGGTTCGGTTGCCCTGCCTGCCTTGGACATTGCGGGCATCTTGCTTCATCGCATTCCCTGGCTGGGCGACTGGATTGTTCCTGACTGGAATACAGCAGCAGAACAGATCATATGGAAGGTCAGATTCCCACGTGTACTGCTTGCCGTGCTTGTAGGTGCATCGCTGGCGATTGCCGGAACTGGATTCCAGGGGGTTCTTCGTAACCCTCTGGCTGATCCGTTTACCCTGGGCGTATCGTCCGGTGCATCGGTAGGTGCGGCTTTTCTGATTTTTTTCGGATTGCAGTATGCACTGATTGGGATCTGGACTCTGCCACTGGTCGCGTTTCTGACGGGAGTAGTCACATTGTGGTTTGTGCTGGCCCTCGCTCGTGAGGGACGCAAAATACCGACACACAGCCTGGTTCTGGCTGGCGTCGTCATGCAGAGTTTCCTGGGAGCAGTAGTCTCCTTCCTGTCGACCATGTCGAAGCAGACAATCAATGAAATTATATATTGGACGATGGGAAGTCTGGCACTGCGTGGGTGGTCGTATACGGCCATCCTTTTCCCGTATTTTGTGCTGGGGCTGATTTTCCTCTGGAGCCGTGCGCGTTCGTTGAATGTGCTTGCCTTGGGGGAACGACAAGCCGCGCATATCGGGGTTCAGGTGGATAGATTGAAACTGTCGGTGTTAGCTGTGGGTACGCTGGTTACGGCAGGCGCTGTCTCTGTATCCGGCGTGATCGGCTTCGTTGGGTTGGTCATTCCGCATATTCTTCGGCTCATTGTCGGACCTGATTATCGGTTGTTGGTGCCTTTGTCCGCGATTGGGGGAGCCATCTTCATGGTCTGGGCAGATACGATTGCACGCTCATTGCTGGCCCCAACCGAAATTCCGCTGGGTGTAGTTACAGCTTTTGTTGGAGCGCCATTCTTTGCGTATCTGCTGCATCGGAACAAAAAGCTGCGGAAGGGGATGATGCCATGAGTACATTCATGAAAAGAGACCCTACCGAGAGTCGACCGATGATTGAAGTCACGAAAGCTGGTAAAATGTATGGTAACCATCGGGCTCTGCATGCGGTGGACTGGCAAGTCACAGAGGGTGAATGGTGGGGCGTTGTTGGTCCAAACGGCAGTGGAAAATCGACCCTGCTTCAGCTACTTGCCGGAACCGAACAGCCGAACGCTGGCAGCATACAGATTGATGGACGCGACATTTCCTCGTACACCCGCAAAGATCTGTCGCGCATGATTGCAGTCTTGCAGCAGGATGGACTGCCGGCCATCTCTTATCCCGTAAGGGATGTTGTCGAGATGGGACGTTATCCTTACCAGAACTGGCTTGGCAAAGAACCGTCGGATGGAGCAGCGATAGTTGATAAGGTGTTAGAGGAGTTGGGTCTGAGTGACATGGCCGAACGACCTTTGGATGCACTGAGTGGCGGTCAACGGCAGCGGGTTGCGCTTGCCAAAGTCATGGCTCAGGAACCCAGGCTATTATTGCTGGACGAGCCAACCACCTTTCTCGATATCAAATATCAATTGCAATTCATGGAGTTATTATCGGCGTGGCGTCAAAAAACTCATATTACGATTGTGGCGGTGCTGCATGATTTGAACCTGGCCGCGCAATTTTGTGATCATATTCTGGCGCTGCGTGAAGGGACTTGTGTAGGCAGTGGCACACCCCATTCGCTGATGACGGAAGAGAACATTCGGGAGATCTTCCGGGTGAGTCCGGCCATGGTGAATCATCCGGACAATGGATTGCCACAGCTGTTGCTAAGACGAGAGAAGAAATGAATGAATCGGGGGAGACCCCATATTTTGATAAAGGAAGTGCTGGCTGCATGAATAATGAACAGGTGTTGGAACAGTTAATGGGTCGGATCGTGGGTCCACATGAGGCAGTTGCAGCTGAGGCCTCCGCACATGTGGATGCATTGACCAAGCCACCCGGCAGTCTGGGCAAGCTTGAACAGCTGGTTATTCGTCTGGCGGGGATCACCGGTGAGACTCGGCCTTGCTTTGATCGAAGAGCTGTTATCGTTATGGCTGCGGATCATGGGGTGGTTGAAGAAGGGATTAGTGCTTTTCCTGCTGAGGTAACGCCGCAGATGGTCCTGAATTTCCTAACAGGGGGAGCGGCTGTCAATGTGCTTGCACGCCACGCTGGAGCTCATGTGATCTGTGTGGATATCGGCGTGAATGCCGATCTGGATCATCCAGAACTGGTCTCCCGCAAAGTCCGCAAAGGAACAGCCAACATGGCGAAGGGTGCTGCAATGACACGGGGCGAAGCGATTGAGGCCATTCTTGCAGGAGCTGAAGTGGTTTCCACCGAGGTAGCGAAGGGAACGCAGTTGTTTGTGACCGGAGAGATGGGGATCGGCAATACAACCGCTAGCGCAGCGGTGATGTGTGCATTAACCGGAACAGCACCTGCTTCAGCGGTTGGTCGGGGAACAGGTGTGGATGATGCCGGATTGCAGCGCAAAGCCGCAGTGGTCAGCCAAGCCCTCAGCGTAAATGCTCCGGATGCAGACGATGCACTCGATGTACTGTGCAAAGTGGGCGGACTGGAGATTGCCGGACTGACAGGCGTGATTCTCGCTGCTGCTGCAAACGGATGCCCTGTGGTCGTGGATGGATTTATCTCCAGTGCCGCCGCGTTGATTGCGAGTCAGCTTGCTCCGCTCAGTACAGAATACATGATTGCTTCCCACACATCGCATGAAAGCGGACATGCAGCGTTGCTGCGTGAGCTGGGTCTGAAGCCTATGCTCGATCTGGACATGCGACTGGGTGAAGGCACCGGAGGCGTGCTCAGTCTTCATCTAATTGATGCGTCATGTCGCATTCTGAATGAGATGGCGACATTTGCAAGTGCGGGCGTATCTGGTGGTACGACGGAGACTCTACCTACCGAGAATCCATCAGAATCTGTTGATTCATCGGTTCAAGGAGAGGTATCCCCATGAGTGTACTTGTGACGGGCGGGGCGCGAAGTGGCAAAAGTTCGTTTGCCGAGCGTCTCTGTATGCAGCGATCCTCTGAGGCTTGGTATGTCGCTACGGCGCAGGCTTATGATGACGAGATGCGCGAGCGGATACGTCTGCATCAGAGCCAGCGGGATGAAGCAGGATATCTGTGGCATACGGTGGAAGAACCGCTGGCACTGCCTGAATTAATTACACGAATGGGAGAGTCCTATACAGGTACGTCTGCACCGACCGTTCTGGTGGATTGTCTGACACTGTGGCTCAGCAATGTGCTGTTAGCGCATGAACATGAGCCGGTACAGGTGCTGTACGATCATATGGACGCACTGGTAGCGGCCATCCAGTCGTACCCGGGTCTGCTCGTGCTTGTCACCAATGAAGTAGGGGACGGTATTGTGCCGGAGTATGCGCTGGGCAGAAGATATCGGGATTTGGCGGGTATTCTCAATCAGCGGGTTGCTGCGATTTGCCGCGAAGTGTTTCTGGTGACAGTGGGTATTGCGATTGAGCTGAAAAGCAGGGAGTATCGTTTATGAGTAAAAGCGATCTTGAACAAAAACATGCGGCTGCGGCCGCTTTTCAATTTCTGTCCCGTTTTCCGGTAAAAATGCAGCTTGATTTCGTCCCGCCATTATTGCGGGAGAGTGTGGTGTATTACCCGCTGGTTGGTGCGGTCATCGGATTATGCGTCTGGCTGGGTGGAGCCCTGACGGGTGCACTGCTTCCATCGTTTCCGGCAGCGGTGTTAACCTTGACGTTATGGGTATGGCTAACCGGAGGCCTTCATCTGGATGGCTGGATGGATACGGCAGATGGGCTGCTTAGTTATCGATCCCGTGAGCGAATGCTGGAGATTATGAAAGATAGCCGTGTGGGAGCCATGGGCGTGATCGCCTGTGTCCTGCTGCTGATGATGAAAGCGTCATTAATTGCTGACTTTATCGCACGTGGCAATTGGGACTATGGAGCTTTGCTCATCCTGCCGATGATCTGGAGCCGATGGTTCATGGTGTATGCCATGGCGGCCTTGCCGAATGCACGCAAGGACGACGGACTCGCTGTCCTGTTCAAGGGTTTGGGTGAACGAAAGGAAGTCCAGCGTGCACGCAGCTCTGCGGTAGGACTAACCTTTCTGGCAGGTGTGATCACATGGGCAGCGGTATGGATCTTCCAGCCGGATACAGCCATGTTCCAGGTACTGGAAATGGAGAATGGACTAGGGACGTTACCATGGTGGCTATATCCTGTTGCAGCGATCATTGTGGTGCCACTGGCTGGTTATGTGATTGGCAAATTCGTTGCCGGGCGTATCAGTGAAAGGCTGGGTGGACTTACAGGGGACACGTATGGAGCCATGAATGAATTGCTTGAGGCCGCACTGCTAACGGTACTTAGTTTGTTGCAGGGATTCTTTTTGATATAACGCGGAGAGCGGGGGTGAGGGAACGTGGAAGATACTGCTGCACAAACGTCTGAACAAAAGGCGGCCGTATTAATGCTGCAAGGGACAGCATCGGATGTGGGAAAAAGCGTGATTACAACGGCCTTATGCCGAATATTCAAGCATGATGGCTTCAGGCCGGCTCCGTTCAAATCACAGAACATGGCGCTGAATTCTTACGTCACAGAAGACGGCAAGGAAATTGGAAGAGCCCAGGGGGCGCAAGCCGAGGCATGCGGCATTGAAGCAACAACGGATATGAATCCGATCCTGATCAAGCCGGTTCGGGATATGCATTCCCAGATTGTCGTGCACGGTGTGCCTCTTACACAGATGAGTGCATGGGACTACCGGCAGCATTTCCTGCCTGAAGCCAAACAAACGGTCATGGATGCACTGAATCGGTTGCGCGCGACGTATGATATCGTGCTGATGGAAGGTGCGGGAAGTCCTGCAGAGATTAATTTGAAGGATCGGGATATCGTTAATATGAATCTGGCGGGCTGGGCGGATGCTCCGGTTATTCTGATCTCGGATATTGATCGTGGCGGCGTCTTTGCCTCCATTGTAGGTACACTGGAGCTGCTGGAGCCGCATGAGGTTCAGCGTGTAAAAGGATTCATCATCAACAAGTTTCGTGGAGATCTTTCCTTGCTGCAGCCTGGGTTGGACTGGCTTGAAGAACGGACAGGCATACCTGTATTGGGCGTATTGCCTTACATAAGTGATATTCAGATTGAAGCGGAAGACTCCGTGGTGCTGGACTCCATGCGACATGGCAAATCCGGTCAGCAGGAGCTGGACCTTGCGGTAATTCGCTATCCGCGTATTTCCAACTTTACAGACTTTGATGCTCTTTCCCGAGAACCGGATGTGAGTGTGCGATACGTGACTTCTCCTGATGAACTGGGACATCCTGACGCCATTCTGCTTCCGGGTACGAAGGACACGATTGGAGATCTGGCTTTTCTGCGTGCGTCAGGACTGGAGCAAGCGATTGCCAGCCAGACGGAGCGTGAACATGTTCAGCTTGTCGGGATATGTGGTGGATATCAGATGCTCGGTCAGCATCTCAAAGATCCATTTGCGGTAGAAGCGAATCAGATACAGGAAGCCCATGGATTGGGATGGCTGCCCCTATCGACAACCTTTCTGCAGAACAAACAAACGGTAAGAGCCTCCGGGCATGTACACGGTCTTCATCCAATTCGTTTGCCCAAGGAAAGCGATGCAGCAAGCTCGTTGCCGATTAATGGATACGAGATTCATATGGGTGTTACCGAGTGTCTTGAGCCTGAACGTGTAACGGCCTTGTTCGAAATCGCCCATCCGGGAGGTCAATCCTTCAATGAAGGCTGGGGCACAATTGACGGCAAAGTGTGGGGAACATACCTGCATGGTTTGTTTGAAAGTGATCAGTTCCGGCGTTCATGGCTCAATGGTCTGCGTGAAGGAAAAGGGCTTTCTCCATTGCTGGAGACGTACAGCGCACGTGAACGCAAGGAAATGGAGTTCGACCGTGTAGCTGAATCATTACGTTCTTCATTGGATATGCAGCGTGTATACGAGATTATAGGCGTTCAGGCGCCTGAATAAAAAAACTGCTCGGGGTAACAGCGATCGAAAGGTTGTTCTGTCATCGGAGTGGCGCGTGTAAATATACATTAGTTCAATTTATATAATAAGCAGTCCAAAAGAATACCCCCACGCTTGGCAACGTTCCCTGAAATCTGGAACGATGCTGAGCATGGGGGTATTTGAGTATCTAATGTTAAGTTTGATTCGAAAATGGAAATAATGGGTTAAAGGTATTCCGATTAGTTTATTTTGAAGTTCTTCATGGCGGATTGCAGTTCTACCGCTTGTTCATGCAGATGACGTACGGTGCTGGAATGGGAATCCATCTCATTCAGTTGGAGATCCGCTGTAGAAGCAATCTCCTGCATGCTTTGACGGGACTTGGACGTGATCTGAGCCGTTTCTTCCACGGAAGCACTGACTTGTTCAGCTCCAGCAGATACTTGCTGGGTAGAGGCCGATACCGTCTGAATGGTCAGATTAACGTTCTGAATTAATTCGTTAAGCTGCTGGAACGCGGAGCCTGCCTGTTGAACCACATGAGTACCTGATCCAATCTCTTGGGTTACACGATTCATGGCATCAACGGAACGTTCAGCATCTTCGCGGATGGTACCCAGGTAATCGGAGATTTCCTCTGTAGCTGTCTTGGATTGCTCCGCCAGTTTGCGTACTTCTCCGGCCACAACGGCGAATCCGCGTCCATGTTCTCCCGCACGAGCTGCTTCAATGGAAGCGTTGAGGGACAGCATGTTAATCTGTTTCGTGATTTCAAAAATGGATTGAACGATGGTCCCTATAGCGATCGAGCGCTCGTTCATTGTTTCGACGTAACGCAGAGATTCGCTTGCGGTCTGGCCGACACGTTCCATTTGCTGAATGGCATCCTGTGCCAGTCGGTTACCGTTAACAGCTTCGTTCGCAGCATCTCCGATCTGCTCCGATACTTCGGCAGAAGAGGAAGCAATATGCATAATGCCTTGTGTGATTTCTTCCATGGCTCTTGCATTTTCGGCTGCGCTGGAAGCGATGCTTACGCTGCCTTTCTCGGCACTTTCTGCAGAACGACTGGAGTCTTTCACCATACCGGACATGGATTCTACCCGTTTGAGCAAATCATTGGAGCCTTCTACAACTTCATTGGATGTAGAGAGGGCGCGGCTAATCATTTCTTTCAGATTATGAGTCATCGTCTGGAAGCTTGAAGCGAGCTGTGCAATTTCATCCTTACCTTTAATCTGAAGTTCAGCAGTCAGATCTCCTTGTGATATCTGTTTGCTATGTTGAACGAGCTTGATGATCGGTTTGGTTACACGTTTGATCATGCTAGTCGAGATGAGCCATCCGAGCACAAAGACCAATGCTGTGATACCGAGGCACAACCAGAAGATCTGTGCAATTTTGTCCTGAATGAATTGGGCATCCATGCTAACAGCCATGATCATGTTACTTCCTGCGATCGGTATAAAGGCTGCTTTATGTACACCGAAGGAATCGGCATAAACCTGGCTGATTTCCATTTCTTTTTTCTCAGTGGCCTCATTCATTGCTGTTTCTACTTTAATTTCATCTCCGGCTTTCATGCCCGAGGAGGTATTCGCGATGACAACGACAGCTTTACCATCCTGAATGGACACAACGTAGGCTCCGTCCAAATTATGCTCTTTGGCTTTGCCAGCCAGATAGGATTCCACAGTCAGTGCAGCACCCTCAGATCCGGCTCCGCCACTCTGTACTTGCAAAATTTTAGAAGCGGATGTGTTCTTGTATATATCCTGAATGGACGTGCTCAGGACCTTGTCGAACTGTGGAAGCACGTAGCTCTGCATAATATTCATGGAGACAGCATAGAAACTGATACTAAACAACAAGGAAGCAACCAGCAGTACGAGGAACAGCGTGCCTCTGATTTTACCGGCAACGGTGCGATTTCGAAACATAGAATCATCCTTTCACGTCATGTTCATTAACATTATCGCTTTTCCGTTATCGTAAGACTAAATACCAACGAAGAAAGGCCTAATTTTCACGTTGAGAAAACTTGGGAATAAGCGGATATACCTATATTACAAAATTAACCGGAGGTTGAATACAATAATTTTCACGATTCAGTGTATTTTTTTCAGAAATAGATGAATTTGTTACACGCATATTACATAATATCAATTAATACCTACCAGAATAGTTTGTTATGTGATATATTGTTGGATATCGCTTTTGAGCGAGTAGAAAACCGGGATATCCGGTTACTCACACTGAGGAGGATTTATACAGATGAATACCTTTTTAATCATTTTGAACGTCGTGGTTATGCTCGCTCTTCTGGGTGTCCTGTTCTGGATGCAGAAGAAACATGTTTCTTTTACCAAGCGTGTGTTTGCGGGTTTGGGCATTGGGGTCGTATACGGCGTCATTCTGCAATTGATCTACACATCTGATTCTGACATCATTACCAAGTCGGTCGATTGGTTTAATCTGGCCGGTTCAGGATATGTTCGTTTGTTACAAATGGTCGTGATTCCATTGATCATGGTTTCCATCATTTCGGCTATCATGAATCTGAAAGGCAAGCAAAATCTCGGTAAAATGAGCCTTTCGATTATCGCAATCCTGCTCATCACGACAGCGATTGCCGCAAGTGTAAGTATTGTGACGAGCTTGAGCTTCAATCTGACTTCCATTGAGATCGAAGGTGGAGACCGAGAGCTTGCACAAGGCCAGAAGATGGAAGAACGTCTCGTTGATGTGAAGGATCAGACGATTCCACAGCAAGTACTGGAGTTCATTCCGTCGAATCCATTCGCGGACATGACCGGAGAACGTCGTACATCCACGCTGGCTGTTGTTATTTTCTCGGCCTTTATTGGTGTGGCAGTGCTCGGATTGGATCGCAAAAAACCACAGCAGGCGGAAACATTCCGCGGCATGGTCAATGCGGTATATGCGGTGGTTATGCGGATTGTAACGCTGGTGCTGAGGCTGACCCCTTACGGGATTTTGGCGCTGATTACGAAAGTAACCGCCACAACGAACCCGGATGAGATTCTGAAGCTGATCAAATTCGTCATTGCTTCCTACGTGGCGTTGATCGTTATGTTCATCATCCACCTGATTATTATTTCACTGTTTGGCTTCAATCCAATTACGTATGTGAAAAAGGTTCTGCCAACACTGATCTTTGCTTTTACTTCCCGTTCAAGTGCGGCAGCGATTCCGCTTAACGTGGAGACACAAACGAAGAGATTGGGTGTTTCGGACGGGATTGCGAACTTGTCGGCAAGCTTTGGTGCTACGATTGGTCAAAACGGCTGCGCCGGGATCTATCCGGCCATGCTGGCGGTCATGATTGCTCCTACGGTCGGGATTGACCCGATGAGCTGGGATTTCATTATTACTCTGATCCTGGTAGTCGTGATCAGTTCATTCGGCGTAGCCGGTGTAGGCGGCGGGGCAACCTTCGCTTCTCTGATCGTGTTGTCCACGATGAACCTGCCGGTAGCCTTGGCAGGCTTGCTGATCTCGGTTGAACCGCTCATCGACATGGGCCGTACGGCGCTGAACGTGAACGATTCGATGACCGCAGGTCTCGTATCCAGCAAAATTTTGAAAGAAAACGATCAGGATACATTCAATGATCAAAGCCGTGATCTGGATTCCGCCGTTCAGGTGTAATTCAGATTCATAATAGGCGGATGGCAGATACAGCCACAAGCCATACAAGAGCAGCCGTTCTTCGGGTTAATCCGGAGGGCGGCTTTTTGCTTTTTAGCATCCTTAGGGCATACCGTAAATATCACTTGAAGCCAGTTGTAGTTATTTAGTGCTGTTCAACTTTGGGGAAATGTGATAGAGTATTCATGTTTTGGCCCAGAGCCAAACCGCGGTTCGTAACCATCCCGCGTAATCAAAACTAGGAAGGCAGTGTATTTATATTGTTTAATTTAGGATGGGGAGCGCTTTTTGTTCTCGTAACGTATGGCTTTTTTCTTTTATGTTACCGCTTGTTCGGTAAAAAGGGTCTTTATGCCTGGATCGGTGTGGCAACAGTTATTGCCAATATACAGGTGACCAAAACGATAGATATTATGGGTATCGTTCTAACGCTGGGCAATACGATGTATGTTAGCATGTACCTGACGAGTGATCTGCTCAATGAGAAGTATGGACCGGGTGAGGCACGTAAAGCCGTATGGTTCGGGTTCTTCACATTGATCATGACGACAGTGCTGATGCAGATGGTATTGTTCTTTGAACCGGCGTCGACGGACTTTGCACAGGATTCGATGGTGAAGCTGTTTGGTTTGCTGCCACGTCTGGCACTCGGAAGTCTGACAGCCTATTTCATTAGCCAGTTTCTGGACGTACGACTGTACACTTGGCTGCGCAAGGTGGCGCCAGGGCGCAATCAGTTGTGGATACGTACCAACGGCAGCTCGATCATCAGTTCGTTTGCGGATACGCTGGTATTCTGCACGATTGCGTTTGCCTTCATCTATCCATGGAACGTCTGGCTTGAAATTTTCTTGACGACGTACGTCATCAAATTTGTATTGACCGCGGTAGGAACGCCGTTTCTATATGCTGCACGCAGCTTTAAATTCAAGGACGAAGCCTAGATTCTCTGTTATGCAGACGGCAAAATCTGAAGAACAAAAGAAAAATGTCCCGCAAAGCCATGCATTCATGGTTTCGCGGGACATTTTTGTTATGGCATCATATTTTCTTTAGGAGGAGCTGGCTGGGTAGTATGGTGATCCCAAAAAGGATTAGTCCGTCAGAATTTGCAGCTCCTTCGGATAGGACGTCAGCACCTCAACGCCAGTTTCTGTCACAAGTACATCATCCTCGATACGCACACCGCCTGCGCCAGTATAGATGCCAGGCTCAATCGTAAATACTGTACCTTCCTCCAGAATGTCCATGTTCTGCCCGTGCAGGGAAGGATACTCATGCACGTCAATGCCCATTCCATGTCCAACTCTGTGCAAGAAGCGTTCGCCGTATCCGGCTTCTTCCGTAACCTGGCGTGCTGCACGGTCAATATCCGCACAGGTGACGCCTGGCTTAACTGCACGAATGGCAGCTTCGTTTGCTGCGAGCACGGTGTTATAGATGGTTTTAAGTTCAGGTGAAATGTCACCAAAGGCAAATGTACGCGTAATATCTGATGCATACCCACCAGCGTAGACACCCATATCAAACATCAACAGATCACCATGCTGCAATTTGCGTTCACCTGGTGTGCCGTGCGGCAAGCCTGTTTTGGGTCCAGTGAGCACCATCGTATCGAAGGAAGGGCTGTCTGCACCCAGTTTTTTCATCTGGTATTCCATTTCGGCAACCAGTTCAATTTCGGATACGCCCGTACGAACGTGGGACAGTCCTTGGCGAAGCGTCTCCTCGATCAGATGAATGGCGTGGCGAATGCGAGCGACTTCATCCGGTGTCTTTTTCACACGCAAGGTGCGAAGCAGAGGACCGACATCTTCAAAGTTGGCAGCACCAAGAGCGGCGGTCAACTGTTCATAACGTGCAACAGTCACGTATTCTTTTTCGAGACCTACGCGGCCCAGACGTCCTTGATAACGCTCAAATAAGGCGTAAGGATTGTCCGTATCGGAATGTGTGGCAATGTTGGATACCGAAGAAGCGGCAGCGGCAGCTTCCTCGTCGAGTGCAGGCACGATCAACAGCGGATCTTCGCCGCGTGCAAGGACAAGCCCGAGGAAACGCTCATGCGGATTACTCGCAAAACCTGTTAAATAGTAAATATGTTTCGGATCTGTAATCAGCATGGCGTCTAATCCTTTTGTAGACAGACCCGCTTCCAGCCGGGATAAAGGAGTTTGATTCATGAGTGTAGTTTTCCACCTTTCATTCGTTCTACATAAATTGAACTAAATAATATTTACACTTGCCACTCCGATGACAGAACAACCTTCCGATCGCTGTTATCCCCAGATTTTTTTGGATTATCTTTTTCAAGGGGTAAAATCCGGGGATAGCGTATGCTTCCGATGCAGCTTTCTTTCAGACAGCTTTTAGGCGAACACTTCGCTTCTTCAGGTTATTTCTGTCCTCTCCGTTCTCGTGTAAATATTTAGTTCAATTTATATATCTTCTTTCTATTATAGAAGAATGTCGGGGAAATCCAAATGGGAAGCAGCATGATGACCGAAAATTAGCGTTAACTACCCGTTTAAGCGGCAGGTGGGGAGGGTAATACAGGGCGAAACCGCGTAGGTTTGCTAATTTGCTTGCTTACTTGCTTAACTTACTTATTTACTTACTTTAGAAATGGACGGTCCTTGAAGCCAGGATTACACGATATAACAAACACATTAGAAGGGAGACGTACTCATGAATAATCGACTAAGCGTTCCGTTATATGCTTCGTTACTCAGTTTGGCGTTGCTAACGGCCTGTGCTTCGGGTGACCCGGCGACAGAAGCGCAGCAGACATCACAAGGACAGGGTACAGGTCAGGGCCAGACAGCGGAAGGTGGTAATAACGGTGCGAGTGGTGGGGAAGAGGAAACAGATGAGAATGCTGTAATTCCTTACGAAGCCTCCGTGCTAGTCGAAGGACTCAATGTACCTTGGGAGTTGGTAAGCGTGCCTGATGGACGGATGTTTGTAACAGAGCGACCGGGTACCATTCGGGTCATCGAAAGCGGAGAGTTGGCATCTGAACCTCTGATTGAATTTGCTGCTCCGTTTAATGAAGAGGGGGAAGGCGGCCTGCTTGGACTTGCTGCTGATCCGGATTTTAATGATAACGGCTATATGTATGCATACCATTCCTATCTGGAAGGTGATGGTGACATTGCCAATCGGGTGTTGCGCTTGAAGGTGAGTGATGGGAAGGCGACCATAGACAAGGAGCTGCTCAGTGACATTCCTGGTGGGGTGAATCACAATGGAGGACGGATCAAGATTGGCCCGGACAATCTGCTCTATATTACGACAGGTGAACGCTATGAACCGGAGCTGGCCCAGAACGAAGATAGCTTGGGTGGCAAAATATTGCGGATTGGTCTCGACGGATCGATCCCAGAAGATAACCCTTGGCCTAATTCACCTGTGTACAGTATAGGGCATCGGAACGCACAGGGCCTGGCTTGGAACCCGGACAATGGCTATCTGTATGCCACAGAGCATGGTCAGCGTAATTTTGATGAAATAAACCGGATTGAAGCTGGTGAGAATTATGGCTGGCCTGAGGTGGAGGGAGACGATGATGACAACGGCACATATCAGGCTCCGCTTGCCCATAGTGGAGATGAAACATGGGCACCATCAGGTGTAGCCTTTATTGAGGAAGGTCCGTGGGCCGGATCACTGCTTGCTGCCAATCTGCGGGGTGAACAACTGCTCAAAATTACTCTTTCCGAAGACGGTACACAAGTAACGCAGGTGGAGCCGATTTTTAAGAACGAGTGGGGACGTATTCGTAATGTGACTGCCGGAGAAGACGGGAAGTTATATGTGCTGACGAACAACTGGGATGGCAGGGGATCTCCGCGTGATGGAGATGACCAATTAATCGTTCTGACGCCGAAACTGTAACATTTACAATAGAAAAGGGGTTGTCCCGCCATGTTCATGACGTATGGGACAGCCCCTTCGCTTCAATATTTACGTAAATATAGCTTAGGTTGCAGATACCAATTAGTCCGCGCTTTCCGCGAGTTCAGCAATGCGCTTACTGGGCTCATCGGTAAACTCACCACCATGGTAACAAAGCACCTTCTCCAGCTTCAGGCCAAGCAATCTTTTCAAGCTGCGCAGTGCTTCAGGCATGTCCGGTGTTGCAGGTGGAGAAGGACCTTCCAATTCATCGTCGACCACACGCAATTCATCCGCAGCGAGCAGGAATTGTTGCTCCCGGAAGTACAGGCAGATATGTCCTGGGGTGTGCCCTGGTGTATGAATGACCTGGATGCCGCCTTGTAGGGGCAGCATGTCACCGTCCTCTAACACTTTGGATATTTTGAACTCAGTCCGCTGTGAGATCAATTGTTCCGCCAGCTCCGCTATAGGTTTAGGCAGCAACGCTTTGCGTTCTGGTGTGAACTTGATCATGGGCTCTTTGCCCGTGATATACGGAATTTCATCGCTATGTGCCCAGATTTCTACTTCCGGAACAGCATTCACCAGGGCACTAAGGTTTCCCATGTGGTCTATATCAGAATGTGTTAAAATAATGCGCTTGATATCAGATAGCTGAACGCCTTCATGCTCCAGTGCGGACTGAAGTTCGGCGAATTGGCCAATCATGCCAGTATCCACAAGCGTAATACCATCTTCATCGCGCAACATGACAGGATAGATCGGGTTTTTACCCGCAGGTGTAACAATATGAAGATTTAGAACCGTAATATCCATGGATGGTTTGTTCATATTTATTTCCGGATCGAACCCGGAGCACCTCCTTTATTGTGTAGGACCATTTTACATGTTGTGGTTATCATGCATTCGTTAGTTCTCTGGCTGATTATATTTCAAGTATTTTCTATACTTCTTCACCGTATCCAGGGTGGATTCAAACTCTTGATTTGCATCATGATGTTCTCTCAAGATGGAAGCATAAGAAAAGTTGGAGTGAATAAGTTTATTTCTTAGTTGAAACACTTTGGCTATTTCTTCTTCCAATTTCTCTTCACCCGATTTCAGGGAAAGATGCTGGATTTTCAATTCAGCTTGAAGGATCTCGATATTGGATAATGAACGGTATGCAGGAGTTTTCATCAGCTGGATCGAATTAAAATTTTTTTGATACGTTTGCTGGTATAGTTGATTTAGCAGGTCTTCAATAATCGTGCATAATTCAATTGTCCATGAACTATATTTTCGCTCTTTCCGTTTTTGGGTAAGCTCACCAATCTCTTCATCGTTCCACAGTTTATCTTTTTCATACAGGGATGAGTCTGTCTTTTGCTGGAGATTTTGAACTTCCTGTTCGATGAGTGCAATTTCAAGTTTCGCTTCTTTTTTCAGTTTCTTGAAGTCTTCTTTGGTTAGCATACGTATCCTCCCTATAAGACCAATATGTGATCTTTTGATTATCTCATATTGACGTCAGTAGTGCTAAGAAACAAGAAGACGAGTGTTCCAAAATATGAAGAACCTCTGGTTCAGAAGGGAAGTACCTGATGTCCATTCCAACAGCCATTGTTACGGGAGCCAACTCAGGCATGGGTCTGGCAACCACCATTGAACTTGCAAGGCAAGGGTATCACGTGATTATGGCGTGCCGCAGCGAGAAGCGCGGACAGCAGGCACTGGAGGAGGCGCTGCGTCAGTCCGGCTCAACTGCGATTGAACTGATGCTGTGTGACCTGGGGTCACTGGAGAGCATCCGCCATTTTGCCCAATTCTTCCGTGAGCGTTACGACACACTTGACGTTCTCGTTAATAATGCGGGTGTCGTTATGTTGAAACGCCAGGAAACCTCCGACGGTTTCGAACAAGCCATCGGTATTAACCATCTTGGACATTTTCTGCTGACCTTACTCCTGATCGAACCTTTGAAGTCTGCGAAGCAGGGGCGTATTGTAAATGTTTCGTCTGGTGCTTACAAAGCCGGCAAAATCCATTTCGAAGATCCCCATCTGCACAAAGGCTACAATCCAATCAAAAGTTACGCCCAATCCAAGCTGGCTAACGTGTTGTTCACCCGTGTACTGGCCCGTAAATTAGCGGATACCCGAATCACCGTGAATTGTCTTCATCCCGGTGCGGTGGGCACAAGTATTGGCGTAGACCGTAATACCGGTTTTGGCACTCGTATTATGGCTTTGGTGGGCAAGCTGCCGTTTTTCCTTTCACCTAAAGAAGGGGCACAAACGGCCATCTATCTCGCCACAAGCCCTGAAGTCGCCGGGGTAACCGGGCGTTACTACTATCAACAAAAGGACCAGGAGTTGAAAGCCCATGCGCTGGATGTTGCAGCCGCTGAGCGTTTCTGGACATGGAGCGAAGAGCAAGTTGGACTTAGACCCGAAGAGAAATTGTAATTACTGACTGTTCGAAGCAGAAGAGCCTGCATCCTTGCGACAGAATTAGAGGCGACCGTTTTCCATATTAACGGGCTGCCTCTAACGTTAAGTTTCAGCCGATTCCTGATTAAGCGCTCAGGCTTTGGCCTTCACAGCTTGCTGAATCAGCTCCATAAATGCTTCAATGCGCTGAATGCCTTGATCGCCCTGACCGTATGCACGGACAGAGGCGGATGAGGCATTTTTCTCATTTTCCCCGAGTACGAGCGAGTAAGGCACTTTTTCCATCTGAGCTTCACGGATTTTGTAGCCGAGCTTCTCACTGCGCAAGTCTGTTTCTACCCGAATACCGGCAGCCCGCAGCTGGCTCTGAACCTGAAGCGCATAATCTGCGTAATGATCTGACACTGGCAGCAGCTTCACTTGCACGGGCGCGAGCCAGAGCGGGAACGCACCTGCATAATGTTCAGTCAGGATGCCGATGAACCGATCAATTGAACCATAGATGGCACGGTGGATCACGACAGGACGGTGTTTCAGGCTATCCTCGCCAATATAAGTGAGATCGAACTTCTCGGGCATTTGGAAATCAAGCTGAATTGTTCCGCACTGCCAGCTGCGCTTCAGTGCATCGAGAATGTGGAAGTCAATTTTCGGACCGTAAAAGGCACCATCACCCTCGTTAATACGGTATTTCACACCGCGCCGATCAAGTACATTCTGCAATGCGCTTTCTGCTTGATCCCACAGCTCTTGCGATCCCATGGAATCTTCCGGACGAGTGGACAACTCAATATTGTACTCAAATCCAAAGATGTCGTACATACGTCCGATCAATGAAATCGCCTGATTAATCTCTTCCTCGATCTGCTCTGGCATCACATAGAGATGGGCATCATCCTGACAGAATGTCCGCACCCGCATCATGCCGTTCAGAGCGCCTGAGAATTCATGGCGGTGCACCTGACCGAATTCCATCATACGAATCGGCAGCTCACGATAGGAATGGAGTGTATTTTTGAAAATCAGCATGTGACCCGGGCAGTTCATAGGTTTCAGGGCAAAAGTCGCATCGTCCACTTCCGAGAAATACATATTGTCCTTGTAATGCTCCCAGTGACCCGATTGCTCCCACAGCCGGTTGTTCATCATGAGGGGAGTGCGAACTTCCTGATAGCCTTCCTGTAGCTGCAGTTCACGGGAGAATTGCTCCAGTTCTGTACGGACAGTCATGCCTTTGGGCAGATAGAACGGCATACCGGGTGCTTCTTCGGAGAACATGAACAGTTCAAGCTCCTTGCCCAGTTTGCGGTGATCCCGTTTCTTCGCTTCTTCCAGCATGTGCAGATGTTCATCCAATTGGGCTTTGCTTGGGAAAGCAGTGCCGTAGATGCGCTGCAGCATTTTATTGTCCGAGTTGCCGCGCCAGTATGCACCAGCCACATTCAGCAGTTTGAATGCTTTGATCCGACCAGTGGAAGGAAGATGTGGGCCGCGACATAGATCGAAGAACTCTCCTTGGTCATAAATCGAAAGCTCAGCGTCCTCCGGTAAATCCTGAATGAGTTCAAGCTTATATGGGTCCTGAATCTCTCCAAAGATGCGAAGTGCTTCCTCCCGGCTAACTACCCGGCGGCTAATCTTTTCATTTTCTTTTATGATGTTGTTCATTTCTTGCTCAATGGCAGCCAAATCACTGATCGATAGAGCATGCTCCAGATCAACATCGTAATAGAATCCATCTTCAATGACTGGCCCGATGCCCAGCTTCACTTGTTCTGCACCGTAGATGCGTTTGAGAGCCTGCGCGAGTACATGAGCTGTGCTGTGTCGGTAACGATACAGACCTTCCGCGCTGTCCAAAGTAACGATGACGAGTTCACAATCTTGCTCAAGTCCCCAGTCGAGATCGACATTCTTACCATTTACGATTCCGCCGATGGCTTGTTTACCCAGACTTGTGCTGATGGATGAGGCGACCGCTCCTACAGTGATGCCTGCGTCGTAAGAACGTACAGCTCCGCCTTGCAGGCGAATTTCAATCGGATGTAGAGTTTGCTGTTGGTCATTCGATTGGTTGCTGGATTGACTGTTATTATTCGGATTATTCATGTGAACCACTCTCCAATATTCAAAATTTGAAGCGCAAAAAACACCCGTCCCGGAAAAGGGACGAGTGCGCTCAGCTCGTGGTTCCACCCTAATTTGGTTATGAATGCTCCTGAACACGACCAGCCGCCGCAAAAAAAGAAACATCATAACCCTCATTGGAATCCGTTATCGGGGATCAGGCGGTGAACTCTACTGACAGCTTTGTCCGGAATCCGGGAAGAAGACCGAAAAGCTGATGTTCGAGGTCACGGCTGCAGAGGGGTAATTCCGGTCCGTTCGCTGAAGAAGGTTTCACCAATCCCTTCTCTCTCTGGGCAGCACGCAAACGGAATCTTGTCTCTGGTCATCGCCAAATATGCAAAATCGATATCCATTAAATTGATCTTAATATCGTTCAAGTCCATATCAAAATGTTGGAACAGGTGTTATTGAGTGTCGATTATATAGATTGAAAATGAAAAGGTCAAGCGGAATGTTTTTTACCCCTGTTCTGATTGTCCATCCCATATTAATCGAATGACAGTACCCTCACCAGAAGTCGATTGTACTTCAATACGACCCTTCATCGCTTCAATTAAGCCTTTTGTTACGGCCATACCAAGGCCTGAGCCGACATCGGATGTGCCTGTATCCGTCCCTCGGTAATATCGTTCAAACAGCCTCCAGACCAGTTCCGGGTCCATTCCTTGTCCATCATCGGCAAAATGAACACTGAACTCACCCGCCTGCTTACCTGGATGCACACTAACGGTCAATGTCGACTCCGCTGGATTATGCAGAAGGGCATTAGCGGTCAGATTATCTACAATACGTTCAAACGAAGGAATATGCACATGGCCGTAAACCGGAACTTTCGCAGGGCGGAATACAATACGCCCCTCTCCATATATCGGGTTTCGTTCTGCACGCTGGACGAGATCATGCAGCAGCGTATTTACGTCAGTTTCTTCCACTTGTGGCTGGTATCCGCCGCTGCGCAATCGGTACGTCATAGCAAGGTCATTCACAAGTCGGTCCATATACATGGATTTGTCCAGCATAATGCTCGCAAATTCCCTCACTTCTTCCGGGGACCAGCTATATTTCTGTGCTTCAAGCATATGGGCGTATCCCTGGATGGAGGACAGCGGTGTCTTGAGATCATGCGTTATTCCGGCAATCCAATCCTCGCGCAGAGATTCGGTCTGTTTACGGAGCTCTTCGTCTTGTTTCAGTGTAGCGGATAATGCCTGCATGGAGCGAAGCACCTCGGCATAAACGTGGTACTTCCGCTTCCATTTGCCATTTCGTCGCTGGCTGCGAGGTACGCCGCCAATGCCTGTGGGCTCTTCATAATGTCCCTGTTCCAGACGCTGGAGCCATTGGAGCATATGCAGCATGGGAGAACCGAAACGATTGGCGTACCATAGGGCCAGCAGGATAAGCAAAATGACAACGGAGAGGAGCAGCACGATGACCACTGGGGTCAAAATAAAGTTATAAGGATTTTTATCCCCTGTAGCAGTTGGATCGACAGGTATACTGAGCATCCAAGTCGTGCCATTCTGATCATCGTAAAAGGTTGCGATCGATATTCCATATCGATTGGGGTAACGAATACGCAAAGCCAGTTCCTGTATGTTGTAACTGCTAGGGACGTCCATAGCAGGTTTATTATAGGAAGCCAGCTCTTGACCATAAGCGTCCAAAATTTGCAGATAGGCACCTTTGGAACGAATGGCATCCTCTTGTTTGGGCTGCAGCATCAGCTCTCCATTGGTGTAATGACTGTCCACACGGGCTTGATCGAGTAAGGATTTGGCCTGATTGCGTTCGCCGTATAGCAAGGTGAACATCTCGCCGTTTTTCTCCCGAATCAGCATGACAATCTGGTACGGGAACGGCTTTTTCGCCTCCCAGTATGCGATCAATTCTCCAGGCTTGTATTGCTTCGGGACGTCATCCGGTGTATCAAAATCATCAATAACATAGCCTTTTTCGTCCACAACCTGAAGCCATCCCTGATTTTTCTCGACCTGTTTCAGCAGCCTGGGATCATAACGGACCGTACCATCGGGCATGATTTCTGCGGTATTAATCAGTTGGTCAAGCCCACTTGTAGCGAAGTCATCCACCAAGCTTACTTCATTAACCTTTTGAACGACCCAATAGGTGGCTGCAGAACCCAACAGGATGATAAGGACTACTGCGCCAGCAAGCATACCGATAAACCGGGTCATTAACCTGCGACGAATACTCATGCGCGTGACACTTGGTTAGGCTGAATGAGTTTGTACCCCAATCCCCGGACGTTGACGAGAAATGCAGGGTTAGAGGGATCAGCTTCAATTCGCTCACGAATCCGGTGAATATGAACCATAACGGTGTTGTCATCGCTGATCGCTTCCGAACCCCATACACGCTCATACAATTCCGATTTGGTGAAAATACGATTGGGATGCTTGCAGAAAAAGAGCAGCAGCTGATAGACAAGGGCCGGACAGGTTACGGGCTGCCCCTCAACCTGAAGCTCACCGGCTTGTTCAAACACTTGAAAACGGCCAAAATCATATACCCCTCCCTGCACAGCAGGAGATGACGAAGTTGCGTCAGAAGAGGGCAGAGTCGCCGATGTAGTTATCGCTATTTTGGTGGGTAAATAACGTTTCAGCAGTGATTTGATCCGGGCGACCACTTCCAGTGGATTAAATGGTTTAACGACATAATCATCGCCGCCAACGGCGAATCCGGTTAACTTGTCATAATCCGTTGTTTTGGCGGTCAAAAAAAGAATTGGTGCATCGGTCACCTGCCGCAGAAAGGGACAGATTTCCAGTCCGCTTTTGCCTGGCAGCATGATGTCCAGCACGATACAGTGATAGGTTTTATTTTCGCAGGCGGTAATCGCCTCTTCTCCAGTGGTAACGGTGTCGATGTCTACAAATTGTTCTTTGAGCAGGACGGTTTTGAGCATATGTAAAATGGCTTGTTCATCATCAACTAGCAGTATGGAGACGTGATCCATGATGTGTAATGACCTCCTAGGGCTTCCTATTTGTTTATTGCTAATCATACCATCCGAAAGGGTAATGTAGTGTGTGAGCTATCTTAACGGAATCTTAATTATGAAGACTTTGCAGACGCCACAGTTTAACTACATGTAAGGAAGGGTTAGACGAAGGATAAGATTCAGTCTGTACACTTAACTGGAAAGTATAACGAACACCAGAAAGGATGTTGAGCATGAGATGGAGAATGAACAGGCAGCATGAGAGAAGCGAAATAGAGGAGCAGCGTTCGAATTGCGGGGAAAATACGCTGGAATCCGAGTATGCGGCACCTGAGAAATTACAGCGTAGAAAGAGCTGGAGGCTGATTGCCATTACCCTTGGCGCCTGCGTGATGTTGTCTGCATGCGGTAACAGTAACTCGATTACATCCGAGCAGGCGGGGCAGCAGTCCAAGGGACAGACGACAAATACCAACGAAGCGAGTGAGAATACCCATCAGGAAGAGAATTCAGGTACAGAGGTGAGCGCCATCATTACACCCGACAATTTCATCGATACGTTAATGAACGGTTCCAAGGATGCCATTTACAGTCAGATGAGTCCCGAGTTGAAGGACGCACTAACGCTTGAACAGTTTAAAACGTCTGCGGATCAATTCCTTGAGGGTGTAACTTCCTTTGATTTAGTGGTGGATGCCAAAGTGAACGATATAACCGAGTTCGCCTGGAAGGATCAAACGGGAACCAAAGGCATTCAAGCCTATTTTACCGAAGCCAATCAGATTGAAGGGCTGTTAATCCAACCACTGGAGTCACATGAGGATACGGACCAAAAGCTCACCAAAACCGAATTTCAGTTCCCTATGAAGGGTGAATGGTATGTGTTCTGGGGAGGCAATGATGTGATGTCGAACTATCATTACGAGCATGAAACACAGCGTTATGCGCTAGATATCATTCGGACCAAAGATGCTTTCAGTTACAACGGAGATCCGAAGGTGAACGAAAACTACTACGCTTTTGGTGAGCCGCTCTATGCAGCTGCGGACGGAACTGTAGTTGATATCAAGAATGATATTCCAGACAACATACCAGGTGTTATGAACCCGGAACAACCTGCGGGTAACAATGTGGTCATTGACCATGGAAACGGAGAATACAGCATCACCGCGCATATCAAGGAAGGCAGTGTAGCGGTCAAAAAAGGGGATAAAGTCAAGCAGGGAGACCTCATTGGAGAGCTGGGTAACTCAGGTAATTCCAGTGAAGCTCATTTGCATTTTCAGGTATCGGACGGCTCGGATCTATTCACTTCCCGTTCTGTTAACATTCGTTGGGCAGATCAGAGCCAGCAGATGACTCGGGGTAATACAATTCAAGGATTGCCTGAGTAAGTGTGGAGTTGACCCGAATGTTGGGGGATGACGTCGACTTCCTTCCTCCGTTATAATACCGTCATAAGATAGAATCGATCTGGATGATGGAGGAGTAGACATGAAGCTGGATAGTGTGCAGATTGAGTATGCGCGTCGTGAGGACTTGCCAAGGATTGTGGAGATCTATAATTCTACGATTGAAAGCCGAATGGTGACGGCGGATTTGGAGCCGGTGACCGTGGAGCAACGTATTCCGTGGTTTGAGGAGCACTCATCCGATCACCGCCCACTTTGGGTTATGAGACATGAGGGACAGGTTGTTGCCTGGGCCAGCCTGAGTTCGTTTTATGGACGCCCTGCGTACAATGGGACGGTGGAAGTCAGTGTGTATGTGGATCAGCAGTGCCGAGGAATTGGGGCTGGCGGACGTTTGCTGCATACGATTTTTGATGCTTGTCCTGCGCTTGGAATCAAGACGATTCTGGGTTTTGTGTTTGGACATAATGAACCGAGTCTGGGGTTATTGCGCAAACATGGCTTTGAACAGTGGGGATATTACCCTGAAGTGGCTGTACTGGATGGCGTCAACCGGGATTTGGCGATTTTGGGCAAAAAAATATAAGCATGTTTCAAAATAAATGAAAACCTCCAGATCCACAATGCGTGGATTGGAGGTTATTTTTGCTTACATAGAGTAAATAGGGGATGACTTAGGTGTGCGACACGCCAAGCCTTTGTTTAATATCCTGAATCTGTGCCAGATGACGCTCTTCATGATAGCTTGCAAAATCGACCCATTGAGCCAGATCCATCTCACCGAAAACCGGGTGAAGAAAGGATTTGCTCCGCAGCAGTTCAGACTCATGATCTTGTGCAACGTGCATCAATGCCTGGTGCGAGTCTTCCAGGTCGTGGCGTACATTCGCCATCGTCTCTGGTTCCGCAGGAGGCTGGAGGTGAGATGGAGCACTAACAGAGTGGCTGCGATCCAGTGTAAGCTCATATGGCTTTTTGTCCACAGCAACGGTCTGTTCCTTCTCTAGCGCGGTGCGGGCTTGCTTCACAATGATGCTTTCCATCAAATTCAGGTGACGGAGAACTTGCATAATACTCCAGTGGTCAGGTTTTGGGTGGAGGTTCAATTGTTCTTCATTGAGTCCAGAGACGGCTTCCCAGATTTGGCTCCGAATGTCGTCATTACGAGTGAACATCGCGCGATCCTCTCCTTTATATGAGTTCTATGATGTCAGCTTGTGTAAGCACAGTGCCTAAAATGTGGATGCTTGATATACATCATAGAGGATCTGAAAGGTGAATGCGAAGATATGTTTTAAATACTTTGTTAGTTGAAGTTATGTATATGAGATTGACGCTGTTTTTTTATAAACGGGTCATATCAAATTATGTCATCGCCAAAAAAGGATTGACGCTAAGTAGTGCTGCACTCTATAATCGATAACAAGTAACTTGATATGTAAGGAGTCCTGACATGGTATGTTAGTAATTGACGAGGTGTATCACCATACAGCATTGCAAATATCATCGTCCGATTTATTGTACCTTATCCAACAGCTCAAGGTCAAAAAAGAAAATGAGATCGAAACGCTCAAACATAAAATTGAACAATTCGAACAAAAAAAACGTGCGGAAGAAGTGGCTTATCAATCCTTGTCGACTGTACGCAAATGGTTCGCAGGCCGCCCCGCCTCCCATCACCAGGCGGTGGAATATATGGTTCAGGTGAAGGAACGTTTTCGCAAAATGGAACAAATCCGGCGGCGGATACGTGAACTGGACCGCATTGCTGAACGAATCAAGCATCCGGATAGCATCGAACGGGACGAGATCGAGCTTGCGCCCGAAACGATCCGTGAGATTAGACAGCTTAGGGAAACGGAGGATGTATAAGCATGACATTGGAGACGTTAAGCTCCGGAATGGATACGGTCTGGGTCGTACTGAGTGCAGCCATGATTTTGTTGATGGAGGGCGGATTCGCCCTGCTGGAGGCTGGCTTTGTACGTTATAAAAATAGTGTAAATATTATTATGAAGGTTTTCGCTGATATTACCATTGGAACGTTGCTTTTCTATGCCATCGGGTTTGGCTTGATGTATGGCTCTGATGCTGGAGGTTTTGTAGGCATAACCGGATTTTTCCTCCATGGGGATTTGTCTCACCTGGACGTACCCGTATCATTGGAAACATTCTGGCTGTTCCAGGCCGCGTTTACCATTGCCGTCATTTCCATCGTATCAGGCGCTGTGGCAGAGCGGATTAACTTTCGTGCCTATCTGCTGTACATCATATTGATGACGGCCATTATTTATCCGATTGGCGGACACTGGGCATGGGGCGGCGGTTGGCTCAGCAAGCTGGGGATGCAGGATTTTGCCGGTTCCGCAGTCATTCACGCGTTGGGCGGGTTCTCCGCACTGGCCGCAGCGATTATTATTGGGCCGCGTAAAGGCAAATACACGCCGCTTGGCGTGAGTGCCATTGCGCTTCCGAGCAATCTGCCGCTGGCATCTGTAGGCGCATTTCTGCTGTGGTTCGGCTGGTTTGGCTTCAATGCAGGAAGTACGCTCAGTGCAACTGATGTAAGGATCGGTCACATTGCCATCGTTACGATGTTATCTGCTGCTTCGGGCGGTGCGGTTACACTGCTCTACACCTTGTTCCGGTTTAATCGTTCAGACGCACCATCGGTCATTAATGGCTCGCTTGCCGGTCTGGTTGGTATTACGGCGGGGTGTGCTTATGTCGGTGATGTAGCTGCGATATTCATCGGGGCGGTATCCGGATTGCTCATGATGGCTGCAACGAATTGGCTGGACCGCAGGCAGATTGATGATCCGGTGGGGGCGTTCCCAGTTCATGCTGTATCCGGGATGTGGGGTACCATTGCCGTGGGTTTGTTTGCAACCGATGGTGGCTTGTTCATGGGAGGTGGCTGGAGGCTGCTGGGTGTTCAGGCGCTCGGCCTCACGGCTTTGGTTGTCTGGGGGTTTGTCATGACCTGGATGGGTTTGAAATTGATTGGTAAAATGGTTCCTGTCCGTTCCACGGAAGAAGAGGAAGATTTGGGTCTGGATATTAGTTATCATGGTGTAATGGCTGCACACCAGTCACATGAATTTCTGGATGGCGAGGAGCATATTCGTGCTTTCCAGGATGATTCACCGAATCGGAATCGTTAAGAATGAGCCAAATGGATAATAAGGAAGCAGACTGACACCGGATGTCAGTCTCTTTTTTTGCAAGAAGCAGGGAAAGAAGAGTCAGCGGAAGAATATACAGGTGTGAACCTGAATATGTCTCACCATAGATGTAGTGTCAGAAGGGGAGGATCTGTATGATTAAACCTGAACAATGTGAAAGACTGACCAGAAAAGCCCGGAAAACTCTTGAGGAGTATGGATTGGGTAATGCTGCCGATCTGCTGTTATCTTCAAGTCGTTGGGGAATTCGCCTTGATGTATCGACAATCGATGAGTATCGCAGAACAGGAAATTCACGTGTAGGTGGAAATCCGGATCTGCCGAGCAACATGAAATGGCCTTTGACACAGGACGGGGTGCCCATGACGTTCCTTGCCCAGTTGAATCTCGTGGATTTGACGCCATATACGCCTAATGATGGGCGCGGGAGTTTGCCCGAACGGGGCATGTTATACTTCTTCATTGGTGTGGATGAACCTGCTTATCATATTGAGCATCGTGTGATTTATGAGCCGGACGCTCATAACCTGATAAGGCGAGAGCCTGATGGCGAAACCGCGCTGGGTAAGGATGATTTTGTAGCACATTCGGTAACAGTGCTGCCTAATCTCGAGTTTCCTACATATGCATACATTGATTCTCTGGCTCTGAATACAATCGCCGCCCCGCTATCTGGTGGAACGGTAGCTGTCGAAGGGGAGGAAGGTCTATATGACCGATACCTGGAATTTGAGTCCAGCTGGAATCATCCGAGTACGCAGAACTGGGGTGGCATGTTTGGATATCCTGACGGTCAGCATCCGGATGCAGAACACCAGGCGCTGTTACAGATCGTACTTGGTGAAGAGTATGCTTATGACGAGCAGGCGTGTGAGAGGAAGCTGACTGAACATTATGGCGGGGATGAGAAACGGACACAACAAGAGCTTGCGGATACCTTGCTTCTATTAAAAATTGATACGCATGACGCTATCGGTTTTCAATGGTGGGATTGTGGGGAACTGCAATTTTTCATTCGCAAGGCTGACTTGCTCGCGGGACGGTTCGATCAAACGTATTGTTCGTTATATTCAAGTTGAGTTCGTGTTTGTTATCATTAGAGCAACAAAATGTCCCAAATTCCGTCTATATGAGGGAGGAGGGACTTTTTTTGTTCGTCATTGTTGGTTTTCGAGCAAAGCTGGTTTATATATAAAGGGGGAATTTATAGTTGATTAGCGATCATATGTTCTATATAATGGGATAAAAAGGGAGTGTTACAGTTGATTCAGTCTGCATTTAAACATATTGATGTGGCAGTGACATCATTAATCCATTTATGTGACCAACTGTCGGAGCAGGACTTGGCTTTGACTCCGATTGAAGGCAAACGGCCGGTTGGAGAATTGCTTTCTCATCTATCCGTCATTTGTCGTGCAGATGTACATATTTCGGAGGGAGCTTCCGAAGAAGAAATGGCTTTGTTTTACGAGGAAAATCAGCCGAATTCACTGAGTGAGATTAGGGAAGCGTTGATTGCGAATCAGATGTACCTCTACCATCGGTACAGACAGTTTAATACGGAGGAATTATTACAGGTGACTGACTCCTATTGGGGCGCGTCGTACAGTCGTCTGGAATGGTTGCTTGAGATCATGGGACATGTGTATCACCACAGGGGTCAACTGCATACGATGCTGACACTGACTGGTATTGAGCCCAAAGTAGCGTTATTTGAATAGATAGACCCAGGTCCATAATGCGAGGTTCTGCCTGAATATAGAGCTGGATTTAATAGAATACATAGAGCATGTTATCGGCAATAAGCAGCGGTTAAGCAAGGATTAGATCGACGATCCTATACGTTAATAATAGGGATTGCCGGATCAGCTACAAGTAAAGAAAACCAACGTCTCCAAATGCAACATTGTCAGTAGAAACTAAAATAGTAAGTTCGGAAAATCTTCTAGTAGGGACGTGTAAAATGAGTTTAAAAGAAAAGTTGATATTAATAAAAGAGAATGGCTACCAAGCGTCTCCCGATACATTCCAGTTGATACAAGAAATGATGGTTAACATCGGTTCTTTGGATGCCCAACTACGTGATGACCTAATTTATACAACCTTATCAAATTGGATTCCTGATAATACTTTAACAGTAAACGAACTAGAACAACTTCTAACCGTTGTTTTGGATAATAAGCATTTGCTTTTTAGGATTGGTGAAACCAATACAGACGCAGTCTTTACTCGATCGTTCTCTATGCTGGTTATCCCGCTCCTCCTCATGAGGCATAGAGAATCACCATATCTCTCAAGAGAGCATATTCATCAGATAAAAGAGAACGTTTTTTACAATGTACATAAAGAGCGAGATTATCGCGGGTATGACGAAGAAAAAGGTTGGGCGCATGCCATAGCGCATGCAGCAGATGCTTTAGACGAATTGGCCCAATGTTCCGAGCTGGATAAAAATGACCTCTTAACCATCCTCGATTTGGTTTACGAAAAGATGACCATCACTGATCGAGTTTACTCCGATGGGGAAGATGAAAGAATGGTAAAATCCATAATTAGTGTTTTAAATAGAAAAATACTTAGTCAGAATTATGTAGAGCAATGGATTCAACGTTTTGGTGATGTGGAGAAAAATCCAGAATTCCTTCCTGCCTTTAGGCAAAAAAATAATAAAAAGAACTTTTTGAAAAGTTTATACTTTCGAATCAAATTTCACAAAGTGGATGCTGATCTCTGCCCAACAATCGAGCATACTTTATATAAAATAGAAAAAGTATATTATTCCTGAAAAACAACGTTTTCTCTTCTTTCAAAGGCGATGATTTTTCGCAGATTCATCTCCTAATGGTATACTTTGATCAACAAATGATTCATGGAATGGAAAGGAATAATGCCGTGGCACAGCCAGCAACCATTCTGCTTGTGGATGATGAGCAGGATATTATTAAACTGATGGAGATTTATTTTGGCAATGAAGGATACCGGGTTCTGACAGCCAGTGATGGGATCGAGGCGCTTGAGCAATTGAAGAAAGAGCCAATTGATCTGATCATTCTGGATGTCATGATGCCGAATATGGACGGAATTGAAGCATGTATGAAAATTCGGGAAGAGCAGAAAATGCCGATCATTATGCTGTCCGCCAAAAGCATGGATATGGATAAAATCACAGGGCTGAGCATTGGTGCTGATGATTATGTGACCAAGCCGTTTAACCCGCTTGAACTTGTGGCACGGGCAAAGTCGCAGCTTCGCAGGTACCATACCTTCAATGAAGGCCGGGAGAACAAGGAACATGAGTGGGTGATTGACGATCTGGTCATTAACACCGATACGCATGAGGTCTGGCTGGATGAGCAGCCTGTTCGCTTGACTCCTCGTGAATTTGCCGTTCTGGAGCTGCTGGCGCGCCATCAAGGCTCTGTGCTGAGTATGGAGCAGATTTACAGGCAGGTCTGGAAAGAAGAGTTTATGGAGTCCAACAACACCGTCATGGTGCATATCCGCAAGATTCGTGAGAAAATCGAACTCGACAGCAAACATCCCAAGTTCATACAGACGGTATGGGGTGTTGGCTATAAGATGATCAAACCACAATAAGCACGTGCGTCTATAAGGTTTTTTGGATAAAGGGCGTAAGCAGGGAGTTCCGAGATGAATTCAAAATTAATTAACACAGTCCGGTGGAAATTTATCTACGCATTTCTGCTGAGTGGCATTTTGACGGCGGCTATCTTGTATGGGGGCAGCAAAGCTGCACACTCCATTCTGGCGGCTCAGACCTATCCTGATTATTCGATCCCTGCAAGGGGCATCAGGTGGCTGGTGAACAATATTGGGTCGGTGCCATTAATGATTATGGTTGCCATACTTGGCTTTGTGCTGTTCTTTTTCCTGTTCACGCGTAGGGTGATGCTGGTTCTGGACGAGATTACGGCGGGAATTCAGGAAGTTGCCAAAGGAGAGCTGTCTCATCGAATCGAGGTGAAGACATCGGATGAGTTTGGCGTTGTGGCTGCCAGTATTAATCAGATGGCTGAACAATTGCAACTGTCATTGCAGGAGGAGCGTAGTGCAGTTGCTGCCAAAAATGACTTGATCACGGGTATTTCTCATGATTTGAGGACTCCGCTAACCTCCATTCTCGGATTTTTGGAGTACATAGAGAAGGATCGGTACCAGGATGAAATTGAGATGCGCTATTACGTGAGCATAGCATACGAGAAATCATTGACATTAAGGAAGCTGATCGACGATTTGTTCGAATATACCCGTGTCAGTGGTGGGAGCCTGCCTTTGTCATTGACTTCCTTGAACCTGAATCCGTTTCTGATGCAGCTTGCGGAAGAATTCGCTCCGATGCTGGAAGAAGCGGGCATGACATATAAGATCATTGGTGGACATGAGCCTTTATGGATTCAGGCTGCTCCTGGCGAGCTTGTTCGTGCGTATGAGAACCTGTTCAGTAACGCGATCCGTTATGGAGCACAGGGGAAAGTGATGGAGATCGCGTTGTCACTTGAAGGTGAAGAAGCTGTGGTGCGCATCAGCAATTATGGTGAACCGATTCCGGCGCAGGATTTGCCGCATTTATTCGATCGATTTTACCGGGTGGACAAGTCCCGCTCGCGTGATACGGGCGGCACCGGACTGGGGCTGGCTATTGCCAAATCCATGATTGAATTACATCACGGGAGTATCGCTGCATATAGCGAGCAGGGCCGAACCGATTTTGTTACCCGTTTTCCGGTGACTGCTCCTCCGATGAACAGAGATGCGGAAGAACAGTAATCGGGCAGAATGCTCTTCTACTTGTAAGAAAGCTTGCTTGATTCAACATGTAGGCATAATGCTTAATTAAGAAAATGATAAGAAGTTACCCACTTCCTCATTAAGAAATATTCGGTATTCTTAACCTCAATCGTACACATGAATTGCAAAAATTGAGGAGGATACCGAATATGAGATTATTATTACGTACAGTCAGACTAAGATACATATATATCTGTGGAGCAAGCGCGTTACTTAGCGCAGCGCTCCTATTTGTCGTTTATCACATGTTACGTTTTGCCCACCATCATATCCTGTCAGAGACAACTGGTTTAACTCGAGTTATGTACTGGGTGATAAACCATATCGGTACAACGCCCTTGGTTATATTCATCGGGGGTGGTCTATTTGCTTTGTTTTTCTGGATTCGATCCCAGAAGATTGCAGATGACCTCAAGGTGATTGGTCGTGGAACTCATGAACTGGCCAATGGCCGAATTCCAGCACAGATAGAAGTGTTGAACGGAGGAGAGCTGCGTCAGATTGCAGCCGATCTGAATGACGTTGCGGTACGTATACAAGCGGAGCACATAAACAGTTCAGACCGGGAGTGGGTAAATAGAGAACCGAGTGGGGAAAACTGGTCCAGTCCTAGTGAGTATATGTATGGCGATGAAAGTAGCCGGGAACAAATGGTGTTAGAAAGTGAGAGAAACCATAAGCAACGTAATCAAGAAGAGTGGGTTGGATCACAATCTGGTCGTATAAATGCCGATTTGCCGATTAAACTGACTCTCTACGGTGTTCGTTCTTCACTTGACACGATCATGGAAGGACGCTGCCGGGATGAATCGGAGATTCTGCACTGGGTCAAACTGGCGTATAAACAGACGTTAAGTCTGGAGCTTGCCCTGGATTCTATGGAAATGAAGCCGCAGGAACATTCAGGCTCCAATCCACATGCATTTAGGAAACCTGAATGTTGAGATTCAGCATAAGGCGCGGAATTTATCACATATTTGATGCCTCTGTAGTAATCGTTATTTTGCTAGCGGTTGGCTATATCTATCTAGTTACTTACGGCGAAGGTGTGCTTCGCAATCATCCTGAGGCTATTTCAGTGGTCTCTTCCACCATCATTACCAATGCAGCTGGAACAGAAATTTCGAGATTACAAGTGCAAACCAAGGGATATATGGAGTATGCCGATTTGAAGGATATACCGGATCTATTAAAGCAGGCGTTTCTGGCTACGGAAGATCGACGTTTCTATAACCACGATGGACTGGATTTTATCGGAATTGGCAGGGCGGTTGTGCAGGATGTTTTACATATGAACCTGAGTCAGGGAGGCAGCTCGATTACACAGCAACTAGCCAGAAATCTCTACTTGAACGGGGATAAAACGCTGGTCCGCAAGGTGAATGAAATGTCGATTGCCATGGCGATGGAAAAGAGATTTAGCAAGGATGAGCTATTGGAGCTGTATTTGAATCATATTTATATGGGACGCCAGCAATATGGGGTTAAAGCCGCGGCATGGCGATACTTCGGGATCAAGGATTTACATCAACTGGAGATCTGGCAAATGGCTACGCTGGCCGGAATTCCGAAGGGACCTTCCATATACAATCCGGTGGATCGGGAAGACCTGTCCAAAGAGAGGCGTTCTGTGATTCTTGGCCTCATGCATGAGCAAGGAATCATCACCAAGAAACAGATGAATGAGGCGCGAAGTGTGGACTATACACCGCCTAATTTAACATCTGAATCGACTCCAGCCTCAACAGTGCCTGCCTACGTGTCTGCCTTGGATGCGGTAATCGAGGAGGCTTCCCGTCTGACAGGCAAGAGTGGAGCAGAGATTCAATCCGCAGGCTGGACCATTCGTACGGGATTGGATGATCAGGCGCAGCTGGCGATGGAGCAAGCATTCCGTGAATCTTCTCGATTCACCGATGATCGTGAGGATGAGCAAGTGCAGGCGAGCATGGTCATACTGGATCAGCATAACGGTGAAGTCAAAGCGATGATGGGCGGGCGAGACCCTGTAAAAGGAGGCATTAACCGGGCAACCACGGATGCAAGACAACCCGGTTCTGCATTTAAGCCCATTATTGTATATGGACCTGCATTGGAATCTGGTCGGTTTAAGCCAGAGAGTATACTACCTGATCAACGCATGAAATATGGGAGTTATCAACCAAGCAATTTGGGCGGGCGTTACAGAGGTACAGTTACGATGTCGCAAGCGATTGAACATTCCATCAATGCTCCAGCCGTATGGCTGCTGCATGAGACAGGGCTGGGACGGGCACATCAATTTGCAGGTCGATTGGGCATTGAACTGGGCAGGGAGGATCTCAATCTGTCGATCGCTTTGGGTGGTTTGCATGAAGGGGTGTCTCCACTGAAAATGTCTCAGGCATATTCCGTGTTTGCCAATAACGGCAAGTTCAATACGGCACATCTGATTCGTGAAATTACGGATTCACGCGGCCGGACAATCTATGCTTTTAAGCCAGAGAACAAACAGGTGATCTCCAACAGTACGGCGACGACCATGACCGGCATGCTCCAAGATGTGGTCAGTCAAGGTACCGGAAGTAGGGCACAACTGAGTCAGCATAAGGTAGCGGGGAAGACAGGAACAACGCAAGCTGCAATACCTGGTGTAAGCAAGGAGGCGAACAGGGATCTGTGGTTTGTAGGATATACCAGCAAGTGGACGGCTGCAGTCTGGATGGGATTTGATCGTACGGATGCAGAGCATTATATGAGATCCGGAAGTGGTGCCGCGGCGGATTTATTTGCGTCGGTGATGAAGCGTGCATTGCCATAGAAGAGAATGGTTTACCGTAATCCATTACTCAGGGATTTTTCAACATGGATCGCACAGTTATCGAACAAATGGATACAATGATGAAAACAAAACACCTCATATTAGATGATCACGGATCAATATTGTCTGGAAATATGGAAGACCCGTGAAGGACAGTATTTTACCCTGTCTCTAACGGGTCTTTATCGTTGTAATGATATTCATCTGCTGTTAGGGTTTTGCTCGCAAAGATTCAGGTATACGACGAATCATCTGGTTCAACACCTCGGACAATACAAGTCCGATCGCGATGGCACCGGATAACATGAGCGCTTTGGCAGCCATCTCCATGGCAGCACCGTAGTCATTTTGCACAAAATTACGCATCGCATTATAGGCCAGTCCACCGGGGACGAGCGGAATGATACCTGCCACGCTGAAGATAATGACGGGTGCGCGAAACATGCGGGAGAACAGCTGGCTTATGACACCAACCGCGATGGTCGCTGCCAAGGTAGCAGGAACAGCATCCGCGGCATATTCGAGCACAATATAGATGATCCAGCCGATCATGCCGACAAATCCACCGTGAAGCAGCATGCGCCGAGGAGCGTTAAAAATAATGCCAAAAGCGGCCGAGGCGACAAAGCTGGTCAGGGCTTGTTCAATAAAATGAAGCATAACCTGCAACTCCTCCGTCTTACGTAAAAAGTGAAAAAACAACAGCAATGCCTGTACCAATCGCAAAAGCCGTCAGAAACGCCTCGGCTCCCTTGGATAACCCGGACACGAGATGCCCGGCCATCAGGTCACGCACAGCATTAGTAATCAGCAGTCCCGGTACCAGGGGCATGACTGAGCCAATAATGATTTTGTCCCGTTCATGACCCGCGCCCATATAGACAAGCAAAAAGGCGAGCAGACCAATCACAAATGAAGCTGTCAGCTCGGCAAAAAACTTTACGAGTACCAGTCGATGGAAGGCAATGACCGCTGCATAGCCAATACCACCGCAGAGTACAGCAGGGAGAAAGTCGACCCAGCCTCCACCAAACATAATGGTAAAGCACCCACTGGATAATGCCGCCGCTGTAAGCCGCACAACCGCAGAATAGGAGGAGGGCTGTCCCTCAATTTGTTGTAACAATGCATAGGCATCCTCAACGGACAATTCACCTTGCCCAATACGCCGGGAAACGGCATTCACTTCGGATACCTTGTGCAAATCTGTGGTTCGTTCAGAGATCCGTATCAGCTTGGCAGGCTCGGTTGCATCAACCGAGAAGAAGATACCTGTGGGCACAACATAACTGTGCGAATGGGGAAGGCCCAGCGCGGCAGCCATGCGTTTCATCGTATCTTCCACACGATAGGTCTCACCGCCGCTTTGCAGCATGATTTTGCCTGCCAATAGACAGATTGCAATCACGCGGGATTGTTCAGTATGATTTGTCCCAACCAGCTCCGTCTCAGACTGAGGCGCGGGTGGAGGATCATGAGGAATATATTCCAACCGGATCAAGCTCCGTTCATATGAGATAAGGCTTGGTGCCGACACCATTGTATCATATTTCACACGTTAGCAAGGAAACATACCGCACGAACGACAGGAAGTCATGCAGGCTGCAGAGATTAATGCATACATTCACACCAGAATGATAACCCGATCACTCTCAAAACCCAAAAAAGGCTTCGCTCCCGGGGCCTGATGGCCAAAGGGGGAGAAGCTTCTTGGATTAGGCTCAATCGAGACAAAAAACAACTACATCAACAGCGTAATGACCAACAACTCATACAGCACGAGTGGCAGAATGGTTGGTCCAAACAAGGCACGCGGCTCAGGATATCCATGCATCGGCGTAACCTGGAGATACAATATTCCCCGATCTGCGCTGATAATGACACCTTCCCAGACCTGACCATCGATATTCTGAACTTGCACCTTCTTGCCGATATGCTGCCGGGCTGTATGATGAAGCATATTCCGCACACTTTGCACGGATTGGAGCATTGGTTGATTGGCTTGGTATACGACCCGTGCGGATGGTGTGGATGTGGATTCAGACATGATGCACAACCCTTCCTCAAAATCATTTCTTACTTCAAGGTATGCATCTGCCTACAAAAGGTGATCACACAAATGCCATCTCAAGTCTTCCATGCCCATTCTCATAAGCCACTTTGCCCAGCGCGCCATTCACAAAAGTTAATTGTGGCGGGATGTGACCAAGATCCACGTCATACAATACAGGAACATCCATATCTCCGAGAGCCGAAGACAGGGCATCGGTGAAATTGAAATCTCCTGTATCGGAATAACCAGCAGGTCGGCCAAACATGAAGCCTTTAACGCCAGCAAACCAGCCAGCCTGTCTCATCTGCCACAGATGACGGTAGATATCACCCGCATTCATCTCACAGCTTTCCAGATACCAGATCGTTCCTTCTTCTGCACAATACTGATCAAGATACGCTTCAACTGGTGCGTAAGGCGTGCCAATCAGACAGGTGATTGTATCCATGCAGCCGCCGATCAACCGACCTGAGAATGTAACCTGCGAGTCTGCTCCTTCGGGCTGCCCCAGCTGTTTCCAGTGAGAAGGAGTATCCAGATTGAACCTCGACAACTCCGGTTTCCATTCCGATTGATAGTGAGTGGAGGAAGATTGGGTAACCTGCCCTCCCTGGCCAGTCTGTAATACATCAATCCAGCGGGCGGTCACCGGATCGAGTTCATTGGATCTAAGGTCCACGTAGTTCGTACCGTGTGCCGAAGCTGTTCCGGTGATCAGGGTGTATGCGAATAAAAAGGTGCTGATATCCGAATATCCCATAACCCATTTGGGCGGCAAGGTTTTCAAAGTTTCCCAATCGAGCAGGGGCAGAATATCCATAAGGAACTCTCCACCCCACGGAGGGATAATAGCCTGAATCTCAGGGTCACGGAAAAATGCATTCATCTCGGCAGCGCGATCTTCCTTGGATGAACTTACACATTTGGCGTTATGCCGTAGAAATGGGCTTTCCTGAATACCAAAACCAAGTCGCTCCATGTTGTGCCTGCTCTCTTCAAGGTAATGATGCAAGGATTCACTTACACCGCTGGATGGCGCAGCCACACCAATGGTATTTCCCGGAGCGAGGGGTTGTGGGTAACGGATCGAACGCTTATTCATTGTGGAAACACCCTTTCTTGTGAACATATCGATTTAACGAAGATGTTTGATATTTTCATTATAGTACATGACTACTTCATGTGGCTTGTGATTATGGCTACTGACATTTCCTTTAGGGAGTCACAGGAATTTCAATGGAGAACGGTGCACGAATTTGATCAGGGTAAGAGTCTATTTCCATTGTCAGATTTCCTTTAGCTGCGGCTCCATTTTTAATGACAACCCTTGCTTCAAAAACGGAAGGGCTCCAGCCTACTTCATTAATTTCGAAAGGGTTCCCTTTATTGTCCTTGATATTGGTAAATGATAGCCCTGAAGTAGCATTTTGAGCGTTTGCGATTGAAAACTCGAGGATGAGATTTTTGCCCTGGGCCGTGCTTTTCAGGAATTTCAAACTCGATGGACCACCTTGTATTTCACCTGAAGATGGATCGATGCTGATAACCAGTTCATCCTTATCCACTGCTGAAAGACCAGACCCTTGCAGTGTCAGCTTTTTCGGAGCGGAGAAGTACATGCTTTCGAAAAAGACAGAACTTCCAGAGCCTGAGATGGAGGAGGAATCCGTTCGCCATGCTCGGCCTTGCTCATCTACCAACTGCAGATCACGAATTCCGAAGATTTTTTTGGTATTGTTCCGATCATATTCGATATCAAGAACAAGGCGAGTGGGATACAGAACGGCCTGTTTTACTTGAATACGCTGCCCGTCCACGGTCATTGTTTGGTTTACGGGAATGATTTTTTTCATGCCTTTCGTTAAGCTGCGATCCACTGGGAAGGTGACCTTCCACTTATTATTCGGTTCTTTACCTTGTTCCTTAAATACAACGGTCAGCTCTTGTGGTGGTAAAGACTCTGCGAATGAGACATCGATTTTATCCTCATAAATGCCACTTTCTGAAGCCGGCGTAGGAGAGAAGTAGCTAAACGCAACAGGCAGCTTTTTTCCATCCCTATCAAGCAAATCGATATCATATCGACCTTTCTCTAGATCTTTCATGCCTTTCATCGTGTAAAAAATGACCATACGTGACTCGTCTGTGATAATGCCTTCAACGGTCAAGGAAGCACCATCATGCTCATCGGTCACACCAACCTTCTGCAAGAGGGACTGATCGATGGCCATCATTAATCCTTTGTCCTGGCGAATCATGCTCACAATGCCTTCCATGCCGGGCAATTGCTCCACAAAGGACGCAAAGGCGGGGGAGACGCGGATACATCCCGTAAACACGAGGATGATCGCGGCTGCAGATATGGAGCTCATAACCCAGCGCAGCCGTGACTTGCGCTTGCGCGCAGCCTGACGGATTCCGGCCTGTACAGCCTGATATGCTTCGGCATCCGGTACAGATATGGCGTCGTATTCCCTTTTACGATCATTCAGACGCTGCTCAAGGGCTTCAAATGGCTTTATTTCATCGTTCATGATGTTATATCTCCTTTCGTTTCAAGTTGGTCCCGGAGCTGCCTAAGTGCCCGGTGCAATCGGGATTTTACGGTTCCGGTCGGGATTTTGAGAATATCAGCGACTTCTGTTAAGGAGAAACCTTCGAAATAGCTTAGAATAATAATTAGTTTGCAATCCGGATCCAGCGCAGAGACAGCTGCGGCCAGATCAGGGTCTGCGGTCTGGTCCCAGCTGCTAGGTTCATGAATTTCGGTAACGTGGCTGAACCGGCTCTTGCGTTTGCGTTCGTCCACACAGTAGTTCAGCAGAATGCGGATCAGCCAAGTGGCGAAATAGGAGGGTTCTTTTAATTTCTTGAGCTTTCGATAAGCTCTGTAGGTGCATTCCTGTATCGCTTCCAGCGCATCCTCCTCGTTGTGCAGATAGGCATAGGCGATCCGGTACAGTCGGCTCTGATGCATCTCCATTAAGGCTGCAAAAGCCTCGGCATCCCCTTTCTGTGCGGCGATGGTCAGTTGAGCAGGGGTCACATGGCTCCTCCTTTCATGGATGTTGTTGCGTATTAGACCGTGGAAAGGGCCAAACGGTTCTTGATTTTGGAAAAAAAGTTATGTATTCACGTACTGAGACTACCACCAAGAAGGAAATTGCGCAGAAACTGAAAACAACCGCCAAGCTCCCCCTTATGTTAGAGAGAGGAGTTCGGCGGCTGTTATTCATCATATGACTTGTCTGACCGTAATGAGATTCGTTTCTCCCGATTTCAATCTTCAGAATAAAGATGGAGTTTCTTCGCAGCTTCCAGACCAGGCACCGCGAAACTAGCGAGCGGCGATGGCAGATCATCCAACGGGAACCAACCGATCTCACCAATCGCTCCGCCTTCTTCGAGGTTACGAGCAATACCGCCAATAACTCGAGTTGAGTAGAGGACGGAAATCCAATGCTCCTGTTGTTCAGGTCGGATCGTCTCTGCGGTGCAGAGCAGCTTGTCGATGGCAATATCCAGATCGACTTCTTCCTTGATCTCTCGAATGACCGTCGTTTCAACGGATTCGTATGGGTCAACTTTGCCCCCAGGGATACTCCAGGTGTACTGTTCAGGCTGACGATTCCGCCAAACCAAAAGGACTTCATTACGTTCGTTGAGGATGACTGCTCCCACACCAATCCGAGGTTGGACAGGAGAGTTCTCTGTACCTTTGGTGTTAAGTAAGGACAACGCAGATCCTTCGGCAGCGACCAATCGTGAGTCTGAGTGATCTTCGTTCTGTTTAGCTCCTTGGGCATGAGTGGACTGAAACGCGAGCGGAAGTTTGGTCTGCGTTGACCATTCTTCTGCAAGAATACTCATCGAGATCAGATCATAATGCGTGCCATCCCGTAGAACGGCAGAACGCTGGCGGCCTTCCTCCCGAAATCCGGCTTTCAGATAGGCGCGTCGGGCAGTCTCATTGTATTCAATTACTTCCAGCGCAATCCGATTCAGATTCAATTCATGGAATCCATAACGAATAATCAGGGCGAGAGCATCACTGCCGTATCCTTTACCCCGATCTTTATCATCACCAATACCAATGGCCAGGCGTGCAGAGCGGTTATTCCATTCAATTCGGTAGAGAGCCGTGAATCCGATGAACCGATTATCCTCGAGAGTACGCAGCGCAAATTCAAAACCGTTGTCTCTGCGAACTGCGGATGACCCCGTCTCATCCGGCGTTAGCGGAACAGCAATATCGGTATCCAGATTACGCAAGTAATCATAACTGTCAGTGAAGCGGGAGAGCCGCATGCAGTCTTCTGGGCAAGGAGCGGCTAGCCGGACTTTGGAGCCTTGAAAAGCATTTAAATGACGTGGAGCCATGTTGCACCTCTTTTATTGGATATGAAATCATACATTTTATCTCATTATACTACGAAACAGAGAGGATACCGAAAAAGGGCACAAGTAGGGGAGCATACCCTCCTGATTAGGAAAAGAAAAGCGACGCTAGATGTGGTTAATATAGATCAATATAATTCAATATAGATCCTCTGGATATTTCCGAATGTAGCCAAAACAAAAAGCAGCCAAAGGGCTGCTCTACCATTCATTATTTCATATTCTGCAACAGGTTTTTCATTTTCTTGTAGTGCCCACTGACCCGATCAACCATGTAGTTATACATAAGCTGATTCTCCGAAAGGTTCGCCATTTCCTTGTCAATATCAACGTTATTGTTGTTATTATTCATGGAAGTTTCGTTGTTCTCGACAATCCGGTAGTTTACGATGGAGTCATTGGGATTACTGACCGGAAAGTGTTTCTCATGCGTCCGCTTCATGGCGAGCTGATCTGTTTTGCCATTCTCAATGATACGTCTGAGCTCTTCCTCAAACTCCACCGATTTCTTTTTGTAATTGGGTGTGTCTGCATTGGCAATATTTTCAGTGGTGACCTTGTGCTGCGCGTTCAGCGCTTGTAACAGGGATTCATTGCGTCTGGAAGTGTTCGTTTCAATCAACGGCTCAGTCTCCTTCAATGGAAATGCAATTGCTTTCATCATAAAAAAATGAGCTGCTGCCTGTCAAGTCAGGCAAAAGAAAAGGATAAGCGCATGCCGGAGGTTTCCATTAGGAAATCCTGCTTCATGACATCTTATCCTTGTCCCAGCCCGTATGAATCAGTCCTCACGAATCAGCTATTAAGAAGGACGATTGATGTTTTTGCCATAATAAATCTCATCCATCTCCAGCTTCAACCACTCCGTAATTTCCTGTTGCTCGACCTTGCTCAGTTTATCTTTGGTATAACCAAACAGATAGTTATCGAGATCGAATTCTTTCAGTTTGCACTTGGTGTGGAAAATGTTCTCCTGATAGACGTTCACGTCAATCATGTCGAAGCTGCTCTTGATCTCATCCGGAATGTAATTCTGGATCGAACCGATCTCATGATCAATGAACAGCTTGCGTCCACTCGTATCCCGTGTAAAACCACGTACCCGGTAGTCCATCGTCATGATATCCGTATCGAACGAGTGGATCAGATAGTTCAGTGCCTTTAGCGGCGAGATTTCACCACAGGTAGAGACGTCAATATCTGCCCGGAACGTACTGATGCCTTCGCTCGGGTGGAATTCGGGGTACGTATGAACGGTAATATGGCTTTTGTCGAGCTGCATGACGACATTATCGGGCAGGGGGCCGGGAGATTCATCGAAGGATTCCTCAGGGATCTCCACAATGGGGCCTTCCGACACAAGCATCGTCACACTTGCACCCTGGGGGACATAGTCCTGTTGGGCGACATTCAGCACATGGGCACCGATAATGTCAGACACGTTGTTCAGGATTTTGCTCAGCCGGGCAGCATTATATTGTTCATCAATATATTCAATGTAAGCTTCGCGTTCATCTTTGGTTTTCGTATAACAGATATCGTACATATTGAAACTCAGCGACTTGGTCAGGTTGTTGAATCCATGCAGTTGAATGCGCTGCTCTGGCGTTAATGTCATGGTTGCAGTTCCCCTTTGTCCCATACGACATGGTAATCGCAGTTTTACTACTACTTATACCCAACCTGCCGCCAAAAAAAACATATGTACGTCATTCTTTGCTGCTCCAGTCGTGTACAGATTAGAATGAAGGATCTTCGTAATCCCCGACATCGTTCATCCGTTCATCTTCGGCGACCGATTGAATATCCTCCGAGGTAATGCTGATGATGGTGTAATCTTCATTCTGCTGTTTTTTGACCGCTTTTTCCTTTATAAAACGGGGACTGCCATCCCCGGCATCTTCATCATACACGAGCAGAAGACCGTCGCTTTTACGCAGCAGCAAATCATCCCGCGCAGTGAACTGCCACGGCCCGATATACGGCTGATGACTAATCGCACCATAATAGTCCACACCTTGCAGAATGGAGCGATAATACTCCTGTTTGTCTTCCTTCCATTGTTCCTCAGGATTCTGAAAAGCGGTAATGATCGACAGCTTCAGATCCGGAAACGTCTTCTTCAGCTCAAGCACCACTTCACAGGCCCACAGGTCTACACCGTATTGGCCTGGTGTCAGCACCCATTCCAGCCCGTCTTCGACCAGTGGTGTAAGACGGGAGGAGATCGCCTTTTTGATGAAAGGAATTCCCTCATGTTTCTGTCCAAAAATCTGTAGTTCATGTGCACGATAACCGGTAATCAGCAAGTTTTTCAACATCGCTTCCTCCTTTCAGACGTGGTCAGGCCATCGGCCAGTTCCGGCACCGCGGCTTGTCCAGTATCGGCTGAAATCACTGAGTCAGTGACGCCTGTTCTTTGAATCATCCCGTTAGTTCGCTGATGGAGCATCCGTACGGAATGGATAGAGGAACTGTTTTGGAATATCGGTCTCAAATCTCATCAGCTCACCCGACGTTGGATGGATGAACGAGAGTACCCGTGCATGCAGTCCGAGGCGACCCAGTGTTTTGGTATGAGCACCATATTTTTTGTCGCCTGCGATGGGATGGCCCAGATCTTCCATATGCACACGAATCTGGTTTTTGCGTCCCGTTTCCAGACGGACTTCCAGCAGGGAGAATTCACGGTTCGATTGTAGACGTTTGTAGTGTGTAATGGCATGTTGTCCATCATTCGGGCGAGAACTGGAATACATTTTGAGCGTCTTGGTTTCTTTCAACCATGAGGAAATGGTGCCCTCTTCTTTTGCAACGGCGCCTTCCACAAGGGCAACATACACACGATCCTGTACATTTTCTTTCCAGTTGTCCTGCAGCTTCTGCTGCACTTCTTCACTCTTCGCGAACATCATGACACCCGAAGTGTCGCGGTCCAGACGATGGACAATAAATATCCGGTTCAGCGCGTCGGTACGGCGAACATGCTCGGTCAGCTGGCGATAAGCGGTAAGATCATCACTCTTGTCAGCGGCAATGGATAACAGCCCAGCTTCCTTGCGAATGACAATGATATCATCGTCTTCATGCAAAATGTTAATGCCCGTCAGGGAAGGAGCGGCAACAGCGCCTTCTTTGCTAATCGTTACGATCTGCCCCGGCGTAAGCTCCAGATTAAACTTGGTCACCACTTTCTGATCAACGGATACCTGTCCGCGACCCAGAATGGATTTGACCGCATTACGGCCGGACTTCAAATGTTTCAGCAGGAAGCTGAGCAGCTCATCAGGTTCAGTAACCTTGTACGGACGTGGTGGTTCTTGCTTGCGATAATAGGAATTGCCCGAGCGTTTGGCTGCTTTGGGTTTGGGTGCTCCGGCTTTCTTGGGAACCGCGGAGGATTTGGATGCTACTGGCTTTTTCGCCGCTCCTGTATTACGCGATGTGGATGGTCCTGATGATTTGGCGGAAGTAAAAGTGGACCGACCCGACCGCGCTGTGGACGAACCTGCGGATGTTTTCCCTTTGGCGGATGTATTGCCTGTTGGGCGTTTACGTTTATTCATAAATAGTAATCTCCTTCTGAACAGCCTGTACCGCTTGTGTGCATACGATCCGTTCATTTCGTTATGCAGTCCAATATACCATTAACCGGGGGCAAATAAAAATAGGTGGACAGAAACTGTTACCCATCCAATCCAAAGAGAGTCGAGATTCATAGAATAACGTATCCTATAGCATTGGAGGTGTTACTCATGGGTGTGTTTCTCGATATGAGAACTTCGATGAACTCGGGAACTGTTGGACAGCCCGGTTTGTCTCTGGGCCCATCACCAGAAGCGTTCGGCTCCATTGGTCTGCAGACCCTTGGTGTCCCAAACCCTATTATCACCTTGAATGGCACGGTTGGCGTTACCGGAGAAGTGGGAGATACGTTCGTTGTTGAGCTTGTACGGGGTAGTGTTTACGATCCGTTCTTTGTAATCTATCGCGCCGAAGGTACCATAGGTCAGAACGGTGGCGCTGAATTTCATTCGTTCACTGCACAGGATCTGTCCGCACCGCCTGCACTGGAAAGTGTGTATACCTCGTTCATTTCCGGGGTGTCCACATCTGTACGGACCGGACCTGAGGTGTTCTATGGTATTGCAGCCACCAATTGGTTCCTATGAACAAAAGGTTCAACAGAAAGAGTGTTTACGTTACGGCATCTTATGATTAGCAGAACAAAATCCCGGCTCCAAGGAGTCCGGGATTTTGGTTGTAGTATCTACTTTTAAAGGCTAGTTGGCGCGGCCTTTCAAAATAATGTTGTTGGCTTTGCCGAAGTCGATGGCGACTTTGCCTGCAAGTGCCGCTGTACGCTCCGCAAGGACAACCGCGTTCACGCCACAGGAGAAGAGAGCTACATCGAAGGTATCCTGATTCGTTTGAATCCACTCCAGTGTTTCCTGCATCTGATCCCAGCTGTCGAAGGGCAGCGCAGCTGTAATATTCAGGTGATACGGCTCCTGAACGAGTGTGGCTCGCAGCTGTTCAATCTCACGGGTAACGAGCAGTATCCGCTTGCCGGCAAGCATATTCCAGAAGCGGGGCACCTGCGCGAGTTCCCGATTGACACAGGCATGGCAAGTCAGCGCCGGAGAGATACCGAAATGTGCGAACACCGTATCGGTCAGCTGTCTTTTGAGATGCTCCGGGGCTTTGATGGTACTGTCCCCGTGAGGAAGAACACCTACGATATTCGCCCGCTGTAAGGAAGCCGCAACCTCATCCCGGAGCTGCAGGTTGGGCAGACGCAGTCCTTTTTGCCCCAGATTAGCCTTGATGGCCCATCGCTCCTGCAAAACCTGTTCCGTGCTCCAGACCGTTTCCTGGGACATGACGATATTCTCCCCATCGCCTACACGGACCAGAGAGAAAGGACGTTGCTCTCTCACGGCGGCTTCAAGTTGATCCAACACACCATCCATTTCAAGATAGATTGCATTCATTCTGGTATAAAGCCTCCTTTGAAATTCAATTGCTCTATTCTATGTTGCGGCTTCGGCAACGTTTTGTGTGTTCGACCCGCAGGGCGCCTTTCTGGTGCATATCAAACTACTTCTTGAAGCATGTGAGGGGCTTAATGGGCTTATGTAAAATGCTCATTTATAGGAGAACCCGTGCAGGTGTCCGGACCGATTCTAGTATTTTTTCATACGGTATAGAGTCGGCTGGATTGGCGAGAGCTTCTGTATAGAGCTTCAGGCAGACAGGGATTTTTTTGTGTGGGAATGACTGTAAACGCTATGAAAACATTCTGAATTAAGTGAAAGAAAATCACAGACTTGATGAGGAGGAAGGGTATGTCCAGAAGAGTGGTTATTGAGATTAACTTCAACAATTATGGAATGGACCCGCAACGCTTGACGAGAGAATGGTTGGAGCGGCGGATGGACATTTTTCGTAGATTCACCCTGAATTGCCTTAAAGCCCAGACGAATCAGGATTTCCTGGCTGTATTGAAGTTGTCCAAGGAATCGGGGGAACTCATAAAGGAGATTCTCTCGGAACAGGAGCCGCTACCTGCCAACATCCGGTTTGGCACGCATATCGAGAGTGTGCGGGCTATTCTGGCTTTTGCCGAGGGAGCAGAGGATATCTATATAGCCCGACTGGATTCAGATGATCTGTATCACAAGACGTTTGTTCAACAGCTCTATGATGTGCAGCCACAGCCAGGAACGATGGCACTCATCAACCAGAATGGATATCTGTGGGACAGCGTGAATCATGAGATGGCGCCAGCTTTTCATCGTTCCCCGCAGTTCTATGTCTACCTATATAAAACCGCAGAGTATGCTGCGGGATATCGGGTGAAGCTGCCGGGCCGGGGAACACATGGCAATGTCATTGAGCTACCGCATGAACTGCTGGCTCCGCGCAATTACGTGAATATCGTGCATTCCAGCAATACATCCATCAAAAAAGTACCGCCCAAAGATCGGTTGAGCCGGGAAGAGATGGCTGCGGTATTACGCGAATTCATGATTTGAACAAGGAGGGATTCACCATGATTAAAGGACGAACGATTCTGATCACCGGAGGCACGGGCTCCTGGGGGCAAAAGCTGACCGAGGTACTGCTGGAGCAGAATCCAGCCGAAATTCGGATTCTCTCGCGTAATGAGTACGCCCAGATAACGATGCAGCGGGATTTCGGTCATGATGCACGTTTGCGTTTTGTCATCGGGGATATTCGCGACTATCGGGCAGTGGAGGAAGCCTGTCGCGGGGTGGATGTTCTTTTTCATCTGGCAGCACTGAAGCATGTTCCGGTATGCGAGGATCAGCCGGATGAAGCGTTCAAGACCAACGTCATCGGCACGCAGAACATTATTCGCGCTGCGATTCACATGCAGGTTGCCAAAGTCATTGACGTCTCCACCGACAAGGCGGTAGATCCAATTAACGTTTACGGCATGACCAAGGCTTTGGGTGAAAAGATGATGATTCGTGCTAATGGGCTGAGCGAGTCCACCCGTTTTGTATGTATTCGCGGGGGCAATGTGCTCGGGACCAGCGGCAGTGTTGTTCCATTGTTCCGTCGTCAGATTGATGAAGGCAAGAGCCTGACCATTACGGACAAAGGCATGACCCGCTTTTTCCTGACGCGGACGGAGGCCATTCATTTGTTGCTGAAGGCAGCTGAGGCAGCGGTGGGCGGTGAGACTTTTGTAATGAAAATGAAGGCCTGCAAGATGACAGATCTGGCTTCGGTCATGCTGGAACAGGCAGGTCGTCCTGCTCACGACTATACAGTAACCGGGATTCGACCGGGCGAAAAATTGCATGAAGTACTCATTTCTCCATTCGAGGCACCACGTACCTACAAATATGACGAGCAATATTATGTGATTTTGCCACAAGAACCGGAGAAAAGCCTGACAGATCGGTATAGTGGTCTGCCTGGTGTGACCTTTTCCGAGTATCGTTCGGACAGCGCGATGATGAACCGGTCAGCGGTTGCCCAATTTTTGCGTGCAGGTGGCTTTATCGATTAATAGAAGGGAGGCGGACCGTTTGGAGGTGGAAGGAATGGTAGAGGGCAGCAAGTACGAAGGAAATAACAAAACACAGGAACGTACCACGCTTCAAAACATAAACAACCGCTCCCTGAAAGGCGCCGTCATTGGTCTCGGGTATGTCGGTTTACCTATGGCGGTGGAGATGGCGCAGGCTGGGTATCAGGTGCAAGGAATTGACATCGATGGAGCGAAGGTGGCCAAGCTGCGTGCCGGGAAATCGTATGTGATCGGCATTGAAGATAAGGTGGTGCAATCCCTTGCTCAGGCCGGGTTGTTCATCGCAGGCACGGATTTCGCAGCAGTGGCGCAGGCCGATGTCATTGTTATCTGTGTGCCTACGCCTTTAACTGCGGAGCACCAGCCGGACATTTCATTTATCGCTGCAGTGGTGGATGGCATAACGCCTTATCTTCAGGAGGGCTGCCTGGTCATATTGGAGAGTACCACGTATCCCGGCACCACCGAGGAGCGTGTAAAGCAGCCGATCGAAGCCGCGAAAGGGTGGAAAGTAGGGCAGCAGTTTCATGTCTGTTATTCTCCAGAGCGGGTAGATCCCGGAAGTGTGCATTATGGGGTGAAAAATACACCCAAGATCATTGGCGGCTCCACCCCGTCCTGTCTATCTTATGGAAAAGCATTCTATGGTTCGTTCCTGAACGAAATCGTTCCCGTTAGTTCAACGACAGTGGCAGAGACGGCAAAATTGTTCGAAAATACGTTTCGCAGCGTGAACATCGCGCTTGTGAACGAACTGACACCCGCTTGTGAGCAAATGGGCGTAAACATCTGGGAGGTGCTGGACGCTGCGGCAACCAAGCCGTTCGGTTATATGCCGTTCTATCCAGGTCCGGGCATTGGTGGACACTGCATTCCAATTGACCCGATCTATCTGTCCTGGGCCGCAGGCCGTCAGGGGTCGGAACTGAAATTCATTTCGCTTGCGGATGCAACCAATCGGGAAATGCCGGAAAGAGTGGTCAAGCGTGCCGCCGAGCTGCTCGAACAGAACGGTTCATCGTTGCAGCGAGCCCGAATTGTGCTGGCGGGTATGGCGTACAAAAAAGATATCGACGATCTGCGTGAATCGCCAGCGCTGGATGTCTATAGACTGCTTTGTGAAGCGGGGGCAGATGTGGTTTTTACCGATCCGATGGTGCCTGTATTCCGCAGGGATGATGGCACGGTTGCTCATGCTCAACCAGCATCACCAGCATTGTGGGCAGGGGCTGATCTGGTCATGATTACGACGGATCATACGGGCTTCGATTATCAGGAGATGGCGGATCATGCCAAGCTCATCTTCGACACACGTAATGCTACAGCCGGATGTGTCGGTGGAAATATCGTGGTGCTTGGACAGCCGATTCGACCGGAAGTGAACGTGCTGCAGGGTATGAAGGGAATACATGAGTTGCAAATTCACGAAAACATGCGAGTGTCTCAGAAGGTGGATGGGGATAGGCAGGGACATACCAATCCTATCGGTGCAGACCGACAAGCACACAGTGAACCACACCTCAAACACTCGCACGAAAATTGCGGAGGCAGCCATGGCGAATCATGACCGGGTCAACGAGCGTTATTATGGCGAGATCAATTCGGAGGAATCACATGAAGCCACACGTACCCGCATTCACTGGATGTGCCGGGAAGCGACAGGCAAACGAATTCTGGATATTGGATGCAGCCAGGGAGTTACCTCCATTTTGCTGGGGCGGGAAGGCTTTCGGGTGACCGGAATTGATCTGGAAGAAGAGAGTATACAGTACGCCCGCGAGGAACTGGCGAAGGAATCCAGACCCGTGCGGAACAATGTGGATTTTCGCCTGCTGGACATTACGCAATGGAAAACAAGAACCACCTTTGATACCGTATTGCTTGGTGAAGTGCTGGAGCATTTTGCCCATCCGGAGACGTTATTGCTGCAAATTCACCGACTGCTGCAGGAGGAGGGAACTCTTGTTGTGACCGTGCCGTATGGTTATCATCCCTTTTACGATCACAAGCAGACGTTCTATGCCGGGAATCTGGCAATGTGCTTGCTGCCGTATTTTGAAGTATTGAAGCTGGAAGTTCATCATAAATATCTATGTTGTGTGGCACGCAAAAGACGGAAAACGCAGCTGTATATGTCACCAACCCTGAACCAACTGACGGAATGGATGGAGCTGGATCACGTACAGTTTGCCGCTGTGGAGAAGAATCACCTTCGCCTGATGAATCAGCGCAAGAAAGCGTTGGACAATGCGGTGGAGCAGGTTAAACGTCTGCGCCGTCAGGAGACTGGGGAAGTGTAGCAGATGAGGCTGAGAAGAAAAAAACGCAATACGCGTAAGACAGGAAGGGGCTTAAACCGTGATCACTATCAGTCTGTGTATGATTGTGAAGAACGAACAACGCACACTTGCGCGCTGTCTCGACTCGGTCGCCGGCATCGCGGACGAGATCATTATTGTAGATACCGGTTCATCCGATCGTACGATGGAGATCGCTGCGCAATATACCGACCGGGTCTATACGTATGCGTGGAAAGATGATTTCGCCGCAGCGCGGAATTATTCATTCGATCGGGCCACACAGGAATATATCCTGTGGCTGGATGCGGATGATGTGCTGCTGCCTGCGGAACGGGCGAAGCTGGAAAGGTTGAAGCAGCAGCTGCCGTCCGGGGGAGAGACGGCGGCTGTGATCTTTAGCTATACGCTGGCCGAGGGGCCGGAGGGAAGTCCGCTCGTGACGGACCGACGGTTGCGCCTCGTCAAGCGGGAAGCGGGCTGCCGCTGGCATGGCCGGCTGCACGAGCAGTTAGGCTTCCCGCAGAGCGGTGTCATTACGGCAGACATTGCCGTCACGCACCGCCGCGAAGCGGGCCATCATTCGGCGCGAAACGTGCGCATACTGCGCAAATGGATCGCCGAAGAGGGCGCAGCCCAGGGACGCCTGCTGTTCTATTATGCAGGCGAATGTTACGACCGCAGGCGTTATGCGGCGGCGGTTCGGGCGTACGCGAAGCTGGTGCTGGAGCCGAGCGGTTATCGCGAGGATCGGCTCATCGCCTGCGCGCGGCTGGCGGAATGTTACGAACGGCTTGGCGATCCGGGCCGGAAGCTGGGGGCATTGTTACAGTCATTTCAATTCGACCTGCCGCATGCCGACTTCTGCTGCGCTATCGCTGCCTGCTTCCAGGAGCGGCAGGAGATTGTGTCCGCCATCTACTGGTATATGCAGGCGCTCGATGTCAGCAGCCGCGATCCGGGTCTGCGTCCGGTGCCAGCGGCATGCCGCACTTGGCTGCCCCACGCCCGACTCTCCCTTTGTTACGCTCACATGGGGAACTGGGAGCACGCGCTTCTGCATAACAGCAAAGCAAGGGAGTATCTGCCGAATGACCCCGGCCTGATTGCCAATCGGCAGAAGCTTGAAGCGGTGATGAGTAAGGGGAACAAGGGCACGGAAGAAAGAGAGAAAGGGTAAGAGTAAGAGTAAGAGTGGTGTTGCTCCGCTCTAGAGGTGGAATAAGAGCAGCCCCGCTTGCCTTGAGATTCGGCGAGCGGGGCTGCTTATTTGTGTTTTTATTTTTCGGGTGCCAGGCAGCGAACGTACTGGTCCTTCATACGCAGGCTTTGGCATGCCCAGCCCCAACCGTCATAGATTTCTTCATCGATGTTTAGCGTAATGGTTTCATCTACATATTCATTCCCGTTTTCGATCCGGAGCGTGTGTTCATCTTCCCATTCCAGATGGTTATGTCCATGATACTCGGCGCGATAAATGGTTTTTACGGTGGATTCATTCGGATCATTTGTTTTCTTCACATCCACCCAGATGGTGACTCCACCTGCCGCACCACCATAAGGCACGCCGTAAATCTCGGCGGTATATTCTACGTTCCGTGAAGGCATGGAGTAGCTCAGATCTCCTTGTTGGGAACGATCAAACGTGGAGAAGTACGGGCGAAGCCAGAAATACAGCAATACGGCGGCGAACAGAGCCAGAATCAGTATCGAAAATGCGGTGAATATCGGATGTCGGTGTATCCACGATTTTGGTGATGAGATGTTTGAAGAGTCACTAGCATGTGCATGTTGTTTCGACATCAATAAAACGGCCCTCCTTTAATGGCAGTGGGATCAAACGATATACGGTAATGGATATGTAGGTATACAAATGTCTTTTCTGTAAGCTAATCATTAATTGATGGTAACATATTGTAGATATAATTAATAACAAATAAGTTAAAATAATCCTTAACCAAGCAAGAGCTTAATTAATTGGAGAAAGAGTGTCTTGTTAGCAAATTCAGGACTTGAAGAAGCAGTTGGAGGTAGTAGTTTGATGAGGAATGTTTAACTTGGATAATGGTGGTTGATGCTGCAATTAAGTATGCCAAGCATGGTATAATAGAAAGAAACGGAGTTGATGGTCAGATGTCTGATTTGCTCGATCCTCGAAACGATTTTGTTTTCAAGCGTATTTTTGGCAGTGAAGAAAATAAAGATGTACTGCTGGTTTTCTTGAACCGAACGTTTGCAGAATCGGGGGAACAGCCGCTGACGGAGATTGTACTCCTTAATCCGTATACCGATAAAGATGCTCCGCTGGATAAACAGTCCATATTTGATATTTGGGCGAAAACAGCTGAAGGTAAATTGATCAACATTGAGATGCAGTTATTTAATAAATACGATATTGAAAAACGGACCCTATACTATTGGAGCAAGCGTTATTCCAGTCAGTTGCAGGAAGGCCAAACGTACAAGGAACTGAAAAAGTGTGTGACAATTAATATTTTAAATTACTCGTTTATCGAAAATGAGCGTTATCATAATGTATTTCATCTGAGGGAAGACCATACTGGACTTGAATTGAGTGATGATCTCGAAGTTCATTTTATGGAGCTGTCCAAGCTGGATGATCAATCCGTTCCGATGGAAGGTGGTCTGATTAACTGGCTTTTGTTCCTGAAAGGTGCTGACAAATCCAATTGGGAGGTGTTGCAAATGAATGAACCTACATTGAAGAAAGCGATGGATACGCTTGAGTTTCTGAGTCAGGATCGTGAAGCACGTCGTTTGTATGAAGAGCGGCAGAAGTATTTGCACGATGAAGCCTCGATGATTGAGTGGGCTACGGAGAAGGGCATTGCTAAAGGTATAGTGGAAGGCGAACAAAAGAAGGCGATCGAAATTGCAAAAAATATGCTTTCATTCGGCATCGAAGTTTCGGTCATTGCCAAAACAAGTGGTCTAACCGAGTCTGAGGTTGAGGCATTGAAAGATTAGCAACGCAACCTACAGAAAAAAACTCGCTCCCACAAACAATGAGAGGTGCTGCAAATGAATGAACCTACATTGAAGAAAGCGATGGATACGCTTGAGTTTCTGAGTCAGGATCGTGAAGCACGTCGCTTGGATGAAGAGCGGCAAAAGTATTTGCATGATGAAGCCTCGATGATTGAGTGGGCTACGGAAAAGGGATTAGCGGAAGGTGAAAAAAGAAAGGCGATTGAAATAGCTAAAAATATGCTTTCATTCGGCATCGAAGTATCTGTCATCGCCAAAACAAGTGGTCTAACCGAGTCTGAAGTTGAGGCGCTAAAAGATTAGCAAATGCACTTTAAATCCAAACAATCGTATTGCTCCCAAAAGGGCAGGCGGTTGTTTTTTTATTTGACCTAGAATGTTCAATCACACCAGATTCTATTTGTAATCTTTCTGATCACTTAGGTTATACCGCTGTTACACAGTTGCCGAAGATCGTTTTACATGAAAACGCGGTTGCTCATTCGGGTCTGGGCCGTTAAACTAAAGGGAGCGGCGTTTGCTTGACGGACAAGTCATGAGAACGCCATTTTGTTGTCAAGGATGCGGTATAAGCCGCTTTCGGATGTCAGAATCGGATCGGACCAAGCTGGTGGAAGAACACCGGTGATAAGTAAGGAGTCTTTACATGAGTGTGCAAACACCTACATTAGAAGAAGCGCAGGGTCTCCTGCAAAAATATTATGGCTACCCCGACTTTCGTGAGGGACAGAAAAAAATCGTAGCCAGCCTGCTCGAACGCGAAGATACACTGGGCATTATGCCAACCGGAGGCGGGAAATCGATCTGTTATCAGATCCCCGCTTTGTTATATTCGGGTCTGACGCTTGTCGTCTCCCCGCTGATCTCATTAATGAAGGACCAGGTCGATGCACTGACGACCGCCGGAATTGCTGCCGCGTATATTAATAGTACACTTAGCGGCAAAGAAGTGAATGATCGCATCCGCGCGGCGCAGCGCGGTGAGCTGAAGTTGCTCTATGTCGCGCCTGAGCGACTGGAGCTGGACTGGTTCCGCGAGGAGATGGGCTATTTGCCAATCTCTTGCGTTGCCGTGGATGAGGCCCACTGTGTGTCACAGTGGGGGCATGATTTTCGGACAAGCTACCTGGCGGTAGCGCCGTTTGTGGACAGTTTGCCGGAGCGGCCGGTGGTTGCGGCCTTTACGGCAACAGCGACGCCCGAGGTCATGGGCGATATTTTGCGGCTGCTGCGTTTGCAGGACCCGCAGACGTATGTGACCGGACTTGGGCGGGATAATCTGGCGTTCAGCGTGCTGCGCGGCGAGAGCAAGAAGGACTTTGTCCTGAATTACGCGCGCGAGCACGCCAGCGAGCCGGGGATTGTATACGCCGCGACCCGTAAGGACGTGGACGATTTGCATCAGCGTTTGCTGCAGGCGGGATTGCCCGCGGGACGCTACCATGCCGGGATGACGGACGATGAACGGGCTCAGAGCCAGGAAGCTTTTTTGTACGATGATATCCGGGTGATGGTGGCGACCAATGCGTTCGGGATGGGGATTGATAAATCCAACGTGCGTTATGTCTTGCATTACAGCATGCCGAAGAACATGGAAGCGTATGTGCAGGAAGCCGGTCGTGCGGGACGGGACGGAGAGCCGAGCCAGTGCATTTTGTTATTCGGGGCACAGGACATTATCACCCAGAAGTTCCTGATCGAGCAGAACCCGATGGAGGGTGACCGCAAGCAGAACGATTATCGGAAGCTGCAGCAGATGGTGGACTATTGTTACACGACGCGTTGTCTGCGCAGTGCGCAGCTGGATTATTTCGGTGAGGTGCATGAGGACAAGCCGTGCGGTATTTGTAGTTCATGTACGGACGACCGTGAGCTCGTGGATATGACGATTGATGCGCAGAAAATATTCAGCTGCATTCACCGCATGCGTGAACGGTATGGTGTATCGCTGGTCGCTTCGGTGCTCAAAGGCTCCCGTGCCAAAAAAGTGCTCGATTACGGCTTCAACTCCCTGCCAACCTATGGCGTGATGGGTAATCGTACGGAACGTGAGATCGCGGAGATCATCAACGTCATGGTATCGGAAGGGTATCTGATGCTGTCCGAGGGGCAGTATCCAGTTGTTCGTTTGCAGCCACTGGCGGTGGAAGTGCTCAAAGGTCAGCGTGAAGTGATGCAGCGGGTGGTCCGCAAGACGGCGGCGACGGCTTCGGGTACGAACTATGGCGGACGTCGTGGACGCGATGCAATGCCATCTGCGGTTAACGAGACGGTATTTGAGCAGCTTCGTCTGATCCGTCGTGATCTGGCGGCGAAAGAACATGTGCCGTCGTACATTATTTTCAATGACGCGACCTTGCGCGAGATGAGTGTGGTATGTCCACAGACAGAACGTGACATGCTGGATATTAAAGGGGTCGGTGAGGTTAAGTACCGCAAGTATGGATTGCCTTTCCTCGAGTTTTTCCAGAAGCAAACGGGCGAAGACGTGGATACGGATGACGATGCGTTTTACGAGTATGATTGAGTGTGGATTTTGCATTGTGAATTGATGAATTCGCGCTTTCCAATATTTGAAGTTCATGTGCGCAAAGCTAAATGTTCGAAAAGATGATAGATATGTATTTAGAGGGGATCTTAGTACCTGCCGAAAGCCGGAGTACAATTGAGTGTCAGGAGCGGAACATGGAGCGGAAAAGCTAACGAATCTGTGACGTCTTATTAAGGGATTTGAAGTACCCACAGTAATCTAAGGAATCTGACACACGCTATATTGGTATAAACAGCCCTTTACAGCGTATTTGTCAGGTGATTTTGGTCAATAACGTGTCTGATATTCCTTACAAAATAAAAGGAGGACCCGAACGGCCAAATAAGTCGTCCACGGTTCCTTAGAAAATGGTCTGGACAATTCTCCAGATTATCCAGACTGGACTTCAAGGTGGCTTGGACCCTGGTATTCTTTTAACGTATCTCTTGGCTGAGTTTGAAAACACACCCTAGTAAGAGCTCGAAGGTTCGTCCATGATACGGGGGAGTGTCTGGCACAGGTTCGAGGCTAAAGCCTTAAGTCTCAAGGCAGTAATATGGGATAACGAATTGTGGATGGAATGCGAATGAGGTCTTTTACAGGTTGAAGTTGAGTTTGAAGTTGATTATGGTGTCTCTGCATTGTGGACAAAAAACGGCGGATTGTCTTTCAAAGGATGGACAGTGCGTTAGAAATGGCCGACAGCATCGTATACAGCATGTAGTTTGATTAAATGGATTTTTATACTGTATGTTGTGCTTTGGGTTTGGCGGGGTGTATATGTCTTTTTGAAAAGAGTGTCCACTCTTTGAAAGACAAAAGTTAGATATGTCCATGAGACGTGGAATGGCAATCCATAGAGGTTTGCATGAACAGCATCCGGGTCAGGATGGCTGTAGAGCTTTACTTTTACCAAAAAAATATGGTCTGGGTGTCCAGGCAAAGGTTGTGAACCATGAAGGTTATTCTTTCTACATTAAATGCAAAGTACATCCATACCTCTTTGGCCTTGCGTTGTCTGAAGGCGTACAGTGAGAAGGATTTTGATATTGACCTGGCGGAGTATACGATCAAGGACCCGGTGATGAATATTGTGTCTGATCTGTACCAGCGCGGCGCGGACGTGATTGGTTTCTCGTGTTACATTTGGAACATTGAAGAGACGATCAAGGTCATTGATAATCTGAAGAAGGTTATGCCTGACGTGAAAATTTTGCTGGGCGGGCCGGAAGTGTCCTACGACACGGAATATTGGATGAACCGGATTCCCAATGTTGATTTCATCGTAATGGGTGAAGGGGAAGAGACGCTGCATCAGCTTTTGACGGAGCTGGAAGGAAGCAAGAAGTTCCACTTTGTCTATGGACTGGCGTATCGCAAGGGGGAAGAAGTCATTCTCATGCCAGGACGGCCAAAGGCAGATCTGAACGATCTGCCGTCACCGCATCGATTTGAAGAGGATATCCCGGAGCTTGGGAAACGGGTTGTTTATTTTGAGACCAGCCGTGGATGTCCGTTCAGTTGTCAGTTCTGTCTGTCCAGTATTGAGGTCGGCGTGCGGTATTACGATATTGAGCGGACGAAGTCGGACATTCTGTACCTGATTGAGAAGGGTGCGAAGCTGATCAAGTTTGTGGACCGGACGTTTAACATCAAGCGGGATTATGCGCTCGAAATGTTCAAATTCCTGATCGAGAATCATCAGGGGACGGTGTTCCAGTTTGAAATTACGGCGGATATCATGCGTCCCGAGGTACTCGACTATCTGGCAGAGAATGCGCCGCCGGGTACATTCCGCTTCGAAATTGGGGTACAGTCCACGAATGATCCGACGAATGAACTGGTGAAACGCCGCCAGAACTTTACGAAGCTGAGTCGTACGGTGAACAAGGTCAAAGCCAGCGGCAAAATCGACCAGCATTTGGATCTCATCGCCGGACTGCCGGAGGAAGATTACAATACGTTCCGCAAAACGTTTAACGATGTATTTGCCCTGGGGCCTGAAGAGCTTCAGCTCGGATTTCTCAAAATGCTGCGTGGTACGGGGCTTCGTCTGGATGCGGAGAAGTATAACTACACGTATATGGATCACGCGCCGTATGAGATTCTGGGCAGTGACGTGCTGCCGTTCAGCGACATCGTGCGCTTGAAGCGGCTGGAAGATGTACTTGAGAAATACTGGAACGCACACCGAATGGACCATACGCTGAAGTATCTGATGGAGCAGGAGTTCGATTCGCCATTTGACTTCTTCCAGGCATTCGGGGATTATTGGGAGGGTCAGGGTTGGCAGAAGATTGGTCATCAGCTGGAGGATCTGTTTACTCGTTTGCACAGCTTCCTGGAGTCGCGGAATACGCCGCATATGGATGTTGTGCTTGGCCTGATGAAGCTGGACTATTTCCTCGGCCACAAGTACAAACCACGCAAAATCTGGTGGGAAGATCCGCTCCAGAAGGACCAGTGGGCGGGTTATATGAAAACGCTGGCTGAACGTCCGGAAGACGTTCGCCTGCCGCGTGTTGCCGGTGCCGCTGGCTCGGCATGGCTGGAAAGCAGCGGCACGAGTGCGATTGCCGCTGTGGGAAATGCGGCTGCTGCCGGGGAAGACTCTGCCGTAGATGCGGCGGGTGTGATCGGCAGCGATGGTGCAGCGTCGCTCGCTTCGGGCGACGCAACAGGGTCCGCCGCGGATGGAGCGGCGGACATGGTGGACGGCAACGCTTCGCGTGCGTTGCCGATGACCTCGGCCATGACCGCACAGACGGTCATGGGTGCCCGTGCTTTCGCCGACCTCGGTCTCGGCGAAAAGGAACTGCAGAAGCACACCGTATTGGATGTGCTTCCGTTCCGGCTTGAGCGTGTGCTAGCTGGCGCCAGCCCGCTTGCCGCGAAAGGCCGTACGCTGCTGGTCGTTGTGTACCAGCAGCATGAAGGGCAGCAGGCGCAGTATTACACGCTGCCGCTGGGAGAAGAAGCCGCTGCCATGTAGGTTGCAGCGGCATTGGGGAGCTGCATGGCCGATGGCTGCATGCAGTGGGGGAAGCACCATGGCTTTGCCGTTCTGGTGCAACAACAGTGAGCACCGCGGTTATGGATGCGGTCCAATCCCGTGAGGTGCTGCCCCATTGGGAGCAGCACCTCACCCTTACGCGGCTTGCCACTGCACAAGCCGCGCTCCGCTTCACCTTTTATCTAAACATATATGTTCCGAAAGCATCGGAAGGTCGTCTGATTCCCTAGTGGATGAAGAAGGGCCTTCCTTTTTGTTTTTCAGGTATAACAACTTCAAGCAAAGGAGAGCTTCAGATGACTAATAAGGCTACAACCAAGGAAACGATAACTATAACAGTAGGTTCCACTGATTCACTGCACATTCGCATCCCATACAACCTCGCATATATTCAGTGCATTCGCCAGATTACGGCCAGACGTTGGGAGCCCCAACTGAAAGTGTGGATCATCCCTTACACTATTGATGCTGTACAGGAGTTCATAAGCTAGTTCGATCCAAATGACGTTCATATTACCCCGGAGTTATGGATTGAGAGCGAAGATCTACAGCGCTGGAAAGCGAGTAGAGGAAACAATAACTCATGGAGCAAAGAACCATTGCAGAAGGCACTAAAGTTACGAGGATACAGCCGCAAAACAATTAAAGCGTATTGTAATCAGGTCGAACGTTTTCTGAAACATACTCCTTTTGAAAAAACGGATGTCACGACATCTAATTTACAGACGTATTGTCTAGACTTGCTTGAGCGAGGGATATCCCATTTAAGCGTGAATCAGACAATTAGCGCGCTACGTTTCTATTGTAAACATGTACTTCATCACCCTACGGATATCCAGTATATTCGTCCCAAAAAGCAGACCAAGCTTCCACAAGTATTGTCGGAAAAGGAAGTCGCTCAATTGCTCAAATCCGTAACCAATCCTAAACATAAGGCCATATTGTTTCTAACCTATTCTTCTGGACTTCGTGTAAGTGAAGTTGTGCGTTTGCGGTGCAGCGATCTTGATATTGAAAGGCAAACACTCATCTTGAGACAGGGGGAGGGGCAAAAGGATCGGAGAACGATCCTATCGAGTCTAGCGTGGGGTATGGTGCAGAAATACGTCACTGAATATAGACCAACTCGATGGCTCTTTCCAGGGCAATCTTCTGATCGGCATCTTACGGAGCGGAGTGTGCAGAAGGTTCTTGAAGAAGCCAGACAACGTGCAGGCATTGTGAAGAAGGTTAGTATTCATGTCTTAAGACACTCTTTCGCCACGCATTTACTGGAAAACGGAACAGACCTGCGCTATATCCAAGAGCTGCTTGGTCACACGAGTGCACGAACAACACAGCGATATACGCATGTTAGTACGAAGAATATTCAGCGTATTCAGAGCCCGCTGGATCGTTTGGATCTGGGAGATTGAGTGTTGCTATAAATCTACCTTTTTCACCAAATTTTTCTTCGCAAATACTGCACCATAGGTTATCATATACGTAGTTCACATATCATGCAGGGTGTGTGGTATTTACGAAGTACATAAATTAGATGTTATAGGAAATCAGCGCAATATGTTAAAAATCAACTAGCAGACAATATTAAATGTCTCTAAAAGGGGGATCAATAGTGCAAGGGTATAATGTGCTCATGATTTACAGCAAAGATATGGATAAATTACTTATGTGCAAGCGATCAAGGAATCCATATAAGGGTTTAAGTAATCTTGTTGGCGGTAAAATTGAACACGGAGAATCCGGCATTATGGCGGCATATAGAGAATTATTTGAAGAGACTGGCATATCTAATAAAGATATTATTCTACATCATTTAATGGACTTCAAATACTATATTCAAGAATGTTACGTGGAAGTTTATTTTGGCGAGTTAAATTATCATGTAGACGTCTACGGGGATGAAAATGAATTATACTGGTCCGATTTAAATAAGGATTTTTTCGATATGTCATTGTTTGCAGGTGAGGGTAATATTGGGCATATGATTGAACAAGTTAAGATGAGTAAGGATAAGATTCTTAAAGAAATTACTCTATAAGTTAACAAGGAATAAAAGACCTTTTGCATGTGAATCGAAGAAGGCGCTGACATCCTATAACACAAGTTTCACGCAGTGGACAATCGTCCTTGGTTGGAAGATGTCAATACAATAGAAGTAAATCACCAACACAGACTTCATCCTAAGATAAGAGCTATATAAGGATGAAGCCCGTCGTGAACCTTTGAACGTTATATGCAATTCCTGAGAAATATGTACAAGTTAACACAATAGCCGTGTTAAAATAAATTTAGCTAGATAGCTAACTAGAAAGGGTGCTAATTTTTGAGTAGAAAAGATTATTATTATGACAATAACGCTCCTAAGCCAAATTCTATTATTGCAGCAGCTTCGGCCATTGTGACTAATAGTGAAAATCAAATATTACTTCATAGAAGAAGAGACAATAATTCTTGGTCTCTACTTGGAGGAGCAATGGAGTATGGAGAAAATATTGAGAGAACTGTGATAAGAGAAGTGAAAGAGGAGTCTGGTTTAGAAGTTCGAGTAGAAAAACTTATTGGCATATATTCAGATCCCAATCATATAATCGAGTATTCAAATGGAGAGATCAGACAACAATTTTCAATTTGTTTTCATTGCATTTTAGAATCAGGTGAAATTAGTGTTAGCAATGAGTCTTACGAAGTTAGATTTTTTGAAAAAGAAGAAGTGTTTAAAGTGAATATGCATCCAGCACAAAAAATTAGGTTAGAGGATTTCTTCTCGAACTCTTCAAAATCAATGATTAGGTAGGGATTGGAATTGGAAAAAAATAAAAATGAATTGCTCGTATATATTGTTGTTTTACTTTTAGGGGTTATTGCTATTGTAAGTGGCCAATTCTTAGGAAACACTATCAATGGTATTTTCACTAGTATTGGAACATCTATACTTGCCTCGGCTATCATATATTTTTTGTTGAATCATTTCGTAGGTAGTCCTATTCTTCCTATAGTTTCGAGTTTGCAAAAGTTGGATTTGAGTTTGAAAGAGTCGGTGGAACTCTTAAATCAAACATCCAAAGTAGGTTTGATAGGGATATGGAGCAGAAGGATGTCAATAGATAACGAGATATGGATAAAGAAAATTAAAGAATCTAAGTCGACTATAGATATTTTAGGATATGCTGTTCATTTCCTTCCAGAGCATTATGAGTTCAATGAGCTGATTGAAACTAAAAACAAAGAAGGATGTCGTATAAGAATTTTATTAGGTAAGCCTGATGGCTACTACATAAAAGCAAGAAACGAAGAAGAGAAGAACGAAGGATCTATTTCTGACCGAATTAAAACAACGTTGGCCAGATTAAGTCCTTTACTAGAACAAGGATTTATAGAAATTAGACTACATGATGCACCACTCTACAATTCAATTTATAAATTCGATTCAGAAATGTTAGTGACTCCTCATCTTTATGGATTGAGAGGAGCTGCTGCTCCCTTAATGAATTTAAAGGAGATTGATAAAGGGATTTTTGAAATATACAATAAGCATTTTGAAGATATATGGTCTATTTCGGAAGATTATTCGCTATCAAAACAAGATTAAGAGATATTGATTTTGAAATAAGGACTTAGCGAAGAGTAGAATAAACTCTAGGCTGAGTCCTTATGTCAATGAAATATACTTCATGATAAATAAACCATTCAATTTATAACTTATTGAACCCAGGAACAGCATATAACATAATATTCATGCTGCGGACCTACGTCCTTGATCCGGCATTCGCCGGACACCCAGCACACGCTGGGTCGTGAATACAGGGACGTTATGAGATAGTGATGTAGAGGGGGATTATTCTAAATGATTCGAAATACAGTAAGAGCATTGATTATTCAGAAAGACAATCTTTTATTAATAAAGAAAAAGAGAGCAAATATAGGTGTTTATTATGTACTACCTGGAGGAGCTCAAGAAGAGAATGAAACATTGGAACAGGCTTTAAGTCGCGAGTGTATGGAAGAACTGGGTATCGAAATATCGAGTAGTAGGTTAGTTTGTGTAAGAGAATACATATCGCGCAATCATGAATACTCTTTCATAATGAAGGAGGTTCATTCTATTGATTTTATTTATGAGTGCAGCACTCATTTCCTAAATAATGAATTAAGAAGCCTACAAGCTGATGTTGGACAGGTTGGGATTGAATGGTTACCCATTAATGAAATTAAGAGGACAGTGTATAGGCTAGAAGAATCTTTAGAACATTGTAAATTTCCTAGAACAACTAATGAATTCTTTAAAGAATATTTTTCGGATCAAGTAATAAAACCATATTCTAGCGTAATATTTGAAAGTAATCCATAGAAAACATCATCATCTCATAACAACATATTCACGCATCGGGCATTCGCCCTCGGTCGCTAGGGAGGGATTTCGGGGGAGCTGAATCAGGCGACAACCCTGCACTGGCTAAGTCCGTCGACCCGCGCTTACGCGCTTAAGCCAGTGAGGGTTCGTGAATACACAACGTTATGTGAAACCTATGCAAAAGCAATTTACAATTATATATAATCTGATTCTAACAAAAAAAAATAACTTAAGAGGTGTTTTTATGAGTAAGCACAGTGACAATATTTTCTGTGAGTATACGATTAATTCATGGGAAGACTGCAGAAAGTTATTTAGAAGCATTGAAAAGTGGGTATTTAGGGGACAATCAAATAGTCAATGGTCATTACAAACTACATTAGAAAGAGGAGCTAAAATCAATAACTCTAATATTAGAGATATTCCAATGATTGAAAGAAAAATTATTGAAAAATTTCAACGTAGAGCTTTTCATTACTTGGAAAAGCCTCCAGAAGTAGAGAATGTTTTAGAGTGGTTATCTTTAATACAACATCATGGAGGACCAACGAGATTATTAGACTTTTCCTATTCATACTTTGTGGCTTTGTTTTTTTCAATTGATCAGGCATTGCAAGAATCTACTGTCTTCTGCCTAAATAAAAAGTTAATCAATGCGAAGGGTCTTGAAACAGAAAAATGGAGAGGTTTAGAGGATGAGAAGTATTTTGGGACAAGAAAATATTGTAATGAAAAATTAATTGAACAAACTTCAAGCCCACTTGTAATGTTAATTGAGCCCTTTAATATACATGAGCGACTCTCCAGTCAGCAAGGTCTATTCGCTATTCCATTTGAAGGACATCAAGCATTTGAATACAATCTGTCCTTAACTGTAAATAGATTTAGAAAGGAATTACCAATAAGTAAGATAATTGATAATCATGATGAAGATTTAATAGAGTTATTGAATCAGGAATGTGCATTGCTTAAAGTGAATATTCCAAAAGATTTTCATAATGAAATTAGAAGAGAATTAAAGTTAATGAATATATCTAGTGAAACTATTTATCCAGGAATTGATGGCTTTACAAAATCATTATATGGTGAATTTGATATAAATTATCGATCTTAACCTTGTAGTAATTCTAGATGGCATAGTAATTACATAACACGGTGTTAACGCATCGGGCATTCGCCCTCGATCTGGCAGAGGGAATTCGGAGAAGAGAGCAGCCAGACACATCCGCATCGACTTAGCGCATCGCGCCCGGCCACGTTGTGGCCTTAAGTCGGTGGGACGTCGTGAACACGTGAACGTTATGTGAAAAACCGAATCATTTGAAAATCTGTATAAACTTTAAAAATAGTGTTCACAGCTACTAAATAATTATTTTAAGAAATGTGGTAGAAACATATGTCAAGAAAAAATAACAACCCTGGGAAAAAAGTAAGTGAAAATTGGAAGGTTCTATTGAGAAACACTATACTAACAGCCCTGACAACAAGTCTAATTACTACAATTTTATCCTTTTCATTATGGAACTGGCAGTTTGATAAAACTAAAGAACAAGAAAAATGGGATAAGAAGTTTGGGATATTTTCAAGACTTACAGATGACCTTGCTATGCATCATACTTTGCTAAGTGCAAAACTAAAATTTAATCTTGAACTTCATTCAAGAACAAAAGGAAAACAATTTGCTTCTATGGAAGAAAAAAGAAGAATAGAAGATGAGTTGGAAGAGTATTTGCCATATGAATATGAAGGCTTAGTTGAGTATGATAAAAATAAACCTAAATTAATCGGTTCTTTTTTTATTGCAGAAGCTACATTCGGAGATAAGACAGATAAAGCAATACTGGATTATCTAAACAACATAATTAACAAAAGACCTCAAGAACATATTGATACATATCTTGCAAGATTGAACAAAAAAGAAGCAACAATCAATATACAGGACTTAGTAGATAGTATATATATTGATGCTGATATATTAAGACAGAATATACTTGAACAAATGAAGAATGAGTTAGGGTTGTAATATTTTCTTAGGAGATGAAAACGAAATGAATATATTTTCCGAGGATGTCAGGCTAATCACATAACATAATATTCACGCTGCGGGCATACGCCCTGGGTCCGGCATTCGCCAGACACTCAGCTACTCTGAGTCGTGAATACAGAAACGTTATAGGAAATCTGTAAGAACTATCAATTAAAAGATATAGAAGAATATTAAATGATTATTGGAGGGAAGAAAATGATTTCAAAAATTGATGTTTTATTTGAAGAACTTTTTGGATTCAAGCCTAAAAAAGTGGAGAAGCATATGAGAAAATTTCAGCCGCTGTTATGAAATTGCTATACAAAGAGAGCAAGGTAACGCATGATGAAAAACTTAGAGGAGAGTTTAGTAACACATTATATCAAATAGATGTGATGCTAGAAGATAAATCCAAAAAAAGAATGAGCGAGGCAAAGGATTATACTGTAAAGGGAGCAAAAGTGGGTAGAGGAGATATTCAAAAGTTAAGTGGAGCTTTAGTGGACCTAAATGAAGTAACAGGTGGAGCATTCTTTTCTGCAACGGATTATACAAAGCCAGCTATGGAATATGCAGAAGCAAGTTCGAAGATGTTTGGGAAGGATATACAATTGTATAATTTAAGGCCGTCAACAGAGTTAGATGAAGAAGGAAGAATAACGAAGATTCTTATAACTATAAGTATCTTTACGCCCAAAGATAATGAGATTGTCTATACACCAATTTTTTCGGAGAATGGAAAAGAGAAGATTGATCAATTGATAAAAGAAGGAAAATTAGTAGAAGGTAAAGTTCAAGTTCTTATAGAAAATTTTTATGATGAGAATAGAAATGTTATTACTTCGTTAAGTGAATTAGCATCCACTAATATACATAAAGGCTTTGAGGATATGGCACAAGGTTCTTTTTACTTGAAAGGGCAATTTCTTGAGATTTCTGGTCATTTGATTGAATTGTTAGGATTATCATATTGTGTTCCATTTTTAAAGACTGATGAAACAATTGAAGTTAATCCTTATGGAAAGCATAAATTATTAATTAGAAATCAAGACGGAAGTATTAATAAATTGATTACTGATGAAGAGATTAAAAAAAGCATAAAGGGCATCAACTGAATATATTATAAACTTTTAAAGCACCGACATCCTATAACATAATATTCACGCTGCAGACATTCGTCCTTGGTACGGCATTCGCCAGACACCCGACATACGTCGGGTCGTGAATACGGGATCGTTATACGCAATTTCTGGATTTTGTTTTTTTTGTAGTTCAAAGGAGTGCAATTAAGTGATAAATAAGATTTTAGTCGAGAACATGAAAAGTAAATATGTAAAAGAAGCTCATCCAATCATTTATGTTGATGGAAAGCCTTTGGATCATATTTTGAATGAATTATATCCTGATGATTTGTTTTTGGGGTTAATTCCAACGATAGTTGACTGGATGAGTGTTGATGAGGAGTCCAACATAGTTGAGAACACATTTAACGCAACAGACGAAGTTAAGATAGTACCAATCTTAATGTGCCCAGATGACTGTGATCTATCATGCAGTTTAATTGTAGCTGAAGTTGAAACTACTCTTGATCAAGTTAGATGGAACCGGATTGGGATTGATCTAAATAACCCTAAAGATCTGATTAATCGGAATGAATTCTTAGAAACAGGAGTTAAATGGTTAGACAAAGTTCCAAAAATGACTTTTCTTAATGAAGATTATAAAACACTAGAGAAGATATACAAAAAGAGCTAATGTGAATGAGATTCGAAGATGTCAGGTACTGCGTATAACATTATATCCACGCTTCGGGCCTGACGGCCCTCGGTCCGCGAGAAGCAAACTGCAGGGAAGCGAGATCAGCGGACACATCATCCGACCGACTAACCGCATCGCGGCCGTCACTGGCGGGGCTTAAGTCGGTGGGACGTCGTGAATGCGGGAACGTTAAACGAAATCATTGCAGAATGTAAAAACTCTTATTAGTATTTATTGAATACATACAGTAGAAAGTAGGGATTTAATTTTGTATGGAGTAGTCCTTCATTTTGATTTAGAAACAGAACGAATCATAAAAACGCTTTGGAAGGAATTAAGCGATAGCGGTATATCTAACTATGCTTATGAGATTGAGAATAGAAAGCCTCATCTAACACTAGCAGATTATTCAGATCTAAAGGAATCGGAGTATAGCGAATTGTTTGATGGTTACTATAATTCGGCTCCAAAAATTCGTCTTAGCTACAACACATTAGGAACCTTTATGAACAGCGGAGCCTTATTCTTATCCCCAAATCCGACCGAGGAACTTATAAACTTTCACTCTAATTATCATAACCACTTCAAGAAATATAATGCTTTTTCCAATCTGATGTATCACCCTGAAAGATGGATACCCCATTGTACGATTGCCAACCACTTAGATGATCAAAAACTTTTAGAAGCATTACATTTCACTACAAAAAGATTAGAGAGTATGCAAACTGAAGTACAAGAAATATCATTGATCAAAATTATATACCAGAATAATAAAAGAGTGATTGAAACTGTAATTAGTAAGGCACTTATATAAGATCTTTGTAAGTTAATCGGTGAAGACAATGACATCATCTAACATATTATTCACGCTGCGGGTATACGCCCTTGGTCCGGCATAAGCCGGACACCCGACATGCGTCGGGTCGTGAATACAGGAATGTTATACGAAAATTCAGAAAAGAAAAAAGCAGTTAGGGTTTTCTAACTACCATATCTTTAAAATCGATATTCAATTGCAATGTCGATAAAAAATCCACACCTAAGATTCCATCGAAACCATAAGGTTCTTTTGTTTGTCCAAGCTGAATGACGAAATCATTTAATGTATGGTGGTTTAAGGTCAACGAGTGAACGGGCTGTTGAAATGAAAGTTCACTTTGACCTCCAATTCCATACATTCGAACGGCACGACCTTGTATAGGATCAATGGTTAGGCCAGTAGGCTCGATTAAATCAATATCAAAGATGGTAGTTGCACATCCTGTATCCAATAATACATTGGGAAGCAAGACAGATTGATTTTGATAAGTGAATAAAACTTCAATAATAGGAAGGCCATTAACTAATCTTATTCTCATCGAAGACCTCTAATTCCAATGAATTCTTGTTCTTGAACTTCGATGTTCTCATTGGCAGTATGAAAGATATAGTACTCACGTGAAGGTTCAGAAGAATGATGTTTTTTGTAAGCATCCCAAGCAAGCTTAGTATCTTCATAATCATTAATGACAGAGAATTCTTCAATATTACGCATGTTATTAGCTGAGTAGGCTGTAATTGCTTCAACAAGAACCCAACGATTAGGAAACTGAACTCTAGCCTCAGACCATTTCATATCCTTTCCTCCTTTGATTCTTTGCTTTTAATTGTACGTAGAATAGAGGAGAAGGGCAATAAAGAAGTTAAAGTGTAGTCAAAGGCGTCTGAATCTTCGTATAACATAATATTCACGCTGCGGGCATACGCCCTGGATTCGGCATCCGCCGAACACTCGACGTGCGTCGGGTCGTGAATACAGGAACGTTATCGGAAATACTCAGAACTACAAGCATAATAAAAGGAGAAATGAGAGATGGAAATATATATATCCAATAATGATGATGCTCTGAACAAGTATTCTCAATTTACGGAACTATTCAAAAATAATAGGTTTTTGATCGATCAGGATCATGATTTTATCAAAGATTATCTTTCCAGTCTTGTAACAAAAACATATGAAGTGATGAATGGTCAAAAATTTTATAGAGCAAGGGTTAATGGATTGAGTCCGTTTAATGAGGATAAGGATTTAGGAGCTCCGCCTGACGGAAAAGCTTCTTATGGTAGGGTAAATCCAAAAGGTATTTCTTATCTCTATGTAGCAGAAGCTAAGGAAACTGTCATTGCAGAAGTCCAACCATGGCTAAATGCAAGTGTCACAATAGCTGAATGTACTGCATTAGAAACATTAAAGGTAGTAGAGTGTTAAGCAGAAAAGCAGACGCTCATTAAGCCTCTCGTGTTTATAAACATGACGGATTGTAATATGATTTGCGACACCTACTGGAAATAAAAAAATGGCCCATAGCCTGATTCGTGTAGAATGAAAATTACCACACCAGAATTCACACAAGGAGAATCAGTTCATGAGTTATTCACATCTTAGCATAATCGAACGCAGCAAGCTAGAAATCCTACATCGACAATTTAGCAACCTTCATTGAACGGAAAACACGCCTGTACACCGTGATTCAAATGCCTATTCGTACGGCTCTATCGATGGAGATTGCCTTTGGTGTAGCCGCTGCTCAGTATCTTGCTGTAGCTTTTCAAACTGCTACAACAGACCGTGAGAAGGAATGTGCCTGCTACACGAACTTGGAGGAAACGCACGACGTACAGATCTATTTTGCCGACCTTCTCTTCCTGGCAACGAGGTTCAAATTAGGATGCAAACGGCTTACTTTGTGAGTTTTTTCCCAAGGGCACAGACTTTACTCAAATATTAGATGCAGCATTGGATCGTTCGCTTCATTTAATCAACCATCGCCCTCGGAAATGTCTGGGCTGGAAAACAGCTCACGAATCTTTCACAGAGGAACTGTCGCACTTGGTTTGACAATCTATCACGTAAAAACGGTAGGTGAAATTAATGCAAATAAGATGAATATGGATAATATTTACGATTTAATCCGGTTCGAGGAAACAAAACAACTGGTGGCGTATGCAGGATCTGTAAGTATCAAAAACCCGACATAAATTGCGGGCTTTTGATACTTTATTGTTGGGAGATGAAAGGCGCTACCCAGTAAATTCCTGGACCCATGTGTTGTTATAATAAGCAATACCGATATGAGTATAACTATTATTCAGTATATTTGCTTTGTGGCCAGGGCTATTCATCCACTCCTTCATAACCTGGGTAGGGGAGGTTTGCCCTTTTGCGATGTTTTCTCCAGCGGTATTATATGTGATCCCGAATTCCTTCATCATATCGAAGGGGGATCCATGTGTTGGCGAATTATGATCAAAGTAACTGTTGTTGTACATGTCCTGTGCCTTGACCATAGCCACATTTGACAATTCTTCATTCCTACTCAAGGAACTTAATCCTGTTTTGGCCCTTTCTTGATTGACTAGATCCATAACCTGCTGCTCAAAATCGGTTTTATCCGTAGTATTTTTTTTACCTTCCTGTACTTGTCCTGTTGGCTCCTTATTTTCAGGATTTCCTGCAGGTGCCTGGTTTACTGGATTTCCATCCGGTGTTCGAACCAGATCCAACAAATCTAATGGAATTCCATTTTGGGCTTCTTTTGTTGTAATAGATCTCTCTTGCCACGATGTAGCTGTTGATGATGCCTGTGTGAGGACAGAGTTTGGTGCAGCATGATCATGAATTGAAATTTGTTTTTGCTCAGGAGTCACTTGTTTTTGCATCATATTGTTATGGGACGAACAGCCTGCCACCAATAATAATATTATTAAAACGAAAAACTTTGCCATTTGACGACCTCCTAGATCCGTTAGTTAATGAAGTTCCCGGATTTATGTTTTCCTGTATGCCATTTACTTATTCCTAATATGCTTCTCTCCTTATCCAGTACTTTTTTATGATCGATACCGTTTAGATAGCCTTGTCTTTTTTTGTGTCTCGAGGAAAGCGTGTTGCGAATGGTTATGGATAAAGAAAGCCATATCGGGTCATAAATGCATCACGGGATGAATGATATCTATTTCAATGGGATTCCTGATGATTGGAGTATTTCGATGGATAATTGGGAGAATCTATTTCAAACTAATAGACAATTTTATAGAATATAAACCATATGCTGCATCATATAAAACAAACTGAAAGCAAATATTTGATAATTCGATGAAGCCAGAAACTGCGTTTAACACAGTATTCAAGCTGTAGGGCTATCGTCCCTTGATTGAAAGATGTATAATCATGGAAGAAATCTCAGTCAACAAACGCCCCAGCCTAAGATAAGAGCTATCTAAGGCCGGGGCGTTTCGTGAATACAAGAAAGTTATGAGAAATCATCGTAAATAAATTACAAGATAGGAACTGTATAATGCTACGCATTATATACAGTTATGGCTAAGTGCTTGAAATATTCGTTTTAACTAATCTTATGAGGTGGTTATTATGCAAATAAGAAAAGCAACGATTAATGATGCAGAAGGCATTGCAAAAGTTTATGTGGATAGTTGGAGAACAACTTACAAAGGTATTATTCCAGATGAATTCTTATATAATCTATCATATAAAAAAAAGAACTGAATTATGGATTAAAAATATTGAAAGAGAAGATAATTTTGTAGTTATAGCAGAAAACCCAGAAGGAGAAATTATTGGATTTGCAGATTCTTGGAAGAGAGAAACAAATATAGTAGCCAATTCTAGTGATTTAACATCTATATACATACTTAAGGAATATCATGGAAGAGGTTTAGGGAAAGAATTACTTAAACAACTGTTTCTACAATTTAAATTTTTAGGCTATCAAAAGATATTTGTTGAAGTTCTAGAAGATAATAAGACACGATATTTCTATGAACATTATGGAGCTAAATTATGTAAATCAATTCAAATAATAATCGGAGGAAAAGTTCTAAATGAATTAATTTATGAATGGGATAACATTGATGAGGTTTTAGCGAAATTCAGTAGAACGGAAGCGGACTCAGGCGACAACCACTGAGAGGCTAGGTCCTGACGGACCCAGTCGCTACGTTCCTTTGAGCCTCTCGGATTCGTGAATACAGCAACGTTATCTAAAATCAGGACAAATAAGTAATATCAAAATCTAGGAGTGTGATTCGACTTGGAGAACTCAAATTTAAAAGATCTTATTGAAAAATACCTGAGCGCATATAACACGTTTAACATTGATGGAATGATAGGAGTTTTGAAAGAAAATATTCATTTTCGAAACATTTCTAAAGGTGAAGTGAATTCGGAAACAAAGGGGATTCAGGAATTTCGCACATTAGCAGAGCAGTCAATTCAGGTATTTTCTCAAAGGCGTCAAGTAATAAAGAACATTATTTTCGCAGGAGATAAAGCAGAGGTTGACATTGATTATGAGGGAATATTGTCCAGTGATCTCCCTAATGGAATGAAGGCAGGAGAAACATTAAAACTTCAAGGGAAATCAATATTTCAAATGAAAGATAAGAAGTTAATACTGATTGAAGATCATAGTTGAAACATTATGAAAGTTATTCATAGATTACCCTGAAATCAGATAACAATATATTCACGGATCGAGCATACGCCCTCGGTCCTGCAGAAGTATTTCAGGGAAGCAGAGGTTGCCGGACACACTTGGCATTCGCCAAGCGTCATGAATACACAACGTTAGCCGAAAGAAGTTCTTATTTTAGGAGGATTCTATATGATATTAGAAAAGTTATAAATAGAATTACAATACAAAATGAATATAAGGATTTTGTTGATAAGTATGTAGATCTTATGCTTAGCGAATTTAAAGGTAAGATTCATAGCATTTATATGTGTGGCTCGATTCCCAAAGGAACTGCTACACCTTTTAAGTCAGATGCAGACTTTACTATTGTATGTGCAAATCCCAAAGATATTGATTACGAAAGATTGTCAAATATTAAAGACAGGCTTTTGGAAGAATATCCAGTGTTAACTAAGATTGATACGACCATTTGTTCGATTGACGATGTATTAAGTAAACCAAATGAGTGGGGTTTTTGGGTTAAGATCATTTGTGTTTGTATATATGGTGATGACGTTGGTGAAAAAGTACCCCCGATAGTTATTTCTCCTGAGTTCATATTAGACTTAAATACAGAGACCAAGGAGGAAGTAGATCGTATACATCGTTTACTTTCTAGTGCTAGTGATAACACAATGAAAACTAGATATATTAAAGGTTACTCTAAGAGATTAATTCGTGCATTATACTCTTTGGTTTTAGTAGATACAGGTGTATGGCAAGATGACATGATTGAGATGAAGAATGGCATATTAAACTATTGCGAGATTGACTCCGCTTTAGTTGAGTATCTGTATGCTTGTTACTTGGATAGTGATGTACTTGTCGAAGAGTTTCTGGGAATTGCAGATGAAGTATATAGCTATTTTGAGAATGCCTTAAATGCAATGGCTTCTTCCAGAAATCCCCTTGGCTAATACCATATTGACGCTCCAGGCCACTTTGAGAAGCGAGTGACCACATTCAGCCCCCTAAGCCCGTCGGGACGTGACTGCATTAGGAGTTCGGCAAGCCTCACAACTATAAGCAGCGAGGCCAGGACGTTGTCAATACAATACGTTATAAGAAATCGGGATAATTGCTTAAATTCAGGTGCTATAATAAAACAAAAAAATAGATATGAGATAGGTGACGAAGCATTAAATTACTATTTATTTGTAGTCGAAACAAATGGCGCAGCTTAACAGCAGAGAAGATTTTTGATGGATACAATGGATATCAAGTGCGATCTGCTGGAACAGAAGAGGGAGCTAGAATTAGAGTCACTGAAGGACACGTTGGATGGGCAGAAATGATTTTTGTAATGGAGAAAAAACATGTAAGAAGACTTAAAGATAAATTCTCAAATAAACTAATAAACAAACGTTTGGTATGCTTAAATATATCGGATGATTATGAATATATGGATGAAGAATTAATAGAGATATTGAAATCTAGACTATCGGAATACGTTGAAGTACCAGAATAATAGTTAAGAACAAAAGCAACTGAGTACGAAAAAAGAGCATTTTGTAAGTAGCTCAAGGGGGCCCCCGACATCTTATAACATAATATTCAGGCAGCGGCTCCGATGGAGCCTTGGTCTTCGAGAAGGGATTCGGAGAAGCATTTCAGCAGACAACTCCTTTGGGGTTCATGAATACAGGAACGTTAACTGAAAACCCCAAGAACTAAAAACATTGATAAAATAGGAGATTCTATGAAGCGTACAATTATGATTAGCGATATTCATGGATGTATCGATCAGTTAGATCAGATATTGCAACTTACCGAATACAACTCTACTAAGGATAAGTTGATTTTGCTAGGTGATTATGTAGATAGAGGGCCTAACAGTAAAGAAGTAGTTGATAAAGTAATCCAACTAGTAATGAATCATAACGCAATTGCCTTACGAGGTAATCATGACCAACGATTAGTTGATTTGATAAACAGTGATAGCGTAACGGTAAGATCAAAGTTTCTAGAACACGGAGGGAAACAAACGCTCCAAAGTTATTGTGATATAAATAATGAAGAAATATCTGATGAGATCCTGAACCAGGCGATAGAATTTATAAAAACTCATTATTATCATCACATTGACTATATAAGTAAACTACCTTTTTATCACGAAGACAAAGATCACATTTATGTTCACGCCGGTTTGAATCCCAATTTTATTGATTGGAAGAACCAGCCTGAACATGACTTTATGTATATTAAGGATGAATTTATTCGAGCTAGCTTTGATCTAAACAAAAAAATTATTTTTGGGCATACAAAAACAATAGACATCCATGGCACATCAGATATTTGGTTTAGTGATGACAAGATAGGAATCGATGGCGGATGCGCATATGGGATGCAATTAAATTGTTTGATTTTCCAAGAAGGATCCTATATTACAGAACAGATAAAGGTTTTGAAGTGATATGAATAATTTGGAAGATATTACCTAACGCCATATTCATGCTTCGAGTCATTCGGCCCTTGGTCCGGCAGGAGTTAGATGAGGATTCGGAGAAGTAATTGGCAGCAGCAGGGAAGTGGAATCAGCCGGACACCTCCAACTCCCTACCACATCGCGGCCATCATTCGGGCTTAAGGGAGTTGGACGTCGTGAACACACGAAGATTATCTGACATAAACCTATTACATTTTAGGAGCAAATAATGAATATCACTTTCTCGAAATGGGTGCAATATTATCGAAGAAATAATCAAAATCTCAAATATATTCATTGGGATGACAACTATAAATTAACAACTAATGAAAGAGAAATAATCATTAAGTCAATTCAACAGTTTCAATTAGGAGAAAACTCTGAAGGTAAATATCTAATTAAACGTGCGCAAGAATATGTACATCAGACACAAGATCAGGATTACTATGAAGCACTTATAGAATTCATTAAAGAAGAACAGAGGCACGCTAGAGATCTAGGCAGATTTATGAAGGTACAGGGAATCCCACTTCTTCGTAGACATTGGGTGGACAATGTATTTAGAAGATTACGTCGATATGCGAGTCTAGAGCAATCAGTCATTGTTCTATTAACTGCTGAGATCATTGCTAAGTTGTACTATAAAGCCTTGCAAAAATCTACAAAGTCAGAAGTATTAATAGATTTATGTAATCAGATTTTAAGTGATGAAGAGAAACATGTTCAGTTTCAATCCGAAACACTTCAACAATTTGCTCAAAATAGAAGCGCTCTCTTTAACAGAATAGTTTATATCCTTCGTAGAATCCTTTTTGAAGGAACGCTAATTATAGTGTGGTATCAACATAAGTCTGTATTTAAAGCTGGGGGATATAAACTCAAAAGTTATTACTATGAATGCCGTCATGAGTTTAACTTAACAAAGAAGATTATAGCTAATTCATAGTAGAGGTTGGGACGTCGTGAATACAGTAACGTTATATGTAATAGCCGCAAAGAAATAATAAAAAAATTTAATTCCTTTGGAGGTAAGTTGAGATGGAGAGCAAAAAAATTGATAGTAAAAAATTCCCGATATTGGAATTTGATGAATCGCGAGTTGCAATAATAGAAGCAACTAATTTTATCAATCCAAAAGAAGAATTTGAATACTGTGTCATAACATTTTTTAGAGATGTAATTGAAAAGATGAAAACGGAGGGAAAGTTGAAAGAAGTTGCATGTCTACATTGCGAGACTGTAGATTTGCCAATATATGAAACATATTATCAAGGAAAAAAAGTACATATTACTTTGGGGTATTTAGGAGCTGCAGGTTCAGCAGGATTCTTAGAAGAACTGATAGCCTATGGTTTTCAGAAATTTATAGTGTGTGGTGGTGCAGGTGTATTACAAAAAGACATTGCTGTTGGACATGTAATAGTACCAGACTCTGCAGTGAGAGATGAAGGGGTATCATACCATTACATTAAGCCATCAAGAGAAATTGAATGTAATCTAGAGGTATTAAAAATCATAGAGGACGATTTTAATATACATAATATAAGGTATATAAAGGCCAAAACTTGGACGACAGATTCATTTTACAGAGAGACTAAAGAAAAGGTTGAGTTGCGGAAAGCAGAAGGGTGTGTAACTGTAGAAATGGAAGCAGCAGCATTTATGGCTGTTTCACAATTTAGAAATGTGAAATTAGGTATTATCTTGTATGGCGGTGATGATTTAAGTGGTGTTGAATGGGATAGTCGAAGTTGGAATAGCAGATCAGAAATAAGATTAAACCTTGTTCAAATATCATTGCGGATATGCAGTGCTTTATAAATGGAATAGCTATAATCCATTGATTAATTATTAAAAGGGAAATGCTAATAGACAACCAAGAGTTAAATGTAAATATGAAGGTGGATACAATATATAACAACGTATTCACGCTGTTGGCCCCTAACGTGGCTTAAGTCGGTGGGGCGTCGGGAATACACCAACGTTATCTGAAACCGGCAAGATTGAAAGGAGAAAAACATGATACTTGGATTGTATGAAGCACATTTACCAGTGAGCAACTTACAGCAATCAATCGAATTTTATTCTAAATTAGGATTAGAGCTGGCCTGGAGAGATGAAGATACAGCTTTCTTCTGGATTGAAAAAGACAAGAGTTGGGTGGGTCTATGGCAAGGCGAAGAGTATATGACTTCTTATCATCCATCATTGAGGCATATAGCATTTCGAGTGAGTTATGAAGATCTTCGAGACAGTGTGAAATGGCTTCAAACAATTGAAATAGAGCCAGTTCCATTTGGAAAAAGAGATTCAATAAATCCATTTATCAGGCCTAATCAGGGAAATGCCTCAGTCTACTTCAATGATCCAGATGGAAACAGTTTAGAATTAATGTGTTTTGTAAGTGTCCCTGAAAACTTAAAGAATATATCCAATAAATTATCAATAGAAGAGTGGGAAGACCTTTTGAAAGAGATGAATTAAAGAACTTATTTATTGGGATGTTTCAAAAGAAGTGCCGGCATCAGATGACATCATGCACAGGAGGAAGCGCCACGGCTATGCAATCGTGGCGCTTTTTGGCATGCATCACACAGCGTAGCAATGGTGGATGCACGCAAATTTTGGCATCACGGTGCAGCGATCGTGATGCACCAAGTGCTGCCATCACGGAAGTGTGCTCGTGATGGCAGCATGAGCACCGCGCTAATGCACGCGGTGCAACCCCGTGAGGAGCTGCCCCATCAGGCGCAGCACCTCATCCTCACACGGCTTGCATTGCATAAGCCGCGTCCCGTTTTACCTTTTACAAGTAAAGCATCATTTAAATCGGAGAAAACAACATGATATAATCAAAGCAAAACGGATCAAGGCATGAGAGTTAGAGAGCATGGATGATTTTACGAAGAAACGCATTCAAAAGATTATGGACCATTACACTGAAAATGCGTGGGCTGAGCATGTGAAAAATAAAGATCGGTTACAAAATCAGAGGTAACCATGTGACGTTGATTGAAGAATGACAAGCCTTTCAAAGCGGATCGATGGGTACAGATGCCGGTAGCACAGTTCAGATTGGATGAGAAGGCAAGGAAAGTGTATTGGCAGGACAGTAAAGGCAAGTGGCATTTCATCGATGATATCGAACAGAACGAAGATTTTGAAACACAGCTCAAGATCGTGGACGAAGGTCATAATGGAATGTTCTGGGGTTAATTTGAAGAAAAATAATACACTAAGACATAAAAGGCTTAATCGTGAAGGCAGACTTCGTGCAGCAAAATCATGGTTACGTACGTATAACGGAAAAAACATTGTCAAGCAAAATATAACTCCCTTTTACTCAGATTACTGGGGGGATATGGGATTAAGAATGATAGAGACATCGAATTTCGTTAAAGAGATTCAAACAAGGTTTGAAATGGAGGCCACAGAATGGACCTAAAGACGTACCTGGCAGAGCATTTCCCAAACCTGACCTTAGAACCGCCTCTTTTCTATAATTGGCATACTTCAATGCGATTCGAACTTGGCAATCCTCTGATGTTTGGAATAAATAAGGAGCATTACATGGAACGAGTGTATCATCGATCGCTTGAATTATTTAAGGCTCTTCATGATCAAGAAGATGAGGTTCTATTAATAACTCAAGCTTATTTTGCAGATAAGCCTAAACACAAAGTGAAGAAATTGAACCTGTACAGGAAATATATCAAGAAGAAAGAGCCGATTAGAGCCTTGAGACTTGAGATACTTCCAGATTTGGATTGTGAACCGGATGAAACCCCAGATCCAAGGAACAACATGTACAGGTACTGGACAAAATGTAGAATTGAGGACTTAAAATATGGTCAGTTAATCAAAGCGATATGTAATCATGATGCTGGCATTAAGCCAATGATCTATCATAGGGTGTATTTCATTAATATAAGTAAGAAAACGATATTTCATATCTATGATGATAGAGGTTGCGATGTTATTTCAGCATCAAGAGAAGCGCTAACGGATATCTATAAAGAATATAACGATTGGATTCTAGATTATGATCGAGAACGTATTAACAACGTATTTCTGGGATAGTGCGAGTATTGATCTACGTGATTGATTATTGAAAATATTTCCATCGAATAAATCGGTCTAAGTCATATTTAATTGACGCCAAAATATTACAATATTATGATATGATCATTGCTAAACATAAATTTTGGCTCCAAATGAAGAGAGCGAGGTGAGGTGCTGTAATGCCAAAATTAAAAGATATCGCAGAACGTGTAGGCGTATCCATATCAACGGTCTCGCGTGCGATCAGCAATGATACCAATCGACCGGTCAATGAAGGGACAAAGCGAAAAATTAGGGAAGCTGCTCTTGAGTTGGGATACATTTTGGATGAATCCTCCAAAGCTATTGGCAAAGAGAATACCTCAGCCAAACGGATAGCTTGTATCGTGCCACAGATTTTGATGGATGATCATCCGTACTTTTCACAGGTACTGACTGGTTTTCACGTTAAAATGACGGAACTGGGGCTGCCTCCAGCAATTGTCCGCACTTGCGAAGAACTTAGTGACGCCGAACGGATAAAGATGATGCTTCAGGAAACGGGTACTCAAGGTATAGTCGCAATCAGCTGGTACGATGAAAAATTGTTTGAGATGCTTGAGCAAGAGAATATCACTGTATTGGGTGTAAGTCTCAATGACGAAAGGCTTACTGTACCGGTCGTTGACTGTGACCGAATATTTTCTGCCCGCACAGCAGTCCGTCATTTGATCGAGCAAGGCCATACCCGGATTGGGTTTATCGGTGGCCCCGCATATTCGGAACAAATAGAGAGCGAAGAAAGGTATGTCGGTTATAAATTTGCCATGCTGGAAGCAAACCTGAATCTGAATGAACATTGGATTATCAACACCAACTGGAATGTGAATCTCAGCTACAGCAGACTGACGGATCTCCTGACCGAGACGCCCAAGTCTGATTGGCCAACGGCAATTTTTTGTGCAAGTGATATGCTCGCTATTCCTGCCATGCGGGCAGTTGTTGAACAAAATGGCCGTATTCCTCAAGATATAGCATTCGTGGGCATGGATAATATTTCTATGGCGCAGTATACGACACCACCTCTGACGTCCGTGCAAGTTCCAAAATATGAAATCGGCAAAGTGGCAGCGCAACTAATTAACGATTATCTGGAAGGACGTTATTCATCTCTCCATAAAGTTTTGTTGCCCAGCACCCTTATTGTGAGGGAATCATCTGTTTATGATCGTACAAATCGTACAAATGACTAGTTAGTTGTGTGATATTATATTACATATGAATCCAGATAACTTTAATATAAAACCTGCGAGAAATGCATCCGCGTGGGTTTTTCTTGTCTTTTTAGCCAAAAATGATCCAAATAAAACCAAAAAAATGTTTGACAACCGTCTGTGGGCTATATTATGATGTATGAAATTAAGCATTTGGCTTTATTTTCTATGTTTTTGGATTTAGCCAGCAGCTAAGATTATATCTTAAACCACATTTTTGATTGCGCTTTTATCCCCTTTAAATCAATGTTTATATAAAATACACAAGAATCCTCTAAAACTCTTATAACCTATTATCCAAACTGATACCTACCAATTCACATAAAATATATTCCAAACTATCACCAAATATATATCCAAATATATATCCAAAAAACAAATCCCTTTGCGTTAGATGATGAACTCAATTTAATAACTTTATCCACTCACTTTGTGTAATAACTTCTAACATATAAGTGCTTTAAATCAAATCTCAGAAATCAAAGAAGATCAGAAATCAAAAAAGAAAGGTGTGAACTGCTTCGGGCAGCGTAAGGACGCTGGTGGTTTAACACAAAGACATTTTGCCAGGCAGAATTGTAGTGACAATTCCAGGGGGGGATGTTCATGGCCAATACAACTGTACAACCTGCAATGAATGCAGTACATGAAAAGAAGAAAAGAAGACGTCAAAAGTGGAACCCGATTTTACGAAATTGGCAGCTTTATTTGTTAATCTCGCCAGTTGTTGCTTATTACCTTGTCTTTCAGTACTTGCCGATGTATGGCATTCAAATCGCATTTAAGGATTTCATTGCAACGAAGGGAATCTGGGGAAGTCCCTGGGTCGGTTTTGAACATTTTGAACGTTTTTTTCACAGTTATTTCTTCTGGAGATTAATTAAAAATACGCTTGGACTTGGGTTGTACAGCTTGGCGGTAGGTTTTCCAGTCCCTATCATTTTGGCGCTTCTGATGAATGAGGTAAGGGCGGAAAAGTTTAAAAAATTTGTTCAGACCATAACCTATGCGCCGCACTTCCTATCAACCGTCGTGGTCGTAGGCATGATGATGATGTTTTTATCGCCGCGATACGGAATCATTAATCACTTCATTGGTATGTTTGGCGGTAATCCCATTAATTTCATGTCTGAGCCATCCTGGTTCAAGACCTTATTTGTGATGTCGGATGTATGGCAGACCATGGGCTGGAGCTCGATTATTTATTTGGCGGCATTAGCCGGCGTGGACTCTCAGCTTCATGAAGCAGCGCGAGTGGATGGGGCAACCCGGTTGCAGCGGATATGGCATATTAATATACCGAGTATTATGCCGACAATTATCATTTTGTTCATTTTAAATATCGGAAGCATCATGGGTATTGGTTTCGAGAAAGTCCTGCTGATGCAGAACACACTGAATTTAGAAACCTCGGACATTATCTCTACCTACGTTTACCGGAGCGGGATACAAGATGCTGAATACAGCTTCTCGGCGGCGATTGGTCTGTTTAACTCCATAATCAATTTCATCTTATTAGTTACTGTTAACCAGATCTCAAAACGTATGAGTGAAACGAGCCTATGGTAAGGGAGTTGCTGATGCATGCTTGTTGAATCGAGAGGAGATCGTATTTTTAATGGGATTAACCACCTTTTGTTAATTATCATTACGCTCATTGTAATCTACCCGCTTGTTTTTGTGTTAAGTGCTTCGTTCAGTGATCCGCAGGCCGTCCTGCGTGGTGAAATGTTCCTATGGCCCAAGGGGATCAATCTCCATTCTTACGAGAAGATTTTTCAGAACAAAGATATCCTCAGAGGTTATTCCAATACACTGATTTATACGTTAGTGGGGACACTGATTAATCTCGTCATGACGATTCTGGCGGCATATCCGCTATCCCGGAAGGATTTTATAGGCCGCAATGCCATCATGGCCCTGTTTGTTTTCACGATGTTCTTCAGTGGCGGATTAATTCCAACCTATATGCTGATCAAAAACCTTGGCATGTTAAACACATTGTGGGTCATGATCATTCCGAATGCCGTTTCGATCTGGAACATCATCATTATGCGGACATTCTTCCAGCAATCGATTCCAAATGAGTTGCATGAGGCGGCGACGATTGATGGCTGCTCCAATATTCAAACGTTAACCCGGATTATCCTGCCTTTATCCATGCCTATTATAGCGGTGACGATTCTGTTCTATGCTGTTGGGCACTGGAACGCCTTCTTTAACGCAATGTTGTATCTGTCAGACAAGAACAAATTTCCACTTCAACTCATTTTGCGGGAGATTCTGATTCAAGGCCAGACGAACGATATGGTCAAAATGTCAACCGAGTCTGCGATTAAGCAGCAAAGGGAAGTGGAGGGCATTAAATATGCTGTACTCGTCGTTGCCAATATACCGGTGCTCCTGCTTTATCCTTTCCTGCAAAGATATTTTGTTAAAGGCGTAATGATTGGTGCCATTAAGGGATGAATCCTTGTATGGCTAACGATGGGACAAAGGGAGGAATAAGAATGACGCTCAAAAAGTGGGGGAGTATCGCTCTGGTTTGTATGATGTCCGTTTCGATGCTTGCCGGGTGCAATTCTACGGATACTGATCCGGGAAGTACCAAAGATAAAGGAGCTGCCAATGGCAAAGTCAATGCGAGCGGATTTCCGATCGTAAATGACACCATTACAGTGAGCGGATTTGCCGGGAAGTTTTTTGCCAATGCGGACTGGAATGATCTCAGACTCTGGAAAGAGTATGAGAAAATGTCCAATGTTCATATCCAGTGGGATACGGTGCAGAAGGATAATTTGAAGGAAAAACGCAATCTCCTTCTGGCAGGCGGCGCTTACCCGGAGCTGTTCTACGCCTCGGCGTTTTCCAGATCGGATCTGCTGAAATACGGCAAGCAAGGTGCATTCATTCCTCTGAATGATCTGATCGACCAATACGCGCCTAACTTTAAGGCTCTGATGAAGAAATATCCGGTTATTGGCAAAGGGATTACGATGCCGGATGGTAACATATATGGGCTGCCAACCTTGTATGATCCGGAATTCAAGTCGGTTCTGTACGGAACACCTTGGGTGAAGAAAGAGTGGCTTGATAAATTAGGTTTGCAGGAACCGCAGACATTAGATGACTTCTATAATATGTTGAAAGCATTTAAAGAAAAGGACCCGAACGGCAACGGGCAAAAGGACGAGATTGCTTGGGGCGGTGTGGGAACGAATGGTGTGGTGAACTACCTGAGAGGTTCATTTGGGTTGAATAATCATGGCACCTCCAACATTAACATTGATACAGACCCTCAGACAGATAAAGTACGCTTTATTCCAACCGATCCCCAATACAAGGAGCTGCTGCAGTTCGTGAATAAGCTCTACAAGGACGGATTGCTCGAGCAGGACATTGTATCTGTTAAGAGTACCGAAGTGGATGCTAAAGGTATGGAAGGCCTGATCGGAGTCGTTGATAATGTCGATCCGGTTGCGATATACAATCAGCAAGGTTATGTTGGCATGCCCGTACTGAAGGGTCCTCATGGCGATCAGACATACAACGCCTATGGTTCTCCACTCGGTAATATCGGGATGTTCGTACTGACAGATAAAGCCCAAAATCCAGAGGCCATGATCCGTTGGATGGATTATTTCTACAGCGATGAAGGCATCAAGACGTTCTTCATGGGCTGGAAAGATGAGACGTATAAAGAAGACGCAGACGGTAACGTAGACTATGTCGACAATATCAAAAACAACCCGGATGGCCTTAATCTGGACCAGGCGGTAGGTCAATACCTGATCTGGCCGGGTGGATACTACCCTGGTTTTGTGAAGCAGAAATACTTCAAGGGTGCTGAAGGTCTGCCAACTTCGGTTGAAAATGCAAAAAAAGCAGAGTCTCACATCTTACCACAAGATCAAATTTGGCCTCCGTTTAATTTCACACAGGAAGAACAACGGGATCTGACCACTTTCCAGACGGATATTGAAACGTATGTAGATGAAATGCGTGACAAATTCATTACTGGAAATGAATCCTTTGACAATTGGGATCAGTATGTGGCAGCTCTCCAAAAGATGGGCGTAGAACGATATGTAGCCATCTATCAGTCAGCAGCAGACCGTTATACCCAAGCGGATTAAAAGGTTCATCCGTAATTTCAGATCATAAAGGAGTGAACAAATATGAGTCAACTGAAAGCAGTCCTGATTGGGGCGGGTGCGAGGGGAGCGGGTGGCTATGCACCCTATGCACTTGATTATCCGCATGAGCTTACCTTCGTTGCAGTTGCGGAAGCCGATCCAGTGAGGAGAGCAAGATTTGCTGAGAAGCACGAGATTCCGCCGGAACACTGTTATGAGACTTGGGAGCCCCTGTTGGCTGAACCTAAGCTGGCTGATATTGCGGTTATTTGTACACAGGACAGAATGCATTATGGCCCAACGATGCAGGCTTTAGATAAGAAATATCATGTCATGCTGGAGAAGCCGATGTCACCTGATCCAAAGGAATGTCTTGAGATGGAACAAGCGGCCAGAGATAATGACCGGCTGTTGACGATCTGTCATGTGCTGCGGTACACACCGTTCTGGAATACAATCAAGAGGGTGATACAAGAAGGGCGTATCGGAGAAATTGTCTCCATTCAGTTGAATGAGAATGTGGGTTACTGGCATATTGCCCACAGCTTCGTGCGAGGAAATTGGAACAATTCCAACACATCCAGCCCGATGATCCTGTCCAAGTCATGCCATGATATGGACGTATTATCCTGGCTCGTGGATCAGCCTTGCCTCAAGGTCAGTTCGTTCGGATCTCTTAAACATTTTCATGAAGGCAATGCACCGGAAGGTTCCGCTGATCGATGCTTGGATTGTGCTGTAGAACCAACCTGCGCGTATTCTGCACCAAGATTTTATTTGAGTGACCCGTTCAGGGGTTGGGCAGGACATTTTACACAGGAGCTGACGAAGCCGAATATCATACAGGGCTTGCGTGATACCGATTACGGCCGGTGTGTATACCGGAGTGACAATAATGTAGTAGATCATCAGGTTGTGAATATGGAATTTGAAGGTGGAGCTACGGCCATGTTCAGTATGTGCGGCTTTACATTTGAGCAGGAACGTAGAATCCAGATCATGGGGACGAAAGGAGAACTTCGCGGTGAGGAAGATCAAATTACGGTGTACGACTTTTTGACACATCAAAAAACAGAAATCACAATCCCTTCTCAAACCAGTGGTCATGGTGGGGGAGACAGCGGCATTGTGAGGAATTTTCTGGATGAGGTGCGTCACTATAACGGCCAGGAGAGCCTGACATCGGCTGCAGCTTCCGTCCGGAGCCATCTGATCGCATTCGCAGCTGAAAAGTCACGGCTGAACGGGGGCGAGTCTATCGATCTGAATGAATATGCCCGTCAGCTTATGGTGAAGGAAGAGCTATCTAAATAATCAGCAGTGTATCGATAAGCTGCCCCTCAAGGTATGAATATATTTTGAGGGACAGCTTTTTTACGCCTGTACAATCATCATGCCTCTAGGATGCACTCGACCTTCTTCACGGATCTTCACCACCATCCCATCCACTAAGATAAACAGGAATCGGCTGTCGACTAAGGGCCGGTTATTCCATGCCCCTTCCATAGGATCTAACTGTAAGCAGAGGTCTGACACAGTAGACTTGGAAAACGCCATGCCACAGAAGTTCGCCGGTAATCTGAGTAACTTTGCGAATTACTCCTTGTGTAATATACTTAGTATATTAATATTATGATGTCAGGGTGGTTTTGTGGAATTGCATTTATACGAGCAGATATATGTCTATATTGTACAAGAGATTAAAGAAGGTCGATTAAAAGAAGGAGACCGGGTCTCTTCTGAAAAAGAGTTGGCTGAACAATTTGGCGTCAGTCGTATTACATCTAAAAAGGCTCTGGAGAAATTGGCAGATTCTGGGGTTATTAAACGAATACAAGGAAAAGGATCATATGTGGCCGATGGTATAGTTGGAGGACAAGAACCGAAGCACTATTCAGAGGTGAAAACGACCTTGGTGCCTGAGGATGATAAGCGGTTAATCGGGTTTATTATACCGAATTTTTCTGACGAGTTTGGCCTACAACTTCTTAGATCGATGGAAAAGCGGAGTGCTGAGCATAATTATCAACTCATTATCAAGCGAACTTGCGGGGATCGGGATGAGGAAAAACGCGCGATCGACTTATTTATTGGTTTAGGCATCAAAGGATTAATCGTGACCCCCATTCATGGCCAACACTATAATTCGGAGCTGCTTCGACTTGTATTAGATCGGTTTCCAATTGTTTTAGCTGATAGATATCTAAAAGGAATTCCGGTTTGTTCCGTATACACAGACAATAAGAAAGCTGCCATGGATCTTACGCGTCATCTGATTAGCAAAGGTCATAAAAAAATTGCCTTTTTATCTCCGCCGGAAGAGAACACGTCAACATTGGAGGAAAGGCTGCTCGGATATACGTTTGCCTTCACCCAAGAAGGAATGAACTTGAACAAAGATTATGTATTGACGAACTTGAAGGGCACCCTTCCCATGAACATAAACGGAACAGCGATTGAAAGTGATAAAGAAACAGTAAAGCATTTTTTGAAACAACACCCTGATGTAAAGGCGTTTGTCGCGTCGGAATTTCTAATAGCTACCATGCTGGCTCAGGTCATCCACTCCATGGGGAAATCTCTGGAGGAATTCGAGATTGTTTGTTTCGACTCCCTGAACGATCACCTGGGTCAACCCATCTTCACTCATATTAAGCAGGATGAGAAGCAGATGGGTGAATTGGCAGTGGATATGCTAATCTCTCAGTTGCATGGAACAGCAGTTCCCGAGCTGAACATTATTGAACATCGTATGGTCATAAAAAATAACAGGTAGGGTTAATACAAGCGCAGCTCAACAAAATCAAGCATTTTGTTAAAGGTGTCGAGAAGTCCCCAGGGGCTTATCGGCACTTTTTTTGATATCAGAAATATAAACTTTGAAGCATGGAGGACCTCCCAGACCTGGGAGCTTATCGAACCTTGAAACGTCGATTTATATATCTAATTATGGCCATACGTCATAAATATTTATGTCGTAATATTGCAATTGACATGCTTTATGATGTCATATTAATATACTTAGTATAACTGGTATAACCAGTAGAATTCTTATAAAAAATTCACTTCGTTCATCATTTTCTGATTTTAATAGTTCATATCATCAATCTTGTTAGCGCTTACATAAATTGTGGAACTATCAGAAAATGGAGTGGATTCTATAGGAATTCAAGTTAAACGAATGAATTTAACTTAAGGGGGACTTTGAATGAGGAGATCCAAAAAAATCGCATTTCCAATTCTTGTTTACTTTCTGGCTATGTCACTACTTGTAACCGCTTGCTCAACGAATGGAGGCTCAAGCGATCAGGCCGGAGGGGGGAATACAACGGTTACGATGTGGCATGGTCTTACCTCCATTGATTTAGATAATTTGAATAAAGTCGTGAAGGCATTTGAAGAGAAAAATCCTACCATCAAAATGAAATTGGTTTATACCGAATCCAGCGAGGGATCCGATCAGAAGCTGCTGACTGCAGTCGCAGGCGGCAATCCTCCTGACGTTGCACTTTTCGACCGGTTTAAGGTCGGTACTTGGGCTGCGCAAGGTTCTCTGACTGACTTATCCTCGATGGCAGCAGAATCCGGAATTCGCAAGGAAATGTATTATCCATTTGCTTGGGAGGAGTCCAGTTATCAAGGAAAGCTTTATGCAATGCCGATGGATACGGACTCTCGCTTGCTATTTTACAATAAAGATCATTTCAAAGAAGTAGGGCTGGATCCCAACAAACCACCACAAACGATTGCCGAGCTTGAAGCGGCCGCCGAAAAGTTAACCATCAAGGAAGGTAAACGTTTCAAACGGATCGGGTTCATCCCATGGTATTCGCAAGGCTGGCTGTATACTTGGGGATGGGCTTTTGGAGGAGAATTCCAGGACGCTTCCACCGGCAAAATTACTGCCAATGATCCTAAAGTCGTTGAAGCGCTGCAATGGATGACCGACTTCGGCAAAAAATACAATGTCGAGGATATTGCCGGATTCACAAGCGCAGCTGGCACGGAGGAAATGGATCCGTTCATTTCCGGTCAAATCAGCATGAAGATAAGTGGAAACTTTACGGTGAAGGGTATCGAAAAATTTAAGCCGGATTTAAATTACGGTGTTGCACCAATACCGACCCCAACAGGTACTAATTTTACGACATGGTCGGGAGGCGGGTCCGCTATTATCCCTAAAGGCGCCAAGAACGTCGCTGCTGCTTGGAAATTCCTCGAATTCTTAGGGAAGGAAGAGGGGCAAACGTTATTAAACGCTGACTCTCAAATTTCCGTTATCGATTCGGTTAACGACAAATACGGTTACAAGGACGATCCGATTATGAAGGAATTTATTAATATTTTGCCCAATTCACACAACCGCCCGGTTATTCCTGAAGGACAGCTGTTGTGGAATGAGTTAGCTTCCGCAACGGAAAAGGCTACCCGCGGTAACGGTACTCCGAAAGAGAACCTGGATAGAGTAACAGAGACGGTTAATAAGGCTTTAGAAAAATACGCCAAATAGGGTGCTCGGTAGGCAGGGAGTGGAGCGTACCTCTCTCTCCTTGCCTATTCATGAATGACCATTGGAAGGAGAATGCACATGGCGAAACTGGCCGATTCAGTTCAAGTAAACGCAATTCCATCGGCAAGGAAACGAGCACTCCACAGAACTAACGTGACTGGGTGGCTGTTTGCTTCACCTTGGGCTATAGGGCTGCTATGCTTTTATGCAATTCCGATGCTAATGTCCATCTACTTCAGCTTCACTACTTACAGCATTCTGCAGCCTGGTGAATTTGTCGGAATGAATAATTATAGAGATCTATTTCATGATCCTCTGTTTTGGAAATCCATATACAACACGATTTATTTTACCGTATTTTTTGTTCCATTAAGTATATTTTTCGGTGTGGCACTCGCTATGATGTTGAATATGAAGGTCAAGGGAATGGCTATATTCAGAACGATCTTTTTCTTACCTACTCTCGTGCCACAAGTGGCTCTGGCTGTACTGTGGATGTGGCTGTTACATCCAAACTTCGGATTGGTGAACGGGATGTTAGCGCATATCGGTATCGATGGGCCTTCTTGGCTTGGTGGTGAGGCGTGGTCCAAACCTTCGCTCATCTTGATGTCGCTTTGGGGTATTGGGCAAGCTGTCGTTATCTACCTTGCTGGACTAGGAGACATCCCTGATGAGTACTATGAAGCAGCACAAATCGATGGAGCTAACTGGTTTCAGAAAACGAGAAAGGTAACCCTGCCTTTGCTCACGCCCGTTATTTTCTACAACCTTGTCATGGGAATGATCGGTGCATTTCAACAGTTTACTCTTCCCTATACGTTGACCAAAGGGCAAGGAACTCCTGCAAATTCCATGACTTTTTACGTCATGTATTTATATGAGAACGGATTCAGGTATTTCAAAATGGGTTATGCCTCCGCAATGGCCTGGATCTTATTTATTATCGTCATGGCATTAACCGGAATTATTTTTATTACGTCTAAACGCTGGGTTCATTATCAAGGGAAATAAGGAGGAGGAAGTAAGGGATGAATCCTACCGCTATCAAAAGAATCAATCGTGCGTTAGCCTATGTATGTCTAATTATTGCTTCTGCATTTTTCATGATTCCGTTCATTTGGCTGCTTTCGACTTCTCTTAAACCACTCACACAAATCTTTACATTCCCACCAGAGTGGATTCCTCATCCAATTCTGTGGAGTAATTATTCCCGTGCCGTTGAGTATATCCCTTTCTGGACATATCTGAAAAACACGGCGATTATAACAATCGTTAGTACGCTTGGTGTGATCATATCCTGTCCCTTGGTTGCCTATAGTTTTGCCAAGTTAGAGTACCGTGGGAGAGGTTTACTTTTCTTTGTTACCCTCGCTGTTATGATGATTCCCGGACAGGTGACGATGATTCCTTTATTCCTGTTGTTTACTAAATTAGGTTGGGTAGGAACATCTCTTCCACTGATTGTACCCCAATTTTTTGGAGTGCCCATTTACATTTTTCTACTACGGCAGTTTTTCATGGGACTGCCTGATGCCCTGCGCGAAGCGGCCCGCTTAGACGGTGCTAGTGAGTTCCGCATATATTTACAGATCATGTTTCCACTAGCCAAATCCGCCGTTTTAGCGGTGGCATTGTTTCAATTTATGGGGAGCTGGACTGATTTCATGGGCCCCTTGCTCTATTTAACCAATGAACCATCTTACACGGTTTCGCTCGGATTGCAGCAATTTCAGAGTCAAAAGGGATCCGAATGGGGTCTATTAATGGCCGTATCCACCTTGATGACATTACCTATTATTGTTTTGTTCTTTTTCCTTCAAAAGACGTTTATTAGCGGCATTACATTTAGCGGTATAAAAGGTTGAACATCATTTGTATGAATAAAGCTCCAGCGATTCGGAACCTCAGTGTAGATGGAGCCTTGGCCTGCGAGATGGGTTTCGATGAGGCATGAGCAAAAGCAGCCCATCCTCTGACGAGAACGAGCTGCTTATTACTTTTCTATCTCTTTTTCCATCTTAGAGTACTTATTCCCTCAAAATTGAGGTTTTTATAGGCTATCATTCAAGTGCTGAGAATTGGGGAAAATGGTATCAGGTTCTCGTTTTAACGGCTAGCCCACTAAACGATATAGGCCCAACAACATCGGCTCTTGTATTTGCAGTAAGGTTTTCTGCTGTGACTGTGTAAACATGAGAACCGGCTTTTACATTTCTATCTTCTGCCTGGAACGTAACTGCATAATTTTGTTCAGAACCACTAGATTCGATACCTTGTTGGGTGTTGAAAATCTCTCTTCCATCGCGGAAGACTCTAAAGAGTATTTGCGCAATGCCAGTGACACCTCGAACCCCAACGGTTGCTACTAAATCTACCCGATTAGGTTGAGCATTGACTGGAATCCGTAAAGTGATTGTTGCAAGGCGAGATCTTGCTGGTGAACGCCGGATAATAAACGAGTTTGCTAAGTTGAACCTACGGCGCGGCTGTACGGCAGCTTTATCGAGAATACGTACCAAAATATCAACTCCTCTTGTTTGATATCTTTAAGATATGTTGGACACATAGAGAGTGATTGGACAATGATATAAGATGTGTGTTAGGTCGTCTGATTCCCTAATAGGGATGAGGGGGCCTTCTTTTTTTCCCTTACAGTGCTATTTTTTATCATTGAAGCTGATCTTTATTTATTTTTCCATCAACAATTTCGATGATGCGATTGCATCTTTTGGCGACTTCCAGATCATGGGTTACGATAATGACGGTTTTTCCTTCCTGTTGGAGCTGCTGCAATAGATTCATGATCTCCTCTCCGGTTTTTCGTTCCAGATTTCCAGTCGGCTCATCGGCCAGAATTAATTCAGGTTCTCCGACCAAAGCTATCGCGAAGGTAAGTATTCATGCCCAGAGGCACTCCCTCGCCACTCATTTGCTGGAGAATGGGACAGAACTACGGTACATTCAGGAGCTACTCGGTTATACAAGAGCGAGAACAACTCAGCAGTTAGTAAGAAAAGTATTCAGCGTATTCAAAGCCCGTTGGATCGGATGGACATGGGGATTGAGTGATTCTCTAAATATTCCTTTTTCCCTAATTTTTTCTACGAAAATGCCACAACATGGGTTATCATATACGTAGTTCAGATACGTGACCGAATGTTTGGTATTTACGAAGTACATAAATTAGCTGTTATGAGAAATCCCTAATAATATTTAATGAACAAGGAGAATACAAAATGAACTTTTGGAAATTGAAATATAAGATTGAGTCGTATCTGAATTTCTTCAATAAAATCACCATCAATGACGTCAGCTTTTATCGGGATGATGCGGTTAATTATGCTGAACTGAAAGTTGAGGCTCAAGACATTCAAGAAGCTGAAAAGCAAGGTGAAATGAAATTGCAAGATGTCTTGAGTGCTATGGAATTCACTTTAAACAAGAGAATTAACTTTTATGTTATGGATATCCAACAGGAAAAAGGTGATGGAAAATCTCAATTAGTTGGTGATTCGATTTTAGCTGGTGCTGTTGCAGTAAGAGTTCCATTCCCAGAAACTGAGTTGGAAAATATCAATGATATTTTTATAGGGATCAGTAACTCCAATAATCTATCAATCATATTTGAAAGGAATTGAAGTCGGAGAATGGTATAATGAAGCGTTTCTCAACTTTTTCAAAGCAATAGAAGTTATTGCAAATACATATCTTGAAGAAGGAAAGAAGGAAAAAGAAATTTCTAATGAAGAGAATCTAAAATCTTTAGTAAAAAATCTTGAAGATTATGTAAAACACAAAGAAGATAATCTTGATAAGTTAAAAAAAATTTGTACCGACATACACAGTTTGGGATTTATTGAACTTAAAAAGAAAATTGATATAGCTTTAATGGATCTAGGTTTAAGTGAATACAGCAAAGAAGCAAAAAAAATAGTGAACTTTAGAAATAAATTTGTAGCTCATGGAAGTAGTAACAAAATCATTGAAATTCAAGAGCTAGAGAAGTGCAAAAACATTTCTAAGATGATGATTAAAAAATACATTGAGAAAAATCATACTTAAGAGATTACAAGGAAGTTAGGGACATCTTATAACATAATATTCACGCTGCGTCTCCTTTGGAGCCTTGGTCTGCGGGAAGGATCTCAAAGAGGGATTCCAATAGACAACCCCTTCGGGGTTCATGAATACAGGAACGTTATCTGCAATCAGGCTATAAGATAAAGCGTTTTATAGAAGGGGAATTGAATGATACAAATATTAGAAGAGCCGACAGGAGTAACATATAAACAATTAATATCTTTGGCATTTACCATATGTGATGAGTTCATATTAGTCAAAAGAGATCAAATTGAATTGAGTGAAAAAGCAAAACATTCATTGAGGAACTACAACACATATAAAAGAGATTACAAAGCAAGAAGAATGGTTAGTGACAATAGGCACGAAAATGAAGGATTTATAAAGACAACGGAACGCCAGGAGATATTAAAAATCAGAGCAATTGAAGGCATGATGATTTATTAGTATTTCGAAGAAGAGCCTGACAACATATAACATAGTATGCAAGCAGCGGCTCCTTCTGGAGCCTAGGTCTGCGGGAAGGATTTCGGAGAGGAATTTAAGAAGCAGATAACCCCACCCCAAAAGAAATAGGAGAGAATCTTATGGATCGCTTGGTAGTCATGACGGTTGGGAAAACTCATAGTGGCAAAACCACCTTTGCCAAAGAATTAGAATCCGTATTACAACAAGCTATTGTAATTGATCAAGATAATCATGCTGAATTTATTAATGAGCACTACAAGAAACTTCGTCCTATAGAAGGTCCGAACACTTTAAAATTCTCTGTAACTGACGCAATTGTTAACTATGCTACGGAGCAAAGCAATTTCCACATTATTTTAAGTAACTCTAATTTGAATAAATCAGGAAGAGCAAAAGTTCTCCGATATTTTCATAATAAAGGATTTAAAAGTATAATTGTTTATTTTGATTTACCCAATGATTTACTGAAAGAACGTGTTATACGCTCCCAAAGAAGCAAAGCTATATTTAGAAGTGCATCAAGCTTTTTGGAAGTATTGGAGAGACAAGAAAATTTGTCAGAAATAGAACCAAGTAAAGATGAAGCAAATTATATATTTATCATTAATGACCTCAATAATACCGTGGGAATTATTCAACAAATAATAGCAATCACTGGTACTAGATGATTCGATGAAGGCCGATCCTTCAGATAACATTATATCCACGCTGCGGGGCTTACACCCCTTGATCGTCCGATGTATAATCATGGTAGATAATCGGACTTACACGAGCCGACCTAAGATAGGAGCTATCTAAGGCCAGCTCGCGTCGTGAATACAAAGACGTTATCGGGAAAAGTATTATGAGCTGAAAGATGACTTAAGGGAGTTCCAAACATGACAAAAATACCAAACGTTTTACCTCACAGGTATCCTTTTTTATTTGTAGATCAAATTCTTGAAATTGAACAGAACAAGTGGGTTAAGGGATACAAGAACATAACAATTAATGAATGGTTCTTTTATGAAAATAATAATTCAGTTCCAAGCACTTTGATTATCGAGGGCCTTGCCCAATTGGGGGCATTTGCAACAATGTCAAACAATAACGGGCTAGGCTTCTTGTCCGCTTTAAAGGGTATTGAAGTTCTAGGCCAGGCATACCCAGGTGATCGATTAGATTTGTACTATAAGGTTTTAAAGAACAAAAGAGGCTTCATTATTGGAGAAGGAGTAGCTACTGTGGGGAATAAAGTCATTATAAGAGCAGATGAAATTATGATATACTTACAAGCCAACACCGAGTATGTATATTGAGGAAAAGGAAAAAATCCGATAACAACGCATTCAAGTTGATGGACTGTCGTTCCTTGGTCCGCCCGGGGTTTTCGACGAGGTTCCGGGCTTTATTTCGGAAGAAGTGAAAATCGATATTCACACATCAGACTTCCGTCCTTGGACCAAGTAGGAGAAAGAACCTCAACACATGCTGGGTCGTATTGCAATTTTTGAATTTCTTCAAGGCAGTGTGCTGTGGTGTTGTAATAATGACAAAGAAAATGAAATTAATATGCCATCGCTATCAATCTTACCGTCCTACATTAACAATCCTTCTTGTCCACTCGGGCTCACTGGTCGCCGCACGCACCAGGCAGTCGGCACAGTCTTCAAAGGGAAGCGCCCCGAGCGGGTTGATGCGAGCCAGTGGTCCTGCCGTATAGTGCAACGTACCCTCCGCATATTGAAGCACGGATGCACGTACAATGACCCAATCCAGTTCACTCTGGATGAGTGCTTTCTCTGCCATACTTTTATCCTGAATCGCCTTCCGAAAGATGCTGCGCATCAGACACACCGCCAACCCGTTGAAAAGAGAAAGCTCTTTCCCATCGCTCAAATTAATGCCGCTCTGCATAACTATGCGCTTCACACCTGTACGCTGACAGGCTGAAACGATATTTGGAATTCCTTCGGACATGACCGTACCTGGTGAGAAATTAGCCGCGATTGTATGTATTCCAGCTCTGATATTTCCCAAGTTCTTCGCGGCGGACTCCGGCGACAAATTACTGGGAGGACCTATGCAGCTGATCACAACGTCTGCCCCCGTAATGGCGTTGACCATGCTATGTTCGTCTAATACATCTCCTTTTCTAACGGTGAGTCCCTCTTTTGGCGATAGGGATTCCGGCCGACGAGCAACGCCGATAATCTCGTGTCCTAAAGCAAGCGAACGGTCCATTACTTTCCTTCCAGTTCCTCCTGTAGCCCCAATAACTGCAATTTTCATGTTTATTAACTCCATTCCCATTCATGCATAAATGCACGATAGTGTATTATTTATCATGTATGTATAATGGTATACAGAAATAAAAACGCTACAAGTCTTAAAAAGTCGGATTTCGTGCATTAGTTCACAGGTTCACTAAAATTGTGTAAGAACTATGAAGAAAACTGGGGGTTTTCAAGTGTTAAAGGTGGATCGAAGGGTACGTAAATCCCAGGAAGCCATCAAAATGGCAGTTATTGAACTGATGATTGAAAAGGATTTTGATCAAATCACGATACAAGATATCTCCGACAGAGCGGATGTTAGCCGCAGAACGATCTATCTTCATTACACGGACAAATTCGATCTTCTCGATAAGCTCATCGAAGAACATATTACGAACCTGCGCGAGATCTGTGAATCTACAGAAGATGATGCTGGTTATAACGATATGGGGTTAGTGTGGTTCGAATATTTTGAAAATCATTCTTTATTTTTCTCCGCATTGCTGGCGAGTAAAGGAAGTTCTTTTTTCCGAAATCAGTTTCTGGCCTTTTTCATCGGAGAATTGGAGAAAGGGAACAGTGTATCCGAAGGTGGAAGCATTGCAGCAATAACGGAAGGGATAAATGTTGAGGTTCAGTTTCTGGGGGCGGCGATTGTTGGCGTAGTAGAATGGTGGTTTAAAAAAGAAAAGCCACTTCCTCCATCCGTTATGGCCGAGCGTATAGGTGCATTGCTCGAAAGGAATCTGGATACGGATAATTGAAAGAAGCTGCATGCGATTGGTATCATGCAGCGGGGAGGAGCGCCACGACGACGTGATCGTGGCGCTTATTGGCGTGCATCACAGTTGCACCAACGTGATGCTGCACGTTTTGGGCATCACGAGTAGCCGTCGTGATGCACGCACATGCTGACATCACGGTCATGCACCCGTGATGTCAGCATGAGCCCCGCGATCACATATCGCGGGGTAACCTACCCATGAGGTGCTGCACCCAATGGGAGCAGCACCTCACCCTTACGCGGCTTGTTACTGTACAGCCGTGTCCCGCTTCACCTTTTACAAAAAAAAGTGAATCGCCCTTCTATTTCCCTGACGAAAGTTCTGGCTGGAAAGCAAGGCACATTAACAAGACAGCACAACCTAAGCGCAAAATAAGTGTGGTTGATAATCCTGAATTGACAATGCTGAGAGAAAATGTCATGTTTTTAACATAAAAGTGAAGCTATTTTGAACGATGAGTATATATCCCAAAAGCAAAGGAGTGAGCACGTATGGAAATTAAAAATAAAAGCGGTGATTTTCTTGGGAAAATTCAGATCGAATCGCTTGAAAGTGATCATATCATGGACCATATCATACGTGATCTGCGGCCGGGTGGATGGGAAGGCGATTTATATTGCGGATGCCACAGAAAACCAATTCACGCAGCAAACAAACTATGCAGCTGTTGAGTGGGAGCATGGCTTGGATCGGTTATCGGAAACATTATCTCTGTGGCGCCCAAGGTTTCCGGCTCATGTTGATGTGCACACCATTCAAGTCTATTATGGGTTCGATAATCTAACACCGGATGAGATAGATGAAATGGTGGAAGAAAGCAAAACATCTGGACAAAATGTTGTGGTGCGCGACCTGAAACCAAACACCAAGCTTGTGGGTGTCCGTATCACGTACAAAGAATACGGTACGTTTAAACTTAACATTTTCGGAACGACCAAAAGCCGAATTCAACTGTCTGACCATGAACTGTCTCAGGTGAAATCATTGCATGTACGGGGTGCGGAAGCATTTTACTTTTCAAATCACGGAACAGATCGCTTGATTTGGATTGAAGAGGGAAGCAGCAGAAAGGCGCTGCAGTATGAACTCATCGGCCAGCAGACGTCGGCAGAGAAATTAATCCAAATTGCAGAATCGATGAATGTTCAGTAATACAGTGAGAGGACAGATTAAAAGATGAGGTAAAATGATGGGTGTAAGGAAAAAATATAAACGCAAGATCATCGTTTTAGTCGATTGTTGTATTTGTACGTGGAACCGGATATTGATGATGAAGGGATCATTAAATATGAATTGTCACACCAGGCTTGATTGGGGAGATTATTGACTGGTGTCTTTTGAAAGACAAAGAGATCAGAAGGGTGAACTGGAAAGGCGAAATCTTTACATTAGAATGAAATGTTTAAATGGAGATGGGAGTCAATCATCTGATGAAGTCACAACAAGTCACAACATGTTTCTGGAGGAGTCATGGGGACAGACATTTGGTTTTATGTAGAAAAAAGACACTACCAAAGAGAATATCAATGGACGAATGGCAGCGTGATCGAGATTCCCAAGAGTGAAAAAGAACTGAATGATACAGCCCGCTGGGTCAGTGAGGATCGCTGGAAGGTTAATCCTAACCACTACCTGTACCCGGAAGAAGATATTTCTCAGCTCATACTAAGTGATCCAAGTGAATTTTATAGAGGGAATAGAAATTATGATCTATTTGGTATTTTGTCTAATACTAGAAATGACCGCAATCTTAAATTTATATCCTCTCCGCGAGGCTTACCGACTGATCTGTCTCCTGAATTACGCGAAGTTGCATTGGAGAATAAGGATGACTTCTATGACCACAGCTGGCTTCTAGTAGAGGAATTATTGCATTTCAAATGGGACGAGCGCTTTTATTGTGATACGTTCATGGAATACAGAAATGTTAAACACGTATGTTCCGATTTCATTCATGAAACTATCCCGAAACTGTCAGCGTTAGGAGAGCCCAAAGATGTGCGGGTGATTTTCTGGTTTGGTTAGTAAAAGCTAAATATGGAGGGAATGATTCCGAGCGTATTATGAAGGCTGTAGAAGAAGTGTTGGTTACCTTTAACGAAATGAATGAGGCCAATGATTATTTTATTGAGACGATGGAACGTGAAGAATTGGCTGATTTTATCGACAAGGCGGCTAGGCTGGCTGGATTAGAGATTGAAGAGGACGAAGATATTACGGAAGAATGGAGAGACTCAAACGAAGCTATACATTGGCAAACGTTAATAAAACATAGCGATTGTTTTCATGATCAATCTGGTGTGGGATAAATTCTGGAAGGGGGCAAAATATGTTTGCGGAGCTCTTTAACAGAGTACAAGAGAGAGCATGTGAGATTATTGGTTTCCATCGTTACACTCCGACTAGAGAAAAGTTGATAGAGGTCTCCAAAGACGGAATGCATAAGGGGAAACTAGCGGCCAAACGAGCACTAGTCAGAATGAGAGAATAAAAGATGTAAAAAGAAGTATGCGAGATGAGTAGAGCAGAGCAGTAAGTTTACTCAAGTATGGAGGTGTTTCTTTTGCAATCTTCTGAGCTTGTCCATCAATTTATGAATTGTTTTAATCAACTGAACGTATACGATATTTCACCCGTATTTGAAACGAATATGCCGGGATTTCATCATCATCCATCTCTCGGCATTGTGGAGAATCATCGCAACTTCTGCCATCATGGATACTATGCACAGACGTTAATCATATCAGAGCATACGGGCTCACATGTGGATGCCCCAGTGCATTGTCACGGAGAACAGGCAGCGATTGATCAACTTCCGGTGGATTGCCTGATTGGTCCCTACAAGAAATATGATCTGGAAAATTTCACTCTTGAAGCAGGCAAACCTGTTGGATTGGACATGATCCGAGAGGTAGAGAAGCGGGATAACTTCACTCTTCAGGCAGGTGATATTGTGCTGATTGACTTTGGCTGGGACCAATACTATAAGCCGGATGCGAGCGGCAAGGAGAGAGACTGGTGGGGGAAAAATGAGCCTGGACTCACCCGTGAGGTGTGCAAATATTTTTACGAGTCGGGCATTAAAGCTATTGGAGCAGATACACCAGGGGTAGATATTTGTATGGTGAACGGGGAAATCCTGAGCGCTCCAGGTCATGTAGAATATTTTTTGCCTAACCATATCTTGATCATGGAAGGGTTCAGCAGAATGAATCAGGCTCCAGCAGCAGGCATATTTATGGCACTTCCTTTGAAAATTAAAAATGGATCAGGCTCACCTATTCGTCCAATTTTATTGGCGTAGTCACCTGGGAGATTAGGCTGAAGGCTAGTAGACAAGGAGTTCTCGACATGAAAATAGAACCTAATAAAGAGTTTGCTTGTAAGCTAGGCATTATGCTGGGGAGTAAATTAATCTGGTACAAGCATTTTCAGCCTTTTTGTGATGACATGATCCTTGCATACACGAAACCGCCGTATTGGATCATCGAGTTAGCTGCGGTGCGTTATCAAGGCAGTGCTATTGAAATCGTTAACAAATACATTCATTCAGAACCTTGTATTACTTATTACAATAGTAAACATTTCGATCAATACATTGCTTGTTTGTACATAAAGTACGAAAGAAGAGAAATATCCTGGGCCAGCTTTCTGCTGGAATCTGGTCAGTATGCTGACAGTTGTGAAGCTGTGAAAGAGCCTTGTGAATACTTTTTTGATCTGTTAAGTCAATATGAAGCTGAAGAATTCAACATGGAGCTTGAACATAAACAAAGAGAAGAGATAAAAGATAAGTTTCGAAACGAAATTATTGAAATGCAGGAGATTAATGATGTGTTTAGGGAGTATTTTAAACAATATATTATGAAGGAAAGAGAAGTATCTAATTAACTTGGCAGAAGATTTCGTTGGAAAAATGATTCATGGGACATATAGCTTCGAACCAAATCTTTTATTCGATTCTGGTTCTAGGATGTATAAAAGCTATAAGGGAAGGCCTTATGACTTGGGAATTTTTTTGGTATGTGATTTGAATGGCAGCACCAATTCTAATGATAAGGGTGGATGAATATGGAACGAGGACTCATTATATTTTTGAACGGAACGTCAAGTGCGGGGAAGACAAGCATCGCGATGGAATTGAAAAATCAGGGAGAGGTTCCGTTTCATCATCTGTCTGTAGATCAATTTGCCCAAAATTATGATCAGTTTATCGACAATACATACCCAGATATGAAACCAACGAGAGAAGTGGAACACCATGTGATGACAGATATCCTGTTCGACCCTATCAATTCGTTGTACTGTGCAACCATTAAACTGTTTTCGGAAATGGGTTTGAATGTCATCGTAGATACGGTCATCAGCAATGACAAGTGGTTTAACGGTTTTTATGATTTACTATCGGATTATCCGATATTGTTTGTAGGTGTACACTGCTCGAAAGAAGAACTCACCAGAAGAGAGCAGAGGAGATCGTGCGATTGGACTCGCCCATTCCCAGTTCGACTACATATACGCCTATGATGAATATGATCTGGAAGTGAACACGGAAGAGTTTAGCTCGGCTGCATGTGCGGAAAAGATATTAAGTTATATAAAGTCCGAGAAGGAATACGCGGCATTTAAGAAATTAAGTAGGAGAGAGGTTGAGCTGTCGGAGTCCTGAACCTTTTGGATGAAGAAGATACGTTGAGCGATACCTTCAGGAAATATCCAGATTAGCTTAGAAATGTTGAGTTCTATGTCAGAGGTGTTTATGTTGTTTTGAAAAAAAGACTGGAAGGTCGTCTGATTCTCTGTGTCATAGAGAAGGGCCTTCCTTTTTGTTTTTAGAAAATGATCGGCAAAGGAGGTAATGTTTTGAGTCCAGAACAACATATTCAACACATGTTACAGGCAATCATTGAAAAAACACAATCCATTATCAACGATAGTCATAAACAATCCTTCGGCTCTTTGGAGTATTTCTTGGAACATGTTCTATTGTATCGAGATAAACAGCAATACATGTCTAACGAGTGGCATATCCGCACACCGCGCTGGCTAGGGGAGTATGGAAATACGCCGGAGGAAGAAGAGCTTCTTTCAGACATTTACCGACTGCAAGCGTATATCGCTGAGAAATTAAAGGGCGGATAAGTCGCTCGCCATGTCGTATTAGTCCGGCCCAAATGTCGCAAAAGTACATGGTAACGCGATGCGGAGATCGTTTATACTCTCTTTATGTTTCGATAATGAAAATCATTATCAGTATTATACATAAGGGGGATTCATCATGAATCAAGGAACAAAGGGGCAGGCTGCCGGAAGCAAGGCATATGCTGCTCGCAAATCACGATTATTCATGGGCTTGATGTTAGCCCTTATTCTTGTCCTGACGGCTTGCGGTGCCGGAACAGGTACAGATAGCGGCAAACCGTCGGCGGCAACGCCAGCGGAGACACCTGCGAACGCAGAAACTCAGACTGACGGAGCTTTTCCCGTAACGATCACGCATATGAAGGGTGAGCTGACGCTAAACGAAAAACCTAAGAAAATTGCGGTGCTTGATGTTAAGTTTCTCGATCAAATGTTAGCTGTTGGCGAGAAGCCGGCTGGCAGTGTCATCGCTGGAGGCAACACCGATTTTCCTGAATACTTAGGAGATCAGCCGAGTGATGTACAGGTTCTGGGTACACGGGACGAGCCTAATCTGGAAGCAATTGTAGCCTTGGACCCGGATCTGATTATCATGACGGACTTCCAGGAGAAGCAGTATGAGAGTGTAAGCAAAATTGCACCTACCCTGGTACTTGATTTTTACGAAGACTGGCGTGATACGTTAGCCACAGTTGCTAAGATTACAGACAAGCAGGACGAGGCAGAGACGGTGCGTAAAGCGTATGAGGAAAAAGTTGCTGGATTGAAGACCAAGCTTGCGGAGAAGTTGGGTGATGAAACGGTAGCGCTGATTCGTCCGAGAAAAGAAGGCATTCGTGTTCATGGTATCGAGCATCGCACAGGTGGCATTCTTTATCAGGATTTGGGCTTGAAAATGCCTGCACTCGTTGAGGGAATCAAGGATGATACCTCCGTTGAAATCTCGATGGAGAAGGTTCCTGACATTGGGGCAGATCGTTATTTTGTTCTGTCGGATGAGCTGTTTGCCGCAGAGGCAGAGGCTATGATGAGTAATCCCGTGTGGAAGTCCCTTGATGCTGTGAAAAATAACCGCACGTATGACGTAAACTCAACACTGTGGATTGCATACTACGGACCGCTTGCGATTAATCTGATTGTAGATCAGGCATCGGAAGCCCTGCTCGGATCGAACTAATATGAACCCATATCTCTCGACAGACTTATGGAAAGAGACCGTGGAGGATCATTCGATTTTGCTTGGTGAGCCGCCTGAACATAGTGTCCGTACCATTGCTCTAAGTGAACTGCATGACGAAGCGGCATGCCGAGAGTATATCAGCTGGTTTCAGGAGTACATCGATGCCCCTGACATGAAGGTTGCCGCTTCCATGTTAGCCAAGCGAATTGGCTATCTGTGGACGGCTCCGCTGATGACCGCGATGACTTTTCATCACCAGCATGTTTCGTTTCAGCTGGAGAACAGCTTTCTCTATCATCCGAAGCTCGAAGAACATGAGGGCGGTACACGATTTCCTTTTCTAGCAGTGAACGGAATTGGGGCTGAAGCACTGACTGGAGACAGGAACGTGTGGCGGGAAAAGGTGGTCGAGGAGATGTTTGCGGTACAGCATACACCCCTGTTAAAGACGCTTGCTGCGATTGCGCCTCTTTCCATGAGTATTCTCTGGGAGAACATTATGGTACGCATTGGCCCGCTATATACGCCTGATGCCGACGAGACAGAGCAGGATAGTGAGCACATCCAGGCGGACTTTTCATATCTTACGCAAGTGGCGTCCGGGCAAGTGTTCGGTGTGAGAAAGAATCCGTTGACCCGCTTCACCGATTGTAAGGACAATGTGCACGTTGCGAAAAGCGAGCGGATCACCTGTTGTTTTTATTATCAAATGTCAGGGGAATATTGCAGAAAATGTCCGAAAATTGACAATGAGAATAAATCTCAATTAAAATGACAACAGCAACAACTTTACCTTTGCTATTGTCAGGAGATGAGAGAAATGCCGCTGCAAGAACAGACAAGTCTATGGAGTGATACGACGATCAAGATGCTTGACGGGTATAGCGGTACTTTGCAGACAGGCAGTGTTCTTAGCGAAACTCAATTAACTTCAAATGTGCTGCTGCTGGCATGCGGAGGGGAAGGGGAGCTTGCAATGAATGGTGAGGTTTGCCACATTGGAGCTTCTTTTGCCTGTCATGTGGTGGAGGGCACATCCTTCACGCTGACCGCCAGATCAGACGAACTTTATTATATCGTGATCATGTACAAGGCTTCTTCCATGGAAGGAGCCTCTCATGTTATACCCTCGTATCGCAAACACCCACTGCAAACTTCGTTTATTCAGAACCCTGTGACTCAAGCGGAATGGATCGAGAATGCGGAAAAAATCGTTGCCAAATGGCGCCGCGGCGAAGGGCTGGAACGTTTTTATGCCAATGCGTTGCTCCAGGTGATGATCTACGAACTGATCATGGAGTATGAATGTGGTCAAGGCGGAGCAGAGTCCGACATGGTGGATGTTGTCGTGTCATATATATCATCGCATTATCGTCAGAATCTGGAGCTGAAAGAGCTGGCAGCCCTTGCCGGATGCAGTGTAAGACAGCTGCAGCGACGATTCAAACAGGAGAAAGAGCTCGGACCAATGGAATACGTCATTCAGCTGCGCATGGAGAGTGCCTCGCGAATACTGCGTCATACGGATGTTTCTATCGGCGAAATTGCTGATAAAATGGGCTATCGCGACATGTATTATTTCAGCAGGGCGTTTAAGAAATATTATGGAATCCCACCACTGCATTACCGGCTTGCCGCCGCTTCGAAAACGGATGCAGACTATGTTCATTCCTTGCTGGGGAATCGTGTAGCTTCTTCGTATGAGTCGGCCCAAGGGCCTGTGATCTGCCATATGCGAGGGGAATATCTTGTCACCGAGTCACCACAGCGTATCGCTGTACTTGATGTCCAGTATGCCGATCATTTGCTTGCGCTTGGGTTGTCTCCAGCGGGAAGTGTAGGAGTAGGAAGTGCAACGTTCCATTTCCCGCAATATATCAGGGCAGGACTTCAGGCTACCGAATTGCTCGGAACGTATGAGTACCCTGATCTGCTTGCTGTGGAACGACTGTCTCCAGATCTGATTATCTGCACCGAGGTGCATGATCAGCACGTTGAACGTCTAAGCCGGATCGCTCCGGTTCTTATGTTTAAGCGTAATGAGAGCTGGCAGACCATTCTAAGCTTGTTCGGTGAACTAACTGGTAAGCGGGCAGAGGCAAAGCGGATACTTGCGGATTATCATCGACGAACCGCATTGCTGTCCGAAGAACTTGCTCCCGTGCTGGCAGGTAAGAGCGTGGCGCTGATTCGTCCGCTTGATTCTCTGGTTCGCGTACATTCTGCTTCGCATCGTACAGGTGCTGTGCTGTACCGTGACCTAGGTTTACCTGTTCCATTATTTGTGGCAGATACCTCCGACACGGCTTATCATATTTCAGTTGACAGACTACCGGCTGTACATGCCAGCCACTATTTTTTGCTTAGCAATGAGATCATGCAGGAGGGCATATCCGCGACAGAGCAGCGTGTCTGGGGGATGCTCGATACGGATGAGCGACAGCAAATACACTCCGTAGATGCCGCGACATGGATCGGTTGTTATGGACCAACAGGCATCAATGGCATTGTGGATCAGGTCGCTCAGGCGTTGTTGGCTTAAGCAGGCGGTTGCTGCCGCTAGCCGCTTGCAGCGAAAGGCCGTACGCTGCAGGTCGTGGCACCAGCAGCGTGAAGGGCAGCGGGGCATATTACATGCTGCTGGTACATGTGCTGTTGCCAGGTAGGGCGGGCGGCTTGGGGTGAGCGCCGCGATCATTGACGCGGTGCATCCTTTGTGAGGTGCTGGCCGAATTGGGCGCAGCACCTCCCTCTTGATGCGGCTTGCCATTGCACAAGCCGCGATACGCTCTCCCTTTTATAAAGTTGATATGTTCCAAAAGCACCGGAAGGTCGTCGGATTCTCTATGGGATGAAGAAGGGCCTTTTTGTTTTATTACTATAATGAAAGGTTCCACTGCATACTCGCATCCTGTACAACCCTGCATATATTCAGCATTCAAAGCCTATTGGATCATCTGGATAAGGGTTTAAGAAAACTAATAAATCTCCCCTATTCGCCAATTTGCCTGCGCAATTGTAACAATATGGGTTATCATATACGTAGTTCAGGCACTAGTAGATGGGATATGTTGTATTTGTGAAATACAAAAATTAGATATTATATGAATTCAATGACATGATTACGAGGTGATTTAATGAGAAAAAATATTGCAATAATCATACTAATGGTTGGATTGATAATAAGCATGTACTTCAACTATCAATTCAAAGCGTACAAAGACAATCAAGAAGTTGATTACTTGGTTAAACTAAATCATGGAACTCAAATTGGTATAAAAGAATCAATCCAGAATTTAGATTATGTGATAAAGAGCTTAGAAGACAATTCTTCGAAGGAAACAGTCATATACACATTAGGGAATCTGGCGGTATCTTTGAAAGTGGGTGAAGAATCATTCATCTTTCTGGATTCCGATTTCAAAGAAGATCAATTATCATCAACCGATTTAATCTATAATGTGTTTAGAGATATGTATTGGTATATAAGAGCAGATATCATAGACGACATTTTATCAAATAAGGTGTCGCTAGAAAAAGAATCGAGAAATCAACTTATTCAGGATATAGGAGTGCTTAAACAAGATTTGGAGTATATTGATAGTCAATTTAACGAGGATATTCTGAAAGAACAAAGTCCTAAGTGGATTGAAAACAAATGGAAAGAGTTAATTGGAGAGATTGTAAATAGGAATAAGGGTTTTAAGTTATATGAAGGAATTAAAATGAAGTACAATCTATAAGTAGTAGTTTGCGGAAGGCAATTGACATCTAGATAACAACATATCTACGCCGTTGCATTCGCTTCTTGGTCTGCCGAGGGTATTCGAAGAAGTGGAGTCAGCAGGTAACCCTGCACTACCTTACCGCATCGCGGCAAGTTGCTGCAATCTTTAAGGTAGTGAGGGTTTGTAGATACACGAACGCTATTTGAAATACCACAAAACCTAATAAGGAGAAGCTATGAACGAAAAAGCTAAAGGCAAATTAAAAAAGCAATTTCTATTCATCGTTCTATTTATTTTTATAATCGTAATTCAAGTAACTACCAATAACTTAGCATATCATCCTCCTGCATGGACAACTGCGTTATCAATTTTTTGCTTTATTATATTTTGTATACTTGGCCTTGTAACATACCTTGATCTCAAGAAACAAGAGCAGTTCAACACAATTGGACAAATAGTAGATGTGAATAATAACATCGTAATAGTCAAAGGATTGGGACGAGGTATTAGCAAAATTAAAATAAATGATAGTCACATTGTAAATTTGATGCAGCCAAATGAACTGATTGAAATAACGAGATTAAAATATTCAAAAATGATAACGAAAATAGTATATAAAGACCAAGAGATCTATCCTTGAATTAGCATTGAAGAAGTGTGATATTTTACATAAAAACAGAGGATATATCTTCATACACAAGCATGATGGATATATATTACACTTAGTAGTAATTTTGTTGAATTATTGATGATGAGGATAGGGACAGCATATACACTCGGTTGATGCGGTGAAGGGGAGATAGTAAGAGTTTACAACAGTGATTTCAAGATGCTAACAATAGCACTTTATAAATAGATAAATAGGTTGAAAGTTCTAAAAAATAGTTCTTTAAGCACAGGAAATCTCTTCGATAATGTCACAAAATGGGTTATTATGTACCATGTAAAGGAGATATAGTATCCATTGAATATAAGAACATATTAATTAGTTATTGTCTAAAGTTCAGAACTCTGACTATTCATTTACAAAATCAGGTTTAATTTAAAATTGAAGATGGAAGTAGATTGGGCACAACTTTAAATAGTAATGATTGCAAGAGAACATTGAATAAAGATGCAGAAATGCTATCGTTCTGGAACGGAATTATTGATTATTCAAATTCCAATGTACAGTTTTGTGGGGGAGTTGAAGACAGCGGCTCATACGTGCAAGCCCTTTGTACAGCAAGCTGTGGTGCGGCAGACGAGGGTCTAGGAAATGATGAGACAACGCATCGCTATACAGCTTATGGAACTGAAAGATCCGTCCGCAGCGAGCACCCAACCGATGAGAAGATAGAGCTGGATGCAATAAGCAGAAAAACGGAACTTAACGCTTTCCCCCGGATAGACCACGTATTGCTTTGGCAAGATTGATTTTTCAAGTAAATCTAAAGGTCTGATCTCTTTTTCACGGAGCATATTACTCTAGAAATTCAGGATTAAATCTAAATGATAGGGGAAGTATTCAATGAAGAAATTATTACGTAAATTGATGGTCCTGCTTACCATTGCATTAACCTTCCAGACGGGACTGGGGAATTATATCACGCCGATGTCCTTTGCAGCCGCGGGTCCTGTATTGTCTGTAACTGGAGGTTCGGCTTCATTCGTGGCTGGAGATAATTCGTCCTCAACTCCGGTCGCTATCGACTCCGGCATAACGGTAACCGCGGATAGCAGCACTACCCTTGAAAGCGCAATAGTGGCGATTACAGGCAATTTTCATGCTGGAGAAGATGTACTGAGTTACATCAATGACGGGCTGACCATGGGGAATATTACAGCCAGTTATAATGCATCTACTGGCGTGCTGACGTTGACATCCGCGGGCGCCATTGCAACGTTGGCGCAGTGGCAAGCCGCTTTGAGATCAATTACTTATACAGATACAGCGATCACGCCAATTACGGCGATGCGTACGGTTAGCTTCACGGTGACGGACGGCGTCAATACAAGTAGTACGGCGACACGAACTGTAACGGTGACGGATACCGACCAGACACCAATTGTGACCACGAGCGGTGGGTCGACCCATTACATTTCTGGGAATAGTACAACTTCGACTCCGGTCGCTATTGACGGTGGTCTGACGGTATCAGACCTGGACAATACGACATTGAGCAGCGCAACGGTTAGCATCACGAGCCATTTCGAAGCGGGAAAAGATGTACTGGGTTACACCAATGATGGGGCGACCATGGGAAATATTACGGCGAGTTATGATGCTCTCACTGGCGTGTTGACGCTGACGTCTACAGGTGCAACTGCAATGTTGGCGCAGTGGCAGAGTGCGTTGAGGGGAATTACGTTCTCGAGCACGAGCGCAACGCCAGGGCAACGCATCATTAGCTACGCTGTAAGCGACGGAATGAAGACCAGCGCTGCTGCTACACATACAGTGGAAGTAACTGTGATCGTGCCTCTGAGTCTGACCACAAGCAACGGTTCGGCTTCGTTCGTGGCTGGAGATAACCAGATATCGAATCCGGTCGCTATCGATTCCGGCATAACGGTAACCGCGGATAGCAGCACTACCCTTGAAAGCGCAATAGTGGCGATTACAGGCAATTTTCATGCTGGAGAAGATGTACTGTCCTTCACTAATAAAGGGCCCAGCATGGGAGATATTACAGCCAGTTATAATTCATCTACTGGGGTGCTGACGCTGACATCAGCGAGCAGCACTGCAACGTTCGCGCAGTGGCAAGCCGCGTTGAGATCAATAACTTATATAAATACAGCGATCACGCCTAATACGGCGACGCGTACGGTTAGCTTCACGGTGACGGACGGCGTCAATACAAGTAGTACGGCGACACGAACTGTAACGGTGACGGATACCGACCAGACACCAATTGTGACCACGAGCGGTGGGTCGACCCATTACATTTCTGGGAATAGTACAACTTCGACTCCGGTCGCTATTGACGGTGGTCTGACGGTATCAGACCTGGACAATACGACATTGAGCAGCGCAACGGTTAGCATCACGAGCCATTTCGAAGCGGGAAAAGATGTACTGGGTTACACCAATGATGGGGCGACCATGGGAAATATTACGGCGAGTTATGATGCTCTCACTGGCGTGTTGACGCTGACGTCTACAGGTGCAACTGCAATGTTGGCGCAGTGGCAGAGTGCGTTGAGGGGAATTACGTTCTCGAGCACGAGCGCAACGCCAGGGCAACGCATCATTAGCTACGCCGTAAGCGACGGAATGAAGACCAGCGCTGCTGCTACACATACAGTGGAAGTAACTGTGATCGTGCCTCCCAGTCTGACCACAAGCAGCGGTTCGACTTCATTCTTGGCTGGAGATAACGTGATCTCGACACCGGTCGCTATCGATTCCGGTATAACGGTAACCGCAGATAGCAGCACTACCCTTGAAAGCGCAACAGTGGCAGTCACAGGCAATTTTCATGCTGGAGAAGATGTACTCAGTTTCATCAATGATGGGCTGACCATGGGAAATATTACAGCCAGTTATAATGCAGTTACTGGTGTGCTGACGCTGACATCCGCGGGCGGAACTGCGACGTTGGCGCAGTGGCAAGCCGCTTTGCACGCAGTTACTTACAATAATACAGCCATTACTCCTATTACGACGACGCGCACGATCAGCTTCACCGTAAGCGATGGTACCAATAATAGCAGCAGCGCAACAAAGAGCGTTACCTTGCATGCATTAAGCAGTTTAAAGGCCACTTCGAATACGTTAAGCGTACCGACCGGGCAGACGGCATCCGTAGCGATTACAGCTATTTTTTCAAATCAGGCGCATATAGATGTGACCTCATCGGTAACCTGGACCGTTCGGAATCCGGCAATCGCTAATGTTACCAGCGGGAGGGTTACAGGTAAGACGCCGGGCAGTACTGTCGTAAGTGCTGTCTATGGAACCCAATCGGTAGATATAAACGTAACAGTAACCGGCAAGCCAGTTTCGGGGTCAGAATCTCCTTCGAGTAGTTCAACCAATACAAGCAGTTCAACCAATACAAGCAACTCAATCAATACGGACACCCCGGCCGAATCGAACCCTTCAACGCCGCCTGCTCAGGAGACCAAGACTTTTTACGCTCTTGTTGAAATTGATCGGCTCGCAGCTTATATACAAGATGCATTGGGCGGAAACTCTGTAACGTTCCAGGACGCGGCGTCCCATTGGGCTTCCAAAGATATTTTGTCCGCTGCCAAGCTAGGTATAATTAACGGCTATCCAGACGGCAGATTCAGACCGGATGCTTCTATCACGAGAGCAGAGTTTAGCACACTTCTCGTCAAAGCATTTGCCTTACGTTCAGGAAGCGGGACGATTGAGTTACGGGATATTCAGACTTCCTGGGCTCGAGACTCTATAGAAATTCTTGCTTCCAATGGAGTGATCAACGGTTACTCTGACGGAACGTTCCACGCTGATCACAGGATTACTCGAGCCGAGTTGGTTTCCATGATTTCGAAAATCATGATTTTTCAGAACATTCAACCTGGCGATGCCGCAACATTCGTTGATGTAGCACCCCAGCATTGGGCTAAGGAGATCATTGAATTGGCAGCTAAGGCCGGAATTATCGAGGGGAAGGGCCAGAATCGGTTTGAACCGGACGCTAACCTCACGAGGGCGGAAGCCTTAACGGTTATAATGCACATGCTGAGAGAGAATCCAGCGATAAATAAATTGCTGGGTTAACCATGAAATAGCTTATAGCTTTTAAATTTGAGCAGATGTAAGACAAAGATTTGTCCCCCTCATTGTAGCAGGTATATAGAGAAAACCTGCTACAGTGAGGGGGCATTTTTATGAAAGAAGTGTAATACTTTCCATAAAAATAGAGGATATATCTTCATATAACTCCAATGTAGAAGGAGAGAATGGAAATGAACAACATAAATTCTCATTATTGCAACCTAAATATAAGGTATGATCTGCCTGATGAGGTGTGGGCTAAAGTTTCTAAAGTATATGAGAGTATGCCAGGGTGGATGGGGTATAAAAGTGGAATTCCATATTGGTTTGGTACTGAAGAGGATGATGTCTTCATTGAAGCATCCGTTGAGCCTAGTGGATTATCATTTTATGCACAGATGAATAATGATGATTGGACTTCTTGGATAGAAGCATTTAAATTGAAAGCGTCAAAAATATTAGGTTTTGATGTTGGTGAACCTGAAGATGGATATATGTGATAAATGAAGGATATTTATAAAAAATAATAATGCGAGTAAAGTCGTTCGTTGCAATGGATCATTTTAATGTTATGTTGATCCGGATGCTAACAACGAAGGAATAATCACATTACATATCGTTTCTGAGGAGAAGAATTCGAAGGCTGGACCAAAGAATATATAGGATACAGAAGAGTATTAACACCGAAATGGAGCGATGAGATCATCACGCCCAAATTAATAGATGAAATTCTTTGACCTCTATCCTGAATGGAGTGTAATTGCATTTAAAAAAAATTTAGATTCATGTGGACTTTTTTGAAAACGCATACGTGAAAACAAGAGTATGTAAATATCATTTAAAATAAAAGGAGAGAAGCTAATGCAGATGAGTCGTGGATATCACACTGTAAACAAAGTAATCGCTTGTATTCTGTCATTCATATTTATCATTATGGCAATAGCGGCACCTGTCCACGCTGAAGAAGAACAGGTTGAGACTACACCATCCAGGATTCCTTTATCCAAGTTAGAGGAAACGATTGATGCTTATGTTGCCTCGTATGAGAAGTATACCGCTGCTGTCTCGGTTGTGGCTATCAAAGACGGAAAAACCATTGTGGATAAGGCATATGGTTACGCGGATATGGAGAATCAGCGAAAGGCGGATACATCTACGGTTTTTGAATGGGCTTCGATCTCTAAGCTGTTGGTCTATACGAGTGTGATGCAGCTTGTCGAGCAAGGAAAGCTTGATTTGGAGGCGGATATCCAAGAATATCTACCAGAGGGATTTTTCAAAAAGCTGAAATACGATGAACCGATTACCCTAATGAACCTGATGCATCACAATGCGGGTTGGGAAGATCAAACAGCGTCCGAAGTGTATTATTACGAAGAGAATGAAAATGTTGATTTGGGAGAAACGTTGCGTGAAAATGAGCCGAAACAGATATATAAGCCGAATAGCGTCGTCGGTTATTCAAACTATAGCGTTGGATTAGCCGGTTACATTGTGGAATTGGTAAGTGGCCAACCTTATTATGAATATGTTAATCAACATATTTTTGAACCTCTTCATATGAACGACACTACGGTTCATCCAACGGGGCAAAATCGTCCAGACCTAGTGCAAAGAAGGAATGAGATCGAAGGGTATACGAAAGATTTGAAACGGATCCCTGAGAACAGAGTATTCGTAACGTTCTATCCTACAGGGGCAGCGATCGGGACAGCAGAAGATTTAGGGAAATTCCTTGCAGCGCTGATGCCTGTTGATGATAGCCATGTATTATTTGCAAAGAGGGATACGTTAGACGAAATGTTGTCAACAAGTCTATATTATGATGAGACTTCTATTCCGCGATTTGCGCACGGGTTCGTTGAGATGGAATACGTGGTGCCTACGCTGATGCATGAGGGGAATTTAAAAGGATTTTCAAGTAAAGTTGTCTTTGATCCAGCATCCAAATTTGGGATGGTGGTCATGACAAACATTGCGTTTGAGGAAATCTATTATTATGGACTTATTAGCAAAATCTTTGGTAATAGTACATACGTTAGTTCCGTTACTTCTGAAGGTGGGGGATATTTTCAATCCGCACGACGGGCTTCTTCTAGATTTACTGATTTATTCAGGCAGCTTGATATAACCAAATTTTCAAAAGCGGAGTTAAGTAGTCTGTATAATGTTGTCGAGCATAATGGGGTTGTTGAGAAAATTTCCTACACTCCTTACATGGATTACTTGCCTGTATCGAATTTGAAGGTGAACTTGATTGTAATATCTTTTATTCCTGTTGCGCTAGCCATCATTTTCAGTTTAAGTGTGTTGATCGGCTATTTAATCCGGATGCTTTTTTACAAACGAAATAAACGGGGAAATCATCCAACCCATTTTGTTAAATATTATCTTGCCATTAATTTTGCAGGTGCGGTACTTCCTCTTAACCTTTTCATCATACACACGAGACTCCCAAGTTATCCCACTCATTCTTCGCTACGGATCAATTTATTGTTTAATTTACTTTATGTGGTTCTAGCAGTGGCGTATCTTGGCTTGCTTATGTTCAAACTTCGGAAGAGCAGTTACAGCAAAAAGCAAAAGCTGATGTACATCATGTCTGGCATCTCGGCTTTCATCTTGGCTGCTTTTATTCTGGGATGGAATTTGTATGTTTAGAAGGGCAGAAGCTAAATGGATAACTTAAGCATATTGATAGATGCCATGGTTAGACTTCGTAATTCCGATCTTAGGGTGCGAGATGTCAAAGGTGAGCTATTCATAGATTAGGGATAAGGTGGTCAAAGAATGGAAACTAAAATTTTGTTTGGAGTTGGTTTAGTCTTTGAAACACCTGAATTCGGAATCATCGTTATGGGGGCCAATGAAGAGTTGGATGAACTTCTTCCGTCAACAATCAAAGAGATGATCGGTGACCAGATTATCATCAAAAAAACGGATGGGGAGGAGCAAATACTTGAAGTTGTCTCTACTCAAATTAACCATTCTATATCCGGCAAGAAGAATATCGGTATATGTTTGGGGAAAGGGATTTCCCCAGACGAAGTACCAGCTGGTTCAATCGTCTACTGTTATCGATGAGGACAAATTGATCAGTAGGTATGCTTTGTTGAAGCTACATGGAGTGGCAATTTTTTATTGCACTGGCTGTGCCCATCTTTACTTTTAAACATCATAAATGTTCCGAAAGCATCGGAAGGTTATCTGATTCCCTATATGGGATGTAGAGATCCTTCTTTTTTTATTTTTCAAAATTGCTGAGAAAGACATAGACTCAAACAAAGGAGAGTTTCCTATGAACGATGATACTACAACCGAAGAGACGATCACCATAACTAAAGGTTCTACTCATTCATTGCATATTCGTTGTCCCTATAACCATGCATATATTCAGCGCATTCGCCAGATTACGGGCAGAAAGTGGGAACCCAAACAGAAAATGTGGATCATACCCTACACTATTGCGGCCATCCAGGAGTTTACGAGCCAGTTTGATCCAGATGAAGTTCAGATTACCCCGGAGTTGTGGGTTGACAATGAAGAACTGCAGCAATGGAAGGCTAATATGGGAAACAACCAGTGTAGCAAAGAACCGTTACAGAAGGCACTAAAGTTACGAGGATATAGTCGCAAAACGATCAAAGCGTATTGTAATCAGGTCGAGCGTTTTCTAAGCAGCCTTAGCCTTAAAAATAAGGATATCACTACTTCCAATGTTCAGATGTATTGTTTAGGTTTGCTGGAGCGAGGAATTTCCCATTCAAGCGTGAATCAGACCATTAGCGCGTTCCGCTTCTATTGCAAACATGTGCTCCATCATCCTACGGATATCCAGTATATTCGTCCCAAGAATCAGACCAAGCTTCCACAAGTGATGTCCGAAAAGGAAGTTGCACAATTACTCAAATCCGTAACCAATCCTAAACATAAGGCCATATTGTTTCTGACCTGTTTTTCCGGGCTTTGTGTAGGTGAAGTTGCGCGTCTGCGTTGCACCGATCTGGATATTGAAAGGCAGGCACTCATTGTGAGACAGGGAAAGGGTCAAAAGGATCGGAGAACGCTTCTTTCAAGCCTTACCTGGGATATGGTGCAGAAATACATAGATGAATACAGACCCAATCGTTGGCTGTTTCCGGGGTAATCTTCTGATCGACATCTTACTGAGAAGAGAGTGCAGAAGGTTTTTGAAGAAGCTAGACGACGTGCTGGAATTGTGAAAAAGGTAAGTATTCATGCGTTGAGACACTCCTTCGCCACTCATTTGCTGGAAAACGGGACAGACCTGCGCTACATTCAGGAGTTACTTGGTCATACGAGTGCACGTACAACTCAGCGATATACGCATGTTAGTACGAAAAATATCCAGCGTATTCAGAGTCCATTGGATCGTATGGACATGGGAGATTTCCTCATTTATCTCCCTTTTTCACCAAATTTTTCTTCGCATATATCGCCGCATAGGTTATCATATACGTAGTTCAGATATCATACAGGATGTGTGGTATTTACGAAGTACATAAATTAGATGTTAAGTGAAATTCCAGTGAGAGCTAAAGGCTTGTAAAATGGTATAATATAACCATCAAAACAGAGGAGGGACAATGATGAAATGGCAAGAAGTTCAACAGATTTTCCCGAACCAATTCGTAAAATTCGAAGTTCTTCATTCTGAAGAAACAGACAATCACGAGATCATTGATGATGTGGCCGTGATTGGCCCGATCAGTGATGAAGAAGCGACTCGCGAATTATTGAACAGTAGAGACAAAACCTTGGTTTACCATACATCCAAAGATCAAATCGTTGTGAAGGTTCGGAAAAATATAGGATTAAGGAGAAATCTTTAAATGAATATTGAATATAGAGATGGGCTGTTATTCACGGAAATAACAGTCCATTTTAATAAGCAGAAGAAATTGATATCGAACATCGTGATTGATACAGGAGCCAGTCATAGCTTGATTTCACAAGATGAAGTGGATGAGATTGGGATACTAGTGGGTATGGACGATGAAATTATAACCAGCTACGGAATTGGAGGTAAAGAGCATGCTTTCAGTAAGCGAATCGACGGTATACAGGTAGGAGATTTTATTTTAAAGGATGTATACATAGACTTTACTTCATTTAAATATCACAACATTAACGGACTTTTGGGACTAGATGTACTGACGGAAGGAGAATTTGATATTGATCTAAAGGAATTTAAATTACTTCGTTCATAAGAGATAAAAGACATAAGAGATTGAGTGGTGATTCGAGGAAGACAGGAACATCACTTAACAAAATATTCAAGCAGCGGCTCCATTGGAGCCTTGGTCTGCGAGGTGGATTTCAAGGGGAGGCATTTCAGCAGCCAACCCCTTCGGGGTTCATGATTACAAGAACGTTATCCGAAACACCTAAAAAGAAGATTGATTACAAACAAAAATGAAGTTTGATTTGTTTAACATATGCAATGTTAGTGATTTGCATTTATACATCAAGGTTTTATTTACGATTAAAATTAGGGGGTTACTATGAGGGATATTGACGATCTGAAAAAAATTGCTGTGTTGATTGATGCTGATAATTCTCAAAGAAAGAAAATGAAATACATACTTGAAGAAGTATCTACAAATGGCCATATTATTACAAAAAGAGCATATGGAGATTGGTCAAAAGAAACTCTGAAAAATTGGAAAAACGATTTGAACGAACTAGCAATACAACCAGTTCAACAGTTTGCCTATACAACAGGAAAAAATGCCACTGATTCTGCAATGATAATAGATGCAATGGACTTGCTCTATACAAATAAGTATGATGCTTTTGTTATTATTTCGAGCGATAGTGATTTTACGAAACTTGCAACAAGGCTAAAAGAGTCAGAAATTTTTGTGATTGGAGTTGGTGAGGATAAAACACCGATATCTTTTAGAAATGCTTGTGATGATTTTATTCTCACAGAAAATTTAGGAGAGAAAGCGGATGAAGAGCTAGAAGGGGAAGCAATTAAATTAGAGAAGGGCGAAGAAAATGAAGCCATAACTGAGGTAGTTGCATTATTAATTAAAGCCCATGAAAAGTATGAAGATGAAGATGGCTGGTGTAATGTCAGTGCCGCAGGCACATTTATTAAAAGAATCAAGCCAGATTTTGATGTTAGGACTTTCGGTGTTACAAAATTACCAGAGTTACTCGAGCGGCTAAATACGATATTTAAAATTACAAAATTTAAAGGAAAAGGAACTGTTAACATTGTTGCCTATAAGCCTATAAAGTAGTAATTCAATAAATACAATCATGGTTTTCGGGCGTATCCCTTACATGAAAGTGTAAGAAAAGAGTTGAAGAATTTTGGAAAGCAATTCATGATGCCGGGTGCATCGGATAACATAATATTCAAGCAGCGGCTCCTTCGGAGCCTTGGTCTGTGGATGGAACTCGGAGAGGAATTTCAGCAGACAACCCCTTCGGGGTTCATGAATACAGGAACGTTATGTGAAAGAAATAAAAAACATATTAAATTGAGGTGATAACTATGGAGAAAGAAGAAAAACTCTCATTTATTAAAAGATTTATTGAGGAAGTTAGTACTCATTTTCTCAAGGAAGAAAGTCCAATGATCATTCAAGAAGGTTTTGAAAATGTACGTGATATTATATTATTATACGCCAAGCAAACAAATTTGCTTAATGGATTACTGGTCTTATTAGAGAATAACTATACAGAAGAATCTTATATACTTCTTAGGTCACAAATTAATAATTATATGTTGATTGAATACTTATGTCATGATGATAGCTCAAAATCAAGATATAAAGAATTTGTAATGCAACCGCTTAAATCTGATTATAAGTTTTTGAAAGATCTGAAAAAAGCTATTGATAAAGGGTGGTACAGAGATAGTGAATTTCCAGATAGAATCAATAAATTAAACGATATTAAAAGAGAGTTAAGAAGAAATGGATATGATTTAAATAATACGAGAACCTTATCGCCAATTACTGTAGCAAGTTTAGCGAGAGAAGATAGATTACAGTTTGGCATTTATATATCTTTGTACAGACAAGCCAGTAAGTATGAGCACTCAGATCCAACTTCATTAGAGGTTTATCGAACACAGATCTTAGAAGAATACTCCGCAAACGTTGTATTCAAAATAGACTTATCAAAATCAAATACTGAAGATGAATTAAAAATTCTTGATATGGCAAGTAACACTTATTTTTTAACTTTGGCGCATTTGTTACAGTACTTAACTCAAAATCATCCTCACTTGCTTGAAACTTATGATAAAGCGAAATTAATAGAAATAACAGCAAATGCTGCTATGCGTCATTCTTCTATTAACAAAGAAGAATTTATTGAAAATCTGATAAATAGAACAGAATGATTGTAGGTATATCAAGAGCCATTTCCTTCACATAACATAATATTCACGCTGCGGACATTCGTCCTTGGTCCGGCATTCGCCGGACACCCAGCATACGCTGGGTCGTGAATACAGGAACGTTAGGCGAAATTATTGCAATCAATCAAAATGAAAGGAATGATAGTCGAAGATGGGAATGCCTTCGAAATCAAAGATATTTGAATATTGGATGAATTGGTTAGATAAGAAGGGAATTGATTGGGGAGAGCCGTGTTGTTGGGCATGTGGCAGGTTTTGGGAGGATAAATATGATTTAAAGAAACCTCATGCAACTAGGGAAGAAATAATTAAGAATTGGGATAATGTCCCGTTACAGAGATGCCATATTATTGCCAAGCAATTTGACGGTACTGATGAACCCTCAAATTTGTTTTTAATGTGCAGGGATTGTCATGATAAAGCTCCGAATACTAGATCGGTAGAAGCATTCTTAATATGGACAGAAAAGCAAAATTGGTATGAGAATTTTAGAGACGAGGTAATGAAGGAAATAAAAAATTTTGGACTTGAAGACAGGGTTGAAGAGTTGAACGAAATAATTGCAAATAAAGAAATAAAGGATAAAATCAGTGAAAACTTAGGGGTACATATGAATCAAAATGGAAAAGGTGCTCAAATAACCATCTCAACATATATTTCAGCGTTGTATGGATATCTAGAAGAACAAGATAAATTGAAAGTCTTTCAAGAAGGCAATAACCTCGGCTAACATAATATTCAAACTGCGGCTCCTTTGGAGCCCTGGCCTGTGGGCGGATTTCGGAGAGGGATTTCAGCAGACAACCCCTTCGGGGTTCATGAATACAGGAACGTTATAAGAAATAGCCGCAAAGAATAAAACCTTTCATCAAAGCTCAGATGTACTTTAAGTTAAACCAGCTTAATACATTTTTGAACTTCAACGAGCTATCTGTATGGTAAAGTGTAGATTATCAGTAATTTTTAAGGGCAACTTGCTTGAATGTGGAGGGGATAATTGGTGTTAGAATTAGCGATGAATGAGCTCGAGACTGCTCGCTTTTTATGCAGCGGTATAAGTAATACAGTTCTTTTTGCAAATTATAGAAGGAAAGATAGGAAGGACATGGATTGATAGTAAGAAGAAGCCCACTTACTCCGTAATTATTGCAGGAGATTTCGCATTCTTACTTGGAAGTGTCGAAGCATTGAAAGAAGTAGATGTTCCATTGCGGTTTGTTCTTGAAGAAATGCAGGAGGAAAATCATAATTACAAATGAGTTTTCTTGGATATCCCTTTTATCTCAACATTACTCAGATTCATTTCAAAAGTTTAACCGGTATTCCTTTAAGAAAGAACCGATTTTCCAAGTAGAACAGTTAGAAGAGAACATAAAAATGATAGATACTGCTTTCAAAATCGTACCCATAGATGAACATAATTACCCAATGGTACTGCAAGATCCCTTTATGGCAGATTGTTGTTGTTTCTTCTCTTCCTTAGAAGAATTTATGCAACATGGAATTGGATTTGTTATTCTCAAGGATAATCAGATTATTACTGGTGCTTCTTCTTATACTTATCATGAAGGGTGTATTGAAGTTACAATTGGGACACATCCCTTGTACAGGCGCCAAGGTTTGGCACTAGCTTGCGCATCAAGATTGATTCTTGAGTGCATGAGCCGAAATATCCACCCAAACTGGGATGCAGCCAATTTAGAGTCAGTTGCTCTTGCAGAAAAATTAGGTTACAAAATGGAAAAAGAATACGAAGTGTACTCTATATAAACAGTCACACTATGGGGACGGCGTTAAGATAACAGGACACGGTAGTTGAGTGTTGCAAAGAAAATACTTGTAGGTAATTCAAAGAAGGCCGATACATCTTATAACAACATATCTACGCTGCGTCGCTATCGCTCCTTGGTTTGCCCGAGGAAGTGGATTCAGGCAGACACCCCTGCAAGGCTAAGTGGCGGAGCCACCCAGTCGCTTTGCTCCTTTAAGCCTTTCGGGTTCGTAGATACATGAACGTTATGAGAAATTATTGCAAGAAAAAAATCAAAGATAAATAAAAATGATTGAAGGAGAAGCCTAAATGAAGATTGCAATTCTAACTGATATTCATGGTAATTATCCGGCATTGCGTGCCGTATTCTCTGATATTGATTCCCGCGGGGATATCGAACATACATATTGTCTGGGTGATATGATTGGCATTGGTCCTAATTCTAACGAAGTGCTTGAAGAGATAATGAATCGAAAGGATGTAACGGCGGTTTCAGGTAATCATGAAGAAGCGGTTTTAAAACTATTGCAAGGGAAGGATACCTTGCCGGGTCATGAAATGATCGCTGGACATCATAAGTGGGTAGGTAAGAATCTCAAAAATGAAAATATCAAGTTTATAGAAGATCTTCCTCAAACATTAGATGTTGAAGTAGGAGGGCAAAAAATATTAATAACCCATTATCATATGAATCAAGAAGAAAGAGAAGTAATAGATGAGAGCCCGACAGGATTGGCATTAGACGCAAAGTATAAAGGTTCACCATACAATCTCGTTTGTTTTGGTCATCATCATCCAATCCATTACTTTAAGACAGATCAAAGAGTTTATTTGAATCCTGGAGCTTTAGGATGTAATGAGCATGCGATTGCAAGATACGCGGTAGTAGAACTGCAAAAAAGAACAATGAATATACAACTTATAGGAACCACATATGACAATAAAGCATTTTTGGAGTCTTTTGAACAGTTACAGGTTCCAGACAGAGAGTTTATGATAAAAGCATTTCATGGGAATCAACTTGAGAGAGATTTCAAAGATGGCAATAACATCTCATAACATAATATTCAAGCAGCGGCTCCTTCGGAGCCTTGGTCTGGGATGGACTTCGAGGAGGAATTTCAGAAGACAACCCCTTTGGGGTTCATGAATACAGGAACGTTATAGGAAATCAGCAAACACACGAAGAGAACTTGTTTTATTCAACATAGTTTTTGAGAAGAAGTGATTGAGTGAATAAAGACATTCTACTTGAATGGGACAGTAAGCATAGTGCGATGAAACGCACGAAAGAAAATTACTGGAAAACCTTTAGGAAGTGGCGTGACGAGAACAAAAGCGATTATCATGATACTTTTATGGGAAAGTTATATGATGAATTTATAAGTCTTGAAGAGCGTGCTATATACCTAAAATATAGTTTTAATACAACAGAAGCCGTGCTATTTTGCTCGATTAATATCTTTTACATAGAAGAGCAAATAGGAACTTATGATATAGAGTTCTTTTTGAACGGTGAGATCGCTGATGATTACCTGGATTTTGGAGACGTATTACTTAAAGATCGTATGATTAAAGTAAAGTATAATTTGAAGACTACAAGAAGCGCCTTAAAACTGGGATTTGAAGTATCAGATATTTTGAAAATCACAGAAATTCCACTCAAATATATAGAAATATTAAAAGAAAAATATAGTTGATATAAAGGGAATGGTATAAGAAGTATAAGTGATTCGAAGAAGCTGCTGACATCCTATAACATAATATTCACGCTGCTGACATTCGTCCTTGGTCCGGCCTTTGCCGGACACCCGACATGCGTCGGGTCGTGAATACAGGAACGTTATAAGAAATCATTGTAAGAAGAACTAGAAGGAAATTAAATACAGAAACTAAGGGGGAATGGATAAGATGTATAAGAACATTTACAATTTAACTATGACGTTCAAGAATCCTCAGCATAGATCCAAGCTTAACGATCTATCTGTTCAGAAGCAGATTCAAGCATTAGTCACTCAACTTAACACTTATTATCGGAGCGCAACTAAACAACAAGTTAGTCTTAAAAAACACTTGAAAATTTCGTTTGTAAATAATGAAATGCTAATCACTCTTAGCACTGAAAAGCCTCTACCTAATCCTCAGAGACGGGGACAATGTTTGCGGCAGTTCTCAATACTTTTGTTAAAGAACGGATTTGATCAATTTCTTACTTCCTATAACCCAAAGAAATTATTATTTACATAAGAGAGGAAATACGTGATAAAAGTAGTACTTGTTAAGCGATTGAAATCCTGAAAATTGAATTACTTGCATAAAGATTTGTTTTGGCGGACATGGTTAAGTTCTTGTAAGAGGTAATTTTCATATAAACTACATTAATTTGAAGTTTTATCATCCAAATAGAAACATTTTCTCTATGTATCGCGTCTAAACTTACAAATAAGCTTAATTTTAGGAGGATTACAAATGTTCAAGAAAATATCTCTTACAATGTTGGCAGCTTCTATGCTTGTCCTGCCTAACTTCAGCTCATCTAGCTTTGCTGCTGATACACCAATCACTATAGACAGTGGTATTTTAAAAAACAATCGAGTACTCATCCCGCTAAGAGCTGTTTCTGAAAACCTAGGGGCAGACGTGAAATGGAATCAACAACAAAAAACCATTACCATTACTAAAGAAAATATAGAAATGGTTCTCACCATTAATTCAAATAAAGTAATGCTTAATCAATCGGAGATTCTATTGGATGTTCCAGCAGAACTAAATTACAATTCCACATATGTACCTGCTCGTTTTGTAAGTCAAACTTTAGGAGCAGACGTAAACTGGAATCAACAAGCGAGTCAGGCGACGATTACGTTAGATGGGAAGCAACTCCAAGTAACCATACAAAAACCACAAGTTCAAATTCCAAATGCAAAAAAAATCACGGATAAGCAAAGACAGGTATTCGTAAACAAATTAAATGAAGCAACGGATCTATCATCAATTAAGCAAATCCGAGCGACCTTCAGCCCATATTTTACGGATAAATTTATCAATGAAATCATTCGTAGCAAAGGGTTGAAATATGATTTTAAATTTACAACAGTTTATCAATCGGCCATCAGTTATACCAACACCAATACCGCCAAATTAAGCCAGTCTTCGGGTCCCGATTCTAAATATGCTCCTAATGAAACACTCTACAGAACAGCTAAGCTTGTATATACCAGTAAAGGCTGGAAAGTGGATGGGGTAGATTTCTCTTTGATCAAAGAAGTATTGAATCCGTAACACTACTTAACAAGAATAAGACGGCTCCACATAGGAGCCGTCTTATTCTTGTTTGTTATTACTGTAGCGTTACTACAGGATTCAACGTAACTTCAAAAGCCCGTTTCCAGAGATAATCAGGATCTCCGTATGCAAGTGTTGAATTGGCATATCCTGCAAACGACCAAGTTCCTCCCGTAATTTGTCGTACATTATAAGAAGTTCCTGTACCGTTAATAAGGAAAGCACTTTTTCCGGAAAGTGTCGTTCGATGCGTTTGCATTCTGTTTCGCAATACACTTTGCAAATGTGAATAATCTGCAGGACTATTAAATAGAAGCATATTCTGATCCGCAATTGTAGCAACATTAGTATATAGCGAATTCGCTCTAGAGTAGGTACGAATTTCGTCAATAGCAACCGTTTTGTAATAGTAGTCTTTTAAGAAACGTTTGAACAAGAGAGAACCGTGTGCATTTACTGCTGTGCTAAGCGCATTGAGATCTGTTTCAGTGACCAAATATGCATATCGTGCTTGTCCCATTCCTAAGGCTATACCGATCTTATTTCCTGGTGTATTCCAAGCACTGTAACCTAAGATACGTCCGGTGTGTTGACTACCCAACAGTCCTTCTGTGACCGTAGCGTTTGCTGAACCTCCTCCAACAAAATCAATTACCACGGTCGGAACGCGATTTGTACTATTAGCCACAATTCGATTGACGGCTGCTGTAACTTGAGCAGCATCTGTAACCCCAATGATTTCGACAGTTGGTGAACTGCTCACGGACTGACCGCCAACAATATCAATGTGACGAAGAATATTTTGGTGCACATCCATATATTCATACTGACTAGTAATTGTGGAACCATGAGGGCCGAAGTACTGAACTGTATACCTTGGTCTTACCCCATTAAGATATAGCTGATTTGCCATTCTGGCCATCAAGGCATGACCCAATCCATCCGCATCAGGGAGAATAATTGCTCGGTCCGGATTTTGGCCGTTTGTACCACCAAGCCAGGCGTTAATACGACCCTCAACAAAATTAATCTCATTAATCTGCACCCCTTGGGTATTCGCATCATCAACTCCTACAGCTAGAAAATCAATATATCCTGCCTGTGCTAATTGCTCTAGAATGTAACGATTACTTTTAAATTTATGTTGTCTAGTGTTGTAGTACTGTTCTTTATTGAAGTTTGTAGTACTACCATATGAACCGGTAGGCGACAAATTGTAACCTGCAATAATATCTGCAAACTGTGAAAAACTTCTTCTCGGCTGCAACATAAACGTACGTGATTCATTGTAAGCGGCAAAAGACAGTCCGCCTGCAAAGGCAGTTGTAGCTAGACGCATAATTGTATCTAACACATAGATTGGCTTACTCGGATAAGATTGTTTTACTAGTCGAATAACATCCAACAGATCCGTTGTGGCACTATCGTAGGCCGGGTAAGCTCCCCCAGGACTCGTACGCAATCGTCTACTAGCAATGAGACCTCCGTAGGCAAGCATATCTGAAGATATAATAAACCCGTCGACAGAGGCAGCATTATTTAAGATGAACTGACGGATATTCGCCGGATTTCCGTAAGTCGGCGAAGATGTCGAGACCAGTGTGGATCCAGAAGCTGTCTTTTGGGAATCCAGACGGTTTGTAATATCACTTAAATTTGGGGTAATTACGTTAATTCCTGCTGATCTACCTAGCACGATGACATCATCCAAATTCACTGGTCTGTCATCCAACGGTACATACAATACATTCTTCATATTCCTATACTCCCTTAGTTTGATATAGGCTCAATAACAAGGGAAGAAAGAAATGAAAAGGATCTCTTCCCCAATCCCATCTCATTTCTATTTGTTTGTGCCTTCACTTATAAGGTAGTCTGTAGCCCTAAAATACAACCTGAAATATAAAAAAACATAAATTCGTTTTTTAACCGCCTTTTTTTAGACTTCTAAAAATGAGATTTGAGATATAATCAAAAAAAGAACATTTGTTCCTTTTAAATCTTTGAGGAACATAATCACAATTTTAGGAGGGATCACAACTGGGAGAACAACAAACAATCTACCAACGTTACAAGGAAGAACTATATCGAATTGGATGGAGAGTACAATATCGTGCTAAAAATATTAGAAAGAGGGAGCTTCCTATATATAATGATCAAATTTTAAATACTAATTTTACTAAGCATGCGGAAAATAAAATATTAGTGGAACAGATATTAAAGTATCTTCCTGAATTAGGAAAATATGTGATGATTAAGTTATACATAGAAGGTTATTCAGAAAAAGAAGTTGCGAGTCAAATGAATATAAGTCAACAGGCGGTGAACAAATGGAAGAAAAAGATGCTCAAACATTTATCAGAGACAGTGAATTTGTAAGTATTTTAGGAGCAGCAAAGGACAAAGATGCTGAATCTATTCTTCTTCTCATTGATTTATTCAAAGAAGACATCAAACTTATCAGTAGATATATCCGGTTACCCGAAGAGGAAGCTGCTTCAGAAATCATTTGTGAATTCCTTGAATTTGTTTTAGATCATTCTTAGTGGTAGATATAAAGTTTTGGTCAGGCAGATTTGCATTGCATCATCAGAAGAAAATCGTTCTCCGATGAGTTACAGGAAAACGGTTTTTAACCATTCATTAAACTAATGGGGCAGGACAGTTAGTTAAACATAAAGAAGAGGACACATCCCATTTAAAGGGAGAGTCCAGTTCTTTTTTTTGTACATCTAATCCAAGAATGTCATGGTATCGCACGGAGCGATTTATTTTCTAATTTAGGCAATAGGAACGTATCATATTTAGGTAAAAAGAATGTATCATAGTAATATTGAAATTCTCGACTAATTTCCTCCCTTAGGTCGTTTAAGGCAGTGAGGGTTCGTGAATACAAAAATGTTATAGGAAATCAGCAATACAAATTTTAAGTAGGGAAGGACTCATAACTTGAATGATTCCTATGAGACCATTTCAGAATAAGTTGACTTTTTAGCATATAGGTTTATATTTTTTTATGCTAAACAATAAAATAAACATTCACAATATATGAGTTTATATTTAATTAATTATTTGCAATTCATTTCCTAAATTTTTTATGGGTATAGCAGTAACTCACAAGCTATACCCAACCTTTTTCTTCCCCAAGCAAATACCCCACAGAAACCTCCAAAGCCTTAGCAATCATCACCACTTCATAATCCTGAACAAGACGATATTGACCTTCTAGACGCGAAAGACTTGTCTGACTGATATCCAAACCCAATGTTTGCAGTCTGGCGAGGAACTCTCGTTGTTTGATGCCCTTACTTTTACGAATAGCTACGACTCGGGAGCCGATTATGTTTTTATCGCCAGGTGGTTCTTGTCTATGCTTCATTATGTACACCCCTCATTTCAACCAAATTGTATGAGAAATAATAGTTTTTTTAATGCGTATATCGAATTAAAATAAAATAAACCGATATTCGCATTAAAATTGACTGCTCACGTCTAGTCTTAACAAGACATAGTGCAGTTTAGACCCATCAGAGAGGTGGATGTATGAGCCAGTTGCTTGACTTATTGGAAGAGGAACGGCGCAAACTTAATCAGCTAGGTGAGGCATCCTTGAAGCAAGCGATTCCGTTGTGGGACAATCCCGAGGTTCAGGAACAGAGCCGAAGGGTGGATGAACTGGTGGCAGCACGAGTGAGTGAAATGAAGGCGAGACATCACCGAGTTGTACGAGGATGAGCGAGGTACATAATGCTTTGGGGAGGGGAAGCAATGGATTTTCCGCCGTGGTTGCAACAAGCGATCCAGGCAAGGTTAGATGAAGTATCTGCCAGAATCGAGCATGACCCTGAATTGAGTCGTGTACGTGAGAAAAAGGACGAAGCGTTCGAAGGATTGTTTGCTGGCAAGGATATCGAGCAGACACCTGAATATATCGAGTGGGAAAATCGTTATATTGTCAGCAAAGGCATAGAAAATGAGCGGTTGTATATGCAGGGACTACAAGATGGCATTCAACTCACAGTATCCTTACTGGGTCAGTCGATGCCAGAGGAGACCGATACAGAGGCTTGATCCACTAAGGCGAACCCATAAGTCAGGCGAAGCTACCTTGATCTTAATTTAAGAACCGGAGCGGAAGCGTGAATCTAGCGCTTCCGCTCCGGTTTTAATGCTCTACTTTTCCAAATTCTAAATTACAAATTATTACTTCGATGCAGATTGTAACGTTATATATGTATACAGCTGCACACCATGAATTAACTCTGCGAAGGCTTGGAAGGAGCTGATAAAGGAAAGGAGGGCGTTGAGTATGTGTTAAGTTTAAAGAAACAAAGGCAGAAGTGAGGTGTGGTTATATGAAATAAAGATCTAAATACTTAATCTTACTTTTTATGTTTATTGCGATTGTGTTTGTTCTGTTTATCTTGAATTTCAACAAAAAGGAGCCAATGAGCCAGTTGTTAATGGCAATATTATTCAAGTTGAAACTTTGATCTGGATGCCAAATCAACGAATTTAAAGACAATGACAGAAGGATCGATATTTGTTGAGGGTGAGAAGGAGCATATTATCATATAAAAATAGTAGCACATGTAGAGATTGATCCCGCTGACTGGGGTGGTGTTGCATTTTATATCCCTGATCAATGGAGTGTCTCCAGCATCACCAGCAGTTATCCTGAACATCAATCGAAGTTGAAGCCTGCTGAGTATGTATACACCTGGATGAATTCTTCTGATGACTCTTCATGGCGCACGATGATTGAAATTGGGAGAGAACGAAATTATATAGCAAATGGCGGAGGTACTGGAACGATTGTGATCGAATTAAGTCCGGATAAAAAGGGTATGTCCCTCTCTGAATCAATAAAATTTGGTATTGAGGTTGGATCAGAAGAGAAAGATGGAAAAAGAGTTATGAGTACAGATTATGTTGAAGTTCCTGTATTTTAAAGTGCTGGATTAAATTGATTTAGAAAACAAGCCGAAGTGATGGAAATGTACGCTTCGGCTTGTTTTTTATTCTTTTATTTTGACCTGTGTTAATTCTTCAATTCTACTTCCCGCTTACCGACTTGTACCAATCATTGCATTGCTATTGAAGTAGTTTCATTTGCAATATTACCACTTTAGCACCGGCCCAGTTTTTATGGTTGCGTAATTCAGCCATATCTTTAAAGGGAATATTAAGAATGTATTTAATATAACTGAAAGTCTTTGTAAAAAAAACGTCTCCTATATTTATTTAGACATGGATACAAAAGCATAAAGTATTAATAAAACTGCAATAACTCCTAAAATCGTCCACAAAACTTTGTTGTTTTTCATATTCTATTATCCACCTTTTATTAAAGTATTTTCAATAAGTGTTTCAAATTACCTAATTAATGGTAACGTAATATATACCGCCATGCCAATACAATATATATAACCATTAGGGAGGAAATCATTCAATGTTAAAGAAAATATCAAAGAGCGTACTTGCTTTAATTCTCGTAACAACCTTGTTTTCTTCATTAACTTATGCAGATAACTCAGGGGAAAGTAATGAATACACACCTGAGATGTATGTAGATTATTTGACGGAACTTATTAATAATGGAGATGTGGGAGCAAGTGAGAGTCTGAATCAATTTAATGGGTTGGAGCCATCAAAACAGGAGACATTCTTGCGGTTTATAACTTCTATTGACTATGCTGAAGCCATAGAGGATATTGCAACGGGGGAAAAGGAAACAACGTACAATTATAATGGAGAAGAAGTTCCGGTCACGGTAGTTGATGAATCATCATCTAATGGGACTCAGGGCGGAAAATCTTCTACAAATGCTCTAGCAGCAGCTAACACAGCTGCTTCAGCGAGTAAGTCTTTTACATTTAGTGTTTTTGGAGTAGATACAACTACAATTACTCTGACAGTCAGCTGGGAGCACAATGGTTCTGTTGCAGTTAGACCATTACAGGTATCATATGCCCATGTAAATAGAAATCCCGCATTTATTTTAAGTGAAACTTCAAATAATAACCCAGGTTATATTTCTGAAGGTTATTTTCATGGTAGTGGAACTTGGACAATGAGAGCTACAGGCGCTATAGGTTTTGTTAGTGATACTCTGGGGATAAATATTAAAGCATCAACCCCAGCTCATAGATATTACTCCTTTAGCTCTACAAAGGGAAACGTTAAACCTATACCTTGGACGGCGTTTTAATAACAATTTATGTAGTTGGTATGGTGGCAAACATAACTTAATAAGTGTGATCCCTGCTATAATAATAAAAATCAACAAACCAAAAACAAGCCGAAGCGATAGAATTACACGCTTCGGCTTATTTTTAATTGTTTCTTTTAACCGAAATCTTACTTCCCACTCACCGATTTAAACCATTCATTCACTTCTTGCGTGATCTGATCTCCGCCATTGGCCTTCCAGTTGGTGACGAATTGGTCAAAGGCATCAACTGGCAGTTGGCCGTAGATGATTTTGTTGAAGGTTTCCATCTCGGATTGGCGGAGCAGGTTCCATTTGGATACCATCGTTGGTGTTGCAGCGCCAGTAAAGTAGTTTTGTTTACGAATGTCGATCTGGGACATAACGACTTTACCTGCATACCAGTTTTCCGGTTTACGGAATTCGGCCATTTGTTTCTCGTACGGTGTTTCAGGCTTCTCGCCGTTGGCCAGCTTCACGAGTGTTTTCATGTACAGATCCGGGATACGAGCCGGGCCGGTCAGGAAAGGGAATTCGTTGGAGAAGTCTTTGATCTTCTCTTTGTCACTGGTCGGTTGTCCGTCAATGATATCCCAGTCGTAACCTTTGGCGAAGCCGTATTCATACTCACTGCCCGCAGCCGGGTTAGCCAGGTTATCGAGCAGGTAGTTGTAGTACAGGAAGATGGCTTCTGGATGCTTCGCATCCTTGTTAATCATGATACTTGCGTTGACACCAGAGTTCTGCCACTTTGTGCCGATCTTGCCGTCTGGGCCAGCCGGAACAGGGTAAGCTTTATATTTTGAGCCAGGTACGTTCTTCAGCAGGTCCGGTGCCGGCCAGTCGGGTACCCAGTTTGCGCCAGGCAGAATGCCCGCTTTGCCAGCCGTCCAGCTTTCAGCGGATTTGCCTTCGTCCCACAGGGCGGAGTCGGCGTGGATATAACCTTTGTTCATCCATTCAGCCAGCTTGGCAAGTGCTTGTTTCGCACCCGGGTTAACGGAGCCGTACTCCAGATTGCCGTTTGCGTCTTTGTTCCATTGCTCCTCGATTGTGCCATATGCACCGAACAACCAGTCGAGCTGACCCATCCAGGTGTTGGTGTTATTTTTCAGCGAGATCGCCAGCGGGAATACTTTGTCTGGAGACAGACCGTCCGGGTTCTCGTTTTTGAATTTGTCCATGATGTTCTCAAGGTCTGCAATGGTTTTCGGAGCTTCCAGGTTCAGCTTCTCCATCCAGTCCTCGCGGAGCCAGAGCAGCGTATCGTCGTTATCCGTATACTCCATGATCGGCATATTATATTTCTTGCCGTCCTTGGTGAACGGATACCACAGCTCAGGATGTGCTGCTGCGTGATCTTTCAGGGTCTGACTCGCGTACTTGTCGAACAACTCATCGATGGCGATGAATTGACCGGAGTCGATCAGCTGATTGGTCAATACCGCATTGGTCGGTACGGATACGAAATCAGGCAGCTTCTCGCCAGAGGCGATAGCCAGTTGAAGCTTTTGTCTGTATTGATCGTCATTGGCCGGATACCAGGTATCTTTATGCTTCATACCCAGCGTTTCCAGCATCCAGCGATCGTGAACGTTATTTTCTTTGGTATCCCCTTGAACGTATTTCTTCGGCATTAATACCGAACTGAATTCGATGGGTGGATCGTATTTTCCTTTGGCAAAAGCAGCTTCTGCTTCAGCTGAACCGACGGTCGCCGGTGTATCATCTTTGGTACCATTGTCACTCGCTGTATCGCTACTGCCGCACGCAGTGATCGTGATGAGTGCGATAACCATGAGCAGTGACCACCATGTTTTGAATTTGATCATTGTTCAATCCCCCTACGATGTATGATCTTTACAGTGTAACTGTACCAATTTGGGCGGGAGGGCATCTATATGAGTTTGTTAGTTTCGATAGGACTCTATTATGCAAGTTCAAAAAATTCGGTTTTCAGTACCGAGAAGATGGGATAAAGCTAGAAATGGAGTAGCGGAGCGTAGGCAAACTACGTGAGCAACTACAATGTTTCCAAAGGAAACATACTTCGTAAGCCTCCCGCTTATTTCGGCTGAATCCCATATTCGATGCTGATGATGTCGTGAGGCATCCTTCGTAATCAAAAGCGGAATTTTTGAACAACCTCTAAATTATGCAAATTAATGTTGGTCTCGGTACTCCTGCGGCGTGACGCCAAACTGGCGCTTGAACACTTTAATAAAATAAGCCGGGTCCATATAGCCAATCTCCATGCTGATTTCATATACTTTTTTGGTAGTCGTAACGAGCTTGTGACAGGCCCGATCCATGCGCAGGCGCGAGATATAATCACTAATGCCTTCGCCTGTTTCAATCTTATAAATCTTGGACAAATGGGTCGGATGCAGATTGACATGGTCGGCCAGTACACGCAAAGAAACATCCAGATGCAGGTTTTTATCCGTAAAATCCTGAATCTTCTTCACATACTCGGAACGGATGTCTTTGATCTCGTTGGACGTGCCTTCCTTGAGTTTGCCAAGTACACTGAGCGACCATTTGCGCAGTTTACTGATGGTAGTAAAGGCTTCTCCACTCTGTAACAACCCGACATCGTCACCCATTAAATTAGCTAAAGTCAGCCTGTTCCGGTGTGCGAGATTGGTGAACGAAGCCGTAATTAGAAATCCAGCCTCCATACAATGCTCCCACGACTCCGACCATTTCTCATCCAGCTCCGCACAGACGGCTAGTATTTTTTCTTCTGCCGCATCCCATTGACCACTCTCTAACAGATGAATGAAAGTGGGTGGGGTATACAGGACATCCAGCGGACCTTGTGCCGACGGAGTCTCCACGTCGCTGACCCGCATGACGAATTCACGCTCGTCCCCGACAATTTGCCGGAAATAAGCGGAGGCCTGCCGAAAACGATCATATAGCTGATCGGGAAACGCGAACCATTCGGTGATGACGATGGAGAGGGAACCCTTCAGAAACTGTTTAACTTTGGACTGAAGCTGTACCGAAAGCTTCTCCAGTATGGTTTCTTTGCCAATGTCGGTGTCGTTCACTTTCAGTTGAAGCAGAAACACCAGATATCCATGCTCCTCCTTCACGCCCCACACTTCCATAAACTCACCCATAATCTCTTCCGCCATATTGATGACCGCATATTCAAGCAAGGTTTGATCGTTGTTGTCATATTGCCCGAATTCTTCTTCCATACGTACAAGCATTAACGCGCAATCGCCGGCGTGGAAGGGCAAATCGTAATTGGCAAGTTTTCGTGCCCATTCGCTGGAGGCAATTCGATGTCCTTGCAAAGCCTCAAGCAGCAGTCGACCCCGCAAATGCGGTAGGTTCTCTCGAAGGGTAAACTGGGTTCGTTTTAGTGAGCTTACGAGTTCCCATTCGGTGTTTAATTGATCGATGGCTTTTTGAACGGCTCCCATCAATTCATCGTCTGTTGGTGGTTTCAGCAAGTAATCTACGGCCTCGAACTGGATGGCTTTTTTGGCGTAATCGAATTCGGAATGTCCGGATAAAAGAATGCACTTTATTTTTTTGTCACGGACTCTGATCCGTTCGATCAGTTCAATACCTGTCATTTCAGGCATTTGAATATCCGAGATCACAATATCTATAGGGTGGGTATCGATCAGTTGAAGTGCTTCGTGTGCTGAGTATGCTTTGTGTACCTGTTCGATCCCCAGCGTATGCCAGGGCTTGGTCATGGACAGATTATCAACCCAGTGTGCTTCATCGTCTACGATGATCATTTGCATGGTGTTTACTCCTTAAAAGTAGAATCTCTTTATTTCACGTGGTCACTACACGGTCAGAACCATCTCTCAATCGCTGTTATCCCCAGATTTTTTTGAATCTCTAATCAATGGGGAAATCCGGGGATAAAGGCGAGCGCTTCGCTTTTCGAGATTTGTTCTGCCCGTTCCGTTTAGCGTGTAATGTAGCTTAACTTAAATTCGTATCGGTATTTCCTCTATCGGAATCTGTATCATCTTTCGGTATCTCCCAGACCATCTCGGTTCGGAATCCGCCGAGAGGGGATGGACCGAATAGAAGGTAGGACTGATTGCCGAATAAGTGCATGATACGCTGATTCGTGTTCCAGAGGCCACAGCCCATTTCCTCCTGCAGCGGCTGCTGCATTTTAAGATTCAACGCCTCCAATTGATCCGGGCTCAAGCCAGGTCCGTCGTCATCAATGTAAATTTTACAGAACCCGTTCGAGCTCTCGCCAGTAATTCGGATTTCACCAGATGAATACGACTTCGCGACGCCGTGAATGACTGAATTCTCCACAATCGGTTGCAGCATTAATCGTGGGACCGACTGTGCAAGCATATCCTCAGGGATGTCGATATGGTATTCAATTCTGCCATTACGCAGCTTCTGGATATCCAAATAGTTGATGAGCAGATTGATTTCTTCTTTTAGAGAAGATGTCTCCCGCTCCACTCGTGTCGTATAACGATAGTAGGCACTGAGGTTATGCGCCATGGAGACGACGGCTTGCTCGTCCTTCATCTGGGCCATGTTGATGATATAACCAAGACAATTATATAGAAAATGCGGATTGATCTGCGCCTGTAGCTGTTTCAGCGTAGCTTCCTTGGCTCTGATCTTTTCCTGGAACACGTTCTCGATCAGGTCTTGAATCTGATGGGACATATCATTGAATCGATGGAACAAAAACGAGAATTCATTCTGATCCTTGCTATGCAGACGTACGGAATAATCTCCGCGCTGCACGCGGCGTAAGCCCTGGATCAGCTTTTTGATGGGATATTGAATGTTTCGATATAACAGAATTGAAGCGGAAATGCCCACCACAAACAGCAGAATCATAAACAGATAGAACAAGTTCCGACTGAGCGAGATCGGCTGCAGAATCTGATAGAGTGGTACCACATCGACCAAATGCCAATCCAGATAGGAGGACTTCACCGAGCTGACCAGATATTTCTTCCCGTTTAGCTGGACGACATCCTGGGTGATATCCTCTGACGAGTGTTCATCCAGATAACGGATAAGTTCTTCGGACAGCTGCTTGTCTGCACTGCGGTTCAGAATGGGCGCATTTCCTTTATGATAAAAGAAGGGATCGCCTTGTCCACCTTCCTTATACGTATCCAGCATGTTCTGAATGTTCTCATAACTGAAGCTGGCTTCAATCACCAGATTGCTTCCCGTCAACATGCCTGGCTGGGCCAAGGAATCCGTAAAGAACCAGTAGAAGGATTTCATATCCTCTTTGGACTCGGCACCATCACCGTATGTCCATTGTCCGCTCATATTTCTTTTTAGGTAATCCTCATCATACCCCGTTGTTCTATTATAGTTGGCAATGACATCTTGATTCTGTTGTGAATGCACAGCGTATCGAGTAGGCCATATATCGGTAACACCGGATTGAAGCATCAGCTTTTCCTGAATAACATATCGGGTCTGCATCTTGTCATAACGATCATTCCAAATGTTCAAGCCATTAAATGCTCTGACATTGGGATCTCTTGAGAGAATAAGACTGAAATCCATCATCTGATTGATTCGGGAATCGATCTGACTGGACAAAAACGTGAGCTGCTTCGTATTGGAGACCTGTAGCTCTTTGCTTACAACATCATAAGTGACGTTGTTCGAGTAGGTATACATGATAATAATGGGGATGAAGAGGACCACAATTAAACAGTTTATTTTGGCAAACAGACTAAACCGGGATCTGGACGTTCTTCCCAATGATATAAAGCGCTTCCATATATTCATAAAAAGTCTCCTTCAAATTCGTGTGTAAACAACCTCTTCAGATGATGTTCCTAACAAAACACTATCAAGCCTAACAATGTTATATAGCAGACCTCAGTATGGCTTGATACTATTTATATCAGAGAACCCCATCACACACAAAAACTTTTTTTGGGAACAGGAGCAGTGCTATGGAGGCTAAATTGGAGGGTAAGCGGGTCCCGCAGGCAAACGTTGGGAACAAGCTGGAAAAAAAGAGAAAAAAACGCTACAAGCAGCCATGGATTCTGCACTTCATGGTGTTGCCGGCGGCCATTATGGTCTTTATATTTTCATACATTCCGATGTCCGGGATTTTGATGGCATTTCAGGATTATAAACCTGCACTGGGATTTTTCGATTCCGAATGGGTCGGACTGAAGCATTTCAGATACATGTGGGAAAATGATTACTTCTTGCAAATTACGTGGAATACGCTGTTTTTTGCCTGTTCCAAGATCGTCATGAACTTAATCATTCCGTTTATATTCGCCTTATTGCTTAACGAGGTACGGAAGATGGCGCTGAAAAGAACAATTCAAACGCTCGTGTATCTGCCACACTTTTTGTCTTGGGTTACGCTGTCAGGCATCCTGATCGACATTCTGGCGCAGACGGGTATTGTCAATCAGTTCCTAGTCTCCGTATTCGGCATTAAGCCGATCTTCTTCCTGGGGGATGGCAGCTGGTTCCGATTCACGATTATTGCGAGTGATGTCTGGAAAGAGTTTGGATTCAATACGATCATCTTCCTCGCGGCACTGTCCGGCATTAACCCTGCACTCTATGAAGCGGCTGAAGTGGATGGGGCAGGACGCTGGAAGCAAACGATGTATATTACCATCCCGGCACTTATTCCCATTGGGATCGTAATCGCAACCCTGGCACTGGGTAATGTGCTTAACGCCAACTTTGACCAGATCTTTAACTTATATAGTCCATTGATTTACCAGCAAGGGGATATTATCGATACGTTTGTGTATAGAGAAGGTCTGCTTAGTGGGCAGTTCAGTTTCGCTACCGCTGTGAATCTGTTCAAATCGGTCATCAGCCTGATCCTGATCGTGATCTCGTACCGACTGGCTTACCGATTCGCCGGATATCGAATTTTCTAGAAAGGATGACGAACTCATGTATCATAAAACGATGCCTTACCGCATATTCAGCATAATCAACAATGTGTTACTGACCATCCTTTCGCTGCTCTGCTTGCTGCCTTTGTATCACTTACTCATGGTATCACTGAGCGCATCTGCTCCTGCCAATGCTGGACTGGTGACGTTCTGGCCAATTGGATTCACACTGGAGGCGTATGCGAAGACATTTGCCAATACGAACTTCCTCTCCTCCTTGTGGGTGTCTGTGGAACGGACGGTACTGGGTACTGGACTTGCGTTAATCGTTAATACGCTTGCAGCCTATGCGCTTTCCAAAGAGACGCGGGTTTTCCGCGCACGTAACATCTATCTATGGTATTTTGTCATCACGATGCTGTTCAGCGGTGGCCTCATTCCGGGGTATATCCTCATTCTGAAGCTGGGTCTGATGAACACATTGCTGGCCTTGATTTTGCCTGGGTTGGTTGCGGTGTTTAACATCATTCTGTTACTGAATTTCTTCCGTACCGTTCCGAAGGACCTGGAAGAAGCCGCATTTATCGATGGTGCAGGACACTTGCAGACGTTTATCAAAATCTATCTGCCCGTCTCCGTACCCGTTATTGCAACGGTTTCACTCTTCATGATGGTTGGGCATTGGAACGCGTACTTTGACGGGATCATCTACATCCGTGATGCGGAAAAGCTGCCACTGGCAACATTCATGCAGACGATTATCGTGCAGGCCGACATGTCGAAGCTTGATCCAGAAGCGGTGAAGAACCTGTCCCAACGGACGATTCGGGCTTCTCAGATCTTTATCAGCGCGCTGCCGATCCTGCTCGTGTATCCGTTCTTGCAACGGTACTTTGTAACCGGGATTGTAGTTGGGGCTGTGAAGGAGTAGAGTCGAGTAGCGGTACGAATAGGTGTGAAAAAGGAGTTGCTGAACTGGTGGAAGGCCAGGGAGGTGGCTTCTTTTTTGTGTATGGAAAAAGAACGTTGCACGTATGTAGTGTATTACCTTTATTTGAATAAAATGGTACGATGAGAGCTAATTAAAAATTCTCCTTATTATTCATATCGAAGGGTGTGTACGAAGTGAAGAAGATGATAATCGTTACCTTGGTTTTGTCGTTATTAAGCGCTTCTCTTGCTTTTGCAGCGACAAGTGCACCACAGAAGATAAGTATAGTTTTGAATGGAAAAGAACTAAAGACCAGAGCAGGGACAGAAGTCAAAATAATTGACAATCATGCTTATATCCCGGCCAGTGTTCTTCGTGATGCAAGATTTGCGGTAGAGTATAAGAACTCCAAGCTTAATTTAGTGAATAGCTATTCTCATTACACCAAAAATTTAATAGAAATGCATCTATCCAACTATGAATTTACAAGCCAATTCAACAAGATCGAGCAAGAAGTGATTGATGTCCTTAGTAAAGTGATATTAGAAGAGCAAGTTGACATCTCCAAATTACAACAGTTAATAAAGGAAGCCGAATCCAATGTCGTGATCCGTCCAGAGGTATTTACTCCAGTACAAGACTATAATTCCTCTGATTTATCTGATGCGTTTTATAGTTTGGAGGCATATAAAAAAGCAAGTATTGAGCTAATAGCCTATGTTCATACCGGGGACAAGGAAAGATTAAAGTCTTTCCACGAAGAGAGAAAAAAGGCGCTTGAGTATTACGATTCTTACACATATATGTATGATCATATTTTTAAATTGAGCTATATTAGTGCAACAAAATAGGAAGAAGAATATCTCTCAAATCGCTTGATTAACGTTAAATGTATGCATTTTGGGTGAAAGGAGAAAAATCAATGATTCAAAACCATAACTCATGGTCTGTTTGTATATCCAGTGATATTGAATTGAACTTTTTGATCTATGTAGCGAATACGTATGGCCTTCTTAAAGAGGACATCAATGAGAATAATCTATGGCCATCGAAACAAAGGGTAGAATCAGATCAACTTCATCAAAAACTTGAAATACAATGGAAATGGTTCTGGGATCGCAGCATTCAACAGAAGGCACATAAAAATAATCATCATGTATCATTTGTGCTAGGAGGGCCCGACTTTAAGTTAGTTGAACAACATGAATTAAGGGAGGTATTGGTTCATTTATGGCCATCCTTTAGGCAGTGGTGGTACATGCCTGCGGGCGGGCAAGCTGCAATGAATTACTGGGAAGGGATACCTGACCTTATACGTTATGTTCAAGAATTTGAAGATGAAGTGGGTAGAAAAATTAAACCGTTTCACTTAAATGTGGATTTAATCTATAACGGTCCCAATGAGCCGATTGAAGTAACGGAAGAATACATTATTATGCCAATCAAAATTGAATATTTAATGAAGAGGGATTGGTGGATGAGTAGGTTTACAGAACGATATTAAGAACAAAGCAATATGAAGAAGCTGGTCCACCACTCTATCCATCGAATGAGGACAATATATTGTTAAGGTGAAACATTTGCAGTTTTCCAAGAGTGATCACAAGAGTAATCATAGGGTAGGTTTCATTTCAATGTACTCCGATGACGGGGATGTAAATTTTCCCGAATCGAGCTAATTCCAAATTCAGAGAGGATGAATACGATGATGGATCAAAACTTGAAACAAGTAATAGTCAGGGGAGAAACTTCGCTGGGCATTGAATTTGGATCCACACGAATCAAAGCTGTACTCATGGATCACCATTTCAATACCATCTGTTCCAGCAGCTATGAGTGGGCAAATCAATTGATCGACGGTTATTGGACCTACGATATGAATGAAATGATTCACGGGCTGCAACAAACCTATCATCAATTAAAGCAAGAGATTCAGAATAATTATGGTGTAACGATACAAAAAATTGGCTCAATCGGATGTTCTGCTATGATGCAGGGTTACATTGCACTCGATCAAACAGGGGAGTTATTGGTTCCGTTTCGTACATGGCGCAATGCCACAACGGGTAAGGCTGCATCAGAGCTAACCGAGAAATTCCAGTTTAAAATTCCAGAGCGCTGGAGCATCGCACATTTGTATCAAGCGATTTTGAACGGAGAAGAGCATGTCACTAACATCAATTATATTACGACACTATCAGGTTACATACATCGGCTGTTGACTGGCAGTAAAGCTATTGGTATAGGGGATGCCTCAGGTATGTTCCCAATTGATGAATCCACACTGGAATATCATGAAGATATGGTGAGGAAGTTTGACGATTTAATTGCTGACAAAGGCTACCCGTGGAATCTTAAAGATATTTTACCTAAAGTCTATACTGCCGGTGAACATGCCGGATATCTTAGTGAAGCTGGTGCACGACTGTTAGATCTATCGGGTAACTTGGAATCCAATATTCCACTGTGCCCTCCGGAAGGCGATGCTGGAACAGGCATGGTCGCTACGAATAGTGTCCAAAAACGTACGGGTAACATTTCCGTAGGTACATCGATTTTTGCCATGATTGTATTAGAGAAAAACCTGTCTACGGTATATCCTGAGATTGACATCGTGACTACACCTGAAGGCAATCCTGTGGCTATGGTTCTTGCGAATAACTGCTCCAGCGATATTAATGCTTGGGTAAACATGTTCCGTGAGTTTTATGAGGCGATGGGACAGAAGCCCGATATGAACCAATTATTCAGTGTGTTGTTCAATGAAGCACTGAAAGCTGACGCTGATGGCGGTGGCTTACTGAGCTATGGCTACTATTCAGGCGAGAATATTACAGGAATTGCAAAAGGTCGTCCGTTGTTTGTGCGTTCTCCAGAGAGCCGCTTCAATCTGGCAAACTTTATGAGAGTCCATCTATTTGCTGCGTTTGCTGCACTAAGGCTCGGGCTGGATATTTTGACACAGAAGGAGCACGTAACGATTGAGCACATTTGGGCGCATGGCGGATTGTTCAAAACCCCACGAGTCGCTCAAAAAATGTGCGCATCCGCACTGAACATTCCCGTTTCGGTTATGTCTACCGCTGGTGAAGGTGGCGCATGGGGAATGGCTATTTTGGCTTCCTACATGGTTAATAAGCAGCAGCACGAGGGTTTGGCGGAGTACCTTAATACCAAGGTGTTTATTGATGCAGAAGGACAAGAGGTTTCTCCAAATAGCGAGGACGTGAATGGATTTGCCTTGTTCATGGAGCGTTACACGGAAGGACTGGCCATTGAGCAGTCAGCAGTAGATCATTTCGTGGAAAATGGGAAGAAAGCCTAAGATGTAATTATATTTCTTGAAAAGAGGAAATTGAAACGAAGCTCGTTGCCTACACTATGCTGCCCTGCTATAATTTCGATATATCTATCGTATTGGGGGTTATGACGTGGCAATATGGATGATGCCGGATTGCTCGTTCGCTAGAAAGCCTTACGCAAAGCCTGAATAGGGGCGGACTTTGTGTAGGGCGCGACAAAAATGAGATTGTTGCCCTGAAATCAATATCAACATAATGGTTCATCCCGCAGGCTTTGCACCTTATTTGTTCTTCCAATAAAAATAAGGGGCTGAACGCCATGCAAACACCATTTATTCAGAATCATCAATTTAATTATATTCAAAAACAAGCTGATTTCCTGCTCAAAACGCTACGCTCGGTTGTGGATCCAAAAGTATTGGAAACCGTCCGTTATACGGTCGGCACAAATGCGGTGAGCATCTTCGATGAACTTACTCTGGAACAGAAGCAACTGCTGGAGCAGTTATCCACGTATGAGACGACACATGAGTTGCAGACCTATCTGAACCAGCTGGAAGCATATCTGATTCCATTTCCGCAAGTATCCGCGAAGCAAATTCAGAAGCTGTTTCCCAAGGTAAAGAAGCTCAAAGTGCCGGATCTGGAATCCATCGATTACGCACGTACAACTTATCTGAGATGGACCGACATTGCTACCGATCGCTTGTTCATCGTGTATCCGTATGAAGGCAGATTCCTCGGAATTGAGGGACGGCTTACAGCCACGAACAAGAAAGGGTATTGTATGTTCTGTCATCGCCATCAGGAGCTCGGATTCTTCAACGTAAAGACCAAGAGCTATACGCCGGACAACATTTCTTCCGTGGCCCAGTACGTATGCATGGATAACACAGCTTGTAACCATAGTATCACCGATACTAGTATGTTGGAGAAGTTTCTTCTCTCGACCGTAAAATAATTGAATCTAAACAAACAGGGTCGCTCTTTGGAGCGACCTTTTTGCTGTGTTCAAGCGGAATTGGGACGTCAGGTGTCATATCAATGTAGCACTATAATACCTTTATAGCGTCGAAGGATCATTGGCGTAGTTCAGTCCCAGGTTATGCGCATGGTTCAGCAGTGCCTCATAATGCTCAGGTTTGGATTCCAACGTTTCATATAAAAACTCAACCCTGGATCGGGACACGCCGCAGTAATCGGCAATACCTACATTGAGCAGATTGGCAATCGATTCACCATAGTTGCGCTTCTGCATCTGTTCTTCCGTCACACCTGAAAGAGAGATCCACAATATCTGCTGATGAGGAAGTTTGTTCGTGCCATATGCAAACCCGTTGTTCATGACACGATCCACATACCCTTTCAACATGGCTGGCAGATGCCACCACCAAAGAGGAAACACAAAAGCGACAGCATCGTGTTTCTTCAATCGCTTCATCTCGGTTTCAACCTCAGGTGAGAACACCTGATTTTCTTGGGTATAGTCTGGTTCGTCCATCTCACGAAGAATTGGGTCGAATCCAATCCCATGCAAATCCAGTATCTCATAACCGTGACCAGCCTCGGCAAGACCTTGTACAAAACGATCAGCTACCTGAAAGGTCAAGGAATCTTTTCTTGGGTGGGATACTACAACGAGTACGTTCATCTTAACGTTCACTACCTTTCTGCAATGCAGTCTTGTAGCCATGAATCAATGGCTGATGCTATTATAAACAGGTATGAAAACATCTGGAAGTACGCACTTTGATGTTCTATAGGAAGAATGAAGTGCCATAGGAACATTAAAGTACCCTGAATGGATGCCTCGAAATGGGCTTAAATAATAGAAAAAAGAGCAGCAAGAAGATTACGTTTTACCTTGAATACAGCCTGATTATGGAGGGGTTCAGAATGACGGAACATGAAGACACAAACGCTCCGAAGAAATATAAAGTAGGCGTAGAAGCGGCCTTGGAAGTGATGGGCGGGAAGTGGAAGCCTTTGATTATTTATCATTTGATGACCGGACGTAAACGCACGTCGGAGCTTCGACGGTTAATCCCCGACATTACGCAGAAGATGCTGACAACACAGCTCAGAGGTCTGGAAAAGGACGAGATTGTACAGCGTAAGGTATATTCGGAGGTTCCTCCCAAAGTGGAATATGAGTTAACGGACTACGGCTGGGGACTCAAGCCTGCCTTGGACCATTTATGTTATTGGGGAGAAGAGCATTTGGATAAAATCCACGGGGATAAATTTAAGGTTCTGGAGGACTTCGATTCTGAAGAGAAGGGGGCGAGAAATTGAATGGTGCAGAGCACGTGAAACAGGTAGTCCCCATTCGTTGTGAAGGAGTGGCTGTAGTTCTGTTGAAGAAGAGCCTCGATCAATACCGTGTACTGATGCTAAAGCGGGCTGGTCGTATGTTGCATAACGAGTGGTGTTATGTTGGCGGCGGGATAGAAAAGGGTGAGAAGGCATGGGAAGCTGCACTCAGAGAAGTTCACGAGGAAACAGGTATTACTGAAGTCCGGCTGTATTCTGCCAATCAATTCGAACAATATTATTCACCCATGGGGGAGTATATCTATACCGCTCCCGTATTCGTAGGATACGTGGATGAAAGCCAGCCTGTCCGGTTAAATCATGAACATACCCAGTACCAATGGATGACGTTTGACGAAGCCAAAGAAAATGCGGCATTGCCCGGCATTGATGATATTTTGGATTTTGTTGAAAAGCATTTTGCCAGAAAAGCCCCTTCCGAGTGGCTTCGGATTAATAAAGAGAATGATTAGGAGGTGGAACTCATCACATACAAGACAATTTATCCAAGATCATTGTTGAACCTACTATGCATGCTGGCCATTGAAGCTATGCTTTTCAGAAATGTTATTTACGATGAAAATGGTATTCTGAAGTACTCACTGATCATTATATTGACCTATATTCTGGGTTATATCGTTTTTCTGATCTGGCGTTTATTTTTCACTAAACCCAGTATCACGCTGGAGAGCGATCATGTGATTTCTACGAAACATCGGAAATACGATGCATCCGAGATTGAATGCATTTATATGAATTACAGACGGATTGGCATCAAACTCTATGGTAAACGGTTAGTGCCGATGGATCTATGTTTTTATTTTCAACGAGGTCAGGAATCCGCAGGCGTAGAAGCTGTGCATGAATGGGCGGAGCGAAACGACAAAGAAATAAAACACAAATTTTTTCAAACCTTAGCGTAGACCAGTACGTCTGTTGAATATAAGGAATCGTTGAGGCTGAAGATTTTGGAGGAGTAGCGATGAAATCAATAGAGCAATTTCTAACGAGATCGATCTGAAATTGTCGAGGTTCTGGGTTTTACGAGATTGGTTATCGCTAACACGATTATAGAATATGATATTGTCAAAAATCATCCTAAACAATTAACAGCTTATTTTAAACGCACACATATTACAGTTGCAGCTAAATTCTCGTCACAAATTAAAAAGCTCTACGCTTCAATAGCAAAGTAGATTCTAAAAATCAGCAGAAGAGGTGCATATGAGATATTTAACGAAAGAATGGTACGAGTTGTGTCAACGGACAGGACTACATTTTGGGATGAGGGTACATAGAGGAACTTACGAATTAAACGAAGCACTTTTCCTACGACGGTATAAAAGAAAAGAAAAAGAGTATATAGAGCTTCAGCGTGAGATGTACAATACAGATCCTCGTTTTTTGCTGGAGCAAAATGGCCATGTTTTTGTACCTGCCGAGAAGTTTTTTAGTGGGAATGAAATATCGGAAGATGATAAAAAAGTATATCAGATGCCTGCTGAAGAAAGAGAGAGGATCGACAAATTAATCGCGGATTTTGATGTGAGGCCTCCTTTTGACGAACTGCAGCATAGAATTGCATTTAAAGACATGCAGGAATGGGATTACAAACACCAGAAAGAACGATTACCCAAGAAAATCTATGAGCAAATTGCGGATATCCGTGTATTTACGTTGGGTTATTGCACGAGAGAAGTTATGCTACAGCTAAAGAAACAGAGTGCAGAAAATAGGAGAGAGATGGAGCATGTATCCAATGAATACAGGGATGTCATTTTAGCACAGGATATTCCCCATGAAATTCGTAGCCGGGTTCAATTTCACGATTGTACAGTAACGGAACTGCTGACGGGTGATGAGGTCGTTATTCGTTTTGACACTCGTGGGGGCTTTACCAATATAAATAAACTTACGCTGGTTGCAACCGAAATCATCAAGCAAGAGGGTATGATTGTAGGCAGTTACTGGCTGTATCAAGAGCTGTACCGGATTGATAACGGATATGAGCTTCATATTTTATTTTACGGAGAAAATATGCCCGAATTGATTGTTCGCTGTGAAGATATTCTTGCAGAAGAAGAGTGAGACAGAGGCGGCGGTAGAGAAACTAAGCTTCTCGCAACAATAACGTTACACAAGGTGATTTTATGGTAAAAGAAATCAGAAAAAAAGAGATAATACCACTGATTAAACAGGTATCATCTCTTTTTTATATGAAACGTAATGTCGATACTGGATAAGTCATCTTAATCCCAATTCCATATCTCTACTCGATTCAATTGGAAATGTTGGAATTCCGGAACCTTTGTAAGTTTCTCTAACTCTCGTACAGGACCAGTAACCACCGCGCCATATACTTGAACGCCATTCTTTTTTAAATAGGCAAGACGTTGTTTATCTAGTTCAGCACCACTGTACTCAAGATGGTTTGACATCCATTCTAGATCAGACAACATCGCTTGAACCTGCTCCTGCATCTGCCCTGAATCTTCTGGAACGAAATAGTTATACCAATTTGCCCCATCCTCTTTAAATTCAGAAAGAGGTTTAAGACTCAAATGAGGAATATTATAGTTGAACATGCCTGACCGAGAGTAAGAGATATCTTGATCTTTTAATTCGCCAGAATAGATCGGCATGGCGGTTACTGCAACATCATAATCTGTAAGAAGCTGCATCAGTTGATCGGGATGCGCTAGGTTTTTCAAGGATAATGACATCTCTGCGACATGTCCATCATCAATTTTACGAAGCCGATTCAAGCTACTGCTTTCATCAGAGGCTTTAGTAGGTATACCATCTACTAGGGAGTAAGGGAGATAGAAAGGGCCTGGGTTATTGCCATTCATATACGCTCCTGTATTAGTAATCGTATAGGTGAATTTACCGGTTATACTGAGTTCAGCTTGAATTTCACCTGTGATTACTTCCCATGAGCCCACATGTCGATATATTTTCAGATTAGCTTTCTGGGTTAGGAGTGGGGTTACTTCAAAGAGTTCATAATTCGTCTTCTCTACCCGAAGTCCGTCACCATGCATCTCAACCACAGATACAATCGAACGAATGAAGTCATTACGTACCTTTGATTGGTCAAAGTAGATATGGAGTGACGATACATAGATGTGATAGACCATAAATATTAAAAAAAGAGCTCCTCCTGCATTTAGGAAAAACTTCCATCTCGTTTTCCAAACCATTCGTTTAAACTGCTTATGACCCCATTCAGGACGCTGATACTCAAAATCCTCTTCCTGAAATACACGTTCCTCATCATGTGGTGTTTTAGACATTCTCAAACGTCTCCTTTCATTTGAAGCATTTCTACTTTGAATCGTTCTCTGGCACGAAAAAGGGTGACCTTGACCTGATTCATGTTCATATCCAGAATCTCGCAAAGTTCGTTATAAGATAACTCGTTCATTTCTCGTAGCAACAAAATGGTTCTATACTGTTCGGGAAGTTTCTTCATCACTTGTTGAATACGAAGGGTTCGTTCACGAGCTGTGAGTACTTCCTCAGGGGAACGATATGTATTTTCTGTTGCTTGCTGTTCCATCTCTCGATTCATTTGAATTTCTCCACGATATTTACGATACCAATCAATAAATAAATGCCGAGCTACTTTGTATAGCCAGGCTCTGGCGTAATTTGCATGCTCGGCTTTCATGGATACCATGGCTCTGTAAAAGGTTTCTTGAACTAACTCCTCAGCTGTCTCCTGAGATCCACACATACGGTATAGATAGAGATGCAGGGAGGATTGGTACTGCTTGAATAGTTCTGCATATAGATCACTCCTCATTTCAAGTTTCCTCCTCCTTCTCTTTAGACAACGGGTCAAGTCAAATAATGTTACAGTAAAATTGAAAAATTTTAGGAGGTTTCTTTAGAAAACTGAAATAAGAAAAAGGAGTGACCATAAGTAAGAGAACAAAAAACATATCATTAATGAGAAAGTTTAGAAAAAAAACTTATAAATTGGGCCCGAAAGATATAGTGTAGCTTAACAACTTAAAATTCTCTTGGAATGCCGGGTGTGGCTGGGGTTATCTGAAATAAACAAGGAGAGATATTGTTAGGTCGTAAACATAATGAAACCAACTGGGGTTTAATCGCTGGAGCAATCGAGCTCGGGGAGACTCCTGCTCAAACGATGGTAAGAGAAGCATGGGAAGAGACAGGACTTATCATAGAACCGGAGAAAGTGATAGGGATCTATGGTGGTGAAGAGCAGCGGTTTACATACAGTAATGGTCACCAGGTTGAATATTTAACGATCATATTTGAATGCAGTATCAAATCTGGACAACTACTCATGGATCAACCCCATCTATTATCCTCCCATTTTGTTGGAACTTCAGTGGGGAATTCCAGAAAGAAGTAAAACGATTTAGCCGTTTGAAAGAGAGTATAGGCTTTAAGTAACAAAATAATGGAGGCTCACCTAAGATAATAGTTATCGGGGGAGGCCTCCAATATTAATTATATCTTCGTTAATTAAAGGATTTAAATCAACCTTACTCATTCGTAATATTTATCGTTTTATCGGTTATGGTCTTACCATCACTTCCCAATGCCTGAACAATCACGTGATGATGCAAAGACTTACCCGCAATATCCCACGTTATCTTCCAACCATCGTCCTCGCTGGTATCATACCCGATAAGTTCTCGTTCTCCCCAAGTCTCAGTTCCTGTTGGAACGGCCCAGAAAAGAAGTGTTTCCGCATTGGTCGCCTCTACTGTGACATTTAACTCTGTGCTATCTGTAGGAATTACAATCCAACCTTCTTTTTCGGGATAGTTAGTCTCAACATTCGTAATTATGGGTATAGCTTCTTTTCTTAGGATAACCTCAGTGTCATGGTTTTCAGCAGGAACTTCTGAAGCACAGGCTGTGAGAAGTAGGATGAGCAGAAGAATCGGGGAAAATGCTCTATTTGTCATGATTATTACCTCTTTCTATATAGTGGTATTCACAAATCCTCCAGCGTAATTCCGTCGCACTTGGTTTGACAATACGTTATATGCATGTAAACATAGCAGTTAATCAATTACAGTTTAATATAAGTAAGGAGTTGTAAATCAGGATGGAATTCTTTGGAGCTCTTATAGCGTTGATCCTATGTTTTATTGTGTTTCTTATCGTTGCTGCAGTTATACGCTATGCTATAGATTCATCAAAAACATCGAAAAGACTTGAGGATCTAATAAAAGAAGTACATTATTTGAGAACTGAAATTAAAAAACAAAATAACAATAAACAAGGCGATAATAAATATATTATTGACGAGAAAGTATAGTATAGGTGCCTATTCAAGAAGCAATACCTTGCATCATGCAGGTCGTTTTATGGAAGGAGGGTTAAGATGCAAAGTGATTTCATTGAGCTCGTGGAAGAGAGTGATGAGAGGTACAAATGTTATGTTTTGAAAAATACAGTGCAAATATTTAAGCAATCCATAAAGGATGAAGATTTAAAGGATGTCCGAATCTATATATCGGCGACTATTCAGTTAGATGCAATTGCTGATGTAGTAGAGTCATATCTGCATTGGTTTACGGAGTGTGAGGAAGTATTTCGAAATTACTATGAGAACGAACTTCGTGAACAAGTACATAAGGATTGGTTTAATGAAATTGAAGTTTATCAAGTAGATATCACATTTAATAGTAAAGAGGACTATGGAGCAACGATAGCCTGTGGAGACCATGTATTACAAGGTCACATTATGATTATTGATTTTGATCGAGAACATATCCAGGCCATCCACTTAAATGGATAAGCTAATTATATATTCCTTTAATAATGATGACTTGTAGTCTATTGTTTCGATACTGCCATCTATATTACATAACACCCGAAAGGAATTAAAGTTACGTGCAAAATGAAAAACAGGACTATTCCTCTAACGGGAATAAGTCCTGTTTCTATTTACAACTATTAATCTCAATGATGATGATGCGCATGAGCATCCGGTGCGTCACCTTTGACGGTGCATAATACCGAGGTGTCGTGAAGATGCTTCTCAGACTCGACTTGCAAGGTCACATGTTTGATTTCTTTATGCTCCAACAGGTGCTCAATCTTCTGAACAAGCACCTCGGATGCATATACATCCATCATTCCGTCCACCACAATATGTGCGGTAAGTGCGTTCAGGTTGCTGGTAATGGACCAGACATGCACATCGTGTACACCTTTGACACCATCGACTTGTTTAATAGTCTGCACCAGGTCATTCACATCCACATTGGCCGGAGTACCTTCCATCAAGATATGCAAAGATGATTTGGTAACAAAGAATCCACTGCGCAGAACCAGTACAGCAACAATGACACTCGCGAGTGGATCCGCCCATCCCCAACCGAAGAACATCATGAGCAGAGCCGCAGCAATGGCGCCAACCGATCCCAGCATATCGCTGATGACATGGAGATAAGCTCCGCGCATATTCAAGTTTTTCTCTGTATCGCTGCCGCGCATCATGATCCAGGCCACCAAAATATTGATGAGCAGTCCAATGATGCTGATGATCAACATACCGACTGTTGCGACTTCTGGTGGGTTGATGAAGCGACCAATTGCTTCGTAAAAGATGTAAAGTGAGATGGCGATTAAGGTGACCCCATTTAACGTGGCTGCCAAAATCTCAAAGCGTCTGTACCCGTACGTTTTGCCTGTATTCACCGCTTTTTCGCCAAAGGTGAACGCCAGCAAGGCAATCCCCAAAGCTATGGAATCAGACAACATATGACCTGCATCAGAGATGAGGGCCAAGCTGTTGGTGATGAAACCGCCAACGGCTTCAACAATCATATAAACGGTAATAATAATGAAGGAAAACAACAGTACTTTCTTGTTATTGGTACTACCATGATTGTGTCCATGGTCGTGGCTGTGATGATGTCCGGACATACGAGATCCTCTCCTTTGGAGCCGTGCTCCGTTATGTAATTGATTTCTTTTGTGACTATAGTGATCCTTGGCAATGATAAAGTTTTTATAAATGAACATATGAGCAATTGTTCATATGTTATGGTTTTATTATAAGTGGGCCTAATAATAGTGTCAACCAGAATTGAGAAAATATAAACATGCACGCGGGGCTTCATTGCATGTTCACTGGCGATTTACGTTGCTTTTGTGCTACCATCTGTGCAGGATCAATATCGCGGAAGTTCCCGCTACATATTAGATGAATTTGAAACTAGAAGGGGCCGACAACAATATGAAGAATCTGCTTCTGGCGGACGACGATGCCAATATTAGAGCACTCCTCCGGCATGTCATGACCAAGGAAGGATATCGGGTTCATGAAGCGCAGGATGGATTGGAAGCGGTCAAACTAATACAAGAAACGCCAATCGATTTGGCGATCCTTGATGTCATGATGCCAGGAATGGACGGACTGGAGTTATGTGATTTTATTCGCCAACATTATGACATCCCGATCATGCTGCTGACAGCACGGGATCAGTTATCCGACAAGCGGGATGGGTACTTGAGAGGTACAGATGAATATGTGACGAAGCCATTTGAACCTGAGGAACTGGTCTACCGGGTCAAGGCGTTATTTCGTCGTTACCATCGCACGTCCAGTGATATCATTCGCATGAATCGCATCGTCATTGACCGGAACAATGTCGAGGTCTCCGATGGGCAATCGATTCTCTTTTTACCAATGAAGGAGTTTGAGCTGCTCTCTCAGCTTGCCCAGTTTCCAGGTCGTTTGTTCTCGCGTGATGAACTTATTCGATTGGTCTGGGGAGCGGACTATGAAGGCGATGATCGCACCGTGGATGTACATATCAAGCGGCTGCGTGATCGTTTTGCCGATTATGCGGATGATTTTGTCATTCAGACGGTACGGGGGATTGGTTATAAGATTGAGGTGAAACCGCATTGAGATCACTGTATTTTCGGGTATTCATGATTACAATCGCGGTGATTCTGGTCAGCGCCATGCTGGGTTTTCTTTTATCCAATATTTATTATCATGCGAAGCTGAAATCTTTCAATGACGAGAAGTTGGTGGGGATCGCGACGCAAATGAAGCAGTTTGTTGAACAGGAGCCCGCTACGGTAGAGCATTACCTGAACAATGCCGCAGCGCTAGGCTACGAAATATATGTGACGGATGGAAAAGGGTATGACCAATTCTATGGCCGTGAATTCCGCCAGAAGGATCTGGACAAGCAGGCTGTAGATCAGGTGCTCAGTGGTGAGATATACCACGGCGTCGCCGAGTTTCCCAGCAAACCTTTCATTACCGGTTTCTTCGATAATCAATTGAGCAATACCGTTGGTGTTCATCTACAGATGGGCAATGCAAGTTATGCGTTGTTTATGCGCCCGGATGTCATTTTGCAATTCGGTGAGCTGCGTATCTTTTTTGCGTTGATTGGAGCGTTTACGGTGGGCATTAGTATCCTGCTCTTTATAATCAGTACCCGCTATCTGGTGAATCCGATTGAACGTCTGTCCGAGGCGACCAAACGAATTGCCCAAGGAAACTATAATCTGAAATTGTCCACCACGCGTCGTGATGAGATTGGACAGTTGGCCCAGCATTTCATGACCATGAGTCGTGAATTGGAGCGAGTGGATCAGGCACGACAGCAGTTTGTATCCAACGTATCACATGAGATTCAATCCCCGCTGACCTCGATTCAGGGATTTGCCCAACTGGTAGCAGATCAGGATCTGCCTGAACAAGAGCGGGAGCACTACGCTTCCATTATTGAAGAGGAGAGCCGCCATCTCTCGCTGCTTAGTAAACAATTGCTGCTGCTGTCCTCCCTTGAACAAGGTCATGAGGATTTGATCAAAGTGAGATTTTCTCTGCGAGATCAATTCCGCCAAGCGGTTCAGGTGCTGCAATGGCAGTTGGAAGAAAAAGAACTGCTGCTAAGGATCTCGGTACCCGAATCCATTCAACTCTATGGCAATGAAGTTCTGCTCATGCAAGTCTGGATGAATCTGCTGGGTAACGCTGTGAATCATCTCCCGCAGGGGAGAAGCATCGAGATTCGAGCAGAAGAGACCAATGCCCAGTGCGTAATCCATATTCGGGATACAGGGGATGGGATTGCAGCGGAGCATTTGCCTTTCCTGTTTGATCGTTTCTACCGGGTTGACCGTGCAAGAGAGCGTTCTTCCGGCCGGACCGGGCTGGGGCTTGCTATTGTGCAGAAAATTATCCGCATCCATGACGGTACGATCGAGGTCTCCAGTTCAGCTGAAGGAACGGTCTTTACCGTGACGCTTCCGCAGTTGTAATCTGTTATTCATTTGCCGTTCATCTTCGCCTCCTATACTTGGGTTATCAAGAGGAGGTCAGAGAATATGTACTTGGCTATTAGAGAGATGAGGTTTGCCAAAGGGCGATATGCACTAATTGCTACAATTATGGTGCTTGTATCATTTCTGGTTTTGTTTGTCACAGGTCTGGCACAGGGGCTTGCGTATGATAACGCGGCATCTATCAAAAATATGGCAGCAACCCATTTTGTTCTGGAACAGGATTCGAATCATCGTTTTACCCGCTCCCAGGTGAATCAGGACCAACTGGAGCAGACACGCTCCGTTGTGGGGCAAGAGAACGCTGAACCGCTGGGTGTGAAAATGACAACAGTCAGTCCAGCTGGTGACACGAAGAAGATTGATGTAACGCTATTTATGGTGAACCCGGAAGGCTGGCTGGCTCCAATCGTAACGGAAGGCTCTCCAATTACGGATCAGAAAGACGGGCAGGTTGTGGTGGATCAAAAACTGTCTGAATCTGGCGTGACGATTGGAACGCTACTGGTCGATCAAGCCTCGGGAACGGAGTGGACCGTGGGGGGATTTGTGGAAAATGAGTCCTTCAGTCACTCACCAGTTGTGTTCATGAACGAGCAGGAATGGCTCGCTATTCAGGAAGGTTCCCGGACTTCACAAGGAACAGCAGACTCTAATGCTCCGGTATACAGTGCGATTGCCGTTAAAGATGCAGGTGAGAAGGTGGATAGACTCAGTACTGCTTTGCCGAATACGGAAGTGATTACGAAGTCCGATGCAGTATCGGCCATTCCTGGGTACAAGGAAGAACAGGGCTCGCTGCTCATGATGATTGCCTTTTTATTTGTCATCTCGGCGTTTGTGCTTGCGGTATTCTTCTACGTCATCACGATTCAGAAAACGAGTCAATTTGGTATTTTGAAAGCCATTGGGACGCGAAATTCGTATCTGGCGGGCAGTGTTTCATTGCAAGTATTGCTTCTGTCCATCGGCAGTCTGGTGATCAGTGTGCTGCTGGTTCAGCTGTTTGAATCGATCTTGCCAGCTTCAATGCCGTTTCAATTAGGTTTGTCCACCCTGGCACTAACCTGCGTGTTATTCGTGGTGATGTCTATGGCGGGTTCGCTATTCTCGGTGTGGAAGGTTACCAAAATTGATGCGCTTGATGCGATTGGGAGGACAGCAGCATGAGAAACCGACTGGTATTGCAGGGAATTACACAGACATTCGAAGATGGCGGGGTCAAACGGACGATATTGGATAAGTTGGATCTTAAGGTGGCCGAAGGAGAGCTCGTCGCGGTCATGGGGCCTTCCGGCTCAGGCAAAAGTACATTTCTGTCCATCGCAGGTGCACTGCTTGAACCGACGGAGGGACAGGTTATGCTGGATGGCGCATCGATTATGGGCAAAAACAAACAGGACATATCCGATGTACGGCTCCAGCAGCTCGGGTTTATTTTTCAAAGTGCCAACCTCATTCCGTATCTGAAAGTGGAAGAACAACTGATGGTGGTTGCCAAGCTCGCTGGAACGGACAAAAACAAGGCAGAGAAGCGGGTCGATGAGCTGCTGGATACGGTAGGTTTATCGCATCGACGTAAGGCATATGCCGAGAAGCTTTCCGGCGGAGAACGCCAGCGGGTTGCCATTGCCAGAGCTTTGATGAATGATCCAGCCGTCCTGCTCGCGGACGAACCGACAGCCAGTCTGGATGCGGAACGCGGACTGGATATTGTGGGCATGATTGCACGGCTCGTGAAGGAGCAGGGCAAGAGTGCAGTCATGGTTACGCATGATGAACGTATTTTGCCGTTATGTGATCGGGTTCTCTTTTTGGAAAACGGGAAACTGGTACACCATTAGCGCTCAGAGTGGAAAGTGTAAACTTTCTTTAGTTCAACTGAAATAACATTAGAAGGTCCATGGATTCCCGATGGGAAAAGTGACCTTCTTTTTTCTTTTTTGATCTATAATGAGAGATAGAACTTATAATGGAAGATTTATTTTACATAGAGAGGATCGGATGTAGGATGAAAATTTTGGATCGGGAGCAGTTCCCTGCGCTCAGTACATTGATTCATTGGGGGATTGTTAAAGCGGAGTTTAGACTGAATGACATCGTGGATGAAACGCTGGTAAGCAATGTGAGTATCATCCCGTTTGTGGGGGAACAAGTGGTCGTTTTTCAGATCGATAACGGAAAATGGGAGCTGCCCGGAGGAACGTTGGAGGTAGGAGAGAATTATATGGATGGACTGCAACGTGAAGTGATGGAGGAGCTCGGGGCCAAGTTGATCACGTACCGGTTGTTTGGACAATTTCATTGCATGTCGAGTGCACCTGAGCCGTATAGACCGCATATTCCTCACCCTCATTTTGTAAGACTTATTGGCTATGGAGAAGTTGAGCTGGTCGGTAAACCATTGAATCCGGTGGGTGGGGAACAGGTAATTGCTGTAGAGGTTGTGGAGATTGGTGAAGCGATCAGGAGATTTGAAGAACAGAATAGATATGATATCGCGGAAATGTACCGATTGGCTTATTTGCTTCGAGAAGAAGCAAACGGTGAGTAGCTGGAATGCGAGTTTATCCTAAATCCTTAAATCTTAAATCCAATAAACTTCGGAGGTTATGATGATTAGAGATGAAATTAATGTTCTGCTGGATGCTCTACCGGACCATGAGCTGAATGTGGTGTACTCGCGAATTGAGCTTGTGCATCGCAAATATATGTATAACAAAAATTTGGAGGACAAGGGGGTCCTTGTGACTGAATTGTGCGAGGAATCCGAAGAAATTATACAGAAATGGGATAACACATTTCCAAGAACATCAGTGAAGAGGTAAAAGAGGCCATCTATTATAGCCAGTACAAGTGGCATATGTTCAGTTATGAGAAACAGGATTGCCTAACAGACAATACAGCACGAGATGCTTTTAATGCCGAAAATAAAAATGAATTGTATGTCATGTATCAACATACACCATTCATACAGATATTTCAGAATGCGAATAAGGTCATCGCAGAAGATTTTGATTCGGAACAGGACATTTATATTTTTGACCAAGCGTTCACGTGGACGTATGTACATACCCATGAATCCATGTGCGGACCGTATTTTTATAAAGTGAAGTAACAAGGAGCAGTAAGGAGTAACAAGTGAGGAGTTTGGAGTCCACTTAATAAACACACGAATATCTGCCGGAGGAGCCATCTGATGCGTAAGAGGTCGATTAAAATATTCAGACGCGCCATGCTTAGTATTCTTTTACTCGTAATAATCGCACTAATCTTTCCCACTTGGACCCCTGGGATCAAGGGAGAGAATAGTATCAGCACATTAGGACAGGTTGAGATCAATGGTGCAGGTCATGAGGTTATGATTCGCGGTGCGGATCGGAACAATCCCATCCTTCTTTTTGTACATGGTGGCCCTGGTTGCTCCGAGATTCCTTATGTAAGAAAGTATCAGCAGGAGCTTGAGCAACATTTTACTATTGTGCATTATGATCAACGTGGAAGTGGAAAGTCATATCATTTCATGGAGGATTATTCGGATGTGACTTCAGATGTGCTTGTAGATGATTTGCTGGCATTAACGGATTACGTCACTGCCGAACTGGGGCAAAGAAAGGTTACGCTGGTCGGTCATTCATTTGGTACATACATAGGGACAAAATCGGCGGCCAAAGCACCTGAAAAATTCGTTGCTTATATAGGTATTGGACAAGTAGCTGATACTGTGCAGAGTGAGTTGGATAGTTTGGAATATACGATCACACAAGCGAAACAAGCCGACAGTACAGCGGATGCGGAAAGTCTGGAACGTCTTCGGAATCCGATTGAGCGAGGCGAGAAATACACACCAAGAAAGTTGGTTCGCAAATACGGCGGTGCGGCTAGGCTTATTGATGACAACAGGGACTATATGCTCGGCTTTCTTTTGGGAACCGAATATAATGCACTGGATGTGATTCGCTATTCCATGGGAGTGCAGGCTACACAGGAAATTCTCCTAAAGGAGGAGTCCACCAACCATTTGCCAGACATTGTAGATCAGCTGGAGATACCGACTTATTTTGTTATGGGAAAGTATGATTATATGACGTCTCTGAATGCGGCAAGGGATTATTTCGATGAGCTTGGAGCACCCGAAAAAGATTTTGTTGTATTTGAAGAATCCGCTCATTACCCACAGTTCGAGGAGAAAGAACGATTTGCAGCGTGGTTGATGGGGGTATTTAACTTTTGAATAAGCGAGGGATCTTGATGGAGCAACTTAATACTAAACTCATAACTAGACTTGCATTACCGGAGGAAGCTTCAACTGTATTGAATCTATGGCAAGAGTCTGCCCGGTGGCTGAACTCCAAAGAGATATATCAATGGCGTCCTGAGTATTTCAATTTGGAACAAGTGAATGAATTCATGACGGATGGATCTGACGTATATCTTGCTGAAATAAATCATGAAATCGTAGGGACGTATACCTTAACGTGGTCAGATCCCCTGATTTGGGAGGAGCTCGACAACACCAATTCCGGGTACATACACCGATTCGCAGTGAATAGAGATTTTAAAGGGCAAAATATAGGGCTACTCCTTCTAAAATCAGCAGAAGAGAACATTAGGCATAAAGGTAAAACCTTGATCAGGCTGGATTGCATGGCAGATAACCTGAGACTTAATCAATACTATAAGGATTATGGATTCCAATACATCCGCAGAATGAAACAGGGGAACTGGAGTGCCAGTCTGTATGAAAAACAATGATGGTGTCTCTATCGACTTCGTTAAGCTCTTAAGTGTATAAAAGGGGGATTATTCATGCTTTTATCCTATCATCCAATGAAAATAGCCGATGCAGAAAAAATCGTTACCTGGAAGTATGAAAATGAGTATACAATGTACAGTTTCTCTGAATCCAATGAAGATATTCAAGAATTGATGAATGGGGAGTACTTTTCAGTCCTGAATGAACTGGAGAGGGTAGTGGGATTTATTTGTTGTGGGCAATCAGCTCGAGTTCCGGGAGGAACCTCAATCGGACTGTATCAAGAAGAAGGATATTTGGATATAGGCCTTGGATTAGATCCAGATCTGACAGGGCAAAAGAAAGGATCTGTATTCCTTAAACAAAGTTTAGTATTCTTGCAAAACCAATTTAATAGTTCTCATTTTCGACTGGTGGTTGCCACATTCAACGAACGAGCAATTAAAGTGTATGAGCGGACAGGCTTTAAAAGAGATAAGGAGTTTTATAGCAAAGTGAATGGCGAGGACATGTTATTTATCAGTATGAAAATGGAAATGCCCTGCTACTCTTTTGAAGAAATATCGGAACAGAATTTGACCGAAGTCAGAGAAATATATAACTACTACGTTTCCAACACGACTATCTCATTTCATACTGAAGAATTGACTCTGGAAGAAATCAAGGCTTCTGTCATGAACAGAAATCCGCGCTTTAAATCATTTGTCATTAAAGAAGAGAAAGAAATTCAAGGGTATGTGCTAATTACCCAATACAAGAGCAAACAAGCCTACGACTTCTCGGGAGAAGTAACCATTTATTTGAAACCGGATATTGTAGGGAAGGGCATCGGTGGAACGGCACTGCGATTTATAGAGGATGTTGCGCGCGAGCAAGGGTTCTACACCTTGATTGCTACGGTATGCATGGAAAACACACGCAGCAAGACCCTATTCGAAAAGCATGGGTATGAGCAATGTGCGATGTTTAAAGGCGTGGGATATAAGTTTGATCGCAGATTGGATATTGGTAGTTTCCAAAAGGTGTTATAACGTATGAATAATATTCAATATAATCTAAAATTCGAAAAACTCGTCGCTGTATTAGAACTTGGTGAGTTGTTCAGTATACCCAAGTCAATCTCGGGTGGCCTTTTACATCGCATGTATGCCATCGAAACTACACATGCTAAATATGCTGTGAAAGCACTGAATCCTCAAATTATGAGTAGACCTACAGCTATGCAGAATTATATCCAATCCGAACAAATAGCAAACGTTGCAGCAAATTTTATCCATGCTCAACCTGCCAAAGTGATAAACGGTTCTTCAATGCAGATATTAGATCATCAATGTTATCTTATATTTGACTGGATCGACGGTAAAAGTCTAGAGTTTCAGGAAGTAACCGAAACCCATTGTGAGCATATGGGCATGATTCTTGCGGATATTCATAAAGCTGATTTTTCACAGCTTCATATTCCTGACCTTCAGTTGGATCATTCCAAAGAAATTGATTGGAATGATTATTTACACAAAGGGCAGAAAGAAAATTCGGATTGGACGATCTTATTAGATAACAGCATTCAAAAGCTCTATGAGTGGAGTGCTCAGGCAAAAAATGCATCAGTAATACTGGCTTCAAATACAGTTATTAGCCATAGAGATCTTGAACCTAAGAACGTGATGTGGCAGCAGGACACCCCCATCATTATTGATTGGGAATCAGCGGGTTATATCAATCCGATGCATGATCTGGTGGAAACAGCGATGTATTGGTCAGTAGATCACACCGGAAACGTGGACAAAGAAAGGTTCTTGGCTTTTATAGATGGATATAGGTCTCGAGTGGGGAATTTGAACGCCAATTGGAGAATGGTTCTCGAAAATGGCTTTGCCGGAAAATTGGACTGGCTCGAATACAGTCTGAAACGCTCTTTGTGGATTGAATGCACAGACAATGAAGAACAACAAATGGGAACATCACAAGTTATATGGACTATAGAAGCTTTAAAACAATACGAGGATATGATCTCAGATGTTGAGAACTGGTTGAGTAGCTAAACTCCGAGATCCGAGATGATTTTATCCGATAAAACGGAAAGGTGTGAGCTGCATGGTAAACGATAAAGGAACATTAAGAACATGCGAACAAGGGCATTCCTATTACAAAAGTAGCGATTGTCCAACCTGTCCGGTCTGTGAGAAGGCACGAAAACCGAAAGAGGGATTTCTCTCATTGCTGTCGGCACCCGCTAGACGTGCACTGGAGAATCAGGGAATTACGACGTTGCAAAAACTCTCGCAATACACAGAAAAAGAGATTCTGAAGCTGCACGGGATTGGGCCTTCTGCGATCCCCAAACTTCGACAAGCACTCGAAGAAGAGGGATTATCTTTTAATAAATAACCCTCTTCACTCTTAATCTAATCTCCCTAAACCAAACCTGAAGCCAATTCCTCAACCGTCACCTGATACAACAGATTTCCCTCACTGAGGAGCAGTCGGTTCTGACGAAAATCCTGACGTGCCTGCTTGAAGGGATTATTCTGTTCATTCACGAACTCAATCTTCTGCCCTTTTGTAAGTGTGCCGGGCTTCTCCATTTTCTTGAGAACAAACGTCCCGTGTTTACCATACCCGGCATCGAACAAAAAATGATACCCATCCGTACAGAAACCGGAGGAGCCGGATAGGTTAGGATCTACCAATGTTACTTTAGGTTGCTGGGTACCGCCGGAAACACAGCCAAGCATAAAATCGGTATAATAATAAAACCATACCTGCTGTTCATTCACCACATTGAGTGCGTAACAATCGGCAATATCGGCTGTATGGTCTTCGTATAGTTTGTTACCGTGCATATCCCAGGCTAACAGTCCTTGTGAGCCAATCGGATTATTCCACCCATTGTTCCCGAATACACCCTCGTCAAAGTAGCTGGTCCAAATGGTCCCGTTCTCGGTCACCTGCACACTCTGAATACCGTCTCCCAGCAGAAACTCGCGAATCGTGTTTCCTTCCCGATCACACACTTTGGCGTTCAGGTCATACTTGTCATTCCCATAATACGTGCAGCGCGCCCCGACGAGCAGCAGGTGACCATGTAATGGTTGCACGTAATGATAATTGAACGTTTGCCCCCAAATAACAACTTCCTCAATGGATTGCTCCGTCACAATCAGAACTTTGTATGTGTAGGTTTGGTTTAGTTTGGTCTGTACAAACATGCCTTGTTTTCTTTCGGGAATTTGGTTTATGAGCAGCACATAGACCCGACCATCGCCGCCCCACTGAGTGGAAACTATATCGAAGCCTTCCAAATGTGCTGAAATCTCTGCAAAGGGCAGAAGTTTTATCTTGGGATTGGACATTGGATTATTCCTCCTTGAACGTTAGTGCAGATGTGCCATCTGCACGAATTAAGTACAGTATGCAGGAAGAATACCCTGCCGAACACGGCGTAAGTATAGCGAAGGCTTTCTTTTATCGATAAGTGACTTGAACTGGTGAAATGGGTATCGTTCTGCTTCTTTGCATTGTATAATAAGACGGTTATGTAAAATATTATGCGAGGAAATGTTAACGTCAGCTCAATTTGATTATGATCACCCGTTGTAGGTCCTCGATATGGACCCCATACTTTATCAAATCAGTACGAGTCCATAATACGTTTGTCAGATAAAAACATACACCCCGACCTAAGATGGAAAGATCTAAGGCGGGGTTTGTTATAAATTCAGTCAATTCATACGAGGGTTCAGATGAAACTGCTATAGGGTTGTTTATTGTCAACCTGCTTAGGAGAGAGGGATTGGCCGCTAAATAGAGGAGGAGATATCTTGAAGATTTTCTTAGTAAGACACGGGATGGATGAGGAGGGCTACAGAGGTGGCTGGAGTCAGCGAGGGCTCATTGAAGAAGGTATGACTCAATCGGAGAGACTCGGAGACTACCTGCACCATCATTTAGAGCAATATAACATAAACACGGTGATTAGTAGTGATCTTCCGCGTGCAGTTCAGACTGCAAAAGAGCTTGAAAAAAGGCTTAACATCAAAGGGGATTACCTGAAAGACTGGAGAGAAATGAATAACGGAGATTTGGCTGGCATGCCAAACAAGGAAGCTGAAGTGAAATATGCAGGAGTTTATTTTAACACTCTTGGAATGGATGCCCCGTTTCCAGGAGGAGAAAGTCCTCGGGATTTTTATAACAGAATATGTACATCCTTTCGAGATTTATGCCAGAGTATAGAGGAGCAAAAGATCAAATCCAATGTTCTACTGGTCACGCACGGCGGAGTAATCAACATCCTTTATTATCTACTAGGAAACCAAAATTGGACTAATACATCGGGGTTCCATTCTATCGGGAATACCAGTGTTCATACGGTTGAAAAAGGATTAAATGGTTGGGAGTTTAGCAGCATGAATATGATGAGTCATCTAGGTTAATTTTTTCTGTGACAATAAAGACTGCCGACAGGTGCCGTCAGTCTTTATATACATTATTTAACCGATTTGAAGCAGACGTACGATTTCATCGTCTATTAGTTCTTCACTCACTTTCATAAACCCTAAAGATTCATACAGCTCTCCAGCAATTCGATTGTCTGGTCGGTGTCCAATCATTATTCTTGTGCAATTTGAAATACTCATAAGCTGAATCAAAGTTTTCATTGCTGCCTTGCCATAACCTTTTCCTTGATGCTTCTCGTCAATCATTATGGCAGGAATCCAGTAGTTATCATCCTTGTCTGGGTTCGCACAGAATACGAGAAAACCGACTAAAACCTCTTCCGAGTAAATAGCACGTAATTCAAAATCATTAACATATTTAGATTCAGCAATCCAATAAACGACAGGTGCACGAAAAATATGAAGCTGTTCTGGCTTAACTTTAAGCTGGGTACATTCATACCAATTTTCATTAGACACTGGCTTTAATACAATTACCATACAAAATTCCTCCCAAATTTTACTTCGCAGAGGAATTTATCCTCTGCGGTTACTTCGTATCCTTCCTAAAAATCATTGCAACATGGTTATTCTTCATACCACATCACTCCTTTCGAAATGAAAAAATTCTAATGTAGGTTATTTGCTATTTTGTTAATATATCCTTCTTTTATCAGTGAAAATAGATTGAACATATCAATCATTTCAAAACAAATAGTTGAGAAAATGGCCTATTACGCTACAATGGAATGAAATGGAAGTCTAAGGAGGTTGCCGATGTGAGTGATAAACCGAGTGATTTGCTGCGTGGGTTGAAGTCCTTGTCTGGACCTTTTCCAGCTTGGAATACCGAGAAGTTACCGGATCGACCAGGGGATCTTTTTCTGGAATGGCTGAGACTGGCTATAGAATACGGTGTGAAAGAACCTCACGCGATGACGATTTCGACAGTGGACTCGAACGGTTTTCCAGATGCACGAGTATTGATTTTGAAAGACGTAGTTGACGAAGCTTTTTATTTTGCATCTGGCTCGGAGAGTCGAAAAGGACAGCAGTTGGAGAGCAATCCGCGTGTGGCACTGACCTTTTACTGGCCTGCATTGGGCAGACAGATTCGCATAAGGGGAGAAGCCGTGGATATGGGCGAGGAAGCAGGTGCAGCGGATTTTCGGAAAAGATCGGCAGGGGCACGCGCAGTTGCGATGACAGGACGACAGAGTCAGGAGCTGGAGAGCGAGGAAGAATTGGAACACGCCATTGCGGCACAGACGAAACGGATCAGCCGAGATCCTGATGTCATTACACCGAATTGGAGACTGTACGCCGTGAACGCAAAGGAAGTTGAGTTCTGGCAGGGAGACCCGGAGCGAAAGCATGTGCGAATCCAATATGTTCTGCAGCAAGGTCAATGGAAGTGCCAGAGGTTATGGCCGTGATTTTATAAAGGGGGGAATATGTGTGAGTCGTAGAACTACAGGGACACTGCTGCTGGTCATAGCGGCATTTCTATACGGTGTTCGATATTTAAGTGCTGCCATTTTTGGTTCTGGAGTTACTTCGTGGAATTCGGACTTGTTTCAAGGCATGCTAAATTATATTGGGACCGCTCCGCAAAGTTGGAGTATAGCTGCTTTAATTCTGGGCCTGTTCTATTTAGTATGGGCGGAATATGAAGCAATCAGCTCCAAAACCAGAGAAAGTCTCAAGCGTTTTGTGAGTTATGAAACTGTAGATCAAGAAGCGGGAAGCCAGAACAAAACAGATTAACTGGATAGTGTGATTCCTTATCAATAACGGTCGTAAAACAATTTGAATAAGTCGAGGAGGCATACATATGAAGTCCATTGAAAGTTATTTTGACCCATTTCCGATATTGGAAACTGAACGAACGCTGCTTAGGCCGATTACCTATGCTGATCTGGATGACATGTACCGTTATTGCGCGATTCCTGCTGTATCGGAGTACACAACTTGGGACGCACATCAGAGCAAGGAGGATACGAAAGTCTTTATTGATTTTGTCATGAGTCGATATGAGGTGGATAAGCTGGGGCCATGGGGGATTGAGGATAAACAAACGAAGAAGTTGATTGGCAGCTGCAATTATCTGGGGTGCGACAGCAACAGTATGAGGGTGGAATTAGGTTATGTATTATCCAATGAGTACTGGGGTCAAGGAATCATGACGGAAGCGGTTAGCCGAGTCATTCAATTTGGGTTTGAAGACATCGGGTTGGAACGAATTCAGGCTAAATGTCTGGTGGGTAACATCGGTTCCGCAAAGGTCATGGAAAAGACAGGCATGAAATTCGAAGGGCTTTTACGGAGTTATATGAAAATTAAAAACGAAATGCAGGATTTGAATTTGTATGCGATTATTCGATCCGATTATGATTTCAAATGATGATATGATTCCTAACGTACATAATGTCATATCGGGCATCGACCGAGATTCGCTATAATCTCCAAGTTGAAAAAACATGGATAAGGAATCGGGAGGTACATCGAATTGACAGCGAAAAATAGATATAAATCACTTGAGCTTGAAACACCCGGCGTATATGAACTGGAAGGACTGGAGGTCGGCGTGACCTCCAATTGCAATTACAAATGCGACTATTGCTGCGCCTACAATCGGGACGATGGGCAGTGCATAAGTGGTCAAGAGGTCATCCGAATCATCCGTGAGCTTCCGCGGCTCAAGCGGGTGCGTTTGTCCGGGGGAGAGGTGACTCTGAAAGTTCAGGATTGCCTGGAGATTGTGACGTATTGCGGGGAACATGGCATCGACACGCAATTAAATACCAATGCCAGCTTGCTAACGGAAGAACGAATTCATGCTTTGCGGGATGCAGGCTTGTCCAATATTCATATTTCGTTCAACTATACAGATCGGGATGCATATGCTGCGTATTACCGTGTACATCCCCGCATGTATGAGCGATTGGAGCACAACATTCGTCTTTGTACTGAAGCAGGGCTGGAGACCGTCTTGGAGACGCTGCTATTTGAAGGCACCCAAGCCAACATGCAGGCTATTAGCGATAAAGTCTATGAACTGGGTGTGCGCATCCATGAGATCCAGAACAGTATCGTGATGCCACATAGTCAATGGAGCCAGATTGCTTCCAAAGAATCACTCATCCACTCCGTAAACGATCTGATCAAGCACAAGAAAGAAGATACGACATTATATTTTACCTGTATGGATCGTTTCGCGGAGCAATTGGGATTACGAGAACAATCGGGTGTGTATTTCTCCAATTGTGTGGATGGGACGAAGCAGCTGCATTTGCACGGCAATGGAGATATTCTCATCTGTGAGTTATGCCACCCAGTCGTGATCGGTAATATATATACGGGTACGTCTTTGAAGGATATTTATACCAAGCAGCCACAAGCGTTAACGGATTATCTAGAAAAGAAACCCTGCCCTGCATACGATGCTCTCTTTGCAAGTGAATAGTCACGTTTATAGAAAGCTTTTTAGCATCGTACTTGTCCCTATTTGGGGTACATATATAGATTGAGATCCATCATTATCACTTATATGGAAGGTTGTCTGATTTCCTCTCGGGGGAATGGATGACCTTCTTTCTTTGCGTTCAGCCTGTTTCAGATTCATTTAAGCTATCCAGCCTATGATGAGCCTTAAGAACTTAGATGAAGAGGTGAACTTCACATGATGAAGATCTATCCAAAAACCAACGAGAACGACCCATATAAAAAGGCAAAACCAAGGCGCAAATGGCTGATGATCACCCTTGTTATTGTGCTAGGCCTTGGTACCGTGATATACAGCCTGGCAGATCGCTATTTAATCCGGCATGTGCAGGTAGTTGTAGCGGATGACAATACATCAGCAACCAGCACCTCCAGCGATACTTCAACCCCGGCGACTGAAGTGAATGCAACGTCAGATGACTGGAACTATTCCAGCGATGACATGCAGGTCAAGATCGACAAGGTGCAGACGGGCTCTGGCTCAGATCAGATCACGTATTACGTCGCAGATGTACAGCTGACAGATGCGAGCAGCCTGCGAACGGCTCTGGCAGATAACAGCTTTGGCACGAATATTACCGAGAACACTTCAGAGATAGCAGCCGCTAACAACGCCATCTTTGCGATCAATGGTGACTACTACGGCTTCCGCGATGATGGCGTAATTATCCGCAATGGTACGGTATATCGGGATGATCCGGTGCGTGATGCGATGGCATTGTTCAGTGACGGTACGATGAAGACGTATAACGAGACGTCAGTATCCTCATCGGAACTGCTGGCGGAAGGTGCGACCAATACGTTATCTTTTGGGCCCATTCTGATTCAGGACGGTGAGATTGTATCTGACTTCAGCAGTGTGAAAATCGATAACAACTTTGGCAACCGGTCGATCCAGGATGCCAATCCGAGAACTGCCATCGGCATGATCGCCCCGAATCACTATGTATTCGTTGTGGTGGACGGACGACAGGATGACAGCCGTGGCATGACGCTCGCAGAGCTCGCCGATGTCATGAAAGGTCTTGGAGCAAAGGAAGCCTACAATCTGGACGGCGGTGGTTCATCCACAATGTATTTCATGGGTCGGGTTGTTAATAATCCGCTGGGTAGAAACCAGGAACGCGGCGTAAGTGACATCCTTTATCTGAAGGAGGGACAATGATCATGACCATATTAATTCCATCATACGAACCGGATGTTCGTTTATTGAATCTCGTGTTACAGTTGCAGACGTTTCAGTTAGGACCCATTGTCATTGTAGATGATGGTAGCGGGCCAGGTTACAGGGGGATTTTCGAGACAGCAGAAGCTTATGGGTGTACGGTCCTGACACATACGGTTAATCTGGGCAAGGGGCGTGCGCTAAAGACAGGATTCCAACATATCAAGGAACATGGCCCACAGGGTGGTATTGTGTGCGCAGACAGTGACGGACAGCATTTGCCGCATGATATCAAACGCATCTTTGATGTACTATTGGAGCAAACGAGCCCGGGAATTGTACTGGGTAGCCGTCGGTTCAGTGGAACCATTCCAGCGCGCAGCCGTTTTGGCAACACGGTCACAAGAGGAGTCTTTTCTCTCACGACAGGTACGAAAGTATATGATACACAGACAGGCCTGCGAGGTTTTCCGTACTCGATGCTGGACTGGTTGTGCCAGATAGCGGGGGAACGGTTTGAATACGAAATGAACATGCTGCTAACAGCGCATAAAGAAGGGTATGAGATCACGGAGGAGTTTATTGATACGGTCTATCTGGATCATAACAAATCTTCTCATTTTCGCCCATTGGTAGATTCATTCCGTATTTATATGCCGATTCTGATGTTCAGTACGTCTTCGGTGTTATCGGCCTTGATCGATTTTGGCTTACTGTTCGTGATCCAGTACTTCACGCATAATCTGTTCCTATCTGTCGTTGCAGCGAGACTGTGCAGTTCCATCTTCAACTATACGATTAATCGGAAGTATGTATTTTCAGCTGGAAAAACGTCCAGAGTCCGTCAGTCTTTACCAAAATACTTCTCATTGGTCATTCTCGTTCTGCTATTAAATTACGGATTGTTGTACTTCTACAATGAAAAATTGATTATCCCGCTGATTGCAGCCAAGTTGTTAACAGAGGTGTCGATCTTTGTGTTCAGCTATTGGGCGCAGCGCAGATTTGTATATTAACTCTAAATATTAACTTTGTATATTAAAACACAGAGAGAGTAAGCATACCGCTTGCTCTCTTTTTTTCATTCATAACCGTTTCATGTTAACCTCGTTATGGGGTACGATGGAGATAGCCATTTTATGTAATGAACTGGGAGCTTATATGGATGAATTCATACCACTATCAGTACAAGTACATGGGAGGAATAAATTATGGTTCCACAGCGAGTGAGTCTGGTCACTATCGGTGCGATGCATTTGTCTGAATTGCGTTCGTTCTATCAGAAGCTTGGCTGGAGTGAGACAGCAATCAGTTCAGATCAGTACAGTGTCTTTGAAACGACAGGTGTATTGTTATCGTTATATCCCATTCAGGAGCTTGAGAAAGATACGGGTATGACATTCAGTGCATCTGACGGGTTGAAGGGAACGTTGCTGGCAATCAATGTGGATAAAGCCGAAGATGTTGATGATACCATTGCGAAAATTCGCGCAGCCGGAGGCAATGTAATTAAAGAGCCCTACGACGCTGCTTGGGGTGGAAGAATCGCCTATTTCCTGGATCCGGAGAATAACTGCTGGGAAGTCACTTGGAATCCAACTGCCGTATTTGATGAAAAAGGAGCCATGATCACATTTTAGGTGAAATGAGTGTGACCGGATGTTAGACCGTGTTCGCAAGGACTTGCGTTATTATCTTCAGGAACATCAGGATCGGAACAACCTCATCTTGCATTATTTCGCATTTTTATCGGCGTTTGTGGCCTGGATTTTCTTGTTCATTAATATTAAAGTCATGCTGGTTCTGGCTCTTATCCATTACGCCCTGTCCTGGATTGGGCACTTCTATTACGAAGGCAACAAACCGGCGGCATTCCGATATCCGCATATTGGTTTTTATGCCGGGTTCACCTGGTTTTTTATCAGGACCATTGAGATCATCACCCGCAAAGAAATCATCCATCCGTGGATCAATAAACAGGACTGAAACCAGCAGGAGTCGAACTTTATAAAATAGGAGTGTGTCTATGTATCTTCGAAGTGTAGAGTTACTGTCTGCTAAAGTCGAGAATCCGGATCAATATCCGTTTCACATACCGTCCATACAGTCTCTGGAGCGATTGGAATTCAACAATAACATTACTTTCTTTGTTGGCGAAAATGGATCGGGCAAGTCCACACTGCTCGAAGGTATCGCTCATCAATGTGGATTCAATACAGCCGGGGGTGGGAGGAATAACTACTTTGAGATTGATGCTGCAGAATCGTCATTAGGGGATTATTTGCGTTTATCCTGGCTGCCCAAAATCTCCAAAGGCTTCTTCATGCGTTCCGAGTCCTTCTACCAGTTTGCATCACATGTCGATGCGACGGATTCCATTGATTATTACGGCGGGCGTTCGTTGCATGAACAATCCCACGGGGAGTCTTTTCTCAATCTGTTCGTGAACCGATTCAATTCCAAAGGCATCTATCTGCTTGATGAGCCCGAAGCCGCCTTATCTCCAGCCCGTCAACTCTCCTTGTTGCGCATTCTTCATGATTTGTCAGACACTTCCCAATTTATTATCGCGACGCATTCGCCGATTCTGCTGGGTTATCCGGGAGCATGCATTCTGAGCTTTGACGATGGCGGGATTCAGGAAGTGGAGTATGAGGATACAGAGCATTACCAGATTACCCGCAGTTTCCTGGAAAATCGGCACCGAATGCTGAACGAATTGTTCAAGGACTGAAATAAGGAGCGATTAACATCATAAAGGAGGGATTGCCTTGAAACATCGAATACATATCTTTGGTGCATCGGGCTCAGGAGCTTCTACTCTGGGTCAGGAACTGACAACCAAGCTTCCTCATATCAATCTGGATGCGGATGACTATTATTGGCTTAAGAAGTTCACCTCACGGAGGAAACCATTGGACAGATTAAAAATGTTATCAGATGATCTGGATCAACTTCAACAGTGGATTCTCTCAGGGTCGGTTTGTGGTTGGGGGGATCAGTTGAAGTCGCGCTTTGATCTGGTCATTTTCCTGCATGTACCCAATGAGATCAGACTTGAGCGTCTGAGAAAGAGAGAAGCCCTGAGGTATGGTGATGCGATTTTGCCAGGTGGAAGCATGTATGAGGAGTCCAAGGCGTTTCTGGAGTGGGCCTCGCAATATGAGGATGGAGGTTTGAATGTGCGTAGTAAAGCGCTGCATGAACATTGGATGAAAGATATAAGTTGCCCGATTTTGAAGATTGAGGGGAGTCATTCTGTTCAGGAGCGCGTGGATATTGTGCTGCAATATTTGAATAAAAATGCAAATTAAAAATGGATCAGTAGAAGATTGATTTTAGAGGAGAGATGATATGAAAATAGGTTTTCTGATCGTGGATATGCAAGAGAGTATTGTACGGGATAAATTAGATCAAAAAGCAATTGACCGCGCTTGTGAATATATTAATCATGTTGCAGACGTGCTTCGTTCGAGCGACCATGTGGTAGTTCATGTACAAGACGTGGAAGGGATGGAGGATTCAAATTCTGAGGCGTATCGTATTATTTCTGAGGTTAATGTGAATGAGAAGGATCTGACGGTGACGAAGGAGAGCTCCAATGCCTTCTGGCAGACTGACTTGGAGCAGATTCTGAAGAGCCATGGTGTTGAGCTGTTGATCATATCGGGATTTGCCGCCGAGGAATGTGTTCTGTTTACTTATAATGGCGCGATAGAGCGAGGATTTAGACCTGTCATGTTGCAAAATGGGATTCTCAGTACGCATCCTGAAGCAGTGATTTCGACCTATAGAGACCGGAATGTGATTTCTTATCCTGTAGTTAATTATCTAATCCATTAAGTGTCAGTGTCAGTCAATTAATTCTAGATATGATATCGTTGATTACTGTATAAATGGAGGTGATGGTTTTAAATATACTTAGCATCGCTTTGATCATGTGGATTGCAGTAGGGTTAGTACTTTTCGTTCAGGGGTTGAAGAAAGGATCTCCACTTATGCTGTTTTTCGGTGTGATTTCGATCCTGGCTCCCATACTTACGTTCATAGGCTGGCTGACTTTACTACCTTTTGTTAATCCCGCTGCACTTGCTGTTGCATACCTAGGGAAGAAAAGGAAAACGACAAATATGCTTAAACGGACTCTATAAAGGGTCTATTTTTTATACATAAGCATCTTCTCCAAGACAGGATACTTCACGATTTAAATCAAACTTTGCCTATATCTGCTGTGGTTGAAACGATATATTGAGAGCAGGACATAGCAAGCACGCTGTGTATATCGATAAGGTTGAGCGTAGATCACATGATAAGGGAGATATGCAATGATGATGAATGTACAAATCACGAGTATTTTGGCAGAAAAGAAGGAATTATTTCTTAACCTGTACAACTTGTATTTATATGATCTTTCCGAATTCTCGGGTGAGGATTTGCTAGAGGAGGGGAAATTCGATCCAACGAATACCTATCTCTATCTGGAACGGGCGGAATTACATCCGTTTTTTATTCAATATGATGGAAAGGTAATCGGATTTGTGCTGGTTTGCTCTCCTCCTTATGTAGATGAGGATATCGACTTTACAGTTCAAGAGCTATTTTTGGTCAAAAAGTATCGTGGGCAAGGACTAGCGGCTCAAGCGGTTGATAGGGTGTTTGCACAATTTCAGGGCAGATTCAAAGTGGAGCAACTGGCTAATAACCAATCGGCTGTTTCATTCTGGAAAAAATACTATGAACAACATCACATTGAATATGTAGAGTCGGAGTATAGCATTGAAATTGAAAACATCGCTGGCAGCCATCGGATTCTGTCGCAGACGTTTGTACGTGCAAGAACGGACTAGATTTATGTGAATCGTAACTAGGAAGGATGATTATTTGTTTGTTATAGTAGCTTCAAAAGGCAGGTTCAAGTGGATTTCAGGAATATTTCAAGCAGAAGAGGTAGCGCTACATTACATGGAACAAATTCCTGAAGAGCTGAAAGAATACCAAAATTTAATTCATGTAGAGGAGATGAAATATCCTTTTTATATTATAGAGAGTCAAAGGGATTTTCAGTTTCTAACTAAAGATGAAGTGATTGTACTTTTCAATCATACGGACGTGTCAGAAGACGAAGATGAGGTGCACTTCAATATCTATACAGTTGATTCCGATTACAGACCGAAGAAGCCGGGCACAGACTATATGGGCATACTTCATCATGATCATGTGACCAATGAATTTATTGCGAAATACAAAGAAGAAGGAACTGAGATTCTGGTCAAAAAAAGGATCTTTTAGATATTCGCATTTACCAATACATGGGTTATGACGAATGAAAGATTCACTAGAGGGGAAGCGAGCCATTAGAGAGGAGAATGATGAATGACAAGCCGCATTGTGGTTACGGGCGGAGCTATTATTCGTGATCATATGGGTAGAATACTGCTGCAAAAAAGATCAGATTATGGCGATTGGGGATTACCTGGTGGTGGTATGGAGCCCGGTGAGAGTATTGAAGAAACTATGATTAGAGAAGTAAAAGAAGAAACGGGGCTTGACGTGAGTTCGTATGAACTGGCATCCATCTACACAGGTGAGAAAATGAAATATACATATCCGGATGGCAACGAGGTTGTATTTGTAATGTTCCTGTTCAACGTCTCCGCGGAGTTGGGTGGGAAACTTGATGATGATCAAACAACCCTTTTATTTAAAGATGAACAGAATGAATCGCTAGAGCTTGTTTTTAAAAGTCTAGATGAAATTGATATTTCCACAATCAACAAGGTACAGAAGCCTGTATTGGTAGATTTGATGCAAGGGGAACTCACAATTCTGCGTTAAGCCCTAGAGGATATAAAGAAGATTTTGAGAGGGAATAGGGAAAATATAGTTTGTGAGTAAAAATTAAAATCCCCCATTTTAATAGAGATAGGAGCATTTATTATGCCTTGGCCTATGGTTCATTTTGCAATCACGTCTGAATTATTATCTGATCCAACCCCTGAATTTATAGTGGGAAGTCTTGCTCCTGACGCCATTCATGTGAGAACGAATGAAAAAGTCGAAAAGGCAAAAACTCATCTCATGCCAGAGACAGGACGATTTGCAACAGACGAAGAGCTCGGGGCATTTTTTAATTCCAACAAAGAACGCGCGCAGAGTGATCCTAAGTTCATGCAATATTTGTGCGGCTACATCGCCCATGTATATACGGATCGGGTTTGGACTTTCGAGATTTATCCCGCATATGAGGAACACGCCAATGGACGAAGTATTTATACGCAGGATGTTACGAAGCTGGAATTTATGATTTTGAGAAAAGGGTCTGATGACCAGGATTTATTGAATAAGCTGGAAGCAGGTCAAGCATTTGATTTAGGTGGATTGCTGGAGCAAGAGGTGTATCAATATAGAAAAGAAAAAGCAGACTTTTTAAATAACCTTGAAAATGAGCCCTTAGATGATTTGAACATTTTATCTATGGAAGCTATAGAAGAGTTTATACAAACAACGGCCCAAAGACTTAGACAGTTGTTTACAAAGTGGGAGGTATTCTAAATGAAAAAACGGATTAGCCTCGCCCTATATAATGAGAAGTACGCTCAAGAGTTGGCTAATTTTTCATTAAGTGATGAACAGGTTCAGTTTACTGCAATGCCTGCGGAAGTGATGGAGGAAGCCTTCCAAAATCCGAACAAATATCCGGTAGTGATTTTAAATGATGAGATTCCAGTTGGTTTCTTCATATTACATAAACATTCTGAATACGTAGAGGAAAGAGATACTTCCCGTACAATACTGGTTCGTGCGTTATCCATTACGTTGGAACATCAGGGGAACGGGTATGCACTCACTGCCATGAGGGAACTGCCTGCACTAGTTAAGCAGCTTGATCCGAAGGTCGATGAAATTATTTTAGCTGTGAATGAGGGGAATATTGCAGCACAAAAGCTGTATCTAAAAGCAGGTTTTCTGGATATGGGCGAGCGGAAAATGGGCATTCATGGTCTTCAACTGATTTTGCAATACAGAATGGTGTAGGGGATGAATTACGGCAAACAAGACGGCATATTTGATAAAAAGGGGGACTAATGTGGCGAACATACACAAGGGAAGATATTCAGCTGAGATCGAAGGCGAGTTTGTTGTTTTTATTATTGGAATGAGGGTTAATCGCCTGTGGGCCATACATAAGTGGTTACCTGTTTTTAAATCCATGGGCCCGATGATTAAAGAACTGTACATGAACCCAGATACCGGTTTTCTGGGAACGGAATTTTTTATGAGCTGGCGTGGAGTGACTCTGCTGCAATATTGGAGATCTTATGATGAACTGGAGAAATACGCACGCGGTGGTCTGCACTTGGAGGCTTGGAAACGATTTAACCAATCCGTTGGATCGGATGGAAGCGTGGGCATTTATCATGAAACGTACAAAGCTCAATCCGGTTCATATGAGACCATATATGCGAATATGCCCAAATTCGGATTGGCTAAAGTGTCTAACCATGTTCCAGCGACAGGCAGGAAAGAAACGTCCAGACGTAGAATGGGTGGAGAGAGTGATCCGGCAGTAAAAACACCAAAGAATCCTTAACATATGACGCAAGGGAAGTTCGAATGTACAATCATCGCAAGTAGAGAGGAGCATGTTATTGAAAGTTAATGTCAAACCAGAAGATTTGGGTTCTGAGCAGCTTAGCTGGCTATGTGTCCAACCGATGTTGATCTCCGTTCGTGGTAAAGATGTTGCAGCAAAAGTGGAGGTATATCGGCAATTACATGAAGGGCAACAAGCGATATTTTTGTTCTATTCCTATCATAACCATACGAAAAGCCTGGCGGAGTTTTATTGGTTTTCGGCGTACAACATTATTGACATGAAGAGCTGGAATGGAATTAGGAACGGGATGCGCTATTTTAATCAAAATGAAATGGTAACTCTGCTGGACGACATCGAGCGTTTGATTACAGATAAAAATAAAGATGGAGACACATGGCGTGAGGTTCTGCCCACGGATTTGGAGAAAGACCCGATCCTGCTGCAAAGAACGGAAGAACTATACGTTAAATATCGAGCCGCGGCGCAGGCTGCTATTTTACACATGAATGAAATAATTCGGAGTAATCAGGAGATGTATCTGGAGATTACGGAGATCAACGCCTAAAGTAATCTCAAAATATAAGGAGGAGTGATCATTTCATGAAATCTCCAGGTGGATCTATTTTTCCTTATTATTATAAAGGTGGAGAAATCCATTGTCTGAAATATGGCAGCAAGCATAAGGACCAAGATAAGCTTTTCGATGTGATGAGACAAGAAGAGGCTTTCATCTTAGGGATCAATAAAAAGCTCAAGGTTTGGGTGGATATGTATGAGACGAAGATTACCAAAGAAGTCTTGGAACAGTTAATCTGCAACATAAATAATCTCAAAGATCATGTGGATAAGCTCTCATTTGTAGGACTATCAGGGATGGATCGTTGGAAATTGAAAAGAAGATTGAAGAACCTGGGGATGGGGCAATCTGTATCATTTTATGCTGATCCTGAGGAGGCAAAGACATGGCTGATAACGGATCGATGATTTGATCTTTAGCAGCAGGTATGGGTAAAGGTCAATAGGAGAGCTACTCTTCATGGAGTAGTTCTTTTTTTCATACTTTTTGAAGGAGAAACTATGCTGTGTTAATTCGAAATTCTTCTAACATAACAGGTACTTCACACAATTCAATTCTATTTCTATGCTAGAATAGATAGCAGGAAAAAAGCGGAAGAATTAAACAATATTCTGAAGTATCTTAGACAGTGTAAGTTATATGATTTTGTTAATTTTTCCAAAGAGGAATGGGTCTCTAATTATAAACGGTACTACAAACTACCTTAGTTATATCCAACATGTGAGAAATGAGATGATTAATGATGACAAATGCTGATTCCATCCAGGAACAGATGCAGATGTGTCAGAAATATAATGCCGACTATGTACCGAGCGAACTACACCATAAGATCGGAATCGCCTGGAACGTTAAGGAAAAGTTAGAACCGATCCACGGCATGCGTATTCAGCCCGAAGGAGATACAACCGGATGGTATATTTGGGCGGATGAATACTTGGAGGCAGATGACTTTTTTGTCCCATTACATGTCACGCACATCGATAACTGGGACCCCAAAATCAAGAAGTACCTCGGACTTGCACCGGGATGGCGGTTTGTGATTGCAGAAGATTATGAGGATGTATGGTTTGACGAACAGTTGCTTAACAGGTCATAAGCAGAGCAACCAACGAGTTAAAATAGAACTTTGAAAGGAGTCATACAATGCCAAGTGTGCACGATAACAAAGCATCTAATTATAGAGCAAACGGGATAAGTAAATTAACCATAGCTATTAGTGTTGTAGTTATCATAATTGTGATTCTGGCTCTTACCAATCCAACCAGAACCGATTTTTATACATGGCTGGAAAGCCAGTATGGTATACATGTCTCCTACGACATCAATGAAACAACGTATACACAGATCACGAACGGCCAGGAAAGAAGTCTTAATTTCAGAAGCGGACATATACAGCATGTGGGAATCTTTACTACGTATAATGAGACTTTTATGGATGCTGAGGGTAATGAGATCAACATTAAAGCCACTGGTGTAATGAACATGTTTTTTAAAAGATAGATGGTTTCTGTTCTATGATATTGGAAGTTGTAAAGGATTTATCGACATACCACGCTTTTGTATGATGCCAACATGCAGAGCAGCGTGGTTTTTGTGTTGAGCAGAATTCGTAAAGAGGGGGAGGATTACGTTATTTGGTTCATTCGCAAATTCCACATTATGGGTTATGATGTACCTACAGAGAAAATTTAACATACATAGGAAGTTTTTTTTCGAATTGAGATTATTCTAGTGGGAGGAATAGAATGAAAGCCATTTTCCTTGATTTCTATGGGACAGTTGTTCATGAAGATGATGATATTCTTCCTGTGATTTATAAACAAGTTCAAGCGTCAGCACAGGTGGAATGTACAACGGATGAGATCGGTGCTTACTGGTGGAAGGCTTTTTCAACATTGTTTTATGCAAGCCACGGCAGCCAGTTTACCACGCAAAGAATGCTGAATGTGCAATCTCTGGCAGAAACGCTTCTCCATTTCAAATCGGATCTACAAGCTGAGTCACTTAATCAGGAACAGTTGGCACATTGGCGTAACCCTTGTATATTTGCTGATTCAATTCCCTTTCTTCATTCTCTTGAAGTTCCGGTATATATCCTTTCTAATATCGATACGGATGACGTGAAAGCCGCAATGAAGGCACATAACATTGAAGTGACCGGAGTAATTACCAGCGAGGATGTTCGATCTTATAAGCCAAGGTCAGAGATGTTTGATGAAGCAATCAACAGGTACGGTTTGCAGCGAAATGAGGTGATCCATATAGGGGATTCTCTGGTTAGTGATGTACAAGGAGCGCAAAATGCGGGAATTAAGGCTATCTGGTTGAATCGAAAAGGAAAACCCCAACCGCAACAGATTACACCGGATTATGAGTGCAAAGATCTTGGCGAAGTTGTGCATATGTTGGAGGCTTGGATATGAAAAAGTTAACCGTGTTGTCGTTATTATTTCTGTTCTTAATTGCCTGTCAGGATAAAACAAACCATGAAGCTGTGCAGAAACCGACGATTCCAGTGACGGAAAGTGTTACTGATGAAGCAATTGAGCAGAAGGACGATGAAGCAGAAGCACCCAATAAAGACAAGGGCATTCCTCCTGTTTACCTTGATGAAACGAAGTATACAGGTGATGAACTGGAAATCGTCAAACTGATGAACGTTCGCATGCGTTATATATGGGAAGAGGATGAGAAAGGCTATATGAGCCTTTTTGATCCGCAATCGCCAGTCTCAGGCATGCCAGTTTCAAAAGTTCGCAAGGTGATCTCTATGAGCAAGATCAAGATTCGAGAGCAAAAGAAGCTCTATGAGGCACTTGTGATGGTTACTGAATTAAGAGAGAACGGGGAAGAGTTCGGCCCTAGCATGGTGTTCTGGAAAAAGAAAGCGGATGGCGATGCTGCGAAGTGGATTTTTGCAGACATCGATTAACACAACTGAAGGAAATGAAGTAAAGGGTGATGAAATCATGACGAAACAATTGATACTTATTGAGGGATTACCGGGTTCAGGAAAGTCGACGATTGCCAAGATGGTATCCGAGATTCTGACTGAGCAAGGCAAAAAGGTGCAACTCATCCAGGAAGGGAATCTGGATCACCCTGCTGATTATGATGGTGTAGCCTTTTATTCTGCGGAAGAGTTCAGGTCTTTGGTGGATGCTCACGAGGCATGTAAACATATATTGGAGAGCAGAGCTGCAGTCTATGAGGATGGTTTCCTGATTCCGTATCGCAAAATGAAAGAGGAATTTGGAGTGGATTTTCCTGACCATGTGGTGCAGGAGATATTCAGCAAAGATATTTACGAACTACCTTTTGAACAAAATATGAAGCTGATCACCGAAAAATGGCGGGGTTTTACCGAAAGCGTGATAAGTGCGGATGATGATTCCATCACTATATTCGAATGTTGTTTTATTCAAAATCCATTGACCATAGGTTTGGTGAAATACAATCAATCCAGAGAAGAAAACGTGCAATATGTTCTGGAATTGGAGCGCATCGTTCAACCATTAAATCCGCTACTAATCTATATTCATCAGGAGGATCTTGCACATACCTTTGACAAGGCAATCCAGGAAAGACCTAAGGAATGGTCAGATGGATTCGTACAATATTACACAAACCAAGGATGGGGGCTGGCGGAAGGATATCATGGTGTTGAGGGCACGGTGAAGGTTCTTCAGGCAAGAAAAGAGTTGGAGACCGAGATTTATCAGTTACTGAAGATGGACAAACACTGGCTGGACAATTCGGAATATAACCGCGTTGCTTGCCAGGAGGAACTGGAGAAGATCCTGAAAGTTTCACTTTGAGATACTAAAGTACAAGTACAAGATTTCTTAGCACGGCAATACCATACATAATGGAGGTTTATTTTCATGTTAATTCTCGAGGCAACACTAATTGTCATTACCGCGATATTGTTCATCGTAGGTTTAAGGAACAAACGCAAAACATTAATCAGATGGGGCATAGGGAGTTTGATTTTGTTGATTGTACTTTTTATTCCATCGTTTGTTAATGGATTTGTGGAGGGGTTGTCCTCTGGTTGGTCGGCAAAGTAAACCTGGATGCATTCAAAATGATGGAGGTTTATCCGTTGTTTTTGAAAAAATGATCCGGAGTCATCAGCGTGACATAGATAGCATTAAACATTACGTTCAGAAATTGGAGGAGTTTATGAATATCACATTTATTCGTCATGGTCACGCTGAACATTTGCTTCATTATCCTCATCAGCTAAACCAGTTGCATCCCGGACTCACTGAACAAGGAAAGAGGCAGGCGACTGAATTGCGAAAGCAGATTAAAATCTTACCGGAAGACCTCGTTTTGGTGAGTCCTTCAAAACGAACGATAGAAACGGCATTCCTCTTAACATCCAGTGATAAACTGACAGTCTGTCCACTCGTTGGCCCGAGAATGTTCCCTCAAAATCCGGAGTTCCCCGTTCTGCGCTGTGATCAGATCTATTCGAAAGATGAATTAAATGCTCAGTATGCGGAGCTCCGAATTCTGGATTTTGGACTTGATTGCTGGTTGGATGGGATTAATCGAATGGAAGAATATCTATTTGAGGTTTATGCTGGACAGCTAATTCAATGGTGCAGAGAGCAGAGCGGGAGTACTTTTATCATTTCACATGATGGTACGATAACAAGTTATAGAGTTTTTCTTGGAGAGCAGGGGTTAACCCGAAGTGATTTTCTCGGTGAGGCGGGTCATTACACGATCAATAACCTTTAAAGAAGAAGGGACATATGCACATGAAACCTTTTCCCGAAATAGAAACTGACCGATTGTATATTAGACAGCTGACTTTGGCGGATCGTGAGTCTGTATTCAAGCATTTTGCTGATCCAGAGATAGCTCGATTTATGGATATTGAGCCTTGCCGTGACGTAAAAGAAGCAGAAGAAATCATACAATTTCATATGGATGATTCAGGTTGCAGGTATGGTCTGTTCAATAAAGTAAATAATCATTTCCTCGGTACAGTCGGATTTCACTGCTGGGCCAAAAGCGAACCGTCAAGCGCGGAGCTTGGATTTGATTTATCCCGTTCCTATTGGGGGCAAGGTTTAATGCAAGAAGCTTTAATCGAAATCATCAAAATTGGTTGGGATGTTATGAATCTTGATTTTATTGAAGCCACAGTAGAGCAGGCCAACATTCGGTCACAGAACCTGTTAGTTAAGATGCATTTTTCAAAAGCCGATGAGTTGAAAGGTGACTTGTTCTACTACACGTTGAATAAGGAAGAGTTTATTTTGTAAGCGGTCAAAGTTCAAGATCAATTGGGCTCAAGATGCATCTTCAAGTCATAGAAGATATATGAATGGGCAGATGCAATAGTTCTATGGAAACGACGGCCTAAACAAAAAAAGGAGGTAAATTGAAATGGAGTTCGCGGGACAGAAGATAAGAATAACACCTGTCACAGAACAGGACCTCGACTTTATATGCACACTTGAATGTGATGCAAGTATATGGAGCTTTGAAGAGGACGTTGAAACGGATACTGAGAAAGTTCGTGATAAATATCGTAGTCATTTTTCAACTACGGATGAAGAACCGTATGCCTATGATTTCATTATTCGTCGTTTGGAAGATCCCGAGGGAGAACCAATTGGTCTTATCCAGATGTGGAGCTATGTAGGTCATAGAAAAAGCTGGGAACTCGGATTCGCGCTGCTTCCGAATTATGTAGGGAACGGCTACGGCAGTGAGGCTACGAAACTTTTATTAGAATTTGCATTCAACGGGTTACACGCCCATAAAGTTATAGGTATGTGCAATGCTCAGAATGTCCGATCTGCTGCGCTGATGCAGCATGTGGGGATGACACGGGAAGCCGTGTTCAAGGAAGAACTTTGGTGGAACAACCAATGGACGGATCAATATTTCTTCTCCATTTTAGAAAAAGAGTTTATTGAACGAAGAGGGAGAAATTCCGATGACCAAGTTGGTCTTGTCAAGTGGAAGGTGGGTCTACAATGAGTGAAATCAATGTATATCATTATGATGCTTTTTCGATGGTTCCTGGTAAAGGTAACCCGGCTGGAGTCGTTTTTCATGCCGATTCGCTCAGTGAGGAAGCGATGCAGCAGATTGCGCATAAAGTTGGCTTTAATGAAACGGTTTTCGTGATAAGTTCCGAGGTAGCAGATGTTAGATTACGATATTTTACACCTGGTCATGAGATTAATCTGTGTGGGCATGCCACGATGGCATCCATGTATGGGTTAAAGACTAGAGGGCTACTGGAGGATAAGCAGTCTATTACCATTGAGACTAATGTAGGCATATTGCCGATTCAGTTCCAGCAGGATGGCGATAAGATCAACATTGAGATGAAGCAGGATCAGCCCCGTTTCCTGCCATTCCAAGGTGACTTAGAGAAGCTGGCAAATTCGATTAATCTAACCATGGATGATCTTGATCTATCCACACCCATCGTCTATGGAACTACGGGTACCTGGACGTTATTGATACCGATTCGTAAACTGACTTCTTTCCAACAAATGAAACCGGATTCTTCTCTATTCCCTGAGATATTAGTTGAAAATCCGAAAGCTTCTTTGCATCCCTTTACGCTGGAAACCCGCGATTCAGATGCTCTAATGCATGCCAGACATTTTTCTTCGCCCTTTTCGGGTACTACGGAAGATCCGGTTACGGGAACAGCATCCGGTGTGATGGGTGCCTATTATTTGGAGTATATGAATTCTGAGATGGATCAGGCTCTTTTTGTTGTGGAGCAAGGACACGAGGTTGGCAGAGATGGGAAAGTTCTTGTCAGTGTGGTCAGAGATGGACAGGACATGGATGTCAGAATACAAGGCACGGCTGTTTTTGTGGAGGAAATGAAAGTGGAGTTAGATACGTAACAACGTAAATGAAGGAGTGGGTTTAGGTGGATGAACAGGCGGTACTACATACAGTTACTCATTTGTTAAAAGAAGAATGTTCGGATTCCCTGGTGGGAATTTATTTGCACGGGTCCATGGCTATGGGGTGCTTCCATCCCAATCAAAGCGATATCGATATACTGGTGGTATGCCGGGAGCAGCTGTCTGCTGATACCTATCGAAGTATTGCGAAGAAATTGATGCAGATAGAAGATGAAATGCACATTGTCACAGGATTTGAACTTAGTATTGTTTTGGAGTCTACGGTTGCTAAACTGACGTTTCCGACTCCATTTGAGTTTCATTACTCGGGGTATCACCGAGAAAAGTATAGAACTGATGATCAATATCTTTGCGGTGGATACGAAGATCCGGATCTGGTAGCACATCTGGCCGTTATTGTTGACCGTGGAATTGTGCTTGTCGGCAAACCGATTAAGGAATTATTCCAGCCCGTAAAACGTGAATATATGCTGGCCTCTATTACATCTGACGTTGGTTCAGCTATGGAAGAAATAACGGAGAATCCTGTCTACTATGTTTTGAACCTATCACGGGTTCTATTGTATATGCAAGATTCAGTAATATACTCCAAGCGAGAAGCAGGCGAGTGGGCACTCATTCATATTTTACCGAAGTACAAAGAAGTCATCTCACAATGTCTCGCAAAGTATAACGGAGAGCTGGAAAGCGTGAATCTAAGTAATGATTTACTTCTGGATTATGCGAAGTACATGTTGAACGAAATAAGTGGTATCTCCTTGCGGTATTTGCAGAGAACTGATTAGTGATTATGGGAAGGACACACAGGTCATCTTGTAGGGAGAAGAGGGTTATTCTAAAACAACGATTGGGCAGCTATTACCACAAAAATATACAAGAATATAATAAGGAAGGTAGAGTGTGATGTTTGAGATTGTTGATATTCGGCAAAAGCCGGACATGCTGCAGACAGCTGTACATTATTTTTGGAAGCAGTGGGGCTCGGAATCAAGTTATCATTTTTACCGGGATTGCATAGAGCGTTCCGTGGAAACCGAGAGTGATGTACCCCGATTTTATGTACTGTTGGATGGAGACAGGATTGTTGGAGGATATGCTCTGTTACGAAGTGATTTGAATAGTCGGCAGGATCTGTTCCCGTGGTTTGCCTGCCTTCATGTTGATCCAGAATACCGAGGCAAGAACCTGGGTGGGCAACTACAGAATCATGCGATTAATGAGGTGAAGACGAAGGGCTACGACAAGTTGTATTTATGTACGGATTTGACGGACTATTATGAAAAAAATAACTGGGCGTATATCGGTAATGGATATTTGCTCGATGATGAAGAGACTCGGATCTATGAACATCAAATTTGATGAAGTTCTTCAACATTATTTCTGTGAAGCGAAGTATGTCTTGAAAGCCGTCCCATTTGGACTGACCAATACAACCCAAGTCCTTGAAATGAATGGGCAGAAGTATATCGTTCGAATCTATAATAAGTACATGAAAACGATCGATAGTATTGAGCTCGAAACTCAGGTGACGACATTTCTTGTTGGCAGACATTTATCGTTTCAGGTACCTGTCTTTCTTCATACCTTATCTGGAGAGAATTTCGTCGTTTTAAACGATGGGTCTCTTGCAGCTATTACTAATTTTATAGAGGGCTCTATACCTCCTTTGTCTGATCTGAAAAAAGCTAAACATTTTGGTAGATTGGTGGGAACGTTCTCTTCTGAGATGAGTAAGCTTCAAACCAAAAAAAACGGCTATCATGGGATATCATTTAGCAAAATATATGATATTCATCCTTTAGCTAATCGTCAGTCAATTAAGACTTTTTTTGAAAATTCACCTCTTGAATTATCAGATGAAATGTACTCTTTTTACAAAAGGATGATTACTGATGTGGAGACATCCAACCTTTCTTTGGAAGTGCTGCCGAGTCAACTCGTTCATCATGATTTGTTGGTATATAATTTGCTCTCTCGTGACGATGAGATCATAGGCGTACTGGATTTTGATTTTATGGGGACGGATGTTGCGTTCATGGAATTGGCGATTAGCTTCAATCATATGATTCAGGAATCCGAAGGGGCATTGGATATGATTGAGGCTTTTCTTCAAGGGTATTCAAATGAACGTAAACACTCCACTGTGGAAATCAATTACTTACCGTTACTTACCCAAATCTATTTTATAGCGGTGCTTCATTTTTATATTGGTCAGCATTATGCGGGAGTGACGATTGAGCAAAACTTTAACTTTATGCTTAATCAATTTGAGCGGAATATAAACTGGCTACATAAGCATGATTTAAAAATTCAAGAATTGTTTCATAGATACTTGGTCTGATTCAATAACGATTACTATGAGTCAGAGACTGAGGGTATCCTTAGGGATCAACCTATACCCAATAAGAATGAAAAACATATGCTCTAGCAGATCACCCGATGTACAGACGAATGCCAAAAGAGCTTTGTCCAGAATGCGAAAATACAGATCAAGTAACCGAACGGAGTGATGGTCATCGAACAAACCATTCGTTTAGCCCAAGAGATTGCGGAGAGAGTCATTCGAAGAGCCGGAAAAGTTGCCAAAGATCATTTTGATCAGATCACCTGCGCAGAGGAGAAGGGCATCTTTGGCGATGTTGTTACTGAAGTAGATCATGAAGCAGAGCGGATAATATGTGATGAAATTAGCATAAGTTTTCCCGATCATGAGATCCATAGTGAAGAGCGGGGGCATAACGGACAGAAGAGTGACTGGCTGTGGATGATTGATCCGTTAGATGGAACAAACAACTTTGCCATTGGCCTACCGATATTTTCCGTTTCCATTACATTAATGTATCGTTCAGAACCTGTTCTCGGGGTTATTTATGAACCTCTGGTGGATCGTTTGTTTGTGGCATCACGTGGGAATGGGGCAAGTTGTAATCTGAACCCCATGAAAGTCCAAAAGAAAGAGCAGATTCATAAAGGGACCATTGGATGGATTCAGGGGCATCAGGTGCAAAATGAGGAGAAGGCTGTACGGCTACGTCAACATCTCGATGTTCGTTTCAAACGAATGATGCGATTATGGGCTCCAACCTTACAGTGGTGCATGTTAGCTAAGGGGGATATTGACGGCATTGTGCTCTACAATTCGGAAGGAGACGATCTGTATTCGGGCATATTAATGGCGAAAGAAGCAGGTGCCATTGTTATGGATTTTGAAGGGATTCCCTTTGATGGTATGAATTCAGAGCCATATCTGATTGCCTGTCATCCGGATCATCGTGAGTATTTACTTAGTGTCGTTCGGGAGGGAATGAACTGATGATTAGCGAGCTTAATAAGCATGAATTCTATAAGGTAAGGCACTTCGCGGACTTGAACAGCAATATTGAGGTGAAGGCCGTGGTATCTGGGTTGAATCCTGGCCGAATCTACGTTGATGATGCATCGAATATCACAGCAGCATTAATTTGGGTGAAGGGACAAAGCGGTTTCCAGTTGATTGGAGACGCCCGAAGTAAACCCTTTCTGAACGACTTGGAAGAGTTCATGAAAGAACATATAGAACCTGAATTATTAAGATTAAATATCCACACAGTCGAGGTAGGTGTGGCGGATGAAAGCTGGGAAGATGTGCTTCATTATATGGCCACGAATAAAGAGCTCTATAGCGATATTCAGCATGTATTTACATTGGATTCAGACCAAAGAAAGACTGAACATCTAAGTCAACCGGTTATTCATGAAGGGTATACTTCTCAGAATGAGGTTGTCAGGCTTCTCGAATTAGATGAGGCATTACTGAAAGCAGGGAAGTTTAACAATCTATCTTTTCTGAAGGACAAAGTCTCACGCTTTTGGGATAACATGGATGAGTTCTTGGAACATGGCTTTGGATACATTGCAGTACAAGGCGAGGATATCGCGAGTGTTTGCTTTTCGGCGTTTATATCAGATCAGTGGCATGCAATTGATATTGAAACTATCGAAACCTACAAGAGAAGGAATTACGGTGCACGGGTAGCGCGAGCATTTGTAGAAGAATGTAGGATTAAAGGTATTCATCCGTATTGGGACTGTTCCCCAGATAATGTAGGTTCAATACGCTTGGCAGAGGGTGTAGGTATGTCACTGAACTTTGATTACAGAGTTTACTGGTACAATCTTTCTTGATGGGTTTGAAAAAAGGCTGAAAGGAGACTTAAATGAACGAAACATTACAGGAGCAGATTCAATTTCTAATTGAGATTGATAAACTGAAAACGATTGAACGAAAAACGAGAATCATCCATGGAGACAGACTTGAAAATGATGCAGAGCATTCCTGGCATCTGGCGATGATGGCCTTGATTTTGCAGAGCCATTCCAACAAGGAGGTGGATATTCTCAAAGTTATTAAGATGCTTCTCGTTCATGACCTCGTTGAGATCGATGCCGGAGATACATTTGCCTACGATACAGTAGGTCATACGGATAAATATGAACGCGAGATCAAGGCTGCGCATCGACTGTTTGGGATATTACCTGAGGAACAGGCCGAAGAACTGTTGAACCTGTGGCTGGAGTTCGAGGCAAAGGAGACCCACGAAGCACAGTTTGCCTCTTCGATGGATCGGTTGCAGCCGTTGATCCACAATCATCAGAATGAGGGAGATACGTGGCAGAAATACAATATTACAAGTGAACAGGTGTTAAATAAAAATCGGGAGATTGAGAACGGTTCCGAGACATTGTGGACGTACGCACAGCAAATTATCCAAAATTCCGTAGACCAGGGAATCTTAACTAAATCCAAGTCTTAGAGACACGTTGAACTTATCTGATCACAGACAGGGGAGAATCTTTATGGGATATATCATGGAGTTGAGAAAGCTGGTGGGTTCGCGCCCTCTAATCATGGCTGGTTCATGTGTGTTGGTCTTCAATGAGCAGGGCCATCTGCTGTTGCAAAGACGTACAGATAGTCTGGATTGGGGAACCCTTGGCGGATCATTGGAACCGGGAGAATCTTTGGAGGAAGCTGCTGCCCGTGAATTATATGAGGAAGCTGGACTGAGAGCGGGTGCATATAAACTCATTACCGTTTTCTCAGGTCAGGACATGTATTACAAGTATCCGCATGGAGATGAAGTGTATAATGTCATGGCAGTCTATGAAGCTACTGAAATTCAGGGCGAACCAACCGTCATGGATGATGAAGGACTGGAACTGCGATATTTTGATCTGAGTATGCCAATCCCAGAGATTAATCCGTTCACGGAATATGTGCTGAAAAAAGCGGGATATATTAACTAAGTAGTAAAAGGGGATCGTATATGACACAGGATTTTTATTGTGATGAAGTGCTTAGTGGTAATACCCAAGTAAATATTGTCATGGAAAGTGACAAGGTGCTGGCTTATCATCATACCCGACCATACTACAAGCATCATATTGTTGTTATTCCAAAGATCCATATCCAATCGTTCATTTCACAGGAAGAAGAAAATAATGATGAACTATTATTGGAAATTATGCGCGTTATCAAAAAGGTTGCTGCGGACATGGTTGTCCAGACGGGTTCTTCCAAAATCGTAACTAACCTGGGCACTTACCAGGATTCGAAGCATCAACACTGGCATGTGGTAAGCGGTGAACGTATCCAATAAAATAAGTCTTAAGTAAAGTCTTCCTGCCGGATGTTCGGGGGAAGATTTTTTGACTGCAATGATTAGAATTCAGCCTATCAAGAATGTGAAAATGGTTTGAAGAAAGTAACTTAAGGTAAAATATGCTAAAATAGGTTGGTGAATTAATAATTTGGACTATTTATAAATCATGATGATCATATGAATTATGAATGAATTACGGTGATTAAAAGGAGGAAGTGTGATGAGCTTTTCATTCATTTCAACATTCGCAGTTTTATTTAACTTGGTGTTATTCGGTTTGGGTGTATATGCCTTTATTTTATTTATCAAACTTGCTAAACGCGGGATTCAGGCGTTGGACATTTATCTATATGAGAAACGAGGAGAACGGTTCTAAGCTTTAGAAATATCACTCAACAATAGAATTATCATTTTTCTCTCAGTGTTTTATTGTTGTTCTATTGATATGATTAACTTATCATTCAACTAAAGAGAGGGTAAATGACATGGATACTTTTTTAGAGCAAATCAACGAATTGCAGGAGCTTCAAAAAGATTTGGTCAGTATACATCCCTTATTCGCAGAGTATTATCCCGTTGTTGTGGAATTTGAATCTTTGTTATATATGTATGATTATTCGTCCAAGACGCAGCAATATGAATGGGTAAAAACCGTTCCGGATGACCTGAACATTCCCGATGAGTGCCTTGCAGCGTTCCCGGTGCATCACATGGGTGGGCGGATGTGCGCAGTGGTGACGGATGCGGCGTTCCAAAATTTTGAGCAGAAAATCTACCTCTTTCATGAGTTTGTCCATTGTTACGTATATGAGCAGTATACCGACATTGGTGACCGTCTTGAGATCAAACGTAAGATGGAGCAAATCAAACGTGTAACATGGGAACTAGATTATGAGTTTCCTTATGACAATGAGACGGTTGTCCAGCGGATCACTTCGTTGGTATCAGCCTTGAAGAGTAAGGATCTCTTGCAAGTGAAAGAGGCGAGAGTGGCCCTGTTCAGCTCTTTGAGTGAAGAACAAGGTGAGTACTTCAACTGGCTGGAATGGAACGAAGGTTACGCGCGCTATCTGGAGAATCGAATTCGGGAGAAATTGGGATTGGAAATCAATCATATGGGGGATTCAGCTCCGTTTAATCGTCTTGTTTTCTATGAATGCGGGTCGGAATACATAAGTCTGCTCGTTAACGAACAGCCGGATCTTCATACGGATTTGGAGCAGTTATTTGAGAGGATACAAACAGAGCGAGTGCAGGGTTGAACACCGGGTATAGTTCCCGAATTCATTACGGACGTAAAGATAAGGGCTTTCGTGGCCGATACTGTCCAGCGTTTAAAAGTACTGCTCCAAGGATGGGACACCGAGCTGCAGCATGCGAGCATAAGCATCTAGAGCTAAACACAGATGATTGCTTAGAGAGTGAGTAGTATGTGTTTAGTTGAGCCGGGAGGTATATGCTAATGAAAAAAGCAAGGATTCTCTTAGTTCTCTTCGCAATGCTCCTTGCAGCCTGCAATCATCCAATTAAAACTATTTCTAACCCGAAAGAAGCTCTGCCTTCGCTCATTACATTAACCTGCAACCCCAACTTCTCGATTGAAGCGTGCGAGGATGTGAAATTCGAAGATCCGGTTGAGATTGGAATCGTAATCGAGGCTATAAACAAAGCGGAGCGTATAGCGGGAAGTCTTGATTATAGCGTGGAATACAAGATGAGCTTAACAGATGCAGATGGCTCCTTAACGAAGTATGATTTTTCCATAGGCAAAGATCCCAAGCAGTCAGCCCTTCTAGTTAACCATGAGGATACCCACGTGGGATACAGCATACCCATTGAGGATGCAAACAAAGTAAGGAAACTGATCCAGAGTCATACGGACTGACTAGCTATTGAAACGGAGAGACGGTCATATGAGTCACCTGATTACCATTCAACCTTTAACAGCATCGGATATGAAGGGTGCCTGCCAGGTATTCGAGACATCCATTACGAATGCATTTACACAGGAAGGGCTGGGTGCCCTGCACGAAGACATACGGGATGAAATTGAACACAAAAAAGCGATGCTTCACATAGCTTTGCATCCTGAAAACAACAAGGAATCGAGTGTCTTCTTTCTAATAGCTAAAAGGGAAGATACTGTCGTGGGCACCATTTCCTACGGACCTTGCGGCGAGGAGATTCAAGAATGCACAGACCACCAACTGAACCAAGTAGGGGAATTGGGTAGTCTCTACGTTCTGCCAGAGGTTCAGGGTCAGGGAATTGGCTCTGCTCTCATTCAGGCTTTGGCTACTGAACTTCAGAGGCGTGAGATTACGCAATTTTGCCTGGATAGTGGGTACCGGACAGCGCAGAAGAAATGGCAGCGGAAGTTTGGAGAACCCTATGCCGTGGCAAAGAACTATTGGGGTGAAGGCACGGACCATATGGTGTGGTTATGCGATGTGAAGGATTTTGCTGCAAAATAAAATGACGAAGAGATGACGACCTGTACTGAACAGGGGTCATCTCTTTTACTAAGTCAATCTTTCTGCATCGATAGAGGACTATTCTTCGTACAGTAAGAAAAAGGAGTGAAGATATGCAGTACATACAGAGTACACCCGAGCAACGTTTATCGCCGGATGCCATAACCATATGGAGAATCAGTGCGGTTATATCGAACGGAATAGGGTTGATTGTGCTTGCAGCTCTGCTGGTTCTGGATTCCATCTATGGATGGAAGGCGTGGATTGGTTGGTTGCTGTGGGGAGTGACTGCCATCTCAGTGCTGTATGCGGTGTGGGAAATTTTTATCCGGCCTTCATTGTTATACAAGCATTGGTATTATGATGCGAATGAAGAGTTCTTGCAATTGAAACACGGGGCTTTGAAAAAGGTACATCAGATCATTCCCATGGCCAAAGTACAATCCGTCACGACGAACCAAGGTCCCCTTTTGAGAAAATATGGCCTATATTCTGTATCGGTTGGCACGATGGGTTCATCTCATACGATCCCGGCGCTGCCAGAGGAAGTGGCACTTGAACTGCGTAATCAGATTGCGTCGTATGCAAGGATTAATGAGGTGGATGAATGAACGAGATGAAAAGACAACACCCGTTAGCCATGCTCTGGAGTTTGTGGAAACTGGTGAAAAATTCTTTTGCATTTATCGTTTTTTTATTTATTCTCCGTCATGGCTCGGCGTCCACGTGGATTATGTATGGCAGAATCGTCTTCTATGTGGCTATCGCGTTTAGTGTGATAAGCATTATCTGGAGTTGGTTTACACTACGTTATACCGCAGATGATAAGGCTTTTCAGATCTACAGTGGGGTGTTTAATCGCACAAGAAGAACGATACCCTATACCAAAATTCAGAACGTGAACCGGCATACGTCGCTGTTTCATCGTTTGTTCCGAGTCACATCCATTCGTTTTGAGACGGGCATCAAAGGAGACGATGCTACTTTTCAGCTGCAAGTCGTTTCGCTTTCGGAATCGGATCGGCTTGAAAAGGTCGTTGCAGGGCATATGTCGGAAGCGAATGTCGCCAGTGATGCTGTACAACCAAACGAAGAACCCGAGACAGCACCTGAACACGTAACACGGGAAGAAGATATTCAACTAACTGTAAAAGAGGGGCTTGAACGGATTGTCCATTACAAGTCCACCCGAAAAGATATATTCAAAGCTTCGTTTACCTCGCTCAGCTTTCTGGTACTTATTCCGATTCTGGGATCGCTCTATTCGTCGGTGAAAGATTTCTTTCCCGATGAAAAAGTGACGGAGAGCATCCTATTAACGTGGCTGGATACCTGGTGGATTACCGCATTGATCATCACAGGACTTATTGCTGTTTCCATTATGCTAGGTATTGTTAGAACCTTTGTGAAGTATGGTGATTTCCAAATCTCCTCTGATCGCAAACGTATCTACATTACGAAGGGCATGTTGGAACAGACCGCATTTTCGATCCTGAAAGAACGAGTTCAGGCGGTGAAAATCACGCAGTCTCCGATGAAAAGACTGCTAGGATTGGCAGAAGTGGAACTAACTACAGCAGGTGGTGTGGGAGAAACCGAACAGGAAGTTAACTCGCTCTATCCTTTTCTGCCTGTGAAGCAAGCTTACGATATGATCTCGGAGATTTTGCCATCCTATCAGGTTACGCAGGAGATGCAGAAGCTTCCACGAAAATCATTATGGCTGCGCATGCTCACACCAAGCTGGGTATGGATTATTGCAACGGGATTATTGTTTTATTTCAAACCGCCGATTCTGGGACAGGATCAGGCATGGTGGATGATTTCCGCTATTCTGTTACTGTGGATTGTCATATGCAGACTAACTGATTTTCTCCATACACGATACGTGCTGAATCAGAACTTTATCCAGTTGCGAACGGGTGCATTAACCTCAACACTATACATCTCCAAGCGGGAGAAAGTCATTGAGGTACAGATTACCCGGAGTCTGCTGCAACGCTGGTTTGGAGTTGCTTCGATTCAAACCGTGAATCGTGCCAAACCTGTTCTGCATCACACGCTAAACGATATACCGGTTGAGGCCGTAGAAGCGTTTCAGTTGTGGTATATGGAGCGGAGCCAGAACGTCCAGACCTGTTAATCTAAAGGCAAGTGCAGGAAGACTACTAAGTTAACCGTGCACTTGCCTTTAATTTGTGAGGACAGAAATAACCTGAAGAAGCGGAGCTACAAGCTTTCTGTAAAGAAAGCTGCATCGGAAGCATACACCTCGCTTTATTCTCGGATTTTCTCCTTTGAAAATAGTAATCAAAAAAAATCTGGGGATAACAGCGATCGGAAGGTTGTTCTGTCATCGGAGTGGCAGGTGTAAATATGCTTTAGTTCAATTGATATAACTTAGGAGGTGTTCCTTTGATTAAAATCGTATTTATGGACGTGGACAGTACGTTACTCAGTGAGAAGGATCGAAGTCTCTCTCCAAGTACAGAGGATTCCATTCGAAAATTGGTTCGTAGGGGCATACAGGTTGTTCTGGTCACTGGCAGACCGTACAGTTTATGCGAAGATTTCAGGAAATTCGGGATTGAAACCATGATTTCGGCTAACGGGGCATTGATCAAGAGTGGTGAAGAAGTGATACATAAATCGGTGCTTTCTGCACGAATGGTCAGAGAATTCAGTGAATTTGCCGAGCTGAACGGCAGCAGTATTTCTTATTTTACAGAGTCATTCGAGATGAATGGTTTATGTACAACGGATGTGCGTGTCACCGATGCATTGAGAGATACGCTCGGTCTGATGGAGTCCCCCTTGAAAATCAGTTCTTTGGAACAGGAAGTGTATTGCATTTGTTTATATGCCGATCAAGCCGAAGCGGAGAAATTCCATTCCAGATTTCCAGCATTAAAATTCGTGAGGTTTCATCCTTACGTGTCTAACGTACTGGAAGAGAACGAAGTATCCAAATCGATAGCGGCAGGAAAAGTGCTCGCCCACCTGAATATATCGAAAGAGGAAGCAATGGCCTTTGGCGATGGTGAAAATGATATTGATTTGCTAGAGTATGTGGGTCTTGGCATTGCGATGGGAAACGGAGGAGAGCGCGTCAAACAAAGTGCCGACTATGTCACGCTGCGAGCAAGTGAGGATGGCATCACACATGCGTTGAGGAAGTTTAAAATCATAGAATAAGCAAATTTTGGAGCAATAAGGATATCCTAATTATGGGTTTTCATGTAGAATGATGGAGGATGAATTAAGCCCTAAAGCATAGGGTGTGATCGAAGGGTGACTTATGAAAAAGGTTGTCATTGTAATCTTGTCTCTTGTCGTACTTATTGGTGTATCTTCTTCAGCTTATGCCCATCCAGGCAGACTGGACAAAAATGGTGGACATAATTGTTCCGCGAAATCCAAACAAAAAGGCCTGTGCACGGGCTACCATTATCACAAAAAGAAGAAATGAAAATGAGTTTTACAAGGTAAACCCAGCCCTGGTCTGATCTATGGTTGGGTTTGCATGTTTATAATTCATGGTAGTCGCAGCTAACAGAATACAATAAACATTACGTTAGAGGTGAGTAGATATTATGGGGTTTATTGGGATCATTTGTGTAATTATTATGACGGTCACACTCATCAGCATAGAAATTAAAACGAAACGGTTAATTCAAGAGCAGGCCGAAACCAATCGGAAACTGGAGCAACTATTGAGGAAAGAACGTTTACAGACCAGACAGGAGGAGCATGACGATGGATCATATTAAAGCAATTATTTTTGATCTGGACAATACGATTCTCAACAGAACAAGTACCTTTGAAAGCTTCAGCCAGAGCTTGATTAACAATTATTTTGCCCATCTTGAGACTACGGATGATATTCATAAACGAATTGTTGAGCTGGATGAGGACGGTTACAAGGACAAGGATGTGTTGTTCAACGAGCTGCTGCATGAATTACCATGGGCTGAGAATCCGCCTCACGCGGAGCTGATGGAGTTCTATGGCAGAGAGTATGTGAAAAGTGCTGTTCTGATGCAGCAGGCGAGAGAAGTGGTTCAGCATCTAAGAGAAAAATATAAAACAGGTTTAATTACCAATGGTAAAACCGAGATTCAGTACGGAAAAATTGATCAACTCGGCATCCGGGATGATTTTGATCATATTATCGTTTCGGAAGAGGCTGGGGTCAAAAAGCCCGATCCTCGTATTTTCAAATTGGCATTGGATCATTTCAACCTCTCTCCCGAGCAGTGTATCTACATTGGGGACCATCCTGTCAATGATGTTGAAGGAGCGGCAAAAGTAGGCATGAGCACGATCTGGATGAAGGTCAATCAGCCTTGGCAGGACAGCATTACAACCAAACCATTGCATGCTATTGAGCATCTTGGTGAATTAAAGGGCCTGCTCTAAGGGGAGATCGTCAGATTAGAGTCAAACCACACAACATTACATAACAGAACAGTGAGGTAAATGCACATGGAGATCAGACAAATGGCTACGGCATTTTTGAGTAATGGCAACGACATGTTGATGATGAAGAAGGCTGGCAGCAGGCTGTTCAATTTTGAGTTCTGGGGTGGTATTGGCGGGCATTTGGAGCATGGCGAGCTTAATTCACCAATGACCGCCAGTTACCGGGAGATTGAAGAAGAGACGGGGTTCAAGCAAGCGGAAATTGAAAATTTCCGTCTTCGATATGTTTTGATGCAGTATAGCGACGGTGAAGTTCGGCAGCAGTTTGTATATTTTGGTGAGACGACACATCGAGCCTTTATTCCATCAGATGAAGGGGAGTTATTTTGGGTACCTTTGGATGAGCTGCTGGATTTACATACATCTATTCTGATTAGAGCTGCGATCCGGCACTTTTTGCAGAATCAGGAGACCGACGAGATATGGATCGGGAATGTGCTGAATGGAGAAGGGGCAGCGGCTAGACCGAGGGTAGAATGGAGTATTATGCAAGACACGATATCCTTTGAACCCGTTGTGTAATGTTAGACGTCTTGACCGGGAAAGGGACCTATCTCTCATTGAAAAAGCCATACGTTTAACCGTCTGTAGACGACTGTTATAAAGAGCGAGGATATCAACCATCCCCGCTCTTTTTTAATATCTCGTATTGCATATAAATTTCCTCATTGGAAGGAGGAAGGATATAAATATCCAAACTTCAACAGGTGCCTCTTGGAGCAGCAGTGATTTTCTGTTATTCAATTCAATTCGGTTTATTTAATGAAAATCAAGCTGTAATGATTCGATCTTTCGTACGTCTTCTCCGATTCTCAATGGCTTCCTCATAATCTCCGACCAACCTGTCAAAAATATGATCCCACGAACGCTGCTCAGCAAGTTTTCGGCCTTCAAGACCCATATTCCTCAGTTGATCCATATGATCTCCCCAGAGGCATATCTCCCGAATCAATGCATCCGCATTACCCGGCTCGAACAGAACACCGCTTCGATGATGTGTGACCAAATCTTTTACACCGCCACCATTTGCAGCGAGCACCGGCAATCCCGAAGCCATCGCTTCCAGCACCACATTGCCAAATGTTTCTGTTGAGGAAGGAAACACAAAGAGATCTGCCGAAGCATACATAGCAGCAAGCTCTTCACCATGCAGATACCCCGTAAAGGTGACATTGGGTGGGGATTGCATACGCATTTTGGGAAGTAATGGCCCATCGCCTACAATAATCCAGTGTACACGGGATTGCATAGGTTCTGGCAACTGCTGCATGGCAAGGGTGAGGGTAGCGATATCTTTTTCCGGGGCAATTCGTCCAACGTAGAGTAAAATTAGAGGAGCCGTTATGTTGTAGCGAGTACGGATATCGGTGCTTCGTTTATCAGGTGAATACAGGCTGCAATCGATCCCGCGGGACCATAACTTCAGACGTGGAATACCTTTCAATTGCAATGCGTTTAAGGTCTCCTGAGACGGTGTTAGTGTTGCATCACAGGCCCGGTGGAACCATTGGATATACTTCCAGTACAGAGGAATGACACTTTTCAACCTGTAGTATTCGAGGTACCGATCGAAGTGAGTGTGGTAGGAGATGACATGTGGAAGCTGATGCTTGAGCGCATATCTGAGACCGAAAAGACCCATATTGAACGGAGTGGCGATATGCAGCAGATCTGGTTGAAAAGTCTTTAGCTCCCGATGAATGGCTGCTCGATTAGGTAAGGCAATGCGACATTCCGGATAGAGGAAAAAGGGGATGTTCGTCACCGAACGGACCGGAGCGGCATCGTTGCCTTCAATAACAGACTGCGGTGTGAATAGCAGATGCTCAATGCCTTTGCGGTTCAAGTGATTACTCAAGCGGTGCAGCGTACCGGCAACACCATTGGTTTCCGGAACATAAGTGTCGGTGAACAAGGCCAGGCGCATCTTAACCCCTCCCAAGACTCTTGATGACAAGATCATAACAGCGGATCATGTTCCAAAGGTCAAGTGCAGGTTAACTTTATCCATATTCCGTGTAAAGTGTGCGGGGAAGTGATTTGGTGCAAACTTACATCGGATAAACTTATATAACATATTCTGCTATGATGTATGGGCGTCAAAAAAATCTGGGGATAACAGTGATCGTAAGGTTGCTCTGTCAACGGAGTGATCGTGTAAAGATTCATTAGTTGAACTTATAGATAGAGAGATACAGGAGGCAGAGAGATGAACAAATTACAGGAAGAATTGCAGCAATTATTACCCTTGGATCAGTTTGACAGCATGTCGGGGGAGGAAGTGGTGGGGAGTGTTGCCATGGATCTGTATCGTGCGGAATTTGCGACCATTCGGGAGTGCGGACCTGAACTTCCACAGGTATTGCGAGATACCATCCTGATCATAGATCTGGATACAGAGCTATCCATGAATGGCATGACTGGTTTTCTTGAAAATGCGAGTGGGCAGTTTCTGGGTGAAACGACCGAAGCGATGCAGCGCATAGGCAATGATGCAGATGCAGAGATTCTGAAGAACATCCAGTGTATGTTATCCGAAAGTGGTGTAACGCCTCAGCAGTTAAGAGAAAATGTGAATGCACTCTCCGAGCAGGATGTAACGACGACCCTGAATACGCATGGACAACAGATCCATGAAGTTTTGCAACGGGTGGAGCTGGAAGCGGGTAATTTAAGCATGCAATCGGATAATGAAGAGGTGTTTGAACTCCTTTATCAATATGTGGATACGAACAAAGATCGACTGAAACAGGAGTTGCAGCACCTCTTGTCTAATTGAATCTGACACGCAGGAGAGCGTCACTATGATTGTGACGATTAATGGGGCATTTGGCCCGGGTAAAACCTCTGCTGCAACCAAGCTGCAGCCGCTAATTCCGAACAGCATGATCTACGATCCTGAAGAGATTGGTTACATGAGCAGTTCAGTTACATCCATCGGGGTCTGAAAGAGCTAGATACTGACCTTTTTCATTTTACCCTGATGACATCTATGGAAACATTACATGAGATATTGTTGGAGCAAGGGGATAAGCCTGATGGATGGACTTTTAAACAAGCGGTTAAGTGTGTCGAAGCATTCCATGGAGCACGCTTTGAAGAGTACATTCAAACGGATGACCAAACAACAGATGATGTGGTGAATGTTATAACTTCCAAAGTGTTATCAAACCGTAATTGAGGAGGCAAAATCATGAGGATCAACAAACGATTAGGTGTGGAATCCCTGCTGGTAACTTTGCTATTCACACTGGGTTTTATGGCTTGGAATGTCGTTCAAGGCATGTTAATGACGCTGAATCATACACCTGAAATGATGAACACCGATTCATCCGTCACATTGTTGCAGTCCAAGGTTGCTTTTGGCACCATTGCCCGTTGGGATACTACTTCGATTCTGATCGCTGCCGTTGGATTTCTTTTGCTTGCTGCTGCATATTATGGACTTCGATCGGGGATACAGCGCTGGACAAAGCGTTCCTGAGGTTGGACTTGTTTATTAATAAAAGAAAAACATAGCCAAAAAACAGTTCTACACCAATGAAAGTTGGTAGGAGAACTGTTTTTTTGGCTATTTTTAATAGATTATAAATGCTTGGAAATGACTTCTTCCAGACCTTGGGCAACTGACTGCGCACCCCGTGCAAGGTGTCTCTCGTAGAGATGCAGTCGGACAAAGCTCTCATCCGTCCCCATCGCCTCCGAGAAAATGCCACCAAGTCCACGTGCGCGGCGGTCGATCTGAAGCAACAGTTCCAGTGAATCTCCCATCGGGTAGAATAGTACTTCCAGCTCATCCAAATAACCACGGAATTTGCTCGTTGGCACGAATTCAAATTCCTGTACAAATGGAAGATTACCACCAAGCTTTGGAGCATAGTCGTTGGTCACTTCACGCAGCTTGAAACCGAGGAGATCAATCGCATCAAGCACAGTGTTCATATCTTTTGTAGGAACGACATGGAGTCTGTCCCGGTCTGAGGGGTCCATGGCGCTTGATATATCGAGGCCAGTTTCAACCCACACCTCTGCACGATGCAGTGTAATTGGAAGATTTTCTGGTAGATCAAATGAGAAGGATTTCTCCAGTTTGGCGCCAGCCTGTAATATAAAACCTTCGGTAAGCAAGTATTTGGCTACAACGGCAGTTTCATTTACTTTTCGATCATTGTACTCCCGTATGTAATGGGTTTTGATCGTAAGGTAGATTCGGTCTACATTCTGTTCCACGTCTCCACCATCGATGTACACGATCCCAGAGATGACGCCTCCAGGCGTAACCTGAGGTGTATGTAATTCTGTATTTACTTTGGCTGCTCCAACACCTACACTGGCTAACATTTTCTTAAAAAAAGACATTCATTTAACCTCCACATCTTATTGGTTTATCCAAGTTGAAAAATACGACTTCGAGCTTAATACGGCGCCTACGAGAGAAGCGTTTCAAATTTTAACAAGCACAAGATGTGAATAGATTGAACTTTTTTAGTGAGAAAAAAGTTAACTTATGTACAGGGAAATCGACTTGCCTGTGTCGAATGTTGTTTAATATGGGATTTTCTTCTGGGGGGATATCTATTGGGCATGGAATGGTATGACATGATTGCACGGCGTAACGGAGGATACACGGGTAGGTCTGTATTTACCTGGGAGGGCAATTCAGCAGAAGATGTATTTGAAGCGCGTTTGATGCAGTTGCTGCCTCAGCATAAATCCGTGCTCGATGCGGGTTGTGGTCATGGTGAATTCACATTAAAAATGTCGGCCTATACCGATCATATTACGGGTTTTGACAATTCGAAGGAGCTGCTGCGTATCGCTCAAGCTGGGCTTGAGGCCAGTGACGTTGGAAATATTGAATTTGTCTACGCTACAACCAAAACAGAATTGCCTTTCGAAGACGAACAGTTCGACCTGATCTATGACCGCAGAGGACCTACGTCCATTATTGAACATGGGCGATTGCTGCGAAAGGGTGGCGTGATCTTTGGCATTCATACCGATGTAAGCAAGGTACAAGAAAGGCTGCACATGAATCAGTATGAAAACATTGAGATTGAGGAATTCAACGAGGCTTTAATGGTTTTCCCTGATGAAAAAGAGTTCGCTATCTTTCTTTCCGATATCCCTGGCAACCCGGATTACACACGGCTTGAGTACCATGAACAGCTTCAAGTTAAGCTGAAGGAAAATCTGATTGATGGGAGACTTGCTGTGCGTGAGCACAAATATATCTGGAAGGCCGTAAGGCGTTAAAGGAAGATTATAGAGTTTGAATGCTACCTTCGTATTTCAGATCAGGAGGTGTAATGGTTTGGATAGAGAAACTTTAGAACGAAATCTAGGGCCGGACAACGTGATTACCACCTTCGAGCAGATGGCTAATGGGGAACGGAAATACAAAATGGTTTCAGAGGATGGCAGTTATTATTGTAGAACGGTAGCTTCATCTCAGGGAGCATGGCAAAATAGCCATTTTCATAACCATATAACCGAATTCTATGTTGTGCAGTCCGGTTGGATCGCTTATGCAAAATTTACGAATGATCAAATGCTTGAAATCAGAGTTATGTGCGAAGGAGATCACATCATTGTGGAACCGGGAGTACACCATAATTTATATATGTCAGCCAATAGCGTTATCCATACGATTAAATATGGTTTGAATACACATAGTGATTGGTCTGCTTCTCCGGAACTGGACAGCGTTACACATATACTAATGGAGAGCGAGTTACTTCAGACTTACGGTTAATCAGCTTGGGGGTTAAATACATGCGTAGAAGTACGATATTTTGGATAACGGGTATTGCAATTATTATTGTAGCAGCTTTCATTGTATATAATAATTTGGCTCCAAGCGTTACAGCGCAGGATGTTAACATGAAGGGCACGATTCGGCAGACAGCTGCGGATGAATACGAGGTGCAATTAACCATTATACGCACAAAAGAAGACAAGGGTCAGCACACCGTCTATCCCCTTGTACCTGGCTGGGGTTCAATATCTTTTGATGACAAAAAGGACAACCGATTTATTAGACCTACCTCCGTCGGCAGCACAGGTGCAATGGAAGAAATTTTTCGTCAAGCGTTACAGGGGCAGTCATCAACAGCGATAACTGAATTTGCAGGGTTCTCCATACCTGATGCGGTGGGCACGTACAAGATGCGTTTTACTATTCATCCTTTGGGTGAGGAGGCAGAACTGATTCGGCAACCGATGATCTATTATGTTCATCAGGAAAAATTATTGGGGAAGGACCTGAGCTGGGTCTCAGGAGAGCCTCTGGAGATCATTAAGGAGTATTTGGAATGAAGCTAATCTATCAATGGAATGAGATTACGGTGCGTTTACTGGATGAAAAGGATGAACAGCTCCTTGTTCAATGGTTGTCTGACCCAGTAGTACTTCAATATTATGAAGGCCGTGATCAGCCGCATGATCTGAATTTGGTCAGAGAGCACTTTTATAGTCAAGAGGATACGGCACATCGTTGTATGGTTGAACACGAAGGTAAACCGATCGGCTATATCCAGTTCTATGAACTGGAGGAGGAAGAACGGAATGAGTATGGTTATGGTGACATAGATGAAATCATCTATGGAACAGATCAGTTTATTGGAGAGGTGGATTACTGGAACCGTGGTATTGGCACACAACTAGTACAATCCATGTTGGCTTATCTGGTCAACGAGAGGCAGGCCAGGAAAGTGGTCATGGACCCGCAAACGTGGAACGATCGTGCCATAGCTTGTTACGAGAAGTGTGGTTTCAGGAAGGTCAGACTTCTACCAGAACATGAGCTGCACGAAGGACAGATGAGAGACTGCTGGCTGATGGAGTATGCCCCATAGGAGGGCAATGTGTATATATAAACCATTTAAACAAGGAGGAATGATCGATGGATTTGAGATACCCGATTGGATCATTTGAACATACAGGCGAGGTCACACCAGAGCAGCGGAAGCAGTGGATTCAGGATATTGCGGAGTTGCCGGAGCGTGCCCGTGAAGCGGTCAAAGGACTGAGTGAAGACCAATTGAGGTTACCCTACCGGGAAGGTGGCTGGATGCTCAAACAGGTCATACACCATATGGCAGATAGCCATATGAATAGCATGGTTCGTTTCAAGCTGGCACTGACGGAGGATAACCCTACGATAAGACCATATTACGAGGAACGATGGGCTGAACTGAGTGATTCGCGGGAGCTGGACGTCGAGTTTTCCCTGCAAATCCTGGATGCGCTGCATCGTCGTTGGGTAGCGCTGTTAAACACATTATCAGATGTAGACTATGCCAAAACCTTTTATCATCCCGCATCCAAAGAAACGACCAGACTGGACTACAATTTGGGCGTATATGCATGGCATGGCAGGCACCACGTTGCCCATATTACCTCGCTTAGAAGCAGGTTGGAAATCTAGGGGTGAAATATGTGAGGTGTAATTACTGATGATAGGGCAACAGTGGCTGGAACTAAGTGAATTTCATGAATTGGAACAAGAGATTCAGTTTGTCATCATGGTTACTCAGTTTCAGGAGAAATACGTCATTATTCATAACCTTAAACGCCAAGGCTGGGAATTCCCAGGAGGTAATCGTGAAGCTGGCGAGTCTGTTCTTACAGCTGCTGGAAGAGAACTGTATGAAGAGACAGGGGCAATGAAGTTCATGCTTGAACCCTTCGGAATCTATGAAATGAACGGAAAATTCGGCTTGGTCTATTATGCGAATATTATGGAATTCCGTGCTGTATCGATGGAACCTAATTCGGAAATTGATGCGATAAAAATGGTGGATACATTGCCAGAGGGTATGAGTTTTGGGGACATGTTTTATACTTTTTTGCAGCAGTGGAGGATGTATTCTGCCAAAGGGACACACGAACACTTCGTGGATCTGACTTTTTGTGAAAATAACATTTAAATATCTAATAATATTAAGGAGATTACATCGATGAATATACATATCAGACTTTTGGATGAGAGCGATCCGGTCGTAATTTCGCAGGCTTTTCAGGAACAGGGTTGGGCGAAATCGGCAGAGCAGTATATTCAATATCTTGCAGAACAGCAGAATGGTGAGCGGGTGACTCTGGTAGCGGAGCTTGCTGGTGCTTTTGCCGGTTACGTAAATGTATTGTGGAATTCATATTACCCGTCGTTCAAGGAACAGGGTATTCCGGAAATTAATGATTTCAATGTACTGATTAAGTATCAGCGTCAGGGAATTGGATCACGTTTGATGGACCGGGCAGAAGAAGTTATTCAGGAGAGAACCGATACTGCGGGGATTGGTGTCGGGGTGTTTTCCGATTATGGCAAAGCTCAAATTCTGTATGCCCGTCGTGGATATATACCGGATGGTCTTGGTATTCACAAGCATGATCGTTATCTAAAGTGGGGCGATGAAACGATTATCGATGACGATGTGGTGCTGTATCTAACGAAGAAGTTAAGCTGATCGAATCCTGAACAAAAAGGATTAAAACGATGTTGAGAAGACAGGGAGGTACTTTCTTCTAAACGTCGTTTTTTACATGTAAATAGACCATTTTTGGCTCGGAATCATACAAGAAAAATAGAGTTGGATTAGTTGGAAATGTTATAATAGAGGGTAGTTGATTTAGCGTAGAAACCGTGATAAATCGGGTGATTTAAAGGGAAAGAGATCGATTCATAAGAGGGAATGTACAGGATATTTTGTATGAATTCGAGGAGGAATGTGGCTATGGAGAAGACGATTAAAAATGTCCAGGATCTATATGACATGCTTGACGCAGAATTCAGATCAGCGAAGCAATTTTGGGAACCGTTCTATGAAGATCGGGACCGACCGATTCCCTTTTTTCCAAACAAGCCGGATGAAAATCTGGTAGCACATGTGAACTCAGGGATATTACCTGGGCGTAAAGCATTGGAGCTAGGTTGTGGCCCGGGAAGAAATGCAATATATCTAACACGTCAGGGTTATAAGGTAGATGCTTATGATCTCTCGGAGGCAGCCATTGCCTGGGCCAAGGAAAGAGCAGCGGAAGAAAAGCTTGAGGTGAATTTCGAATGCAAATCAGCATTTGAACTCACGCCACAGGAAGAGTACGATCTGGTCTATGATTCGGGATGTCTTCACCACCTGCTGCCACATCAGCGAATTCCCTACATACAGATGATTCAGAAAGCACTTAAACCTGGAGGGTATTTTGGAATGACCTGCTTTGCTCCAGGATTTGGCGGTCAGGGTGGACCGGAGAGCGTTATGGACGATTGGGAGGTATACCGTGAGAAGTCGATGAAAGGTGGTCTGGCTTTTACGGAGGAAAAGCTTCGCTATTTGCTTGAAGATCCATTTGAATGCGTGGAGTTGCGACCGATGAAGGAGATGGATCAGGATGAAGATTGTTTTGGCTTGCCCATTCTATGGGTGACGTTGTGGAGAAAACCAATCCATACATAATAAGATGTTTCTAACCAAAATGCGTAACAGAAAGGGTGTTAAAGTACATGGGAAACAGGCACTTTATCATTACAGGTACGTCCAAGGGGATCGGTAAGCAACTCGCAGAATTGTTAGTGGAAAAAGGAGATTACGTCTACGGCATTGCACGCGGAACAGCTGACATGAAGGAAGCGACTGATCGTTATAAGCATTTTCAGTACGATCTTGGTGACCTTAGTGGTATCGAAGAGCTTGTCTCACACATTTTGAAACAGATATCTTTGCAAGAAGTTGAATTCATTGGGCTCATAAACAATGCAGCGATGCTGGAACCGTTGAAATCGATAGATCGGTGCAGTGCAGAGGAGATCAGTCTTAATCTGAACATCAGTTTGGCAGCGCCTATGATTCTGACTTCATCTTTTATACAACATACCAACCACCTGACCACACGCAGAAAAATTGTCAATGTATCGTCCGGTTCAGGCAGTTACCCGGCACCTTCAATGGCATCTTACTGTGCCTCCAAAGCTGGAATAAACATGTTCACCCAGTGCGTAGCGATGGAACAATCCGGGCAACCCAATCCCGTTGAAGTGATTGCATTCGATCCAGGGATGGTAGATACTGAGCTACAGGCTGTGGCAAGAGGCAAAAGTGCAGAGGAATTTGCACTGTCTGAGGTATTCGGTCAGGTCTATGAAGCAGGCCAATTAAGATCGCCACAAGATGTCGCCAAGCAATTAATTGAACGGATGGAAGAAATCAGTGATCCAAGCAAGGTCCTCCATACTATGGAGGGATAATAGAATTTACTAATTTGCGTTCTGTTTGCTCCCATGATTCCAGAATTCTAGTGATGAATCTGGAGCATGTGTTTTGTTTTGAGCTCTGCAACGTAGTGAGAATTAATTATTTTATTTGGTTCGACAATTTTTATTGTTCAATATGTAGCGAAAGTAGTGGAGGGGACGAAATCGATTCTGAAGAAACGAAGTGGTCGCCTTTATCCCCGGATTTTCACCTTTGAAAGGTAATAAAAAAATCTGGGGATAACAGCGATCGAAAGAACGATTCGTACATGGAACGGTCATTTTGCTGTATGTTTATTGTTTGGTCGGCCCAAGAAGAACAGAAACGTGGTGAAGATATATGTTTAAAATTATGCTCATTGAAGACGATGAATCGTTATTCAGTGAAATCAAAGAACGGTTATCCCAGTGGTCATATGACGTGTATGGCGTGCAGGATTTTGGCAAAGTGATGCAGGAATACAGTGCCATTCAGCCACAGCTGGTCATTATTGATATTCAGCTTCCCCAGTATGACGGCTTTCATTGGTGTCGCATGATCCGAGCCCATTCCAATGTACCGATTATCTTTCTGTCCTCACGGGATCATCCTACGGATATGGTCATGTCGATGCACCTGGGCGCAGATGATTTTATCCAGAAGCCCTTCCATTTCGATGTGCTGATAGCCAAGATCCAGGCGATCCTGCGTAGGGTATATAACTACAATACAGAGCGGATTGAGCTGCGCACATGGCGTGGGGCTACCATTGAATATGTGAAAAATACGCTTACCCATGACAATGAGTCAGTCCTTTTGACCAAAAATGAAATGTTCATTCTCAAAGTGCTGGTTGAGCACAAAAATCAGATTGTGACCCGGGAAGACCTGATTCGCAGTCTCTGGGATCATGAACATTTTGTGAGTGATAACACGCTGACAGTCAACGTCAATCGTCTTCGCAAAAAGCTGGAGCCGCTAAATCTGGATGGCTATATTGAAACCAAGGTGGGGCAGGGCTATATGGCAACGGAAGAGGCGGAAACATGATTGGAAAATACATACGGGAAAAGCTGAGCTGGCTAGTGTTGCTTATAAGCATACAGCTCATCTTTTTATTTGTAGCCTATATCGACAAGTCCATTCCATTCCAATCTGTAGCGTACATCGTCGTGCTGAATGTAGTGGTATGCATTGTGTTTATCTGGGCGAGATATCCAATAGAGACCCGTTTCTACAAAAGATTAACTGCCTGGGATCATACCTATGATCCAGGGGATTTGGATATCGCTGAAAGCCCTTATGAACGGATTGTGCACGATGCCGTGACTTCCCAGACCGAACGTTATCGGAAGGAGTCATCAGCTCATTTTATTTTGCTGGAGCAGGAGAAGGATGAGATGTTAGCCTGGATTCACGAGGTGAAGACGCCACTAACCGCACTGCAATTGATGATCGAGCGAATGCCGGATGACAAGCTGCAAGGACAGATGACGTATGAATGGCTGCGAATTCACCAACTGCTCGATCAGCAGCTTCACCAGAAGCGTATTCCATTTATGCATAATGATTTGTTTGTGGAAGAAACAGAGCTTGAACCGATTTTGAATGGCGAGATTAGAGCTTTGAAGTCATGGTGTATATCCAAACGGATTGGCTTCGACGTGTCATTAGATGTGACCAAGGTGCTGACCGACAGCAAATGGTTAGGTTTTATCATACGGCAGCTGCTTAGCAATGCGGTGAAATACAGTCATTCCTCTGACATTGTCATTGAAAGCAAGGAACAGGATGGGCATATTATATTGACCATTCAGGATTATGGACGAGGGATCGAAGCGCAGGATTTACCACGTATCTTTGATAAAGGCTTCACTTCAACCCAAGGCAGGCTGGAAGGAAACGCAACGGGGATGGGTTTGTATTTGACTCGACAGGTGGCACAAACACTTCGTATAGACATTCAGGTACAGTCTGCTCCCGGAGAGGGCACCAGCGTCAAGCTAACCTTCCCGCGAAAGAATGACATGATCCACCTTGCAGGCGTGTGACAACATTGTCACATGCTTTTTGGTTTTGTTCGGTGAATCGCACGATAAATTGGAGTATCCCGCCTATGATGGAGATATACCAAAGAGGAGTGAGTGGGATATGTGGATACTGGAAGCCAAAAAAATTCATAAAGTCTATGGCAACAAGTTAAATAAACAGGAAGTCCTCAAGGGGATTGATCTCGGGGTAAGTAAAGGCGAATTTGTTGGGATTATGGGGCCCTCGGGTTCGGGGAAAACGACACTGCTGAATGTTCTTTCTTCGATCGATCGGGTAAGTCAGGGCACAATTGAAATCGAAGGCCAGGAGTTTACCGGCATGAAGGAGAAACGGCTGGCTGAGTTCCGCAAAGACTATCTCGGTTTTATTTTTCAGGAATATAATTTGCTGGATACCCTCACGGTGAAGGAAAATGTATTGCTGCCGCTCTCGATTACGAGTATTCCGAAGCATGAGGCACACCTGAAGTTCGAACAAATCGCCCGTGAGCTGGGCATATATGAGCTGAAAGACAAATATCCATCCGAAATCTCGGGTGGACAGAAACAGCGAACTTCAGCCGCCCGTGCGTTTGTGCATGATCCGAGCATTATTTTCGCTGACGAGCCGACGGGTGCACTCGATTCCAAATCGGCTTCGGACCTGCTTGGCAAAATGAGTGATATGAACAGGAAGCATCAGGCTACGATTATTATGGTTACACATGATCCGTTTGCCGCAAGTTATTGCAGCAGGGTGATTTTCATCCGGGACGGTCAGATCTACACCCAATTAAATAAAGGAGACGAGTCCCGACAAACTTTCTTCAACGATATTATCAAAACTCAGGGCGTGTTGGGTGGTGTGCAGCCATGAGCCTGAATTACATCATCTTTCGCAATCTAAGGAAAAATCTGAAAAATTATTATCTTTACGTCTTTGCCCTGATTTTTAGTGTGGCGCTGTATTTTTCCTTTGTGACACTACAATATGATCCCTCCATGGATGAGGTTGCTGAATCAACGAAAGGAGCGGCTGCGATCGGCGCATCCTCCGTGTTACTGATTGTCATTGTGGGCATTTTTCTGCTCTATGCCAATACGATCTTTATCAAGCGGCGCAGTAAGGAGATCGGTTTGTTTCAGCTGATCGGACTGACGAAGGGAAGAATATTTGGCATTTTGAGTGCGGAAAATTGCATTCTCTACTTTGGTTCTATGGTAATCGGTATTCTAATCGGGTTTCTGGGTTCCAAGCTGATATTGATGATTTTGTTCAAAATTATTGGCGTTGATGTGATCACGAAGCTATACTTCTCACCGATGGCGCTAGTGCAAACGCTGATTGTCTTTGCCGTCATGTATCTGCTTATCATGTTGATGAATTACACATTTATCCGAGCACAGAGTATTCTATCACTCTTTCGGGTGTCTTCTACAACAGAGCAGCAGGTAAAGAAGTTATCTGTTGGGCAGATTCTGATGGGTATCTTGGGTATTGCTCTGATCGTGTTCGGTTACATCCTGTCTGCACGGCTGTTCAATGGTGAGGCGTTGGATATGCAGCAGTTAATGTACACGATGATTCTGATTTTGTTCTCGGTCATTCTGGGGACATATCTGTTCTACAAAGGTTCGGTCAGTTTTCTGTTTAATCTGATTCGCAAAAGCAAAAAAGGCTACCTCTCCATTAACGAGGTATTGTCGTTATCCTCCATCATGTTTCGCATGAAGTCGAATGCCTTGCTGCTGACCATTATTACTACCGTATCGGCACTCGCCATAGGCATGTTGTCGCTCAGTTATATTTCCTATTATTCGGCAGAGGCGCAAGCCAAGGAAAGCTTGCCAGATGATTTTTCATTTGCCCAGGTTGATGTGAAAAATCGTTTTGTAGCCGAGCTGGATCACAAACAGATTCCATATGAAGAGAAACACAGACAACCTTTGTATATTGAAATTGACGCAACCAAGGTGATGAATGATTCCCTGTCGGAAGATCGATTGTTCAGTAGTGTGTTAAGTGACAGCATGGTAGATAACATCGACCTGCAACCAGGTGAAGTGGTTTTCATGGGGTATGGAAATGTAATCCAACAGTTAATTTCAATTCAGGAGAAAGGCCCCATTGTTCTGCACGGGTTGAAGCAAGCCATTGACCAGCAATTAATCGGAACCACGAAACAGGGCGTGCTTCCCGTATACTATACCCAGGGTACACCCGTGGCGGTTGTGGATGAATCGGTTTATGCGAAGCTTGCGCAGGATCTTGATCCGAAACTTCAAAAAGGGGGAGCGACCGATTATTACGGTGTGCACATTACAGATTCCGGGCAAGAAGAGAATGCGTATGCCATTTTTGCAGATCTGAAATTGGAAGCTCCAAGCTTCTCCCAGATTGAATTCAGAAATAATCAACGAACCAGTATGGGCCTAATCATGTTCATTGTTGGTTTCCTGGGACTGACTTTCTTGATTACATCCGGGTGTATCCTCTATTTCAAACAAATGAATGAGAGCGAAGAAGAGAAATCAAACTATACCATTCTGCGCAAACTTGGATTTACGCAAGGCAATTTGTTACGCGGAATTCAGTACAAGCAGTTGTTTAATTTCGGCATTCCACTTGTTGTGGGACTAAGCCATAGTTATTTTGCCGTGAAATCAGGCTGGTTCTTCTTTGGCACCGAACTTGCCACACCTACTGTAATCGTCATGATTGTGTATACGTTGTTGTATTCCATCTTCGGCCTGTTGTCCATATGGTATTACAAACGAGTGATAAAGGAATCATTGTAGATCAGAGGATGAGCTACAGAGGAATACATTAAAGAATTCCGAAGAAGGGGTAACTGTATGAGCAGTCTGCCCTTTCTTTTTTTGTGAAAAAAAGGAGGATGGCTCAATGGTGGAGAAATCACAACATACTGGAGTGAAGTAGAGGGAGGTTTTCCATGAACCTGGCTAACAAAATTACCCTGGCGAGAATGGCATTGATTCCTTTGTTTATGTTGTGCTTCATCCCGTTGCCGTCATGGATACAGGAGTCGAGTGAACTTATTCGTTTTCTGGATCAGCATGGTCTGGTGATTGGCGTTATTATTTTTGCACTGGCTGCGGGTACCGATAAATTGGATGGGTATGTGGCGCGAAAATATAATCAGATCACCAATCTGGGGAAATTGCTTGATCCACTGGCAGATAAACTATTGATTTCGGTTGCGCTGATTATGATGGTTCAGGAGAATCTGATCGGTTCATGGATTGCTGTAATCATTATTGGACGTGAAATTGTCATTACGGCGCTGCGCATGATTGCCAGTGAACAGGGGATCGCACTTGCGGCCGACCGGTATGGCAAGCTCAAAATGGTGCTGCAGGTCGCAGCCATCATTGCTGTGTTATTGAATAATGTTCCGTTCAGTTTGTTGACAGATGTGCGAGTTGATGGGATTTTATTGTGGCTGGCGGTAGGAGTTACGCTGTTATCGGGATTGAACTATATTGTAGTGAACTATAGGTTGCTTCAGACAGGAAAATAGAAGAGTCAATCCGATAATGGTTCGATCATCCAAATGTTACCCTGCACTCAATGTGCAGGGTTTGTTTGTCATTGCTTCCGTTCAAAAATGTGTGGGGCATGGCCGTGGTTCCTTGTATACTTAGGGTATCTGAATGTACATACAATGAATCGGAAAACGGGCACCATGGTGCTGATTCAGGAGGATCTCATGCAACAGGAACATACCGCTGGTCTCCACAGGGACTGGCTTCAATTTATGATTTTAACAACCAAACTGGAACTGCCACCCTTGCCGGCGGACACAATGGACCGTCCACGGCTCAGTTTGCAGCGCAAAGAATTGTTCCAATCCAAAGTCACTTTGTTAACTGCCCCGGCCGGTTCAGGGAAATCCACACTTCTAGGCAGCTGGGTGAGAAATGAAGCAATACATGCGGCCAGTGTCTGCCTGGATGATAAAGATCAGAACCCACTTCAGTTTTGGCTATACGTTATTCATGCACTGGATCGAGTGAGAGAGGGGCTCTGCGGAGATGTCCTGCCACACTTTTTGCAACGGTATCCGATAGATCCTAGGTCGGCATTAATATTATTGTTGAACCGTGTTGCCCTCGCCAATCAGCATGCACTGCTTATTCTGGATGACTATCATGCAGTAACCCAGTCTGAGATTCATGAGCAGATGCAATACTTTATCGAAAATCTTCCCCTGTCCATTCATCTGGTACTGTCAAGTCGCACCTATCCTCCATTCAAGCTTGAGAAGCTACGTCTGAGAGGTGAATTGAAGCACTTCACGCTTCAGGAACTGGCGTTTACGGCAGAGGAGGGCATTGAATTTTGCAAGGAGATCATGCAATTGGATATTGCCGGGGAGGATGCGCGTGGTTGGGTACAGCAGACGGAGGGATGGGCTGCCGGATTGAAGCTGCTGGCTTTATCTCACACATGGGGTGCAGACTCTTTAATCAGTCCATCGACTTCTCTGTCTCGTGAAGATCACGGGCAGCCTGGGGAGAGGACAATTTCGGATTACCTGCTTGAAGAAGTGTTCCAGCGTCAGTCACCCGAGATGCAGCAATTTCTGCTCCGGACAGCGATCACGAGAAGAATGAACAGCAGTTTGTGTCAGGTATTAAGTGATATGCAGGAAGCCCCGCACTTGTTAAGGCAGCTGGAGAAGGAACATCTCTTCCTTGTTCCACTGGATCGGGAAAGGCACTGGTATCGGTATCATCATTTGTTCTCTGCATTTCTAAAGCGTGAGCTGGCTCGTTATGGCACAGAACAGGTGAATGAATTACATGCCCATGCTGCACATTGGTATGAGCGGCATGGATATCCCGCTGAAGCACTGGATCATTATATTCTCGGACAGCACATGCAGGATGCAGCCAGACTGCTGGAAGAGCTGTTTGCCCACTTTATTATGGGAGAGTGGTGGACGCTCCGGCGATACTTCGATGTTTTGCCACTGGAGATCGTGAAAGCACATCCAAAATTATATATGTCCTACCTGTTCCTTGTCGCGCGCGAAATGCCTTATGGACAGATGGTGAAGCAGCTTGATGAACTGGAACACGTCATCCGGGTGCATCTTCAAGGGCAGCTTGAACCTGAGATTATCGGGTATTTGTTGCAAGTCATTTGTGTGATGCGAGCCTACATGGCTTATCTGAACAGAGATTTGGATGGGCTCGCTCATTATTTGGTGTCCTATATCGATCAGGGATATCCCGATGATATTGCCTTTCAGTATATGGATTATGATCGGAGAGAGAGCATGCGCCTACGCAGCTTTCATGGCGTTAATGGCTATTTACGGCGTGGGCAAGCTTGCTTTGGGGCGATTACGGAACGTTGGTATGCTGAACATGCCTATGTAACGTCCTACTATGGTGTCGGATATGGTGAAATTTTAATGGAACAAGATCGGTTATCAGAAGCGGTAAGTTATGCGGATCGAGCCCTTGAAGTGGCTTTGCAGATCAAGGTGGCTGCGCTGCTCGTTCCTGCGTATGTACTAAAGGCCAGACTTGAACTTACATTGGGTCGACCTGAGGAAGGCATGAAGCTGCTTCAACAGGTCACAGGTTTATTATCTGTGAAGGACATGGACTACTGGCGGCCAGCACTGGAAGCACATCAACAGCGAATTTTACTTGAAGTGAGTCCCGTGGAATCGGCTCAAACCATTCTGGTTAAACCACCATGCGAAGGCAGTTTGGCCGCCGAGACCAGCTGTGATCAGATCTTCCACTCCATGGTCCGCATACGTGCGATGATTGTCCTTAAGCAGTATGATTTTGCACAAGAGGAACTGAGAAGAATCCGTAACCAGGCTGAAGAACGGGATTGGCTGACTGAACAGGTAGAGTGTGCTCTGCTAGAATCCATCATGCTGCAAAAGCAAGGATTCACAGATGCCAGTGTTGCAGCATTATCCCGTGCCTTGGTGTTGGGGGGACCGGAAGGATATATACGTTCATTCGTTGCAGAAGGTGAGCAGGTTAGGCGGTTATTGCAGGACTACCTGTATTTGCGCCGTACGCAGGCGATACAGGATGATGGTGTGAAAATGGCTTATGTGAAGCAGTTATTATCGGCATTCGCAAGAGACAAACGGTCAAGGGGCTTCTCCTCTGTAGGGGAGGCAAACCTGGATACGAAGGAAGTGGGACTCAGCCCAATGGAGCAAAAAATATTCGGTTATATCGCTGAGGGCCTGACCAGCAGACAGATTGCTGCCGAGTTTGGTATCTCACCCGGCACTGTTAATACACACATTCGCCGAGTGTTCGCGAAGCTGGGTGCGAGTAGTCGCACTCATGCTGTACAAATCGCTGAGCAGCGGGGATTGTTATGATGAGCTGAAACGCTGTCTACTCTTTTGTAGACTGTTTTCCAACTATAGTCTCTCCTACAATGAAGATAATCAAGTAACGCAACGAGTCTTTGCTGACTCCAGGGTTATGTTCATGTAGGAGGTAACGTTAAGAGATGACAACACGTATATCCAAACAAAAATTTTGTTCTAAAAATAAGAACCGTAGGGTCTCGCCTTATTTGGCGGCCCTTCTGTCTTTATCAGTCATTACTGTTCCCGGAACAGTGAGTGCAGCGGCCGATGCAGTAAACATTCGTGACTTGCAGCAGGCAGCACTATGGGCAAGGCAAGCCATTGAAAGGGCTGCTGAGCAACAGATGATTCTGGCGGACGAAGCAGGGAATTTCAACCCGAGCGCAACGTTGACAAGAGGGGACCTTGCGTACACACTGGCACAACTGTTGGAAATGAACGTGCTGTCGTCAGCTCAGCTTCCAGATCTGTTATTTAAAGATCTGGATCGTAACGCTGAGAATGGATCCTATATTCATGCTCTCCAATTGGCCGGAATCATGAATGGTTATCCGGATGGTACGTTTCGTCCTGCCGGTCTGGTAACAAGGGAAGAGCTGGCAACGACGATTATCCGTGCTCTGAAGGCTAAGGGATATGATGAAACATTAAATTTGACCAAAGAGTTGTCATTTAAGGATACTTCCGGCATTAGTGCCTGGGCTTTGCCAAGTGTACAACAGGCTGTTGAGTTGGGAATCTTGAAAGGGGACAATGGAAACTTTGCGCCGAAGCGTTCTACTTCGAGACAGGAAATGGCCGTGATCGCATTACGCGCAACTGAAGTAATTCAAGCGCTTGATGAAGCTGCGAGTCAAGGGGGCGTCAATCCGGAATCCAATGCTAATGAGCCAGGAAAGGTAACTGAGGTGCAGGGTACAACTTCAGGCGGCAATGATGCAGGAAACGGTACCGGAAACACAAACGGCAATTCCGTGGCGACGCCAGAAAGTGGAAATGGAAGCACGGGTGGAGGAGGTGGATCTGCCCCAACAACACCGACGAATCCTTCCACTCCCTCCAATCCAGGAACGGGAAACAGGGCGCCACTGGTTATTATTGGCGGTTTGCCTGATCAGGAACTTACACTAGATCATGCTGCCTTGGATTGGAACGTCTCCACGTATTTTAGTGATCCAGATGGTGATGAATTGCAATTCAGTGTCATACCAGGAGATGCAACCATTGTTTCCTCTACTGTGGTAGAAAAAGTGATTCGACTTGTTCCACAGGCTGCTGGAGAAACAACGCTGACGATCAAAGCAGTCGACGTCCAAGGCGCAAGTGTTACGGCACAACTTAAGGTTAAGGTACAGGCCAATACGATAAGTCGCCAATTTCCTGATCCACATTTGGCTGGAGCTATTGCTTATTGGTTGCAAAAGGATGTGGATGATCCGCTGACCAAAGATGAATTGGCAGAAGCTCTCGTTCAGACGAACGGGGGATTGTATGCGAGGAATGCAGGCATTTCCGATCTGACAGGAGTCGAGATATTCAAGGGGTTGAATATAACTGAAATAGATCTGTCCGGAAACGAAATAAGCAAGGCGGATGCCACTGGATTCGATCGCTTGAATTCGCTGGATTTATCCGGTAACCAACTGACGGAAATCAATGTTACGGGACTGGATCATCTGGAATCTCTGAATCTCGCGAATAATCGACTTGCTTTAGTGGATGTGGGCGGACTACATTCCTTACAGAAACTTGATGTGAACAGTAATGAGCTTGTTCATTTACCCATTGGAATTGCTGAACTGTCTGATCTGCAATACGTGGATGTGAATAACAACTCCATATCCCTGAGAGAAGAGCCTGATTTTACACTGCATCACACGTTGTTGCAACGTGTGTACATGTATGATTTTGATGATGCTCCCCCTTCATTGGTGGAGGCACCTGCGGGTAATACCGCTTATGTTAATGGAGATGAGATTGAGATCGACCTGTCCTTTATGTTTGAGGATGAAGATGACGCTAGATCAACCCTCAACCTTATGGCAGACTCGCCTGATCCACAATTGGCAAATGTCAGAATGGTTGGACAGAAATTATATGTTAGAGCACTGGGGACGAGTATTGAGCCTATTCGGGTTGAGGTGAAGGCTACGGATCCCCTGGGCAGAATTGCCATTGGCCACGTGTACGTTGATCTGAGAGAAATAGAGTAGAGCATTTTTCATTAAGTATAAGTGAACTATAGAAAGTTACATCAACGTGCCTTCCTGTATGGAAGGTGCGTTGTTTTTATTTTTGTAGGGGATAACTTTATGTTAAAATATGCAAGAAATAAATGAGGCTGCGAGTGACAGCGTCAAACGATGATCAACTGGAAAGAAGGAAATAATCTCATGCTATCGATTCATCAAGCGGAGTACCAACATAAATCAACTTTGCGCAATCTGATGGAATTGTACAAATACGATTTTAGTGAGTATGACCCGGAAGATGTTAACGAAAACGGGTTATATGAGTATGTGTACCTGGACCATTATTGGACAGAAGCGGGCAGATATCCTTTTTTGTTTCGAGTAGAAGGACAATTGGCGGGATTCGCACTGATTCGTGAAATTGAGAGTGAACAGGGAACAAGTATATATCAAATGGCGGAATTTTTTGTAATGAAAAAATACAGAAAGCTGGGAGTGGGCGCGCAAGCCGCCATTCATGTGTTCAATCTTTTTCCCGGAACATGGAAAGTAGCGGAGATGGAGACGAATGAGCCTGCTCAGATTTTCTGGCGTAAGGTCATTGCACGCTATACCGATGATAAATACCAAGAGGTTAGAGAGCCTGACTGGGAAGGTCCTATTCAGATATTTACTACGAAGTAATGACGAGAAGGAGGAGAAGATGATGACCCAAATCAATATCAATCCAAGTACTTCAGAGGACTCAGAATATGTTCGTCAGCAACTTATCGCATTTAATGCCGCGCATGTGAGCGAGGAATTAAGGCATCGATACGAAGAATTGAATTTCAATATCAAAAATGAGGCCGGCGAGATTGCTGCAGGTGTACTCAGTACACTTTGCTGGAACTGGCTGGAGGTTGATATTCTTTGGGTGGATGCAAATCAGCGGCAAAAAGGCTATGGTTCCCAATTGCTGCGTGAGGTTGAACGTATTGCGCGCGAGAAATCCTGTGACTTCATCCAATTGAACACATTCTCCTATCAAGCACCGGAATTTTACAAGAAGCATGGCTACCAATTGATCACAATGATCGAGAATGCACCGACCGGACACAGTCATTATTATTTTAAGAAGGACCTCACTTAAGACAATGTATACGAGATAGGACAAATCAGGAGGATTATTATGGTTACCATTAAAGCAATCGAACTTGAGGATTTACCGGCGCTAAGCCAATTATACAACGAATTGATGGGTACACCGACTAATGAACAGCAGATGCAGAAGATGTTTCACTATATCCAGCAAAATGGACACTACCATGTACTCGGTGCATTTTACAACGGTGAACTTGCCGGATCAGTTATGGGTATTGAATGTATGGATCTGGCAGGTCAGTGCAATCCCTTCATGGTTGTGGAGAATGTGATTGTATCCGATCAGGTACGCAGACAGGGAATTGGTCAGAAGCTTATGCTTCAGATTGAGCACATTGCGAGAGATCTTGGATGTGAATACATGATTCTGGTATCTGGCGATCAGCGTAAAGAGGCTCATATTTTTTATGAAAAGCTGGGCTTTAAAGATGAGAAAGTTCAGGGTTATCGGAAGCATTTTAATTAATCAATATATCACGGAAAATGTCTAATAAGTAGAAGGACTACTTAAGGAGCAGGGCGAATAAGGCATAGTCTTGAAATAAATGAACTGATATGAGGGAGGCACTCTCGTGTTCAAAAAATGGGCTAATGTCTTGATGATTCTGAGTTTGGTATTCGCTGTATGTTCCCCAACATCCTATGCCGCTGCCAAAACGGTTAAAGTGACCGTGACGCTTGTCAGTGCAGAACTGGTGGAGAACAATTCCGTTGGTAATGAATGGGCCATAGGGGCAAGTGTGAACGGCAAGAGTCTGGAGGAGGGTTCGTCGGTCACGTTGAATCTGAAACCTACAGATACGCTGAAATTACAAGCGAATGCCGAAGAGCAGGACAAAATCCCTGATCTGGGAAGCAAAAGTATGAATGTTAAGGTTTCCTCCATTTCCAAATCAATCAACAAGACTCTATCGGTTGTTGTGACGGAGAACAGGGGCCGCTATTCGGGTAACACGGCGACGTGGGAGTTCAAATTTAAGATCACTAAGAAGTGAAATAAGGACTAATCATGTAAAAGAGAGCCTGGCTCTCTTTTTTTGGTTTATACGGATAACGTTGAACTGAAGGAATGTATAGTTTCGGGAAGGATCTCTCTTTGGTAAAATAAAGAAAGTTATGGGCAGGGACGTATATATATCATTAAAGTTGTAGTGAAGACAAAAGGAGGTTAACTGGATCATGCGTATCGTAGATAACATTAAAGTCTGGGGGGAGCCGCTGGAGAATGCGGTAAGTCAGGCGGTGACTTGCTCGCAGTATGGAGATGTATTGGGCGTGGCTCTAATGGCGGACCATCACAAAGGATATTCACAACCCATCGGGGGCGTCGTTGCCTACCGGAACATGATCAGTCCGTCAGGGGTTGGATATGATATTGCCTGCGGCAACAAGGCTGTACGCACCAACCTGATGTGGGACGATATCCGGGACCAGATTGCTGTTATTATGGATGACATTAACTCAACCATATCCTTCGGTGTAGGACGGAACAACCCAACACCTGTGGAGCACGAACTGTTTGAGGATGCCAGCTGGAAGCTGTTTGATTCCATTGAGCCTGGACTACAGCACAAGTTGAAGACACTCGCGCGCAATCAGCTGGGAACAGTGGGTAGCGGCAATCATTTTGTCGACATTTTTGTGGAAGAGGCGACGGGTAAAGTATGGATTGCAAACCACTTTGGCAGTCGCGGCTTTGGCCATAAGGTCGCCAGTGGTTTTCTGAATCTGGCTGCCGGACGTACATTCAGTAGCAAAGCGCCGGGAGAATCGATGGACCAGCCACCAACACTGTTTGACCTCAAGAGTGAAATGGGTGATATGTATTGGGACGGAATGACTCTCGCTGGCCGGTATGCGTATGCAGGGCGTGATTATGTGATTGAACAGGTTCTCGGCATTCTCGGGGCGAGCGCAGAGTATTCGGTTCATAACCACCATAACTTTGCCTGGAAAGAACAGCATATGGGCGAAGAGGTCGTGGTGGTCCGCAAAGGAGCAACACCGCTGGCACCGGGACAGCTCGGTTTTGTGGGCGGAAGCATGGGAGATATCTCGGTAATCGTGGAAGGAATCCACAGCGAAGAGAATACCGAGTCTTTCCGCAGCACTGTTCATGGTGCAGGTCGGATTATGAGCCGAACCCAGGCGGCTGGCAAAATGAATTACAAGCTGCGCACACGCATGGGCGGCGAGATCAGCGAAGAACAGATGCAAGCGGCGATTCGTGCCTATGGTGTGGAGCTTCGGGGTGCAGGAACGGATGAAAGTCCATTTGTGTACAAGAAGCTGCAGGACGTGCTGAATGCGCATGCGCATACCTTGAAAATCAACCATATCCTGCGTCCCGTAGGTGTCGCAATGGCCGGAGGCAATGAATTCGACCCGTATAAGGACTAGTTATATATGTTCAACTCAACATTTACACAACAACGGAGAGGACAGAAATAACCTGAAGAAGCGAAGCTAAAAGCTTTCTGAAAGAAAGCTGCATCGGAAGCATAGACCTCGCCTTTATCCCCGGATTTTTCCCTTTGGAGAAGGGAATCAACAAAATCTGGGGATAACAGCGATCGGAAGGTTGTTCTGTCATCGGAGTGCCAGTGTAAATATTTATTAGTTGAACTTATATAGAAAGAAGAAGGTGAACCTCATGAGAAATTGTGCGATATACAGCTCGCAGTTTGACCTCGATCAGCTGTTTGAAATGATTCAATCCATATACCCTCAGGATACAATTGAGCGTAAGGAAGACAAAACCCATATTCAAGTTACACGCAAGAAGTTATTTAGTAAGAAAACAAAGGGCTTTAATATCATGACGAGCCAGACACACCCTGAAGACTTTACCGCTATGATTCAGGGGATGCTGGGATTTCTGAGTCAGATTAAGGGAAAGAATGCTTCGCTGCAAGAAAAGGTACTGATTAAATGCTCTACACTGAATATGGTTGTGGGCATCGAGACCGAAGAAGACATTTCCGAAGAATTCTTTAATGAATTATTGCATTTGGCCGATGCCCTGGATGCAATCATCTTCTGGGGAGGTGGCTCCTTGCTGAACGCGCAAGGTCAGCTGCTGTTGGATGTCAACGGAGAATCCGAAGTGGAGGATTACCAAGTTACAGCGCACACCAGTTTTCTGGATGATGTCAGACCCCCGTCGGAATCTGCAATGCTGCGCAAAGAGCGCTCGGAGCAGCTTCTAACCCAGCAAGGAATCCCATTCAATCTTCATTTGCCTGCAAGAGCCGGGGATGAGCATACAACGATCCGCAGTGTTCAAGAAGTGGCTCAACGCGCGGTAGCCCTTTGTATTGCAGCTCTCAAAGGTGAATGCCTGGGAGCGGGGGAGAGCGCAGAAGATACAGCAGCGCTGGTCCAGGAAGTGATCGACAAGTATGATGCGACTTCATTCTTTTCACCTGTGGAGAGAAGATTTGTGGAGCAGCATGGGGCAGAGCATCAGGAGGTAGTCTCCTTTTCATGGGGATATGAGGCTTATCATGTGATGTTATGGGCGCTTGGCTACGTCAAAGAACTTGGAGCACCGGTAAATCTTTGTAACGTAGGACAAGATGTAGGATATTTGCAGCAATGTGACGATGTTGAAGCCTTTGTAGCCGGGGCACAGCTTCGCTCCAAAAGCGAGATTTTGGATGCAGCGGATCTAATCTACCGCTACAACTGGGTGTGTGTAGACAGTCGTGTGAAGGAGCAAACACCTCCCGCAGGTCTGAATGGTGGAGTGGCCTACGAACGCCACCGTGCGCTGAACTGGCTGATCTGTTATATGGATCAGGATTGGGATGATGTCCGGACAGATACGTAGAATGAACTTTTAACATCAACTATTTTTGGATGGCATCCAAATTCAAATACCCCCAAGCCAGCCTAACACTGGTTATGGGGGTGTTTTGATGTCTATCGGTACCTTACTTTTATCCGCTATGTCTTCCGTACTGTTCCCGAATCATCACATCAGCAAGAATCAGCTTTTTCTCTACATTACTCTCCGGGTTTACAATTCGCCATAACATCTGGTCGACCGCACGCGCACCAAGCAGCTCCTTGTTTACATTAACCGTGGCAAGTACAGGGATATTGTCGTACACATTATCGAAACCGGTGACTACGCACTGATCGGGTACACTAATCCCCATGCTCTCCAGAGCCTCGATGGTGTATAGCGCATAGAAGTCATTGGCACAGACAAAAACCTCAGGCAAATTCCCCTCATGAATGACGGAAGTAAACGTCTTGCGAAAATCATCCATATCCGGGCTGTTTAGTTCGGGGATCTGATTCATCTCCAATCCATGACCCATTAATACCGAAGTATAGGCGACCCATCGTTCATAGAAGCTGTGGGCGTCACTGGTATTTCCAACAAACTGAAACCGTTTGAATCCCTTGCGCAGCAAATAGAGCATAATATCACGCATGGAAGCAAAATTGTCTGTGAAAATACTGTCACTATGAAAGACGGGGTCCAGATGATCCACCATGACGACGGGAATGCCCAGACGCTTGATTTCAAGCAAAATAGGTGTCGAGATGGAACCCACCGTAATAATGCCACGAATGGCATCCGGATTCAGCAACGTGAATAGTTGATCCGCAGAAGGCTCGGTCAGAGTAAGAATATTGATGCCTTTCTGGTTCAGTCTGGAGGATATCCCGTTAAAGACAGGCCCCCAATATACGGATTCCTGATTCTGATAACGAACATTAGGAAACAAAATCAAAATGGTGCCACTCCACCGCGTGTTCTGCGGGTCCTGAAGTTCATTGCTGCTATACATATCACCAGACAACATGCTGTTATCTTTGAAATATCCAAGTTTGCCAGCGGCCTTAAGAATAACGTCCCGTGTCTGCTCACTGACACCTGATTTTCCGGACAGAGCTCGTGAGACCGCAAATTTCGACAGACCTGTAAAATGTGCAATTTCCTGAATTGTTACCTTCGTCTTCATCATACCATCCTTACACTCGTAGTTCTGCCGTATTCCTTACATTGCGAAATAAATCTGCTTCTAGTATATCATGATGTATTTCTCTTAATCTAATAACGGCTGTAGAAGTAAAAATGTTAGTGTCTCATACATATAACGACGGAAATTGACCTTGGTGATGGATATGTCGCGGTAGAAAAAGGCGAATTTTGAATGAGTTATTATCTTTTTGTTATTTTATAAAATAACAAAATTTTTGGATTTGTTTTTGTTTTAAATAAGATGGTACTCAGAAAGGTGTATGGATAATATGCTGTGATATAAGGTATTAAAGCGATATAACAGCATTTTATCAGAATAAATAGAAAATGTTAACAATAAAAATGTTGACGCTTACATTGTGCTATGTTAAATTTTGTTTGTTAAAACCAAACGTTAAAATAACAAATGGTGGTGGTCATCGAATTTCATTAGGGGAAATGGGAATCAGGGAGTTCTGCCGGATCATGATTTGTATACACATTCGGGGAGGTTGTTAAAATCGTGACTAGAAAATGGAACGTTTTGCCGCTCGTGTTAATGGCCGTAATGCTTTTTGTATCCGCTTGCAGTGGTGGGGGTACGGCCCAGCCGGCTACTGATGCACCAACGAATTCGGGTAATAGCACGGGAACCGTCGAGACAGACAAAGAAGGCGGAACAGAAGAAGTGGCAGTCGATGCACCTGATTTGGGTGGACGTGTCATCAAGGTTGCGGCCTGGTGGGATCTGAAGCCAGCGGGGGAGACCGCATCGGATAAGGCGAGACTGGATAAAATCGCTGAAGTTGAGAAGAAATACAACGTAAAAATCGAGTTTGTGAATGTACCATTCGAAGAATACATGAACAAATTTACAACGACAGCGCTGGCTGGCGAACCGTTCGCAGACATCGTTCAGATGGAGTACAAATCCGCATTACCCGCCATCCTCAAAGGGCAACTGCTTCCGATCTCCGAATTCACCACAGCTGAGAATAACATCAACCAAGAGGCAAACCTGATCGCTAAATACCCTGCCATCGCAGGCAACTACTACGCATTTGAATCTCCAACCAGCATCGGTCTGGGACTTCACTATAACCGTGACTTGTTCAAGAAGCTGTCGTTACCTGATCCTCAGGAGCTTTATAACAAAGGCGAATGGAATTGGGATAAATTCATGGAGCTGGCGAAACAGGCAACTAAAGATACGGATAACGACGGAAAAATTGACGTATACGGGTTCTCCGGCTGGGCGATTGATGTGCTTCGTCACTTTACTGCAGCCAATGGCGGCACGATTGTAGATGACGAACATTCAAAAGAAGGATTGTCCGATCCGAAAACGATTGAAGCTGCCGAATTCATCAAACGCCTGTATAACGTCGAGAATGTTGTGAAAGTCAAAACAGGTGACAAAACGAACTGGGAGGAAAGCAACACATTCAAGGATGGAGATGTGGCTTTGTTCACTGCTGCGGAATGGCAGTTGGGCGATATCACCTTTGCTGCTGGAGTCGTACCCATTCCGAACGGTCCTCAGGGCAACAAGGATGTAACATACGCCAACAACGCTGCCTCAGCAAAATTCATTCCCAAAGGTGTGGAAGATCCTAAAATGGTATACCAAATCTATGAAGAAACCTTCGACATTCCACAGATCGAAGAGTACCCAGGTCAGGATTACCTGGAAAGCCGTTATACCGACGAGAAGGACATCGCCATGATTCGCGACCATATCGCGGGAACGGGCCGCATCCTGCTCGATGACGCCTACGCGGGTTATCCAATCGGTGACTATGTAAACGACATTATCAAAAACAATGCTTCCGTTACAGCAACAGCCGAGAAGTATAAAGCACAGGCACAAGCGGCAGTCGATAAGCTTGGCAAACCATAATACCAGCATGATTCAGACAGGGGTGCATCGTGTCCGGGCTCGCGCATGGGTACCTCTTTTCCTGTATCACCAATTAGGCATTGCTGGCATCAGCCTTGATGAGGAGGGCTCGTAGGATGGCTGGAATTCTACAACGAAAGAAATGGGTTCTGCCCATAGTCATTGCAGCGGCGGCAGCCTGCGTCATACTTTTGCTTACTTCCGGTGCAGGTGTAAAGAGTGCAGTTGTGCCTTCTGGCAGTTTGCCTGCCATCGAGGTGGATGCCATCTTGCAGCAGACGAGGCAGAAGAACGGATATGATCAATACCTGTCCCAGGCAGGCGAGGCCTCAAGACCGGATGTAGATATGACCATCGAAGCAGGAGACTACATACGGGCAGAGGGTGAAGAGGTACGTAAGCTGAAGGATTATGAGGGCAGGCCGGGTGTATCCCTTTATACCGGGGAGACAGGCGAGATCGACTGGGTAGTTGACGTACCGGAAACCGGACTGTACAACCTCTCTGCTGTCTATTTTCCCGTAGAAGGCAAGAGTTCGGCCATTGAGCGTGCATTGTACATTGACGGTGAACTTCCGTTTGCGGAAGCCGCCTATTTGCAGTTTGACCGGGTATGGGGCAATGAGAAACAAGCTGTTGAACAGGATAATCAGGGCAATGATCTTCGCCCAAAACAAGTGGAGAAGCCGCGTTGGATGGAAGAAACATTTCAGGACTCGGACGGGTACGAACAGGCTCCATTCAAGTTCTATCTGGAAAAGGGAAAGCACACGTTAACGCTAAAATCCTCTCGCGAACCCATGGTAATTCAATCTCTACGGCTATTCAACGATAAGCCAGCCGTTGCTTATGCGGAAACCGCGGGGGCCAAGCAGACGGATTCTTCCGGTCAGCCTAAGGATGTGCTCATCCGAATTGAAGGGGAAGCGGCTGTTGCCAAATCTTCTCCTACGTTATATCCAACCAGTGAAAGATCAAGTTCAGCCGTATCTCCGTACAGCGCTTCCCAGGTGCGTATTAATACGATTGGTGGCTTTAACTGGCGTCTGCCAGGACAGTGGATCGAATGGGAAGTGGACGTGCCGGAGAGTGGACTTTATCATATCGGTTTTACCGCTCAGCAAAATTTTGTCAAAGGCATCTATTCCACACGCAAGCTGACCATCGATAACGAGATTCCGTTTGCGGAGATGACGAAAGCCCCGTTCCGTTACCAAAGCGACTATCGCATTGATGTGCTGGGCGGTGAGGAAGCTTACAAGTTCCAATTGGATAAAGGCAAACATGTCATTCGGCTGGAGAACAGCCTGGGCGACTTCGCACCACTTATTCGCAATGTGGAGGACAGCCTGTACAACCTGAACTCCATGTACCGGAGAATCCTAATGATTACAGGCACCAAGCCGGATGAATTCCGGGATTATCGGGTGGAGAAGCAGATCCCGAATCTGCTGGAGGTGTTTAGCGGAGAAAGCAAACGTCTGAAGGAAGTTGCAAGGCAACTTCGTCTTCTGTCAGGCCAGTCCAGCGATCAGGAAGCGCTGATCAAAACGATGGCCCAACAATTGGATGAGATGATCGACAAGCCGGATACCATTCCAAGAAGACTTGCCGCTTACAAAACGAACACGGGCGGACTGGGGACTTGGGTACAGCAGGCTCGCGAGCAACCGCTTGAGATTGATGCACTATATATAGCTTCATTAGACAGCGGTATTCCCGGAACGGGTATGGGCCCGCTGGCGAAGCTCGGCCATGAAGCGAAGACATTCTATCACTCGTTCTTCATTGATTATAACCAGATCGGGAACGTAGCCACATCAGAGGATCAGCGCACGGTGACGGTCTGGATCGGCAGTGGTCGTGATCAGGCGAACACGATGAAAGCGATGATTGATGAGACATTCACACCGGAGAGCGGCATTAACGTCAATTTGAAGCTGGTCAACATGGGTACGCTGTTGCCGGCCACCTTGTCGGGTGAAGGACCTGATGTAGCGATGCAGATCGGCAATGATCTGCCGGTGAACTTTGCCATGCGGAACTCGGCGGTGGATCTCACCCAGTTCAGTGACTATACCACGGTGGCACAGGCGTTTAGAGACAGTGCCATCGTACCGTACGCCTATGATTCAGGCGTGTACGCCCTGCCGGAGACACAGACCTTTAATATGTTGTTTTATCGAAAAGATGTGCTTGCAGAGCTGGGGCTTGAAGTTCCTCAAACGTGGGATGATGTCGAGAGCCTGCTGGCGATTCTGAGTAAAAATCATATGGAATTTGGCATGCCGGTGGTGGCCCAAGCCAACATTCAGGGGGTCAATATCCCGCCTAACTCGCAGTATGCCACGATGCTGCTCCAGAACGGCGGCTCCTTCTATCGGAATGACGGCAAGGAATCGGATCTGGATTCGCGCATCGGAATTGAGACCTTTAAGAAGTGGACAGAGTTTTATACCGATTACAAGCTGGAGCGGGAGTATGACTTTGCCAACCGTTTCCGGACCGGACAGATGCCGATTGGTCTGACGGATTACACGATGTATAACCAACTGTCTGTATTTGCACCGGAGATCCGTGGATTATGGGGATTTGTTCCTGTTCCGGGGACTGTGCAGCCGGATGGAACATTGAATCGGGACGTTCCGGGTGGCGGCAGTGCGGTCATGATGCTGGAGAGCGCCAAAGATCAGGAGGCCGCGTGGGAGTTCATGAAATGGTGGACCAGTACACCGGTGCAGGCTGAGTTTGGCCGCGAAATGGAAGGGTTAATGGGTGCGGCTGCACGTTATCCGACGGCCAACATTAAGGCACTTGATTCACTTCCGTGGCCAGCTGAGGATTATGCGAATCTGAAGGCACAATTCGAGACGGTAAAGGGAATTCCCGAAGTGCCTGGTGGTTATTTTACCGGACGTCATCTGTTCAATGCATTTTACAAGACGGTTGTTGGCCAAGTGGAAGCCAGGGAATCCATCATGGATTACACCCAGTATATTCAGGACGAGATTCGGATCAAGCGTAATGAATTTGGTCTTCCGTAAGCAGAGGGAGGGTTAACAGTGTCACAAATATCACTCCGAGACGGACAAAACAGTCCTCCTGAGAAAACACCAGGCATGGGTATGAAATCATGGTGGTCCTGGAAGCTCAAGGAAATAAAGGCCAGCAAACATTCCTATGTGCTGCTAGCTCCTTATATGATCCTATTCATCATGTTCACTGTGATTCCGGTGGTCATCTCCATCATACTCAGCTTCACCTATTTCAACATGCTGGAGTTTCCGCGTTTTATTGGCTGGCAGAACTATACCCGGCTGTTTCTGGAGGATGACGTATTTCTGATTGCCATCAAAAATACGTTGCTGTTTGCCATTATTACCGGACCCATCAGTTATATTGCCTGTTTCGTATTTGCGTGGATCATTAATGAACTAACACCCAAATGGAGAGCGTTCATGACGCTGATTTTCTATGCGCCATCCATTTCGGGGAATGTCTATTTTATCTGGCTGATGATTTTCTCGGGGGATCGTTACGGTATAGCCAATGGATTGCTGATCAAATGGGGATTTCTGCTGGAGCCAATCCAGTGGTTGAAAACGGAAGCCTACATTATGCCAATTCTCATTCTGGTGCAATTGTGGCTCAGTCTTGGCACAGGCTTTCTGGCGTTTATCGCCGGTTTGCAGACCGTTGACCGGACGTTATATGAAGCTGGCGCGGTAGATGGGATCAAAAATCGCTGGCAGGAGCTCTGGTATATTACCCTGCCTTCGATGCGCCCGCAATTGATGTTCGGTGCGGTCATTCAACTTACGACCTCATTCGCGGTGGCCGATGTATCCATTGCGCTGGCCGGGTTCCCAAGTGTGAACTATGCGGCGGAGACGGTGGTGACCCATTTGATCGACTTTGGTACAACGCGGTTTGAGATGGGATACGCCTCGGCGATTGCAACCGTACTGTTCATGATTATGGTGGGCACCAACCTGCTGGTACAGAAACTGCTTCGAAGGGTGGGAGAATAGCTATGGCTGCAATTGCGACAGGAAAAAAAAGGGTGAACCGCTCCTTATCAGGAAGCATCTCCCTGTTTGCCCTTCTGCTCGTATTTGGTGCTTTCATGGTGCTGCCGCTGATCTATGCGATCAACAATGCGTTCAAACCGCTGGATGAGATTTTTACTTTTCCACCAACGCTATTTGTCAAAAATCCAACGTTCAGCAATTTTACGGATCTGCTGAATTTGCTGAGTGACTCGTGGGTTCCGTTCTCACGATATATATTCAACACGGTATTTATTACGGGCATTGGCATCGTGGGCCATGTACTGCTCGCTTCGGCAGCGGCGTACCCACTCGCCAAGCACAAATTTCCGGGCAAAGTGTTCATGTTCCAGGTTGTTGTGCTTTCCCTGATGTTCACACCTGCCGTGACGGCCATTCCCAACTATATGATCATGTCATGGCTGGGTTGGATTGATACGTATTGGGCCGTCATTATTCCGGCATTTGCCTATTCATTAGGTCTGTATCTGATGAAGCAGTTCATGGAGCAGATCCCGGATGCGTTGCTGGAAGCAGCCAAAATTGACGGTGCCAGTGAATACCGGATTTTCTGGTCCATTGTCATGCCCAATGTAAAGCCAGCCTGGCTCACATTGATCATTCTGCTGTTCCAGATGCTGTGGGGCAGTGATGGCAATGGATACATCTACAGTGAACAGCTCAAGACCTTGCACTATGCGGCGGGTCAGATCATTCAGGGCGGGATATCCCGGGCCGGGGCAGGTGCTGCGGTAGCACTTATTTTGATGAGTGTGCCCATTACGCTATTCATTTTCTCCCAGAGCCGCATCATTGAGACGATGGCGAGTTCGGGCATGAAGGAATAAGGGGGAACGATATGGCACGCACAGTGAAAAGATGGCTTGTTCTCCTGACGACAGTATCACTGCTGCTGGTGAATGCCGTGCCTGCGGCGGCCTCCCCGGCGCCGTATGAGAGTTATAACTACAACTACTGGAAAGAGGCCGTTCCGTCACCGGATGCCTATCTGCCCAAGCAAACCATCTCGGGCAACGACCTGGGCATTGGCGAATTCAAAGACCCCGGTGATGTAAACGTTTCTCCCTCCGGGCAGATTTATATTTTGGACAGTGGCAACAGCCGAATTGTTGTCCTGGACGCGGATTATAAGCTGCTGCGGGTGATCAAAGGATTTATGATGGACGGCAGCAAGGAGAGTTTTAATACGCCAGGTGGATTATTTGTGGATGAAGAGGATCGAGTATACATCGCTGATACGGGGAACAGCCGTGTAGTTGTCCTGGATGAGGAAGGTCAGCTGGTCCATACGATTACGAAGCCGGAGTCTGATATCCTTGCTACCCATTTTCAGTTCCAACCGTTGAAATTGACTGTGGATCGGGTAGGCCGGGTGTATGTGGTGGCTCAGGGTGTTTACGAAGGCATTATGCAGTTTGACGAGCACGGTCAATTCATCGGATACGTAGGTACGAACAAGGTGGAACGCGACTACGGCGAATACATTTGGCGGATGCTCTCAACCAAAGCCCAGCGGGCGCAAATGGTTTTGTTTGTACCGACCGAGTTTTCCAATGTGGATATCGACTCCAAAGGGTTCGTATATGCGACCAATATTGACCCGGGTTCCAGCGAACCGATTAAACGTCTCAATCCATCCGGCGAGGATGTACTGAAAAGATTTGGTTATTTTGAAGTCAAAGGAGACATCAGATTCCGCAATAACCCGGGTCCGTCCAAACTGATTGATGTGAAGGTACTTGGCAACGGTATGTACAGTGTGCTGGATGCGACGCAGAACCGGGTGTTTACTTACGATGATGAAGGTCATCTGCTCTACGTATATGGAGGCAAAGGAAATCAGGTGGGAACGCTCAAAACACCAGTCGCCATAGAACAATCCGGGGATCATCAATTGGTACTGGATCGGGGGGAAAGCACTCTGGTTATCTATGAGCCAACACGGTTTGGAGCCAGCGTGAATGAGGCGGTTGCCCTTCATTATCAGGGTGAGGATACGGAGGCTGTTCATATCTGGAAAGAAGTGCTGAAGCTTAACGCCAACTATGATATCGCCTATATCGGTATCGGCAAGTCCTTGCTGATGGAGAAGAAAAACGAGGAAGCTCTGGGTTACTTCGAGCTGGGAATGGATCGCAAAAGTTATTCTGTCGCGTTCAAAAGATATCGGCGAGAGATGATGAAGGAACATTTCGGCACCTTTCTCACACTTGCCATCGCACTGATTTTCATTATGATCCTGGTCCGAGTGGCGGTTAAATGGAGACGGAGGAGGCAGATTGACCGTGAAGCAGGATTACATTAAGTTTCCGCTGCATCTCATTTTTCACCCCATTGAAGCATTCTGGGATCTCAAGTCGGATCAGCGGGGCAGGTTGACCGTTGCTTTTGGAGCATTGACTCTTACCATTATCATGATGATTTTGCAAAAACAATACGCGGGGTTTCTTGTGAATTACATCGATCCTCGCACAATCAACAGCATAGGGGAGATCGCAACGGTTGCAGTACCGTTCTTTCTTTGGTGCATAGCCAACTGGGCGGTAACCACCCTGATGGAAGGTGAAGGAAAGTTCAGGGAGATTTTTCTGGCAACAGGATACTCGCTTATTCCGATTATTTTGATCTATGTCCCGATGATTATCATTAGCCGGTTTATGGTACAGGAAGAGACGGCTTTTTATTATTTATTTAATAGCATCGCGTTCTTCTGGTTCATGCTGCTGCTCTTCATTGGCACGATGACGGTACACCAGTACACCGTGATCAAAACGATCCTGACGATGCTGCTGACGGTAATTGTCATGGGCATCATCGTGTTCCTCGGCGCATTAGTGTTTAGCATGTTGCAGCAGTTATATGAATTCGGTTACAACATCTACCGCGAGTTGATTTTTCGGACCTAAAGGAGGCGGCATCCGTGAACAAAAGGCAACGAATATATACGGTGCTGGCCAGTGGTGCTGCTGTGATCCTGATCGCGGCTGGACTGCTGTATATCAATAACAGGGGAGTACCTGCTGTGGAAGCAACGGCTTATCTTGAAGCAACAACAGAGGCCATATCAACCGAGACGAAGACATTGCAAATCCTCACCGATGCTTCAGAGGGTGTGCCGGGTATGCGACTGGTCGTCGAAGACCAGGGACTGGCGCTGTATTACAACGAAGAAACGACGGAAATTGCCGTTCGTGATAAAGCGAGTGGGCAGATCTGGTACAGCAATCCGAACGAACGTAATCAGGATGGCTTGGCTTCCGCTTATGAAAAGGAAGTGCTATCCTCCCAGCTGAACGTGTCATTCCGGGATGCGATCGGTACGCTGGAGAACTTTCCGAACTTTAGCTCCAGTATCAGCAACAAACAGTTCGCAGCTGCCAATGTGGATCAGGGCATTCGTGTTACATACACGCTTGGGGATACCTCGCTTGGCATTGATGCTCTGCCCAAACTGATCAGCAAACAGCGTCTGGAGGAGAAGGTTCTTTCGAAACTGGATGCCACAGTGGCAAGATATACATCGGCTCGTTATTATCCAACCAAGAACAATCCGGATGTGCTGGAACGCTTGGATGGACAGATATCAAAGCAGCTTGTGCTAAACAAGATGCTGGATGCCTTTGAGGCGGCGGGGTACACCGCTGACGATCTTGCTTTTGACAATGAGGAGAATGGAGTCGAAGGCGGGGGCGCATCGGATAAACCAAGCTTTGTCATTCCGGTGGAATATCGGCTGGATCAAGGTTCGCTGGTTGTAACCGTGCCGCTAAGTCAGGTGAAAGAGAGCGGTCAATACCGTATTCGCAATATCGATCTCCTCGCTTACTTTGGTGCCGCGGATACGAAAGGTGAAGGTTATATGTTTGTACCTGACGGTTCAGGCAGTCTGATCCATCTGAATAACGGAAAGGTCAAAGAGGAGCAGTACGTACAGCGTGTGTACGGTGCAGATCCGAATGACAATTCACTCAGTCGCCCGCAGGTCAGTGAATCTGTCCATATGCCTGTCTTTGGATTGAAGAACGGTGAGCATGCCTGGTTTGCTGTGATTGAAAAAGGGGATGGCATGGCCAGTATCTCTGCGGATATTGGAGGCAGGCAAAATAGCTACAACCACGTCTACGGCACGTTCTCCCTGCGGGGTGAGGATGAGCTGGAGATGTATACCTCGCAAAAGATGCAGGAGATTCAGCTATTAAGCGAGGAACCATTCCGCGGGGATATTCAGGTGCGATACCATTTCCTTAATGGTAAGGATGCCAGCTATTCCGGGATGGCCCGTTTGTATCAGCAGCAATTGGTGGGGCAGAATGTACTGAAACCGCTGGAGGACGAATCAGCCATACCTTTTTACGTGGATGTGTTAGGTGCAGTGGACAAAAAAGCTTCATTCCTGGGTGTACCATATCGGACCACATTGGCTATGACGACATATGAACAAGCGGCTGAGATGGCCTCCAAGTTACAGCAGGAAGGTGTGAACCGCGTGCAGATGCGGTATCAGGGATGGTTTGGCGGAGGTTTCAGCCACCATACACCGACCCAGGTCAAGCTGGACAGTGAAGTGGGCAGTCGTTCCGAGTTGCATGATCTGTCTGAACAATTGAAGCAGTCTGGCGGAGCGTTATTTCCTGATGTGGCGTTTCAGCGTATTTATCACGACGATTGGAACTTTGCCCCATCCTCCGATGCAGCGCGATTTGTCACCAAGGAGATGGCTGAACTGTATCCATACAATCCTGCCCTCAACCGGATGGATCAGAGCAAAGACAGTTATTATCTGTTGTCGGCCGCCAAGCTGCCGTATGTCGTGAGCGGGTTTGCCGAGAAAATCAATAAACTGGAACTCAGCGCATTATCGCTGCGTGATCTCGGGCAGGTATTGAGCTCGGATTATCGGGATCGTCGTGTCATCCACAGAGAAACTGCGAAGAACATCGTGAAGGAGCAACTTGGCAAGCTGCAGCAGGAATATCCGAACATGATGTTGTCATCCGCTAATGCTTATGCGTGGGGATATACGCAGCATATTGTTAATACTCCCTCAGGCTCCAGCCGGTTCAACATTACCGATGAGGAAGTTCCTTTTTATGAAATGGTCATTCATGGATATATGGACTACGCTGCTTCCGCAATGAATACGTCGGGGGATCAGGATCTGCGCAAACAGCTGCTCCGCAGTCTGGAGCTGGGCTCGGCTCCGCAATTTCAATGGACATATGAACCATCGTCCAAGTTGAAGCTGACCAATTATGATTCGGCTTATGCCACAGAATTTGCATATTGGGTAGATGAGGCGGCTGCCTTATACAAGGAAGCGAATGACGTATTAGGTCATTTGCGGAACCAGCCAATAACCGAGCATGAACGAGTTCAGGATGGCGTGGTGCGTGTCACTTATAGTGGCGGTGTAACGATTTTGGTGAATTACACGGCTGATCCGGTAACGATTAATGGAATTACCGTTGGCGGGGCGGACTATGCAGTGGAAGGAGCGAACCAATGAGAAGCCTTCGTTTATCATTGAAATCACGGAGAGCACTGCTTGGACTTGCATTTATTTCGCCATGGCTGATTGGTTTCATCTTCTTGTTCGCTACGCCGCTGCTGCAATCGATCCGGTTCAGTTTGAGCAATCTGTCGGTTGCCCCGGGAGGATATGTACTGGATTTTGTCGGGCTGAAAAATTTCAAGGATGCCATCCTGGTCGATGCAACATTCAACCGGATCTTGGTGGATTCGGTCGGAGCGATGCTGCTGAATGTGCCGATGATTCTATTCTTCAGTTTATTTACGGCCACATTGCTTAACCAGAAATTCAAAGGGAGAACGATGGCGCGTGCGATTTTCTTCCTGCCGGTCATTCTGGCCTCCAGTGCGGTGGCGGCGGCCGAGTCCGCAGGTCTGATCAATCTGATGGGAGACATCAGTGCAGTGGATTCGTCGGCAGAGGGGGGAGCATCGTTTAACGTCCTTTCAATCGTGCGAATGCTGAATGATGTGGGGTTGCCCATGGCATATGTCGATTACATCGTGGAAGCCATTATGCGCATTTACGATATTGTCAGCAGCTCCGGCGTACAGATTCTGATCTTCCTCGCTGCGCTGCAATCGGTACCCGGCTCCATGTACGAAGTGGCCAAAATTGAAGGAGCGACGGCCTATGAATCCTTCTGGAAAATTACGTTTCCGATGGTGAGTCCATTGATTCTTACCAATGTCATCTATACGATTATTGATTCCTTTGCAGGAAGCCCGGTGACAGAGGCCATTTACCAGACGGCGTTTAAAACACAGAACTTCGGTCTGAGCTCAGCCATGTCCTGGCTGTACACGCTGGTCATCGGCCTGGTATTAGTTGTTGTTGGATGGGTACTGTCACGACGGGTTCATTACAACTGAAAGCTAACGAACGTTGAAGGAGGCATGAGACTATGACTGTGTCGGGAACGGATCGCATGGTGGTGGTTCCGAAAGAGAACTACAGCATGCAGAGGGTGCGAAACAAGACATCGGACCTCCTGTATTCCATCTTCAGATATGCATTGATTATTGGTATTTCATTTATTATTTTGTATCCATTGTTTCTTAAAATCTCGGTTGCGTTCAAGGATAAACAGGATATCTATAATCCGACCATCTATATGATTCCTCAGCATTTTACGCTGGATAATATCAAGCTTGCGGCGCAGGTGATGGATTATTTGCCTTTGCTGGCGAATACGCTGTTATCCGTCACGATTACAACGCTGCTCACAGCGATATCCTGTGCATTAGCCGGGTACGGCTTCGCCCGCTTTTCTTTTCCCGGCAGTAATGTGCTGTTTGTATTGGTCATCCTCACTATTTTGGTGCCAACAAGCACCCTGATGGTGCCGATGTATCTGCATTTCCGCAACTTTGACTTCCTCGGAATGGTTCATCTGTTCACGGGACGAGAGGGGATCAACCTGCTGAATACATACTGGCCGTCCATGATTACTGCGGCTACGGCAGGTGGGCTGAAGGCAGGGCTGTTCATTTATATTTTCCGCCAGTTCTTCAAGGGCATGCCCAAGGAAATTGAAGAAGCTGCACTGATTGATGGAGCAGGAGGATTTCGGACATTTGCTCGCATCATGCTGCCGAATGCCATTTCACCGCTCATCACAGTCATTCTGTTTTCGTTTGTCTGGCAGTACAACGATACGTTCTATTCTTCGCTATTTATGAGTGAAAGCCCGCTTATCTCGCTGAAGGTGGCTTCATTGCCTGCCCAGGCGAACCAGTTAATTCCCCAATTGATGGGTTTTGGCTCGAACTCGGGCATGAAGGCAGACCCCAATTATGTTGCCATGATCGTGGATACAGGCATTCTGCTGGCGATTGCACCGCTCATTATTTTGTATTTGTTTGTACAGCGCTATTTCGTGGAAAGTATTGAACGCTCAGGTGTAGTTGGTTAACCGGGCTTGGCGTAGTCGTACAGGATGCGTAATTCGGGTGTTTTTGATATTTGGGTCGCTATGTACCCTGCCTTGGAATGGGGGATTATCAATGACGGAGCAAAAGATAAGCAGTAATTTAGTGAATAAAGATGCGACTTCCGAGGCTAGAGAACTGATGACGTACTTGGCGGATCGTTATGGAAAAGGGGTACTGTCAGGTCAGCAGGATTACGGCAATCTGAACTGGATTAATGAGAATACAGGCCGCAAGCCGGCGGTGATCGGATTCGATCTCATGGATTATTCTCCATCAAGGACAGAACGCGGCGCGATCTCCCAGGAGATTCGGGATGCGATTGCATGGCACCAGCAAGGCGGAATTGTGACTCTGTGTTGGCATTGGAATGCACCTACTCATCTGGTGGATGAACCAGGCAAGGAATGGTGGCGCGGTTTCTATACGGATGCCACCACCTATGATCTCGCTTCAGCATTGGCTCATCCTGAATCGCAAGAGTATACCTTATTGATCCGGGATATCGATGCCATTGCATTACAGCTGCAAGAACTTAAGGATGCTGGGGTGCCTGTGTTATTCCGGCCGCTTCATGAAGCGGAGGGAGGCTGGTTCTGGTGGGGAGCCCAGGGACCTGAACCTGCCAAACAGTTATATCGCCTGCTGTATGATCAATTGGTCAACAAATATGAGCTGGGTAATCTGATCTGGGTGTGGAACTCGGAAAAGCCGGAGTGGTATCCGGGTGACGATGTGGTGGATATTGTGAGTGTGGATGTGTATCCAGAAGCAGGCGATCACAGCCCACTAGCTGAACGTTATGAGAATCTGCGTGAACTGGTGAAAGACAGCAAAATCATAGCCTTAGCCGAGAACGGCTCCATTCCTGATCCAAAGCAAATGAAAGAGCAAGGTGTATATTGGAGCTGGTTCTGTACCTGGACAGGAGAATTCCTAAAGGGTGGCAATCATAATACCGTGGCGTATTTGAAGGAAGTATATAATAGCGAAGAAATCATTACGCTGGATCAATTACCGAAGTGGAGTTGGAGATAGGGAGGGCTATTGTCTGAACTTCTACTGACGTGAAAAAAAGGGGGCTGTTCCATAAGTCATGAACCATGACGGTGGACGCCTCTTGTTCGCGTTGATTTGGCCTAACGAACCTGACAGACGTTATTTGCTCTCATTTGCACCGTTCTAAGATGTAACGAATCCCAGAGACGTTATTTTATGTATTGCGTCGCTTTTTAGGCTTTGACGCTGTGTTTGTACCGAAATAACGTCACTGAAGTTCGTTAAAATTGGCATGCCTTGAGAATCGGACGTTTAAGGTGCGCTAGATTCGTTAGCACGTTGCAAGTTTGACGAATTTCGCTCACCAGCCGTGCGGCCACGGTTACCGATATGCGAAGCCCTATGGAGATAGCACCTTTTATATGAGACGTCTTTCTTGTGGAGGAATGAGGTCTGAATAAAGAGCTAACCTGCATTATTGGAAAGCATGGCACTGATTTTTGGAAATAAAGCCTCATTGGAAGTAAACAAGATGTAGGATTGATTGGTTGTTCGCATCAGGATTGTTTCGGAAGCGCCATACGCTGCGCCGATTCGAACGGCTGAAGGCTCACTTCCACCATATGTATCATCAAGGGTAACTGCTTTAATATCTGAGATGGGAATTTCTATTTTGGAAAGCTGCCAACGGATGATGAGTTGATTCTCTACTTGCTGTACTTTGATGCCTAACATAATAAAGCCCTCCTTTAATATCTCAGCTAACCATGTAATTCTTCCTCTTCACACTTACAGTGTGTTTTTCAAAAATCATAAATGGTAATACATGGATTAATTATACTCGATGCTTACTTAATACGAAATACAAGAAGGACAATAGGCTAAATAGGCCAATCCAAGCAGTTAAAATATACAACCGTCAGAATTCGTGAAACATGACATTAGTTGGATTGTCTATAGAAAAAACAACAGCAGTCATGGGCGAAAAAGACTAGACTAATTAATCTTGTCTTTACGTTAAGTCGACGGGGATTTTAGCGCAAAGGTATGATTGAATGAATTTTGGCTTTATTTAAAATCTAAGGAATAAATGTGAGTTCGTAACGCAACTGAAATAAGAGCGGAGTTGTATCCGCCCTTATTTCTTTGTTGGATTATTTGACACAAAAATATTTTGTTCTCTGAAGTCTTCGGCTAAAATCAAAAACAATCCTGAACCATTATGTTTTTAAGCATGTTGCCGGGGCAAGAACGCGTCAGGACGGAAGGTTCATAGCGGTCTGAATGTTTTTCAGATCGAGCTGGATTTGCTCTGGAATATGGTGCGGATGGTATAAGCCATGCTGCATCATGTAAGTGGATATCTTTTCATAAGAGTCTATGGCCTCATCGAGCTGTTTCATCAAAATTTGCTTGATTTCAGGTGTGGCACATTCGGTCACGGCCATGGCGTAGTTTCTGACTCCGCTCTTGGCATTCATCAAAAAATCCATTGCGATGACGTCATCAGTCAGCATATGAAGCCCTGTCATGTGTTCTAATATTGGGTTCATTTTTTATCTCCTATAAAGTCGCTTTAGTCAGCACTCCACCAAGCTCCTGAAGCTGCTGTTGTGATAATTTCACTTCTTGTTGCAAAATTTGCAAAAGCTCCGGGTCGGTTACCAGTGATTGCATGGTCTTTGATTTCGTCATGCAAACCGTCTTGAACGCAGCCATTTCATGAACCTCAAGCATCTCATGCAAAGCGTAATTGGAATTCATTCGGATTGTCCTCCCATGTATTTATCCATATTCAAGGCTTTAAGATGACTTTAATGCAATCGTCCGTTTTCGTATCGAACACCTCGTAGCCCCGTTTGGCCTCGCTGAGGGGAATGACGTGTGTAACGATGTCGCCAGGGTCCACTTTGCCAGACGTAACCAACTCGTACATATATGGCATATAGTGAATGACCGGAGCTTGTCCGGAACGAATATTCACGTTTCGCTGCATGATGTCACCAAGTGGAAATCCGTTATAGCGTCCGCCGTATACCCCAGTGACTTGAATGGTTCCTCCTTTGCGGACAGCCTGAGACGCAATGATAAATGCACTCATAGTGCCGCCTTGCAGTTTCAAACCGCTGGCTAAATATTCAAGATCGCTCATCTTGCCGTCCATTCCTACTGCATCAATGACAACATCGGCGCCGCCTTTGGTCATTTCCTTGAGAGTGTTCCCAATATTCTTATCCTGTTCGAAGTTTACGGTTTCCACATGGTTCGTTCGCTTCGCATGCTGCAAGCGGTAATCGACATAGTCGACGGCTATAACACGCTTAGCTCCTTTCAGCCAGCAGAATTTCTGGGCCAGGAGTCCGACCGGGCCGCATCCGAGCACGATGACCGTATCTCCATTTTTTACGCCGGCATTATCTACGCTCCAGAATGCCGTGGTCATGGCATCAGCGATCAAGCTTAGCTTTTCATCTGGTTGTTCGCAGTTTTCAGGAATCTTAAAGTGGGTAAAATTGGCGAACGGGACCCGTAAATACTCGGCTTGCCCGCCAGGATATCCGCCGGTCGTTCCGGAGTAGCCGAAATATGCGCCCATATCCCCGTGTTCGTTTGAATTGTCACATTGGCTTTCCAGCTGATTTTTGCAAAAAAAGCATTCTCCGCATGCGATGTTAAACGGAATGATCACACGGTCGCCTTTTTTTACCTTTGTCACGCCAGGACCTACTTCTTCTACGATCCCCATCGGCTCATGTCCGATGACATAGTTCTCCTGAAGGTTAGGGATCATCCCGTGAATAAGGTGTAGGTCAGAACCGCAAATGGCGGTACTGGTGATCTTTACGATCATATCGTCCGGTTTCACAATCTTCGCATCAGGCACCTCTTTGACCACGACATTTTTAATCCCTTGATACGTTACCGCCTTCATGCTTTATGTCCTCCAATATGCTCATCTGGGGTCCGATCAAACATCCCTTTACGCGACGTATCATCCGGGAACAGATTCATCTGCCCGATCATCACCGTATTTTTCGCCGAAAGCTGATCGAGTTGGTACTGTTCGTTCAGCTCATAAGGATGAAACCATTTTTTGCGAATCATGAGCTCCGTGATTTCTTGGTGCATTGCAATCCCCTGCTTAAGTTGAGTATGCAGCAAGGCTCTTACATCCGTTGAAGCCGTTTCCGTCAGGGCGATGGACAAATTACGTACACCCTCCTTGGCACGAAGAAGGAAGTCCATGGCAAAAGTCATATCTGCCATTTCCGGCATATTCAATGAATTAATCGGGTCTAAATAATCGGTATTCATCTGAGTTCCCCTTAATGTGTTATAGGTGTCGGACTATTCGGAACAGGCGCTTGAAAAGGAGCTCTTGCGTAGATTGCTTGCAGCTCGGCGATCTGTTGTATGGATTGAATTACGTCTTTCTGCATTAAGGCTTTTAGCTCTTGGTCAAAGACCAGGCCTTGCATAAGTTTCGACTTAGCGAGGCAGAGCGTTTTGAAGTTTAACGCTTCATGCAGTTCCATCGATTCGTGCGGCGCTAGCGTTGGATTAGTCATTAAGAAATGATCACCTCCTTTTTCAACAACGTTAGATTTTCCAATGCATCGGATCTTATACTAATATGGATCGCCGGAGAGGTAAGATCCGAATATTCCCATACCGTCGCAGGGATATAAACAAAATCTCATTCCCATACTTATTTCTGTTTAAATGAATGATCTTACTCATGGAAGGAGGACTTACGGTGCCCAATAAAAACAAAATTGATCTAGCCACCGAAAATGCAAGAAAACCGGCAGAAGGTGCACTTAACTCGAGTGGTAATACGCTGGAGCAGCACGCATCTAACGCGGTTTCTGAGGTGCAGACGGCTTTAAATCAGGCAATAAGCTCCATAAGTGAATCTAATGCGGCAACCAATTCACAAGCGTTGGAGAAGGCCCGGCAGCAATTGACCCGAGCAGAAGAGTTTTTAGATCAAGCGATAACTTCAGCCAATGCATTACATCTGCCGGACCAACAATAAACAGTTTGTTTGGCAGAGATTGGCTTTCTTTTTCGGATATGACCTGTGTTGACGCTTGTAAGAATATATTTGCCATAGACACGGAGACTCACCGTTAGAAGCTTCGGTTAGCGCCGAAGCTTCTTTGTTTTTTTTTGAGATATTTCGGATAGAAAAAGAATGATTAAGAGCCAGGTATTAGAAGATGTCTTGAACATATTATAGGTATATCTATTCAAATATGTTTGGGGAGGATATCATAAAACCTATGTTGCCAATGGAAGAATATTTCGGTAAGTTAGAACTCGTTTATTCATTTTATGGGGCTATGCCTACAGGTGTTAGTGTGTCAGAAACCGGGCGCATCTTCATTTGCTTTCCGAAATGGGGAGATGACGTAAGATTTACGGTAGCGGAAATTGTTGAGGGTCGGGTGCAGCCTTATCCAAATTTAGAAACGAATTTGATAAACCCTTTGAATATCACTATGTCCTTCATCAGTGTCCAAAGTGTAGTTGCAGATGGGAGGGGAACCCTGTGGGTATTGGATACGGCTGCACCAAACTTTTCTGAGCCTGTGAAAGGAGGGGCAAAATTAGTTGCTGTAGATTTAAAAACAAATACAATAAGAAATGTATATACATTTGGAGAAGATGTAGTCTTGCCGACAACGTATCTGAATGATGTCCGATTTGATTTTCGTGTAGGTAAAGCGGGTTATGCATATATTACCGATTCTTCTTCCAATGGTCCAGGCGCTATTATCGTCGTGAATTTAGAAAACGGAAATGCATACAGACGGTTAGATGGAGCAGATTCAACTTCACCCGATCCATATTTTTTACCGAAAGTGGAAGGTAAAATTTTGATGAATCGAAACACGGATGGATCGACATCTCCCTTTCGATTGGCCTCTGATGGTATAGCCATTTCCCCTGATGGAAAAGTGTTATTCTATTGTCCATTAACCAGTCGTCATCTATACTCGATCTCAACAGAAGCCTTAAGAGACAGAACGATACCGGATTTCAATTTACGTGATCTTGTGCAGTATTGGGGAGAAAAAGGTGCGTCTGATGGAATGATAACGGATGCACAAGGAAACGTTTATGCTGGAGATTATGAAAACGATAGTATTCGAAAAATATTGCCGAATGGAATCATGGAAACCATCGCTCATGATCCGAGAATTTTATGGCCGGATACTTTTTCTATTGGTCCGGATCAATACTTATATGTAATTGTGAACCAATTACATAGGCAGGCGAGATTTCATTATGGAAGAGACCTGCGACAAAAACCGTATAGTTTACTTCGTATAAAAATTGATGAATTACCTGCTCCTACCTTTTGATATAAATCCCACTTTACAAAACAGGGGGCAGTCTGAAGGTTGCAGGCTGCTCCTTTTTTCATTCAGCTATCAGGCAGAAATGTAAGCTTAATTCAACATGAAAAAGAGGCGAGCTTCGAATGACAGACCTGAACGCGTATCATTATTTTGAAAAAAGTGTGGGACCATTCCGCAATCTCTCTAGTCTGTCCGAGCAGGATGCAGAAGCCGTTGCGCAGCATATCCGGCAGGAAGGCCGGAATTTTGCCAGTCAGCGATCAGCTGATTACATAATGATTCGCAGAGAACTTGAGCGGAAAGCGTACGAGCAGTTTATCGCCAAAGGTGGGAAACCGACCAACCGTTTTCCTCACTATATGACCCTGAGTGCATGTACGTGGTTGGAATCATGGTATACCGAACCGGATTGGGTCACGATCTCATGGGAGAATCTGCCTGATGATTCCGTAAGTTTTACCTACGGCGATTTGTTTCCAACGATGCGTTATTTGGACGATAAACCCTACCGTAAGCAGGTCTTCACGAAAAATGAAATACTGGACATTATTCAAACCTATGGCTGGCCTCAGGAATGGAATCAACAGGGTGATCTCGGACCGGAGCGTTATATCGAAGTACAGGTGTGGAGCGAGAGAATTATCAGACCATATCGCTGAGACGAAAGGGTTTAGGGGCTATTTATGCCGATTTTAACAGGTGCAAAAAAGTGCAATTGCAGGAAATACGGGTGTTCGATATAGTGAGTGAAAGCTTTGACCAGTGCCGAAGAATATTCTTCATTGGCCTGTAGAAGCCCCTTTTTTTTAGTGTTAATCCGATTAATACGATAGGTTTAAGAGACTAAGGAGGATGGGAAAGCTCATGCAAAAAGTGGGGAAACGAAACACCCGTAGTTTAGCCTGGATCATATCGATTGTGTTGGTTGTATCTGTTGTACTCAGTGCATGCGGAAATAAAGAAGAAGAACAGGCGAACGGAAGTAATGGTAATGCGGATGATCCATTGGAAGTCAGTATCATGACGATTACGCCAAGTGCGGTTCCTGCGGCGGATGATAATGTCATCAAGCGTGCAATCGAAAAGGCGACGAATTCCAAAATGAACATCCAGTGGGTTTCCAACAATATTTATGGTGACAAGCTGAATCTGACACTCGCTTCCGGGGATATTCCGGATTTGATTATGATTAATGACCCGTTCGGAAGCACGTTTACCAAGATGGTCAAGCAGGGGGCTTTCTGGGATGTCACGCCTTATATCAAGGATTATCCCAATCTGAGCAATGGCATTCCCGACATTGCCTGGGAAACAACCAAGGCAGCGGATGGCAACAATTATGGTATTCCCCGCCCCCGCCCGGTAACCGGAGACTCCTTTTTCATCATCCGCAAGGATTGGCTCGACAAATTGAATTTGCAGGTGCCGGAGACCACGGATGAGCTGTTCGAAGTGATGAAGGCTTTTGTGGAGCAGGACCCGGATGGGAATGGAGCCCAAGATACGACGGCACTTGCCGCTTATATCAGTCCGGATGATCTTGGTTGGGGTGGCAACCTCGGCCCTGTACTGGGCACCATTGAAAGTTCATTTATTGGAATCAACAGCAGTTGGAAATGGGATGAATCGCAAGGGGAGCTGATCTACAGGGAGTTACTGCCTGAGGTCAGAGAATCCCTTCAATATCTGACCAAAGCTTACAGCAGCGGCATGATGCCGGAAGATTTGCTTTCGCTCAAGCTGACGCAGGCAAGGGAGTTGTTCAAGCGTAATCAGGCAGGCATTATTGTGGACAAGACAGGAACGATGCGCAAAATCTATGCGGATGACTTGAAGAAGGTTGATCCTTCTTTCAAATATACGGACTTTTACCCTCTGACCAATCTGAATGGATACAACCCAAAGGGGGCTGGATACAACGGAATTCTGGCGATCCCTGCGAGTGTTCCGGAAGAGAAGATGAAACGTATTCTGAAGCTGGTGGATAGCTGGATGAACCCCGAAGTATTTGAAATTCAGCAGTTCGGGATTGAAGGCACACATTATGAAGTGGTGGATGGCAAAAAGGTAGCGAATAACGAAAAATTGACTGCGGACAACGCCTCGGATTTCAATCATATCGTCAACGTTATTGATCTGCCGTGGGATACGACAGGCGAAACGGATGAAGAAACACAGGCGAATGAGCTGTTCAAGAAAGTGGAGGCCGAACGGGACAAAACTAGTGTAGCTGATCTATCTGCTGGCCTTCAATCGGAGACCGGACAGAAGGTTCTGCCTGAACTCAACAAGAAGATTCAGGACTTGAAAGCGAAGATTATATTAGGCCGAGAGCCGATTGAAGCTTGGGATACCTTTGTGGAGTCGCTGCGAAATGACCCGAATGTTCAAGCGATGAGTGATGAGATGACAGAGGCTTATAAGAAACGAAACGGACATTGAATCTGAGGGAAGGAGCTGCAAACCATGAGCAGCCATGGACAACGAATGAACACGGTAAAGGGGAAGCAGACTTCAGCTAGGAGCAAATGGTTAAACTTGCTGTCCTCGCTCCGGCGTGACCAGTCGTTATACTTGCTGGCATTGCCAGGTATCCTGTTCTTTCTTGTTTTCAAATATATCCCGATGTGGGGCATCATCATTGCTTTTCAGGATTATTCCCCTTTTCGTGGCATTCAGGGCAGTGAGTGGGTCGGGCTGCTGCACTTTACTGAACTCTTTGCCAATCCGGATTTTGCTTTGCTGTTCCGAAACACACTGGCGATTAGTCTGTTGAATCTGATTCTGTTCTTTCCTTTTCCGATTCTGATCTCTTTGGGACTTAACGAACTGAAAAGTGTGGCGTACAAGAGACTAATTCAAACGATTATCTACATGCCACATTTTCTGTCCTGGGTCATCATCGCGGGGCTGACACTGCTCTTGTTCGCCAAAGGAACGGGACTGATTAACGAACTGTTCACCTTATGGGGCTGGCAGCGGGTAGATATATTGACGAACCCGGACAGCTTCTGGGTGATGGTGACCTTGCAAGCGATGTGGAAGGAAGCTGGATGGGGAACGATTGTGTTTCTGGCAGCCATGGCGAGTGTGGACACCCAACTATATGAGGCGGCTCGAATGGATGGGGCAGGGCGGCTGCGTCAGATCTGGCACATTACACTGCCTGCCATCCGTAGTGTCATCATCGTGCTCCTGATTTTAAGATTGGGAGACATCATGGAGGTTGGATTTGAGCAAATATTCCTTATGTACAACGGTGCTGTATCCGAAGTGGCTGAAGTATTCGACACCTATGTATACCGAACAGGGATCGAGCAGGGAGATTTCAGCTATAGTACAGCGGTTGGACTGTTCAAATCGGTGATCGGACTGGTACTGGTTGTGGTTGCAAACCGTCTGGTAAAACGCATGGGACAGGAAGGTGTTTACTAGTTTCGGTACCCGTTTTCGGGTCAGACAATGTTTCAGGGGAAGGAGGTTTCGAATGCATCGTTTGAAATGGAGTGAGAGAGTTGGGCAGTCCCTGAATGCTGTTGTTCTTGGATTGTTGGCAGTAGTCATGTTCTTCCCGCTGTATTATGTTTTTGTCGTTTCGTTCACCGATCCAGGAGAGTATTTGCAAAAGAAAATCGTACTCTTCCCCGAACACTGGTCTGTCGAAGCGTATACGTATTTGTTATCGACGCCTGCCTTTGCACGCTCGCTGGGAAACAGTGCATTTCTGGCAACCGTGGGCACGGTGTGCAGCCTGGCTGTATCGTCTTCTCTGGCTTATGCGCTGTCCCAGAAGCGGTTTCAATTCAGAACAATATTGATGTTCCTGATTGTACTAACCATCTTGTTTAGCCCGGGCATCATTCCGAATTATTTGCTGGTACGGGAGCTGGGGCTAATCAATAACATCTGGGCGCTGATTTTGCCTGCGCTCGCCAATGGCTGGACGGTATTGTTGATGAAAAATTTCTTCGACAGCCTGCCGGCAGAGATCAGCGAAGCGGCGTCCATTGACGGCTGTAGTGCCATCCGAACCTGGTACACGATTGTACTGCCGCTGTCTATGCCGGCATTGGCTGCATTTGGTTTATTTTTCGCAGTAGGCTACTGGAATCAATTCTTCGCGGCGTTGTTGTACCTGAACGATTCTGCCAAATGGCCTATTCAAGTACTGCTGCAGAACATGCTGCTGAATGCTTCCAATATCGATCTGGTTGCACCTGGACAGCAGGTGGAGACCCCGCCGACAGAAATGCTGAAGATGGCCGCGATCATTGTAGCCATTCTGCCTGTACTAGTTGTGTATCCGTTTATTCAAAAACACTTTGCCAAAGGAGCCTTGATCGGCTCGGTTAAAGGATAAATCTGTGTTCAGGATTCAGGCTGCAATTAATTCGGCTTATATTCCCGGGAAGGAGGCACAGACAGATGTTATTCAAGCGCACAGCAGTCAACTTGCCAAGAGGGCGCTATTTCAGACGCAGTCTGATGATGATTCTGTTTATCGCCTGCATTCCGGGTGTGATTACAGGTGTGTTGTTGTATGGCTGGGTTACCGTCAAAATGGAGAACATTTTGCAGCAATCCCATCTGCGACAATTCGAGCAGCGGACCGCATGGGTTAGTGAGCAATTGGATGCGCTTGAATTGATCTTTTCCCAGTGGGCGTTCGATCCGGTATTTGATAACCGCCTGAAAGAGCTTGATTTTGTATACAAATATAAGCAGGTACATGAACTGTATCGTTTGCTGCTCATGATTCAGAATTCCAATACACTTATCGGCAAAGTTCAGCTGTATCTGGATGAACCCAGAGCCGTGAAGATGGATTCGGAACGATATGATTTTATAAGTGACCCCAGTGAGATCACAAAGATGGAACGGTTGACCGAACAGCCGCAGGCGACGTATTGGTCCCGCTCCCTGGAGGGCAGTTCCATGATGATGGTGAATCGACTTCCGGGTGGAAGTGAGGATGCACTCGGTGCGTTGACCGTCACCCTGGATAACCAGCAGCTTGGAAGCATGCTGCAGACCTTGTCCCCGTATAACGGCGGAACAACCTTTTTGCTGGACGAGCAGGGGAAGCCCATGCTGCCACAGGACAAAGAGCTGGGAAGATTACAGCAAGCCGTTCGGGAACATGTGTTAAATTTTGAAACCAATCCGTCTTCCTTCCTGATGGAGTATGGCGACTTAACCTATTCCGTTCAATCAGGGACCTTCCGCAGACTGGGGACAGATTGGACTTATATCTCCGCGGCTCCCCTCAATGAAATTGTCGCTCCAATCGTGTCCGTACCCCGTATCGTGCTGCTTGTGAACGGAGCGGGATTGTTGCTGGCACTAATCCTGTCCTGGGTCGGTTCACTTCAACTCTATAAACCTTTTACCAAATTGTTGCGGATATTTACCCTGACCGAGGCACCGATAGAAGCTAAGGAAACGGAAATGTCTTCGTTATTCCAAGTGTTCTCATCGGCACCGGTCCGCTCGAATGGACCTGTACATCTGGATGAAATCAAGCATATCGAACAGCGCTGGATCGGGATAAACCGTGAACGGGAATCGTTACAACAGCGCTTGGAAGAACATCTGCCGCTTGCCCGGGAAAGCCTGTTAATCCAGCTAACCCTTGGTCATCTCTTGTTGCCATCAGACCGTGAATGGCGGGAACGACTGTCCCAGCTCGGATGGGATCTAAGGGATGAACAGTTCGTTATTATGCTTGCCCATATTCGTCCTGAAGTTGTTCTTCTTCAGGGGAGTGAACACCATGGGCGTGAATCCCAAGAGTGGATCAGTTTTGCCGTAACCGACATATTGGGCAGACAATTGCAAGAGCTTCCTTATCGGGCTGAGACACTCAATTATCATGATATGTCCATTGCCTTGCTGCTTGCTGTTCCTCCAGAGATCCAGCCGGATACGGCTGAGTTCAGAAATGAACTGATCCGTATGGGCCAACAGTGGATGGACAGTGTACATTCGGAATTGAATATCCGGTTGACGGTGGTCCTTAGCAAACTCACATTGGATGCTTCACACATTCCACAGCTGGTTAGAGAATCACGATCCGTATTGAGGAAAAGGCAGTTCTCTTCCAATCTGTCTATCATGGATATGAATGAGGAGGCGGAGCAGGATGTGAAGCAAAAAGGAGCTTATCCACTCGAATTGGAGCAGGACATTATTTCAGCATTGCGCAGTGGGGATGAGGAATTAGCTCTGGAGTATTTCAGGCGATTTATAGACACATACGCAGGATCTGAATCGCCAGAGGAGCACATTCGCCAGGCGTTATTCCAATTGCTGGCGCGGATACAGCATGCCCTGCTGCAATTAGGTGAAGATCCGGTTGAACTGTTCGGCTTGGCAGTGTATGAGGAAGTGGTACATTTGCATGATCTGGATGAATTGTTTCAGTGGTTCAGGGAACGCATCGTGCATGTATGTGTAGAGGAATTCACAGGCAAGGAAGAGAAGCAGATACAGATGGCCGTTCATCAGATGAAGGAGCACGCCGAGCAGCAATATGCTGGAGCATTATCTCTGGATGAACTGGCAGACCTTCACGGGATTCATGCCTACACGTTAAGCCGGGCCTTCAAGCAGACATTTGGTCAGAATTTTGTGGATTATTTAACCGAAATTAGATTAAATCGGGCTAAAGAGCTGCTTGAATCAACAGACGTCAAGATCAATGAAATTGCGGAGCAGGTCGGTTATCAGGCGAGTTATTTTAATCGTTTGTTCAAGAAAAGCGAGGGAACGACGCCGAGTCGCTATCGGGAAGACGTTCGCAAGCAAACCGGGCATTCACGTGGTAACCGTTCCGTATAATTTTCTGCCGAAAGGAGTGTAGGATCTAACGTGTCACAGCACAAGCCAAACATTATTTTTCTTATGACGGATCAGCAGCGATGGGACTGTATTGGGACCTTTAATGAGCATATTCATACGCCGAATCTGGATAAGCTTGCAGCCGAGGGAATTACTTTCCAGGATGCGGTCTGCCAATCCCCGATGTGTGCACCCAGCCGAAGCTCTATGATGATGGGATACTATCCGTCGCAGCTTGGAGTTCGAACGAATTATGGTGGTTTGTTTGAGGAAGACAAGCTGCCTTCTCAGCCGTTGCCTGAGTTGATGCATCGCGCAGGGTATCAGACGGCGGGGTTTGGAAAAACGCATTGGAACCATAGCGAGGGTATAGACGAGCCATCTACACGCGGGTTTGAAGTGAGATCGATCGGTCTCTCCCGCCAGAGTGGTCATTATGAGCAGGGGGCAAGGATGATGGGGGACACCCATCCCGAAGCGCTGGAGGCTTATCATCAGGAGACGAAGGACTTTGGGGGCGGGGAGGAAAATGTCAACGGTTATACCGGGTTCACCAGCCGAATTCCGATGAACCAGCATCGGGATGGATGGGTAGCCGAACAGGCACTGCAATTTCTGGATGACGGAGTAGATCCGGAGAGGCCGCTGTTTTTTTATTTGTCCTTTCTCAAGCCGCATGCCGGGTTCAACGTACCCCAACAATTTGAAGACCTCTACCGACTGGAGGATATCCCGGACATTCCGCAGCCACCATGGGAAGACGAATTGAATACTCATCTGGCAGCCTCGGATGATCTGAATGTGAACAGTCGTCAGTCTTATCTGGACAAGAAGGCCGTATGGGAGCAGCGCAGTTCGGAGGAGAGAAGAAGAACCACATTGAGGTACTGGGCGAATTGCTCCTGGCTGGATCACTATTTTGGGTTGGCATTGGATAAGCTGGAGCAGCTCGGAAGGCTGGAGAATGCGCTGATTGTATTTGTATCGGATCATGGAGAGATGTTGGGGGAAAGGCAATACCGCTTCACCAAATATAATCTGTATGACAGCAGCGTAAGAGTGCCGCTGATTTTGTCCGGTACGTACATCCCGGAACAGAAGCGAGGAACTATGGATCAGCAACCAGCCGAATTGGTCGATCTTGTGCCTACATTAACGCAAGCAGCAGGGTTAGAGGCCAACCCGATGCTACCGGGTGTGAACTTACTGGACGAGCTCCGGCATCGTGGAACGTTCTGTGAATTTCATGGTAAAGGTGTAACAGCACCCCATTCGGCCCCGGCTTATATGTGGCGTACAACGGAGTGGAAGCTCATTCTGTACATCGAAGGCTCTGTTAAGGAATCGGCCTCCAGGGTACATGAAACAAAAGGTGAATTATATCACCTGACCGTTGACCCCCATGAATGGACGAATCTGTATGATGAAGAGCAGCATGCTGCAGTCCGGGAGCAGTTAAAGACTGAACTGTTGATGCATCTGGCCGTTAGCTGGGCCAAGGGACCGTTCTTCTATGATCGTGGTGGCACCAAGTCGTTGGAGACGTAAAAAGAGTAACATTGAGTTGTTTATAAGTGTGTGAAGTACCAAGTGTATCCGTTGACCGGGCAACCGGAGGCAAAGCGAAGATTATTGCCCCCCTTAGACGATTGAGAGACGTCGGCTAAAGGGTGGAGATCATCTGCTTTGCTTTTTTTATGACCGGATAAGGAGGGGAGCTTGGCGTAAGATATCAGACGGTTTATGAGTTTTTGCCAATCTAATCAATGGAGGTAATTATTGATGAAAACCGAAATGACTGTGGCAAAAGGAAAGAAAGTGCTGTTCACATGGCTATTGAGTGGAGTCATTGGATTGACAGGCTTGGCTTCAACCGGAGGTATAGCACCCAAGGCAGAGGCCGCAGAAGTGTCTGCCCCACGACTGGTAGAAAACTTGGGACGAGGCCTTACTGCCGTGTACCTGGGTGAGAACAAAGTTTATCTGAGCTGGCGTTTACTTGGGACCGAACCGCAGCAGGTAACCTTCGATGTGTATCGACGGACGGGCACAGCAGAGGTGAAGCTGAATACCCAGCCTTTGACGCAGGGAACCAATTATACGGATACAGACGTGGATGTTAACCAGAGCCATACGTATATCGTGAAGTCTTATGTGGATGGTACTTTCCAGGGTACAAGTGCAGAGGTGGTGCTGGCCGCAAATCCCGAGATTCGCAATTATTTCAGTATTCCGCTGCAAAACATAACGTCCAATCCGTCCGATTATTTTGTCCAGCATGGCTGGCCAGGCGATCTGGACGGCGATGGGGAATATGAAGTTGTAGTCACCCGGATTCCGGTGAACGGAGGTAACAAATACGTGGAGGCGTATAGCCTGACTGAAGGTTTCCTATGGCGAATTGATCTGGGGCCTTACAGCGTGACCACAATCGATACATATAATGCGCCACCTGCTTCGGTGAGCGAATTCGGTGTGGCTGGACTGGGCGGCTGGCGTGACAACGACAATATTACAGTATTTGATCTGGATAGTGACGGAAAGGCTGAGGTACTGCTGCGTACCTTTGAAGGTGTGACGTTTGCCGATGGTCAGGTCGTCCCTGCTACAGTGCAGCGCGCACAGTATGTATCTGTCGTGGATGGATTGGCGGGTACAGAAGCTGCACGCACTACAATTACGAATGATTATGCAGCTGATGGACCGCTCAGCGGGCACTTTGGTATTGCTTATCTGGATGGTGAACATCCGAGCCTGATTACGGCGCTCAAGAATCGTGCGCTCAGCCGCAATTTCCAGTATGTGACGTCAGCTTATGACTACGCAGGCGGAGCCCTAACCGAGCGATGGAGACATGTAGGGACTGACGGTGAGTTTTTCCATCAGATTCGCATATTGGATCTCGATGGGGATGGAAAGGATGAGGTGTCTTTTGGCGGCTGGGCACTGGATGATAACGGAGAGACATTATACAGTCTGCCAGGTGTAGTCCATGGTGATCGGTTCCACATTGCGGATATTGATCCGGATCGGCCGGGGCTGGAGCAGTTCGGAATCCAGCAGGCGGAGAACGGCAACTTTAATCAATTTCCTTGGTTTTACGCGGATACAGTGACGGGTGAGATCATTCGTACGGGAGAAGTGCCCCAGGACGTGGCAAGAGGGACATTGGCGGATATTGATCCACGGCACAGAGGGCTTGAGATGTGGTCCAGTTCAGGCAATATCTATAATGTGGATGGTGAAGTGATCAGTTCGGTTCAACCATCAACGAACTTCCAAATCTGGTGGGATGGAGATGTGCTCGGCGAGCTGCTGGATAAGAACTTTGTGGAAAAGTGGAACTGGCAGCAGAACACGACGACACGTCTGTTTACAGCTGATGATGTTCGCGTGAATTCCAGAAACGCCCCTGTAATGTATGGGGATCTGCTCGGGGACTGGCGGGAAGAGATTCTGTATGAGACGAGTGATTTCCAAGAATTGCGTCTGTACACAACCACTATACCGTCGGATGTCCGCATCTACACACTGCCGCATAATCCGGCATACCGTAACGGACTGGCTGTCAAAGGATATATGCAGTCTTTGCTAACCGATTATTATCTGGGTGAAGGAATGACAACACCACCGTATCCGAATATTCGCCCTGCCGTGTACAATAGGGACAACGAGTCTTAAACTACCTATGGAAGGGGATGCTTCCCAGATGCATGATCAGCTGCCAAAGAAATCTTCTTCCTGCTGCTGCGCTGCAAGTCGGGGCGGCAAGCTGGAGGAAAAGAGTCTGTCAGAGGAAACGGCTGCATCGGTAGAGGCTGTTGAAGACAAGCCATCCAGTCATACTAGTTATTCAGCTGACTTCACGATAGCTCTAACCGATAGAGCAGTGAAGAAAGAAAGCATTCGTATTGAAGGTGGACGTTTCCTGATGGGCACAAATGACCCCGAAGCTTTTGAAGCAGACGGGGAAGGCCCCGTCAGGGAAGTTCAGGTGAACTCCTTTTATCTTGATACCTGTACGGTAACCAATGCGGAGTTTGCACAGTTTGTACGTGAGACGGGGTATCGGACTGAGGCGGAGCGGTTTGGCTGGTCTTTTGTTTTTCATCTGTTCGTTTCTCCGCAAACGGCGGCTCAAGTTCGAACCGTTGTACAACAGACACCCTGGTGGTGGGTTGTTGAAGGTGCAGATTGGGCTCATCCCGAAGGACCCGAATCTCATGTGAATGATCGCTCTGATCATCCGGTTCTTCATATCTCATGGAATGATGCCAATGCGTATTGCCGCTGGGAGGGTAAACGTCTGCCCACAGAAGCCGAATGGGAATACGCAGCCCGGGGTGGCCTGATACAGAAAAAATATCCCTGGGGCGATACGTTAAGGCCGGATGGACAGCACAATTGCAACATCTGGCAGGGTGTATTTCCGACGAAAAATAATGCAGCCGACGGTTATGCAGGCACCGCTCCATCCCAATCGTTTCCACCCAATGCATACGGACTTTATAATATGTCAGGCAATGTATGGGAGTGGTGCGCTGACAACTACATTACGGATCATGAGAAGGCTGCGGCTGCTGACACGGAATTATCTCCTCATGAAGATCGCAAGGTGTTAAAAGGTGGTTCCTATCTATGCCACCGTTCCTACTGCAATCGCTATAGAGTGGCGGCGAGAATCCCCAACACGCCTGATACATCTACCGGGCATATCGGTTTCAGATGTGCAGCGGATGTATAGTCTATGGTCTGTTTGTTTGTAGAGTAAGGCTCGGGCTATTTCACCCGAATAAGTAATCCGAACAGACCCAGTACAGCAAAGGCCAGAAATGCTCTAGTGTTAGAGAACATCTCAATGGTGTAACCCGCTAACGATGAACCTATGAACTGTCCTGCACCAAGCGCGAGAAAAGCAAGGCTGATCCCAATGGACGTATTTGGACGAAATAGCCTGGTCGCCCACACGATGAATACACTGGTCAGGAAAATATAGGTACTGCCGAACATAACGGCTGAGACCAGGCTGGCGGCCATCGATGGAAGAAGGATCACGCCAAGTGAAACAGACAAGAGCAAAAGGCCTATCCGATAGGACCATCCAATTCCGATGCGTTCAATAATCCGGCCAGCACATCCGCCGAGAATCCCCATAATTCCCATCACAATCCAGAACAGTACGGCTTCCGAATCGGAGGCCCCTTTTTCGTCTGTGAGGAAGTTACGGGCAAAGGTCCAATAGATCGCAGAACTGATACCTGTCAGAAGGGAAGCCATGAGCAGAGCCACGCCGGGTCTGGTCGGCTTCATGCATGCCCAGAGGGACTTGGTACAAGGCTCTGTTTTGCGTGTGGAGAGAACGCGACTATTCCATAACACCACCACAATACCCAGAACAGCAAAGAAGATGTAGGTCAAACGCCAATACTCGGTGAACAGCCAGTAGATCGGACCGGATACGATAATGCCAAAGCTGGTACCTGTGTTAATCCAGCTATTCCCTCTGGCTTGCTGATCAGGCGCAAGCTCAGCATAGACGGTGTTACCCAATGCAGGAGAGGCCAAGCCTGTACTTAATCCGGCAAGAAAAACGCCGAGTGTGAGAACAAATGCATTTGGAGATAAGCCAATGCCCAATAAACCGAGCACAGCACTAATACCCGCGATTTGAATGACATGATAGTGCCCGATGCGATTAATTAACAGTGGAGCACTAAGTAGAGACAGGCAATAAGCAATGTAGGTTGCGGAATTAATTGCTCCGGATTGGGCATCGTCCAGTTGGAGTGCTTCCGAGATCTCCGGCATAAACAGCCCATAGCTGAATCTCCCGAATGCATAACATACAGCGATAAGGGCAATCCCTGGGAAAATAATTTTTTTCATCAAATCCACCGCCTTTTATATAGAACGATCATTATATTTTCTTTGAAATAAAAAAGTGAGTTGAACTACTAACTCACCCTGTGTGGGACTACTTGAAACTATTCTGCGTCATGTCAATGAGTTCCCGACATACGTTATTTACATTTTCTGTCTCAGCGAGTGCAGTAGAACCCTCCAGCAGCAGGTTAAATTGCAACACTGCACGGTCGCTTGCGGCAGGATCAAGATTTTTGATCAAGGTCATCACATGTTTCTTATGCGCGTTGACAGTTTGTACGATGACGTTGTCTGGATCTCCGCCAAATTCCTCCTTGGCACGCAGAAACAGACATCCTCTTGACTCATGCTCCATCAACCAGCGTGCATGTCCTTCCGCCAGATTGAGGAATACGGGCTGCGCTTTGTTGTCGGCATACTGCCGCAGCTGCTCCAGATAGCGCTGTTCGCGCCGCCGAAGTACTTCAACGATGAGATCATCCTTGGAGTTGAAGTGATTATATAACGTCATGATGGCGATCCCGGCATCTGTGATGATTCGCTTCAAGCCGATAGAATGAAAGCCGTGCAGGTAGAATAATTCCTCAGCCACGTTCAACAGCATTTCCTTTTTACTGCTCATAAGAAGTAATACGCTCCTTTCAGAATGAGATAGAACGATCATTATACTTCTAAAATATAGAAAATGGCTCACATTGTCAAATGTTGTGAACCATTTCGATTTCCATTTGGTGGAGAGCATCTACCCATTCTGTGGGACATCCTGAATCTGTAATCACCATGGATATTTGATTAATAGGTGCAATCTGGGCGAAGGTGGAACGTCCAAACTTGGTATGATCCGCTACCAAAATGGCTTCCTCCGCACGCTCCATCATTTTGCGCGAGATGAGTGCCTCTTCGAGTACATAATCTGTGATCCCATCCGTTAACGAAACACCGCCTGCTGAGATGAACGCCTTGTTGACTTTGAATTGACTGAGCAATTCATGAGCAATGGGGCCAGTAGAGGCTTGTACGACCGGGGTGACTTCTCCTCCGGCGAAAATGATTTTGCCTGCAAATTCCTCCAGTGCACAGGTAAGAATGGGGACGGAGTTGGTTATGACGGTCACCTGAGACCGATGTCGCAGCTGTCGCATGATCTCCAGCGTTGTTGTGCCGTTGTCGAGCATTACGGTCTCTCCATCCTCAATCAGAGAGGCGGCTGCCACGCCAATGGCCTGCTTTTCGTTCAGTTGAAGCTGCGCACGCTTTTGAAAAGGGGCTTCGATCATGCCTGAACGTACACGTACAGCACCTCCGTATACTTTGCGCAATTCGCCTTCCTTTTCAAGTCGGTCCAGATCCCGCCGAATTGTCTCCGTGGATACCTGGAACAGATCCGCGAGAACCTGTACCTGAACCTTGCCCTGGGTAGCAAGCTGGATAAGAATGGTGTGTCTTCGTTCTTCATACGTTAAAGACATGGGTCGTGCCTCCTGAAGTTTCGATTCTAAGTTCTATTTAGTTTAGAGTTGTGAGATAGTGTGGATTGTTGTTGTTTTAATAGTTTAAGTTGGAGAGAAGACCTTGTCAATTTTGAAATGCTAACGAGGAGAATATTCTGTTCTTAATATGTATTGACAGTAATATGATGTGGCGATAAGATCATATAAAACAACGAAAAACCACAACAAACAACATTGGAATTTTAATCCATAGTACATGGATCATCAGGGAGGAAAAAGGGTGAAACGTCAGCTTGCTTTTCAACAAAATGGGACATTCAAAATCGTGCAGTTTACAGATCTACACTGGAAGGACGGGCGACCTGAAGATCTTCGGACCCGGCAATTGATGAAAACGGTCATTGAAGCGGAACAGCCTGATCTGGTTGTATTTACAGGCGATGTCATCTACACGGGACCGGTTGATCCTGGCAATAAGGAATGTGAACACCCGCAGCAGGCATTCCGGGATGCCGTGTCGGTAGTGGAAGAGCGTGGTATTCCGTGGGCTTTTGTGTATGGCAACCATGATACAGAGAATCGGATTACCCCCGATGGATTAATGGATGTGATTCAGGAGCATGCGCATACCGTGACGGAACCGGGACCGCGTGAGATTGCGGGACTAGGCAATTACACATTGGAGATTGCCGGAGCGGATGGCCGTCCGGCAGCAGTGTTGTATTTACTCGATTCAGGGAGCTATTCCCGGTTCGAGTCCGTTCCCGGTTATGGCTGGATTCAGCCCAATCAGATCCAGTGGCTGATGTCTGAATCCACACGCGTCAATCCCGGCCGCAGCCGCGGGGAGAAGCTCCCAGCCCTGGCGTTTTTCCATATCCCGATTCCTGAATATCAGTCCATGTGGGACACACAGATCTGTTATGGCAGCAAGTACGAGCCTGTCTGCTCTGCTCAAGTGAACTCGGGTCTGTTCTCTGCACTGCTGGAGATGGGCGATGTGATGGGGACCTTTTGCGGACATGATCATGTGAATGATTTTCAGGGGACTTACTACGGTATTCGACTCTGCTACGGGCGTTCGAGTGGACACAGTACATATGGAAGGGAAGGCATGCTGCGCGGAGGACGGGTCATTCAATTGCAGGCGGGACAACGAGGCTTTGATACCTGGCTTCGTCTGGAAGACGGATCGGTCGTGAAGGAACAGCCAGAACATCAACCTGAGAGCACTTCGGCACATTAGAGAATATAGAAGAGCAAGGCATTAGAGAGGAACGTTTGAATTATGATTTTACCTATAGTTCTGGTGCTCGCTTCCGGGATGGCTCACGCTGTCTGGAGTATGTTCACCAAACGCAGCTTAAACAAAAGTGTGTTTTTATGGTCCATCATGATGATTCCGACCGTAATACTGCTGCCTGTGCTCATCGTGGAGTTGGTACGGGAACCATTATCCATGTCAGCCTATGCGCTGCTTGTGTTATCGATGGCACTGCAAGCCTTGTATTCCTGGCTGCTGTCGCAGACGTATGAATTGGGCGATTTGTCGCAGATTTATCCGATTATGCGGGGAACGAGCACCTTGCTGGTGCCATTGATCGGTGTTGCTTTTCTGGGGGAAACGTTATCCATGTTTGGCTGGCTTGGTATTGCCTGCATGATTGTAGGATTTACGGTGCTGAGTGGTGTGGGAAGCAGAGACGGCAAATCTGGCTCAAGGGTAATAGGATCTAAGCCGGTTCTGATGGCCTTATGTGTCGGGTTATGTACAACCAGTTATGTGTTCGTGGACAAATTAAATCTAGAGCATATTTCACCCCTGTCGTTACTTGAAGTGACGAACATTGGCTTTGTTGCCGGATTGACTCCGGCTCTGCTCGCTTCCCGCCAACTGCGTCAGGAGTGGCAGAAGAATCGATCAACCATTATGCTTGGAGCACTGCTGAATCCGGGCTCGTACTTGTTGTTCCTGTTCGCATTGCAGCAGTCGCCAATGGCCAGACTCGGCCCGCTTCGGGAAGTAGGAACCGTATTTGCGGCCTTCCTCGGTATTTTGTTACTAAAAGAACAGCAGGGGAAGAAGCGGATTCTCTGTTCCATCGTTATTTTTGGCGGCATATTGCTGATTGGCATGTGGGGTTAATGGAATTCCAGTATTTGGAGATATGGTGTATACTCATGGTTAATGAACCGCTTTCATGAGGAGGATGAGCCATTGAACGTGCACCGTTTGGAAGATATTCATTTTCGTGATCCCTACATACTGGCTATACCATCGCGCAAGAAATATTATTTATACGGCTCTATCGGTCAAAATGTGTGGAATGGCCCAGCCATCGGTTTTGATGTCTATGAGAGTGAAGACCTGATCCATTGGAGTGGTCCTTCCCCCTGCTTCCGTGCACCTGCGGACTTCTGGTCCGATCACCACTATTGGGCCCCGGAAGTCTATGAATGGGAAGGTCGCTTTTATATGTTTGCCAGCTTCAAGGCGGAAGGTGTTCCGCGGGTAACAGGTGTGTTGGTGGCTGATCAGCCGGAAGGACCTTTTGAATTGTGGTGTCGCTCCCTGACGCCTCCCGATTGGGAATGCCTGGACGGTACATTGTATGTGGACGATCAGGGTGATCCATGGATGATCTTTTGCAAAGAATGGGTGCAGGTGGAGGATGGGGAGATGTACGCGGTACGTCTGAAGCCCGATCTGAAAGGAACGATAGGCAAACCTGATCTGTTATTCAAAGCTTCCGAAGCGTCATGGTCTGTCGGAGGTGGAGAACAGCGAAACCGTTATGTCACGGATGGTCCGTTTCTATATCGCATGCAAAATGATGAACTCGTCATGATGTGGTCCACATCCGGTCAAGACGGTTATACAATGGGGCTGGCCCGCTCGCTGTCCGGCAGACCGCAAGGTCCATGGAAGCAGGATGACAGGCCGTTGTTCGCCAATAATGGAGGACACGGGATGTTGTTTCGAACGTTCGAAGGACAACTGTGCCTCACCATTCACGCTCCGAACAATCATCCGAATGAACGACCCGTTATTTTCCGAATGCAGGAGAAGAACGGACAACTGACGCTTATGGATAATCCAATGTAAATGCTGAAAATGCAGATCACGTATTCGGAAAAGGCACTGTTCTAATCACTTAATTAACTCTTCAATTCATCCCCTCAGGGTAAATGATCTTAAGGAACATCTGTTCAAGATGAGCTTAGGATGACTGCCCGAGGGGATTTGTTTATTTTATCGCAGGTACTCAAACATGATATATTGGAAGGAACAACGTGTCGATAATGTAAAAGGGAGTAATGATAGCTCTACAATGAAATGAACAGAGTGATGGGGAGAGACTTATATGCTGCATGAGGAAAAGTTGATCCAGGCGATTACGGAGCATGAACCATTAATGCACGACCTGCGGCGGGTTCGCAGTCTGGATTTGCCTCAGTGTTACATAGGTGCGGGGTATATTCGCAATTATATCTGGGATGTGCTTCATGGCTATCCTCTACGCGAACTGCACAGCGATATTGATGTGGTTTACTACGATACGAAAGACATACGTGAGAAAAGGGACTTGCTGCTGGAACAAGGGCTTCGCGAGCAAACAGGCAATTCCAAGTGGTCGGTGAAAAATCAGGCGAGGATGCATCTGCGCAATGGAAATAAGCCCTATCAATCCACAGAAGACGCTCTTCGATATTGGCCAGAAATCGTCACAGCCATAGGTGTGAGGTTAGATGAACAGGGTCAGGTGCGTATCTGTGCCCCGCATGGGCTGGAGGATCTGTATGCGTTAATCGTACGCCAAAGTCCGTTTTTCTCGGATGCAGACTACTATAATCAGCGTGTAAAAAAGAAATGCTGGCAACAACAGTGGCCCAAGCTCACGATCATAAAATCCTGAATCAAGGGCATATGACGGAAGTGAAGGCCCAAGAAGGAGTGTTACTGGATTTATGAAAAAGTTTATACGAGAAAAAGGCCTAATCCTTGATCTTATTTTCATTGCATGTTTTGTGTTCTTTCTGGTCTTCTGGGGCTGGAACTTCGCAGTGAAGTTTTATGGCATGATCACTGTAGTCTTTATCGTGTTAAGGCGGATTGATTATCAAAAGCATATTCTCCTAAAACGCATTCTGCTTACCGGCTTCGGGATCGTTGCGGTTTCATTCGTCATTATCGAAGCCCTTGTGTTTACTCAGCTTAACGCGAATGATCCGGAAGAAGCGGACTATGTCATCATTCTCGGCTCAGGCATCAAAGGAACGGAATTGACATTGACTTTGAAACAAAGGCTGGATGCCAGTCTGGACTATATCCGCAGTCATCCTCAGACGCCAGTGATTGTATCCGGCGGGCAGGGGCCGGGGGAATCCATTCCGGAAGCGCTCGCCATGAAAAACTACCTTGTTGATCAGGGAATCAGCCCTGCGCAAGTCATTATGGAAGATCGATCGACGAGCACCCAGGAGAATATGGCTTTTTCCAAAAAAATCATTGATGCATCCGGGCTGGAGCATCCCAAGATCATGATTGTCACAAGTGATTACCATATGTTCAGATCCAAGTATCTGGCCGCCAAGAACGGTTACGCCGCCGAATATGGTATATCGGCTCCTTCACCGGGTTATCTGAAACCGATCAATATGATCCGGGAGTATTTTGGGACAATCAAAGCATTACTCTATCTGTTAACGCGATAAACCCGAGAAGGTTTTTCAGTTTACGACGTATAAATTAAAATAGGCAATGCCTCACTCTTAAACGAGTGGAGCATTGCTTTTTTTGTTATCTAATATCTTTACATTCTGAAAAGTATGGAAAGGAAAATATGAGGGTAACTGCGATCGAAAAATGATTTGAGGGCAAAATATTCATTGTAAGATCTATTCGTTCAACTTCCGCTTCGTCGAAATCGTGGATGTCCCTCTCCCTATCGGTTGAAGCAGAGGGTTGAGCCCTAACGAACATGAGAGGTGTTATTAAGGAGTTTAAAGTATTCTGAGAAGGCTAAGGAATCTGAGACACGCTATATCGGAATTTAGGGCTGTTAATAGCGTTTTTTCAGGGCATTTTTAGGAAATAACACGTCTGAAGTTCCTTACGTTTGAAAAAGAGGGTTTAGAGGCCAAATAAGACGTCTTATGTTCCTTAGGAAAAGAAAATGCTTACACATCTTAAATAATCTTTAATAATCCTACATATTATGTTTGCTTACTGATCATTTATAATGTGCTTACATGCAGACAGCCACCGACGCCAAGTAGCGTAAAGGGCTGTCTTTTTGTGGTGAAAAATACCAATATTCTGAAAGGATCTTGTACAATGAGATGGTTGGAAGACTGAAATAGAATTGGGTGGTGACTTGAAAGAGAGGGTGTTACGATGCTATTTAAGATCATTTGGTGTGAAGTAGAAGAGCAGCATCAAAAAGCATTTTATTCGGCGCAATCCAAGTGGGGGGAACTAATCAAGGCACCGGGTTTTGTGATGCAACGAGGTGGCTGGAATCTGTTGAACCCCCGGCAAGCTGTAATCCTGGCGATATGGGGCACCAAAACTGCTTATGACGAATTCATGAGGTCGACTCATGATCAGCTGATAAGCAACAACCGTCAGATAGATACATACACGTCTATCAGCGTTTGTTTGTACTCTGCTAACGTAAATAATATGTTTGTCTCTCAGGCAGAAGCATCACATCAATTCTACGTTTATAAATGCACAGAATCCGGGACTTTGTTAGATGCTACAATACCTGATGGGCTTTTATTACAACCGTATGATCCAGACGCATCCATGAGTTTTGTCGGATGGAAACCACTGGACGGTGTGCCTGATGGGATGCAATGGGAGGCAGGCTTTACAACAATTACGGACTGGAATGTATCAAGAGTAGAACCATAAGGAAGGAGGTAGTTAAATTTGAAAACATACATATTATTATTTGAAGGATACGTATCCTTTGAGATTATGTTAGCCAGCTATTTTATGAAAACGCAAGGAGACATCATAACGGTGGCGTTGGAAAAGGGACCGTTACAGTCATATGAGGGATTTTCAGTTAATCCCTCTGCTCTACTAAATGAGATTAATCCGTCCGAAGTGGACCTTTTCATCATTCCCGGAGGAGATGTTACGGCAATGCTGCAACGTCCGGACTTGATGTACTTCATCAAAGAACTTCATGAGCGCAAGACGCCCATTGCAGCCATCTGTGCAGGAACATTATTGTTCGGTCAAGCGCAAATATTGGACAGCAGATCATTTACGACTAATGCTGAATCCGAGATGAGAGCAGTCACGGGCCAAGGGCAATATGTGAATGAAGGCGTTGTTGTTGATGGACATATCATTACAGCCAAGGCGAGTGCTTATGTGGATTTTGGAATCGAAATCGGTAAAGTGATGAATATCTATTCAGATGCTGAAGATCTGGAAGAAACGATTCAAGTGTTCAAATATTTCAACGCCAAATCATGATATAATATACGTCATTAATAGAAGAACGATGTAGGAGTGAATGATCATTACAGCATATATGTTACCTGCTCTCTATGAGCAAAAGAAAGTTTCAGCGCATGACATGGAAGAGATTGTACGTCTGTTGGCACACGCACCATTACTATATGATGACGGGCGGACAATTCAAGTTCAGGACTTCATGGAAGGGTTGGAGATTGAGCTTGAGCATGAGGTGCGGCGCGCAGTCATCGAGTTGTATGAACTGGCTGTGCAAGCTTGTCGTCCCTTCTCCGAGTCATCTGCTTATGAGCAGCTTCAGGATGCACTTGGATTACAGGCCGAACTATGGCAGGCAGAAGTGCTGACGCTTGCCGAATGGATGGAATGGTTGAAGCAGATCGGTAAAGGACAAAGAAAACTGCCTGATTACAATTTTACAGCCATGCTGGGGAATTTGCCTGAAGGGTTCATGATTCATGATTTCCATGATGAGCTCATGTATCAGTTGGAGCAAAACCCATCGAATGCATGGGCGATCGAAGAACGCAATCGCTTATACGCAGCCTTGGGCGCAATTTAAAATCAAACAAAACGGTCGCAGATGGTGTTAGTCCTATATAGCGTACTTGCTTTACCCAGTATGGGGAAATGAGGGGATACCGTGAAAAAGGTTGTGTTGGCGGGTGGAACAGGGTTTGTAGGTCAGGATTTTGCCCAAAGATTCAAGAAGCTTGGGTATGAGGTGCTCATTATCTCACGCCAGCCCGGTCATATTGCCTGGGAGAACCAGGCTGGAATTATACAGGCACTTGAAGGTGCAGAATTGCTGATTAACCTGGCCGGAAAATCCGTAAACTGCCGTTACACGGACGAGAACCGCAGAATCATTCTGGAATCCAGAACACGCACAACCCGCATTTTGGGCGAGTCTGTTCTGGCGTGCAGCAATCCTCCTGAACTATGGATTAATTCAAGCACGGCCACCATATATAGACATGCAGAAGATCGCCCCATGACGGAGGAAGAGGGCGAGATTGGCTCCGGATTCTCGGTAGATGTCGCCAAGGCGTGGGAAAAGGCTTTTTTTGAATTCAGTCTGCCGTCTACACGTCAGATTGCATTACGGATTGCCATTGTGCTGGGAGATGGTGGCGTCATGGAGCCGCTGACCAATCTGGTCCGCTTTGGGCTGGGTGGATCACAAGGGCCTGGAACCCAGCAGTTTAGCTGGATTCATATAGAAGATTTGTTCCGCATGGTGATCTATGTTCAGCAGCATCCGCAGCTGGAGGGTGTATTTAATGCGTCCTCTCCGCATCCTGTTACGAATCGCCAGCTTATGGAGAGTCTGCGGCGGCAGATGGGAGTTCGGATTGGACTTCCTTCACCTCGCTGGATGCTGGAACTGGGAGCGCGATTCATTCGGACCGAAACAGAACTGGTTCTCAAAAGTCGCTGGGTGATTCCCGAAAGGCTGGAAAGAGAAGGATTTACATTCAAATATGATACGCTCGATCTTGCACTGGCCGAGATTTTGAAGTAAGGAAATGAATCAACGTGATTGAATAAAAAAGATAACACATCGGAGGGGCAGAGATATCTGCCCTTCTGCTGTATTTTCTGCACTTCGTCATGGCGTTTAGGCAGGCGGGGTGAAGTGTAATTTTCATTTAGATATGTTCGACTAAACATTCACTGGATAACAGCGATCGGAAGGTTGTTCTGTCATCGGAGTTTTAATGTAAGTAAATATTCATTAGTTGTACTTATATCGATCAGTCAGAAGAAGAGAAAGAGGTAGGTCATATGCAGCTTAGAAGAGTGAGAATTGTGGGAACAGGCAAGTACTTGCCTGAACAGGAAGTAACCGACGAGGAGTTGGATCACCGTTTGCAGGTGCCTGCGGGCTGGGTCAGCAAAGCAACAGGTGTAGGTGTTCGCCATTACGCTTCGGGGGGAGAGACCTCTTCCTTCATGGGAGCGAGGGCTGCTGAAGCCGCACTAGCGGATGCGGGATTGACGTTCACAGATATAGACTGCTTGGTGTGCACGAGCGGTACGAAGGAACAACCTTTACCCAGTACGGCGGTATTCATTCAGCAGGCGATGGGGCAGCAGGATTCAGGGGTACCGGCTTTTGACATGGATGCGACTTGCTTAAGTTTTCTGAACGGGTTGGATGTTATCTCCTATATGGTGGATGCCGGGCGTTATAAAAGGGTGCTGCTTGTAGCTACAGAGATCGCTTCGAAGGGATTGAATTGGTCGAACAAGGAAAGTGCTGCCCTGTTCGGTGATGGAGCGGCTGCTGTCATTATTGAACGATCCGCTGAGGGAGAGTCTTCGCAGATTGTACATGCTTCGCTGAAAACGTACAGCCGCGGCGCACGCTTCTCGGAAATTGCCGGTGGAGGCACTCGTCTACCTGCCTCGACTTATAGGGAAGATCAGCCGGAGCCCTATCTTTTTCATATGGATGGACAGGCCATCTTCCGTATGGCTTCCAGGTTATTGCCAGCATTTATGGACGATATGTTGCAGGCAACCGGTAATCAGATGAAGGATTTTCAATTGGTGATTCCGCATCAGGGAAGTGCCATGGCGATGAGGCTGATCCGTAAGAAGCTGGGAATCGAAGAGGACCGTTTTATGGACATTACACGAAATCACGGCAATACCATTGCCGCTTCCATTCCAATGGGGCTGCATGAAGCGATCAAGCAGCAGCGCATTCAGAGGGGAGATCGGGTGCTAATGATCGGTACAGCCGCCGGATTATCACTGGGAGGACTTATTTTTGACTACTAGATTCACGAAGAATGGACATCAATCATCCACGTCCTTAAATGTGCTGCTCACAGGCGGCCGGGCTCCGGTAACCCTTGATCTGGCGCGTATGCTTCATCGTGCGGGTCACCGGGTTTACGTCGCGGAGAGCGTGGTGCGTCATTTGTGCAGATTGTCCAGTGCGGTGGAGCAATGCTTCATGGTTCCATCTCCACGTCATGACACAGAGAATTACTTGTTAGAGATGGAGAGTCTGGTTCAAGCCTGGCAGATCGACTTGTTGATTCCGATGTGTGAAGAAGTTTTTTATATTGCTCAAGGAGCAGAGCGGCTGCGTGATCACTGCCGTGTACTTGTTTCGCCTATAGAGCAGCTGCATGAATTGCATCATAAATATCACTTTATCCAGCTTGCAGAGTCGCTTGGCCTTTCGGTTCCAGATACCCGTCTAATCAACAGTCGGCAGGAATGGATGGAAGCGCAGGCTGATCTGGAAATAGAGGGGGAATGGGTATGGAAGCCCGTATATTCCCGTTTTGCTGCCAGAGTTCGTATGCCGATATCCTCCACAGCAGACTTTGATGGAGGCGCACCTGAACCTGATCAGAAGATATACGCGGGTAAAATGAAGCAGCACCGTTTACAGAATGATCCTCCTGGTGACATGGAAATATCCTCGGCTTCCCCTTGGGTAGCGCAGGCTTATGTTGCCGGGCAAATGTTATGTACATACAGCGTAGCTTATGAAGGGAAAATCGTTGCACATACGACCTACGACAGTCGCTATCGAACGGGCAGCGTAGGGGCGAGTGTTTTTTTTGAACATGTGGAACATGAAGGGATTTACGAGTGGGTAAGGCAATTTGTACAGGCGACAGGGTTTAGCGGGCAGATTGGTTTTGATTTTATTGAAACAGAGGACGGACAAGTGTATGCCATTGAGTGTAATCCGAGGGCGACCAGTGGAATCCATCTGTTTCACCCTGGTGATGGTTTGGTACGTGCTTTAATTGCACCTGAAGAACTGGTGAAAGCAGCAAAGGTAATCGTCCCTAAGCAAGGAAGCAAAGCGATGTTGATGTTTCCGATGCTGGGAAGTGGATTGCAGCAGCTCTGGGGGAAGGGCAGCCTGCGGACTTGGATGACAGCTTGGCGGGGAACGAGGGATGTGGTGTATATGAGACACGATGTGAAACCTTTGTTTGAGCAATTTGCAATTGTACTATCCGCCTGGCGGCTGGCAAGGGAACATAAGTTTTCGCTGACTGAAGCTTTGACTCACGACATAGAATGGAACGGTGAACAACGATGAATAGAGCATTGGTTACAGGAGCAACCGGATGTCTGGGCAGGCATCTGGCGATACGGCTTGCAGAGCAAGGCTGGCAAGTTACTGGTATGGGACGCCAGCAAAGGCACGGTGCACAGCTTGAGGCAGCAGGCATTCGCTTTTATAACGGAGATATACGAGATCAGGCGGCGGTGAATGAGGTCTGTTCGGGTCAGGATGTTGTGTTTCACTGTGCGGCGTTATCGTCGCCATGGGGCAAATACCGGGATTTTTACAGCAGTAATGTGGAGGGGACACAGCATTTGGTGGACCGTTGCATGAAAGGTGGCGTACAGCGCTTCATTCATGTATCAACACCGAGCTTATATTTTAACTACAGTCCGCGATATGACATACATGAGAATGACCCCTTGCCATCCAAACCAGCCAATCATTACGCTGCCACCAAGCGGCTTGCTGAGCAAGTGGTTTTGAAGGCTCATACTAATGGACTTCCATCGATCATGATTCGTCCGAGAGCCATTTTTGGCCCGTATGACCAGACCCTTTTTCCCAGAATCGTAGCAGCAAATGCAAAATCGGGTGTACCTATGATCGGAGGCGGACAGGCACTTATTGACCTGACTTGTGTGGATAACGTGGTGGATGCGCTGTTGTTATGCCGGGATGCCAAGACAGAAGCGCTGGGTCGTGCCTATAATATTTCCAATGGAGATCCGAGACCGTTCCAGGATCTGGTGAGCACGTTGTTTGGCATGCTGGAAATGCCTTTACGCCGTCGAAACATTCCCTACAGAGCAGCATACGGAGCAGCCGGAGTGCTGGAACGTGTACATCGCTTGATTCCTGCGTTAGGAGAACCTCAATTGACTCGGTATACGGTTGGTTCGTTATCGATCCCGCAGACGCTGGATATTACGGATGCCCGCGAGAAGCTGGGGTATGTGCCTCGGTTGACCATTGATGAGGGGTTACAACAATTTGCAGACTGGTGGAGGGCTGAATCATGCTGACAACAACCTCGGTAAAACTTCATCTGGGCGCAGCAGGTTACTGCACACATCCGGAGTTTCTGACGCTGCGTGGTGGAAGTTTGCGTCCGGTGGCCTTTCCGGCCGGCTTTGCGTGCATCATTCATCCTGTACATGGTCCGATTCTGCTGGACACGGGATATAGCTCCCGTTTTTTCAAGGAAACCGCTCATTTGCCAAACGCGCTGTATCGTCACATTACACCTGTGGTCTATCGTGAAGAAGACAGTGCGGTACATTTTCTGGCCCGTATAGGGTTGAAAGCTTCGGATATTCGGTACATCATCCTCTCGCACTTTCATGGGGATCATATTGCAGGTGTGCGGGATTTTCCACAGGCGCAATTGATCTACCTGCCAAGAGCCTATGACGCCGTGCGTTTACTTGGCCCCATTGCGGCTGTAAAGGCAGGCTTTCTGTCCGGGCTGCTGCCAGAGGATTTTGATGCGCGATCATTACCTGTTACGAAGCAGCCAGAGCGATGGGTGAGAGCGGGTGAGGATTTTCCTTTTCCCGAGGTATACGATATTTTCGGTGATGGCAGTCTGCTGGGTGTTGACGTATCGGGTCATGCGGAAGGCATGATGGGAATTTTGCTCAGTACCGAGTCGCATGATTATTTTCTGTGCGCGGACGCCGTGTGGTCGAGTCGTGCTTTTCAGGAAAAACGCAGACCTCACGCACTCGCTGGAATCATTATGTCGGATCGTCAGGTGTATCGAAGAAATTTTGACAGACTGGTTCAGTTGCATCAGCAGTTTCCGGAGATACGGATTGTGCCCAGTCATTGCCGTGAAGCGCTGAATGCTTGGGGTATAGGGGCTGAGGATGTATGAGTAATACAATGCGTATTGTCTATCATTATGCACTTGCACGGGGATTGAGAAAATGGAAAACACGAACGCAGCTTGAACGCTGGCAGGAACGCCAGATCATTCGGCAAGTGGAGCGGGTTCGTAAAAAGTCGCCTTTTTACCGGGAGTGGTGGGGTGACGTGGATGCATCCAACTGGAGAAGCTTTAAGCTAATTGATAAAACGATCATGATGCAGCATTTCGATCGGCTCAACACGGTTGGCATCTCCAAGGACGAAGCGATGGCTCTCGCCGGGCAAAGCGAGGAAACGCGTGATTTCAAGCCATCCGTTCAGGGTGTGACGGTAGGATTGTCCTCAGGCACATCGGGCAACCGGGGGTTGTTTCTGGTGAGTGATCAGGAGCAGGATGCGTGGACAGGGACTGTGCTGGCCAAGCTCCTGCCTGGCGGACTGTGGAAGCCTGCCAAAATCGCCTTTTTTCTCCGGGCCAACAGTAATCTGTATGAATCGGTGCAGCGGGGGAAGCTGCAATTTCAATATTTTGATCTGTTAGAGCGTGTCGATACTTTGGTTAAACGTATGGAAACATACCGACCTACCGTATGGGTAGCGCCGCCCTCCATGCTGAGAATGCTGGCTGACGCTTATACGTCTGGCACATTGACCACTGTACCGGACAAAATCATTTCGGTTGCTGAAGTGCTGGACCCGCTGGATCACAAGGTGCTGGAGCATGTTTTTGGACAAACGATTCATCAGGTGTACCAGTGCACGGAAGGATTTCTGGGCGCAACCTGTAGCTTCGGTACGTTGCATTTGAATGAAGATATCGTTCATATTGAAAAAGAGTTCATTGATCCCGCGACCCGGAGGTTCGTGCCTGTGATTACGGACTTCTCCAGAACCTCACAGCCGATAATCCGGTACCGGCTGAACGACATTCTGACCGAGGCAGCGGTTCCTTGTGCCTGTGGTTCTCCATTCACTGCCATTGAGCGGATCGAAGGTCGCTGTGATGACACGCTTTATTTTCCACATCGACAAACGGGCGAAGCCGTACCTGTATTTCCGGATTTTGTTACGCGTGCGGTGATTGCGGCCTCTCCGGCTATTGATCATTATCGGGTCGTACAGCGAGGTAATGGGATGTTGGAAGTATTGCTTCGGCTTGGAGGAGGAGAAGGGATGCAGCAGGTGGAAGCCGATGTGCAGCGGGAGCTGATGAAGCTTGGAGAGCGGCTGGAATGCATCGTACCCGAGATCCGATTCGTTCCTTATACGTTTGAACCGGGAATAACGAAGCTGCGCCGAGTGGAGAGACAGCACACTTGAATGAAGCGTATGTGGATAGTGGTAACGAAAATAAATTCACTAAATTACGAAATTCATGAAATCCACCTAGGGAAGAGGTGAAGCAGATGACAGAACAGAAGACACAGACAGAGAACGATCATATTCGGGGCGAAACAGGTTCAATCGTAGGGAAATCGAAAGAGTTCGCCCCAAACGCTCCCGTGGTGTTAATTACGGGTACATCAAGTGGATTCGGTATGCTTACGGCGATTACGCTGGCTAAACAAGGTTATCGTGTTGCAGCAACGATGCGTGATTTGAGTCGAAATACGGAATTGGCAAGGCTGGCGGAGCAAGCGGGTATCTTGGATCGGTTACAGGTTATTCGACTGGATGTGACGGATGCTGACTCGCTGCAGGAGGCTGTTCAGACGGTACTTCAAAACAATGGGCGGATCGATATGCTGGTGAACAATGCAGGGTTTGCGCTTGGCGGATTTATTGAGGAAGTATCCATGGAAGATTGGCGTCGGCAAATGGAAACGAATCTGTTCGGCTTGATTGCCGTTACACGTGCGGTCCTGCCTGTCATGCGTGAGCAAAAGCAGGGATTGATCATCAACTTGTCCAGCGTCAGCGGATTGTCTGGTTTTCCCGGGTATGCGCCGTATGCTGCATCCAAATTCGCCGTGGAAGGTTTCACGGAAAGTTTGCGTCATGAGATGTCTTCGTTCGGCGTCCGGGTTGTGCTCGTAGAGCCAGGTGCTTATCGTACACCCATATGGAATAAAGGGTTGGGTGAAATTCATAGAAGTGACCATTCTCCCTATAAAGATAAGCTCGATGCGGTTCTTCGTTATTCCCAGCATGCTGGAGAGACTGCACCTGACCCGCAGGAAGTGGCCGATCTGATTGCTCGCATTGCACGGATGCGTGCACCAAGGCTTCGTTACGCGCTGGGCAAAGGCTCGCGTTTGCTTATCATCGGCAAGCTGCTGCTTCCATGGAAATGGCTGGAGTGGATTATAGCTCGTGGACTGAAGTAGAGCAAAACGCACTCAACTAATATGCTGGGGGTAAAGAGCTATGCTCGAAATCATCGTCATTATTTTACTGCTATCCATTGTTGGCCTGCTCTTCCGTATCAACAGTAAACTAACGGAACGTGATTGGGTGAAAGAAGCCATGGAGCGGGATGCGTCCAAATAAAAAAACACTGGAGGGCTTTGATATGAAAATCGCTTTTGTTTTGTTTGATGGTTTGACTTTCCTTGATTTTGCAGGATTTTATGATGTGATCAATCGGTTGAATTTCTTTGAACAAACCAAAGGCACGACATGGGAAACATGTGCGATGACAGATCAGGTTACGGACGAATCAGGCCTAACGTTGAAGGTGGACCGGGTGAAGCCTGATTTGGCGGAATATGATCTCGTTTTTGTGCCTGGTGGCATGGGAACACGCAAGCTTCGATTCGATGAGGCTTTTGTGGGCTGGCTGAGACAGGCTGAGAATGTTCCGCTAAAGGTATCCGTGTGCACGGGCTCTCTGCTGATGGGGGCAGCTGGGTTTTTAACAGGTAAAAAAGCAACGACACATCCCAATGTCTATGAATTGCTTGAGCCATACGTTGCCGAGGTAATTCAAACCCGGATTGTGAAAGACGGAAATGTGATTACAGCCGGCGGGGTAGCGACGTCTATTGATCTTGGGGTCTATGTTGTAGGTTTGCTTGCAGGCCAGGAAGCAGCAGAACATGTGAAGCTCCAGATCGATTATCCTTATGACATGCAGGGAGTGATTGAAGAATGAAGGGAGATCGGAAGGAGAACGTGTTCATCCTTCGCAACATACGCAGAGATGAGGCAGAGAAATATTGGCCTTTGCGGCTGGAAGCGCTGAAAAATCATCCGGAAGCCTTCGGGGCTTCATTTGAAATGTCCATTCAGCTTCCCATGAGTGAAGTGCAGGAACGCATACATACCGAACCCGATGATTACATTCTGGGTGCATATACAGAAGAAGGCATCCTCGCAGGAACGATGGGGTTCAAAAGAGAACAGGGAATAAAGCTGAGGCACAAAGGATACATCTGGGGAGTTTATGTCTCACCGTCTTATCGTGGATGTGGACTTGCTTCCCGCATGCTCCGCGAAGTGTTGGATCGGGGAAGGGAATTGGAAGGCATAGAGCAAATTAATCTCAGTGTGGTTACCACAAACGAGTCAGCAAGGCGATTGTATGAGCAGTATGGATTTGAAACCTATGGCATTGAGCGTAATGCGCTGTTCGTTCAGGGAAAAGGTTACGATGAAGCGCATATGACGTACTTTTATACTGATTGTTTGAATGAGAGCAATGAGCATGTTGAACAAGGTGGTGACATATGACGGACACGGTTCAGCTTGAACTTGACGGCATTTCTTTTGAGTTAAAAGAACCTCATTCATTCGAGTGGATCGCGCGTCTGGGTACCGTATTTCGTGTGTTTGATCAGCAGGATTCCGGCAATTTGTCCTTTGGTGTTCTGGGTCAGGACGGAATGCGAAAATTCGTAAAATATGCTGGAGCACGCACGATACATGCGAACAGTTTAAGTGCACCTGCCGAAGCGATTCATTATTTGAAATCATCCGTTTCCATATACGAAGATTTGGCTCATGACACATTGATTCATTTAAAAGAACATTTTGCAACGGAACATGGCTATGCCTGTGTATTCGATTGGGTGGAAGGAGAATGTCTGCATTCCCATTGGGATTTTCCACCACCAGCCAAGTATGAGGACCCTCGTTCCCCCTATTTTCGATTCAGACAGCTTCCGGTAAAGACACGTATTCAGGCGATGGAGCGTATTTTGGATTTTCACATCGAAGTGCAACGGAGAGGGTATGTGGCTGTTGATTTTTACGATGGCAGTCTAATCTATGATTTTGACAAACAAACGATGAAAATATGTGATATTGATTTGTATCGAAAGGGTTCTTTCACGAATACGATGGGACGGATGTGGGGATCATCCCGGTTTATGTCTCCTGAGGAATTTGAGTTGGGTGCACCAATGGATGGAGTCACGAATGTGTTCAACTTAGGAGCGATGGCTTTCTCCCTGCTGGGTGGAGAGTTGGATCGTTCATATACCAGATGGGATGCTGGAGAAGCATTGTATCAAGTGGTTATTCGTGCGATAGACCCTGAGCGAGCGAGTCGCTATGCGTCGGTTGCTGAATTGAGTGATGCATGGAAAACAGCCGTGCTGCAGGATAATTAAGCGATATTGGATCATTGTCTGGATCTTAAAATCCTCTCGTATATTACACATACGCAATTGTGCACATTGCATTCGTATCTGCACGGGATATACCGTATAATGGAAATTAATGAGGGGGTATAGCCAATGTGCAAATATACGATTTCAGGATTAATAACTGATTTTCTGAAGCAGGATGACGCTGGAAAAAGAAGTGTAGGCGAACCATTATTGCAGAGGTTCATTCCGTAATTATGAAACCTATTTCAAACCTATCACCCATGGATATGATGAAAATTCAGGCAGAGACATTGTATACGATGGACAATCAGAAGCGTCTGTTAAGCATTAATGAACCGGATGGTGGGCAGGCTCCAGCCTTATTTATTGGGATAACCTCTGTCGGGCAATGCTCCTATTATCATCATCAGCTGCCGTTCACTCTGATTGAGGAACTGGGCTGTGACGCTGAGCTTTCGCTCGATGTTGCGAAGCTGATTCGGAGAGTGGAGACGTTTAAGCCAGTGAAGAGTGTATGGATGGGCCCGGCATACACATTTCCCGAGACGTGTGGCGAATGGAATCCAAATGTTCAGCTTATAGAGAGTCATCGTACTTTTCTTCTGGAAGAGCATTTTCCTGATTTAATAGAGCATCTGCATGGAAAAATGCCCGTTGCCGCTTATGTCATTGAGGATTCGGCTGTCGCTGTATGTTGTTCAGCCCGTGTATCCCAACAGGGTGCTGAGGCGAGTCTGTATACGGCGCCTAATTTCAGAGGACAGGGTTATGCAGCAGAGGCGGTAAAGTGCTGGCAGTATCATGTTAAAGAGAGCGGGCGCATTCCAATCTATAGTACATCATGGGATAATATAGCTTCACAGGCTGTTGCCCGGAAGCTGGGACTAATCCAGTTTGGTGTGGATTTCAGCATCACGACTTCGTCATAAAAAGATGGTTTCATTTATTCTGTTTATGTTAAATATAGAGTATCAATCTGCTGAGTTGGTTACCCGGAATTAAAGTTGGTGTTTTTGCAATGGTTAGGATTTTTGTACAAAAGAACCTGCAATAAGTCATTGTAGCGCATATCAGTCTCTATCGGGATGAGTATAATTATAATCATAGCTTTATCGAGTTTACTGAGAATGCTATTCATAAGTTTGAGCGGGGACAGGAGTGATTCCATGATTCGCAAACGTATTGCAAGCGGCACGATGATGCTGTGTGCTGCAATGATGTTGGTAGCATGTTCGAATCAGACGGAAAGTCAGAACGTGAGCTGGAAGATTGATAGCAATCTTCAGCACATCGTGAACGAACCTGAGATTCTGACCAGCAGTAATCCAGGTGATTATATTGCTGCTAATACAGAGGCGTATGCTCAGATTCTGGATACGGGTGAAGAGGGACTGAACTTCCTGATTCAGCAGTTGGACTCAAGTTCGAATGATGGGCTTAAGGAATGGCTTATGGCTCAGGCAAGTACGGAGCTGCTCGGGGAGCGTAATCTCGTGGAGCACTGGCAAAGTGGCAAAGACTGGCTCAGACAGTATAAAATGAAGGTAGAATAACATAGCTCACCTCCCAGTCATCATGAGCAGGAATGAGAGGTTCCAGGAACCTGAAAGAATACGTTATAGAGGTGAAATCCTTGAAGAAGAAAATTGCATTTTTTGACTCGGGAATCGGTGGTTTAACCGTCTTGCATAAGGCTTTGCATCAATTCCCTGAAGAAGCATTTCTGTATTATGCCGATACGCTGCATGTTCCTTATGGGACCAAGTCCGCCGATGAGGTTAGAGGACATATCTTCAATTGTGTGGAGGCGGTTGTTCAGGAAAATGTGAAAGCGATCGTAATTGCCTGCAATACAGCGACCAGTCTGACCGTGAAGGATTTGCGTGCCAAATATGATATCCCCGTTATCGGGATGGAGCCCGCTGTGAAACCAGCTGTGGAAATGAATCGACGAAGCGGTAAGAGAGTGCTTGTATTTGCTACAGCCCTGACCTTGAGTCAAACAAAATATCATGAATTAGTATCCCGTGTCGATGATCACCACAGTGTTGATTCCATGCCATTACCTGAACTTGTGGAGTGGTGTGAGCAGCTGGACTTTGATCCACAGAAGATTGCTGCGTATTTCCGTTTCAAATTGGCTGATCTTGATCTGGATTTATACGGTACAGTTGTGCTTGGCTGCACACATTATCCGTTCTATACCTCAATTCTTCGTACGGTTCTGCCAGATCATATTCAGATTATTGATGGCAGTACGGGCACGGTTAACCGCTTGAAGCAGCTTCTTGGGCTAACAGAACAAAAGGGCGTGTGGACAGAAGAAAAGGTTACTTTTCTTAGTTCATCTGGCCGTCTGGAAGACCAGGAAAATATGCGAATTGCACTCCAATATCTGGAGAAGCATTGAAGGTAAGTTGAATCAACAGGAGGTGAGGGGCGATGCAGTCTATTTATCTCATCCGTCATGCCAAAGCTACAGGGCAAGAACCGGATGCCGAGCTTACGGATGAAGGACGTCGTCAGGCGGAAGAACTTGCTGAGATGTTGGCGGAGCACCCTATACAATACATTGTGTCGAGTCCGTGGAAAAGGGCACTTCAAACCGCAGCGCCACTGGGCAAAACCGTCCTGCAACATATACATACGGATGAACGTCTTCAAGAAAGGGTGCTTAGTACCCTTCATCTGGATAACTGGATGGATGTGCTTGAACGTACATACACGGACGAAGACTGTACAGAAGAAGGTGGTGAATCTTCACGTTTTGCGACAGCTCGGGGCCTTGAGGTGCTGGACGAGTTGTGGAGCAGGCCGGAGCATAGCGGGGCTGTGATTACACACGGCAATCTGTTATCTCTGCTCATTCGCAGTCATGATGCATCCTTTGGTTTCGAGGAGTGGAAAAATCTATCTAATCCTGATGTATATGTCATGGAAAAACAGCAGGGGGATAAAGTTACACACAGCATTCGCCGTATATGGCGAAGTTAAACATAAAGAGAGTGCTCCAGCGATTTTTGAGATCGACTAGAACGCTCTTTTCAGTTTACGATGTTGGTTTTACAAAGCGGCAACGAATAACATGACCCAACCGGCCAAGAAAGCTACTCCGCCGAGGGGTGTGATCGCCCCCAGTTTTCGAACGCCAGTTACGCTTAGGACATATAGACTGCCCGAGAACAAGAGGATGCCGGCGAATAGCAACCATCCAGCCAGCAACACAAGAGATGGCTGCTCCAGTCGATCAGCGAGCAGTCCGAGCAGGATGATTCCACTTCCGTGAACAAGGTGATACTGAACGCCAGTCTCGTATATTTTGATCATGTCAGCAGACAATCTGCGTTTGAGCGCATGTGCACCGAATGCTCCAAGGGCAACAGCAAGAAACATCATGATACTTCCAAGTATAATCAAGGTCTGCATGTGGTCTTGTCTCCTTTTTAATGAGTATGAAGCAGAATGTTTCTGCTCATTATGAAGCTTACAGCTTACGCAATTGGATGCGCTGAATCGAATGGTCCGCTTCCTTTTTCAAAATCAGTCTGGCTCTTCCTTTGGTTGGCAGGATATTTTCGTGCAGGTTTTTGGCATTGATATCTTTCCAGATCTGACTTGCTGTAAGAACAGCCTCATCTTCTTCTAAATTGGCAAAACGACTGTGGAAAAAGGAATTCTCATTCTGAAATGCTGTATTACGCAGCAGCTTGAAACGCTCAATGTACCAGTGACGGATATGCTCCTCTTCCGCATCAATATAGATGGAGAAGTCAAAAAAATCGCTGACCAACAGTGGGGTTTCCTTTTTAACCTGGAGCACGTTAATTCCTTCAATAATGAGGATATCCGGCTGACAGATAGCCGTCTCCTCACCTGCAATAACGTCGTAGGCAAGATGGGAGTATACGGGAGCCATCACTTCGGGTTTGCCTGATTTGACATCACCCATGAATTGAATCAGGGACTTGATATCGTAGCTTTCCGGGAATCCCTTCCGGTTCATAATGCCTTTCTCTTGCAGCACGGCATTGGGATACAGGAAACCATCTGTTGTGACCAGATCCACCTTGGGATTGCCTTTGCCTCTGGCCAGAAGAGCCTGAAGCAGGCGGGCGGTTGTACTTTTGCCCACGGCAACACTGCCCCCAATACCGATAATGTAGGGAGCGTGATGTGCTTCTTTTTTTAAAAAAGATGCCGTTAAGCGATTCAGCTCTCGTGAAGCTCCTGCGTATAAGTCAATAAAGTGGGTAAGAGGTAAATAAATATCCTCAACTTCTTGAATGGATACCTCTTCATTTAATCCCTTTAGCTGTTCCAATTCCGCTGTCGTTAGTGGAAGAGTGGTCTGATATTTCTTCAAGTCAGCCCATTCCTTGCGGTTAAACTCGGTGTAAGGAGAGTATAAATTCATGAGATCCCGCTTTCTGTATGTAATGTTATGTTGGCACAATCATTAGTGTACCAAATTTCAGGGAACTGACAACACCTTTACATTGATGGCTCCTTAGTATATTCCCTGAAAGTTGAATGAAAAGCAACTTATAGGAAATTGTAAACCAAATTATGTTAAAGTCAACGTATACCATGCGGAAGGGTGACAGCAAATGATCGTATATGAGAGAGAGCATGATTTTGTTTTGACCGCACAGCATGAGCATGGACTAGTAGCCGGAGAAATGGCTTCCCATTGGAAAACGGAATTGTTAACGGATGAAGCGCATCGAGAAGATCTGATTCTTGCCGCAAAAGAGCATGATCGGGGATGGATTGAGTTGGATTCTGCTCCATTCTGGAATGATTATAGTCAGATACCGTATTCGTTTCGTGATTTTCCGCTACGTCCGCGATTTGTATTTTACCGTAAAGGTATTGAAGAGGTCCGTGAGAAAAACCTGTACGCCGGGTTGTTGTGCAGCATGATGTATACAGAATTGTTTCAAAACAATCTGGGTGCTAACGCCAATGATGATGAAGATATCAGGGAGTATCTAGACGATGAACAGGAACACCAGTTACGTTGGGAACAGCAGCTTGGTGGCGGTGAGGCGTTGAAACTCAGGCTGAAAAGTGATGTGGAAATCATGCTTTTTTGTGATCAGCTCAGCCTTTTTCTCTGTATGGAGGAACCCGGAACACCTGCTGCACGTTATGATTTTTTCGCTGATGGACTCGGCTGTACCTTCGATGCCTGTTCAAGGGAACCCATTCATGCCGAGTGGCTTTCCAATGAGAAAGTAGGATTGTCTTTTGTGCCGTTTGATAAGGACTTTACGGTCGTTATGCCTTACAAATCGGTGCCAAAAGCAAGTATCCGCAAATTTGGTCTGCTGCAGGCTTATCGTCGTGCCGAGTGGAAAGAGCGCCGAGTGTTAATTACAGGCATGAGCTGAGGATCGCCTAATCGATATTCGGCTCAAAAACAAAACATTGCATACATCACAAAGAGGCGGGCCTCCGAAATTTCCGGTGTCCGTCTTTCGTATGCTTTTATATCCAAATTGACTTTGCAGAAGTTAGGAAAATTTAAGATGGATTTGGAATAGAGATTGAAGCAGGAAAATCTATCTACGTACCAGAAGTGTTAGTGTACAACGGAAATATATATGATGAATTCAACAATTCCACAAGAACGAAGAAGACAGAAAAAAACTAGGGATAAAAGGGGGGAAAGGCCTTCTGTTGTCGTAGTGAATATGTGTGGATTGCAAGGGATTAAGTTTTGTATAAGGCAACTGGGAGGATCAACATGGACACTAGAACTGAGATTTTAACGATGTGTATGGTATGGGACAAACGAAATGATCAGGTGCTATTAATGAATCGACCGAACCGAAAAGGATTTCCGGGATATATTGCTCCTGGAGGGAAAGTTGATTTTCCGGAAAGTATTGTGGATGGTGCCGTGCGAGAAGTTAAAGAGGAAACAGGACTTGTGGTAAAAGAAATTACATACAAAGGTCTTGATGAATTTTGTGACCCGGAGCAAGGATTACGTTATATGGTATTCAACTACGTGGCTACTTCTTATGAGGGGGAGCTTTTGAGCGAGCCACCGGAAGGTGAACTGTTGTGGGTGTCTCTAGGACAGGCGGTTGAGCTGCCCATGCAGGATTGGTTTGCAGAACGTTTCCCGCGATTTTTTCAAGCAGGAACGTTTGAACGAAGTGTAATCTGGGAGAAATCAACCGGACGTACACTGAAAGAGACGTTTATGGTGTATAGCGATTCGGTTCTTGAACAGAGTGAAGTCAAATAATTAAAAACGCTCAGGAGGCGGAAGAAATCATGGGATACCAGCATGCGCTTGAAGGATATATTGCAGCAACTAATACACATCAGTTTGATGAGGTAAGCAAATGGTTATCACCGGATGCCGTATATTGGTTTACGGGAACGTCTTGCACTACCCTTAACGAAATTCGGGCTTATTTTGAAAACGCTTGGGAGACAGTCAAGGATGAGGTATATCGTGCAGAAGATGTCACGTGGATTACGACTGGCGAAGAGCAGGCAGTCTGTATTTATACCTATCACTGGAAAGGAATGTATCAAGGGGAGCTGGCTTCGGGAAAAGGTCGGGCTACCAATGTATTTGTTGCAGACCTCAATGGAGAATGGAAATTAATCCACGAGCATTTAAGTACGGGGGGTTAACGTGAGGAATAGGACGTTGCGTGTTTAGATCAGTTCACTTGAATAAAGCTAATAATTAAGGCTTCAATTTTGAAGCATGCCTCATATTTTATCAGCCAATTATATATATTTATATCCATATATTATGATATAATGAAGTTTACTTTTTTTAAAAGGAGATGACTTGCTATTATGGAGATTACATTTCGTGAATCGCTGGAGGGAATAGGTATCGACCAACTTAGCGGGAATTTTTTCGAAGGTTGGCCAAACCCTCCATCTACGCCTACATTTCTGAAATTGCTGGAACAATCCTATGCTGTCGAACTGGCTGTTGATGAAGAAACGGGAGAACTTCAGTCGTTCTATGAGAAACAGGGCATGCAAAAAGCCTCTGGCATGGTGATTCGTCATTATCAAAATCAGGCTGGAGCGGTAAATAGCTAATAGATTTGGTGAACTAGATGAATGAAATAAAGGATAAATATCGTTCCGCAGTAACCCGAGGTTATAAAAAGAGAAAAATATGAATTCAGACCCAAACATTTATATACGGAAGGTTGTTATATATTTGGTGACTAGCCATACATAGGCTTCTGCAAACGGGACGTTAAATGAATATGTACGAGGAAAAGGTGGAGATTGGTGTGAAATTGTCGTTCCGGATTTTGGACTGGGAAGAAGAAAAACCTTATGAACTTTTATTGATGGCTGATCCGTCCAAAGCCATAGTTGACGAATATCTGAGTCGCGGTGTTTGTTTTATCGCTGAATATGAAGGAGAAATGGTAGGAGAGTTTGTTTTGCTTAAGACGCGTCCAGAGACGGTAGAGATTGTTAATATTGCCGTACAGGAAGAGTTACAGGGACAGGGCGTTGGCAAACACATGATCAAGGAAGCGATAGAAGCAGCACGCAGGCTCGGTGGTCGAACGATAGAAATTGGGACAGGCAACTCAAGTTTTCATCAGTTGAAGCTGTATCAACGCTGTGGTTTTCGCATTATAGGGGTCGATCGGGATTTTTTTGTGAAACATTATGAAGAAGAGATTATAGAAGATGGTATTCGCTGCGTCGATATGATCCGTTTGGCTCTGGACCTAGATACCGTGGCAGAGGAGAACAAGAAGTGAAGATATATCGCCTCAAATCAAAGGACCGTCGCAGTATTACCTCTTATGGTAGTGAGGGAGCAGAGATTACGCCGATACTCCGAAGCACAACAGCCTGCCACGTAGCACAACTGAAACTGTCTGCAGGAGGAAGTGTAGGTTTGCATGCAGCAGTGGGTGAGCAGGTGTTTCTGGTGCTTGAAGGGGAAGGTTGGGTGGAAGGTGAGACAGGCGAACGGGTAGCTGTACGATCGGGAGAAGCTGCGTATTGGACCAACGGAGAGAATCACCAATCTGGCTCGGATATAGGGTTAACCGCATTGTTGATTGAGGGTGAAGAACTAATTGTTCGGTTATCGCTAGAGGCGGGAGACTTTTAGATAGGGGCTGATGATTTGAGTGTTTGGGTCATTGTTATTATTATTGGGGTGATTTTTACTCCATCGTTCTATCAGATGAATAAGCGTATTCGTAGATTGGAAGAGCAAGTTAGGCATCTCTCAGACGAGAGGAAGAACCTTTAAATGGATCGGTACACACACATGGGGGTATACGGTTTAGTCACTTGGGAGCAAAAATTCCTGTTAATACATAAGGCTAGAGGAGCCTATATGGGGAAATGGGATTTGCCTGGAGGAAGGTTGGAGTTTGGTGAGCAACCGGAGACCGCCCTGCACCGTGAGATCGAGGAGGAGACGGGTCTTTCCAATCTACAATTGGTGATTCGTTCTGCGGAATCAAACGTATTGGTGTGGGTTTACGAAGGCGAGCCGGAAGAGCTGCACCATATTGGAATTCTGTACGATGTATATTTGACAAGCGAAAGTCGGCCTTATGAGATCAAAAGTGAACCGGATGGTGAAGATTCATTGGGCGCACAATGGTTTACTATGGAAGAGGCCGGAGCGTTATCGTTGACGCCATTTGCAGCGTATATGATTAGAAATAGTGGAGTGTTAGGGTTGTCAGGTAACAGTTTTGAATGAACAATTTTGATAGAAACCTATTTTGGTTTAATTTTAGGACTGGTCAAATGGAACAGAATCGTTTATTCTGTGATAGATAGATTACATTTTTTTCAATTGAATAGGACTGACACCTTAAAGCATAAGGCTATGAATCTGCGGATTCGTGGCCTTTTTTTGTGTTTTTAGGGGTGAATTGGGTCTTTGGAAGGGGAGGTTGCATGCCTTGTAGTGATGGGGATGGCTGAAAAATAATACCAATAGCCTAGATTTGCATGGTAGAATATTGATGATTATGACAAATTTAGGTTTTGGCTTGAAGAGTAGTACGAGTGCTGAAGAAGCAGAAGTTTGCCCCATACTAAGGTACATAGGAGAGTGAGTAGATTTGAAGAAGCAGATGAGATTAAACGGTAGGAAATCAAAAAGGAATGTGTTGATAGTCGGTATGTTGACGACGGTTTTGATAGGAGGAACGCTGCTGACTACTGGAACCGTCGGTCTGGTGTCTACTGTGGATGCTGCTACAAGCACGAATGGAGTGGGGACTACGGCTTCTGCACTTACGAAGTTCAAAGATATCAAAGGGCATTGGGCGCAAGCTACAATTGTTAAAGCCTATGATAAAAATCTAATTTCCGGCTACCAGGACGGTACGTTCCGCCCCAATGCCAAAATCACCCGTGGTGAGTATGCTACACTTCTCAGCCGTGCAACCAGCTTGGAAAAGGTACAAGGCGAGAATCCTTTTGCTGATCTCAAGGGACACTGGTCTGAATCAGCTGTGGCACAGTTGGTTGGGCAAGGCTTTATTAACGCTAATGATTATCCGAAAGGATTCAATCCCAATGCTGAGCTGACACGCTATGAGATGATGAAATGGATTGCAAACGGACTGATCAAATCGGGAACCAGTTTCCAGGATGCTTTTGACGATACCCAAAATACACTGCTACCTACCCCTGAAGTGAATCGGGGAACGATTCGTGCAGAGCAAATTCCTTATCTTGCACTTGTTCGCGGCACTGGCATTGTCGGCGGATTTGAGGATGGTTCCCTGAAGCCTGCTGATCCAACAACGCGAGCCGAAGTGTCTGCCATTTTGCTGCGTTATATGGATGTAGAAGGTACGGATGCAGGGAAGTACAGTGATCTGAATGAAATGCGTGAGGTAGGCACGACAGGGACGAATTTAACGACGATTAGTAATTATAAGTATAGTTCGGGTTCTGCTAATATTTCAGACTTATCCAAAGGATACATTACCTTAACTAACAAATCTGGTGTAATGAAGATACATCGACTAATAGTCGTGGATACCACTAAGAGCACACCAAAAGGTATTTATGGCTCATTACTATTGGAGAAAAATTATGTTCCTGGTTCGTATAAAACATTTTCTGATGTTTCTTTCACTTCAAATTTAGAAGAATCAAATTTATTAACATTTAACAAGGGATTTTCCGATTCACTTATACAATTTAATCGCTTAGATTTGGAATTGGCAAAACAGAATGGCTTTACAACGTTACCCATGAATTCCGGTGAACTGATTAAAAAGGGTGTTGAAACAAAATTTTGGATTACATCAACTTTAAGAAATAAGTCTTGGTCCTATTTCTTGAAGTCTGATACAGAAGGAGCGTTTAAAATTCAAAGATAGCTTGATTCGGGTGGTGAACAAAATGTATGAACAAAATAAATAAACGTTTCCTTAGTCTCATTTTGATAGCTGTGTGTGTTAGTGAATTATTAGATAATTTCATTCTTCCCTTTAATATCATTAATGCAGCAACTGATCAGTATGGGCCAAAATCAATGAAAAATCCTTATAAAATCACGGTCTTAGCAACACCTACTATAGGAACACCAGGAGTGTACTGGTACCAAGTCGATGACGGGCGATTCAAAGCTGAACATGCGGGAGGGCCGACCTATGCGAGAAATGTAGGAAGTTGTTCGAGTCCATATCCTGAAGCTAAAGAAATACCTGATAATGTTGATTTCAGTAAATGGCCTCCAGAAAGTTGGCCTGACTACAATGGAAACAAAGTAGATGCAACAAATATTAAAAATGTTCGAATACATGATGTTGACTATCAAGGTAGAGCAGATCAAAATTCTTATACTGGCGTAGGTGACCCAAGTCCTCCATTTCCGTCTACTATTGTAGCAATAAGGACAATTACTGGAGGCTACCATACCCCGACTGAAAAAAAACCTTTTTTAAATGGTGGTGAGACAACGGAAGGATGTCCAAAATACAATGTCGTTTATTACACTCCAATGGACATCATCTGGGAAGGGGATCTCGAAGAAGAAAAGGAAATTGACGTAACCCCAGATTCCACCCTAACGGTTGGAGAAACTAAACAGATGGTAGCCAAAGTTAAAACGAAAAACTATGGAGCTACTCAATTTAGTGAAGGCATCGACGTAAGTCGACGCGAGGCTGAGACCACCTGGTGGTCATCCGATCCGAGTATTGTAAGTATTGAACCCAAAACCGGAATGGTGAAGGCTGAAAAGCCGGGTACTGCTTTTGTACGTGCAATCTGGAACAACGGTACATATCTCATCTCGGATACGGCTGACATTACAGTTACGTCCGAACCAGGACTCATTGTGAACCTGCCAAACGCCTGTAAAGCTGACACAGCTACACCGCTGCAAGCGAAAGCTATCCTGACCAAGTCAGACCTTTCTGTTCATGAGCTTACCGCTCATCCCAAATTGACCTGGCAAAGCTCCAATCAAGCGGTAGCAACCATAGGTGCCGATGGGAAAATGACGATTAAAGGTATTGTCGGCAGCACCACTATCACTGCGCGATTTGTGGACACTGCCCAGCAGTTGGATGAGCAAGGAACGCAGGTGTTAGATGTAAAGGATTGCACAGGCAACGGAGGAGACGGGGGAACTGATCCAGGTAACGGCGGTGTTGTGGGTTGCCCCGTGACCATCAGTCCCCCTAATAAAGGAACGTTGATCGAATCGGCTGCCATGGACCCCTCCGTGCGGGGCGTGCTTAAGGCTGATGATCGGGGATCTGAGAAGTTTGATGTCACTCGAGGCATCCCGACTTCTGAAGATCTCTATGCAAATGTCATGGCTAAAGGATACTTGTTCCAGCACCGTTGGGTGAACATGACGGGTACAGTCACTTATACGGTCAACGTAAAAAAGAATTATCACAAAACGTGGACGATTCCGGGCAGAGCCTCGACAGGACCGAATGATCCAGGCACACCTGCACAACCTAAGGAGCTAGACGTTCCTGTGGAAAAACCAATGCAGGTTATCCGGCAATATAGTTTTTGGCAGATTGATAATTTGGAAGTCTATCAGCTCAATCAAGCTACGATATCCAATTATGCACTTGGTGGCTACGGTGGTACAGTAACGCTGACTCCAAACGGATATACACCGCCGACCTTACAATCGGCTAATGATGATGCCGTTACCGCACATGTGAAACCAGCACCTTGCAAGGCAATCGACCTTGGCACTGAGACAAAGCCAGGCGGTGACAGCGAGCCGCCTACACCTGAGGAGACGTCATTATTCCAATCCAAAGCAGAGGCCGAGGTCAAAGAGAATACTGTAAATAATGACAAGGTAGTGTTTAACGGTACCACTGTGATGGATCCTGCTCCGATGGATAAGACTGCTCCGCGACCTGGGACTATCCCTCAGCCTGGTATGTTCGGCGACAACGTGCTGTACCAGAATCGTTTAACTATTCAAAATACACTGGTCAACAAGGCGGATCAACCGACAACAGGAGAGATCGCATATGGCTTGATTCCTGGCAACATTAAAGGAGGTCAGGATCAGAAGTTTTCTATTCAAGGCATCAATTCTGTCACGGTGCACACGCCTGTTGTTAACTACGCCTCCGTGTCTGATGATCAGCCGCATAATCAGAAAACAGTACCTGATCCGACCAGTTCGGCACTTATTCTGGAACGACCGTTTATCGTGCGCATCCCTACCGCAGGGCAGCATCTGGACGCAAACAGTTACCCGGGTTATGGCAATAGGGACTATGCCAAGTATTTTCGTATCAAGCAGATTCGTTTCCCCTTTGACGTCTATAACGCCGATAGGAGTCAGTTTATTCCAGCCAAGACCTGGGTGGACATTCCGGTCAATCAACTGGATACCGTTTTCTATCTTCCAGTATGGGTGGATGAAGGACATTACCGAATTGAATTTCGCAATATTGCAGAAAATGCTCCTTCGACATTCACCGAACAGCAGGATGCCAACACGAATCTGACCCATCATGTTGCGGCAGATACGGTTCCGGTGGAGGTTATTGGGCGATTGTATGATTTTCACGTTACGGATATCGCTGATTATAATTGGGAGAACGTGTTCCGCAAGCAGCTTGGGAGTTCGGAACCGACAGGAGTGAGCTACTGGACAGGACTTAACAGTATTGATGGTGATCCGCGAGGGAATCTGGCACCATTCGTGTTACCTGTTCGCCCAGGCAGTCATCCAGTGCAGGGTTTCAGTAATATTGCGGTGAAAACGGGTTACCATATCAAGTTTGACCTGAAAACAAAAGGCAATATGTTTGGCAAACAGGATGGTGTTCGAATTACTCCAACATTCTACTTTGTGAGCAAAGACGGCTCTTCCAGACAAGAGGTTGATCTATACTACCACCGCGGTCAAGAGCGACTTATTCGGATAGGATCGGCGCAGGATTTGGAGAAAAGGTTTGTTGTCCTGAACTCGAGGTTGCGTAACGTACCCGGTACGGAATTGGGGGATACGGCGCGTTATCAGTATACGTATGAACTGACTGCCGATGAACGCAATCAGAGTTCGCTCGCTGATTATATGGTTACGCTTGTAGATCAAACCTCTCACCAGAAAACGTGGGTAGGCCGCTATGATTGGATGATTCTGCCCGCTTCCATTCGTACACTGATTGGACCCAAGACAGACATTCCTTCGGGTGTGAGTGTAGACCGAGCGAATGCGGCGATCCAGCGTTGGTACGGAGAATACAGCCTGCCTGCGGATGTATACACCGTGCCAAAGGGAACCAATCTTGAATCGCTCGCAAGAAAAAATCAACTGGATGAAAAGGCTTCTGTATTTCTGAAGGACGGATATATCGTGGTCAACTTTAATATCGAGACACTTCGAGATGGGAATACAGAAGCTCCACACCTGCAATACATTTATGCTCCACTGATGAATCAGTGGCAGATGGAAGGTTTCAACATTAGCCCAGTAAACAGTCAAGGCCGAACTTGGCCTTTGAAGGATGGCGATGTGGTCTTTTACCACGCAGATCAGTCCAGCCGGAGCGATTTCCAGTCTCAGGTGCCACATTAAAAATAAAAAGACTGTCAGCCTAAATAAACCAATTCAAAAAGAAGCCGCCCGGATGCTTTTACGCATTACAGGCGGCTTTTGGTGTATAACATTGAATTGCAAGAAACACCCATTTTTTTGTTGAATACCAAGCCAAATGGTTAATATTTATCTTGACGGTTTGTTTTTGCACAATATGGACCACAATTCTAAATAAGGAGGCTAAAAATCGGGAGAAAACTGAAAGTATGTAGAAGCCATCTTAGGACAAGCGATTAACAACATAACGCCATACAATCAGAGCACATTTGTGGGTTGGAAATGTTCCAATTATTCGATTCATCTAATTTATGCATCAATTGAACTAAAAATAGGAAATGCTCCTGAGCGTAAAAGTTTATAGAATAGATATTAGAACACGGACTTCACTTGGAAAAGTTGAGGAAGGTGTAACCCTCGAACGGATCAGGACAGTATTCGACATCTGTGCGACGGTATATACAATCATCAGTTTACTATGATTTTGAAAACGCAGACAAACCTTGACGGGAGCGTCGGAACAACGTTACTACCACCAACAGCACGATTATTGGACTTCATGAAAAATTTAGCTTAAAATGTTGAACGAACGCAAATTACGGCTTAGTCAATGATTTCCGTCAAAAACTTATGACTAAATCAAGACGGAGGGAACGTCGATGACGATCGAGGAAGGCAACAAGAAACCCTGGGAAAGTTACTATGGCCCGAATATGGGATACGTACAGGAACAATATGAATTATACTCCCAAGACCCGGGTGCAGTTACACCGGCTTATCGGGAATTATTTGAACAATGGGGTGCACCGCCGATGTCTGGCAGGGATGCACACACAGCCTCGTATTCTGGCAATGCCCAAAAGGCTTCCGGAAGCGTGGATATTCAACTATTACAGAAAGCGGTTACAGCAGGGAAACTGGTAATGAATATTCGTACCTATGGTCACCTTGCGGCCGACATTGATCCTCTAGGAATCAGTGAAGATTCAGATACTTCTTTGCTTGAACCGAAGCATTTTGAATTGAATGAAGAAGATTTGAAAGCTCTGCCAGCTTCCCTGATCTGGGAAGGTGCAGATGGACAGACGGTAACAGGATTGGATGCCATCCAGCGCCTGCGGCAAATATATACGGGTCCTATCGCTTATGAATTCAGCCATGTGCATGAAGTTCATGAGCGGGAGTGGCTGAACCGCCGTGCAGAATCTCGTACTTCGCCGGCACCGCTTAATCCAGAGGAGCGTAAAGCTTTGCTGGAACGTTTGGTAGAAGTGGAGCAATTTGAAGATTTCCTCCACAAAACATTTGTTGGGCAAAAACGTTTTTCCATTGAAGGTAACGATGTGTTAGTCCCTATGCTGGATGAAGCAGTCCGAATTATGGCACACGCTGGTTCTAGTCATATTCTGATGGGGATGGCTCACCGTGGTCGGTTGAACGTACTTGCTCATGTACTGGGCAAGCCGTATAGCAAAATTTTCTCTGAATTTCATCATTCTCCGAACAAGGATTTGGTTCCTTCCGAAGGGTCAACAGGAATCAATTACGGTTGGACGGGGGATGTCAAATATCATCTGGGCGCAAACCGTTATGTAAAAGACGGCGAAACAGTACAAGCGCGTCTTACACTTGCCAATAACCCGAGTCACCTGGAATATGTAAACCCGGTTGTACAGGGCTTTGCACGTGCAGCACAGGATGACCGCCGTGATCCGGGATATCCGAAGCAGGATGTAACCAAAGCGGCAACCATCTTGATGCATGGTGATGCGGCTTTCCCTGGGGAAGGAATTGTAGCAGAAACGCTCAATTTCAAAGCATTGCCTGGTTACCAAAATGGCGGAACAATTCATATTATCGTGAACAACCGTCTTGGATTCACTACAGACAGCGGTGATTCACGCTCAACGTATTATGCGAGTGACCTTGCCAAAGGATATGAAATTCCGATTGTGCATGTCAATGCAGACAATCCGGATGCATGTATCGCAGCTATTCGTATGGCAGCAGAATATCGTAACCTGTTCAAAAAGGACTTCCTGATTGACCTGATTGGTTACCGTCGTTATGGTCATAACGAAACGGATGATCCGGAAACAACTCAGCCGACGGTGTATGACAAAGTAAAAGCTCATCCAACGGTTAGCCACTTGTACCAGGATCATCTGAAAGAGGAATCGGTAATCGACGATGCTTCCATCAACAGCATTCGTGAGGCTGTGACGAACCGCTTAAAAGAAGCATACGAGCAGATGAAGAACAATGAAGTACATGAATATTACCAACGTCAAATTAATGAGCCTGAAGCCGTTTCGATTATTCCAACAGCGGTACCATTGGAAAATCTGCGGGCAATTAATGCAGACTTGCTGAAATGGCCAGAGAATTTTAATGTGTATCCGAAGTTACAGCGCATTTTGCAGCGCAGAAGCACATCTCTGAACGAAGGTGAGAAGGTAGACTGGAGTCTTGCAGAGACGCTTGCGTTTGCTACTATTCTTGCGGATGGCAAACCGATCCGGATCAGCGGGCAGGATGCAGAGCGTGCAACGTTTGCCCATCGGAATCTGGTGTTGCATGACTCCGAGAATGGTGCGAAATTCTGCCCGCTGCATCATCTGCCACAGGCAAGAGCATCCTTTGCAATCTACAACAGTCCATTATCTGAGGAGTCGGTTGTTGGTTTCGAATACGGCTATAACGTCTACTCTCCAGATACGCTTGTAATCTGGGAAGCTCAATTCGGAGATTTTGCCAACTGTGCACAGGTTATTTTTGACCAGTTCGTATCTGCCGGCCGTGCCAAATGGTCACAAAAATCCAGTCTGGTTATGCTGCTTCCGCATGCGAACGAAGGTCAGGGACCTGAGCATACAAGTGCTCGTCTGGAACGTTTCCTGCAGCTTTGTGCAGAAGACAATATGACCGTTGCGAACTTGACAAGTGCATCGCAATATTTCCATCTGCTGCGTCGTCAGGCTTCATTGACTGAAACAGAAGATGCTCGTCCGCTCGTTATGATGTCGCCGAAAAGTCTCATTCGTAATCCTCGCGTCGCTTCACCTGCAACAGAGTTCAGCGAAGGCAAGTTTGAGCCTGTGCTGGAGCAAGCAGGATTGGGCACGAAACCGGATCGCGTAGAGCGTATCATCTTATGCAGTGGTAAAATCGCCATCGATCTGGAAGATGCTTTTGAGAAGGATAAAGCAGATTGGTCTTGGCTTCACATTATTCGTGTCGAACAGCTGTATCCGTTCCCGGCGGAAGAAATCAAGCGTGTGCTTGCACGTTTCAGCAAGCTGAAAGAGCTGGTGTGGGTACAGGAAGAAAACAAAAACATGGGTGCCTGGACATACATGGAGCCTCGTCTTCGTGAAATCGCGCCAGAAGGAATAACCGTTAAATACGAAGGTCGCCCGGAACATGCGAGTCCTTCCAGCGGTTATCAACTTGTGCATGGCATGGAGCAGCAACAGATCATTACATCCGCATTGAAGCAAACGACGAAGAATAATATTCCACTGGGGAGGTAACAGCTGTGAGTGAAATTAAAGTACCTGCAATGGGTGAGTCGATAACGGAAGGAACTGTATCCAGATGGCTGGTCAAAGAAGGCGACACCGTTAATCAGGGTGATGTTCTTCTGGAACTGGAAACGGATAAAGTGAATATTGAGATCAGTGCTGAAGAGAGCGGTGTTCTTGAGAAAATTGTTCGCCAGGAAGGCGAGACTGTTGAAATCGGTGAAACGATTGGAACACTCTCGGCAGGAACTGGGGGAGGAAGCGGCGCGCCCGCTTCCCAACCAGCAGCGACGGAGCAGAAACAAGCAGTTGCTCCTGCACCGGAAGCTCCAACTCCGCCACCGGCACCCATTGCTGCAGCACCGGAATCTTCGGATAGCAGTTCGAAGACAGCTTCACCATCTGCTCGTAAACTTGCACGTGAACGTGGTATTGAGCTGGATCAGGTACAGAGCAAAGATCCGATTGGCCGTGTTTATCAGGATGATGTGAAAACTCACAACACTCAGGCTGCCGCTCCTACAGCGCCTCCTGCTAAAGCTCCCGCAGCAGCACCTAGTGCGCCGGCAGCAGGTGGTTCCACCTATACCAAACCAGTAGAGCGTCAACGTATGTCCCGCCGTCGTGCTACCATTGCAAAACGCCTGGTAGAAGCACAGCAGACTGCAGCGATGTTGACTACGTTTAACGAAGTAGATATGACGGCAATCATGGATGTTCGTAAACGTCGTAAGGACAAGTTCAAAGAGAAACATGAAATTAATCTCGGCTTCATGTCCTTCTTCACCAAAGCGGTTGTAGGCGCACTGAAAAAGTTCCCAACCATTAACGCGGAAATTGATGGCGAAGATGTAGTTCTCAAAAAGTACTATGATATCGGTATTGCGGTATCTGCCAAAGAAGGTCTTGTCGTACCGGTTGTACGTGATGCAGATCGTCTTGGCTTCGCTGAGATCGAGAAAAGCATTGCTGATCTGGCATCCAAAGCGCGTTCCAACACGCTGGCCTTGTCTGATCTGCAAGGAGGAACCTTCACCATTACCAATGGCGGAACGTTTGGCTCCCTGTTGTCCACACCAATATTGAATACACCTCAAGTAGGTATTCTGGGTATGCACAAAATCCAGCTTCGTCCAGTAGCGATTGATGCAGAGCGGATGGAGAACCGTCCGATGATGTATATCGCTCTGTCATACGATCACCGTATCATCGATGGTAGCGAAGCCGTACGTTTCCTCGTAACGGTGAAAGAATTGCTTGAAGATCCAGAGTCTTTGCTGATCGAAGGGTAATCCATAACGTTTAACATTAAATTGCCATCTTATAAATAAAAAAAAGAAAGCCCCTGAACACGGAGCACAGTGTATGCTGTGCACCCGTTCAGGGGCTTTCGTCATTGTATAAGTAATTTATGTCGCATTATATGGAATCGGCTGTTTCTGCATGTGCTTTGGAATGATATGCACTGTAGTCGGGTGTATGCCTCTCCAGCCACTCCACGACATGCCCTGCAACCTCAGTCCGATTCGTCTCATGCAGCATTTCGTGGCGTCCCCCCGGATAGAGGCGGTATTCGATATCCTCAAGCTGAAGCTCCCGATATTGCGAGACCAGGTTAAGCACTCCTTTGCCATGAAGTCCCACCGGATCTTGTTCACCCGAGAACAGATATACAGATTTATCCTTGGGAATACGTTTCATGTTGCGTGGCAAGTGAATCTCCAACAGCAGTTTGAAAAAGTCACGGAAAAAACCTGCGGAGCAGATGGCTCCACACAAAGGGTCATCGATAAATCGCTTGACCTCTTCGGGGTCCCGAGACAGCCAATCAAACGGCGTAGTTGCCGGTCGGAAAGAACGGTTGAACCCGCCAAATACGAGCGCGTTGAGCAGCATACTTGGATGACCCGTCCCCTGAATGCCACACTGCAAGAAAGCCAGTTTCTCTCCAATCCGAAGAAGACCACGTTTGCCATTGGTGCCGGACAAAATAAATGCATGGTAACGCTCGTGGCCAGCATACATTAGATGCTGTACCAGAAACGACCCCATGCTATGCCCCATCAGAAAGAGGGGCACATCAGGGTTTTCTTTGGCGGCAACTTCGCCCAGATTCATCATGTCACTCGCCATCCAGCGGAAAGCATCGACGCCGGCATTGCCCAATAAATTCGGGTTTTCTACCGTTTTACCATGACCACGATGGTCATTCGCGTAGACCGCGTAGCCGTGCGTGGTGAGATGTTGGGCAAATTCAGCATATCGGGCAGCAGTCTCGCTCATGCCATGTGCAATCTGGACCACACCTTTGATGTTGCACTCCGGATCGGGAAGCCAGCGGTACACATGAATACGGGTACCTTCATTGCCAACCAGGCTAAAGGTAGATTCCTGCATCTCGTGTAAATCCTCCTTCTCAGGTCACATTAGAGCCATATAAGCTGTGAATCACTTGAATAGATCATTGGTTATTGGATTAAGGCAAATAAGAGCGAAGAACAGTAGTGTTACCATCCAGCGTATAGGAGCCCAGGTTGGCAGGCAGTAGGTAACATTGTCCAGCTTTTAGTTCAATCTTATCCGATTCCGCGTTATCCCACTCCAGCGTTCCGCTACCTTCACAGACCACAAGAATAGTGAAGCTATCCGCACTTGTAGAGAGCTCCCAACGTCCGGTAACAATCCCTTTTTCCACTACAAAGTATGGGCATTCCGCAAGCTTCAGCCACTCACCTGGAGTTGCATTGTTGGTGTTCATCGTTGTGGCGCCAGCACCCTCATAAGCCGTTACATTCAATGAATCCTCAACATGCAGCTCACGTGGTTTACCATCCAGGCCTGGGCGGTTATAATCGTAAATTCGGTAGGTTGTATCCGAGTTTTGCTGAATCTCAGCCACAACGACACCTGCACATAGAGCGTGTACCGTTCCCGCAGGGATAAAGAATGTATCTCCAGCCACTACAGGTACTTGACGAAGGGTATCCATGACCGTACCATTTTCCAGCGCTTCCTTCAGCACTTCACGATCAACGCCTTCATTCAAGCCGTAGATGATATGTGCTCCTGGTTTGGCATCCAGCACATACCACATTTCCGTTTTGCCAAGCTCGCCGGGAGGGAGCGCTTCGTAATCATCTGTTGGGTGAACTTGTACGGACAGATCATCGTTACAATCAAGCAGTTTGATCAGAAGGGGGAATCGTCCGCCCTTTTCCGAAACGCCTTTGGTTCCAAGCCATGCTGTGCCCAGCTGTTCACGAACTTCGTCCAGTCCTTTTCCAGCAAGTGCTCCATTCAATACCTTGGTTGTACCGTTGGGATGATCCGCAATCATCCAGCCTTCTCCTATATGTCCTTCAGGTGGCGTCAGGCCGAATTGTTCCAGCGCGCGACCTCCCCATACACGTTCTTTGAACTCTGGTTGGAATTGCAGTGGGTATGGTGTAGGCATTCCTAATCTCTCCTCTAGTATATGAAATGGTGGATCGCTTTAATCAATCATGACCAGGTAGCTGACATGAATGTGAGAAAGTGAATACGGTTGCACGTCTTTATGTAGAACACAAATCGCATAAATTGAACCCAAAGAGTACTTTGTTGCGATTGTGTCTAGTTTATTGCATTTGTTGGACAAAGGAAATTATTTTTTCTCGATGCCAATCAGAAAAGGGGAGGTCTCACGCTGCAATTGGCGATAGATTACCACTTGTGCCTGCTCTACAGACAGAGCAGAGGACCACTCAAGAACCGCATCCGCTTCCTGTGATCCTCCATCATGACCCGGATACAGCACAATGGTAATAATGCCGCGCGGCTTGAGCAATGCCAGTGCAGCCTGGAGCGCAGCAATGGTACTGTCTGTTTCCGTAATTATAGTGGAGTCCGCACCTTCCGAAGGCAGGTACCCCAGGTTAAACATTACAGCACCGACGTTACCCTGCCATGTTTCAGGAACGGCCTCAGCCATTCGATCATGGCTTAATTGAAGCATGGAGATGGAGCCCAATTTGGCGCTGTCCTCTTGTTTGCGAATACGGGCTTGTGCCAGGGTAAGTGCCTCGCTCTGAATATCGAAACCAATGACTTGACCACGTTTACCAACTTTTTGTGCCAGAAACAGAGTGTCTGCCCCCGTTCCTACCGTTGCGTCGATAGCTAAATCTCCAGGCTGTAAACGGGAAGAAATCCATTGATGGGCACAACTTAAAACTGAAAGAAAGCCCATCCTAAGCACCCCTCCAGTATTTACCCTGCCAGGAATCCCGCTCACGCAGTTCACGATCAATAGAATTCAACACTTCCCATTTGTTCATGGACCACATCGGTCCGATCAGCAAATCACGTGGTGCATCCCCTGTAAGGCGGTGCACAATCATTTCGGGTGGCAGCATCTCCAGCGTATCGACGATCAGTTTAATGTACTCGTCCTGTTCCAGGAAACGAAGAAGCCCGGCTTCATACTGTTTCACCATCGGCGTTTTGCGCATCAGATGAAGCAGATGAATTTTGATCCCCTGCACATCCATGTTGGCAACAGCCCGTCCGGTATCCAGCATCATTTCATGGGTTTCCTGAGGCAGTCCGTAAATAATATGTGTACACACCCGAATATTCCGTTTACGCAGCTTCGCGACGGCTTCCTCATAACACTGCGTATCATGCGCACGGTTAATTAGGATTGACGTGGACTCGTGAATGGTTTGCAGACCCATTTCAACCCATAGATAAGTGCGTTCATTCAATTCAGCCAAGTAATCAACGACGTCATCTGGTAAACAGTCAGGGCGAGTGGCAATGGAAAGACCCACGACACCGGGCTGCTTCAAAATTTCTTCAAAGTATTCACGCAGTTCTTCAACCGGCGCGTATGTGTTGGTATAGGCTTGGAAATAGCCAATGTAGTGGGCTGTAGGCCATTTCAGATGCTGTTTATCCCGAATGGTATTAAACTGGGTGACCAGATCATCCCGTCTGCTACCGGCGAAATCACCCGATCCCCGAGCGCTGCAAAATGTACAGCCCCCTTTGGCGATAGATCCATCTCGGTTCGGGCAGGTGAAACCCGCATCCAGCATCACTTTGAAAACCTTATTGTTAAATTCGTCTCTCATTTCATAATTCCAGGTATGGAATCGTTTATCTCCCCACAGAAGAGGAGGTTGTATTGAAGGTGCATTCATCTTCAGGGTACTCCTTTGGCTAACCTAATGGCTTGCTTGTTATATTACGGAATTCGACTCTTTTTGAACTTTTACCATTGTATCAAAAAACTCAAAAAAAGGGGAATCTAGTCGCAAAAATAGGCCGTAGAAACGAGGTTTTATCCTTGCTATAGTTTACACATTATGTTATATTTAAACCAGCGTCAGACACCATCTAATGGGTACTATTCATCATAGCATTTGAATTAATGTTGACGTCATGGACCATACTATACCGTGAGGTGATATGAATGAATTCCCAAGTTAAAAATAATGATCTTCATCATGTTTCTGTAGAACTGACGGCAGAAGAAGCTCTGGCTTTGACAGGTGTTCGTTTCAATGGCAATCCGAAAGTGAAAGCGGCTGCAAGACAAAAAGTTCGCGATGCTTTCGAAAAGACATTTGATTTTTCACACCAAGATAAGGTAGACTATGAACTATTAAAGTAGTTGGACCCCAATTCCAAATAAATCGAAGAGGGAATCTTTGAGATTTGCCCCAAAGTGGCAGATCCGAAGATTCCTTTTTCATTGCTCTTTACAATTAGCCGGTTCTTCGGCAAAATGATTCTGAGACAAGTATGGATAAACGGAGGAATAAGATGCGTTTACGTGGCAGAAAAGGGATTCGGGAAAATCTGGAGCAACAAGTTGACCTCGTTGTTCTTGATCCCAAACAGTACAAAGGAAAATGGTCTGAACTGTTTGGCAATGACCATCCGATCTTTGTGGAATTTGGCATGGGTAAAGGTCAATTTATCAGCCAAATGAGTTATAAATATCCGGAATATAATTTTATCGGTATTGATATGTATGATGAATTGGTGCGTCGTGCCAGCGAGAAGGCTCGGAAAGCATGGAGTCAGGCAGAAGTGGAGACACCTCCCAACCTGAAGCTGGCGCTTGCTAATATCGAACAGATTGAAGATGTATTTGAACCGGAAGAACTGGAACGGATTTATCTGAACTTCAGCGATCCTTGGCCGAAAGCCAAGCATGCACGTCGTCGTTTGACACATCCACGTTTCCTGAAGAAATATACGGAACTGCTTAACACCAAAGGACAGATTCATTTCAAAACCGATTCGGAGACATTGTTTGATTTCTCTCTCAATGCGATCGCCGACTTTGGTCTGCAAATGACCAATTTGTCCCTGAACCTGCACCGCGATGGATTGAATGAAGAGCATGTCATGACTGAGTACGAGCAGAAATTCATGGGTAAAGGCATGAACATTCACCGGGTTGAAGTCATCGTTGGTGAAGAGGCCTTGCGCGAGTATCAACAAATCCGCTTGGACAAGTATAAAGTGCGGGAAGCAGCGGACGAGTCTGGCGAAGATCAAGAATAATATTCCAAAAAAAGCGTGAAATGTGTCTGGTTATCAGACTCTCATATCACGCTTTTTTCTGTTCTGATCGAACTAAACCTCATGACACCGCTTATGGCTCTTCGTTTTTCGTTTGAAGTCTGCTAAAGCTCTGAATGAAGCTCCTTACGTCGATAATCATTGGGAGTAACCCCGTTGAATTTCTTAAACATCCGATAGAAATAAGAACTGTTGGTGAAGCCGGTTTGCTCGGCAATATCAGCTACAGAGTGTTCCGTCTCAATAAGCAGATTTTGCGCTTTGGCTATCCGCGTCTCGTTAATAACATCGGTTAGACCTTTTAACGTTAGTTGTTTATAGAGTCTGCTGACATAGATGGGTGACATGGCTAGTTCATCTGCAATCGAGGTCAGACAAAGATTGGTGTCTGCGTAATCTCTTTCAATAATGCAGTTAATTTTGCGAATGAGTTCTTCATGTTTAAGTGTTCTTTTTTCCTCAACTTTGGATCCAAGCTCGTCGAACATACGATAAAAGTGGGCGTGAACTTCACTGAGATCCTCGGCATCATGGATCGGCAGCATTGAACGATCGGAGATGGATTCAAGTGTAAGCTGGTTGTTCTTTTTGAGTGTGTTTCTTACATGATTCAGGGTCATGGTCAGATGGGACAGAGCGAGTTGAAATACGGTAAATGGATAAGTTGCCGTTTCGCTCACGATGTCTGCATAGACCTGTTTGGCTTCGCCTGTTTTGCCTGTCATCAGGCAATCAATCAACTGTCTCTCTTTTCCAACAGGGAAAGCATATTCTTTGGCATGGTACGCCATGATGTCCGAGGTGTAAATCAGGCATCCAGGACCCATGAACAAACGATGAAGCGATGCTTCTGCTGATCGGGTATAAGAAGCAATACTGTTTTCCAGTGAATCTTCCGCTGGTCCGATAGTAAATGAAATGGAACATCTTAGATGTGTCATCACGGCAGCCTGCATCATGCGCAGCAGGTCCTCAATGGGGCTGTCCTCATAATCAGCTTCATCCCGAATTTTATCATTAAAGATAAGTGTGATCAGATCGCCCCCCATATCCACAGCTTCGGTGTGGTAGTAGAGGTCGGCCGTCTCCGTGCAAATGTTCATCATCGCGTATTTTACAAGTTGGACTTCTTCCCGGTAGGTATCGCTGAAGTCGGTAAAATGATCAATCCGAAGCAGCACCAGTCTGGTTAGACGATGAACATCAACAGAAGAGCCATAGAACTTCATTCGTTCCTCCAGCATGCCTCCCGTTACCGTTTCCCTTCCTTGCAAAGCCCCGCGTAGAAAGTCCTGTCGTAATAGATGCAGACTGCCACGACGCTCCGCTTCCATCACACGCATACGGACAAGCACTTTATCAATGGGATGATATAGTTTCCGTGACACGAGGTAGGACAAGAACACTCCCGCAATTAATAGCCCGAGACAAAACAGAACAGTGTGAGTTCGCATATTACGAATATCGGAGGTGATCAGGTCATAAGGCGTGATTCGTACATAACGCCACCCGAGGTTGTCTGGAGCAGTGTAGGTAATAAGTGATTTTTCTCCATCTACCTCTGCTGTAAAGTAAGCGGATTGCTCCTTATTTTGCAGAATTGGCTGCATAAACGTTTCATTGGACAGATCTTTCATCAAAGCACGATCGCTGAAGTCGGACAATAACTGTCCCTGTTCATTGATAATAAACGTTTTCCCTGGCTGATCTGCTGAGTTTATATTGGGACTGAGCCAGTCGTCCTTAATATTTACGACAACCGCATAATTCAGTGTGGCATTGTCATTGATCGTGTCATAGCAGAGGTACGTATAGCTGCTGACCTGAGTTTCCTCGGTGGAGCCAACCTGGTATGTACGCGGAATGGGGACAAAAGGTTTGTAATCATGGAAACGGTCGAGGATGCTTGTAATCCCCTGATCGTCAATTTCCGAGATGGACTGTTGTCCATTGCGAACTTCATTAGAACTGATAAAGAACTCATCATTTTTGGAGTTATATACATAGATGGATTCGATAAAAGGGAGGGACATGCGATAGTTGTCGAGTTGTTCCATCGCTGGCGTAATTTCATAGATACTCGGATTCGAATAGAGCAGCAGAGCAGAGATGGTGTAATCCTGATAAATCTGATAAGACAGTGATTTGGCGGTCTCGGTCATCTTGGAGACTTCCCGACTGGTCTGAGTAAGGCCGTTCATATCGGTTCGGTAGACCTGACGAAGAGCAATACGATTATAGTTGACGTACAAAATGGTAGAAGCCACAAGCAAGGTGGCAACGGTGCTAACAATAATGCCGATAAGAATCCGTGCAAACACCTTCTGACTGTCCTCTGAACGTTTATGCATGACCTTTCCTCCCATGGACCTCCTGTTTTGGATGAACAAAGTTAGACTTCATAGCGAAGGATAAGATTTCATATATGGGCGTGGTGAATCACGAATGTAACTTGAATTATATATTATGTATGCGTTTACATCAACGATGGACGGCATGCTAAGGCCGATTTCCTTAGCTAAAGTTCAACTTTCGCGATATTGTTCACTAGGTTCAACCTATGCACGATATCAACTTTTGTGAACGCGCAGACATTCATTTCAGTTTTCGTTCATATTGTTCATATTCTGTTTCGCAGAATCGTTCATGATCTGGCCGAATGATTCAGTATCCGGTAGCACTCAGGGCATCTACAATAAAAACAGAGCTCCACTGCGCGCCGCGCCGTAAGAAATTCGGGAGGGATCGAGCCATGCTCAAAGAATTGAACAAAAACAAAATCATGTTTCTCATGCTGCTGCCTACACTGATCTTTTTTCTGATTAACTCGTATTTTCCGATGGTCGGCATCTATTATGCGTTTACCCGCTATGATTTTGAAGGTGGGTTGTTCGGCAGTCCGTTTGTGGGCCTGGAGAACTTCAAGTTCCTGTGGCAATCCGGAATGCTGCTGAAGCTGACAACCAACACGGTGGGGTATAATCTGGCCTTCATTATATTGGGAAACGGGCTGGCGATTTTCTGTGCAATTTTGCTCAGTGAGATTCGGGGAAAAGTGTTTAAGAAAATTACGCAGTCGGTCATGTTTTTACCGTATTTCATCTCGTTTGTTCTATTAAGTGTAATCGCTTACAACATGTTCAACTATGAATCCGGTTTTGTGAACACGGTACTCAAACGTTTCGAGGCAGGGCCCGTCGATATTTACAATACACCCTGGATCTGGGTGTTCCTGATCATCATTTTTTATCTGTGGAAAAATCTTGGGTACAGCATGGTCATCTACCTTGCAGCTATTACAGGAATCAGTGATGAGTATTACGAGGCAGCCCGGATTGACGGGGCCAATATCTTTCAGCGTATTTGGTATATCACCGTACCGATGCTAAAACCGACCTTTGTCATCCTCCTGTTATTCTCGCTCGGGAGCATTATGAAGGGACAATTTGATCTCTTTTACCAACTCATTGGAAACAACGGCGTCTTATATAACGCTACAGATATCATCGATACGTATGTGTATCGTTCCCTGAAAGTGACGTTTGATATCGGAATGGCTACCGCAGCTGGACTGTATCAATCTCTGTTCGGTTTTATCCTGATCATGACCGTTAACTATATCATCCGTAAAGTAAATGAGGACTACGCCTTGTTCTAAAACGCCAATAAGCAGAAGGGAGAACCACTATGCATACTCGTGCCCGAGATACGGAATTCACCTTGTTGTTTCAAATCATCGCTTACAGCATGATCCTGATTCTTTCCTTAATCTGTATCATTCCATTTCTTTTGATTTTATCCGGCTCATTCAGCAGCAACGAATCGATTGTAAGAGATGGGTATCACCTCTTTCCCACCGATTTTTCCTTGGAAGGTTACAAGATGGTGTTCAAATTTCCGACCCAGGTGCTCAAAGCTTATGGCGTGACGGTTTTTACAACCGTTGTGGGTACGGCCCTTGGACTGTTTTTCATTACGATGGCGGGATTTGTACTGCAGCGCAAAGATTTCAGGTACCGAAACACCTTCTCTTTTTTCATCTACTTTACAACCCTTTTTGGTGGGGGATTAGTTCCTTGGTACATCATGCTGGCAAACTATTTCAATCTTACGGACACGTATACGGTGTTGATTTTTCCGGGACTGATGACACCATTTCTCATTATCCTGATGAAAAACTTCATTCGTTCAGCCGTTCCGGATGAGCTGATTGAGTCAGCCAAAATCGATGGAGCAAATGATTTCCGCATTTACTTTAGCGTAGTACTGAAACTGGCGATGCCCGGCATTGCCACTGTAGGGTTATTTCTGGCGCTGGGATACTGGAATGACTGGTTCACATCCTCCTTGTTCATTAACAACCCGGATATGTACCAGCTGCAATTTTATTTGTATAACACCATGAACACAATTACCTTCATTGACCAGATGGCGATTGGTACCGGCATAACACTTAGCCAGGATGTACCTACCGAATCAACCAAAATGGCGATGGCTATTGTGGTTACTGGCCCCATTTTGTTCCTGTATCCATTTGTACAGCGTTACTTTGTCAAGGGTCTTACCATTGGTGCGGTGAAAGGTTAGAACGTGTACGCGCTGTGGGTACGGATTGCGGGATAGCTGTCTGCCCGTCTGCCTCTGATTCATGGCGAGTCTGCGCTAACATATAAGGTTGATCACAAAAAGGGAGGATGCGTATGCGTAACAAAACAATTCGGCACCTGTCTATGGTTCTTGCCCTGATGCTGTTTGCCGGGGTGCTTGCCGCGTGTAATAACGGTTCGGGGGGATCGGCGCAAGGAAGTGAGCAGGGAGGTTCTTCTGAAAACAAAGGGGAGAAGGTAACGCTGCAATTCTACATGCTTGGTGATGCCCCCAAAGATCTGCCTGTGATTGAGTCGGAAATCAACAAGCTGGCTGAGGCCGATCTGAACGTCAATGTAAAATTCAACTATACCTCATGGACAGACTGGGACCAAAAATACAAATTGCTGCTGTCTTCCGGTCAACCGATTGATCTGATCTTTACCGCGGATTGGACGTTCTATCAGTCCTATGCGAAAAAAGGAGCATTCCTGCCTCTGGATGAACTATTGCCTAAGGCAGCACCAACGCTCAAAGGTTATGTACCTGATGACATGTGGAACGCGGTAAAAGTAAATGACAAGATCTATACTGTGCCATCGACATGGACTGAATATGTTACTGAGGGTATTGCGTACCGTGAGGATTTGCGTGAAAAGTACAATCTGCCCAAACCGGAATCTTTGGAGACACTCGAAGCCTATCTGGAGGGAATCAAAGCTAATGAACCCAATATGATTCCAATCGCGGATAGCAATGCGAACCATACTCATGGTATTCGTCAATTAACATCCAAGCTGGTGAATACGGCAGGTCAGCTCCCTTATGGACTGGACATCATGTATGATACACCATCCAATATCACTTCCTATTGGGGGTCAGCGCAGCATCTGGAAGACCTGAAAACGTACAAACGCTGGATGGACAAAGGCTTTTTCCCGAAAAACGTGCTGAATGTAAAGGATACGTCCAACTCATTGCTGCAAAATGGCAAAGCAGCTGTTGTTCTGTCGGGAGAGAACCCGAACAAATTTAACGCGGATGTGATCAAGGTTCAGTCCACGCACCCGGATTGGAAGCTCGGTTATTTCCCATACCCGAATGCCAAAGGGTTTGCACAACCCGTTCACCCGATTCACAATGGTTTTGCAATTCCGCGCAGCAGCAAAAACCCGGAGAGAGCTCTCGCATTCTATGAGAAACTGGTTACCGACAAACGTTACAACTGGCTTACCGAATATGGTGTCGAAGGCAAAAACTTTGAAGTTCAAGACGGCTATTATAAAATGGTGGGCGATGCCCAGACCAACGGATTCCCGCGAGAAGGCATGAATGGCTGGGCTTGGCGTAATCCGGAATTCATGCTTTATGATAAGAGCTTTGATGATGTGCTGGCTATTTTCAAAGAGCTGGACAAAATGAAAAAGCCGGACATCTACACCGGATTTGCTGAGGATTGGACGCCTTACCAAGCTGAGAAAGCTGCACTGGAGCAGGTAGAGAAGCAGTATCTCTATCCGTTGAATGTGGGCTTGGTGGACGATGTAGAAGCGGGTCTGAATACATTTATGGAAAAAGCCAAACAGGCAGGCCTTGAGAAGATTCAGAGTGAGTATACCAAACAGTGGCAGGATTACTTGAAGTCGGCTGGTATTCAATAGTTTGTACTTTTCTTCATATTTTTAAAAAAAGGTGCCTTCGAATCGAAGGCACCTTTACTGTGTACATGCAGGCTTGTTTGAAGCCGTTATAGTCCGGCTTGGTCTGCCGAGTAGGGACGCAGGTCCAGAAGGTCGATAATACTTTGTGCGCTTTGCATGGGGTGATACTTGGCAATCTGTGCCATGTGGCGTTTGCGTTTGCGAACAATGTCAGAGTAGTTATGGACCAGTTTATTCATCCATTTTACAACAACGTCAAGGGAAGTTATGGACTCCCCCAAACCTCGTGCGGTGAAATACTGGACATTTTCTTCTTCCTGGCCTGGTATGGGATTATGGAACAACATGGGGATTCCTTTTGCCAACCCTTCACTGCATGTCATTCCGCCTGGCTTGGTGATCAGGAGATCAGATACTTCCATTAATTTGTCCACTTCATTGGTGTACCCGATGATATGAATATTATCTTTTTGATACAACGGATTCTGTTCCATGCTGATTCGGCTTTTGTCATTGCGGCCAAGGCAGAAAATAATCTGAACATCCTCATGCCAGCGTGTCAATAATTGGTTAACCACTTCATCACTAAGCATTCCCCAACCACCGCCCATCACAAGCACAGTAGGCATGTTCTTCAATTTGAATTTGCCTCGAATCTCGTCCCGCCCGGGATGTTCCCAGAAGTTGGGATGGATCGGAATGCCGGTAACTCGAATTTTGTCTATAGATACACCCCGCAGCATTAATTTGGACTTTACCTCATCTGTGGAAACAAGATACAGGTCCACTTCTGGGCTAATCCATGTCCCGTGCGCGTCATAATCCGTGATGACTGTACAAAGTGGAACCTGCACACCCAGACGTTTCAGTCTGGATATGACGGCACTGGGAATAGGGTGGGTGCATACAATAACATTTGGACGAAGCTGACGCACGATACTGCGTGTATGGGTGTAAAACAGTTTATGCAGCGCAAGTGTAGTCAGCCGGTTCAAGGATTTTTTATATTGATGCCTGTATACATACCCGATGAGCTTGGGCTGATTAATGACCGTTTTTTTGTATGCTGTAATGATGAGTGGCGCAACTCTGGGGTTCAGAAAACTCCCCAACTCAAGCACTTTGGTTTGCACATTCGGCGAAAGTTTTCGCAAACTGCTGGACAGCGCATAAGCGGCTTGAGTATGACCAGCGCCAAAGCCTTCAGATAATAGTAATACTCTTTTCTTTTCCACGCTTGCTTCACCTGTTCCTGCTAGGTTTTCCTTAGTCTAACATATTCACATTATGTCCATAAAGCAACTGTTGCAAGTGCGACTAAAGTACCGATCGTAGCACCTGCGAGCACATCTGAGGGATAGTGTAATCCGAGGTAAATTCGTGAAAATCCGACAATTAATGCAACAGGGAGTAACAACAGCAACAGGAACGGCTCCATCGTCATAAAAGGAACCGTAACTGAGAATACGGCAGTAGTATGCCCTGAAGGGAACGAATGGTCCGTCAGGGGGTTGCGGAACGTAATCGTATCCGGTAGAGCCAGGTAAGGCCGAATGCGCGGATACAGTTTTTTGGCGATTGCTACGGGAATGTGGCTAACCGCTAGAGCGATGCATGCCTGAAGTCCTGTTGTGCTCCAAGGAGCGGGAGCCAGCAGCCAAATTAGTAAGGATACTGCAATAGAAGAAGTTGCTCCGCCCAGATGGGTGAAATAATACAGCCAAAAGTTCATAAATCGATTATGAAGTCGACCATTAATCCACATAAATACATTTCGATCATACTCTTGAAACTTTACGAATAAACGGCTCATATTGGCCTCCTGCCAGTCAGGCCCCATGTTGGCGGCAGTATTTCCGGTAAATTGCTGTGTCCGGTTTCGTCCTGATTAGTATATAACCGTTTTTTCGTGAACTTGAGGTTATTTCAGGTATATGTTTATCATATTTTTAAATGTTGTCCTTTTCAAGAAGAACACATGTGAATAAGGTAAAATTCATGTTAAAGAGTGGATATACACCCAACTTAACTTTTTGACTCGGACGATCTAAAAAAGATACAATGATTCAACATGGCTGAAATGCGGTTAAAAAAATGTGAGTTTAAGACTGAACTTTTTGAGGTCCGTTTACGTTATTTGATATAGAGCCTCTGTTGATATGCATCAGCCTGATGAAAAAAGCAGGGACTTTAGAAATAAAAATCAAGTAAACGGCTGAAAATAAGATATAACAGGCATGAATGCGAGGTTGGAGTATCACGAAGTGCCTATTCAGCGTTTAAAGTTCACATTTCTGCTTCAGGAAGTGGAATTGCGGTTTTGACAAATGGCTGAAAAGAATACAAAATCGATAAAGCAGCCAACTGGCATTAACCATGCTTGAAACATTGTCTGAAATATTTGCGTAGTAAACAAAAGAACAGGGTCATATTCTGCGCATCACAAAAAAAATAAAAAGTGCAGAATCCAGGAAGAGAAACGTTTTAAAGTAATCTGGTTTTGAAAAAAAGGGGGTAACAGAGAACGATGTTGGACGCTATATTCGTCACGATGCAGGTCATTCTGGCACTGCTAGCCGTGTACCAATTCACGTTTTCGCTGTTCGGTCTGATTAAGAAAAAGAAAAAGAAACATTATCCGGCGACAAAATCATTCGCTGTACTCGTCGCAGCACACAATGAAGAACAAGTTATTGGTGCTTTGATGGAGAACTTGAAACAACTGGATTACCCGGAAGATCTGTACGATGTGTTTGTCATTTGTGACAACTGTACGGATGGAACAGCTCAAATTGTAAGACAGCATGGTTTGAATGCTTGTGTACGTACCAATGCTGATCTCAGAGGTAAAGGGTATGCCATCGAATGGATGCTTAAATATCTGTGGAAATTGCCACGTCAGTATGACGCAGTTGTCATGTTTGATGCGGATAATCTGGTTGACCGTAACTTCTTGCTTGAGATGAATGACGACTTGTGCAATGGTTCGCGTGTAATTCAAGGATACATTGATACGAAAAATCCGGAGGATTCCTGGATCACTGCAGCTTATGGCGTATCTTACTGGTACATCAACCGTTTGTGGCAGTTGTCCCGTCATAATTTGAATATGGCGAATTTCCTCGGAGGTACTGGAATGTGCTTCGAGACCAACCTGCTGAAAGAAATTGGTTGGGGCGCTACAAGTCTGGTGGAGGATTTGGAATTTACGATGCGCAGTGTTCAGCGTAATGTATATCCTGTCTTTAACTATGATGCCAAAGTATTTGATGAGAAGCCGTTAACCTTTAAAGCTTCAGCAAGACAACGTCTTCGCTGGATGCAAGGTCACTTTACAGTTGCGCGTAGATATTTCTTCCCGCTGCTGTGGCAAAGTATCAAGGAAAGAAGCTTGGTGAAATTTGACCTTGCTGTGTATGGCGCAAACGTGTACGTTGTTTTGCTTACGTTCCTGATGACAGCTGTCCTATGGGTGGATACAGCGATCTTCAGTGGTCCACATATCGCAAACATATACGGGTACTTCCCGCTTTGGGTAGGATTTGTAGCGATTGGTCTGAACATCCTGACATTCTTGTTGTCCATGGCACTGGAAAAGGTTACTTTTGCCAAAGTGTATCTGTACCTGATCTTGTTCCCGATTTACCTTCTTTCATGGTATCCAATTACGTTCTACGCGTTCTTCACGCAGAACAATAAACAATGGAGCCATACCCAACATACACGTGTTGTACGTTTGGATGAGGTGCAGAGCAAGCAGGGTTAATGAATGACTTGGATGAGAGCATTTCTGAAAAAATATTGTAGAGACGTTGACAATGGTTTTGCAAGATGTTATAGTATTCAAGTGCGTTAAATGAATAGCTATGGAATCACAAGTAGAAGTCCGACTTCTCACCTGATCAACAAACATGTTGACTGGTCAACGATCCCAATAATTTATGAAGTGTTTACTCATGAAGAATTGTGTTGATTACAGGGATGTCGGTAGCTTAACCGGCATCCCTTTTATTTTTGTGTAACAGGATATTCAAAATGACCTGGAGGTGGACGGTTATTAGTAAAGATCACATGATTAATGATGAGATTCGGGCGAAGGAAGTACGCCTTGTCGGAGCTGAAGGAGAACAAATTGGGATCACGCCGATTCGGGAAGCACTGCAAATGGCGATTGACCTGAACTTGGACCTGGTCAATGTGGCACCACAGGCTAAACCGCCGGTATGCCGCATCATGGACTATGGCAAATTCCGCTATGAGCAACAAAAGAAAGACAAAGAAGCCCGTAAGAACCAGAAAATTGTTGACATTAAAGAAGTATGGTTCCGTTCCAATATTGAGGAGCATGATTATCAAACGAAGCTTCGTAATGTAGTTAAGTTCTTGAAAGAAGGCGACAAGGTAAAATGTTCCGTTCGTTACCGCGGACGTGAAATTGCGCATGCCGCCATTGGTCAACGGATTTTGGAGCGTGTTAAGGTGGAGGTTGCAGAACTTTGCACCATCGAACGTCAGCCGAAATTGGAAGGCCGCAGTATGATCATGATTCTGGCTCCTAAAGCCTGATAACATTGAAGGAGGAAACACAAAATGCCTAAAATGAAAACACACAGCAGTTTGAAAGGACGCTTCAAAATTACCGGTTCCGGTAAAGTCCTGCGTTACAAAGCTCACAAAAACCACTTGCTTTCCCACAAATCAAAACGTGCTAAGCGCGTTCTGAACGGTAACCCAGTTATGGCTGCCGGGGACGTAAGACGTTTGAAACAAGGTCTGGCTAACTTGAAATAGTAATTCCGTATGGGGGATCGGCTTAGGCCGTACACATACCACGGATACATTTAATATTTATTGGGAGGTTCTTTAATATGGCAAGAGTAAAAGGCGGTTTTGTAGTACGTCGTCGTCATAAAAAGGTTTTGAAACTGGCAAGAGGTTATTTCGGTTCCAAACACCGTATTTTTAAAACAGCTAACGAGCAAGTAATGAAATCCCTGGTATACGCATACCGTGACCGTCGCAACACAAAACGTAACTTCCGCAGACTGTGGATCGTTCGTATCAATGCTGCAGCACGTATGAATGGTTTGTCTTACAACAAACTGATCCATGGATTGAAACTTGCTGGAGTTGACATGAACCGTAAAATGTTGGCTGATCTGGCCGTTAACGACATCAATGCGTTCAACTCTTTGGCTACTGTAGCTAAAGGCAAAATCAACGCTTAAAATTGTTTATGCAAGCCGCCGTACCTATGGCGGCTTTTTTTACGGCTTAAAGATTGATCTACTCCAAGGAGTAGGGGGTTCGCAACGAATATGCTGTAGCCTGTAAGGACACAATGAAAGCATATAACAGTTGAATAACAGGCTGTGATATTACATAAAATACGAACGGTGAAATAATGCAAACCAAAACAGGTCAATTCCACATCTTTCTAGTGAGGACGATATGTTTTTGTTATATAACATCACATCGTTGTAACGTTAGTGTGTTAAATCGTTAAATTATTAAGCGCTTTCAATAAAAAAAGAGCAAAAATAAGTGATATTTGGTGATGAAACATCTGGATTTTACCACGGGTTGAATGTATAATCACCTCTAGTAGGCTAGTCCTAAAATTTTCTCTTCATGTCATAATGTTCGGTTTTTCGACAGGTGACACAATCTTTAAGGGGTAAGAATGCGCTTTTAATGTCGAAGAAACCATACATTCTGCTTAAAAGCCTTATTATCGATCTGTTGATCCGTTCCATTTTGGCCTGGACAGGAATTAGGTATATATCATTAAGGGGGAACAAGAGAAATGAAAAAGATGCTCAGCTTGTCTTTGGTCATGTTGCTGGCAGTATCGGTTATGCTCGCAGGTTGCGGTAGCAAACCGAAAGAGGAAACAAATGCCGGAGGAACTACAGGTGGCGAAAACACTGAAGCTAAATCCGATTTGAAAATCGGTATGGTTACTGACGTAGGTGGAGTTAACGACAAATCGTTTAACCAATCCGCTTGGGAAGCTCTGCAAGCAACTGAAACTGAAACAGGTGTAGCTGTTAAATACCTGCAAAGTAAATCCGATGAAGAGTACATTCCAAACCTGAACGAGTTCGTTAAAGGTGGATATGATCTGACTTGGGGTATCGGTTTCCAATTGGCTGATGCGATCAAGACTGTAGCTGAACAAAATCCTGATTCCAAACTCGCGATCATCGACAGTGTTGTTGATGCTCCTAACGTTAAATCCGTAACATTTGCTGAAGAAGAAGGTTCTTACTTGGTAGGTGTTGTAGCTGGTCTGACAACTAAATCAAACAAAATTGGTTTTGTAGGCGGTATGGAAAGCCCACTGATCAAAAAGTTTGAAGTAGGTTTCAGAGAAGGCGTTAAAGCTGTTAATCCTAATGCTGAGTTCATTTCGAACTACACAGGTGCATTTGATAAGCCTGACCTTGGTAAAGCAGCAGCAGCTACACTTTACAACAAAGGCGTAGATATCATTTTCCACGCTTCCGGTGCTACGGGTAATGGTGTGTTCAATGAAGCAATCGCTCGTAAGAAACAAGGCCAAGACGTTTGGGTTATCGGTGTAGATAAAGACCAATCCCTGGAGTTTGGTGATGATGTAACACTGACTTCCATGATCAAAAAAGTTGACGAAGCTGTTAAGCGCGTAAACCAAGAAATCATTGATGGAACATTCAAAGGCGGAGCTGAGAATCTGACTTTGAAAGAAAATGGTGTAGGTGTCGCTGATACTTCTACGAAAAATGTTTCTGCTGATATCCTTGCAAAAGTGGACGAATACAAAGAAAAAATCATCAACGGCGAAATCAAAGTTCCTACAGAGTAATCTGATTCTGCTGTGAAAATAAATAATCATCGAGGCCGGTCTTGACCGGCCTTATGATTGTCAGAGCAGGAAAATTTGCTCATGTCATCATAACAATTGTACAAGCTACGTAATACGTGCTTGGGCATAAGCCCACGGCAAAAGCAAGAAGACTTTGTATCAACGCTCCGGTAGGAGCTTTTCTTAAGATTATGGAATGCAGAAGTTTCAATGAAACTGAAGGATTCGATAATCCTAAGAAAAAGTACCGCTGAAATGCGGTCATCTTCCTTGAATAAACGTCGTTAGACGTTTTTCTTACGTTTGCGGAACCACACTATATCAGGTATAAGGGTGATTACATGGGTGCAGCAACCCCCGTCGTTGAGTTGAAACAAATCACGAAGCGTTTCCCAGGCATTGTTGCCAACGACGCCATCAGCCTTCAGCTTCGTAAAGGCGAGATCCATGCTCTACTGGGCGAAAACGGCGCTGGTAAATCAACGTTGATGAATATTGTCTTTGGTCTCTATCAGCCGGATGAAGGTTCCATTGAAGTGAATGGCAAGCCTGTCATCATCGACAGCCCTAACAAAGCAATCGATCTTGGCATCGGCATGGTGCATCAGCACTTTAAGCTTGTACAGCCGTTCACGGTAACAGAGAACATTATTTTGGGATCTGAACCAAGGAAAGGTCTCAACATTAATTATAAAAAAGCTGCTGCTGAAGTGCAGCGTCTGTCTGAACAGTATGGACTCAAAGTGAATCCGCATGCCAAAATTCATGACATTTCTGTCGGAATGCAGCAACGTGTTGAGATTGTAAAAACGTTGTATCGTGGTGCAGACATTCTTATTTTTGACGAGCCTACTGCTGTATTAACACCTCAGGAAATCAAAGAACTGATGGTAATCATGAAAAAGTTGGTGGCCGAAGGCAAATCCATTATTCTGATTACACACAAACTGAAAGAAATCATGGAAATCTCAGATACGGTAACGATTATTCGCCGGGGTAAAGTGATTGATTCCGTGATAACATCAGAAACGAATCCGAATGAGTTGGCAGAAAAAATGGTTGGTCGCAATGTCACATTTAAAGTGGACAAAAAGCCGGCTACACCAGGAAACAATGTGCTTGAAGTTAGCAAATTGACCGCCAAAAACAAAGAAGGTATCTCGGTTCTGAACGAACTTAACCTGAATGTACGTGCAGGAGAGATTGTAGGAATCGCAGGTGTCGATGGTAATGGACAGAGCGAACTGATTGAGGCTCTTACCGGACTGCGTAAAGTAGATAGCGGTTCGATTCGTCTCGAGGGTAAAGAACTGTCTAATCATTCTCCGCGCCATATTTCGGAGTCGGGTGTAGCCCATATTCCGGAAGACCGGCACAAACATGGACTTGTCCTTGATTTTTCTGTGAGTGAAAATATCGTCCTGGAATCGTATTATAAAGCTCCTTATACGCGTAAAGGATTCCTTAACTTCGATGCCATTAAGAAGCAAGCGAAACGTCTTGTGGAGGCATTTGATGTGCGTACACCAAGCATTGAAACGAAAGCCCGCTCTTTATCGGGAGGGAACCAACAGAAAGCCATTATCGCACGTGAGGTTGATAAGAACCCAGAACTGCTTATTGCTGCCCAGCCAACTCGTGGTCTGGACGTAGGTGCTATTGAGTTTGTTCAAAAACAATTGATTGCACAACGTGATCAGGGCAAAGCGGTATTGCTGATCTCATTCGAGCTGGATGAAATTATCAACGTATCCGACCGAATTGCTGTCATTTATGAAGGACAGATCGTGGGCGAGGTGCTGCCGGAAGAAACCAATGACAGGGAGCTCGGCTTGATGATGGCGGGCAGCACCCAAAAGAGAGGTACTGTGCATGAGTAACGTATTGAAATGGTTTACCCGTGATTCATTTATATTACCTATTGTAGCCATCATTATGGGTCTGATCCTCGGTGGTATTGTCATGCTGATCGGCGGATACAACCCGATTGAAGCTTACAGCGCATTGTTTACGAAGGTTTTCGGAGACATGTACAACTTTGGTGAAGCAGTCCGGGAAATGACACCGCTCATTATGACAGGACTTGCATTTGCATTTGCGGCACGTGCAGGACTGTTTAATATCGGGGGAGAAGGACAATTTCTCGTCGGTATGACTGCGGCAACTTTTGTAGGTGTGAAGTTTGCAGGTCTGCCAATCTACATTCATGCTCCACTGGCTTTGATTGCTGGTGCAGTATTTGGTGGTCTGTGGGCAGCTATTGCCGGTTACCTGAAAGCAGCGCGTGGGGTTAACGAAGTTATCAGTAGTATCATGCTGAACTGGATTGGTCTGTATCTGGCCAACCTGATCGTGCGCCAATTCCTGCTGTTAAAAGGTGAAAATCGTTCGGTGGATATCAGTGATACCGCATCGATTAGTCTGACATGGCTTTCCGAGCTGATGGGCAACTCTCGTGTCCACATGGGAACATTGATTGCTCTTGTCATGGCTGTACTCTTTTATATTTACATGTGGAAAACCAAACAAGGGTACGAGATTCGTGCCGTAGGATATAACCCGAATGCGGCAGAGTATGCGGGTATGCATGTCAATCGCAATATCGTTAAAGCTATGTTTATCAGTGGTATGCTTGCAGGTCTTGGCGGTGCATTCCAGGTACTTGGTGTGTTCCAATACCAGACCGTTATGTCAGGCTCGCCGGGAACAGGTTTTGACGGCATCGCGGTTGCACTGATTGGTTTGAATCATCCGTTCGGTGTGTTGCTGGGCGCGTTGTTGTTCGGTACGCTCACTTATGGATCTGCGGGAATGAGCTTTGCTGCGGATGTACCGCCCGAGATTATTCGGATTGTTATCGGTTCGATTATCTTCTTCATTGCGGCACAAGGCATCGTGCGCTGGGTACTTAAACCGTTCTATTCCAAGCGCAAGAAAGAGAAGGTGTTGTAGATGGACTTGTTGACAATTGGGCAAATTATCAATACGACGCTTGTCTTTGCCACGGCATTGATTTTTGCATCCCTGGGCGGGATTTTCTCGGAAAAATCCGGTGTGACTAACCTTGGACTTGAAGGTTTCATGGTATTTGGTGCGTTTGCTGCGGGGATTGCTGCGCATTATGCACAAGAAGCTGGCATGGGTGGAACAACGTCTGCATGGATGGGGATTTTGTTCGCAGTTGTGCTGGGCGTAGTGGTTTCACTGATCCACGCGGTTGCCTCCATTACGTTTAAGGCAGACCAAATTATCAGCGGTATCGTTATTAACTTTCTGGCAGCAGGAAGTACACTTTATCTGGTAAAGCTGCTGTTTGAAGGATCAGGCGATTCACCATTGGTGCAAGGATTCAGCAAGTTTGATGTGCCACTGTTAAAAGATATTCCTTTGCTTGGGGAAGCTTTCTTCAAGAATGTGTACCCGACAACTTATCTGGCTGTTTTGTTCGTCTTTCTGACGTATTACATTATGTACAAAACCCCATTCGGTCTTCGTCTTCGCTCGGTTGGTGAACATCCTAGTGCTGCGGATACCGTAGGTGTTAAAGTGCGTCGTTACCGTTATGTTGCGGTTATGATCAGTGGTGCGCTGGCTGCTATTGGTGGAGCTGCAATCACGCTGACTACGACGGGTACATTCTCTCATAATACTGTTTCCGGCCAAGGTTACATTGCGATTGCAGCGATGATCTTTGGTAAGTGGAATCCGATTGGCGCCTTTGGGGCGGCTGTGTTCTTTGGTTTCTCTCAAGCTATCCGGAACTATGTACAGTTGTTCGAATGGTCTCAAAGTATTCCCCAGGAAATTATTTATATGCTGCCATACCTGCTCACCATCATCGTGCTCGTTGCGGCTGTTGGACGCTCTTCTGCTCCGTCCGCACTCGGGGAACCGTATGATCCGGGGAAAAGGTAACAAGAGAAATGATGTTTTGCCACATAATGCTTTACTAGAAAAGGTTCGCCTCGTGCGGACCTTTTTTTTGTTTCATAAAGAAAAATAACAGATAACCAGCTCTCTTAACTGATATAGAGAAAGAAACCCATATTTTCATTTAGGGACAAAGAAACAGGCGAAGCTGGCCCTGGACGAATACACTGTTTTGAACGATCCGAGGAGGAGGGGAAAGTATGAAACAACATGTTACGCGTGATGAAGCGATGAAATTAATAGGCAAAAATATTGTCGCGATCAAAAAAGACGGAACTCGGGTGACGGGAAAACTCTTAAAAGTATCAGGTAATAAATTGGTTTTGAAACGTCCCATTGGCAAAAAAGTACGCACCAAAGCCATTTTGCCATTGGTATTATTTGATTTACTCGCTGTTGCAACGCTGCCTTATGCTTACGGCCCTGGTCCTGGATATGGTTTTGGTCCAGGTGTTGGACCAGGATATGGCCCGGGACCAAAACCAGGCCCTGGATATGGACCAGGTTTTGGTGGTGGATATGGACCAGGCCCTGGATATGGACCCTACGGACCACGGCCACCAGGATTTTTCTAGACCGAGTTATAATGTTTTTTCCAACTCGTAACAGCGGCTTAACATAATGTATCGAATCGTGCTATATCCATTTTTTTGGTAAAATTGCAGGCCTTTTGTATTGCCTTCATCAACCATCACTTTGGATCTTTTGCAACCTCGAGATGCTGCGAAATTTTCTGCTTTGAGCAGCAAGTTCTGACCATATCTCTTTCGCTGTTCTTTTGTGGCAACAGCCATCATATCCACATACAGCAGTTCGCCGTGCATGAGAAAATGAATGAATGCGACAGCTTCGTTGTCAGGATTCGATGAGACAACAAAGGTCATGCCCCTGTTCATTCGCAGGGGTATATCTTTGCGTATTTTATTGATTTCACTTTCACTCATATGAGATAGAGGAACAAGTTGAGAGTCAATCAGCCTCATTATGGCGGCATCATCCAGCTTGGATTTACGTTGCCGAATCACCATCGGAAGCCTCCTTTCAGGACCAGTCGTGCTGCTCGTATATCCTATGCCTGAAGCAAGTTGAAAGGTGACTGAATGAAGCAGTGTGATTGGGGTAACGTTAAAGATGGAGAATGAAGGATTAGGGACGTTCTGAATTTTTATACAAAAGGGGTATTGACTTATCGGTTGGAGGAATCATATAATGTTCCTAACATTTAACGAGAATATTTCATCGGCTATGAAGAGGACGAAGTTTTAAGGGCTCTTTTGCTCAGAGAGTGGCTGGAATTGCTGAAACCACCACCATTACCCCTTATATACGAGCTCACCTCGGAGCTGTTTTCCTGAAAAGCATTGGATGTCACTCCACTCGCGTATTAGGGGAAATCGTATGTCTGCGTTACAGACAACAGGTATGGAGAACGGGTATATCCGTTTGATCTATCGTTTTTTGTACCTGGTAAGGTCCGTTATTGCGAAATTTCGGACAAAGTTGGGTGGTACCACGGAAGCAACAACCTTTCGTCCCTCGCAAGCATAAACTTGTTTGCAGGGATGGAAGGTTTTTTTTGTAACTTTAAATGTCAGAATGATGTAAATTCCGAGAGGAGGATGACTGATGGGAGCTCAAATTCCAGAAGTACGATCGACAGATGAATTACGTGAAAAATGGATGAAGCCGGAGGTCATTAGCGGTTCCGAAATTCTGCTGAGAAGCTTGTTGCTGGAAGGTGTAGAGTGCGTTTTTGGTTACCCGGGCGGCGCAGTGTTGTACATTTACGATGCGATGTATGGTTTCGAGGATTTCAAGCACGTATTAACCCGTCACGAACAAGGCGCCATTCATGCGGCTGACGGATATGCACGGGCGAGTGGAAAAGTGGGTGTCTGTATCGCAACCTCCGGACCTGGAGCAACAAATCTGGTTACGGGTATTGCAACAGCGTATATGGACTCGGTACCACTCGTTGTCATTACCGGGAATGTAATCTCCAGCCTGATCGGCTCAGATGCTTTCCAGGAAGCTGATATTACCGGAATCACGATGCCAATAACCAAACACAGTTATCTGGTAAAAGACGTAAAAGATCTGCCACGTGTCATTCATGAGGCATTCCATATTGCGAATACGGGCCGTAAAGGTCCAGTATTAATCGACATTCCAAAAGATGTATCGGCCAACAAAACGTTGTTTGAACCGATAACTGAACCTGTTACATTGAGAGGGTATAACCCACGGACAGTGCCAAACAAACTTCAGGTTGATCGTCTGGCTCAGGCGATTCAGGAAGCAGAACGTCCGATGATTCTGGCAGGCGGCGGTGTAGTTTACTCCGGTGGACACGAAGCGCTGTTCGAATTTGTGGAGAAGACAGGCATTCCAATCACGACAACACTTCTCGGACTTGGAGCATTCCCAAGTGGCCATGAATTGTGGACCGGGATGCCGGGTATGCACGGAACATACACTTCCAATCAGGCGATTCAAAAATCGGATTTGCTGATCAACATCGGCGCAAGATTCGATGACAGGGTAACAGGCAAGTTGGACGGATTCGCTCCACATGCGAAAATTGTGCACATTGATATTGATCCGGCTGAAATTGGCAAAAACATCGCAACGGACATTCCAATCGTTGGTGATGTGAAAACGGTTCTCGAAATAGCGAACAAAGAGGTTCAACGCGCTGAACGTGCGGATGCTTGGAGAGATCAGATCAAACAGTGGAAACAAGAGAAACCTTACAGCTACACAGATTCAGACGAAGTTTTGAAACCGCAATGGGTTGTGGAAATGCTGAATGATACAACCAAAGGCGAAGCAATCGTGACTACGGACGTTGGACAGCATCAAATGTGGGCTGCTCAGTATTACAAATTCAACCAGCCACGTTCATGGGTAACCTCCGGTGGACTGGGAACGATGGGTTTTGGATTCCCTTCTGCAATTGGTGCTCAAATGGCCAACCCGGACAGACTCGTTATTTCGATCAACGGTGACGGCGGCATGCAGATGTGTTCTCAAGAACTTGCGATCTGTGCCATTAACAACATCCCGGTGAAAATTGTTATTATCAACAATCAGGTCCTTGGAATGGTACGTCAGTGGCAAGAGATCATCTACGAGAACCGTTATAGTCATATCGACTTGGCAGGCAGCCCTGATTTTGTAAAACTTGCTGAAGCTTATGGTGTAAAAGGATTGCGTGCAACCAACAAGGAAGAAGCCGAGCGTGCTTGGCAAGAAGCCCTGGATACACCAGGACCGGTCGTTGTTGAGTTCGTAGTACGCAAGGAAGAAAATGTATATCCAATGGTTCCGCAAGGAGCGACAATCGATCAAATGCTGATGGGGGATGCTGAGGAATGATAAGACATACGATTTCGATATTGGTCAACGATCAGCCTGGCGTCCTGCAGCGGGTATCAGGGTTGTTCGGTCGACGGGGGTTCAACATTGAGAGCATCACGGTAGGTCAATCCGAGGAACCGGGTTTGTCCCGGATGGTCATTGTGACGGTCGGTGATGACAAAACGCTGGAACAGATTGAAAAGCAACTGTACAAAATTATCGATGTCATCAAAGTGGTTGATTTCAGTCTGAAACCGATGGTTGCCCGTGAACTTGCATTGATCAAGGTAAAGGCAGAGCCATCCGAACGTCCAGAAATTCTGGGTGTGGTGGAGACATTCCGCGCATCTGTTGTAGATGTTGGTCCAGGCAGCCTGATTGTACAGGTAGTCGGAGACACAGATAAAATTGATGCGATGATCGAACTGCTTAAGCCATACGGCATTCGCGAACTGTCACGTACAGGCGTAACTGCATTGGTACGAGGCAACGTGTAAACAGTCATATTGAAAAAAAAGCATGGTCTGATGCTTATCAACGGAACGACTAAGGTGCGTTAGCAGCATTAAGCTGAGAAATACCGTTAATCTTAGATGAGGTGCCAGTCCCTTACAAGTTGCAATTTAACATTTTAGTGATGTAACGCTTGACAATATAGCCACACACCCGCATTAACGGGCGGGTGTCTGAATGGATCGGATCAGACCAGAGACGCTAAAGCAGGGAAAAGCGTGCCGGTCCCTTGAGACACCCGCTCATTAATGAAGGGTTCTTTACAATACAAAGGAGGACTTATAAACATGCCAGTAACTACTTATTATGAACAGGATGCAGAGCTTAGCGTATTGAAAGGAAAAACGATTGCGGTCATCGGTTACGGTAGCCAGGGCCATGCCCAAGCTCAAAACCTGCGTGACAGTGGATTGAACGTAGTCATCGGACTTCGTGAAGGTAAATCTTTTGACACTGCAAAAAATGACGGATTCGAAGTTCTGTCCCCGGCTGAAGCAACTAGCCGTGCAGACGTAGTTCAAATTTTGCTGCCTGACGAAACACAAGCTTCTGTATACAAAAACGAAATCGAACCAAACCTGAAAAAAGGTGCTGCATTGCTCTTCTCCCACGGTTTCAACGTTCATTTCGGTCAAATCGTTGCTCCAAAAGACAGCGATGTATTGCTGGTAGCTCCTAAGTCTCCTGGTCACATGGTACGTCGTACCTACGTGGAAGGATTCGGTGTACCAGGCCTGATCGCAATTGAGCAAGATGCTACAGGTAAAGCAAAAGATATCGGTTTGGCTTATGCCAAAGGTATCGGTTGTACGCGTGCAGGGGTTATCGAAACTTCCTTCCGTGAAGAAACAGAAACAGACCTGTTCGGTGAGCAAGCTGTTCTGTGTGGCGGTGTAAGTGCCCTCGTAAAAGCTGGATTCGAAACATTGACAGAAGCAGGTTACGCTCCTGAAATGGCATACTTCGAGTGTCTGCACGAATTGAAATTGATCGTTGACCTGATGTATGAAGGTGGACTTGCAAGCATGCGTGATTCCATCAGTAACACAGCTGAGTACGGTGACTATGTAACTGGACCTCGCGTGGTAACTGAAGATACGAAGAAAGCAATGAAAGAAGTTCTGACAGATATCCAACAAGGTAAATTTGCACGCGACTTCATCCTGGAAAACCAATCCGGCCGTGCGTTCCTGACAGCAACTCGTCGCAACGAAGCTGAACACCCAATCGAAGTGGTTGGCGGACAATTGCGTGAGATGATGCACTGGATCAAGAAGTAAGCATGCCCTTTAAGGTAATCTAGTAAACTTACAGCTTTAACCGGGAATAGCGGCCGTGCATATGCGTGTGCCGCTATTACTGGTTTAGAGGAACACACAATACAAGTCTAGGAGGTGCGAGGCGTGCGTAAAATCTATGTATTTGACACAACGCTGCGTGATGGAGAACAATCCCCGGGGGTCAATCTGAACACTCGTGAAAAGGTGGAAATTGCGCACCAGCTCGAGCGGCTTGGTATTGACCGAATGGAAGCCGGTTTCCCCGCGGCCTCTCCAGGGGATTTGGCGGCAGTTAATGCAGTAGCCAAAGCGGTCAAAAACGTTACGGTCATTGGCTTGTCCCGCTCCAGAGAGCAGGATATTGATGCCGTAAAAGAGGCGTTGAAGGGCGCTCAAGATCCGTGTATCCATATCTTTTTGGCAACTTCACCTATTCACCGTCAGCACAAATTGCGCATGGACAGAGCCCAGGTTCTCGATACAGCTCGTTCCGCCATTCGTTATGCGAAGAAAACTTTTTCGAAGCTCGAATTCTCGTTGGAGGATGCAGGTCGGACCGAGTATGATTTCCTCGTTGAGATGGTGAATATGGCTGTGGAAGAAGGCGCAGCGGTTGTAAATATCCCGGATACGGTGGGCTATCTGAGCCCATACGAGTACGGTAATATTTTCAAGCATCTAAAGGAAAACGTTCACAACATCGATAAAGTGCAGCTGAGTGCACACTGTCATAATGACCTGGGGATGGCAACTGCCAACACGCTTGCAGCGATTCTGAATGGAGCCGATCAAATTGAGGGCACTATTAACGGCATTGGTGAACGTGCAGGTAATACCGCGATTGAAGAGATTGCCATGGCACTGGAGACACGTCAGGAATTTTTCCAGGCAAAAACTTCGCTGCAACTTTCTGAAATTGCTCGCACAAGTCGTCTCGTGAGTCGTTTGACGGGTATGATTGTACCTGGAAATAAAGCGATTGTTGGTGCGAATGCGTTTGCACACGAATCCGGAATTCACCAGGATGGCATGCTGAAGGAGAAAACAACGTACGAAATTATGACGCCAGAGACCATCGGTCTGAAGGAAAGCAAGCTCGTATTGGGTAAACACTCAGGACGTCATGCCTTCCGTGAGCGCTTGATTGAGCTCGGTTATGAACTGGAAGATGAAGCCTTGAACCGTGCTTTTGCCCAATTCAAAGATCTGGCTGATAAGAAAAAAGAAGTGACGGATGAGGATTTGCTGGCAGTCATCGAAGAGAAATTGCAGGATGCACCTGAGGTGTTTAAACTGGAATCCATCTTTGTGACGTATGGTGATGAATCCACTCCAACAGCTAAAGTTCGCATTGCTACACTTGATGGGGATACGTTGGAACAACAAGCAGAAGGAAATGGATCGGTAGATGCGATCTATAATGCGATTGACCAAGTGAGCGGGGAAGAGGTAACGCTATCCGACTACTCGATCAAATCCGTTACGCATGGTAAGGATGCACTGGGTGAGGTACACGTCGTACTTACTCAAAATCAGATTTCTGTACAAGGACGTGGCGTAAGTACCGATATACTGGGTGCCAGTGCACGTGCTTATGTGGATGGATTGAACAAGTTGATTGAGAAACGCAAAACCTATACGGATCGCGTTAATGTGAACCTGTAACACATCATTTGCAGCAAGCAAAGCTCTTCATTGGACTGGAATTCGTCTGGCTGGAGAAGCTGAGGTGGGGTTCCCAGTCCTAAGTATTGTAGTTCAGTGAGGTACATAAAAAGTCTGACCCTCAACATTTGAAGGTCAGACTTTTTTGTTGTTACGTATAGGATAATTGCATTTTATTAGAGTATTTCCATGGAAAAGACGTATTCAGTTAAGCCGATAAGCTTTTACCAAGCATATGCGTTCGGAGCATGTCCTCCCGGTCCAGGGAAGATTTCATCCAGACGTTTGAGGACCGCTTCATCCAAAGTGACATCGAGACATTTGAGAGCCGTTTCAAACTGCTCCAGCGTACGCGGCCCAATAATAGGTGCGGTAACTGCCGGATTAGCGGCCACCCATGCCAAAGCGATGGTGTCCTGCGGTTCGCCGAGTTCGCGGCAGAGTGCTGCGAATTGTTCAAGCTGAGTTTGATGGGACTCAATCCGCTCAGCAATGCCACCACTGCGTGTGCCTTCCAGCTTCTGGAGTGCATTACGTCCGAGTAAGCCACCATCCAACGGGCTCCATGGTATTACGCCAAGGCCCAGTTCTTTCGCTGCGGGCAGGACTTCGAGTTCAGGCAACCGGCAGTTGAGACTGTATTTATGCTGCTCGGATACAAGACCGAGGAAATGGCGATTTTTGGCTTCACTTTGTGCAACGGCAATCTGCCAACCGGCAAAGTTACTTGAACCTACATAACCAATTTTGCCTTGATGAACAGCGTTCTCAAACGCGCCCCAAAGCTCGTCCCATGAGATGGCGGGATCAACATGGTGCATCTGGTACAGTTCAACATGATCGGTTTGCAGGCGGCGGAGGGAACCCTCCAGATGCCGTCTAATTTTGTAGGCGGAGAGACCTGCATCATTGTTTGGACCGTCTGTATCGTCATGCATGGAGCCATAGACTTTGGTAGCAAGAACGACTTTTTCACGTCTGCCTCCGCCCTGTTTAAACCAGCGACCAATGATCTCCTCGGTGAGACCCGAATTTTCGCCCCAACCATAAATGTTAGCGGTATCAAAAAAGTTCACACCGGCATCGAGTGCCGCATCCATGATACGGAATGCCTCTTTTTCGTCTGTAGCAGGACCAAAGTTCATCGTGCCGAGACAGATCCGGCTGACTTTAAGACCTGATTTTCCCAAGTACGTGTATTGCATGATTGCAATCCCTCCTGAGTTACCTGAATTTGTCTTCAGGTTTTATTTTAACTCAGTCAGAGGGGCAGAACAACCAATCTTAAACAGCTTATAGGTAAAAACTATTAAAGTCATAGATTGTATATCTTGGTCAAATGACCTCTGAATATGATACAAAAGAGAGAGTTAAAAATGACACGTTAATCATTGAAGTGAATAACCGAATGAAATGGATATAAGGAGTGGACAACCCATGGCAGACGTGAAAAAAATTGCAGTTATCGCAGGTGACGGAATCGGTCCTGAAGTCGTAGCGGAGGCAGAAAAAGTTCTCAAACGTACGGAGGAAGTGTTCGGATACCGTTTTGAGACAGAGCATGCGCTGTTTGGTGGAATCGCTATTGATGAAAAAGGTACACCACTTCCAGAAGAAACACTGACAGTATGTAAGAGTGCAGATGCTGTGCTGCTCGGTGCCGTTGGTGGTCCAAAATGGGACAACAACAGCAAGGAATTGCGTCCCGAAACAGGCTTGCTCGGCATTCGCAAAGCGCTCGGACTGTTCTCGAACCTGCGTCCGGCAGTGGTGTTTGATTGCTTGAAAGATGCTTCCACCTTGAAACCGGAAGTGTTGGAAGGTACGGATCTGATGGTCGTGCGTGAGTTGACCGGGGGAATCTACTTTGGTGAAAAGTTCAGACGTGAAGGTGCACAAGGCGAAGAAGCAGTGGATACATGCGTATATAATGTAACCGAAGTGGAGCGCATCGTTCGTCAGGCGTTTGTAATTGCCCAAGGACGTAGCAAAAGATTGGCTTCAGTAGATAAAGCCAACGTGCTGGAAACTTCCCGTCTTTGGAGAGAAGTTGTTAACCGTGTAGCACCGGAATATCCGGATGTTGAAGTGGAACATGTACTTGTAGACAACTGTGCAATGCAGCTGCTGCGTCGTCCATCCAGCTTTGACGTTATCGTGACTGAAAATATGTTCGGAGATATCCTTAGTGATGAAGCAGCGATGTTGACAGGTTCAATCGGCATGCTCGCATCTGCATCACTGGGTGAAGGAAGCTTTGGTCTTTATGAGCCAGTACACGGTTCAGCGCCGGATATCGCAGGTCAAGGACTGGCGAATCCGATCGCAACGATCCTTTCGCTGGCATTGATGTTCCGTACAACCTTTGGTTATGCGGAAGGTGCTGATGCAATTGAAGCAGCTGTGTCTGATGTGCTGAATGCAGGACATCGTACAAGCGACATCGCTGTAGACAAGAGCAAAGCGATCAGCACGACAGAAATGGGCGATTTGATCGTCGCAGCCATCCAAAAGCAAGCTTAATAATAGTAACAACCGAACAGCTCTTTGCTCCGATCCGGAATTGCAGAGGGCTGTTCCTTTATAATTTTTGCCACGAAAAATTCTTATTTATAATGATTATAAAAAAACAACGATTATAATCTTGACTTTGAGAAGTCCGGATGATAACATTTTACTTGTACTTGTTATCAAGTCACAAACCCATTTTAATTACAGGAAAAGCGTTCTCGTTTTTCTTGATGATGAGCATTCAACTTGAGTGCTTACATAATCCCAAAGGAGGAATTGTTAGTTATGGCAGAACGTTTGGTTGGTAGACCCGCACCGGATTTTGCAATGGAAACAGTATCGGGAGATGGACAAGACTTTGGTTCCGTAAAACTGTCCGATTATCGTGGCAAATGGCTCGTATTTTTCTTTTATCCTTTGGATTTCACTTTTGTGTGCCCAACTGAAATTACAGCTTTGAGTGATGCTGCTGAGCAATTCAAAGCTTTGGATACTGAAGTTCTTGGCGTGAGCGTTGACTCCGTACACAGCCACAAAGCTTGGATCAACACACCTAAAGACAGCAATGGTCTGGGTCAATTGAACTTCCCGCTTGCTTCCGACATCACAAAACAAGTTGCTAAAGATTATGGCGTTCTGATCGAAGAAGAAGGCGTTGCTCTACGCGGCTTGTTCATCATCGATCCAGAAGGCGAATTGAAATACCAAGTGGTTAACCACAATGATGTAGGCCGTAGTGTTGAAGAAACACTTCGTGTACTGCAAGCTCTGCAATCCGGTGGATTGTGTGCAATGAACTGGAAACCAGGCGACAGCAATCTGTAAGCCTGATTGAACTTGAACGTTTATTGTTCAAGCCCTCATCCCTCAGGGGATTGAGGGCTTTTTGCACCCTTTTGCGAGAATGTAAGTCCTAAAGGAAGAAAAGTGTTTAAACAGGGACATAAACGTGGTAATGATGTAATAGAAGAAAGCCTTCATTTTATCTCTGGAAAGAGGAATCGAAGGGCCTCAAGGCGAATAGGGTATGGAAACCCGGTAAATATTCCGGTGCTCTGCATTTATAATTTGTACATGAATGTGATACACTGATGGAACTATTCCTTTTTCGGAAGTGCTTGAAGTGTACGGGACTGCTTTTATTAAAAAGTCTCGGCACGTTATAAGGAGGGTGAACAAAAATGAGTTACTGTTGTGGGGCAAGTATGGTGGGAACAAAGGGCACGCTGAAGCATTACCGCACCCAGGTTCATAATGTTCCCCTGCTTTTTTGTCCGGTGTGTCACCGGGTAGAAGTGCATTATAAAGTGGAAAATGAATATGAAATTTTGGCTGAATATGCGCATGGAGATGGTGCGTCGGAGATTGATTTTCAAGATTACGTGACGGAAGATGAAGATGCGATTTTTGAAAATTGCGTGAATCGTGAAAGCGAGGATGCTATGGTCATTGTTCAGCGTCAGATCGACATGTCTCTGGATCTACTTCGTCTTGCCAAGGAAATGAAGGATGAGAAGTGGGAAAGCGAACTCAAGCGTCGCTTAGCCGTCATGAGTCAGCGCAGACTTAAAATTCAGCATAACAAGAGTGGACTATAGATTGAATTTAATTATTTAAAATTTAAACTATACAAATGAAGCTTATTCGCTAATCGAGCGAATAAGCTTCGTTTTTGTTGTATACAGAAACTAATTCACGGTTTTTCTTAAAATAATTTCCATTCGACACTTTCTCCGATTGACTCCCTTCTATAAACTTGTCTATGATAAAAACAGACTTGCAAAAGAGGCGGAGCAAAAAATGTTCGTGTTTGGGAATAGGAGAAGCTTAGAATGGAACAAACGTATAATGTTTTCCGGATCGACTCTTGGTTACCCGGAATAGACCAGCCTGGGTTCCGGACATGCCATCCGTATTTTCGGCTCAGCCCCCTAATGAAAGGGCACCGGTAATGAAAAATAAAATCGGCCCTTCCTGTTTCTGTGATGATATGATGTCCGAATGGCAAGTTTATCATTTACGTGAAAAGGAGGAACCTGACATGATTAGTGAATTTCAGGATACAGTGCCTCGACCAACGAATGGATTCCCGCCTGTACATCTGGATAACAACAAGTATGAGAATGTCCTGGAGCATCTGGATAGCGGTATAATGTTGTTTGACAGTAACGGTGTATTGACGTTTATTAACGTTCAGATGGCAAAATTGTTGGAGCTTCCTCGGAGTCTTTTGAGCGGCTGCACCCTGATGCAAATGCTGCATCATCCACAGATGAGCCGATTCAAGAAAAAGAAAATTTTACGCATCTATCGGGAAACTATCTTTCATCGTAAGCGCTATCATGAATTGATTGACGAGTATGGCAGGCATTGGCTGGTTACAGTAACGTACGGGGATCAGATGGATGGGGACTTCCTCTTCAGTGTGAAGGATGTTTCCGATTATAAACAGATTGAGCAGACCGCTTATCAAAATGACAAACTTGCAATGTTGGGGCGGATTTCGGCATCGATTGCCCATGAGATTCGCAATCCTTTGACGGCTATCCGCGGATTTATCCAGTTGCTTCGTCCTCATTTGCTGCAATTGGGGAAAGACGAGTACGCTCGAATCATTCTAACGGAGATTGACAGGGCGAACGACATTATCTACGAATTTCTGAATTCCTCGAAACCGTCAGCTCCTCAGAAGACCATTATGTCTGTTAACTCTTTGCTCAAAGAGGTGGTTTTGCTGACAGAAAGCGAAGGATTAATGAAGGGGTGCGAGATCACCCTGGATGAAGCAGAAGTCCCGTTAAATGTGTCCATTGATGTCAAACAGATTAAGCAGGTCATTTTGAATATGGTTAAAAACGCAATGGATGCCATCGAGGATGTGGGCGAAGAGCATGCTGGCTTGATTCAGATCTCTACGGGAACCGAGGGCAAGTATGTGAAGATCTCCATTGCTGATAATGGACAGGGGATGGATCACAACACCCTTGTGCGCCTGTTTGACCCGTTTTTCACCACCAAGGAGAGCGGAACAGGACTGGGGCTTTCCGTGAGTTACCGGATTATCAAGAATCACGGAGGCAACATCTCTGTGGATAGCAAAAAAGGGGAAGGCACCCGGTTCATCATTATGCTTCCTTTGGTGTAAAGGCAAAGAGTTATGCGAACAGGAATTGGCCAACCCGCCGATTCCTGTTGTTTTTTGTTGGGGCGATTAGGGTTATAGTTAGAATGAATGCGAATACATAGCTCAATTTACGGGAGGAAGAACCAATTATGAATATCCAGGGAATGGAACAAATGAACAAACAGCTAATGGACCATGTAGGGAAGATCATTGTGGGCAAAGACCATACGATTGAGCTTGTGATGACAGCTATCATCGCTTCTGGACATGTCCTGCTGGAGGACGTGCCCGGTACGGGGAAAACCATGTTGGCCAAATCAGTAGCCTCTTCACTGGATTGCACCTTCCAGCGTATTCAGTTCACACCGGATCTGTTGCCATCTGACTTGACGGGAATTCACTTTTTCAATCAAAAAGAAGGTGACTTTGAATTCAGACCAGGCCCTCTGTTTGCCAACCTGGTGCTGGCAGATGAGATTAACCGGGCTACACCGCGTACCCAGTCCAGTTTGCTGGAGTGCATGGAGGAACGGCAGATTAGTATTGATGGTTCGACCAGACAGCTGGAGCGACCGTTTATCGTCATTGCCACACAAAACCCGGTAGACAATCAGGGAACCTTTCCGTTACCCGAGGCACAGATGGATCGTTTCATGATGAAGATCCGAATGGGCTATCCAAGTAGTGAAGAAAGTGTAGAAATTCTGAGACGTACGGTAGCGAGCCGTTCTGTTGCCGATCTGTCCGCTATTATTAGTCGCGAGCAGTTGCTTGAGGCACAGAGCACGTATACTTCGGTCCAAATCGACGAAGATCTGTTACGATATATTATCCGACTGACAGAAGCCACTAGGCAGCATCCCGAGCTTTCACTGGGCGTAAGCCCACGAGGAGCTCAGGCGTTACTCAAGGCAAGTCAGGCCTGGGCTGCTTTGCATGGCAGAGACTACGTTCTCCCTGATGATATTAAAATATTGGCGGAGCCCGTGCTGGCCCATCGGCTTGTATTCCGCAACCGGGTAAGACAACAAGAGGGCTTGGCGGAACGTATTATTCAGGAACTTCTGAGCCAGACTGAAGTGCCGACGGAGAATCTTGCTACAGGCAGTGGGCGATAACATATGGCATTACTATGGCTAGTCATTGTCGGAGGCATGGTTATTGGAGTACACGGCATATGGTTCGGCCGTCCGGCTTTACGGAAGCTCAAATACACCAGACAGTTCAGCAAAATGCGTTGTTACGCCGGGGATGAACTGGAGATGGTTGAGACAATTGCGAATGAAAAACGAATTTCGGTTCCATGGCTCAGACTTGAAGCTATGATGCCAGTTTCATTTGTATTCCGTTCAGGTTCAGGCATGGATATCAGTCAGGGAGATATCTATCAGAATCATAAAAGTATCTTTACGTTGAAACCGTTTACCCGTATTACGCGCAAGCATCCTTTTGTATGCAGCAGACGTGGAATCTACACGTTAAACACCGTAACTATGACCGGAGGGGACTTGTTCGGCCTGTGGCGTACATCGAAGCCTATTCCCGTTCATCTGTCCATGGTCGTATATCCTTCACTTGTTCATGCGGAGGATCTGCCTGAGATTTATCAGGTATGGCAGGGTGAGGTTGAAGTATCCCGTTGGATTGTTGAAGATCCCTTTCTGATTCTCGGGGTACGTCCGTATGGTGCAGGTGATCCGATGAACCGTATTCATTGGAAAGCGAGTGCACGCACAGGAGAACTACAGGTGTACAAGCAGGGATGGACTGCGGACCCTCAATCGTGGATTGTGGTTAACATTCAGGAGTCAGCAGACATGTGGAGTGTCGTTACCCGCCCAGAGATGATCGAACGGGCACTCCGTTATGCAGCAACGGCAGCGGCAGATGCGATTGGAAGAGGGTTACCCGCTGGATTTGCTCATAATGGCTACCGTGTGAGCGGAGGGCGTGATCCATTGCGGATTGAGCCGGATTACGGCAGTCCTCATCTGGAAATGTTATTGGAAGCTATGGCAGAGACGGAGCTGAAATGCATGGTTCCCATGGAGCAGTTCCTGAGTGATGAAGTTGAACGGAATGAAGAAGCTCAGCAGGTCCGCAGTTATCTCTTAATTACGTCCTATGTGTCTCCAGCTATGGAACATGAAATTGCGCGTTTGCATGAGCAAGGCCACCGTGTGACCATACTCCCGGTAGAGAGCGGGAAAAGCGATGCCAAGGCGGTGAGTGCATGAACGAGTCCAAAAGCAGCAGTAATAAGGAAAGAGTATTTTTATCCATGTCGGCCGTTCTGTTGATTGGAGTATATTTCTATCCGCTTTTAACGCTGACTTCCCTCTATGCAACGGGACATTTGCCTTACACCTTAATGGCAGTCTTTGTTATTGCTGGCTGGTTAGGTCAGTGGGTACAGCACAGGTTACCAGCCCTCAGCGAAAAAAACACATTTATTCGATGGGGAGCAGCGCTGCTTATGGGGCTGTTGGTCTCATTGGTGATCGCACTGCTATGGGCGTTTCCTTTACCTGATTTGCTGACGGCAATGGTATGGGGGGTTATTTCAGCCTATATTGGGATAAATTTTCAACCTGTCTTCCGTTCGATTTTGATTTGGCGCTTGCAGATTTGGGGGGTAGTTAGTGCAATTGTGCTTAGTGGGGCGGCAAATGGAGTTGAATTCATGGAACCTCTTCGGGCTTACACCGGAACCATATATGCAGCGGGAGTAATCAGTTTTGTTGGCTGGTTAGTAGGACAATACAGTGTGCAACTGGATCGTGCGATATTAAATGACGGCTCAAAACGAATCGTGTTACGTGAGTTTGCCCGTGCGAATCACCAGCGTCTGTTATGGATGCTGATTGTGATCGCAGGAATTGGCGCTTTTCCCAGTCTTGTTGCCTGGTTAGGACCATTGCGTGACCGTCTGCTTGCATGGATCAGAAGTCTAATAGGCTCGAGCTCCAATCAGGAGCCGCCTATTACGCCTACTGCTCCAAATGAACCGCCAATGATACCTGAAGGGATGGAACCGGCAGGGGAGCCCTCTATTTTCTGGGATATCTTAGGCTGGGTCGTCATGGGGGCTGTCGCAGTTGTGATCTTGTGGCTTATCCTGCGTTTGGGGCAGAAGGCGATAAACAAACTTATGGAGCGTTTCAAAGGGCTGCTGCAGCCCGGTCAGAAGAAGGTAGAACCCCGGACGGAGTATGTGGACATTAGCGAAACGTTAGAGGCGCCTGCCAAAACGCGCAAATCCTGGTTCCGCAAGAAGGAGTCGCTGCCCTCACAGGAAACTGAACGTGTTCGATATTATTATCGGAAGTGGATTGACAGAGCTGCACACCGAGGCGTGGATATACAGGGTGCACATACGCCACTGGAGGCTGCGGAGACCATTGTTCAGCATGGAGCCAGAGAAGACGATCAGAAGCTCTCTGCAATGCTGCCCGATACTTATAACGCTGTGCGTTATGGAAAGAAAGCTCCAGACCATTCCGAGATGAGTGAGATTGATCGGATATGGAAATCTTATCGAAGTAAATAAGTCGGGAATCCCTTTACTTTTCTTGTTACGTTCAAGTATCATGAGAGGAATACACAAGTTGGTTAGAAAAGGAGCAGACATTAATGAAGACAAATCATTGCAAAATAGTAGATTGTACAATCCGTGATGGCGGATTGGTAAATAACTGGGACTTTAGCGTGGACTTTGTTCAACAGCTCTATGCTGGATTGAATGAAGCTGGCGTTGATTATATGGAAATTGGGTATAAAAACTCACCTAAGCTCTTGAAAGGTGCGGAAGAAGCAGGACCATGGCGTTTTCTGAATGATGATTTCCTGCGCAAAGTAATTCCGCAAAAAGGCAACACCAAATTGTCTGCACTCGTTGACGTTGGACGTGTGGACGAGAATGACATTCTGCCGCGCAGCGAAAGCATGCTGGATCTGATCCGTGTAGCCTGCTACAGCAAAGATGTAGACAAGGCACTTGCTCTGGTTCAAACGTTCCACGATCGTGGATATGAAACAACGCTGAACATTATGGCATTGTCTAATGTTATGGAAAATGAACTGCTGGAGGCATTTGAACTGATCAAGGAAAGTGCTGTGGATGTTGTATACATAGTAGACTCCTATGGAAGCCTGGATCATAACGATGTAAAATATCTGGTGGAGAAGTTCAAAACTCATCTGCCGAACAAACGTCTTGGCGTTCACACACACAATAACATGCAGCTGGCGTTCTCGAACTCGTTGGTAGCAGCTGAGCTTGGCGTTGAACTGCTGGATGCTTCCGTGTACGGTATGGGACGTGCTGCAGGGAACTGTCCGACTGAACTGCTCGTGGCTCATTTGAAAGGTACGAAATACAATCTGCGTCCAGTACTTGGTGTATTGGAGCAATTGATGGTTCCTCTCCGTGAAAAAGAAGAGTGGGGTTACATTTTGCCTTATATGATTACAGGTACATTGGACGAGCATCCTCGCTCGGCGATGGCACTGCGTTCGTCGGAAGATAAAGATAAGGTTGTTGATTTCTATGATAAATTGACAACACCAGAAGTGAATTTTGACAAATAAGCATCTTTATAGTTCTTGATTGACTTCAAGTCAACAAGAGATGGATTTAATACGCTATAACTTTAGCGCTTTAGCGTTTTAAGTCGAATGGTTAATGGTGCATCAATGGCGAGCGAAAATTAGTCTAAAATACAGTTGCAAACTAAAAAAACATGGACTCCATTGTGGGGTTCATGTTTTTTTAGTTCTTATTGCCTTGTTTTTTTACATATCTATGAATAAATATTCCTAGAAGTGCTTATTTTTCTGTTCACGTCTGCGGAAATAAATGTTATTATGTACCAGATAGCATGTATTCACATGTGAATTGAACGTTGGTAGATATAAAAATGTCGAATTATGTAACAATGTAGATTTATATCGTTAAGGTTATTTCAGGATAGGTGATCCCGGGAAGGAAAAAACACGGCATGAAGGCTAATCAGCAAGATCAGAGAAAAATAGGTTGGGTCGCGATAGGCGGCTTATTGTGTTTCCTCGCAAGTCAATGGTTTCGTTCCTCTGCAAGCTCTGATCTGATCATATCCGGTTATCCGGTTTTGACACTCTTGGGTGGATTCGCTGCGGCAGCGGCCTGTATCGGCATTTATAATCAAAGCTGGTTGTTTCAAACTCAACGACTGACCCTCCGAAGGGTCCTTATGACTACGCTGTTTTTATTGATTGGTTTGTTTGAATTGGTTCACATCGTTTCTTTTGCCGAAGAATTGCCGAATGGCGCGATGGTCGAGTCCGAATTCTCGCTGAAGATGATGTCGCTTGGATCTTTGGTTTGTGCGGCAGGTTTGCTAGTCATATATGCAGTCAGCGAGAGGGAAATTGCGTTACCACGCAAATTTTTAATCTTCAGTGGAACAGTCGGTATTTTTGTTATTTTGTATACAGTGGCCATTCAGGAATGGTCTGTACTGCCGAACTTGCTGGAGGGGAATGTGCTTGGCGGCATGTTTACAAGAATTCATTTTCTGATCGGAATCCTGTATGGCGTGACTGCGGTCGTGTTATTCATTCAATGGAAAAAAGGCAAAGATGGTGATCTGCCTACCATCCTTTGTGCCATTCTCTGTTTTTTCTTTGGAGAATGTTACTTTGTGTCTGCTACGAAGATTAATGACCTCAATCTCTTGTTAGGTCTGTTAAGCGATTGTTTGGGCTATTTCTTCATCCAGAAGGGACTGTATTCGTTTGTAGTGGATACGCCTTTCCTCAAACAACAGGTGGCGGAAGCGAAAATGAATTTTATTGCTCACCATGATGATGTGACAGGGCTGCCGAATCGCCGTCGTCTTTCTCAGCGACTGAAAGTGATGATGAATTCAGCTAGGGTAGAGGAGCAGCTTGTCGGAGTCCTGGTATTGAATATTAACCGGTTCAAAACGATTAATGATTCGCTGGGTCAACAAGCGGCTAACCGTGTACTTCGTCAGGTTGGACAGCGTTTGAAGCATTCTTCGCTCCCCGGAGAGGAAGTGTTCGGACTGGGAAGAGATGAATTCGTACTGACCATGACAGACTTCTTCACAACAGATACGGCGTTGCGGCGGACAAGATCGATCTTGCAACTGTTCGAAAAACCTGTAACGGTGGATGGGAACGAGTATCATCTCACGTTAGGTATCGGTATGGCGATATTCCCGCATGACGGAGACTCACCGGAAGAGATCATCCAGAATGCGGATACGGCGCTGCATAATGCCAAAGAGCAGGGAATAGAGCTAAACCGATATGCCCATGCGATGCAGATGAAAGCCCAGGAACGTTTGCAGCTTGAGAATGATTTGCGCAAAGCACTGGATCGTGGGCAATTCTATCTTGTGTATCAGCCGCAGGTTAATCTGGCGAGTGGCTTGATTGTGGGTATGGAGGCATTGGTGCGTTGGCAGCATCCGCTGAGAGGGGCAGTATCCCCAGGTGAATTTATTCCTCTTGCTGAGGAGAGTGGGCTGATTGTGCCGCTTGGAGAATGGGTATTACGTGAGGCCTGTGCACAGAACAAGCGATGGCAAGAAGCGGGTTACCGCAAGCTTTGTGTATCGGTTAACCTGTCCATGAGACAATTCAGGCACTCCCATCTGCTGGACAACATCAGCGGCATTCTCAAGGAGACAGGCTTGGAACCTGTGTGGCTTGAGCTTGAGATTACGGAGAGCATGACGTTTGACAAGGATCGTGCGTTTGAGCAGTTGCGCAAAATTAAGGAAATTGGTGTGCACATCAGTATTGATGATTTTGGCACAGGATACAGTTCACTGCACTATCTGAAAGATCTGCCGATTGACCGACTCAAGATTGATCGTTCCTTTGTTAATGAAGTGATGGAGGATAGCAATAACGCGGCAATTGTATCGACCATTACGTCAATGGCTCATCACCTGCAGCTGAAAGTAACGGCTGAAGGCGTTGAAAATGAGGACCAGCTATCGTTTCTGCGTGATCAGCATTGTCATGAGGCTCAAGGGTACTTTTTCAGCAAACCGATTGTGGCAGCCGATTTTGAAAAAAAATTTTTGAGAGATGTGGATAAACCTACGGGGTAAGGATAGACGGGGGCGTGGACACGCTTCTGTCTTGTTTTTGTTTCGAAAGGTTAGAGGGAAGTGGTAAAAAGAAGTTGCAAGCATTGGATGATCATGGTATATTAATTTTGTAAAATTCATGTTAATGTTCCTCGGAACTTGACGGGACGTAGCTCAGCTTGGTAGAGCACCTGGTTTGGGACCAGGGGGTCGCATGTTCAAATCGTGTCGTCCCGATCGTCATTCGCGCGGGTGTAGTTCAATGGTAGAACTTTAGCCTTCCAAGCTAATAGCGTGGGTTCGATTCCCATCACCCGCTTAACTAATGTAACACCTTAAGCCCTTGTGAAAACAAGGTTTTTTTCTTTTTTTCTGAAATCAAATGACTAAAAGTTATATTGAATGGAGAGGTTGCTTTTTCCCCATCATCTGGTACAATAACGGAGAAATCGATACTACACATGAATGAGAGGTAACCATACGTCCCATGAAGTAAAACACATGAATTGAACCCCAGTAACTGCAGAGAGTGTATTGACGCAGTCAGCCAAAGCGGCTGAGCAATGAGGGGATTCGTGTGTCCAAATTCAGCTATGGGATCAGGTATGGAAGCAGGCAGGCTGTTCTGGCTTAGCTTGTGTATACCCTTTTAAGGGTTCTTTATTCATGCCGTGGGGTATCTTATGCTTGTTTTTTGACGCTTTATCCAATCCTGAATTGCCAGACCGCCGGCTGATGCCAGCGGTTTTTTTATTTTGAATTGCAGGAAGGATGAGGCCTCATGATGACAATGGTACGCCTACATGAAGTATCGAAAGAGTGGAACGGAAATGAGTTGTTTGCAGGATTGAATCTCGAAATAAATGAAGGTGAGCGGCTCGCTATTCTGGGTCGCAACGGCTGTGGCAAGACCACCTTATTACGCATCATTCTTGGAGAAGAAGAGGGCGGTGGACGCATCGAACGCCACATTCCGCAGCAGGAGTGGGGTTTCATGCGCCAGCGCTCCTTGATCAAACCTGAGATGAATGTGCTTGATGCTATCCGGCAGGAAAGTGGGCGGATCTACGAGGTGAAGCGTGACCTGGAAGAATTAGAACAACGGATGAGCAGCAGTGGAGCGGCAGATGAGCAGCGGCTGCTCGAAGCCTATACGATAGCGATGGAACAATATGAGCAATTGAACGGGTATATGTGGGAGACTGAGGTAGAGAAGGTACTGACGCGTTTGGGGTTATCGTCGGAACATTGGAGTCGGCCGTATCATTCTTTGAGTGGTGGGCAAAAAACGAAGGCCCGTCTCGCAGGATTGCTGGTCAGTAAACCCAAATTTCTGATTTTGGATGAACCGACGAATCATCTGGATGAAGAGAGCATGCGCTGGCTTGAGGAATGGCTTTCCGCCTATACCGGAACATTATTATTTGTCTCTCATGACCGGACCTTTATTGATCAGGTTGCAACGGGTGTCATTGAGTTTAGCCCGGATGCCCTAACCAAATATAAGGGCGGCTACACGGATTACAAAGGCCATAAGGAACGCGAATTGCGTGAGCAGGAAGCAACTTATCGCAAGCAGGAACTGGAGCGAAAAGCACTAGAAGAGACAATTCGCAATTATCAGCAGTGGTTTCATCAGGCTCATAATTCAGCAAGCGATGTGGAAGTGAAAATAACTCAGAGCTTTTACAAAGCGAAAGCCAACAAGAACATTTCCCGCTACCATGCCAAGCAAAAACAACTGGAGCGTCTGGAGAAAGAACGGGTGGATAAACCCCGCGAAGCTGCAAAATTAAACATGGAGCTGCAAGTGAATACGCTGGCTGCCCGCCAGCTCCTTGCACTGGAAGACGTTAGCTTTGCTTATCCGGGAAGTCGGACATTGCTTCACAATCTTCGGATTGCGGTCGAACGTGGGGATCGTCTTGCCGTACGTGGTCCGAATGGCACAGGCAAGACGACACTACTGAAATTGATGATTGGCGAACTGGAACCTTCTCAAGGCGAGGTGACACGCCATCCACAGCTGAAGATCGGTTATTTTTCGCAAGAGCTTGAAGGGTTACCGGAAAGCGAGACACTTCTGGACAGTTTGCTCAGTCTTCCATCCATGACCCAAAGTGCTGCACGTACCATTCTCGGATGCTTTTTATTCTCAAGAGATGATGTGTTCAAGCGTATAGGGGATTTGAGTATGGGAGAAAAGTGCAGAGTTGCTTTCCTGCGGTTGTATTTCGGAGGTTCTAATGTACTGGTACTGGATGAACCGACGAACTATTTGGATATTGACACCCAGGAAGTGATGGAGAATATATTGAAGCAGGCATCCGGAGCACTGGTGCTCGTATCCCATGACCGTATGTTGACCAAAGTGCTTGCCAGCCGCTTGCTTGATCTGGAGCCCGGGGGGAAGGCTACATTGTTCGAAGGTGGCGTGGAAGACTGGGAGCAATCCATTAAACTAAGAGAGTCCGCCCTTGAGGTTCGGGAGTCAGATGATGAACGGCTGCGGCTTGAAATGCGTTTGACCGAGTTATTATCTCCCATGAACAGTGCGGGCAATGATGTGCTGACTAAGCCTGATGATATAATTGAACGAGCGGCTGAGGTTGCTGAGGTTCGCGAAATTCAGCGTCGTTTAAAACAGTTGCACGAGCTGCGAAAACAGAAGTAGTTGACTGACAAAGCTTATGCGGGTTTACTTTTTGGCTTAACGTTTGATTATGCTGCTTTACGGCTTGCTATTTCGAGCGATTTTGCATATAATAATGGACGATCATCAGTAAATTTGAAGGTTTATCTGACATGCAAACGTGATGATGGAGACAAGTAAGCAGTGCCTCTGGACAGGGAGGAAGCGCCGTAGATTGAGAGCGTTTCTGTAGAACAAGGCTGCTGAAATTCACTCCGGAGCGGTTCCCTGAACCATGTCTTGCGATTCATCGCAGGAGTTAGTAGGGGGTAACGGTTAACGGTCGTTATTCCGTATAGAGTGAGGCAAACATGTTGCAGGCCGGAAGGGCCGGGCAGCACTGAATGTCTAACAAGGGTGGTACCACGGTCTTTTCGTCCCTTCAGGGGAGAGAAGGCCTTTTTTTGTTGCATTTAACCACATAAAGGGGGCATTTACACATGAAAGAACGTTTGGAGGCATTAAAGATCGAAGCGCTGGAGCAACTGTCTGGCGTGAACGATCCACAAACGCTGAGTGATCTGCGTGTAAAGTATTTGGGGAAAAAGGGTGCATTGACCGAGATTTTGCGCGGCATGGGTGCGCTTAGTGCAGAGGAACGTCCAGTGATTGGTCAGGTTGCGAATGATGTTCGCGGCGCGATTGAAGCAGTCATTGACAGCAAGCAGGAGCAGTTCCAGAAGGAAGAGACGGCGAAACGCCTGCAGTCCGAAAAAATTGATGTGACCCTGCCAGGACGTCGCGGACGCCAAGGCGGGCTGCATCCACTGACCAAAGTGGTACAGGAAATCGAAGATATTTTCATTGGTATGGGATACCGCATAGCGGAAGGTCCTGAGGTTGAAATGGATTATTACAACTTCGAAGCACTGAATCTGCCGAAGAACCATCCGGCGCGTGATATGCAGGATTCTTTCTATTTAACAGAAGATCTGTTAATGCGTACGCATACGTCACCGGTTCAGGTTCGCACGATGCAAAGCATGAAAGGCGAAGTGCCTGTTAAAGTCATCTGCCCGGGTAAAGTATACCGTCGTGACGATGACGATGCGACGCATTCGTTCCAGTTCAATCAGGTTGAAGGTTTGGTTATTAGCGAGAACATTCGCATGAGTGACCTGAAAGGTACCTTGCTGCAATTCGTACGCGAAATGTTTGGTTCACACACTGAAATTCGTCTTCGTCCAAGCTTCTTCCCGTTCACCGAGCCAAGTGCTGAAGTGGATGTGACTTGTGTGCAATGTGGAGGCAGTGGCTGCCGGGTATGTAAACAGACTGGTTGGCTTGAGATTTTGGGCGGCGGTATGGTTCACCCGAAAGTGCTTGAGATGGGCGGTTATGATCCGGAGAAATACAGTGGGTTTGCATTCGGAATGGGCGTAGAGCGTATCGCCATGCTGAAATACGGCATTGATGATATTCGTCATTTCTACAACAGTGATATGGCGTTCTTGAAACAATTCGGACGACTGTAATTACCGAAGTAGCATACAGGGCGAACGCCCTTCATTTGCAACACCAATTCATAGATTAGGAAGTGAACGTCCATGAGAGTATCGACAGATTGGCTGTCTGATTATATCGCGCTGGAAGGCGTGGCACCGCAGGAGTTGGCAGAGAAATTCACCCGTGCGGGGATTGAGATTGATGTAGTGGAGAACCGGAACCAGGGCGTGAACAACGTGGTAGTCGGTTACGTGAAGAGCAAGGAGAAGCACCCTGACGCTGATAAGCTGAATGTATGTGTGATTGATGCCGGACAGGAAGAAGATCTGCAGATCGTATGTGGTGCGAAAAATGTGGATGCGGGTCAAAAGGTAGTCGTTGCCCTGGTAGGAGCGAAGCTCCCTGGTGGACTCGATATCAAAAAAGCCAAGCTGCGCGGCGTTGTATCCCTTGGCATGATCTGCTCTGCCAAAGAACTGGGCATGAACGACAAGCTGCTGCCGAAGGACCAACAGGAAGGCATTCTCGTTCTGCCAGCACAAACGGAGATTGGCACGCCAATCAGCCAAGTGCTTGGTCTCGACGATCATGTTCTTGAACTGGACCTGACACCGAACCGCTCCGACTGTCTGAGCATGCTTGGTGCCGCTTATGAAGTAGGTGCAATTCTCGGTCGTGAAGTGAAACTGCCTGATCCCACTCAAAAGTTGGTGGAAATCGGTGATGCGGCTGCAAATCATATCTCGGTTGAGATTACGGCTGATGAACAATGCAGTCATTATGCAGCCCGCTATATAACTGGCATCAAGCTGGGAGCTTCCCCGCAGTGGATGCAAAACCGTTTGATGGCTGCGGGCATCCGCCCAATCAATAATATCGTTGACATCACGAACTATGTCATGCTGGAATACGGACAGCCGCTGCATGCTTTTGATGCAGATAAGCTGGAGAAGGGCCATATCGAAGTGCGAATGGCCAAAGAAGGCGAAACGATCGTGACGTTGGATAGTCAGGAGCGCAAGCTGGAGCCGCATATGCTGCTCATTACGGATGGCGTGAAACCGGTAGCCATCGCGGGTGTTATGGGTGGCGAGAATTCTGAGGTAACGGAAACCACAGTCAATCTGTTACTGGAATCCGCCAAGTTCGACGGCGGAACCGTTCGGAAAACGTCGCGCCAACTGGGGCTGCGTTCCGAAGCAAGCATGCGTTTTGAGAAAGAGGTCGATCCGGCTGCTGTCATTACGGCATTGAACCGTGCGGCTGAATTGATTCAGCGTTATGCGGAAGGCGAAGTTCATCAGGGGATCGTGGAAGCTGGAACAGCCGCAGCGGATAAACATGTTGTGCAGCTGTCGCTGGATAAACTGAATCGCTATTTGGGAACCGAGTTGTCCCTGCTTGAAGTGAAAACCATTTTCGCTCGTTTGCACTTTGCATGTGGTGATTCGCAGCAAGGTCTGCTTGATGTTGAAGTGCCTAGCCGCAGAGGGGATATTACACTTGATGTGGATCTGTTTGAAGAGATTGCCCGTCTGTACGGATACGACAATATTCCAACTACGTTGATTGAAGGACCAACAACACCAGGTGCTTATACGCGTTCGCAAGCAATGCGCCGTACCATTCGTGGTCTGTTTGCAGGCAGTGGCTGGCAGGAAATGATCAGCTATTCATTCGTACACCCGGATAAAGTCTCCTTGTTCCCTGCTCTGACAGAAGGCAGTAAAGCCGTGAAGCTGGCTATGCCAATGAGTGAGGATCGCAGCGTGCTTCGTAAGAGCATTTTGCCGCAAATGTTGGATGCAGCGGTGTATAACATGAACCGTAAGCAAGATTCATTGGCTGTATTTGAAGTAGGCAGTGTGTTCTTCACTGAGGAAGAAAAGCTGACGAAGCAACCGCATGAAATTCCGGTCCTGAGCTTGTTACTCACGGGAAATCGTGCATCCCAGCAGTGGAATGTGGGAGCAGAGAAAGTGGACTTCTTCGATCTGAAAGGTGCACTTGAAAACCTGTTCGCCTATGTGGGTCTGGAGCAGCGCATTCGCCTGGTGGCAAACAGTCCGGAAGGTTTCCATCCTGGTCGCTCTGCATCGGTATACCTGGATGTAAAAGATGGCGGAGAGGGCAAACGGATTGGTACGATGGGTCAATTGCATCCTGAACTGCAGCAGCAGTATGATTTGAACGATGTATATCTGGCGGAGATTGCGCTCGAAGCGATCTATAGTGAAGCGGATGCGGATATCCGTTATCGTGAGCTTCCACGTTTCCCTGCAGTTGAGCGGGATATCGCGGTTGTTGTGAATAAAGATATCGAAGCTGGGGATATGCTGCGTGCGATTCGTGAATCTGCTGGTGAACTGTTGCAAACCGTACAGGTATTCGACGTGTTCACAGGCAGCAAGCTCGGTGAAGACAAGAAGAGCGTAGCGATGGCTCTCGTTTATCGCAACCGTGAACGCACATTGACGGATGAGGAAATTACCGAGGTTCATGCTCGTGTTGTTGCACGTCTGGAGGAGCAATTTGCAGCCGAATTACGTAAATAGAACATAAGTCAATTTTTTGAACAAAGATTAGCAGGAATTGCTTGAAGTCACATCGAATCCTTAGCATTAGAGGATCGATGTGACTTTTTTTGTTTTACAGCTTAGAATCAACATACAGACTTGAAGGAGGGCACAACTGTGACTACACCTGATCGTACACGCGTCACCGTAGAGATCTACGGGACTTCCTATAAACTGGTTGGCAGCAGTGCCGACTATATGAAACAAGTAGCTAACCTGGTGGATGAGCGGATGAGCGCCATCTCCAAACATCATTCCCGACTGGATACCCCGCGTATTGCAGTTCTGGCAGCTGTACATATGGCTGAGCAGTCTCTTCAGACTCAGGAAATTCGAAATGAGCTGAAAATGCTGACCGGTGAACGTACCGAAATGAGAAATGAACTCAATCGGTTGAATGCCATACAAAATGAACATCAGCAGGAACTGGAACGCCGTGACCAAGCACTCGCTGAAGCATTGAAGCTTAAGGCTGAGGCGGAACAAGCCATCGCGAAGCTCCAGAAGGATCAGCAGGCAGAAATAGCCAAGTTGAATACACTCCTGGAGCAGGAGCGCGCTCAGGCAGCAGGTCGAGAGCAAAAGCTTCAGGCTCAAACTGCGGCGCAGCTTAAAGCAGCCGAGGAGAAGGCGCAGGCGCGTCTGAAAGAAGCAGAAGAAAAAGCAGCGAATCAAATGAAGAATGCACAGACTCAGGCGGCAGCCCAGCTGAAGGAAGCACAGGCACGTTCCGCAAATGAATTGCAGCAAGCACAAGCCAAAGCGGCTGCACAATACAAGGAGCTGCAGGATAAGACGGTAGCTCAACTGAAAGAGGCCGAAGCTCGGGCCATGGCAGAACGTCAAAAAATTGAGGCTCAAGCCGCACAGCAAGTACAAACGGCGAAGGAACAAGCCGAAGCGGCAATTTTGTCTGAATTGGAACAAGCCGAGGCTCAATTGCAAAAGGTTCAGGAAGAAGCCCAGCTTCAATACCGTGAACTTCAATCCGAGATGGAGCAGCGTTTACATCAGGCAGAGCAGGCTGCCGTGAATCAAGCTCAAGAACTGACTGAAAAGGCAAAACAAGAACAAGCCGCACTGCAGCAACAAGCAGAGCAGAAGCGACTGGCTGAGATTGAACAGCTGAATGCTACGTTCAAGGAGTCATCCGAACAGGCCGAATTGGAATGGATGGAAAAAGAAGCGGCCTATGAAGAGCAGATTCAGCAAATCCATGAAGCGGCCCAGACTCAGGCGAGCGAAGCTGCGGTAACTGCTGAGATTTTGCTGGAAGAAGAACGAGGCAAGCTGAAGCAGCAGTTGGAAGAAGAGCGTGAACAGGCTAAATCTCGCTTAGCCGATGTTGAAAGTCAATTAGCCGAGGTGCGTAAGCAGCTCAAGAATGCTCAAGAAGTTGTTGTGGATCAGGAGCAACAACTCCAACACGAACGTAGTCAGACTGAAACGTTGCGCAAAGAACAAGCCGTATACAAGCAGGAACAGGAAATTCAGCTTCGTAGAATTACGGAATTGGAGCAGCAGCTGGAACAATTAAAAGCAGATAGTGCTCAGCTGACTGAACAACTCCGCAACACAGAAGCTGAGGCGGAGCAGTTCCGGGAAGCGGAGCAGCAATGGAAACAGCAGTATAACGAAACCATTGAACGTGAATCTTCTCTGACCGCACAGCTGCGAAAAGTACAGGAGCAGCACGGACAGCTCGAACAGGAAGTCAAGAAACTTCGTGAAGCTGAAGTGAAGTCTGAGGATGAGCAGCGCAGGCTGCAAAAAGTGCTTGAGCAGGCCCATGCGGCAGTACGCACATTGCAACATGAGCTCGGTGCACTGACGCAGAGCGAGCAGTCCTGGAAAGAGCAGGCTGAACAACGTCTGATCGAGATCGGTGAATTAGAGACACAGGTACTTGAAGCTGCAGAACAGAATGAAACGTTGGAGTCTGGTGTGCAGTCCCTTCATGATGAATTATCTGTTGTTAAAGAAGAAGCTCGTCACGCCAGCGAAGAAGCAGAACGTTACATTGCACAAGCTGGTCGTCTGGAACTGCAACATAAAGAGCTTGATGGTGAATTGAATGATGCACGTGAAGAGCTAAACAAGCTGCAGGAAAATTATAAACAAATCCGCAAGGAATATGGTGATGCACTGCAGCGTGAAGAAGACTATGCTCGCCAGCTGAATGAGATGAGCGAAGAAAAGAAAGAAATCTTGCGTGCGCTTGAAGAGTCCAGGCAGAATGCCAATCGGCTATCTGAACGGATCGATGAACAAGGCAGCTTATTGGCTCAGACAGAAGAAGAAGCACTTGAGTGGCAGATTAAACATGAAGAATTGTCTGCCAAACAGGCAGAGCTCTCCTCTCGTCTGCAAGAGCTGACTACTCGGGAAGTTGAGCTAAGCTCCAGGGTAGAACAAGCAGAACAACATGCGGAACAACAAGATCAGGTTTGGCAACGTCGTGCAGATGAATGGACGGCTCAGGAGCAGTCCTGGCAAGAACGATGGACTGCACTGGAGAATGAATTGAATCTCTGGCAGAAAGAAAGTGCTGCCAGTGTGGAGAAGGTAGAAGAGCTGGAACACGAGCGGCAGCAGCTTGCCCAGCAGCGTGCGGAAGCAATCGAAGAAAAGCAGACGATGGAAAATGAACTGCTGGACATCGGTGAGCGGTATGAACTCGCGGCCAATCAGTTACGTTTGCTGCAGGTTGAACGTGAGATGGAGCAGGAGAAGGCGGAGCAACTGAATACGGAATACCGCCAATTGAGGGATGAATATACGAAATTGCAGACGGAATATAACGAATGGATTGAATTGATTGAGCAGGATCAGACCTAGCTGATGATTATGTCATAACTGGAATCCTGAACAGCGCACTCTTGTACAATTTGTTATAATAAAGAAAGAGCTCCCGTCCTACGGGGGCTCCTTGTCTTGAACACTATTCTTCAACAATAATTTTGGAGATCATACTGCTGTGACCGCTTCCGCAAAAGACGGAACAGGACATTTCAAATTCCCCTGCCTTGTCGGGAGTAATCACTTTGGAATTGTTCTTGGTATCCAGCCGAAGGTTCAGCTCAGGCACGAGAACACCATGGTTTCCGTTTGTATTTTCATAAACAATCTTAACCGGGACACCTTTTTTCAAATGGTATTCAGGTTGGTCAAATTCATAGTTGCTTGCTTTGATTACCAGTTCTTCGCTTGCAGTTGCACCCGAATCGGACTCGCCATTTGATTCTGCGGATTGTCCAGTTCCACCACAGGCAGCAAGGACCAGAATCAACATAAAGGCTGCGAGCCATGCCATGCCTTTCTTCATCATATTGCCTCCTTAAAAAGCGTGATATGGATAAAATTTGAATGATTGCTCCAGTCATCATACCGCAAATTGTCGATGCCTGTACATGCTGCCTATGTCGTTTTTTTGAACATCCGGGCATGCTTATAACCCCCAAAAAATAAACCTCTTCAGGCGTTTAAGCCATCAGAGGTTTAGGGGAAGCCTATGGAGAGTGTACGTGGAGCCTATGCGTGATCTTTCGACCTTCTTCCGGCATCAAAAGGGGTGGAAACCGGGATGAACAGATCGATGATCCCAATGACCAATGCAGCCAGAACAGCACCAAGCAGACTGACATGCACATGATCTACGACATATTGACCAATCCAGATCACCAGTGCGCTGACGATGAAGCCGACAATACCCCGGCCAAAAGGATTAACCCTTTTACCGAAGATGCCTTCAACAACCCAGCCGAGCAGTGCAATAACCAGAGCAAGCATAAGTGCGCTCCAGAAACCACCTACTGCAAATCCGGGTACGATCCAGCTGACGACCATCAATACAATTGCGGCGATGATAAATCGCACGACATGTCCCAGAAAATTCATAGCGTTATACCTCCTTTATTCAGATCAGATTGAGCATTGTACATCCTGTTGAATGGCGAGGTTGCACAATCCTGACACCTGTAGTTTGCTGCGCTATGTCCCAAGTTATGTGTGGAAGGATTCGTTAAATAGCGCTCGAAAGTTTCTTTCGTTATAATACAGTTATAGTTTGGAAGGAGTTGTACACTTGGACACGAAAATTTTACACACATTGGAATATCGAAAAATTTTAAATACATTGCAAAGCTTTGCCCAGACTACGATGGGAAAAAAGAAAGCGGAACAATTGGAGCCGATCAGTGAACTGGAAGAAGTGAAGAGACTGCTCCAGCAAACCGATGAAGCCTTTACCTTTGATCGTCTGAAAGGCTCTCCATCTTTTGGGGGAATTGTGGATATCACCGCTTCGATCAAACGCGCCGAAATAGGGGGCACGTTAAACCCACATGAGTTACTGGGAATTTCCAACACCACCTTGGCGGCACGTCGACTGAAACGTCAGATCGCTGCGCTCCACGATGATGAAAAGGTGGAATCGATTTTCTATATCAGTGATCAGTTATCTGAGCAAAAAGCGCTTGAAGATGCAATTCGTATCTGTATTGACGACAATGCCGAAGTCTCAGACAGCGCGAGTGTAACACTGGCGCAGATTCGTCGTGAGCTGCGTGGCGGTGAAGCTCGCATCCGCGAGAAACTGGATTCGATGATTCGTTCTTCGACGGTATCCAAAATGCTGCAGGACCAGTTGATTACCATTCGGGGAGACCGTTTCGTGATTCCCGTGAAATCGGAATATCGCTCTTACTTTGGCGGGATTGTACATGATCAATCCGGTTCGGGAGCAACGCTGTTTATTGAGCCGGAATCCATCGTTGCGATGAATAACAAATTGCGCGAGACCCGGATTCGGGAAGAACGCGAAATTGAAGTGATTTTGCAGAAATTGACTGCACTTGTCAGTGAACAGGCAGAGTGGTTATTGGTTGATGTTGACCTGCTGGGATCGCTGGATTTCATATTTGCCAAAGCACGTCTTGCCCGTGAATTGAAAGCCACCTTGCCACGCATGAATGATCGTGGATTCATCAAGCTCAAAAAGGGGCGCCATCCGCTGATCTCGATTGAAAATGTGGTGCCAACCGACATTGAACTCGGTAACGATTATACGTCCATTATCGTAACGGGTCCCAATACGGGTGGTAAGACAGTTACCCTCAAAACGATTGGGTTACTGAGCCTCATGGCGATGTCAGGTTTGTTCGTTCCAGCGGAAGATGGCAGCCAGCTATGCGTATTTGATGCAATTTACGCGGACATCGGTGACGAGCAAAGTATTGAACAGAACCTGAGTACGTTCTCCAGTCATATGACGAACATCATTCGGATATTGAAGAACATGACAACCAAGAGCCTGGTGCTGCTCGACGAACTCGGTGCAGGTACTGACCCGGCAGAAGGGTCTGCGCTGGCGATCTCCATTCTGGAGCATATGCATCAGACCGGATGCCGCATGGTAGCAACAACTCATTACAGTGAGCTGAAAGCTTACGCTTATGAGCGCAAAGGCGTTATTAATGCCAGCATGGAATTCGACGTTAATACACTCAGCCCTACCTACCGACTGCTCGTCGGTGTTCCGGGACGGAGTAATGCGTTCGCAATTGCGGAGCGGCTCGGCCTGCCAGGATACATCCTGGATTACGCTCGTGGTGAAGTGAAAGAGGAAGACCAGCGCGTAGAGAATATGATTGCTTCCTTGGAAGAAAACCGGCTTACTGCGGAGCAAGAACGTGAGAGTGCAGAGCGTTTGCGTCAGGATATGGAGAAATTGCGCAGCCGTCATCAAGCCGAACTGGAGAAGTTGGAACAGCAGCGTGACCGCCGCATTGAAAAAGCGGAAGAAGATGCTCGTAACATTGTGGACAAGGCCAGAGCGGAAGCTGAGAAGATTATAGCCGATCTTCGCCAGCTCGCCATGGAAGAAGGCGCATCCGTGAAGGAGCACAAACTTATTGCTGCTCGTAAACAACTGGATGAAGCTGAACCTGAGAAACGCAAGAAGACAGTTAAACGTACTTCAACGGCAACGAAGTCTCGTGCCATTGGACCGGGCGATGAAGTTCTTGTGTACAGTTTGAATCAAAAAGGTCATGTGGTGGAGATGTCAGGCACCAAGGATGCTATGGTTCAATTGGGCATCATGAAAATGAAAGTATCCCTGAATGACCTTGAATTACAGCAGTCTGCACCAGCAGAAGCCAAACCGAAGCAGAAACCGGTAACTGGTGTGAAACGAACTCGCGATGACAATGTGAAAAGTGAACTGGATCTGCGGGGTACAAATCTGGAAGAAGCCTTGATGGAGACAGATCGTTTTATCGATGAAGCTTTCCTTGCTAATCTGGGTCAGGTTTACATTATCCACGGTAAAGGAACAGGAATTTTGCGTTCCGGTATTCAGGATTACCTGCGTAAGCATAGACATATAAAAAGTTACCGGCTGGGCAATTACGGAGAAGGCGGAAACGGTGTGACCGTCGCAGAATTGGAATAGCCCGACCAGGAATCAAAGAAGTTCTGCCGCCTGAGTGAGTTCAGGCAGCAGAATGGGGAAGGGGAACGATGAGTGAAAGGGACGATTGACGAATTGCTGTCTCATCCCTTGGGGATGGTGCTCGGATTTTTCTCCGTAGCGATTATGGAGCTGCTTGTATTTCTGGCTTGCTTTGAACTGGTGACCAAGTACAAATGCTGGCATGAAATCAAGAAGGGCAATGTGGCGGTTGCGATGGCTACAGGAGGCAAAATCTTTGGAATTTGCAACGTGCTTCATTTCTGCATTCAGGCCAAATCATCGGTGTATGAAGCTATGACGTGGTCATTTGTAGGATTTGTCCTTCTGCTCATTGCCTATTTTCTATTCGAGTTTCTGACGCCGGTGTTCTCGATTGACAAGGAGATTGCAGCGGATAACCGGGCCGTAGGATTGATATCCATGATTATTTCCGTCTCGTTGTCATTTGTTATTGGCGCGAGCATCATGTAGGGGGACCGTTCATGAAAATATTGATACGGATTCTGTTTGCTGCATCGATTGTATTTTTTGCCATAGGCGTCATTTATGTGTTGAACACATGATTATCTGAAAGAGAAAGGTTGATTCAATATGGAACCAACAGTATGTCCATGGTGCCACACCGAGATTGTATGGGATGAGGAGTTAGGTCCTGAAGAAGAATGCCCTTACTGCCACAATGAATTAAAGGGATATCGTACACTAAACATCAATATCGGTGATGAAGAGAACGATGAAGCCGAGGAAGACATCTATGATCTGGATGATGTCGAGGACGATGAACAAACTTCGGATCTCGCCAACCTGTGGGGAGACGAAGTAGAGCTGAAATTGCCGGAGCTTCGTACATTGACGAAGTATGCGGATGAGGGCAATGATCTGATTCAATACGAAGAAGGCGTGGAGAAGCAGCTTGATTTGCAAGAAGAGGTGCCGGAATGCCCGCACTGTCGTGAATTCATGATCCTCACGGGTACACAGAAGGCTACCAAGGATACGTTTAATCCTGTTGCCAATGCTGTCTTAGGTACGGACTCGTTGCTGGATGCGCCGTTCTCTGTACAAATGTATGTATGCTCAGGCTGCTTCCAGGTTCAATATAATTTGTCAGAAGATGATCGTCTGCGTCTGATCCAGAATTTGAGTGCACGGAAATAAGGGATTAAAACGTTACTGAAAATATAATATTCGGGGAAATTCATCATGTTTTCCTTCTGCTTGGGGTACGTTAACCCTGATACCTTGCCTGTGAAGTACTGACTTCAGGTGGAATGAGGAGGGAGCAGATGAAGATTTCACTGGGCCGACAATCCATTCTGCTACTAGGCGTGAATGGATTGTTTGTGTTAGCCGGAGCTTTGTCGGGAACGTTTCTGAATGTGTATCTATGGAAAAGCCGTCCGGACTACGCCATGCTGGGATGGTTTACGATCAGCCAGCAAATTGCACTTGGGCTCACGTTTTGGCTTGCGGGAAAGTGGGTCAAGGAACATAACAAAATGAGTGCGTTGCGATTGGGAACGGCCTTGTCAGGTATTTTTTACATGCTTGTGTTATGGGCGGGACCCAAGGCGGTTGACTGGATATGGCCTCTGGGAATTTTGTTTGGATGCGCACTTGGATTGTTCTGGATTGCGTTTAATGTGGTTTATTTTGAAGTGACTGACCGGGAGAATCGGGACCTGTTCAATGGCTGGGTGGGTCTACTGGGTTCCATGACAGGCATCATCGGCCCGTGGTTCTCAGGTCTTATTATTTCACGAATGATTGATAATTCGGGTTATCGCCTTATTTTTACGGTGTCATTGGTCATATATGTGATTGCCGTTGTGTTCAGTTTTTTTCTGAAAAAAAGGGAAGTCAGCGGAACATACCGCTGGTCTGAACCGTGGCGACAGTTGTCTGCCAGAGATAGTGCATGGAGGCCACTTGGCATGGGACTGTTTGCGCAAGGCGTGCGGGAAGGCGTATTTGCCTTTCTGATTGCGCTGCTCGTCTATGTGGCAACTAAGCAGGAGTATAAGCTAGGACAGTTCTCGCTAATCACTTCTGCCGTAGCACTGGTGAGTTACTGGGCCGCAGGAAAATGGTTTAAGCCGCAATACAGGTCCAGGGGGATGTTAATCGGCGCGATATTGTTATTCATCGTGTTGATTCCGCTATTATGGAAGGTCAGCTATGGTACGCTTTTGATTATGGGAATTGGATCTGCCTTGTCGATGCCGTTGTATATTTTGCCGATGATTTCGGCAGGATTCGACCTGATGGGAGCGAGCGGCGAAAATGTAGAGAAAAGGGTTGAACTTGTCGTATTAAGGGAGCTTTGTTTGATGGTCGGTCGTTTATTTGGCCTTGCTGTATTTATTGTGACGGTCATGAATGGCCCTTCGTTGCAAACGTTAACCTGGCTTATTGTGGCGCTGGGGGCTTTTCCACTCATTGGCTGGATATTCATGCGCAACATGTTAGTGCATCCGGATCAGCAAGAACCCTCAGCATAGGGAAAAGGGTACAGTTCAGGGATGAATCCTGAGCTGTACCCTTATTTATGTGAGACGTTACTTACACAGGAGATGGTTTACTCGTTCTCGTTAATGAGAAAAGTTCCATATCGCCATTCTCAACTCCTGTAACAGCATCGGCCAAAATAGAAGCAGCGAACATGCTGTACACCGTCCCGTTACCGCCATAACCCTCGAGAAAATAAGAATGCGGGTATTCAGGATGTGGGCCGATAAACGGAAGTCCGTCATGTGTATTGCCAAACACGGCACCCCAGGCATAATCCACTTCAAGACCTTCTAGTGGGAAATAAGAGCGGACTTCTTCCAGGAGTGTATCTCCCCGGTGTCTTGCCCGAATTTCACGCTGATCTTCCCTAGGTGTCTCTTCATCCAGACCGCCAGCAATGATCCGTCCATCTGGTGTAGTTCTCATATACAGGTAAGGGCGTGCTGTCTCCCAGATCAGACTGTGTTCGTACCATTCTTTCAGGTCAGGCAACGGCTTAGTAGCAATAGCATAGGTGGTTTGCAGGTAGGCTCCTTGATCCTTTTTGATGGTCTGCGTCTCATAACCGGCAGCAAAAATAACCTTGCGTGCTCGGATTTTTCCACCTGAAGTATGGCAGAGTACACCATCATCATCGAATTCACAATGAATCATCTCCGTCTGTCCATAGATTCGTGCTCCTCGTTTACTTGCCGATTCAAACAAGGCATGAACAAAGCGATACGGGTTCACTTCAGCATCCCCCAACGTATATAGTGCGGCAGGTTTGCTGAAGGGGAAATGGCTGCTGATTTTGTCGGAATTCCACAGCTCAGCTTCAAAGCCATAATGCTTCAACGTTTGATATTCTTCCTCCAGCATGGCTACATCATCAGTGCTGCTGGCAAAACAGAGACTGGTCCGCTGAATAAACCAGGGATCGGTATCGAGCCTGTCTGCAATTTGTGCGAGCTTCTGCATGGCTTCACGACACAGTTGATAGAAGCGCAAGCCTGTCTTTTCGCCAAAGGTATTGATGCAGGATGTCAATGTTTTGTCGTTTGTGTACTGCAAAAGTCCTGTATTGGCTGAACTGCTGCCATGTGCAATCTTTCTCTTATCAATAACAACCGTTTTAACTCCACGCTCCGAGAGCAATTCGGAAGTCAGTGCACCCCCCATACCACCACCTATAATCAAGCAGTCACAGGAAATGTCGTTTTGTAGCGAGGGGTAGGTGGAATTCGGATTAAAAGTGGAAGGCCAGAACGGTGTACCATAGACCAAATCCATTAGAAACATCTCCTTCGTGATTACGTTTGTATACTTTTGAGTGACCGGGTTAACAATAATTGCGCATAACTTAATGCCGAGGAGGTCAACCAGAACATGCAGAATCAATCCATGCAAGCGCTGAGTCCGAAAGAATTGAATTATATTGCGGATTCAATAACCAATGAAGAATTGCTAATCAAACAGTGTGCGGCCACAGCTTCCATCTCACAACATCCGCAAATTCAGCAGGCACTGAATCACTATGTTCGTTCCCATGAACAGCATCTGAACACACTTGTCAATGTTTTGCAGCAACATCAATCTATTGCTCCAACACAAGCACAGTAATAGAAGCCGAATCTAACCGTATAGGAGGAAACTTTGTGTATTCTCAATCTTTATCATCGAATGGATCTTTTATGCAGGAACAGGATTTGTTGAAGTCGATTCTTGCTGATTTAAGACGAACCGCGCGCGAATATACGACAGCAACAACCGAAGCTTCCTGTCCCGTGACACGCCGGATGTTCACAGACTTGACCAATGATACACTCCGTTTGCAAGGTGAGCTGTTCAATGTGATGCAGCAGAACAACATGTATTCGGTAGGTTCGAAGGCATTGCGACAGGATGTGGACAAGCAGATTCAATCGGCCCACCAGACCCAACAGAAATGTCAACAGTTCATTCAAGAAAAGAATACTCAGACGAGTGCTTACAGCCAAGCGCCTAATGTACCCCAGCATCAACCGAATTACGGTAACCCTTATTACATGTAACCTTTGTAATAATGGTTTGAAGCAGGTACTGTACTGTTGCAGACCATACCACCGCTTGCCCGAATTCAGGGCGGGCGGTTTTTGTCTTTGCATGATCGTTGAATTCATGTAATATAAGTATTAATTCATTTTCAGGAACCTGGATGACGCTGGAGGGAAAGACATGAAGGATCTGAACGATCTGCAATTAAAAGTTCTGGATTTGTTGAAGGAAGACGCGAGAAGGACTCCCGCACTGCTGTCGACGCTGCTGGGGGAGTCGGAAGATAAGATCAAGAACGCCGTGACACAGCTTGAACAGGACCATGTGATTGTGAAATACGCAACCGTTGTGAACTGGAGCAAGATTGATGATGAGAAAGTAACAGCCTTGATTGAAGTACAGATTACGCCTGAGCGTGGTCGTGGCTTCGAAGGGATCGCCGAACGCATTTATCTGTATCCGCAAGTGAAATCAGTATATCTCATGTCAGGTGCATATGATCTGCTCGTAGAAGTGGAAGGTGGCAACCTGCGCGAAGTCGCTAATTTTGTTTCGGAGAAATTGTCTCCGATTGACTCTGTACTTTCAACCAAAACGAATTTTATTCTTAAAAAATATAAACAGGACGGGATTATTTTTGAAGACCATCAGGAAGACAACCGTCTCATGATCTCGCCGTAAAGGAAGATGCGTCATGATAGTGAATGAACAGACAACAGGAAACAACAAGAAAATGACATCGTATTTGGCACCTTTGGTTCAACAGATTCCGCCTTCCGGCATACGGAAATTTTTTGATCTGGTTGGCGATAACAAGGATATTATCACACTGGGTGTAGGTGAACCGGACTTTGTAACACCATGGCATATGCGTGAAGCTTGTGTATATTCACTGGAAAGAGGCATGACCAGTTACACTTCCAATGCGGGTATGCCGAAGCTGAGGGAAGCCATTAGCGAGTATCTGGATACTCAATTTGATACCAAGTATGATCCAAAGGACGAAATTATCGTTACCGTTGGTGGCAGTGAAGCCATAGATCTGGCATTGCGTGCATTGATCGTACCTGGAGACGAAATTCTAATTCCAGAACCTTCGTATGTGGCCTATTCTCCAATCGCTTCGATTGGCGGAGGCATTCCGGTTGGTGTAGAAACGTATGCGAAGGATCAGTTCAAGCTGACTGCCGAGGCGCTGGAAGCGGGAATTACGCCTAAGTCCAAGGTTCTTATCCTCTGTTATCCGAGCAATCCGACAGGTGCCATCATGACCTATGAAGAATGGCTGCCTATTGCTGAAGTGATCAAAAAGCATGATCTGATCGTCATTGCGGATGAGATTTATGCTGAGCTGACGTATACGCAAAAACATGTTAGTTTCGCTTCGATTCCGGATATGAAGGAACGTACCATTTTGGTTAGTGGGTTTTCCAAGGCTTTTGCGATGACCGGCTGGCGAATTGGGTATATGTGCGGACATCCTGAACTGATTGCAGCCATGCTCAAAATTCATCAGTACACGGTGATGTGTGCACCTGCCATGGGACAGGTGGCCGCGCTTGAGGCATTGACAAACGGTTTGGGTGAGAAGGATAGAATGGTTGAATCCTATAATCAGCGCAGACGCCTTATCGTGCAGGGTTTTAGAGATATTGGACTGGACTGCCATGAACCCCAGGGAGCATTTTATGCGTTTCCTAGTATCCAGAAGACAGGGCTGAGTTCCGATCTTTTTGCTGAGCGTCTGCTAACGGAAAATAAAGTAGCGGCTGTTCCAGGTAATGTATTTGGGCCGCAAGGTGAAGGATTTCTTCGCTGCTCCTATGCAACATCTGTGACCCAATTGAATGAAGCATTGGAACGAATCGGAAACTTTGTTTACAAACTGCAAAAAGAGGGTTAATAGGGATTATAAGCTTCTGATCGACATAAACTTTCTTCAAACTAGAAAAAAATAACTTTCTTTTACAAAATATTGTGATATAATTTCAATTTGAAATATGTTTTTCTTGTATTTGGAAACTAATTTTTCCAAGGAGGGGTTGGCTTTGTTTTGTGTTGAATATGATTTACCGACTAATCGTGGGCATTATTTGGCAGAAGGCGATCATGGCGACCGATGGTCGGTGAAACCGGATCACGCATCTTTGCATAACGTTTCCTTGGAAGATGAGATCCATATGCTACGCCGCAAGATGGAACAGATATTCCTTGAAGAGAAATCATTCACATCCGATATTGTAATTGAAATTAGCAGTTTGCTAGATTTGAAGATTAATGAATACATGAAGGCTAATCCGATTAAAGGAAAGTAATTTTTCGTTGTATCGAAACGTTACGCATATTGCGAATCGAAGAAGACCCTGATGGGGTCTTTTTTTTTTGCTTATGAACAGTTTGCTTCGGATAGGCAGGGTTATTTTTTTGCGTGGAACAATTGTGATATATTGTACATAGGAGACTAAAGGGGGAACTGGAATGAAGAGATTTTGGGGGCTTACCGCAATCATTTCTATGATTTTTCTGCTTGCTGGCTGTGGCGGTAAGGACGGTTTTACGATTTTTATCATTGATAACCAAGGAAATCCATCCGTGATCTCGGAGCAGTTGCAAGCTAATTTGCAGCAGAAGCTGGGCGAGGAGCCCAAGGTGGAGGTTATCACCAGTGCAATGTATGATGTTCAGAAAATTATGGTAGAGTATGCGGCTGGTGGTCATGATATTTTCATTTTGCCTGAAGCTGATATGAAGCAGTACGGAAGTAACGGCTCCAATATTCCGCTGGATGATACATTTGATTCGGAGAAGTATAAGCGCGGTGTATTTGAAGGCGGTGTCTTGGTTGAGAAGGGTGAAGGAGATGACGGTTCAGATATCAAGACAGAATCACATCTTTATGGCATACCGCTGGAAGATATGCAAATGTTCAAAGATGTAGATTATGCTGCGCAAAATCTGTTTGCTACCATTCCGGTGTCGGCGTCCAATGTCGAAGAATCCAAGAAAGTGCTGAAGGCGCTGACAGAGTAAATGCAATCTAGTATGGCTACTGAAGGAGGGGAGCGGATTGCTAATTACGGTCACAGGCGGCATAGGCAGTGGTAAAACCCGATTTGCGCTTGCATACGCAGCCCGGATTAGCCGGGAGGGCATCTATTTATCCACTGGTGATCATGATCCCGTGATTCCCGAATTGCCATCCGCTCATTATCGTGCTATCCAGGCTGGGAACGGCCCGCACCTGACGGAGGTGCTTCACCAGATTAATCGGGAATCCAATCTCTTCCTGGCTGATCAGCGAATTGTCATTGTGGATAGTCTGACGGCCTGGATGGCTGCCGGGTTCCGGGCAAGTGATGATCTGGATCAGCAGCGTTCAGAGACACAGCTGTTGCTGGACGCCCTTCTGTCTTACCAGGGAAAGCTGCTCGTGATTACCAATGAAATGCATGGCTCTTTGTATCCTTCAGAGGAAGAACGCATTTTTGCGGCAAGAATGGCGTCGGTTAACCGGGCGCTGCAGGCGCATTCCGAACAGATGTATCTGTTGATATCTGGCCTGGCTGTTGATCTCAAAGATCGAGGGCTGCGATATGAAGATTAGCATTTCATAATGTTAAACGATGAACGAGCCTAAAGAAGCCTCCGTCACCACAAATAGTGATGCGGAGGCTTTATTTTATGACAAAAGCTATGCGTGTAAATTTCTTTATTTCCGAGTTTTATTTCGTCTGATCCACCAGATGATACAGCCCACAACAATAATCGCCAGAAGCACATATACGACCAGGGAGTACACGTCCATAAAGTGCAGGATACTCTCCCATGACGCCCCTAGAGCCGCACCAACCGAGACGAGAATAATATTCCAGGCCAATGTTCCAATGGTTGTGAAGAGGACAAATAAACCAAATTTCATATTGGACATGCCGGCAGGGATCGAGATGAGGCTGCGAACAAGGGGAACCATGCGACAGAATAATATGGTCCACATTCCATATTTGTCAAACCATGCATCGACACGGTGGATATCTTCTTTTTTGATCCGCAGAATATGACCCCAACGTTCTACAATCTTCTCCAGCCGATTGACATCAATCAGCAGTCCGATCCCATAGAGAATGACAGCCCCAAGCACAGAACCAATGGTAGCCGCAATAATAACACCGGGAAGGGTCAGGCTGGTGTAAGTGGTCATGAAGCCGCCAAAAGGTAATATGATTTCGGAGGGGATGGGGGGGAATACGTTTTCTAGAGCAATAATGAGTGCAATGCCTATGTAGCCGTATTGTTCCATGAAATCGGTTATCCAGTTTTGCATAATCGTCTCCTCTACTTTTGGTTTGCAAGGATTTGGCGTATACTCGGCAGAGTACACCAATTCATATATACGTGTGAAGGATCTCACTGGTTTCTGAAAATAATAGCATTCCCGTATTCATAGCAGGTCAAGTATACTGATTAAGTTAAACTCTAAAAGGGTCATGCATTTATATTTAACCCCAGCGTTCTACCATGCGAATGATATTAACAATAGGAGGGATTACAATGGGCATATATACACGAACAGGTGACGAGGGGCAGACCTCCGTCATTGGTGGACGGGTCATCAAGGATGATGACCGGGTTGAAGCTTATGGGACAATTGATGAGCTGAATTGTTTTGTTGGGCAGGCCATCAGTTTTATTGATCAAGCAAATGGGGAATTTGAGGATTTGCGTGAACATTTGCTCGAAATTCAGCAAGAATTGTTTGATTGCGGGTCCGATCTCGCCTTTGTAAAAATTAGCGAATCCAAATATAAAGTACGGGATGAGATGGTCGCCCGGCTTGAGCAGTGGATTGATCAGTATGATGCGGAGAATCCGAAAGTGGAACGGTTTATTTTGCCTGGGGGCAGTCTGCTCTCTTCCACATTGCATGTCTGCCGCACCGTATGTCGCCGTGCTGAGCGCCGCGCCGTAACCCTCGGACAACATACGGATATCAACCCTTCTGTGCGACGATATTTGAACCGTCTGTCTGATTATTTCTTCGTTGTTGCACGGACTGCCAATGCGAGACAACAGGTAGCTGACATTGAGTATGTGCGGAGCAAAAAAGTATTCCGCCGCAAAGACAAAGAATGAGCGATTATTATTCACCACTTACTTACACGGTTCCCGAACATGAAGATGGCTGGCTGCTGAAGACCGTGCTTCAGCGGCGCCTGCAGGTTTCGCGCAAGCTCCTGTCGAGAATCAAACTTACAGAGCAGGGAATTATGCTGAATGGCGAGCGGGTATATATCAGCGTCAAAGTTAGCGCAGGTGACGTTCTGGAAGTCCGGATGGAGCAAGAAGAGTCGGATGATATTTTACCTGAGCCGATTCCCTTTACGATACTGTATGAAGACGAGCACTTGCTTATCGTGAACAAGGATTCAGGTGTCATCGTACATCCAACACATGGGCATTACACAGGTACATTGGCAAACGGGGTTGTCCATTATTGGAAGTCCAAAGGAGAGCGTTTCCGCTTCAGACCGATTCATCGACTGGATCAGGAAACATCAGGAGTACTGGCAATCGCGAAAAATCCATATGTGCACCAGCATGTCTCTGAACAAATGATCGCAGGAACGGTGGATAAACAATATATTGCCTTTGTACACGGTAGTCCTGCCCAAGAAGAGGGAGCCATTGATGGCCCGATTGATCGTGATCCCGAAGTACCGCATCGTCGAATCGTTACACCTGACGGGTATGCGGCAAGAACGTTATACACGACAGTCGCAAGGTGGGCGGGTGGAAGTGCCAGTGCAGTGAACCTGAAGCTGGAGAGTGGCAGAACCCATCAAATAAGGGTACATATGACATCGATCGGCTGCCCGTTAATTGGGGATCGGATGTACAAGACCCTTCCTGTGCATGAGATCGATGGGCAGACCATGGCTGTTCGGGAGGAACAAGATACTTGGATTGCTCGTCAGGCATTGCACGCATGTGAGCTGGCGTTTGACCATCCCATTTTGCAAAGTCGAATGACGTTCCAAGCCCCGTTGCCCGCTGATATGGCTGCCCTGGAGGCACGTTTGGATGCTGAGGCATCTCCAAGGGAGACGCTCTAGGAAGCTGTCAAACGCAATGTTATTTGCGCTGTGTGCAGACTTCAGTGCATTGTGTCCTGCTGTATGTTCAACGACTAGTCAATTAAATGCGTGTGAGGCATGCAAACTGCATCCGAACAAAATGCCACAGGCTAATTTTAAAAATTTTTAGGTTGTAGGATTTTATGTTTTAAAGTTTTTGACCCTAAAGCCGAATGGACATTTTTCTCATTCGAGAAGAGGTTTAAAATTACAGTGCGATGGTATCGGTTTGGAGCGACTTTTGGATTTGCGAAGCAAACCAAGGGAAGCGAGAAATCGAAACCGGAGCACACATAGGAGGACAAGTCACGATGAGTAATCTAAAAGTATTTCAGTACGCCAAATGTGGCACGTGCCGTAAAGCCGTAAAATGGCTGGAAGCTCAGGGGCATGAACTGGAATTAGTTCCTATTTTCGACACACCCCCATCCGAAGCAGAATTAACGGAGTTGATTCAGAAGAGCGGACTTGAAGTGAAGAAGTTTTTCAATACGAGCGGAGAAGTATACAAGGAGCAGCAATTGAAAGACAAGCTGCCAGGGCTTTCCACTGAAGAGCAGATTCGTTTGCTGGCTTCCAATGGTCGTCTGATTAAACGTCCAATCGTTACGGATGGTCACAAAGTAACCGTCGGATTCAAGGAAGATACGTATGAGCAGGAATGGAACAACGCGTAATTTTTAGATGAATGATTTCATTGATTGTTAAATGAACCAAGGTGAAAAAAGCTCTGAATGTTCAAATTTCAGGGCTTTTTTGGCTGGTCGATCCTTGGCGGAACTATGCTATAATGATAGAATTAGTTCGATATTTTATTTGCTAGATACAGGACAGGAGAGAACAAATTCAAGTGAATCAACGTAATGAACCTACTTTGTTGCTGGTAGATGGTATGGCGGTGTTGTTCCGTGCATTTTATGCAACATCTGCAAGCGGATATATCAGACGTACAAAGGCAGGCGTGCCAACCAACGCAGTATACGGTTTTATCCGTTATTTCTGGGATGCGGTTCAAACCTTTGGGCCAAGTCATGTCGTATGCTGTTGGGATATGGGGGGCAAGACGTTTCGCGGTGAAGAGTATGCAGCGTACAAGGGAAACCGTCCGGAAGCTCCGGATGATCTGATTCCTCAGTTTGCTCTGATTCGTGAAGTGATGGATAGTTTGAACATTCCGAATATTGGTGCTCAAGGATATGAAGCTGATGATTGTATCGGTACACTTGCCAAGTATTACACCGAGCAGACGGATATGAACGTGATGGTACTGACGGGTGACCACGATATGCTGCAACTGATTGATGACCGCACAAGTATTATTATTATGAAAAAAGGTCATGGCAATTACATGGTGTATACGCCTGAATCCCTAATGACGGAGAAACAACTGACACCTCGTCAAGTGATAGACATGAAAGGTCTGATGGGCGATGCCAGTGACAATTATCCTGGGGTACGGGGCATTGGGGAGAAGACAGCTTTGAAGCTTGTACAGGAGTTTGGCTCCATTGAAGGTATTTTGGACAATATGGACAAACTTACCCCTTCGGTACGTAACAAGATTGAGAATGATCTCGACATGCTGCATCTGTCCCGCAAACTGGCAGAGATTCACTGTGCTGTTCCGGTAGCTTGTGCACTGGATGTATGTGAATTGCGTCTTGATCCGGATATGGTGATGGACAAGTTTGAACAACTTGAGATGAAGAGCCTGGGCTCTTGGATGGGAGTGGCAATAGGGTGAGTAGCATGCAGACAAAACGGACGGGCAAAAAGTGGTGGACAGGGGCTATGGCCCTCGTCCTTGCTTTGCCTGTAATCCTTTCAGGAGCGGTGAGTGCTCCACAGACAGCAGATGCCAAAGCGGCAATCAGCACCAAGGTACAGAAAGTAAAAGCAGCAGGACGCAGTTTTACCGTGCAGACGGTTAGTATTCCCAAGGGTACACCAGTTACCGTAGGATTGGCGAAGAAGCAGGTCGGTCAGACCGCAACATTACCTTCGATTGTCAAAGCTTATGGCGCGCAAGCGGCCATTAACGGAGCGTTTTTTGAAGCTTATAACGGAGCTCCAGATCCATACGGCATGTTAATAGCAAACGGCAAGGTTATACATATTGGAAGATACGGAACTACGATCGGGTTTAAGGAAGATGGCTCTGCCATCATGGATTCGCTTCAAGTGAGCCTGACGGGTAAAGTAACAGATACAGAAGGAAAATCACGCAGTTGGTATGCGACCTTTATTAACCGAACACCTTCCGCGAATGCGAGTATTACGATGTTATACACGCCAGAGCGGGGTTCCACAGTCGGGTTCAAAGGAGGTACGGCGGTTGTGATGGAGAAAGGGATTGTCACCAAGAAAGTACCGAATACCAATGTAGCCATTCCGAAGAATGGCTCGGTGCTGGTCTTCACGGGGAATCAGAAAGCTTCTTCGGACCGCTTCACCGTTGGATCAACTGTAGAGATGGATTATAAATACACCAATGCAGCAGGCAAGGAGATCCCTTGGGAAGATGTAGTCACCGCTGTGGGCGCAGGTCCACGTCTGGTGAAAGACGGCAAAGTTGCCGTCAATCCAGCGAGTGAGGGCTTCAAGGATAGCAAAATTCTCAATGCCTCCGGCGCAAGAAGCGGTATTGCCATTATGGCTGATGGTTCGGTTATGCTGGCTACCGTGCCAGGTGCGACGATTAAGGAATGGGCTGCTGTCATGCAGAAGCTTGGTGCCAAGCAGGCAATGAACCTGGATGGTGGTGCATCTTCTGGTATGTATGCTGGCGGCAAAATGCTTACTTCCCCCGGCCGCTTGTTAAGTAATACACTTGTTTTTGGTGGCTCTGTTCGTTAAAAGAAAGCTAATATGGGAGGTAAGATCAGATGACACTCACACATAACCGGAAGCCAGATGAAAACAAAACGGCGGTATTAGCTGTAAACGTAGGGCAGCCTCAGGCCTTGCCTGCCCAGAAGCGCGAAGTGATGAGCGGCATTGTGAAACATCCCATATCCAGCCCGGTTTTCCTGTCATTCACCGGAATGACAGGGGATGCCCAGGCGGATCTTGAGCATCATGGTGGGCCTGACAAGGCGGTTTGTGTATACGATTACAGTCGTTATCCGGCGCTAGAACAACTGATGGATCGCAAGCTGGACTGGGGAGCTTGTGGAGAAAATCTGACAGTTGAAGGCTGTATGGAGGAAGAAGTCCGGATTGGTGATGTATATGAATTGGGGGAAGCCACGGTACAGGTCAGTCAGCCAAGACAGCCTTGCTTCAAGCTTGGTGCACGGTATGATTACAAAGAGCTGCCTGTTTATTTTCAGGATAGCGGGCATACCGGATTTTATTTTCGAGTATTGCAAGAGGGCGAGGTAACTTCTTCTGCAATATTCAGACGAGTAAGCACGGACCCTGCATCAATGACCATTCTGGAAGCTAATCGAATTATGCATCAGGGGAAGCAGGATGTCACTGGTATGCGTGCTTTGCTGGCCATTCCAACACTAGCCGACAGCTGGAAGCAGACCTTATTAAAGCGATTGGCGAAGCTCGGAACTGCTGAACAGGATTAATCATGCTGTCGTTCCGTCGTTCAGAGAACAGATTCGAAAATCCATTTTAATTTTAAACGACTTGGGAGCGTGACTAACATGACGATTTTAGGCGCAATTGAAGCTGGAGGAACCAAATTTGTATGTGGTATCGGTACGGAAGAAGGAGAAGTTCTTGAACGCGTAAGCTTTCCAACGACGACACCGGAAGAGACGATGGCTCAAGTAATCGCTTTTTTTGAAGGTAAAGGCATTGAAGCTTTGGGTGTAGGTTCATTTGGTCCGATTGATCCGATTGAAGGAAGCCCGACTTATGGTTACATCACAACAACACCAAAACCGTATTGGGGTCAGTACAACCTGATTGGTAAGCTCAAGGAGCACTTTGATGTACCGATGACGTTTGACACGGATGTAAACGGTGCTGCGCTTGGGGAAGCAACCTGGGGGGCTGCACAAGGTCTGGATAGCTGTCTGTATATTACTGTCGGAACGGGTATTGGTGCAGGCGCAGTTGTAGGTGGCAAAATGGTCCATGGATTGTCACATCCAGAGATGGGACACATCATTGTACGCAGGCATCCCGAAGATACGTATGAAGGGTTCTGTCCTTATCATGGAGACTGCCTGGAAGGACTTGCTGCAGGTCCTGCCATCAATAAACGTTGGGAGCAGCCTGCTTACGAACTGCCAGCCGATCATAAGGCCTGGGAGATTGAAGCACATTATCTGGCGCATGCCTTGATGAACTATGTGTTGATTCTCACTCCGCAGAAAATTGTAATGGGCGGCGGTGTGATGAAGCAGGAGCATCTGTTCCCGATGGTTCGCAGCAAGCTGCAAGAATTGCTCGCTGGATACGTTCAGCATCCTGCACTTCAGTCCGATATTGACCAGTATGTCGTTTCTCCGGGACTTGGTGATAATGCGGGACTGTGTGGTTCGCTTGCCCTGGCGAAACTGGCTTTGAACATGTAAATAGCTTTATAAACAAGTGGTTGACGAATTTTTCCATTGTGGTAATATATGAGCAACAGCATAGCACGGTTAATGAGGAAGCACCTCTCTTGCATGGATTTTGCAGGAGAGGTGTTTTTTTGTGTTGCTTAATTTAGCACAATACAGACTGTGTAGAGCTGAACTATTGAAGGAGGGACAAGATATGGAAGTCATTTTCATGAACAGATTATCCAGAATGTCAGATCAGAATGAAGAGCATGCCCAGCTGTGGATCGGTGAAGAAGAAGGGGGGTGGCATCTGGGATGGAGCCAATATGAGGAAGGAGATCGTACGGATGCCATCTGGTATGCTGGCAGTTCGTGGGACGAGCTGTTACATGTGTATCGTCATCAGTTAGCCATTCAGATGGGCGAAGGATATCGTCCCTTGCTGCAGGGCTTGTTTCACGAAAATGATGATTTGAAGTCGCGCAATTATGGCGGTCAGCGTCTACATTGTTACAGTGAATTATATGGCAACGAGGGGCTTTATATGGATCTTTGCATATGGCGCAGGAAGAGAGCGGCGTCGGACCGGAAGGCCCCCTATTTTATTGCAACGAACCGGTTGTTACGCATGATCAGCGCATTTGTTCCACAAACCATCGATGAATTGATGCAATTGCCTGGCGTAGGAGAGAGCAAGGCTTCCGAGTACGGTGCTGAATGGCTGGAGCTTACGAATGGAATGGAACGTTCCACATCTTTTCCGCTAGATTGGGTGTACACGGCTCTGAGGGAACAAGAATATGAGAGCTGGCTGTACAAACAGAGAGAGCAGAAATACAAGCAGGAGCTGGACAGATTCACCACACGGAAGCAGGTACTTGAAGGTATGAAGGAAGGATATACGTTGGAGGAGATCGTGAATCGTTCCGGATTGTCCCGGCGGGAGCTAATTGAACTGTTGGAGACACTGGATTTGGAGGGGTATGACACAGATTGTCTGCTCGATGCGGAGCTTGCTGTCATGCCCGAAGAGGAGCAAGAGGCAGTATGGAGTGCCTACGAGGAGCTGGGGGATACGTTTCTGAAGCCCGTGTTACATAAGGTGTATGGAGAAGAAAAGCCTGGCGGGAGCAACCTGGAGCAGGTCTACGAAAGACTGCGCATGATTCGCATCCGGTTTCGCCGTCACACGGAGACGGAACAGAATGCAGGCTAGAATTAAGATAGATCAGCAGAAGGATTTTTCTAAAATAGAATAAATTTAAAAAAAGACGAAGCGTTTCTCCAGATGTGGAGCGCTTCGTCTTTTGCTATTTCAAACCCAATCTTTTTTGCGGAAAATAAAGAACATGCTCAGGCCCAGTGTAACCATCAGGCCAATGACCACAAAATAACCATACTTCCAGTTCAGCTCAGGCATGTTCGTGAAGTTCATCCCATAGATACCAGTGATCACGGTCAGCGGCATGAACACCGTGGTAATGGCGGTGAACACACGCATGATCTCATTCGCCCTATTGGCGATACTGGATTGGTAAGCTTCTCGCAAGTTCCCCATCAAGTCGCGATAAGTCTCAAAGGTTTCAGATATTTTCACAGCATTCTCATAAATGTCACTGAAATACTTCTGCAGTTGATCATCAATAAGACGCAGATCTTTTTTATTGAGTGTGTTAATGACCTCTTTCTGAGGCCCCAGCACTTTCTTCAGCCATAAAATCTCACTGCGCAACCCGATAATCTCATTCAGGTGAGACTTTTTGGTATGCATCAGAATGTCTTCTTCCAGCTTCTCGATGCGGGCTTCAATTCGGTCACCGACGGTAAAATAATTATCAACAATCAAGTCAACCAGCAGGTAGAGCAGCTTATCCGGTGTACTGATTTCCTGTTCCCACAGAATTGGTTTCAATGTCCGCAATTCGCTGACTTTCTGTTTGGTCACACTGATAATAAAGTGTCTGCCAAGGAACAGGTTGACGGCACGTAAGAAAATCTCTTCATCATCGAAACGAATGCTGTTAATAACAATAAAATAATGGCTCTCATAAATTTCAATCTTCGGACGTTGTTCTTCGTCACTCAAACAGTCTTCCACGGCCAGATCATGCATCATGAAAAGGGGTTGAAGTACCGCCAAATCGTCTACGTCCGCATCAATCCAGTAAAATCCTTCCGCTGGTGGAGTCAGCGCCTGCTGAATGTCGTCCACCGGAATAAATACACCGTTGTTTACCAACCGGATTTTCATTATTCATCTACTCCTTCTGCACCCGCCAAATGGGCGGATTTCATCAATATGGGCGCAAAAAGAACAGATCAGCCGGTCGGCAGCGGAGCCTGGAAGTCAGGACTGCGTTCGCTCTATAATCAAACGGAAGTAACGTCCCGCTGCCGGCATGCTGATATCAATTCTCTATGCAGTTTGTCGGAATTCGGCTGCCAGTCAGGCCTCGGGTCGCCATCCATTGAATATGTCACCTCTCACATAAGGGTTTATAACACTTGTCTAGTATACCGCTGGTACAGGGTCCTTTCAAGCGCAAAAATGTGTCGATTTCGCGCCCTGGAGCAGTGTATGACAACGGATGATGAACGGTTCCGATCCTGAGGAACATGCATAGAACTACACCTTGACGTGAGGGGATTAATGTCTTAAAGTAAAGGGTGAACCACACTAGTTTTTACAATTGAATAAAGCGAAATCTTATCAAGAGTAGGTGGAGGGACTGGCCCGATGAAACCCGGCAACCGGCGGTATACCGCACGGTGCTAATTCTTGCAGCGACCAAGTGTCCGAGTGACACTGTTGTAACTGAGAGATGAGAGAGGCGCATATCTATTTACATATGACCTTTCTCGGAATCCGAGGAAGGTCTTTGTTATATGCACCGACTTCTCAGCAGTGATTTTCGCTAAGGAACTTGAGCCTGCCGACAGCAATGTGGTTGCAATTCAGCGCCTGCAGGCAAGCTCATGGCAGCCTATAACTGTACGGATGCGAAGCGTATCGCATCTGCAGTGGCTGCATCTATTTATGCACAAGGAGGAGTTAGAACCACCATGCCAATCAAAATTCCAGACACACTGCCTGCCAAGGAAGTACTTGCAGGAGAGAACATCTTTGTCATGGACGAGACATCCGCTTATAAGCAGGATATCCGTCCGCTGCGTATCGCTATATTAAACCTGATGCCTACAAAGGAAACGACAGAAACACAATTGCTTCGTCTGGTGGGTAACACACCCATTCAGGTAGATATCGTTCTGGTTCATCCGAAGTCTCATACGTCCAAAAACACATCGCAGGAATATTTGGACTTGTTCTACAAAACCTTTGATGAGATCGAACACCGCCGCTTTGACGGCATGATCATTACAGGCGCTCCTGTAGAGCAAATGGACTTTGAAGACGTGAACTACTGGAAAGAAATCCAGGAGATCTTCGAATGGACCAAAACCAATGTGACTTCGACTATGCATATATGTTGGGCTTCCCAAGCGGGTTTATACCATCATTTCGGAGTTCCCAAAGTTCCGCTGGATGAAAAATGTTTCGGTGTATTCTCACATACGATCAACAGATCCAATGTGCAGCTGCTGCGCGGATTTGATGAAGTATTCAACGTTCCGCATTCCCGCCATACGGAAGTGCGCCGTGAAGATATTGAAAAAAATGATAACCTTGAAATATTGGCTGAGTCTGAGGAAGCAGGAATTTTCCTGGTTGCTACCAAAGACGGCAAACAGATTTTTGCAACCGGACATGCCGAGTATGATCCGCTTTCATTGAAATGGGAATATGACCGGGATGCAGCTAAAGGCATGAACATTGCGCTGCCTAAACATTATTTCCCGAATGACGATCCTTCCCGTGTTCCCCCGGCTACTTGGCGGGCACATGCAAACTTATTATTCTCTAATTGGCTCAATTACTATGTGTATCAAGAGACACCTTACGATATTGGTCCGCAAATCTAATCGACATTACAGGAGGATGCTGCAATGGAAGACAACAAGTTGAAAATCGAAAGCCGATTGGCCCAAATTGGGTCTATCAATGAACCGGTAACAGGCGCCATTAATTTTCCGATCTATCAATCCACTGCGTTTCGCCACCCCAAGCTTGGACAAAGCACGGGATTTGATTATATTCGTACGACCAATCCAACCCGTAAAGTGTTGGAAGAAGCAGCGGCAGCGTTGGAATCCGGTGACGCCGGATTTGCCTGTAGCTCCGGCATGGCTGCCTTGCAAACGATTTTCGCCTTATTTGGACAAGGGGATCATCTGATTGTATCGCTGGATCTGTACGGCGGAACGTATCGTTTGCTAGAGCGCATCCTATCTAGATTTGGTGTGACGGCAAGTTACGTCGATACCAATGATCTGGCAGCTCTGGAAAGTATTCGTCAGCCGAATACAAAAGCGGTATTTATTGAGACACCAACCAATCCATTAATGATGATTACGGATGTGGAAGCGGTATGCTCCTGGGCCAAGAGCCACAACTTGCTGACCATTGTGGATAATACACTACTGACTCCTTTCTTCCAGCGTCCAATTGAACTCGGTGCCGATATCATCATCCATAGTGCCACAAAGTATCTGGGTGGTCATAATGATGTACTTGCCGGATTGATTATTACCAAAGGGGAAGAGTTGTCGGCCGAAATGGCATTCCTGCACAATTCCATTGGAGCAGTGTTGTCTCCAAGCGACTCCTATCAGCTGATGAAAGGCATGAAGACACTCGCTCTTCGCATGGAGCGACATGAGTATAATGCCTTGACGATTGCCAAGTACCTTTTGGAGCATCCAGCCGTTGATGAAGTGTATCATCCAGGATTGTCGGATCATCCCGGATTTGAAATACAGAATAAACAGTCCAGCGGGAACACAGGCATTTTCTCTTTCAAAGTAAAGGATGCTCGTTATGTTGAACCATTGCTGCGTCACATCAAACTGATTGCTTTTGCGGAAAGCCTCGGGGGTGTAGAGTCGTTGATGACCTATCCTGCGGTACAGACCCATGCAGATATTCCGATTGAAATTCGTGACGCTGTAGGTGTAGATGACCGTCTGTTGCGCTTCTCTGTTGGGATCGAGCACGCCGATGATCTGATTGCCGATCTGGGCAACGCACTTACAGCTGCACAGCAGGAGATTGAAGGGGGAACGCATCATGAGTGAGCAAAACAATAATGCCAACAATCATGAACGGAATGTTCATTCCGACCTGAAATTCGATACCAAGCTGCTTCATTTCGGTGACGAAATCGATAAAACCACCGGGGCTTCCAGTGTACCCATTTACCAGGCCTCGACATTCCATCATTTTGATATTTTTAATCCACCTCAACATGACTATAGCCGTTCGGGTAACCCGACTCGTCAGGCATTGGAGGATTACATTACTTTATTGGAAGGTGGGGCACGCGGATTTGCTTATTCCTCCGGCATGGCTGCCATCTCCAGTGTGTTCATGATGTTCTCGGCAGGGGATCACATGATTGTGACGGAAGATGTATATGGAGGTACGTATCGATTGCTTACTTCCATTCTGAGTCGGATGCAGATAGAGACTACCTTTGTGGATATGACCAATATTGAGGAAGTAAAGGCAGCGCTCAAACCGAATACGAAGGCAGTCTATATGGAAACACCATCCAACCCGACACTTCGGATCACGGATATTGCTGCTGTCACCTCCTGGGCACAGGAACATGAGCTAATCTCAATTCTCGATAACACCTTCATGACGCCTTATTACCAACGGCCGATTGAGCTCGGAGTGGATATTGTCGTACATAGTGCAACCAAGTTTCTTGGCGGGCACAGTGATGTGCTGGCAGGTTTAGCCGTTGCTCGTACGGATTCACTGGGTAGACAGCTAAAACAATTGCAGAATGGACTTGGAACTGTGCTTGGTGCCCAGGAATCCTGGCTGCTGATGCGGGGCATGAAAACCTTGGGTGCGCGCATGGCACACAGTGAACAGAGCACAGCCAAGCTGGCAGCTTGGCTCAGTGGACGCAGTGATATTACGGCTGTATTTTATCCGGGACTGCTGGATCATCCCGGCCGTGAAGCTCATGAACGTCAGTCAAGCGGATACGGCGCTGTCGTGTCGTTTGACGTTGGATCTGGAGATCGGGCCAAGGCTGTACTTAACCGTGTGAAATTGCCAATTGTTGCCGTGAGTTTGGGTGCGGTTGAAAGTATCTTGTCTTATCCTGCGATGATGTCTCATGCGGCAATGCCGACTGAGGTTCGCCGCGATCGGGGTATAACTGACGGATTACTGCGGTTCTCGGTTGGTCTGGAAGACATCGATGACCTGATTGCGGATCTGGATCAGGCACTTCAGGATTCGTAGAATCGACAGTAGTGAAATACGGGTGTTATAGTCTGCTGAAAAAGAAATGAAATAGATGGCATATGTAAACATTTTTATTAATTTTTAAAGCACCTGCTCATAAGGTGCTTTTTTTCACATGTAACCTGTGTTACGATATGTGGAGTACAGAAATGCGATGTTGCCACCAAAACTTTCATCTATATGAACAAGTTGGGACGGATCGTGATACTATTTTCTCTTCATGAGGGAGGCTTTTTTACGATGAGTACGGTAGACCGTATCTTAGATAAAGCCCTTCGGGGCGAACGTTTGGACTTGGAAGACACGATTCAGCTGTTTGAATCGAATGAAGTAGACAAAATCGGGGCCGCCGCCAATGTGATTGTAAAACGCATGCACCCCGAACCATACAGAACATTTGTAATTGGGCGTAACGTCAACTACACGAACGTGTGTGATGTGTACTGCCGTTTTTGTGCTTTCTACCGCAGACCTGGCTCTGACGAAGGATATGTACTTCCCGATGAAGTTATTTTCCAGAAGATTCAAGAAACCGAAGACGTGAACGGTACCGAGATTTTGATGCAAGGCGGAACGAATCCGAATCTGCCGTTTAGCTATTACACTGACCTGCTCAAAGCGATCAAGGAGCGTTTCCCTAACATTACGATGCACTCCTTCTCACCAGCCGAAATTATGAAAATGGTCGAAGTATCCGACGGTCTCACTCTGGAAGAGGTTGTACGTGCAATTCACGAAGCGGGACTGGATTCCCTGCCTGGTGGTGGTGCGGAAATCCTGGATGACCGTACACGCCGCAAAATCAGCCGTTTGAAAGGTTCATGGCGCGATTGGATGGACGTTATGCAGACAGCTCACCGTATCGGTATGAACACAACGGCAACGATGGTTATCGGCCTTGGTGAAACGATGGAAGAGCGCGCACTGCATCTGCTCCGTGTACGTGAAGCTCAGGATGAGTGCATTGCGAACAAGTATGATTCCGAAGGATTCCTGGCGTTTATTCCTTGGACATTCCAACCGGATAATACAAATCTGAAGCTGGAGCGTCAGACGCCTGAAGAGTACCTGAAGACGGTAGCGATCAGTCGACTGGTATTGGACAACATCAAAAACATTCAATCCTCATGGGTAACGATGGGACCTGAAATCGGCAAAAAATCACTTGAATTTGGCTGCAACGACTTTGGTAGCACCATGATTGAAGAGAACGTGGTATCGGCTGCAGGCGCAACTTACAAAGTCAATATTGGCTCCATTACGCAACTGATTCGGGAGTCCGGTTATATTCCGGCACAGCGTAACACAAGATATGACATTCTGCGGACGTTTGATGAGAATAATGCCATTCAACAAGATTTTGTAATGCAGAACTAATATTTATAATACATCACGCTGATGAATTGATTTGATAGGATCATTTATTCAGTTGGGATATGAGTCCGTTGATTACTCTTTATGAGGGGAATCGGCGGACTTTTTAATTTCACTTCACAACCACGTTTATTCATAGATCATCAAACAGTACATATTACGCATTTGGCGATATTTTAGTTTGAAATTCAACTGTTACAATGAAAGGACAAGTGAGTAAGCAGACATGCTGGGAAGGGGCAGGCATATGAAAACAAGAAGACTTGGCAAGACGGGACTGGAAGTACCTGTACTGAGCTTTGGAGCATCCTCTCTAGGTTCGGTATTTCGTGATATTGATCGAGGTGAGGGGATTCGTACGGTTCACGCCGCTGTAGATGCAGGGATGAACTATATAGATGTTTCGCCTTATTATGGATTAACGAAAGCCGAGATCGTACTTGGAGAAGCCATCCGCAGTTTGCCACGCAGCTCGTTTACGCTGTCGACCAAGGCTGGACGTTATGGGGAGAATACATTTGATTTTTCGCGTAAGCGGATACATGATAGTGTTCGAGAGAGTCTGGATCGACTGCATACCGACTATATCGACATTCTGTTTCTGCATGACATTGAGTTTGTCCCGGCCGATATTATTATTGAAGAAGCTTTCCCAACCTTGCTGCGCCTGAAAGAGCAGGGAGTCATTCGCCATGCAGGAATTTGTGGATTGCCGCTGCCGTTATTCGAAAAGGTATTGCCACAGATTGATGCTGACGCCATCATTTCCTATTGCCATTACGCATTGAATGACACTTCACTGCTGTCCTTATTGCCCCTTTTGGAAAAGAAAGAGATTGGCCTTGTGAATGCTTCGCCTCTTTCTATGGGCTTATTAAGCACAAGAGGTACTCCTGCCTGGCACCCGGCAGATGATCGTGTGAAGCAGGTCTGTCTGCACGCAGCACGGTTCTGTGCGGAACAGGGAACGGATATTGCGAAGCTTGCCGTACAGTTTGCAACAGCTAATGAACGGATTCCAACAACACTGGTCAGCAGTGCAAGTGAACATAATATCCGCAACAATGCAGCCTGGATTGATGAACCGCTGGACCAGGAACTGTTATCAGAAGTGCTGCGTATTCTCGCTCCAATTCATAATGAGAGCTGGGCCAGCGGCCGCCCTGAATATAACAATGAACATCACTTTAAGCAACAAGCATCATCGAAGGGGGAACAGGAATGAGAGCTGTTATATGTGAAGAAATAAATCGTTTGGCGTTGCGAGACATAGCAGAACCCCAAAGAACCGAGAATCAGGCGCTGGTAACCATCCGCCGAATTGGAATCTGTGGAACAGATTTGCATGCCTACAAAGGTAATCAGCCCTTTTTCACTTATCCCCGTGTACTGGGTCATGAACTTGCAGGGATTATTGAAGAGATCGGGGCCAATGAAGCGGGGCTGAAGGCGGGAGATCAGGTTAGCATTATTCCATATTTGCATTGTGGTCATTGTATCGCTTGTCGATCAGGGAAAACAAATTGTTGTGTATCCATGCAGGTGATGGGCGTGCATGTGGACGGCGGCATGCGAGAGAAGATTGTTGTACCCGTCTCCCATCTGATCCAAGCCGACGGACTTACACTGGATGAAACCGCGATGGTAGAACCGCTCAGTATTGGTGCTCATGCGGTCAGAAGAGCAGCCCTAAGGCCTGGAGATCAGGTTGTGGTCATTGGAGCCGGACCGATTGGCCTGGGTGTGATGGCTTTTGCCAAACAGGCGGGTGCTCGGGTCATTGCCATTGACCGGAATCTGGACAGGCTGGAACTGAGCCGCACGTGGGCGGGCGTGGATGCTATGGTTCAGGCCGATGAACAAGCGTTACAGCAAGTTGCTGAAATTACGGATGGGGACTATGCGACGGCTGTCTTTGATGCAACAGGAAACATGCATTCAATGAATGATGCCATCCATTATGTGGCTCATGGTGGACAATTAATCTTTGTTGGACTGGTCAAAGCCGATATTTCCTTTCATGACCCAGACTTTCACAAGCGGGAGATGAGCATTCTGGGCAGCCGGAACGCCACGAGGGAAGATTTTGAGCAGGTCATGTCGATCTTGCGGGAGAAGAAGTTGAACATGGATGGCTACGTTACACACCGGGCGAGTTTTGATCAATTACCTGATTCGATCGACACATGGTTACAACCGGATTCGCATGTAGTGAAAGCAATAGTAGATTTATAAAAAGAATAAATGAAAAACTCTCTCTGATCCAGAATGAATGGTTAACATCCATAGGAATCAGAGAGAGTTTTTATTTGCCTAGCCTATAGGAATTTTGATTATTTTTCCGGGTTCGTCACAATACCAGCATGTGGATCAATATGACGCACAATGGATTTGAGCCAGATCATTTCGAGGAAATGAATCTCATAGTAGAGTGCTCCCGGTACGTGTTGGATCCAACCTTCAGCGACAGCAGCGTGCCCTGAATCCGTTGAAACATCCAATGTTCGAGGTTCACGGCGCAGCCGTTTACGGATTACTTTTTCAACTTGAGCACTTTGTGTGGTTAAAATACATATTTTGCGCTTAGCTGTGAATCCGCGGAATGCAATATACACCATTTCATATGCAATGAGATAAGCAATTACCGAGTACATCGCTTGATCCCAACCGAAGACAACACCAGCAGCGGTTAGAATCAGCAAGTTGAGCAGCATGATTATTTTTTCGATAAGCATCCGTTTCCCGCTAAACACACGTTCAGGTGGACGGGAGGACGGATCACCGATTTCCAGCGTATCCAGTGTCCCACCATACCGCACGACTAGACCGATTCCTAGGCCTAGACATAATCCGCCAAATATGGCGGCAGCCAGCGGGTGCTCGACAAGCGGCGGCATGGGATGAAGCACAATGGCACCAATCGAAAAGACAACCAAACCCAGAACAGTGACCAGTACGAATTTCTTTTGCACGAGTCTATAGGACAGAAAAATAAACGGAACGTTGAACAAGAACAGGAATAAACCAATTCTCATCTCGGTCCAGTGGGCGAACAACGAAGAGATGCCCGTAATGCCTCCAATAATGATCTTATTGGGATGTAGAAACAACTCAAGTCCCACGGAGGCGAGAATTCCACCCGCTATTACAAACAATAAATTCAACAGGCGACGGGTAGATGTTAGTCTGGGCTTGGCGGTTTGTGGCACTGGATTAGCCGATATCAGAGGTGCTTTCATAGGTCATCCTCCTTTGTGCGGCTTTCGTGCCATTCTCCCTGGGTTAATCACAGAAAGATCGGCGGTAGAGCCGCGATTACGATACGTTGTCTGTTCTGAACAGACAAGGGGGTTATCCTTCTTTCTGCAGAACCTTCGGCTCTTCTTTCTTTTTCCGAGGATCTTTGAACTTGAATATTTTATCCAATAATCTGAACACGTGTTTGGACTCTTTGGTTAATAACGGTCCAAGGATCGCCAGAATGAGTACATATAAGGCGGCGAATGGTTGCAGCAGCGGGAGAAGTCCTCCGGCTTTACCCATGTTGGCCATAATGATGGAGAATTCACCACGTGACACAATAGTCAAACCGATATTGGCTGAAGCTTTTGGTGATAATCCTGCACTGCGCCCAGCGAGCATGCCTGCAAGGAAGTTTCCGAATAGGGTGAGCACAACTGCGATCAAAGCAAGCCATACAGCTTCGCCGCCAAGAGACAACGGATCGATGGACAATCCAAAGCTGAAGAAGAAGACAGCTCCGAAGAAATCACGGAATGGCAGGATCAAGTGCTCAATCCGTTTTGCATGTTCCGTTTCAGCCAACACCAAACCAACAAGCAAGGCGCCAATCGCTTCGGCGACGTGAATGGTTTCGGAGAATCCGGCAACGAGGAACAATGCACCGAAAATCACAAGTGAGAACAACTCATTAGAGCGAATCTTGAGCAATTTGTTGAGCAGTGGTGTAGCTTTGCGTCCAAGAATGATGACAATGAGCATGAATCCAAGCGCGATGAGTGCCGATACAATGACACCTCCGATGGAGGATGAATCACTGAGCACAAGTCCAGACAAGATGGAGATATATACAGCGAGAAACACATCTTCAAACATGATAATTCCGAGAATCATTTCCGTCTCCGGATTCGCTGTTCGTTTCAGATCAACGAGTACTTTGGCGACGATGGCACTGGATGAAATGGTGGTAATTCCGGCAATGACTAGAGCTTCGGCGGCTGGGAAACCGGAAGCAAAACCAAAAATCAATCCCAGTGTGAAGTTAATTCCGATATAGATGGAACCGCCGACGGCAATGGATTTACCCGATTTGATCAAACGACCAACCGAGAATTCCAGCCCAAGATAGAAGAGCAGGAACAGAATACCAATTCGGCCCATAAACTCAATAAACGGCTGACTTTCAATGAAACGGAAGTCCAGATGCCAGATCTTCATGGCATGAGGTCCAACGGCCATCCCGATCAGGATGTAAAATGGAACGACCGAAAATCTCAGTTTTGCGGATAAGAGTCCGGCTGCTGCAATGAGCACAAGTGCCAGACCCACTTCGAATATCAGATGATCCATCGACTCACCCCCTTCCGGTCAGGAGGAGGGATTTGAATAGCTTCTGCTGATTGCGTTCGCCAACGGCTACTACCGTGGACTCTGCACTAATCACGACCTCCGGACCGGGGCTGATATGTTTTTTGTGATTCTTCTCTACAACGGCAATAACCGTTGCCCCTGAGTTTTGACGTACGTCCAGTTCACCAATAGATTTACCGATACATCCGTAGGATGGCTCGATTTTGTACCATTCGATAATCAGATCGTCAAACGTTACTTCAATATTTTCAAGCTGCTTTGGCTTATAGGTTAAACCACCAACGATGGCAGCAATCTGTCTTGCTTCATAGTCATCCAGCGTAATCATGGAGATGCTTTGGTCTGGATCATCGTACTCAAAATGGTACATTTCACGGCGACCGTCATCGTGAATAATGACAATAATTTTATCTCCACTGCTCGTTTCAATCTGAAATTTCTTGCCGATTCCCGGCAAATCTGTTTCGCGTACATCCATGGATAGTAGCCTCCTTAAATTGAGGGCTGGCCACAGAAGACAGGCTTATTTCCCGAAAATAGAATGATCTGCTGCTTGTAGGAACATTAAATGATGCGGGTAAACAGAGCCAGGGACTCCTGACACACAGCCTTGTGTTGTGAATTTTTAATGAAAATGGGGATAACAAAATAGACGTTAACAAATAGGTGTTGCCAATGAGGCTGATCGATATCTAACATTTGCTAATAGGGTTATAAGTTATGCACAAGCACACCGTCTTTCAGACAGAGGTGTCTCCATGCAAAGCAACCTAAAATACGGTGTAACGGCTAGTTAAGAGCGTTCACGTAATTTGGTGCTATAGGGGTGGGAGATACATACATACTGGTGAATTTGATAGGTAGCAGAAATAATCTGCGTTTAAACAGACAAATCAACGGTTTAAAGGGTAGACGCGGTGTAGGAATTCGCAGCATTAGCAACAAAGCGAGCACAAGAAAGACAGGTTTGTTATGCGTGACCGCAATCAACTTCGACATGACTTGTGGGTATTTGCGAATGGCAGGTTTCTGCTGAGACTCCAATGTGTGGACAAGCACTTCCTTGTTGGAAGTTGTCTCAACGGTTACCTCGACAGCGGATTCCGACTGCATCGGAATTGGGAAGGACAACGCTTGGAATACGCACAAAATGATAATAAAGGCGTAACGGAGTATTCTTGGTTGTTGTCTCATTTTGGCTTCCCCCTTTTCCGTGAAACATACTGTTATAAAAATAATAACACATTTTTGTCTTAACTCCAAACGGATTGATAATATACTGAGAAATCATGACACGCTTTCCATCAATCCGCTTCGTATATCCCTATCGGCCTTGCCATATACTTTGAACAGGAAGGAAAGGAGTGATTCTTATGGAACTGTTCGCCGTATGGACCGATGTATCAGGGCAGGAGGAAGCGGATCAATTTTATCGTTGTGTGAAGGAAAAAACCAAAGGTTTACATATAAGCAAAAGAGGATTTCGGCTCACCTTCAAACATAATGACGGAAGAGCGGCCTGGGTATGCAGAGGCAATGAGAATCACGCTGACTTCCAGCAGTGGCTGCCTCAGATCAGTGATTTGCTGGCCACGGGACTTGCAGATTACATCATGGATACACGTGAACGTATTATGGTGGAAGAGATGATCTCCAAGGCCTGCTCAGTCATGGATGAACATGAGGTGGAGAAGGTAAACCGGATATGCATGCCTTTGTTATTCAATGGGGACTTGGATCAGCCAGGACTGCGCGAGCGTCGCCGTACCACTTTGGCCAATGGATTGAAGCAGGATTTGGAGGAAGTTCATTTTTTTCACCTTGAAGGTATTCTTAATTTCCGGATTCGGCAGTATAAACAGGAACTTCATGAGTTGGTAGAATATGCGTTGGATGAATTCTGGATGGATCGTCAATATGAAGAGTTTATGGGGCTGCTCAAGTATTTTGTGTTTTTTCAGGAGGCGAAAGTACCTCTTGTGCATTTGATACACAAAGGATTGCATGAATTTCAGGTATTGGATGCTGCGCTTAATGTGCTGCCCGTTCAAAAGGATGAACAGGTCGTTGTGGAGATGCCAGGACTTGAATTGGAAATGGATATCGAAGATATGATTGTGAGTACACTGATCTCCATCTCGCCTGAAAAAGTCATGCTGCATACGCGCACGCCAGATCTGCCAATTATCTCTACAATCCGTCAGATCTTTGAGGACAAGGTGCAATTATGCCATCATTGCCCCGAGTGTGAAGTGCTGCGCTCCGGGTTGTTGACAGGTCTTGACGCAAGTGATCTTGGCAATTATAATAACTGTTGATCCATGATTTATTTGAGTTGTTATGGAACAATAAGCAAAAGCGTTGACAAAGACAAGAACCACACGTACGGTCGGTGCAGAGAGAGGGAACCAGGCTGAAATTTCCTCCGGATGCCACGTTTGGTTTACCCCTTTGGAGCTGCAGTTTTGAAAATGGATATAAAGATCACCTCTATATATACAGGTAGTCATCCATGAGTAAGGATATGCCGGGTCATGCCCGTTACCGTCATGCCAATGAGGGCTGTACTTCCAATATGGATGAGCAGCTGAATTAGGGTGGAACCACGAGAGTATACAACACTCGTCCCTTTGCCGGGACGGGTGTTTTTTGCGTTCCTTTGCAAAAATCGCAGGAACAGCAATAGATTATCCATCCATGATCATGCATGGACAGAGGTTGAATTTACAGGAGGAATGAGACAAATGGCAGTTAACATTAAACTACCTGATGGTTCGGTTCGTGAGTATGCCGACGGAAGCAGCATTGAAGATGTGGCCGCTTCGATTAGCAGCGGACTTCGCAAAAATGCCGTAGCGGGCAAACTGGATGGAATCGTAGTGGACTTGTCCACAACACTTCATGAGGGAGCGTTGGTGGAGATCGTAACACTGGATTCACCAGAAGGTCTGGAAGTGATGCGTCACAGTACAGCTCACTTGCTCGCTCAAGCTGTGAAGCGTTTATATGGAAACAAAGAGGTACACCTCGGTGTTGGCCCTGTCATTGAAGATGGTTTCTACTATGATATGGATCTGGAACAACCGCTCAATCCGGAAGATCTTCAGAAGATCGAGAAGGAAATGGAACGTATTGTGAATGAGAATTTGCCAATTGTGCGTAAGGAAGTTAGCCGCGAGGAAGCCATCAAAATCTTCGAAGAAGTGGGCGATCCTTACAAGCTCGAATTGATTCGTGACTTACCGGAAGACAGTGTTATCACGATTTATGAGCAAGGTGAATTCTTCGATTTGTGTCGTGGACCCCACGTACCATCCACCAGCAAAATCAAAGTATTCAAACTCATGAATGTTGCCGGTGCTTACTGGCGCGGAGATAGCAAAAACAAAATGCTGCAACGTATTTACGGTACGGCGTTTGTGAAAAAAGCACAGCTTGATGAGCATTTGCACTTCCTGGAAGAAGCACGTAAACGGGATCACCGTAAATTGGGTAAGGAACTCGAAATCTTCACATTCTCCCAACTGGTTGGACAAGGTCTGCCAATCTGGTTGCCTAATGGTGCCAAGCTGCGCCGGACGTTGGAGCGTTATATCGTGGATCTGGAAGAGAGCCTCGGCTATCAGCATGTGTACACTCCGGTGCTGGGTAATGTTGAATTGTACAAAACATCCGGTCACTGGGAGCACTATCAGGAAGACATGTTCCCTAAAATGGTTATGGACAATGAAGAACTCGTTCTTCGTCCAATGAACTGTCCTCACCACATGATGGTGTACAAGTCCAGCATGCACAGTTACCGTGATCTGCCAATCCGGATTGCCGAGCTTGGCATGATGCATCGTTACGAAATGTCGGGTGCGTTGACAGGTCTGCACCGTGTACGTGCGATGACGCTGAACGACTCACACATATTCGCACGCCCGGATCAAATCAAGGAAGAATTTGCACGTGTTATTGAGTTGATTCAAACGGTGTATAAGGATTTCGGTATTCACGAATATCGTTTCCGTCTGTCCTATCGCGATCCTCAGGATACCGAGAAATACTTCCAGAATGACGAGATGTGGGAAATGTCCCAACGCATGCTGCGTGAAGTTGTGGAAGAACTCAACCTTCCATTCTATGAAGCAGAAGGCGAAGCGGCATTCTACGGTCCAAAACTGGATGTTCAGATCAAGACAGCACTGGGCAAAGAAGAGACATTGTCTACCGTTCAATTGGACTTCCTCTTGCCAGAGCGGTTTGAGCTCGAATATGTGGGAGATGATGGGCAGAAACATCGTCCGGTCGTTATCCACCGCGGTGTAATCAGTACGATGGAGCGTTTCACAGCATTCTTGCTGGAGAACTTTGCAGGGGCTCTGCCACTGTGGTTGTCCCCAGTACAGGCGAAGGTTATCCCGGTATCCGGCAACTTCGACGACTATGCACGTGAAGTGGAAGCGAAGCTGAAACGTGCAGGCATCTCTGCTGAAGCGGATCTGCGTAACGAGAAGCTAGGTTATAAAATCCGTGAGGCACAGCTTGAGAAAATGCCTTACATGTTCGTCGTTGGTGAAAATGAACGTAATGCAGAGGGTGTATCTGTGCGGAAACGTGGAGAAGGCGATCTCGGCATGAAACCTGTGGGCGAAATTGTAGCCCAACTCAAAGAAGAGATTGCAACAAGACTGGTGTAATCCTGAATTGTGGGCTCTATAATAGAAAACCGTTTGAATCATATTGGAGTAAATCCAATGGTTCAGACGGTTTTTTTTGTTGTTTTCAGGTTTTCTGTACATCCGGTTTAGAAGCCTTAACGGAGAAAAGTATAGAAATTTTTCATTTTGGAAAACCTTTGCAGTAAGGGGAGGTTCTATAATGAAAAAGCAATTCTTAATTCAGAAGAAAAACATAAGGTTCATCATCTCTTGCTGTGTAGTGCTCACCGGAGTAGTCTTGGGCTGGAATCAGGCAGAAGCCTATATCTTTGAAGAGGAAAATGAAGTCAGGTATGTGGAGAATCGGCACAGCGAAATCTCAGGAGAGCTTGAAGGCATACATTCAGAAACGGCAGTATATGAATACAGCGATCAGGCTCAAATCACAACTTTGGTCTATATGGGGTTTTTATGGTCTCCACAGCCTATTGTCATTCCGCGACCGGAAATTCCGGAGAAGCAGATCGGAGTGGACCCATCCATGCCGGTGCTCGCTCCGCGTACAGAACAGGTATTGGATACGCACAAGGTAACGGCTACCGGGTACACTGCAGGTGTGGAATCAACCGGAAAAGGTCCAAAACATCCTCAATACGGAATTACGTATTCAGGTGTAAAGGTACGCCGCGATAAAGAAACGGTCTCAACGATTGCAGCTGATCCGAAGCTGTTTCCACTGGGCTCCATTTTATATATTCCCGGCTATGGTTATGGCATCGTTGCTGACACAGGCTCGGCGATCAAGGGCAATAAAATTGATCTTTATTTCCCTACAACAAAGCAAGTGTATAAAGAATGGGGCAAAAAGGACGTCGAAGTACAGGTGATCAAACAAGGTGCTGGAAAATGCACTGAAAAAATGCTGGAAGAGTTATCGGAAGCCATCGATGTGTACAAATCCGTACCGGATTCATGGCTGGACAAGGCTGTTTAATGATGAATTCTAATACATGAATAACACACGCGCACTCTTCACATAATACTCTCTGGGGACGAACCCCGCGTTGCAGACATGCAATGTAAATATGAAGAGAGAGGTGATCGTCGTGGCTAAGAAATCTCAAGGTTCACAAACGCCAAACGAGAAGTACAATGCTGAGTTTGGAGAAGAGAATGTAGCAAGCAAAGTGAAACAATCGCACCAAAACAAAGTGAAGGATAACTTCCAAACACCTGATGAAAAATACAATGCTGAGTTCGGTACTGAGAACACAGGCAAAACACAAAAGTAAATCAATGCACAGACACCTTGGAGAATTTTTCTCCAGGGTGTTTTTAATATTTTACATAAATACCCTTCAACCTCCGTCTGGAGACCGAGATCAATTCCATCTGCCGCCGCTGTTAACCAACCCTTGTCTGATGTACACTGGATACAGAATTCAGATAAAGGAGACATGAGCGATGAAACGATCTACGCGGGACCGCTGGTGGGTTGGCATTCCTCTTATTGCGATTGGCGCAATAATATTGTTCAGGCAATTGGGCTATGACATAGATATCGGATACATGTTCAGAACATATTGGCCGTTATTTTTGATTTGGTGGGGTGTCAAAGGTATAACCGAAATTCGGCGCAACGGGAGTCATGCATTGATTGGGCCTGCCATTGTACTGGCGATTGGTGGTTACTTCTTGGCACGCAATCTGGGATGGATCGATTACTCCATGGGTGAGTTCATTCGCTACTTAATTCCAGTGATGCTGATTGGTGGGGGATTGTTCGTTCTGATCGGACCTCGTCGTCGTGACCGGAAACATCATGACCAAGTGCAACCGCCTCCACCGCCGGAGCCACCTTATAAGCCATTGTCCCCTGAGGACCTGGAAATGCCATCTTCGTTTGACGAACAGTTCGAGAAAACATTTGGCAAACCGAAACAGGAACAAAAAAATGATTCGCATGGCTCTTTTTATACAGATAAGGAGGACGATAAATCACACGGACATCAACACCATCATAAACATCAACATCATCATCACAAGCATAAAGGTTACGGTTCAAATAAAAAGGCATATGAAACATTTGATGATGATGACCACTATGATGATGATTCGAATTATTATGATGGCCACGGGAATACGATTAACAAATCGGCATTTATCGGTGATATGTATATGGGACAGGAAGTGTTTTCCCTCAAACCGATGAACATTTCTGCATTTATTGGCGATACGGTGATTGATTTGACGAAGGCACAGATACCTTACGGTGAGACGAAGATTAACATTTCCTCTTTTATCGGGGATGTGAAGGTATTTGTACCGGAAGATATGGATCTGGGTGTGACCGTGACGACGAACTCGTTTATTGGGGACATGTCGCTGTTAAATCAAAAACGGGGTGGATTCCTAAGCAGCGCTCAGGCTGAAACGGCGCATTATCGCGAAGCAGGAAAAAAAGTACGGATTGTTGTTAGTGTGTTTATTGGAGATGTCAAAGTGAACAAGGTGGGTTAACGCATGATTCGAACGATTCTCAAAGCAAATAAGTGGGAACTGATGATGTATTTTGCGCTGACCGGACTCATTACTTTGGGCGGGTTTTACTTGCTATACGGGGAAGTGCTGATGGGAACAGGGCGTCAGCGTGCGTGGACCTATGTTGCAGTTGTTCTCCTGGCTACCATAATCACGGGATATATTGCCGCCCTGAGGCTTCAACGCAAGATTGATCTTCTGGATCTCAACATGCTGAAAGTGTCCAAGGGCAATCTTGCCGTTCGTATGCCTGAGGCAGATGATGCCTCCTTCGGACGGGTATATCAGGAATTCAATGTCATGATGGATTCGATTGAGAAAAAAATGAGATTGCTTCAGCGGCTCGGTGAGCAGGAAGTCATTGAAAAGGAACAGGCATCTGAACGCGCTGTGATTGAAGAGCGCAAACGGATGGCAAGAGATCTGCATGATACGGTCAGCCAACAGCTTTTCGCCATGCATATGTCCGCTTCCTCCTTACCACGTCTGCTGGAGATGAATCCCGAGCATGGCGGCAAAGTCCTGGATCAACTTATTCAGATGTCGCATATCGCACAGCGGCAGATGCGCGGGCTTATCGCTCAGCTTCGCCCTGTGGAGTTGGAGGGAAGGGACCTTGCCGAAGCGCTGGATAGCTGGTTCCCGGATTATTGCAGGCAGAATGGTTTAAAAGGAGTGAAAGAGCTGGAACTGGATGGCGGAATTTCCGATGCCATTGAGCACCAGCTGTTTCTTGTTATTCAGGAAGCGGTCGCTAATGTGGTCAAACATGCGGAAGCAGGACTGGTCAGCCTGTCCATACGTGAGAGTGAACATCAGATCAGCATGAGCATTAGCGATGATGGTCAAGGTTTTTTACAGCAAGCGGAACGGCCTGGTTCATACGGATTATCAACAATGCGTGAACGGGCAGAGAAGCTTGGAGGTCAGGTTCAGATTATATCGAAGCCGGGAGCGGGGACGACGGTGCGGGTATTCATCCCGAAATTCCCGAAAGAACCAGAGGGGGAAACGGAATGAGCGAAAAAGTGAATGTAATGATCGTGGATGATCATGATATGGTGCGGATGGGGTTAAAAACATATCTAATGCTGGAGCCTACATTTCATGTGATGGGGGAAGCCGGAAACGGACAGGATGCATTGAACCAGCTGCGTAAGCTGGGAGAAAGTGAACTTCCTGACCTGATTCTAATGGACCTGATGATGCCGGTGATGAATGGTGCGGAAGCGACACAAGCGATCATGGCCGAATTTCCGGGCATGAAAATTGTGATGCTGACCAGTTTTCTGGAGGATGACCTTGTGGTTCAAGCGATTGAAGCCGGTGCGGTTAGTTATGTGCTGAAGACGGTATCTGCTGAAGAGTTGATTTATGCTCTGCAAGGAGCATACCGAGGTATGCCTGTAATGACAGGTGACGTTTCCCAGGCATTGACCCGTGGCATCAGACAGCGCACAGCAAGAGAGAACGAATCCGGACTGACGGAACGGGAAAAGGAAGTGCTTTTGCTGATTGCAGAGGGCAAGACCAATAAGGACATCGGGGAAGAACTACATATTAGTATCAAAACCGTCAAAACGCATGTGAGCAACCTGCTGATGAAATGTGAAATGGACGATCGGACACAGCTGGCAATCTACGCTCATCGTCAGGGCTGGGTGAAGAATAAGGGTTAGAATGCAGATTTGGCGGGAAAAATGTTCTATAACAGCGTGCTTTTATCTCCTTTTTAATTGTTTTTAAGGTACGGTTAAGGTTTAAAGTACAAAATAAGGACAGTTAAAGAATATCTCTTGCGAAGAAGAGATTGGGAGGTAGAGAGGCATGGACGAACGTAATTACAGAGCGAACCGTCAAGACGAGGAAAATGAAACGAAACAAGCGGAGAATCGCAATTCATCCGGGACGGACGATTCCTCCTATTATTATTCTTATGGACCTTTTCAGTCCGTGAATCAGGAAGATACAGCAAGTTATAATGGGGAACATAATCAACGTGAAGAAGGAAATGTAGAGATTACAAGACCTGACCCCGTGAAGCCCGTACCTACTTATTACAATAATTACAGCAACGAATCATCTGATCAAGCCAATACGTCCTCCAGAGGGGGCGGCGGCAATGGTTCAGGCGGCAACGGAGGGGATCAGGGGAACGGCGGCAAGAACAATGGCAACTGGAATTATAATAACCGTCGGCCACGTTCTTCCGTAAGATCGCTCCTGTTCTCTTTCATCGCCGGGATGCTGGTCATTACAGTGCTGATGTACACAGCGGACAGAACAAACATGTTTACACCACAGGAAGCGCTGACAAGTGCAGAAAATGAAAGCTCCAGTCAGTCATCTACTCCTACCAACTCAGGCAGCAGCAATAACGTGACAGCGTCATTACTGCCAACGGGCAAAGAGGATGTATCCTCAGTAGTAACGAGTACAAGTCCCGCTGTCGTCAAAATCGAAACACTTGCCAAGCAGTCTACACGCAGCAGCAGCCAGGGTGGTTCTACGATGAGCGATCCATTGTACCAATACTTCTTCGGTGGAAGCAATGGCGGAACAGATAGCTACCAAGGCCAAAATCAGCAGCAACAGCAACAAAGCAGCAATCAGTTGGTTCCGCTTGGCATTGGCTCCGGATTTATTTTTGACAAAGAAGGCTACATCCTGACGAACCAACACGTGGTTCAGGGTGCAGATGTGATTCAGGTAACGCTGGAGAACAACAGCAAGCCTTATGAAGCGAAATTGCTGGGAAGCAGCTTCGACCTTGACCTTGCCGTATTGAAAATCGAGAAAAACAGCGGCGATGATGCTTTCCCTGTCGCTCCACTGGGCGATTCCAACAGCACACAAGTGGGTGAATGGCTTGTAGCTATTGGTAACCCGGAAGGATTTGAACACACAGTTACTGCAGGTGTGTTGAGTGCGAAAGAACGTACGATCAGCATTCCGGACGAAGAAACAGGCAAAACTCGTGAGTACAGCCACTTGTTACAAACGGATGCTTCCATCAATCCTGGTAACTCCGGTGGACCGTTGCTTAACCTCAATGGTGAAGTCATTGGTATGAACGTTGCGGTTAGCGCGGATGCACAGGGCATTGGGTTTGCCATTCCTTCGAGTGTAATCTCGGATGCGGTTAAATATCTGAAAGAAAACAAAGAAGTTCCAAAAGAGCCCGTACCGTTCATTGGCGCATCTCTGATGGCCCTTACACCTGAAGTGGCTAAACAGATGGGAACGGATATCACTGAAGGTTCAGTTGTAGCCAGCACGATCTATCAATCCCCTGCTTACCAAGCAGACCTGCGTGCTTATGACATCATCACAGGGGCCAATGGCACAGCATACAGTACAAGTCAGGATTTGATTGATTTCATCAAGAAACAGAAAATCGGCAGTGAAGTGACTCTGAATGTTGTTCGGGATGGCAAAAAAATGGATCTGAAAATCAAAATCGGCAACAAAAACGATTATGATACCACACAAACGACTGAACAACAGCAGCAACAACCATAATGCCGAATTATGAGTTATAGAATAAGGTTTAGAAGAGCGGAAGGGTTTGAGGGCCCTTCCGTTTTTTTTGCACTATATATGCTTGTAATCCATCAAGTTGGACATGAAAAGCAACAAGGTGTTTGGAGAAGATGCAGATTGCACTTTTGGCTGTTACAATAAGATTAAAACGTTAAGGGATAAAGGAGAAAGACCATGCGCTCAACTATTCTGATTGTCGATGATGATGAAAAAATCGTGTCCATGCTTCGGCGGGGACTTGCTTTTGAAGGATATGATGTACAGACAGCTTCGAATGGGGCGGAGGGCCTCAATAAGCTAATGGATAAAGAGCCTGATATCGTGGTTCTTGATGTCATGATGCCACAAATAGACGGGTTTGAAGTATGCCGCAGACTCAGAGAAGCGGGGAGCAAGGTTCCCGTACTGATGCTCACTGCCAAAGATGAAGTACAGAGCCGGGTAATCGGGTTGGATACAGGTGCAGATGATTATCTCGTGAAGCCGTTTGCACTTGAAGAACTTTTGGCTCGTGTCCGTGCCTTATTGCGTCGTAAAGCGGATATAGCAGACACGCCTGATAATCGACTTATGTATGAGGATATTATTCTGGATAATGATTCTCGTGAGGTGTTGCGTGACGGTCAGCGTCTGGAACTGACTGCCAAGGAGTTCGAATTGCTGAATCTGTTCATGCAAAATCCGAAACGTGTGCTGTCCCGTGATCTGATTATGGATAAAATCTGGGGTTATGATTACAGTGGTGAGTCCAATGTGCTCGAAGTGTATATTGCCATGCTCAGACAAAAAACCGAAGAATACGGCGGCAAACGTTTGATCCAGACCATCCGGGGAGCCGGCTATATTTTGAGAGGTGACTCCTGACATGTCCATTCGGTTAAGATTAACCGCGTGGTATTCAGGCATCTTGGCAGCCGTGCTCATTTTTTGGGGAGTTGTGATCTACGCTTTTGTTTATTTTAATTCATATCAGGAAGTCGAGCAGCAGTTGAAGGACAAAATTGAATGGATTACAAATCAAATCGGTGTGAACCCGCTCTCCCAATCGCTTGATATTGACTCTTTTACAGAGAGTCAGCTTCGGGAAGCCCAAATCTATATTCAACTCGTGGATTATCAGAGCGGAACGTTCAAAATCTCTGAAAATATGAAGAAGTTTCAAATTAAATTTCCTGTTGTGAAAACCAATGAGATTCTGAAAGAGCGTGGGATATCCAAAATCTATGTGAATGGGACACCTTTTCTTGTCAATCAGCAGCCATTATCTCTGCAGGGGACCAATGAAATAAGGGGACTTCTTCAAGTTGGAACCAATGTTAGCTCTCAGGAAAGATTGCTGGAGGCTTTGCGCAATATTCTCGTGTTTGGCTGGCTTGTGGCGATGGCACTCGCCATTACATCGGGTCTGATTTTGGCACGCAAGTCGATGCGTCCACTTGTGAATGTGATTGATGCCGCCAATCAGATTCAATCCGGGGATGACCTGAGTGTGCGGATTCAATATAGCGGGCCGAAGGATGAGATTGGACGTCTGATCGAAACCGTGAATAACATGCTTGAGCGCACAGAGTTGTCCTTCCGAGGGTTGGAAGAGACGAATGTGGCCCAGCGCAGGTTTGTATCTGATGCCTCACATGAGCTGCGAACCCCGCTGACCACCATTCGTGGAAATGTCGATTTCCTCAAGAAGCTTTGGGATCAGGAGAGCACGGACAGACCGAATCTGGATGAAGAAACGGTGAAACAAATGTCGCTTGAAGCGATAGAGGATATGGCGGATGAAGGTAAACGGATGAGCAGGCTGATCAGTGACATGCTGTCATTGGCGAGAGCGGATACAGGACAGAAAATCGAACTGAATCCGATTCCGTTGCAGATTCTGGTGCAGGAAGTGGCTCGCAGATCACAATTCCTTGATCATGAGGCAGACTGGCGTCCAGGAGATCTAACGATTCTGAATGGCATATATGTGAACGGCAGCAAGGACTATTTGCAGCAGATGCTGTTTATTTTTATCGAGAATGCCTTCAAGTACACTCCGAATGGTTCGGTTACGCTTGATGCGATCCTTTATAAAGGGCAGGTAGGACTGCGCATCAGTGATACGGGGATCGGAATGGATCGGGATGAAGTTCCGTTTATCTTTGACCGGTTCTATCGGGCGGATGAGTCCCGCGGGGCCACACCAGGTATAGGTCTGGGACTGTCGATCGCCAAGTGGATCATTGAGGAACACCAAGGGTCTGTCGAGGTTGTAACCAGACGTGGAGAAGGAACGACCTTTATCATTTGGTTGCCGGTTGTCTTTGCTCCGCCTATCGAATAAGGTTATAATAGACAGGACTGCAATTACATCGGCTATCTTTGCCGAGAAAGAAAGCGGGTGGCAACCAAGTGGAAGTACTGCGAATTTCGCCGCGGGGATATTGTTACGGAGTTGTGGATGCGATGGTGCTCGCGCGCCAGGCGGCACGAAATCTGGACCTACCACGGCCTATTTATATATTGGGTATGATTGTGCATAACCAACATGTGACGGACTCTTTTGAAGATGAGGGCATTATTACACTGGACGGACCGAACCGGGTTGATATTTTGAGCCAGGTAGAGAGTGGAACAGTGATCTTTACGGCACATGGTGTATCTCCGGAAGTGCGCAAGATGGCACGTGAAAAAGGTTTGACTACCGTGGATGCAACTTGTCCTGATGTAACCAAAACCCATGACCTTATTCGGGAGAAGACGGCTGAAGGATATGACATTATTTATATTGGGAAAAAGAATCATCCAGAGCCTGAAGGTGCGGTTGGTGTTGCACCCGATCATGTTCATCTGATCGAGAAGGAAGAGGAAATTGACGGACTGAACGTACCTCCGGGCAAAATCCTTATTACTAATCAGACAACGATGAGTCAATGGGACATTAAACACATTATGAGCCGACTTCTGGAGAAGTATCCAGGTGCAGAGATTCATAATGAGATATGCTTGGCTACCCAAGTTCGTCAGGAAGCTGTTGCAGAACAGGCAGGGCAGGCGGATTTGGTCATCGTTGTCGGTGATCCTCGCAGTAATAACTCCAACCGACTTGCACAAGTATCGGAGGAAATTGCGGGTGTAACGGCATATCGGGTATCAGATGTGGCTGAGATTCAGCAGGAATGGCTGAAAGGTGTGAATAAGGTGGCGGTGACTTCAGGTGCTTCTACGCCAACACCGATCACGAAGGAAGTCATCCTGTATCTGGAGCAGTATGAACATGACAAGCCGGAAACATGGGAAATCAAGCGTACGGTGAATATGAGCAAGCTGTTACCACCTGTAAGGGAAAAGACTCGTACGACGTAAACGAACATCATTATCAGAATCTTGCAGTACAGAGCCGAAATCCGGTGACTGACTGCAGGATTCTTTTTTTTGAAGGGGTTAAGAGTTGGCTTGACTGAAAAGGGGGAATATGTTATATTTACTTTAGTAGATAAAAGCTTAAAAGCGAACAAGCGTTTAAGCGTAGAAGAGTTTTGAGGATTAAATCAGACGCCCATAAGGCGCTCTTATACAAGGAAGGATGGGATTTATAATGATCGTTATTGCAGGTAAAGCTACTCCGGAGGAACATATTCAGGATATCGTCGCTACAATTGAAAAGGAAGGTCTTCAGGTCCATATCTCGCGTGGAGAGGACCGCACCATCATTGGTTTGATTGGCAAGGTAGAGCCGAAAATGGCTGAGCATCTCCGTCAAATGAAAGGTGTAGAGAATGTCGTCAAGATTTCGAAATCCTACAAATTGGCAAGCCGTGACTTCCATCCTCAAGATACCGTGATCTCCATCAAAGGAGTAGATATTGGAGGCAAAGAACTCGTCGTTATGGGCGGACCTTGTGCGGTTGAATCTGCTGCACAGATTGATGAGATTGCCGGACTGGTTAAGGCTGCTGGTGGACAGGTGTTGCGCGGTGGTGCATTTAAGCCACGTACAGGTCCATACAGCTTCCAGGGGACAGGTGTTGAAGGTCTGATCATGATGGCAGAAGCCGGCAAGAAACATGACTTGTTGACCATTACAGAAGTCATGACACCTGAATATGTGGATATCTGTGCCGAGTACGCAGACATTCTGCAAGTCGGTACACGTAACATGCAGAACTTCGATTTGCTGCGCAAATTGGGTGAGTGTGGCAAACCAGTATTGCTGAAACGTGGTTTCAGTGCAACTTATGATGAGCTGTTGAATGCGGCGGAATACATTCTTGCGGGTGGCAACCCGAACGTGATGCTGTGTGAGCGTGGTATTCGTACATTCGAGTCCTACACACGAAATACGCTCGACCTGTCGGCTATTCCTGTCCTGCAGTCTCTCAGTCATCTGCCAGTCATTTCGGATCCTAGTCATGGTACAGGTCGCCGTGAACTGGTTGAACCGATGACGAAGGCTTCTGTTGCTGCTGGTGCTAACGGCCTAATTATCGAAATGCATACGGACCCGGATAACTCCATGACGGGTGACGGCGTGCAGTCATTGTTCCCTGACCAATTTGCCAACCTGCTTCAGGATCTGGAGAAATTGGCACCAATCGTCGGTAAAACATTCAACACAGCCAAACAACCGGCGGAGTTCTTTCCAGCACGAGTTGGCGTATAACTGATCTTCATAGTATAGGTAATATAGTTCACCCGGGCATTTGCCCTGGCTCCGTCAATGAGAATGGGGCTAGGACAAAATGTCCGGTTTTTGTGTTATTTGGAGCTTTGAACGCATTTATTAATCATAGGTGATAAGAAACATTTATGATGTAATGTTATTTCCATAATTTAGGGTAAATATACCCTTGCTTTACCGCATTAAACCAGTTAAATATATATTATTTCCGTTGTTATATGAAATCAATAGGTTTATAAAATGTGAGCATAGCTTACATAGTCGCAAAAAATACCTTACATAAGTATTGACGATGTCACATTTGAGATTTTATAATGACGACAGAAAAAAATTCGAATATGGACATTTTCTTAGCGGGGTTGTTTAATGTTCGGAATATTTGGGAGGACGAATACATGTCGGTTGAAAACGTATTGAAATCAATTCAAGAGAACAACATCGAGTGGGTAGATTTTCGTTTTGTAGATTTATCCGGTCGTGCGCACCACATCTCGTTACCAGCTTCGGCAGTTGACGCAGACACTTTTGTAAATGGAGTAGCCTTTGATGGTTCTTCTATTCAAGGTTTCCGCGGAATTGAAGAGTCCGATATGGTTATGATTCCAGATCCTGAAGCGACTTTTGTCGATCCGTTCACAGCGCACCCTACTTTGAATGTTATGTGTGATATCTTCACTCCGGATGGCGAGCGTTATGAGCGTGATCCACGTGGCATCGCGGTCAAAGCGGAAGAATTCCTGAAAGAAAGCGGAGTAGGTACAGCAGCATTCTTCGCACCTGAATCCGAGTTCTTCATCTTCGACGATGTACGTTATGAGAGCGGCACGAACAGCTCTTCCTATTTCGTAGATTCCGAAGAAGCTTCTTGGAACACCAACCGTAAGGAAGATGGCGGTAACCTGGGCTTCAAAGTTCGCACGAAAGGCGGATATGTTCCTGTAGCTCCAGTGGATACACAACAAGATATTCGTAGTGAAATGTGTCGCATTTTGGAAGAGGCGGGTCTCTCGATCGAGCGTCACCACCACGAAGTGGCGACAGCAGGTCAAGCCGAAATCAACTTCCGTTTTGATACGTTGAAGAAAACAGCAGATAACCTGCTTGTATACAAATACATCGTGCATAACACTGCACGTCAATATGGTAAAGTAGCAACATTCATGCCAAAACCACTGTTTGGTGACAATGGTAGCGGAATGCACGTTCACCAATCCATCTTCGATGGCGATTCCCCATTGTTCTATGACAAAGCGGGATATGCAAACCTGAGCGAAATGGCTCTGCACTACATCGGAGGCATTTTGTATCACGCACCAGCTTTGATTGCTTTGACTAACCCTAGTACGAACTCATTCAAACGTCTCGTACCTGGTTATGAAGCACCGGTTAACCTGGTTTACTCCAAAGGTAACCGTTCGGCAGCAGTACGTATTCCGGTTGCAGCTGTGACACCAAAAGGTTGTCGTATCGAGTTCCGTACACCGGACTCCACAGCTAACCCTTACCTCGCATTCGCTGCAATGCTGATGGCGGGTCTGGATGGTATCAAACGCAAAATCAACCCAACTGAGCTTGGATATGGTCCGCTCGACAAAAACATCTACGATTTGTCTGATGCAGACAAAGAAAATATCCGCAGCGTGCCAGCTTCCCTGGAAGAAGCGCTTGATGCTCTGCAAGCGGACAACGAATTCTTGACTGAAGGCGGCGTCTTCACAAAAGAATTCATCGAGAACTATATCAACCTCAAACGTGACGAAGCGAAAGCCGTAGCAATTCGCATTCATCCGCATGAGTACAGCCTCTACTTCGACTGCTAATCCGGTCGGAACAGAAACTGTTCCCAATGTAAAGCCTCCGGGACTCGCTCTCGGAGGCTTTTCCTTGAATTGAACGATGTAGTGCATTAACTTTGCAGGGTGATAAAGGAATTTGATAACCCTGATTCGCTGCTTCGGTGCTTATTGCCCTTGAAGCAGATAAGGAATACTGATATCATAGCGATAATATTCACTTCATATGTCAGCTACGGATGGAAAGGGCGGGGGATTTTGTGACAAAGAGAGCGTATAATTTTAATGCAGGACCTGCGGCGTTGCCACTTGAGGTTTTGGAGCGTGCTCAGGCAGAATTTGTTGATTTTCGGAACACGGGTATGTCGATTATGGAGATGTCTCACCGTGGAGCGGTGTATGAATCTGTACATAATGAAGCTCAGGAGCGTTTGTTGTCTCTGCTAGGCAATCCTAAAGGATACAAAGTCCTCTTCCTGCAGGGCGGAGCAAGCACTCAGTTCGCCATGCTGCCGATGAACCTGCTCGGGGAAGGGCAGACAGCCAGTTACGTCATGACAGGCAGCTGGGCCAAGAAGGCACTGTCTGAGGCGAAACTGATTGGGGAGACACAGGTCGCTGCATCTTCCGAAGCGGATAAATATATGAAATTGCCGGATGTGTCGAATCTTAGCTTCACGGACCGTACAGCTTATGTTCATTTGACGTCTAACGAAACAATTGAGGGCACACAATTCAAGTCATTCCCGGATACCGGTTCAGTACCACTTATTGCCGACATGTCGAGTGACATCTTCTGCAAACCGTTTGATCTTAATCAATTCGGCATGATCTATGCAGGTGCACAGAAGAACCTGGGCCCATCAGGGATTACGGTTGTTATTGCTCGCGAAGAGCTGGTGAGTGAATCTCCTAAAACGATTCCGACCATGCTTCGTTATAGTACACATGTGGATAACAATTCTCTCTATAATACACCACCGTCCTTCTCTGTATACATGGTGAATGAGGTTCTGAAGTGGATCGAGGAACAAGGCGGATTGGCTGGAATTGAACAGAAGAATGTGAAGAAAGCAGATTTGCTCTATAATGCGATCGATTCTTCCGGAGACTTCTACCGTGGTTGTGTAGATCCGGCAGATCGTTCCCTGATGAATGTGACCTTCCGCCTGGCTAACGAGGAGCTGGAGAAACAGTTTATCAAGGCTTCAGAGCAAGAAGGGTTTGTTGGTCTGAAAGGGCATCGGAGTGTTGGCGGCCTGCGTGCGTCTATTTACAATGCTGCTCCATATGAAAGTGTTAAAGCACTTACGGACTTCATGAGCCACTTCCAGAAGACAAATGGATAAACAACCTGGCAGTGAGTTGTGAATTCAAGCATTCACACTTGTGCTTTACCAGAGCCTTCCACATTGACGTGTGGAGGGCTTTTCTTTAAGATTAGAGAATTGTCGTTAATATGAATTGAAAAGGAGATTGAACACATATGGCTTTACATATCGTTCTGGTTGAACCGGAGATTCCGGCAAATACGGGCAATATTTCTCGTACATGCGCGGCTACCGGTACGCATTTGCATCTCGTGCGTCCACTCGGATTCCGTACGGATGATGCCACGCTGAAACGCGCGGGTCTGGATTACTGGCATGCCGTTCATATTGAATATCATGATTCGTTTGCCGAGGTTCAGGAACAGTATCCGGAAGGTCGTTTTTTCTACGCAACAACGAAGGCGAAAAACCGTTATAGTGATTTTAAGTTTCAGGATGGAGATTTTCTGGTATTCGGTAAGGAGACAAAAGGTCTTCCTCCAGAATTAATTGCGGCCAATCCCGATACTTGTATGAAAATGCCAATGTCAGGTGATGTCAGATCATTGAACTTGTCAAACTCAGCAGCAATCATTGTGTATGAGGCATTGCGTCAACTTAATTTCCCGGGTCTGGATTAATCCAATTCGCTTATAAGTGACGGTAGAATTCGCTAAAAAAACATTTTTCAAAAAAAAGGACAAAAAATGTTTATTTCCAGCAGGATTCGACAAAATGTTGGCGAATTAATAAACATAGTACAAATGTACCTAGAAATTTAGAGTAAGATAGGAGAGGTGTGCCGTAGCTATGAAGCCAGCTGGAGTCGTTCGCAAAGTTGACCAATTGGGTAGGATCGTATTGCCTAAATCTTTGCGTAAAAGGTATCAAATGAATGAGGGAGATCCTGTAGAGATCTTAGTACAAGGGGACCATATCATTCTGGAGAGATACCGTCCAAAATGTATTTTTTGTGGATCGATGGAAGAAGTCAATGAGTTCAAAGAGCGTTACATATGCGCACAATGTTTAGATGAAATGACCCAGCTTCCACAGCACGGGTAAAATAAAAAGTATCATGGCCTCTGAAGGTCATGATACTTTTTTTTGTGGAAAAACCATGTCCACTTCTAGTTTACCGGGATCAAACGAATGCGATCAGCTATTAGTGTCGTACTCCATCACCCAATATTTCGCCCCGGCTGCACCTTCTTCAATCACTTTTTTCCAACCCTGTCGTTCGTAAAAGCCAATGGCTTTATGATTATCAGATACACATTTCAATCGAACAGGCTGCTGCATGAGTGAAATTGACGCATCAAGTAAGCGTGAGCCTGTACCCCCGCCGATAAAACCGGGATGGATAAACAGTAGATGGATAAAGTTGTCGGGAAGGTACAGCGAAGCGAAGCCGAGAAGCTGTCCATCTTCATTTTCAGCCACGATGATATGCTCATCCACGGTATCTGCGTCAAAATCCTGCAGGGACAGTTCCTCCGGCTTAGCCCAGTGGAATCGGGCACGTCGTGACTCGAGATAAATGTTTCTCAACTCCGCATAATCTGCTTGGATGGCTGCTCGTATATTCAAATGTTCTCCTCCAGAATAGGCAGTATATCCGACCATACATGGTCAAGAATGGCTTGCATATTTTGTTCATCACTATTGATGGCAACGACGGACTTCAACTCCGGCAGGACAACGCATAGTTGACCATTGGCGCCATCAGCACGGTAAGCGTTATGGGAACATCTCCAGAATTGATATCCATAACCTTGTCCCCAGTCGCCGTCTCCCGGCGTAGGGATCTGTTGTGTTGTCGCCAATCGGATCCATTCCGCAGGAATGAGCTGCTTGCCGTTCCAGCTGCCCTCCTGAAGCAATAGTTGACCGAATCTGCCTAATTCCTCGTTGGTCAGCTGCAGGCCCGCACAGCCCAATGTAATGCCCAAGGGAGAAGTTTCCCACTCTACATTCAAAATGCCCAGTGGCTCGAATAGCCGCGGAATCAGATAGTCCTTCACTGTTTGACCAGAGGCAGCCTGAAACATGGCGGAGATCATAAACGTATCTGCACTGCTGTATGTAAACGTTTCACCAGGAACTCTGTCCAATGGAAGAGACATATAATATTTGGCCCAATCTTTCTCAGGCAGGGTGGCTCGCTCTTCTGCCCATAACACGGGTACGTCATGCCCCGAGGACATCCGCAGCAAATCATACAGGGTGAGGTCCGCAGGAGGGAAAGCCGTTAAATGGGAAGCAGGGGTTGGTGATGTGAAATAATCACCGAGTCTGGATTCAAGTGTAAGTGTACCTTCATCCAAAGCCAATCCAACCGCCATGCAGGTAAACGATTTGCTGACAGAATGCTGCAAGCGGCGCACATCGCTGGTGCGATCCCAAGCTCCGATTGTAACGCCTTTCTGCAATACCCGAACAGAATGAACGTTTAACTGCTGCTCATCTATATGTTGAACAAAAGAATTAATAATACTCGACATCTTAACATCCTTTCTAAAAAGAAGATAAATAAAAGAAATTTGTTTTTGGTGAAACGTTTCCGCAATCCGGATCAAAAATTAGAACTTATGTTAGTACAAACTTGGTTCAATGTCAATGAAGATGTGCAAACGGTTACTTACAGGATATTTTTTTACATTAAAAGTGCCTTTTGACGCAAATTTTATCACGAAAAATTAGTTTTTTGAGAAAAAAGCGCGAAATTTGTAAAAAGGTTATTGACAGGGTTTGTACTTCGGGATTATGATTTATTCGAAACGATTCGAAGAAATCGCTTCCACGTAAAAAATGTTGTAATCAAGTCCAAGTAAATCAACGTTGGCTATGTTTTGAAACGATTCGAGAAAATCGTTTCGATAACCAAGCGAAATACGGGGGAATCACTGGAAGTTGCAACAAAAAGGCAGAGAAACAGAAGTTTACAGACAGCAGCCGACGATGAAAGGGGTTACATATGGCGCATATAACGATCGAAACCGGATCGCCTACGTTATGCATGAATACAAGCATACATGTAGTGTCCAGTGACTCCGGAGACACTTCAGGCGGTACGCTATATTTGCTGCATGGTGCAGGTGATAATGCAAGTACATGGCAACGTTTGACTACAATTGAAATGTACGCGCAACAATATGGCTGTACCATCATTATGCCGGAAGCGAACCGAAGCTATTACACCGATATGGAATACGGCCTGAATTACTTCCATTACATCACTCAGGAGCTGCCTGAATTCTGTAGGCGTCAGCTCAATCTGAATACAGACCCGGCCCAGACTTACGTCGCCGGTCTATCCATGGGCGGGTACGGTGCATTGAAATGTGCACTGACATATCCCGAGAGGTACCGCAAGGTGGTGTCCTTATCAGGTGTAACTGATATTCAGACCCGGCTTCATGATCCGGAGATGCCATCAGGTATGATCAAGGAAATGAAAGCGGTTTTTGGAGAACGGTTACAGGTAAAACCCGATCAGGACCTGTACGCACTGTCTGCAAAGCTGTTGAAGCAGGGTGGAAATTTACCGGATATTCTGAGCTGTTGTGGTGACATCGATCCGTTTGTGGAGATGAATCGCAAATTCGCGGAATACATGCAGGAAACGGACTTTGAGTTTCAGTATGTGGAGACACCGGGTACCCATGAATGGAGATTCTGGGAGCAACACCTGCGAACCATGTTTGATTTTCTGTATAACGACAAGACCAAAGTAGAGTGAGGAGATGCAATTTGAAACCTGCAGCCGAAGGACCTAGCAAAAAGCTGAAGGGAAACTTGAAAGGCAATTCGCTCTGGAGTGAAATCTGGAAGCACAGAATGACGTACACCCTGCTTATTCCAGGGCTCGTCTGGCTGATCCTGTTTGCCTACATGCCGATGGGTGGCCTGTCTCTTGCGTTTAAAGACTACAAGGCGAACTTGGGGATTTGGGGAAGCCCATGGAGCGGATTTGAGAATTTCAAATACGTTTTCCGGGATCCAACCTTTATTGACGCCGTATGGCGGACGCTGTACATCAACATTCTAAAACTGATTATTCAGTTCCCGTTCCCAATCATTCTGGCCCTGTTGCTGAATGAGTTGCGGATGCGCAGAGGGAAAAAGTGGTTCCAGACGGTTCTTACGTTCCCGCACTTCCTTTCATGGATCATCGTATCCGGGGTAGTCATCAACGTCCTGGCTTATGACGGACTGGTAAACAGCGCACTTGGTTTGCTTGGATTGCCAACCATTAACTTCCTGGGTTCCGAGTCTAACTTTGTACCGATGTTGCTGTTGACGGATATTTGGAAATCCAGTGGATGGGGTGCGATTATCTTCCTGGCTGCCATTTCCGGTATCGATCAGGATCAGTATGAATCGGCGCAGATTGACGGCGCTTCCCGTATGCAGCAGATGTTCAAGATTACATTGCCAAACATTCTTCCAACAATCACCGTCATGTTCATTCTGTCGGTTGGTGGATTGATGTCTTCCGGTTTCGACCAGATCTTCAACTTGGCAAATGCCGCAACGAAAAATGTATCGGAAGTATTGGATGTATATATCTATCGGATTACGTTCCAGTCTTCAACGGACTTCTCATTCTCGACAGCGGTCAGCTTGTTCCGTTCCCTCGTGAATATGGTCTTGCTGCTTCTCGCAGACAGATTTGCCAAGTGGCTTGGCGGAGACGGTTTGTTCCGATAAGAGAGGAGGAGAAATGAAATGAGCAAGAAAGCTAACAAAAAACCGAGAATTGGTACAGAAAAAATGACTTTTCTCGATTACATTATTTTCGCCATATTACTTGTGCTTGCCCTGATGATTTTGATTCCGTTCTGGAATGTCATCATGATCTCGTTCGCAACACAAAAAGAATATGCTGACAATCCATTTTTGATGTTCCCTAAAGAATGGACATTCGATTCCTATAAGGCGTTGTTCGCTGACGGAACGATTCTGTCGGGGTACAAAAATACAATTATTTTGCTAGTCATCGGCTTGCCACTCAGCTTGTTCCTGACAACTAGCATGGCATATGGCCTTAGTCGCAATAAATTTCCGTTCAAGAAATTTCTCTTTTTCCTAGTACTGTTCACCATGATCTTTAATGGTGGTATCGTACCGCTGTACCTTATCATGAAATCACTTCACCTTACGGGTACGCTGTGGTCTGTTATCCTGGCGGGAAGTTTCAGTGCATTTAACATGATTCTGATGATGAACTACTTCTACACACTGCCTGAATCGCTGATGGAATCGGCGAGACTGGATGGTGCAGGAGAGTGGAGAATTCTGTTCTCGGTAGTTCTTCCGCTGGCAACACCAATTATGGCTACAATCACGTTGTTCTACGGCGTGGCGTACTGGAACAGTTGGTACGATGCGATGATATTCCTTCGAAAAGCGGATCAGTTGCCGCTCCAGAATGTACTCAGAAACATTATCGTCACATCCCAGACGAACGCATCCAATGCGTCCAGTGTGGATGCTGCCCAAGCGAGCAATTTCTCCATGGGTATGAAGATGGCGGCAGTATTTGTCACCATGGTACCAATTATGTGTTTCTTCCCAATGCTGCAAAAACACTTTGCCAAAGGGGTATTAACAGGGGCTATCAAGACCTGATTATACGTATAGGATTTTGCATTAAAATTCTACTAAAAAACATGGGGGTAAAACATGAAAACGAACAAAAAGTTGTCAGTAAGAGCTCTCTTTGCCATCACGCTTAGTGTAGTTATGCTGATGGTGACCGCTTGTTCCAGCCAAGGAGCTTCAGGTGGTAACGAGAAAGATGCAGAGGGAAATTACAAAGACAACCTGACCATCTCTGTAGCTAACCTGACAGAAATTAAAAACGGGAACTTGGATAATGACTTCCACAAGTTCTGGACAGACAAATTCAATGTAACATGGGATTACAACTATATCGATTGGGATTCATGGGGCGAGAAGCTTCGTCTGTGGATCAACTCTGGCGATTTGCCTGATGTAGCAGTATGGAACTATGTGCATGGCGATGCCATGAACAGTATTGATCAAGGTCTGTTCTACAAATTCCCGGATGACTGGAAAGAACGCTGGCCTAACGTGGCAGCAGCCTACAAGTTGACCGGTCTTGGAGACAAGCTGGAAGAACTGACGGGTGGAACATACGTCCTGCCAAGACCAATCTATTTCGAGAACAAACCTGCTGACCCATTGACGAACCAAATTGGTGTCATTGCGCTTCGTAAAGACTGGGCTGAAGCGGTTGGTTTCGAACTGAAAGATGCATATACAACAACTGAATTGAATGAATACGCTGAGCTTGTAAAAGAAAAAGATCCAGGCAAAGTGGGCAACAAACTTGTGCCTCTGTCCTACAATGCGGCAGATGCTATGACGAATATCATTATGCCGAACAGTGTGCACGCCATGACTGACTCTCCGTTCTATAAAGGAGAAGATGGCCAGTTCCACTGGGGACCAGCAGATCCTGAAACTTTGACAGGACTTAAATTGATGCAAAAAGCTTACAAAGATGGATTGCTCAATCCTGAGTTCTACACATGGAAAAACAATGAAGGTCAAAACAACTTTAAAGTAACAGGTACAGCTGCAGTAACAAGTCTGGGCGGACTGGCTTCGTACAGACAAGGTCTGGATTCCGATATGAGAAAGAATCTGGGTGTAGATAGTGATGATCTGGTACACACAGCAATCGTATTGGGCGATGACGGGAAATACCGCAACATGGAGCAAGCCAACTTCTGGTCTGCATTGATCTTCAATCCGAACATCAGTGACGAGAAATTCGAACGGATCATGGATCTGATCGACTACTCAACTACCAAAGAAGGACAACTGCTGATCAACATGGGCTTCGAAGGAAAAGATTGGAAGTATGACGAAAACAACGAACTCGTTAGCTTGCTGCCAGAAGGAACTGTTCTGGAAGATAAATACCCAGCACGTTTCGAAGGTCTGTATCTTCTGGGTGACGACTTCAGTGTTGTAAACCCTGCAATTAAAAAGGATTATCGTGATAGAGCTGTGAAGCTGTTCGAGGAAAAAGCAAAACTCGGTACAGAAGGTCAATCACTCGCAACATACGACTGGGATGTCAACCTGTACGATTCCAAAGCTAAAAGTCAGGCTTCATTCGACTACCAGAATGAATATGCCAACTTGATCCTCAAAAGTGGAGATCTGGAAGCGAATTGGAAAGAATGGATAAACAGCAAAATGTCCCTGGTTCAACCTTATCTGGATGAACTGAACAAAGAATTCAAGTAATCATTCAGTAATTAGCAAGATGGGATATGACAGGTGTGTCCTGTCGGTCCCATCCAATCGAACCCGGTGCGCGGTCTCTCCCCGAACGCAGCCGGGTTCTTTATTTCAACAACATGCAGTGGAGGATAATGTCTATGAATAACGAGCAGTTGCTAGACCTTGTAAACCAAATGACCTTGGAAGAAAAAACGGCCCAGCTGCTTCAGCTGACCGCTAACTTTTATGAAGGAACCAATGTTGAAGGTCAGATCACAGGTCCAATGGAAGAGATGGGAATCACGGAGCAGTCCGTAGATGCCAGTGGCTCCATTCTGGGATTGTCCGGTGCACAGGCCATTATTGATGTACAGCAAGCTTACCTGAAAAAAAGCCGTCTCGGCATTCCGCTCTTGTTCATGGCGGACGTCGTGCATGGTTTTAAAACCATTTTCCCCATCCCGCTAGCCATTGGCTGTTCATGGGACACTGAACTGGCTGAGAAAAGTGCTGAGATTTCAGCTCGTGAGTCCGCCGTCTCTGGCCTCCATGTCACGTTTGCACCGATGGTCGATCTCGTTCGTGATCCGCGCTGGGGTCGGGTAATGGAGACGACAGGTGAAGACCCTTATTTGAACAGTCTGTTCTCTGCGGCATTTGTACGTGGATATCAGGGCGACAGTTTGAAGGATGAGCCGGATCGTCTGGCGGCTTGTGTAAAACACTTTGCAGCCTATGGGGCAGCAGAAGGTGGTCGTGATTACAACACGGTCGATATGTCTGAACGCAACTTGCGTGAGTACTACTTACCGGCTTACAAGGCAGCACTGGATGCAGGCGTCGAAATGGTAATGGCTTCATTCAATACTGTAGAGGGTATTCCAGCGAGCGGAAATGAGAAGCTCATGCGTGACATTTTGCGTGATGAATGGGGCTTTGATGGTGTATTAATCTCGGATTGGGCTTCCATTCGCGAGATGATTGCTCATGGCGCAGCTGAAGATGACCGTGAAGCTGCATACCGCGCTATTCGTGCAGGGGTGGATATCGAGATGATGACACCTTGTTATGTCCATCATCTGCCAGAGTTGATTAAGAACGGAGAAGTGGAAGAAAAGCTCATTGATGAAGCGGTGCTGCGTATTCTGCAACTGAAAGAAAAGCTGGGATTGTTCGACAATCCACTGCGAGCAGCTGATCCGGAGCGTGAGCGGGAGATTGTCTTCTCCAAAGAACATCGTCAGGTATCGTACGAGCTTGCAACCAAATCGGCAGTATTGCTCAAAAATGATAATGACGTTCTTCCGCTGAAGCCAGAAGCCAATGTAGCGTTAATTGGACCTTTTGCCCAAAGTGAAGACATTCTCGGATGGTGGTCCTGCGAAGGTGTCAAAGAGGATGCCGTTAAACTCGGAACGGCTTTGCAGGAACGTCTTGCTGTCGGGAAAGTTCATATGGCTCAAGGCAGCAACGTTCACACGATCACAGCTGAACAGATTGCTGAAGCGCTTGAAGTAGCAAGCAAAGCTGATCTGATCGTGCTTGCACTTGGTGAAGATTCCGAAATGAGTGGTGAAGGTGGATCACGTACGGATATTCGTTTGCCGGCAGCTCAACTGGAATTGGTTAAACAGCTCAAAGCAGCGGGTAAACCAATCGCCAGCGTGATCTTTAACGGACGCCCTCTGGACTTGCATGGTGTATTTGAAGAATCCGATGCGGTGCTTGAAGCGTGGTTCCCAGGCAGTGAGGGTGGAGCGGCCATCGCCGATGTATTGACAGGTGTGGTGAATCCATCTGCGCGTCTAACAATGTCCTTCCCGCAATCTGTAGGTCAGATACCGGTATATTACAATCATTTTAATACAGGACGTCCACTCAATCCGCAAAAGACGGAAGAGCGTTATGTCTCCAAATATATTGATAGTCCGAATGATCCGCTGCTTCCATTTGGCTACGGCTTGTCATACACCTCGTTTGAGTATGGTGACCTGGAAGTATCAAGCAATGAAATGACTGCTGATCAACCTCTGACGATCCAAGTGCGTGTAACGAATGCTGGCGAGCGTGCTGGCGTGGAGACGGTTCAGCTGTACGTACGTGACGTAACCGGTGAAGTTGTGCGTCCAATGCGTGAGCTGAAAGGCTATGTCAAGTTGTCACTCGCACCGGGTGAAAGTGGTACGGCTACATTTACATTAAACGAAGAACAGCTTCGTTATCATCATTCCGATTTGAGTCATCGCAGTGATAAAGGAACATTCCACATTTTTGTAGGGCCGAATAGCCGCGATACATTGGAGAGTACGTTCAAACTGGTGTAATTGGATATTGGGGATAGGAGGATATGAATAGATATATGAAGACCATGAATAAATCTCAAATCAACGTACAATCCGGCGAGCTGTGCTTTACGTTCTGGGAAAGCGGTGATTTGTTCAAGGCCGTAAGTGGAACAACGATGATTAATCAGTGGATGGCTAGTCCGGTGGACGGCTCCATGAACAATCTATACTTGCGGTTTCACAGTGATTCCGGTATTCGTTTTGTGCCAATGCTTGGCATTCACTCCGACAGCCAGGTGAGCACCGACGGCAGTCGTATGGAATGGACAGGTACCGCCGAGGGCGTAGGCTATCAGGTTATATTTGCTCCAACAGCACAAGGTGTATGGTTCTGGGATGTAACCGTAAACGGGAATGGAGAAGAAATTGATGTAGTCTATGGCCAGGACGTCGGCAATGCGGATCCAGGTGCGGTACGCAGCAATGAGGCTTACTTGTCGCAGTATATTGACCATGCCGTATTTGAGGATGGGAAGCTGGGATATATCGTAACCTCACGGCAAAATCAGCCACAGGGCGGGGCTTTTCCTTATCTTCAACAGGGTTCATTAACCCGTGCAGCAGGTTACTCTACAGATGGATTTCAATTCTTTGGCTTGAGCTACAAGGAAACGAATGTCCCTGAAAGTCTGGGCAAGCCAACACTTGCGAATGAAGTGTACCAGTATGAATTTGCATACACAGCCCTGCAGTCCGAAAAAGTGGTGTTGAGTGGCGAAGCTCGTTTTGTGTTCTATGGACTTTTTCAGGCCAACCACGCTGAAGCAGTGAAGGAACTCGAATACCAGGATGTTGTCCAACAGGCTTGGGACGAGTATGAAGCGAAGCGTCAAGAGTCTGCAGGCACAGTACAGGCAGTATCCAACGTATTTCCAAAAGTAGCTCATCATCCGGCAGTGGGTGAACCCTTGCCTACTTTATCGATGACCGAAGAAGAAGTGAATTCCCGCTTCCCGGCTTCGAAGAGACATCAGGAAGAGCGCGCGGATGGCGAATTGCTGGCGTTCTTTACCGATACGTATGAGCATGTTGTGCTCAAGGAAAAGGAAATGCGTGTGGAACGTCCACATGGACATATCCTGATGAGTGGCAACAATGTGAAGTTGGGTCAGAACGTAATTACTACGTCTTCCTATATGTATGGTATTTTCAATTCCCATGTGGTTGTGGGGAATACGAATTTCAATAAAATGATGAGCAATGCACGTAGTGCACTCAACATACCCAAATCATCCGGTCAGCGGATCTACGTTGAGATGGAGGGAATCTTCCACCTGCTCACGATGCCTTCCTTGTTTGAGATGGGCTTCAACTATGTTCGCTGGTATTACAAAACAGCTGAGGATACGCTGATCATCACGAATTATACAACGCTGGATACGCCTGAAGTACATCTTCATGTGAAGTCGGAAAAAGGAATAGCCTATCGATACCTGGTTACCAATCAGATTACGATGAATGTGAATGAATATGAACTGCCTGTTCATGTTACCGAGCAGAATGGTGAACTGAGCTTCAAGGCAGATCACAGCTCCCTCAGTGCCGAAGTGTATCCGAATCTGGAGTACCGTATGCGGGTCAGCGGAGCAGGAGTGAAGGTTGGCGATGAGACTGAACTGGCTAGTGGAGTCAACGCAGGCGACGCATCGCTGACCACTTTACGGCTGGACAGCAGTGCTGAATGGACATTGACCATTCAAGGTCTGTTGGAAGGTGGACAGACTGCATCATCGACACGCAGCTTCGAAGAGGAAGTGACTGCTTATCGTACCTTCTATGCACAGGTGATGAATGGGTTCCATTTATCGCAGCCTCAGAAGCAAGGAGCAGACGAGCTGTTCAAAGTGAATGCTCTTGCATGGTGGTACACCCATAATATGCTGGTGCATTACTCCGTTCCTCACGGATTGGAGCAATATGGCGGTGCAGCTTGGGGAACGCGTGATGTCTGCCAGGGTCCGGTCGAATACTTTATGGCTACTCAAAAGTATGAGCAGGTTCGCGACATTCTGAAGACCGTTTACTCGCATCAGTATGAGGATGACGGCAACTGGCCGCAATGGTTTATGTTCGATCGTTATTTCAAGGTTCAACAGGAAGAAAGCCATGGTGACATTATTGTGTGGCCTCTTAAAGTGCTAAGTGATTATCTGATTGCTACCAAGGATTATTCGATTCTGAGTGAAGAAGTGCCTTATACCGTCAAACATGGTTTTGACTTTACTGGTCAGACAGCCAGCGTGCTGGAGCATGCCCAGAAAGAACTGGAGTATATTCGCAGTCATTTCCTGCATGATACATTCCTCTCTTCATATGGTGACGGGGACTGGGACGATACATTACAGCCTGCCAATGCTCAATTGAAGCAATATATGGTCAGCAGCTGGACTGTGGCGCTCACCTATCAAACGTTGAAGCAGCTATCCAGAGCGATTGCGCCTGTGAAACCGGAGCTTTCTTCCGAGTTAAGCGATATGGCAGCGGGTGTGAAAAGGGACTTCAGCAAGTACATGCTGGATACCGATGTGATTCCAGGCTTTGTATATATGGAAGATCCGGCACAAGCGAAGCGCATGCTGCATCCAGATGACAGCGAGACAGGTATTCAGTACCGTTTGCTGCCAATGACACGCAGCATGATTGCCGAGTTGCTGGAGCCTGAACAAGCTCAATCCCATTATGAACTGATCAAGGAAAAGCTGTACTGCCCGGATGGTGTCCGATTGATGAATCGTCCAGCACAGTATGATGGCGGCGTCAGCACGCATTTCAAACGTGCGGAGCAGGCATCCAACTTTGGACGTGAAGTGGGCTTGCAATATGTTCATGCTCACATCCGCTATATTGAAGCCATGGCGAAGCTGGGCAACCCGGATGAGGTCTGGAATGGCCTCGGCATTATCAATCCAGTGGGTATTCAGGAAGCTGTTCCGAACGCAGATTTGCGTCAAAGTAATGCCTATTTCAGCAGCTCTGACGGAAAATTCAACAACCGTTATGCAGCGCAGGAAAAATTCGATAAGCTTCGCACCGGAGATGTGCAGGTGAAGGGCGGCTGGAGAATTTACTCCAGTGGACCGGGAATCTACATGAATCAGCTCATTTCGAACGCCTTGGGTATTCGTCAGGAGGAAGAAGATCTGGTTCTGGACCCTGTGCTGCCAGTCAGCTTGGATGGCTTGCATTTTGATTTCCAATTTGCTGGCCAAAAAGTAACCTTCGTTTATCATCTCAGCGGTGAGGCCGTACAACGTATTGTGCTGAATGGCAAGGAGATGGATGCGACAAGATTGCAACAACCTTATCGTCTTGGTGGACTGCGTATTTCGCGCACGGCTCTTGAACAGAGCCTGAGCGAGAATAACGTGATTGAGATTTACAGTTAATCGTGTAAACGGTAGTCCATTTTATCAAGTATAAATATCTAAGATGTCAGGTCCTTCGATTTCGAAGGGCCTGATGAACATCACAGGGGAGCGAAGAATGTGGTCAGTATCAAGGATATCGCCAAACAGGCGGGAGTTTCGATCTCTACCGTGTCATATGCTCTGAACGGCAGCAACAAAGTGACAGATGAGACCCGTTCCAAAATTTTGGCTATCGCCAAAGAGCTGAACTATGTTCCCAATGCTGCTGCCAGAACATTGAAGAAGAGAGAATCCAAAATTCTGGGTGTATTTCTGACGGATTTTAGCGGGGATGTATATGGAGACTTGCTTAGTGGCATGAAGTCTGTATGCAACGCGCAAGGGTACGACCTGATTGTGTGCAGCGGGAAACAATCTCATCGAATGCTTCCGGAGCGAATGATTGATGGTGCTGTCATTCTGGATCATACATTTGCGAGCAAGGAACTCTTGCAATATGCAGACAGAGGACACAAGATTGTTGTGCTTGACCGGGAACTGGATCACCCCAATATTAATCAGGTTCTGCTGGATAACAAGGCAGGAGCAACCCTTGCAATGGAGCATTTGATCGAACAGGGGCACACGAAGATCTATGTCGTGACAGGTCCGGAAGGCTCATTTGATTCGGCTCAGCGGTTGAAGGCTGTGAGGCAAGTATCGGAGCGGGCAGCGAATGTGGAATGGATTGAGATCACCGGAGATTTCGAAAAGAGTGGCGGAGAACGGGCAGCTGAACGTATTATTCAGGAATATACCCAACCGGTTGGGGTGTTTTGCCTCAATGACGAGATGGCGATTGGGATGTGTGACCGGCTCGCTGATAGCGAGTTAAACATTGGTCAGGAGATTGATATTATCGGATTCGACAATATTGAACTTAGCAAATATGTGCAGCCAAGATTGGTCACGATTGATTATTCCAAACGAAAATGGGGCGCACTCGCAGCCGAACAATTAATCAAGATTATTGCCGGAGAGCCTGTCGATCATGAACGCATCTACGTGACACTGGTAGAGGGCGGGTCGGTAAACAGTCAGGTTCAGTCAGAGTATAGTGCGCAAGCCCAGGGTGAAAAGGCGGTTAACTATTGACGACACTGCCCCTTCTTCATCCATGGATGTTGTGTCAAACGACGACTGTACAGCAAGAGACAAGGCTTAGAAGAATTGAAGCATTCTTTTAAGCCTTGTCTCTTGTTTAGCTTGTTTATTTGACCAATTATAAAATGAAAAAACCTCTCACCAGGAGAGGCTTGGCCCTTAAAGGCCCTTGGTTTTGTCATTGTTGTAGGATGAAGTGAGAATGCCTGTAAGGAAGAGAGCCAATACAATTGCAATAATCCAAAATGTCAGTGAAAATGACATACCATAGCACCTCCTGCACAATCTTTACTTCTATTATAACCATTATAAGAAGAAAAGGAATGCTTCTCTCCATCATTTGTAAAATAAAAAATGAGTAGGAACTGGTCGGAGGCTCCCGTCTGAAGGGTTATTCACAACCCGGTTGTTCACGATGAGTGAGGACGATCCGCCGCCATCCAGATTATAGGCGTCCACTACGCCAAGCTTGTACAACCTTCCTTGTAGCTCTTCCAGGGTGGCTCCGGAGCTGCCCCCTTCGTTATACCCGTCAACAACGATAATCAACAATTGATCGTCCTTGTAGTTGCCGATCACGGTACGTGGAGCCCGCTTGGGTGAGACTTTCCATTTGGCCGGAATGACCGCTTTTTGTCCATTCTGCAAGAGCACAGGCACAAATGTAGCTCCAAATTGTGGTTGTAAGCGATCCAGGGAACTTTTGTCGAAAAATTTTCCGCCTACCAGCTTACCGGTATGATCAAGACCTACAAAAAATAGATCCTTAAAGCTGGCCTGAAAACCATTCACATATTTGCCGTCCATAACGGTTGTACTCAATGGATACCGTTTGCCGCCGCTGTCGGCGAATCCTCCTGCGTTAATTCCGGCAATGGCACCGCTGCGCTTAACCGCCTGCATGGTTGTCTCAGATCGGCCTAGCTCGCTGTCCAGAGCCATCTTCATGGCCGTGGGATCTTTTAGCTTGATTTTCATCGCATAGCCCTTGTAGGTGCCTGGGTTAACCCTATAGAGTTCGAGCGTAAGTCGATCACTGTCTATCCGCTCAAACGGAACGCCCAGCTTGGATGTGATTCGTTGATTATAGATCGTTTCCGGGCGAGCGGCTTGAACCGTAGCCTTCTGCACAAGCGTCGTCATCGTGCTCGTTGTCTGCTTGTACAGCTGTGTTGTTCTTTTAATAGAAGAAGAAGTCTGAACAGCAGCTTCTTTTGCCCCTGCAAGCTCCTGGCTTATTGCCTGGGTCTGGGGTGTAATGGTCTCTTCAGCCAGACCGGAATCAATGAAATCTCCGGGTTCAAGCGGAGGACGAATCAGCAGCATGCATAACATCAATCCAACAAAAGGAGCAAGTGCAAGCATAAATAAACGATTAACCTTTTTTACAGGTGTAATCATTTGAGCAGGTCCATCTTTTTCTGGAGTGTCTCCAGTTGTTTTTTGACTTCGCTCAGCTGGGTATACAATTTGTTGCTGTTGTCGGTTTTATCGTTTGCATTATCCTTGGTGAAAGTCAGCAATTCATTAAAGGACTGCACCTGGCCCTGAAGGTCGGCTACTTCCTTGGATATCGTTGTTAGCTGCTTTTCGTAGTCGGCTTTGAGCGCTGCAATCTGCTGTTGATTATGGGTCTGAAGCTGATTAATCATCTGCTGCTGGAGGTGGTTACTATAATAGTAGGTTCCGAGTACTCCAAGTGCAATGAGAACAATCCACATGACCAGAAACAGCTTGACTGAAGATCCGGCCTTACCTTTGGCGCTCCGGGTGTGATGGATGTCAGAAGGTTGGACAGAAGGTTTCATATCATCACTCCTGGTTATTTATAGGTACAAAAAATTTTCCAGTCCTCATTCTATCACGCCCCTATTGATTACGCAAAAATGAAATTCTTTGAGTAATAGGATAAAAAGAGATTGCATCGGAAGGAAGTCCTAGGATACAATTTCTTATAGATGCAATAAGTAGGAACTTTGGGCAAGTTTTTCGACTTTTTTAGATAGAAATGCAGGAAATTTATACTATATTTTGATCTTTCTTCACTTGGGAAGACAAAAGTCCTGATGTGACGACAGCAAAATACAGTAGTAATAGAGCTGTTCTTACAGCTGCATCAAGTGTTTTTTCTATTTTTCGACATTATCCGACTTTTACTTCTTCTATACACGGACTGTCGCAAGGGTAGAGGCATCATCATGGCTGATGGTGGAAAAGGAATTTGTCCAATACATAACAGGGGGAACAACAATGAAAAAAGTATGGCAGGTGGTCATCGTAGATATCCACCCCACCAGCATGCTGGGTACGAAATTGATTTTGGAAGAACAGCAGGATCTGTTGGTACGGGGGATGACTTCGACTGGGTCCGAAGGTCTTGAACTGGTGAACATTCACCAGCCCGATCTGATTTTGATGGATTATCGGCTTCCTGAGGGCCAGGCGGATCAGTATATATCCCAAATGAAAAATCTGTCGGCTCATAGTCACATCATTATTCTAACGGACGAGGACAATGTAAAATTATTTCGTCATCTAATCAGTCTTGGTGCAAGTGGCATGCTGTCCAAACAGGCTTCCCCTAGCCAGCTGATTCATTTGATATCCGGGCTGCGTGAGGGATGTGTATCCATTCCTCTATCCTGGTTAGCCAGTTCGGAATGGGCTCAGCCCGTCGAATCTCCGGCAGAAGAACTTATTGTTGAATTAACAGAAACCGAAACTTTTATCATGGAAAGAATTGTTCAGGGCGTAACCTATGATAAAATAGCCAGTGAGATTAACGTTAGCAGACGTTCGATTGATAATTACCTGCGTAAAATATACGTCAAGCTGGATGTAAGCAGCAGGGCACAGGCGATTGAACGTTACGCTTTATATGCGAGGCAGACCAAAACCGTTTCCTGACGAGCATGGTTCCATAAATCCCTATGTACGATGACTTGTCATGTGTCCGGTCTGGTCATATTCAGTGTTCAACAGGAATAGGTTTTAGGGGCTACGGACTGCGAGCACAGTTCGGATTAGGGATGAAAGGGGAACGGACCGATGAAATATTTCTTCGCCTCCCGTACAAACAGGCTTTTGACATCACCGCTGAGGGACATTCGTGAGATGTCTGGCCGGGATTATTTCATTTCACTGGCAGAAGAACTGCCTGCGGAGGAGCTGTTTCCATTCAAACTGCTGGAAGAAGCAGCGGTGTCTGTATTTAGTTCCGGACCCTCCGCATTGCAGTATGGCGAGCCGGCAGGGTACAGACCGTTGAGAGAATGGTTGGACAACGATTGGAATGCTCGCAAGGGCATACGTACAGTCCCGGAGCAGATTCTATTGACCACAGGGACCCAGCAGGCCATCGATCTTGTGATGCGTTTGCTGCTTGAGCCTGGAGATTCCGTACTGGTCGAGCATCCTACCTCTCCAGGCTGTCTCGAGGTTCTGGAGATGCAAGGCGCCAAAATCGTACCCGTCACAGGCGATGGGGATGGCATTTTGCCCGACCTTTTGGAGCATCACATGCAGCAGGTTAGACCGAAGCTGCTTTTTGCTGCACCCAGTTTTTCCAATCCAACCGGCGTGTTGTGGAGTATGGAACGGCGTGAGGCTGTGCTTGATTTGTGTTCACGCTACGGAGTGCTGCTCGTGGAGGATGACTCCTATGGCGAACTTCATTTCGATGGACTGGAGCCGGGGGACTTCTACAGGAAGTATCCTTCCCTCTTTGCGCTGGATACAGCGGATCAGGGTGGACATGTTCTCTACATTGGTTCGTTTAGCAAAACGGTAGCACCTGCCCTGCGCACAGGTTGGGCTGCCGGACATCCGGCCTTGATCCAGGCTATGGCTTCAGTGAAACGGATAGCAGATGGACAGTCCAGTCCCATGAATCAGCGATTGTTGTATCAACTGCTCGCGCATTCTCCTTTTAAGTGGAGTGATCACCTCTCCATGCTGAACAAGGAGTATAAGACCAGGCTCAAGCTTATGCTCGAATTATTGAAGCGTCCGGGTTGGAAAGGGAGCCAATACAGCATTCCTGAAGGAGGAATGTATCTGTGGGTACAGCTGCCGGATGGATTGGACAGCGGAGCTCTGCTCAAAGCAGCTCTGTTAAAAGGGGTGTCCTTTCTTCCAGGTTCCCTCTGTTCTACGGGTGAACAGGATCATCGGTACATTCGATTAAACTTCAGCCATCCCGGCCGGGATGAGTTGCTTCTTGGCATGAATCTGATCAGTGAGTCCATAACAGAGTTTACAGCCCGGAGCTAAACCGGATATAGAAAAGAAAGAATGTATAGTCAAATTCATGCCTGGAACATTGGACAGCAGAAGTTCCAGGCATTGGATTTGGAAGCAAATAGGTTACCCCCAAAGTAATTACGTTATTGCATCCACTAACATTTTTATATATAATATGTATTAATGAGTTGTTGTTTTCTTTATATAAGCTGCATTCATTGCAAGTTCAGGAGAAGCACTCATATATTTTAACTAACGGGGGAACGAACATGTCTAACATTTTATTTGTCAAAGCAAACGACCGTCCTGCAGATCAAGCAGTCAGCGTACAATTGTACGATGCATTTTTGAGCGCATACAAAGAATCCCACCCTGGTGACACTGTTACCGAACTGGATCTCTACAATACAGATATTCCTTACTACGGCAACACTGTAATTACAGGTGGATACAAAGCCGCTAACGGTATCGAAGCAACTGCAGAAGAGCAAAAAGCAGCAGCACTTGCGGCACAATTGCAAGATCAATTCTTGGCAGCAGACAAAGTAGTATTTGCATTCCCACTGTGGAACTTCACTGTTCCAGCACCACTGGTGAACTACATTTCCTACCTGAGCCAAGCTGGCAAAATGTTCAAATACACTGCTGAAGGCCCTGTAGGTCTGGTAGGCGACAAAAAAGTGGCATTGTTGAACGCACGTGGCGGAGTTTACTCCGTAGAGCCTATGGCTTCCGCTGAAATGTCCGTGAAATATGTAACAAATGTACTGAACTTCTGGGGTATCCAAAACCCTGAACTGGTTATCGTTGAAGGCCACAATGCTTCACCTGACCGTTCCCAAGAGATCGTAGCAGCAGGTCTGAAATTGGCTTCCGAAGTAGCAGCAAGCTTCTAATAGCCAATATATAGAAACACGAAAAAGCCCATCATTTCCAATGGAGATGATGGGCTTTTCTACATGTGCATCTGCATTTGACATAAAGTTAAGCTGTCTGCTGCCTTAGTCATCCTTTGCATGAATCAGGTAGGGCTCCGCTACTTCCGCAATATGCTCCAGTTCAATATCTTTATCTTGAATGAGGGAAAAATCCATTTCTAGTTCATTTATACTCCGTTCAATCATATCATTATCCTCAAGCATGTGAGCATGCTCAGTCAGTGCCTGCACGCCCTTAACCGTCAGCACATATCGTCCACGGGATAACCGCTCGAACCAGCCATAATAATTTTTTTGTAAAATGGCCGCAGCAGAACCCACACTTGTCTGTTTACTGATGGAGGCGGGGGAGGCTTCTCCCTGAGCACGAAGGGCGGAAGCTACGCGTAATGCTTTTTCCCTGTAAGCGGTGACCAGCTGCCTGCGTGTGCTTCCTCCCGTATTGTAGTCACCACTGCGCTCGTCAAATTCCTTCAGCAATCGTTGCCGCCGGATACCGCCCTTACGTACACCGGTGCTGTTACCAGGCATATGAACTTGGGCAGCAGGTTCGCACAGTACATCAATCAGAGGTGATTTGGTTTTGTAGAACGTGACGGTGATAAGCCCCAGTCCAAGCTGTCTGCATAGGGTGGTCAATTCGCCCCAGCGCTGATTCACCGCACCACGCTTGCTGCGATTCCGCTCAACAGCCAGATACACGAAGGGGCTAAGCTTCAGGCGCTGCATTCCCTGCAGCAGCAGAGACAGATTAAATGTTTTTTTCATCTCCACAATGAGTGGTTCATTCTGATCCGATCTGACCCCAACCAGGTCACAATTTTTGACTTCAGCTTTCACGTCGTAGCCGCGTCGTTCGAAAAAAGCCTTTACAGGCGAATATAACTCGGTTTCATACTTTACTGCCATCGTTTCTGCTCCTTCCCTGAAGTGGCTCGTCTCTGGCCATCTATTGTTCCGTTTTCTGAATTTAGAACCTTCATTATATCATATCCGTTCTTTTTTTTCTGAGCGCACAAGATGTCTGATAGAACAGGGAAGGCCTCAAATTAAGACCTACGGATTGAAAAAAAGAGGTCAACTTATCCGATTTGCCGCATAGGTATGTAATACACTTTTCACAACAATACATGATGTTTGGACAGAGGGTGGCGGGACTAATCCGGACCGCAAGATTGGTATTCAAGCACAAGCCGTAATTCTATTGATTTCTTCATACCATTCGGAATGGTTGACAATCACACTAAAGGAGCCATGGGAGGTACCAAGCATGAATATTTTTGAACGCGTTGCGGAACATCGGGCAGAAAGTGACCGTTTATCATGGAACGGGACATTTGAAGATTATATTGCACTGCTGAGAGAGGACCCGACTCCGGCAATGACGGCTCACGCACGAGTGTACCAGATGATTGAATCATTTGGCGTGGAAGAAGTTGGGGGGCACAAACGGTACAAGTTTTTTGAACAGGAGATTTTTGGGCTGGATCGGTCCATTGAAAAGCTGGTGGAAGAATATTTCCACTCGGCAGCGCGCCGTCTGGATGTTCGTAAACGGATTCTGCTGCTTATGGGTCCGGTCAGTGGAGGTAAATCCACACTGGTAACGCTGCTGAAACGTGGCCTTGAGCAATTTTCCCGTACAGAGAAGGGTGCTGTATACGCCATTGAAGGATGCCCAATGCATGAGGAGCCCCTGCATCTGATTCCGCTGGAGCTTCGTCCCGAAGTGGAAAAGGAGATCGGTGTCCGCATTGAGGGCAATCTTTGCCCATCCTGCCAGATGCGTCTTCGGACCGAATATGGCGGTGATATCAGCAAGGTGAGGGTAGAACGGGTCATTATTTCCGAGGATAACCGGGTGGGAATCGGAACATTCAGCCCATCTGATCCGAAATCCCAGGATATTGCCGATCTGACGGGAAGTATCGACTTCTCAACCATAACCGAATTCGGCTCCGAATCCGATCCGCGCGCCTATCGTTTTGACGGCGAATTGAACAAGGCCAACCGTGGATTGATGGAATTTCAGGAGATGCTGAAATGTGATGAGAAGTTTCTGTGGAACCTGTTATCGCTGACGCAGGAAGGTAATTTTAAAGCAGGCCGATTTGCCTTGATCAGTGCGGATGAAATGATTGTGGCGCATACGAATGAATCCGAGTACAAATCATTTATTTCCAACAAAAAGAATGAAGCCTTGCAATCCCGGATGATCGTCATGCCGATTCCCTACAACCTGAAGGTCTCCGAGGAAGAGAAGATTTACGGCAAGCTCATTCAGCAAAGTGATATGAAGCATGTCCATATTGCACCGCATGCCTTGCGGACTGCAGCCATTTTCTCCATACTTACCCGCTTGAAAGAAACGAAGAAACAAGGCATGGATCTGGTCAAAAAAATGCGGATGTATGACGGTGAAGAAGTTGAAGGGTACAAAGAAGCCGATCTGCGTGAGATGCAAAATGAATATTTGGATGAAGGCATGTCGGGCATTGATCCGCGTTATGTCATCAACCGGATATCCAGTGCTTTGATTAAGCAAAACCTTCAGTGCATTAACGCGTTGGATATTCTCCGGGCGATCAAGGATGGTTTGGATCAACATGCTTCGATTTCAAAAGAGGAACGCGAGCGTTATCTGAATTTTATTGCGTTGGCTCGGAAAGAGTATGATGAGCTGGCGAAGAAGGAAGTGCAGAAAGCATTTGTCTACTCGTTTGAAGAGTCGGCCAGAACACTTTTCGAAAATTACCTCGATAATATCGAGGCATTCTGCAACTGGTCCAAAATTCGTGATCCATTGACGGATGAGGAGATGGACCCGGATGAGCGCTTGATGCGTTCAATTGAGGAGCAGATCGGTATTTCCGAGAATGCCAAAAAGGCGTTCAGGGAAGAGATATTGATCCGCATCTCGGCTTATTCCCGCAAGGAACGGAAGTTCGAATACAGCAGTCATGATCGTTTGCGTGAAGCGATTGAAAAGAAATTGTTCGCTGACTTGAAGGATATTGTGAAGATTACTACTTCAACCAAGACACCAGATGCAACGCAGCTAAAACGAATGAACGAAGTAATTAAACGGTTGATCGAAGAACATGGCTATACCGCAGCCAGCGCGAATGAACTGCTCCGTTATGTGGGCAGTCTATTGAATCGCTAATCTGCAACGAACCATTCCGGATCAGGCTCCTGACGCCTGCTGTGAGGCTCCTTCACAGCAGGGTCAGGGGCCTTTTTATATCGTTAGATGCATATTAAGGACTAATAAACTGACAAAGAAGGTCAATTTCATGACAAATTAGTTCTAATGGTATATGTAAAATTAGGTCATTTAGTCTATAATCGGTAAACAGATATTTACAATTTATTATTTTTTGTGGTTATTAAGGAGCTGACAGAACTAGGTATGAGTATGGCTATAGCAAGACAACAACAACTTGATTATATTGGATTGACCGCCGGAGATCTGCAATTGCTTGCTGATCATCGACCTGCTTTTGAGAAAGTCGTTGACGAGGTGGTGGACCACTTCTACAATCATGTGGGAAATTATCCGAATTTGGTCGATCTGATTGCCCGCTTCTCCTCCATCGACCGTTTGAAGGAAACGCAAAAGCAATACTGGTTATCCATGACCGATGGTGTAGTTGATGATGCATACATTGAACAGCGCATTGCGATTGGACTCGTCCATTCCCGTATTGGTTTGTCCGAAGATTATTATCTGGGTACATATATGGTTTACCTCGATATTGCCACAAGCATATTTCAGCAAGTCATTCCTGAACATTGGCATCTGGTCATCCAGGCCCTTAGTAAAATGTTCAATCTCGATTCACAGCTTGTATTGGAGGCTTACGAGAAGAAGGAAAAGGAAAAATTAAATCAACTCGCTGAAGATCAGCAGCATACGCTGCTGGCGATCACGCAGATTACCCAGCAGTTGACGGGCATGATTAGTGAATTGAATGAAAATGCTCAGGCGATCTCGGATGTGGCCAGGGAAACGGCTGCCTCTCAGGATCAGGCAAATGGATTATTGGAAGAGCTGACGAAGGAAATTCATCAGATTGGCAAAATGGGAGAGATCATTCGTGAAATCTCGGATCAGAGTCATCTCGTAGGCCTGAATGCCGCCATTGAAGCTGCTCATGCAGGAGAATTTGGCCGGGGATTTGAGGTGGTTGCCAGTGAGGTACGCAAGCTTGCGGCTAGTTCCCGTGAGGCCCAAGGGAAAATCCAGTCGAATCTGGCACAGATCATGAAGAAGCTGGGCAGTGTTCAACAGGAGTCGGAGCACACGGCTTCGGGAGCAAGGCGTCAGGCCTCCCGTTCAGAAGAGCTTGCGGTTTTTGCTACCACTATGGAGAAACTGGCACTTGATCTAAGGAAATTGGATCATCAGGAATAGGCGGTAATACCGGCTGGAACCTGCGATACCGTTTCTGGCTGTTTTAAGCTATAATGGGGAGACAAACCTGCCGATGTTATAGTGAATGCAGCCGGAGACAGGGGATTTGAAAGAGGTTGAGGTGATCAGGTGGCTTCTATCCATGATGTAGCCAAAGAGGCGGGCGTATCTGTTGCAACCGTTTCCAAAGTGCTGAACGATTATCCCGATGTAAGTGACAAAACTCGCAAAAAAGTCAATATAGCCATCGAACTATTAAAATATCAACCGAATGTTGTTGCACGTGGACTTGTAAAACGCCGTTCCTGGACGGTAGGTGTATTGTTGACGGTGCCTTTTACCAATCCGTTTGTATCGGAACTGCTTGAAGGAATCAAAACAGCACTGGAGAACAGCGGATACGATCTTGTTCGCTTATCTACACGTTTTGATGATCCAACATACTCCTTTATTAAACATTGCCGCAGCCGAAATGTGGATGGCGTTGTTGTATTCGGGGAAGGAAGAGAGAACAAGAGTATTCAGGAATTGGTTACTGCGGAGATTCCGACGATGTTTATTGACACCGACTTGTTTGGCAAGCGGGCAGGATACATAACGACGGACAATGCCAATGCCATTGCCATGAGTGTGAAGCATTTGCATGAACTGGGGCACCAGAAAATTGCTTATATTTCAGGTACACTTGGGCCTGCTGTAGCGAATCTTCGACTGGATGGATATCGGGAAGGCTTGCGAGTCTGCGGCATTCCATATTCAACGGTTTATCTGGAGGTCTGTGACTATTCTTTCGATGGTGGCAGTAAGGCAGCTCGCCGGTTGCTTGCATTGAAGGACCAGCCTACGGGGATTGTCTGTGCTTCAGACATGTCTGCTTTTGGAGCAATCCACGAAATTGAGAAGCATGGTTTACGGGTGCCAGAAGATATATCTGTTGTCGGATTTGATAACACGTACTATGCGGAAGTGTTCAAACCGGGCTTGACCACGATTAATCAAAATATTCATTCCATTGGGATCAAGTCCATTGAATATCTGATCGCCATGATTGAGAATCCTGCATACACTCCTCCAGTCGTTACGGAGCCATCCAATCTGGTGATTCGCCAAACGACTGCACCTGTGCAAGCGTAAAGGTCTTCAAACCAGCACAGCCTATCGGTTGTGCTTTTTTGGTATGCTATTTCATTTTAAGAAATAACGGATATCAGAAGTTATTGTGAATAGCTGGCAGGAAAAGCTGTTGACTTTTTGCAGTACAGACCTTAACAATAAAGGCAGAATAATACAAAATTTTATGTAATCGCTTTCTTTTTTTTGCCGATGAATATATGGACACTGCAATTGTAATTCAATCGGAAGGGTGATGGGCATGCATCGTGTACTGCTGGTTGATGATGAAGTATACGCACGCAAAGGACTTCGAAAACTGATCCGCTGGGAAGCATGCGGCTTTGAAGTGGTTGGAGAGGCGAATGATGGGGATGAGGCTTGTACCCGGATCGAAGAGCTGCAGCCTGACGTTGTCATTACGGATATACGCATGCCGGAGACGGATGGACTGGAATTGATCCGGCGTACGGTTGAGCCTGATGGGCAGGTTCTGACCAAGGGCAAACAGCCGTATTTTATCATCGTGAGCGGATATAATGATTTTGCTTACGCCCAGCAGGCTGTGAGGTACGGAGTACAGGATTATATTTTGAAGCCAATTGATGAGATTGAACTGGAGGGTACTTTACACAAGCTGGCGGAGGAGTTGAATCGGCGCAAGCATGCTGAACAAACCCGACGTGAGCAGGAATACGTCAGATTACTTAATCAGTTTCTTTATGGCGAATCGGATTTGGAAACGGTTGAACAGTGGATTGAACTGACGGGTACCCGTGCTGACGATCCGCTGGCATATCTGCTGTTTGAGAATAACACGCCACATTTCCGGGTTTCGGATAATGCTCAAGAGGAGAGCGTGGAAGCCGGGAAGGGAGAAAATTTTGGCCGGATTGTGCAGTCTGTTCTTGAAAAGATGTATCCAAATCGCGCATATCTGCATGTAAAAGAGCACGGCGAACGTATCGGAGTTCTGTTAACTGCGGAACATCTACGTCCCTATTCAATGAATCTTCATGTGATTGCCGCACAAATGCAATCCTGCTTCGCCGAAACGAGCCATGACTTTGTAAGCATATATATCGGTAAGGTTTGTTATGAACCTTTACTCATTGGACATGCCTATCAGACCGCACTTAATGCTATTTCCTATAAATTTATTTCAGAGAAGAGCGGGATCGTCCTGTATGATGACATGCAGCATGAGCCTGTACAGTGGGTGCATACCGATCATGAAAAGGAGCAGGAGCTCCTGACACTTATGGAGGAACAACGTGTTAAGGCGTTGGAGCATGCAGTAGGTGAATGGTTCACCGACATGAGAACTGCCAATTACGCTCCTGTTGCAGTGACGTCGGCAATCCATCAACTCATCTCGGCTGTACTATCGATTCTGAAGTCGGCTGAGGCGAATGTGAAAGAGATACCGTCGTTCAAACCAATACTGGCTTGGCAAGCGGAGCGAGGAACATTGGCTGAGGCCAGGCAGCTGTTGACGGTGTTCATGCTGGATTCAGCGCGGAAGTTGGCAGAACAGCGTCAGTACAATCACAGGGGTGCCATGACAAAAATCAAAAATTATATTGAAGCCAACTACAGAAGCAATATCAGTTTGAGAAGTATTGCCTCCGAGTTTTACATGAATCCAGTCTATTTGGGGCAACGCTTCCGCAAGGTGTATGGTGTGTATTTTAACGACTTCCTGCTTCAGCTGCGGATGGAGGAAGCCAAGAAGCTGCTGCGTCAGACGGATATGCGAGTATATGAAATCGCCGAGAGGGTTGGGTTCGGAAGCAGTGATTATTTCGCAACTCAATTTGAGAAAACGGAATCATGCGCTCCTACAGAATATCGAAATCGCATCATGGATGAAGGATAGGGAGATGAAAGCGTGAAGCTCAACTTTTTTAATAATATTCGGCTACGGGATAAAATGCTGATTTTATACCTCTTCTTTGTACTTGTACCCGTTATTCTCACCAATGTTATTTTCTATCAGGTAACTATAGCGAACGTAAAATCCCAGCGAATGGCCGATCTCTCCAAAGGAATGGAACAGATTCGCAGTCAATTTATGGGGGAGATTCGCAATGCGGCCGATTTTTCCTCAAGCTTTTATACGGACAGTATATTAAATGACATGCTGGATGTGAATTACACCAATCCGGTTCAGTATATCGAAGCCTACGATTCTTATCTTCGCAAAATCCTGAATACCTACTACTCCGGCTACCGCTCCCTCCAAGGCTTGACGATATATGTGGATAACAAAAGTGTACTGCCTTCCGGGGGAGTTGAGTTTCTGACCGAGGAGGTTCGACAGTCCGAGCCATACAGGCTGCTGGCAAACAGTGAACATTCCGCCCCCCTTCTGATGAGATCCGGTCCTGAAGGGAACCGGCAGACGTTCAGCATTTTACGTAAACTCAACTATTATGAAGCTCTGCCCGGGTGGAAGGAAAAGTTTGTACGACTGGATCTGAAGCCGTCGACGATTCGCCAGATTTTCACCAATCTTAACGTACAGGGCAACCTCTATCTGATTAATCCGGCTGGACAAATAGACTACTCGACGGATTCGGGTATCCCATGGACCAGTCAACTCGTGAATTATAGTGAGGTCATGGAACAACAAAGTAAGAAAGAGTTCGAAATGGCTTATCCGTTGTCCGGTGAAATGGAGGGATGGAACATCAATGGGGTGTTCGATGAATCCGAGATTTACAAGGAATTGGGCAAACCCAGTCACCTCGTCGTTGTACTGGCCTGTATTAATCTGATTCTGCCGACCTGGATCATTATCTGGATGACACGCACAATCCACGTGAGGCTGGCACGAATACTGAAACACATGGAAAAAGTGAAGCATCAGCGATTTGAACCGATCAGACAGCCGGAATCATCGGACGAGATTGGGCAGCTGACAGCCGAATTCAATCGCATGACGATGACGATCCATCGTTTGATTAACGACGTCTATGTAGCAGACATTCAACATAAAAATTTGGAGTTACAGCGGCGGCATGCTCAATTAAATGCATTACAGAGCCAGATTAATCCGCATTTTTTGTTTAACGCGCTAGAGACCATCCGCATGCGAAGTCTCATGAAAGATGAAGATGAGACGGCACGAATTATTTATCATATGGCTAAAATTTTCCGAAATGCCCTAACCTGGAATCGGGATAAAGTCAGCATAAGGGAAGAATTGGAATATGTAACCTGCTTTCTTGAAATCCAGAAATATCGTTTCGGTCACAAGCTGAATTATACAATTGATCTGGACCCGGAGGCAGCGGATTGTTCCATTCCCAAGATGACATTGTTACCTTTTGTTGAAAATGCCAGCATTCATGGTATCGAACCACTGAAGGAAGGTGGGGAAATTCGGCTTTGTATTCGGCGAACCGGTACAGAACTGATCTGTGTGGTGGAGGATTCCGGGGTGGGTATGACAGAGGACAAAAGAAATCAGCTACTCTCTTACGTGGAAACGGAAGAATCAATGGGTGATCGCGTAGGTGTACAGAATGTCATCTATCGTCTGAAGCTGATCTACGATAGCCGGTTCCATATTCAGATCGATAGTGCAGCCAGGGCAGGCACACGTGTGGAAATTGGGTTACCCCTTGAAGATTCATCAAATGGCCAATGCATTATACATTCTAAGGCATAAACCTATAGTTTATCCGGTAAACAAAGTTCGTCATCCACCTTATAATGAAAGTGCTTACATTAGTGGAGGGAGAAGGAGGGTGCGTTCATATTGGTTAATCACATGCTGAAGCGCTGGCTGCCGGCAGTATTAGCTTTAACCATGGTGACGGCTTGTTCCTGGGGAGGAAGTGAGATTAAACCGGAAGCCGGAGCACGGGGAGACGGCAAAGTAAGCACAGAGAAAGTAACATTCTCGTATTTTAAAGCGGGTTCAGGCAAGGATATCAATACAAATGAAACCACAATCGGTAAAAAGCTGGAGGAACAAACGGGGGTTAATTTCAAAATTGAATACCTTGTGGGTGATATTAATACCAAAATCGGAACGATGATTGCGAGTAATAAATACCCGGATGTGATGGTGCCTGACGGGGCTATTGACAAAATCGTGGCTGCCGGTGCATTTATTCCTCTCAACGATCTGATTGATCAGTATGGCCCGAACATTAAACGGGTGTATGAGCCGTACTACAATCTGATGAAAGAGGAAGACGGCAACATTTATTTTCTGCCAATGAGCGCTGTAGTTGGAGACTATCTGCCTAATCCCAATGTGGATCAAGGGGCCTTCTGGATACAGCGGCGTGTATTGAAGGAGGCTGGATATCCAAAGATCACCACACTGGATGAATACATGGCTCTGATTAAACAATACGCTGACAAACACAACGATGAAGGATTGACTGGATTTCTGTCATTGACGTATGATGATAAATTTTTTACGATCACTAACCCGGCCATGCATCTTGCAGGTTATCCGAATGATGGAGCCATTATGGTGGATACGCAGACACAGGAAGCCAGGGATTATGGGATGACCGAAGAGACCAAACGCTGGATGCAGAAGCTGAATGAAATGAATTCATTGGGGCTGTTCGATAAGTCCTCCTTTGTCGACAACTATGACCAGTATCTTGCGAAAGTGACCCGTGGAAAAGTGCTTGGATTCTTTGATTATGCCTGGCAGGTCGGGCAGGAAATGAACGATTTGAAGGAAGCGGGCAACGACGATTTGCGTTATATGGCACTGCCTATTGTATACAACGCAAACACCAAGGATCAGTATACTGATCCACCAAGCTTTGTTAATAACAGGGGGGTTGGCATTACCGTAAGCGCGGAAGACCCGGTCCGTATCATTCAATTCTTCGATAACCTGTTAACGGATGAGAATCAGATTCTGTCCAATTGGGGGATCGAAGGAGAAACCTACGAAGTGGATGACAAGGGGCGGTTTACGCGCTCACCAGAAATGATCCGGAAAACGGACTCAGATGAGTTCCGACAATCATTCGGATTCAAATATTTTGAGTACAGCTGGCCGCGTTACGGTAATGGATCGACTCTGCCTGACGGTAATTCTGTCGGTGTAGAGCGTCAGCCCGAAGTTGCCCAATTCTCTTATACGGATGGAGATAAGCTTATTCTGGAAAAGTATGGTGTAGAGACGTTCTCCCAACTGTTTGCTGCGCCGGATGAACGTCCATGGTACCCGGCTTGGAGCATTGCTTTTGATCAAGGTTCCCCAGCCTATATCTATGGGCAGAAACGTACGGATTTACAAAAGAAATATATGCCTAAACTGGTCCTCTCCAGTCCAACTGAGTTTAACAAGGTCTGGGATGAATATGTGGAAGAATTCAATAAGCTCGATGTGAAGGGCTATGAGCAGACGATGACCAACGAAGTTCGCAAGAAGGCGAAACTGGTTCAAGGCGAATAAGGTATTCGAGGAAAGGATGAAGGGGGAGATAAACACCTCCAAGGTGCATAGTGAATGGGAATTTGGGGATTTTAAACATTCATTTTATCTGGAAAAAAGTGTTGATTTTCAAGCCTGGGACGTTTAGACTATATACATCATATTAACGGGTTAAAGATGTATGACTTTGGCTTTATAACAAGTCGGTGGTCTCCAGACAAATGATGTGGAGGGAGTGCCTGTCATCCAGACAGCGCACTCGCTTTTTTTTACATTTTGCATACATACAAGGCATTTCCCGGTTGAAAGGACAAAGTGAGTGGATCACCTACATGGAACGTACAACTTAGAACTGGTTATTTTATCTTACATTATTGCAGCGTTGGCTTCTTATGCAGCGCTTGACCTTGCGGGCCGGGTAAGTCTGGCTAAAGGCATGTCCCGAAATGTCTGGCTTACCTGCGGCGCAGCCTCTATGGGTTTGGGAATTTGGTCCATGCATTTTGTGGGCATGCTGGCCTTTGTTCTTCCCATGCATGTGTCGTACTCCACAGATGAGGTCTTTCTATCCGTTCTACTTGCAATCATTGCATCTGGTGTGGCGTTAAATCTTGCAGGTCAGCAGTCAGGTAAAATAAGCAGGCTCCTGATCGCAGGAGTTCTCATGACCGCAGGCATTAGCAGTATGCATTACATCGGAATGGCGGCCATGTCGGTTACCATCACATATGAACCAGGCATAGTGGTCTTATCCATCCTGATCGCAGCTTTAGCTTCATTTGCTGCCTTGTGGCTCATGTTTTTCTTCCGGCAGCATCAGTCAAGTTATACATGGGTGTACAAGCTGGGCAGCGGACTCATTATGGGGCTGGGCATCTCGGGCATGCATTATACAGGGATGTCAGCAGCACAATTTCATCATGCACATGATGTAATGGCTGGTTCGGGGATGCAGATTGAACCTTCACTTCTCGCATATCTGATCGCTGCGGGTACTTTTATTGCCTTGGGGTTAACCTTGTTCGGAATCTTTATTAATCAGCGCCTATCTCAGAAGGATCGCCGGATTCATGAAAATGAACAGTGGTATCAGGCCCTGTACGAAAACCATTCAGATGCCATTATTTCGGTAGATAAGCAAGGGGCTATCAAGGGAATTAATGCTGCAGTCACACGTATTACAGGGTACCCGGAAAGAGAGATCATTCATCGTTCTATTGATGAGATTTCACAGCATATTGATATTTATTGGACAAGTGAAATGCAGCATGTGGTGTGGGATGATCATAGCCGTGAGCAGCAGCATTTCATGGGCAAAATGAAAAACGTTCAAGGTAATCATCTTGACCTAAGTATCTCTGTAGTACCTGTTCTAATTGATGGTAAACATCAAGGAAGCCACATTCTGATCAAAGACGTCACCGAGGAGAAACAGGCTCAGGAGAGCATCCGCCATCAGGCTCTGCATGATCCGCTGACCGGGCTTCCCAATCGACGCAAGCTGGATGATGTGCTGGAGAGTACGATCGCGGCTTCTGGGGTAACAGGAAGTTCATTTGCGGTTATGGTGATGGATATCGACCGTTTCAAAATGATTAATGACTCCCTGGGACATTCCATTGGAGATGTGTTTCTTCGAGAAGTGAGCAGTAGAATTATGAGTGCAATCCAGGATTCAGACCCAAATGCGACGGATAATGTCATGCTTGCTCGTATGGGGGGCGATGAATTCACACTGGTTGTTACGAATGAGCAGGGGAATGAAGAACGGGTGGCCGAACTGGCAGAACGGATTGTTCGAGCGATTCAGCTACCTTATCGGTTAAAAGAAAACGACTTTTACGTCACAGCCAGTATTGGGATCGCGATGTATCCGTACCATGGAACTGGAGCGGATGCGTTGTTGAAGCATGCGGATTCGGCCATGTATGAAGTCAAGAAAAACGGCAAGAACGGTTTTCAGTTTTTTACGGCCCAACTGGATTCGGAGCTGTATGAACGAATAGAACTGGAAGGGTATTTGCGCAAAGCACTGGAACGGGATGAACTGGTCCTGTATTATCAACCTCAGATACGTACCGAAGACAGCCGTATGATTGGCGTAGAGGCCTTGATTCGCTGGAATCATCCGGACAAGGGTGTTCTGTCTCCAAATGTGTTCATTCCACTAGCTGAGGAGACAGGCTTGATCTATGAGATCGGGAACTGGACACTGCGTGAAGCGTGCAGACAGATGAAGCTTTGGCATGCCAGTGGCGGACCGCTCATTCCGGTATCCGTGAACTTGTCGAGTCAGCAGTTTCATCAATCCAACCTGGTGGAGCAGGTCAAAAACGCACTTACGGAGACGGGGCTCGATGCCCGCTATCTTGAATTGGAGATTACAGAGAGCATGATGATGGATGCATCCGTATCCACAGGTATTCTGAATGAACTTACAGCGCTTGGGGTCAAAATCAGCCTGGATGATTTCGGAACAGGATATAGCTCGCTGAGTTATTTGAAGCATTTTCCAATTCATAGGCTGAAGATTGATCGTTCGTTCGTGACGGATATTACGGAGAGCCGAAGTGACCAGGCCATTGTGGCCACGATCATATCGATGGCTCAGAATCTGAAGATGGAAGTGATCGCGGAAGGGATTGAGACGAAAGGGCAGCTGGATATTCTGATGCAAAATGATTGCCACGAAATTCAGGGATATTATTTCAGCCGTCCATTGCCAGCAAGCGAAGTGGAGCATGACTTTTTTGTGCCGCTGCGGCTGCATGGAGCTCCGTCGATTCTCTAAGTTCACTAAAATGCCAAGCGGCAAGTCCCCGCCATATGTCAGGGACTTGCCGCTTTTTTTGTATTCTTAGGTTAAAAACTTGCGGTGGTGCTTCTTGCCATCATAGGTGAACCAGATCGGTTTATCTTCCACCCGTGTTTCCACATGGACGGTACGCCCCCAAAGGCGGTACAGATAAGGAAGGGTCCGTTCCATATATTTCAGATCCAGCTCGATACCCTCATATTGATGCTTGAGCACGAGTTCTCCTGTGCGCAGGTAATCGGCGTCCTGAACGACGAGGTACGGAGAACCACCGTTGATGCGTGAAAATACAAGCTGATCCCGTATGTTTTGCCAGGACTTGTCGGTAATTTTCCAGTCCGGGCCCTTTTTCTCGAATACATAGAGGTCGAGGTCTTCGGTTAATTGTTTGGTCATGTAATTGCGGATAAAGGAGGTATCAGAATCGAATTCGCGCACCTCAAACATTTTGGCACGACCCTGCCCAGGTTGACGCCCAAAACGTTCTCTTTCTTCCCGGGAAGGGTTATCCCAGCGACGTTCAATATCTTCGAATATTTTCAGCCCTAAATAGTAGGGATTCAAACTTTGCTTGGATGGCTGCACGACGGAAGAGTTCAGTTTAGCAAATTCAATCGTATCCTCACTGTTCAGATCCAGCTCCCGTATAATACGTTGATGCCAGTAGGAAGCCCAGCCTTCATTCATAATCTTCGTTTCCATCTGCGGCCAGAAATAGAGCATTTCCTCACGCATCATACTCATAATATCCCGCTGCCAATCGGTCAACACTTCAGAGAATTCCTGGATAAACCACATAATATCCTTTTCCGGTTCTGGCGGGAAGTGATGCACCTGTATTCCCTCCGCAGGTGTTTCCTCGGTCTGGATATCATCAAGGGACCACAAGTCATCATAGCGACCTTCCGGCCGTGGCGTTTTCTCTCCACGCTGCTCCCGCATTTTCATCTCCATATAACGTTGTTTGTCCAAATGACGGGGTTTGATCAACTGTGGATCGACATGTTCCTGAATCGCAATAACGGCATCAATGAATGCTTCAACGGCCTCTGTACCATATTCCATCTCATAGTTGCTGATCCGGTCAGCAGTCGCTGCCATGCTCTCCACCATATTGCGATTCGACTTGGAGAAGCGAGCATTGTTTTTGAAAAAATCGCAGTGGGCCAGCACGTGTGCGACAATGAGCTTGTTCTGGATCAGTGAGTTGCCATCCAGCAGAAAGGCGTAACAAGGGTTGGAATTGATGACGAGCTCATAAATTTTACTGAGTCCAAAATCATATTGCATCTTCATTTTATGAAAAGTCTTCCCGAAGCTCCAGTGGCTGAACCGGGTCGGCATACCATACGCGCCAAAGGTATAGATGATATCGGCAGGGCATATTTCATAACGCATCGGATAATAATCCAGGCCGAATCCATCGGCCACTTCCATAATCTCGGCAATGGCGTATTCAAGGTCGCGGATTTCATCTGTCATCTCACGATGCCTCCTTCCCGCTTCTGGAAAAAGCTGCGCAAAGCTTTGTACACTTCGCCTTTTTCTTTGATCACATAATACATGAACTGATCGATCTTGATATGACGATAGGCGGACATGAGTGTGCTGCTGCGGTTGTACTGATTCACCTCGCCATAGCCAAACATGTTGCTGCGCTTCATCAGCTCACCAATCAGCTTGACACACCGCTCGTTATCCGAGGTCAGGTTATCCCCGTCCGAGAAGTGGAAAGGGTAGATGTTGAAGCTGGAAGGCGGATAACGGCTATCGATAATTTCCAGTGCCTTCATATATACAGAGGAGCAGATGGTGCCTCCGCTTTCGCCGCGGGTGAAGAATTCCTCCTCGGTTACTTCCTTGGCTTCGGTATGATGGGCGAGGAAAACAATCTCGACCTTCTCATACTGACGGCGGAGGAAACGGGTCATCCAGAAGAAAAAGCTGCGTGCGCAATATTTCTCAAAGGAGCCCATAGACCCGGAAGTGTCCATCATGGCGATAATGACTGCATTGGACTGTGGAATGATTTTATCTTCCCACGTCTTGTAACGCAGATCATCGGGACTGATATGGTGAATACCCGGATTGCCGGTAGTGGCGTTGCGGCGCAAGTTCTCCAATATGGTGCGTTTCTTGTCAATATTGGATTGCATGCCTTTTTTGCGAATATCGTTGAATACCACTGTATGTGTCTCAATCTGATCCTTGTCTTTTTGCTTGAGATCCGGAAGCTCCAGTTCCGCAAAAAGCATATCTTCCAATTCCTCGATGCTCACCTCGGCTTCAACAATGTCATGCCCGGGTTGATCTCCGGCCTTTTCACCTTTGCCCGGCTTCTTCGAAGCGGGATCACGACCGATGACATCCCCGACCTGACTATCACCGTCTCCCTGCCCCACATGTTTTTGCTTTTGGTAGTTATACACAAAACGGTACTCATCCAGACTGCGGATTGGTACCTTAATGATTTGTTGTCCGTCGGACATAATGATGTTTTCTTCAGTAATCAAATCAGGCAGATTCTGCTTGATGACATCTTTAACCTTTTGCTGATGGCGTTGCTGGTCCTGGTACCCTTTGCGGTGAAGCGACCAATCTTCCCGGGATACGACGAACGAGTAAGGCTGGTGTGAATTTGACATGTAGGCACCCCCCATTGATTACGCGGCACAGTTTGGCCTGTCGGTAATTAAGTATATTCACGGGCGGGGACGATATGTGATGCATGAGTAGATAAAATGATACAATTACGCGAGTTTCCCTTCCGGGATCAACTAAAATTGTACAGATCGTCCGGAACTTTTTTACAGAAACGATGAACAAGCGTGACGAACTTCCTTTACAATAGGGACAAGGTGTTTACTTGGCATCTCTCAGAGAGGGATGTGTGCAAAGGAAGGATACCATTTGGATAAACGGGCAGTTAAGGCATGGATTATGTATGATTGGGCCAACTCGGCTTATGCGACGACGGTACTTGCAGCCGTTCTTCCCGTCTTCTACGCTTCCGTTGCTGCAGCTACACTGGATACAGATACCGCCGCATCCTATCTGGCATACACCCATTCCATCGGGATGTTATGTGTAGCGCTGCTGACTCCTTTGCTGGGGACATTAGCGGATTTATCGGGACGTAAAGGTGATTTTCTGCGAGTATTCTCCATCATTGGCATCGTTGCAACACTCGGATTCAGCTTCATTGGAGAGGGAGACTGGCTGCTCGCTTCTGCACTGCTGGTTATTTCGACGATCGGTTTTGCGGGTGGTAACACGTTCTATGATGCAATGCTGCCTGATCTGGTATCAGCTGATCGAAGAGATATGGTCTCCTCCAAAGGCTATGCCTATGGTTATATTGGTGGGGGATTGCTGCTTGCGGTCAATATGCTGATGATTCAGCAGCCTGGGTGGTTTGGGATGGGAAGTACACTTGCGGGAACAAGACTTGCTTTCATCTCCGTTGCATTGTGGTGGCTGTTGTTCTCCATTCCGTTATTTCGCCATGCGCCGCGCCGTCCAGCAGCACCGGATATGCCCAAGTCATGGAAAGCATATGCCGGTGTGGGTGTACGCAGACTTGGCCAAACCTTTCGCCAGATCCGGCGTTTTCCCCAGTTGATGCGCATGCTGGTTGCTTTCTGGTTTTTCAATGACGGCATTAACACGATTATCCTGATGGCGACGATCTATGGAACAAGCATTGGGATCGGAACAGCAGATCTAATGCTGGCCTTGTTGTTAACCCAATTTATCGGGTTCCCTTGCACATTGCTGCTGGGGGCATGGGCACAGCGTTGGGGCGCGAAGCAGGTGTTGATGGTAAGCTTGTCCATTTACATATGCATCGTCATCTTGGGGTATTTTATGACATCAGCCATCCATTTTTATCTGCTCGCTGGCCTGGTTGGCGTAGTGCAGGGAGTAAGTCAATCGACAGCGCGCTCCTTGTTCAGTAACTTGATGCCTGCTGGCAGAACTGGAGAATATTTTGGATTTGTGAATATTACAGGCAAATTTTCTTCCATTTTTGGGCCGTTCGTATTTGGTTGGGTGGGCCAATTAACAGGGTCCACCCGGTGGGGAATTCTGTCTCTAATTTTCTTTTTTGCAGCCGGGATTGCCGTGTTATTGACGGTTAAAGTGCAGCAGGGCATGTCGGATGCGATTCAGGTAGATCAGGAAGAAGAGCAGCAGGGCTGGAAGCATCATCCCATTTCGGGGAAAGGCTCAGAGGCAAGATCAACTGGATGAGTGGTTATTAACTTTTATAACTAATGTTCATTATTAATAATAGTAGCTCCGTGGGCCTGTTTATTCATAAACTGCTCTGGAGCTTTTTCCTGTTTATGCAACAGTTACAAATGTTGACGATCATAGAATATGTATAGGTGCTTAAACGACAGAGAACAGAATAGAGTGGATAGAAAGATATTATGAAAAGGTGAAAATAAAAGATTGACATGATACATTTTGTATCATAGAGTAAAAGCATGAATACATAACGTATCTAAAGATTGTCGAAAGTACATCATCCATTTTACCTATTCTCGTATGGGGATATTAGCGAGTATTGATATAAAGACCTATACCAACTGTCATGCTTATTTTAATTTTACAGAGGAGAGGCTGCCATTGGTAGATGTTCATGGTAACGGACTTGTCTTACTCCTATGTGTACCTCGCAGTGGAAGTTCGCTATCCACCGTGATGCTGCAAAATCACAGCCGTGTATTTGCTACACAGGAGATGTGGTTTCTGATGAATCTTGTAGATTTAAAGATGGCTGATTCCCGCCCCTATGGCGGAAGTGCAATCATCCGTCAGTTTTACAGCGCTATGGTATCAGACGAAGGTTTTGAGAAGGCGTGCAGAAGCTTTGCTCTTGAAATATATAACGGATTTCTGGAGGGAAGCGGGGCAGACTTCATCGTAGATAAATCTCCTCGTTACTATTATATGCTGGAATGGCTTGATCGCCTGTTTCCACAGTCCAAGCGCATTCATCTCCAGCGTAACCCCCTTGCCATAGCTGCTTCCTACAAAAAGGTAAACCGCCATACAGGAGAAGGGTTCGAACTGATTGGCAGCTTGCAGAGTCCGAACCTTAATATGAAAGCAGTTGATCTCACGCTGGGTGTGCTCCGTTTGAATGATTATTTTGCGGACAAACACGTGAATGCCTATGAAGTTCAGTACGAACAACTTGTCTCCAACCCTCGGGACGAAATGGAAAAGCTCTGCGCTTTTCTTGGCATCGGATATGAAGAGGGGATAGAGCAATATGGACGCTTTGTGGATAGCACAAAGTCGAATATGTTCTATAGTATGGGTGTCGGCGATCCATTTCTATCTTCGCATCAGGAAGCTCATAAGGATTCTGTTAACAACTGGAAAAAAGTACTCGATCCACAGGAAGTTGAATTGTATTGCCGGGTGATGGGCGCAGATCTGTTTCATCGGATGGGCTACAGTGAACAGCTCGAAGAAGCTGAGCAATGGACGGGTGTACGTTACGAAGCTGACCCGGATGAGGAAGTCATATCTAGGCTCACGCGTCAATTCTCCGAAGCAACGGGCAGCAGCTGGCAGCAAGGTTATCGGATGCAGCCTGTAGACCTAGCGAGCAATACTCCAGATGGAAACAGGGATAATCAAGCAGCGAATGAACAGGCTGCGACTGACCCGACACTGGCCGCTCTGGCCACGATCAGGCAGTTGGAAGCCGCGCTGCGTGCAGCCGATAATCGACTGGAGCGTGGGTACAATGAGCGGGAACGATTGAAGGTACAGCTTGCCTCTGCTCACAGCAAGATTCAGCGTATCAAATCCTTGATTCCGTTTGGTAACCAGATAAGCGCCTGGGCATCACAGCGCAAGATACTCCGGGGAGGAAAGTCATGAGCGCTATAGCAGGAATTGTTCATACCGATGGTCAGCAAGCGTTATGGGAGGATAGTTGGCGCCTATATGCCAGTCTGGGCCACGTTCCAGCGGATACAACAGGGGTCTGGAAAGGCAATGAAGCCTTTCTGAGTTGCCACGCCCAATGGATTACCCCGGAATCGGTCAGCGAGCACTTGCCTTTGTATGATGAAGTGAGCGGTCTGACCATCACAGCGGATGCCATTTTGGATAATCGGGAACAGCTGGCAGATCAACTGTCCATATCGAGAGCGGAGTTAGCTGGATTGTCAGATAGTGAACTGATCCTGCGAGCCTATCAGCGGTGGGATGAACATATGGCCGAGAAGCTGCTCGGTGATTTTGCCTTCGCAATCTGGGATGATCGCAAACGCAGACTCTTCGCTGCCAGAGATATTACGGGCATGAGATCCTTTTATTTTCGGCATGATGGTAAGCGGTTTGCCTTCTGTACCTTAATGAATCCATTGCTGCAGTTGGAAGGTGTACATAAAGAACTGGATGAAATCTGGTTGTCCGAATTTCTTGCCATTCCCGATATGCATGACTCGGCAGATATCCATTCGACCGTCTATCGCGGAGTGAGCCAACTGCCCCCTGCTCATACGCTCAGCTTCAGGGATGGAAGGCTGGAACGAAAACAATACCATCGTTGGGACGAAGTGGAGCCTCTAAAACTCAAGTCCGACGGGGAATATATAGAAGCATTCCGTGAGGTATTTGGTCAAGCTGTTGGATCACGTTTGCGAACGCATCGACAGGTGGCTGCTGCTTTAAGCGGAGGGCTGGATTCTGGGGCTGTGGTTGGATATGCATCAGGAACACTGCGGAGTCAAGGGAAAACGTTAAATGCGTACAGCTATGTTCCGGTGTCTGATTTTACGGATTATACATCGAAAACACTGCTAGCAGATGAACGACCGTTTATCCAGTCTACGGTTAATCATGTTGGTAATATCACGGAGAATTATCTTGATTTTGAGGGGAGAAGCCCACTTAGTGAGGTAGACACCTGGCTTGATATTATGGAAATGCCTTATAAATACTTCGAGAACTCCTTCTGGATTCGTGGCTTCTATGAAAAAGCGAGCCAGCAGGATGCAGGTATTCTATTGACGGGAGCGCGGGGCAACTTCACGGTCTCCTGGGGCCCAGCACTAGATTATTACGCCAGTTTGCTGAAAAGCGGACGTTGGTTCCGTTGGCTCCGGGAAATGCAGCAGTACAGTGAACGCACCGGGATGAAGTTCTCACGAATTGCCAAAATTACGGGGCGTAAAGCGTATCCGGAATTATTCAAATCCATGGCAAAGGGAGCTGCCCAAGCCGCATCGGTGCAATTAATCCATCCGGAGTTTGCTAGGCGAACAGGGGTATTGGAACGGCTCAAATCAATTATCGTTCTGCAAGGCGGTGCTCAGGCAGATGCACTCAAAGTACGGGCAGAGAAATTCAACAACCTGGCCATTGCGAACAAAAATGGTGCTGTCGCCACCAAATGCTCTCTTCGTTATCGGGCGTGGGAGCGTGATCCTACGAGTGACGCCAGAGTGATCCGTTTCTGTCTGTCCGTACCGATTGAACAATATGTTAATCAAGGGACAGACCGTGCTTTGATTCGGCGGGCTACATCACCTGAGCTGCCTGACAAAGTGAGGTTAAACCAGCGAGTGCGCGGTGTTCAGCCCGCGGATTGGTTGCACCGCATGATTCCCAATTGGGGCGATTTTACTGCCGAATTGCGTGTGTTATGTTCTGACAGCCGGGTCGCTGGCATATTGAACACAGAGCGTATCCAATCGGCACTGTCCAAATTTCCTAATCCCCGGCCTGAGCTTGCTTCCCACCCGGACTTGCGTTTGATGATGCATAGCCTGATCGTATATCGATTCATACAAAATTTTTGATCTTGCCAGTGGATGATTGATATGAACTGGAGTAAAGGTTCACTATTCTGTTGACTCATGAAGGGAGGTGAATACAATGCAAATGCAAAAGAAAGAATGGCAAGCACCAGCACTGGAAGTGTTGGAAGTGAACCAAACCATGGCGGGAACAGGTTACAGACAAATTGACTGGGTAACTGTTCACGATGCTGACCTTTACGATCCGTCTACTTCCTAAGTTATTAAGCTTTAACCTGTGCCATTATACTTAAAGGGCGGAAAGGCAACAAATCCATCTTTTCGCCTCCGCCCTTATATTTGAGCATGATGAATATAAGGGCTTTTTTATTTACATGAAGAATTGCAAAGGAGGAGTCATTCATTGTTGCCTGTGCAGTATGAAGCTTATGGCTTGCGTTGGCTGAGCCAATTTCCATTGCCCGAACTCCAAATCGTACAAGGCGGTGCAGATTTAGATACCTCTACTGTTGATGTATACATCCAGGTAGCTGATTTAAAAACACGTTGGAACGAGTGGGACGTGGGGAGAGACAACTTTGTTGCCCGGGATGGAAGTCTTTTTTTTCGAATTGAGGATATCGGTCTTTTTTTTATGGAACAGGGAAATAGAATCATAGTATCTCCTGAACCGGGAGCTGACAATAAAAAGGTACGATTATTTATTCTGGGCACATGTATGGCCGTCATTATGATGCAACGCAGCATTTTGCCTCTACATGGAAGTGCAGTGGTCATTGATGGCTGGGCGTATGCATTTGTTGGGCATTCCGGTGCAGGCAAATCCACATTGTCCGCAGCACTTGCTTCGCGTGGTTATCCGCTCTTGACGGATGATGTTGTGGCACTGACGTGGGATGCAGGTGGTAGAGCGATTGTATCGCCCGGGTATCCGCAGCAAAAGTTGTGGCAGCCCAGCCTGGACGGATTCGGGATGAAGGAACAGGATTATGCAACCGTGCATGCGGAGATTACGAAATATGCGATTCCTGTCCAGCACTATTTTCATGATAGATCTGTTCCGCTTGCTGCTGTATTTGAGCTTGATCCAAAGCCGGAGGAAGTACAAATACCCGTTCAACTGATGGAAGTTGCCGGATTGGAACGCTTGCATATGCTTTGTTCTCATACCTTCCGGAGTGGGCTTGTCTCCAGACAAGGTCTGGCGCAGTGGCTATTTGCGACGGTTTCACGTTTGTCCGCAAGTATCGAAGTCTTCAGAATCACAAGATCAGGACCTGATTTTACTGCATTTGAGATGGCAGACCGGATTATCGATCATGTACGTAAAGGAGTGTATACAGGACAATGACTACAACTAAACCAATGAATGGCGAAGATCGTGTAATGCGAAAGGAAGGCAACCTAGTCAGTGACATGGGCGGAGAGAAAGTCATGATGAGCATTCATACCGGAAAGTACTATAACCTGGGCAGCACTGGTGGACGCATCTGGGATCTGCTGAGTGAGGAACAAACTTTGGCTGCGTTGGTAGAGGTGTTAGCCTCTGAATATGATATTGAACCAGCATTATGCCAAGATCAGGTTGTGCAATTTCTTGATCATCTGACACAAGAAGGTTTAATTGAAGTTACCCGCGGAGAATAGAGCCATGTTACGTAAAATAAAAGCTTATTTCTCGTTGCCACGTGAAATTCGTGGATTGGTGTGGGAGGCTTACATCCATCTTGGATGGGCACGAATCCTGAAGGCGATGCCCTTTGCCAAGATTGCTCCAGGTTTGGGTACACCAATGTACGAAACGCCGATGAGTGGACTTCAAAGAAGTGAAGTGAAGACGATACGAAATATCTCCAAAGCCATACTGGTAGCCAGCAAATACACATTATGGGAAAGCCGTTGTCTGGTGATGGCTATTGCAGCGATGAAAATGCTGGAACGCCGTAAAGTCGAGAGTACTCTATATATGGGTACTGCACGGAATGAACAAGGCCAAATGATGGCTCATGCATGGCTGAGAAGTGGGAAATTAATTGTGACCGGAGCAGATACAATGGACCAATATACGGTTGTCGGCGTGTTTGGCAAGCGGTGTCCTGAGAAGGGAGCTGGGGAGATTGTCTACGATACATGAGTGGGAACAATATACAGCCGATTTTCCGCAGGAGCTTAAGCTGATTTTGAGCATGATTAAAGGCGATCTAACAGCAATAACCTCTGAGGACGCCCAAATACGAACGAAGGGTATGGACTGGCAGCTCTTTTTGCGGCTCGCCCATCATCATCGACTGTACTCTGTTCTCTATTTGAAAATAAAAGAATTGGACTTAGCGCTTATTCCCGCTTTTGTAGTGGAAAACCTGAAAAAGCAATATACAGCCAATACGTTCCGCATGTTACATCTGACAGCCGAGATGGAGCAGGTATGTGGCGCTTTTCGTGAACGAGGCATTCGCAATATTACGCTCAAAGGGCCTGCACTGGCTCATGATCTATACGGGGATATCTCGTTGCGGACATCGAAAGATCTGGATATTCTCATTCCTTTTAATGACGTGGAGTCCGCTGAAGAGATCCTTGAATCACTTGGTTATGAATCGAAGGAAGGTAAGAGAACACCAACCGTTGCCAGCTGGAAATGGCGGGAACATCATATATGTTACAAACACCCGGTGAAAAGAACCCAAGTGGAGATTCATTGGCGGCTTAACCCGGATTCCGGAAGAGAAACCGATTTTGAATTACTGTGGAAACGCAGTCGATTCAGCACTTACACCCAGACGCCTGTCCGTATGCTGGAAAGGGAAGATCTGTGGGCATATTTGGTGACGCACGGCGCAAGACATGGATGGTTCAGACTGCGCTGGTTACTGGATATCGACCAGATGATTCGCTATATGCCACTGGACGTCAAAAAAGTGGAGCGACGCCTAAAAGCAGAAGGCAGATTATCTATCGGTGCACAAGCTCTTCATTTGGCTTCCGTATTAATGGACACTCCTCTGGATGCCAATTATCTTGCCTTATTGTCTTCCCACGAACGTGCGGGTGAGAAGTTAGCCAGACGTGGCGTAATGTTCATGAATGAGATGATTGAGAGTCCGGCAGATGTAAAGAGTTATCGTTCTTATCTGTTTGCTCTGCGAAGCACAAGGCAGAAGCTGTTTTTCTTCATCGAACGTTTGTATCCGAGCACCTGGGATGTCGACCAACTACCGCTTCCGCGTTCACTGCATTTTTTGTATTTTCCGTTACGTCCGTTTCTCTGGTTCTGGCGGCGAATCAAAAGGAACACGATGACGGAGAGGGGATAACGTATGATTTCGGAACTGCAATTTTTTATGCGCAAGCTGCATCGTGTAACGGGCCCAGTATTGTATTGGAACCTGCTGGGCATGATCTGCATCAGTCTGATGGAAGGAATTGGCATATATATGCTCGTTCCGATGTTAAGTCTTATTGGTATTTTTGAAATGGGTTCAACAGGTCTGCATTTACCCTGGATATCTGAATTTTTAAATCGTTTTCCGGAAAATGGCCGGCTGCTGCTGGTGCTGCTGACCTTTGTCCTTATTGTCTCTGGACAGGCGTGGCTACAACGTCTTCAGACGATTCGCAACACTCGCATTCAGCAGCAATTTGTTCGAACGCTGCGCATGGAAACCTATCGTGCCATCATTATGGCGCAGTGGTCTTTTTTTCTCCAAAAACGAAAATCCGATTTTAATCATATATTAACGACCGAACTTGCCCGTGTCAGTCAAGGAACGAATATTATGCTGCAAATGGCGGCTTCCTTGATCTTTACCGGCATTCAAATCGGCCTGGCCTTCTGGTTGTCTGCCAAGTTAACTACCCTAGTTCTGGTGTGCGGATTGGTATTGTTTATTGTTTTGAGAAAATTCGTGAAACGGGCAAAACAGATTGGTGATCAGACGTCGGAATATTCCCAGAGCTATTATAACGGTATTACAGAACACTTTAACGGAATCAAGGATATTAAGAGCAATATGCTCGAAAAATCACATATTCACTGGTTTGAACGTATGTGTGGGCGGATTGAACGTAACGTGATTCAATTCAGCCAGTTGAACAGCGGCACACAATTGATTCATCGAATATCGGCGGCGGTCATTATTGCTGCTTTTATCTATTTATCTCTACATGTGCTCGCTGTCCCTCCGGCAAGTTTATTGCTCATCATTCTGATCTTTTCACGGTTGTGGCCACGATTCACATCCATTCAATCCAATCTGGAGTATATGAGTTCGATGCTGCCCGCGTTTCAGATTGTGAGAGAGTTACAGACAGAGACTGAGAAAAGCCGTGAGATTAGCGAGCAAACGGTTAATGCTGGTGAACCATACGATCAGGAGCTAACGGTTCCCGGTCCACGATCAGTTAGAATGAAGGCCCAGGTCAAGCCGAATGAGCAGGAATATGGCGATGTGCCGCCTATTGAACCCTTGGTGCTTAAGGAGTCCATCGAGTGTCAGCAAGTCAATTATCGCTACGAAGGCAGTGATTCCTACTCATTATTCGAAGCGTATGCATCCATCCCTGCGAAAGGCATGACGGCTATTGTAGGCAAGTCGGGAGCTGGGAAGAGCACGATGATTGATCTAATTATGGGCCTCATTCGTCCGGAGAGCGGTCAGATTTTGGTGGATGGGGTGCCGTTAACCGAGAATCGATTGTTAGCCTGGAGGAGTTCAATTGGTTATGTCTCTCAGGACCCTTTTCTGTTCCATACGAGCATTCGTGAAAATTTGCGCCTGGTTGACCCAAATGCCAGCGAGGAGCAGATGTGGCGGGCATTACAGTTTTCTTCGTCTGCAACGTTCGTCCGCAAACTTCCGCAAGGACTGGATACCATTATTGGAGATCGGGGCATTCGTTTATCTGGCGGTGAACGTCAGCGTTTGGTGCTTGCCCGCGCCATGCTTCGGAACCCTTCTGTATTAATATTGGATGAGGCGACGAGTGCGTTGGATAGTGAGAACGAACAGCATATTCATGAGGCCCTTGAGCGCCTGAAAGGGCATGTTACCGTTATTGTTATCGCCCACCGTTTATCCACCATTCGAACAGCGGATCGAGTGATTGTATTGGATGAGGGCCGGGTTATCCAACAAGGGGGTTATCAGCAATTGTCTACTGATCCGGTGGGCACGTTCAGCAAACTGTTGAATATGCAGGCGGGTGTGGTGGGGCAATGAGTTTCTCGGTAAATCCGGAAATGAACAAAGCAAAAAGGCGCGCCATTTGAGGCAGCGCCTTTGATGTATATGTAATAGGGAAGTAATTCAATATGATTGCCATTTTCAATTAGTGAACGATGGCATTGCTAACAGGCTTCGGCAGCTGAAAAGCACCAACACGTTCCAGATGCTGCACAATTTCTTGCACGGCCTCTTCGATGGACAGCTCTTCGGTATCAATAATCAGTGTAGGATCTTCTGGAATATCATAAGGGGCCGAAATCCCTGTGAAATGTGGAATGGCACCGCTGCGCGCCTTTTTGTAAAGTCCCTTTGGATCACGTCGTTCACATTCTTCAATTGAACAACGAACATAAATTTCAATGAAATCATCAGCTTCAAAGAGCTGTTTAACCTTATTCCGATCTTGTGCATCTGGCGAGATAAAGGCGGAAAGAACAAATAACCCGGCATCTACCATCAGCTTGGATACTTCACCAATCCGGCGCAGATTTTCTTGCCGATCCTCGGCCGTGAATCCAAGATCCCGATTCAGTCCATGACGTACGTTATCCCCATCAAGTACGTAACAATGAACCCCTTTTTCGTACAGGTACTGCTCCAGGGCAAATGCAAGCGATGATTTTCCTGCACCGGATAAGCCGGTAAACCATAAGGCACGACTGCGATGACCGTTATGTTTCTCCCTGTCCTGCCTGTTTAAGCTGGATTGCTGCCAGGTAATGTTACGCTCTTCCTTCGACATGAATATCCGCCTCTTCCTACTTATGATATGTATAATATTTTAACATATTTACAAGATTGTAGCACCTTCTGAATTTGGCGGAATTTAGCGTGAAGCAACGACAATTCGGGTATAGATGTAGTACATACATAGCAGGAGGAACACCAACATGAACAATAACATACACAACATAAAGGTTTATTTCCAGTGCGCGGATTGCGATCAGGATATCCAGGTAATCTTTGCTCAAGAGCAGGTCAGTGCGGTTCGCTGTTCAGGATGTGGTAGAGCATACACCTTGATGAAGCCTACCATTGGTGACGAGATTTTGCTGGATTGGGAGCAGGAGGCTCTATATCATAAATTGCGGGCAGATCGCTCTGAACATGATAACCATAATATGTCTGCCCTGATTATTAAAGTTATTGAGCTGCTTACCTGGCGGGATAGTGGTGACGGTCAGACACGTGCTATAGAAATGGTTAGAGAGTGGCTGGCTTCCAGTGGGAAACCTCAGACTTTACTTGAATTGTTTCATCATCCCGAGCGAGATAATAAACGGTTTTGAATCAAGTAATGAGAAGTGGGGTCCCATTGGTGTATGTATGTGAAGTGATCTGTAATCGAAATTTACATACATTAGCTGTTCCTGTGGCATATTACCTGAAGGTGTTCGTGCTAGGAAACGACAAACCGAATTTTTCAGGAACAGGAGCGGATAGCAATGAAGCGAATGGTTCTTTACATGCTGCTGGCTGTATTGACGTTCGGTATATTACCGGCACATACTGAAGCATCGCCAATAAATGGAGCTTATCATTTTGGCTTCAAAAAAAGCCAAAACGGACAGTTGCCTTCCATTGATCAGGAAGGATTTAAGGAGATATTGCAGCATAACGATGCCATTTTCCTGGGGGATACGAAACAGAAAGAGCTGTTTCTAACGTTTGATAACGGCTATGAAAATGGGTTCACGCCAGCTATATTGGATGTTCTGCGTGATAAGAAAGTGCCAGCTGCTTTTTTTGTCACCGGCCATTATCTGAAAGACCAGCCTGAGCTCGTGAAGCGAATGGCGGCAGAAGGCCATATTGTGGGTAACCACTCCTGGAGCCATCCCGATATGACCCGAGTTTCCAATGAAAAAATAAGAACAGAACTTGATCAGGTACGATCTGAGGTCAATCGGTTGACTGGACAGCAAGCGACCTTCTTGCGGCCACCACGTGGCATTTTTAACAATCGGACGCTTGCAGAGAGCCACGCCCAAGGTTACGTTAATGTGTTTTGGTCCGTTGCCTATAAAGATTGGGATACCAAAGTGCAACGTGGGACAGATTATGCACGTCAGCAAGTTCTGAAACAGCTTCATCCGGGAGCAGTCATTCTGCTTCACTCTGTGTCGAAGGATAACACGGAGGCGCTCGCCTCCATTATTGATGAGGCACGTAAGCAAGGCTATGCGTTCAAAAGTTTGAATGACCTGAAAACAAAAAGTTATTAAGGTTACATGGTTACCATCGAAAAAGGGCATCCTGAGCTAGGATAAATAGCTTGGGATGCCCTTTCTGGCTTGATTTTTGATGGTTTTAACGGACGTAATACTAATTATTAAGGAAACATGTTGTGTGATGAAAGGACTTTTATAGAACTGTGTTATAAATAATGCCGATCGTTTTGGGACCACAATGACTACATATAACGCAGCCAGCCGTAGTCAATTCCACTCGTGCTCCGGTTTGCTCCTGCAGAGACTTCTGTAAATCAAGCGCGTCTTCCTCGGCCATGGTATGCACAACGATAACGAGATCGCGGTCAATCTGTTCCTTATGGCTAAGTGTGTTTTGCAGCATTTGTTCCAGCGCCTTTTCCCGTTTGCCACGGACTTTGTACGCAGGAGACATCTTGCCATCGGCTACACGAATGACGGGACGAATTTTGAGCAGACTGCCAATCAGGTTTTGCATGCCAGAGCAGCGTCCACCTTTGTATAAATACTCCAACGTATCGATAACAAATTCAGTCCGCACATTCGGTTTGATGGCTTCGACGAGTTGTGTAATCTCCGTCAGGCTCTGCCCTTTTTCTGCTGCATGAACTGCCTTCATGACCATTAGGCCAATCCCGGAAGAAAGATTCAGAGAATCCACGACAGAGATGCGGCCTTCCGGAAATTCGGAACTGGCCAATCTTGCATTTTGGTAAGTTGACGAAAGTTCAGAGGACAAGCTGATATATAAGATATCATACCCTTGTTCTATGTAAGGTTGAAATGCCGTCATGAAATCAGCAGGTGAAGGTGCAGCCGTTTTGGGCAGACGCCCATCTCTGCTTACACGTTCATAGAGCTGTTCCGGCTTCATTTCAGCACCGTCCTTCAGTGATTCCTCACCGAACACGACATATAAAGGGATGATACCGATATCGTGCTGCTGGATCCATGCTGGGGCCAGATCACTTGTGCTGTCCGTGAAAATTTTAATTCGCGACATGTCAATCTCCTTTGGATACGAAAATTTGGCAATAGAATGGATCATATGAATCCAGTTGAGGTGGATTAGTGTTACTTCACTATCATTTTTGTGGAATGAATGTCAAGCGGATATAAGCTTTTACATCATATAGATACCAGCAATAATAAGTACTGCAAACGCCAGAATCATGACTCCGCTGAGAATGGTTCCGATGATAGCAAAGACTTTTTTTCGATTCTTGAGAATTAGCCCAATCACACCGAGAATGAGTCCGGCGAGATTAAGAACCAAACAAACAAGAACAGCCAGAGAAGCCAGAACAACTGCTGGATGTAATGCAATCTCTTCCACTTGAATCGGTGTGGTTACGACGCCAACTGCACTGTTGATAGCCATCGTAGCAATAAATAAAGTCAGCATGTAACCAATGATTGAGACCAATCCAATCACAAAACTTGCAATACCAGGCCCGGAATGTTTCAATCGATCCATGGATGGATCTTTCAGGTCGGAGGGGTAAGGTGTAAACAAATTATCATGATTGGGATCTGAATAATCCGCAGCGGAACTGGATTCGTAAGGATGGTGACGATTCTGGTTATTTTGATTATCCATAAATGGTTTATCCCTCCCTTAATCGTGGTCATGAGTGTAATTAACCTAATCCGGGTATTATGATTCCCATCAAGAGAATGAAGGCATTCCTTTTTACTTTTCCATAAAAATCGATAAAAATCAAGGTTTCACGCCAGTTTTCGTCGATTTTGAGGCAAAAGCGAAGCAAAGTATATATAACCAGACATATAAATGCCTTCACATCGTAGCTGGCTGGTAAACACTGCAAGGATTCGTTAAAATGAATAGTTGAGAGATGAATTAAGGGAGAGAAGGCAAATGCAACGGAAATGGATGATGCTTGGTGCTGTACTGACAATGCTTTCTGTAGCTATTGGTGCGTTTGGTGCACATATGCTCAAGGAAAAAATTGGTGCAGATGCCATAGCCGTGTATGAAACCGGAGTGCAGTACCACATGATACATGCAATCGGATTGCTCATTATTGGTCTTACAGCGGGTCAACTTGGACCTTCTACCAAGCTCAAGTGGGCAGCACGCTTGCTGTTTATCGGAATTATCATATTCTCGGGCAGTTTGTATGTACTGAGTATTTCAGGTATTAAAATATGGGGAGCCATCACGCCAATCGGCGGGGTAGCCTTTATTGTCGGATGGTTGTTATTAGCAATAGACGTATGGCAACGTGGAAAAGATCGCTAATGATGATTTACAATGCTTGGGCGTAGATTAAGGATAACTAACGATGTGCCAACTCATTGTTACGTGAATGAACACCTAAAAAAGCAACTTGCCTGGGAAATGTTATGGAATTCCCCCGTAAGTTGCTTTTCGTTTGAATGTTCATGGAGTTAAAGAAACTCATCAATTTCATTGGTTCGGAACGTATACACTTGTTTTTCATCCACATGGTAGACGCTTACAACACTGGTATCCCGATCAAAATTCAAAATGCGGCATGGAATGCTCTGATGCCTGCCATTTTTGTTGTTCACAACGATCCGAGTAAGACGGTTTTCTTTGATAAGGGTATCAATCCATACATCGAATGAATTTCCGTTGGTAGTGTTGGATGCTTCAGTTGAAGGAGCTTTCTGGGAAGCAGATGTATCGATTTCACTTTGTGGTGTGACTGGAACGGTTGAAGCCGTCGCTTGATTTGGTGATGTGCTTTTTTGTCTTGCATTGGATTGTGATTTTTTTCTTTCTTTATGAAGAAAGGCGAATGAGTCCTTTTTGGACTGCAGTGTCACTTCAATAATTTTGCCAAGCTCTATGCCGGATTGAATCCGGAAGTCCGCAATTTGTTCCTCTTTGTTTATGAACTCCAACAGGGACTGCAGTGCCAATGCATTCGAGCGGCTCTTAATAAGAATATCGACATTGAATAAAAAGCCGATTTCTTCTTCGTTGGATAAGGTTTCTTTCATTCATCCCAGCCCCGTTAAAAGATATGTCAGCAAAAAACATGCTTCAATACACTATATCATTAAAATGGCAATAATCATAGTGCTGGAGACATAGAAAATGAGGGGAACCCCTTAGGCTAATTCAAGTAAAACCATATGCATTTCCAATCCTTTTCCGCAGGTGTCCACACCGCTATCCAGAATGAGGCATACAATTATCGTGACCTGCGGAACGAGGAGGTGTATCGGGAAATTATGGTGACGATGGAGCCGATTGTGGTTGGAGAACATGTTCTGGTCGGGGTAGAGGTAAAGCTGCCAAAAACGACATTACTGACGATTAATACATCCAAAGGATATATCATGTGCGGAGCACTGGATGTGGGATTACTTAATGAGAAGCTTGGGGATCGCAAAATTATTGCAGCTCGGGCGGTTGGCGTGCGCACATTGGAACAGCTGCTGCATGCACCTATGGAGTCGGTGACCACGGAAGCCGAAGCTATGGGCATTACGGTTGGCATGACGGGTGTAGAAGCATTGCTCAAGATGATCTAAGTCCAAGGGTGATTACAGATGATTATGGATGATCAATCCCTTTATCAAAGTCGACTTTTGTGACACCAGTACTCATCTCAACGTCGAATACATCTGCAACTACAAAAAAAGGGCTCCCCATTGGGAAGCCTTTTTTTGTACACCATCCTACACTAGCGCTAAAACTTATTTCCACTAATTAAGCTTCATCCTTGGAGAACAAGGCAGCGAGATTCTCTTTGAAGGGAGCGCGAACGACGCCTTTTTCCGTAATAATGGCCGTTACATATTCGTTAGGAGTAACGTCAAACGCCGGGTTGAATACTTTCACACCTTGTGGTGCCGTACGTTTGCCAAAACCTTCAGTTACTTCCTCGGCAGCCCGTTCCTCAATCGGAATGAGATCGCCGGATGGTGTAGACAGGTCAATGGTGGACAGTGGGCTGGCAACATAGAATGGAATATTGTGCGCTTTGGCAAGGACCGCTACGCTGTAAGTTCCGATTTTGTTAGCCACATCCCCATTGGCAGCAACGCGGTCAGTACCCACGATAACGGCCTGAATCCAGCCTTTGGACATGACCATGCCTGCCATGTTGTCGCAGATCAAGGTAACGTCAATACCAGCTTGCTGGAGCTCGAAGGCCGTAAGGCGTGCACCCTGAAGGACAGGGCGGGTTTCGTCTGCGAATACTTTCAGGTTGATGCCGCGCTCGTGAGCGAGGTACATCGGTGCAGTCGCCGTTCCGTATTTTGCGGTTGCAAGTCCGCCTGCATTACAGTGGGTAAGTACACCCATACCGTCTGCGAACAAAGGAAGAGCGTTTTCACCGATAAGGCGGCAAACTTCTTCGTCTTCTTTCTGAATCAAGAGAGCTTCCGCTTCGAGAGCAGCATTGCTATCTTCGATGCTTGCACCGGATTCAGCGAGGTCACTGGCTTTTTGCATCATGCGATCCAGCGCCCAGAACAGGTTAACAGCCGTTGGACGGGAAGTGGCAAGGTGAGCACAGATGGATTTTACGTGATCCAGCCAGCCTTGTATGGCAAGTCCGTCATATGCTTTGGCACCTAGTACGACGCCGAATGCAGCAGCAATCCCGATGGCGGGAGCGCCGCGTACTTTCATCGAGTGGATGGATTCCCATACTTCTTCGGGCGTGTATAGTTTCAGCATAAGAATTGTTTCAGGCAGCAGACGCTGGTCAAGCATTTCAAGCTTGTCCTGTTTCCATATAAGAGAGGACAGAGGCTGATGTTCAGGGGTTGTCATGGATGTTCCTCCGTTCCTTGAGTTAAGCCGTATCATTCTTTGAGTCAGGCTTTAATAGAAGTAACCGCTGTAGCTACTGTATCTAGAAGTTCACCAATGGTATTCAGATTGCGATTACGCTTGATAAGTGCTTTACCGATTGCCAACGCTTTGCGCTGAGCACATTCACGTTGTGTTGCATCTTCAATCGTATCGATATCTGCGACATGCGCAAGTCCAACGATACGGCGGACCATTTTCGCGCCGGCAAAGCCAGCAGAATCTCTGAATAATTGTTGTACATAAAGATCTTCGTATCCAGGCGCCTTAGCCATAGGATCAACCAGGTCGGAAGTCCACAAACCACGGAAGCGGGATTCAAATTCAGTCCACACGTCACGAACCATATCCAGCAAAATCGTTTCACGCTCATGAAGAGCCTTCTGCTCCTGAATTCGACCTGGCAGCGAGGCGTAGTGGAGAAGCAGATTAGCAAGCACGGCTCCTACATCAAATCCCATTGGACCGAAATAGGCAAATTCGGGGTCAATGACTTTCGTGGATTCAGGTGTCACAAAAATACTGCCTGTGTGCAAGTCACCATGAAGTAGGGCTTGTCCATGGGTGAGAAATTTCTCACGCAGCAAAGCTACTTCAAGATGAAGTTCTCCATCTGTACGAAGTGCTTCCGCCTCATCTTCAATAGAAGCCTCATAATTATTTTTCTCCGCAATGCGATACGGTTCATCAAAGATCAGATCCTCGGTTATTTTACATTGATCCGGATTGACGAATCTGCCCTGTTTCTCTTTCTTCAATTGCTGGTTCATGCCAAGATCTGATGTGAAAAACAATGTTCTCGCCATGAACTCCCCGATATGTTCTGCAAAAAGAGGATATGTTCCGCCATCGATGAGGCCTTTACGCATAATCACATGATCGCTCAAATCCTCCATCACGGTTAAGGCGAGATCATCATCATAATGGTACACTTCGGGCACCATTCCCGGACATAAACGATGCTCTTCCTGCAGGATTTCCCGTTCAATTCTGGCACGTACCAGAGACAATGGCCATGATTCTCCGACCACTTTCGCATAAGGAAGAGCTTGTTTGATAATGATACTTTTATCGGAGTTCTGATCCGTGATATGGAAGACCAAATTCAGATTGCCGTCACCGATCTCACGACATTCCAGATTCGCATCTGCCTCAAACGGACCCGGTATTGTTTTGGCCAGTTCGATTGCATCTTGGGGTGTTAAAGGGCGATATTGGGACAAGAATGCCACCTCCATATATATGAAGAAACAGGAAAACCCACTTCTTTGCTTGGTATATGTCAGTATATCGGAAATAACTGTGCTTTTGTACCCTTTTTTTTGAGACAGCCTATGCCGAACTTGTTTCGAACTTCCGGTGTACGGGTAAAAACAAATAGGCCGGACGGTTGACAGAAATACCGCCGACAAGGCTTCCCACCACTTGGTGGTGCCGAAATGTTAAATCTCTGTCATTTACATTCAGGTTGACCTGAATCAAGTGAATGTCAGACTAATTTTATAATAAAAGGATGGGATTAAGATGGCTACAAAAAACAAAACAAATCAAGCAAAATCGGTGGAACAAGTACTTAATCGTCAGGTGGCAAACCTGAACGTCCTGTATGTTAAAATCCATAACTATCACTGGTATGTAAAAGGACCTAACTTTTTCACGCTGCACGTGAAATTCGAAGAATTCTACAACGAAGTGACTGTACAAATGGATGAAATCGCTGAACGCATTCTTACCCTCAAAGGCAGCCCTGCAGCTACAATGAAAGAATATCTGGAGTTGTCCTCCATTCAAGAGGCCGCTGGTGGCGAAGATGCCAACACAATGGTACAGAATCTGATCGAGGATTTTGCTACATTATCGAACGAGTACCAAGAAGGTATTGAAGTGGCAGAAGCTGCGGAAGATCAACCAACATCCGATATGCTGACAGGCTTCAAGGCTGATCTGGAGAAACATATGTGGATGCTTCGCTCTTTCTTGGGCTGATTCCACCTTCACTTACCGAGTTTGCTGCCTTATAAACATACATTTACTCCACCCTAACTTTCACGTTGTCAGGATAGCGCCCAGCGTCTATACTGCTGACAAGACTGACTTCGGGGGGAGAACTTATGATAGGCACAACTGTACCCGCATTAAAAGAATGGGCCTCCGCAATCAAAGCACTGGAAACGGGTCGCCAGATTATGGTGATGCGCAAAGGCGGGATTGTGGAGGAAACCCGACGTTTTGAGTTGAAAAGTCCAGCGTTCTATCTGTATCCGACTTATGAACATCAGCGTAAAGAACTGATAAAGTCCTCTGATCATTTCTATGTTGAGGAATCACTGGCCGACTGGGTGCCTGAAGCTTCGACGATCCGTCTCACAGCGTATGCTGAGGTGACACAGGATTTGGAGATCAGAGATCAGGAGATGCTGGATCGACTTCTTGACTTTCATATGTGGACTGCGGATTTTGCCGAAGACCGCCTAAAGTGGAAACGCAAAGATCCACTCCATGTATTGATACTCCGAGTGTACCGTTTAAAAGAACCGATGGAGATTCCCGTATTACCTGAATACAACGGATGCCGTTCATGGATTTCCATTCCGAATGGTTCGGTGCCGTGCGAAATGACGCCGGTGGTGGACGTTGCGGATTTTGACGAACAGGTACAGAAGATTAACGAGACGCTCAAAATGTAATGTTATTTATCGAAAGGACTTGTCCATGATATGGATAGGTCCTTTTTCGGTTGAGAGGAGCAGATTGGATAAAAGATTGAATCCCTGTGATTTTTCTCACTGTCTATTTATGACGAAGAAGTTTTGTCATTTGATTCAATCTTGCTTTTATTATAGAATCAGATAGAATAATGTTTCCTGTAAGGGACAAGAGTTCTTAGGAAATGACTTGATAATCATTGAGAATCAGTTTAGAATTATTCTAAAGTGATTCTTGCTTTGGAGATTGGAGTACAGGAGAAATTCAGGGGAAGCCCTGTTCAGATATTAATAGGTGCTTTTTCGTTTTCGACAGTAAACATCAATTTAATCAATGGAGGGAAACAATACACATGGCTACGAATTTCGTCATTGAAGGTCTGAAAGCGACGATCGAAGGTAAGGAAATCCTAAAAGGCATCAACCTGGAAATGAAAGGTGGAGAAATCCACGCAATCATGGGTCCGAACGGAACTGGTAAATCAACTCTGGCTTCTGCACTTATGGGGCACCCTAAATATGAAGTAACAGAAGGTACGATTACACTTGATGGTGAAGATGTACTGGATATGGCTGTAGACGAGCGTGCTCGTGCAGGTCTGTTCCTGGCTATGCAATACCCAAGTGAAATTGCTGGTGTAACGAATTCTGACTTCCTGCGCAGCGCAATCAATGCACGTCGTGGTGAAGGCAACGAGATCTCTTTGATCAAGTTCATTCGCCAAATGGAAGGTAAAATGAAAGAACTCGACATGAATCCTGAGTTTGCTCACCGTTACCTGAACGAAGGTTTCTCCGGTGGTGAGAAAAAACGGAACGAGATTTTGCAAATGATGCTGCTTGATCCAAAAATTGTAGTACTCGATGAAATTGACTCCGGTCTGGATATCGATGCTCTGAAAATCGTGGCAAACGGTGTAAACGCAATGAAGAGCGAAGATCGCGGATTCCTGATCATCACTCACTACCAACGCCTGTTGAACTACATTACTCCTGACTATGTACACGTAATGATGCAAGGTCGTATCGTGAAGTCTGGCGGACCTGAACTGGCTCACCGTCTGGAAGCTGAAGGATATGACTGGGTTAAGGAAGAGCTGGGAATTACAGATGAAACTGTAGGTCAAGAAGCGTAAAGACAAAACGGAGGAGGATAATCAATGACTACACAAACAATTCTTCCGGTTGAATCTGAAGCGCTTCGCGCCTTGTCGGAGAGCAACAATGAACCCGGCTGGTTGACCGAGCAGCGGCTCGAAGCCCTTAAGCTTGCAAGTGGGCTTGCGCTTCCCAAACTGGAAAAACAAAAAATCGAACGCTGGAATGTCAGCGAGTACGGCACATACAAAGCTAGTGAAGCGATTGCTTCCCTTGAGGAAGTACCAGCTTCCATTAAAGATCTGGTTAAGGACCAAGCGGAAGGCAGTCTGGTTATCCAGCGTAATTCCGGTGCGGTATATTCCAAGTTGTCTGCGGATCTTGCAGCAAAAGGAGTTATCTTCACAGATCTGGCGACAGCAGTTCGCGAACATAGTGATCTGGTAAAACCTTATCTGAATACAGCTGTAAAAGCAGATGAGCATTCCCTTGCTGCACTGCATGCAGCACTTTGGAACGGTGGGGTATTCCTCTATGTTCCGAAAAACGTAGAGATTGAAGTTCCGCTGCAAGCGGTACTGCTCACAGATGATGCTACTGCAACGTTTGCACCGCACGTGCTTGTCATTGCTGAGTCCAACAGCTCCGTTACTTATGTGGATAACTATGTATCTGGCGAACTGTCTTCACCTGTATTCCATAACGGTGTTGTGGAAGTATTCGTGAAAGCTGGTGCCAAAGTTCGTTTCGCTTCGGTTCACCAACTGAGCACGAATGTTACTGACGTATCTTTCCGCCGTGCAGTGGTGGAGAATGACGGTTCGATCGAGTGGATCGTTGGTGAGATGAACAACGGTGATACTGCAAGCAACACGATGACGGTTCTTAAAGGAAATGGCTCAAGCTCCGATTCCAAAGTGATTGCAGTAGGTTCCGGTTCCCAGAAACTGAACTACACAACAGAAGCTCGTCACTTCGGCAAAAACACGCCAAGCCAGATGATTACACGTGCAGTTATGCGTGAAGAGGCTTCTGCAATTATTAACGGAATTACGAAGATTGAGAAAGGCGCTACCAAAGCGGACGGTCAGCAAACAGAGAAAGTACTGATGCTGAGCCCGAAAGCGCGTGGAGACGCCAACCCAATCCTTCTCATTGATGAGGATGATGTAACAGCAGGTCACGCGGCTTCTGTAGGTCAAGTCAATGTGGAGCAAATTCATTACTTGATGTCGCGCGGGATTAACCGTACGGATGCGGAACGCCTGATCATTTACGGCTTCCTGGCTCCGGTGGTGGCGGATATTCCTCTGGAAGCACTGCGTACCCAATTGCAGTCTCTCATCGAACGGAAACTGGGACAATGAACCCGGCTATCCGCGAGCAGTTCCCGATCCTCCACCAGGAAATCAACGGACACCCGCTTGTATACCTAGATAACGCAGCGACTTCCCAGAAGCCGCTGGCTGTAATCGAAGCGATTAAACATTATTATGAATATGAGAACTCCAATGTGCATCGTGGTGTTCATACGCTTGGAAGCCGTGCAACGGATGCTTATGAAGGCGCACGCGAGAAGGTTGCCAAGTTTATCAACGCCCGGCGTACACAGGAGATCATTTTCACCCGTGGGACAACGACTGCTTTGAATTTGGTGGCTTCGTCCTACGGACGCGCAGTCTGCAAAGAAGGCGACGAAATTGTTATTACGCAGATGGAACATCATAGCAATCTGATTCCATGGCAGCAGGTCGCCAAGGAAACAGGAGCAACATTGAAATACATTCCGCTTCAGCCGGATGGCAACATCGATTTGGCTGATGTGGAGAAGACGATTACGAACAATACCAAAATTGTAGCAATCGCTTATGTATCCAATGTTATGGGTGTTGTTCATCCGGTAAAACAAATCGCTGAGATTGCACACCGCAAAGGTGCTGTCATCGTCGTGGATGGCGCACAGAGCACACCACATATGAAGGTGGATGTGCAGGATCTGGACTGTGATTTCTACGCATTATCCGGCCATAAGATGTGCGGACCAACCGGGATCGGTGCACTTTACGGCAAAAAGGCGCTGCTGGAGTCCATGGAGCCGGTTGAGTTCGGCGGTGAAATGATTGATGATGTTGGTCTCTATGAATCCAATTGGAAAGAGCTTCCTTGGAAATTCGAAGGCGGAACACCGATTATCGCAGGTGCGGTAGGATTGGGTGCAGCTATCGATTTCCTGGAGCAGATTGGCATGGATGAGATTGCTCATCATGAAAGTGTGCTGGCAGCTTATGCAACGGAACGTATGGCCGAGATTGACGGACTGACCATTTATGGACCAGCCAAGCGTCATGTCGGAGTGGTTACATTTAACCTCGGTGATGTACACCCGCATGATGTGGCAACTGTGCTGGATGCGAGTGGCGTAGCCATTCGTGCAGGACACCACTGCTGCCAACCGCTGATGCGCTGGCTGGAAGTCAGTTCAACAGCTCGTGCCAGTTTCTATCTATACAATAACGAACAAGATGTGGACCGGCTTGTCAGCGCCTTAATCCAGACAAAGGAGTATTTTGGCGATGCAACTTGATGATCTGTACCGGCGTGTCATAATGGACCACTACAAAAATCCGCGGAACCGCGGAACGTTTGATAATGAAGCTGTCACGGTGAATTTGAACAATCCAACGTGCGGCGACCGGATTTCACTGCAACTTTTGCTGAAAGACGGAATCGTTCAGGAGGCCAAGTATACGGGGGAAGGTTGTTCCATCAGCATGTCCTCGGCATCAATGATGACCGAGGCAGTCAAAGGCAAAACGATGGATCAGGCACTCGACATGGCTAACCGTTTTTCCTCACTGATGAAAGGGGAAGAAGTCGATTTCGACGATTATGAAGATCTCGAAGCCCTATCCGGTGTGAACAAGTTCCCTGCACGCATCAAATGTGCCACATTGGCCTGGAATGCACTACGCAAAGGAATTGACGAAGAGGACAATGTACAATAACGATAGGGAGGTAGAGCAAGATGGCTAAAAAAGCACCAGAAATGGAAGAGTATAAATATGGTTTTCGCGATGAACACAAATCCATCTTTCAAACCGGTAAAGGTCTGACTGCAGAAGTCGTTACCGAAATTTCCAAAATCAAGAACGAACCGGAGTGGATGTTGGAATTCCGTTTGAAATCCCTGAAACAATTCGAAAAAATGCCGATGCCTAAATGGGGCGGAGATCTTGACGGATTGGATTTCAATGATATTCAGTACTATGTTCGTCCTTCTGAAAAACAAGGGAAAACATGGGAAGAGGTTCCTTCCGAAATCAAGGAAACTTTTGATAAACTGGGTATCCCTGAAGCGGAACAAAAGTTCCTCGCAGGTGTATCGGCTCAGTATGAGTCCGAGGTTGTATACCACAACATGCAAAAAGAATTGGAAGATCAGGGCGTAATCTTCATGGATACGGATACTGCACTTAGAGAGCATCCGGAAATCCTGCGTGAATATTTCGCAACGGTTATTCCACCAGCAGATAACAAATTTGCTGCTTTGAACAGTGCCGTATGGTCCGGAGGAAGCTTCATCTACGTACCTAAAGGCGTGAAATGTGAAGTGCCTCTGCAAGCTTATTTCCGGATTAACTCCGAAAATATGGGACAATTCGAGCGTACACTCATCATTGCGGACGAAGACAGCTTCGTTCACTATGTAGAGGGCTGTACAGCTCCGATCTACAGCACGAACTCACTGCACAGTGCGGTCGTTGAGATTATCTGTAAGAAAAATGCCCGTGTTCGTTACACAACGATTCAAAACTGGGCACCAAACATCTACAACCTGGTTACGAAACGTGCGGTTGCTGAAGAAAATGCAACGATGGAATGGGTCGATGGCAACATCGGTTCCAAACTGACGATGAAATATCCAGCCGTTGTACTGAAAGGCCGCGGAGCTAAAGGTTCGGTTCTGTCCATCGCTGTAGCTGGTAAAAATCAGCATCAGGATGCAGGCGCGAAAATGATTCACTTGGCTCCAGATACAACATCAACCATTGTATCCAAGTCGATCAGTAAACATGGTGGTAAAGTAACCTACCGTGGTCTGGCTTCCTTTGGTCGCCAAGCGGAAGGTGCAAAATCCAATATCAAATGTGATACGCTCATTTTGGATAATGAGTCCACATCTGATACGATTCCTTACAATGAAATCATGAATGATAACATCATGCTGGAGCATGAAGCTACAGTATCCAAAGTGTCTGAAGATCAGCTCTTCTACCTGATGAGCCGTGGTTTGACTGATGCAGAAGCAACACAGATGATCATCATGGGCTTTATTGAACCGTTCACGAAGGAACTGCCGATGGAATATGCGGTAGAGATGAACAGATTGATCAAGTTCGAAATGGAAGGCAGTATCGGTTAATACCGCTGCAAAACAAAAGATCGAGGGATTTTCCCTCGGTCTTTTTTGTTGTGCGGAACAGCTGCTCGTGTATGCGAATATGAAATGATTCAGAATACAAAATTATACATTTGATTTATTTTCTCGTAACACTTATTACATATATTTAAATGGAATTAAATATGAGGAGGGATAGTTTGATGAGACAACGAGTAGGGAAAAGAACAAAGGCCTTATTATTGTCAGCATTGGTTACATTCAGCATATTACCCCTGTATTCCCCTGCTGTACATGCTGCTGAGGACGGAGTGTTCTCTGGTTCGTTCAATATTCTAAGTTATAATGTAGGAGGTCTCCCCAGTTTCGTTTCCAGTTCCAAGCCCCAAGAGTATACGGAGCAGATTTCCCCCAAGCTGAACGATTATGATATCATTAATGTGCAGGAGGATTTTAATTACCATAATCAATTAATTTCGCAAGTGACCCTGCCTTATTTGACTCAAACTAGTGGGGTAGCGGGCTTTGGAAGCGGGTTGAACAGTTTATCCCGGTATCCGTTCCGTGATTTGAAAAGGGTTACCTGGAATAAGCGCTCCGGCCTGTTTGACAATGGGAGTGATGAGCTGACGCCCAAAGGCTTCACCGCAGCAACCTATGAGATTGCACCTAACGTGAAAGTGGATGTATATAATCTGCATGCAGATGCAGGTGATGATGATAAATCGCTTGAGGCCAGACGTGATAACATCAAACAGCTGTCCGATTACATAAAAAAGAACTCTGAAGGTAATGCGGTCATTGTATTCGGCGATACGAATACTCGTTATACCCGCGCTTCGGACAACATCGAGATGCTGCTGACGGATAATGGATTGCATGATCCGTGGATTGATCTCGTTCGGGGTGGAAGCATTCCTGCAGACGGAGATGCCCTCATGGATTCTGGCAACGTCAATGGCCCCAGTTATGAAATTGTTGACAAAATTTTATATCGTGGAAGCAGAGCTTTAACGTTGAATGCCGCAAGTTATCGTGTGGAGGATCAAAAATTCGTTGATCCGTCTGGAAATCAACTTTCCGATCATTTTCCGATTACAGCGAATTTTGTATACAATGTTTCCCCTGAATATCGACTCAGTTCTACCATAGGAGGGGTAGGCGGGACTGGGTTTAATGACTTGGACCGCATCCCTGATGTGCAGCCTGACTCAATTGTACTGGACACAGGCAACCGTGTTGACGGTATTACGACGTTGTATCGAGATGGAACGAGTCTGACCCATGGAGGAAAATCCAATACTTCCACACTGAATCTCTCTAATGGTGAATATGTAACACGAGCAACGATCAGTCAGGGGACACGAAATGGAGATAAACGAATCTTTCACCTTGAATTAATGACCAATCTGGGTAATAAAATTGCAGGGGGTCAAAAGACTTCAGAGCAGATCATTTTGGACGCGCCTGCGGGATGGTATATTGCCGGGTTTTATGGAAGAGCCGACCAGGAGATTGATCAGCTTGGAGTTATTTATAAGCGTGTCCAACCTTAATTTTACGTTTAGAACGATAGAGGACAGATTTACTGTAACTTGTCTATAAACTATAGCACCGCTTGGAATATGCATTATTGGAAAAGACCGCAGGGTTTGGACCAATAAACATTCTGAGCGGTTCTTTTTTGTAATAAAATAAGATCAATAGCACAAGCCATTTACTAGATTTAAGCATCTAATGATAGAAAAGGATGTGAACACATGAGCATAAATCCGTTCAAGGGATATCGGATTACAAGTTCATTTGGCTACCGAATTCATCCTATTTCTGGCGGACATACATTTCATCGTGGCATCGATCTCGTCACAGAGCCATGGAATGGGCCCATACATGCATTTATGGACGGGACTGTACGTTTTGCCGCAGAAGGGGCTACAGGCTCAGGATTTGGGGGTTACGGGCTTACGGTAGCGGTACAGGATCACAGGGGCTACTTGCATTGTTACGCTCACCTTTCCCGAATTGCAGTAAAAGTTGGACAACAAGTGAAACAAGGGCAGCTTCTTGGCAACCAGGGAAGCACAGGGGAAAGCACGGGCCCGCATGTGCATTATGAGGTTCGCAAAACGAGCTCCCCTTCGTATGGATACACAGCTAGCGAGAATGGTGTTGTTGATCCAGGAATCTACTTGCAATCTGAATATAGTTCAACGGTTGAAGAACAGGAGGGGACCCCAATGACGACGGAGGAAAGAGAGCGGTTAACAGCAATGGAGAAGATGCTGGAATCCCAGTCGGCCTGGATACAGCAGCAGAAAAGCATTTCCAGTATGGCTTGTCCGTCCTGGGCAGAGGAAGCTTATCATTATTACCAACCCTATATAATGAACGATACGGGCAGTTATGATTTTTGGAGAATGCTTGTCATCATGTATCGCAAGGAGAAGGGCATAAAGATCTCTTCCGGTTCCTCAAATTAATGAACAGATCAGGAGTATGCGCGAAGCTTGATTTAGGAAAAAGCAGGCAGACAACCATTTATTGAATGTTGCCAGTTCGCCCGGTTCAACCAAACGCAAATATCATATGTTAGGGTATACCTGATGAAGAGGAGGCAATCACATGAGCGAGGTTGGATATGGCTGTGGTGGCAACGTAGGCGGCGTAGGCGGATACAATATGTTCACCAACACAGGTGCGATCTTGGTACTGTTCATTCTGTTGGTTATCATCACAAAAGCCTTCTGCGTTTAAACTCATATGAGCGAAATGAAATACCAAAAGGGAAGCCTTATCGGCTTCCCTTTTTTACGTGCATACCATGTAAAAGTGTAAAAATGTGTTCTTGAGTATGGTTCCTCTAACGCCTGCTGCGCATTGAACTGAATGCTAATCTTACTGGATATAAATTTCAACGATAGCTACATCTCTTTCCTTCGCTAAATCGATGAAGGCTGTAGAGGTCTGAACGAGTGGGCGGAAATAATCCGCAGGGTTGTTCAGGACAATCAGACCGGTTTCGCCAGTCGTGAGCAGAACCCTTTTGCCAATAAAATTGGGTAGCATATGTTTAATGAGTTCCTGCGTAACTTCAGCATTCAACTGACCGAAGCTGAGGCTGTACAATTCGCATAGCACGGAGATGAGCTCTTGCTTCGTCTGATACACCCGATTGGTCGTCATCGCGCTGTACACATCGGCTACAGCCGTTATACGGGCAAATGGATGAATCTCGTCGCCTTTCAATCCGTAAGGGTAGCCACTTCCATCTTCGCGCTCATGATGTTGAAGGGCAACGGTTGCAAGAATCTCGTCCTGAGTGGACTCTTTGACAATCTCATAACCATATAACGTATGTTTCTTCATTTCTTCGAATTCTTCGGGCGTTAACTTGCCCGGCTTATGTAACATTTCAGAAGGAATCTTGGATTTACCGATATCGTGAAGATATCCTGCTTTGGCTACGGTTAGACATTCCTCAGGGTTATATCCCATCCAGCTGGCGATATAAAAAGCGAGCATTCCGACTTGTAAGGAATGGTTGTAGGTGTAGTCGTTATCCCCGTCAAGCATCAGCAGCAGGGAGACAACGTCCTTTTGTTTTTCAAGCTGTCCTGTTAGGGTCATCAAAATCTCATCGACCTGAGTCTCATCAATAAAACCCTTCTCCATCGCTTGTTCAAACAGAGATTCTGTACCTTTGATCGTATCGTTAAACAGGTTAGTTAACAGACGGGTTTGATCGGAAGGTAAGGTTTGTGCATCAGAGTGTAGGTCAGATGTTGTATGCTCTACATCTGCATAATCGATTCCATGCTGCAGCAGCTTGGCAATATCATCGTCGCTGAGTGTGGAACCTTTCATCAGCATGTGGAGACCCGAACTGTTGTACACATCATTTTTTAACAGGTCGCCAGTTTTAAGATCAGTAACATGCACTCTCACGTATAAACCACCTTTTCCTCGACTAATATCGACACATGTCATTATAATAACAAGAAAAAAATGGGTTGACAACGACTTATTTACTAATTTCGTCACCTGTTCAACAGGTCGAATGACTAGTTATTTAGTTGTCTGTGGGGTTCCAGGGTCCTAGTTGATGACCTTTCCATTCGGAACCATCTTCCCATATTTCTTTTTTCCAGATGGGGACAGTCTGTTTGAGTCTTTCGATCGCGTAACGGCTTGCATCGTAACAGTCACTGCGATGGGGAGAGGAAACAGCAATAACAACGCTGATCTCTGCTACGTCGACCTTCCCAATCCGATGGCTAATCGCACATTTTACGCCTGGCCAGCGCTCATTGATTTCCCTACCGATCGCTGCCATCTGAGAAAGTGCCATAGGTACATAGGCCTCATATTCAAGATGAACCGTTCGTTGCTGTCCGGTCATTTCACGGGTGGTCCCAACAAAGGTTAGTGCTGCTCCATGGTTTGCTGTGATGACGAGCTTCGTTGTAGCTTCCACGGACAGTGGGGACTGGGTGATCAGGAATAATCCGTCATCCGTACGATGCTCAGGATGGGCTGAGCGATGTCCGTCACCATTCAAATGGGTACCCTCTCCTCCTGACACAGGGGGAATTAAGGCGAGTTCATCCTGAGCCTTAATTATAATATCGGCAGAAGCATACTGCTGGTTTACTGCCAGAAAAGAAACACGTATTTGAGCAGCCGCTTCAGGGTAAGCAAGGCTCAGTTTTTCTTTTAATTCCACTGGAGTCGGATCTGTTCCGGGGTAATCATATTTAAGCAGGGATGTGCCCAAACGTTCAGCGATGCCTGCAAATAGTTGAATTGTTAATTTCATGGGAATAACTCACCTCTTTTTAATCTCTAAACCCTATAAATATATCATAACGACGCGGAAAATGTTATGCTTGTCCATTAGAGGAATGTACGTTATAAACGATAAGAGGGAGGCGGTGTGATGAGCACCAAGAAGACGCAAACATTAACGATATTACACACCAATGACATCCATAGTCATTTTGGCTCCATGAGCTCCATCGCCGCCATGATCGGACATGAGAGGGAACAGGCTGGGGAATTTCTGGTCGTGGATATCGGAGATCATATGGACCGGATGGCTGTGGAGACGGAGGGTACCCTCGGGGCAGCCAACGTGGATGTCATTAACCTGACCGGTTACGATGCGATAACGATCGGGAACAACGAAGGACTAACTTTTACACCCGAACAACTGGCGCAGTCTTACTCTGGACTTCTGTGTCCTGTTGTATGTGGAAATGTGGTAGACCAGGCTACAGGCCTGCCACCAGTCTGGATGAAATCCTCTCTCGTTTTGGAGAAGGGGCCATTTCGCATTGGTCTGCTTGGTGCTACAGCACCCTTTACCGCGTTTTATGAATTGCTGGGTTGGGATGTATTGGACCCGGTAGAGACGCTGCGTGAGCAGGTTGAAGCTCTGCGTGCTCAGGTGGATGTAGTCGTTATCTTGTCCCATCTGGGGCTTTCCACAGATCGCAGATTGGCCGAACAGATCCAGGGCATCGATGTCATTCTGGGTGGACATACACATCATGTACTGGAAGAACCCTTAGTCATTGGTCAGACGGTGCTTGGAGCGGCAGGCAAGTTTGGTCAGTGGCTTGGTAAGGTGGTACTGGAGTGGGAATATGAAGCGAACGAACTTACATTAGTGAGCAGCGGCTGTGTTCCAGTCCAGAACATGTTGCTCGAAGAGAGCGTATCGCTGGCTATAGACACACACCGGACTGAAGCTGAGCGTGCGCTTGGTCAAACAGCCGTGATTACGGACAGGACGCTGACCATTGATTACGATCATGAGTCTCCGTTTGCGTCATTGCTTGCCCAGGCTGTTCGTCAGTTCACTGGGGCAAAGTTGTCTCTTGTTAACGCCGGGCAGCTTCTTGGAGATCTTCCCCAGGGGAATATTACAAAGGGAATGTTACATTCCCTATGTCCATCTCCCATTAATGCCTGTACAATATGCTTGAATGGAGTTCAGATTCGGGAGGCTCTGGAGCAGTCCCTGTTGTCAGAGTTTTCGCGTAAACCGATTATCGGGTTTGGATTCCGCGGGGATATTTTAGGAACATTGTGCATGGATGGAATGGATGTGGAGTATGATCCCCATTCGCCTCCATACGAGAAAATCCGTGCCATATATATTGAGGGCGAGCCGATTCTTGATGAACATGAATATGTGGTAGGAACACTCGACATGTTTACGTTTAACGTAGGTTATCCGTCTCTTGCTCTTGGAACGGATACATCGTATCGACTTCCTGAATTCATACGTGACCTGCTTGAAACGGAATTAAAAAGGCCAGGGGCGCTGGACGACAGCCTGCGATCCCGTTGGCACGAAATCTAACAAGTACTTGCCTTCTGCTGAAGCGGCGGCTAGTGGAAATTACATCTACGGAGCGGGAGAGGATAGGCTGTGCGTTTAGTACATATAAACCTATTGCAGCCTGGCATGAAGCTGGGGAAACGAATTTATAGTGAAGAGGGTTTGGTTCTGCTCAGTGAGGGAGTAGAGCTGACCAGTCGGTTGATTGGACGTCTGAAGGATCTGGGGATTGGATATGTGTATATATCTGATGCAGCAACAGAGGATATCATTATTCCGGATATGCTGCAGGAAGAGACCAGGCGCAGAGCGCTAGTAGAGATCAAACAGCAGTTTCAGAGTATGTCGGGTCTCAAAACCAAAAGCCGGATCCCACACTTCGGAAAAGCACTTAGCGGGATAATGAATACGATTCTGGAGGACATTGGCAGTCAGAAGGAAGCAATGATTATGCTGATGGATATGAACGCCAGTGATTTTGACCTATATAATCATTCTCTCAATGTATGTGTGTATACGCTGGTTCTTGGTGTGGCATCGGGCTATACTCGGCAGCAGTTAATGGAGATTGGACTTGGAGCTCTGTTGCATGATATCGGTAAAACGCAGATCGCTCCAGAGATTTTGCACAAGCCTGCCAAATTAAGCGATGAGGAATTTAAAATCATACAGCAGCATACTACATATGGACATCGTATTCTCAAAGACGAACCGGGTATACCGCTCCTTGCTGCCCATTGCGCATTACAGCACCATGAACGGATTGATGGCAGCGGCTATCCTTTTGGCTTGAAAGACAAAGAGATTCATGAGTATGCCAAATGGCTGGCTCTTGCCGATTCGTATGATGCGATGACAACCAATCGGGTGTATAAACAGGCCTTGCTGCCACATCAAGCTGTAGAAGTATTATACACGGGTTCAGGGACACTTTATGAACAGCGAATGCTGGAGAGGTTCCGTGACTGTGTAGCTATTTATCCTTTAGGTATTTCCGTAACGCTAAGTACGGGGGAGATCGGCGTTGTTGCAGAAATCCATCCCCGCGTTCCGCAACGACCACGCATTCGTGTGCTCAAGGATGCTTACGGCCAGACATTAAGTGCACCCTACGAGATCGATCTGTCCACAGCGTTGTCTGTTATGATTACAGGTGTTGAAGGTGTGGAAGACGCTACGCCAGCTTCAGCGCGTGGCGAATTATTTTGATATCCTGACGTCTAATGGAGCATAGATCAACGCTCATATCGTAATATCGTGGCCGAGCTGGCCCGATATTACGCGGGCGTTTTTTGTCATGTAATGGACAGAGCATGCTCATGCCAGAGTACAGGAAATTGTGCTATGATTAAAGATAACTCCAAAAGATGAAGACGGGGTATGTTGTAAATAAAACTTTTTAGGTTAATAAAAGGAATAAGGTGAAGAACAATGACCATGCTAAACTCAGGATCGGTAGAGCCGATGCCTTTATCGCCGACTAATGATCCTTGGGATCCGATCGGCTCTTTGCGTACATATGGACGCCATGTGCTGACCAGTGTAGAAATGACCGTGACTCATCTGTGCAATATGCGCTGTGAGCATTGTGCGGTAGGAGATATGTTAACGATGCGTGAAGCACCAGCGCTTCCGCTGCCTTTGATGCTTAAAAGGCTGGATGAGGTGGAGCACCTTCAGACCATCAGTCTGACGGGCGGTGAGCCGAGCTTCAGCCAGAAGACTGTGGATGAGATGATCATTCCGCTCCTCAAATATGCCAAGGAACGGGGCATTCGTTCCCAGATCAACTCGAATCTGACCCTGGATTACCGTCGCTACGAGCAGCTTCTGCCTTATCTGGACGTTATGCATATCTCATTCAATTATTTGAATGCCGATGACTTTCACCAAGTCGGGTTTGCCAACAGTGGTAGACCTGTAAAGCGGGAAGTCGCGGTGAAGATGTATGAGAAAATGATTGAAAATTCCCAAAAACTCAGTGAAGCAGGCATGTTTATCTCTGCGGAGTCCATGATTAATTTCCGTACCCATGACAAGCTTGAGGGCATTCATCAATTGATCCGTGAGATGGGCTGTGTGCGTCACGAAGTGCATCCGATGTATAATTCGAATTTTGCTTCTTCGCTGCCAGTGCTTTCCCTTGATCATATGAGAACGGCTATTCACCGTTTGTTGGATGTGCGTGACAAGGATATGTGGATGCTGTTTGGTACACTTCCGTTCTTCGCATGCAGTGCAGCAGAGCAGGATCGCGAACTGATTAACCGACTATACAGCGAGCCTAAAGTGACGGTTCGTAATGATCCCGACGGTCGTAACCGCGTCAACGTCAACATGTTCACCGGGAACGTGTATGTTACCGATTTTGCTGACATCCCGGCGTTTGGCAACATCCGTGACCGGAAGCTGGATGATGTATTCCATGAGTGGTCAGCGGAACATCCCTTGAATCAGACAGTGAACTGCCATTGTGATGCTGCTTCTTGCTGCGGTCCAAATCTGCTGGTGGCAGATATGTATTATAAAGGTGTGGATTTCAAATCGAGAAAAGCAATTACACGTTGATATTCCAGGTGTATTCCTGAAATAGATCAAAAAGGGGAGTTTCGACTTGGGTATTCATACCGAATTTCATCTCGGGCAGTTGGTATTTAATCTGGTCTGTGTGTTTCTGCTCGTATTTTTGAATGGCGTATTTGTCGCAGCGGAATTTTCTCTGGTCAAAGTTAGACAAACACGCCTCACTCAATTACAGAGTGAAGGGAATAAGTTGGCTGGTTATGCACTGAAGGTGAATGGTAAATTGGATGCCTATCTATCGGCAACCCAGTTCGGAATCACGCTGACATCACTGGGGCTTGGTTGGCTCGGTGAACCAGCCATTTCCGAATTGCTGGTCGAGCCTCTGATGTTCAAGCTTGGTGTAACGGATACAGGACTTATATCCACGGTATCGGTCATCATCGGTTTCTGTATCATTACGTTTTTGCACATTGTGCTGGGTGAGCTAGCGCCCAAATCTCTGGCGATTCAAAAAACAGACGGAGTGGCTTTGCTGCTATCGGCACCGTTGCTGTTATTTTATAAAATTTTCTTCCCATTCATCTGGGTACTGAACGCTTCAGCCAATGCACTGCTGCGCTTGGCAGGCATTGAACCCGCCAGCGAAGGGGAGGCTCATTCGGAAGATGAGCTTCGCATTTTGATGAAGCAAAGTGCGAAGAGTGGTGTCATCGACAAGGATGAAATCAAACTGATGGATAACATCTTTGATTTCTCGGACATGCTGGCACGTGAAATTATGCTGCCACGTACGGATATGGACTGTCTGTATACTCATATGTCGCTGGAAGAAAACCTGAAAATTATTAATGCAACGAAGCATTCCCGTTACCCTGTGGCTGTTGAGGATAAGGATGAGATTATCGGATTTATCCACATTACCGATTTGCTTCTCGCTGAACCAGACCAGCAGCATGATCTGGCTGCGCTTGTTCGTCCCATTCTGAATGTTCCTGAATCGATGGAGATCAGTCATGTACTTCGTCTGATGCAGAAAAAGCACTCCCAGATGACATTGGTGGTTGACGAATACGGCGGTACAGCCGGCTTGCTGACTGCGGAAGAGATTTTGGAAGAGATCGTCGGTGATCTGTATGATGAATTTGAGGACGAACGTCCACATATGGAGCGCAGTGGAGAAGCCTTTTCCATCGATGGTCGTTCCCTGATTGAAGAGGTTCATGAATGGACCGGTGCTGTCATTGAGGATGAGGAAGTCGATACGATTGGCGGCTGGCTGTTCAAGGAATTGGAAGGCAGCGCGGTCAAAGGTAAAACACGGGAGCAAAACGGTTATGTCTTTGAAGTGGAAGAGTCCACCCGTCTCCGAATTACTCGAGTGAAGGTATATAAGCGACCTGCTGATGAAGAAAATAAGGTGGAATTAGGAGAACAGGAACCAGCCTCCTTACAGGATGGTAATCGTGAACGTAACAGGGACTGAGTTTTGATGAAATAATCATCGATACATAGGGTCCCCATATCCATTGAAGTGACCTTCGGAGACTGCCCAGCGGGGTGAGTCGTTCGAAGGTCTTTTTTTGCGTTCAGCTAAATTTGGGATTAACTTGGGGACAGCGACATATGGTTATAGAGACGGGAAATGAAAGCTTGTAATGATGGGATGTTAAATGTACCAAATCAAAGATGAAGGAGGCGTTGTTCTGTGTCAGATCCGCAGCTTCGTGCTTACGCCCCTTTTGTGGGCCCGTTTGATCCATGTCCACCGAAGACGATTCGCACGTACCTGGTTCCTCCGCAATTGTTTATCCCATTTCAGCCGATGGGCTGGCCGCAGTACAGTCCCGCAGAAGCCTTAAGAATTGGAACTTTGTGGCCTGCTTTATACAGTCCGTATACACCTGCGAGCTCGAAGGGAAGGAAGGTGGAAGCAGATGGAACCTGAAGCACCCAAAGCCTGTGATGCAAAATACTATGAGCTGCTGGAGGAACTTCAGGCCCTGGATTTTGTATTGGTTGAGCTGAATCTGTATCTGGACACCCACCCGGGTGACTATCAGAGCATTGAGCAATACAACAAATTCAGCCAGGAGCGGATGAGGGTGGCACATGAGTTTCAGCAATTGTACGGACCGTTGATGAACTTTGGGCATGCTTTCTCCAAATATCCGTGGGAATGGTCCCAGACGCCATGGCCTTGGCAAGTGTGAGATAACATCCTCGGGTTTCCTTGCAGTCATTCCAGGCCGGGAGCTCGAGGGATCGTAACAGATTGGATTTGATATAAAAAAGGAGGCGTCTGCATGTGGGTGTATGAGAAAAAATTGCAATATCCCGTTCGGGTTAGCAAATGTGATCCTCATATGGCGAAATTGCTGGCGGAACAGTATGGAGGCGCAGACGGAGAACTGGCGGCTGCCCTGCGGTATTTGAACCAGCGGTATACAATTCCGGACAAGATTATCGGGCTGTTGAACGACATAGGCACGGAGGAATTTGCTCACCTTGAGATGATTGCCACCATGATCTACAAGCTAACAAAGGATGCAACGGTGCAGCAGCTGGAAGAAGCGGGGCTTGGGCCAAACTATGCTCAGCGTGATTCTGCTTTGTTCTATACGAATTCTTCGGGTGTGCCATTTACAGCAGCCTATATTGCCTCGAAGGGAGATCCTATCGCGGATTTGTACGAGGATATTGCAGCGGAAGAGAAGGCACGGGCTACATATCAATGGTTAATCGATCTGACGGATGATGTGGATCTGCAGGATAGTCTCAAGTTTCTGAGGGAACGGGAGATTGTGCATTCCTTGCGTTTTCGTGAGGCAGTCGAGATTCTGAAGGATGATCGGGAGACGAAGAAGATTTTCTGAAAAGGACAACATATCGACCTCATTGCCGTTCTCTGCCAAGGGAACGGTTTTTGCAATGAAAGGCACGTTCAGAGCATGCTCCTCATTGGTTTTGAGTGAATGGGAATGCGATGTTATCCAGTAATAATTATCATTTCAAATATAAAATAATAAAAAACAGGACCATCCTTTTTTATTTAAAAAGGCTGCCCTGCTTTTTGGGGTTACGTGTCAAGCTCTCAGTATTCAACGACCATGGCAACATTTTGCCACCCAGCGCCAACGGTCCAGAACAGCACTTTATCACCACGCTGAATTTGTCCGGATGATATGGCTCGATGCAATGCAATAAACGGACTGCTGGTTGAGGTGTACCCGAACTCGTCTCCAATGTAGACGGCAATATCTTCGCCAATGCCAATGTTTTCGGATACAGCACGTATATTCGCAATGGATAATTGGGAGAAACAAGCAGCTTTGATTTCGTCTGCTCCGATCTCGTTACGACTCAGCAAAGTACGAATCGATTCAGAAGCTGCACCTACACAGATGGAATCATCAAACGGTATGAATTTGACATGGAAGGCACCTGCGTCAACGCCGGTTTGGCCCAGTTTTGCAAGACCTTGTGCCGGGAAGAGGGAATTGCCGTACACACAGGTATCGGTCTGATAGATCGAGTCAATAAAACCGACAGCCTGCTCGTCCCGTTCAACAATAACAGCCGCTGCTGCGTCTCCGAAGTTCGCGAAGTATACTGGATCGTCCGGACTGGCGTGAGGAGCGACGTAATCCGAGCCGATAATCAAAGCCCGACGAATTCTGGGATTGCCCAGCATCTGGCGGCTAACTTGTTCAAAGGCTGCGGTCATGCCCGCACAGTTGGCATTGCTGTCAATGCAGATCGTATGGGATGCCCCGTTAATCAGGCGATGAATCATTAAGGAATTCGTAGGAAAGATGTATTCCGGCGTTTGACTTGCATAAGCAATCAGATCAATATCGGCACCGGTAAGTCCGGTCTTTTCGAGCAAATTACTGGCGGCCTCAAAGGCCATGCTTAGTGAGTTTTCATCATCGTTGTCAATTTTGTAACGTGTATCACGTCCAAGTGCCTTTAACAATCCCCGAATATCTACACCTCTTGCATCAAAATGTTCAATGTAAAAGTCATTGCCCACCTTGTTCGTGGGATGATAGATATCGATATCTACAATACGAATTCCAGCCATCTTCATTCTCCTCTTGAGCGGATGGGTGAACCCTCAGCTTGTCCGCCTGATTTATTAGGTCGTAACTGTGGAGATGATTTCAAGATTGTCCAGTCCGACAGACCGTCCGAGACGGGACAGCTGCATTTTCAGAATGGCATTATTCTCAAGCGTCAACACCACTTTTTTATATTCATCTTTTTTGAACATCTGCAGGCAGCCCTCGAGAAGAGGCACAATTTCCGGAGCGGTAACATTCAACTTTTTGCAATCGATGTTCAGCTGATACTCCTTGGTATTAATCGAAGCGATTGTGTCCTGATATGCCGAAATGGAGCGTAAACCGTCTTCTTGAGAGAAAGAGCCCTCCAGTTCAATGTTTAGCACCTTGCTCGGAACGTCAGTTTTCAGTATAAAACTTCCCATGATTGTTCTCTCTCCTTTAAATGAGTTAAGGCTATCCTGCTACCCAAGACATAGGCCTTGAGGCCCTCGTTGACTGCTTCTGTGATGTAGGCGGATTCGAAGGATAATTTAACCATATTATAAAGGTAGAGATGTAATAAGATCAATAAAAAAGTCGAATCATGTATAAAAATGTAGAAGATTGAATTATTGGATTTCATCCAGTGTAGCGAGCAATACATTAAATGCACTGATGATCCGTGGAGCACCAACACACGGTGCCAGATGCAGCAGAATTCCTTTGAGCTGATCCACGGTTACACCGACGCTGAGTGCCATTGCATAATGAACTCCCAGCTGCTCATATTGTCCCATGGAGATCAGTGAGGAGATAATCGCAACTTCCTTCCATTGATCGGTAATGATTGTACGCTGAAAAATATCCCCGTAAGCCGTTCCCATAATAAACTCGGCTAGCTCAGGGAACTGCTCCTTAATGGGTGCCAGTGCTTTTGCGCCATATTCACCGGAAAGCTTTGCAAAACGCTCCAATCCTTGAGTCACTTGTTCACTCATGCTATGTTCCTCCTAATTCAAAGTCACGGTACGGTGAGCCGTGGGTGGAATTTCGTCGCGATCGGTAAGAAGCTCAATGACAGTAACCTGGTTTAGCTTCTGCGCGGTCTGGAGAGCAGAGGTGAATTCCGCCCGGGTTTCCGCCTTGAAAGCAACCGCACCGAGAGACTCCGCAAATTTTGCTGCATCCATGGGAACCTCGTACAAGGTGCCATCGATTCGTCCTGTCGTTTTTTCCATGCCTTTCAGTGCCATATCCAGCTGTTTATTGTTCACGACGATGAAGATGACAGGCAGATTATTGCACACAGCGGTGTTAATCTCGGTTCCAAGCATCATGAAGCATCCGTCACCTGTAATGCATACGATGGTTTCTTCCGGTGCGGCAGTCTTGGCCCCAATAGCCATGCCGATGGCATTACCCATGCAGGCAAAGTAGGCGTCAAACACAAAGCTGCCGGGTTTCTTGACTTTATATCGTTGAACCGCATGAAACCCATGACTGCCATCATCCACAAACAGCTTATGATCATATGGAAGCAATTCACTCATTTCTTCCAAGATGGAAGCCAAGGACAGACGCGGCAGATCCGGGAGAGCTACGGAGTAATCCACAGCGGTCGTTTCTCTTGGAACGACAGGTTGTTCTGTCAGTGTACCGAGCAAAAACTGCAGATTGTCCTTCAAATCGCCGGTGATATGTAAGGTTTGTGCGTGAAGTATTTTACCAACGAATGTAGGATCAGCATCGAATTGAATCAGGTGGGCAGGATGGTTTTCAGGCTTCAAATTACAGATCGTCATATCACTCAGACGTGAGCCGAGTACGATGTAGAGGTCACTTTGATTCAGTAGTTCATCTGCATGAGGGAAGCCGCCAACACCGCAAGGCCCATGGTAAAGGGGATGATCCCAGGCAATGGCGCCTTTGCCTCCAGGAGAAGTAATGACAGGAATATTGAAATGTTCGGCCAAATGAAGCAATTCATCATGGGCTCTGGCGCGAGTGACGCCTTTACCAGCAATTATTAAAGGGTGACTGGACTGTTGAAGTAAGGGGAGGATACGATTCAGGTTGGACACGCTAATCAGGGGTTCTGGCTCGGGGATGACAACCCGAAAGTCAGTGAGCTGTTCGGTTTGTACATCAAATGGAAGACAGAGATGGACCGGACCTTTGTTGGGACCGAGTGCAATGGAAAGGGCATGGTTCAATATGGTGCTGAAATGATCACCGCGCTCCACCAGCTTGCTGAATAGTGTGGCAGGACGGAACATCTCCGCCAGATCAGCCAAGTAGGAAGAGGAGTCCTGACATTGCGGAATTCCCAATTCCTGAATGGATTGATGACCAGTAATAAACAGGACGGGCAAATTATTGGCCTTGGCATGGGCTGCGGCGGTGAGCAAGTTGGTTCCGCCCGGACCAGAGGTGGCAAAGGCCACGCCCAGTTTTCCTGTTTGGAGGGCATAGCCCGATGCGGCAAAGCCTGAACTGGATTCATGGCGACCTGGAATGAATTCCAAACCGTAATCGACCATTTTCAGGACAGCAGGACAGATGGATTTTCCGATAATACCAAAGACATGAGTAACGCCTAAATTACGCAGAGCTTCTGCCAAATAGTCCGCAACTGTTCTCATGCGGGACACCTCGCTTCACAAAATAGGTTTTTGGACCCATAGGTCAAGTTCCGTTTTTGGAGTATATGTCGTTGTCTAAGGTGTAAAAGGAAATAAATCCTTGTTAATAGGAAGAGTAGCTTTTTTTGTGGTTTTTTGTCAACCGATTTTATGAGTATAAATTCCTGATTCTTAAGTTGTAACCGCTTAATGTCTTGTCCCATAAGTAAAAATAAATTGGTTATATATTCCTGCAACAAATTACCTATAAACTTAATTTGTATCATAAAATGTAAATTTATATATAATATGATAGATTTGTATTGTGTAGATCAAATGAAGATCCTGTGCTTTCCATTTCACATCCGTGCAAAGATTGGCAATGTTAAGCTTTCTGTTATACTGAAATTCGATGGGAGTGAGTTGAATGACAATGATAAAAATGGCTGTAATTGGACTAGGCAAAATGGGATTACATATGATACATCAGGCAACACAGGCAGATCTATCCGAAAAAGTAGAGATTGTAGCGGTATGCGATTCCAGTGAGGAACATTTGACCTCGTTTGCATCCTCTCATCCTGAGACGAAGATGTACACGGATTTTATGCAATTACTCGAAACACATGCGGTTGATTTGCTGTACATTGCGGTCCCGCCTAAATATCACTATGCCGTCGTTATGGAGGCACTGAAGCGCAAGATTCATGTATTCTGTGAGAAACCACTGGCAAACAGCGTGGAGGAAGCCAGAGCAATGCTGGAGGCAGCCGAGAAGGCTGGTGTAGTACATGCAATCCATTTCTCCATGCCGCATGAACCATCTGTAGTGATGCTGCAGAAATTGATCCGGCAGAAAACGATTGGTGAGATTCGCAAAATCGATCTGATTCTGCAATTTCCTCAGTGGCCACGAGCGTGGCAGCAAAATGCCTGGATTACCAGCCGCGAGCAGGGTGGATTTATTCTTGAAGTGGGAATCCACTGGATTCATATGATTCAAAAAGTGTTTGGGGCTATCCGGGTGATTAACAGTCAGGTTCAATTTCCTCAAAATACAGGTGAATGTGAACATGAAGTTCAGGCTGCGATGGAGCTGGAGGATGGAACCCGAATTCAGTTAAATGGGATTGCTCATTTTGCAGGTGAAGAGCGTGTATCCATGGTGGTTTACGGTAAAGAAGGGTCAATTGCTTTGGAAAACTGGGATCAACTATGGAGTGGACGCATCGGAGAGCCGCTTGTCCCCGTCGAAGTCGAGGAATCCTTAAGCCAGCTTCCTGTACTCAAACACGTCATTGCCCGTCTTCAGGGCCAACCTGCCCAAATATACGATTTCAACGATGGCTATCATGCACAGCTTGTTCTTGAAGCGCTTCGTAATCCGGATCAATCTTGATCCCAATAGGGTACAAGGCTAGAAGAGATTCATGTTAAAGTTTCTTTCCTTTTGAAAAAAAGAAGCAGATCCTCTCATGGAGAAGGGGCTGCTTCTTTGTGTTATTTGGATTTGATCCATAGGGTCAAGACAGCTTGAATCGATTTACCAATTGATCGAGTGCATCGGACATTTCGTTTAACTGTTTGGACGTATCCGCCATTTCCTGTAACGATGCAAGCTGCTCCTCGGTCATAGCGGATACTTCCTCCGTGGCAGATGCGGTGTCCTCCACAACAGCTGATACTTCGTTAATGGATGTCATTACTGCTTCGCTGCCCGAGGTAAGCTCTTCAACCACAGCGGATACATCCAGCATTTCAGCACTGAGGTCTTGAATGTGCTGCGTAATATTCGCAAAGGCTTGGCCTGCATCTTCAATCGTTCGCAAGCCTTCGCTGACATGAGATGTACTGGCTTCGACTTCATGAACGGTACTCTGTACACCAGCTACGACCGTCTCCAGAATGCTCGTAATTTCTGTGGCTGAGGTGGCGCTTTGATCTGCGAGATTCCGAATTTCGCCAGCGACTACAGCGAATCCGCGGCCATGCTCTCCTGCACGCGCGGCTTCGATTCCGGCATTGAGTGCGAGCAAATTCGTTTGTCTTGCAATACCTGACATGGACTCGGCAATGTTGATGACTTGATCGGACATTTTCGATATTTCATGAATGGCTCCCTGGACGGAAAGGAAGGATTGCTCGATAGTTCCCATTTTACCAACCGCATTATTAATTCGCTGTTGTCCATCCAGTGCAATGGTCTCCGTGCGTACAGCGCGTTCAGCAGCCTCCGATGCGGAGCCAGCAACTCGGTTGAGTCCGGTTAGGGATTGTTCCATCGCAGCGACCATGGTTTGAGTAAGAGCAACCTGCTCATCTGCGCCTTCGGCAACACGTTCCATGGCTGCGGCAATTTCCTTTCCAGCCAGATGACTATCCGACACGCCTTTATCCAGCCGGTCAGATGCGGCGTTCAGGGTGGTAGCGTTGCTTTGCACGTCCAACATCATCTGCTGTAAACCAAAAAGCATCGTATTGGCTGCTTCCGCAAGTTCCCGCGTTTCATCCTTCATCGGCGTGGCAATGCGCAGCGTTAGATCGCCATTAGAGGAGCCGATGTCATTCAGCGCGCGGATTACTGTACGGATGTTTTTTACAATGGAACGGGACAGAATCAAGGCTGCAAAGATCGAGATCAAGGCTACAACGACAAGTGCTCCGTATAGCTCCCAGTTCAAAATTTTGTTCTTTTGCTTTAGCGCTTCAGTGCGATTTTCAGTCAACGTCAGCTCATTGGTGCGAAATGTATTCAATAGACCACGAATTTCATCCATATCCTTCTTGCCAGGATCTTCCACAAAAAATTGCCGGATCGCCTCTATATCATTCGCTTTTCGAAGTGCAATAACCGGCTCGCCAGCGACTTGAATCCAGTCATTCGTTTTGGCTGAAATTTCTTCAAGAAGTGCCAGCTGTGCAGGGTTATCCGAGACAAGCACCGCCAGTTGATCCTTGAGCACATTCTTCTGTTGAACGCCTGTGTTATAAGGGTCCAGATAGCTTTCTTGTCCTGTAATTACATAGCCTCGTTGTCCTGTCTCCATGTTCACCATAATATTCTCGATCTCATAGGTTAGATCATGTACCTTCATATCATGATCCACCAGAAAGTCCAGTTCTCGTTGTAACTGGCTGATGCTGTTCTGAATTAATAAAATAGAGCCAGCAAGTACTGCGAGTACGAGTAAATAGCCCAAACCAATCTTATAAAAAATTTTGAAGGTCCTGTGCTTTTTCATGTTTGTTATTCCTCTCCCTGGGGTATATGTATTTGTCGAAAAAACTAGAATGATAGGTCTTGTAGTTCTAAAGATTAGGTGTCTAAAGAACTATTTTCCGTATTATACTGAAAGGAAGTTCAATTGTATATAGTTTGTTTAATTTAAGTATAATGTTTGTGGATTGTGTATAACGTAGATGACACAGTTGTTTTACATTGCGCGGTTTACACTGCCAAACGTTTATGTTTATCATGGAAGGGGAACGATTCCGAATACATATCCCAATCCGAAAGGAACATTGGACATGACAAAAGAGACGGTATTGCGTAAACCGGAAGCGATGATTTTTGATATGGATGGTACATTGTTTCAGACGGAAACCCTGTTGTTGCCAGCCTATCATCAGCTGTTTGATACATTGCGGGCCGAAGGACATTTTGAGGGAGAGACTCCTCCTGAAGAACGAATGCTGGGAAGCCTGGGAATGTTGCTAGAAGATATATGGAAAGTGGTTATGCCCGAAGCTTCAGTTGCGGCCCATCGACGTGCAGACGAACTGCTGCTTCAGTTGGAGATTGAAGGACTGGATGGGGGGAGCTCGCAGCTGTACCCACAAGTAAAAGAGACGCTGAAAGCGTTGAAAGAACAGGGTGTGCGGTTGTTTGTCGCCAGCAACGGGCTGGAGGACTATGTTAAAGGCGTGGCCTTTGCCCATGAGATCATGCCGCTCTTTGAAGGCGTGTATAGTGCAGGACAGTACAAGACCCCTTCCAAAGTTAACTTGGTTCAGATCCTGCTTGAGAAGCATCGGATTCAGGACGCATGGATGGTTGGGGATCGCTCTTCTGATGTGGAGGCAGGCAAAATGAACAACCAGACCGTCATCGGCTGTGCCTATGCTGGGTTCGGACGTGACGAAGAACTTGCAGGATCAGATGTACTGATCTCTGATTTTACGGAACTGCTTCGTTTGTATCGGGAAGCCGAGTAGAAACGGTAGAACAAAACCGACCACCCCAAGTCCATTCGGACGTTGGAGTGGTCGGTTTTTTTGGGTTCAAGGAGGATTCGGTTCACTATCATATGAATTCTCCGATCCTCACTGCGATCCTCTAGTCCTTTTGAGGGTCGCCGATTTACCTTTTACGCGTTTGACCGGTTTGGTTACCTTTACCCCACGAGGGGGACGAATGGCATTGGCATGATTGCGGTACACCCACAAGGCGTAATCCAATGGTTGGGTAATCGCTTTGGAATAGATATCATTCTCACCAATACGGGCAAACACCTCACGTGCAGGCTTCGGATTCACTTCAATCAGATAGATGTGCCCACTCTTGTCAATCGCCAAATCGAGAGCCAATTCACACAAGTCGCCATAGGTGTTTTCCAGAAACGTAGCTACATCAATCCCGAATTTCTCGGCCGTTGCATAAATTTCTACTCGCTGTTTCTCATCGGTGATCCATTGTTTCATCAGTTTGTGCATCGCTATGGCCTGACCACCACCATGCAGATTGGAGGTAACACTTTTCTCCGCACCCATTCGTCCGGCACATCCTGTTAACTCCCACTGTCCTTCACCGTTCTTTTGGACCAGCATGCGATAATCATGAACACGGCCGTTCGGAAGCTGGAGTTGAATCCCCTGTTGAACCAAGTATTTGTCTTTCATATTCCAGTTCTGGAGAAGTGAACCCAAGCGTGACAGATGGACTTTGCGTGGGGTGATGATCCGGCGTTTCTGGTCCCGTCCCTGTACAAGAACTGTATTGGCCTCGTTGTCATTGCGTTCGATGCGTAGAATTCCACGCCCTCCGGTTCCATTAATAGGCTTCAAATAAATTAGGGGGTTGGCCTTCAGCATTCGATTGACGTCGGACATATCCTGATACAGAAGAGTGTCGGGCAAATGCTCGTGAAAGGCTGACTTCGCGGAGAGCGTCTGATGGATGGTCCATTTATTACGCAACGGGCGGTTGAGAAAGAGCAAGTGACCATACCTTTGCCGAAAGGCAAGCAACTGCTGAAATCTGCGATTGCGCTGTATGCGGCAGCGGTCGAAGATGATATCCGGGAATGAACGCCATTCCCGGGACCAGCCTTTTCCCGAACGAAAGACCATGGCCTCAATCTGTTTGCCTCCTGGATGTACATCGGCAGGTGTGAACACATAAATATCGAGTCCCCTCTTGCGCCCTTCAAGGATCATTCTGCGGTATATGCTCCGTTCTTCCAGAGCGCGGTGCTCATTTAAGTACAACGTCATAATGCCCAGAACAGGTGAGGACACAAACAATCACCTTCTTTAGCTGTTATTCCTGTTCATCATCGTTTGGACTGACGGGCAAGGTAGGCGCTGTACTGAAAAATACGTTCCAATGATCTGCGCCGAATCTGCGGTTCATCGAACTTCATCGGCTTTGCATTCGCTTCGAAGAACCAGATCTCGCCCAGATCGTCAACGCCCAGATCCATAGACATCTCACCAAGCGTATGCCCTGAGCCTCGTTCCACTTGTCTCGCGATCAACAATGAAGTGGACTTCACCCGCTTCATCAGTGAAGTTGACATTTCTTCCCCGAACAGTTCAGTGAGCAGCTTCTCAGGGTCCTCCACCGTACCTCCACGCGGAACGTGGGTCGTAATGCTTCGAGAGCCGGCGAGACGGGCGCCAACACCGGTTACGCTCCACTGTCCTTTGCCGTTTTTCTGCACAAGTACCCGTAGATCGAATGGACGCTTATGGGACGAAGCCAGCTCAATACCCTGCTGCATGATATAAGGCGTGTGTCCTGTCTCCTTGCGAATTCTTGCCCATAACTTGGAAAGGGTTGCGGCTTTGTACGTGGTGCTTTTTCGGGTACTCTGTATTTTAAGCCGGTAAGGAAGACGTTCTCTTTCCTGGAGCTTGAGCATCATGATGCCTTTGCCGGCTTTGCCGCTCTCTGGTTTCAGATACAGGTAAGGATACGATCGAAGCACCGTCCCCAGAGCGGTTGCTGTTCGCATTCGGCGAGTATAGGGAATCAGCTGCTGGGTAGACTTGGATTTCTTGAGCCATTCGAACAGATTCCATTTATTGAAGAAGAACGGGTTATACAGTTCGATGCCAGAATGCATGCATTCTTCAATTTTTCGCTGTACTGAAGGTTTGCGTTCATCTTCCCGATTGGGAATCCGATTGTAGAGTACATGGGGAAGGGGGAAGAACTGTGAAGTCCATCTCCCAATCCCATTGTTGTACGTGTATCCTTTCACCGTGGGGCCGCTCACATTTAAATCTCGTACAGTCACGACGTACACCACATATCCCATATTTTCGCCTGTCTGCACAATATCCAGGAAATTTTGATGGTTTCCTCTGAACATCCGTTGATCATCGTGCATGGTCAGGACGGCAATGATGGGTTTGAACTCATCCTGCAGGCTCATCAAATGCTGTCTCTCTTCCGGAATTTGCTCAAATACAGGCAATGTTCCAGGATGTGTTCCACCGAAGATTTTCCTTCCTGCCGGAGCGAAGGATGACGGAAAATGGAGCGGCCGGGTTTGGCGTTCGCTTCGAACATCCATACATGTTCCTCCTGATCAATGCCCAGATCAAAGCCAATCTCACCAATTAGATGCTGGTGCTGGGTTTCAATCGCCTGGGCCAGTGTAATAGCGACGGATTTGGCATGCTGAAGCACTTCACCCGCTCGGTCGCCAAAGTTGCGGCTGAGCGCCTGCTCAGGGGTCATCAGGGAACCGCCATTTTTGATATGTGTGGTTACGCTGCCTCGGCCAGCCTTCTTGGCGCCAATACCAACAACCACCCATTGATTGTTTCCGTTTTTATGCATGTGAAAGCGGAAATCAATCGGACATTCCTCAATCTCAATGAGCCGGATACCTTGTTGAACGACATAACCGCGGAGCTGTTTACCGTGTCTGCCTTGAAGCATGCGCATCAGACTGTTGAATGAACCAAAACGCAGCAGGGCGTTGCCGCCTTTTTTGCGATAACGGGCAAAATATCCACGTTTGGGAGAGTAGGTCAATCGGTAGATGCCATTGCCGAGACTGCCCGCTGTAGGCTTATAGTAGACAAACTGATGGCGCTCAAGCATCTCTCTCATCTGTTCGACAGTCGGATTGGTGATGGACTCAGGTATATATCTCCCTGCTGCCGGGTCATTCTCGAGCAAATTGTAGATATCTGATTTGTTAAAGAAACTCCAATTGAAGAAAGGGATTTTGCGCCGAATGAATCGCTCCCGCAGCTGGTTGATCGCTGGTGAGAAGTCAGAGCGGCGGCTGGGTAACCGGTTATACACGACATCTGGCAGAGGTACCGTTTTGCGACTGAAGCTTCCGTTGTCATTAAGGAAAAGACCAGAAACTGTTTCATTCTGCCAATTAATATCCCTTGGGGTAAACGCATAAATATAGGATTTGCGGCTGCCTTCACGGAGCAGCTGTTTAATGAAACCCGTACGGGAACCAAAAGGGGTGGTACCCGTAGCAGGTCCGTCAGATAATACGCCAATCAGTGGACCCAATTGAACTTCATCATTCTGCAGATTGCGAAGGTAGATGCTGCCCCGTTTCGGAACGTTCATCAGATTGCGTATGCCCGAAGCGAGATAGAGATGTTTGCCAGCCTTTTTGATCGGTTTGATGGTTGCGGGCACCCGGTCACGGCCAAACCGCAGATGAATCGTTTTTTTGCCGGATAGATTCAGGCTCTTCATTAACGCGTTGGATACGTAAACCACTTTATCCGGCTGCTGTGTGAAATGCAGATTGCAAAAGGTCAAACTCATGATTTATCCTCCTATCCTGAAAAGATCCTTCGGCTCCATGGCAAGCGGCGCGCTGCGTGCCTCAACTGCCGTGAATCGGGATGGGTTTCAGGCCAGCTGTGCTGGATGTATTCGGCATTTTCATTGGACGCTTCACGTCCGTGAGAACATGTTGTTGCAGCAAATAACGGGCATAGGCAAGCGGCCGGGTGTAGGTCAGTCTGTGCATACGAGGATCACCCGCCTCTGCGAATGAGGAACGTCCCGGTCTCGAATTCACTTCGATCAGCCAGAGGCGACCGTGAACATCTGCTCCGAAATCAAGACCCAGTTCGGCCAGTCTGCCAAATCGGCTTTCCAACAGGGAGGGGATGCGGGCAGCAGCCTGCCTGATCGTCTCCAGCAGAGCGTTGGATTGCTCGCTCCCATATCGGTCCAGCAGATACGGATGTACAGGGTACGCCTTACCCCCTCCATGCAAATTGGAAGTCAGTGTGCCAGCGGGTCCTTCCCGTACCATACATCCGGTTAGAGACCAGCGTCCTTGCCCGTTTTTTTGCACCAAGGCCCTAACGTCGAACGGTCGTCCATGATGACTCAGTTCCAGATATGGCTGTAAGATCATCTTTTTACCGGCCTTCTGTGAATCCAGCCAGGCAGAGACATCCTGGCGACGCTCAAATGTACGGTGAACGAATTCATTGCGAGTATTTCTGCCCTCCATGATCCAGGAGGCTTGCTGATCTTCGCGGTAAAGGCGAAATGTATCTTTACCATGAGTGCCCGATACAGGTTTGAAAAAAATGCCTTTCGGCCAGCGCGCCAGCCACTGCTCCCATAAGGTATTCGACTGAAGCAGCGTAGTAGGGGCAAGAAGATTACGCAATCTTGTATCAGCAGACAAGGCGCGGTATACCTTCCATTTACCGGGCAAGGAAGCAGACCAGTAACGGGACTGGTGTCCGCTGCCTGTTGAAACCAGCTGCTGAAGCTGCTGCTTGAATGTTCTGGGAAGCGGGAGCAGACAGCGGTCCATGATCAGGTCCACAGCAGGAAGAGGAACGATGTTCCATTCTCCTCTATCGAATGCATAACCCTGTGTTAGCCGGGATGCACTGGGTTTATTCGCTACGGCCAGCACGATGATATTTAGGCCGTAACGGTGGCTTTCCAAACTGAGACGACGACAGAAGAGTTCATCCACGAAAGGAGGCGAGCCTTCTGTTGCCCGAACCAGGATGGCTACTGTGTTGGTCTGATGTTCCAGGAACATTCCGCTGCACCTCCTCTAATGGATGACTCTTCAGAATCCGGCCAGATAGGTGGAGTATTCCAGCATCGCTTTGACCGAAGGCCGGATTTTGCTCTCGCTAAGTGGCGTATTATCGTTCTTGGATGGTTTGGAGTTTACTTCAAGCAGCCAGACCTTTCCGCTGGTGTCCAAGGCAAGGTCGATGCCAAGTTCACCGAAATGGGCGGGGATGGCACCTTCAATGCCTTTGGCGATATCCAGCGCCGCTGTATGCAAACCGGCATACGCAGAAGCTTTGGCTGATGAGGACAATTGGGTTTTGGCTACAGCTTCCTTGACGGTGCTGAGACTTCCACCTCGTGCCAAGTTGGATACATAGTGACTGCCGCCTGCAATACGTGCGACGATGGAAGTGACACTCCATTTGCCCGTACGGTTTTTTTGCACCAGCGCACGGAAATCAACGGGTCTGCCGCTGTTATCAATCAGGGAAAGACCCTGTTGGATCTGGTATCGCGTCGTTTTCATTTTCCCAGATAGACTGGCATACAGTTTATCTAGGGAAGTATACGTTTGTTTTCGGGTCCCCCCAACGCTTGTTGCGAGGGTGAGGAAGCTGCCGTCGCTTTGACGGGAGACCCGGATGATACCTTTGCCAAGCGACCCACGAACCGGCTTCAGAAAAACAACCGGGTATCGATTGCACATCGTTTTGAGTGTGGCTGAAGCTTTGAGCAAATGGGATTCGGGTAGCACTTTCTTCAGTGTTGAAATGGACTTCAAGGCATCGAATACTTCATTTTTGTCCAGAAACTTTTCGTTGAAGGTTTGTGTACCGTAGAGCGATTTTACTTCTTTCATAAAATGCTGTACGCTAGGTTTGTTCTCAAGCTTACGGGACGTCAGCCGGTTATTGACGACGTCTGCTATAGGCAGAACGGTCTTTTTCCAGCCGTCATCATACACCCAGCCTTTCATATAACCCGTTACCGCTCCAATATCCTCCGGTGTGAAAAAGGATACATAGGCGCCCTGCTTCCGGCAGGCGTTTACCAGTTCTTGACAGAACATCGTGATGGAGCCAAAGGGCCGATCTGGCTGATCGGGGTAATCCTGGCTAACTAAAACACTGATGTAGGGTCCAAGGCGCAGTGTACGGCTGGCTGAACGATAAGATATGCGCAGCACTGAACGGGGAACAAGACCGGTTTTACTGGCTACCGTCTGATTGATGCGCAGACCGTCATACCTGGGAACAGGGATGACGGTGACCTCACGGCGAAAAGAGCCGAATTGCAGCTGAAGCGGTCGGCCAGAAGGGATTTTAAGCGCCTTGAGCACCCCTTCGCCCAGCATGATGACGTCGTCCTGTAGGATGCCCGAGCCGGTAACCTGAATCGTTACTTTTTTAGTGGACATCACGGATCTCCTTCCTGGCGGCAACTTGATGTCTGATCTCGAAGTTGAACGGCATCTGAACATGGCATGTGCTTCATCATATGAGGACATATAACCCTTGGTGATTGACCTATTTGGATTAAATGCATTTGATGCTCAGCAGATAATGGTTGGGTATGTTTCCGCAACCTTTGTTTGACGGAAGTGAAATACGTGTATTAAAACGGGTGAACGTTGCGATGAGAATATGAATGAGTACAAATGAATAACGAAGAACAACCCAATTAGAGGAGGAATTATAGTGAACATTTATGACAAAGCGAATGATTTGGCCAAAGCACTGAGAGAAAGCAGCGAGGTGGAAGAAATTACTTCTGCGATGAAGCTGATCGAAGCAGATCCGGAAGCAAAGGCTATGCTGGATAATTTCCGTGATCAACAGATGGAATTGCAACAACGTATGATGAGTGGGGATATGCCTGCACCGGACGAGATGGAGAAAATGGAGAAACTGTTTGAAGTATTGAGCTTGAACCTGAATATCCGTCGTCTGTTTGACGCTGAACGTCGTCTCAGTGTCATTATTGAAGACGTGAACAAAATTATTGCAGACAGTCTGGGTCATCTGTATGGTGGCGCTGAAGCCTAAACCTTGTAACGTTTTTTTCCCTGAACCTCTCATATTAGCTCCTTATCGTTCATAGACTAGACATATAGAGTCGATCAAGAACGAAGGAGCTGTGAATGGTGAAAAGGTTGAAGAAAGCAAAACATGTGATCTATCTGGTTATCGCGTTGTCGATGCTGGTTATTGCGCTGCCGCGGATTTCTTTTGCTGGCGGAATGGACTGGGTTAATATTTTTGGCATCGTATGGGTGCTGTTCTCATTATTAATCATTGGTGCACATCTGCATTTTATTCTTGGTGTGGATGAAGAGAAGAAGCGTGCTCTGGAAGCTGTCCGGCGAGCAAAGCTGCGGCAGTGGGAGATGAAACTGGTGGACAAGCAGGAGCAGAGCAAATCAGTATAAGGTTTGGATCACATCCAACATGGTGGTAGAGATGATTCTACCTATCTAAGTAAGGCCGGATTCCCTTTGGTATGAAAGGGCCCGGTCTTTTTTTATGCCCGTAATTTGCTGTTCCGATTATTCAGATCCATGTATCGCAGTTCTTTAGGAGAAAGGTGCGTCGAATGGGGTTATTTTCCTAAGGTCGTGTTATAATAGATACAGAATAGTACAGATGCATCTTCGGGGGTGGTACAGATGGACGGGCAGGAAGAAAACGTGACGAAGCATGAACAATTGCTTCAACATATTGAACAACTGAAGGTAGGCAGCAAAATATCGGTGCGTGGACTGGCGCGGGAGCTGGGCGTAAGCGAAGGAACAGCGTATCGTGCGGTAAAAGAGGCAGAGAACTTCGGCTTGGTTGTGACCAAGGAACGAATTGGAACGGTGCGGATCGAGAAAAGACCTCGCGGCATGACCGAGCAGCTGACTTTTGCCGATGTAGTGACCATCGTCGAAGGTCATGTGCTGGGTGGAAGTGACGGTCTGGCCAAACCACTTCACAAGTACGTGATCGGTGCGATGAAAGAACAGGCCATGGCCCGTTACATTGACGCGGGAAGCCTGCTGATTGTCGGTAACCGGGACAATGCTCATTCCCTCGCCCTCGAACAGGGCGCAGGTGTATTAATTACAGGTGGCTTCGGTACAAGCCGTGAAGTGCGAGTGATGGCTGATGAGTTGGGTCTGCCGATCATTTCCTCCAGACATGACACGTTTACGGTGGCTTCAATGATTAACCGTGCGATCTTTGATCGACTGATTAAGAAAAAAATTATGTTGGTAGAGGATATCATCGGTCAGAAACCCCGCCTTCAGGTGCTTAAGGTGACCAGTTCAGCCGCGGATTTTCACTTGCTGGTTTCTGAAACGGGAGAGCATCGCTTCCCTGTAGTAGATGAATGGAACCGGGTTATCGGTATTGTAAGTCTCAAAGATGTGAGTGAGTTAAAAGAGGATCAGAGTATTGAGAAGTGTGTTGTACGCCGTCCAATCACAGCTTCGCTGCAAACCTCACTGGCTTCCGCTGCACAAATTATGACGTGGGAGGGCATTGACTTCCTGCCCATTGTGGATCGGAACCGTAAACTGATTGCCTCCGTCACACGTAAGGAAGTGCTCCAGGCGATGCGTGATGCACAGAAGCAGCCACAGCTTGGAGAGACGTTTGATCATCTGATCTGGAACGGGTTTGCGGAAGAGCGCGGAGAGCAGAACGAACTGTTTTTCCACGGATTTATCATTCCGCAGATGGCGACAGACCTTGGTACGATCTCGGAAGGCGTTCTGCTGAATGTGATGACACAGGCGGGACGGCGTGCTGCCTGGGACATTACAGGAAACGACCATATGGTGGATAATATAACAACGTATTTTGTTCGTCCAGTACAGATTGAAGATCAGATTCTGGTTCGTCCAATTATTTTGGAGACAAGTCGTCGGACCTGCAAAATGGATATTGTCATTACCCGTGATGGGAATGTGGTATGCAAAGCGGTGATGACTCTGCAATCCATTGACCATGCCTAAAAGGGCGAGAGATTCTGAGTTCGGAAAATATCATGAGTTTACAAAAAAGAGAACAAGCCTGAACCCCGAAATCAACGGGGTTCAGGCTTGTTCGATAGATGAGGGTACTCTCTTTTTGGCAGATTGCAACGGCATCCTGCTATTATGCTTCAGGCAGATTGTCCGGATGTCTTGCCAGTTCCACCCTCTGCATGCTGCTGAAGGCGGGCATAGTAACTGCGGTTACGTAAACCGGCGAACAGATTGTACGCTCCCATAATCAGAAATAGCGCTTCCACAACGACGGATAGCGTAGAACCGGTAAACACAAACATCAGGATGAGGGCAAGAATAATCAGCATGCTTCCCATCCAGACGTTGGTCCATGAGCGATAAAGACCTGTGGCGATGGGATCAGTGGACCTGCGCGAACGAATGCTGTTCAGAGCTGAACAGACCATGGCCAGGGCAAAGATAGCGATCAGGGCATATTTGAGTACATCGATGAACACAAAGACGCAGCTCCTTTTCTGGAAAGCATTTACTGCCCTTATTGTACCATGCAGTCAGAGGGCAAGGGCAGTTTTTTTCCGGAGCTGTCATCCTTTTTTAAGCTGGAACGTGCATCCGAATCTGTACCCAAACTTGCAGCACACCTTCCATCACCAGCATCGTTTTCACCTGGACGGTATATTCCTTTTCTCTGACCGTGTATACTTTTTGATTCAGCATGATTCGCGTCATTTTGCTGTACTCGTCGATATTGAAGACGTCACGACCCCGGAGAACCTCAAGTTCATCCCCCAGTTTCTGTAACATCACTTTCAGGGAGGCCTCGTCCGGACCTTTGTCAGAATCTTCTGCACGGACCTTGATTTCCTTGATGACGGTTTGGCGTTTACTGTATTTTTTCAGCGTTTTAATATCCTCCTCATTCTGATGCAGCTGAAGCTGCAACTCCTGATTGTTGAGCCACAACTCGTTGTAACTCAAGTGAAATACACCGTTGTACACGACACAACCGGCGATCATTCCCAGAACAAAGACAGCAGTCATGCGCATAAGCGGGCGGTAACGTGAAAATGGCGGAATTCTCATGGGCGCTGTCCTGGAGTCATGCTAACCCCGTCCTCCACCGCAAACCCATTTTACCAGTTCGGTACCCATGTGGGCGCCCATGAATGCGGATATCAGATACAAAATTTGTTTGACTGCCGGAGACAGGTTTCCGTCCAGCACGTTGCTTTCGATTACCCGCATCGGATCGATTGTACCGCCAACGGCCGCCGCGAGCGCCCAAATTTTAATTTTCCCAGCGACATCAAGCATCGTCTGTGTTGGAGGCTGGAGAGAGACCACCGCTCCTATACCTCCAATCATCGCGCCGCCCAGCACGATCCCAAACGCAATGAAGAAATCAAGAATGGCTTTGGACAAAAATGTGCTCATCCGGCAACACCCCTTTCAGACCCAGCAGCACACCTCCTGTCTTCGGTCCGTAACAGGGGGAGCGGCTTGTACTTCTATTGTATGGGCGTGCCCCCGAACGATATGATAAAATAGAATAATAAAACACGCTTCTTTCGGATGAATCCTTATATTTCATTCATTTCATTAATAGAGCATTTTACATGAATACAGAAAGCGACTTTCGGTTGAACCGAAGGATGAAAAATACGGATAGAAGAAGATAGTGCAGCAACTGTCTCAAGACGGGAGCTGCGACTGTCCTTGCGAAAGGAAGAAAAAAACATGAGTTCTTTTGTGCATTTGCACGTTCACAGTGAATATAGTTTGCTGGACGGCGCTGCGCGTATACCGGATCTCGTGAATAAGGCCGCGGATCTCGGAATGACTACGCTGGCATTGACCGACCACGGTGTAATGTATGGTGCTATTCCTTTCTATAAAGCATGCGTCGAGCGGGGAATTAAGCCGATCATTGGTTGTGAGGCTTATATGACTGCCGGGTCTCGCAAAGAGCGGGGAAGCCGCAAGGATCAGCCGATCCATCATCTGATTTTACTGGCTAAAAATATGACGGGTTATCAAAATCTGATGAAACTATGCTCCATCGGTCATTTGGAAGGCTTCCATTACAAACCACGTATTGATATGGAGAGCCTGGCTGCCCATCACGAGGGCATCATCTGTCTAAGTGCTTGTCTGGGAGGCGAGGTTCCCCAGCATCTGCTGCATGGACGCGAGGAAGAGGCGAAGCGTGCGGCGCTGCGTTACAAACATATTTTTGGTGCCGATTTCTATCTGGAGCTGCAGGATCACGGGTTATCTGAGCAAAAAAGAGTGAACCCCCAGCTGATCCGTTTGGCAGCAGAGCTTGAGATTCCACTGGTGGCGACCAATGATGCGCACTATCTGTCCGAAGAGGACGCCGAGCTTCAGGATGTGTTGATCTGCATCGGAACAGGGAAAACGGTAGATGATGAGAATCGGCTGTGCATCGGAACCAACCAGCTTTATCTCAAGAGTGAACAAGAAATGGCGCGTTTGTTCCCCCATGTGCCCGAGGCTTTGGAGAATACGGTTCGCATTGCGGAGTCATGTGAGTTGCAGCTCGAATTCGGCAAATCCATATTGCCGGAGTACAGGCCGCTTCCTGAAGGGAAAAGTCCTTCTGCCTATCTGCGTCAGTTGTGCGAAGAGGGAATGGAAGAGCGTTATAGTGAATCATCACGTTGGACGGACTCGGAACTTAGGGCCGAACTTGAACAGCGGCTGGATTATGAGCTCCGGGTTATAGACAGTATGGGATTCTCGGATTATTTCCTGATCGTATGGGATTTTATCGCCTATTCTCACCAGCAGGGAATTGTCACCGGACCGGGTCGTGGCTCCTCGGCAGGTAGTCTGGTTGCCTATACCTTGCGTATTACAGACGTTGATCCCATGAAGTATAACCTGCTCTTCGAGCGGTTTTTGAATCCGGAACGGATCTCCATGCCGGATATTGATATCGACTTCAGCGACGAACGGCGGGACGAAGTCATTGAATATGTAGCGAAAAAATACGGCAAAGCCCATGTCGCCCAAATCATTACCTTTGGTACGATGGCTGCCCGTGCAGCCGTTCGGGACGTCGGGCGTGCACTGAACGTGCCCTACGGCGAGGTGGACAAGGCAGCGAAGCTGATTCCTGCACAGCTTGGCATTAACATTCAGCGGGCAATGGAAGCTACCCCTGAACTGAAGGCTCTGTATGAGACCAAGCCAAAAACGCGTGAATTGCTTGATATGGCCATGAAGGTGGAAGGCATGCCTCGTCATGCGTCCACACATGCTGCGGGGGTGGTCATTTCCCGCGATCCGCTAACGGATGCTGTTCCGCTTCAGGAGGGCAGTGAGGGAACGGCCTTAACGCAATATTCCATGGAAAACCTGGAGTCCATTGGACTGCTCAAAATGGACTTCCTCGGTCTGCGTACCCTTTCAATTATTGAACGCTGTCTGCGCTGGATTGGGGAAAATGGCGAAATTCCGGATTTTCGTCATATTCCGGACGACGATGCACTCACCTATGAGATGCTTGGTCGAGGCGATACGATGGGGATATTCCAGCTCGAATCCGCAGGGGTACGTCGTGTTCTGAAGGAGCTAAAGCCAAGTGTATTTGAAGATATTATTTCCGTGCTGGCCTTGTATCGTCCAGGCCCGATGGAGTTCATCTCCAAATACATTCAGGGCAAACATGGACAGATCGAAGTGGACTACCCCCATGCGGATCTGGAGTCCATCCTTAAGGATACGTACGGCATCATTGTATATCAGGAACAAATTATGCAGATTGCTTCCCGAATGGCGGGCTTCTCTCTCGGTGAAGCGGATTTGCTCCGCAGAGCGGTTTCCAAGAAGAAACGGGAAGTACTGGATCTCGAACGTGGGCATTTCGTTCAGGGCAGTCTGAAGCAAGGATACAGCGAAGCGGAGGCAGATCTGGTCTATGACATGATCGTCAAGTTTGCCAACTATGGTTTCCCGCGTGCCCACGCTGCTGCGTATGGTGTGCTGGCTTTCCAGACGGCGTATCTGAAGGCACATTATCCCATTCATTTTATGGCCTCGATGTTAACCGCCGTTATGGGCAGTCACCGCAAAGTAGCGGAGTACGTTGTGGAATGCCGTCGCATGGATATTGAAGTACTTCCACCGGATGTGAATGAGAGCGGTATTCTGTTTACACCTGTGCTTGCATCATCCCGCAGCACCAGGGCTGGACATGAGGCGCAAACCCAACGTTTAGGGGGAGAGCAGGGTGAGGATGGTACAGCAGGTTCTACGGTGGGACATGCGGTACATGATGATCATTATTCCGGACAAGCGGAATACGGCGAAGCCCCTCTGCCGGATGACCCGGGCCCCGCTCCAGAAGAAGACGGTAGTGCATACGAGTGGCAGGCAGCGACGACAGTGCCAGGGCAGTCTGAGGATCGAAATAATTCTGGCGTAGTGACTGTTTCTACAGCAGAACGTCTGCATGGAACTGGGGAAGAGGAGTCCTCGCATTCCGAACAGCATGAAATGTCCGCTGTACAGGAGAAAGATGGATTGTCGGATCAGAACTCAGATGCAGATACAGCAACCGGGGCGATACGATTTGGTCTGGCTGCGGTGAAAAATGTAGGTACCCAGGCGATGGAGAGTATCATGATTGTACGGCAGGAAAGACCGTTCGACAGTTTGCTCGATTTTTGTCGTCGCGTCGATTTGCGGGTATGCAACAAACGTGTGATTGAATCGCTTATTCAGGCGGGCGCTTTTGACACATTGCCTGGACACCGCGCCCAATTGCTGGCGATGCTGGATGAGACGGTGGAAGCGGCTCTGAAATGGCGCAAGGAACGCGAGGATCTGCAAATTCAATTGTTTGATTTTGTCGAGACGCCAAACTGGGAGATTGAATACCCCGAAATTCCGCCTTATTCCGGAAGTCAGCAGTTGGAGCTGGAACGTGAGCTGTTAGGTTTGTATCTCTCTGGTCATCCATTGGATGACTACGAAGATGTGCTTGAATCCAGCGGCGCAGATCGCATTATGGAGCTGACGGAAGCGGCTGACGATACGATGGCCGTCGCAGCCGGGATGGTCGTGTCTGTGAAGTCGATTACGACGAAACAGGGCAAGGCTATGGCGTTCATGGAGCTGGAAGACCAGATCGAACGCTGTGAAGTGGTTCTCTTTCCCGAAGTATGGCGGCGCAGCCAGCAGTATGTCGGGAAAGGTGAACTGCTCGTCGTGCGTGCCAAGGTGCAGCAGCAGGACGAAGGGTTCAAGCTGCTGGCTGAGGAAGTGGCGCCGTTGTCACCGGCGGCACTGGAACAGCAGCTGCGCAGCCGCGAACGGCGCGGCAAGCCCGGCAGCGGTAGTGCTTCGCGCCCGGCGGCTCCGCCACGGCAGGCGGGCGGCGCGGGAGCCGGAGCGCAGCGCAGCAGCGCAGGCGTGAATGCTGGAGCTGCGCGCAGCAGCGGAAGTCAGGGTCCGGTAGCGTCGCACAGCGCTGCGGGTAGGCCTGGGGCGGCCGATGCAAATGGGGCCGCTTCGGTGGCTCGCCGGGCCACTAAGGCCGCTGGCGGCACGGAGCAGAGCCGTGGGCCGCGAGTGGTGGAGCAACGGGTGTTCGTGAAGATCACCCCGCAGGCGGAGAAACCGGAGCTTCTGGCCCGACTCAAGCAGTTGCTCCAGCAGCATTCGGGTCCGGTGGCGACGGTGCTCTTCTATGAACAGCAGCAGAAGCTGCTCGCATTGAGTGATGCCTACCGGATTAAACCTTCGCCCTCTTTATTCTCCGAGATGGAGAAGATGCTGGGTGAGGGCACGGTCAAAATAAAATAAGCTGTTCCTAAAGTGATTAATTCTTGATTCAAAGCGCTAACGAATCTACCGTGTCTTAAAAGGCGGATGATTGTGAAATGCAAAGTTTAGCGAACGTCAGTGGCGTTATTGCGGTATAAAACTGCGTCACGACCTGTAGAATGACGAAATAACATCTCTGTGATTCATTAAACTACAGACCTGTGGGAATTGGAGCTAATAACGTGCGCTGGATTCGTAGGTCCAAATCGAATAATGCTAAAAAGGTGTCTCAGGCCATGCTCATGACTTTGGGACACCCCTCGTATTCCCAATGATGAAACCTGTTCGGCCAACGGCCGAGCAGGTTTTTGTATTTATATTACCGATTCCATCAGGTATGCTGGCGGAGGAGATATTCAACGCACGCAACCATGTAATATGTGAATCTTTTACATAATTTATGGGATAAGCAGACTGCCAAAGCGAATGTGCATTCCGCATTTTTTATGAACATTTTGCGAGTTTGCCGCATACACTTGAGAACACCGAAGGACCTGGGGGTCCTCGGGGGAGCGATGCGGGAGGTCGAGATATGTCATATGAAATCGTAGAAGCCATGCTGGCCCGGCGGGGTGTACAGATTGATGCAATCGCGGAAATTGTATATCGTCTGCAAAAAGGGTACCACCCGGAACTGACTATGGATGACTGTGTCACGAGTGTAAAATCAGTACTGCAGAAACGTGAGGTGCAATATACGCTGTACACAGGTATAGCCCTTGACGAGCTTGCTGAGAAACGCCTTTTGCCGCAACCTTTGCAGGCGATTATGGAGGCGGATGAATCCCTGTATGGAGTGGACGAGACTCTTGCTCTTGGCATTACCCATGTGTATGGTATGATCGGTTTAACCAGTTTTGGTTATCTGGATAAAGAAAAGATTGGCGTCATTCATGATCTGAACGAAGCAGGACCAGCTATACATGTTTTTCTGGACGACCTGGTTGCCGGGCTCGCCGCCGCTGCTTCTGCCCGAATTGCTCACAAAAATATTAAAGCCAAGAAATATCCATCGGATATCTGATTTCCTTCATTTGTTATCTTTTGTTTGTTGACTGGAAGGTCATCCAGGGCGGCTATTGCTGCCCTGAGGGGCCTGGAATTCCTTTTTCGAGAAGGAAAGTCCTAGGATCATTGCATCAACCATATCGGTTATCCTCGCGGGACAAATGTCCCTCTAGATCTCGTTTTCTCCCCAAAGGTCCCGAACCCTTCCTTGCAGAAAAAAAGTGAGGTATGTTATCATTAGTCCAATATACGGGCTCTGAACATTAGCTTAGGGGGCGGACATGGCATGTGGACGGTGATTTACATTGCACCGACAGCAAAGGTTGCGGACAAGATCAAGACCAAGCTTTCGGAAGAAGGATTTCTGGTACAGACCCGTCCCATCAGTTTATCCAAGCAGCAATTTGAGATTCGCGTCCCTTCAGGGGAATTGGAAGAGGTTCAGGAAGTGCTGAATTCGATTCTGCATTCCTGATTCATTCGATATCAGACGTGCCTTGGCAGATGAAGAAGTACCAATGGTACATAAGGGACTGACCGCGTAAGCGGAAAGAGGAATCGACTTGCATGTATTGTATGCTGCTGTCCTTCCTTCTTTTTTTGTTAGGACAAGGACTGACCAGATTGCTCCCAGAGACCCTACCAAGACAGATTCAAACATCGGCGCAACAATCTTTCGGTTATTGCAGGTAACATCAATCGTGCTGACATAAGCCGCTGATCCTTGCCTTATACCGGCGGATTTTTTTGTTGTGAATGCTGGACAAGGCCCATGGCAGCGTATGGGTCGTAAGCGGTTTACCGCAGCGCGCGGATGAAGTTGCTATATGCAACGGACTGCAGGTTGCGGCCATCAAATCAACGGCTGGAGAGGTGTAGTTGTGTTCAAAGATATATTCCAGAAAAAACGGAAGTACGCCACCATACCTTCCGAGCGTGCGCTTCGTGGCGAAGGTCAGGAAGCTGGAGAACGTCCAAAACGGGAAATACCTGAAGGGCTTATGAACAAGTGCAGCAAATGCGGCACGATTCAATATAGCAAGGAATTGGAAAAAAACCTGAAAGTATGTCCGGCTTGCGGCTACCATATGCGTTTGAACGCAATGGAACGTATTGCCATGGTTCTAGATGAGCAAGGGTTTGTGGAGTATGACGCTGATATGGTATCGGTTAATCCGCTTGACTTCCCTGGATATAGCAACAAACTGGAGCAGCAGCGCCTGAAGTCAGGACTGAAGGAAGCTGTTATTACAGGTGAGGGAACCATAGAAGGTTTGCCTGTGGTTGTTGCTGTCATGAGCTTCGACTTCTTTACAGGCAGTATGGGTTCGGTTGTCGGAGAGAAAATTACCCGTGCGATTGAACATGCCACAGAGAAACGTTTGCCTTTGATTATTTTCTCGACATCTGGGGGTGCCCGGATGCAAGAGAGTATTCTTAGCCTTATGCAAATGGCGAAAACAAGCGCGGCTTTGTCCCGTTTAGATGAACAGGGCGGGTTGTATATTTCGGTCATCACGGATCCGACGACAGGTGGAGTTTCAGCCAGTTTTGCGAGTCTTGGTGATATCATTATTGCCGAGCCCGGAGCTGTATTTGGCTTTGCCGGCCGAATCGTTATTGAGCAGACGATCCGTCAGAAACTGCCTGATGATTTCCAAACGGCAGAATTTAATTTGCAGCACGGCCAGCTGGACATGGTGGTCCATCGCAAAGAACTTCGAGCCACCCTTGGCAAGCTTCTAGACATGCATAGTGAAAAAGGAGGGGTCTAAATGGCGGGTGAGTTGCCATATGAAGCGCCTCTGGTTGAGATGCGCAAAAAGATCGAAGAGCTCGTACAGTTTGGACAGGAAAAAGGCATCGACTTCACTGACGAAATTGCCCGCCTGGAAGAACGTTATCATAGACTTGAAGAAGAGATTTATTCCGGCATAACGGCTGCACAGAAAATGCATCTGGCGCGGCATCAGCAGCGTCCGACAGCGCTGGATCTGATTCAATTGATATTTACCGATTTCATGGAGTTGCACGGCGACCGCATGTTCGGAGACGATCTGGCGGTTGTTGGCGGACTAGCGAAGCTGAACGGAAAAACAGTAACGGTCATCGGCCAACAGCGGGGGAAAGATACGAAGGATAATATCGCCCGCTTTTTTGGGAGCGCACATCCGGAAGGATTTCGAAAAGGGCTGCGTTTGATGAAACAAGCGAACAAATTTGGTCGTCCAATTATTACATTCGTTGATACTAAAGGGGCGTATCCGGGTAATACTGCTGAAGAGAGAGGTCAATCGGAAGCTATTGCCCGTAACCTGCTGGAAATGGCGAAGCTCTCGGTGCCTGTTATTGTAGTGGTCATCGGCGAGGGCGGAAGCGGCGGGGCCCTCGCTATGGCAGTGGGTAATCGTGTGTTGATGCTGGAGCATGCGATTTACTCTGCGATCTCTCCGAACGGAGCTGCATCGATTCTCTGGAAAGATGCATCCAAGGCAGATCAGGCGGCCGAAGCGATGAAAATAACGGCCAAAGACCTTCTGGAGATGGAGGTCATTGAAGAAATAATCCCTGAGCCACGCGGCGGCGCTCATCGGGATTATGAAGAATCTGCGGCTGCGATCAGCGAGGCCTTGGTTCGTCATCTGGACGAGATGAAAGGCTGGACTGGTGACCAATTGAAACAGGATCGATATGAGAAATTCCGTAAAATTGGATCAGTCACGTTTGAACCTGAAGTGCAGATACAAGTCCCTCAGGTGCCTGTTGGAGTCGATACAGCGGGTAATTTGTCGGGAAATGCTGAATGATGTGACGAATTTCCTATACAAATGACCCAAAGTATAGTAAATTTAATAGTTGGAAAAAGAAAAAGAGATAAAAAGATAGACCTTTAAAATCGGAGGAAACCCAAAATGCGCAAAACAAAGATTGTATGTACGATTGGTCCATCCAGTGAATCATTGGAGAATACCAAAAAATTGATTATGGCCGGTATGAATGTGGCCCGTTTGAACTTCTCCCACGGTGATTTCGATGAGCACGGCGGACGGATCACAGCAATTCGCCAAGCATGCGAAGAGCTGAACAAGACAGTAGCGATCTTGCTGGACACCAAAGGACCGGAAATTCGGACAGGTAAACTCGAAGTGGAGCCAATCGAATTGGTTCAAGACGAGTACATCACTTTGACAACAGAAGAAATTCTGGGCACCAAAGAACGTCTCTCCATTACGTATGCAGATCTTCCGAGTGATGTTGAACCGGGATCTACAATTCTGATCGACGACGGTCTGATCGGACTGACTGTGGTGGAAGTGCAAGGCACCGAGATCAAATGCCGTATCGTTAACGGCGGTACGATCAAAAGCAAAAAAGGTGTTAACGTTCCGGGCGTTGCCATTTCTCTGCCGGGTATCACTGAAAAAGATGCCAACGATATCGTATTTGGTATCGAACAAGGTGTCGATTTCATCGCGGCTTCTTTTGTTCGTAAAGCAAGCGACGTGCTTGAGATTCGTGAATTGCTTGAAAAACACAATGCTGGACATATCCAAATCATCTCCAAAATTGAGAACCAACAAGGTGTGGACAACCTCGATGAAATCCTTGAAGTGTCCGACGGCCTGATGGTTGCTCGTGGAGACCTGGGTGTAGAGATTCCTGCGGAAGAAGTACCATTGGTACAAAAACGCATGATCGAAAAATGTAACGTTGCAGGCAAACCGGTTATCACAGCTACACAAATGCTGGATTCCATGCAGCGCAACCCGCGTCCAACACGTGCGGAAGCAAGTGACGTGGCTAATGCGATCTTCGACGGTACAGATGCAATCATGTTGTCTGGTGAGACAGCTGCGGGTAAATACCCAGTTGAATCCGTTCTGACAATGTCCCGTATTGCCGAAAAAGCAGAATCCGCTCTGCCTTACCAAGAGCTGTATCTGAAACAACGTGTTGCTCAACAAACAACAGTTACTGAAGCAATCAGCCAATCTGTTGCCCTGTCAGCTCAAGATCTGAACGCTAAAGCGATCATTACTTCGACTGAATCCGGTCATACAGCACGTATGATTTCTAAATATCGTCCAGAATCTCCAATCATCGCGGTGACAACGGAAGACAGAACTTCCCGTCGTCTTGCGCTGGCTTGGGGTGTAACACCAGTCAAAGGAAGACTTGTTGATTCCACTGACGCTTTGTTTGAAAATGCAATTGAAGGCGGCGTGAAATCCGGACTTGTAAAAGAAGGAGACCTTGTTGTTATTACAGCGGGTGTACCTCTGGGTCGTTCCGGTTCCACGAACCTGATCAAAGTAAGCCAAATTCCAAACAACGCATAATTGTGTTTGGACGAGAAGCAACAGGAATGAAGCAATGGGGCGTTTGTGTCCCGTTGCTTTTTTTCCATCTTTATGGCACTTTAGCGCCGCTGGATACGTAAGAATGGGTATATCGAAGGAGGCCGGTAACATGCAGCAACAAAGCAATGGCAGTTGGTACACGGCACGCCTTCGCGTGCGTTATCAGGAAAGTGATCAGATGGGTGTGGTCTATCACGCCAACTATTTAAATTGGTTTGAAATCGGTCGAACCGAGATGATTCGCCAAATGGGGTATACATATCGTAAAATGGAGGAACAGGGGTTACTGCTTCCGGTAACCGGACTGGATGTGAAATATCATAAACCTGCCCGGTATGATGATGACATCATCATTTTCACCCGTATTGCTGCGTTTAGTGGTCTGCGACTGAACTATGAGTATGACATAAGGCGCATGACTCCAGACCTTAATGAGCAGATAGGCGACGGGCAACGAGTATGGTTATCTGAGGAGTCCCTTCCTGGTGAACGATTGGTTACAGGCTCTACCCAGCATGTATGGGTCAATGGGGACTGGAAGCCAGTCAGGCTGGATAAGGCAGCTTCTGAGCTCTACAGCGCGCTTGAGAAAGTGTGGCTTTCAGGAAAGGGGTAATACGTAATGCGAAGATGGATGTGGGCCCTGCTATTAATCATTCCGGTGATTGAACTGTTTGGTTTCATTCTTATGAGTGACTGGATTGGAGCCGGAAAGACTTTGCTTCTCATGATTCTCACGTCCTTGATCGGTATAGCCATGTTGCAGTTTGAAGGACGAAAAGTACTTATCGATGCCAAATCCGAGATGGAGCGCGGTAAAGTGCCCGGAAGGAAAATGGTAGATGGACTTTTTATTTTTGTCGGTGGTTTCCTCCTGCTGATTCCGGGATTTATTACAGATCTGATCGGATTTACACTGTTGTTTCCAGTAACACGTTCAGTGTACCGTCTATTCTTCCTGGGCTGGCTGGAGAAGAAAATGAGAAATGGAAGTATTAAGTTTTATCGTGGCCCGAAACAATAGGATATACCAGCATCAGTTAAAGAAAGGCACCTCCACCAGATTCAGTCTGATGAGCGGTGCCTTTTTAACTTGTTTATATGCGCATGACAGAGAACAGAAGTCATGATTTTATCGGACGCGTCCGTTAATAATATATGTCCGGAGATCACGGAACACGTTCGCTCGATTGAATGCATCAAGGATAACGAGGCTGACAGGGCCAATGATCAAACCGAGTACACCAAACAATTTCAATCCCACAAACATGCCAACCAGTGTGGCGAGAGGGTCCAAGCCGACACTGCTGGCAAGCACTTTGGGTTCAATGATTTGGCGAGCAATCAGCACAATCAGATATACAATACTGATGCCGATCCCCAGGTACAGTTCTCCGTTCATAAGCAGGTACGCTGCCCAAGGAACCATCACGAGGCCAACGCCGAGATAAGGGAGCAGATCTACTAGACCGATGAGCAAAGCAATCGTGAAGGCAGATTTAACCTGGAGCACAAGCAATCCAATCATGACAAATAATGCGGTGATGGAGATCATAATCAACTGGGCTCGTGCATAACCGAACAGTGCTTTTTTGAGATCATTCCATATGTCGGTAATCGGTTTGCGAATGGATGAAGGTACCCAGCCTGATACAGTAATGCTGTGTCTGTTCCAGCTTTTGCTGATAAAAAAAGCGGAGAGCAAAACCACGATTAATACGGCTCCCATGTTGGGTAGAGAAGTGAGCAGATTCAGGATCATGTTGAAAAATCCGGTGACCAGATCCGTTACTGCTGTACCTACCGTTTCGGTTGTTTTGCTAATATTGCTGTTAATCGTCTCCTGATAGTTGGGATTTTCCTTGTAAAATTCATTAATCTGTCCAATTAAACTCTGAATCGTGTCATTCTGGGTCCAGCGGACGAACGTAGCCTTAATCTCATCGACATGAAGGTCGAAGCTCGTCGTTAGTGAAATGACTTCCTTTACCATACGGGTTACCGCAGCGGACAATACGACAACAATGGCCCCGAAATAAATGATTAGTGATAAGGTTACAGCCAGCCAGCGAGGAAAGCGTGCCTTGTATTGAAGCAACTTTACCAGAGGATTCATCGTATAGGCGATAACCCAGGCAATGGCAAAAGGATATAACAGCGGGAACAGCAGGTATATGGCAACAGCAATGAGTATGGTCGCGATAATCACCCATAAGCCGCGCAGCAGACGTTTTATTATGATTCTATCCAAGCATCAACTCTCCTTATTCCATTTCAAGCTACCTATAAACCATGAAGGAAACACAGGAAGCTATCTAGTTAATATAGAGCAAATACACTGATTTGAAACGCTAGGATGTCGTCGAATGATATCTTTTCTTTTGCCTAGAGTATGCCTCATATTCACAAAATATAGCAATAAAAACTTGATTAATAGCATGGATTTATATAAAAAGAATAAAATGTCAACCTTGTTTTTGTAAAGGTTTTCAAAAATGCTTTATCAGTCTGATAAAGAAGTTTGATGTGCGGATGACCTCGCATCATGTTCACATAAACGACAAAATCCAGTATGATGAGAGAAGGAAATACCGATTGACAGATATGAAAACCGGATATTGAGGTATTTATTAATTTTAAAATGTAAATGGTTACAAAAGAAGGACGAGTGCGTTTTAAGCACGTAGATGACACTCTGGATGGGTTCTTGATTTCGTTTATTAAAGGAGAGATGTAATATGACAGCTACCAAAGGTCTGGAAGGCATCGTTGCAACAACCTCTTCGATCAGCTCCATTGTAGACGGTGTGCTTACATACCGTGGATACGATATTGACGATCTGGCAGAACATGCAAGCTTTGAAGAAGTTGCGTATTTGCTGTGGTTTGGTAAATTGCCAACTACGGATGAACTGAAATCCCTTCGCAAAAGCCTGAGCGATTACGCGCCGATTCCGAGCGAGTTGATTGCACAAATCCAATTGTATCCGAAAAACATGAGTACCATGGCAGCACTGCGTTCCGCGGTATCCGCACTGGCTCTGTACGATGAGCAGGCTGACGAGATGACAGCGGAAGCGAATGAGAACAAAGCGGTTAAGCTGCAAGCGCAGTTGCCAACCATTGTGGCAGCCATAGCCCGTATCCGTCAGGGCAAGGAACCTGTGGCTCCAAAAGAAGGCGCTTCCATCGCAGAAAACTTTTTATATATGATGACTGGAGAACAACCAGCCGAGACCGCTGTTAAAGCTCTTGATCAGGCGCTTGTCCTGCATGCGGATCATGAGTTGAACGCTTCTACATTTGCAGCACGTGTAACCGTAGCTACGTTGTCTGACATCTATTCGGGAGTAACTTCTGCGATTGGCGCATTGAAGGGACCACTGCATGGCGGTGCGAACGAAGCCGTTATGAAAATGCTGAATGAGATTGGTACACCTGATCGTCTGGAAGCGGCTATTCAAGAGAAATTGAACAACCGTGAGAAGATTATGGGCTTTGGACACCGTGTCTACAAAAATGGAGATCCACGTGCGAAACATCTGCAAAAGATGTCCAAGGAACTGGGCGAAATGAACAACGATACACGCCTGTATGAAATGTCAGTGAAGATTGAGGAACTGGTGACAGGACAAAAAGGTCTGAAGCCAAATGTAGATTTCTATTCCGCTTCTGTATATACCCAATTGGGTATTGAAGAGGTACTGTTTACACCGATCTTTGCGATTAGCCGGGTATCAGGTTGGACTGCTCATATTCTGGAACAGCTTGCGGATAACCGTATTATTCGTCCGCGTGCCGAGTACACAGGCCCAACAGATCAGAAGTACGTTTCAATTGAACTTCGCTAATGGCATCAAAACCAGTATAATAACAAGGACGGGGTGAAGGGGTGTAACCTGTTGGCTAATACTAGCAGCACGTTCATAACCCTTCCTCCAATAAGACAAGCGGTGTGTTATCATACTGCATCTACGAAACCCAAGGAGGAATTATACGAATGAAATTAGAAAAATTTGCTCACCCAACTGAAGGCGAAAAAATTCAAATTGATAACGGTACACTGCAAGTACCTAATAACCCGATCATTCCATTTATTGAAGGTGACGGTACAGGCCGTGACATCTGGAAAGCTTCCAAACGTGTATTGGATGCAGCTGTTGAAAAAGCATATGACGGCAACAAAAAAATCGCATGGTATGAAGTGTTTGCTGGACAAAAAGCATTCGATACATACGGTGAGTGGTTGCCGAATGATACACTGGAAGCCATCCGTGAGTATATCGTAGCGATCAAAGGACCATTGACTACGCCAATCGGCGGCGGTATTCGTTCCCTGAACGTAGCCCTGCGTCAAGAACTGGATCTGTACACTTGCTTGCGTCCTGTTCGCTACTTCGATGGTGTACCTTCTCCGGTTAAACGTCCTGAGCTGGTAGACATGGTCATTTTCCGTGAGAATACGGAAGATATCTATGCGGGTATCGAGTATGCAGAAGGTTCCGAAGAAGTGAAAAAAGTAATCCAGTTCCTGCAACAGGAAATGGGCGTAAACAAAATCCGTTTCCCTGAAACTTCCGGTATCGGTATCAAGCCAGTTTCCTCTGAAGGTTCCAAACGTTTGGTACGTGCAGCAGTACAATATGCCATCGATCACAACCGTAAGAGCGTTACTTTGGTACACAAAGGCAATATCATGAAATTTACTGAAGGTGCCTTCAAAAACTGGGGTTATGAAGTTGCTGAAGAAGAGTTCGCTGATAAAGTGTTCACTTGGGCACAATACGATATTATTAAAGAAAAAGACGGTACGGATGCAGCTAATGCAGCTCAAAAAGCAGCTGAAGATGCTGGCAAAATCATTGTGAAAGATGCTATTGCCGATATCGCTCTGCAACAAGTACTGACTCGTCCAGGCGAATTCGATGTAATCGCAACGTTGAACCTGAACGGTGACTATCTGTCCGATGCACTGGCTGCACAAGTTGGTGGAATTGGTATCGCTCCAGGAGCGAACATCAACTATGTAACAGGACATGCTATCTTTGAAGCTACTCACGGTACTGCGCCTAAATATGCTGACAAAGATGTCGTGAACCCTGGTTCCGTTATTCTGTCTGGCGTTATGTTGCTTGAGCACTTGGGCTGGCAAGAAGCGGCTAACCTGATCTACAAAGGGATGGAAACATCCATCAACAATAAAACAGTAACTTATGACTTTGCACGTCTAATGGACGGCGCTACTGAAGTGAAATGTTCTGAATTTGCTGATCAAATCATTAAAAACCTGTAAGGGGAGATGTGAATCGTGACTATTCAGCGCAAAAAAATCACAGTAGTCGGCGCCGGATTTACCGGAGCTACAACGGCTTTGATGCTTGCCCAAAAAGAACTCGGGGATGTTATTCTGGTTGATATTCCACAATTGGAAAACCCGACTAAAGGTAAAGCGCTCGACATGTGGGAAGCTAGTCCTGTTCAGGGCTTCGATAGCAATATCGTTGGTACTTCCAACTACGAGGATACTGCAGGTTCGGAGATTGTTATTATTACGGCAGGTATTGCCCGTAAACCGGGTATGAGCCGTGATGATCTGGTCAACACGAATGCAGGGATCGTAAAGTCTGTTTGTGAAAATGTGAAAAAATATTGCCCTGATTCCATCGTCATTATTCTAAGCAACCCGGTAGATGCAATGACATATGCAGCTTATCAGACGCTTGGTTTTCCTAAAAACCGCGTAATCGGTCAGTCCGGTGTACTGGATACTGCACGTTATTGTACATTCATTGCACAAGAGCTGAATGTATCGGTTGAAGACGTCCGTGGATTCGTTCTTGGCGGTCACGGAGACGATATGGTACCACTCGTTCGTTATTCCAGCGTTGGCGGTATTCCAATCGATACCCTCATCCCGGCAGAGCGCATTGAAGCCATCGTACAACGCACACGTGTTGGCGGCGGTGAGATCGTGAACCTGCTCGGTAACGGCAGCGCATATTATGCACCAGCAGCTTCATTGGTGCAAATGACCGAAGCCATTTTGAAAGACAAAAAACGAATCATTCCGGTTATTGCTTACCTTGAAGGGGAATATGGCTACAATGACTTGTTCCTTGGTGTGCCAACCATTTTGGGTGGTAACGGAATTGAAAAAATATTTGAACTGGAACTGACTGCTGAGGAAAAAGCAGGACTCGACAAATCTGCGGATTCGGTTCGTAACGTCATTTCAGTAGTGAACCTGTAAAAGTTTGAAAACTTTTTGACAGGAACAGACAGAAAACCTTCGGATCATCCGGAGGTTTTCTTTTCTTTGGATAAGTTCCCCAGTATAATGAGATGTGATGTATAGCACACTGATTGAAATTTCTGAGGAGGATGGACATTTTGACAATGATTATGTATTTGCTCCATATTATTGGAGCACTGGCGATGGGCTTCTATCTGATCTTGCCATTCGTAGTTGGCAAAATCCGCACCTTGAGTGCTGCCGCTCAAGAGGGAGCATTTGCATCGCTCCGTTCGTTGAACCGTATCGCACAGTACGGACTTGTGATTCAGCTTCTTACGGGTGGTTATTTGATGACCAAGGGTGAGTATTCCTACCTGTGGATGGGCGTAGTAGTGGTACTGTTGCTGGCTATCGCAGCAATTGGTGGCATTATGGGTAAACCGTTACGTTTGGCATCAGAGGCTGTGAAAAGCAATCGTGACGTCAGTGCAGAGCAGAGCAAGATTCGTACGTTCAGCACATTGCTGGCTGTATTCCTGCTCATTATGGTATATCTGATGGTGAACAACCAGGTAATCTAATAACAGCTGCGAACAAGTTTTATGGCCAGCTTAACTTAAAGCGTTTGCACTTCAAACGTATGGGACAAGCTGGATAAGTAAGTAAGGTCTTGAACGGTAGTGAAATAGACAGCCCAGAGGCTGTCTATTTTTGTTCGCACGGTTTTGGCATAATGTCTGACAAGAAGCAAGGTGTGTGGTGTTGAACTAACGGCATATATGGGCGCACTTCGTTATACATTACATTCTGTTAACTTAGGCTGACAGCGTGGGTAAATACGGTGTTACGACCATTACGCTTGGACTCATATAGTGCCGTATCGGCATCGCGCAGCAAGGATTCCAGAGAATCGGATCCTCCATTATATTGTGCCACTCCGAAGCTTGAAGTGAGAGGAATACGAGTACCCTGTACCTCCAGCGGGTCATTCAACAAAGCCACACGTAACTTCTCGGCGAGCTGCTCACCATCTTGGAGGGAGGCATTGGGAACCGCGATCACAAACTCCTCTCCTCCATACCGTGCAAACAACATCTCTGAGTTCAAATAACGATTACATACGGAGACCACATGAATGATAGCCTGATCCCCAACGTCATGTCCATAGGTGTCATTAATTCGTTTGAAATGATCAATATCAAATAATATAAAGGCCGCAGGTTGCAGATTAAGCTGGGCTTCACTCAGTATCTCTCGACCTCTGAGCAGGAACTGCGTACGGTTATATATTTTAGTGAGACCATCGAAGTAAGCCAGTTGCTTTAACTGTTCTTGGAGGAAACGTTGCTCTGTAATATCAATCAGCATAATTAGAGTGCCAACGGCTTGTCCTTCTTTGTTATAGACATAAGAGGTTCTGACCTGATAACAGACGGTCTCTCCGTTCAATTGCCAGTACAGATCGGTTTGCAGACCTTCTCGGCCGTATTCCACTGGAAAGGTCTCGCCAGCAAGCGACAGCCATATATCGTTCAGATGTTGACCCACCATGTTGAAATTAAGCTCTGGCAGCATATCACGCAGAGATTGGTTATAGTCGACGAGACGATTGGAACTATCCAGCACGATAACGCCTTCACGCATACTCTCAAAGATACTATCCTTGGCAATAGGTACGATGGTTAGCAGACGGGAGGATAGAATAGCCCATATATACATAGCGGATGTAACGCACATGAGAACCGGAACGGGGTCCATTCCACCTGGGGTGAGACCAAGCAAATACAGAAAGGCCGCTACCATGGGAATAATCTGTGAAGTGATTAGGGTGAGCAGCTGACGACGATACATCTTTTTGGTATGTCGCCATTGTCCGATGAGAATAAGGCAGGCACATAACAGACAGGAAAAGGTGAATGCACCATGAACAACGTACCACTGCCCTATAGCAATATCCATCAGCGGGACGGGACTGTCTTCTCTTAGCCATACTCTTTTATAGAAAAGATGATGAAAATCATTTGTTGCTACCATGAACAAGGTAATGGAAGGGATTACAAAGAGTGCCGCAGAAGCCTTTTTGGATAACTTTTTACCCGTGTATTGCATCATGAGCATCAGCCCGAGAGAGGCGGAGAAAGGCATACCAATGTATTCTACAACCGTCCAGAATTTCATCTGCTCCAGTGTACTGCTGGCAAGTTCAATCGCGTAGCCGAAGGTGTAAACAGACAAAGCTGCTGTATAGAGAATGAATATTTTCGAACTGGGGATCTCTGCTCTTCTAACATAAGTATATAAACACAGAAAAACATTCAGCACGGCTGAAGTTGCTACAAGTGTTATATAAGAATTAATGTGCGATTCCATGGGTTTGGTCTCCATATTAGATTAGAATAGTTGTTTAGTTTGGCAGTATGACCGCATCATTGAAATAGATTAATGTAGTTTAAAACATATATGTATACTGTACATTGTACATCAGCCCATACAGCATAGGAATACAATTTGGGCGGTGAAACAGTTCAATTTCGAAAAAAATTTCGAATGTTTGACAAAATAGGTCGAATTCGATGCGGATATATCTAAATTGACAACATGTCTGCGAGAAATGATTAAGAATAACCATTTTAGTATTGAAAATTTTTCTGTTTGACCGCTAAAAGGGAGTGGTAAGTAAGTATCGAGGCCACAGACGGGGACTTTGGAGCATGACGGTTGAAAAAGGGAATAATTTGTATTGTTCATGCCATCCTACAGAATGAGACTTGATTTAGACATTCCATTTTGAGAGGAGAAATGCCAGATGTCAACTGACACACAGAACAAAAAGACGATGCCTCCCCAACATCAGGATCAGCGTCCGGGTATTGAATCGGAGATGCACCCCAAACCAGAGTTTGAGAAACCTGAATATAAAGCAGCCGGCAAGTTGTTGAATAAGGTTGCATTGATCACGGGTGGAGACAGCGGAATTGGACGTGCTGTTGCCGTTACATACGCGAAGGAAGGTGCGGATGTAGCGATTGTATACCTGAGTGAGCATGAGGATGCCGAAGAGACCAAGCGTCAGGTCGAACAGGAAGGACGCAAATGCATATTGATTCCCGGTGATATTGGGGATGATGCCTTTGCCAAGAAATCTGTGCAACAGACGGTGGATCAACTGGGTAAGCTGGATATTGTCGTGAATAATGCAGCGGAACAGCATCCCCAGCAGCAGCTGGAGGATATTACTCCAGAACAGTTGGAGCGTACGTTCCGCACAAATATTTTTGGCATGTTTTATATTACACAGGCTGCTCTGCCACATCTCAAGAAAGGCAGCACAATCATTAATACAACCTCTATTACCGCGTATCGCGGAAATCCGACGTTAATTGATTATTCATCGACGAAAGGAGCCATCACTTCATTTACACGCTCCTTGTCGATGAACGTTGTGGAGAAGGGAATTCGTGTGAATGCCGTCGCTCCAGGGCCAATTTGGACCCCGCTCATTCCATCCACATTTGATGAGAAAAAGGTGAGCGAATTTGGTGCTACTCAGCCAATGAAACGTCCAGGGCAACCGGATGAACTGGCTCCAGCTTACGTATATCTCGCTTCGGATGATTCTTCCTACGTGAGCGGTCAGGTGATGCACGTTAATGGCGGCGAAGTGGTAAACGGATAATCCATTGATGATGTGTTGCAAATGAAGGCGTATCGATTCCAGCATGACTGGTCGGTACGTCTTTTTTTGTGAGCATATCGCGGAATAAATATGATTTTGATCCGGTTTTACAAAAGTCGGGATTGGCGTTGATACAACCATGATACTTTATCAATAGGCTTCCCTGGAGATAGTTATAGCACTTCCGCGACGTGCTGCTAATCAAAAATGGCAGGATCTACATGCTATCTGTGATATGATATAGACCGAACAAGTAAGCTTCGGAGGCGGTCACATGAAGATTAGCAAACAAAATGCGGCACACTATATATGGGGTGGACAGTGCGATGGCTGGCATCTCGTTCAAAATGAAGAACTGAGCGTTATTCATGAACGTATGCCTGCAGGAACATCTGAAACTCGGCATTACCATTCAATAAGTCGTCAGTTTTTTTTCATCCTCAGCGGGGAGGCGTGTATGGAACTTAACGGGGAAGAGTTCATGCTCAAACCCCATGAAGGAATAGAGATTGGGCCTGAGATTCCACATCAGATGCAGAATCGGAGCGAAGCAGACGTAGAGTTTCTTGTCATTTCACAGCCCACCACTCGTGGTGATCGAATAGAAATGGACATGTAGTTAAATTATTAATTTTATAACAAAGGAAGAGATAGATGAGACCGTTCCGAATTCGCCTTGCCATCATCATGATGGTGCTGATCGGTATTTCCGTCATTGTGGCGGGTTATACGATGGGCAGAGTTTTTAAGACTACTCACATTAACGCACTGGAGCAAACGATGGTGCGTGAGATCAACTTGCTGAAAGCAACGTTCCCGTTCCATGATGCATCCGATCCAACCAATGCAGAGACACAGAAATATTATTCAGATCGCGCTGTTGAGCTGGATCGACTGACAGATTCACGGGTAACCTTTATCAATAAAGACGGAACGGTCATTGGCGACTCGGAGAGCGATCCCAATTCAATGGACAACCACTTGAACCGTCAGGAGATTAAAGAAGCGGTTGGGCAAAACTATGGTCAGTCGATACGTTATAGTGCAACATTGGGGCAGGACATGCTGTATGTGGCGCTGCCTGTGAATTCGGATCAAAGTGACATGATTGAGTTGCCCAGTGGAAAATTTGATGGTTACATTCGACTATCCATGAGTCTTGAAGCTGTAGATCAGGGTCTTCAGCAGGGCTGGATTCTGATGTTTTTCACCTTGGGCCTACTGTTCCTGATTGTGGCTCTGGTTAGTTATCGGGTTGCGCGGGGACTGACATCACCTATTGAGCATATTACGAAGGTGGCTCACCGGATCACCAAGCTGGATTATGATGCGAGAGTGGATGTAACTCGTAATGATGAGATCGGTCAACTGGGACTTGCCATTAACGGAATGGCAGACAGCCTTCAGATGCAATTGAAGACGATCAGGGATAATGAAGCGCTGCTGCAAAGTGTGCTTGCCAACATGACAGGCGGTATTATTATGATTGATGCAGGTCAATCTATTGCGCTGGTCAATCGGGAAGCAGAGCGTATGCTTGGCATTCAGGCAGAGCGGGTTACTGGCAAGCCATACACTGAATTGAAGCGGCATTATGAGCTGACGCGCACGATTGAAGAGAGCGTTGCTTTGCGAGAACCGATGCATGAAGAAGTGAGTGTGTTCAATCCGGTGGAAAAATTGATTCGCATTGATGGAGTACCGATGTCCGAAGATGATGGTGCTTACCGGGGAATGCTCTTCCTTTTGCAGGATGTAACGGCGATCCGCAGGCTGGAATCGATGCGCAGTGAGTTCGTAGCGAACGTATCTCATGAACTCAAGACACCGGTGGCTGCGGTCAAAGGTTTTGCCGAAACGCTTCTCAGCGGCGGGGTACAGGACAAAGAAACGGAGCGTTCATTCTTGCAGATTATATATGATGAAGGCGACAGACTGAACCGACTGATCGGAGATATTCTGGAGTTGTCCAAAATTGAGTCTAAACGGGCTCCCCTGCAATGTTCACCAGTGCATGTGCATTCGTTCTTCGAGATGGTCCTGGGCACCTTGTCCAAGGTGGCGGAGAAGAAAGAAATTCGGCTGGAGATGAACGTTCCTGAAGAATTGTATATTGAAGCTGATGAGGATAAAATGAAGCAGATCTTTATTAATCTGTTATCCAACGGCATTAACTATACGCCAGAAGGCGGACGGGTAAAATTACAAGTATCGGTTGAACATGATGAGGACGAAGAAGAAGTTGTATTTGCGGTATCCGACACAGGAATTGGTATTCCGAAGAAAGATTTGCCACGGATTTTTGAACGCTTCTATCGGGTGGACAAGGGCAGATCCCGTAATTCGGGAGGCACTGGACTTGGGCTTTCAATTGTGAAACATCTGGTTGAATTACATCATGGCAAACTGTCTGTAGAGAGTGAACTTGGCATGGGAACGACGTTTCGTGTTATCCTTCCATTAATTCAGGATGAAGAAATCTAGTGCGATGGAAGTGAAATGTAAAAGGAATATGCTGTTTTACACAGAGTTAACAATTAGGTGCTATGATAAAGAAAGTGTTGTGGCAACAGACAACCTATAGGAGAGAAGGGGTACCATGGCGCAGCGTTTGCTCGTTATTGAAGATGAACCAACATTATCAAGATTGCTTACGTACAACCTGACACAAGAGGGCTATGATGTTATTGCTGAGGATCACGGATCTTCAGGTTATGATCGGGCGTTGTCCCAGGAGTTTGATCTGATTCTGCTGGATCTGATGCTTCCTGGAATGAATGGTCTGGATATTCTGAACAAGTTACGAATTCAGGGTGTTAGTACACCGGTCATCATTCTCACAGCCAAAAACGGTGAAGCCGAAGTTGTGCAAGGCTTAAAATCAGGTGCCGATGATTATATTACCAAGCCATTTGGTGTATCCGAATTGCTTGCCCGCGTAGATGCGGTGTTAAGACGTTATTCAAATGGTGAAGATTTGCCGCAACCAGAGGATAAGGACGGTTCCCGTATTATTCTGGGAGAGCTTGAGATATATCCTTTGAAATATGAAGTGACACTGGGTGGACAATCCATCAGTCTTCGTCCCAAGGAATTTGAAGTACTGCTTTATCTGGCCAAGAAGCCGGGTGTTGTGCTTACCCGGGATGATCTGATGAATGCGGTCTGGGGCTTCGATTATATCGGAGGACAGCGCACGGTGGACGTTCATGTCAGTTCCTTGCGGAAAAAGTTGGAGCTTGATCCGGAATCAGTTCATATTGATTCGATTCGCGGTGTAGGTTATAAATTGGTTGTAAAAAGAAAAACTCCCCATCATTCAAGTTAACAATGATCGGGGAGTTTTATTTTACATTCCGTTAACACAAACAAATATTTTCCTTTACGTATAGGGAGTAGGATGAAGCTGTCTGAGTGATACTTTGTACCTACATATTCCACCTCAGGACGGAGCTCATACGTAAAGGAGATTGCGCATTTATGCCCATGTTGCTCGAAGTGAAGCCCGACCAGCCCGAAGAAATGATAAATACGCAACAGGAACAAGTTGTAACTCCCATGGGAGAACAAAAAGATGAAGATGAGATTGGGGTCACCAAAGAGAATGTAATCTCTTTACGGAACTATTGCCGTCAAATACCTGTAGTTGACGTGCATACTACCTGTGGGGAAGCGGCAAGCCTGCTCAATCAGGATCAGGACTACCCGTGTATTGTATTATGTGATGACCATATGCAGCCATTAGGTTTGTTGATGCGAGAGACGTTATACCGGATGTTGAACGGACGCTTTGCAGCAGATCTTTTCTATCGAAAGCCGGTTGTACACGCAGTGGACTCTTCTCCTGTCATTGTTGATGTGCATGCAGAAGCGACCGCGATTATTGACATCGCTTTGTCTCGCAGTGAGCAATATTTCTACGATTGTTTGATCGTTACGGAAGAAGACCGATTGCTGGGTGTGCTGACGATGAGGGATGTGATGTCCCTTTCCCGTAAGCTGCAGCATGTGGCTTCGGAAGAACGTGTACATATTATTACACAGAGCAGACAGGAAATAACAAGAATCAACGACTCCGTCACCAAACTGGTTCAAGCCGCTCGAAAGGCGGGGGAAGAAGCGTCTCAAATTATGCAGTTGTCCGAACGAGGAGCGAGCAGCCTCAGTCAGGTTGATGCTTCTTATAACCGTGTATATCAGCATATGGAGGGTCAGCAGAAGCATGCTGATGACATGCTGAGCTCTATCGACATGGGCTCCGGGATGGCACGTTCCATTCGTTCATTGGCTGACCAAAGCGGGCTGCTCGCTATGAATGCTTCCATCGAAGCGGCACATGCGGGGGAGTACGGACGAGGTTTCCAGGTCGTCGCTGGTGAGATTCGCGCACTAGCCAAGCAGACCCGTGAGGTTGCGGGAAATATGTCCTCTTTGCTGGATGATATCGGAGGATTGACCAGACAGACTGTGGAACTGGTGAGAGCAAGCGCGGCAGAGATTAACAACAGCTCCGTTCATGTAAACGAAGGAGGGACTGCTTTCAAACAGCTGAACACGGCTGTAGCGGGTATGTCCCATATTGCGGAGGATATTGCCGTAGAAGGCAAAACGGCCGGAGAATTGGCAGAGCACATTCGGGAGAGACTGGAAGATATGGTCCAGGCGGATGACTAAATGACGGCAGGATAGGCATCATTCATACGCAATGATCGGATAGAAGGGTCATGGGTGTGAAAGATGTCTCTTTTTACATTCCGTTAACATGAAAGTGATACTGTTTTTACAATGAGAGGGTAGGATATTATAGATGACCGAGAGTCAAGTTCAATCATTGGCATCGGTCTACGTAAGGGAATCTGGTTGTCCCTGCCGCGAAGGAGAAGTGAACATCCATGAAGGACCTCATTCACATTGAAGGACTTAATTTATACTATGATACGCATCACGCGCTTAAAAATATATCGATGGACCTGCCGGAGAAGACAGTTACCGCATTTATCGGTCCGTCGGGCTGTGGTAAATCGACCTTGCTACGTACATTGAATCGGATGAATGATATGATTCCAGGCGTACGTGTGGAAGGACAAGTTATGTTGGACGGTTCAGACATTTATAGCAATGAGATCGAAGTGGAAACGCTGCGTAAGCGGGTCGGAATGGTGTTTCAGCAGCCTAACCCTTTTCCAAAATCCATCTACGATAACGTGGCCTATGGACCTCGACTTCACGGGGTAACGCAAAAAGCCGAACTGGATCGTTTGGTTGAGCAGAGTCTTGTTCATGCTGCACTGTGGGATGAAGTAAAGGATGTGCTCAAAAAATCGGCACTCAGTCTCTCTGGCGGACAACAGCAGCGTCTTTGTATTGCACGTGCCTTGGCCGTGCAGCCTGACGTACTGCTGATGGATGAAGCAACGTCTGCACTTGATCCGATCTCAACGCTCAAAATTGAGGAACTGGTCAAGGAATTGCACCACAAATACACGATTGTAATGGTGACCCATAACATGCACCAAGCTGCACGTGTATCGGGTCGTACGGTATTTTTCCTGAACGGGGAAGTGGTGGAGGCGGCGGATACAGAAACATTGTTCTCCACACCGCAGGATTCCAGAACCGAGGATTATATATCCGGACGGTTCGGATAAGCAAGCTGAGTTCGAACGATCCCGGCGTGTCCGGAGATGATGGATAAGGAGGACATGGAATCTATGATTCGCAGAAAAGAATTTGATCAGGAGCTTGAGGAACTGCGCACACTGCTTCGGCAAATGGGTGAGCATGTAGGCACAGCGTTGGATGGTGCTATTGAAAGTTTACAGACGATGGATGCCGAGAAAGCTCAGGTCATCATCAAGAATGATGCGAATCTGAATGCCTTGGAAGACAAGATTATGGAATTGGGTTCCAAGCTCATCATTACACAACAGCCGGTAGCGAAGGATCTGCGACGCATTATCGTTGCTTTCAAAATCTCAAGTGACCTGGAGCGTATGGGTGACCTTGCGCTGGATGTGGCCAAAGTGACCCTTCGCATGGATGGACAGCAGCTCATTAAACCGCTTGTGGATATACCAAGAATGGCGGAAATCGTGAAAGCCATGATTGAAGAGTCCATTGAATCCTTCCTGAAAGAAAATACCGATCTGGCCTACAAAATGGCTCAGACCGATGATCAGGTTGACCAATTGTACAGTCATATGATCAGTGACCTCTACTCGTTCATGACAGACCATCCAAATAAGGCTTCTCAAGCGATGCTCTTGATGTTGGTAGGACGTTACATCGAACGGATTGGTGACCACGCAACAAACATTGGTGAGAGCACGGTGTATCTGGTAACAGGAAAACGCCCTGATTTGAATCAATAGGTAACTGCTTTTAGTGGGATTGGGGTATTATTCGTAACGAATTGAAGGGACTTTCTCTCGGGCGGCCTGTGAACAGGCCATCCGCGGAGGGAGTTCTTTTTTTGCAGGAAGATTATGATCTATAAAGATGACTAATTTTTTTGTTGTAACAGGTGTGTATGGTATCATGAGAGTAGATGTAATTGAAGGATTGACCATACGATACGTGAGGTGCTGGAATGGACAAGTTTATTCTTATAGATGGAAATAGCATTATTTACAGGGCGTTTTTTGCAATGCCGCCTCTAACTAACTCGAAAGGCTTGCATACCAATGCGGTGTACGGCTTCACCACGATGCTGCTGCGCTTGCTGGAAGAGCATAAACCGACACATGTGATGGTAGCATTTGATGCAGGCAAAGTTACGTTCCGGCACGAAGGTTACCAGGAATATAAAGGTGGTCGGGAGAAAACACCACCGGAGTTGTCCGAGCAATTTCCGCTGCTGAAAGAACTGCTTCAGGGCTTCGGGATAGCCCAGTTTGAGCTTGCAGGGTTTGAAGCGGATGACATTATCGGAACATTAACGAAACGTGCGGATGAAGCCGGAAGACAGGTTCTCGTTGTGTCGGGTGACAAAGATATGCTGCAGCTTGCATCTGAACATGTGCATATCGGGCTTACGCGCAAAGGGGTAACCGAGATTGAGCTGTACGATCCTGCTCAGATTAAGGAGCGCTATGGTCTGACCCCGTTGCAAATCATTGACCTCAAAGGTCTGATGGGTGATACGTCCGACAATATTCCGGGCATTCCTGGCGTCGGAGAGAAAACGGCTTTGAAACTGCTGCACCAGTTCGGTTCGGTTGAGGAAGTGCTTAATGGCACAGGTGAGCTAAAGGGAAAAATGAAAGAAAAGATTGAGGCTCACGCCGAAGATGCACGTATGAGTAAGCAGCTTGCCACGATCCACCGTGAAGTTCCATTGGAACAAACGTGGGAAGATATGCAGTTTGCTGGCTTAAAAGAGGAACTGGCAGGTCCGGCTTTGGCCAAGCTCGAATTCAAGTCTTTGCTGGAGCGCCTTTCATTCCGCGCAAGTGTAGTTTCTGAACAGGAAGCCGTTCCAGCTGCCGTGGTAGAATCCTCCATAGCAACAGAAGAAACGATTAGTGAACTGTTTGGTTCACTCGAATCCATTGATGTGCTACATGTGGAGACACATGGGGATAATCCGCATCAGGCGAAACTAATTGGACTTGCTGTTGGTTCAGGCGGAACCTATACATTCTTATCTCCCGAATTGCTTCAGTCTGATGCAGCTGCCCCGGTAAGAGAGTGGCTGGGCAATGCAGAACAACCCAAGCGTGGTTATGATCTGCACCGTGTTGATCTCGCACTGCATGCGCATGGCATTGAGTTTGCTGGAGCGTCCTTTGATGTGCAATTGGCTGCCTATTTGCTTGATCCAACCGAATCCAATCAGACGATCAGCGGCCTGACCACGAAGTATGGTCTGCCTTCCCTCGTGGAGGATGATACGGTTATGGGCAAAGGTGCAAAATACAGGGTGCCAGAGACGGATGTACTGGGCGATTTTCTGTGTCGCAAAGCCGCGGCAGTAGCAGCCATTATTCCACTCCAGGAGCAGGCGCTGGAGAGCAATGAGATGAACGCTCTTTTCCATGAACTGGAGATGCCGTTATCACGTATTCTTGCTGATATGGAGAAACAGGGCATTAAGGCTAATACGGCAGATTTGCAGGCTTTGGGTAGTGAGTTCGAAGAAAATATAAGCAGGTTGATGGCGGAAATCTACAAGCTTTCCGGTACGGAATTCAATCTGAATTCACCGAAGCAACTGGGCGAGATTTTATTCGATAAACTCGGTCTGCCTGTAGTGAAGAAAACAAAAACAGGATACTCTACGGATGCCGAAGTATTGGAGAAGCTGGCTCCTTATAATGATGTGGTCAAGCACATTCTGCAATATCGTCAACTTGCCAAGCTGCAGTCCACGTATGTAGAAGGATTGCTCAAAGAGATTTCGGATAAGGATGGCAAAGTGCATACGTATTACCGTCAGACGATCGCAGCAACCGGACGTCTGAGCAGCCAGTTCCCGAACTTGCAGAACATTCCGATTCGGATGGAGGAAGGTCGTAAAATCCGGAAGGTATTTGTTCCTTCTGAACCGGGATGGTCCATTTTGGCAGCAGACTATTCGCAGATTGAACTGCGCGTCCTTGCCCATATTTCAGATGATGAGCGGCTGAAGGAAGCTTTTGTCCAGGACATGGATATCCATACAAAGACGGCCTCCGATGTGTTTGGTGTGAAGCCAGAAGAGGTGGATGGAGACATGCGTCGTTCTGCCAAGGCGGTTAACTTCGGGATTGTATACGGCATCAGTGATTACGGTCTTTCGCAGAACCTGCACATCACGCGGAAAGAGGCAGCACAGTTTATCGATCAATATTTTGAAGTGTTCCAGGGTGTGCGCCGATATATGGATGATATTGTGAAGGAAGCCCGTCAGGATGGTTATGTCAAAACGCTGCTGGAACGTCGTCGTTATCTGCCAGAAATCAATGCCAGCAACTTTAACCTGCGTTCCTTTGCGGAACGGACAGCGATGAATACACCGATCCAGGGAACTGCGGCAGATATCATCAAGCTTGCCATGGTACAAATGGATGAAGCGCTGCGTGAACGCAAGCTGAAGAGCCGCATGCTGCTACAGGTGCACGATGAACTTGTATTCGAAGTGCCTGCGGATGAGCTGGAACTGATGAAAGAGCTGGTTCCTTCGGTGATGGAAAAAGCATTGGAGCTGTCAGTGCCACTGAAAGCGGAAGTCAGCTACGGAGAAAACTGGTACGAGGCTAAATAGTAGATCCCAAGCGGGTTTTCCGTTATTTTACAAAATATTTTTCAACTGTTTTCGACATAAGAAGGGGTCCCGCTGAGCGCCATCTTCCGTTATAATATAGGGGAGGTGAGAACATCATGCCGGAATTACCGGAAGTCGAAACAGTCAGAAGAACATTGAATCAACTTATTGTTGGCAAGACCATTGACTCAGTTACCGTTAGCTTGCCGCGGATCATTCAGCGGCCGGACGACATAGATGCATTTGCAATGGAACTTAAGGGACATACCGTGATTGGTGTAGAGCGCAGGGGCAAGTTTTTGCGTATTTTGCTGGACGGGCTGGTGCTTGTCTCCCATCTGCGGATGGAAGGAAGATACGGGGTGTACCAACAACATGAGGAAGTGGAGAAGCATACCCATGTCATTTTTCACTTTACCGATGGTACAGAATTACGTTACAAGGATGTCCGTCAATTCGGTACAATGCATCTCTTTAATGCAGGTGAGGAACTGGTATCCAAACCTTTGTTAAAGCTGGGGCTGGAACCACTTGATCCAGTGTTTACCGTAGCTGCATTCCGTGAGGCTGTTGGCAAACGGACAACCAAAATTAAAGCCGTGTTGTTAAATCAGGCATATGTGGTCGGCATCGGGAATATTTATGTGGACGAGGCCTTGTTCCGCGCTGGCATTCATCCAGAGACCATTGCCAAGACATTGACCGAAACCCAGTTAACCGTGCTACATGAAGCGATCGTGATTACGCTGCAGGATGCGGTGGATGCAGGTGGTTCGTCCATTAAGTCCTATGTCAATGGACAGGGTGAGATGGGCATGTTCCAGCATCAATTGAAAATATATGGACGCAAAGCTGAACCCTGTGCGACTTGTGGCACATTAATCGAGAAGATTGTAGTGGGCGGTAGAGGCACGCATTACTGTCCGAAGTGTCAACCGCTGCTCTAAATCGGTGATGGCTCTGGCAGCATGAACGAAATCGTCAAATTGTAGCACCCTTGGATTCCTCCCTCCATATACTGATATGGCAGAAATAAGCGGGCGTATACCCATACTGGCAGTCGCCAGTTGGAGCGAGTTCCGCACAGGGGAGGAATCCGGGGTGCTGCATCATTTTATTTCATTACTGGCGCTTGCTTTGGCGCTTAGTTTAGATGGTTTTGGAGTCGGGATTACATATGGGCTGCGGAGAACTAAAATTCCGCTGTTATCCATTGTCGTCATTTCCATCTGTTCGGGTCTGGTTATTGCATTATCCATGCAAGTAGGTGTGCTTCTGTCACATGTCGTATCTCCGGACGTGGCTTCGATTGTCGGAGCGGTTATTTTGATCGGTATTGGCGCATGGTCGTTGCTGCAACTTATTCGAAAACGGGGCAAGGAACAGCTGGAAACGGACAATGGAGTGGGTGAGGGAACAGGAGCAGGAACAATCCGCAGTAGTACGCAAGCCTCACAAGAAGTTCAGTCGAAGGGCAGAAATCAGGTGCTCGCGCTGGAGCTTGAGCCATCTGCTCCTGGAGGATCGCTGGAACGAATGGTCTTTACACTTGAACTGCGGAAGCTCGGTGTGGTTATTCAAATCCTGCGTAGCCCCTCGAAGGCGGATATGGATAACTCGGGCAGTATATCCGTCCAAGAAGCGATGTGGCTTGGTATAGCTCTTTCTCTGGATGCTTTTGGTGCAGGATTAGGGGCAGCATTATTGGGATTCCCGACTTTGTGGACAGCATTAGTTATTGCATTGTTTAGCGGGGCTTTTCTGTCACTAGGTATGAAGGTTGGATTACGCTTTGCTGCTCTGCGTTGGATGCGAAGATTATCTGTATTACCTGCGCTTTTATTAATGTTTATGGGAATAATGAAGTTGTTGTGAGGTGAAATAAATGAATATTGGCTTAACCGGCGGGATCGCGACAGGCAAAAGCAGTGTGTCCGCCTTTCTCGCCAGTAAGGGAGCGTTGCTCATTGATGCAGATGTTATTGCCCGGGAAGTAATGCTGCCCGGGCATCCCGTTTTGGCTGCGGCTGTTCAGCGGTTCGGACAAGCCATATTGAATGAGGACGGAACACTGGATCGGAAAAAGCTGGGCAGTATTGTGTTTCAGAATCCAGAGGAACGTAAGGCACTGGAGGCTATTACACATCCTGCGATCCGCAAGGAAATGCGTGAGCGAGCTGCTCTGTATGAGCTTGAACATCCGGACAAGCTGGTCGTATCGGATATTCCATTGTTGTACGAGTCAGGGCTGGAGGATGGCTTCGAAGAAGTGATGGTTGTCTATGTCCCGAGGTCTGTGCAACGGGAACGACTGATGAGCCGGGATGGAATGACGGCAGACCAGGCAGATGGCCGGATAGACGTGCAGATGGATATTGAAGAGAAGAAGCAGCGAGCTGACGTGATTATTGATAACAGCGGCTTGTGGTCAGAGACGGAGCAGCAAATCATTTCATTTTTGCATCGTAAGGGCTTATTATGAGATTGCTGCGTAAGAAACGAATATTGTTGTTGATGTTTGTGTCTTTTGTATTGGTGCTGTTCCTAAATACCAATTGGATGTCATGGTTCTATCCGATTCATTATAAGGAAGAGATTAGGGCCCAGTCTCAGAGTTATGAGGTTGATCCGTTTCTCATAGCTTCCATCATCAAGGTGGAGACCAATTTTAAGACAAGCAAGGAATCCAAAAGAGGTGCCATCGGGTTAATGCAGCTGATGCCAGACACCGCAAACTGGATTATGGAGCAAGCGAAAATTCCGGGCACCTCACTGGAAGAATTGAAGCACGAGCCTGAAAGAAATATCCAGTTGGGTACCTGGTATCTACGTAATCTGTCCGATCAATTTGACGGGAATGAAGCGGCTATGATTGCTGCTTACAATGCAGGTCCAGGTAAAGTGAACTCATGGCTAAGGGATGGCGTATGGGACGGCTCTTTCGAGACGGTCAAAGATATTCCGTTTGGTGAAACCCGGCACTATGTACAACGCGTCATTTATTATTATAATCAATATGTAAAGATCTATAATACGTTCTAAGTTAAGACGCTCTGGATTCGTGGTCTAAAATAAGTAGAAGCACCGAGCAGACCGGTTATTCACCGGCCGCTCCATGCTCCTCTGTGTACCGTATTACGATGCAGATATTATTGGTATTGACCTGCCAATTGCTGTTCTGCAATTGTTACCAGACGCTTCGTGATGTATCCACCGATCGAACCGTTCTCGTAAGAAGTCATGTTACCTTGGTATCCGTCTTGTGGGATGCTGATTCCGAGTTCTTGAGCAACTTCATATTTCATTTGCTCGAGAGCTGCGGAAGCTTTAGTTACCACCAGGTTGTTGGAGTTACCATTGCTTTGTGCCATTGCTGTTCACCTCCTCGCGGTTGGTAAAAGTATTATGTGTCGGCAATACGATTTTCATAACTAAATGCTTAAGGGAATTTGTGGTAAAAAGTCAAACGTGGGAAGTGATCTGATTTGAAGTGTCCTTATTGCGGTTATATGGGTACCAAAGTGCTTGATTCACGTCCGGCCAACGAAGCGAAATCGATTCGTCGTCGCCGTGAGTGTGAGCAGTGTGCCCGAAGATTTACAACCTTTGAGATGATTGAAGAAACACCGTTGATCGTTATTAAGAAAGATGGCAGCCGGGAAGAGTTCAGCAGAGACAAGATTCTCCGTGGTCTGATTCGAGCTTGCGAAAAACGGCCGGTGTCGGTAGAAACGCTGGAGATGATGGTATCCGAGACAGAAAAAGCTCTGCGGAATACAGCCGATGCTGAAGTCGAGAGCCGTCAGATTGGTGAACTGCTGATGGAACAGCTGTTTCCAGTGGATGAAGTAGCCTATGTTCGCTTCGCTTCAGTGTACCGTCAATTCAAAGACATCAATATGTTCATGAAAGAACTGAAATCTCTTTTGTCCAAAGAAGACATCGAGGAGTAATGGAGCGGAAAAGGAGAAGAGCATTCTGGGTTACGGTCATGTGTTCCAGGTAAAAGGTTGTTCTTCTCCAATCATTTTGGTTGGTAAAAAAATGGTTGACAGCAAAAGCTGTATTTTATATGATATAGGAGTCGCCTGCGGAGCATTGCAGAGTTGGACAACTTGTTTCACTCATAATTCTGGGGCCTTAGCTCAGCTGGGAGAGCGCATCGCTGGCAGCGATGAGGTCAGGGGTTCGATCCCCCTAGGCTCCACCAAAATAGTAAATGCGCGCAGTTCTTCGGAACTGCGTTTTTTTGTTTTTGTATGGACATTCGCTGATAGGACGAAGAAAGTGCCGTATGCAATACTATTCAATAATTTACTGAACGAGGACTCACAATGTTATATAATAGCACATGACTGGACAAGCATTTTCTTGAAATTCGCGGTGAATCCTAACTTAGAGAGAGTGGGTAACAGGATATGTATAAAACAAGAATAATAAGAAAGTTATTTATGGGTGTAATTATTTTAAGTTTGCTGCCATTGTACTTATTTGACAAGGCGTTTGCTGCCACTCCAACAGCCACCATTGTTGTAGCTGACGAACTTCTGACTTCCGGAGAAACGTCAATGGTAACGATTACATTTTCAGAAGCGGTGACTGGATTTGATCTTGCTGATTTGGAAACAGGTAGCGGCATTCTTAGTGGATTAACAACTTCTGACAATATCACTTATAGCGCAACACTCACGCCGCCTCTAAGCAATCACAGCGGCCCCTTCAATATTTCGCTCAATCATTCAGGTATAATTGCTGGAGGCAATGTGGGGAGCGGAACCACCGTATCTAACCATTACTATGTCGACACAGTTATGCCTATCGTTACAAGTGTATCTGTTCCTGCCAATGGCACTTATGGTGCAGGAGAAGACTTGAGTTTTACAGTGAACATGAACGAGATTGTTGTCGTAACCGGCATTCCAACGATCCCGTTAATTGTAGGAACAACGACTGTGTATGCTAACTATGTAAGCGGTTCGGGGACAAACGCGTTGCAATTTAGATATACCATCCAAACCGGACAATCTGATACTAACGGGATTACCATAGGAGCCTTGTCACTGAATGGCGGATCAATTAGGGATGAAGCAGGTAACGATGCAGTATTAACGCTTAATAGCGTGGGTAGTACGGCGGGCGTGCTAGTAGATGCAATTTCCCCAACGATCACAAGCGTATCGCCGACATTGGGTTCCACATCCGGAGGCACGACTGTCACGTTGACCGGTACGAACCTGACCGATGCAACGGCGGTGAAGTTCGGTGCAACGGAGGCGACGTCCTATACAGTAAACTCGGCGACACAAATTACAGCCATCGCCCCAGCGGGTAGTGCAGGAACGGTAGACGTAACGGTAACGACACCGGGCGGTACATCAACGACATCGGCGGCGGACCAATATACATACCATGCCGAACCGACGATTACGAGCGTATCGCCCACATCGGGTCCGACGACCGGAGGCACGGCCGTTACGTTGACCGGTACGAATCTGACCGATGCAACGGAAGTGATGTTTGGTGCAACGGAGGCGACGTCCTATACAGTGAACTCGGCGACACAAATCACAGCCATCGCCCCGGCGGGTAGTGCAGGAACGGTAGACGTAACGGTAACGACACCGGGCGGTACATCAACGACATCGGCGGCGAATCAATATACATACCATGCCGCGCCAACGATTACGAGCATGTCGCCGGTATCGGGTCCGACGACCGGAGGCACGACTGTCACGTTGAGCGGTACGAATCTGACCGATGCAACGGCGGTGAAGTTTGGTGCAACGGCGGCGACGTCCTATACAGTGAACTCGGCGACACAAATCACAGCCATCGCCCCGGCGGGTAGTGCAGGAACGGTAGACGTAACGGTAACGACACCGGGCGGTACATCAACGACATCGGCGGCGAATCAATATACATACCATGCCGCGCCAACGATTACGAGCATGTCGCCGGTATCGGGTCCGACGACCGGAGGCACGACTGTCACGTTGAGCGGTACGAATCTGACCGATGCAACGGCGGTGAAGTTTGGTGCAACGGCGGCGACGTCCTATACAGTGAACTCGGCGACACAAATTACAGCCATCGCCCCGGCGGGTAGTGCAGGAACAGTAGACGTAACAGTAACTACGCCGGGCGGTACATCAACGACATCGGCGGCGAATCAATTTACGTGGTTTGTTGTTACGCACGCGATCAGCCCATTGTCGGATGAGACGCTGAATGCCCTGACCGCAGGGTATGCATCGGGGACGCAGGAAACGAAAACGGTCACCTTGACACGAACGGGAACCGGCGACTTGACGAGCTTGGCGACAGCGCTCGGCGGAACGAACGCCGGCAGCTTTACGATTACGCAGCCGACGGTGACAACGCTCAATAGTGGGACGCCGTCGACGACCTTTACGGTAAAAGCGAATGACGGACTGGCCGCAGGGACGTATAAGGCTACAGTAACAGTGTCGGCCGGGGGCATGACGCCGGTTACCTTTACTGTAACGCAGGTTGTTAATAGTAGCAGTAACAATAGTAGTGGCAATAGTAGCAGTAGCAGTGGTGGAACTACTCCTGTTAAATCAACCCATTCGGATATTGACCAAAACGGCATTATGATTGACTGGGCTAAAATCGACAGTAGTAAGCCGTCCGTCACTCTTGAAATTACACCAAAAGACGGCGTTGCCTATGTCAGAATACCGGCAAGCATTTTAACGAGCATTGAGGGCAAGAACGCTACTTTCTTCATCGAGATTAAGACTCCTTACGGCAGCTATCAAGTGCCGGTCAATCTGGCATCGCTCATTCCAGGGCTAAAGGACTTGTTAGCTAAGAATAATGTGAATAACGATGACATTAGCTTTAAAATCACGCTAACCGACAAGTCCGGCGATAAGGACTTCCGAGCAGCATTTGCAAACAGCCTGCCGAATGGCCATGCAATGGGTGCGATTGTAGATTTTCATATCGATATCATCAACACCAAGACGGGACAAGCAATCGGAACGGCAGATAAGTTCAGCAAGGCACTTACAAGAGAGATTCTGATGCCCAAGAGCATGACCGGCATGCCAGCTCAATGGGGGGCATTCCGCTATAACGTAACGACAAAGAAATTGGAGTTTGTGGCAGCTGAGAAAAAACAGATTGACGGCAAATGGGTTGTGAAGATCAAATCCTATTCAAACAGTGTCTACGTTGTGGCACAAAACACGGTAAGTTTTGCTGATGTACAGCAGCATTGGAGCAAATCTGATGTCGATCTTGCTGCTGCGAAAGGTCTGGTTGAAGGCGTAGGCGGTGGACTGTATGATCCTAACAAAGCGGTAACCAGAGCAGAGTTTACGGCTATGTTAGTCCGGGCGCTTGGACGCGGCGCATCTGATAAGGACATAGCGCCCTATAACGATGTCAAACCAGGTACGTGGTATTCCGGCGAGGTATCCACAGCGAAGGAGCTCGGACTGCTCACCTTTGTGAAAGGGAACAGCTTTACCCCTAATCAGCCGCTTACACGAGAGGAAATGGCTAGTATGCTGGCGGCAGTGGGGAGACTTGAACTGTTGCCGATATCCAAGGAGCCGGTGAGCCTTAATGGCTTCAAGGATATCGGAAACGCGGATACAGCCTATATTGAGGACGTTCATCTGATGGTCAAGCTTCATATCATGACAGGCACGGGCGCAAACACGTTCGATCCAAAGGGGGAGACGACACGCGCGCAAGCGGCGGTAGTGTTCATCAGGATGCTACGGACGCTGGGTTCAATCGATAGATAAGATTCATGGAAAACCCGCTTGAGCAGAGCTGACTCAATGGGTCAATTATTTCGCTGTAAGATGCTAACAAACCTACCGCACCCAAATGTGTCAGGTTCATTAGAACACCAAAACAGATTAGAATAACTTGAACCAAGGGCTGTCCCCGTCATATTCATGACTACGAGGCAGTCCTGTTTTTATTCCGATTCACTCAGATTAATCTGGACAGCGCGTAAAACGGATGTTATATTGTTTCTATAAGAAACAATATTATTCGTAAAAGAAATTATTAACGATAAACTCTTATGATTACTTTACGGATAATGTATCAACAAAATGGCTCAAGACGGATCTGCCAGTTGAGGCTTGAGCACAATGAAGGGATGTAATGAAGAATGAACCATATCGAGACAACCATTCAATCTTTTGACGGAACCCAGCTTTATTTCAGTAAAAATATTGTAAGCGATTCCAAGGCAGCCGTGGTCATCGTTCATGGTTTGTGTGAGCATGCTGGCCGCTATGATTACCTAACGGACAAACTGAACAAACGTGGTTTTGACGTATACCGTTTTGACCATCGTGGTCATGCAAGATCAGAAGGGAAGCGTACGTTCTACAGTGATTTTCATCAGATTATTGATGATGTGAATGTGGTTGTTGAAGCGGCCTTGGAAGAGAGCGGCGACATTCCTCTTTTTGTCATTGGGCATAGTATGGGTGGCTTTGCATCCTCTTCATTTGGAACGAAATACCCAGGCAAAGTAAAAGGGATTGTTCTATCCGGTGCGCTTACTCGTTACCATACAAAGGTTGCCGGAGAACTGCCGCTTGATCTTGCCCCGGGTACGTATTTTCCGAATGAGCTTGGTGGCGGCGTATGCAGTGATCCGGAAGTGGTATCTGCATACGTGAATGATCCGCTTGTAGAAAAAGAGATATCCGTTGATTTGTTCAATAGCTTGGGTTACGGAGTGACTTGGTTAAAAGCACATGCGAAGCAGTTTGTCGATCCTGTACTTGTTCTGCATGGGGCAAACGATGGACTGGTGAGTGAACATGATTCGCGCGACTTTTACGGAGATATTGCCTCAACCGATAAAACGCTGAAAATATATGCCCATCTCATGCATGAGATATTTAATGAACCTAATCGAGATGAAGTCATCGAGGAAGCCATCACATGGATTGAAAAACATATTTAAATTCTGTACTCTGGAATAGAGAGAGAATTTGAAGGTGAAAGGGATTATTCATGAAATTAGAATGGATGGGCGACCATCGGGAACTGATTGAAAAGATCATCAAGTACGGTAATGCGTACTCCAACACCTATAAGCTGCAGCGAAGTTATGGTACGGATATGATGTTCTCTGCTTCACAGATTCAGACATTGGAGTACATTCTGGAGGCGGAGGACAAGGAAGAAAAGATGTCGGAAATGGCAGCACGACTTGGCGTGAGCCGCAGTACGTTTTCTAAAAATGTGAAGAATCTTACGGAAAAAGGATTGCTCGAAAAATACCATTTGAGTGGTAATCGCAAAGACATTTATGTCAAACCTTCGGCGAATGGACGTGTGGTGTACGACCAATATACTGAATTTGTTCGTGAGCTGTGTTTTGATGATATTTTTCGATTGGCTGGCACGATTTCAGAGGCTGACAAGGAAAGCTTTATACGCATTATGGATTTGTTTGCCGATGTGTTGGTCTGGTATGGTGAAAAAGAACAGGAACCGCGCAAGCTCATCAAAATTGATCCGAATCGTGAGTAAGTGGTGTATCATGCACGATAACATTGAAGCTGCGACCGTTTCCCCATTTCTACCGGGGAACGGTCGTTTATTTTTATTCCATTTCATAAATAGTTACTTTGGGAAGAATGTACTCCGGATGAATCAGCAATGCTAAAATAGGTATAGCCAATTAAACCGCATAGAGTGAGCTGAAATTTGAGTTATTATCCGCTAACAGGCATAACAGTCACGGAGGACAAGAACATGAACAACTCGGAATGGGCAGAGTCCTATTTTCCAATATATACAGCAGATAGCATTCAATCATTGTATAGCACGTCAACGATGCCGATACATAGAATCCATGAGAACCTGACCGTTCTGTTGGCCGTTTCAAGTGGTCAGGGTACACTTCATCTCGACGGTCACATCTACGAACTCACCGATGGGATGGTAATCCTTATTCCGGCGAAGAGTGATGTTGTAATACAAGGGAATCAGATGCACCCTCTTCATATATACACTCTCTCCATCAGCACACAAGAACAGAAGCGATCACTGCCAATGGAAGCCATGGGACGGTCCAGTGTGCTTGAAGCAGGAACATATATTGAGTTCTATGAACCAACGATTGCAGCTCACCTTGAAGAGCTCTATATGAATCGTTTACCTGGCAATGAAGTCAGGCATATGCGTAACCAGATTCTGTTTCATCAAGTACTGATGAGTCTGTTGGAGCGAATGGAAGCAAAATATACTGCGAGTGAGCAGCCGTCCATGGAACGTAGCATCGCATTTATGGAGAACCATTTTAGTGAGAAAATAACAACCGAAGGACTTTCCGAAATTGCGGGGGTCAGTCGCTCTCATTACTCCATCCTTTTTAAGCAGCTTACTGGATTTGCACCCAATGAGTATCTTTCACGCTTGCGTGTTCACCGAGCCAAAGAGTTATTAATTGGCGGGTCCGCTTCACTTCGTGAGATCGCGCTGAAAGTTGGATATAAGGATGAATTCTATCTTAGCCGCCGCTTTAAGCAGCAGACAGGAGAGAGTCCATCCGGCTTCGCACATCGAAGGCTTTCTCAACGAGTGGCTGTGTGGTGTGCACCTTATGCGAGCCATCTGATGTTACTTGGTCTGGAACCAGCGGTTGTCATCTCGGAAAGCAGCGAATATGTAAGCACAGAGGGAGTAAGCCCACCTCAAACGATACGTTTTATCCATTCCGACAGTTCACCTGAACAAATAAAGTCCGCATTGCTGGATGCCAATATTGAGCTCATCATTGCAGCAAATCAGCACCTGCACATGAACGGATTAAGTTCTGAACGTCTGAGATCCATCGCCCCTATTGTCGAAATTGCATGGATGGAGCTTGGGTGGAAAGAACATCTGCGGTTTATCGCACAGGCGACTCATAGGGTGGAGCAGGCAGAACAATGGCTGGCAGACTTTGAAAGGGAAGAACAGCAGGCACGGGAAGCCATTCAAACGAGCCAGATTGTGAATGAGACGCTAACTATTCTCGTCATCAAACCGGACACCTTACAAATATATGGAATCAGAAATGTCGGATATGTGATGTATCAATCGCTCGGGTTACGTCCTCCGGCCAAGATTGCCCAGGAAATACAGAGGTTTGGCGATCAATTTCATTCGGTATCTATCCAACTGTCGGAACTTCAGGATTACGAGGGCACTCGTATGCTCGTTATTGTTTTTCCAGATGAAAAAGGGTCAAAGGGCCATTCAGAAATTATATTTCACTCGGAATACTGGAAAGAGCTCGAGGCAGTGAAGCGAAATCGGATCTATCATCTAGAGCAGGAAGAGTGGATACCCTACAATCCGGTTTCCATTCGTTTGCAGCTTGGACGGGCGGTATCCTTATGGACTGGCATCCAATAATCCAAAGGTTTTCTCAAACAAAAAGGCATGGTTAGGTTCTTCCTGCATGCCTATAATTAGCTATTGTAATGAGAATGATTTTCATATTCAAAGAGAAAAGGGAGAGAGTCATCACATGAGAAAGCTTTTTGTTCCATTTATATTCGTTCTGGTTTTATTGCTCAGCGCTTGTGGAACCAATTCAACCAAAGATACAACGGGGGATGCAACGGCATCCAACGAATCCACTTCTTCGAACACGGATTCAGCAGGTGCTTCATCCGAGTCAGAATCGGGCACGTTCACTTATCAATCGGAGTCAGGCCCTGTGGAAGTTCCTTCCCACCCGCAACGTGTGGTTGTACTGACCCGATTCCTGACAGGAAACGTGATGGCACTGGATGTGCCGCTGGTTGGCGTGGATGAAATGTCCAAAGAGAACCCGAATTTCAAAGAAAAACTGGCGAATACAGAGGCGGTTACCGATGAAAGTCTGGAGAAAATTATTGAATTGAACCCGGATCTGATTATCGGCCTGTCTGATATCAAGAACGTCGATAAGTTGAAGCAAATTGCGCCAACAGTCACCTATACATATGGTAAGGTAGACTTTCTCAAGCAGCAACTGGAGATCGGAAAGCTTGTGAACAAAGAAAAAGAAGCACAAGCCTGGGTTGACGATTTTGACGCTCGAAGCAAAAAAGTTGGGGAAGAAATCAAAGCCAAAATTGGCGCGAATGCGACTGTATCCGTTATTGAAACGTTCAATAAACAGCTTTATGTATATGGCGAGAAATTCGGACGTGGAACGGAAATACTGTATGATCAATTCGGTTTAGGTATGCCAGACAAGGTCAAGGAAGCGACCAAGAAAGACGGATTCTTTGCTGTATCGAACGAAGTACTGAAAGACTACATGGGTGACTATGTAATATTCAGTAAAAATGCCGACGAGGACAATTCGTTCCAAAATACCGAAACCTACAAAAATATTGATGCGGTGAAAAATAATCGAGTATTCGAAGCGGATGCCAAGGCATTTTACTTCAATGATCCACTCAGCATGGAATACCAGCTGGAATTCTTTATCGAACATTTTCTTGGCAAGTAAACCTTGAGCGCGATGAAAAATAAACGACTTCCTTTTCGGTTTGCAACCAAGCTGCTGGGTAGTGTACTCGTACTTATCGTGTGCTTCATCATCGCCATGATGTTTGGCGCAGAAGAAACGACATTCCGGAATCTGTGGCTGACCCTGACCTCTGCGACAAAGAACGATAATATTCTTATTCTGCGTGAGATCAGGCTTCCACGGGAACTCGCTGCCATGCTGATCGGAGCGGCTCTTGCCGTCTCCGGTGGCATCATGCAGGGAATTACTCGCAATCCGCTGGCTGATCCTGGACTGCTCGGTCTGACTTCAGGTGCCAATATGGCACTGGCCCTGGCTTTTGTCTTCATGCCATCACTCGGATATTTTGGGATTATGGTTGCTTGTTTTGTTGGTGCTGCACTTGGAGCCGCATTGGTTATTGTGCTTGGCTCGATACGGAGAGGGAGCTTATCCCCTATCCGGGTAGTGCTGGCCGGGGCAGCGGTATCCGCTTTTATGTATGCCATCTCGGATGGCATCAGTATCTTTTTTAAAATTTCCAAGGATGTATCCATGTGGACTTCGGGAGGACTCATCGGAACGACATGGGGCCAGATTCAAGCGATTGCGCCTGTCATACTGGTTGGTCTTGCTGTAGTTCCGTTCCTTTCCAACCAGATCAACATTCTTAGCCTGAGCGACGAGGTGGCGACTGGACTGGGGCAGAAGCTGGTACTCGTCAAAACTGTTCTGTTCCTGCTGGTCATAGTGCTTACCGGAGCGTCGGTTGCATTAATTGGGAATATGGCTTTTGTCGGCTTAATGATCCCCCATATTGTCCGTAAATTGGTAGGCACGGACTATCGGTATATTATACCCGTATCCATTTTTGCCGGAGCATCGTTTATGCTTCTTGCCGAAACACTGGGTCGAACGATAAATGCACCTTACGAAACACCTGTTGTCGCCATTGCTTCCATGCTTGGTTTACCTTTTTTCCTGTTCGTTGTGCGTAGAGGGGGCAAAGCGTTCTCATGACAATGTCTTCGCGCATTCGCAAGCAACGAGTGATTCTGCTCGTGTGTTTGCTGCTGATCCTCATTACGGCTGTGGTAGGTATGAGCTGGGGGTATTCCTCGTTGTCTTTCAAAAGGGTAATCCCGGTGTTATTTGGCCAAGGCACATTTAAAGAGGACTTTGTTCTGTTTTCGGTCCGATTACCTCGGATTTTTATTACATTACTCGCTGGTATGGCGCTTGCGCTGTCAGGCTCCATTTTGCAGAGTATTACGCGTAATGACTTGGCCGATCCAGGCATCATCGGAATCAATTCCGGTGCAGGTGTTGCCGTTGCGATCTTCTTTCTGTATTTCCCGATTGAAGCGGGCACGTTCGTTTATATGTTGCCATTAGCTGCTTTTATCGGTGCATTGCTGACTGCGGCGCTCATCTATCTGTTCTCCTATAGCCGGACCAAGGGACTTGATCCCATAAAAATGGTACTGGTCGGGGTTGGATTCTCGATGGCGCTGTCAGGCATCATGATCGTCATCATATCTTCGGCGGAACGTTCCAAGGTCGACTTTATTGCCAAGTGGATATCCGGAAACATCTGGGGGGCAGACTGGCCATTCATATGGGCTTTGCTGCCTTGGCTGATTGTGTTAATCCCGCTTACGTTGTTCAGAACCAGACAGTTTGATCTGATGGGGCTGAACGAAGAAACAGCGATCGGAGTGGGGTTGAAGCTGGAACGGGAACGCTTGGTACTCATGGTGATTGCTGTTGCAGCAGCCGCATCTGCTGTATCGGTTACGGGAGGGATCGCGTTTATCGGTTTGATGGCTCCACACATCGCCAAAGCGCTGGTCGGTCCACGTAACTCGTTATTTATTCCTGTTGCCGTTCTGCTTGGAGGTTGGCTTCTATTAATTGCCGATACGGTTGGGCGCAACCTGGTTGATCCTGATGGAATTGCCGCAGGAATTATGGTATCCCTTATCGGTGTGCCTTATTTTGTCTATTTATTATTGAAGAAATAATCCAAAAAGTTTTAGACGAATTGAACACTTAGCTAAACAGGCTATCTTTTGTCGTTAAGACGAGGGATAGCCTCTGTTTATAATTTTGACGGGCAGAAGATAAAGCTTAGGTTAGCCAGTATGACTTGATTCGTGTGTAAGATAAAAAGGCACAGTTTAAAACGATTCTAGAAGAGAGCATGTGGAATCACCCTGTCAGATATAGATCAATTAGCTTCACTTGGAAGGTATATCAAAAAAGCCGCTCACCCGTCAGCATGACGAGGAGCGGCTTCTTGTTCACAAGCCGACGATTTCGTTGGTCTGCTTAATGAATATAAATGTAGGGCTCATATTTTAGTGTTTAACTGCTTCTCCAGCGAATACTTCAACTTTCATTGGAGCGGCCATGAATGCTGCTGCTTGCTGAACGAAAGCCTGGAAATGGGCGCTAGTGTTGTGGGAAGCTGTAGCGGCTTCGTCTTTCCACAGTTCAATCATCGTGTAATGATGTTCGCGTTCAGTACTTTTGGCGAGATCATAGCTGATGTTGCCTTCTTCATTGCGTGTTGCAGCGATCAGTACTTTTGTTGCTTCCAAGAAAGCTTGTTCCTGGTCTGGTTTAACTTGCAAGTGAGCGTGAATGATAATCATAATATTCAACCTCCATTAGTGTAGTTAGAATGTTGTTATTGTTTCTGAATGTTAACGGTGCTTTACATGTAAAACATTGCCTGATATTATGCCCAAGTCGTAATTTTCTCAACAGGAAGGCGGTAGGAAGGGTGACCTTCTTTGGCCGATTTACCGATCGAGATCAGCATAACGGGTTGGTAACGATCTTTATCCATACCGAATGTTTCAGCAATTTGATCTTTCTCATAACCGCCGATTGGATTGGTATCATACCCATGAGCACGTGCAGCGAGCATCAATTGCATGGAAGCCAGACCTGCGTCAATCAGATTGACATCACGAAGAGCGGAAGCGGGCATATTTTCGTAATAAGGCATTACAGTTTTGAGCTGCATATCTTTGACTTCCTGTGGCATATAACCAAGTTCGACAGCTTTACCAAAAATTTCGTCCATGTACTCGACATTGTTCATATCAATAAATACGCCAATTACTGCTGCCGAAGTCAAGACCTGATTTTGATTGAATCTGGCGAGAGGAGCAAGCTTTTCTTTACCTTCAGCCGTATCTACAACGAGAAAACGCCAAGGTTGTAAGTTGATGGACGATGGGGCACGAGAAGCTTCAGCCAAAATCTCTGTCATTTCTTCACGGCTGATTTTGACTTCAGGATCGTATAGTTTTACAGACCGGCGGCCGTAAGTAATCTCGTTGAAATCATTTGTCTTTTGAAAAGTGCTTTGGAATGTACTCATGTGTGGATTCTCTCCTCTGTATATGGGTTTAGAAATTGTTTTGCATTCGTTCCAGGAAATCAGCGAGAGCGTAGACTTCATCTTCGTTGAACCCCTGTAAAATCTGGTTAATATAATTGGTTTTCTCTACCTTGTAGCCTTCAATCTGCTTCCGACCATGGTCCGTCAGACGAACAAATGTTACCCGGTTATCTTCGGGATTTTTACGTCTTGTGACCATCAGGTCCGCCTCAAGCTGTTTCAAGTGGCGTGTAATTGCAGCACTATCGATGTTGATGATTTTCTGGAGCATGGACTGATTAATCTCGTCCACCTGATCCAACTCATGCAAAATCTCAAAGCGAGAGGAACTGATCCCCGTACAGCGTTCGAATTTGGGACTGATTTTATTCCCCAGTACGTTCAGCAGATTGATAATCTGTTCTTCTTTGGAAACAATACGTGTCATGACTAGACCTCCCGGGTGAATCTGGACATGAACAACGGCTTATGTGAACAAAATACATAAAGTTGCCATTATACAGTGCCATTGCTTAGTCAGTAATATCTGCTAAGTTAATATTTGACGTATCAATATTTGATGCATCAATCATTGATGGCTCAATTAATATATCATGCCTTTTTTGATTTTGCAACAAGATAGTCATGAGAAGATAAATCCAACTATTCCAAAGCGATTGTCTTCTTGGGACCGTAGGTGTAGGTTATCCATTCAAGTAATGTTATATCAATTTATATTGTAATTGAGAATGGTTATCACTATAATGAAAGGTAATGTACATATGGACGAAATTGTAGTAACAGAGATTTTTAAAAGAGCTTTTAAACGGTGATTAGATTGGAGGATGAGTGCAAATATCATGAATTTGAATGATCATATCTTGTTATGGAATCATGTTTTTATCAAAATACTGGATGTTCGCAAAAACTCTTTGGCTCCTGGTGAAAGGATTAGGAACTATCTGCTTCCAGCTAGTGCCTATCTATATATGGTTGATGGAACTGCTGTAGTAGGTATGGATCAACAAAGGTATATCGTAGAAGGGTTTCATATTGTTCATGGGGGAAAGTTGGCTAACGTAAACATCAAGACGGATTCGGGTTTGGTTTATTATATGATTCTGTACAAAGCCATTCTGGCGCTTCCCTGTCGGATGGATATTCAGCATTTGATGGAAAATGAACGTCCATTCCAAGATCAATATTCGCTTATACCGACCAACCCATTGGTTATGTATCAATATATCAGGACACTGGAGGGAGAGTGGGAGCAGTCCACGAAACTGGCAAAGTTACACGCAAAAACTTTATTCCATCAGTGGGTGTATGCTTTATTATCCGATCTGTACGGTCAATCCATTCAGCCGTATAAGCCGGATGTGGTTACTAGGGCAATCGAGTATATGAGTAAGCATTTGCATGAGCCCGTTGCGCTAGACGTTATGGCAAAGGAATTGGAATGTAGTGCAGGGCACATATCCAGATTGTTCAAACAAAAAATGAACATCAGTCCCATCCAATATCTTGGACAGAGGCGAGTTGAGAGGGCTGCACATCTCCTGATATACACGGGTGCTACGTTACAACAAATCGCGGAACAGGTAGGCTATCCGGATGCACATTCACTCAGTCGCAGCTTCAAAAAAATAAAGGGATGCTCACCTATTCGGTACAAAAAAAACCAGAACCGAGGCCAGAAAGAACAAAAATATGCCTCCGGTGTAAACCATGATCAAGATTTGCCCGGTTTCACGCGCGAAATTGCCCTTCAACCACTATATCCTCAATTATATAATGATATTGATTATCAATATCATAAGGTTGATGGAGGGGAATTATTTATGCAAGGAAAATTCAACATGACAGCACTGACCATGATGCTGTGTCTATCACTATTGTTAGGGGCTTGTTCAAGTCCATCACAATCCACAAGTGGTTCACAATCAGAGACGAAACCCGCGGCAGTGCAGACAAGTAACAGTACAACCGAAGAAGGAAAATCCTCTGTACAAGCAGAGACTCGAACGGTATCCACAATAAGAGGAGACGTTGTTATTTCAGCCAATCCGCAACGGGTTGCTTCAGATCAGTATATGGGCTATCTGTTGAAGCTGGGGGTTATCCCGGTAGGGGTGAGAAGTTTCATGCTGAACGAGGCCTGGATCGAGAAGTCAGGGATACCCGCTGACGTCATATCCGGAATCGAAGACCTAGGTGGAGAATTTCCGATGAATCTTGAGAAATTGGTTGCGCTTGAGCCGGATCTGATTATTGGTTCTATTGATAAAAATATTGAGGATTATGAGAAAATTGCGACAACGGTATTTTTACCGTATTGGGAAGGGGAATCTACCTCGGGGCCTTTGGCAAAACTGCGTCGGATCAGTGAGGTTTTTGGAAAAGAGAAAGAAGCTGAGGAATGGATTTCCAGCTATGAACAGAAAGTAGAAGAAGCCAAGAAACAGATTGCTGGCGTGGTAAAAGAAGGAGAGACTGTGTCTATTGTTCAAGTGGCAAACAAATCTCTGTATGTACTGGCTGCTGAAGGGGGGAACTATGGGAGCTCAACCATCTATGAGATGCTGAAGCTGCCGCCGACTGAGCAAGCGCTCAATATGGAAGAGGGATTTGTCAATATTTCGCTTGAAGTGTTGCCTGAGTACATGGGCGATCATATCTTTGTGTACGGTTCATGGGATGAGGGAGCCAATGAAGTGTTGAACAGTGAGGTATGGAAACTCTTGCCCGCCGTGCAAAAAGGACAGGTCTATCCATACGGTTCCTTTGGAGACAAAGGGGATGAGTTCGTAATGGAAGACCCATTCTCATTGGAATTGCAGTTGGACACGATTGTGAATATCATGGTCGAAGCCAAAGAATAGGATGCTATGGAGCCAGACCTCTTCAGTCTCCAGGGCGTAAAAACTGTGGCACCATTTTCTTTCACTCAAAACAAAGTTCATTGCCGGTCCATTTCGGTGCATCATGATATTACGGAACTCATTCAACTGACCCTCATGAACATTGACATGTTCAACAACCTGCAGCGGCTTGAGCCACCGCTTGCGGGTTTGTTGTGACTGAGGGGGGGAAGTCGCTTCAGTTCAGCCATAAAAGCTTTTGCCTATTGCTGATTCTGGAGTTGAATTACGTGTAAACTGTTCCACAGCGGGAAATACCCCTGTTTTTCAGTCGTGAATTTATGGATGTTTATGCGATAGTCAGCGATGGTCTGACTCATGGTACTTTCGTATGTCGGAATAACATGTGTGCGAAGGTACTCCTGATATGCTTTAAGGCTCTCTCTGGATATATGAAAACTACAATGCAACGTAATAGGTATTGTCATTCACAAACGAATGGAGAAATCACGCGAGATGCTAAAAAATGGGCAATGCAGTGTAACGGAAGCTGCGCATCAGGTGGGGGACGCCAATTGAAGTTATTTCATCTGCCGATTCAGGCAAACATTCGGTTACGACCCAAGCAAGCTCAAGAAATAAGAGGTGACATATGTTTTTGCAATCGTTCGGGCTTTCCGATATACTTCAAGCTATTGATTAATTAATTACTATCGTATGGAGGGTACTATGATGGCTAAAGATACATCCGCTTCCGTCAATCGTCGTAACGATATTATCTCCGCAGCTATTGATGTATTTGCGGAAATAGGCTATTACCGTGCAACGACAGCTCAAGTCGCTGAAAGAGCGCAGATTTCCCAACCGTATATTTTTCGTTTTTTCAAAACGAAGGAAGCTTTATTGTTATGTGCACTGGAAGTTTCCTGGACACGATTGATTGATTCTTTCCGGATTGTGGTAGAAACTGCTACTGCAGATCAATTGGAGAACGAATTAATTGAAGCCTATGAAGAAATTCTAGAATCTCACAAAAATGAAATCCTGCTGCAGATGCAGGCGCAGACCATTAAGGAAGAAGACATCCGTCAAGCAATGCAAAAAGGATTCACTGAGGTGCGAGATATGGTATTGGAAGCTTTTACAGCGGCAGGCATTGCCAATCCCAAGCAAAAAACGTTGATATTCCTGGCAATTGGCATGTTATGTAATATATCAAAATCATTGGATATGCCAGAGCTTATGGATAGATAGAAAGGGATAAGTCCCTTTTTGCAATTCAGTTATTGATCAATTACTAAATATGCGTTAAATTATGTTTAAGTAAGTAATTGATCAATAATAAAACGAGAGAAAGAGGTTGAGATGAAATGAAAAGAGCAATCGTAGTTGGGGCAACAGGTGGAACGGGCGCAGCAATTACAGAGGAATTGATCAAACGTGGCATTTCTACCATTATTTTTGGCCGCTCACCTCAAAAGCTGGAGCAACTTGCGGTAAAACTGGGTTCTCCTGATCACCTACAGATCGCTGTGGGAGATGCGTTCCGACCTGATGATATTATAGCTGCTTCACTAGAGGCTGATGTAATGTTTCATTGTGCGAATGTGCCTTACAACGAAATGGAAAGCAAGCTGATCCCTCTGGGTGAATCGGTTATGGAGGCGGCAGAACAATTGGGACTGAAGGTAGTTGTCATTGACGGGATTTATCCTTATGGCAGAAGACAAATGAAAGAAGTGACCGAAGAACATCCAAAGCAGCCGCATACACGAAAAGGAAAGACTCGGCTTGCCTTTGAGCAAATGTTATTTAGCAGCAAATGGCGCAAAGCGCAAGTGATGATTGTTCGCTTGCCTGATTATTATGGTCCTACCGCCAATCAGGCTTCTTACCTGGGGTCCACGCTTGAAGCAATAGCGGAAGGGAAAATGGCTTTTTTTATCGGAACTATGAAAATGCCACGAGAGTATATCTATTTGCCAGATGCAGCGGTCATGGTAGTGGAGTTGGCGAGCAGAGATGATGCCTATCTGCAGAATTGGAATATCCCTGGTGCTGGCGTAATATCGGGTAAGGAAATCGTATGTATTGCACAACAGGCCGCGGGTGAAGCGAAACCGGTGATAGCCCTCGGCAAAACAGGACTTTCGCTGCTTGGATTGGGCGTGCCGGTCTTGAAAGAAATTGTTGAAATGTTATATTTGACAGAAGAACCGCTGGTGTTGAGTAAAAAGAAATATGAGGCCAGCATTGGGCCAGTGAAGATGACTTCTTTTGAAGAGGGGATTACACAGACGATAGGTGAGCTGCAAAAGAAATAAATATCTTGTAGCTTTGTAATTAATCAATCAATCAATAAATAAATAATTAAAAACCGTTATGACTCGGTTAATGATTACGACCTAAACCAAAATGATGCATGGTGTTTTGACTTCATTAATGGGCGGTGCACAAAACCTGTCCTAGACATAGAGTGTAGTATTGCAAAAGCGGAGAATCGACACGGTGTACAAGGAGGGAGGATTTTCTTGTGAGCTATACGTCCAAAAAGGAGCACAAAATGTCCTCAATCAGTACAACCAAACGCAAATTGAAAAAAGCAGGCACTCGCGTATCTAAAAAAAGAAAACACAAATATAAATCCAAAAAGAAGTTTAAGATAAAAAAGAAAAGAGCTGTTAGATCCAGATGTCTTGTGTTTCGTGGACCGAGGGGATATAGAGGGTTTCAAGGAAAGACAGGTGCAACTGGATTACCGGGAGCCTCAGGAATAACAGGTGCAACAGGGATAACTGGAGCGACGGGCGATCCTGGAGTGAACGGAATAACAGGAGTTACAGGTGTGACCGGTGCTACCGGAGTTGTGGGAGCAATGGGCATAACAGGTGCAACAGGGATTACAGGCGCAACCGGATCGGGAGCTACCGGAGTAACTGGAACCACAGGTAGCACTGGAGTGACTGGCACGACAGGTATAACTGGAGTAACAGGCGCTAGAGGTACCACAGGTGTGACTGGGAATACAGGGGCCACGGGCGATCCTGGAATAACGGGAGCCACAGGAGCAACGGGATCTACGGGTGTAACTGGTGCAACAGGCGCAACCGGAACCGGAGCTACAGGAGCTACTGGTACAACGGGGCCTACTGGTGTAACTGGTGTGGCAGGAGCAACGGGAACCGGAACGACTGGAGCCACAGGTGCGACGGGCTTAACTGGGGTAACCGGTCCAACAGGCGCAACCGGAATAGGAGCCACTGGGGCTGCGGGCGCCACTGGAGTAACCGGTGCGACAGGAGCGACCGGAGTTACTGGTGACACAGGAGCAACAGGCGTAACGGGAGCAACTGGAGTTACTGGCGATACGGGTGCGACAGGCGTAACGGGAGCCACCGGAGTCACTGGCGATACGGGTGCAACGGGTGTAACGGGCACGACTGGAGTCACTGGAGATACGGGTGCGACAGGCGTAACAGGAACGACCGGATTTACTGGAGATACAGGAGCAACAGGTGTAACGGGAGCCATCGGATTTACTGGGGATACGGGTGCGACAGGCGTGACGGGAGCAACTGGAGTTACTGGAGATATGGGTGCGACAGGCGTAACGGGAGCCCCCGGAGTCACTGGCGATACGGGTGCAACAGGTGTAACGGGAACGACTGGAAGCACTGGCGATACAGGAGCAACGGGCGTAACGGGAGCGACCGGAGTCACTGGCGATACAGGTGCAACAGGTGTAACGGGAACGACTGGAGTCACTGGAGATACGGGTGCAACAGGTGTAACGGGAACGACTGGAGTCACTGGGGATACGGGTGCAACAGGCGTAACGGGAGCGACCGGAGTTACTGGCGATGCAGGTGCAACAGGCGTAACGGGAGCGACTGGAGTCACTGGCGATACAGGAGCAACAGGTATAACGGGAACTACTGGAAGCACTGGCGATACGGGTGCAACAGGAGCCACTGGAATTACTGGCGATACTGGTGCGACAGGCGTAACAGGAACGACCGGAGTTACTGGTGACACGGGAGCAACAGGTGTAACGGGAGCGACTGGAGTCACTGGCGATACGGGTGCGACAGGCGTAACCGGAGCCACCGGAGTCACTGGCGATACGGGTACGACAGGTGTAACCGGAGCCACCGGAGTCACTGGCGATACGGGTTCAACTGGTTTAACAGGAGCGACCGGATTTACTGGCGATACGGGTACGACAGGTGTAACGGGAGCAACCGGAGTTACAGGAGATGCAGGTGTAACAGGCGTAACGGGAACTACTGGAAGCACTGGCGATACAGGAGCGACAGGCGTAACGGGATCGACCGGAGTTACTGGCGATACAGGAGCAACAGGCGTAACGGGAACGACTGGAGTCACTGGAGATACGGGTGCGACAGGCGTAACGGGCACGACTGGGGTCACTGGAGATACGGGTGCGACAGGCGTAACGGGCACGACTGGGGTCACTGGCGATACGGGTTCGACTGGTGCAACAGGAGCCACTGGAATTACTGGCGATACTGGTGCGACAGGCGTAACAGGAACGACCGGAGTTACTGGTGACACGGGAACGACTGGAGTTACTGGAGATACGGGAGCAACAGGCGTAACAGGAGCAATCGGGGTTACTGGAGTTACAGGAGATACAGGAGCAACTGGTATAACAGGAGCCACTGGAATTACTGGAGGTACGGGTGCGACAGGTGTAACGGGAGCCATCGGAATCACTGGCGATACGGGTGCAACAGGCGTAACGGGAGCCACTGGAATTACTGGAGATACGGGTGCGACAGGTGTAACGGGAGCAGCCGGAGTCACTGGCGATACAGGTGAGACGGGCGTAACGGGAGCCACCGGAATTACTGGCGATACAGGTGAGACAGGCGTAACGGGATCGACCGGAATCACTGGAGATATGGGAGCAACAGGCGTAACGGGCACGGCCGGATTTACTGGCGATACGGGTTCAACTGGTGCAACAGGAACGACCGGAGCTACTGGAGATACAGGGGCCATGGGTGTAACAGGAACGACTGGAGTCACTGGAGAAATGGGTTCGACTGGTGTAACCGGAGCCCCCGGAGTTACTGGCAATACAGGAGTAACAGGGGTAACGGGGGCAACCGGAGTTACTGGGGATTCGGGTTCGACAGGCGTAACAGGCGCGACCGGAATTACTGGAGTTACGGGTTCGACAGGTGTAACGGGCACGGCCGGAGTTACTGGAGATACGGGTGCGACAGGCGTGACGGGAACGACTGGAGTCACTGGGGATACGGGTGCAACAGGTGCAACAGGTGTAACGGGCACGGCCGGAGTTACTGGGAATACGGGAGCGACAGGCGTAACGGGAACGACTGGAGTCACTGGGGATACGGGTGCAACAGGCGTAACGGGAGCGACTGGAGTCACAGGAGATACAGGTGCAACAGGAATAACCGGAGCGACCGGTGTCACTGGAGATACAGGTGCAACAGGCGTAACGGGAGCGACCGGAATCACTGGCGATACAGGAACAACAGGCGTAACAGGAACGACCGGAGTCACAGGAGATACGGGTGCGACAGGCGTAACGGGAGCAACCGGAACTGGAGGTACGGGTTCGACTGGTGCAACAGGAGCCACTGGAATTACTGGAGATACAGGTGCAACAGGAATAACCGGAGCGACGGGCTCCATGGGTGTAACCGGTGTGACAGGAGCCACCGGAACTGGGGCTACCGGAACTACAGGTGCAACGGGCTCTACCGGTGTAACTGGTGATACAGGAGCAACGGGAACGGGAACAACTGGAGCAACGGGAGTTACGGGTGAAACTGGTGCGACAGGTACAACCGGAGCGGGGGCAACAGGAGCCACTGGTGCAACGGGACTTACTGGGGTAACTGGTGATACAGGCGCAACCGGAATCGGGGCTACTGGAGCCACCGGCGCGACAGGATCAACGGGGGTAACTGGAACCAACGGCGTTACCGGAGTCACGGGTTCAACGGGTGTAACAGGTACGACAGGTCCTACCGGAACGGGAACAACCGGAGCCACCGGCGCGACGGGGTCAACGGGTGCCACAGGTGTGACAGGCGCCACCGGAACGGGAACAACCGGAGCAACGGGAACGGGTACAACTGGCTCAACTGGCGCTACCGGGACGACTGGAGTTACTGGATCCACGGGAGCCACAGGGGCTACAGGTGCATCAGGCCCCAATTTAGCTGCACAAGGGTTTTCTGCATTTTTGGCTAACCTATCCACAGCAACCAGTACACAGTTAACCAACTGGGGTACAGCAAGTCCTTACTATGGCAATGCAAATTTTAATGCAACTACAGGCAATTACACGGTGCCCAATACAGGGACCTATTCGATTGTGGCAACCATCAATTTTTCTACAACTGCCGCGATCTCCATTTCATTGGGTGCTGGTGTCAATCCAGCGTTTCTGGTGCAAAGAACATCCCCCACCACCACTACTTTGGTCAATGGACTATTGCCAATCCTGAATATCAGTGTGACGCTACTCACATTGCGGGCAATACTCGGTAGTGGAGCTGTAACGCTAGCTGCGGAGGTGGCGTTGAACGCTGGAGATGTAATTGGGTTGTTTTACGCAGCAAATGGATTAACGATCACACTGAATTTGGGGATTGGAACAACGAACGGTATTGTATGGTCAGTACACGAATTGACATGAGATAGTAATTCTTCATCATTTCACTTATTGAAATAAGACAACACGAAAACAGATCCGGGTTGGATCGACCGCTAATATCCAACCTGATCTGTCTTTTTTACATACAGGACGAAGTCATTAGCATTTGGTTTCGTTATAGTTAACAAGTATGTTAGATATTTTTAGGTGTGATGACAAGAAATCTATCGTGATATTCAAAAAAATGACCTCAGCTCATATAATAACGCTAATCCTAACGAAAATGATGTTAGGAATTGTGGCGAAATTATTGTATTTATCCATATGGTAAAAGATTTAGGCTGCTTTGGATTTGCAGAATATTCATTAACAAAACAAATTATTACACCAACATAACATTAAAAAGCGGTTCGTAGAAGTATACGAGTGGGCGTTGAAAGGGTTGAAGAATGATGAGCCTTGAAACATTAAACCAACGAGTACAAGATGATCTGGCTTATCTCGCATATGGAGGTGCGGATTGGATTCGCCCGCGGGAACATGACGAAGGCCATATCTATGATGTCGTTATCGTAGGTGGTGGGCAGAGCGGCTTGGGGGCTGCTTTTGGATTCCTGCGTGAGCGGATATCCAACATTCTGGTCATCGACGAAAATGCTGCAGGGTTGGAGGGACCTTGGGAAACTTACGCACGTATGGTCACGTTGCGTACACCGAAACATCTCACTTCCATTGATCTAGGAATTCCTTCGCTGACGTTTCGAGCATGGTGGGAGGCGCAATCAGGACCCTCCGGATGGGATGCAGTTGATAAAATTCCGCGCAGTGAATGGATGAACTATCTGCGTTGGTACAGGGAAGTGCTGAATCTGCCTGTCGTGAATGAAGTGAAACTGAGACTGATTGAACCTGCAGATGGAGGCATACACCGGCTGCACATTACAGGTGCAGGGGCTCCAAGTAATATGTTGCTGGCACGAAAGGTTGTCTTGGCTACGGGCATCCAGGGCGGCGGGGAGTGGCATGTACCCCCGCTGATCGCTGAGAAAGTACCTAGACATCTGTACGCTCACACGTCGGAGTTGATTGATTTTGAACGGTTACAAGAAAAACGGATTGCTATACTTGGCGGAGGGGCGTCTGCTTTTGATAATGCCAACTTTGCACTAGCCACAGGCGTGGCTGAGGCTCATGTATTTGTACGACGGGAACAATTGCCGAGCATTAACCCGATTCGTCAGATGGAGCAATCCGGTATGATCGAAAGGTTTCACGTATTGTCGGACGAGGATAAGTATGCGACTATTTCCCATTTTTTCAAATACAATCAGCCTCCGACCAACGATACCTTCAACCGGGCCGCTGCATGGCCAGGCTTCCAGTTACATCTTCATGCGCCTTGGCTGGATGTACAGATGAAAGATGGGAAAGCGGTAGTGACTACGCCACAGGGTCAGCACTCCTTTGATTTTCTGGTCATAAGTACGGGGATGGTGAGTGATCCGGCACTGCGTCCCGAGCTCAGAATGGTGGAGGCCCACATTGCACGCTGGGCAGACCGTTATCAAGCTCCGACGGAACACAGGAATACACTGCTTGACGCACATCCCTACCTTAGTCCTGGGTTTGCAATGACCAGCAGAGATGAGGAGGGGGAAGATAAGCTGCGGGGATTGTTTGTCTTCAACTATTCTGCACTTGCAAGCTGCGGCCTTTCTGCCTCAGCAATATCGGGGACAAGGAATGCTGTGCCGAAGTTGGTTTCAGCTGTAGCCGACCAGCTTTTCCTGGATGACCGGGAACAGATCTTGGAGCAATTTTTTAAGTATAACGAACAGGAATTTACCGCAAGTTGGGTGAAAAGTGAAGTTGGAATCTGAGTATTCAAAATGACCGTACAGCAGGATAGATGCTGTACGGTCTTCCTTTTCCTAAAGTTACATTTACGGGTGCTTATATAATGCTGTAAAATATCGTTATACAGCGTTAAGGCAGGCGATAGATTATTGTGAGAATCATGGATTATGAGGGGTTCAGAACCCATTTGAAGAAAGCGTCACGCAAACGAAATGAACCCTTGATCAAAATTGTGGCTTTTCAGGAAAAGTATATGAAGATTGATGAGATCCAATATTATGATGTAGAGCAGAACTATATGAGTGTTCAGGCATGTAATACGCTGTGGATGAACTTGAAAGATAAATCGTTCCGCAATCTGGTGTCCCATGACCTGAAGTTTTTCCAAACCATGGACAACCTCGGCCGTCATTCATTGGAGAATCTAATTAAAGAACTGTACGACATGGCTGTTCCGATCCTACTGGATTACGATCCAAATGATTATTATAGCTTGCAGCAGTTGTCCGAAATTCTGGTGCTGGATGAGTCGAAGCTAATAGAGAAATTGGAAATGGGGCGTTTCAAGGGAGCATTTATTAATGAAGAAGGAAATTGGGTAAAACCCAAGCCAGACAAGGTTGAGCTATTCCTATAAATGAAAAAAGAGAATCGTGTCAATTCCATAATGACCGAATATCCATTCTGCAATGGTACGCCGAATACGGCACATTGCAGTTTTTTTCATTAACGAATCTGTCTACAACCAATCTGTCAACAATAGCCTCGGCTGTTTCGTTTTACGACGAAAGAGTCTCTGCATGGTCCCGGTTCTCCTGGAATGGAAACAACCTGTTTTTGTTGAATCATGATGCCTTTCTCTTTGGCGATGAAGCCGGGGGAGCGACCGTTCAGGCGACAACACTTGAAAGTGACAGGCGTGATTTTGGCCATTCGGGAGATGGAGTTTCCTACGGATGGAGCTTCTACAATCCATTCTGCGGATGATTGCTGGCCTGTATATTGCTGAACGGTGCGGAAAGTCCAATTTTGGGTCAGATTATGAAGAGTGATACACCAGCGGGTACGATTGATTTTATAAATGGTAGCTCTGACTCGATCTCCTGGAGATACAGGAAAAGGAATGACCGTTTCAACGTCAGGAAGAATTTCCCACCACGCGTAATAACTCGCTTGACCGTTAACCCAATCATGGCCTGTTCCAGTCTGAATGAGATTGGAATTTTCGTATCCATCGATTCCGATCCAGGCTGAGGAATATGAGGACTTGGACGATGGTAAAACAAAGGGCACATTCCATTCAGCCGAGATACGTCTGAATTGAGCTTTGTCACCTGCTCGGGCATAACCGCTCCAGTTGGAGGAAATCCACCCGAAGCGCAATGCAGAATTCGTTTTCGTTTTGCCTGTTGGAGGGATACAGGGTTTTCGGCGTTTGTTTCGATTATTCGCCATAAGGCTACCTCCCATGTGAGAATAGAGACGAAATTATTCGTTCGATATCATCAAATGCATGGGAGACGAAAGAGGACATGGACAATCTGAACAAGAAATAAGCTTTGAACGATTTTGAACGATATTTAGAGTTGAATGTGATGGTTTATGTCTATAATATGTCGAATATTGATGGTTTTTGAATGTTTTTAAATTAATTTGAATGAAAGTGATTGTTTTTTACGGATTTTATGATACTATAAAAAGCAGTTGGAGGAATGAAAATGCTAACTGAAGAACGATATGCTGTAATTATAGAGCGCTTACACGAAAGAGGCATTGTGAAACTGCAAGAGCTTGTCGATGTGCTGGGTGCTTCTGAATCAACGATACGGCGCGATTTGATTGATCTGGAAAGCCGTCAGATGCTGAAACGCATTCATGGTGGTGCGGCTCTAGTGAATGAAAAGACGCCGGAACCTGGTATGGAAGAAAAAACGTTCAAAAACATCCAACAGAAAACAGTAATTGCTCGTTTAGCTGCACAGGAGATCAACAATGGTGAATGTATCTATCTGGATGCGGGGACGACGACATTAGCCATGATTCCCTATATTGAAGCCAAGGACGTTACGGTAGTGACGAACGGACTTTCACATGTAGAAGCGCTGGTAAGTAAGCGTATACGCAGCTATCTGCTTGGCGGAATGATGAAAATTCACACTAAAGCCGTGATTGGAAGTATTGCATTACAGAACATGGACAACTTCCGTTTTGATAAATGTTTTATCGGAACCAACGGAGTGGACGCCGAAATGGGGTATACAACTCCTGATCCGGAGGAAGCCTTGATTAAAAGGCGTGCACATCAATTGTCCGGGAAATCTTACGTGCTGGCTGATTCCAGCAAAATTGGGGAAATTACTTTTGCCAAACTGTTTGACCTTGAGGAGGCAGACTTGATTACAGAACGTATGCCTGAACACTGGCGCTCTGTGATCGCCCAGAAAACTAAAATAATTGAGGGATAGCCATGATATATACCGTAACGCTTAATCCTTCCATTGATTACATCGTGGAAGTGGATGATCTGAAGCTTGGTGATCTGAACCGTATGAATCGGGACTTGAAACTTCCTGGAGGCAAAGGTATTAACGTATCTCGAGTGCTTAATCAACTGGGAGCCGAAAACACCGCACTCGGATTTCTAGGAGGGTTCACGGGCCGTTTCATTAATGACAAGCTGAAGGAAGACAACATTCTGACGGACTTCGTTACCATTGCAGATGATACCCGAATTAACATCAAGCTGAAGCATGGAGAAGAGACGGAGATTAACGGACTGGGACCAGCCATTCGACCAGAGGAAGCGGCGGGGTTGCTTAACAAGCTATCCGCCTTGCAAAAAGGAGATATCGTCATTCTTTCGGGAAGTGTACCACCTTCGCTGGGAGCTGATTTCTACGATCGGCTGATCAACGTGTGCAAACAAACGCGTGCCGAATTTGTGATCGATACGACAGGACCCGCCTTAATGGATGCTCTGGTGCATGAACCACTGCTGGTGAAGCCGAACCATCATGAACTGGCTGAACTTTTCGGAGTAACCATCGACACTCAAGAGGAGCTGGTGACCTATGGTCGCAAGCTTTTGGAAGCAGGTGCCAAGCACGTGTTAATCTCCATGGCAGGAGAAGGTGCGCTGTTGATTACCCAAACAGATGTCTACCATGCGAGCGTGCCAAAAGGAATTGTCAAGAACTCGGTTGGTGCTGGTGATTCCATGATCGGTGGATTCGTAGGGACATTTGGATTAAACGAAGACCTGCTTGAAGCGTTCCGAACGGGGGTTGCTTCGGGTAGTGCAACAGCTTTCTCGGATGACCTGGCGACTCGGGAACTCATTGAAGAACTGCGGACTCAAGTCACCATAACCCAAATATAGTCCGTACAAAATGAATGGAATGTATGCCTCTTTTTACGAAAAGGGGATTCAGTGAATAGCAGATAACATCGTAAAAAGTACAATTTTAAGTCGGTCTGCATCACACAGACCGACTGAATTTAAGGGAGTGTACCAAAATGAGAATAACAGACCTGATGATCCAGGAAACGATGATCATGGACCTGCAAGCCACGACGAAAGAAGAGGCTATTGATGAACTCATTGCAAGTTTAAACCGTAGCGGACGGATTAATGATCCGGTTCTGTTTAAGGAAATGATTTATAAACGTGAAGCTGAATCCAGCACGGGGATCGGTGGCGGTATTGCCATGCCTCATGCCAAAACAACAGCAGTCAATGAGCCAACAGTTGTATTTGCCAAGAGTCGAAAAGGCCTTGATTTTGAAGCACTTGATGATGAACCAGCTCATATATTTTTCATGATTGCAGCTCCAGAAGGAGCGGCCAATACACATCTTCGTACGCTTGCTGCTCTTTCCAGGCTGTTGATTGATAGCGATTTCATCTCGCAGCTGATGAGCACGGACACTCCTGAAGAAGTGACTGCATTATTCGATGCCAAACAGGCGGAAGAAGCGGAGAAAAAAGCTGCCAAAGAAAAAGCCGAAGCGGAGAAAGCAGCAAATGCTGCAAATGGAACAAACGCTGGCTCTGGCAGTGGGAATGATCAGAAGCAGAACACATCAGGTCTTATTGTTGGCAATGCGGCATCCGAAGATTTTGTCGTTGCAGTAACCGCTTGTCCAACAGGTATTGCTCACACATTCATGGCTGAAGACGCACTCAAAAAGAAAGCACATGAAATGGGCGTTAATATCCGAGTGGAGACGAATGGCTCCGAAGGAGCACAGAACGTACTGACAGCTGATGAAATCGCTCGTGCCAAAGGGGTTATCGTTGCGGCGGATAAAAATGTGGAAATGGCCCGCTTTGATGGCAAACCGGTATTGCAAAGACCCGTGAGTGATGGCATTCGCAAATCCGAAGAACTGATTCGCAAGGCCGTTAACGGGGACGCTCCGATCTACCGAAGCCAGGGTGGCAGCGGTGGCAAGAGTGAAGGTGAAAGCCAAGGCAAAGTGAGCGTGGGCAGCAAGATTTATAAAGATTTAATGAACGGGATCTCGCATATGCTCCCATTTGTCGTGGGTGGCGGTATTTTGCTCGCCATATCCTTCTTGTTTGAACAAATTGCGAGTCCGGACAATCCTATTGTACAACTGCTGCAAACGATTGGTGGCGGGACCGGTGCGTTCCACTTCCTGATTCCTGTCCTGGCCGGATTTATTGCGATGAGTATTGGTGATCGGCCGGCCCTGATGCCTGGTATGGTCGGTGGCTTGATGGCCGTGAATTCAAACGCCGGTTTCCTAGGTGGTCTGGCTGCCGGTTTCCTGGCAGGTTACGTTGTCATTGGTCTGCGCAAGCTGTTTAAAGGACTGCCTAAAGCAATTGACGGATTAAAACCAATCCTGCTGTATCCAGTGTTCGGATTGCTTATCGTGGGTGCAATCAGTTTCTATGTCTTTGATCCAATCTTCGGCTCCCTTAACACATGGCTTGTAGATGCACTTGGAAACCTGGGTACCGGTAATGCTGTGTTGCTGGGCTTGCTGCTTGGCGGCATGATGTCCATCGATATGGGTGGTCCGTTTAACAAAGCGGCTTATACGTTTGCTATCGGTGTGTTCACATCCAGCGGTAATACGGATGGTGCCTGGATGGCAGCTGTTATGGCAGGTGGTATGGTACCGCCGCTGGCGATTGCACTGGCTACGACTTTCTTCAAATCCAAATTTACGGAGCAAGAACGCAAATCAGGTTTGACGAATTACGTGCTCGGATTTTCCTTCATCACAGAAGGTGCTATTCCATTTGCTGCGGCTGACCCGCTGCGTGTCCTGACATCCTGTATTCTCGGCTCTGCTGTTGCAGGTGGACTGACTCAACTGTGGAGCATTAACGTACCTGCTCCGCATGGCGGAATCTTCGTTGCGGCACTGGCGAATCACGCATTACTCTTCCTGCTTGCTGTAGCAATCGGTGCAGTGATCTCCGGTCTGATCCTAGGACTGTGGAAGAAATCACCAACCGTTGTGAAATAAGTCAAAGGGTAAAGTTTTCTTTAAAATTATAAACATTCTCTATCTAATAATTTGTTTAAAATAAGATGGCATCTTCTCAGTGAAATCCACTGGGGAGATGCTTTTTTATTTCGCTAGAGGTCATTCTGTGATAAGATAAATAATAACAAATTAATGAAACTCAGTTTCATCTAATGAAACGAAAAGGGGGAGATATCGTGTCTAATGAGCAGATTAAAGGACAAGTGCGCAAACAATTTGCTAAAAATGCAGAGAAATACGTGACTAGTGTCGGTCATGCCAAAGGGGATGATCTGGCCTTGCTTGTTGCTTCATCTCAAGCGAGCCTTGATATGAAGGTGCTGGATATTGCCACTGGAGGAGGGCATGTTGCTAATGCATTAGCTCCGCTTGTGGAGCAGGTTATCGCATTGGATCTAACGGATGAGATGTTACAAGTGGCTGAGCGCTTTATCCGGGGAAATGGGCATCAGAATGTGGATTTTATAGCTGGGGATGCTGAACACATTCCTTTTGAGGATGATTTCTTTGACCTGGTGACCTGTCGTATTGCTGCACACCATTTTCCAGACGTACCTTCTTTTATCTCAGAGGCGCTTCGAGTAATGAAACCTGGTGGCAGACTGTTATTAATTGATAATGTGGCACCTGAACGTGACGAGAACGACCAATTTTACAATGAAATCGAGAAGTGGCGTGATGGAAGTCATGTTCGGGCATGGCGTAAGACGGAATGGATTCGGATGTTGGAGCTTGCCGGATTTCGAATGGAAACGATGGTTTCCTTTGAAAAACACTTTATATTTGAAGACTGGTGCAACAGGGCTGGACTTCCGGAGCCGGAGAGCAAAGAGCTTGAAGCAAGTATGCTGAGCGTGCCATCAGTGATTAAGAAGTATTTCAATTTTGAACTGGCGCAGTCTGGCAGACTCGTTAGCTTCAAAGGAGAAAGTGTATATATTCAGGCGGTAAAGGCGAAATAAGGCTTCATCATCATTTAACCAATCTGTTGAAGTGGGCAAATAATAAAATCAAAAAAAGGCAGATTTCCCTTCTTTACACGGGTCCTCTGCCTTTTGATCGTCGTCACATACTCAAGGTTTCAGTATAACTTTGGTACACTCGTCTTCGTGTTCGTAGAAAATCCGATAAGCTTCCTTCGCATTCTCCAGCGCAATGCGGTGAGAAATGATCTCGGTAGGGTCAAATTCGTCAGCCGTGATTTTGCGGAAAAGCTCCGGCATATAGTGAATAACAGGGGCTTGTCCCATTCTCAGGTTAATGTTTCGTTCAAACAGATTGCCTAGGGGGAACATGTTATAGGTTGAGCCATAGACACCCGTTACTTGCATCGTCCCGAATTTGCGCACAGCCTTGATACCGATCTCAATTGCACTTAATGTACCGCCTTGGATTTTCAGCTTCTGTCCAATTTCCTCCAAAGTGGATTTCTTGCCATCCATGCCTACACAGTCGATGACAACATCCGCTCCGCCTTGGGTGATTTCGCGAATATGTTCACCCATATCATCGTAATCTTCAAAATTAAATACTTCGGAATCATTCATTCGTTTGGCTTTGTCCAGTCGATATGGAAGGCGATCCACAGCAATGACTCGTTTGGCACCTTTCATCCAGGCGAATTTTTGTGCCATCAGACCAATCGGCCCGCTGCCAAGCACAGTTACAGTGTCTCCCGGCTTCACCCCGGCATTCTCAACACTCCAGTACGCAGTAGGAAGCACATCGGATAGGAACAACAGAGCTTCATCCTCCAGTTCACATGATTCGGGAATGACAAAAGGCATGAAATTCCCATAAGGAACACGCAAAAATTCAGCCTGGCCGCCAGGATAATTGCCGTATCGCTCCGTGAAGCCAAAATAACCTCCGGTATGAACCTCCGGATTGCGGTTCGAGTTATCGCACTGGCTCTCCATGTCGTGGTTGCAATAAAAACATTCGCCGCAGGAGATGTTAAAAGGCAATACCACTCGATCTCCTTTTTTTACTCGCGTCACTTCAGGGCCGACTTCCTCAACAATGCCCATCGGCTCATGGCCGATGACATAATCCTTCTGGGCTGGCAGAGCTCCCTGATAAATATGCAGATCTGATCCACATATGGCTGTAGAAGTAATACGCACGATGATGTCATCCTTTTGCTGCAATCGAGGATCGTCCACCTCTTTGACTTGAATATCCTTGGTTCCCTGAAAAGTAACGGCTTTCATCTTCATATTCCTCCTTCGTGATTGGGATTATTTAACATTTACCCGATTAGCCTCTATTTGATAGAGATGTAGCTCTACTAAACCACAGGCCATTTTTCTTTACGCAGTGCATGAAGCAGTTCAGGGGAAGCGTTCAGGTTGTCACGCACCAGATCTTCCGGGGTTAATGCCATCCATTGATTCAGGGAGATATCCTCAAAGCGATCACTTCTAAACATCTCCAAAAACCATAACGTATCGGTGCCCGTATTCTGAATATAATGCCCCATGGCTACAGGTACGTATCCAACATCTCCCGCCCGATAGTCAAAAGTGCGCGCGACACCATTTCCTCCAAATACCGTCATTCTTCCTTGCCCAGTCAAATAGTATTGCCATTCATCCGCATTGGGATGCCAGTGAAGCTCGCGCATGCCTCCAGGCTTGATTTCGACGAGTGCTGCGGCAACGGTTGTAGAGATCGGGAAATTGGTAGAGTCCACAATGCGCACACTGCCTCCTGGTGTAATGATCGGTTTCTGGGCTAACAGCCGGTGTTTGAAGGAGAGCGGAACGGTGCCATAGGGGGACTGCACTTCCTGGCTTGCGACGGAACCAGGGACCTGATCCTGAAAAATGTAAACCTGTTCTGTTGGCATGGAGTGGAATGCGGATTCAGGTACGCCAAAATTGACGGATAACACTTCTGGTGGCGTATGCGCAAACCAATCCGAGATGGATAATGTATTCAGATCAGAGAAGGACCCGTCATCAAATACAAGCAAAAACTCACACCCATCCTCCAAACCCTGAATGGAATGAGGCAGACCTTTTGGGAAAAACCACAGATCTCCCGGTCCAACATCTGCAATAAAATTACGACCTTGCTGATCCACGGACGTGATCCGTGCTGTACCCCAGATCATATACGCCCATTCCGATTGCTGATGCCAGTGCAGCTCCCGTACGCCTCCAGGTGTAAGACTCATATTCACACCAGCCAGTGTTGTAGCGATGGGCAGATCCCGTACCGTAATTTCGCGGGACCAACCGCCATGGTTTAACTGCATATGTGTATCGGAAAAAGACATTCTCAGGTTGGGTAATAAGCCGTTGTCGGTTATCGGAGGCACCAGCATATCGGGATTTTGTAAATCTCTCATCACATCCCGAGGTCCCAGATCGGGTCCTCCGGCACCGTCTTTTCGTATTGGCTGGGGTATAATTAATGGCTTGCCATTGTTGTTTTCATTTTTCATATGCGGATTCCTCCAGTTCATCACTTCATCCCATGACAGATGTCGGTATAGTGAAAGATTATGAACCAGAGCCTGGCAATTATGAGGGACGGGAATTGGAATAATCTGCGGTAATGAGGTGGAAAATAACGTGAAAATTCATGATAGGTGGTGAGTGGAATGCGTAAACGTTTCAGGTTATTGCTTTACATCTGTTTCATCGTTGGGATTGTATCCACTTCGATCGTCGCGAGGCCAATGGAGGTTCAGGCCAGTCCAGATTACATAAAGAAAAACAAAGTAGCTTCTTCTCAGGAACAGTTGGCTTATTCGCTTGGGGTTCAGGCTTACATATACGGCTATCCACTGGTAGTTATGGAACATACGAGACAGATGGCTCTGAAAACAAGGGCTCCGCTCAATCAGTTTTATTATTCCAGCAAGCTGGCTTCTCCCCAATATCACGATATTGTAACTCCTAATAGCAATACGCTTTATTTTAGTGCCTGGCTGGATCTCTCCAAAGGTTCAGTGGTCCTGAACGTTCCAGCTAATACGGATGACCGTTATTACACCGTCCAAATGCTTGATGCGTACACCAATACGTTCAGGAATGTGTCCAATCGTACGACCAAAAACAAGGCAGAGCAATTTACCATCGTTGGGCCGGCTGGAAGCAGTAATGTAACCAAAACATCTATCCAAACGCCAACGCCAATCGTTTGGCTGCTCGGACGTGTGCAAGTGAATGGAGAAGAGGATCTGAACCGTGCAGCTGCTTTCGAGAAACAATTCACCCTCTCAGCACCAACCCGTAATCCTTCCAGTGGCATAACAGACGATTCGTCTTTGAATCAGATGTCTTCCATGAAGAACGATCCGTTAGCTTTTTATAAAATCATGACGGAGCAGATTCGGCAAAACCCTCCGCCTGCCTGTGATGCAGTTCTGCTGGATCAGTTCAAGCTAGTTGGCATTGATCCTGCCAAGGGGTTTGAACCAGCTGATCTGAATGCTGCCACGAAAGCCGGACTACTGCGTGCCGCAAAAGATGCGCAGGGTATCATTACGAATTCAGTCCAATCGATCCCGACCACCAATGGATGGTATATCGGCCATAATATTGGAACCTATGGCAACCAATTTCTGCTGCGAGCTGTCGTTGCGTATTCCGGTTTGGGCGCCAATGTCCCGCAGGAAGAGCTATATGCACGTGCATTTGTTGATCAAAATGGGGAAAAGCTGCAAGGCAAGCAGCGTTATGTGTTGCATTTTAACCCGAATGATCTTCCACAGGTGACCGGATTTTGGTCTCTCACCCTGTATGGCTCGGATTTTTATCTGGTCGATAATGCCATTCGCAGATATTCGATTGGGGATTTGACGAAAGGTTTGCTGTACAACCCTGACGGTTCATTGGACATTTATATCCAGCCATCTGCTCCTGAAGGGAAAGAGTCGAATTGGCTTCCCGCACCGCCAGGAGAATTCAATTTGGTACTGAGAATGTTTGCGCCGAAACCATCGATGCTGGAAAGGGAGTATGAAGTACCTCCGGTCGCCAGGATACAATAGGGATGGTGCTGGATACCATAAATCAACGGATTAAATGAATTCAAAGGAACAGCAAAAAGACGTGACCGATACGCTCGGTCCCGTCTTTTTGGATAAATACAGAAGAAAGCTCAGATCCTTTTTTTGCTTACTGGATCGGTTTTGGAGTCAAGCTGCATAAATTCATGCTCATAAATGTCATGTACTCTGTTCAGAATGGCTGAGCCTTGATCCGTAAAACGAAGATGGGTGGGTTTGTTTTTCATCAAGAAAGTACCGGATGTAAGCTTGGTTTGCGCAATGGCAGCGTTATAAAGCAGAGAAGCTCCGTGACTTGGATGTGGGAAGAACAGCTTCATGATTGGTTTGATGTAAAAGGGCAGTCCGGATGTTTTGTTACCTCTGAGTGTATTGTTGCCTCCAGGGTCCACGCTGAGTAACCGGATTCCCTTAGCCGCAGGGGAAGCAGCAGCTTCGCGTGTCCACAAGGACAGTGCCAGCTTCGAGACGGCATAAGGACCGAACAGCTTTTTGAACTCGGCTGGATGTTCCAGAATGTTCAGGTTAAACTGTTTGACCATATTAAACGCACTGGTGGATGTATTAATAACGGTTTTCAAGGTGCTTTTGTGAAGAAGATCCTGTAGTTCCATATAAATGATGTACGGCACCACTGTCTGTAGTTCAAAATGCATTTCATGCCCCTGATCGGACAAACGGAGATCGTTACCGCTCCCCCCGGCATTATTAAACAATACATCTATGGTATCCGTTTCGGATTTAATCTGGTTGAGTGCTTTTCTCAGACTATCGTACTGAGTAAGATTAGCTTGAACCCAACGGAGCTGGCCGGAGCGCAATCCGTCCTGAATATCACTGTCCTCCTTTGGAAAAGCAGACCGGTTAAGGCCGATAACTTCCCAGCCTTCGGCTAACAAGATGCGAGTCAGTTCAAGACCGATTCCCGAAGTTGATCCTGTAATTAAGGCTGTGCGACGTATATAGTTTGAATTCATATAAATACCTCCTGAGTGAATGGGATGACAGAGCCAATCTGTCTAATGCGCTCATTCTATAATTTGGAGTCGACTCCAAGTCAAGCGAACTGTTGGCTTAAATTTTAATTTTTGAGTAGTGGAATGTTGGAACTCATCACACCTTGACTTGGAGCTGACTCCAAGTTGTAAGATAGAATTTAATGAATGCGGAGGAGGTCAACGATGATGAATGATCCTGTAGTGTTCTCTATTAAAGAGACGTCAGAACAAGCCGGATTATCGGAAGATACGATTCGTTATTATGAGAAGATAGGACTTCTTCCCCGAGCTGAACGCAAGGCCAATCGCCATCGGGTATACCGTCCGGAGGATATTCAGACGATGAAGCTTATTACTTGTTTGAAAAAAACAGGTATGTCTCTGGAGGAGATGAAGCCTTATCTACAGATGTCGGTGGATTCGGACCTGGAAGATTTCCCGGATGAGCGTGATATGCTGTTAAACCATCGGAAGAAGATTGAAGCGCAGATTGTCTCCTTGCAGCAGATCGTCGATTTTATCGATGAGAAGATGGAGAAGCGTAGCATGTTTCCGGATGAGTGCCCGATTACCGGGGAGAAACAGATGTCTGTTTTTGAAAAAAAGAACATTTTCTCCTGAACGCTGCAAGCTCAGCGGAACCCAACAAGGGATGTCCCGCAAGTCATGAAATATGACAGGAACATCCCTTGTTCGTGTTATTTTGTTTGAATGAACCTGAGACACGCTATTCGCTTCCATATGCCCGGATCTGAGATCTAAGGAATCACAGAGACGTTATTTCGTCGATTCGGTCGATTTTTTAGGTTTTGACAACGTGTTATGACGAAATAGCGTTACTGAGGTTCCTAAAATCTTGCAAGCGTTGATGATCTGCATTTTAAGTTGCGGTAGGTTCGTTAGCGCTTGGAGCAAGGCGGAATTTCCTTTTGAGACAGCTTCATTTTTACTTAAAGTCAGCACTCGATATGGAGTGTCTGCCGAAGGCGTTTGATATCACTTTTGGGAGGAAGGCCATACATGCGGGCGTACTCCCGACTGAATTGGGAAGGACTCTCGTAACCAACCTGGAATGCAGCATCGGCTGCATCGGTTGAACCTGCAAGCAGCATTCGCCGGGCCTCCTGCAATCGAATCTGTTTTTGATATTGCAGTGGACTCATGGCGGTAATAGCCTTGAAATGATAATGCAAGGAGGACGTGCTCATGTTGATCATAGAAGCCAATTGCTCGATTCGCAGCGGTTGGGCGTATTCTGATTGAATCACTTCAATGACCTGAGCGATATGCTGTGCGTGACTGTTCTGAATTGCAAACTGCCTAATGGAATGTCCATGTTCATCCTGTATCAGGCGATATAGAATCTCGCGGATCATAAGCGGTGCAAGTACAGGAATGTCTTCAGCTGTATCCAGCAATCTGACCAATCGGATTACGGCTTCCAGAAGTGGAGGCTTGGTTGAACTTACAAACAACCCGCGACGTGTTGAATTGTCGGGTTTATTTTGCGTAGAGGGAGAATCCTGAATAAGATCAAAAATCTGCCCTGATGAGAAATCAAGTCGCAGGCAGAGATAGGGATGTTCTGTAGTGGCCTGTACAACTTGCCCTGAAATAGGCAAATTTATGGAAGCGACCAAATACTGTGAAGAGTCATAGGTGTAGCTCTCCTGCCCGAGAATAACCAGTTTGGACCCTTGGGCTACAATGCAGAGGGCGGGTTCGTGCACGGTATGAATGGGCTCTGAAACCTGGGAAGCACGGATCAAAGCAAGCGAAGGAATTGCTGTTAGATGAACCCCGTCTTCGTGGGTGAATCGGCCGATTAAGCGAGCCAATTCCTGCTGCTGCTGAATAATAGCTGTATTCTGTTCCAATTTTGAAAACATGGATTGCAGGCCCTCCTTTCCTCGTACTTGTTAACCATTTTAGAATGTGCTGGACGAATAGGCAAGAATACTGTGGGATTCTTCTATCGCACATAGACTGATCCCTTACATAATGAAGATAAGCAATTGAATCTGTTGGAAACAGAAAGGAGTGTCCTGGAAATATGGCAGGCAAAACATCGGGAGAAAACAAGAAGTGAAGCACCCGTATGTTGGAATGTGGGTGACGAAGGATGGCTACATCAAGCACGAACTTCTCCCTGACGGTCGCTATGATGAAGCGCGGGGAAATAGGCAAAGTGCATATCAAGGTCGGTACGTAGTCGATGGAGACCATATTGAATATGTGGATGATACCGGCTTTACCGCAGATGGAGATTTTAAGGACGGTGTGCTTTACCATGCGGGCATGGTGCTGTACAGAGAAAGTGCACAATAAAATATTGAATGGGGAGAGAAATCAAAATGTCTAATGTAAAAGGAAAAGTCATTGTGATTACGGGTGCAAGCAGCGGAATTGGGGAGGCAACGGCGCGTCTGTTGGCAGAGCATGGTGCACATGTTGTCATTGGTGCAAGACGAGTGGATCGTCTGGAGGCGCTGGCGTCCTCCATTCGTTCGGAAGGTGGTTCTGTAGAATATCATGCACTTGATGTTACACAGCTGGAAGAGATGCAAACGATCGTAGAGCTTGCGCTCAGTCGTTATGGACGTTTGGATGTGATTGTTAATAACGCAGGAGTCATGCCGTTATCGCGCCTTGAAGCGCGAAAAGTCGACGAATGGAACCGTATGATTGATGTTAATATTCGGGGTGTTCTACACGGCATCGCCGTGGGGCTACCGGTTATGAAAGAACAGGGTTCCGGCCAGTTTATTAATATCGCCTCTATTGGTGCCTATGCCGTGACCCCAACAGCCACAGTTTATTGTGCAACCAAATACGCTGTCCGTGCGATCTCGGAGGGTTTGCGCCAGGAGGTAGGCGCAGATATTCGCGTGACCCTCGTATCACCAGGTGTGACTGAATCCGAACTTGCCGAATCCATCTCGGATGCTGAAGCACGCGAGTTTATGAAAGACTATCGGCGCATAACCATTCCGGCCACGGCGATTGCTCAGAGCATTCTGTACGCGATCAACCAGCCGGCTGAGGTGGATGTGAATGAAATCGTGGTGAGACCAACAGCAAGTATGGCTTAAACCTCTCTGTAAGTAAAACTCCAAAGACGTCCACAACCATATGTACGGGTTGAGGGCGTCTTTTTGTACCCTGAAAGAGAGCTCGTCCGGGTTGCAATATGGTATAGTATGATCAAGTAACGCACCAGAGAGAGGGGAATAATGCATTGACGCTGCAACAGCTAAAATATGTGATTGAAGTCGCCACGCGTGGCTCGATGAATGAAGCCGCCAAGCGGCTGTTTATTTCCCAGCCCAGCCTGTCGAATGCCATCCGGGATCTGGAGCAGGAGCTGCGGATTACCATTTTTGAACGCACAAATAAAGGAATTACGCTGTCCAAAGAAGGTGTGGAATTTCTAAGTTATGCGCGCCAAGTGGTGGAGCAGGCGGAATTGCTGGAGAATCGTTATTTGAACGCGAAGCCGTCTCCGCAGCATTTTTCCGTCTCCACACAGCACTATGCGTTTGCAGTAAATGCCTTCGTTAAGCTGGTGCAGCAGTATGGACAGGATGAATATGAACTGGCTCTGCGGGAGACGAAAACGTATGAGATTATCCAGGATGTGAAAAGCCTGCGCAGCGAGATTGGCATACTATATCTGAATGAATTCAATGCCAAGGTGATTAACAAGCTGCTTAAGGATGCGGGGCTGGTGTTCAACAGTCTGTTTGTTGCCAAGCCGCATATTTTTATCAGTGTGCAAAATCCGCTGGCGAAGCAGGAATCGGTTGCGATTGAACAGCTTCAGGATTATCCATACCTGTCCTTTGACCAGGGGGAATATAACTCCTTCCATTTTTCAGAGGAGATCCTAAGCACGCTTTCTCATCCCAAAAGCATACAGGTTAATGACCGAGCTACGCTGTTTAATCTGCTAATCGGTTTGAACGGATACACGATCTCGACAGGTGTACTTAGTGCCGACCTGAACGGGAACGAGATCATCCCCGTGCCGCTGGAGTGTGAAGAGACCATTAATGTCGGATGGATCAGCCACAAAAATGCTTCGCTTTCCAATCTGGGGATGGAGTATGTCCAGGCTCTGCATGAGGCGATTCAATCGTAAATAGTCATGGAAAACCGTTTCCGTTCCAGCGGAGTCGGTTTTTTTTAGGAACACACTTATAGTCATTTGCGTAAAAGTACGAAGGGAGAACGGTCAGTGCGAGTTTTATACCGAAATAAGAGTGAACAGCATGAGTTGATGATATATGATACATCCAAGCTTTATGGGGAAAAGGGCCGTTTTCGTGTGCTGGAGTTCTCCAATGCAGCAGTTCAGGGGGCGATGGATCTGGACGAGCCATCCCGAATGGTGCTGGAGTATCCAAGAGCGATGGTGCATCTGATGGAACGAAATAATCCCGATTATGAATCTGTTTTTGTCATTGGGCATGGTATTGGAACCTTATCAACCTACCTGTCCAACCGTCAAGTAAAAGTTGCCGAACTCGATGCAGAAGTCGTTGAGCTCAGCAGAACTTTCTTTGGATATCGTGGAGATCATGTGCTGGTTGGTGACGGTCGTGAACTATTGGAGCAGGAGGCCTCAGGTTCATACCATTATATTATTGTAGATGCCTTTACGGCTGCAGGAACTCCTGCACAGTTTACTTCAAGCTCATTTTTCACTATGTTAAAAAACAAATTGCATTCTGGTGGTATCGTATTGCTGAATGTATTTGGTCGTGTTGGCAATGACAGACTGGTGAATGCGATTCATGCCACGTTACAGGAACACTTCGCGTATACGCGCTCATTTGCATTGCCAGCTGAAACAACGGATGAAGTTCAAAATCGCATTTTGGTCGGTAGCGACGGACCGATTTCATTTCAAACGCGTCATATGGCTGGGTTTGTAGAACAACAGCCTGGCGAGGGATATGTAATTGTGGATTCATATGAATCTTAATCTTGAATCCAGATCCAGTAGATTTCGAAGAAAGCGGCTTCCATGTCATCAAATGTCATCAAATCGTCAATCTTCCGATTTAATTTTCTTAACTTCATAAACTATTTATTTCTTCTTAACAACTTTCGTATAAAATAGAAGGAATATGCCTTTTCATGAAAAACCGGGGGAAGCAATAATGATCGCAGAGAATAAAACATCCAGATTAAAAAGAAAAGTAAGGAAGATCAAAAAAATCAGCCTTACCGCTCTATTGAGTGGATTGGTCACCATTGCTGTTTTGATGACACTGACCATTATGTTTATTTCATCTTATACATCCCAGAAGCAGTCGCTGATTGATAGTACACTCTCACTTAATTATTCCAGTGCCGTGCAGATGAGCCAAACACTGGACTCGTTGTTTCAATCCATGCAGACCAGTTTGAAGTATTCAGCGAGTTATTTTCCGGAAATAGACTACTCAGATGCGAAAAAACTGGATTCTACACTGGATTTGATTCGAAACAGCAGTAATTATTTCAATTCGGTTTCTCTGGTTGATGCATCGGGAATTATTCGGGGTTCCTCTCCTTATTTGGAAAAAAGCCTCGGACAGCCTATAACTTCTGATGCAGCCAAAAAGGCGTTTAAATCAAGGTCTTCCTATATATCCGAAGCCTACCGCGGGCCTTATTCGGAACGAAGAATCGTATTTATAAGTGAACCGATCTTCAGTCCATCAGGTAAATTCAATGGTTTAATTAGTGGGAGCATCTATCTACAGGAAAACAACATCTTGAACCTGTCATTTGGCAGTCAGCTGAAGACCAGTAATGGCTCTTATTTTTTTATTGTTGATGCCAAAGGGACGTTGTTGTTTCATCCGGATACGGAAAGAATTGGTGAAAATCTAAGCAAAAATCAAGTGGTGCAAAAATTGCTTCACGACCAGACAGGCAAAGAACAATACAAGAATCTGGCGGGTGTGGATTCACTCGCAGGTTATTATAAGGTTCCCACAACAGATTGGGGAGTTGTCGTTGTATCTCCAACCCAGATGGTATACGATCAACTGAATCAACATATTCGCATGCTGCTGCTGTACACTTCAATCCCGTTTATCATTCTGACACTTATCGTTATTCGTGTAGCGCGCAAGCTGGCCAGTCCATTTGTTTATCTTGCGGACTTGGTTAACCAGGTGGATCAGGGTAAAGTAGATCTGCCTGTAATGAAGCCGCATTGGAACAGGGAAGCGGATTTGTTAACACGCACCGTGTTGACCGCATTGGCGAATTTTCGAAAACAGAAGGATCAGCTTACTTATGATGCCAGAACGGATGTATTAACCGGAATGACGAATCGTAGAACATTTGAAGAAGTCATCCAGCGCTGGATTGATGAAGAAATTCCTTTCTCCATTGTGGTCCTGGATATTGACCGCTTCAAATCCATAAATGATACGTATGGGCATCATGCAGGGGATCAGGTTCTGCAGCATATCGCGAATATTATTAAACTGTCCGTTCGGACGCAGGATGTAGGCTCCCGTTTTGGCGGGGAGGAGTTTGTTGTGTTATTGCGACATACGGATTCCAAAACAGCGTATCAGATTGCCGAGCATATCCGTGTATCGGTGGAACAAAGTATATTGCCCATTGATCGTTCTGTGACGATTTCGGCAGGCATTGCCGAATATCCACTGCATTCCACAACGGCAACAGAGTTGTTCCATTTGGCTGACAATGCGTTATATCAAGCCAAGGAAGAGGGACGTAATCGTACCATTACCATTCAGACGGTCATAAAATAAGGTTTGCGTACCTTCAATCTTGAAAAACAAAAGAAGCTGATCCCATCGAAGAAAGGATTAGCTTCTTTTTGTCATTTGTTTAGACCTCTTGTGATCTGGCCAGGACTTCATTTGTATACTGTTCTCCCCAGTCTCGCATGCTGTAAATAATCGGCTGGAGCGTTTCTCCAAACGGTGTAAGCGAATATTCCACTTTGGGTGGAACCTGAGGATATATTTCCCTGTGAACAATTCCGCTGTTTTCCAGCTCTCTTAATTGGAGAGTTAACATCCGCTGAGTAATATCAGGGAATAACTTTCTGATCTCGTTGAATCTTAACGAGCCGGAGAATAGGTGATATAGAATCGCACCTTTCCATTTGCCTCCAATGACGCTCAGCGTGACTTCAACGGAACAGCCATAAGGCGAGGGACACACATCTTTCGCGTTCATTTTCATTATAATTGCACCTCCAGTTTGTGGTGGTTATTTATAGTATCCATTTCAGTACTACAGCACTTAAATGTACATATTACTCATCTATGAGCATATCACTTCTCCCTTGGATTATAAACCCCATCCCATGCATTGACATGAAGTTAAAACAAAAAGGAACCCCGGTTTCGTATCACGAAACATCGAGGTTCTCAGGAATAGAAAGGAATGGAAAGCTAGATTAGATTAAAGCGTCCAGAGAATACGCCCCTGCACCCGCTAGTGCAACACCGATTAGCGATCCGAGCATAACCAAATTGTACTCAAATCCTCCGTTTAGATTCCAAAGCCCTTTACCTGCATGGACTTTTGCTATGGCAACAAGCATAGGGATGATGAGCAATATGGCAGCAAAACCAGTCCAGAGACCCGTCCCAAACAGGAACCCGCCGATCAATTCAATAAGGCCCCCACAGACAGCCATAACTCTCGCAGGCCTCAGACCAATCACCCCGAAAAATGCGGCTGTTCCTGATATGCCTTCTCCACCAAACCAGCCAAACAGTTTCTTGCATGCATGACCCATCATAATAAAACCAATAACAAGTCGAATAATAAGTAATCCGGCGTCTAACATATGTTTATTTCCTCTTCTCAGGTTGTATAAAATGATAAAATGATGGAACGAATATCGTACGAATCTCAGATCAGCGACGCCAGAATGGTATCACACAACGCCATAGTTTCAATATTATCCGTACCACTGGAACGTGGATCAGATTTGTTCTGACAGCATTCCATAAAATGAGCCATCTCCCCTACAAATCCTCGTAAGTAGAGATCGCGATAAGCCCCTGACATGGGAGAGCCAGAAGGGGTGAAAACAGTATCCTGCTCCTCAAGGGATTTCCAGGGAAGGGTATCCCCTGTACGAGATTGATGAACCGTAAGTGTGTTAATTTCATCTGCTAACGCAAATCCATCGTCAAAGGTGACAAGTACACTTTCGCTCTCGCGTGACCATGCACTCATTCCGACAAAGTAGGCACTGCCCACCACACCTTGATCAAATTTCAGGGAAATGCTCTGGTTAATATGTTCTCCGTCTTTAACCGACGTGCCTGTGACCTGTACGGCTTCCCCGAACAGGAAACGCATCAGATCGACCATATGAATGGCAGCGAGCTTCATGAATTGTTCCTCATCCTTGCAGAAGGGTGTGCTGTCTACAGCGAATTTCATTTGGAAAGAACGTGCTCTGCCCAATGATCCACCATCGATCAGTTCCTTGAGTTTCATGTAGACCGGCGCATATCGTTTCATGAATCCAACCATGACAACCACACCTGCCTTTTGGGCAGCTTCAGCCACAGCAGCAGCTTCAGCAGCATTCCATCCGAGGGGTTTATCCACGTATACATTTTTGCCAGCCCGGATGCATTCAAGGGCAAGTGCTGTCTGATCCTCTGGTTGCGCTACAACAATCACGCCGTCACAGTCTTCATTCTGCAGCATCAGCTGAGTATTGTCATACGCGTTCCCGCTGCTCCCAAAACGAAGCAGAGCCGCCTCGGACCTTTCAATACTGCGGGTGGCGACGGCTTGAATTTCTGCTCCTGCTTCAACAGCAGATGGATATATATTCGTGGATGCATGGAATCCTGCACCGATAAAACAAAGTTTGGCTTTTTTCATGTGAACCTCTCCTTTAAATGCAGATCACCAATCACACGGATTAGATTTTGTAGCTTAAATGCTTCAGCATCTGTCCGGCAATGGTGTTGTTAACGCTGTGAGGAACCGGCTGTGGTCCGAGGGTGAGATGTTGGCGTTGCTTTACAAGATAGTGGAGAGAGGCGGCTTGCAGGGACAAGCCCAGATCCATCGTTTCGGCAGGGTTGCCGCTGCCACCAGCTAGGTTCAGCATCTCGCCTTGAGTAAGTAACATGAGTCGACGTCCGTTCGCTAATGTAAATTGTTCGATATCCGCTGTCAGTTGTTCCGAATGCTCTGCGTCCTGACGGAGACTTTCCAGATCCATCTCCCAAGAAAAATGCCCGGCATTGGCGAGGATCGTTCCGTCATTCATTTGATTAAAATGTTCCTTCAGAATGGCGTTAGGACGGCCAGTGACAGTAATGTACACTTGGGCAAATTCAAATGTATCCTCCAATCGTGCCACTCTGAATCCATCCAGTGCCGCTTCCAGGCCAGCAATCGGATCGGTTTCAACAACGACGACCTGGCTGCCCAGATTCCGCAAATACCTGGCAATGCCTCGTCCGCAGGTTCCATAACCTACGATGACGAAACGACGTGTGGGCAGAATCAGGTTTGTAGTACGCATAAAACCTTCAATAATGGTCTGTCCAACACCGTGTTCATTTTCCATGATTCGTTTGAGTGGACTATCATTAATAACAATAATCGGAAAAGGGATGTTCTCACCCGTCTCTTCACGCAGCAGATTGGCACCGGTCGTCGTTTCCTCCGTACCACCGATAAGAGAATGAGTATCATACTGCTGAATGAAGGTACGCGCCAGATCGGCTCCATTATCCATGAGGAGATGGGGGTGGTGACGAAGTACACTGTGGATATTATGCAGGTGCTCATTGCGCCTGTCCGCACGTTGACCATATACCGTGATGCCTTCTTCCCGCAGAGCTGCTGTGACGGCATCTTTGGTTGTGCCCGGGCTGCCAGTCAATACAACGTTGGCTCCGCCTGCTTGAAGTGTGCGGCATAACACAGCTGTTTTGGGCTCCACATGAATACATATACCGATGGTTAAGCCAGCAAAAGGCAGCTCTTTGGCAAACTGGGATTTCAATTCGCCCAGCAGGGGCATATGCATTTCCGTCCAGTGAATGCTGCGTTTTCCTTCTTCAATATGTTCTTGTGTAGTGTTCTTTATCGTCATGCAAAACTCCCCATTTCTATGCAAGGTATAGCGTGTCCAAAAGGACACTTGATCTGCTTAATGTCTACGATAGGGAGTTTGATGAGGTTAAAAAAGGACATATGTCCTATGCATTGCAGCTAGTAAAAAAGGTGTTGCAAACTTATTTGAGAGCATGTATACTCTTAATTACGGTAAAACAAGCAATGGCTTGACCGGAATGCTTTTCATCCAGGATGAGAAGATACATATTATGCGGTCGTGGCGGAATTGGCAGACGCGCACGGTTCAGGTCCGTGTGGGCTAACCCCCGTGGAGGTTCGAGTCCTCTCGACCGCATCGAAGAAAAAAAGCTCGCGAAATTGCTCTAAAAGGCAATTCGCGAGCTTTTTTGTTTTTTATTTATTGAATATGAATTGCTGCACACACAGGCCTGCAATCGCTCCAGCAATACCAAAGAGCGCAACACTTGCCATGACCTCATACGCCTGTAAACGAAACAGAAAAGCAATGCCGCTGCCCAACGTCGTTCCTGCGAGAAATCCGAGAGAAATCCCTATTTCTTTGGTTAATTTCATAGGTTCACCTGCTTGGGAATGTGAGTTTAGGATTTGCAAATTTTTAGAACAGGAAGTAAAGTGTGATCAGGAAAATACTCACATTTTATTTCCTTTTTTCATTTTGTGGTTTTACCCATGTAATTATGCATGATATTTCTTAAGGGAGGTTAAGAGCGAAATGAATATGAACGAGCGAATTGCTGCATGGAATGAAGAAGCGCAGAATTGTAATTGTGGGCATGATCATCGGTTGGTGCAAATGCAGGTCTATCTGGAGCATGGAGCTATTCAGCGGTTACCTCGCTATTTGTCCGAGCAAAGGTACAAACATGTAACAGTGGTATATGATCGATTTACAGGGCCAGCAGCAGGACACGAGGTGGTAAAGAACATTCGTGAAGCAGGCGTTCATGTGGATGAGATATGTATGCCAGAGAACAAAGCGGGGGACGTGATCGCCGATGAGGGTGGAATTGTGCAGGTACTTTTGGGTGTGAAACAGGAAAGTCAGGCGATCATTGCTGCTGGCTCAGGGACCATTCATGACCTGGTGAGATTTGTTTGCTCCAAAATGGACAAGCCCTTTCTGTCCGTACCTACAGCGGCTTCGGTTGACGGATTTACTTCAGCAGGTGCACCTCTTATTGTCAGCGGCGTCAAACAGACGTTCCAGGCGGTGCCGCCAGAAGCTATTTTCGCGGATGTTCATATATTGGAGCAAGCTCCCCAAGAGATGAATGCTGCCGGATTCGGAGATATGCTTGGTAAATATACATCACTGGCGGACTGGGTAGTTTCCAGGGATATGGGTGGGGAACCGTTCTGCCCCGTAGCTTACCGCATGACGGAAGAAGCACTAACGACCTGTGTGGAGAATGTCAAAGGTATCGCTGAAGGACGGGCCGATGGTGTGACTGTATTAATGGATGCGCTGATTGCTTCCGGTATTTCCATGCTGATCATTGATCATTCCCGTCCGGCATCTGGTGGAGAGCATCATGTGTCCCATCGGTGGGAGATGGATCTGATGGAGGCAGGGCACAAACCTGTTTTGCATGGAGCCAAGGTGGGAGTGGCCTGTGCACTGCTTACCGTAAAATACAAAGATCTTGCACAACAATCCGACGAGCCGGTTTTCCGTGTATACAATAATCTGCCGGATGCATCGCAGCTTACAGCTTGGCTTGAGCAAGTTGGGGGCCCTACAACAACTGAACAACTGGGTGTATCCATGGAGATGGTGGAACATGCGTTCACCACAGCTCATTTGCTTCGAGATCGATATACGGGACTGAAATATATCAATGAAATTCTTAACGTGGGTTCGAAATAAGGATGAAAGAAATAGTATGAACAAGTGTTATCTAATGACTTTAGTTGTACGTACAAATTGTGAGTGCGTAATGTAATGTACGAGACAAGATACTATCTTTGTTTACAATAGAGATGGTGTTATTTGATTCAACAGCAATATTTTCAGATGAATTTTTGAAAAACACGGTCATATAAGGGGGTAGGATAGAGCGGACCAAACGTTACACAAGCTGAATTAGAGTGTAGATTGAAGCCTGCTCCCTTAGGGGAAAGGCTTTTTTTTGTATCCCATATAAAGTGTTGGATTAAATTGTTCGTACAAATATTTTGTGGAAATGATGCTAACGATAAAGTTCTATTTCTTTAAATGATCCATGATTTAATGGAGTTGGTTAGTTGGCATCGATGAGGTACATATGGGGATGAGTCGCCGCGCCTTTCGATAAGGAAGTGATCTCCTCGTTCGGAGAGCACGCTGTACCGGCTCAGGTGAAGGAGTGACTGGGAGTGAAGGAATGATGCATCCAAAGCTGTTTGGAGGACAAGAGAGCCGCTTATCGCCCCTGAGAGACGATGCTGAGTACCTGAGTACACCCGACTGGAGAAATGATAATCTAATTTAACCTGTACGATAAAAATAATAATTTAAAAAGGCTCTGTCTTTCCCATGGGGGAGGACAGAGCCTTTTGGTTGTTCGCTAATTTAGTTATTGTGGCGATCTTTCAAGATGACATCTGCGAACAAAATAGTTTTCGGGATGCGGAAAAATTGTTCCGCTTGTTCCTGAAACGCAGCAGAAGGCAGCGTTCCCTGATGCAGCCATTTGCGGAAAGTGCCGGGGTGAACCCCGATCCAGTGGCTGACATCTGTCACCGACAAATCATGGACCATGCACAAGCCTGTCAGAATACGGTTGCTAACCGGAGAACGGGTCACCGTACGCTTCATGAAGCGGGAAGGCTCGGGCTGACAAATGACAGGGCTTTTGCGTACCACTTCTTCATTAAAAAGAATGTGGCGCGGGTAGCCGAGCAATTGGCATGCCTTGTCCAAATTGGTACTGCCGGGTATCCGTCCTTCATACACCCACGCGCTGACGCTGCGTGAAGAGATGGATAGATCTTCGGCGAGCTGAGACAACTTGATATCATTGGCCATCAGCACGGCAAGAAGAACACGGTTGCGGATTTGACAGCGTGTCGGTTTTCGGAATCGTTTAACACGGACGCCTTTTCCTAAATATTTACGGTTGATCAGAGACCACGCCTGGATGGAATGTTGTTCTGGTTGATTAGGCATATTTCCTCCGATTTTTTTAACCAAATACTACAATAAGTACGGGGGTACTTTCAAGTGCCGGGTGCACCTGTTTCAAATGAAGGGATGCGTGAATCCTCTACAAAGGAGGAGTTATGAACTAGAACAGGCGCAATTCACATCCTAGTATATTCCTAGATTACAATGTTTCACTAAATTTAAGGGATGAAATAGATAATGAATAAAAATAAAATGAGTCTAATTACCTATTAGTGAGACTATAGTACTTTTATCTATTTTTTGTTGATATGATGCGGTTTATTTCCCTGATTTACCCATAAATATTCGATTTTCGTTAAAGGAACCAATTACCAATGTGCACAAATCTGAAATTAGAAATCCGCGTGTTCGGCCGGGCAGGTGGCCTGTCAAAATCTCTTACTCTTACATATCTTGTATGGAGATCAAGTGAGAGGGAGAGGTGAGAAACGTGAGTCCATCCGTAAGTACCTTTGCTGCCATTTCAGGGGCGTTCATGACGTTTGCTTTTGGTGGATGGGATCAGCTGCTTAGCTTGCTGGCGGTTGCAATGGCTGTGGATTACATTACGGGTCTCGCTGCGGCAGTAAGAACGGGTAAAGGATTGAATAGTAATGTTGGATTCTGGGGGCTCGCCCGCAAAGGTCTCATGCTGACGGTTATTCTGCTTGCTCACCGAATTGACCTGCTCATGGGAACGGACATCATTAAAGGGGGAGCCATCTACTTTTATCTGGTGAATGAGCTGATATCCATTACCGAAAATTATGCCCGCATTGGGCTTCCATTGCCAGACAAGCTCAGACAGGCTATAGCGGTGCTTAAAAAACAGGAAGATTTGTCTGACCGGGAATGGCCTATACCGCAGCCGAATGTGGAGAAGAAGGATACAAATGAACAGGCAACAGAAGTTGACCCGGAAAAACAGACAAACCAAAGTGAACAGACGGATAATATGCCCCAGGAGAAAACAAAGGCGAATGAAGGTAGCCCCGATTAGATTGTCTTTTAAGAGAACGTTTCCAAGTATCCTTTCGTAATAGAGGACGTTATGATATATTTTGGATACAAGAAAATTCATTCATACCAATTATTATACTCAAATGAGGTGCTTGTCTGATGATTAAACATATTGTTCTGTTTAAAATGAAAGATCGTTCTAATGAAAGTATTGAAGCGGCTGCGAATGTTCTTCGCAATCTGCAAGGCAAAATTGATGTTCTGGTTTCGCTTGAAGTAGGTATTGACGTGCTCCGTTCAGACAGATCTTTTGACATCTCACTCACGGCAGAGTTTGCATCACTGGAAGATCTTCAGGCATATCAGGTACATCCGCTGCATCAGGAAGTCATCAAGTATATGAACGAGGTCAGAGAGCAGTCGATTGCAGTGGACTACGAAATCTAATCTGTTCTTCATTCTACTTTGGATAAAGGGGACTCTGCATGAGCGATTTAAGAGACGTAATGGAATTTTTATATATTTTTGTCGTGTTTCTGATCGCTTGTCCTGTGATGTTATTTTGGCTGAAGCGAAGAGGAAAAAGGAACCGATAATTCACTGAACGGGAAGTGAACACATTGTATTACGTAAACAGGGAACAGATTGCACGCCGGCTTGCTGCCGTACCGGAGGTGGCCGAAGGTCTTCGCCGTGCTTCACAAGCTTGGGATGGCAGTCTCATGCTGGGTCTGGTACAGGAACGCTGTCTTCATCTCGCAATTGAAATCGTTACGGATGTAGGGAGTTATCTGATTGACGGATTCATCATGCGTGATGCGAGCAGCTATGACGATATTATTCAGATTAACCATGAAGAGAAGGTTTTTGATCATGCAACCTATGAGGTGCTGAGTCGCCTCGTATCGTTGCGCAAGCCGCTCGTTCAGGACTATTACAGCTGGGAGCGATCTGAACTGCATCCGCTGAGCAGTGACCTGCCGGGCGTGCTTGAACATTTTTCCCATCAGGTCAATACCTATGTGGAAAAAGAACTCGGGCCTTTCCAGACTGCACAGGCCGAGGGACAGAGCAAGGAATGAGGGGAAGCAGCATGACGAACGAATGGAAAGAAGATCAAGAAGGAAATAATGAAACGAATGACATACCTTCCGGATTTCATCCGGTATATATGATTGAGCTGTTATTCCAGGAACGTCCCGTTATAGATCGGGGGCGTTTGCAGGAGGCACTAAGTCGTCATACCGGACAAGTCCGGCTTGACGTGAAGCAAGGCAATGAGGAGCATGAACCTGAAATGCTGGTTTTCTACCATCTGGACCATAAGGTTTCTTTTCAGGAAGGTAATATTCCAGCACAGACGTGCATTCTCCCCATTACTGAAATTGTAGATCGTGCCCGCTTTGGAGGGGCTTTGCAGCAAGCCTGGCATTGGCCAGAAGCAGGACAAGCTATGGAAACGATCCAATATTCCATCCGGCTTCATGATATGTTCACTGCTGCCATGCCGCGCAAACAGCGACTCGAATTGTTCCAAAAGACGATTCAGGCTGTTATGGAAGTGCTGCCTTGTGAGGCGTTATACTGGTATGGCAGTGACAAATTGGTTGAACCGAAAGCCTATGTGCTGTCACAGGAGCGTGAGGAGCATCTCTACGCTGCGATGAATGTGCGCATGTATCAGGCTGGGGGCACGGAGGAACAGCGTCAGCTGGTTATGGACACGGTAGGATTGTCGGCACTTGGCGTGCCTGATGTACAGTGTCATTTCATTGGACTTGATCCGGATACGGTAGCCCAGACATTGCTGGGGGCCGCCTATTACATATTTGATCAGGGCGATGTTCTACAGGATGGACAGACGCTGGGATCTTCCGGCGGACGACGCTGGCGTTGTGAGCATCAGGCGGCATTAATTGCACCAGGACGATATGTAATTGATCTGGACCCGGGTGATGAACATGCCGTTGCTCCGCTTGAGCCGGCGCGGCAGACTTGAGGCATGTCTTGATAACGCCAGAAGGTGCGAAAGACGACATCCAGAATTTTTTTGGTATCCGAGTGTCAGGTCAAGCCCTTGCTGCTTATACTGCATCAACAGAGTAGGCATTCGCCCGGATTAACGAGCAACAGGCTGTTGCTTGGTTATTCGGTACTTCATTTAAGGTAAAGGGAGAGATGCGACGTGAAGGATTCTAACAAAAGTTTGTTGTGGGGAGCATTAATCGGCTCGGTTGTAGGTTCAGTGACAGCTTTGCTGTTGGCGCCAAAATCGGGACGTGAACTTCGTCAAGATATTTCGGAAGGTGCACGTCAGGTGAGTGAGAAAGGTCAGGAACTGGCTAGCAAGGTAGGCGAACAAAGCGCACAGATCGTATCCAAAGTAAAAGAAACGGCAGATGTCGTTATCCAGGATATCCAGTCCTGGCGCAATTGCGCTGAAGGTAAAGAAGTACGCGTATCCGCCGTCATTACTGATACTGAGTCTTCCGTTGATGCAGATGCAGCAAATGAGTCAGGTATTAAAGTCATCGCGAAGCTTCCTGCCGACGACTCCAAAGACAATATCTAAAGCTAAGCTTGAACGCGAGCAGGCTTTCCTCCATCTGGAGGGGAGCCTGCTTTGTTGTGTGTTCGTCGTGCAGGAGTTGAACGATACCGCATTTTTGTTTGAACCCTGCAATGAAATCGGGTAAGATGTAGGTACCTTTTTGCCTGAAAATTCATACGGTAGGAAGAAAGCTCTGGGAACCAATTTGTTAACAGAACCAATTCAATGAAGAAGGAAGCGGTGTGTTCGTGCAGCAAGCAATCGCTATATTAGACTCCGGTGTAGGGGGATTGACCGTCGCCAAGGAAGTGATGCGTCAGCTCCCACGGGAAAAGATCATATATTTTGGAGATACTGCCCGGACACCGTACGGACCCCGTTCGTCCGAACAAGTTAAACAATTCACGGAACAAATCGTTGATTTCTTGATCCAGTTCAATCCGAAGGTTATCGTTATCGCCTGTAATACGGCTACAGCAGCAGCGCTCGACTATATTCGAGCCAAGGTGAATGTGCCTGTCATTGGTGTCATTCATCCGGGAGCACGAGCAGCCATCACAGCGACACGCACAGGACGCATCGGTGTCATTGGCACCGTGGGAACCATTGGAAGTGGTGCATATACGTCTGCACTCAAACAGTTGTCCCCCTATATTGATGTGGTCACTCAGGCTTGTCCGGCACTTGTGCCACTGGTGGAGCAAGGCGAATTCCGTTCCGAGCAAACGACAAGTACGGTGGAGCAGTCTTTAGGCCAGATTAAGCAACAGCCGATTGATTGTCTTATTCTGGGTTGTACGCACTATCCTTTTCTCATGGATACCATTCAGGAGGTTATGGGGCAGGAAGTGAAGCTGATCAGTTCGGCAGATGAAACGGCGAGGGAAATAAGTACGATTTTGTATGATAAACGAAAGCTGGCCAGTGGGGATGAGACGCCGGTCCATCAGTTTTTTTGCACAGGGGACCCACGCATGTTCCAGAATATTACTCGTCAATGGTTGGGAGAGCAGATCTCCAAAACGCCAGTTGTGTGGCAGGTTACGCAATTATCATAGCGTTTTTTTTGGTTTCTATGCTTATAAGAATCCCGGAACACTTCGTGTTCCGGGATTCTTTTGATTATATGAGAAAGGATAAGAGCTTCGGAATGTGATTACGTTTTTCATATGTTGGAGGGATTTACACGATTCATGTCACATGACGGACAACCAGATCGGCATACATATTACATACAGTAAGGACACAGGCGAGAAAGGGACAGGAGATTACACGGTTTCTATAGGAAAGGAGATCAACATGGAGCTGCAATGGATTATTGTTCATCAGGGAGATACCTTGTCGCGTATTGCGGCAGCAAACCATATGACGAAGGAGTTACTTGCCGCTCTCAACCCGGAAGCAGCGTCCCAGCCTTATTTGCTGACAGGACAGATGCTGCGCATTATGCCGGGAACGGGGCGCAGGTATGCAGTGCAACCGGGAGAGAAAGTGGCCGGTATCGCATTACGTTTTGGACTGATTGAAGAAGAATTGCGCGAAGCTAATCCAGAAATAGCGAATATTCCGGACTGGTGCGGGCGATGTATTCATATTCCGGATTCAAATGGAAAAACTATCGTCAAGCTGCAGGGAGAGTATGGTTACCGTGAAATGAAACGTGATATCGGTTTGCTGGAAAAGAAATATCCATTTATCGAGATTGGCTCGATTGGCAGCAGTGTCATGGGCAAGGCTTTGCCTTATCTGCGTTTGGGTCAAGGTCCCAAACATATTCATGTCAACGCATCTGTTCATGCAAATGAGTGGCTGACTACCGCGGTTCTGATGCGATTCATTGAAGAATATGCGAAGGCTTACAGTACATCTACGCCGTGGCATCAATTTCAGACGGAACGCTGGATGCAGGAAACTACGCTGTGGGCTGTCCCCATGGTTAATCCGGATGGAGTTGAATTGGTGCAGGAGGGCGTGGTCAATGATCATCCCCATGCAGAAGAATTGCTGGAATGGAATGCCGGACGCTCACATTTTACGCACTGGAAATCCAATATTAGGGGAGTAGACCTTAACGATCAATTCCCGGCTTATTGGGAGGAAGAGGCGGCTAGAAGAGGAATAACGTCCCCAGGGCCAAGAGATTATGCAGGAACCACTCCCTTATCGGAACCGGAGGCGTGGGCACTTGCACAGTGGACCGAGCAGCATCATTTCGATGCTGTCGTTTCGCTGCACAGCCAGGGACAGGAAATTTATTGGAACTACCGGGATTTGGAGCCAAAGGAGAGTGCACCGCTGTCACGTAGACTGGCAAGGGCCTCAGGGTACAAGGCAGTTAAGCTGGGTGGAAGCGATGCAGGGTACAAAGACTGGTTCATCCAGAAGTTTCGGAAGCCTGGCTTCACAGTAGAAGTGGGACTCGGGGTCAACCCGCTGCCCATGGATCAGTTCGATGACATCTGCGTAGAGGTTGGCATGCTATTGGCTGAATTATTAACAGATCGAGAGCACTAACAGGGAGGATTGGGAATCCAAGAAATCTGACTTCACATAATCCGGTTGGGAAGACATGAAACTTACGGGTTGTCCATTCGTATAACAGGAACGGGCGCTGTGACCGGCGTTCGTTTTTTAATCTGCATATTGCATCATTCGTTCCGGATCGCTCTGGAACAGGTAATGATGGGTGTAACTATTAGTGACTATAACGTGTGCTGTTTTATTTCAGTGCAATAATCATACGGAGGGGTTCATATGAAGTGGAGAAGACTGCTGTCATTCAAACGATGGACACAAGTATTCAAACGGCTGCCGCGTCTGTTGCGGGCTCCGCAGATCCCTTTGGGTGAGAAGTTGCTGTTCATCATCCCGGCACTGCTCTACTGGGTACTTCCTGACGTGATGCCGTTTATGCCTATAGATGATATCGGGGTTACGTTGTTGCTGATGAACTGGTTTGTAAGTCGTGCGGAGCGCAAATATCCGGTACTTACAGCGGAGGCGTCGTCTTAATCCGACACAAAATGGGTGGTTTTAACATCGATTTTGCATCAATGTTATTGCGAAGCGCAGTAATTTTCTTTACAATAGATGCTGGAGTTTAGAAATAATGAAAAATTGTTGGGACCAGCAATTACAATATAGGAGATGAATGATATGAACTGCAAAATTACACGTAATGCCGCGAAAGTATTGAAACTTGAACTGGACAAGCCTGAGAACGAAGGTAAATTGCTGCGCGTTGTGATCACACATGCACATGGAGATCATGCCCACTACGGACTCGATATCGATACACCAAAAGACAATGATACGGTTGTATCTACCGATAAAGAGATTGACGTTATTCTTGAGAATGATCAGCCTTTGCTGGATGGCGTTAAAATTGATTACCTTTACTTCCCTGAAGAAGGCTTCGTTATTACGAACCCATCCCAAGGCAACCACGGCGACCACTAAGGGAGCGAAGAAGGGGAACTCATGGCTAACGATATCCGCGTATGCGAAAAATGTAATCATATCAGACTCAAATCGATTGTGGCCAAGTTGGAGAAAATGGCTCCGGATACGGAGATCAAAATTGGTTGCAAATCGTATTGCGGTCCTTGCGCGAAGCGTGCTTTTGTCTTCATCAACGGTCGGTACATCAGTGCTCCGACAGAAGAAGAAGTGCTTGCTAAAGTAGCGAAATTCGTGAAGTAATTGTATGGATATGCAGTGGACAAACTTGTCCACAAAAGGAAAGAGAGGCTGCGGCCTCTCTTTTTTAGTTGTGATGAGGAATCGTACGAAATTAGAACGTAAAGTCGTGCCTCATTTCAAAAATCTCAAAGGTATCCTCTTGAATCTCAATGGCGAGGATTGTATCACTTTTTTTTAGAAAATGCACATGTCCCATACGCTCCTCTTCCACCTCAACCCATCCGGCTTCGGATAACTTCTCAAAATAATCGGATGGTACATATAATCCCTGTTCTCCCCCAATATGTTTCAATTCATATTTAATGCCTGTCAGAATGTTTGGATTGTCTGAATGTGTCGTTATGCTCAGCTGCTTTGCATTCACGGGGACCGGAATCTCGTTATTAATAGAGGAGCCTGTATATCCCGTTATTTCATACGTCGAAGGTGTGCAGCCACTGATTAGCAGTAATAAAAGTACCAGAATGAACACAATCCCAAAGTTCTTCAAATATACACCTCCTTGTGAAAAGGTAATTATCAATTAAACGCAGTCAGAACGGAAAAAGTTATACACATCATTGATATTCATCCTTGATCTCATATAGGGAACATTGAAGTAATCCTTTATTGTTTCAACGAAAGAAGAATAAGGAAGGCCGATGTCAACCATCCTAAAGGGGTAACAGGAACATGATCCCAAGGAGGAATACTCATGCCGAAGCGTTATGATTCCAGTTTGCAAGCCGATACGACCGTATCCCAGGCGCAGAATGCAGTGAACAAACTTCATTTTGCCGTTTCACAGGCAATGTCACATCCAACAGAACAGACCATTGAACAGGCAGAACGCCGTTTGGCGCATACCGAGCAAGCTATGCTTCAAGCTGAACGTTCGCTTGGAGGTCAGGGCGTTGAGCTGGCGGAAGAGATGTTCATTGAGGAGAAGAGAAGATTGAACTCGATCCAGAGTCAGAATGGGCAAGGGGATCTATAAGCGTTCCTGTCACACCAGAACCCGCAGAGCAGCAGTGCTTTGCGGGTTATTCATGTCTATTTTGAATAGACCCAAGAAGTGGATTTTAGTCAAACTGTGTGTAATGTGCCGCTTAAAATTTGGTGAGAAGGTTAATAGACCAAGAGCAGGCAAATTTCACACAGGAGGTACAGAATGACAAAACATATTACAGATTGTACGATTCTGAACAACGGCGTGACGATGCCATGGCTGGGATTTGGGACTTATCGAGCAAAGGGCAAGGAAGTACAACAAGCGGTGGAGACCGCATTGGAAGTCGGATATCGGAGCATTGATACAGCGTCCGTTTATGGAAATGAAGAGGAAGTGGGACAAGCCATTGCGAGCAGCGGTATTGCCCGTAATGAGCTGTTTGTGACAACTAAGCTGTGGAATGAGGATCAAGGCTTTGATTCGACCTTGAGAGCATTTGAGGCAAGTCAGAAGGCGCTTGGATTGAATGTCATTGATCTATACTTAATCCACTGGCCTGGCAGAGACCAGTATAAGGAGACGTGGAGAGCTTTCGAACGTCTATACAGCGAAGGAAGTGTACGTGCCATTGGTGTAAGTAATTTCGAAGTGCACCATCTGCGCGATATCATAGATGAAGGTGGAACGGTGCCCGCGGTGAATCAGGTGGAACTGCATCCGGGTCTGATTCAACAGGAGTTGCAGGATTTCTGCGGGGAGCAGGGCATTCAACTGGAGGCATGGAGCCCCATTATGAGAGGTAAACTGAACAAGGAATCGGCTTTGAAAAGTCTGGCCCAGAAATATGGGAAAACACCAGCACAGGTTATTCTGCGTTGGGATATCCAGAACCAGATTGTGACGATTCCGAAGTCGGTTACCCCGGAGCGGATTCGCGAGAATGCAGATATCTTTGATTTTGAATTGACTCCGGATGAGCTGAAACTAATTGATGCGCTGGATTCGGATAAACGGACGGGGCCACATCCGGATCAGCTGTTTTGGGATTGAGTGTGTAGCTCAATTCCAAAATGAGTGTTTAATGATCTGCTTGGAGTTGTTCCGGTTACGGATCGTTCTTCCGATCGCTGTTGTCTCCAAATTTTTTGATTCAATATTCAAAAGGTGAAAATTAGGAAACAGCTTATGCTTCCGAAGCAGCTTTCTTACAGAAAGCTTTCAGGCGAACACTCCGCTTCTTCAGAATCAATTCCATCCCCTCCACTGCAACTGTTCATCAAACACTAAAACTTTATAATTAGCTTGAGTTGTAGATTATAAAAAAAGCAGCAGGTTCAGGGGATTACCCTTGATCCTGCTGCTTTTGTGTTATTTGGATTGATCCGGTTGCGGAACCTCGCAGCCGTCTTCGGTGCATACTCCACTGCCATCTGCGTTAGTGGTGCTGGACTCTACCATGGTAAAAGGGGAACGCTCATCCCATGCTTTCTGGATCGCGTCAAGGAACACCTCATCAGGTTGAGCACCAGATATAGCGAACTTGCGATCAAACACGAAGAACGGTACACCCCGGATGCCTAATTGTTCGCCTTCGGCCTGGTCAGCACGCACTTGGTCTGCGAATTGATTACTGGACAACACTTCAGCTGCTGCACTGCGATCCAGACCCACTTCTTCAGCCAACGCGATCAGTACATCGGTATTGCCGACATGTTTACCTTCAATGAAGATCGCTTGAAAGAGTCGTTCGCTAAGCTCAAGCATTTTTCCTTGTGTTTCTGCCCAATGGGTCAGGCGGTGAGCAGAGAAGGAATTGGTAGGAATCATCTCATCAATGTTGTATTCCAGTCCAGCCGTACGAGCATTGGCGTTCATCTGTGCATTCATGCCGCGTGCCTGCTCGACACTCATATTGTATTTGGCAGCCAGATATTCTGCGTTGGTTTTGCCACTATTCAATTCAGCATTTGGATCGAGCTCAAAACTTTTAAACTGTAAATGCACTTCATCGCGGTGTGGGAATTGTGCTAATACATTCTCCAGACGACGTTTGCCAATATAACAGAAAGGACACATAAAGTCGGACCATATTTCAATATTCATCAATTAAAACCTCCATCATCTATAAATGAAACCAATACAGTTACAATTATATAGCGACTTTCCTTCATTCGCAAGGTTATGGTTATTACCAAGCCTCGAAAAAAAAGAAGTGCTGAAGCATGCAGCGGACTGCAGCCTCAACACTTCTAGTTTAACTTCTTACTTATCCTGGTATGCCTTGGTCCAATGATAAGGCTGAATTTCGTCCAATCTCTTGTAAATCAAAGCTCCATCTGGATCGTATACGGCAGCCTTCACGTCTTCTCCCCAGAAAAACAGTCGTTCCTGGCACACACCACAAGGGGTGAGGACCTTGAATTCCGAGTGCTCATCGTCACGTGCCACACAGATCGAGTGGGTGACCCGCTCGTTTAATTTGTGGGCTTCCAGATAGGCTCCTGTTTCCATACACAGATGCGTGGCGTCATTAATCACTTCTGGAGCTACGCTGATTAACAGCGAGCCAGCTTCAGTATAAACGGCAGCTGCCCCGCCCCACCCTTGAGGATAGCGATGTTTGACAAAGTTTGCAGCTTCTTCGAACAGTTTTTGTTCGATATTGAATTGATCTGGATGTGACGTCATGGTCATGCACTAGCTCCATTTCATTGTAGTGTCGGGTTAACCTTTGGAAAATGAATTATACAGTGTTCCGACGGTGCAACGTTCCGCTCAGTGTTTGTTAGGATTCGGAATCAGACGTTTGCTCCTCGTGAAAACGCGAGATCAGGTCAAACGTATTAACCGTATCTGACACTTGTAGTCGCTTTGTTGCTTCGTCATGACCAGATCGGCAAGCGTTAATATCCGTTTTGGTACCAGTAGACAGATCGTAACAGGAGCCGCTGTCATAGAGGTAATCATCCGAAGGAATATAGAACAGGGATCCATCTGTAAATGCTCCGCTGCGCAATACCACCATGCGAGAGGAACCATCGTACACATCGTTGCCCATGTGGTAGTAGGATTGATCTGAAATACCAAGTAGATGCAGCACTGAAGGTGTAATATCCAGTTGTCCAGCAGGCTCGTCAATCGTTCCCGCTGCGGCACCGTCCGGCAGATGCACCAGCAAAGGCACCTCGTTCATAATTTGCTCCATATCCAGATCGTTCAGCGAACGTCCGAGAAATTTCTCGTATTGTGGCTGTTCTTTGATGGAGTTATCGTGATCCCCATAGAACATGAAGATCGTTTTGTCCCACAATCCCCGATTTTTCAGATCTTCCACCATCTTGCCGAGCGCAGAATCCACGTAATGAACGGATTGCAGATAGTTGCCAAACATCGTTCCTTTGAATTCACCCACATCCAGCTGCTGTTTATCTTGGGGTAACGCGTATGGATGATGACTGCTGAGTGTAATGAGGAATGAGTAGAACGGCTCAGTAACCTCACTGCTCATTTTCTCAACCGATTGGCGGAAAAAGGACTCATCCGACAGCGACCAGCCAAGTGGGTCATCCTGTTCAAAATCATTTTTACTGTAAAACTTGTCATACTTCATATTCTGATACATCGTGTAGCGATTCCAAAATCCGCTCTCATAGGCGTGAAATACATTTGTACTATAACCATGATCCTTCAAGATAGAAGGCAGGGAATCATAGCTGTGGTCTGCGTAACGGACAAACGCTGATCCAACCGACAGTGGATGCAATGAAATATTGGCCCCAAAGTCGGCATCCGATGTTCGCCCCTGACCTGTCTGGTGATAAAAATGACTGTAGTACTGGCTTTCCTTCATCAGCTCGTTAAAATGAGGCGTAATTTCCTGACCGCCAATGCTCTGACCAATCATGAAATTCATGAAGGCTTCACCTTGGACAATGATCACATTGCTGTCTTTGTACTTGCCAAACATCGCATCCTTCAGTGGGTCAGCCTGTTGTCTGCTTGCAAAATATGCTTTCGCCTGTTCGAGATCGGCAGGATCGACCTCGGGACCGGAGCCGAGCTGGTCTTTGGCATAGTTGTACAGATCATAGCCATGAAAAGCAAGAAGTCCGGTAACGTTGTACATGGATACGTTCCACCAGTTGTTATCAAACAACCCTTTTGCCCAGGTTTTACTATAAAAATAAATCGGACCAACCGCGAGCCCCAGACCTAGTATCAGGGCAATGCTGCCTGCAGTGAGTCGACGACGCATGCTTGTTTTGCGGGAGTTTGATGAGTAAGAGTTCAATCCGTTCGAATATGCGATGGAACCTCCACGACGGTTACGTTTGCTGAACAGCAGGATCGCTGCATACGGGATAACCACCAGCCAATCGACGAAGAACCACAGATCACTGGCATAGATAAGCGTAGCGATGCTGTCTCCCAAAGCGTCGACCTGTCTGGCTTGCATCAGTACAGGGATCGTTAAAAAATCCTGAAAGTAGCGATAATAAACCATATCCGCATAGATCAGTGCAGTGAGCAGCAGATTGAGTATAATGAGTGATATAATCATGCCCCGGCGAGGCAGCCACCAGGTCCAGAAGGACAGAAGCAGCAGCGAACCGATGGCAATCACTTTGTCCAGAAGCCCCATTGTAATGTTATAGGCGTGCAGATTGTGGTGGAGCCACATTAATTTGAGCAGCATGAGTACAAGAAAAATAAGATATAACGTAAGTGGATGATTCAGAAGCCCGCGCGGCGTAAGGCTGCGTGTTGGCTTAGTGACAAACATATATGTCTCCTCCCTGATGAATGGTTTTGTTAACGGAATGTAAAATAGGACTTTATCCATTATAGCGTGGTGTCATGGCTTTTCAACTATGCCTAGGGGAGAAATACTTCATGCGGAAGCCATGTCATCAAGATCAATCATAGTTCTCCCGAAATACTTGCAAAAAAAGCGCCCCAGCCGTGGAAGGCAGGAGCGCTTGATCATTCCAATAATATTATTGTTGCGGTGCTTTATTACGTGGAGGCAGTGGGCCCAAATACTGATAATATTGGGTTTCAATGCGTCCATTGAACAACTTACGGCGCTTGTCTGCCTTGTGGCCAAAGTCTTCCTCGAAAGATTTGGTCGATGTGATGGCGAAAAAGGACCATGTCGGCAAATCGAGGTAACTGCGCCCTAAAGAACGCAGCAGCTTCTGCACTTCTTTTTCTTCACTCAAACGTTCACCATATGGAGGGTTGGTAATAATGACACCATATTCGCCCTGTGGTCTTGCACGATGAGCGGGCAGGACGCTGACTTCAATCTCGTTGGCGAAGCCGGCACTCTTGATTGCTGCCTGTGCAACTTCGATGGCTTCCGGATCGATGTCGCTGCCCGAAATTTGCAATGGAATATCGTCGCGAACCGCGTCAAATGCTTCTTCGCGCGCCTGTTCCCACAATTCTTCGGGAATGACAGCCCAGTTCTCGGAGTTAAACGTACGACGCAGTCCTGGTGCAATGTTCCAGCCGATCATGGCGGCTTCGATCAGCATGGTGCCTGATCCACAACATGGATCATAGAATGGACGGGATACATTCCAGCGGCTGAGCTGAATAAGTGCCGCAGCAAGCGTTTCTTTGAGTGGTGCTTCGGTTACGAGTTTACGATAACCCCGTTTATGCAGACCTGGTCCCGTCGTATCTAAAGTAAGCAGGGCGCGATCGTTCAGCAGAATGACCTCAATCACATAACGAGACCCATCCTCTGGGAACCACTCCGTGTCATAAGTCAGCTTCAGTTTCTCTACGATTGCTTTCTTCACGATCCCTTGTGATGCAGGCACGCTGCTTAGCTGAGATTTGTGGGAGCGACCTTCTACCGGAAATTCGCCATCGGCTGGAATCCACTCCTCCCAAGGTAATGCTTTGGTACCTTCAAACAATTCATCGAACGTTGTCGCTGGGAATTCACCCATTTTGACCAATACGCGATCCGAACTTCTCAGCCACAGATTACATCGGCAAATATCAATATAATCTCCAGTGAAGAAAACCCGGCCATTGTCGATCGTAACATCCTCATACCCCAGCTGCTTCAGTTCCCGGGCGACAACAGCCTCGAGTCCCATCGCCGAGGTCGCAATCAATTGCAATTGAGCCATGTGATTCATTTCAACTCCATTTCAAGCCAGAGAAGGAATGTGCTTCTCGCAGCTGTATAGTGACGGTGCGGCCTTGCCGCTTTCCGTGAAAAAACTTACAATGAGAAATGCGGTGCGCTAATGCATTCATCTTTCGAGCTGATGCAGCAGTTCAACCGCCTGTGTTTGACAACAAACATTTATTATAGAACATTGGCATCCATATGGAAAGCAGTCCAAGTGTCCAAGGAGGATTTTAGCGGTGAATCTGACCCCTGACGAATATGTAAATCAATTATTTCAAGAGGATGATCTCTTGTTAAAGGTAAAAGAAGCCATCCGATCGAACGGCATGCCGGAAGTTTCAGTTGCAGCGGCCTATGGCCGTTTGCTCACGTTTCTTGCGAAGACATCGAAAGCGGAGGCTGTACTCGAAATCGGTGTGCTTGGCGGTTACAGCGGAATTTGTCTTGCTCGCGGTTTAAGTGACGGGGGAACCCTGACTTCGCTGGAACTGAAAGAGGAATACGCAGCGATGGCTCGTGGTCATCTGGAGGAAGGAGGCTTTGGGGATAAGGTCGAATATCGAATTGGGCCCGCAGCCGACAGTCTGGCGCAGCTGGCACAGGAAGGACGTACCTTCGATTTCTTCTTCATTGATGCAGACAAAGAGAATTATCCCGTTTATCTCGATTACGCCATTAAGCTAGCGCGGCCCGGGGCGGTGATTGTGGGAGATAACTGTTTCCTACGCGGCCGTACGCTTAATCCGGACAAGCAGGGTCCGGCTGTCCTCGCGGTTCGGCGCTTCAACGAGCAGATGGCCAGTGACCCGCGGCTGGTAACGACGATGCTGCCGGATTATGATGGTCTGGCTCTGGCCTGGGTGAAGTAAGCATATCAGCTTACAGGACAAAGCTTCGGCTGGAACGTCATTCAAGCGGTTTTTTCTGTTTCTGCGCTCATCCACTGAAATAAATAAGTCAGTATATAGATGGAACGATATCCGTGTTGCACCTAAATCTTCAATGCAGGAGATGGAGGGACAATGTTACAAAAACAAGAGACGATCACAACCCTGAGACAGGGAGTGAATCGTCTCTTGTTTTCTTTAAAGATATAAAGTGATGAGTGCCTTATTAAACTTCCGGCGTTCCATAAGTCTCGAACCATTTTTTAATCGTGTCAAAATCATCGCTGAAGGACAGTCCGAGCATCAACAAAATGCGTGCTTGCTGAGGACTGAGGTTGTCACCGGCAATAACACCTTTCCCTCCGCCATATACACTGCCTGAACCTGTCCGAGTGGTCGTTACGAAGATGACGCCATCCTCCACCGCTTTGGTGCGTGCTTGTCCCATTGCTTTGGAGATACCGCCTGCTCCGGTACCGGACGTTACGATCCCCTTGGCGCCGCCTTTCACAAATCCTTCAATAGCCTCGCCGCCAGCTTCCTGATAGGAAATGGCAATTTCCACCTTGGCGAGATCTGCCTTGGTGATTTTGCTCAGGTCAAAGGCCGGTTTCAATGCACCTTCAGGCTTCAAGGCACGTGCAGGGGCACGATAAATTCGAATGTTTTCTTCATCAATATAACCTACTGCACCAAGCATCGGGGTTTCGAACGTGTCAGTTCGATAATCATTCGTTTTGGTCACGCCGCGCGCCAGTTGAATCGTATCGTTCAACATCAGCACGGTCCCAAATGAAGTGGTGCGCCCGCTGCCTGCGAGCTTGATGGCGTTGTACAGATTCGCTTGTGCATCGGAGCCGATAACGGTCCAAGGGCGCATGGACCCTGTAATGACGACGGGTTTATCACTTTGTACGGTCATGTCGAGGAAGTAGGCGATTTCCTCCATGGTATCTGTACCTGTGGTAACCACAACGCTGTCATACTGAGCCAGAGCCTTGTCTACCGTCTGAGACAAGTCATAGAGATCAGCCATGGTATAAGAGCCTGAGCCTGAATTTCCGAATTGGAGTGTGCTAACATCTGCAATCTTCTGTTTGTCCGGTAAGGCGTCGACCATTTCTCCAATCGGGAGTGTACCGGCCTTATAGTTCTGGAAGCTGGTTGCATCCTCGGATTGACCTGCAATCGTACCACCCGTCCCAATGACCAGAACATTAGGCAGAGCGGATTGTTTGAACGAATCCGATAGCACAGGGATGGTTGTATTGCGAGCCGGAGTGGATGATGCGGTCTGAACTGCACTGGTTGTACCGCTCACTTCTACCGTAGCCGCATGAGCCGCATAGGTTCCAATTGGGGACAGGGAGATGGTCAGAGCTGTCAAAGCAGCTGTGCTCCATACAGCCCAAGGACGAAGATTTGAAGTTTTTTTCATGAAAAGCACTCTCCTTCAGGTTAGTTTCGTGTGATGTTTTTTGAGGATTATATGTAGTGATTTCAAATTGATTGTATTTCATGTTAAATAATATGACAATTATAGATATGAGTAGAGTAATCGGTTACATTGATAGATATATAGAGTATACAGTGTATTTATGAGGTTTTATGGATAAATATGAGAAGGTGAAAAAGAGAATAAGGAGTGTGAAATTATACTATATGAATTTTTGTGTCATATTTTATTACATATAAGTCTTTTGACCTGATAGGGTATCGAAAAAATTGGGGGGAAGTGTTGCAGGATCGTCCATAGCAGAAGTGATCTTATCTAAGACGAATAGCACTGGGGTATAAATTAGCAGGTCTTGACGATTTTTGTAATACGTTCTAGGAAAGGAGGCTCAATTATTGCCAAATATTTGTATGCCCACAGCGTTAAGTCTATAATAAAAGGTGATTTCTATATGTAAATAAATATATATTAATGATTGGAGGAGAAACGATGAACCGAGCACCCAGAAAGTATGCCAATTACATTCCGATCCGGGAGCTGGAGGCGGTGGAGCAGCAATTACTTCCCTTCCAGGTGTACGCTGAACTTCGTGACAATACTCCAGTCCGCTATGACAACCATCGAGAATGCTGGGATGTTTTCCGTTATGAAGATGTGCAATATGTGTTAAAAAACCCTAAACTGTTCTCTTCTGAACGTGATCGCGCTAACGCCAGCATGCTGACTACAGATCCGCCGAAGCACAAGCAATTGCGGGATCTGGTTAATCAGGCGTTCACACCTAAAGCGATTGAAGCGTTAGCTCCGCGGATTCAGGAAATCGCTGATGAATTATTGACTCCGCATTTTTCAGAAGGTCGTATGCGTCTTATCGATGATCTTGCCACTCCACTTCCGGTTATCGTGATCGCCGAATTGATAGGCGTCCCTGCAACAGATCGCCAGAAGTTCAAAGACTGGTCTGATGCACTCGTTAAGGGGGCGCGGGATGACAGTGATGATGCTTTCCAGGAATTGATGGAAGAAAAGAAACGGAACCAGCAGGAGCTGGCGAGCTACTTCACGGCCATAATGGAAGAAAGACGTCAGCGACCAGAGGATGACCTGATCTCTTTACTGCTTTCTGCAGAGATTGAAGGGGAGAAGCTAACGGCAGAGGAAGTGGTCGGATTTTGCATCTTGTTACTTGCTGCCGGTAATGAAACCACAACCAATCTGATTACCAATGCTGTTCGTATTCTGTCAGAGCAGCCTGAGCTTCAACAGCAGCTGCGAGAACACCCTGAGCTTATTCCGACTGCGGTAGAGGAAACGCTGCGTTATTATCCGCCGATTGTGGCCATTGGGCGTATCGCCAAAGAAAACGTAGAATTGAACGGACAAACAATTCAGGCAGGGGAACAGGTGATATCCTGGGTAGGATCGGCCAACCGGGATATCGCCCAATTCGATCAGGCAGAGAAGTTCGTGCCCGATCGCAAGCCGAACAGACATATGGGTTTTGGATTTGGTATTCACTTCTGTCTCGGAGCGCCGCTTGCACGACTGGAGGCGAGGGTTGTACTTCAGACGATGCTTCGGCAAATGGAAGACATTCAGCTTGTGCCGGAAACCGTTTTGCAGCCGATTCAAAGTGCTTTTGTATTTGGCGTGAAAGAATATCCGATTCAATTCACAAGTTCAATTTACAAGCCATCTGACTCGATGGCTCAATGAATCAATGTTGAGGTTTGAGCAAATCAATGCCAAAAGCCGCTTTCTTGCCTAATAGTAGGCGCTGAAAGCGGCTTTTTTTAAGAGCAAAATATCATTTGAATTCAAGCGTCATGGTTCTCTGATCAGAGGGGGCTTTCGGTACAGCTTGAGTCTTACCCACATCATGTTGAGCAGCAGCAGCCCACCGGAGACGATGAACAGTCCTTCGATGCCAATGAACCCGGCCATAAAGCCGCCGATTACGGCTCCAAGCATGTTACCGAGCGCGAGTGTACTCGTATTGAAGCTGAAGGCCCGGCTAATCATGCTATCTGGCGTATAGGAGCGAATGAGCGCGTTGACACTCGGAAGCAGGCCACCCATGAACACACCCATCATGAAACGGACGAGAATGAGCTGCCATACCGTCTGCACGAAAGCCTGAGGTATAAGCATGAGCCCTGTTCCTATAAGAGAAAACGTAAGTACTTTGTGTGAACCTATCCTGTCGCTGAGCTTCCCGAGAATCGGGGACATGGCCATGTTGGAGAGTCCCGTGACTGCACCGACAAGACCTGCCCAGAAGGCCACGTTGACATCCGAACCGTGTAGTTTCTGTACATACAGCGGCAAGAGTGACATCGGGCTGATCATGGCAAATTGCAGCAGGAATGTTACAGCGAACAAGGCAGGTAATTGGGGAGACTTGTTCAGTTCCTTCAGACCGGACAATACGGATTGTTCCGGCAGTTTGGCCGCTTCTTTGCGGTCAAACTTCTCTCTGACCAGGAACATGGCGAGCATCGAAGCTGCGAAGATCAGTCCGCCAGTAATATAGAAGATCGGGCGGAAGCCCACTGCATCAGCGAGCAAACCGCCGATCAGCGGACCCAGAATCGTACCGGCCACTTGACCGGACTGGCTGATGCCCATGGCGAAACCCATGCGATCCTTCGGCGTTGTGCCCGAGATCAGCGCAACTGCTGCCGGGTTGAAGCCGGAGATCGTACCGTTGAGCAACCGTAATAAAAGGAGCTGCCACGGGTTCTGTGCAAAACCCATTAAGGCAATTACGATCGCCATCCCGAAGCCGGAACGCAGCAACATAATTTTCCGGCCGTACTTGTCGGACAATTTGCCCCACAAGGGCTGGAACAAAAATGAGGTGAGGAAGTTGGCAGCAAATATAAATCCCGCCCATATGCCAATCTCATGCTCACCAACCACGCCAAGATCCTTGGCGAGATAAAGGGACAAAAACGGGGTAATCATGGTCATGCCCGAGTTGACCAGAAATTGTCCAAACCAAAGCACAATGAGGTTTACTTTCCACGTTTTCAAAGTGCTTTCACTTCCTTTCAGATCGTTTCTGCAACGTTTCAAAAAAACACGATTCTTTCATTATAACATAATTTGCATATGAGTGAGGGGATGTAAGGAATGTCATAGTATTGTCATCGGAACAGATCGACACGTGGTTGTTACTGCTCTTTAAAAAGGGCATAATGTTATTTATGAGTCCAAAAACTATTGGAGGCTTCTTACATGAGCTATAATGATCGTCTGATTCAAGCCAGCTTCAAACAGCAGGTGGACCGTGTTCCCGTGTGGTACATGCGTCAGGCTGGGCGTTATGATCCCGAATATCGCAAGATTAAAGAAAAGTATTCTTTGCTCGAAATTTGCCGTCAACCTGAGCTAGCAGCTGAAGTTACACTCATGCCGGTACGTAAACTCGGTGTGGATGCGGCTATTTTGTATTCCGATATTATGAATCCGGTTGCTTCCCTCGGTATAGATTTTGATATTGTTAAAAATATTGGACCTGTTATAGACAATCCAATCCGCACGGCGGCAGATGTGGATCGTTTGCGTCCTATTGATGTGGAAGGAGATCTGTCTCATATTCTGGAGACGATTCGCATTCTGGACAAGGAACTGGATGTACCCTTGATTACGTTTGCCGGTGCACCGTTTACCATTGCCAGCTATTTGATTGAAGGCCGACCTTCCAAAGGGTACATACGGACCAAAACGATGATGTACAGTGAACCTGAAGTGTGGCATAAATTGATGCAAAAACTGGGCGATATGGTGATTACATATGTCCGTGCACACATTGCGAACGGCGGTAAAGCATTCCAACTGTTTGACAGCTGGGTGGGCGCACTTTCGCCAAACGACTTTAGAACGTATGTGTTGCCGACGATTACTCGTATCTTTACCGAATTATCGGATTTGAATGTACCGAAAATTTATTTCCCTGGTGTGGCTTCTGGTGAATTGCTGCCAACCCTGCATGATCTGCAAGCCGATGTGATTGGGCTGGATTGGAGAGTATCGATCTCTGAGGGACGTAAACGACTGGGCGGAAAATTTGCTGTTCAAGGGAACTTGGACCCTTATGTGCTGACTGCACCGATGGATCTGATCAAGCAGCATGCCAAACTGATTATTGATGAAGGCATCAAGGAGCCAGGGTATATTTTCAATCTGGGGCACGGACTATTTCCTGAGGCATCATTGGATAAATTAAGAGAACTCACGGCGTATATTCATGAATATTCCGCTGAAGCTTTGAAGACTGGGGTGACGGTAACTAATGACTAATACAGTAGGTGTACTGGTGATGTCGTATGGCACACCTGAGAATATGGAAAGTATTGAAGCATACTACACACATATCCGCAGAGGACGTCCGCCTGAACCGGAACAACTGAAGGAATTGACCGACCGTTATGAAGCCATCGTTGGGGGTGTATTTCCTCTTCGGGAAAACACGGATAATCAGGTTAAGGCCCTTCAGGAGACGTTAAACGAGGATGGCCGTTCAGAAGAAGTTGAATTCCGTTGTTATCAAGGGTTGAAGCATGCATATCCGTTCATTGAGGATGGCGTGGAACAGATGGCGAAGGATGGAATTCAGACTGCAATAGGCATCGTACTGGCACCTCATTTCTCCACGATGAGTGTAGGAAGCTACATCAAGCGCGCTCGTGAGAAAGCGGAAGAACTGGGTATCCAGATGTCCTTTATTGAGAGTTATCATTTGCATCCCAAATTGATTCAGGCTCTCTCCACACGTGTTAGCGCCAAATTGGATGCTTTCGAGGAAGCGGGAGCCAAACGCGGGGATGTACGAGTGCTGTTCAGTGCACACAGTCTGCCTGCGCGAATTGTAGATATCGGTGATCCATATCCGCAGCAACTGCTGGAGACTTCGGAAGTTATTGCATCCCGTTTGGGAATTACCAACTGGCAGTTCACGTGGCAAAGTGCGGGGCGGACAGCAGAGCCTTGGCTCGGGCCTGATATTCTGGATACCCTTCAGGAGCTTGCTCGTGAACAGGTGGAGGATGTGCTTGTAGCACCGATTGGATTCGTATCAGATCATCTGGAAGTGCTCTATGATCTTGATATTGAGGCCAAAGCGATTGCGAAAGAGATCGACATGCGCCTCATGCGTATCGATTCTCTCAATAGTGACCCGCTTTACATGGAAACGTTAAGTGACGTCATTATTAGCCAATGGCAGCAAGGAACGGATGAGTAATGGAAGACCATAAACGTCGTGTCGTTGTTGTCGGCGGAGGTCTGACCGGCCTAAGCGCGGCATTTTATATCCGAAAGCATTACCGGGAAGCAGGAGTTGAACCTGTCATTACCTTGGTTGAGAAAAATTCTTCCATGGGTGGCATGATTGAGACGCTGCACCGTGATGGGTTCGTTATTGAGAAGGGGCCGGATTCTTTCCTTGCCCGCAAAACGGCGATGATTGATTTGGCTAAAGAGCTGGAAATGGACCATGAACTGGTCAGTCAAAATCCGGAATCCAAAAAAACGTACATCATGCAGCGTGGCAAGTTGCATCCCATGCCGGCAGGACTCGTTCTCGGTATTCCGACGGAGTTAAGACCGTTTCTAAGAAGTGGTCTTGTATCTCCGGCAGGCAAGCTGCGGGCATTAATGGATTTTGTCATCCCTCCCCGCCGTACAACGGAGGATGAATCGCTCGGTTATATGATTGAACGCCGTCTTGGAGCGGAAGTGCTGGAAAACCTCACTGAGCCACTGCTTGCGGGCATCTATGCAGGTGATATGCGGCGATTGAGTCTTCAGGCAACCTTTCCGCAATTCGGTGAAGTGGAGCGGGATTACGGTAGTTTGATCCGGGGAATGATGACTGGCCGCAAACCGGCAGAGACTCATACGGGAACGAAGAAAAGTGCTTTTCTGAACTTTCGTCAGGGCTTGCAGAGCCTGGTTCATGCGCTTGTACATGAGTTGCAGGACGTGGATCAACGGCTGAACACTTCCGTGCAATCCCTGGAGGTTCTGAATGGAGATGCGGCTAGATATAACATTCAACTGGATAACGGAGAGCGTCTTGAAGCAGATGATGTAGTCATTACCGTGCCTACGTATGTTGCATCCGAACTGCTGCAACCACATGTGGATACAGCGGCTCTGGATGCAATCAATTACGTTTCGGTAGCGAATGTGGTGCTGGCTTTTGAGAAAAAGGATATCGAACATGTATTTGATGGATCTGGTTTCCTCGTTCCGCGTAAGGAAGGTCGCAATATTACAGCATGTACTTGGACATCAACCAAGTGGCTGCACACCAGCCCGGATGACAAAGTACTGCTTCGTTGCTACGTTGGCCGTTCCGGAGATGAACAGAATGTGGAACTCCCGGATGATGCACTGACGGACCTGGTTCTCAAGGACTTGCGTGAAACGATGGGTGTAGAAGCCGTTCCGATCTTCTCGGAAATTACTCGGCTTCGCAAATCCATGCCACAGTATCCGGTAGGCCATCTGCAGCAGATTGCAGCACTCCGGGAGGAACTTGGCCGCAAATTGCCGGGGGTATACATTGCGGGTGCTGGTTATGAAGGGGTAGGCTTGCCTGACTGCATCAGACAGGCGAAGGAAATGTCAGTTCAAGCTACGCAACTCATTGCTGCAAAATAATAACGTACATGGCTGTCTCGAACGTAGAGTTTTTCTACAGGGGAGACGGCCTTTTTTTTGCACCATATAGCGAAAAGGGGAGAGATGTGAACTCTTTCAATACTTGCAGTTCCAAGGAATGATGGAAATCCAGAATATGCCTGATATAATATGATAAGGATTGCTGTGAAGAAGAGGAGCTGCCTATGTATCCCCCAAGATCAAAACGAAGTGTACAAAAGAAAAAAGTGAAACGTGCCCGCAAACGCCGGATTTGGATCATTAATCTGGTATTAATTGCGGCAATTGGACTCGTCGGCATCTATTACGCAGTAGGCATGCAGGAGCAGCAAATAGACCCGGTGGTGACAGAAACGACTGTGAAGCAGGAACCTACCAATGAAGAGGGCCCACAGGGCGGTGATCAGGTAAGTTCAACTGAACCGGATTCGGAGAAAGGTCATACTCCGGATGAAGAATCGGAGGATTCTGATGAACAGGTAACTGAAAATTCCGGCGGTAAGTCTGGTGAGAGCAAGCCTGATGCTACAGACTCCAAGGCAAATGGAAAGACAGATACCGGAACGAAAAAATCGACGGATACTCCCGCTTCTTCGGGTTCTTCCGGTTCAAAGGGCAGCGAAGGTGCAGGAACTGGGACGACACAGCCTTCTCATTCGGCGAAGGATGTAACCATTAACTTTGTGGGTGATATTCAGTTTTCAGGCAAAGTGGCTGAATTGTTGGAGAAGAATGGTTATGACTATCCCTTTGCAAAGCTCGGCAACTTGTTCAAGGAAGATGATCTGACCATTGGAAACCTTGAAACTCCCGTAACCCTTGGTGGAACTGGTGCAGCAGACAAAACCTATGTATACAAATCTTCGCCAAAGGCGCTCGAAGCGATGGCTTCAGCAGGATTTGATGCCGTGAATCTGGCCAACAATCATATTCTGGATCAAGGTATAGAAGGCTTGGTCGACACATTAACTTATCTTGAGCAATATGGTATTGCGCACACAGGGGCGGGGATGAACAGGGATGAGGCTTATGCACCTGCATATCTGGAGCGCAAGGGCATGAAGATTGCACTGCTTGGCTTCAGCCGGGTTGTACCTGAAACAAGCTGGAAAGCGGAAGGGAATCGGGCAGGTGTTGCCGAGACCTACGATTCTACTGGGGCGGTAAAAGCCATTCAGGAAGCCCGTCAAAAGGCTGATTTGGTTATTGTTGTTGCACACTGGGGAGAGGAACGGGTCAGCACACCAAATAATGATCAGACTCGATTAGCACATGAATTTGTAGATGCCGGAGCCGATCTGGTCATAGGCGGGCATCCCCATGTCTTGCAAGGGGTGGAGTACTACAAAGGCAAATGGATTGCATATAGTACAGGCAACTTTATTTTCTCGAAATCAACGACAGAGGAAACGTGGAAAACAGCGGTTTTTCAGGCGAGCTGTAGTAAGGATGCCAAATGCAGCATGAAGGTTATTCCTTATGAGGCAGGGTTGGGCCAGGCCATTCCGATGGTGGATCAAGCTAACAAACTGCTATTGGAGCAGATGACACAGCTCTCGCCAGGTGTTCGTTTTGATGCGAACGGAATCGCATCGGTAAATTAAGATTCAATTTATTTAGGAGGGGATGAAATGAACAACCTTTGTGTAGCGCACCGTGGATTTTCGTCCATTGCACCAGAAAATACGATGGCTGCATTTCTGCTTGCCATGGAACAGCCGGAAGTTCAGTGGATGGAGCTGGATGTACAGTTATCACGTGATGGTGTGCCGGTGGTTATTCATGATTTTACTTTTGATCGGACTACGAATGGAAAAGGGTTTGTTCGAGAAAAGGACTGGGCAGATATACAGCAGCTGGATGCGGGATCATGGAAAGGAAAAGCCTATAAAGGGGAGCGCGTTCCTGCGCTTAGCGAAGTGCTGGACCGGGCCTGTGGCAAAGTGCGATTGAATATCGAGCTGAAAACGCAAGGCAATATGTATCCCGGTCTGCCGGCAGCGGTTATCCATGAGGTGAGGAAGAGACATATGCAGCATGATGTGGTGATCACTTCGTTTGAGCCTGCGGCTCTGGTTGAAGTGAAGAAACGGGCCCCGGAGTTCAAAACGGGGTTGATTATTGATGCACGTCCAGGGGATCTGGCCGCAGTGCTGCGGCAGATGAATTGCAGTTTTCTTTCCATCGGTTACACCAATGTGGACAAATCACTGATGCGTGAGATGCGAAATGAAGGCATTCAGGTCATGGCCTGGACAGTGGATGACAAAATCATCATGAAGCGGCTTGCGGCGATTGATCCGGAGCTGATGTTATGCACAAACCGGCCTGATGTGTGGGAACAGGCTTTTCAGGAAACGAGCAGCCGATTTTTCAGGCCGTAAGCTCCAATTTTTTGAATAGCGCAAATATGATATGTACTTATATAATAAAAAGATAAACATGCTCCATACACGCTAATGAATCCGATAAAGGTGGTCGTAAATCCATGCTGACAAACATTCGTAATGTATATTGTGTAGGACGTAATTATAAACTTCATGCAGAAGAATTGGGTAACGCGGTTCCGGATGAGCCGATGATCTTTATGAAGCCTTCCCATGCGGTTGTCCCCTTGAATGGTGAAACGCTGCAATTGCCTGCGACAAAGGGCGAAGTTCATTATGAGGCTGAACTGGTCATCCAAATCGGGCGGGATTATGAGCCGGGTATGGCTGTGGATGAGTTGGTTGATGCGTATGCGTTTGGCATTGATTTTACATTACGTGACGTACAGACGGTTATTAAGAAAAAAGGCCATCCGTGGACGGCAGCTAAAGGGTTCAAGAACTCGGCTCCAATTACTGCATTCCAGTCCTTTCCGGGGGCTCAGGCTCTTCTTGAGAAAGACTTTACACTTACCAAGAACGGTGCCGAGGTCCAACGTGGCAATATTCGTAACATGATCTTCAGTCTACAGGATATTGTGGATTATGTAGGTCATCATTACGGACTGGGACCTGGAGATGTCATCTTTACAGGTACACCAGAAGGGGTTGGACCAACGGCAGCAGGAGATGTGCTTGAACTGACCTGGGGCGGCGAATCTTTGGGTAAATGCACGATTGCAGCAGCGGTTCAGTAGTTTCATAGATCATCAATCTGCTTACTTAGAGTAAATATGAAACAGATAAAGGGGCGTTTCGACGCTCCTTTTTGGCGTGCCCTCATTTTCTGTCGTAGCAAGCGGAGGCTTTTCATTTACGCGAAGCTGTAGGCAGTATTGGCACTCTCCGTGACCAGCTCTTCCAGTTCACTGCTTTGCACTGCGTGCTGCTCCGCGCTAATACTTCCATTTGCGAGTCGTTGATCTAATTGCTCCATGAGCTGCCTGATTTGCAATGCGACAACCTCGTTGAAATCACCATCATTTTCATCTGCAATCATCTTCAGCGATTTACCCGCGTACAAATTCTGAACCAAGTCATCTTCCGACGGTTGATTCAGAGCACTCAGCAACTCATCTTCGCTCTCGTCTTTGGTATCGATGTTAACGATGGACCATTTCGTCAAAGGTATAGGGGATATCGCTGATCTGCCCCAGGCTGTTCCGGCAAAAGACATGGTGACAATCATGGTTCCAACAATGATTACGCGCTTCATATTCATGTGGGTCATCCTCATTTCTATGGTTAAGTACGAACTCCATCGTAGCTGGTTTGATGTAACGCTCTGAGGATAGTGTAACCGGGAAAGCTGAAGTGAAACTTAAAACCGGATAAGTAATCTAGATATGAGAGACATCGAGATAAGAAAAAAACAAATTTAAATTCACACTTGACAGGTTGGGTTAGTGGGTTATATGATGAACTCAATTATTTTAACACTAATTAAATGAACAGTGAAATAAATTGAACGGATGCGAGCTGATTGGACCACCAAAGGCTCCCGGGACTACTCCACTATGGAATGTCCGCGGGAGCCTTTTTTCGTATTTGCTGCCGTTTTCAGTTAGACAGGGAGGATGAAATGAACAATAACGACTGGGAAGTGTTGGAGAAGACAGATTGGTTGTTTCGTAAAATGGTCAGACGATTCGTGAAAGAACGAGATCGTATATCGGTAGAGGGGGTCAGTTTACCTGGCATGCTCATCCTGCACAAAATCATTCGTGAAGGGGAACAACGGTTGGGGGATTTGGCTGAACAATTGGACTTCACCTCAGGTGCCATAACAGCTTTAACAGACAAGTTGGAGAAAAAGGGACTTACGATCCGCAGGCGCAAAGAAGATGACCGCCGGACGGTTCTGCTGGACATTACTGCAAGTGGACGGGAGATGTTTGCACGGAACAGCAATATCGGTGCCCGATGTATCACGCTTCTGTTTGAGGGATTTACGACGGAGGAACTGGAGCAGCAGAGCCAATTTTATGAGCGGGTGATAGCGAATCTGGAGGGGTTCTCGGATACGCTGCTGGAATTGGCAGAGAGCAACGGGAGGCAGGAACACGATCCATCCACCGAAAGTGACCCTGAGCAGAAGCAGAGGGAGAATACCGGAAAGAGCAACTATCTCAGTTATTAACGTTTGATCCGATGTGAAAACAAACAATCCAAGGGAGAGATGATCAATGGGGCATTCAACAATTTATCCGACCGGGGCAACCGTATATAACCCTGATAAGGCTTGGAGCGGTTATACCGTCTATCAGGCAGGTGAGGAAGGGGTTGTACTGATTGATATGAATGGTAAGGAGGTTCACCTTTGGAAAGGGCTGCTGGGCTTTCCTGCCAAAATCTTCCCCGGTGGCTTCGTATTGGGCAGCACGGGGCGAAGAGATCCGAAGTTCGGTATCCAGGACAACGTCGATTTGGTTCAGGTGGATTGGGAAGGCAATATTGTATGGAAATACAACAGCTACGAACACATTGAAGATCCGGGATATGAACCGCTATGGTACGCTCGTCAGCACCATGATTTCCAGCGCGAAGGCAATCCGGTCGGCTATTACGCCCCTGGGCTCGCACCCAAGACCCAGAGTGGGAAGACACTGATTCTTGCGCATAAAAATGTGAACAACCCGTCCATTTCGGATAAACCTTTGCTTGATGATGCGATTATAGAAGTCGATTGGGAAGGGAATGTACTATGGGAATGGCTGCCGAACGAGCACTTTGAGGAGCTTGGATTCGATGAGGCCGCCCGTAATGTACTGTACCGCGACCCGAACACACGCTCATTCGGACATCTCGGTGGTGGTGTGGGTGATTGGCTACATATTAATTCAGCTTCTTATGTGGGTCCAAACCATTTCTATGAAAATGGAGACGAGCGGTTCCATCCCGACAATATTATCTGGGATGCTAGAGAAGCAAATATTATCGCAATTACCGACAGACAGAGTGGAAAGATCGTATGGAGATTAGGTCCGGATTACTCTTTGCCTGAAGTGAAGCATATCGGCACTATTATTGGACAGCATCATGCACATATCATTCCTAAAGGTTTACCCGGAGAAGGGAATCTGCTGGTGTTCGACAATGGCGGCTGGGCCGGTTATGGCCTGCCCAATCCGGCTTCTCCATACGGCTTGAAACACGCCGTTCGCGATCATTCACGCGTGCTGGAGATTAATCCGGTGACCCTGGAGATTGTTTGGCAATATACATCGGCAGAAGCGGGATTTTCCGTTCCGACGGATTCCTATAAATTTTATAGTCCGTATATCAGCTCCGCACAGCGCCTGCCTAATGGAAACACACTAATTACCGAGGGTTCCAATGGCAGACTGTTCGAAGTTACATCCGAGTATGAGCTGGTTTGGGAATATATATCCCCTTATAAGGATGGACGGAACACCAATATGGTCTATCGTTCGTATCGCGTGCCTTATCACTGGGTACCACAGCTGGAGAAGCCGCAGGAGGTTGCCATTGAAGCTATTGATGTATCCGCCTACAGAGTGGCGGGAGCAGCGTCCAAAGGTTCTTCATCCGTTGTTAGTGTTGAGGTAACACTGCCGTTTGTTGAAGGTGCAGCCTGTGTGGCAACGTCAGATGAAGGCAAGTAAGGTGGCGCAGAGCGACGAACAATGATTAGAACGAATGGGGTGCATATTGTGAGAAAACCATCCACCTTAACCGGTGCGTTATTAATGCTCTTATCCATGTTATTGATATTATCGGGATGTTCTGCAAACGAATCGGTATCCGAAGCAAAAGGCGCCTCCGGCACAGAGGCCAAAAAAGTGAAAATTCGAATCGCAGATACAAGTACAAATCCAACGTTCAGGGTAGCCATTGCCAAAGGTTTCTTTGCAAGCCACGGTATTGATGCAGAGAGCATTACGTTTGGTTCGCCAGCGGAAGGTGTAAATGCACTGTTTATCAAGCAGGTGGATATTGCATATGGAGCTGACTTTCCTGTATTGAACGCTTTGGCCAAAGGGGATTACTCCGTCATTGCTTCCGCAGGTCAGGCTACGAATGAAGCGGCAGCCGCGTGGAAGTTGTATGCCAAGAACGATATACAGAGTGGTGCAGATCTGAAGGGTAAAAAAGTAAGTTTCATCCGCGGTACATTTATTCCTTACCTGTGGGATGAATATTTGAAGGACGTGGGATTGGGGCTAAATGATGTAACCCAGGTGGGTCAGGGAGCATTTGACGAAGCGTACATTGCGCTAAAGCAGGGCGATTTAGATGCAACCTGGGTCATTGGTTCCGCCTTGACTGATAAGTTTGATGCGCTTGAAGGCGTGCATCAGCTCACGGATATGTCCCAAACCCCTGTGCGCCTTGGAATGGGGCTTGTAGCAAGCAATGAGTTCATCCAGGCGAATCCTGAAACAGTGAGTGGTTTTCTCGGAGCTCTGAATGAAGCCTCCGTATATGCTCAGGCACATCCTGAAGAGGTTGCAGACCTGATGTATAAGGAAACCAAGCAGCCTAAGGAGGCCACCTTGAAGGATCTGCCAATCAATCCATGGGAAGTTGGATTTACCCAGGCAGCTTATGACAGTCTGGCAGGGCAGAAGCAGTATATGGTGGATAACGGGATCATCGAACAGAATTTTGATCTCGATAGCAAACTGAACCTGGAGCTCCTGAAGCAGGCACTGCCAGATAAAGTGACTTATAGTAAATAACTCGCAAATTGCGTTGGAGGTGTTCTCATGTCCTTACCTGCAGATCAGCATACGATTCGTATCGAGCAGCTTCGAAAAACATACAATGCCCCCACCCATGGGGATGTACATTATATTATCAAGGATGTCGATCTGGTCATCAAGGGTGGGGAATTCTTTGTCCTGCTAGGTCCTAGCGGATGTGGCAAGTCCACGCTTCTAAATATGATTGCAGGCTTTATCTCCAAGTCGGGCGGTCAGCTCAAGGTGGATAATAAGGAGATCGATAGGCCGGGCAAGGATCGGGCCATGGTATTCCAGCAGGCGGATTCTTCTCTCTTTCCATGGCTTACCGTCAGGGAGAATGTGGAGTTTGGACTTCGGATGGCCAAGGTGCCCAAGTCTCAGCGGCGTACGATATCAGACCGATACATCGAGCTTGTTGGACTGGGTAGTCATGAAGCCAAATTTCCCAAGGAACTGTCAGGTGGCATGAAGCAGCGGGTGCAATTGGCCCGGGTGTTAGCCAACGATTCGGCCATTCTGTTGATGGATGAACCTTTTGGAGCGCTGGATGCAATGACACGGCGTACGATGCAGAAAGAGCTGGTCAATATTTGGCAGGAAACTCACAAGACCGTTATTTTTGTTACTCATGATATCCAGGAGGCGCTCTTGCTGGGTCAGCGGATAGGCATTATGTCCGTAGGGCCTTCATCCAAGATAACGGATATATACGACAATGCTCTGTCTTATCCGAGGAACATTGCATCATCGGAGTTCAACATCCTATATGACCAGATTCAAAGCCATTTTGAACAATAATTGAGGTGATAGTAATATGAGATGGTTGGAGAAAAAGTGGGTGTCTATCCCTCTATTGTGGGTGACGGTAATTCTGATTTGGCAGCTAGGGGCCATGCTTTATGGTCCTGAAGTGATTCCCGGTCCGTGGGATACTATTCTCGGTGCCCGTGAACTGCTTGCTGACGGTACGCTGATGCAGTATATCGGAATTAGTTTTACACGTGTGCTTGCGGGTTGGGTGCTTGGCAGTGTGATAGCGATCCCGGTAGGGCTTATCATCGGCAAGGTTCATATGATCCGGCTGTTTGCCGAACCTTTTCTTAATTTTATCCGCTTTATTCCGCCGATTGCATTCATTACCCTATTCCTGGTCTGGTTCGGGATCGGGGAGCAATCGAAGATTGCACTCATCATGTATGCAACGTTCTTCATTGTGGTGTTAAACACGCTGACAGGTGTACTCTCCATTGAAGAAGACAAGATCCGGTCTGCCCGCAGCATGGGAGCAAACGAATGGCAGATTTTGCTGCATGTCGTTGTTCCGGCGACGACTCCGTATATTTTCACGGGGGTGCGGCTGGCAATGGGCACTTCCTATATGGCTATTATCGGAGCAGAGATGATTGCTGCAAATGAAGGCGTGGGTTATCTGATCTGGAATTCCCGATTATTCTTTCGCACAGATTGGATCTTTGTCGGCCTGATTTCTCTGGGCTTTATGGGTTTTCTCACCGATCGGTTGTTCAATTGGTTTGGTCGCAGCGTGCTCTACCGTTATGGTGTCATTGGTGGAACGAAGCGGGTCTGAACTGGTAGTTGAGGTAAGGTAATCTGAACCCTTTGTCAATCAGAAGCAGGATCACGCATATCATTTTATTGCAGTATCATTAGACCTGATTTGGTAGCTTTCAAAGCTGCCGAATCAGGTTTTTGGTATGCGGGGCCAGGGAGTTTCGGCATTGGGATCAAACCGTGGTATAATTGAATTTCAAAAATATAAAACGTCATGTGGGCCATAGATACTGCCACATGCAGGAGAACTTATGGACTGGATTATTGGCGCCGTATGCGCTTTAATTGTGGCGGGTGCTGCCTACGCGAAGAAGTCGCTAACCCTGTCCGGCTGCCTGGCGGCTATGATCATGGGGACGATATATTACGGAGCGGGCAACCTGTTCTGGTTTGGAACACTGCTGTTGTTTTTCATTACCTCAACGCTGTTCTCCAAATTTCGCAAGGATCGCAAGCAGGAGCTTGAGAAATCGTATGCGAAGACGGGCAATCGTGATGCGGGACAGGTCTTGGCTAACGGTGGAATCGGCATGTTTCTTGTGCTGGGGAACTGGGTTCTCCCACACCCGGCATGGATGTATGCTTTTATCGGTGTCATGGCTACTGTTACTTCAGATACATGGGCAACCGAGTGGGGAAGTCTCAGCCGCAAGCCGCCACGCTCAGTCGTGACGTGGAAAGTGCTGACACCAGGTACCTCTGGAGGTGTTTCATTACTAGGGACACTGGCTGCCGCCATCGGTGGAGCTTTAATCGGGGCAGGAGCATTCTTTTTTTCCTGGATTGCCGGGATCGGAAGTTTGAATCTGCTCAGCTGGACGTGTGTCGGCCTTGTAGGCGGATTGGCAGGAGCTTTTGCCGATTCTTATCTGGGCGCGACGGTTCAGTATATGTATCGTTGTACTGTGTGCGGCCGTGAGGTCGAGGTAAGTGAACATTGTGGACACAAAACCGTTCGAGCGCGTGGCTGGTCTTGGATGAGTAATGATCTGGTGAACGTGCTCAGTTCGGTGATCGGCGGATGTTTGGCGATCGGTTTGGGTATCATTTTGGCGTCGTAGGGAGGGAGTGCATTTGAGCACTGTGCAAGGAGACAAATCGGAGGCTATTTTGGATGCAGCTTATGGTATTTTCGGTTTAAAAGGATTTTATGAGACGAAAATGTCCGATATTGCGGACGAAGCGGGCATCGCCAAAGGCACCATTTATTTATATTTTAAAAATAAGGAACAATTATTTGTTGCCGTATCCAAGCGGGATTGCGACAGTTTTATCAGTCGCCTGGATCATGCGTTGAACTCACATCAGAGTACGGGGGATAAGCTCGGTGCGATCGCCAAGACTCACCTCACGTATTATTATGAGCGTCGCAATCATACCAAGCTGTTTTTTATGGCACCGAATAATGATCCGGATCTGATGAAGTTCATGAAGGCATTTATGAATGAATATATGAGCATGGTGCGTGAGGTGTTAGAGAATGCTGGCGTACCTGAGCCGGTGCTTCTCGCAGAAGCTTATATCGGGATTCTCGATCGGCTTAAAATGGATATTATGCTGAATCCGGAGTTTAACGAGGAACATCTGAACAAACGAATTGCCTTTGCAGCAGCTCTGTTTCTGGACGGATGTCGTTCCTTTTTGCAAGTATAGCGTGAGTGAGCGTAGTTGCATCTTATGTGCAGCCTCATATTGAATACATTTTACAGAGAAGTAGGTTACGAGCAATGAACATAATGACGGTTGAGCAAGTTGCGAAAAGCTATGGTGAGAAAATATTGTTTAAAGACGCCTCATTCGGCATGGGTGATCAGGACAAAATTGGTGTCGTTGGCGTCAATGGAACCGGAAAGTCCACGTTTTTGCGTGTCATTGCAGGTATGGAGCCAGCGGATGAGGGACAGATCTCGATTGGTAATGACGTGCGTATACAGTTCCTGGCACAGAATCCGCAGTTTAACCCGGATAATACAGTCTTGCAACAAGTATTCGAGGGCGACAGCCCGGAGATGAAAACAGTACGTGAGTATACAGAAACGATGGAGCTGCTGGAGCTTAATCCTTCCGATCCGGCGTTGCAAGAGCGTTTGCTGCGCTTGAACCAGCAGATGGAGCAGCTTCAAGTCTGGCAGATGGAAAGTGAAGCGAAGAGCATTCTGTCCAAACTGGGCATTCGTCAATTCGATGCGCTGATGGGCACATTGTCTGGTGGACAACGCAAACGGGTAGCGCTTGCCTCTGCACTGATTCATCCCTGCGAATTGCTCATTCTGGATGAGCCTACGAACCATATTGATAATGATTCCGTAGTTTGGCTGGAACAGTATTTACAAAAACGGCGCGGTGCCCTGCTCATGATCACGCATGATCGGTATTTCCTGGATCGAGTAGCAAATGTGATGCTGGAGCTGGACCATGGCCGTTTATTCCGGTATGAAGCCAACTATACCCGCTTCCTGGAACTGAAGGCTGAGCGTGAAGAGCGTGAATCCGCATCCGAACAAAAACGGCAAAATCTGCTGCGTACGGAGCTCGCCTGGATTCGTCGCGGTGCAAAAGCACGGACCACGAAACAAAAAGCCAGAATTGATCGATTTGAACAGTTGAAGGATCAACAGGGTCCCAATCGCTCAGGCTCACTAGAGGTATCCGTGGGCTCCACACGTCTGGGTAAAAAAATACTGGAGATTGAGCATTTGTCCAAATCGGCGGATGGCCGCAAATTGATTGACGACCTCAGTTACATTGCGGTACCAGGTGACCGGGTAGGTATTGTCGGCCCGAACGGTAGTGGTAAATCAACCTTGCTGCAAATGATTTCTGGTAAGCTCGGGCCCGATGCCGGGGAGGTTGTTGTGGGCCCGACAGTTAATCTGGGCTACTTCACTCAGGAGCATCAGGAGATGAATGAATCTCTGCGGGTTATTGAGTACATCAAGGAAGTGGCCGAGAATATAAAAACGGCCGATGGATCTCTCATTACCGCTGCTCAGATGCTGGAACGTTTCCTCTTCACCCCTGCGTCACAGTGGACACCCATCTCCCGTCTGTCCGGCGGAGAAAAGCGACGTCTATACCTGCTGCGTGTGCTGATGGCTGCACCGAATGTCCTGCTGCTGGATGAGCCGACGAATGACCTGGACATTCAGACACTTGCAGTACTCGAAGATTACCTGGATGATTTCCCGGGTGTTGTATTTGTCGTATCCCATGACCGGTACTTCCTTGATCGGACGGTGGATAAAGTACTGTCTTTTGAAGGTGGCGGTGCTGTGCGTGTGCATGTTGGGGACTATAGTGAATATGCAGAATGGATGCTGAAAAATGCCCCTGGATCTTCTCAGGATAGCGGGGCGGGAACAGCAGCTAAAGTGAAACCGGCAACGGAGGATAATAAACCTGCTGCCTCAGCGGCTAAACCTAAGCTGAAGTTCAGCTTCAAGGAACAGCGTGAATATGACCAAATTGATGAAAATATTGAGAAAGCTGAAGCCAATCTCGCCCGCATTAATAAAGAGATGGAAGAATCGTTCAGCGATTCAGCCCGTCTGCAGGAGTTAATGGCAGAGCAGGCGGAGGCGGAAAGTCATCTGGATGAACTGATGGAACGCTGGACCGTTCTGAATGAACTTGCGGAACAGATTGAAAACAGCAAGTCTTAAAGTATATTTCAATGAATCGTTCTTTCTTCAAAAAGTGACTTTGCAGTCGCCTTTTGGGGGAGGGCGATTTTTTTGCATTGATGTAAATGAATTTATATGAAACGTTAACCATATTCAAACCGTTTATTAAATAAAGAATCCCATAGAAGGGGGAGAACTCCACATCCATGTACAGAGAACTGAATGAACAATTGGCAGTGATCAAGGAAAAGGGAAGAATGTACGAGAAATGGAATGATCGGCTGGAGAAGCTGAATCAGGAGGAAGCGGAATGGAAAACGAAAGTACAGCAGCGTCTGCAGCACCTGCAGAAGGAACAAAACGATGTAGATCGACTCAACAGTATGACGTTATCGGCATTCTTCTATCATTTAATCGGAAAAAAAGAGGATCGACTGGAAAAAGAAGAACTGGAGTTAATGGAAAGTAAGGCAGAGTACGATATAGCATGCCAGATGTTAACGGATATCCAGAAGCGGCGCTCGCAAGCTCAACAGCAACTGGATGGACAGCGGCAATATCAATTCTGGCAAAGTGATTACAAGGTGTTGTTGGGCAAGAAGGAAAACGATTTGCTGGAGAAAGATGTAGAATTGCAGCAGATGGCTGAGGATCGGGAACATCTCTCGGGAGAGCTTCAAGAGCTGAATGAGGCGGATCGAGAAGGGCAGTATCTGCTCGTTGCACTGGAACGTGCTGAAAAGGCGTTGTCCTCTGCGGGAAATTGGGGAGTATACGACATGATGGGTGGGGGTGTGATCTCGACCCATATTAAGCGCAGCAGAATGGATGATGCACAGGTTGCCATTATGGATGCCGGAAGACATCTTCGCCGATTTCAGAAGGAACTGGAGGATGTGAAGATGGCTGTAAACACGGAATTACACCTTGGAGGCCTGCTTTCATTCGCAGACTATTTCTTCGATAATCTCTTTGTGGATTGGATGGTACAAGACAAAATTCGCAAAGCTGAAACTCAGGTGAAGGATGGACTGAGTGCAGTGCGAAGCACGTTGCGTGTGCTGAAGAATGAGATCCAGGATCACAAGATGAAGCTGGAGCTTCTGGAACGAAGGTATTGTGAACATATTGAACGAGTGGACTGAGACATTTCCAAGAAGAAGGACACTTCCGGCTTGCCTCTAAACGGCGAAGTTGAAGTGTCCTTTTTTACATGATAAAAGTGAATCATAGATATCCAAGTCGGCATGCCCGACAAGATCGAGATCACGACTTTGATCATATATTCAAATTCTGTATTATCATTCTACTTTTTCATGTCCATGTTCACAATTTACTTGGTCGTAATATATGCGGCGAGTAGTCTCGCAGTATTCAGGACAGCGTCTTTATGCGTACGTTCCATGGAGTGAGAAGCATGAACGCCCGGACCAATCAATGCAGCGCGTATGTTATTTCCTCCACGTAATGCTGCGCTGCCATCGGAGCCGTATTGTGGATAAATATCAACGACATAATCCAGGCCTGCTTGTTTGGCCAGCTCGATCAGTCGAGTGGTCATATCGTAGTCATATGGTCCGGACGAATCCTTGGCACAGATGGATACATCCGTCTCCTTGCAGCTAAGATCATCGCCCATTGCGCCCATGTCTACAGCAATCAATTCGCTGATTTCTGCAGGAATATAAGATGCACCGTGTCCAACTTCTTCATAGTTCGAGATGAGCAGCGAAACGTTATGTAGTGGTTTCCAGTTTTCCCGATGTGCAGATTCCAGGATACCGAACAAGGCAGCTACGCTGGCTTTATCATCAAGGTGACGCGATTTGATATATCCGCTGGGCGTAATGACCGCACGGGCATCGAAGGAAATAAAGTCGCCGACAGAGATACCCAATGCCAGAACATCTTCCTTGGAAGCAACCACTTCATCTATACGCACTTCCATATGGCTCTCGCTTCGCTCAAACGTACGTGCATCCGGATAGACGTGCACAGAAGGGTGCAGGGAGAGGATGGTGCCTGTATAGGTCTTTCCATCACGTGTATGGATGGTGCAATACTCATTCTCGATACTGTTCATGGTAAATCCACCGACAGAGGTGAGCTTCAGTGTGCCGTAGGAAGTGATGGAACGCACCATGGCTCCCAATGTATCCACATGGGCGCTCAGTCCGATCGTTCTGGAAGAGTCCTGCCCGGGCAATGTGAGCACAGATCCGCCTTTGTTATTCAATTCAAAAGCAACATTTAGTGAGTCGGCTTCCTTGCGGATCATCTCAATAATATCGTGCGTATAGCCACTAGGGCTGGGAGTGTCGAGTAACTTTTTCAGAAAAGACAGGACATAGGATTCGTCAATGGTAAAACTCATATGAAAATTTCCTCCTCGTTAATAAATGTGCAGAAAGTTTGTTCTTAAAACAGAATACAGCCTGTCTGGCAGAATGTACAATCCCATTCTTGATAGCCAGCAGGCTGCCTCTGATGTGTTACAGCGTACCCGAAGGATTTCCTTTTCGTTGACTCTGAATGGCATCGGACTCTACAGAAGCGTTGTCCGAATCGATCGTTCCGAGTGTATCCATGGATTTAAACGAATCCAGAGAAGAGGATGAGCTGCTTGCTGCGGAGCTTTCCAATTCGGATACACGCAGCTTCAATTGCTTGTTCTCTCGTTGCAGTCGATATTGGCGGAAGATGCCATAAGACCCTACAATGATTCCACCGATTAGGGTGCAGCCAAGAATGAGCAGAATCAGCGGGATTTGAACCGTGTTAAATAGCAGGTTGACTTGTACGGAATCCACATTAATGACCGCAAAAATTCCGGTAAGTAATGCAAAAACGAGACCTGCGATGAGTGCCCATTGCATTTTCATGGTGGTGCCTCCTTGTTGAATTTCAGGACTATGTAAGCAATTACCCTAATTCATGCATCCTGCATCTTGGTTGATTATAAAATCCCTTGCCCGAACAGGCAAGGGACAGGTCACATGGACGAGAAGCAACCTTATTTCGTTAGTTGTTCCATTTGCTCAATCAGTTCCTTGAACACACTCATCGCTTCGCGAATCGGCTCTGGCGTTGACATATCCACTCCTGCTTTTTTCAGGATGTTGATGGAATAGTCGCTGCCACCGCTCTTGAGGAATCCAAGGTAACGGTCCACAGCAGGTTGACCTTCTTCCAGAATTTGTTTGGAGAAACTGGTCGCTGCTGAGAAGCCGGTCGCATATTTGTACACGTAGAAGCTGTTATAGAAGTGGGGAATACGCGCCCATTCCATTTCAATATCTTTGTCCACAACCATACTGTTTCCGTGGTATTTGACATTAAGGTCATAATAAATTTCCGAAAGCAGCTGAGGTGTGAGAGCTTCACCCTGTTCAGCACGCTCGTGAATCATTTTTTCGAATTCTGCAAACATAGTTTGACGGAATACGGTGGTACGGAACTGATCCGCATAATACGTCAGTAAGTACAGCTTTTCCTTCGGATCTGTTGATTTATGGAGCAGATAATCCATCAGCAAGGCTTCATTCGTTGTAGATGCAACTTCAGCCAGGAAAATGGTGTACTGTGCATCACGATACGGAAGTGAAGTGTCCGAATAGTGGGAATGCAGTGCATGACCCATTTCATGTGCCAGTGTAAACATGCTATTCAGGTTATCTTTGTGATTCAACAAGACGTAAGGGTGGGTGCCGTAGGCTCCCCAGCTGTATGCGCCTGAACGTTTATTCTCATTTTCGTATACATCAATCCAGCGATCATCGTAGCCAGCCTGCAATGCGTCTGCATAATCTTTACCAAGGGGCTTCAGTCCATCTTTAACCGTTTGTTTTGCTTCTTCGTAGGTAATGTCCATTTTGTATTCATCCACCAGTGGGGCGAAAAGATCATACATATGCAACTTATCTACGCCAAGCAATTTTTTGCGCAGGTCCATGTAACGGTGTAACAGCGGAAGGCTCTCATGAATTGTATCTACAAGATTGGTATAGACATCCTTCGGAATGTTGTCGCCGTAAAGGGACATTTCCATGACGGAAGGATATTTACGTACATCGGCATAAAACATGTTTTTGGTTACGTTGGCATTCAAAGCTGCAGCAATGGTGTTCTTTTGCTTGGCATAGGTTTCATACACCGCTTTGAAGGCGCGTTCGCGAACTTCCCGATTCGGATTTTCCAAGAACTGAATATAGCTGCCGTGCGTCAGTTCCACTTCGTTTCCATGTTCATCCTTGATTTTTGGGAATTTGAGATCGGCGTTGTTCAACATGCTAAAGATGGTCTGTGGTGCCTGGGACAGGTTGCCCACCTGTGCGAGCAATGCTTCCTCGGCTTGGCTCAGTACATGAGCCTTCTCACGTTTCATCTCTTCCAGTGTGAACTTATAGGCAGAGAGCTTCTCGTTGGAGATGAGGGCATCCAGCTTATCATCCGGAAGGGACAAGATTTCGGGTGTGACGTAAGATAATGCTTCACCAACCTGCACGCTTAACTTTTGTGCTTTTTGGGACAGGTTTTGATATGTAGGGTTAGCTGTGTCTTCATCTTGATGCATCCGTGCATACACAAAGAGACGTTCGGTTTTGAGACTGATCTCATCTTCGAGTTCAAAACAGCTTTTGAGTGTCTCAGGTTTGTTCAGTTTGCCCTGGAATTCGGAGGCTTTCTTGGTCAAAGACGATACTTCTTCATATTCCTGATCCCAAGCTTTCTGATCAGCAAATAGATCTTCCAGTTTCCATGTTTGTTCAGTAGGTACCTCGGAACGTTTCAATAGTTGACTCATGGGAATCCTCCTTTGATGAAGTGATGAATATATAGACGAAGCTGCCTTCGTCCCACTCGCTTGTGCGGAGAGAGACGAAGGAATCAGACTAAGTACCATTAAAATGAACAGTGATTTGCGGTATTTCAACGGCCTTCCTCCTCACTATACGAATAATCCCGTATAGTATGACCTGAGGGGCATTGAAATATTTGAAAAAACTAGGCTCCCAGATTGACCAAAAAGTAAACGATCAGGAAAAATGCGAAACAAATCAGCAGGGTGGCTATCAGTGCCATGCCCCGTCTTAGACGATCCGGGATGGAATTGCGTCCCAGAATCAGCACGATTCCTAGGGAAAAAGCAAGAATAATAAAGATGACGACATTGCTTGAGTCAAGCTGCATAGGCTAGACCCCTTTGAAGGCAGCCATCAGTTGACGCCATTCGTCCTCGCGGTTCTCGAAATCTTCTTTTGGGAAGCGGCGTTCAGCCCAGTGCATCAACGCAGGACGGCTGAGGAAGGTATGGCATTCTTCGCCCCATTCTTCCGAGATTTCACGAAGCACCAGATATTTGCCTTGAACTTCTACGGTCATCATATTCCACTTGTCTGTTTTGTATATTTCATGTTTTTTTATCATAGGTAGTCTCCAAACTAACGGTTTTGGTAAAATGATACCGTACCCTTGGATTCAAAGCAAATTTTTTCGACTTTTATGGAAAAGATAAATTGCAATGTAGAAGGTCATACAGTATAATAAGGGTATTCGCCATAGATGGCGATATTTTTAGGAGGTTGTTCATTTGAAAGGTACAGTTAAATGGTTTAACGCAGAAAAAGGCTATGGCTTTATTTCAGTTGAAGGCGGCGAGGACGTATTCGTACATTTCTCCGCAATCCAAGGCGACGGCTTTAAAACATTGGAAGAAGGTCAAGCGGTAGAATTCGAAATCACTGATGGAAACCGTGGTCCTCAAGCAGCTAACGTAAACAAATTGTAAGAATATTTCCGGTCATACGGATTTCTTATAAATGATTGGCTTCTAGCTGAATATAAGAACCCAAGCACAGTCCCCCATGGGAGGCTGTGCTTTTTTTGATATATTTGATAAGTGGAGTTCCATATGGGAAATCCTTTTTGGACGCTTATGCGCGGCTCGTCATGCTTGACCAAAGCTTCATGCAAAATCCTACAAGTGCGGCCAGGGAGAATGCCATTGCAGTGAGATAAAAGGTGCTTCTGTTGGTATGCTCGAGCAGCAATCCTCCCAGTGTTCCGCTGAGCAGACCGGAAGCGCTGGACCACACAATGGTGAACAGGGCCATACCAGTGGCGCGATAGCCATCCGGAACAAGGCGGGTGATATAACGGACCGCAGTCACGTAGAAGATGCCAAAGGTTACGCTGTGCATCGTCTGAATGGCAACGACCGCTGCGGGTGTATCCGAGATGGACATCAGAAATAAGCGAATCGTATACATCAGCGCAGCGAGCGTGAGCAAAGGAAGTTCTTTGTAGCGATTGCCATATCTGCTTAACAGCAGAAACACCGGAATCTCACTGACCGAAGAGATCAACAGGGACCAGCCGATCAGCCCTTCACTGGCACCTAGATCTTTCAGCGTAATCGTAAGAAAAGCTTCATTCATCCGGTGACCCAGAGCGAGCAGGAAAACGCAGCCGAAAAAGGTGAGAACATCCCTTCGTTTCAAGATGGACCACAGTCCCGAAAGATCCATTTTAGTGCTGCTGCCCGAAGGCTGATCTTTTAATCGAAAACCGATCAGGAGTGTAGTCGCGGCCAGCGCGATACATACCCACATCGTCCATCCCGGTCCGAAAGATCCGAGAAAATATCCGATACTTAACGCAAAGAACGCATATCCGATCGAGCCAAATACACGAATAGAAGTGAAATTTCGTCCATACTTGCTCGCGGTTGTAATCGCCATCGTATCCGAAAGTGGATAAACCGGGTAGTAGAAAAAGTAAAACAGGGTGACCAGTACAAACACCTGACCAAAGGTTGTGGCATTGGCAAGCATGACACCGGTGATCAGTTGCCCGGCAAGCAGGATGATCATCACTTTGCGTACCGTTTTGTAGCGGTCACTCGCCATACTCCAGAACATGTTGGAGAATACAGAGACGAGAGGACCGATTCCGTACAGATAACCGATTTCGGCCCGACTGAACCCCAGATGACTGAAATAAAGCTGGAAATACGATACCACCAGAACGGTGGAACCGAAGATGGTGAACATGAGTGCCCGCAGCCAGTTTTGATCTGGCCGGGCGGTATGACTTGATTTCATGATGAAAGGCTCCATTCTTAATTACAGTTCAAATTTATTATCCCTTGAGGGAAGTTGATTTCCCGGATGAGGGTACAGACATGGTAGGTTCCTTCTGTGTACGCCGGATGACAAGCCAGACAATGACAAGCTCGGCAAGCAGGCCAAGGGATTGAGCTACTGCGCCGATCATGCCGTTCCACGCAGGGAATATGCTGACCAGTATGAGCAGGACGATCACCGTACATATGGCATTGGCTGTCTGGGAGCGAAACATCGTTTTGGTCTGTCCGCGCAGCAGAATCAAACCATTGCTGAAGTCGAGAAAAGGTGAAATCAGCGGAAACAGTACAAACGCACGCAGCGTCCACAAACTTTGCTGCAGCAGATTACCCTGAACGCTCATGACATTTTCCAATACCCACGGTCCAAGCGGGGTGTAGGCAATCGATACAGTCATGGCAAAAGGAACAAATCCGGTGACCAGTGCGAACTTCTTCACCAGTTTGGCATCAACAAGATAGAAATTCAGTACGATTTGGTGGATGTATGTAAAGAAGCTTAGCATCAGCTGCATCAGGCTGCTCGCAACGGCAAAGGAAGAGATGGCCAGAGCAATCCCGGTCGTTTTGCCAAGTACGATATTAATGACGGGTCCGATAAAGAGGGCCACGAAACTGGATAATAACAGCGGCTTGTAAAAGCGAAAGACGTCTGCCTTGTTTTCAACAGGATGATCTTCCAGCTTGGCTGGCATCTTGCGCTTGATGCTGTTGCCTTCGAGAAAACTGACCAAAGCCTCAATCATCATACCCGCGGCAAAAATGATAGCGCCTACACGTCCGCTGTCAATGCTGTCTGTATATATGAAATACAAGGAAAGGCCATACATGCCGGCAAGGCGGAATAACATGCCGATCGTCAGCCATTTCGTACGGTTATTCGTAATAATGATGCCCTGATAGATATTGCGGATGACCGAAAAGATGCTGACATACATAAGAATCTCGTAGACGTCAATTACTTTGGATAACAGATCCGGGCTTACGCCAAACAGATATTTGAATACACCTGTACCAATGGGAGAATATACGATGAGAAATCCGATCAGAAGCACACAAGCGAGAAATATTTTGGTCACAAACGTGAGGGCCTGAAAGGAAAGGCGGTCCCGAACCAGCGCTGAACAGGTTTGACGCAGCAGGGTTGAAGGGCGCTCGGTGAGGGTCAGCAGGCTACCGGCGATGGCGTAGCTGGCAATGACCGTCTCGGGATGAGCGGAACGTGCGAGTGTGCTGTTAATGATTACGTGCGAAATGGTAACGAGAGAGGCGGATATACCCAGCGGCACAAAAAATGCAAATAACCGTCTCCACGAAAGTGGTTCACTTGACGTCATGTCAACGACTCCTTTGATGGATGAAATAAATGGATGAAATAAAGTGAGTACCACATAATGCTTACATAAAACAGATGCCCGCCAGCAATTGAATGCCAGCGGGTCAAAAAGGTTCCGATACTTTTGAAAGATTAAAGACATTATATTCTTGTAGGGAGTTGATGTAAATAGATGGCATTGTGATAATCGACAATTAAATGTCAACTTCTCAAGCGATAATGGATCATCAGATAAATGCCATTCAAGAAGAAAAACAGCAAAATGTTTGGAAGAATGGCATAGCTTCCCCAGTTCACGGTCAGGCTGCTCCACTCGCTCACCCAAATCACAAATGCCGAGATCGCCCCGACCATCAGGACATGAACAGTCAGATTGCCGATGCGAATCTCTTTAAGCAAGCTTCTCAATCCAATCAGATTTCCAGACATGATGATGAATTCCATCAGCACTACACCCGCCACTGCACCTTTAAGATGAAATCCATCAAGAGGGATCAGGAAGTAATGGCAGAGGGTAGCCGCAGTAATGCCGATTGCCGTTCCGATCAAACTGATTTTTTTGTTATCCTGTGACCACAATATACTGGTGGATACCTCACGCAGGCCGACAAGCAGCGGTATGATGCTTAACCAGCGAATCAGCTCTGCGGTTGCTGCAGAATTGAAAAAGAGCTGTGCCAGGTCGCGGTTGAAAATCCATAAAAAGGAGCTGGAGGCGATTCCCAAAATCCACACCATCTCCATGGTTTTCCTGCTTTTCTTTGCAAAATAATCATAAGCCTGTTCCTGCCAGGAGAGAACAAGCTTCATGGTCAGAGTATGTGATATGGCCGCAGTTACAATGGTTGGCATATAAACAACTAGCATGGCCATACCCATAAGCAGGCCGTACATTGCAGTCGCTTGTGTGGAGGTGTAACCTGCCGTTTGCAGTCTTGACGGGATAATGACCGCATCCAGCATATCGGAAAATGGAATCAGCAGCCGTGTGAGGGAAATAACCAGGGAGCTTTTGATAAACCAAAAGCCGTCAGCCCTCCCTGTGGGGACACAAGTATGTATTTCATTCTGTTGCCCGGCATGACGCAAAAAAAGAAGCAGGATCACAAAAGCTGCAATTCCGCCCATCGCCGTTCCAATCAAACTTCTTCCGACCGCCGCCATTACACCTTGAGGCAGCCACAGCCAGGTAATGCCTAACATCAGCCCGACACGAACCGCTTGTTCCATTATCTCTGAGATAGCAATTGCACCATAATGTTCAAGACCTTGCAAATAGCCTCGCAGCAGGCTTAACAGAGGCACGACGAATATGGCCAGGGACAGAGAGCGTATAAATGGCTCCAGAACAGGGTTGCCCAGCCACTTGGAAATGGTTGAAGAGTAGGCGAGTGTAAATAAACAGATCGTTCCGCCAATGAGCATCAGCAAGGTAGATAAGCGCTTGAACCAGACCCAGCCAAGCGCTGGTCTCCTAGCTGTATACATGGCAAGGGAGGTAGGGAGCCCTCCCGTAATTAACATAAGCATAAAACCGAAATAGGAATAGGCGATCTGAAATAAACCTATACCTTCAGGGCCCGCCATACGGGTAAGTATGACACGTCCAGTCAGACCCATCGCTTTGACCAGAGAGACAGCACCGATGCGGATACCCGTCTGCTTGAGACCGGGAGGGATATTCATCCATTTCACTCCATCCAACACAAACATCTTGTCCATCATTTATATGAACCAAGGGTGTCAAGTATGTGTGTTGTGGCGTAATCAGTCCTGAATATGGATAAGAATATACGACGTTTTGTTGTCCCATCCCAGATCAAACGGAGCCTGAAAGCGGTCAGCTGTGTGAGAATTGACAAGGGGGTAGCCGCGTTGATCGAATCCGGTCACGATGGAAAAGTGATCCACATCATTATGCATGACATGGGCGATCAGATCGCCAGCCTCCAATTTGCCTATCGCCCCATAAGGGTGAGCGGCCGTTTTTTCGACCAGTTTCGAGAACGAGTCCGTGGCGATTCTTTTGCCATACCCGGAATATATCAGGAAATTTTTGAATGCGTCCGTCTGTACCCACGTTTTGGTGCCGCCCTTGGGGAAATGATATCTCCACGGACCGCTCATGGGCAATCCGCCGCCTTCCTCCCGGTCGCCAAGCGCCTGGGAAGCAAAATTGGTACAGTCGCCCCCGAGATTATTGTAATTTTTGTATTTGGCATTATACCTGACCTTGTCATTGGTTCTCCAAGCGATTCCGGCATATTTGTTTGCATAAGCTACCGCTTGCTTTCTTTTGTACTTCTTGCCATCCTTCAGCACCGGTCGATCGGGCGGCGGAGAGGGAATTCCTTCGGCAATCAGACGAGGATTCTCTTCCAGCGGGTCCAGGTACCATTCCTTCGAGACGATCCATTGATCATGGACTTTTTTCAGCGTGACAGCATGCCATGTTCCGAGCCCGAACGAATGACTGGCTGACATTTGATCATTATAGGCGTATGTGATCTGCTGCGAATGACCCAAAGAAACGGTGGCTGTCTGATCCTTGATATGGATTTTGGAGATATGGATTTTCGACTTACAGTCGGTAATCTTCATGTTTCGATATTTGGCCCATGTATGAAGATACGTTTTGCGTTTGACTTCCAATGTGTAAGCCTGACGGCTCAAAGGAGATTTCATATCATAATACTGTTCCATGTGATGATTGCGTTCTGCTAAGTAATTTGATCTTTCTGAAAAAAGGTCTTCCAGATTTTTCTTGACCTCGTATTCTGTTATGGAAGATGCTTCTGCTGGGCTCACTTGATGTATAGTTACAAACAAACTGCATATCAGGAGCATAGTTATCCACTTATACATGACTTCTCCTCTTGAAAGTTATTCAACCAATCGGGTATACACGATCAGGCGTTTTTCGTGTTCCTTTTTTTTGCGATCGTATTTTCCTGTGCATGTGATCAGATTCAGCTGCTTTTCAGGGGTATCACCGAATATTTTATCTAAAGGTGCTTCCTGCGTGTAATAGGATTGAACCGCCAGAACCTCATATTTGAGATATTGGTTATTCTGGTCAAACAGCAAAACAAAAGAACCCGGTTTCAGATGCTTGAGAGGGTAAAATATGGCTGGACCTGTATAGTTGTCTACATGACCGGCAACAATTGCATTTCCGTTTTCTCCAGGCAAAACTCCATCTACATATAAACCGGCCACCTCACTGGACTTGGGTACTTGCAATTGTCCATCTGCTGACAGATGAATAGGAATGATTGAAGTACTCAAATGAACCGATGGAATACACAAACGAACCGGCTTCTTCATGACTATGGATTGCGGAATCCTTGTCTGTATCTCGGGATCAGCACTAGTCTGATCTTTAGGAGCGGATGTTTGGAAAGCGGTCTGTTCCTTCATGCTATTTGCTGGAGATAAGATAAGGCATGCAATGATTAAAAAAATTACAATTGCGGCGAATGAAGTGTTGTTTTTCATACGTTTCTCATCCTTAATGATAAATTGAAGAATAAGAGAAAAGAAAAATCGTTTTCTTTTCTCTTCTCTTATTCCTTTTTTTACTCGCTTACGCCGCCATATCCTGTTTTAGGAAGGGCTTTTGGTGTAACGCTTTTTGCATGGATTTTATGCTCTTTGTTGACGGATTTCTGATGAAGCTTGTGTTCCTTGCCTTTATGCGATTTCGTGTGCATTTTGTGCTCTGCTTTATGCTCTGCTTTGTGCATGGATTTCTCCATTTTGTGCATCGGTTCAGTTGCAGCGGATGCGGATGCAGAAGCACCGGATACAGCCAGCATTAGGCAAGCAGACAGAGAAACAATGGTTGCTTTATTCATACTTGAATTCCTCCTAGTGGGTAATTTGCATTGCATAATTTAATATCCCCAGGTCTTACATGATTATCGATTGTATTTTTTTACAGTGCTTATCGAAGTCATGGAGGTTTATTGTTGATTTGGTAAAATAGAATGACGTGTGGTGTGAATGGAAGGGGTATTTTGCAACAAGTCGTTCGTAGGTGTGATTTTTTGCCGTGATTATGCGGGAGATCATTTGTACAATTAAGGGGATCATATTATAATAGGATTGGTTAAAAATCGCTCTAATACGTATTCAACCAAGTGGAGGCACATTTATTTTGAGCCAATCAAATCGAAATCGTCATCAATATCCGCGTGGACCGTTGGCATTGATGAGAGGGGTGTACAAATACACCATTCCGGAAACGCGGAAGGAATTGGATGGATGGCGTGCCCAAGCTGAGAAAATTCCGAATGAGGAATTGCGCAATCAGGCACTGGCCAGTCTCAGGGACAAGCAGTTCCACTGTGAAGGCGGGACCGTTTATGCTTTACCTGATTTGCCGAACAGGCACATTCTGATTCCACTGATCGTTTCATATCAGACTATTAGTGATTATTTGGACAATCTTTGTGATCGCAGTACATCGATGGACCCGAATGACTTTCGGCTTCTCCATCAATCTATGCTTGATGCGGTAGATCCCGAAGCAACCCCTGTCAATTATTATGCGCTCCGCGAGGAGCAGGATGATGGTGGATACCTAAGGAATCTGGTGACCTCATGTCAGGAGCTGACCCGTCAGCTGCCAGGATATGCATCCGCCAAGCCCCAAATTCAGGATCTGGCAGGCCTATACACGGACCTGCAGGTATATAAGCACATCAAGCCGGAACTGAGAGAAACAGCATTGCTGGAATGGTGGTCGGAACATCGCCACCGTACACCTCAGTTCCGTTGGAACGAATTTGCCGCCGCTACCGGCTCTACGCTGGGCGTATTCATGCTGTTTCTGGCTGCGAGTGATGATCAGCTGACAGAAGAGCAGGCGGCTTCGATCCACACTGCCTATTTTCCTCATGTATGCGCACTGCACATTATGCTTGATTATTTAATCGATCAGGATGAAGATCGTATCGGAGGAGATCTCAACTTCTGCAATTATTATGAGAATGTGGAGACAATGCTGGACCGAATTGCTTTTATTGTGGAGATGGCCCGCAGTGATGTGCAGAAAATTCCGGGGAGTGCGTTTCACCGGATGATTATCGAAGGACTGCTTGCCATTTACCTGTCTGATCCCAAAGTCAGCGAACAACAGGAAGTTCGCGTCGTTTCCAAGCGTTTGATGAAGAATAGTCCGATGACAAGAGTATTTTTCTTTATCTTTAGCCGCTGGATTCGTAAGCATATGTAAGTCAGGCGTATTGTGGTGGGAGCCTGAAGTGAAACTAGAGGAGGAAGAAACATCATGACAGCAGTAAAGAAAATCGCAGTTTTAACGAGCGGTGGTGATTCACAAGGGATGAACGCGGCTGTTCGTGCGGTTGTTCGCAGCGGACTGTTTCACGGTCTCGAAGTGTACGGGGTTCAACGTGGATACCAAGGTCTTTTGAATAACGATATTTTCCCAATGGACTTGCGGAGTGTAGGGGATATCATCCAGCGTGGGGGAACGGTTCTTCAATCGGCACGCTGCAAGGAATTCTATACCGCTGAAGGTCAGCAGAAAGGTGCAGACATTCTGCGTGCACGCGGCATTGACGGCCTGGTTGTTATTGGTGGGGACGGTTCTTACAACGGCGCCAACAAACTGAGCAAGCTGGGTATCAACACGATGGGTCTTCCGGGAACGATTGATAATGACGTTTCTTTCACCGATTACACGATCGGATTCGATACAGCAGTAAGCGTAGTAGTAGATGCAGTTAACAAATTGCGCGATACCATGTCTTCACACGAACGTTCTTCCATCGTTGAAGTTATGGGTCGTCACTGTGGCGATATCGCTTTACATGCAGGACTCGCATCAGGTGCAGAAACGATTCTTGTACCGGAAGTTCCGTTTGACATGGACGAAGTGGCAGATCGCATGAAAGCCAACTTTGCACATGGTAAACGTCACAGTATCATCATCGTAGCTGAAGGCGTGGGCAAAGGTGAGGATGTAGCAAAAGAACTGATGGAACGCTGCCCAACGTATGAGCCACGTGTAACTGTCTTGGGTCACATTCAGCGTGGAGGTACGCCAACTCCGTTTGACCGTAACCTTGCCAGTCGTCTGGGAGATTTCGCAGTTCGCAGTCTGATTGCAGGGGAGACCGACAAGGGTTGCGGTATTATCAAGGGTGAATTGACCCTGACGGATATTGATAAAGTTGTTAATACCAAAAAAGATTTCGATATGGAAACTTACCAGCTTGCACAGCGTTTGTCCCAATAATCCAGTTTCTGTATCACCAAAAGTTCAAATCAAAAGAGCACAGTCCCGTTTTGCCGCGGGCTGTGCTCTTTTTTATAGGTCCACTATTTATTTTCGACCATACGAATCGAGGCTTGCTTCTGCACAAGGAACAATCTCCATAGAAGCGCCGTTGCCCCAACGGCAAGGCCTGCAATCAGTCCAACCCAGTATCCAAAGGCACCGAGTGAAGTATACGTAGCCGTGATGTAGCCGACAGGTAGACCGATAATCCAATACGCCACAAACGTTATGATCAATGCAGGATTCACGTCTTTGTAGCCCCGAAGTGCTCCCTGCGTTGGGGTGGCAATGGCATCAGAGATTTGAAAAAAGATGGCGTAAATCAGGAAATGCTTTGTCAAAGCAATAACCTCGCGATCATTCGAGTACACGCCTGCAATTTGTTCCCCGAATACCAGTAATACCACAGCTGTTAACAGAGAGAGCCCAATGGCGCCTCCGATACCCAGGAGGCTGTATTGCTTTGCGTCTCTCACACGCCCTGCGCCCGCCTCATAGCCTACTAGAATCGTAAGGGCCATACATATACTCACAGGCAGCATATACAGCGTAGAAGCGAAATTCAGGGCCGCCTGGTGGGCAGCAATCGTAATCGTGTCGAACCGGCTCATTAATAATGTGACTGCTGCAAAGATAGAGGTTTCAAAAAAAGTAGCGAAACCGATGGGGACGCCGATCTTGAGCAGCTCTTTCCATTTGGTCAATGAAACGTTGGGCAAATTTCGAAAGATCCCGTATTGGGCAAAGGGCTCAATACGGTGTACGAAAAAAAGGCTGAGGAGAAAAATGAGCCAGTATGTACTTGCCGTAGCCACACCTGCTCCGACACCTCCCAGTTGGGGGAAGCCCCAGCGTCCAAAGATAAGTAAATAGTTCAGGAAGATGTTTACAGGCAGCGAGACTAGCGTAATCATCATGGTGATCCGTGTCTGGCCCAGTGCATCCATAAAACTTCGCAGCACAGTGTAACCGAAAAGGGGGATGATCCCAAAAGCCAAAGCACACAGGAAATAGAAAGCGACTTGGGCAACCCGCGGCTCCAAGGGCATTCCGTTTAGAATCGGACTGAGCAGCAATGTGCCTGCTGCCAGAACGACGATTCCGACCGCCACACCGAGATATAATGCTTGAATGACGCTATGACCAATCTTGTCATTACGCTTCGAACCGAGCAGATGGGAGACGACAGGTGTAATGCCAATCAGAATACCACTTAGTCCTGTCTGCACCGGCAACCACAGACTTGTGCCGATGGCGACACCCGCGAGATCAGCAGGGGAGAACTTGCCTGACATATTAGTATCGAAAAACGACATGGCAGAGAGGGCGATTTGTGTGGTGAAGATGGGTAGAAATATAATCAGGAATTGCTTTACTTTTTGAGAAAAGCTGGTGGTGATCATGTTCACTGGCAGTGCCTCACTATTCTTAAGAGTTATCACTAAACTTTCATGTTCGGACAGCTATTTATTGTAGTGGATTTTACTCATTTTGAATAGGGAGGGAAACATAGTTGTTCGGAAGGTATGGGTGAGAACATAGTAAAAAAACCTCGCTCCAGATGAGATGGAACGAGGTTGTTGGAATAGAGTGAATAAGAGTAAAAGTCCATTATTTATAGTTTACGTCTGGTGTATAACGATTGGAGGCATTCCATAGCAGGTACTCATCCACATCCATGTCTTTCATTGCTCGGATCTGGTCCTCTACCTGTTTTTTGCCGTATTTGATGTAATGTCCACTGCCTAGCCAGCTTGCGGTAAAGTCCTGAATCCATGGGCGAATAACGGGTTTAAGCTCCTTGGTTGGATCAAGTTTCTTATGTGTATCTTTCATGGAGCCTTTGATGGTCGTATAAGGATCTTTGTCAGGGTCCTTCACACCGTACCAGCCGGTGGAGTAATGACTCGGGTAAACCATCGGCGAGATGACATCCACATTTTCAGATATTTTCACAAAATCCTGTCCAATACCCTCGGCTGCGGGTACCGAAGCCGCGTAACCGAATATATCAACCGAGACTCGAACGCCCAACGGTGCAAGTTCCTTGCGTGCATACTGCACGAATTCGGCTACAATGTCGACCCGGGACTTGTCGGACTTGGTGTATATCAGTGCGTCTGCACGCGTTTCAAAACCTTCCGGAAAACGAACATAGTCGAACTGGATTTCCTTAAATCCTAATTTGGCAGCTTCCTTGGCAATTTCTATATTGTAATCCCATACTTCCTTGCTGTAGGGATTGACGAAGCTGTCGCCTTTGCCATTGGCCCATACGGAACCGTCCTTATTCCGGAAAGAGAGCTCCGGATTTTTCTTGGCGAGAATTGTATCCTTGAATACGACAACTCGTGCGATCGGGTAAACATCATGTTTTTGCAAACGATTCATCAAAGCATCCATATCTCTTATAAAAGGCTGGGATTTGCCCATTTCCTGTAACGTCTTGTTCTCCGTAGGGTAGGTTATGTATCCGAGATCGTCCTTGATATCAATGACCATAGAATTGAGCTCGGTGTTATCCATTAGATCAAGTAATGATGTCATACGTGAACCACCAGCGCTGTAAGCCGTCACGTAGATACCTTTGACAACGGGTGCATCGGGTTGTGGGTCGATTTTGGCAGGTGGGTTATCCGCATCAATAACGACCTGGTCTTTTTGAGATTGAATGATGGCTGTGTTGAAACTGCTTGTTAATGATTGAAAGGGTTGATTCCCTTGCTCGGCTGTACCTGGTGTACCACTGAAGGTTCCCAACGCCATAGCCAGTAAAGCCCAAAACATGTTCATTCATTTCCACTCCCCTATGTGCATTCCATGTTTGAATTATACAATAAAGCCTCTGGGCTTTTAACCATAATATTCAAGTGATGAAACACATGGGAAAAATGAAAACCGCCTCCTGTTGAGGGTAACCCCCACAAGAAGCGGCGTGATCAATCTAAAAAAAATTATTGAATGTAAATCTCATTTTGATGCTCACAAATACTGTACTGAATGATTTCCATTGCGTCTCCCTGTTCCAGGATGCCCAGCCCATCCCGGAGAACAATCAGTGAGTCGAGCTCATTCGGTTTTAAGAAAGGGAGCATTTCCGGGCACCATCTGTTGACGATTTCAAACAGTTTTACCGTTTCCATATCCACAATAATCACCCTTTCCTACTCGAATTCCAAAATGGTAAGTCATTCGGCGCGAATCGGAAAAGCACATGGTTCTGTGAAATTGAAGGGCACATCCTGCTATACAACATATTTAGGAGCCGTACACCGTTATTATACCACAATGTTTTGAATTGTTAACCGTACATCTGTCTCAACTTCGGCGGAAAGAGCCCATAACTCCAACGGTTTCCACAATATTAACAAATGCCTTCGGATCAGTTTCCTTGATAATTCGTTTGATTTCAACGAGTTCGTAGCGAGTAGTCACTGTCATTAACATGTCCTTTTCGATATCTGTATATGCTCCCTGAGTCTTAATTTTGGTGACCCCACGAGGGCGAATAAGCAATTTTTTCAACATCGCTTCGGTTTCATTGGTAATAATGTACAAGGTGACTTTGACATGGCTGATATGAATCAGATCCAGTACTTTGCCTGTGATATAGATCGATACCATGGAGGCAAGCGCGATGTTCCAGTCATCATTTAGATAACCTGCGAGCATAATAATGGCTCCGTTCATGCCAGCCATTACCGTACCAATCGGGAAATCACGATTACGGGTGAAAATGGAACCAACGATGTCCAGCCCGCCTGTGGATCCGCCTACTCGAAAGGAAAATCCGGTGCCCAATCCCACTAATACGCCGCCAAATACACAGCTCAGAAGAGGATCTGTTGCCACAACAAAAACAGGCAGAAGCCCGATGAACCATGAAGTGGCCGCTACCGAAACAATACTTAATGTAATGAAACGTCGTCCAAGAATAAACCAACCTGCAATGAGCAGAGGAATGTTAAGAACAAAATACATTATACTAAGATTCAAATTTGTAAAATAACCAAGAAGCATGGAAATACCGGATACCCCGCCACTAAGAAGCTGATGGGGAACCAAAAACCAGTTGAAGCCGCAGGCAATAGCTGCAGCACCCAATACGATCACTAAAAAGTGCCAAATCATTTTGGGCAATTTAATCACCTCATTTATATTTAAAACCAGATTGCTGGTAATCTTGAATTGTTTTGTGATATAATGATTTGTGGATATTCTTGAGTAGGAAACTTTTTCCAAATGGAACGATAAAATTTGAAATGTTTCAAACACATGTATGTAGTTTTAGTCTTATGTTGGGGACCCATTCACGAATTATGTTCTTTTGTGAAAATAATTCGACTTGATGGGATAACCTATAAATATTAACGCTACTTAAGAATACAGACAACAAAGTGGATTGTCCACCATGTCCACCATATAGAAGGAGTATGAATAATTTTGACAAATTTAAATTTCACAGATTTCAATCTTGAACCACTGGTGCTGCAAGCAATCACCGAACTTGGTTTTGAAGAGGCCACTCCGATTCAATCCAAATCAATCCCTCTTGCTCTAGAAGGCAGAGACTTGATCGGTCAAGCTCAAACGGGTACTGGTAAAACCGCTGCATTTGGTATTCCATTGATCAGCAAAATCTCCAAAAGTGATGAAAAAATCCGCGCCCTCATTATGGCACCTACACGTGAGCTTGCGATCCAAGTTGCCGAAGAAATCGAAAAACTCACCCGCTTCAAAGGTTTGCGCTCCCTGCCAATTTACGGAGGACAAGACATCGTTCGTCAAATCCGTGCACTGAAAAGAAAACCACAGATCATCATTGGTACACCAGGACGTCTCCTGGACCACATCAACCGCAAAACAATCAAACTTGATGATGTACAAACTGTTGTATTGGATGAAGCAGATGAAATGCTTGATATGGGCTTCATGGAAGATATCCAATCCATCCTGAAACAAGTTCCAGACGAGCGTCAAACAATGCTGTTCTCAGCAACAATGCCTCCTAACATTCAAAAATTGGCTCAACAATTCTTGAACAACCCTGAGCACGTTTCCGTGATCCCTAAACAAGTAAGCGCACCTTTGATTGACCAAGCTTACATTGAAGTGCCAGAGCGTCAAAAATTCGAAGCACTCAGCCGTTTGCTGGATATGGAATCTCCTGAACTGGCGATTGTATTCGGACGTACTAAACGTCGTGTTGACGAATTGGCTGAAGCTCTGCAAAAACGTGGATATTCTGCTGACGGTCTGCATGGTGACTTGTCGCAAAACCAACGTGATACAGTAATGCGTAAGTTCCGTGACGGCAGCATTGATGTTCTCGTTGCAACAGACGTAGCTGCACGTGGTCTCGACGTATCCGGCGTAACTCACGTTGTGAACTTTGACCTTCCGCAAGATCCGGAAAGTTATGTTCACCGTATCGGCCGTACAGGTCGTGCGGGTAAAGAGGGCGCTGCATGGTCTTTCGTTACTCCGCGTGAGATCGACCACCTGCACTTTATCGAGCGTGTAACACGTCACCGTATTCCGCGCAAACCGCTGCCAACTATGGCTGAGGCTGTAGAAGGAAAACAACGTTTGACAGCTGAGCGTTTGCTCGAAATCGTACAATCTGGTGAACTGAACGAATACAAAGGTATCGCGATTCAAATGCTGGAGCAATATGATTCTGTTCAACTGTTGTCGGCTGCTCTGAAGCTCCTGACAGGTGACAAAAAAGATGCTCAGGTTGATCTGACTCCTGAAGATCCAATTCGTGCAAAACGTCGTAAACCGGATGTTCGCTCTGGCGGACGCAAACCATCTGGTTACAGCGGCAACCGCAGCAGTGGTGGTGGCGGTGGATACAACCGTGATCGCAACAGCAGTGGCGGCGGACGTGGTGGATACAACCGCGATCGTAACAGCAGTGGTAGTGGAAGTGGAAGCAGAGAAGGTGGTTACAACCGTGACCGCAAACCGCGTCCAAGCAACAACGAAGGACGTCGCCCTGCGAAAGATTCTTCTTTCGAATAATATACAAGCGTGAACTGGAAAATGGGGCAGGGCGACTGCTCCATTTTTTTATGTGCAGATTAGGTCAAACCAGTGTACTGTCGATCTCTTTTCGGGAAGGGCTGGCTTTTCCTATCTATAATAAGGTATATTAATATTATTAGACTTCAGGTTAGACGCAAGGCTGCGGAGGAGGAGAATTGTTTGGAATTTAAAGGAGCTATGGGTGGGATCTACCGACTTACAGAGTGGATTACGAGACTGGCCGCAACCAATCTGTTGTGGGCTATTTGTTCGTCTCCGTTCTTGTTTTTCTTGATTATGAAACTGCTCGTGATGCAGCAGAACCTGGCCAACGAATCACTACAAATGAACTGGGCTATAGCCATTGTGGCACCGCTTACACTATTCCCAGCGACATCGGCCCTGTTTACGGTTGTACGTAAATGGAATATGGGGGATACGGACGTGCCAATCTTCCGTACTTTCTTTGTAGGTTACAAAGAGAACTACAAACAAAGTTTAATCGGAGGTATCTTCTATACCTTGCTGTTTGCCATCATGTATCTGGATTACACAGTATATATGACACAATTCAAGAATATGCAGCTGGTCGGAATTATTATGCTCGTACTATTGCTGCTGCTGTTTGTTTCTCTCTTTAACTTCTTCTCGATGGTGGTACATTACCACATGTCCATCGGATTGATCATCAAAAATGCGGTGCTGTTGACGCTGATTAGACCATTCCGTGTATTTTCCACGCTGCTGGGAAGTGGATTGTTGTTCTATATCGGTTTTCGTTATCCGGTCTTGTTCATCTTCTTCATTATTAGTATTGTTGCTTGGTTTGCTTTCTTCAACTTCTACGCAACGTTTAATAAGATGCAGGAGCAGATGGAGAAGATGCAGTTGAAGAAAGAAGAAGAGGAAGCTGCACAAGCTGCAGAACAGGCAGGGGAGTCAGTTGAGACGATAGAGGCCCATGAACCATCTGAGGTTAAGCCATCTGACGAAAAACAAGATAATCTCCAAAAATAAAACATGAGCTGTCACCATTTACTTTTTACACAGTTAGGGATATAATAATTGTACATCCTGCGATGTACGTTTCGGTTATTCGTTGTTTTGAACCAATGATGATGTCTTCGGGAGATCAATACAGAATGTTGCTGAAACGCCCTGTCTATATGACATGGGGACTTCAAAAAACATTTTTGCGGCCACCCACCTGCTAAGCAGGTTCATAAGACAATGTAGCCGGACGGCATAGGCGGGTTCCTATTTTATCATGTACAGCACCCTGACTCTTTCCTCTAATCCAGGAATTTCAGGGTGCTTTTTATTTGAGCTTATTTTGTTGGATTGGCTGTATTTTGTTAAAAGTGTCGCTTGCCCTTTTGTTACTACATGAACAATGTTACACTAGTATACATAAATGGAACGGTTACATCAAAGGAGGAAGGGTCTTGACCTTAAAGAGAACGCTCGTCGGTATCATCCGCAGCATGGAGGGAACCAGCGATCGAGCCAAGGATCCCAAATTAAAAACACGGTATTATAACTTATCCAAAGACAGAGCCTGGGAAGAGGTTTCTTCGACACTCAAAAAAATCCCGGGTTATAAAGTGCTGCATGAAGTGCCTTCTGTGGGAGAGGTTATACTGGAGAAGCGGACTACCTTTGGACGGACGATGGATATTACGGTTTCCATTATATCGGTAAGTCCTGTACGAAGTGCGGTCGATATGTATTCGGCTTCACGTGGTTCACTTGGAGACCTGGGTTCTAATTATCGAACGATCATGAACTTGTTCTCCGTTTTGGATAAGAAGCTGAGTAAGTATAAGTCAAACGATTGAAATAGATGGATGAATAACAAAAAGCGAGAGAAGGTTAACCTTCCTCGCTTTTGTTCTGAACGTGAACTACCTTTTACAGCAAGGCTTTTACAGCGGAAATCGCTTGCTCGAAGTTAGGGGAGTCTGTCATTTCAGGCAGATATTCCACATATGTAATTCGGTCTTCAGCATCCAACACGAAGATGGAGCGCATGTCCAATTGGAATTCTTTGATCAGAACACCGTAGTCTTGACCGAATGAACGTGTTTTGTAGTCAGACAGTGTTACAACGCGGTCAACTCCGGCTGCGCCGCACCAGCGTGCTTGTGCAAAAGGAAGGTCAACGCTTACTGTCAATACGACAACATTGTCTCCAAGATCTCCTGCTTCAACATTGAAGCGACGGGTTTGGGCATCGCATACGCCAGTATCCAGTGAAGGAACAACGCTGATTAATTTGATTTTACCTGCGAAGTCTTTCAGGGATGCATCTTCAACCAGGTTTTTACTCAGTGTAAAATTGGGTGCTTGATCACCCACTTTCAATTCGGGTCCGATCAGTGTAATAGGGTTGCCTTTAAAGGTGGCTGCGCCTGTACGTTCTTGTGCCATAATAATGTTCCTCCTTATAAGTTGGTGATCCGTGCCAAAATCCATTATAATCTTTTATGAAAGGCATTGTCCAATTCGGACGAAGGATCATTAGAATGGGTCAGATTTGCAGGCCGATCTGAACAGGGTGGAGTGAAAGCAGAAACTTATGATATTTATAAGGTATGAGAACTGGAAAAGTTATTTAAAATTTTTCCCTTTGACGTCGATTCTTTTAATTGCCAATGTTGTTATGTTTATTGTGCTCAGTTTGAACGGTGGTTCCACAAACAGTATGACGTTGCTTAAGTTTGGAGCGCTTGTTAACCATGAATTATTTGCAGCAGATTGGTGGCGTTACATTACATCGATGTTCCTGCATGCTGGTTTCAGCCATTTGTTGTTTAACAGCTTTGCTCTCATCGTATTTGCACCACCAATGGAACGACTGCTTGGGTCGGTGAGATATGGTGTGTTGTACTTGGGTGGAGGCATTCTGGGTAATATTCTGGCTGTTGCCTGGTATAACTCGGTTGGAGCAACGACAATCTCGGTAGGTGCTTCAGGTGCGATCTACGCAATCTATGGTGCGTTTCTGTATGTAGCCTTGTTCCAGCGAACAATGATGGACGAAACCTCGCGTAAAACGTTGTATACGCTGCTTGTATTCGGTATTATTTTTTCCTTTGCTATGACGGGCATTAACTGGATGGCGCATTTGGGCGGGTTGTTGGGTGGATTCTTCATTTATGGACTTCTCATCCGCTTGTGGAAACCCCGTAGCTTTAAGCAGTAGTCAAATTGATCTGAAGACGGAATGCAATCACGGATAAGTAGGGTATAGAGCAGATTGGAGAGATCAGGGGCAGTGGAATTAAGACAGTTGCATTACTTTTTGAAAGTGGCACAGAAGGAGCATGTTACGCAGGCGGCGGAGGAATTGCACGTAGCGCAGTCTGCAGTGAGTCGTCAGATTCATCAGCTGGAGGAAGAACTGGGAGTAGACCTTTTTATGCAAAAAGGGCGAAATCTGCAGTTGACCGCCGTTGGGCAGCTCTTTTGCAAACGGGTTGAAGGTATATTGAAAGATCTGGACAAAGCGGTCGGGGAGGTTCATGAGTTTCTCGACCCGGAGCATGGTGAAATTCGTATCGGTTTTCCTCACAGTCTCGGTATTCACTTGATTCCTTCGGTTGTGGCAGCGTTCCGTCAGCGTTATCCTAACGTCAAATTCAGATTCAAGCAAGGCATGTTCCCGACGCTCATTCGTGATGTGTTATCGGCCGAAGTGGACTTGGCATTTATATCTCCATTTCCGGAGAAGCATGACCAGGTGGATGGTGACATTGTGCTAACGGAAGAACTGCATGCGATCCTTCCGCCGAATCATCCATTGGCCGGTGAAGAGAGTATTGCGTTAGAGCAGCTCAAAGATGATAAGTTTGTATTATTCAGTAAAGGCTATTCTCTGCGTCCGATTGTCTGGCACGCGTGCCTTGAAGCCGGGTTTACGCCCAAGATTGCTTTTGAGGGGGAAGAGACGGATACGATTCGAGGGCTGGTTGCGGCTGGCATGGGTGTGAGTTTGCTGCCGGAAATGGCGCTTTTCCAGACGAACCCGCTGCAACCGGCGCATGTAGCCATTTCTCATCCAAAAGTGACGCGTACGATCGGGTTGATCCACCGTGCAGATGACAAGCTTCCGCTTGTTGCGCAGTCATTTCGTTCATTTTTACTTAATTATTTCGGTTTACAGCAAAACAATACCCCATCCGATTAACGGTGGGGTATTGTTTTTTGGTTTGTGTATTCAATTAGTCGCGGCTATTGAAAATTCCGATGTAACGAATCAGTTCGAGCAATGAGATTAATGCTGCAGCGACGTAAGTTAATGCTGCGGCATTCAGTACTTTGGCGACGCCTCTCTCTTCTTCGTTCCGGATATAACCTTCCGATACCATAATCTCTCTTGCACGGTTACTTGCGTTGAACTCAACCGGCAACGTAATGAGTTGGAATGCGACGGTTACGGAGAAGAAAATAATACCAATACCGACAAGGTTCATTGCATTAAAGATGAATCCGGCAATGAGCAAGAAGGGTGCAAGTCCGGATGCAAAGTTGACGATTGGGAAAATCCGGTGACGTAGTGCCAACATCGGATAACTTTCCTTATGCTGGATCGCATGGCCAACTTCGTGACACGCAACGGAGACAGCCGAGATTGAATTTTCATAATATACAGGCTCAGACAACCTCACGACACGATTGATTGGATCGTAGTGATCGGAGAGTGCTCCGCGTACGGGTTCAATAGGAACGTCGTGTAGGCCATTGGAATCAAGCATGTGACGGGCAGCGTCGTAACCGGTCATTCCATTTAGGTTTTTAACATCAGACCAACGATTGAATGTACTCTTAACGCGAAATTGCGCCCATAAGGAGAGCAAAAAGGCGATAATGATCAAAACGAACATACCGTTATTAAAACTCATATTCATTCCTCCGCTTTCTAAATAATAAGCTACATCATGGTGTTCTCAAGCAAGATTTTCAAAGCTTCCATCGTACCAGCACTTTTGGTGAGTAGTCCGGCCATCATCTTACGTGCTTGTACAGGTTTCATCTCGCCAAGCAGCGGTTTAAGCTCATTCACCTCTCGCTCAAGCTGTTGCACGTGGAGCTCCAATGTTGTCAGTTTGCTGGCAACTTGTTCTTCCGTGCTCACCAGACTCCACTTCTCAAGAGATTGCTTAATCTCGTCGAGACTATACTTCTCTTGTTTCATGTGTACAATACGTTCCAGCCTGGTTAAAGTTTCATTACTATAAAGACGATAGTTTTTTTCTGTGCGCTCTTCAGGAGCGATGAGACCGAGCTTTGTGTAATAATCAATCGTCCGTTCGCTCACACCTGCAGTTTTGGCAAGTTCGCCAATCCGAAACAATTTCATATCCCCAATGATATTCACCTCGCTTGCAAGTTCAAATGTAGGGAATTGTAGATTCCAGTTGCGGCTTTGCATAACCCGCCCAATTTTTTTCTTACTAATAGTTATGATACATGATCTTTAACCATACAGTCAAACGTTATGCTTTGGTGGCTGCGAAGCTTCGTTTCTATATCTATGTACTCATGGGACATGATTATGTACTTAAGTGCAAGAAAAAGACGTATGACTTTATTCCCAGAAATATTTTTCAATTTTGCTGAAAATACTCTTGTCAACTTTCCTGTCTTCTGCTTATAATGGCATTAAGAGTTTCACGATATGTGAAGAAACTTAACATAAGAGGGAGTGGGGTATATGAGAAAGAAATGGTTGGTTTCGGTGTTAATAATGCTTACTTTATTGGCTTTCCCGGTCAGCGCATTTGCAGCTGCGGAGGGGCCGACTAACATCGAACTTCAAAGCGGTCTGAACTCAGCCTTTACGTTTCTGGCTGTTGTGCTGGTTTTCCTGATGCAAGGGGGATTTGCTTTACTTGAAGCGGGTTCAACTCGAATGAAAAACGCAGGACACATTGCGGGTAAAACAATCCTGACATTGGGGATTTCGGTTATTGCCTTCTGGGCTCTTGGCTTCGGTCTTGGTTTCGGTAATGGTAACAGTTTCTTCGGAACAACCGGATTTTTCCTGAGTGGGGATGCAATGGCTGCTTCGTTCGAATCACTGGCCTTCTCTGATGTTCCGTTAACCATTAAATTTGTATTCCACCTTGCATTTGCAGCGGTATCCCTGGCTATTGCCTGCGGTGGTATGGCAGAACGCGCAAAGATGAGTGTATATATCGTTTTCGGTACGCTGTATACCATTATCATGTATCCGGTTGTTGCTCACTGGGTATGGGGCGGCGGCTGGTTGGCTGAGCTTGGTATGCAAGACTTTGCAGGTTCGACGGTTGTCCACTTGACGGGTGCGACTGCCGCGCTGGTAGCTACGATTCTGTTGAAGCCGCGTATCGGCAAATATAACAAAGATGGTAAACCTAACATCATCCCAGGTCATAACCAAGTGTACTCTGTACTCGGTGTCATTATCCTTTGGATCGGTTGGTTCGGTTTCAACCCAGGTAGTACATTATCTGCCATGGGTGATGGATTCTTCGGTTATGTAGCATTGACTACAAACGTAGCTGCGGCTGCTGGTGGTGTGGCTGCACTGTTGATCTCATGGGCTGTATTGGGTAAATCCGATATTCCTAGCATGCTGAACGGGGTGCTTGCGGCACTCGTTGCCATCACAGGTGCTTGTGCATTCGTTGAACCGTGGGCAGCACTGGTTATTGGTGCTCTGGCAGGTATTATTACATTCTTCACTGCTCAATTCTTTGAACGCAAAGGAATTGACGATCCAATCTACGCCTTCTCTGTACACGGTATTGCCGGTATGTGGGGAGCGATCTCCACGGGTTTGTTCGCAACACCAGAACTTGCTGAGAATGCAGGTGTAGGTCAAGCGGGATTGTTCTACGGTGGCGGTTTCCACCAACTGGGCGTTCAGCTTCTGGGTCTGGCAGGCGCATTTGCCTTCGTTCTGATCATGTCCTTCATTATTCTGGGTGGTATGAAAGCTATCATGGGAATCCGTGTAACGGAAGAAGAAGAAACGATGGGGCTGGATTTAAGTGAGCATGGTACTTACGGGTACCCTGAACAAATGAAAAATGTAGAAACTAAATCCAATGGCGGTACGTTCAGCTCCTAAGAGGAATGATTGCTGAATCATGCTTCAAGGAGGCTGGACATGATGGAACCCATCCCGTATATAAATCAATCCTGGTCCTATCAGGGAATAGATGGTGCGGCATCTTCTCAAGAACTGCGTCAGGCGCGTGTGATATTGCAGAATGAGCTCCAGGAACTGTTGTCCGCTTCCTTGTCGCCGATCGAATGGTACCAGACGGTAAATGAACTGCATGACCGGGTTGCTCGGCGAGCAGTAGAGTTATGCATCCAGGGGATGGTAGAGGAAGGCCTAGGCCAACCTCCCGTCCCCTATGCCTTTATCGTTTTTGGTAGTTCCGGCAGGCAGGAAGCGACGTTATGGAGTGATCAGGATAATGGCATGATTATCAGCGATGCCCCGGATGAGGGGAAAGAGGTATATTTTGCCGAACTCGGACTTCGAATGACCGATATGCTGGAGGAGCTTGGCTACGCCAAATGTGAAGGCAAAGTGATGTGTTCGGAGCCTTTATGGAGGAAAACACTGGAATCCTGGAAGGAACAATTGAAAGCATGGGGATCGGACCTGTCCTGGGAGCCGGTTCGCAATCTGATTATCGCTTCAGACATGCGTTTTGTTGCGGGTGAGCCAGAGCTTGCGGAGGAATGGATATCTGCATTTTATGAAGGGTTCAGATCGGTTCCTGAGCTTTCCGATGCCGTGCTGCGCAATACCGTTAAACACAAGGCGACACTGAACATTCTTGGAAGGGTGGTAACGGAACGATTCGGTGAACATGCAGGTGGATTTGATGTGAAGTACGGCTTGTATATTCCGCTGGTGAATAGTGCACGTTTTCTGGCTTTGCAGCATGGCATCAAAGAAACGTCCACGCTCAAACGAATTCAGAGGTTGGTATCACTCGAAGCAGTTCCGCTTACTTTGCTGGATGCAGCTCAGCGTGCATTTATGACGGCTTTGAAGCTGCGCCGCAGTACACCCATTGTGATGAAACAAGGGTTGCAGCATAGCGGTGGTTTTCTGAATGAGAAACAGTTGAAGGAAAAACAAATGCTTTATGAACTCCGGGATACGTTAGGGTTGGTGCGGCGAGTACATCGTGCGCTGCAAAGACAACTTCGTTTTGCAGAAAGGAGACGTCCATGAGAGAGCCGGCAAGGGGCAATACAGGATTCTGGAATTCGCTGCGCCAGGGAGGGGTTCCTTCCGCCATCGCTTCCATAATGGGAGCCCCAACGGCGCAACATATGGCGTTTATCCGTTCGATGATGAGAGAACAGCGCAGACCCGAGGCGCTTCACACGCCTTTAAACGAATTGAATGCTGTCGTATTTGATCTGGAAACGACGGGCTTCTCTCCCCAGCATGGGGATGAGATCCTTTCCTTTGGGGCGGTGCGTATTAATGGTGGTGTGATGCTGGAGAATGAGCAGTTCTACACATTGGTTCAGTCCAAAGTCTCTGTTCCGGAACACATTACGGAACTGACGGGAATTACACAGCAAATGACGATGGATGCTCCGTCGCTCCTGGAAGGTCTGCATGACTTCATGTCTTTTGTTGGCGGAAGTGTACTGGTTGCCCATGCAAGCGCGCATGATCGGGCTTTTCTGAATGCGGCCTTGTGGCGGACATCCAAAGTAAGGCTAACGCACCGGCTCATCGATACGATGATGCTGGCGCGTTGGCTTGAACCGAGCAGACCGGGCTATGGTCTGGATGAATTGCTGGAATCCAAAGGCATTCCGATCTACGGACGGCACCATGCTTTGGAGGACGCAAAAATGACTGCACAGTTATGGTCCTGTTATCTGGAGGATATGTCTCACAAAAATGTAGAAACATTGGGTGACCTGTACACCCAGTTAAGTCACGCTTAGCCGGGCGGGCTGTAAGCTGTATGATTGGCCAGGACTCATTCCAATGCTTGAATCAACATTTGAATGAATTTGATAACCATTTAGAAGCATCTTTGATGGTGTATCAGCCGTAAGATCAGGCGCGCCTATAAAATAGACCTGGAGTAGTCCAGCGAAAAGTGGTAGGTTGCGCAGATCCTCATTGGAAGGAATGGGCGTGGTTCGAGGGTGGGAGTGAAAGAGCCCGATAAGTTGTGGCTCATTGAACACACATCGGATCCATTCTGCATCTTCCAATGCGAAATGGTGCAGCGGGTCAGGCGCTACGTTACGAATGGGCTGAAACCGACTGATTCGTATGCCGCCCGCTGCGGCTTCACCCAGCACAACCCCGCAGGCTTCCTGCGGCAGCGAAGCGAACATGTACTTAGACATCTCCTGCTCTACGGAGGAAGGGATGTAGAAGGTGTTTTGCTGCTCGTGAAGTGCTGCCATTTGTATTCACCCCTCTCTCTTTGGCTCCTGCTTCGGCAGGAGTCCTTTTTTATTTTATTTTGTGTGACCCGGATTGTAAAATTTTAAAGGAAAAGGGTACAATATGAGAGAGAGCTTGAAATATCTCACATGTTAGAAGAACGTGAATCTCAATAGGTTTGATTATACAAAAGGGTGGCTGGTCATGAAACGAAATATATACATACTGCTGGGTGTTGTTTTGCTGGTGGGCATTGCTTTGGCTCAAAATGCAGACAACGGAATCGCAGCCGTGTTTAAACAAGAGGAGCCGATGCCCACGGAGACGGGGCCGAAAGCAGGTTTACTGGCACCAGCATTCTCTTTGAAAGCCATGGATGGGAAAACCTACGCTGTAGGTGGAGCCAAGGAAAAGGCCATCTTCGTCAGTTTCTGGGCATCCTGGTGTGAACCGTGCAAGCAGGAAGCTCCTGCGCTCAATACATTGGCAGCAAAATACAAGGACAAACTGGATCTGTACGGTGTGAACGTAACCACGTACGATAAAATCAGGGATGCCAAAGCTTTTGTAGATAAATACAAACTGACGTTCCCTATTTTGCTTGATGAAGACGGAACAGCATATGCCAAATATAACGGTTTAGCTTTTCCGACGAATGTATTGATTGATTCCCGAGGTGTCGTTCAGGAAATTATCTTGGGGATTTTGCCTGAGAAAGAGCTGGAGCGCAAAATTAAGGAGTTAATTGCGGATTAACCAAGCAAAAAGCTATCATGCAAGAAGCTAGCCAAGCGAAAAGCAAAAGCGCCTGTCTTCCAAAGTTTTTTGGAGAGAGGCGCTTCTTTTATTTTCCGGGAAATATGCATTAATGGTTGCTTAGACCGTGAGCAGGGATGTTGACTACGCCAGGCTCGTCCTGCAATTTTTCCTGAAGAAGGGCATAACGGAAGCTGTGTACGAGGGCTTCCCAGCTCGCTTCAATCACGTTCTCGGATACACCGACGGTATTCCACGTGTTTTCTGTGTTTTTGGATTCAATTAATACACGAACCTTTGCGGCAGTAGCATCTTTTTCATCCAGAACACGTACTTTATAGTCGGACAGATGCATGTTGGCAAGGGAAGGGAAGTACTGCACAAGTGCTTTCCGAAGCGCGTTATCCAGTGCATTGACCGGACCATTGCCTTCCGCTGCGGTATACGCACTTGTTCCGCCTACGTTAAGTTTAACAAAGGCTTCCGAAACAACAGACTTGCCAGCCACTTTTTCAACAAGCATCTTGAACGATTCAAAGGTAAACAATTCTTTCATGTCACCGTTGGCTTCACGGATCAACAGTTCAAGAGAGGCATCGGCACCTTCGAACTGATAGCCCTGATGTTCCAGATCTTTGATTTTCTCAATGATCTGACGTGAGTTGGCACTGCTTGGGTCGAACTCAAGACCCAGTTCCTGCGCCTTGGACACAATGTTGCTTTGTCCTGCCAGTTCGGAGACGAGCACACGCTGTTTGTTACCAACCAACTCAGGAACGATGTGTTCGTAGGTCCGGGAATCGCGCAATATGGCAGAGACGTGAATACCGCCTTTGTGAGCGAAAGCCGCATTTCCGACATAAGGCTGGTTGATTGGCATATTTACGTTGGCAATCTCACTGACATAACGGGCAACATTCGTGAGCTGTCTCATTGAATCCTCAGAAACGCACTCATATCCAAGCTTCAGTTGCAGGTTAGGGATAATCGAAGCCAGATTGGCGTTGCCACATCGCTCTCCATACCCGTTCATTGTACCTTGGACCTGTCTGGCACCAGCTTGTACTGCGCTTAAGGTGTTGGCTACAGCAAGTTCACAGTCATTATGTGTATGAATGCCCAGATGGGCTTGAGGAAGTCGTCCAGCGAGAGTGGACACGATCTCGTACACCTCATGCGGCATCGTTCCGCCGTTGGTGTCACACATCACAAGCCAGTCCGCTCCAGCTTCATGGGCTTTGGTCAACACAGCCTGTGCATACTCCGGATTGTGCTTAAATCCGTCAAAGAAATGCTCTGCATCAAAGATGACTTCCATACCATTTTGTTTCAGATAGGCAATGGAGTCGTAGATCATGGACAGGTTTTCTTCCAAAGTGGTTTGCAAAGCTGTGTGTACGTGAAAATCCCATGATTTCCCAACCAGAGTTGCGGCCTGAGCACCGGACTCGAGCATGCGCTTCAAGTTGGCGTCTTCACTGGCGATGCTGCCTTTACGACGTGTACTGCCAAAAGCGACAACCTTCGCGTTCAGGTTCAGTTCCTTGACTCTTTTGAAAAACTCAATGTCCTTGGTATTGCTGCCTGGGATTCCGCCTTCAATATAATGAGCACCCAGGTCATCGAGCTTCTTGGCAATTTTGAGCTTGTCATCTGCCGATAAGCTGACTCCCTCCCCTTGTGTGCCGTCACGTAAAGTCGTATCGAAGATGGAGATGGCCTTTGACATGAAGATCCTCCTTTAAGATGAAGCGCTTTTTTTTAGAAAGTTTAATGGTATGTTTAAAAAACATATTAGAATGTTGGTGACGAATCCTTCGATTCTGTACCGCTACACTGTATTAAATTCAAAGTGTAGATTTGTCCTAAAATCGTGAATTTGTATAATTAATTATTATAGCACCATTATCGCCAAATGCTACATCGAATTCACCATTTGGTGTAACAAATGATGGATTGTAGAGTTAAGTGAGCTGTAAACGTTATCTTGTAATATGTTATGCTTCATCTAAATACAAGTATTCCAGGATTAATTATGGATTCAAATCTTGTCTTTATAAATGGAGGGAAATGAATGAACTTTGTTTGGGAGAATATAGTTATTTCAATCATTATAATCGCTATTATCGTCGTTGCCGTGTGGGGTATCATTCGATCGATCGTTAAATCTCTCCGAAAATAAGGGGATATAAATGATTTTTACATAAGGGATTTTGATATAATAGAGTAGAGAGTGCATTTAACGGAATTGTGTATACGAAAGGGCGGTGGTGGATCATGTCTTCAGACGAGACGCATAACAACATAAATGTAGATCGATATTATCCTGCCGCCGGACGAGTGATTTTGCATGTCGATATGAATGCTTTTTATTGCTCAGTACACGAAGCCGAGGAACCGGAATTATATAGAGGAAAAGCGACGGCCGTTGCGGGCAGCAGTGAAGTGCGCAAAGGTGTCATAGTCACTTGTTCGTACACGGCACGACGCAGGGGCATTTCCACAGGCATGGTCGTTCATCAAGCATTAAAGAAGTGTCCTGATTTAATTGTGATTCGTCCGGATTTTCATTTATATCGTAGGTATTCGAAAGAATTCATGAAAATAGCTTACAGTTATACACCGCTGCTTGAAGCGACCTCAATCGATGAGTGTTACCTCGATATTACGGGGTCCAGACAGTTCGGTACTCCGATGGAAATAGCGGAAAGTATTCAGACTAGAATCCGGGAAGAGCTGGGAATGCCCTGTTCGATCGGAATTGCACCCAACAAGCTGCTCGCCAAGATGGCCTCTGATTTGAAAAAGCCGAATGGTATCTCGATTTTGCGGATGAGGGATGTACCTCGGATTTTATGGCATAGACCATGTAACGAGATGTTTGGCATCGGCAAAAAGACAGCGGAAAAGCTGAAGAAACTAGGCATTGAAACGATAGGACAGCTGGCCAAATCAGATGAGCGGATGTTAACCGATGTGTTTGGAATTAATGGCTCTTGGTTAAAAAATTCAGCAAACGGCATTAATCATTCGGCAGTTCAGGCTGAACGTGAAGCGAACAAATCAATTGGGCACACAACAACGTTGCCTGCGGATATATCTGAACCGGATGATGTGCATCGGGTGTTGCTTAATATAAGTGACCAGGTTGCCAGACGGTTGCGCAAGCACGAAATGCTCAGTCAGGGCATTCAGATTACGATTCGTACACCGGATATGAAGACAATAACAAGATCACGGATGATGGAAGTGCCTACTGAAGATGCATCGATCATATACCGGGAGGCCTGTGCTTTATTTGCGAAACATTGGGGCGGCGGGAAGCCTGTTCGAATGTTGGGTGTGACCCTCCAAACGCTGATTCCGCGTGAGGAGTCGGCGATACAGCTTGACCTCTTCGAATATGAGCAGAAGCCGAAGAAGGAAAACCTGATTCGCATTATGGATCAGTTACGTGACAAATTTGGCGAAAATGCTGTCGTTACTGCTGGCATGCTGGGGGATGATCCTTCCGTATTACTGCGCAATCATAAAGTCCGGGGAACGTCGCTGCAAAAAGATAATTTGCAAAGTCTCGATTAAATAGGGCATAATGGAGTCTTGAGGCTGTGAAAATGATTTGTAATAACTCTTACTTTGTATTAATATGTTTCTAGATAAAAATACTGTACGTTTTTGAATAATAGGAGGAGAGATTGGTAATGAGTAAATATACTTGGGTAGAAAAAGATACATGTATTGCGTGCGGAGCATGCGGAGCAACGGCGCCAGACATTTATGACTATGATGATGAAGGTTTGGCAGAAGTAATCTTTGATGGAGATGCCAACCAAGGGATCAAAGCAATTCCGGATGACTTGTTCGACGATATGCAGGACGCTTGCGACGGCTGCCCTACAGACTCCATTAAAGTTGCGGATGAACCTTTCAACAAAGAAGGTTAATTCCTTTCATATGAACATACAAAAGCACATTCTTCTGTCTTTGGGACAGTGGGGTGTGTTTTTTTGTCGAATGTTAAGGCTTAGATCCGGGTACTCAAGTCCTATGGATTTCTTGTCATCATTTGCCGATATAAATAGAAACGGAAAAAGGCGAAATGATGGAGGATCGGATGCAGAATACTCACCTACGAACATATGTAAAGAAACATCCAGATAATAAAATGGCCTGGTATTTACTCGGTAAGGAGTATTTGGGTGAAGGGCAGGAGGCCAAGGCGAACTATTGTTTTCAACAGGCGGGTGAAGTCTACGAGGCTTTTGAGCGGAGTAAAGCACCGGCCGATATATGGGTGGATTATCAGGAGAAGCTGGTTGAAATGGCTGAGCAAAAGGAGAAAAAACATCGTGTTCGCAAGATGTGGCTCACCCTGCTGATGCTGCTTGTACTGGCAGGATTGCCACCTGCGGATGCTCCTGGTTTCAATCGGGATGCTGCCGAAGCGTTGGCTTCAGCGTTGGAATCGACGGACAATTCCATGGATAGCGAATCAGGAAATAAACCGATGGAAGACTTGGCTCTTGTTGCGAACTCCAATGTGTTTACAGCTGGAGCATTCGGTGGAGGTGCCAAGGGTGAGGCTGCACTTGCAGCTGCATGGTCAGGCTCTGGTGCGAAAGTGCAAACATCGGCTGTGCTTGGAATGCAGGTCGCGGGGAACTGGACATTATGGAAGCGCAATATGGCGGTGAAATACATCGTTCAGACGAACAGCAGTGGCAAATTAACGGCACAGAGTTATGATGCCAAACAGTGTAACTGTGAACCACCAGAAGTATCACCGGAGATCAAGCGGCTGGCACAAGCCTGGACAGCCAAACAGGAAGCCGCGGCAGCTCTGTCAAGTGCAATGATTACATATAAGAAACAAAACGGAAGCTGGCCGAAAAGTGTGGCGCAATTAGCTCAGCCGTTTCCAAATAATATTCTGGGCGAGACTGCACCTGGCATGACGCGGATGTTTCCTGCACTACTAGCCATGCATCAGCAAGGGCGAATAGGGAATGGGAAAAACACAGATAAGGGAACAGGTGAAGCGCCAGATTCACAACAAGGTAAAAACGCTGCATTTGTGGATACGCTAGGCGGAAAGCCTTTTTTGCAGGATCGGCTTGAGATTATCGTGGACAAGAGCAGGCATAAGCTTGCACTGATTAGTGGTGACACCATTATTCGGAATTACGAGGTGGGACTTGGGGGAGATCGTACTCCAGAGGGTTCGTTTGTCATTTCAGACAAAGTTGTTAATCCAAATGGTCGCTCTAACGGCGAATTTGGAAGTAGGGGCATGCAGCTATCGGACACCAATTATGCCATCCATGGGACCAACGAGCCAAACAGTATCGGGCTGGATGAATCCCTTGGATGTGTGAGAATGAGTACTGAAGATGTGGAAGAGCTATTTGCTCTTGCTCCTCAGGGAACTCCGGTACGCATCGGGAAAGATCTGCTGCCAGAGGCAGCTGTGGTTCCAGAAGCGAAGGATCGCTACCGATACACACTTGTTCCCAAGCAAAATAATCCGAATAAGACGTATCATTGGTTGAATTAAACGATAAACCAAGTGATTCACACCAAAGAAAACGTAAAATCCATGCTGGATTGGTATGTAGATGCAGATATAGTCGGTTGAAGCATTTACAGGTTGGCGATAATAATAAGCGCACCAATGATAATGATCAGTCCACCGACGCTGGCTGCTGTCCAGATAATGGCTTTCCGGTTGACCTCTTCTTTCTTTTGCTGCAAAGTAGGTGGTTTGCGTTTGGGAGCCATGGGCTGTTCCTCCTTCATGGAATAAGGCTATATCGATGTAGCCATGCTCCCATTGTAAAGAATTCAACTCGCCATTTCCAGTAGGCGGGTGGATTTCTTGTGAGCATTTTGCATCATACGATTGCTGTTGCTTGTGGGGGGGGGCAAAATGCTTGTGTCTGTGCTCAAACTACTTTCCTTTTGAAGAAGAAACGGATAGACTTGTGTATAGAGTGTTTTTTTACATATGAAAAAGACGGAAAGCAGTTTTTTCAGCGTACCGGACCAGAACGGAGTGAGTGATTTGTTATACAGAAGTCTTGCTAAACCCTTGTTGTTCAAAATGGACCCTGAGCAGGCCCATCATTTAATTATCGGCGGTCTCAGCGGAATGGGGAGTATTCGCCCGGTTCCTTCCGGTTTGCGTGTCATGTATGGCGTGCGTGAAACATCGGATCTGGCTGTGGACATGTTTGGATGTCATTTCCCTACACCTGTAGGACTTGCGGCTGGTTTGGACAAAAACGGACAGGCTGTAACGGGCTTTTCTTCCATCGGGTTTGGCTTCATGGAAGTGGGCACAGTCACACCGCTCGCACAGCCAGGTAACGACCAGCCACGGTTATTCCGCCTGCCTCCGGATGAGGCATTGGTAAACCGGATGGGCTTCAATAACCTCGGAGCCGAAGCGATGGCGGGTGAATTGGCACGCCTCACGGAACGCCGAATTCCAGTGGCTGTAAATATAGGTAAAAATAAGGCAACACCGAATGAAGAAGCACATTTGGATTATGCCAAATGCATTCGGGCGCTGTACGAGTATGCGGACCTGTTTGTAGTGAATATCAGTTCACCAAATACACCAGATTTGCGTAATCTGCAACATGGGAATGAACTGAAGGAATTGCTTGCCGCTGTCATGAATGAGATGGAGACGCAGCGCAAGAGAGCGGGCGGTTCCGTTAAATCGGTGCTGGTCAAAATTGCACCTGATGTGAATGACCAGGAGCTTGAATATATGGTGAGTACCATTGCTGATAGTGGAGTTGCCGGAATCATCGCAACGAATACAACGATCAGCCGTGAAGGTCTGTCCCATCAGCATGCCAAAGAGACTGGTGGACTAAGTGGCAAGCCGCTGCGTGATCGTTCCACGGAAATCATTCGCCAGATCTATCGCCAGACAGAAGGCAAACTGCCTATCATCGGATCGGGGGGCATTTTCACAAGCGAAGATGCTTACGAAAAGATTAAAGCAGGGGCCAGCCTGGTGGAAATATATACGGCATTGATCTATGAAGGACCTGAAGTGAATCGGCGCATTCATGCCGGACTGCGTGAATTGCTGCGCAAAGACGGTTACAGTCATATTTCGGAAGCTGTCGGTGCAGAGCATCGTTAAGCAATGTTTCGGAGTTCCCCGGATTGAAAATTAGAAGCGTGGAAGAGGGTAATGTCGTACGGGACTCTTCCCCCCGCTTAACATCATGTATAATGGATAAGAACAGGGGAAGCTATAGAGACAGGAGGCATAAGCATGGACGGTAGAGACTGGGGTACATTTTTACTTCCTTATGAACAAGCGGTAGAGGAATTGAAGGTTAAGTTTAAAACGATGCGGGCGGAGCTTAAGAAAAGGGAAGAATACGCCCCGATCGAATTCGTTACCGGTCGTGTCAAAAAAATATCCAGCATTCTGGAGAAATCCAGACGCCTGAATGTGCCGCTTGATCAGGTGGAAACAGGCATTGAGGATATTGCAGGTATCCGCATTATGTGCCAGTTTGTGGATGATATTCGGCGGGTAGCCGAGTATATTCGTGGTCGTAAGGATTTGACGGTATTAATCGAGAAAGATTATATCACCAATTTTAAAGAGAGCGGCTACCGCAGTTTCCATATGATTATCGAATATCCTGTTCAGACGGCTCTGGGACAGAAGAATGTGCTGGCCGAGATTCAGATTCGGACGCTGGCGATGAACTTCTGGGCCACGATTGAGCACTCCCTGAGTTATAAGTTTCGGGAGAGTCTGCCGGATGATATGCGCGCAAGATTGAAAAAGACGGCGGAAGCCGCTTTTGTACTAGATAATGAGATGTCGGCGATCCGTTTGCAAATTCTGGAGGCGCAAAAGGCCTTTGAAGATGATTCCAATATCGTATCAAGAACGCTGAACATCATACATCAATTGTATTTCTACCACCTCGTGAACGAAGCGATAGAGGCACAAAAGCGCTTCAATGACTGCTGGGAGCGTCATGATATGGAAGGGTTGAAAGACCTGCTGGATGATGTGAAAGCACTTCTGAACGCGGCTAGAAAGGGCGAAAACCCGGATGAGCAGCTATGAGCCGCTGTATGTTGACTATTTGATCTACTTCAATCGCGATCAGGACTACTTTGAATGCCATGAGGTACTGGAAGAGCTGTGGCTTGAACGGGATCGGGATTCAATGTATAAAGGGTTGCTGCAGATTGCAGTGGGGCTGTATCATTTCAGGAATAATAACCTTCGCGGAGGACGCATGATGTTACAGAGTTCGGTAGATCTGTTAAAGTCATATCCGGAAACTTCGCGAGGTGTTGCCCTTGGGCCGTTGGTGCAGGAAGTACAGGAGCTGGTTCATGGACTTTCGGGTCCTGAGCCACAGAATTTTCCTTACAGAGACTTGCATATTCAAATTCAGGATGAGGTGCTGGTGCAGGAGATTCGAGAACGAGCTCTTGAACTGAAGCCCAATATTCCCCAACGGCGAAGTCCTACACGTGGACGAATCTATGAAGAGAAGATGAAGGCAATGCAGCAGGAGCAAAGTTTAGAGAGCGAGTGAGCTTGTAATGGAAAGTCATCATTCACTTCATTCATTAAACATATTGTCTGATATATGATCTATAAAAAACACCCCGACAGCTCCTCTAGAGGAATTGGCCGGGGTGTTCGATATTAAAGGACATTATTAAAAGTTAGGAATGACTCCAGAGCTTGTCCATGAAAAGGACAATATAATCCATGCGGGTCTATCAAATCCGCGAAGGGATATGCGTTTAGCTTGCCGATGGAGTGGCACTGCTTTTATATTTCTCGAAAAATTGCTTGTAGTCATCCAGGGTATAACCGTTGTCACTGCCATTTTCCTGCAGCCCGCCAACCATACGGTCTTTCTCAACACCATCCTGATAATATACCAGAGTTGGTGTGTACTCAATGTTATAATCGGTCCAACCGGAATCAAATTCGCGCAGATTGAACTGAGGCAGTTGAATGCCTTCTTCATCGACCAGTGGCATCAACTGTGGTGTTGTCGCACGGCAGTGTGAGCAGTCGGAGGCAAAGAAATAGACAAAGAAGCTGTCTTTGTTATCGATTTTGGCTTTCAAATCAGCTGGTAAAATAATCTGTTGGTAGTTCGGATCGTCCAGCAATTCACGGGTTGCGGGATTAAGCTTGGAGGCGGCGATGCCATAAGCATTCCCCACGGCGTCCATTTGTTTCTTGGATTGCTGGTTCACCAGGACAAGTGCTGCAATCAATACGACGAAAATACCCAGGAAAATAAGGATCGCAGCGCTTTTCTTTTTCTTCTTGGATTTCATTAAGACATCCCCCATCGATCATATCGAAATATAGTTTTGGCAAAAATACAGGATGGGATAATATGCATAAACACCCGAATTTTTGCACATCCATCAATCTACTTGCCATTATACTACATTACACGCTGTAGTGGAATATATATGGTGCATGAAGCAATAGGAAAGCCATGCCCGGATATGATAACATAGGACTAGTTGCAATTTTAACAAGACAGGATGAGTGGGATTATGGCTGTACAGCTGCCTTCGATATTTGCCGAGCGAATGAAAAGCTTGTTAGGCGATGAATTTGAACAATTTATGAAATCTTATGAGCAGTCGCCACATGCGGGGCTGAGAGTGAATACGTTAAAAATATCGCTGGAACAATTCAAGGAAATTGCTCCATTTGATATGCGACCCATTCCGTGGTGCGGAACGGGTTTTTATGTGCCTCACGGGGTTAAGCCGGGGTTACATCCTTATTATCATGCGGGTCTGTATTATATCCAGGAACCAAGCGCCATGGCCCCGGTTGAATTATTGAATGTGAAGCCCGGGGAACGTGTGCTGGATCTGTGTGCTGCTCCTGGCGGGAAAACAACCCAGATCGCAGCCAAGCTTCAAGGTAAAGGTGTACTGGTTACGAACGATATCCATGCGGAACGTACGAAAGCACTCGCCAAAAACGTGGAATTGTATGGAGTACGTAATGCTGTTGTATTAAATGAATCACCGGAACGGATTGCGAATGCATTTCCTCATTATTTTGACAAAGTGTTAATCGATGCGCCTTGCTCTGGTGAGGGCATGTTCCGCAAAGATGAGGACATGGTGAAATCTTGGGAAAACCATTCGGTGGAAAAATGTGTGCTGATGCAGCGCGATATTCTGGAGACTGCGGCCAAGCTGCTTGCTCCAGGGGGAACCATCGTATATTCCACATGTACGTTTGCGCCGGAGGAAAATGAAGCGATGATAGCGGAATTTCTGAACATCAATCCTGATTTTGTGGTGTATGACATCCCGGAAAGTGCTGGATTTGCTCCAGGACGACCGGAATGGGTGCATCAGATGTTGCCCGAAAAAGCAGAAGAGACGGAATCTGTGCTGGAGCAAACGCGCGGCACTGCGAGGTTATGGCCTCACCTGTTGGAAGGGGAAGGTCATTATGTTGCTGTATTGCAGCATCGTGCTGCATCACTTGCAGAAGAAGACGGAAGTCAAGAACAGGGTAGCGGATCACAGAATGGACAGGCAGTGAGCGCAAACTTCTCGGAACCAACTGAATTGGTAGATCCATTCATCCGTGCATCTGCACCAATCAGTAAAGAAAAGCGGAAACGGGAACGTTTAATGAGAACCGAATCCAGAGAGAGCAATGACAGGCATACCCGTGGTGGCAAAGCTCAAGGAAAACAGGGCAAAGGAAACGATCGTGGTGGTCGCAAAAACGAACGGAGTCAGGGACGAGGAGCCGATCAGGCGAGTGTTGATCCAGGAACGGTGTATGCTCAATTTGTACAAGATAATCTGAAAATCGAGCTTGCTGGAGAAACAGTGTTTTACGGTGATCGCGTGTATCAATCTTCTGTGGGTGCTGCTCGTCTGGAAGGGCTCAAGGTTATTCGGCCAGGGTGGTTTATGGGTACCGTGAAGAATGGGCGATTTGTGCCCTCCCATCCGCTTGCATGTGCTTTGAATGCAGCTGAAGCCCAGAGATCCGTTAATTTATCTTCGGTAGACGGTGAAGCGGTAAGGTATCTCAAAGGAGAGACGTTGAACATCGAAGAAGTGCGAGTTGAACGCCAAGCAGATACCGCTGCTAAAGGTTATGTGTTGGTGTGTGTGGACGGATATGCGGCTGGCTGGGGGAAATGGCTGGATGGTGTACTGAAAAATGAATATCCGGCAGGCTGGAGGTGGACATCGGTATGAGCGGAAAAGGCAAACAAACGCTGCGTCTGGATAAAATATTGAGTCATATGGGTGTGGGGTCTCGAAGTGAGCTCAAAAAGATGGTGAAGCAGGGTAGAATCCGTGTGGACGGAAAACCAGTGAAAGATAGCGGTGTACAGGTTAATCCGGACGTAAACGTTATTGAAGCCGATGGAGAGCGGATTGTGTATCGGGAAATGATCTACCTGATGCTGCACAAACCACCTGGCGTGGTGTCGGCAACCGAAGATAATCGGGATAAAACGGTGATTGATCTGCTACGTAAAGAGGAGCGTGTCTTCGATCCGTTCCCTGTGGGACGACTGGACAAAGATACCGAGGGCCTGCTCATTCTAACGAATGATGGGCCACTTGCCCATGATCTGTTATCCCCGCGTAAACATGTGCCCAAGACGTATGAAGCCCGTGTGCTGGGAAACGTTGACGAAGAAGATATTGAAAAATTCAAAGCCGGCATTCAGCTGGATGATGGATATGAGACGTTGCCTGCGGAACTGACTGTGCTGGATCGTGAGGACACGGAAGAGGGCGTGTTTTCTTCCATTTCATTGATCATTCATGAGGGCAAGTTTCACCAGGTGAAAAGGATGTTCCAGGCTGTAGGCAAACGCGTAGTTTATTTGAAACGTGTTGCCATGGGTGATCTGGAGCTGGATGCCAATCTGGAAATTGGCAGTTATCGCCAACTAACCGCAGACGAGTTAGATCGTCTGCGGAAGTAACGCTCCCGTCCTTCGCGAAGCGGAGCAGGGAGCCGGGCAGAAGGCGAAGCCCTGCCCACCGCACCAAAGGTGCAACAGCTCCCGTCCTTCGCGAAGCGGAGCAGGGAGTCTGGGCAGGATGCGAAGCCCTGCCCACCGCACCAAAGGTGCAACAGCTCCCGTCCTTCGCGAAGCGGAGCAGGGAGCCCGGGCAGGGGGCGAAGCCCTGCCCACCGCACCAAAGGTGCAACAGCTCCCGTCCTTCGCGAAGCGGAGCAGGGAGTCCGGGCAGAAGGCGAAGCCCTGCCCACCGCACCAAAGGTGCAACAGCTCCCGTCCTTCGCGAAGCGGAGCAGGGAGCCGGGCAGGGGGCGAAGCCCTGCACGTAATGGTCCCGCTTGAGCTTGGGCGGGACCGTCGCTGTCAAGCGGCAGACCCGGCAACAAGCGCTCCCACGCCACCCGTCACATAGCAAGATCGAAACCGCCGCCGGTAGACGAGACGGGAGTCCAGAGGGCAGAGCCCTCTGGGGCCCTCCCTCGGAAGGGAGGGTTTGGGTGGGTGCGACTCTTTTACAGATAAGGAATGAAGACAATGACAATTAAATTAATCGCACTGGATGTCGATGGAACGCTGCTTAATGATCATCATGAACTTACCGAATTAACGCAAGAGACTTTAATTCGTGCTTCCCGTCAGGGCGCTGAGATTGTCCTGTGTTCAGGCAGAGGTCCTGCGAACACGATCCCGTTTATGGAGCAGATGGGCCTTGACGGGTATGTCATTACACATAATGGTGCGGTTACTGCTCAGGTCCAGACTCGTGAAGTCGTGCACCATTTTGCTATGGATGGACAGGGACTGGAGCCTTTCATAACTTACTGCCGTACGCAAGGTGTGCATTTTGATATCAACACAGCGTTTGGACTCTATGTAGATCAGCCGGAAGGTTTGGAACTGCAGGTACGTGAAATGTATCAAAACTTCATGGCAGAGCCATTAAAGCTGCCGCAATGGGCAGATATGACAGAGCCGCTTGCAAAATTCACTGCGTTTGGACCCATTGAGCAGATGAATGCGGTGCAGCAGGAGTGGTCGACCTGGAATCTTCCTTATTATATGACGCGCAGCGGTGATTTTTTCATTGATTTGATGCATCCCGAAGCCTCCAAAGGTGCAGCTCTAAAAAGACTGGCCGACGCCAAAGGAATCCTGCCTTCCGAGATCATGGCGGTAGGTAACTACTACAATGACATTACCATGTTGACCTTTGCGGGCAAAGGGGTAGCGATGGACAATTCCCCGGAGGAAGTCAAAGCTGCTGCGGATGAGGTTACACTTTCGAACAATGATCAGGGTGTGGCCCATGCTATTCAAAAACATGTGTTGTTGTCCGTCTAACATACACGATTAAAATCTGATTAGACGCTGTATCTTATAAACTGTCGCTCTCAAGGGCAACCTAATAGAACAACGTTAGGAATTGAGGGGGACAGGTACATGGAACTAAAAGTAGAGCTGATTCCTGATCTTCGTACATCAGGTGGCGAAGTGCAGGATATTATGGTGGACGGTCAATACGTGGGTTCGCTGCTGCTGGTGTTCAGAGAAGGAGACCGGGTATCCGGCAGCCTTCAGATCGAGCAGGATTCGCTAATTGACGAGACAGAACATGATATTGTGGAGCAGGTGCACGAATATATTCGTTCTCTCGCGGATGCGGTAAGTGCTGCTGAATATGAAGTGCTTGTAAGCTGCGGTACATTGTATTCTGTGTTACAGAAAACAGAGTCTCCAATGGATGAGTTCATTCAGTCTTCACGGTCTGAAGATAAGTATAGTCACGATGGGAAAAGTGATCGGGCTGGTGTAAATGATGTACGCGTCATATCCGGCTCACAAGCCGAATCATTTACATATGAAGACCCGGAACATTTGCTGGAGATGGAGCTGGTAAGCGCCGGACGCAGCATATCAACCTATATATTTAATGACCCCAATGGACAGGAGCTGGCCGAAGCCTCTCTGAGACAATATGGTGCAGATGTACAGGGCGAGATCCATTGGTATGATGAACCGGCGGAGAGTTATCAGGATGCGGCTGCCGAGCTGCTGGTACGAGAGCTGGATGAAGAAGTTATCGATACGATTACGATCCGCATGTGGCATCAAGGGCAGGAGCTGGAATCGGCGGAATGGGTGCACCGGGATTTTGCGGATGAGGTTGAGTTAGAGTCCGAAGAAGATCTTGAAGAGATTGAAGCTGCTGAAGAAGCCTGCTACGTCATGCTGGTGCGCAAAGATCGGGAGTTTCGAGTATATGACTTGTTTCTTCAAGAACGCGGAGGGCTACCTGTAGGTACAGCAACGATCGATACCTCACAAGCGGATTTGTCAGGATATATGGATTATCAGGTTCCGGGCACAAGTGCTCAGCGAAAGAGTCTGGTTGAAGTTCTGATGAGGGAGCTGGACAAAGAGCTTGAATTTGATACATTACATCTCACGATGTTATATCGAAATCAAATGATTGATGAAGCGAAGATCGAAGGGTAAGAGGCACAGCCTCTTGCCTTTTTGTTTTCTTTTTGACGAACAAGCCATTTCCCGGTATAGTACCATTAGTTTAAGAGAGACCTGGAAGTGGAGGAGAATCATGAAGCACTCATTCAGTATCACATCAGACTACATTAATGACGAATTTAAGGCATTGCAGGCTCAGCCGGAAGACACGGAGAATGTGATGTCTCTGCTTATGGAAACAGCCGAATGGCTGCGGAGCCAGGGGTCTTCTCAATGGAATGCTTTGTTAAAAGGTGAGGATTCTCATCATACGGCGGAGGCGATTCAGCGTGGCGACGTATTTGTATTTAAGAAGGGCTCTGACGTTGCTGGCATGGTTATTTTGATGAGTATGCCAAGTGCATGGGATGTGCATTTGTGGGGAAGCAAAGCGCATGCCGGGGATGGTGCACTTTATCTGCACCGATTAGCCATTCGCAGAAAGTATGCCCAGAGTGGACTGGGACGGGCGATTCTGCAATGGTCCAGCAGTGGGATCCAGTTTGAGGATAAACATATCGTCCGATTGGATTGTGGAGCGGACAACGCAACATTGAACGCATTCTATACGCGTAACGGCTATACTTTTGTGGGAGAGACAGATGGCTTCAGTACGTATGAGAAGGCGGTCACACACCGGTCTGTATAACACTGTATCCAACATATCTAGTGCATTCAAAAAGCCGGGAGCTACCATTGCTCACCGGCTTTCATTTGCATGTGGACAAAGAGGTTGAACTTTCAAACCATACATCCGCTTCTTAGCCGAGCATCTCCTGAATATGTTGTATATACGTCTCCGGAGTGAGGGCTTACGCTCAAACAAGATGAAAAAGATGAACGTATAGTAAATAAAGGCAGCCAGAGAGCGGTTACTTCCGGTGAAGTTGACACAGTACCTAACAATATTCGTCATGTCGTCAGCGTCAGAACCAACATGGTACAATGGATATTGAAATGAATTCTATTATTCAGCTGTAAATGACCTAGTGATAAGGAATCTCATTTTGTACCTTTACTGAACATATGTTCTGATATATCATGATTGAAGATGTAATGAAAAGACTTATGCTAGAAAGGGGGAAACTAACGGTGAGATTGCTGCAGGCGCTTTTCTTTCCTCCGGAGCAGCCCGGAGGTGTATCCTCTATGATTCCGTATATGCAAGAGAGGTTTACAACCCCGAGGTGGGAGATGGATCTGTTCTCACTGCCTAAGCGAATTCGCAACAAGGGCAGAGAAGATATCCAGTTTGAGACGTTCGATTGGACGCAGTATCAGGATAGTCCTGTCGTGCAAAAATATATGCAAACCTACCGGGATTACTTGTGGTGGACCAAGCTGCGTATTCAGAAGCCTTACGATCTGATCCATGCCCATCACCCTATTGCGGGGCTTGCAATGAAGAAGGTTTTCCCGGATGTTCCTCTCATTCAAACGATCCACTCCAGTTATGAGCGAGAGCTGATTCTGAATGGACGCATTGAGCCGGATGGACCGGAGCATCAATTCTTGCTGGCCATCTATGGTGAGCTGGAGCACCAGGCAGAGCGGTTGTTAACGGTGTCGGATTCTTTCCGTCGTTATCTGGCGCCCTATGTGCAGCATCCCGATGTTATCGGTGTAATTCCGAACGGTTTTGATGAGAAACGGTTTAAACCCATTCCCCATGAGAATGCGATACCACAGCTGGTCACCGTATGCCGCCTGGTTCCGGCGAAAGGGCTGGATATTCTGTTCAAAGCCTGTGCCGAACTGAAAGCGCGGGGACATGACTATGTGCTTCATATTATTGGGGACGGACCGATCCGTCCGGACTTGGAAGAATTGGCCCAACGGCTGGGCATTTATAATGAGACTATTTTTTATGGTTACACGCTGCACCCCGAGGAATTCATGCCATTTTTTGATATCTTTGTGCTTCCTTCGCGGGCGGAGGCGTTCGGGTCTGTTTTTGCGGAGGCAGCGCTTAGCTGTCTTGCCCTTGTAGGTACAGATGTTGGCGGCATACCAGAGCAGATCGAAAACGGCAGTAATGGCTTGCTGGTGCCTTCAGAAGATCCATCTGCATTGGCAGAAGCGCTGGAGAAGGTGATGGTTGACCCGGCGTATCGTTATGAGCTTGCCCGTTCGGCATGTGAGAAGGCCAAAACCCATTACTCTTTGGGCAGATCAGTCAATGAACTGAAAAAAATGTATTTACAATTTCCGAGCCAGGTCTAGTTTCTGAAAAGGGAAAGAAGGAAGCCGCTGTGAGAACAGCGGCTTTTTTATGTTTAGGGAAATGATGTTTCGCAACAAAAGGATACGTTGTTATAGATGTTTTTTGCGTCCGCGAAAGCTTCCCCATCGATCCATTACTAATTTTGCACCCCAGACCAGTGCCAAACTGCCGAAAATGGGGTAAAGAATAGAGAGCAGGGAACTGAATCCAAACTGGCTGAGCGAATAACATAGCAGCATGATGGCCAGTATGATTAGTTTGGGATGTACGTGGACATGCTGTCTGAGTTGGAGGGTCATTCCATAAATATCGGCTACAAACGTACTGAAGATTTCCATGAAAATCAGAGATACATAGATAGACTGGACTACCCATCCAAGTTGAAAGGCAATGCTGCCCATCGGAATTTCAAATTGTGTGATGCCAGGCATCTGGGCCGACATGGCGAAGTGGGCTGCCATAAGCATGAATCCTACACCAATTCCGCCCAGAACGCCGCCCCATTTCAGTACCTTTCGGCTGCGAATCTGATTCCCCACCGGAACGAGTACAGCTTGGGCAAGAGCCAGGTTGAATGAAGCATACAACAGAGGAGATAACCAGACCCGTATTGGATTGCTGTCGGTGGTTAATGTAATAAATCGGTTTGCGCCGGGATGATTTATGGTGCTGATGATCATAAGCAGAGATAGCAGAAGCATCATGGGCACTACGATACTGTTCATTTGCAGAATGGCCTGAATGCCCCGTCCAAGCAGCAGATAAGTACCGATAAGGGTGACAATCAGTCCGGTCTGATAATGAAGTCCCAGATGCTCTACAAAGACCGACCCTGCTCCTGCCAGCATGACACTGTTTACTCCAATGAGGATCAGAAGGGTAACCCAGGTAATCCAGTTTCCTGCTTTATGGCCGAATAGATGTTTGTTGAGATCTTCGTATGAGCGCGAGCCGGTATCATGGGCAATCAGCATCATTTTTGTACCTAACCAGACAAAGAGCATGGTCGATAAGCCGATGGTAATGGTGGCCCATTTGCCATACTGGGTAAAAAACTGCAATATCTCCTGCCCTGTTGCAAAGCCGGCTCCAACTACCGTTCCAATGTATGTAAATGCGATCTGCAGCACCCGAAATGCCTGTTTCATGCGTTTCCCCTCTCAGGCCCCTGAATAGTTTGGACATGCGGGTGCCATGGTACAAGGTATGCTTGACCCGTCAAACTCATGACAATTGAAGTATGGCAAAGGGTCATTTAACATGCTCTGAACAAGAGCAAAGGCAATTTCGCTTGAACTGATAGCGGGATCTATGATACTTTTACGTCATAGGAACGGCTTGGGAGGTCAAATTATGGAAGTATTGAAACAACGAATTTTACAAGAAGGCGTAGTCATGTCAGATCAGGTGCTGAAGCTGGATGGTCTGCTGAATCACCAGATTGATCCTGCATTGACGATGGAAATGGGAAGGGAATTTGCCGCTCGTTTTCGTGAAAGTGGTGTAACTCGGGTCATTACAGTGGAGTCTTCCGGGATTCCGGTCGCCTTTGCTGCTGCACATGAACTGGGTGTTCCGCTGGTATTTGCTCGTCGCAAAAAAACACTTTTGGCTGACCCCGATGCCTACTGTGAAAGAGTGCCTTCTTTTACCAAAGGGATTGTAACGGATATTATGGTGTCCCGTGAGTATATTCATGAAAATGACCGTATTTTGTTTATTGACGATATCATTGCCAATGGCGATGCTGCTCGTGGTGTCATCAAAATTATCGAACGTTCGGGTGCGGAACTGGTTGGATTCGGTGTCGTGGTCGAAAAATGTTTTCAGGCCGGAGCGCGCACCATTCGTGAGCAGGGCATTCCGGTTGAAGCGTTGGTGCGTATTCGTTCTTTGAACGATGGCACCGTGCAATTTGACGATAACGAATTGTGACTTTTTAAAGGAAAAAGTGCCTATTTTTATAACAATGCCTTTGCATGACCGCTGATTTCATTTATAATGGGGTTATGTTAGGGAGAGGAGGCAACACCATGGGTAACCAACCGGCAACAGAACAATTTTTTATTGATAAGCTGGCGGAATCGAAAGTACATTTTGAGCGTGCCCTGGATTGTAAACATACGGAATTCGATGACCTTTATCCCTATATGATTGAACATCCTCAATTTTTCTGGTACAAACGCTACGTTGCCTGGTCAGAATTGCTGACGATTGTAGGCTTGTGCGAAGAGTTGTCCTTCTCTTGGAAAGAACAATTTACACCGCATCAAGTGGAGTACCTTGAAGAACGTGTGATGTCCGCCAAAGTGCTTGATTTTTGGTTTGAGAAGAACGACAGCAAAGAGCACGCGCAGCGGTAACTTTCAGTCGGGACATACTTTCGAATGACATGACAGTCCAATACAGTCACGTGAGACCTAAATGACTTTTCATTTAGGTCTCTTTTTGTAAATAATTTTTTTGGGAAAGTAGGCGCCATGAATATGATCAGTGATGCAGAATTGGATGCACTGCGTTTATCGGGTGAAAAAGTAAGGGTAGTACGGGACGAGATTCAGTCCAATGATGTGACAGGCATTGTGGTTGCCTGGGACGGGGAGCAGGTGCTCATTCGCCGTCAGAATCGTCGTGTGGTCAAGCTGGACCGGAAATATCAGTATCAGTTGTTCAGCGAGCCACGTAAGAGTCCGCTCGAAGAATAGGACGTGTGTTTTTAGGTTCATTTACCATGGGTGTTTTGGCATAATTGCACCTCTCGGGTGAAAAGATAGGTACAGTGAGAGCTTGTAACATATCAGCCGAGAGGATGTGCGGTAACCATGACATTAATGAATGATAAGGTTCATGCCTATAAAGATCAGATTGGTGAATTAAGCGACGTGCTGCCAGCTGTGGTGAAGTCTTATCATGAGTTCACTGGAGAATGTTTTCAGGCAGGGGCGATTGATGCCAAGACCAAACAGCTGATAGCGCTGGGCATTGGTTTGTTTGCAAACAATGAGGTATGTACGTTTTACCATGTGGAAGAGGCGCGTGCCAAAGGAGCGACCGATCAGGAGATTATGGAGACGGTTGCTGTGGCTGGAGCCGTAGGCGGAGGCCATGCGTTGTCTCAAGGTGCAATGAGAGTACAGAAGGCTCTACATTAAGTATAGAAGTCTACAGCACAGCGGATTTGTAAACAAAAGTCCCAAAACAAAGAGGAGGTCCCGGATTCACCCGGAGCCTCCTCTTTGCGCTATTTCCAATCAAACTTATATTTTGCCCAGCATTTTGTTATACATAAACTGACCTGTTACCCGGCGTGCTGTTACATAACGATCATTGAAATATGGATTGGATAATTGGGTGATGCTGACACCCTTACTGCTGGAAGCATGAGCGAACTGTCCGCCCCCGATATATACTCCTGTATGAGAAATGCCATTGCCCATCGTATTAAAGAATACCAGGTCACCTGTACGCAGATTAGCTTTGGATACCGGTGTTCCGGCCTTCGCTTGCTGCTGGGAAGTACGTGGTAATTCAATGCTATATTTGTTGAAAATATATCTCATAAATCCAGAGCAATCAAACCCGGCGAGTGTCGTGCCGCCCCATTTGTAAGGAATGCCTGTCATGTTGTTAACGACGGTGTTAATACTGCTTGCCTCTGTGCTTGCTGCACCGGATGTAAATAGAACTGCTGCTCCAAAAATAGAAATGATAAGCTTTTTCAAAATTGTTGTTCTCCCTTCGATGCCTACGGAGTTAGCTAAGGGTTCGGTAGAAGGTTCCCTATATTTCCTATGTATAAGAATAATTCACCCAAAATGGTTCCCCCGTTTTCAAACATGAAACTCGGCAAATGAATAATTAAGTTTTTGTAACCTTTTGAAACTATATTGCATAAATGCGAAAATGTCAAACCGATCTTGAACCCTTCTTATCATCTCAATGTTAACGGAATTATCGCTTTTTATGTAGAAATAACTCGAATGATGGGTTCTAATAAATGACAAAAAAGTAACTACTGTTTCAGAAGGAGAGAAATTGGACAATTTATTGGCTTTCTCACATCCAATTAGACGATAATTATAGGTTGTCCAAAGAATTTGTTACATGTTGTTGCAAATATTGACAAAATTCATATTTTTGCATAGAATTCTTTTTGTATATTCCATTTATTGTATTAAAAGAAATAGTTTGATTTTAAAACAAATATAAGGGGGATAGATTAGCAGGGGAGCAGTTTGCAGAAAATGAATTGAGGAGTGTTTCTAATCTATGTTGAAGGCAAAAACAAGGTTTGCATCTTTGGTTATGGCATGTACAATGGTTTTCTCCGTTGTCGGAATGGTATTTCAGCCTGCTGCTAAGGTCTCTGCTGCAGACGCCTCTGGAACGACAGCAAGTATCTCGGACATTTTGAAGAATCAACATCCAGACGGGGGATGGAAGAAGGATTACAAAGAAACAAGTGGTGAGTGGGCCAAATCTACGATTGATAACAAAGCTACATACTCAGAAATTAGAAGATTAGCCAAGGAATTCAAAAAGACGAATGATCCGCGTTATTCGGCTGCTGCCATCAAAGGAATCAACTTTTTGCTGAATATGCAGTACTCCAATGGGGGTTGGCCACAGGTATACCAAAGCTCCGGTTATCACAAGCACATCACCTTCAACGACGATGCCATGATTAATGTCATGTACATGCTGGATGAAGTAGGTGCACGTAAAGGAGATTTCTCATTCATCGACAGCTCTCTTGCAGATCGTAGTAAAAAATCAGTTGCCAAAGGTGTAGAGGCTATTCTCAATACACAGGTTGTAGCGAACGGTAAACTGACTGCATGGGGGCAGCAGCATGATTCCAGTACCCTTAAACCTGCAGGCGCTAGGATTTATGAAGTGCCTTCTCTGAGTGCTGGAGAGAGCAGTACAATTGTGAAGTTTTTAAAAACTAGACCGGCTAACTCCAAAATTACTGCCTCCATCAAAGCGGCAGAAGCCTGGTTCAACAAAGTTAAAATTACTGGTTACAAGTATGTCAGAGAAAACGGAGACAGCCAACTCATTGCAGATTCAGGTGCAGCGCCAATTTGGGCACGTTTCTATGAAATTGGAACGGATAAACCAATCTTCGTAGGACGTGATGGGGTTGTGAAATACAAACTCAGCGATATCGATAAGGAAAGAAGAGGTGGGTATGCCTGGTACGGCAACTGGCCCTCCAAGATCTAATTTATAAAATGCTTTACACATGAGAAGAGGATAATTTTTTGTTGACACTAATTACCTGCACATGATATATTATTTATTGTCGCCGCGATATAATTTCTCGGAGATAAGATATACGCGGTCGTGGCGGAATTGGCAGACGCGCACGGTTCAGGTCCGTGTGGGCTAACCCCCGTGGAGGTTCGAGTCCTCTCGACCGCATCATGTGCAACACGAAGAAAGGTTCCTAGAATGGCATTGCTGCCACTCTAGGAACCTTTTTTATCTGTTTACGGATCAGAGCGGTTGCTCATCCTGAATGTTTTTTCAACTATTCCTTCAACTTGAGCAAAGAAGAAGTTGATCTTTGTTTATTTATCCAAAAATGGAAAAGTGTTCGTTATGTGACGGTTTGCCCCTGTATTTCAGGTTTAATGTACGTAAAATACCGAAATGTACCTATCCTGAGCATCCTTCATCTACTATTCTCTTCTCGTATGGAAGCGCTATCAACAGGGATTTGAATGACCAAATTCAGAGGGGGTAGGGATAATTTGAAACGAATCGGAAAAAGGATGGCAATGTGTTTCATGGTATTCATGATTGCGGTGGTGCAGTTCGGGATTATGGGAACGACAGGCGGCAATGTGGCACAAGCAGCAGATAAGAGTCTGGCCCAGAAGCCGTATATGGGTTGGAGCAGTTACAGCATGCAGGTATATGACGGGGCGGGTAACTGGACGTCGGCCGAGAGTATTAAGAAGCAGTCGGATGCCATGCGCGAGAAGCTGCAAGCCCATGGATATGAATACATTAATATTGATGCAGGCTGGAACGGTGATGAAGATGAATACGGCCGTCCTATTCCGAGTACTGTTCTTTATCCAAATGGATTTCAGGAGGTCATCGATTATGTCCATAATAACGGACAGAAGATCGGGATCTATCTCATTCCGGGATTATCAATCACCGCTTATGAAAAAAATCTTGAGGTGTATGGAACGGGTGGGGCATGTCGTATGCAGGATATTGCGGTAAAGCCGCTCGTTGTTATGGATGCTTGGGATTCGTACACTTACAAAATTGATTTTACAAACCCTTGCTCACAGAAGTACATTGACTCCATCGCGGATCTTCTTGGCGAGTGGGGCATCAACTTTGTCAAATTCGACAGTGTGACGCCAGGATCAGGGATTAATAACCTGAGCCGGGATGCACGCGGTGATGTAGAGGCATGGTCCAAAGCCCTGGACAGAAATAATATCTGGTTTGAGCTTTCCTGGGCGCTTGACCATAATTACGTGGACTTCTGGAAAAAGTATGCGAACGGCTGGAGGATCGATTGGGATGTTGAAGCCTACGACAGTAGTAAGGGGTTAACAGAATGGTCGAGTATTTCACGCTTATTCCCCATAGCAGCCATCTGGTGGCGTGATGCAGGTCCTGGAGGCTGGAACGATTTTGACTCCCTGAATGTCGGGAATGGCTCGATGGATGGTCTGACCAGAGACGAGCGGAAGACCGCGACGACGTTCTGGGCAATCTCTTCAGCACCGCTTTATACAGGTAATGATCTGACCAGGCTTGACAGCTATGGGCTGGAGCTTCTGACGAATGATGAGGTCATTGCGGTCAATCAGGCCGGACGTCCAGCTCATCCCGTTTCCATGGACACCAAACAGCAGGTATGGTATGCGAATAACGGAGATGGTACGTACAACGTAGCTCTGTTCAATCTGGGCAATCGGAGTGCCGAGGTCAAAGTGAAATGGAGTGATATTGGCCTCGAAGGTCCGGCTTCGGTCCGTGATCTCTGGAGCCATTCCGAACTGGGGAATTTTAATCATGAATTCAGTGGCGGCGTACTGGAACCCCATGCTTCCCGGATGCTTAAGGTAACCGCACTGAGCGGCACATCAGCCGTTAATGATGATGATACGGGCATGCGCTATAGTGGGGATTGGAAGCGTAATGGAGGCAAGGAGCAAATCGATGGCAGACAGGATCTGAGCATCGCCATTACGGATTCCTCAACGACCACTGGTCCAGCCAATATGAATACGCAGCAAGGAGCTGACTTGGAAGCCGGTGATGACCTAATCGCGAACGCAGAAAATGTAGCAAATCCTGCTTCCGTTGATGCGGCTGCTGTTACCGATGTGGTGTACATTAATGATGATGACAGCAATATTCAATACACGGGTTCATGGAGTTCAAGTTCCGGGAGAAATTTCGGGGATTACAAGGAAGATGTACATTTTACTGAGAATGACGGCGATTATTTTGAATATACCTTCACGGGCACAGGCATTGACCTGCTTACGGAGAAGGATCAAGAACAGGGAGACATGATAGTCACACTCGACGATGGAACGCCTGAAACGGTTAGCGCTTATACCAGTGATGAACGAGAAGTGCAACAGGTACTGTATAGCGCTGCTGGTTTGACTAACGGTTCGCATACCTTGAAAGTCGTCAAACAATCGGGCCAGTATATGCTGCTGGATGCGCTTAGAGTAACAAGGGAAATTCCTACAGGAGATCATAACAGCACCATTAGTCCGGCTTCTGCTGACTTTGACAAGGCAACAGAACAACAGAAGGACATTACTGTCACGCTCACATTGAACGGAAATACACTAACTGGCATTGAAAATGACGGAGTAATGCTCAGTGAAGACGACTACACGGTGGTCGATGACAAACTGAACATCAAGAAAGAATATCTCACCCAACTGCCTGTAGGAACAACCGACTTTGTTGTCAATTTCAGCGCTGGTGATCCGCAAACTCTTGCTGTTCAAATCAGAGATACAACGGGCCTTCGTTATGTCCTGATCAATAACGACGATCCGGCCATAAAATACAATGGCTCATGGTCCCGCAGCACGGGGCGAGGTATGGGCGACTATAAAGATGATGTGCAGTATACCGAGACGAATGGTGATTCTTTTGAATATACGTTCAGAGGAAGAGGAATCCAGCTGTTCACAGAGGTAGACCAGTCACAGGGAGATATGGATATCTACGTGGACGGTCAATTCAAGGAGACGGTCAGTGCGTATCGCAACGGACGATTGGCACAGCAGAATCTGTACAGCATATCGGGCTTGCCTGATGGGCAGCACACGCTGAAGGCCGTCAAGAAATCGGGTAGATTTATGCTGCTTGATATGCTCAAGGTTGAGCTCCCGAATATGATTAATCCGGTGAATGCGAGCTTTGACAAATTAGCTTCTGCTCAGGCTGACATTGATGTCACGCTTCTGATCCAGGCGGGAAGCTTCAAGGGCATTACCAACGGCTCCAATGAACTGACACGAGGGACTGATTATACAGTTAATGGCGACCGCGTTACACTGAGCAAAACATATCTTGCTGCCCAGCCTGTAGGAACGTTAAATCTCAGTTTTTCCTTCGGCGGTGATTATCTCAATGACGTACATTCTACGACGGCGGATGGAGATTTCTTCGAGTACACCTTCAAGGGTACTGGAATAAGCTTGATTACACCTACTGGACCGGAGCAGGGAGAAGTAGATATTTATGTCGACGGACAACTGAAGCAAACCGTGAACGCCTATAGTCCGAGTCGCCAAATGATGCAGGAGATTTACAGCATCTCAGGACTGGCAAAAGGTCAGCATACACTCAAAGTTGTGAAGAAATCCGGTGAGCTTATGCTGGCCGATCAACTGAAATTTAATGTCCCTACTGGAAACGGAAACGGTGAACCAACGAATCCGTCGAATCCGTCGAATCCAGGTGGTCCATCCAATCCAGGCGGGCCATCGACTCCAGTCGTCCAGCCTTCAGACACGTCTGTGCCAGCGCCAACTCCTGAATCCGGAACTACTGACGGGACAACAGGAACGGATGATGGTCAGGATATTCCGTACAAGGCGTATATTCAAGGATATCCGGGCGGTTTGTTCAAGCCAGATAACAAGCTCACCCGTGCAGAGATGGCAACCATAGTCGCATTGGTATCTGAGAAAGAAGCCACGGGAGCAGCTGTTGCATTCAGTGACGTTAAATCTGAATATTGGGGAGCCGACGCCATTGCTAAGGTAAGCAAGATGGGGCTGATGAATGGCTACAAGGATGGCACGTTTAAGCCAAATCAGTCATTGACTCGTGCGGAGATGGCCACTCTTGTGTCCCTTCTTGGTCCGGCTTCCGAGATTTCAGGGGATGGTTTCTCGGATATCGGTAGCCATTGGGCCAAGGATGCCATTTTGAAAGCGAAAAGTGCAGGTATTTTGAAAGGCTATAATGATGGAACCTTTAGACCGAATGCCTTACTGACAAGAGCGGAAGCCGTTGTAGCAATCAACAGAGCTTTGGGCAGAGCACCGCTCACGAACGTTTCGCAGCCGCAGTGGAAGGATGTTCCTTCCACACACTGGGCCTTTGGCGATATTGAAGCAGCATCCACTGATCAGGTTGTAAAAGCTCGATCAGAGGGGGAAGAACCAAAGAAGAAATGATGTAAACTAGAATTGGGGGCCATCTTGGCCCCTTTTTTTCTGAATGTTAAGGATTTATGAAAAAGGAGGGAGGCTTATTGTGCAGGAAAACAGGTTTTTGGAGTTGTGGATTATTTCAAAATCAAAGAATTTCGGAAATGTAAAAAAAGCAATGATCATCGTCTTTTAATCGTTGCCTTTTATTCATTCCCGAATGAAATACGATTGAATAATAAGATAAAACAATTGACTAAGCCGAAAAATATTATTATCTTTGATAACGCTACCAATACCTCAAAGAGGGGGAGGAGGGTTACCCATTAAATATTCCAGTGTTTTTCGTAAATTTCTAATTTCCTACGTGATCATTTTGGTGATACCCAGCATTGGCGGTTATATGTCTTATCTGACGTCCATCTCCGTAACACAGTCCATTTCCATTGAGAATAGTGTGACCCAACTTCAGAAAAGCCAGGAAATACTGGAGGGCCGCATGGCGGAAGTGGAGGGCTTCACCCGACAGCTTGCGGTCAATCAGGAATTGAACGTTCTGATGAATGAAAAGGACAACGAAACCAACGTATATGGGATATGGAGAACGATGGAGAATGTGTTGACCTTTGGGCAGACCAATGATTTTCTGCAAAATTATTATATTTATCTTGCGAATTACAATCTAATTTTGACCCCGGGCTCTTCTTACCGACCGAATCACTATTACACTGATTTTCGTTATAACGATCTTTCGTTGGAAGAATGGATGAAGGACGTGTTGCAGAAGACCCACCGGAGTGAGATTAAACCGCTCAGTTCCTACGTCAGCAGGGGGAAGCAAACTTCGGTAATCACATATATGCAGTCATTGCCTCTGGACAGCTTCAATGATTCTTCACCGGCTGTCGCCGTTGTAATCATTGATGAGAAAATGATTCTCGGTCTGTTGTCCAGCCTGAATGACCGATACGGTGGCTGGGTTCATATCAGCGATGCGGAGGGCAATACCATTGCGCTGCAAGGGAGCTCCGAGCCCGAGATGGTGAAAATGGCCTCGGACGCTCATTTTGACCCAAGTAGAGTCAGCCAGTTCTATGGGGATGATCTCGTAATCACTACAAGATCGGATAAGAACGGCTGGGTATACCAAGCGGGTATTCCCCGTCATGTCCTGATGGAGAATGCAAACAGGATCAAGGGGATGACGATGCTGATTACTGGCGGCACACTGCTCATCGGACTGATTGTTGGACTTGTGCTGGCTTATCGCAACAGCGTTCCAATCAATCGACTGTTAAGTGTAATGAAAGAGCAGTTTGGGAAGGATGAATCGGCTCCCAAAAATGAATTTGACTTTTTGAGTGGAAATATCGCTGATATGCTTACCAAAAACAAGCTGCTCGAATCCGAATTGAATCGCCAGCTTCCATTGGTCAGGGATGCTTTCCTGAAGCGATTGATCTCCGGCGAATTCAAATCACGGGATGAGATTCTTTCCGCCGCTGAACAGGCAGATATTAATTTGTATCAAGGCACGGGATATGCAGGAATTGTCCAGATTAAGGGTTATGCCAGTATGGACAGCGTTGAGATCCTGAATGAACTGAATGCCTCCCGACTACTGTTGAAGCAGGCTTTGACTGAACTGGGCGTAGATGTCCTGATGACCGATATGGGCTCGGACAAAGTGGTTGTCCTGTTCTTTTCGAAGGAAACCAACTCCGAAATGGATCGTGAAAAGGAAGATATCACGCATATCATGGAGAATCTGGCCCAGTATGTGTTCAATGAATACAGAATCACCATCCAGTCAGGATTCGGAAATCTCTTCACATCGCTGACAGAGGTCAGCCTATCCTTTGATCAGGCCAATCAGGCGCTGGAATATGCAGTCTACATGAACAAAAAAGGCATGATGTGGAACAACGAAGCCCAAACCGAAAATACAACGTATTATTACCCGCTGGATTCGGAGCAGCGGCTGATTGGCACGATCCGTGCAGGAGAACTTGAAGAGGCCAAACGGATTGTCGATGCGATCGTTGTGCAGAACAGGGAGCAGCGGGAGTTGTCCATGGAAATGAAGCATCAACTTGTCGGAGAAATGAAGGGGACTTTTCTCAAGTTGCTGGATCAAAAGGCGTTTACGGAATATGCCTCCATCGAGAATGTGAAACAGCGGGTCATTGATATTGGTTCCTCGGAGCCGCTCGAAACGATAAAGGCCGAGTTTTATGAAATTATGGAAGAGCTGTGCTCCGTTATTGCCAAAAAGAAGAAAGATGCCCATATTCAAATCATCAAACAGATTAAGGAATATACTGCGAAAATGTATTCCGATACAGAGCTGACGCTGTATCGAGTGGCAGAGCATGTGGAGCGGCCCGAGAAATACATTTCTCAATTATTCAAAGAGATTACGGGTGTTAATTTCTCCGACCACCTGATCAAAGTCCGAATGGATCAGGCTGTGATTTTGTTAAAAGAGAGCAATTATACGGTGGACGAAATTGCGTCACGGGTAGGTTACAATAGTTCTCACTCCTTCAGGAGGGCCTTCAAACGATTAAATGGCGTTTCGCCCAGTGCGTATAGACAATCGGTTGACGATTAAATGAATGGAAGACCCTTTGGCTGTGTTGTCCGTGTTCCGGACAATGCAGTCTTTTTTTTTGCGAATAGGCCTCCGTAATGGGAAAATGGCTGTTGTGATGCGGATGTGTGCCCCCAAAAACGGGATAACTGTACGTTTAATGGCGCAGGTGTACCTGTTTATGGGACATTAAAATCGGCTATGATCAGAAACAAGAAAGCGCTATCAAAATTTACGCATAGTAGACAGCTGGTAAGGGGGGATTGTTCTGGAGAAGGAAATCGTATTAAATCACAAGACATCAACACAGCCGAAGGCACCTGGTTTTCTGACCAATGCCCGCAAAAGAATGATGAAGCACTGGCAGTTACATCTACTGGTGATTCCGCCCTTGCTATTTTTTCTCATCTTCAAATATTATCCGATGATCAATGCGGTTCTTGCCTTTAAGGACTATAACGTCATCAAGGGAATATGGGGAAGTGATTGGGTTGGTTTCCAAAACTTTCGTCTGTTCTTTGAGAATCCATTATTCTGGACCCTGGTGAAGAACACCATTTTGCTTAGCGGTTATTTAGTGTTGGCCGGATTTCCAATTCCGATTGTGCTCGCACTCATGATTAACGAGGTGCGCGGAGCCAAGTTCAAGAAGTTTGTTCAGCTTGTATCTTTTGCTCCCTATTTCATCTCAACAGTCGTGATGGTGTCTATGATTATGCTGTTCCTGGCACCACGGCTTGGATTTGTGAACATCGCCATGAACTTCTTTGGGCTGGATTCCGTGAATTTTCTGGGTGAGCCGGGCATGTTCCGCTCCATCTATGTCTGGTCGGATATTTGGCAGACTGCGGGCTACAGTGCGGTTATTTATTTGGCAGCTCTTGCCGGAATTGACCCCACATTGTACGAAGCAGCCAAGGTCGATGGAGCCTCGCGTTTTCAAAAAATCCGTCACGTGGATCTGCCAGGGCTGGTGCCAACCATTGTTATCATTTTGATTCTGAATGTTGGCAATGTCATGGCGATTGGCTTTGAGAAAGTCTACTTGCTACAGAATCCGCTCAATCTGGCTAATTCTGAAATCATTGCAACCTACGTCTACCGAGTCGGCCTGTTGAATGCCAACTATAGCTTTGCAACTGCCGTAGGGCTGTTCAACTCACTGATTAATCTGGTCTTACTGGTCACGGTGAATGGTTTGGCGAAGAGAGTTACGAAGAATAGCATTTGGTAGGAAAGGAGTTCATCTATGGCTGCGAACATTCAATCCAAGATTAAAGAATCCGCCGTGGACAAAACGTTTCTGATTACAATCTACATTTTGCTCAGTCTCGTGGCGCTGGTGGTCATTTACCCCCTGATATTTATCGTCAGCAGCTCAATCAGCAGCCCGGCAGCAGTAACTTCCGGACGGGTATGGCTTTGGCCCGTAGATATTTCCTTCAACGGTTACAAGGCATTATTTAATACACCTGAAATTCTCATCGGGTACGGTAACTCCATTTTCTATACGGCCGCTGGTACGCTGATCAGTGTAGCGTTGACCATCATGATTGCCTATCCGTTGTCACGCAAGACCTTTTTCGGCAGGAACACTCTGATGATGATCATTACCTTTACCATGATCTTCAGTGGTGGGCTCATTCCGACTTATATGGTGGTGAAGCAGCTTCATCTGATTGATACGCGCTGGGCGTTACTGATCCCGAATGCAATCTGGGTATGGCAGGTTATTATTGCTCGTTCGTTCTTTCAATCTTCGATTCCCGGGGAGCTTCTGGAAGCCAGCGAAATTGACGGCTGTAGTGATATGCGGTTCATCTGGAGTGTTGTACTCCCATTATCGAAGCCGATTATCGCCGTGCTGGTTCTCATGTATGCTGTGGGGCAGTGGAATGCGTACTTTGACGCCCTGATCTATCTCAAATCGGCAGACCTGTTCCCGCTGCAACTCATCTTGCGAAGTATCATCATTCAAAACAACGGTTCGGGTGCCATGGACTTGGCGAAAATGGTGGAAAGACAGCAGCTTACCGAACTGTTAAAATATTCGTTAATTGTGGTCGCCACGTTGCCTGTACTTGTCATCTATCCATTTGTACAGCGTCATTTTGTACAGGGGATGCTGGTCGGTTCCGTTAAGGGTTGATCCTTAGATTCGGTGTATGGAGAAAGAAGATATAGACGTTCATACGCAAGGTACCATCGTCTCACCTGGTAAACTACAAAAAGGGAGTGATTAGATTTGAAGAAAAGTATGGTAACGTTATTGATGCTGGTCGTGGCATTTACAGTTGTCATGAGCGGGTGTTCCAATGGCAGCTCAACTGCACAACCGGGGAGCTCGGAAGAGGGCGGCAAGGTGAATATCAGCGTGTTCGCGGTTCAGGACTCCAGCATTGATATTCCGACCAATAAATTCACTGCATTTGTGGAAGACAAATTCAATATCAAATTCAATTGGGAGATCAATCCATCGGATGGAGCCAAGGAAAAGCGCCAAATCTCACTTGCAAGCGGCGACTATCCCGATGCCTATCTGCTGACCCACTATATAGACCAATTCTCTCAAGCAGATCTGCTGAAGTATGGCAAGCAGGGGGTGCTCGTTCCTTTGAACGATCTCATTGATCAATACGCTCCGAACATCAAAGCGGCCATGGAGAAGAACCCTAATTTGAAAACGCTTAATACAGCGCCTGATGGCAATATCTATGGACTTGTTGCCTATACGGAATGTTTCCACTGCTCCTACCCGAGCAAGATGTGGATTAATACCGAGTGGCTGAAAAAGCTGAATCTGGAAATGCCTAAGACGACCGAAGAATTCAAAAACGTGCTGCAAGCATTCAAAACGCAGGACCCGAACGGAAACGGCAAAGCAGACGAGGTACCGCTGAGTGGTTCCATAGAGGAGTTCGGCGTACGAATTATTCCGTTCCTGATGAATGCATTTGTCTATGATGATGATCGAAACTATCTGCAAATGGAGAATGGTAAAGTTCAATCTGCGGCGATTACACCTGAATGGAAAGAAGGATTGACTTACATCAAGTCCCTCTTTGATGCAGGTCTGATTGACCCTGGCGCATTCACACAAAACGCAGAGGCGTTCAAGAAAATCGGTGAAAATGCGGATGCTGAAATTTTGGGTGCAGGTGCAGCCATGCATCCCGCAATTTTCGTAAACATTGACGAAGGCAATACACGTTCGGCGCACTATAACCCGCTGCCACCGATTTCCGGACCACAGGGTGTGTCCTATGCGACGCATGATGCGGGCGGTGTATCTCCAGGAGCGAAATTTGTCATCACCAACAAGGCAAGCGAAGAAGCGCAGATTGCCCTGATCAAAATGGTTGACTACATGTTCACGCCAGAAGGTCAAACGAACGGTGCAAGCGGTATGAAAGGGATTGACTGGACTGACCCGGTGGAAGGTGATGTGGCACTGGGTAAAGACGTTAAACCTGTAGTGAAACAAATCCCAATGGCTGAAGGTGAGGCACCACGTAATGCGGGCTGGAGCGGCATGGCTCACTTCTATATGCCAAAAGAGTATCGTGATACCTTCGTACAGGGCACAGATATTTATGCATCCAATGGTTATGAGCGCAGATTATATGATGCATCGCTGTTGTACGAAGGGCATGAGCCTAAAGAGCTGTTCCCGATCTGGTCCGTCTGGATTGATCCCAACGAAATTGATGAAGCCAGCTTGCTGCAAACCAACATCAGAAACTACATTGAGCAAAATGAATTGCAATTCATCACAGGCAACAAGGACTTGAATAAGGACTGGGATGCTTATGTGAAAGGTTTACAGAACCTGAAGCTAGATCGTTATCTGGAAATTTTGCAAAACGCATATGACACAAGCAAGTAATGAACAGGGATATTGGAATCAGGTGCCTATGATGTACCGGCACCTGATTTTCCTTGTATTTAGACAGAAGAGAAGTATGATGATGGAGTATATGTGATGATAGAAGATAAGCAATGAATGTGTTACATACCAAGAAGGGTGGGATCAACATTCCTGTGACTGAACAAGAACATATCACGAATTCCTCGACGATAAGACTGACGGATTATGGCGCTGTGCCGGACTCTGTGCTGGACACCCAGCCAGCTATGGCTCGTGCCATTCAGGCGGCGGCCGAAATCCCTGGTCCGGTGGTGCTGGACTGTGCAAGAGGCAGGTATCATTTCTACCCGGAGGAGGCGATTCGGGCGCCTTATTATATCTCCAACACGACGAGTGAAGAAGAGAACCCAGACGTAACCAAGACCATTGCCATTTTGCTGAAAGGGATGAACGATGTCACACTGGAGGGCAACGGTTCCCTGTTTATTTTCCACGGCAAACAGACCCTGTTCTTGCTGGACAATTGCATGAATGTAGAGATTCGAAACCTGCGTACAGACTATCACCAGCCGACGGTTACCGAGATGACGATTATTTCCAGCGGAAAGCATTATTTCGATGCCCGGATTCACCCCGAATCCCGTTATCAGATTCGGGACAACAAGCTAACCTGGCTCGGTGAAGGCTGGAGTTTTGCCGAAGGTCCCATGCAAACCTATGATCCATTGCAGAATACAACCTGGCGAATCGACAATTGGCTGGAATTGGCCCAATCTGTGGAAGAGCTTGAGCCGATGACCATCCGTTTGCATTTTGATTTTCAACCTGATGTGGTCCCTGGTCATGTACTACAAAACCGCGATGGCATTCGTGATCAAGTTGGAGCTTTTATGACCGAATGCTCGGATATAACATGGAGGGACGTGAGTCTGCATTTTCTGCATGGACTCGGTGTCGTTGGCCAATTCAGCACAAATCTAACCTTCTCACGGTTGAACCTGGCTCCCCGGGTCGAAACGGATCGCACGGTTGCCGGCTTTGCGGATTTTCTGCACATCTCCAGCTGTAGAGGTAAAGTTACCGTAAGGGACAGCAATTTTTCCGGTTCGCATGATGATCCTGTCAATGTCCACGGTACCTATTTACGAATTGTAGATCAGCCGGCAGTGAATTGTGTGAAGGTTCGATTCATGCATCCCCAGACGTATGGGCTTCCGGCGTTTTATCCTGGTGATGAGATCGAATTGGTCCGTTCCGGTTCGTTGACGACCTACGCTTCCAACAATGTGGTTGCGGTTGAGCGTTTAAGTGCTCGTGAGCTTTTACTGACTCTTGCTCATCCGCTACCGGACGGTATTGGCAGCCATGATGTCATTGAGAATGTAACCTGGACACCTGAGGTGGACATTACAAATAATCATTTTGCCCGAGTGCCCACACGAGGCATACTCGTAACGACTCGTCGGAAAGTGCTGATTACCGGGAATACATTTGAACGGATGTCTATGAATGCTATTTTGATTGCGGTGGATGCCGAGTCCTGGTATGAGTCCGGAAGGGTGGAAGATGTAACGATCACCGATAACCATTTTATTGAATGTGGCGGCAGTGAACATCCCGTGATCTTTATTTCCCCGGAGAATGTGGAGGTGGATGAGAACGCTCCCGTTCACCGACAGGTCGTTATCCTGAATAACCGTTTCGAAACCAGTGGAGATGTCCAAATTGTAAGCGCCAAATCCACTCACGGGCTAGTGTTCAAGTCAAATCAAATAATTTCTACCAGCGAGACAGGAAAGTTATCCTGCGTTGAAGAAGCTGTCTATGTAATCGCTTGCAGCGAGCTTGACATTATGGATAATACGTTCACTAATGTGTTAGAAGGATCTAACCAGTAATTGAAAAATCTTAAGGGAGAGTGCACATGAAACTTCAATATGACAAACCTGCACATGTATGGACGGAAGGGCTTCCCATAGGAAATGGCCGTCTTGGGGGCATGATTTTTGGTGGGGTGGAGCAGGAGAAAATCAGCTTGAATGAGGACACGCTGTGGTCCGGTTATCCTAAGAACGGCAACAACCCTGGCGCAAAGGACGCTCTGCCAAAGGTTCGCAAGCTGTTACAGGAGGAACGTTATACGGAAGCAGACACGCTGACCAAAGAGATGATGGGCCCTTACACCCAATCGTATCTGCCTTTCGGAGATTTGTTTCTGCGTTTTGAACACGGGAACATCTGCCATTCCTACAAGCGGACGCTGGATATAGAAAATGCAGTGCACAGCCTTGAATATCAGATTGGCCATGTTATCTATACCCGTGAAATGTTTGCGTCGCATCCTGACCAGGTTCTTGTACTGCGACTGGCAGCAAGTGTGGAAGGTGCGCTGAATGTACATGCGTCGTTGGATAGCCCACTTCGACATATGACTGGGTTTAGGGAAGATCGCTTTGTCCTTGAAGGAACAGCCCCGGAGCATGTCGATCCCAGCTACGTTGCAAGCGACGACCCGATCCGATACGGTGACCCCGAATATAACAAGGGCATGACCTTTGAAGGACAGCTAGCGGTAAAGACAGAGGATGGACAGGTAACGGTGGATGGCAGAGGAATTCATGTGTTGGGTGCGACAACAGCAACCTTTTATTTCAGTGCGGCTACCAGTTTTAATGGTATGGATGCTATTCCGGGAGTCGAGGGAAAAGATGCTTCCTTCATTGCAAGTTCATTTCTGGATGAGGCGGTAGCCAAGCCATATGACAGCCTGCTTGACTCACATATTACGGATTACCGTGTGCTGTTCGATCGGGTGAAGCTTCAGCTTGGAAACTCACCTGCTCCGGAGCAGATGTCCACTGAACAGCGGATTACGACCTATGGGGCGGAGGATCCGGGGCTTGTGGAGCTTCTCTTTCATTATGGGCGTTACCTGCTGATCGCAAGCTCCCGTCCGGGAACGCAGGCTGCAAATCTTCAGGGCATCTGGAATGCAGTAACTCGTCCTCCCTGGAGCAGCAATTACACGCTGAATATTAATACTGAAATGAACTATTGGCCGGCTGAAATATGCAATTTGGCTGAATGCCATGAGCCCTTGCTGGACTTGATCAGCCATTTGGCGAAGAAGGGTGTTGAGACTGCACAGGTCAACTATGGCACTCGTGGCTGGACCACGCATCATAATACGGATATCTGGGGACAGACGGCACCGGTAGGCAATTATGGTGACGGTGATCCCAGCTGGGCCTTCTGGCCGATGGGCGGTATTTGGCTGACTCAGCATGTATGGGAGCATTATGCCTTCAGCGGAGACGAGACGTATTTGCGGAATTCTGCTTATCCAGTGATGAAGGAAGCTGCGCTGTTCGCACTGGACTGGCTCATTGACGATGGTAGCGGTAACCTTGTGACTTCACCTTCGACTTCGCCGGAGCATAAATTCCGGACAGCGGAAGGTGTAGCAGCGGTCAGTCCGGGTTCAACCATGGATATCTCATTAATCTGGGAGTTGTTCACCAACTGTATTGAAGCCTCTGAAATACTTGGAACGGACCTGGATTTCAGAAAAGAACTGGTAAGCATCCGCGAACGTCTTCTGCCGCTGCAAGTCGGGAAATATGGTCAATTGCAGGAATGGTCGAAGGACTATGAGGATGAGGACATTTACCATCGGCATACTTCGCATCTGGTAGGCGTGTATCCGGGTCGACAGCTTTCGGACGAGGAGACACCGGAGTTGTTTGTCGCTGCCAGAACCTCCCTTGAACGGCGGGGAGACGAAAGCACGGGTTGGAGCCTAGGATGGCGTGTTGCGCTTTGGAGTCGTTTCAGGGAAGGAAATCGTTCCCTGCGTCTGCTCTCCAACATGCTGCGCCTGGTCAGAGATGGAGCGTCGGAGCAATATAACCATGGCGGTGTATATCCGAATCTTCTGGGCGCACATCCTCCGTTTCAGATCGACGGCAACTTCGCGGCTTCTGCCGGTATAGCCGAGATGCTGCTGCAAACTCACCGTCCATATATGGAACTACTACCTGCACTGCCGGATGCTTGGCAGCAGGGCAATGTTTCCGGCCTGCGTGCCCGAGGCGGATTCGAGGTCAGCATCCGATGGGACAACGGGCAACTTGCAGAAGCGCACATCACTTCACACCTGGGCCGGGACTGTGTGCTTAGAAGTGAAGACCCAATTGTGGTAACGCTTGACGGCAGCGTGGTTAAAACGGAGGACACCGATTCAAATATCATTAGTTTCCCTACATCTGCAGGACGCACTTACAGGGTTAAGTTGAGTTAAATCGCGGTATGGATCGGAAGATCGTTGCATGGAAAGTGCTCTATTCGGTCTTTATAATGAGGGCAGACTTGGGCAGGAGAGACGTAACCAGCTCCACTCAGGGCACAGCATGCAACAATAAGGAGGCATATGATGCTAACTCGCGATACAGCCGTACAAGTGCAGCAACAGAATGTTAATCTTGTAAGCGTTACAAATGGCCACGTGAGCCTGGAGATCAATCTGGAAAATGGTGAAGTGTCCTGCATCGGCAACCATTCTTCCTATGTGAAGGGCATTCGTAGTGCTTTTCGCTGGCAGGGCCGGGAATACAGCACGGATCATTATCAGAACCATGAGCTGACGGCACAGGAAGATATTGTTCGAGAAGGTTTTGGAAAAGGGATCCGCTTGGTGGTTCTGCATAAAGCTTCGCTGCTGCCGCAACTGGAGCAGCATTTCTATATGTATGAATCTTCACCATATGTACTGGTGCAGACCGCTATAGTCGGTGATGAAGAACTTAAGGCGAATCGCATGGCTGTCATCCAATCCAAAACCATATCGCTCGGCGGAGAATCCGGCCAGGATGAACCAAGCATTCTGCGTGTTCCGTTTGATAACGATAAATGGGTCAGATATACGGTCGTTAAGCCGCCGCTTGATGTGGAGAGTTACGAGGCGACAGCCTTGTTCGCGCCTGACAGCCGCCGGGGAATTGTGATGGGTTCCCTTACGCATAAGGTATGGAAAACAGGGATTCGCATCCAAAGCGAAAAAAGCGGACATATCGAGGGACTTGATCTGTACGGCGGTGCCGTGAGTGAACTGACTCGCGATTCCCAGCCTCATGGTTATGTGAAGGGAAAAAGAGTGGAATCCCCATTGGTATTCGTCGGGTTCTATGAAGACTACCGTGAAGGTCTTGAAGCCTACGGTCAGGCGAATACCTGGATTGAGGCTCAATTGCCTTGGGAGGGCGGTGTCCCGATCGGATGGAACAGCTGGTCTGCGGCCATGAGTGATCTGGACTATGATCTGTATACAGCGACCAGCGATTTTCTGAAAAATGAAGTACAGCCGCTTGGATTCGAGAATGAGGAAACGTTATACATCAACTTTGATGCTTTCTGGGACAATTTTACGCCGGAAGAGATGAAGAGCGCGCTGGACCGGGTGCGGCAAAATGGACATAGAGCGGGAACGTACTGGACCCCATTTGCCTTCTGGGGCGGGCCTGATCAGTTCGGTCAGGCGGTCGAAGGAACGAACGGCAAATACACCTATGCAGATATTCTGCTGCGTGACAGTGAGGGCGAAATTTTGCCAGATGTAGACGGTGGTCTGGCAATAGACCCGACACATCCCGGCAACCTGCAAAGAATTGACTGGTTCACGGATAAATTCATCGCGGAAGGTTTCGAATATATCAAACTGGATTTCTTGGCACATGGCTCGCTGGAAGGACAGCACCACAATCCGGATATTACTACAGGGATCGCGGCTTATCACTATGGCATGTCTTATTTGCAGCATAAGATCTCACCAGAAGTAATCGGACGTCCATTTTTCATAAACTTGTCCATCGCTCCATTATTTCCATATGCATTTGCCCACAGCCGTCGTATTTCCTGTGATGTCTTCGGTACACTTGCAGATACGGAATATATGCTGAACTCGCTGACACACGGCTGGTGGATGAGCAACACACTTTATCGCTACAATGATCCGGATCATTCCGTGTTATACAAGAGCTTCAACCAGGAAGCTACCGGCTGGCATGAAGGCCGCAGTCGTCTGACCGCTTCAGTTATTGCTGGTACGGTGCTCCTGCTCGGGGATGACTTCCGTAAAGAGGAAGCTGCCGAACGAGCAAAAGAATGGCTTGGCAACAAGGATATTTTGAACGTTGCTCGTATGGGGAAAACCTTCCGTCCAGTTGAAGGTGATTATGGGAAACTGTCTTCTGATGTGTTTGTCCTTGAATCGCCGGAAGAGAAGAGTTTCTATCTTGCTGTCTTCAACTTTGATGCTGAACAAGCAGTGGTTAAATCCATCTCGCTGGAGCGGGCCGGGCTAAACGCCTATGCCGTATACCGCTTACAGGATCTGTGGGAAGGTTCACAGGGGGAAACGTCTGGAGAGCTTACGGTCTCGCTGGAACCGGCGGAATCCAAAATCTTCAGATTGACCGTGAAGGGAAACTGACTGGGCGACATGACAACCCAGAGCTGTGAACGGTTATAGGATATAAAAAAACAAAGTCAAACGCGCGCTTTTGTATCTCACAGATCGCGCGTTTGTCTATTTTGGGAATGAGTGTATTTCTAAAGAAATTTATTATTGGACTGGAGGACATGATATGAACGATTTTACTTTGTGGTATTCAACCCCTGCAGCGGATTGGTCTCAAGGCCTGCCGCTGGGCAATGGAAGAATAGGGGCAGTTGTTATGGCGTCATCGCATCGTGAGGTATGGAGTATGAGCGAGGTTACCTTCTGGTCGGGGCGGATTGACCCGGAGCATCCTTCCGAAGGAGGCAAGGCTGCACTGGAAGAGATGCGCAGCTATTTCTTCTCCGGCGATTATGATGAAGGAGATCGTCTTGCCAAACAACATTTGCAGCCAACGAAACGTAATTTCGGTACCCATCTTGGATTATGTGAAGTTGTGATTGATTTTGAGAAGAAGAATTCGGATTCTGATGAAGAGGGAATTTTCCAACGTGAGCTGGATCTGACTCAAGCGCTGGCCGGGGCGTTCTGGAAGGATGACAATATCATGATTAGACGTGAAGTTTTCGCTTCCAATGTCGATGATATCGTCGCCTCCAGAGTTTGGAGCGAAGTTCCGGGTAGCGTAACCTTTACACTTGGCTTGCAGGCGGGCACGGAATCATTCAAGGTTGTAGCCTTAGACGACAACACGCTTGAATTCCAAGGACAGGCAACGGAAAATGTACATAGTGATGGGACTTGCGGCGTATGGTCCAAGGGTTTGGTCAAGTTGGTTATATCCGGGGGGACGGTCGCAAGCAGAGATGGTCGATTGACTGTGACCGGAGCGGATGAGGCCTGGATTTATTTTAGTGTGAGCACAGATTATCGCCGTACAGATCAGGAGTGGGCAACAGAGAACGAGTCTACGCTGATGAGGGCTTTGGAGAAGGGGTATGCTTTGCTGAGGGAGGATCATATCCGTGATTACGGCGAGCAATATGACAAGGTAGATATACAGTTGGGGCACAAGGGGAAATCCGGTCTGGCTACAGACCAACGCATTCGTTTGTTGGAGCAGGGTGAGGGGATTGAAGATCCGCAGCTGTTTGCATTATTTTTTCAATATGGACGGTATCTTACCATTGCGGGCTCTCGTGAGAACTCACCGCTGCCACTCCATCTCCAGGGAATCTGGAATGATGGTGAAGCGTGCCGAATGGGCTGGAGCTGTGATTATCACCTTGATATGAATACCCAGATGAATTATTACCCCACAGAGATTACGAATCTTGGAGAGAGCCATCTTCCGTTATTTAGGTATGTTGAGGATCTGGCACAGGCGGGCAGGGAAACGGCTCGTAATGTATATGGATGCGAAGGATGGGTCGCTCATGTCTTCTCCAATGTATGGGGCTTTACGTTGCCTGGGTGGGAGACCTCATGGGGGCTGAACGTTACAGGCGGATTATGGCTGGCTACACACCTGATTGAGCATTATGAGTATAGTCAGGATCGTGTTTTCCTAGAGAATGTGGCCTATCCTGTACTTAAGGAATCCGCGGCCTTCTATCTGGACTACATGTGTGAGCATCCTCGGAACGGTTGGCTGGTGACGGGTCCTTCCAATTCGCCGGAGAATCATTTTTATCCCGATAATTCGAGAGAGGCGGCACAGCAGCTGTCTATGGGAACAACAATGGACCAGATGCTGGTGCGCAGGCTCTTCGAATTTTGTCTTCATTCCGTTGAACTTTTGAATAAAGACGAGGAACTCGGTCGCAAGCTGGAAGAAGCAATTAGCAAGCTTCCACCTCTACAGATCGGCAAGAAAGGCCAGTTACAGGAATGGCTGGAGGATTATGAGGAGGTGCAGCCGGAGCATCGGCATTTGTCTCATATGTATGCGCTGTATCCGGACAATCAGATTACACCTGACCATACACCGGAACTCAGTGCGGCAGCACGAGTAACGCTGGAGAACCGCATGGTCCAGGAAGAGCTGGAGGATGTTGAATTTACAGCTGCTTTGTTTGGACTGGGTTTTGCGAGATTGCACGATGGAGAGACGGCATATAAACACCTCTCACATTTGATCGGCGGCCTGTGCTTCGATAATCTGTTCACCTATTCCAAATCCGGAATTGCTGGAGCAGAGAGTAATATTTTCGTCATTGATGGGAATTTCGGCGGTACAGCGGTCTTAGCAGAGATGCTGCTGCAAAGTTATGCGGGCGAGATTCACCTTCTGCCAGCGCTTCCACAGGCATGGAGCACCGGCTCGATAACCGGGTTGAGAGCAAAAGGGAATGCCGAGGTTGACATCGTTTGGGAGAATGGAAGGCCGACCTCTACGAACATTCACACGTTCTCGCCGGGAACATTCGCCATTTGTTGGGGCAACCATAGAACGATCCTTCATGCCGAAGCAGGCGAAAGTTACTATTTCAATAGCGAGCTGGAGTTGGTAAAATAACGATCTATACTTGAAAATAACTTTCATTTATATGGACCATGGTCCCACGGGGGGAAAAACATATAATAGAGACAGAAAGAGACAAAGGGAGGGGACGTTGATGTATAGTATTTTTTTGGTAGACGATGAAGAGCTGGGACTTGAGATGATGAGGGATTATATCCGTTGGGAAGAGATGGGCATCTATATCATGGGAACGGCGAGTAACGGCAGGGAGGCCTTGGAGAAGATCGAGGCCACCCAGCCTGATATCGTTCTTACCGATGTTCAGATGCCGATAATGAACGGTATTGATCTGGCGAGAAAGATACATGAGAGCTACGACTCGATCCAGGTGATGTTTCTGACCGGGCACGATGAATTTCAATATGTAAAATCGGCTATCAACGTAGGGGCCGTGGGATATATGCTAAAACCTTTGGATTTAAACGAAATTGAAAGCGTTATCAGTAAAGTTAAACAGCGTTGTGACGAAGTTGCAATGAAGAACCGTTCCATGGAGGCGGCCAAAGCCAATATCCTGAAGGAGTTATCTTACGAAAAAAATGAGGATCGTGCTATTGATCTCGCTTGTAGTTTCAGCCGTCTATGCCGACAATCGGAGACCACACGATATGCAATGGCCTTGTTCAGTATCGATCCCAAGGAGGCTGAAGAGGAACAGCAAAGTCTGGAGGAATGTACGGCTCGGCTGGTGTCTTTTCTCGATCATTTCTTCAAAGCGAAGAATCTGAAAGCGATCTTTGTGGATTACAAGGAAGGAGAGACCGGTGTATTTATGGAAGCGGCCCAGCAGCCGGGACATTATGCGTGGGAAGACTTGGCTGAGGCTATTCGTAGTGCCCTGGATTTTACGGTAACGGCTGCTGTAGGCGGACAAGAGACCGAGTTATCCAACATTCACTGTTTGTACGAACAGACGCGAACCATCTTGAACGAGCGTTTCTATGAAGGTACAGGCACGATTATTCATGCCGAGACACTTTCGAACCAGTTTTATACGGAGCATATGCCCCCTTTTGAACAAAAGGAATGGTTTGAGGCTATTAATCGACTGGATTTTGAATGGGCCGCACAGAAGCTGCACGGGTATATTGAGGGATTGGCAACACTGCGAGTCAAGAAGAAAATCATCTGCGACTGGTCGATAGATCTCGTTAATGAGCTGCTGGAGCAGCTTCATAAACCTGTTCCGAAGCGGGCTGAGCTATATCATTCCATCTATAATGCACTGACTCTGCATGAGATCGAGGATCTGATTCTCGGTACTGCGGAAGATGCGGTGAGTATGCTGGGTGAGCGGTTTATGGACAAAAATGCAAAATTGATTCACAAGGTCCGCACCCTCATCGATCAGAATTACAATCAGCCGATTACCATTAACAGCCTGTCTGATCAGGTCTATTTGTCACCGAACTATTTGAGATCCATATTTAAGGACAAAACAGGGATGACCATTCACGATTATCTGACACGCATCAGACTGGATAAAGCCAGGGAACTGCTGGCAGATGGCTCGCTCAAGATTCACGATATCGCGCAGAACGTGGGCTATGAAAGTACATCTTATTTTATATCTCTTTTCCTGAAGACACAGGGCGTAACACCCAACGAATACAGGAAAAGTATATGACGATACAGGCTGTCTGGTAACGATCATGATCCTCCCGTTTTCCTTGAACATGATTTTGGATAGGCTCCCTCTGACTAACCCATGATATGGCAAATGAAAGAGGCTTTCCTGTATGAATAGTAACATTGTGGTATGGAACATCCCCCTCCTCCTTTTTACAATTAGGCATATAGGAAAGGAAGGGGGAGAGAGGGGAATTTAGCAGCTCTTTATGAAAGCGATTACAGATAATGGCTGTGAACCACCGCAGGATAGGCATATGGAGACCTGACTCAATCAAAAGAAAATGGAGGCATGTTATGTTGGGACGGATGATGAAAAAAGGATTGGTGTGCTTAATCATTTTTTGCTTGGTAGTTGGCGGGGGCCAGTTCGTCCGAACAGCTCACGCCGATGATATGAATACCTATGAAGCCGAGGCCGAGGGAAATATTTTGCTTGGCAACGCGAAAATCTCTGATAGCCCGACGGCTTCAGGCGGCAAAAAGGTTGGTGGCATGTACCAAGGCAGTTCATTGCAATTTAACAATGTTACTGTAAGTGAGACAGGAAATTATAAGATTTCCGTTTACTACATTTCAGGTGATTCGCGGCCGTTTAATATTAGTGCGAATGGCGGGGAGAAGCAATTTGAAGAACCGCCCAAGACAGTCGATTGGGATACGGTGGGAACGTATGATGTGACTCTTCCGTTGAACGCGGGTACCAACACCATCCTGATTGATGACAACAACTGGTATTCTCCTGACATAGACAAGATTGTGATCCGCGGTTTGGACAGTGGCCACCCGGGAGAAGGGGGCGGAGACGACTGGAAGAAAAACTTGCATGGTGCAATCATTGAGGCAGAAGCAGCCGACAATATTCTGAAAGGCAATGCCAAGGTGGTGGACAGCAGTATCAGTTCAGGCGGAAAAAAAGTAACGGATCTGAACAAAAACAGTTCACTGCAATTTACGAATGTTACTGTACCGGCAGATGGTACATATTTGATCCGGATATCTTATATCTCCGGTGACCAGCGTCCTGTTTATATGCAGGTGAACAATGGCACGGATGAGATGATTGATCTGCCCAAAACGGCAAGCTGGAATACAGTAGGCACATATGATGCGGAAGCTTCCCTCCATAAGGGAGTTAATACCATTACGTTCTCGGATCATGATTGGTACTCCCCCGATTTTGACCGAATTGAAGTCATCCCGTATACGCTTAGCTATGAAGCCGAAGATCCGGGCAATACGCTGACTGGTGAAGCACGTGTAACAGAGAGTCCGAATGCTTCCGGTGGCAAAAAGGTCGGCTATCTGAATGGCGGGAGCTCTTTGACGTTCAATAAAATTATAGCCCCCATGACAGGTGATTACCGCGTTAAGGTAGATTATTTTTCCGGTGATCCGCGGAGTTTCTATGTCCATGCAAATGGTGGGGAAGAGCAGTACCACGACCTGCCCAAAACCCCGGATTGGGATACGGTAGGTACGTATGATCTTACACTCCCATTAACTGAAGGCGAGAATACGATTACCTTTTCCGACAACAATGGCTATTCTCCCGATCTGGACCGGATTATCGTCGAGCCTGCGATAGAGACAGAACCCGAAAATCCAGGTGAAGGAGATGACGATCTGGGGACACCGGGTGACTCGCAACAATACGGGGATATCACGGTGACTGATTACACTCATGGTCTTCTGGTATCGAATGGACAATACGAAGTGTCTTATAATACCCAGACTGGATTCGTCGGCTATAGCTGGGCAGAAGGGCAGAAGATGCGGGGGATTTTCAGCAGCATTAAACTTGGCGAGAGCCTTTTGGAAACCAAAGGTTATGAGAGTCATGCGAGCGGTGGAGCACCGCTGGAGATTCAGGATGGATTCGGCAAAGGCATTGAGTTGAACTTTGTTCATACGTCAACTGGCAAACCAACCCTGAAGCAGGTCTATCGGTTTTATGAAGATAAGTCTTATTTCCTCAACCGTTTGGACGCCATCAGTGATACAGAGATCCAGAGTAATTACATGTCCCCAATTACCGTGAAAAATGCGGGTGGCGTGGATATCGGCGTCAGCTCGGATAACCGCGTGCTTACGGTGCCTTTTGATAACGATGCATGGATTCGCTATAAATCTCAAACGATGAACCGGGCGGATACCAGTTACGAAATGACAACGGTATTCAATAACTCAACACGTAACGGTCTTGTGATCGGTTCAGTAACCCATGACACATGGAAGACAGGTATTGACTGGAAAGGCTCAGCTAATCGTCTGAATGAATTTGCTGTGTATGGTGGTGCAGCGAGTGACGTTACTCGCGATACCCAGCCACATGGCAGCCTGACTGGTACTGAACTGTCCTCACCGCTGATTATGGTAGGTGGTTTCAGTGACTACCGTACAGGACTTGAGGAATACGGAAAAGCCAATGCGATTATTACTCCTCCGCTGGCGTTGAATCCGGAGCTGCCACAGGGTGTTCCAGTAGGTTGGAATAGCTGGGGAGCTTATGATAGCGGGCTTTCGTATCAGAACGTAGTGGATGTGTCCAATTATTTCAAGAACAATCTTAAGAAGTTCAACAATAACGGCAATGTATTCATTAATATGGATTCCTACTGGGACAATCTAAGTGATGCTGAGCTTGCCCAAGCTGTATCTGTAATTAAGGGCAATGGTCAGCATGCAGGCATCTATTGGGGACCATTTGTGTATTGGGGCAACGATATGAGCCAAAAAGTAGATGGTACCAACGGGCAATATACGTATGGTGATATTGTGCTTAAGGATGCTGAGGGGAAACCTCTGCCTACACTGGATGGAGCATATGCACTGGATGTGACACATCCGGGGAGTCAAATGCGCATGAATTATTTTCTGGATAAGTTTAAATCACTTGGATTCACATTCATCAAACTCGACTTCCTTACCCATGGCTCACTGGAAGGCCAGCATTATGATACAACGGTGACGACAGGAATCCAGGCTTACAATGAAGGGATGCGTTATGTTGAAGAGCGATTGGATGGAAAAATGTTTATTAGTGCGTCCATTGCACCGATCTTTCCAAGTCAGTATGCGCATAGCAGACGGATCTCTTGTGACACCTATGGCAAAATCAATGAGACGGAGTACATGCTCAATTCATTGACATATGGTTTCTGGCAAAATGGAACGATCTATTCTTATACAGACCCAGATCATTTGGCATTAAGCAGTGCTTCAAGCCTAGAGGAAGCCCGCAGCCGGGTGAATTCCGGTGTGATTGCCGGCACGGTGATGATGGATTCTGATGATGTGAACGATCCCAAGGCACAGGAATACATGACAGCATTGTACAATAATACGGATGTTCTTCAGGTGGCGCTGAAAGGAAAAGCATTCAAGCCGCTTGAAGGGAATACGAATGCAAATGCTGCAGATACGTTTGTTCTGAAAGACGGCAATGATTATTACCTTGCCGTATTTAATTACAGCGGCAATAGTTCAGCGAACAAAACGATTCATTTGGGTCGTGCCGGATTGAATGAATCCAAATCCTACACGTTACAAGATTTGTGGACAGGTGAATCTTCGTCAGCCACGGGTTCATGGTCCATCTCGCTTGGACCGGCTGCATCGAAGTTGGTTAAATTGACCGAAAAACCAGTCAATCCGGAAAATCCAGGAAACCCAGGTAACCCAAGTAACCCAAGTAACCCAAGCAATTCTGGCAACAATGGCAATACCAATAATACTAGCGGGAACTCCGGCAGCAGGGCGACTTCGGAGAACGATACAGTAAAACGGGTCATCACAGCCGATATGCTGAAAGTGGACAGTGGGGCAGGGAAAGCCGTAGTGGATATCAAAGCGGGTACACAGGAGCTACAATTATCATCTGCTGTTTTACGCCAGCTCGGCAACCATACATTGGAAGTGAAATCAGAGAAGCTAAGCCTGCAAATACCTGCGAGTTTGTTCCAGCAGCTGTTGAGCAAGCTACCAGCGGGGCAGCAGGAAGATAGTACGATTTCCTTGAAAATGGTTCCGCTTGGCAGCAAGGCCAAGGAGGTCGTTGCTGCAGCGGAATCATCTTCCCGGGCAACGGTTTCCCTTAAGGGTGAAATCTATGAATTCAGCCTTTCGGTAACAAACCAATCTGGTGCAACCGAAACACTCTCTGCGTTTGATCATCCGGTTACGCTGAGTCTGGCAGCGGCTGAAGGCTTCGATCCTTCACAGGGAGGAATATATTATATTAACGAAAATGGGAAATTGGAATTTCTCAAATCGGATTATGTGAATGGCGTATTAACAACTGAAGTGAGCCACTTCAGCAAGTATGCCGTTCTGGAACTGAATCGGACGTTTGCCGATGTTCCGGCCAATCATTGGGCCAGCTCTGTAATCAAGGAGTTGGCAGCTAAGCTGTATGTCGAAGGCACAAACGCGGATCAATTTGAGCCAGGACGGGCAGTCACTCGCGCTGAATTCACTGCCATGCTCGTTCATTCTCTGGGACTGACCGCAGCGGGGAAAGTACAATTTACAGATGTAGCGACAGATGCCTGGTACGCGGAACCCATCTCGATTGCGACCCAAGCCGGTATTGTCAACGGCCGAAGCGCAGCCCGTTTCCAGCCGGACGCACAGATTACCCGTGAAGAAATTACGGTGATGCTGATGAAAGCATACGAACTGAATGATGGGAAAGTGCCTGTTGGTTCTACAGACATCTTGTTTACCGATATGGCTCAGGTTTCTTCATGGGCAGCTGTTTCGGTGAAGGATGCAGCCCGACTAGGACTGGTTCAAGGCCAAAAACAAGGGCAGTTCCTGCCTAAAGGGATAGCTTCCCGTGCAGAGGCGGCTCAGGTCATCTATAACCTGATTTTGAAGTAAGCTATAAGGCTGCGAATTGCATCGCAGCCTTATTTTCATAACTTTGAGATGACAGATGATTTCCCCTATGGATTGTAAGAATGCGATATGGCTAATTTAACACCTGCTTCCTACAATAATATGTATGTTCACAACACACAGCACGAGGGTAACAGGAACTCGAAAGGATGATAAACTTGACGATTCAATATAATGAACAACTACGTATATTTGCAATGCAGACGCAAAATTCGTCCTACATTTTCGGAATTAATGAGAGGGAACACCTCCAGCATCTGTATTGGGGTAACCCCGTGGACATCGAGGACAGCGCTCCGTTGCTCCATCTACAATCCCACAGCTCTTTTGACGCGGAAGTGGAAGGAGAGGTGGAGGAGTACAGCTTCTGGGGAGGAGCATCTTATACAGAGCCATCTTTGAAGCTGCGTATGTCTGATGGTGTCCGTGATCTTCAGGTAAAGTATGACCGTCACGAGATCATTGAACAGGATGGCAGACAGACGTTGATGATCACATTGAAGGATCAGGTGTATGCACTTGAAACGCAGTTAATATATCGGGTCATCCCGGAATTTGATCTGGTGGAGCGTTATGCCAAAATCGTAAATACGGGACAGGAGGATATCGTGCTGGAAAGCATGCAATCCGCAGCCTGGACTTTGCCATATCTCCAGGATTACCGCCTGACGCATGTTACGGGGAAATGGTCGGGTGAATTCCAACTGCGCAATACCATTTTGACAGAGGGAAAAAAGCTACTTGAATCGCGGAGAGGTTTCACGGACGGTCATGCTAACCCATGGTTTGCGATTGATGATGGTCTTTCGACAGAAAGCGGCGGCGGGGTATGGTTTGGTGCTCTGGCCTGGAGTGGAAACTGGAAGATTGTGGCTGAGAAGACCCCATTCACGCATGTGCGGGTGACAGGTGGCATCAATGATTTTGACAATGAATGGTTGCTGGGTGCGGGCGAAACGTTTGAGACGCCTGTCTTTGTCGGCGGATTCAGCCCAGAAGGCTTTGGCGGAATGAGCCACCGCTTGCATCAATATCAATATAATTACATACTGCCTCGCAGTGAAATCGGGAAAGTGCTGTACAACTCCTGGGAAGCGACCTACTTCGATGTTAACGCACAGGACCAAATGGCACTTGCCGAGCGGGCAGCCAAAATGGGTGTGGAGCTATTCGTCGTGGATGACGGCTGGTTTGGGCAGCGGCATTCCGACCGAGCGGGGTTGGGCGACTGGAACGTGAATAAGGAGAAGTTTCCGAACGGACTGGTTGAGCTGATTGATCGGGTTCACGGTCTTGGGATGGAATTCGGCATATGGGTAGAGCCGGAGTCGGTCAACCCGGATAGTGATCTCTATAGAGAACATCCAGACTGGGTATATCATTTTGAGACCCGGGGACGTACGGAGCTTCGCAATCAGCTGCTGCTGAATATTTCCAAGCCGGAGGTTAAGCAATACATTATCCATTTTATGACCGAACTGCTTGGCAACCATGAGATTAAGTTCATTAAATGGGACATGAACCGGACCATCACGGAGCCTGGCATGAAGGGTCATCCGATTAACCGCCAGAAAGAAGTATGGGTAAGGCATGTCCAGAGTCTCTATGATATATGGGCACAGCTGAGAGCCAAGTTCCCGGATGTGGAGTTTGAGACTTGTGCAGGAGGTGGCTCGCGGATTGATCTGGGCATCTTCCGTTATGCGGACCAATCCTGGCCGAGTGACAATACGGATGCGTTCGACCGTCTGAGCATTCAGGAAGGCTTCTCCTATACGTATGCACCACGTATGATGACCTGTTGGGTAACCGAGTCACCTACAGGAATGAACGGTCGAAACGTCTCCCTGAAGTATCGTTTCCACAGTGCAATGATGGGTACGCTTGGTATTGGCTCCAATCTGAACGAGTGGAGTGATGAATGGATCGAGCAGTCCGGGGAATTCATCGGACAGTACAAAGCTATTCGCCACCTCGTCCAATTCGGCAGACAATTCCGCCTGACTGCGCTTCGTCATAAGGGGGTTACGGCTGTCCAGTACAGTAATACTGCCGCAAGTGATCATGTGCTGTTCGCTTTTCTTCACTCGCAGAAGCTGGGTGAACCGTTGCCTAGACTGCGTTTGGCAGGTCTTCAGGCTGACAAGACCTATCTCGTTGAAGAGCTGGGATTATCGGTCAGTGGCCGTGCGCTGATGAACATCGGGGTGGAATTGCCTCTACGCGGCGATTTCGACAGCCTGGTGTATCGTATCCGTGAGCAGGTATAAAGGATGCTGTAGAATGGTTTAAAAGGAGTGCTTTGCAAGCCAATAGTGGCTGCATTGCACTCCTTTTTTATTGGATCTCTTTTTGTGGCAGACGAATTTGGACCGTGGTTCCCATGCCTAGTTTGCTATACACTTTAACACCGTAATATTCACCGAATTTCAGCTTAATTCTCCGATCCACATTTGAAATGCCATAGCCTCGTCCTTCTTTTTCTTCAAACAAAGACTGAAGCGTCTCACGCCGCATGCCCATTCCATCGTCTATAACAGATAAAATAATACTGTTGTTCTCGATGACGCCTTTGATATGAATATTTAGGGGCCGATCCTGATTCCAAAGAGCGTGAATGACTGCATTCTCCACAAAAGGCTGTAACGCAAGCTTCACGGTCGAGTAGGGCAGGATCGATTGATCTATCGTGTAAATGATGTTCAGCTTGCCTTTAAATCGAATAAGCTGTATGGCATTATAGCTCTGCGTCAGTTTCAATTCCTCATTGATCGTCAGGATGCTCTTTCCTTTATTCAGGGATATCCGATAAAACTTGGCCAGATGAAGGACCATATCCTGAATCTGGGGATCCTGATGCTTTACGGCCAGAGAGGAGATCGAGCCGAGTGTGTTATACAGAAAATGAGGATTGATCTGAGCTTGAAGCAGGTCAAGCTCGGCTTCCTTGCTCTGTAGCTCCTTCTGGTAGACCTCCGTAACCAGACTTTTCAACCGGGTTGTCATCTGCTCAAATGCAAAGTGAAGCTGCCCTATCTCATCACTGCCCATTTGTTCCTCATGGGTAGGATTGAAATCCCCCCGTTCAATGCGTCGAATCATCCGTATTAACGTCCTGATGCGTTTGCTGAACAGCGATGCGGTAATATAAATGAGCAACAGCGCCACACCGATGAAGCCCAGTGAAATTTTGATAATAAGCTGAGAGAGAGATTTGGCATCTTTGATAATACTGTCATAAGGGAAGATGGATACCGTTTTCCAGCCGTTTTTGAGCGTATTATAAACGGCCAGAGCTTTCACACCTTGATACGTTGTATCAAATCTGCCTGAAGGTGTTTCGTCAAAATTCTGATGAAGCAATTTGGGCAAGCTTGTGTTGATTAACTGCTTGTCTGCTGAAGATAAAATAATACCTTTGTCATTGATAATAAAGATATCCTTACCGCCTGCTTCTTTTTCCATAAGAGAATAGATGACAGACTCGGAAATTTGAAAGACCAGCATGCCGTAGGGATACTGATTACTATTGTTGTTCAGCAGCCGGGCAAGCGTGAACATGGCGGGACCATTCTCGGTCTGCGGCGATGAGAGATGAATAATGTTCCCATAGGATTGTTGCAATTTGTGGAACAGTTCCGTGTTCTGAACTTCGGGTGTAATTGGCCGGATATAATAATTGTCTTTGGGCAGCGATGGATTGTCCGAATAAATGAATGCGCTATCAAAATCAGGGTAGGCAGCCATCACCGTATCAATTCGATTGCCAATATAATTATAGACATCCAGATAAGATGGATCATCCTGATACTCGTTTGTAAGGTAATTGGCAAGGCGGTTATCCAAATAAATGGAGGCGGAAATATGTTCATAGCTGTCCAGTTTATTCTCCAGATTTTTGGTGATCTGAGCTGTTGAGTTTGTCATATTGATGTAGATCTGCTCGGTAAGTTTCGTTTTGGTAAGTTCATAGGAAAAATAAACCAATAGCATCATCGGAATGATGGTGACGAGTACAAATACCATAAATAGCTTGGAACGAAAGCTCAGGTTAACAAAAGGCATGTATATGTATTTTCGATAGAATTGGCGCATTCGGGAGCCCTCTCTTGACTGATTATTCGTTGCACAGTTCATCATAGCAGAGTGAATATGGAAATCCAATCCTCACTTTTTACAAAAACATCTTTAAAAAGCGGTATCTTTCGGAGAATTCGACTATGGCAAGCGATTGGCGTCAAATTTATGATAAATAGGAGAGAAGTTGATCAAGATATGGCTGGCCATGCTGCTGTATAGAAAAAGGGAGGGTATTTAATGCATAAGGTAAGCGCTATCAAAACAGTCAGGAGCAATAATCTGATAAGCAGACTAAAAGAGCAAAAATGGTTATTCGTGCTTATGCTTCCTGCCTTCATTGCCACATTGTTATTTTCCTATGGTCCGATGTTTGGACTGTATATGGCGTTTACGAATTATCAGCCGGGTGGGGGATCGTTCTTTTACCAGTTCTTTCATGCCGAATTTGTAGGTTTCCAATGGTTTGAGTATTTCTTTACTACAGGGGATTTCTATCGGGTTATGCGTAATACGCTTGCGACAAGCTTGCTGACGCTGTTCTTCGGATTTCCTGCTCCAATCATTCTCGCGCTTGTACTGAATGAAGCAAGACAGGGATTTTTCAAACGTTTTGTACAGACGGTTTCGTATCTGCCGCATTTTATCTCATGGGTTATCGCAGCCAACATTGTGATTACGCTGCTGGCTTCGGATGGAATGCTTAACAATATTCTGGTTCTGCTGGGCATTGTCAAAGAACCCGTCGCATTTTTGCAAAACGGGCCTCTATTCTGGTGGATTATCGCATTGTCGAACATGTGGAAAGAGATGGGGTTTAGCGCCATTATGTATCTCGCCGCAATCGCTTCCATTAATCCGGAGCTATACGAAGCGGCAAGGGTGGACGGAGCCAGCCGATTTAAGCAAATGTGGCATATAACGCTGCCATCCATGCGCCCTACCATTGTCATATTGGCTATTCTCGCGGTCGGAGGCATTTTGAATGCAGGATTTGAACAGCAATACCTGCTGCAAAATAATACCGTACTTGAATACTCCGAAGTTATTGATATTTATGCCTACAAATACGGACTACAGAACAGCATGTTCTCATACGGGGCTGCTGTGGGGATGTTCAAATCCGTTGTTGCCTTTATTCTTGTTCTCATTGTGAACCGGATTTCCAGAAAAGTGAACGACCAGGCGTTGTTCTAACTACAAAAGACAGAGGGGAGCGCTTGTGATGATTCTGAACAGATTCGGGGATCGTATTTTCAAAATCATTGTGTATTTCATTCTTATTCTCGTATTACTCGTTACATTTCTTCCGTTTTGGAATATACTCGTTCTTTCATTGAACAGCGCGGAGGATACGGTACGGGGCGGCGTTTACTTGTGGCCCAGGGACCTGACCCTGGACAGCTATCAGCAGATTTTGAAAGATAGCGAGATTTTAAACGGGCTGTGGGTAACCGTCAAACGAACGCTGATTGGCGCACCGCTATCGGTTCTCGTCATTACGATGCTTGCGTATCCGCTAAGTCGGCGGAATCTGGTTGGTCGCAAAGGTTGGAACCTGTACTTTATCTTTACCATGTATTTCAGTGGTGGACTCATTCCGTTCTACATGGTGCTTAAGGCACTGAACATGATCGATACATTTTCGGTGTTCATTTTGCCAAGTTTGATGAATGTCTTCTATATGATTATTGTCCGTACCTTTATGGAGCAGCTGCCCCATGAGATTGAAGAATCGGCGAGGGTTGACGGGGCTAACGATCTGACGATTTTTTTCCGGATTGTGATGCCGTTGACAACACCTGTACTTGCAACAGTGGGGCTTTTTCAAGCCATTGGGCATTGGAATGCCTGGTTTGATTCCTATGCGTTCACCTACAGCTCGGACCTGAAGACCCTACAAGCCGTGCTCGTCAAAATCTTGAATCAATTTCAGACAGGCGGCATGATTTCACAATCGCAAATGCTGGCCAACTCAGCTAAACGGAATGCTGTTTCTAGCGATACCATTCGAATGGCTGCTACCATGGTAGCCACCTTACCGATCGTTATGGTGTATCCGTTCCTGCAAAAATACTTTGTCAAAGGCATGACTTTGGGAGCGGTGAAAAGTTAATCTATTCCATAATCCGGTTGCAGGGAAGGCTTGTCCGCTGGCTTTTCCCTGAAAGGGGGTGGGCAAAGATCGTTTTGAAAATGCTCAATCTAGCACGAAAGGAATTTATTCATTGGGAGGAATTAGGGTGTCAATGACAAAGACAAAAAAATGGATGACCATGGGGATTGCGGCTGCATTAGTCGTTGGTTTGCTGGCGGGCTGCTCCTCCAATGATGGGGAGAATAATACATCGGGTAAAGATGGGGACCAAGGGCCAATTACGCTGACCTGGTTTGATGGCAATACCAAAGGAGAACCTTTTACCGATGCAATTGCCCAGGAAATCACCAAAAAAACGGGCATAGAGATCTCCATCCAACAACCAACAGGTAATCCAACGGAAAAACTGAGCTTGATGCTCGCCAGTGGTGACTATCCGGATGTGGTGGTCATGAGTCGGGGAGACGCTTCCCTTGATAAGTACATTTCAAGCGGTGCATTCATTCCACTAGATGAGTTAATTGAAAAGTATGGTTCTGATCTGAAAGAAATGTATGGCGAAACCTTGACCAAAACACGTTATACAGACGGCAAGAACTACTATCTCGCAAACTGGTATGGACTCGACAGTGACCCTGTCTTCGGTATGCTCATGAGACAAAATCTGCTGGAAGAGTTTCTTCCAGACAAAGCTGATGGTTCACAGCCCCTCACCACAGACGAATTTGAAGCACTCCTGAAAAATTTCAAAGAAAAATACAATACGATTGATGGCAAAGAGTCCATTCCCATGACGATGAACGGGGAGAACATGGGCGCGAATCTGGGAACATTCAAAGGCATGTGGGGTTTGAAAACGTATTATGACAACAACGGACGTCTGCAATATGATGTCAAGGACCCCAAATATCGTGAAATGCTGTTATATATGAATCGGTTATATCGAGAAGGTCTGATTGAAAAGGAATTTGCGATCAGCAAAACGCAGACATGGATTCAAAAGCTGACGACTGGCGCGGTATTCGCTACCCCAGGAGCATATTGGGACCCAGGTAACGGCAATGCGGCACTGAAGAAGGATGGCGGGGAAAAGAATCAGTTGTTCGCCTACAAGGTTGTTGCTCCAGGTGTAGATCCGGCCCAAACCACATTTGGCCCAAGAAGCTCGCTTGGATGGGATGCAATCGCCATTACCAAAAACAACAAACACCCGGAAGAAACGATAAAGCTGTTTAATTATCTGGCGAGTGATGAAGGACAGCATTTGCTGCTGTGGGGTAAGGAAGGCGAACAATACACCAAGGTGGATGGCAAGCGACAACCGGACCCTGCATTCCTGCAAAGCTTCAAGGATAATTGGGATGATACGGTGAAGAAAAGTGGCGTTCGTAAATGGTTATGGTTTGTCAAAAATGGTCTGGATCCAAATGGACAGCCGTATGACATGGCAGTCAAATTCCAACGCAGTGAAGTGGATGAACTGGCCCTCAAGAGTCTTGGTGATTCCGTATGGGATACAGCACAGTACGATAACCTGAATCCGGATGGGGGAACACCTCAAGCACTGACGGCCCAGAAGGTGAAGGATATTATGGATCAGAGCATTACGAGAGCCATTATTGCTCCAAGTGAAGCTGAAGCCAACTCCGTATTTGACAAGATGCTGGAGGATATGAAGAAGGCTGGCGATGAGAATGTGGAAGATATCATAAACGAGAAATATGCTCAGCGTATGGAACTGTGGTCTTCCAAGTAATTGAAGTGTAATTTGGTAATAAGAAGCGTCCCGGGTTAGTCCGGGACGCTTCTTATTTATGGACACATTTTACAAGATGAGCTAAACCGCTTTGACAATGGAGATAACATCTCCTGCTACGGTTGAAATCTTGCCAACCTGACCAGACAGTATATATTGCTCACCGGAAGGGAGGGAGCACAATGCCCCTTCTGCCCATGGAATATAGAAGGAAAGTGCAGTACCCGCTTCGCTCTCAATCTCGATCCAGTCCGTCTCCCCATCCACAAAAGCCGCACTCACAAGGAAGCCTCCCACTGCACGGAGGGTGTGGAACTCTGCTTGTTGACCGTTTGGCCAGTTGGGGAAGAAACGCAGGATACCATTATAACTTTGAAGAAGGCATTCATTGATCACGGCAGGCAGGGAGAAATTTTCGAACCAGATGCCCATGCGGGACATGAAATCGAAGTTCTCCGTGTCAGCATAGCGACCACCGCTCATCAAGACCCGATCTGTACAAGTACCGTTTGGTAGGAGACAATACTGGATTTGGCGCTTGAAGCGTTCCAGATCCAACACGCCAAGCCGGGCTCCGGCAAGATGGTAGAATACCAGTTCATTCCCACCTTCGTTGCGGTGATTAAGGTAGGAGTTTACTGCGGTCCGGTATTCCTCTTCTGGCGAATGAAGCCCGTGATCTTCACCCGGAAATACAGTCGTAATTGGAATCGGGACGTTATAGACTACATCGGGATTCTCCCCCTCCACCGACACAAAGACGGGACCGTTGCGGGATTCGGCTGTGGGATAAGAAGGGAAATGGCTCAGAATCTCTTTTACTTTCTCTAGCAGCTCCTGCTCGGACTCCTCCCTTTCAAGGGCAACGCAAGCCTGAGTGAACGCATTGAACAGAAATCGCGTCAGGGTGAGGTCAATCAGGCAGTCTTTGTTTTTGGCAAAGCCGGGTGTAATCTCATATAGCTCCGGCACCACCGTGGGAAAAATGTGATAATTACCATCTCCCCATCGTTCACCCTGTGCTTCTGGACGATTCATGTAATCGACCATGAACAGCACCGCTTCCTTCATGGGTTGAAATGCACGATCACGCAGGAACGTCTCGTCCATGGAATACAGATAGTGCCACCATAGACTTTGCACGGTCCAAGGCGTCTCACAGATTTCCCATCCCCAGTGCGGGACCGGGTAGGGCATCATGGACATTTCAACTGGATAGGCTGAATGGGGGAAATAAGCTCCGCTCAGTCCGTAATACTCCTGTGCCCACGCACGACTGATGGGAAGAACGTGATCAACCATATCCACGTAGGGAAGATGTTTGTCGAGATGATTGCTGGAGAATGCGAGCCAGAATGGCTGCTGTGTGTTGTAATTCATGTGGTAATCCCCATGCCAGTCTGCGCCGATGGTTCGGTAGCTCCAGTTGGCGAACAGACCTGGACAGGTAACGCCTTCTCTCACGGCACAATTAAAAAAGTAAAGATTGTGGTACCAGATCCGCTCCAGAAATTCATCTTCGAGTGCGACGGAGGAGCGGCTCCAATAATCACGCCACATTACATTCGATTCTTCCTTAGCCTGACTAAAGGAGGATAGTCCTGGCGGGTGGGCCTCGTCAATGAGTTCGCTATAAAGGCCTTCCCACAGCTCTGCGCAGGCCAGAAAGCCGTGTTCAGGTTCTCCCAGAGGAGTGCCGTTGACTACGGGTGTCTGATTGTGCAAAGGATGTTCTTTCATTGCAGTTAATCCAGTCGAGCTAACAGCGAGCCGGAAAGCTCGATCTTTTTCATGTGTGGTATAGGGAACAACGGGATGCTCAACATGCGGCAAAATTTGCGTGAAAGACTGTATACTCGTCATTTCGCTAATTACGACTGCTGCTTGAGGAAATTCAGGCGGTGTTTCGGGATCAGGAATCAGCTTTATCTCCTCGAATAAGGGAATCGGAGCACCCGTAGCGGCATCACTTACCTTCATCCAGACCCGGTCGTGCTCTCCTTCTACAAAGAGTTCGAATACCGCAGGTTTGCCATCGATCAGGAAATCAATCGTGCAAAGGCCACTAGCAATATCAATGGTATGGCCGATGACTTCGGCCTTTCGCCGATCATACCGCAGCAGCAGTGAGCCGCACGGCATGGGCTTTGGATAAGCTTTACTGTAATTTTGTCCGGCCATCTCACAATACTGTTTGTACCACGGATGATCTGTCAATCGCGGCAAATTTGCTGGCAGAGCAGCAAACCTGTTATACACTTCTTGGAAAGTCATGAGCTCATCTCGGTGTTCTTCGGCGAGACGAATATCCCATACATTGTTGTGTCCAAAATGGAGCATCACAGCGTCAGGGCGGGTTGTTACGACAATACCCAGTCCTCCATTGCCCAGCAGTGCGCCTTCAAAAAAATCCGGCGCAGGACCATTGAAGGAAATGGGATGCTGCTTCGCACGTTCATAGCCTCTGTTCTTGTTTATCTCGTATCTTCTCTTCGGTTGCTTAACCTTCTTCTGCACAAGTCGTCCTCCTCATGAAGTCATGCGATGTACAGTTATTACTGTAACGGAACAGCAGTTTGCTGTATTTAGCAAGACGTCCATGATTTACACGATCGTCAGATCAATTGGCGCACTGATGATATGTACCTCTAATGCTGAATTGTACCTTTCGGTCATGCAGATCAAAGGTTAATATCGAGAAAAACGGAGTCGGAAAGGATACTTCCAATGGATTTTGCTTGCTTGCATCCCTATGTTTACTTGGCAACTCGATACCCTTTTATAAGAGGACAGTCGAGCTCTCCGAGAATTTGTTATACCAGCTCTATTTACTTGATCAGCGAAGGGTATGGGGTATTAAGTACAAATGGAAAGAGCAGCAGGCTTGGTCCCGGTTCGCTGATCTATATTCCAGCAGGGCAGCTGCATGAGTGGGTGGCTGATTCGGAGAACCCCATGGTCCATCTGTGTTGTTATTTTGATTGGCACTATGTGGAGCGAAAAGCTGTGTTTGAGACAGCCAGTCCGATCTGTTATCCGCCGCAGGTGCTGCAGCAAGCCTTTGTGGGCCCAGCCTTTCCGTATGAACTCAGGGAGATTTCAAAGGTGGAGTCGCTGCGAATCTGGCAGGATCTGTTCCAGGATTTTTATAAAAGCGACTCATACACCAATGGGCAAACGTTTATGCGCAGTTTGACGATTCAACGTCATTTTCAGACGTTTATGGACTATTTTCTAAACTGCTGTCTGGGAAATGACGATGTAATCCCTGATCGCCGCATAGCCCATATGCTTAAAATGTTGGATCAGGACTTACTTCACGGAGCACCCAAGCCGCTGGATATCTACTACAAAAACCTCAATATAAGCCGTGGACATTTTTTCGAGCTGTTCAGGAAATCTACCGGATACTCTCCCAACCAGTATATGAATCACTTCCGTATTGGACGGGCGAAGTACGATTTGCTTCACACCACACTAAGTATCACTCAAATAGCAGAAAAATATCATTTTAGCTCGGTTCATTACTTCTCCCGCCTCTTTCATCAACTGACAGGTCAGGCTCCTCGCCAATATCGCTTACGTCAGTTCAACGCAGCGGCTTTAAGCGCTCCATTGGAATGAACAGGCTTTTTTTGTCTACATATTCCCCCTTCAATGTTCAAATAATGATGGGACAGAACAAAGGAGGGAACGATGGATGAATAAGGCCGGACGAAAAGGGTGGTCCTGCACCTGGAAATTTAAAATGTCAGTGGTACTCACAGGTACGATATTTATGGTTTGTGGTTTTGGCTTTTCTGCCAGCGGTGCGGAATCACAAGTTCGTTCAGGGCAGGTGCCAGAGCAAATTTTAACGGAGCAAACCTTAATACAAGCACCTGGTTCAACTTCAGGTCAGATATTACAAACTCCAGCAGACAAATCGCAGCGTAAACGAATGGCGATTATCATCGATGATGCGGGGAATGACATGAAAGGCACTTCTGAAATTTTGGCGACGCCGGTGAAGCTTACGTTGGCCGTGATGCCATTCCTACAAACGACGAAGAAAGATGCGATTGCGGCTCATGAAAAAGGAATGGATGTGATTGTTCACATGCCAATGGAGCCCAATAAGGGCAGACCGGAATGGCTCGGCCCAGGTGCGATTACATCCAATCTGACGGATGAGGAAGTGCGTGCACGAGTCGAGAAAGCCATTGATGAAGTTCCTTATGCTGTCGGCATGAATAACCATATGGGTTCCAAAATTACCTCTAATAAACGGATCATGTCCATTGTATTGGACGTATGTCGAGAGCGCGGGCTGTTTTTTGTGGATAGTCGTACCAATTTCCGCTCCGTGGTGGGGGAATTGGCCATCACCAAAAACATGCCACCCGTCGGCAACGATATTTTTCTGGATGACCATAATTCCAAACAGCATATTCGCAAGCAAATGGATTTGGCGGCAAAACGTGCGCTCGATAATGATGTGTGTGTCGTAATCGGTCATGTTGGCCATACCGGATTAAATACCTCTGCTGTCGTCCATGAATCCGTATCCCGGCTCAAAGGCCAGATTGAGTTCGTCGGTATTAGTGATCTGGTCCGAGATGTCTGGCATTGGCAAGCTGAGCCTAAACTGCCGACAGATAATAAATAATACCATTAGCAATGGACTGTGCAATCCGTTTCTGTTCGCCTGGGTCGCTGATCATTGCGCGATCACGTGCATTGCTTAGAAATCCGGTTTCAACAATTACAGCGGGTTGCTTCACATGATTTAACAGGTAAAAGGGCTTGCCCCATACAACATCCCGCTCCGTCTCATACAATTGATTAAGCTGATTCTGAATGGAACTTGCAAGCATGTAGCTTCGTCCTTCGTTCTGATGTAAAACAACCGGGCCTCGTGCAGATGATCTTGGACTCCAGTTGGCATGGATACTGACGACGATGTCGGTGCTAACCTCTTCGCTAAGGCTTTTGCGTTGGGCCAAATCCTTGCGATGGCGTGAGCGACTGTTTAACCAGCGATTCTCGTCACTCAGCGCATAGTCTCCAAGTCGATTGATGATGACTGCATAACCCTTGCTGCGAAGCAGAAGATACACCTTTTGGCTAATGGCTAGGTTGATGTCTTTTTCCAGTACGCCATGGTCTGTTGTTCCACCGTCAATGCCGCCGTGACCAACGTCTAGAAGGATCACAGGTGCTGCAAACGCATGATGAGTGGAGTGATAGGCATCCCCATCGGTTACCGGCAGCATGGATGGGCTTATGGGTGATTGTTGTGAATGCAATATAGGCAGATCGGTTAAGTCAAATTTTGCCGCGCTGGCATGGGAGGTCAGGGGGATGCAACTGATGCTGATTAGCAATGCCATCGATGCGGCCAGCAGCTTATACATGAGAATACACGCTCCTTCTTAAAATAGGCATCTTATGCCATAAAGTGAGTGGATGGATACCTTTGGCATTAGACTGTGCATTCTTCTGTTTTTCATACTCTTTGCAGCAAAAAAAATGTTTAGTGATGATCCCTTCTGCACACAATAGAGATAACATAAGCCCCGGCTTTGCCGGAGCTAAGGAGGCGAAGGTTATGGCCAAAAGTGATGAACTGGTGAAGTACATTACAGAGCGAGTGGTTCATTATATCGACACACCGAAGGATGAACGTAAAGGACGCAGCAAGACCAAAGAGCCGTGGAGCATGAAGTGGTTTGGAATGATTCCTTTTGCCGTATCGCTATGGGTTGGGAAAAAGGAAAAAGCGATGAATTCGCAGGGGAAAATGCAGAAACGGAGCTCTTCAGGAAAAGGGTAATCAAGAACCAAGAACCAACCTAGGTAATAGCTTCTTCCAAAGAAAAAGACGCATTCCTATGAAGAACCAGAGGAAGGCGTCTTATTTGTTGTGTGGATGGGTCATGGTTTCACAGCATAAAAATTCCCGTCCCGCAATAAGGTCTGAAGAGGTACAAATCGTCTTACCGACGTATTGCCGCCAACAGCTACATACTGATATTGAACTGTTCCACGGTTGTCACGCCAGATCTGATAACCACTGACAGGCAGAGGCCCGCCATACAAGACATTTTGCTGATCCGCAGAGAAAACGATCTTTTTATGCTCTTTCCATTGCTGATTCAATGTTTTTACGCCGCTGATCGAAAGTGATCTGGACGTGATCCATAACAGATTGTCCGCGGGATCAAACAGAGGCTGCAGATCCATAGAGTCAACGGACAACAAGGAGACTTGTGGTGAATCTTCGGGCGTCATCACGACAGCTTGTACAGATATGGACCTTATGGGCTTCATTTGTTTCGTAGCCTGCTGTGAGTCCGTATCGAGTGCTTTCAGAACACCTGCTGGCAAGGTATCGCCGTTGGTCGCGTCAATATAGATTGCATCATCCTTAGGTCTTTCCACTTTCCAATAAGCGAGCAGGGGAGGCGCATAACGTAATTGAAGCCTTCCTCCTTCAGAGATTAGCTCCTTCAAGACCAGTTGCTGTCGCTCCAGAGCTTGATTTAACATGGAAATATTGTACGGTCGTTGTTCTCCCTTACCGTATTCGCCAAGCTGCAATTGTCCTTGATCGTTCACTGAAATGATCATATAACCAACAGGTAACTCTCCAATATTAGCGTATACCAGCCAGCTGCGTGTGCCTGGACCGAGGGGATAAAAGTCCAATTGAGCTTGATTCCAATGGTTCCCTTCATGTTCAGTACTTAGGATGATAGCTTGCTCGCGAGCAAATTGTTGAACTGCATCAGGAGCCAAAGTGTCGGAATGAAGTTCCGCCGTAATTTTGGTCAATGTAGAGGGTAGTATGGACCTAGATGCACTTTGAATTCCAGCACCTTCAGCTTGCAGTAAGGGGAGCAGGGCAACGACACATAAAAAGCACATTACAATGCCGGTTATTCGGCGAATCACATTCCATCCCTTGTGGAAGGGTCGTTTCATGCTAACACCTACTTTTCTGGGGTACATATCCTGACAAAACGGACTCATTTTCACTGCATGATCGTTTCTATTTCCATTTTAGAGGACAGCTTGTGCAAAGGTTGCTGCAACCTGTCGGGCTGCCACTCATGAATAAACACTACTTTTGCCGTCATTTGCGGGAAAAGTAGTGTCTTCGTCGTCTATCTTAAATGAAACATGCCGCTGCTTATCGCGGTAACCTTCACTTTGGGCTCATATTGCCAGATCATCTCGGTACGGCGTGTTTCGTATTGCAGCTTCATGGCTTCCCGGTCCATAACCGCTTGGCGGGCTTTATCCTGTTCCGGGTCCGTTTCTGGTTCTGCCTGAACAGCCGCTTCAGCCGCAAGTTCGACATCTGATCCTATGGTCACACCCGTTGGTTGGACGGACTGCAGACGTGCGTTCTGGATACGGGAGGGGCTGGAGCGTGAAGTCTGAATTTGGGCAGATGGCCCGGTCCCTGCATGTTCCTGATCCTTTGAACTACCGTCTGTGCTGGAGGCAGAGGCTGTATTTACGTCGACCTCAGGGGTTTCCTCTCTAAGAACTGCTTCATAGTACGTATCCACAACAGCAAGCTCCAGATCAAGCCGTTCTTTGGCTTTCTCTGCCCAGCTATAGTCGAGTTCCAGCAGGCGGTTCGTCAAATGCGATTCCAGAGCTGCCCCGGCATCAGCTAACGATATTTTGGCGGTCTGGACGTGCATATTCTCAGCGAGCCTTGGACTAAGGTCTCGCCTGTTCAGCTTCGAGCCGAACTTCTCGACAATTTCCCCGGTTCTGAGGGAGATGCCGATAAAATGAAGTTCCTCTTTTTTCAGATCACAGGCAAATTCCACTTTAAAACACACACCAAGCCATGGCTCATATACTGCGGGTGCGGTAGCACGCAATTGCCTTTTTGCAGCCTGTTCAAACAGGTTCACGAATGCGCCCCCTTCGCGCGCTGCATTGAAGATCTGCTGCAACCTGCGGCTGCCATATACAACATCTTCTTTCAAAATCCGTCCGGGTCCCAGCTGAGGCAGAGAGGGAACAATACCGAAGTACCGACCTAGAATGGTATCCTTGGGAGCCTCGGGGGTACCGACACCTGGTGAGGCTGGTGGAGCTAACTGTGCAGCTTTTGCTTCTTCAGCTTCCAACGCTTGCTGATAGGCTTCCGGATCAAAGACGAATGTAAAAGACATCGTCTCCGCAGGTGCGCCGGTTCGCTCCACAAATCCCCAATAATACGGACGATTGGTTAACGCCTTGTCGGCTTCGGGTGAAAGTTTTACCGTAACATGAGCAGGGGAACGCTCCATAATCTGGCAATCGAGTGTTTCCAGGTAAGTGAGCACATACGCCTGCACTTCATGGGGTGACATGGTCATGATCAGAGACCTCCTTTACGAAGGTCAAGCCCGGATACGGCGGGTGCTTCATCTGCGACTTCGCGCTGAATGGAGTTCAGCGATTGTCCAAGCGAGTCCATTTTACGGCGGATATCCTCTTCGTTTTGTGATTCGAGCATGATTTTGTACAAACTCTTTTCGATCGATTCTTTCTTCTCCAGCCGCTCGAGAATGACATCCAAGCCACCAATAACCATCTCGAACATATTGATCTTCTCATGAAGCAGATTCAGAATATGCTCTTCGATTGTGCCTGTCGTTGAAAGGTTGTAGATGTTCACATCATTCTGCTGTCCCAATCGGTGTACACGGCCGATCCGCTGCTCAACACGCATGGGATTCCAGGGCAGGTCGAAGTTGATCATGTGATGGCAAAATTGCAGGTTGATGCCCTCACCGCCCGCTTCGGTTGCAATCATTGCTTGTACTCGGCCGCGGAAGAGGTCCATCATCCAGTCCTTTTTACCCCGGTTCATGCCGCCCCGGTAGGGAACTGCGGTCAGGCCGTTGTTGCGAAAATAATTGAGCAAGTACTCCTGCGTGGCACGGTATTCGGTGAAAATAATAACCTTCTCATTCATGTTACGAACGAGTTCCATCGTTTTTTCCGCTTTGGTATTTTCCTTGATCGCTTTAATATGGGCAACGAGCTCCCAAATCTTATCCCGCAGCGGGGAGTCCAGTGGAAGCTTCTTCGACAGATTGACCAACGTCACAAACACGGCATCCCGGCTGCTGCATACTTCCCGCTGCAACGTTACCAGTGAAAGCATGCTGCTCAGGTTGCCGCCCGCTTCCTGGTACTGATCTTTCACAAAGGAAGTTACGCCATCATAGAGGGCCTGTTCTTCAGGTGATAGCTGCAAATTTACATTGGATACGTTCCGTTTGGTGAATTGAACAGGGCCTTCACCGCGGCGGTTACGGATCATGACTTTGGATAATTCATCCTTGAGCTGCTCCTGATTTTTCGGAATACGTTTGTCGACGACAAAATTGGCTGCAAAATCACCCTGACGGCCAAGTTGTCCCGGCTTGAGCAGGTTAATGAGGTTGAACAGCTCGCTCATGTCGTTCTGCACCGGTGTAGCCGTAAGCAGCAGGCAATATTTTTTCCGTAACTTCAGCATGAATTGGTAGTTGGTCGTTTTTTTATTTTTAAGCTTATGAGCCTCATCAATAATAATCATGTCGTAATCCGTATTCAGCAGCATATCTTTATGCGGATCACGCTTAGCGGTATCCATGGAGGCAACCACGACTTCATTTTGCCAGGAATACGCCTTTTTCTGTGCCACCGCAGGGATGCCAAATTTGGAATTCAGCTCCCGGACCCACTGCAATACAAGGGACGCAGGCACGAGAATGAGCACTTTGGATACGAGTCCACGGACCATATATTCTTTTAAAATCAGGCCAGCTTCAATCGTTTTGCCAAGTCCCACCTCATCGGCAAGAATGGCACGGCCTGACATCTCAAACAGTACTCTTCGTGCAGTATCCATCTGGTGTGGAAGAGGGGTGAGTCCCTGTAAATGCTTGAGACACTGGATTTCATCAAAATTGGGAATCAGATTCGTCTCTTCGGCTTGAATGCCAAGTTGAAAGAGTCTGTAATCACCCCATGGGCCGCCTTTATCGAGTCTGGACTCCAGTTGCGTGATCCAGCTGCGATCGAATTCAAGCGGAACGGGTAATTCTGCTGCAGGTTGATTGATTTGATGCGGGTTTTTCCGGTTCATGGTGCTTCCTCCCCTGCCATTCGTGATGACGGTTTATTTCGTAGGTAATAGTATGGACGAATGAGAGGCAGTTCATAACCAACCTTGGAATAAGGGGTGATTTCAGTCGTGTAATCTGGAAGGGTTGTCAAATGATAGGTATTCACGTATGGTGATGAATAGTAACTTTACCTGAGTAGAGTGACCCATTGTATCTCAATATATATCCTGAATATGAAGAAGGAGAATCTGTTTATGCTTTCATTGATTTTTGATATGGATGGTACGCTATTTCAAACAGATCGAATATTGGAAACTTCTCTGCATGACACGTTTAATCATCTGAGACAAAGGGATTGTGGGAGCAGAATACGCCAATAGAAAAGTACCGTGAAATTATGGGAGTTCCTCTGCCCGTCGTCTGGGAGAATTTGTTGCCCGACTACTCGGACCAGATCAGACTGCAAGCAAATGAATGGTTTCATGAGAAGTTGATTGCGAATATCGAGGCAGGCCATGGTGCACTATATCCGTACGTAGAAGAGTTCTTTCTATACTGCAAAGAGAAGAGTATACCGATATACATAGCGAGTAATGGACAAATCGAATACTTGAATGCCATCGTAACCTATTATCATCTGGATGAGTGGGTAACGGAGACATTCAGCATACAGCAGATTTCATCACAAAATAAGTCTGATCTCGTACGCTCCATCGTGGAGAAATATAAGATCACGAATGGGATGGTCATCGGGGATCGATTGTCTGACATTAAGGCTGCGAAAGATAATGATTTAATGTCCATCGGATGTAATTTTGACTTTGCTCAAGCCGATGAATTAGCTCAGGCGGATCGGGTTATTGATAGTATCAGAGAGTTGAAGACCTTAATTGGTTTACTGTAAAAAGGATGCAACAAAAAAGCGGCCCATGTGGCCGCTTTATTATTTATTTAAAGAGATTAACTCCAATATTTCTTGATTATTTCATCGCGTCCAGAATAAATTCTGGATTCTTTATAATATTTCGGATCTTTGCGATGAAAATTTTGATGATATTCTTCTGCCGGATAAAATACGGAGGCTTCCTCAATGGCAGTAACGACAGGTTTATCGAATCGGCCTGTTTTGCCCAGTTCCTCTCGTGATTTCAGGGCCAATTGGCGCTGCTCTTCATTGTGATATAGAATGGCAGCCCGATATTGGCTCTTGCGATCATTACCCTGACCCGTGGCATCGGTTGGATCGATCTGCGGCCAGTACAGCTCAAGCAATTTCTCATATGGGAAAATGGCTGGATCAAACGAGATTTGCACAACTTCCAAATGCCCTGTTTCACCGGTCAATACTTGCTCATATGTAGGGTTTTCTACGGTTCCACCCATGTATCCGGATATAATCCCGTGAATGCCGGGCTGCTCTTCAAAAGGACTGACCATACACCAGAAACATCCCCCGGCAAACGTTGCTTTTTCAATCACTGCTATTCCCCATTTCTCAGTTGTGTTTAATCAAGATTACTATGAATGTTAGTCATAACGCAATCCATTTGATCGTTCATCCAGCCTCTTCTCTTCAATAAGTGAATTGTGATAAGGAAGTAATTCTTTTTCATCCTTTACTTATATTGTATAATAATGGGTAAGAAAACGGCCTGGTGCAGCTTTGGGGCCAAATAAAAACAAAGAGGTGATCAGATGCGGAAACCGATAGATGAACCTATGTTTTATTCATATCCCGGCATGGTGGCGGTAGTGACGTCTCGTCATAAGGACTCGCAGAATGTGATGGCCTCAGGCTGGCATACCTATATTGGATCGTCTCCCGGAATTTACGGGATATCGCTGCGAAAAGAAACGTACTCTTATGAATTGATTGAGCAGAGTGGAGTATTCGGGGTGCACTTCCTTCCAGGTCATCATTCGGAGTGGATTCAGGCTGCGGGAACCTTCAGTGGAAGAGACACAGACAAATTCTCGAAATTCGGGATTACATACGAAGAAGGAATCAAAGTGAACGTACCCATGCTAACCGAAGCTTATTTTGCTTACGAGTGCAAGGTGATCGATATGACAACGTATGGGGATCATGAATGGATTGCAGGTGAAGTGTTACAGCGGTATCAAGACCCGGAATATTTTCTGGACAATGGAATGGTTAATCTGGACAAATTGCAAATTCCAATGTACGTAGGACGATCCTCTTATCGGATTCTCGATGGGCGCGCGGAAGAGAAGAATCATCCCTTTTACCTCTAGGGTCCTAGGCACCAAGATGCAATTATGAGCAAAACTTTCAATCAGGCAAGAGATAGGTTTATAATGGTTATTGGCTGCTGAGCAAGTCGGCAGCCTTTTTCTATTGGCAAGCGCACACTCCAGACCCTCAGAGGGATCTGCTTATATATGAAATAAAAGGCAAGGTAATATTAGCCATTCCATGAAAAATGCTGTATTTAACAATAAAATTAGAGTATGATTTTACAGCTATATATGCTTGGCAGGAAAGGTTACATCGTTTCACTGGATTGTAACTATTGCTGTAATTTGTGAATAATCTTTCCGGCGTATAATGCTAAACGGGACATAACGACAAAGATATAAAGAAATCGTAATCATAAAATATCATGGTTAAGTAATACGTCTTCTTTATGTTGTAAATGAATGATGGAAGGTGCAATACGTATGTTAATGACAACCAGAACCACAAGGAGTTCTCGAACGCCCCGGACATGGATGATTTCGACTCACATGGTCAAGGAGGGGCTCGCATGTCACAATCGTTGAAAAGCAAGCGGCATATGAACGGACTGGATGGTTTGAGAGCCATCGCTGTGCTTGCAGTCATAGGGTATCATCTGAATTTAGATTTTATTCCGGGCGGTTTGCTCGGTGTAGGCATTTTCTTTGTACTCTCAGGGTATTTGATTACAGACATTCTTTTGACACAATGGCAGGAGCATGGCCGGATATCCCTCGGTGATTTCTGGGTGCGAAGAGTAAGGCGCTTGTTACCTGGCATGATCACGATGACAGCAGCGGTGATGATTTGGCTGCTTTGCACAGATCCAGCTCGACTCGCTTCGTTGCGTGGTGACATTGTCTCGGGAGTATTATACATAAGCAATTGGTGGTATATCTTTCATAACGTTTCCTATTTCGAAAGTTTCGGCCCTCCATCACCCTTTGGACATTTCTGGTCGCTGGCTGTGGAAGAACAGTTTTACATTGTTTGGCCCCTTCTACTGGTCGCAGCAATCGTCTTGTTCAAAAGAAAGGGATGGCTGGTCGTCTTTATTGTCGTGGCAGCTGAATTGTCTGCTGGTGCAATGGCCATCATGTATAATCCGGACTTGGACCCGAGCCGTGTTTATTATGGAACAGACACTAGAGCATTTGCATTACTGGCTGGGGCTGCACTGGCTGTGGTATGGCCGAGTCGCAAGCTGTCGTCATCCCTTGCCCGCGTCAATCGGCTTGTCCTGGATGTACTAGGCTTAGCTGCGCTGGCTTGGTTAATCTACATGATGCTCAATAGCAGTGAGTACGACCCTTCATTGTATCGAGGAGGAATGGTGCTTCAGGCCATTGCGACGACATTGCTCGTAGCTGTATTGGCGCATCCTTCATCCTTCCTGGCACGGCTCATAGGCGCTAAGCCATTGCGCTGGATCGGAGAACGATCCTATGGATTATATCTGTGGCACTATCCTGTCATTATTCTGACGAGTCCAACTGTAGACACGGGTGGAGCACATCCTGTGCGGATGCTTTTACAGGTTGCAGCAACGGTTGCACTGGCCTCCTTGTCACTTAAATATATTGAAAATCCAATTCGTCATAACGGATTTCGTGATTCCTGGTCCCGGCTATGGGGAAGAGGGCGCAATACATCCATTCGCAACGTATGGTGGAAGCGCGCTGGATTGCTGATGAGCCTTCTGTTGATGTGTTTTACGGTGTCACAGATGATGATTACGTCTGCAGCGAATTCTGATTCCCATTCGGTATCGATGTCGGCTACACTGAATGGAGATCATTCCGTAACGGAGGAGAAGGGGCAGGACGTTCTTCCAGCCACAGTGAGCACTTCCGGGTCTCAAAACCAACCTGCGCCACAGAAAAATGATAAGCCAGCGGCGAACGCTGGAGATCCACCAGTTAAAGAAGAACAGCAAACGACGAAGCCAGGTAATACTCCCAAATCGGAGGAACCTACTTCAGGTGAGCAGAAAGGATCAACTCCTGGCGACTCGAACCATGCTGTTGGTAAACCCCAAGGCAGCACCGACAATCAAGGAAATCCAGAAGACAACGGTAATGACCAACTGGAGGAGGGCCCTGTCAACACGTCAGATTCGTCCAAAGAGCAGGGGGAAACAGCCCCTCCATCCAAAGACGGCAAGATTCATTATACGGTTATTGGAGATTCGGTCATTCTGGACGCGAAACCTTATCTTGAACAGACCATTTCGGGCGTGCACGTGGACGGTCATATCGGTCGTCAGATGTGGGAGGCTGCCGATGTACTGGATGGCCTGAAGAGAAATAACCAAATGGGCAGTCAGGTCGTACTGGAGCTTGGAACAAACGGTTCCTTCAATTCCAAAAGTCTGAATTCCGTGCTGGATTACCTGAAAGATGAAGAACATGTTTATCTGGTTACTGTGCGAGTTCCTCGCCCATGGGAACGAACGGTGAATAAAGCACTGAACGAAGCGGCTTCGGATTATAGCAATGTATCTCTTATTGATTGGTACACTGCAAGTGAGGGTCATGACGAATATTTCGAAAAAGATGGCGTTCATCTGACGAAGGAAGGTTCGGAAGCTTTTGCAGCACTTGTGAAAGACAGTATAAAATAAATCAGAACTTATCTATTCATTTATTTATAGTACTTGAATGTTTACGAATCCAAATACAGAAAGAGCTCTCATGATGAGGGCTCTTTCTATATGTAAGCAAAGATTTCAGGATCAACGGGGTATCCGATATTTTTCACCCCTGCATCCGTGCATCGTCACCTTACAGAATGTTAGCGTTACCATTTACAATAAGTGTAATCAAATCGCCAAGGGGGAGTATAGAGATGTTGAAAAAATGGCTTTCGGGAATGCTCGCAATGACGTTGTTTTCCATCGTTCTGGCTGGTTGCGGGGGCGGGGACAGCTCAGAAGGCAGCGACAGCAAGGATAAAGTAACCGTCACTATCTGGCACAACTGGACTGGACAGGACGCCAAAGCGGTGGCGATGCGCAAAATCATTGAGGACTTCCGTGGGTCGCACCCGGATATTGAAGTAGTGGATGAAGGTCTGCCGACAGATGGCCTCAAAACAAGGCTCCGGACGGTGGCAGCGGCCAATGAAATGCCGGATCTGTTCGTCATGTGGCCGGATGCGATGACCAAAGAGTTTGTGAAAGGGGATCTGTTGCAGCCGATCAATGCCGAGCTGGATGCGAAGCCGGAATGGAAAGACAACTTTATTCCGAACGCCCTGGATGGATATACGGTGGACGGAGATATCTACTCGGTACCGATGAATCTCGCACCTACTTCTTTTATTTATTACAATGAAGCACTGTTTAAGCAGTACAACGTGAAAATTCCTGAAACATGGGATGAGTTGGAGCAAGCCGTTGCTGCATTCAATGAGAACAAAATAATACCGATCGCACTGGGGAACAAGGCCAATTGGGTGGCTCAATCCACGATCTTCAGTACACTGGCTGACCGGGTAACCGGCACAGACTGGTTCTTAAAAGCAGCAGCACAGGACGGGGCCAGCTTTACAGATCCACAATTCATTCAGGCGCTGGACAAAATGCAGGAACTCAGTAACAGCAAAGCATTTCAGGATGGTTTCAACAGTATTGACGAAACACAGATGATGCAGCTGTACTTCCAAGGAAAAGCGGCAATGGTGATAAACGGCGGATGGGCATTAGCTAACCTCGTCAACAACGCACCAGAAGACATTTTGAACAATACACACATTACGATTTTACCAGCAGTAGATGGAGGCCAGGGTGAGGCCAGAACGACATCGGGAGTTGTAGGGACAGGTTTGGGTGTAAGTAAAAAGTTAAGCGGCGCCCAGAAGGATGCGGCCATGGAGTTATTCTACGCTTTGGCAGGTCCTGAAGGTCAGAAGGCAACCCTGGATAGCAGCACGCTGGTCAGCTACAAGATTGATCTGGACAAATCAAAAGCCCATCCATTGTTTGTGGAGCTCTATGACTTAATGCAGGAAGTAAAGATTACTCCGGTGTATGATTCCAAGCTTGGGTCTGCAACCGTCGAGGTTATCAATAATGGATTGCAGGAGCTATTGATGGGTGGCAAAGCCGCAGATATTGCAAATAAAATTCAGGCATCGCAAGCCAGTGCAGTCGGAAAATAAGCAGTCGGAAAATAAGGTCATAGGTCATTCCGATTCAGATCTGGATGAGCTGTAAGACGCTCTGTAAGATTCAGACCCCTTCCCGGCAGGGGAGGGGTTTTGCATTGATAGCAAGAGTTGGTAACTGCCAAAGGTTTGATGAAAGGAAGTGAGCAAAATGAACGCATTGCGCAGTCGACGTTTTATTATGCTGGGGCTCGCTCCGGCCGTTCTGATTTACGCGTTATTTGTATTTGTCCCTGTCGTATGGTCAGCGTACTATGGATTCTTCAACTGGTCGGGGATCGGAGAGTCAACATATATCGGACTGGATAACTATGTGGAAATATGGCATGATTCCGTATTTTGGAGGGCGCTGAAAAACAACGTCATTTTTGTTCTAGCCTCGGTATTTGGGCAAATTCCGTTAGCGTTGATGCTGGCGGTCATTTTGCACAAAAGCAATCTGTTACAGCGTTTTCTGCGTTCAGCCGTATTTTTGCCGATGGTATTATCCACAGTAGTTATCGGTATGATCTGGCAATATATCTATCACCCGCAGATCGGGATACTGAACTTCCTGCTGGATGCATTGGGGCTGGAGAGCTGGAAGCTGCAGTGGCTATCGGATGACAAAATCGCCATTTTCTCGCTGGTACCGCCGCTGCTCTGGAGTTTTGTCGGTTTGTACCTGATTATCTTCATCTCGGCGCTGCAGAATATTCCGGGCGAAATCCATGATGCTGCCAAGATGGATGGTGCTTCCGGAATCCGCAAGCTGGTTTCCATTTCTTTGCCCATGATTTGGGGAACGGTTCAGGTAGCGATCATTCTATGTATCTCTGGCAGCCTAAAATCATTTGATCTGGTGTATATCATGACCAAAGGCGGCCCGGCACATGCGACAGAGCTGCTGGCAACGTATATGTATAATTCAACCTTCACAACGTATCGCTATGGCTTCGGGAGTGCCATCTCGACCACCATCGTATTAATCTCCCTGCTGCTGATCGGAACAAGCCAGTGGGCGACAAGCCGTAAGAGAAAAGAGAATTAGGAGAGAGGAGGGAATGTAATGAGTGTTACTCCGTTATCGATGCCAACACCAGGGAATACTTCAGGCCATCCGGTTCGCCGATTCCGTAGTGGAATTGTTTGGACGCTGTTGACAGTCTATGGTATTTTAACATTGTATCCGTTCTATTGGCTTGTGATCAGTGCATTCAAAACGAATGAAGATTTCTATAGCAGGCCCTTCGGGCTTCCAGAGAAATGGAACGTGGACAATTTCAGCAATGCTTGGGAAAGCTCCAAACTGGGAACTGCTTTTGGCAATTCCCTGATTGTATCCGTAGGTTCGCTTATCCTAACGCTGTTTATTGCAGCGCTGGCCTCATTTATACTCGCACGTTTCCAGTTTCGCTGGAAAGGGCTGATCATGACCTTCTTCGTTGTAGGCATGCTGATTCCCATTCACAGCACATTGGTTCCGTTATTTATTTTGATGAAACAGATGTCTCTGCTGAATACGTATTGGGCACTGATATTGCCGTATACTGCCTTTGCGCTGCCGACCGCGATATTTGTGCTAACAGCTTATTTGACTAGCATTCCTCGTGATATTGAAGAAGCCGCTTTTATTGATGGAACAGGTCTATGGGGGCTGTTCACCCGAATCATGCTTCCCATGTCTGTGCCTGCCTTGTCAACGGTCACTATTCTGAGTTTTCTGCACGCGTGGAATGACTTTTCGTTCGCACTCGTGTTTATTAATAAAACAGGTTTGAAAACGTTACCGCTCGCGATTGCCAATTTTGCCGACGGGTATCAGACCGATTACGGCCTGACTCTTGCTGCCATGACCTTGTCCGTAATCCCGACCATCATTCTATACCTGATATTTCAGGAACAAGTCATGAAAGGCATGACGGCCGGAGCAGTCAAAGGTTAAATGAGAGCGCATCCAGAGGAGGAAAAGGTGTGGGACGCTGGCTAACATCTTCACTGCAACGGAAGTTGTCCATCGTGATTACGGCTTCCATGATTGTGCCGTTGCTGGCACTGGGGCTGTTCGCCTTTCTGATCTCTTCCCGCATCACAGAGCAAAAAACAAAGCTTTCGGGCATGGACACACTGAAGCAGGTGGAAGCGAATTTGCGCTATATGCTTCAGGATGTCGAGACGTTATCGATTTTTCTGATCGGAGAAAGGGACATTCAGCAGTATTTAAGTAACGATGAGGACGATGTGCAGGAGCGTGTGGATATTCTGGGCAGGATGACCAATCTGGCCGCTTCCAAAAAATATATAGCCAACATTGCCATCTATCCGGAACGTTTCGATGCGGCTCTGTCCACGGCTACATGGTATGAATCATCCAATGTGTCTTATCCTCCTGCTCCGCGTGGTGATGCGGTTAAAGCATGGACTGGCGTATATCCGGTTCAGAATTATGCGGGTATCCAGAATGTAATTACATTGGTTCGACCCATTCGCAGCATTCATGATTATCGGCCTATCGGATGGCTGGCGATCAGTCTAGACGAGAAGGCAATCTCGAAAGGATGGGCGGCGCTGGGAATGGGTATGGGTGAAGGTCGACTGGAACTGATTGGTCCCACTGGAGAGATTTTGTCTTCCATGGACAAATCCCGTCTTGGACAGTCTCTGGAGAAGATTGAGCCTGAAATACATACGCTGATCCAACAAGAGGGAAGCGGAACAGCCACGTATGGCAACGGCGATGAGAAACGTACTTTGCTCTATTATCCGGAACTGTTGACAGGCTGGACGCTGACCGGAACAGTTCCCTACGATCAGTATAAGTCCGAAAACGGTTATATTCTGATCCTCACTGCCGTTGCAGTGACGCTGTCTGCTGCCATCAGTGCAGGACTGGTCTGGTTTACGGTGCGACGAGTCACAAAGCCGCTGCGAGTTCTTACGAAGCATTTGTCCCGAATGGACCCAGATCGACCGCTGCCCCTATTCCGATCGGAAAGTGATGATGAAATCGGCAAGCTGGGAGAGAGTTATAATTTGCTCGGTGCCCATATTGAGAGACTGAAGGAAGAGGTTATCCGCGGTGAAGTCCGCAAGAAGGAAGCTGATCTCAGGGCACTTCAGGCACAGATCAATCCTCATTTTTTGTATAACACCCTTTCATCCATTCACTGGATAGCCTTGATGTCTGAGGAAAAGCGGATTGCAGAGATGGTCGAAGGATTGAGTGATTTTTTGCGCATCAGCTTGAATCAAGGTAGGGATTATTGTCCTGTAGGGCAGGAGATTGCCCATATTCGCCATTATGTTCGTGTACAGTCCATCCGATTTCCCGACAAGTTCGCCGTGCATTATATTGTGGATCCGGCACTTGAACAGCGAATGATGCTGAAATTGCTGCTCCAACCGCTCGTCGAAAATGCCATGATTCACGGAATTCAGCCGAAAGCGGGTACGGGCACAATCACAATCCTGATTCGGCAAGAACAGGAACGAATGAATGTGCTGGTTCTGGATGATGGAGTTGGCATGGAGCTGGACAGACTGGAGCATGTCAGAAGCAACCTTGTGTCATTGGATGAGGAGGAGCACCGTGATTTAAACCACCATTGGACGGAAAAAGAGCCAATGAAGCAAACATCCCAAGGTGGTTACGGGCTCCGCAATGTGAACGAGAGACTATTGCTTCATTATGGAGCTGAAGCGCAGATCGAAGTGGACAGCCGGGTCGGAGGTGGAACCCGGATTTCATTTTCCATTCCAATCTTGGAGGAATCGTCATGAGATTACTGATTGTTGATGATGAAGTGATTATCCGAACAGGGCTCGCCAGTGTAATCGCTTGGCATGAACTGGGGATTGAGCTGCTTACGCCAGCAGCCTCTGCAGAAGAGGCGTTAACACGCATGGCGGAGGAGAGGCCGCATATTCTGATGACTGATATTCGGATGACGGGAAGGACGGGGCTTGAACTGGCAGAGGAAGGTCTGCATATGCTGCCGGAACTCGAGGTCATTATTTTATCGGGATACGATGACTTCTCTTACGCCCAGCAAGCCATTCGTCAAGGTGTCACGGATTATCTGCTTAAGACGAGTAAACCGGAAGAAATTATCGAGACGGTGCTTCAGGCCAAACAACGGATTACCGAACGATGGGCTGAGAAATCAAGAGAAGGGCAGCTGCTGCGCGAGAACAAACAGCGCCTATTCGCTCGATGGATCATTGATGGAGACGTTGAATCTAGCCCTTGTCCTGTATTTCTGCAGTCGGAAATAAATGTGCAATCGGAAGGTTCCTCCGACATGGACCATATGCAGAGACAGATTCTGATCTTGAAAGCTGTGGGATGGAATCGTTCTTCGGCTACTTTACTAAACTTTGCCGTGCAAAATATGCTGGAGGATGTTCTGCCGGGCGCAGTTGCACACATTCATAAGGACCGGATTATCTGTGTTGTTCAGCTGCCGCCGGATGAGCAGGATTTCCAATTTACTTTGGGCATTGCGTTAACCCGGATGGAGCAACTGTTGAAATGTACATTGCGTGCAGCAGCAGGTCGACCCTGTATGGAGGTTCAACTTCTGCATGAGAGCTACCGTACGGCGTCGATTGCATACCGTTACCATGGGTTACTTAAGGACAGGATATGGCAATATGAAGACGTTTTGCACCGCATAGGAGGTAAAACCGTTCTTCAACATGAGGAAGAAACTAAATTGGGGACATTGTTGATGGATAATGACTCGATTATGCTGACCACATGGACACGAGAACTGGTGGATGAACTCCTGATGGACCCCGAAGTAACGCCAGAGTCTTTGGATGCTTGTCTGCATGCTGCGGTGAATGCAGGACAGCGCTGGTTGATTCGCACCATGCGAGCCATTGGAAGGGACGAACTGGAACGATTCGAACCATGGAAGCCAGATCCGGATGCCGATGCTGGTGAACTTCGGGATCTGCTGTTTCATCATTTATATGGGCTGATGCATACCTATCATAGTCAGATGGGACAAGGGCGGACTACGCATGTACAGAAGGCTATTGCTTATATGGAATCCGGTTTGGCACAGGATATTAGCCTGCAGCATGTCGCAGGTCAGGTTCATCTGCATCCGGGTCATCTCAGTGAACTGTTTAAGAAGGAAACGGGCGTCACTTTTGGCGATTTTGTAACAGGTATACGAATTCGGCGTGCGATGGACATGCTGGTGGTTTCTCCTGCAAAAGTAAGTGAAGTGGCTGCCATCAGTGGATATGAGGACGTGAAGTATTTTAGCAGGCTATTCAAAAAACATACGGGCAAGACTCCGAGTGAGTATCGTGAGGAGGCTGTGTCGTACAAGACTTCCGGACATTAAAGGAAAGCAAACAAACGAACAAACGAAAGAACGAAGTCATGTTTTTATTGCAAACGTTTTCGATATCGTATTACCAAGGGGACTGGAGAGCGAGGCAAGGATGAAGATGAATAATTCAAGTCAGGATTTGTCAGGGCAATGGAAAATACAGCATTTTGAGGTTGGGGAAAAGCGGGCCATGGATGTTGCAGCCGCAGCGCTCGATGATCGATTCTGGATCGGAGCGGAGGTACCAGGGGATGTGCACACCGCTCTGGTGGAACGCAGCATCATTGATCCGCCCTACTATGGGCATAACGATGCCAAGAGTCGATGGATCGAGCAGAAGGAATGGTGGTATCGTACTAACTTCAACCTGGTGAAGGATGGGGGAGCAGAGGAATACTTTGAGTTAGTATTCGACGGGTTGGATACGTTCGCTACCGTATATGTGAACGGACATGAAGTGGGGCAAACGGCCAACATGCTCATGTCCCACACTTTCGATGTGACGACACTGGTTCGTAATGGCTGGAACGCCATAGCGGTCAAGTTCGACCCCCTTTATCTGCATCACAGAGACAAGGAAACGTTTGACTGGTCTTCATATACGAAGGAACGGCCCTGGTTGCGCAAAGCTGCGATGAATTTCGGTTGGGACTGGGGTCCACGGATGGTCACCGTAGGAATTTGGGGAGGGGTTCGTCTTGAAAGACGAACGATTGCAAAGCTGGAGAACGTATTTGCACGAACCGAATCCGTGAGCAAGCAGCAAGCGGCTGTCCATGTCACTGCTGATGTGAAGTCTGTATTGTCTTTCCGTAGCAGACAGAAACGTGAAAAACCTGTGGTTTTGTCATGTGATATCCGTTTACTGGATGCGAGTGGTCAGGAAGTGGCACGATCTGCTGAAGTTGTTGTGGAAAATGGTCTTGCAGATACAATACTAAAATTGGATTCACCGCAATTATGGTGGACGCATGACCTGGGTGAACCTTACTTGTACAGACTGGAAGTTACACTAGTTGCGGATGGGGTGGAAGTGGATCAATACAACGTGCCTTACGGTGTACGAACCATTGAACTCGCGCTTCATAATGAACAGGGTGAGGAGGCGTTTACATTTATTCTGAACGGAGTACGTGTGTACGCGAAAGGAGCCAACTGGATTCCGGCCGACCATCTGATTGGTGCCATCCCCGCCTCCCGGTATCGTGAGTTGATCGAGTTGACTGTGGAAGGGCATATGAATATGCTGCGTGTCTGGGCAGGCGGTATATATGAAAAGGACGTCTTCTATGATGAATGTGATCGGCAAGGCGTGCTGGTGTGGCAGGATTTTGCTTTTGCCAACGCCTTATTCCCTGATTTTAATCGGGATTTCATGAACAATGTACGGGATGAGGTAGAAAATAATGTCCTGCGCCTGCGCAATCGTGCCTCGCTTGCACTCTGGTGTGGCAATAACGAAATTGATTGGCTTTATGACATGAAGTCTGCCAGTGGAGATATTACCAGCCCCTTCTATGGAGAACTGATCTACCATGAGCTGATCCCGGAAGTACTGGAGCGGCTGGATCCATCTCGTCCATACTGGCCTTCCTCACCCTATGGGGACAGTCTCGGCAATGATGCCAATGATCCGGATGTGGGGGATCGCCATAACTGGCAGGTATGGCATGGTTCCGTCTATCCACGAAAACACGGCGAGCCGCCACTGCTGAACTACAGTATTGAGGGTGTGACCTTCAAAAACTATAAACACGACAATGCCCTGTTCAGCAGTGAATTCGGCATGCACGCCTCGGCCAACCGCTATACACTGGAGAAAAACATGCCTGCAGGCCAATTTTACTGGGGCAGTCCCGAAATGGCCTATCGGAATAAGGATACCAATCATCAGAAAGGCATTCTTCTGATGGAAGGATACACGGGCATTCCGCAAAATATCGAAGAGTACATGAACTATTCAATGCTGACACAGGCGGAAGGATTACGGTATGGCATTGAACATTTCCGGCGGATCAATCATCGCAATAGCGGAGCCCTGGTGTGGCAGCTGAATGACAGCTGGCCAGGCACAAGCTGGTCCATGATTGACTACGAGCTGCTGCCAAAGGCCTCCTTTTATTACGGAAAAGTATTCTTTCATCCGATACTGCTGTCTCTGGAACATGAACCGGGTGAGCCGCTTACGTTATGGGTTGTGAATGACACACGGGAGACTCTGAAGGGACAGCTTCGACTTAATATCTATGGATTGAATGGGGAAAAGGTGTACTCCAGTTCTTATCATGTGGAAACAAGTTCGCAATCCGCTACTCGCATTGCAGAGTTGAGCGAAGCGGAAGTATTGGGAGGCAGATTGGCGGAAGAAGTGATGGTTGAATTGGCAGCCGAAGGTTTCACTGCACCACTCAATCGATATTTCTTACGTGATCCGAAGCATGTTAACCTGCCTCAAGCGCAGCTCAGTGTGCATGTGAACGAAGAGGAGCAATCCGTAACGGTTACGGCCATGGGTGCAATTGCACGGTTGGTGAAGCTCGAGCTGCCCCTTGGTCGTGTTCGTTTCAGTGATAACTATTTCGATCTTCTCCCTGGTGAGAGCCGTACGGTGAGATTGCGTCATCCCGAGAAGCTGTCTCTGCCTATGACTGAGCTGCGGGTAAGCGCCATGAATGAGAGTGAAACCTAATTCCTAATTGTTTTTCAAAAGCCTATGCAAATCCGGTTCACAGATGGTGACATTCGGTTTAGTCATAACATAAGAAAACAGCCGATGCTTCCCCAACAGGGCAGCATCGGCTGTTTGTTGATTAACGCAGTGCGTGAATACACGCACCATTATTGGAAAGATTCGTACCGCTGCTGGAACGAAGACTCCATCTCCAGTTGCCTAGCCAACTGCTGCTTCACTTTTTCTCCACGTCTGGCCTGCAGCTCTTGCAGTCGTTCTGTAGAAGTGAATTGATCGGCGGCCATATCAATGAGCAGCTCAGCGAGCACGTCCGCATCTTCCAATGCTGCATTCAGTCCAAAAGCGCCCGTCGGAGTCATCGTGTGAGCGGCATCCCCAAGCAAGACTATGTTGTCCTGCGCCCACGATTTGGCGAAACTGCTCTCTACGGATAACAAAACAAAATCACTCCAGGTTTGGATATGTTCAGCTACCGAATCAGCCAGACAGGGGAAGGCCGTCACGAGTTTCTGTACAAAGGGAGCAAAAGGCTGCTCACGCAGCTTGGAGAAGGACCCTTGCGGAATGTTCCATCCAATCTGTACGTAACCTCCGAATTGTGAGAATAACGCCAACTGCTGACCATCCATACTGGCCATCCGAACAGCAGGTTCCCAGCCTGCTGGAGCAGGAATTCGAGCCCATAACAGGTCGTAACCATGTTTATGGATTTCCGGGGTCAGACTCGCGTATCTGCGTACAGCTGAATATCTGCCATCTGCACCAACAATAACGGCTGCTTCAATGGAAGCAGGCCGTCCTTCATTCCGAACATTGATGCCAACGATTTTGTCTGCCTTATTCCGCAAAAATCCAGTCATGACGGTATTGAAAAGCACATGTTCGTTACCCTGTTTCAATGATTGTGACACGATGACTTCCAGCAGATGATCCTGCGGCACATGAATGCCTACATGGGATTCTTGCTCTCCAGGGAAAATGGTATGAATAATCTGACCATTCTCCCAATATTGAATTTGCTCCAGGGGCAGCACACCACGCTGGGTGACAGAAGGGTATAACCCATGCTTGTTCAATACATGTTCACCATCTGCATTAAGCACTTCACCACGAAACGACTTAAGCAGGTGCGGCTGGCGCTCGATCAGAATGGTGGATATTCCCTGCTGTTTCAGCAGGAATGAGAGTAGAGCCCCTCCAGGGCCAGCTCCCACAATACAAACATCAGTTTTTAAATGTGTATTTTGATTCATTTGTAAAATTCCCTTGCAATATAATGGATGAATATCGTATTACTTTATAATAACAGATTTATAAAAATCATTAAGTAACTAAAAGTAACTTTAAAGATATACGTTATTATAAACAAATTCAATCCAATAATGCAATAGAATCCTTCTATCTCTCTACAGGAAGGGATGTTCAAGCCTGCCGTACTGCTTTTAGCATATGAGCGCAGGCTTGATAAGAACAGCAATTTCTTTTATGGGAAATGCTCTAAATTCTATGTGATTAGTCGGTTGGTTATGCGAGCCACGCGTTCTCCCAGAGCTTTACCCAGTGCTATGCCCTGTTCGCTGAGCAGATCATCACTGTCCACCGGACATGTCACCCCAACACCATAATAAGATCCATATAATGCATTATCTGCAAAGTTCCCTGGCAGCCCGGTAATAATCATGCCCTGATGGAGCATGGGTGTCAGCAAATGAATCAACGTTGACTCCAGTCCGCCATGCTCGGTCGCGATGGTACAGAACACCGCACCCACTTTGTCTACAAGCTTGCCCTCTGCCCAGAGGTAGCCCAGCTTGTCGATCCATTTTTTCAACCCGGAGCTGATGGAGCCAAAATGTCCGGGGCAGCCCCAGATAATGGCGTCCATTTCCACCAGCTTATAGATGTCGGCTTCTTCTGTGGAATGCAAATGAACGGTAGCACCATGCACACTGGCCGCGCCAGCAGCAATCGACTCGGCAAGTGCTCGTGTATGACCGCCTTCACTATCGAAAACAATATAAATGTTCATTGCTTCATTCCTCCTTGTGTGGTTATCTGTTCATGCTATAAGGTAGCTTGTCACATGAAACCGTAAAATAAGCATGAACTTTACAGACAAGTAAAGGGTTTGGGAAACAAGCGCATTTTTCACAAACAAAATAGTACAAATATGTTACAATATAAGGTAGGTTATGATCAAAGGTAGGAGGAACGTTTATGAGCCCGGATACGGAGCGAAACTCTCAATTGGCAAATGTGGATCAATTGTTGGAGGCCTTCTTCAGATATAAAAATAAAGTATTGGATCAGCAGCAAAAGAATGAAACAAACTGCAAATTGAATCCGACGAAAAGTCATATATTGGGTATGATTCTACGTGAAGAACGCTGTATGGCTGTGGATGTGGCCAGACAACTTAGTCTATCTTCAGGAGCAACCACAATTGTGCTGAATCAACTGGAAAGCGAAGGTCTTATTCAGCGGGTGCGCAGCGAAGAGGACCGAAGAATTGTATGGTTGTCCTTAACGGAAGATGGGAAGCAGCTTGCAAAAATGTTGATTAATAATCGCGGTCGGATGACGTGGGAACTTTTGCAGGCGCTTACGGAAGAGGAACAACTGCAGATGTTTGGCATGCTGAAGAAAATTGAGCTAAAACTGCTGGAGAAAATGAAAACGTTGGAACAAACGCATCGCTAAATAAAAGGTGTGTAAAACGCCAGCCTTCAAGATTTGAAGCCCGCTTTGGGACTTGAATCTTGAAGGCTGGCGTTTTAATTTTCAATCAGAGATGGAAACGTTGAATGTGATCGGTCAGACCTTCCTGGATCAGAATTTCCTTCTGTTTTTTACCGAGCAGGTCAAAATGGGGGAAAGGCTGACGCCGATGGATGTAACGTGGGTCGAGTCCATGCTCTCTACACCAGTCCTCAAGCCGTTTCAGATCTGAACAACCCACTTTCGTCACACTGGTAATGCCCGGAAAACGGTTATCAATCCAGAAATGAGTGAGATAGGCAAGGTCGCCACGAGATACACGTTCTTTCCACTCGGCCAGCTCCTGTCGTTTAATTCCAAATGCCATAGACACCAAGTTCCTTTCCAAACGGGTATTGTCCTGAGCATATTGTAACATCTTATAAACAGAACCAATCAGAAATCTGCAATCGGACTGTTGTCCATTCGTTTTGGACGGTATTGAATATGACAACATTTTTATAATAAACTTTGGTTTATGTTAAAATAAGGCTATACCAAATGGTTTTCACCACTTCATTATTCGGAAAGGGATTGTCATCATGGAACTATTTATCGCCGTGCTTGTTTTGCTGGTACTGATCGGTTTATCGAATATTTTGAACCGGTTTGTACCCTTTATCCCCGTTCCGTTGATTCAGATTGTTCTTGGTGTAGCCATTGCACTATTACCTGCGGGTGTACATCTGCCACTGAATCCGGAACTGTTTTTTGTGCTCTTTATCGCTCCGTTGCTGTACAACGACGGGAAGCGAACACCGAGGCACGAGCTGTGGAATCTAAGAGCGCCCATCCTTTTGCTGGCCCTGGGCCTTGTATTTGTCACGGTTGTCGTGGCAGGATATGCCATTCACTGGCTCATTCCAACCATTCCGCTTCCTGCGGCTTTTGCACTTGCGGCAATTCTGTCCCCGACAGACGCTGTGGCTGTAGGCGCTATGGCAGGTCGTGTGCATTTACCCAAGAGCATACATAGGCTTCTTGAGGGAGAAGCATTAATGAATGATGCATCCGGTCTGGTTGCATTCAAATTTGCGATTGCCGCCACGGTTACAGGGGTATTTTCCCTGGCTCAGGCTTCATTTAGTTTTATACTTATCGCGATTGGCGGGTTGCTGATTGGTGCCCTGTTATCGTTCCTGTTGATCCGACTGGGTGTCTGGATTCGGCGTCTGGGGATGGAAGATGTCACGATTCATATGTTACTGCAAATTTTAACGCCCTTCGTCATTTATTTGGTAAGTGAGGAGGTCGGTGTTTCGGGCATTCTTGCGGTCGTCGCCGGCGGGATCATTCATGCGATTGAGCGTGACCGGACCGAGTCTGTACAACTGAAGATGCAGGTGGTATCGGCCAGTACCTGGTCTGTCATTCTATTTATTTTGAACGGATTGGTCTTTGTCATTCTGGGGGTACAGATTCCGGATGTGCTGAGTACCATCTTCGAGAATGTCTCGTTTGATAACCTCCAAGTACTTGGCTATGTGGGCCTCATCTCAGTGTTGTTGTTGGTGCTTCGTTTTGTCTGGATCTATCTGTTCTGGAAAGGAAATGAAAATTCCGGTGAGGCGTTGTCGAGCGGGAAGCCCCGGCTGAAAGAAATTACGATCATTACTCTTTCGGGTGTGAGAGGGGCTGTAACACTGGCGGGGGCCTTCTCCATCCCTTATGTTCTCCAAGACGGGTCTCCATTTCCTGAAAGGGATCTGATCATATTCCTGGCGGCAGGTGTGATTCTGTTCACTCTGATTGCTGCGAGTGTGTTCCTTCCTATTCTTGCGAAGAACGAAGAAAAAGCGGAGGAGGGTACACCGCAAACGACGGAACGAAAAGCACAGGGTATTATGCTGAATGCTGCCATTCGTGCAGTCAAGTCGGAAATGAATGATGAGAACAAAGCGGCTGCGCTTGCGGTTGTTTCCGACCTGTCGAAATATATCAGGCAGGCGGCTGGCGAGCTTACTGCCGGTAAGCGCAAGGACATTTTGAAACAGGAAACAGCAATTAATCTCATCGGTACGCGGGCTGAACGCAAGGAGATTGAGAAGATGATGGATGAAAATGTAATTGCTTCGGAAGCCGCCTTTAAATGTAACAGCTGGCTGGATCGTAAGGAAATGATGCTTGCGAACCGTACGAATACCCAGATGATGTTCTCGCTTAGTGAAATTGGACGCGTGTTTGGACATGTGTTTATGAATCGTTCAAAGAAGCCGGATCAGCCATTTATGCTTGAGAATGCTGACCTGTTCCGTCAAGTGAAGATGCGTACCTCTGAAGCAGCGATCAAGGCGATTCGTGCTCATATGAACGATAGTAACCGGATCGTGGCTTTGTCGGTTATCTCCAGATATGAACGGGTTATTGCCAAGTTACGCACCTGGAATCAGGGCAAAACCGAAGATCCATTTGATCAGGAAAAGCTGGAATTGCAAATGGTGGCGATTCAGGAGCAGCGCAATACGATACAGCAGCTATACGAAAATGGTGAAATCAACCGCGATGTGGCCGCCAAACTTCGTCGATTCATCAATGATGTGGAAGCCACTGCGCTGAAAAACACTTAATCCGATAAACCCGATAATTTAAATATGCTTAACCCTCTGATATAATATAATTTGAGTTATCAACGCTCAGAAAAGGAGATGGATGAGAATGGCAGAACAACGTACTCGTTTGGGCAAAACAGATCTGATGGTTAACCCGATTGGATTGGGGGCAAATGCAGTAGGAGGACATAATATCTATCCGAATATGCTGAATGATGAGATAGGCAAGGATGTCGTTCGTACGGCTTTGAAACAGGGCATTAACTTTTTGGATACTGCTTTCATCTATGGACCTGAGCATTCAGAACGGTTAATAGGTGAAGTGCTGAAAGAAACGGGTCAGCGCCAAGATACCATCATTGCAACGAAAGCAGCACATCAATTTGTGGATGGCAACGTCGTTTTTGATAACTCGCCTGCTTTCCTCAAAACCTCTGTAGATGAGGCTTTGAAACGTCTGCAGACCGATTATATCGACTTGTTTTATATACATTTCCCGGATGAGCATACACCGAAGGATGAAGCAGTAGGTGCACTGAAACGTTTGAAGGACGAAGGTAAAATTCGTGCCATCGGAGTGTCCAACTTCTCCATTGATCAGCTGCGTGAGGCGAATCAGGATGGAGATGTGGATGTACTGCAGTCTGAATATAATCTGTTCAAAAGAGAAGCGGAGAAAGAATTACTGCCCTATACGGCAGAGCATAACATTTCTTTTGTACCTTACTTCCCTCTGGCAGCAGGTCTGCTGGGAGGCAAATATAATCAGGATACAACCTTCCAGGATGGACGGGCCAAGAACCCGTTATTCACGGGGGAAGCCTTTATTCAGAATCTGGACAAGGTGGAACAACTACGAAGCATTGCACAGTCCAAGAATGCGGAGGTGGCACATCTCGTTCTGGCCTGGTATCTGACACAGCCCTCCATTGATGCGCTCATTCCTGGTGCCAAGAAACCGGAGCAGGTCATCAACAATCTAAAAACACTGGATGTTGAGCTCACAGCCGAGGAAATTGCAGTCATTGATCAAATATTTCGTTAATTAGTTCTAATGAATCGGGAAATGCTAACAGGGAGTTTACGTTTGAAGATAAAGAGAGGACATAAACATGAACCTGAAGGCAGCCCGATTCATCGGATTGTGTACGCTGTTTTTTTTGCTTGGTAGCAGTTCTGCCTTAGCCAAACCTGTGCAGAAGAATCGACAGTATTATGAGGAACGGGGAGAGATTGTGTGGGAGGTTCCCACGCATGACAAACTCATCGCACTGACCTTTGATGATGGACCAGATCCTGTCCAAACCCCGCAGATTCTGGCTCTGCTCCAGCAATATCAGGCCAAAGGCACTTTTTTTGTGCTTGGTAAATGGGCGGAAAAGTTTCCTGATCTGATTAAGCAGGAGCAGCGGGAAGGACATGAAATCGCCAATCATACGTATGCACATACGTACGCGGTCAGGTCAACAAGGGCGGACAAGTACAGCCGCGAAATGAACATAGCGGAGAAATCCATTGTTGGAGCAGGGGCTCAGCGTCCCACGCTGTTTAGACCCCCGGGAGGCTATTACAATGACATGGTCATTCAGGTCGCCAAACAGCAAGGCTATACGATTGTGCTATGGTCCTGGCATCAGGACACACGTGATTGGGCTTCACCAGGTGTATCAGCCATTGTGAACAAAGTGCTGAAGAACGCACGTAACGGGGATATTGTGCTGTTTCATGACAAGGTGGAGGGCAAGTCCCAGACGGTTGCTGCGCTAAAAACGATTCTGCCCAAGTTGCAGGAGCAAGGTTATCGTTTTGTAACCGTATCGGAACTGCTTGCCGTTAAGGCGAGAGAGGCTGCCAAGGATGACAATTCATCCATGCCCCAGCATCCATAGTGCAAGCCAAAAACCGCAGGTCTCTGATTAAAGAGACTTGCGGTTTTTTATTGTTTCAATTTATAAAAGGGAAGCTTGCAGATCCGATCCGTGATACAGGGTTTTATATAGGCTTTAGGGTTGCCAAGCGCCCAATTTTAGCGTTCAGGCTTGACTTTACGAGGACGGGAGCGAGCCCGCCGCAGGAACAACGAGAGAAACAGGCCAATGATCGAAATCCAGGTCGCTACGATGAAAGCATCATTAATGCCTTCAATGGTTGACGTCTGAACAGCGATACCATAGAGCTGTTGTAATGCAAGGCTGGAGCCTTGTTCTGGAGGCATTCCAGCCGCAGTTGCCATTTGCGTGCCGAGCACACCCACTTGTTCCGTCAGTGCTACATTGGTTGTCGTCACAGTGTTGCTGTAATCAGCCAAATGAATGCCTGCGCGAGTTGCCATCACCGTAATGAGCAGGGCGGTCCCGATCGAACCTGCGACCTGTCTGACCGTATTGGACATGGCCGTACCATGACTGGTGAGATGAGGCGGCAATTGGTTTAACCCCTCTGTCTGTACAGACATCATTAGCATGGACATACCGAAGCTACGGAACGTATATAGCATCATGATGTGGCCATAGGGCGTCTCCCCCGTCAACTTGCTAAACTCGAAGGTGGAGATGGCGGTAATGATCAAACCGACAATGGCGAGCGGGCGAGAGCCGATCCGGTCAAACAGCGCTCCTGAGATGGGAGACATGACCCCCATTAGCAATGCACCAGGCAGCAGCAGTAAGCCGGATTGCAGGGGAGAGAAGCCCCTTATATTTTGCAGATAGATCGGTAACAGCAGCATTCCGCCAAAGAGTGCCATGTTAATCGTTGCACTGACCAGCGTCGAGATGGTGAAGATGTCGTATTTGAATACACGAAATTCCAGCAGCGGGTTCTTCATGGCCGTCTCTCGGAGGACAAAGAAGACGATGAAGAGCACGCCGATAATCAGTGTCAACAGCACAGTTGCACTGGTCCAGCCTTTATCTCCGGCAGAGCTGAATCCATATAACAGAAAGCCGAAACCGATGGTGGAGAATAATGCGCCAAAACCATCAAATTTCGGTGAAGTAAGCTTGGACACATTTCTCAGCCAAATGAAGGCAAACAAAATATCAAGCAAAGCAAGCGGGATGACCATATAGAACAGAATTCGCCAGGTATAGTGTTCCACGATCCATCCAGATAACGTAGGGCCAATGGCCGGAGCAAACATCATGGCAATGCCCATCGTGCCCATGGCGGTTCCCCGTTTCTCAGGAGGGAATACAGTCAGAAACACGTTCATAACCAAAGGCATAATAATACCGGCTCCACTGGCTTGTACGATACGACCGATAAGCATGACCGTAAATCCAGGACTGATGGCACAGATTAACGAACCTAACGTAAACAACAGCATCGCAGTCACGAACAATTTGCGTGTACCGAACGACTCAATCAAGTAGGCGGTAATCGGAATGAGTACCCCGTTTACCAGCAAATAGGCTGTGGATAGCCACTGCACGGTCGTTGCTGAGACGTTAAAGTCATTCATCAAATGGGGGATGGCTACATTGAGCAAAGTCTGATTCAGAATGGCGATAAATGCGCCGAGCAGCAGGACAGCGATGGTTTTCCCAAGAGGTACTTGATTATCCATCAGCAGCCTTAGATATGAACGCGCACGGTAGCGCTCATGCCGGGAACCACACCCAGTCCTTTATATCCTTCAATCGTAATGATGATCGGGATGACTTGTGTTACTTTGGTGTAATTCGCATTGGTATTGGACGACGGCAGCAGCGAAAAGGAGGACGCAGTGGCAAGTCCGATCTGGTCTACTTTGCCTGTCAATGTGGTGTCTGGAAATGCATCGACATATACATCGACGATCTGACCCGTCTTAATTTTATCAATCGCGGTCTCATCCACATTGGCCGTCACGTACAGGTTATTGAAATCATAGGCCCGTGCGAGGGGCGTACCGGCAGATACTAGCGAATTCTCGACAGCGGTTTGTTGTACAATGGTGCCATTGACAGGCATCGTCACGGATGTGGATTTTCCTGCAGCGGTGACAGTGGCTACGGTATCGCCTGCATTAAATGTTGTTCCTACCTTGCCTTTCCAGGATCGAAGCTCACCGCTTACTGCAGAAGCCACGGAGATCGGCTGCCCGGTAACAAGCGCATTATCGGTTTTAACGTAGCTGGTGGATTGGTTGTAATAGTAGATTCCGGCCGCCCCAGCTCCCAAAATCACCAGTATAACGATGATATTGATCAAAATGGCACGTGAATTCATGCTGATCATTCCTCCTCAATTCGGTTTTCTGTACACCTTCTCTTTCAATCGGTGCTGAACGTCTTCTGCTGACAATCCTGTTTGGAGCATTCCCGCTACTTTGTCGCTCTATACGAAACAAGGTGAAATATTATTCGCAGAATAGGGCACCAATATATTGATTAAGGCTGCCTACAGGCGGATGATAAGGAGGATGCTCATATGTTGATCATTTTGGCGGTAATTGTTGTGATTGGTGTTGTGTTTCTGATGATTTATAACTCCAGATCGTCCCGCAAGGCTGCAGAAGCACGAGCTTCCAAAAACGCAGAGGTGGATGAAGGGCCTGTCCTGCTGCATGAAGAAGACCAAGCCCGGAACGAAGACCCAATTTACGCTGAGGAAGAGCAAGCAGAGGTTTTGGAACATGAAGATCACAGGCAAACGGAGATTCACCCTATGGATTCCACTTCGCAAGTGGCCCCTTCACCTCAGGAAAAAGAGACGCAGACGACAGAGGGTGACCAAGCTTACCGTCAAGCGTTGCTTCATTTCCGTAAACCTGCTGAAGTGGAAGAGGAAGCAGTGCTGACGGATACTAAAGAACCTGAAAAGAGTGCAGATGAAGTCTATCGATCAGCTCTGAAAGTGATGAAAAACAAATCCTCTGATCCCTCTTCCAAGCAGAAATAACCGTTCGGTTATGTTTTTGAACATGGGACATGGCTTTTGTTTTCAATCCAAAACGTCTACAATAGATGAAGCTTTGTGAATTAGGGCTGCATGACATGGAATACGTTGAAGAGGAGAGGAAACCCATGAACGGACAACAACGCGTAAATATCAAACCGGGTCTTGAAGTGGATATCGTGCTCAAGCAAGATCAGCCGACAGGCAAACTGACACGTGGTATCGTGAAGGATTTGTTGACCAAATCGCCTACACACCCGCATGGAATCAAAGTACGTTTGACCAGTGGGCAGGTGGGGCGCGTGAAACAAGTCGTTACAGGAGCGTCGGAATGAGCCAGTGCCCGAGGTTGTGACATGATTACAACTACGGATGTAATGGTACATTTGGCCTCGGGGAACGAGCGTCAGCAGGATGCGTATAAGGTACTGCAATCCAGTGGATTGTTGAGCATATTGGCTGCTTACCAGCCTTATCCGGCTGGAACAGTGCCCATTGATATTGATATTCCCGGAAGTGATCTTGATCTATTATGTGAGGCAGCGGATCTGGAGGCGTTCGAAACCTTGGTGCACCAACAACTGGGCGGAATGCAGGGTTTTCGATGCGACCGGGGGGATGGCCGTGCTGGCCAGCGTCCTTATGTGACCTGTAGTGTGGATATTGGAAACTGGCCTGTAGAGATTTTCGCTCAATCCATAGCTGTACGCAGGCAGAATGCTTATATTCATATGCTGGTTGAGTGGGAATTGTTGCAACTCTGGGGTGAAGCAGGACATCGGGAGATTCGCAAACTGAAGCTGGAAGGCTGTAAGACGGAGCCTGCATTCGCTGCGGTCCTGGGACTTCAGGGAGACCCCTATGACGAAATGCTTCATCTGGCCGCTATGAGCAAGGAAGAACTTTGGCAATGGGCCCGCTTGCGTACGTCTTTTCAGTTCGAATAGCCTGTTTAAGCAATTAGATGAGAAAGATAGCCACAATGGTGGTAACTGTTAATCCCAGCAGTACCGGCTTCAAATTGCGGCGTGCCAGTTCAAATGGACTGACTCCGCAAATGGCAGCGGCTGGAATTAAGGCCCATGGAATTAAGGTCCCACCGCCTACCCATATGGCGGCGACCTGGCCCAGTGCCGTCAAGACCGGTGCGGAATCTGCCGAACCTGCAAACATGGACGCAATGGAGCCGACCAGGGATATTCCGGAGAACCCCGAACCATCCATTCCCGTGACCGCTCCGGTCACAGTCATCGTTATAGCACCTACCGTATTATTCAGCGGCACTAGCCCTGCAAGAGCAACCCCCAAATCATTCACAATACCGTGTGAACCAGCAGGCAGCGGGTTGTTGAACAGCTCTGTGATCGCAGCATCTCCAAGATAAAAGAAAGCGGCAATCGGTATGACAGGACCAAACACCTTGAACCCGAACTGAAATCCTTCAATTAAATAGTTTGTTGTTTCTTCCGGACCTGTATGACGATGCGCGGCAAGTGATACGGCAATCAGAATGAGCACGGCTGTTCCGCCAATAAGTGCTGTGGCATCACCGCCTTGAAGTTTAAGTAAAAACATCAGAATGACATCGACTAAGAATAACAAGGGGATAATTAAAGCAAATGCCTTTTGCAAACGTGGCGGCATTGGTTGACGTTGAACGGCTGGCTTCTCTGAAATCGGCGCAGAGTCTGACAAAGGTGGATGTACGGTTACGGCTTCACCAGAGATCGGATCACTGAGTTTAACGGGAGAACCTGATTTCATCTCCTTGCGCAGCATCCAGAATGCGGTTACCGTTGATACTGTCCCCATCACGATGACAAGTGGGATACTTGCAGTCATAACAGCGGTAACGGGAAGTCCAGCTGCATCAGCTGTTAGTTTGGGTGCCCCTTGGATAATGTAATCCCCTGATAAGGCAATTCCGTGCCCGAACAGATTCATGGCAATGGCAGCACCGATGGGAGGAAGTCCGACGCGTACCGCTACCGGAAGAAGTACCGCCCCAACCAGGGCAACGGCAGGTGAGGGCCAGAAGAACAGCGATACGATCATCATAATGAATCCAATTCCCCAATAGGCGACCTGTGGAGAACGGATGAATCGGGTAAGCGGTGTCACCATGACTTCATTGATTCCCGTCCGAATTAACACTCGGCTCATGGCGACAATGATCGAGATGATAAAAATGGTGCTGAGCAGCTCTTTGGCTGCGTAGATAAAACTGCTGAAGATGCCGGAAACCGATCCGCTTAATGTTTCGGTCGCGAGGAGTCCAATGGTCATAATACCTGCGACACAAATGATGGTTGTGTCTCTACGCCGAACCATGACGGCGATAATCAAGATGATAAAAGCCAGATATACATAATGCAATGGGACGAGTTGAATATTCATCGGACATGCCTCCTTACATCCTTGGTGTCAATTCAAGGAGTGGTATATCGTATGCATGTCATCACCGGGCGTTCGTGGAGTATGGAGAAGGATTTTTTTTACAGATGGAGAACTAATTAGAGTATGGACCCTCGAACACGTATAGTAAACCAAGAAGTGCAAGTCACCAGAATTGACAGTAACAGGTCACGGAATCACATAGACAGACGCAAGCAAGTATGATTACAATAAACATGCCATTATAAGGAAGAAGATGGAAGAAACACAGAAGTAGATCATCTGAAAGCGGAAGAAATTGCTTAGGATTGATAGCGGTTACAACGATGTGCATAAGAACTGAAATCCAGATTAGACAAAAGGGCGGGAATTCATGAATTTCATCCGTTCACTGCGCTTTAAGTTTATTGTGGGTCTGACATTGATCATGCTGCCATTATTCATGCTGCTCTATTACAACAATGTGTACGCCATGAAAGTTGTGCGTGATCAAGTGTCTCTCACCAATATGAATCATCTTGCAAAAAGTGTGGAGCAGAACGAGCGCGTGCTGCAGGAGACCAATCGGTATTTATACAGTCTGGGCGAGCGAGATCCGGATATTATCTCCCTGTTTTTTCTCAAATATGGCAGCGGCGATTATATTATTGCGAAACAGCGCATTATGAACAAATTCATGACCGATATCGGATTTTATAATCTGATCGATTCATTTTTTCTGTACGATGCTGTGAATGATGATCTGTTGCTCGCTACTTCAGGCAATTATGATGTCAAAATGTCGATTGTGCAGGAGAGCATGCCGGTCCAGATGCAGCAGCTGGAGGGGGAAATTCAGAAGCCGGAGTGGAGCATCGTTCGGGGAGGCACATGGAATGCCTTGGTCAAAACGGTGCGGATCAACGCCCAGTTCTATGCGGGGGCGCTGGTGGACATGAACGCACTGAATCACCCCGAGCAATTCACGGAATCCGGTGACCGGGGAGGTGCAGTCATCGTGGGAGCAGATGGCGGGGCACTGTCCGATTCAGCCCTGAACTCGGCACAAATCAAACTGGCCGCAGCCCATATCACTGGATTGAATAATCCATACCAGGTGATCTCTGAAGTGACATCCACAGGCAATGCACGTCAGTATCTGATGCTTGGCATTCCCTCAGCCATGTCTGAGATGAATTATATTGTGCTGCTGCCCGAGGAGGACATGATGCGAAACCTGCCATTTTTTCAGCAGATCATTCGCCTGCTTCCGATTGGTGCAGCGGTCATCCTGATCACAGCTATGATTTTTCTCAGGCAGCTCCTGTTCCGTCCAATGAATGTGGTCATACGTGGGATGAGGAGGGTTAGCCGAGGAGAACTTGATGTGAGGCTTGAGACGCCGGCTTCATCTGAACTGGAGTTTGTCACGCACAGCTTCAATCAGATGACAAGTGAGATCCAGCATCTGAAGATAGATGTGTATGAGGAGCAATTGCGCACGAGGGAAGCAGAGTTCAAACAATTGCAGATGCAGATTAATCCTCACTTTTACCTGAATTCATTGAATATCATTCATAGCCTGGCTTCGTTGCAAAAGCATGAGCTGGTGCAGCAGATGGCTGGTCATCTGGCAGATTATTTCAGGTTCAGCCTGCGTGCAGGCAAACGTGTCATTCGATTGGATGAAGAATTGCAACATATCAGTCATTATTTGGAGATCCAGAAGCTGAGGTTTCCAAACAAGCTGGATTTCGTTCTGGATGTTGAACCGGATCTTGGGCACTATGTGCTGCCGCCCTTAACGATTCAGCCTTTTGTGGAGAATGCCATTATTCATGGTTTTCAGCGGCGCAAAGAGCCTTTTGTTATTCGCATAACAGCACGCAAGTCGAAAACGTTATCTGATCCTGCACCATCTTCGGTTCTTCAACTTTCGATTACGGATAACGGTGTTGGATTTGAGCAAGAAATACTGGAGCGCCTGCAACAGGGGCAATACGTCGAAGATCCGGGTGGACAGCACATTGGCATCTGGAACGTTATCCATCGGCTGCTTGTAAAGTACGGCGAACATGCCGGATTGCAGTTCAGCAATCAGACTGAAGGAGGGGCAGCAGTCCATATTCATATGCCCGCCCAGACGGAAGAGGAGGAAGGGGGAGCCAATGCGGAACCTGTTGATCGTGGATGATGAAGTATACGCCTTGCAAGCGATGGTGGAAGGGGTGGACTGGAGCCTGGCCGGAATTGACCAGGTATTCAGTGCTGGTGATGCGGAAGAGGCGAGAATGCTGATGAGAACCCATCCCATCGATATAATGATCTGTGATATTGAAATGCCGGGTGAAACGGGACTGGATCTGCAGAGCTGGGTGTTAAAGCATGATCCCGGCATGCTGACGATTTTTCTTACAGGTCATGCCCTGTTCGATTATGCCCAAACGGCAATCAAGCTGAACAGCTTCGATTATGTGCTGAAACCTGCTCCCGCCGACCAGCTGCTCAAGGTTGTGAGCCAGGCCATGGACAAAATCAAGGATGGCGAGCAGCGTTCCCGCACCAATGAAGTATATGAGACCGTGTATAAACGCTGGCAAACGCATAAACCGCTGTTAACCGAGCGTTTCTGGAAAGACGCCATTTCACAGCGTGTAACCTTAACTCAGCAAAAGCTTCAGGAGCTGGCCGAGGTATATGGAGCCGAGATTGATCCGCAAGTGCGCGTGTTGCCCATTGTCATTTCCGTCGAAGAATGGGTGCGGGACTTCGATCTGCGTGATGAGGAAGTCCTTGAATATGCGCTTCGCAATGCTGCCAAGGAAATGCTGCTTGGTGACAAACCCGGTGAAGTGTTTCAGGACCACAGTGGACTAAATATTGTGCTTGCATACGAACACGATGGTATCGTACCTACGGCAGGTGAAGTGGAACAAGGATGTCAGAGCTATATTCAAGAGTGTGGTACTTACTTTTATTGCCGATTATCCTGTTACGTCGGAGTCCCGGTTGCTGTTACAGATTTACAGGGGATGCTGAATGAGCTGATGGACATGGAGCGTCGCAATATCAACGAGCTTGAAGGGGTCTTTATCTATGACGAGGTAGGCCGAGATACGGAGGACCGCTTTCTGCCAATACCGTGGTTTTCCGAGCTGTCCATCCTGTTCGAAACGGGAAAGTTTGACGACCTGCGCGAGCGTGTGGATGAAATCTTTGAATTGCTGGCTGCACAGGAGCGTTTGTCACCCGAAATTCTGCGCTTGTATTACCATGCCATGCTGCATGTAATCTACCCGCTGCTGCATCAGAAAAATGTATCCGTACGCAGCCTGTACCCCGGAGAACGGGAGCCGGAGGAAAACGTTGTGACACGTTCGTTGCCCCAGCTGAAGCAGTGGACATTAGACCTGATCAGTCGTACGATCCCGGTATTGTACCCGGACGATCACAGTCCAATGACGATTGTGGACCAGTTATGCATTTACATTGAAAATCATATTGGTGAAGAGCTGATGCGAGAAGAACTTGCATCCTTTGCCGGATTTAATCCGGCCTATCTATCCCGTCTGTTTCGGAAAGAAAAGGGTATGTCGCTTTCCGAATTCATTCTCCAGCGCAGAGTAGCCAAAGCGAAGACGTTATTGTCCCAGTCTACCGTGAAGGTGACGGATATCGCAGGCAAGGTCGGGTACTACAATTACTCTCATTTTACGAAAATGTTCAAAAAGTGCACGGGCATTACCCCACAGGAGTTTCGTAAACAGTCCCGAACGGTACAAATTTGACGCAGCATGCTGCGTCTTTTGTTTTTTTGTGCCCTAAAGTCATAATTTGATAAGTGAACAGGTCACCACAGCAGATAGTGGACCTGAACGCCCCGCCGTATACTTGAACCACAGGAGACACAGCGGTGTTTCATCCTGAGGATGAAATTCAAGAGGAGTGAGGGAGAACAAGTTATGAAGACACAACCCCAGGCGGGTAAGGCAGCACGTCTATCGAAAGGAACGGACCTACCGGATATACCGGTTCGAAAACGAAAGTCTGTCCTGTACAATCTAGGTAAATTCAAGGTTTTGTATCTTATGTTTTTGCCAGGCATTCTGTTTCTGCTGGTAAACAACTACATGCCGATGTTCGGCGTTCTGATTGCATTCAAAAATGTAAACTATGCGGACGGCATTTGGGGCAGTCCGTGGAGCGGCTGGGATAATTTCAAGTATTTGTTCTCCACCAGCGATGCTTGGGAGATCACCCGTAATACGCTCGCATATAACACCGTATTTATTGCGCTGAATTTATTTGTAGGTGTAGGACTTGCGATATTGTTGAATGAAGTGAAGAACAAGGCAATGTCCAAATTGTATCAGTCCCTTATGCTGCTTCCGTATTTTCTGTCGATGATTGTAGTCAGTTATCTGGTGCTCGCTTTTCTCGGCAAGGATTCGGGCTTCATGAATTCAACGATTCTTCAGCTCTTTGGCGGACAACCAATTGACTGGTATTCAGAGCCTAAGTATTGGCCGTACATTTTGCCGCTGGTGAATACATGGAAAAATATTGGTTATTATGCCGTCATTTATCTGGCAGCAGTGGTAGGCATCGATGAGGAATATTATGAAGCGGCCGTGCTGGATGGCGCGAGCAAGTGGCATCAGATTCGCTTCATTACCGTTCCGTTTCTCGTACCGCTAATCGTGATTATGACATTGCTGCAGATCGGTCGTATTTTCTACGCGGATTTCAGCCTGTTCTACCAGGTTCCGCTGGAATCGGGCGCATTGTTCCCGGTCACGAACGTTCTGGATACATATGTGTACCGAACCTTCCTTATTGGAGGAGATATCGGGATGTCCTCGGCAGCCGGGCTGTATCAGGCTGTTGTCGGATTTGTACTTGTACTCGTATCCAATACGATCGTTAGGAGAATGGACAAAGATAATGCATTATTTTGAGAGGAGGCAAGCCAGCTGTGAAATCACGTGATCCATTAGCCGTGTCGCGGCGTTCCGCGTCTATCATACACGCTATGTTTATATTCTATGCCATTGCCTGCATCGTGCCGATCCTGCTTGTCTTCGCGATCTCATTCTCGGACGAGACGACGGTCATTGCGAACGGGTATAAGCTGATTCCGGAGAAGTTTAGCCTGACTGCCTATGAATTTCTGTTCAAGGATATGGATCAGATCATCCATTCCTATGGCATATCCATTATCGTAACCGTGATAGGTACAATAACGAGTGTAGCACTGACGGCATTGTATGCGTATCCGCTTTCCCGGAGGGATTTGCCGTATCGAGGGTGGTTCGCCTTTTTCATCTTTTTCACCATGCTGTTCAATGGCGGTCTGGTCCCGTGGTATCTCGTCTATGTGAACGTACTGGATTTGAAAAACTCGATTCTGGCACTGATCATGCCGCTGCTGCTGTCACCGTTCTTCGTGCTGGTCATGCGTACGTTCTTCGCTAACTCCATTCCGGTATCGATTCTTGAATCGGCACGGATTGATGGAGCGGGTGAACTGAGAACCTTTACACGTATCGTGCTTCCGCTCTCCCTTCCGGTGATGGCGACCGTTGCACTGTTCAGCACATTGAATTACTGGAACGACTGGTATCTCAGCATGATTTTTATATCCGATAACCGGACGATCAGCCTTCAGTACCTTATGTACCGGACGCTGCTCGATATTCAATATTTAACATCCAACTCCAATGTCTCTTCACAGATTTCCTCACAGGGCGGATTGCTGAATCTGCCGAATAAAACACTGCAAATGGCGATGGCTGTTGTCGGTATCGGTCCAATCGTACTGGCATATCCATTCTTCCAGCGGTATTTCATCAAGGGCCTTACTGTAGGCGCAGTGAAGGGGTAACTCCGGCCGGTTAGCGGAGAGAGCAACGGATCATTGAAGATGGACCTGAGGGGGCATATACAAAAAGCAGCGAGTACAGTCACGCCGGAGGGCCGGCGAAGGAACGGACTTATGCAGATTGGGAAACATTGCGAATTGGGGCAATCGGTTGCAAGGTCCAACATATGACGGGAGGGGTTCACTTGGTTAGAACGTTTAAGGTATGGCCGCGTTTTGCGGCAGCAGTTATGGCGCTGAGCCTGGTACTGGCAGGCTGCTCATCAGACAAAGGCGGAACAACACCGGAAGCACAGGGTGGCGGTGCAGCGGAGAGTGGGGGCAAGCCCTATGAAGTCACGCTGTATTATCCAGGGACACCACAGAAAGATGTGGCTCTGGTCGAAGCCGAGATCAACAAAAAGATGGAGCCCAAGATCGGGGCAACACTCAAGATCAATGCGATCGACTGGGGTCAGTGGGATAACAAGCTGAATCTTATGATCTCTTCAGGAGAAAAAGCAGATATTATTTTCACGGCGGCTTGGCAAAATTATACGGTCAATGTGGCAAAAGGTGCATTCTTGCCGCTGAACGATCTACTTGACAAGTATGGGCAGGATATCAAGAAAAATCTCGATCCAGCCTTTCTGGAAGGCTCGCAGGTGGATGGCGTAAACTATGGCGTTCCTACCAACAAGGAGCTGGCAGCGACGCGTGGTGTACTGGTACGCAAAGATCTGGCTGACAAATACAAGCTCGATCTGACCGCAGTGAAAACATGGGCTGACCTGGAGCCATTGCTCAAAACGATCAAGGAAAATGAGCCGAGCGTCACCCCGTTCTATATGTCGAATACCAACGGTAACGGGCTGCTGGAAAATCTGGACTGGGATTATCTCGGTGATGCATCCGTTCCAGGCGTCATCTCCAAAACAGCGGGTACAACGACGGTACTGAACGAAGTAGAGACCCCTGAATTCAAGGAAGCCGCTGAGCTTGCACGCAAGTGGTATCAGGCTGGATACATTAACAGTGACGCAGCGACTTCCAATGTGTTCCCGAAAGATCAGGCGAAGGCAGGCAAGGCTTTCCTGTGGACCGATGGCATGAAGCCGGGCAAGGATAAGGAAGAAGAAGGGTATGTCGGATATCCACTGACCCAGATTGAGATGACACAGCCTACAATTACAACAGGGGATGCTTCCGGTGCGATGCTGGCGATCTCCCGTTCCTCCGAGCAGCCGGAGAAGGCGATGCAAGTCATTAACCTGCTGCATTCCGACAAAGAAATCAACAACCTGCTCAACTTCGGAATTGAAGGCACACATTATGTGAAAAAAGACGGACAGGACAACATTATTACCCTGCCTGAAGGGGTAGATGCGAACAGTCGCACTTACAATCCGGGCGCACAATGGCAGCTGGGCAACCAGTTCCTGAACTATCTCTGGGATAATGAAGATCCGCAGAAATGGGAAAAGTTCAAGGAGTTTAATGCCAAAGGTGTTAAGTCACCTGCACTGGGCTTTACGTTCAACAGTCAATCCGTCAAAAACGAAATTGCTGCAGTCAACAACGTGAACAAACAGTTCAAACCGGGTATGACCTCGGGTGCAGTAGATCCGAACGAGATGATCCCGAAATATCTGGAGAAGCTGAAAGCCGCAGGTATTGATAAAATTATTGCTGCCAAACAAGAGCAGCTCGACGCCTTCCTGGCGAAAAAGTAGAATTGAGATGCAAAACCAAAGACGTTTTCGGTGAAAAACCGGAGCGTCTTTTTTTATTTGGATCGTAAACCATAATAAGGAAAAATATGATATAATCAGGTGGCTGATTAGGGGGTGTTCTTGTGTCGAGAACCAGACTTGTGTTCTCTGCGATATTATTGCTGTTTGGCATCATTTTTACGTTTAAGCATCACCTCGGTTTCTCTGTGGGGGACACGATGTTGTCTGCTATAGGCATGTCGCCTTATACCACATCCTACGTAAGTGGTGTGCATATCACGTTATTTTTTGGAATGGGTATATTAGCGTGCAGCTACTATCTTACTCGCAAAGAAATCATGCCATTATATCCGGTTCTGGCCAAACGGCTCTGGCTGATCGTTCTCGCGATTGTTCTCAGTTATTCCTACATGACGGATAAATTGATGTATGTAGCGAAATGGGGGGCTTCCGGTATCCATGGTGTTTCCTATGTCCAAAATGATAGCTCCTGCACCTATGATGTACTGGACAATGGCATTACACGGGTAAACTGTGACCTGACACTCAAAAATTACACCCGAGAGCCTGTAGCAGCTGTGCTCTTGCCTGACTTGGCCAGCAGTTACAAACACCAGGATGATCCGCTCTATGAATCCCTGCAATCTGTGCAGCTGAAGCCGGTGCATATAGAGATTGAGCCGCATGGAACATTTAAGGGTCAACTGGCGTTTTCCGGTTTGGCTGGCTCCCCGCTGCGAGTTAAAGGTAAGCTAACCGATATTGTAATGGATGTCGCCGTAGATGGAGAGAACACCGTGTTTGACTACGATATTCCATAATGATTTTGCGTTAGCACGATAGAATAAATACATAAGAAGAGTGTAAAGAATTAGAAGAAATGAACCAATATACAGGGTTTAGTAAGGAGCTGGCTGATGTCGGCTCTTTTTGGCGTGGAAGTTGCAATTAGTGCAGAAAAGTTGGTTTTGTCACCTTTATGCATGTATATGGTAACGCTTACGATGTATAGAGAAGCTCTTTAAAGAGGTTAAGTCAGGAGTAACAGTTGAGCTATGAAGCGGATTCGCCCAGAAAAAACAGTTTATGTTTATCGCTTTCATCGTTAAAATTAGATTCACTGACTAATGAAGGCAAGGTGAGGTAAGAAGATGTCATACCGGACGAATCTATTTTCCAAAATGGTCATTTTAATTCTAATTATGCTGGTCCCAGTCGTACTGCTGTACTGGTATTCCAACCATAAAACGACAGCAGTTCTGCGGGATGAGCTCAATCGCTCCAACAGCAACCAACTGGAATTTTTTCAAAATCAGGTGAATACACACATCGAGTTGTTATCCTCGTGGCCAAATCTGCTCATTCATGATCCTGATATTGCGAGCTTCCGGCGGATCTACGCCGACAGTAAATATTTCGACCTGGATACGATCAATCTGGTTAAACGTATTCAGAACAAGCTGAGCATCCAGGAGAGTTCGTCCAACTGGACAACGAAATTGTACCTCTATTCACCGACGCTCGGCAGGGTCATCTCTGAACGAGATGCCGGCTATTACGATCAGCAGACGCTGCGAGGCAACATATCATCCGGATGGAATGTTCGAAAGATTCAAGATGGGCAGGATGATCGATTCATTTTCAGCTGGATCACCGTATCACCATACGGCATTAGCGATCCTGCAGCCAATGCGCAGACTGTAATTAAGCTTGAATTCGACAGTGACAACATTCGAGATATGCTGGACAAATTCAAGGACGATGGTCGCCATGATCCCTTCTATTACCGGGAAGAGACGGGGGTTATCTATAACCGAACCTCGGATCGTGTCCTCACAGGTCAGTTGATGGACAAGCTGGCCATTGATAAGCTCAAGGATGTGGATAACCGGACGGTAGTCATCGACGGCGAGCCTTACATGGTTAATACGGTAAAGTCCAGCACGACAGGCTGGTATCTGGTTGATTACATGCCATTATCAGCTATTCTGAAGCCGATTCACCAGTCCAATATCCTATTTTATTCGGCCATGATTTGTCTGCTATTGATGAGTTTTGCCGTGGCCTATCTGTTATATGTACAGGTCCAAGTCCCTGTCAAACAGTTGATTCGTGGATTCCAACGATTGAAGCAGGAGGATTATTCAGTCCGAATTACACCCAAAGGACGTAATGAATTCAGCTTTTTGTCCGAACGATTTAACTCCATGGTGGCGCAGATTCAGCAGTTGTTTGAACACGTGTATCTGGAACAGATTCATGTGCGTGAAGCCCGGCTGAAACAGCTGCAATCGCAGATTAATCCACACTTTTTCTATAATTGTTTCTCGTTCATTACGAGCATGGCCAAGTTGAAGCGTGTCGACGCTGTCGTTGCCATGTCCCATAATCTGTCCCGATACTATCGGTATACGACAAGGCAGGAGCGTGATGTGGTGCCGCTCACAGAGGAAATTGAATTCGTCACCTGTTATCTGGAGATTCAGCAGATGCGTATGGACCGAATACGTTTCAAAATTGACTTATCCGAGGACATTTTGCGGCAGGAGGTACCTCCGCTCATCGTACAACCACTAGTGGAGAATGCGGTAATACATGGGATTGAAGCCGATGCCGAAGCTGGGGAAATACGGGTGTCGGGAGAACAGAGAAATGGCATGATGATTCTTACCGTAGATGACGACGGGCACGGTATGGATGAGCAGGCCCGGCAGATGCTGCTTCACAAACTCACAGGAGGTATGGATCAAGAGATGGGTTGCGGGTTGTGGAACGTTAATCAGCGTCTTCAGCTCAGGTATGGGGACCAGGCGGGCATTAGCATAACGGAATCACCGCTCGGTGGGCTGCGTGTTACCTTGTCTTGGCCTGCTGATGAGAAACATCTTCTTGAATAGAAAGATAGAAATAGAGACGCCATATGATCACAGCATGATAACAAAAGAAAGAATACATTGCATAACGAAGCAAATAGGGAGTGACTGTCTTGATTGATATTTTACTGGTGGATGATGAGACGTATGTAACTGAAAGTCTGGAATTAACCATTCCCTGGGGAGAGCTCGGGGTTACGACGGTTTTCCGTGCGGCATCTGGGAAGGAAGCGCTGCAGATCTTGGAAGAGAATGCAGTGGACCTCGTGGTGACCGATATTCGAATGCCAGGCATGTCCGGACTGGAGCTGATTGAGGAGGTAAGCAGTCGCTGGGCGCATATCCGCTGTATTCTGCTGACCGGACACAGTGATTTTCAATATGCCAAGAAAGCGATTCAGCTGCAGGCTGCCGATTATATTCTCAAGCCGGTGAACGATGAGGAGTTCATGGCTTCGGTCTCCGCCGCCATCACGTCCCTTCGGGATGATTGGGATGAATTTGATAAATACCATCGGTTGTTATACAGCCGGAAGTCAGATTATAAAATTTTGCGGGAGAATCTGTTGCATGATCTGTTGCTGGGCCGCGAGATTACAGCTCGGGCACTGGGTGAACAGCTTGAGAAGTACGAGATTGTGCTCCAGCCCGATCAACCGGCAGTTATGATGCTGATTCGCCTTACAGGCCGGTTCTCCGCAATGGATCAGCAATCACTGGATTTGATGGAGTTTGCCGTTGGCAATATCGCAGAAGAGGTTTTTGGTCCCCATTTTAACGTGTGGTTTGGACGAGGTCCCCATGAGAGTCTGGTCATGATTATACAGAGTCCGGTCTGGACGGAGCCTGCTCAGACACATGTGGAAGAGCTGAAGCAGCCAGCTGGCACTTTCCGCGAGCATGTTATTCGATATCTGCAAGGCGATCTGTCCATGGTGGTCACAGCACCGTTTCAATTTGCCGATCTGACCACCGCTTATCGTAAAGGTTTGGGATCACTCGTGCTGTCGGGTCCAGATGAAAATACGATCATTTACATGGACAAAGAGCTGTCCAAACGACCGGAGAACGATGCGGCACAAGCGCTTGAAGAGCTCTATAAGCCACCCGTACTGCCTCAATTGCTTGAAACCAAACAGTGGGAGGCGGCGGCACGTAAACTGAATACCGTCTTTGATGCAGCGGAACGTGTATGTCTCTCCAGAGAGCATGTATATGAGATGTATTTGTCTGTAACGAATGCCTTTATGTATATCGCGCACAAGCAGGGGCATCTCGTACATGAGATTGATCATGCGGGATTTGACCTGCTGCTCGCGCATCAGTTGATCCAATCACCTGACAAGCTTCGTCGCTGGGCGACTGAAATGCTTGCCAAACTGCAGGAGGAGCTATCGGATCACGAAGGTGTACAGAGTCGCAGACACGTCATCAAGCAGGTTCAGGAGATGGTAACGAGAGACGCAGGACAGGATCTGTCCGTGAAGATGATCGCAGACAAGGTGTATTTGCATCCCGTGTATTTGTCCAAAATCTACAAAGCCGAGACAGGTGAGGGGCTGGGAGATTATATGATTCGCATGCGGATGGAGCGTGCATTGTATTTGCTCAAAAACACCAATAAAAAGATATACGAGATTACCAGTGAGCTGGGGTACCAGAATCCGCAATATTTCAGCAAAATGTTCAAAAAGCATTACGGCATGACACCGAATGAATATCGGGATCAGGCATAATTTCAACATCATTCCAAGATATAGGTTGCCAAAGGTGCAGAAATCTTGTTTTCGTGACATAGGCTGAAAGACCCGGCAGGCCTATAATGAAAGGGTAACCAAAATGATTAAGGGGGAACAACAAATGAGAGCGAAATCTACAAAAAAGAGATGGCTACCGCTCCTCGCTACGACAACCTGTCTCGCTGTCATCCTATCTGCATGTGGAGGAGGCAACAGTGGCGGTGAGAACGCGGGTTCGAGCACGCCAGCCGTTGAAAACGAATACAAAGAAAAATATGATCCGGCAGTAACGATTACAACAGCATGGGGAATCGACCCTGAGCTGAAATTCAAAAATGGCGAATCGATGGAAAATAACGTGGCAACCAAGTGGGCCAAAGACAAATTTGGAATTGAAATCAAATCCTTGTGGTCTGTGACAGATACGAACAGTGCATTTGCAACCAAACTTCGTCTTGCAATGTCTTCCGGTCAGGAAATGCCGGATGTTGTGACAATAGGGCAGCCGGATAATTTAGTTGCTCAAGATTTGATTGACTCCGGCATGTATCAGGAAGTTGGGCCGCTGTTCGACAAATATGCTTCTGATACATGGAAAAAAGCGATGGAGCAAGATCCAAATGTATGGAATCAGTACAGCAGAGATGGCAAAAAAATGGGTATTCCGGTGCTGGACTACGCCTACAACAATGATTATCTACTCTGGATTCGCCAGGATTGGCTGGACAAGCTGAATTTGGAGGCGCCAAAAACCATTGACGAACTGGAAACGGTAATGGAAGCCTTCAAAAATAAAAATCCGGATGGATTGACTCCAGACAAGGTTACTCCACTGAGCATTGGCTTCAAAACTTCCATGAACACATGGATGGGTGATCCATCCTGGATCTTCGGCGCATATGGTACTTTGCCTCAGCAATGGAATTTAGGAGCAGATGGCAAGCTGGAGTATGGTTCCATCAATCCTGGCATGAAGCAAGGTCTGACCAAATTGAGCGAATGGCTCAAAAAAGGATATATCCCGCAGGAAGCAGCGTTGTGGGATGAGAACAAAACAGCAGAGCCTGCAGTGGCAGGTACAGCCGGTATTATCCCTGGTCCTTACTGGATGAGCGGATGGCCGCTGATCGACACAGTGAAAAACGTACCAAGTGCTGTGTGGAAACCGATTGCAATTCCGGCAGGCCCTGATGGCAAAGCGATGCGTCACGGAACACAATTTGTTAATGGTGTTACGCTGATCAAAAAAGATATGGAACATCCGGAAGCATTCTTCACATACCAGAACTACCTGTTCGACAACTATGCTGATCCAGCCAAAGGAAGTCCGTATGACAACGGTCTGTTTGAAGGCTATGATTATCAATTGGATGCAAATGGGAAACAAGTGAAACCGGCTGATATGGACGGTGGATATGTGAATGTTGTACGTTATTTGCTCGTTCGTGATGGCGCACGTATTCCGGATGCACAGATGAAAGCCCTGATGAATCTGGCTGATGGCAAGGAACCAGAAACAAAGCTGGAGAAAGATGTAGCGGTGAACTATGGGCCAGAGACGCCTGCAGCTGCCAAAGAATTGCTTGATCAGAAGGACATCTCGTTCAAAAACATGTTTACAGGTCCTACAACTTCAACTATGAAATCCAAGCTCGACTATCTCAATAAAATTGAGAACCAAACGTTTAACGAAATCATTTATGGCAAAAATCCGGTAGATGCGTTCGATACATTTGTACAAACGTGGAAATCGGGTGGCGGTGACCAAATCACACAAGAGGTCAACGAATGGTATGACAGTGTGAAAAAATAAGGATACAGGAGCGTGCAGACCAACTAGGTCTGCACGCTTTTTTTGTCGTTATGAGAGCTTGATTTGCTTGCGGGAGGTGCATGTCAGCAGTGAATGAATGACTCGAATGACAGCGAGTCCAAACTGGTTGCTTTTGTGCCATTTATATTGCTTTTATGTGCTGTTTGACCTATGCAAACGGTTGATATAATCGCAGTATAAGCCACTCAGGGAGCACTTGAGTAGGAAGAATTACAGGGGGAGCAATCATGAGAACTTTAAAACGAACTTGGCCATTTCACGTAATGCTGCTGCCAGCCATCATCTTTCTGATTATATTCAGTTATGTGCCTATGGGCGGAATTGTTATGGCATTTCAGAACTACAAACCTTGGCTCGGCATCAGCGGCTCGGAGTGGGTCGGGCTTGATAATTTTAGATATTTGTTTGAACGCGAGGATAGCCTGCAAGTCATTTGGAATACACTGATCATTGCTGTGCTCAAACTGATCTTTAACTTGTTTGTCCCGTTTGTGTTCGCGATTCTGCTCAATGAGGTTCGCAAGATGGCGATCCAGCGAACGATCCAAACCTTGGTGTATCTGCCTCACTTCTTGTCTTGGGTCATCCTGGGCGGAATTCTGATTGATCTGTTATCGACCGGAGGACTGGTGAACCGGGTACTCGGGACATTCGGACTTGGGCCATATTTCTTCCTTGGAGATAACAGCTGGTTCCGACCAACGATCATTCTAACGGATGTGTGGAAGGAATTTGGCTATAACATGATTGTCTTCCTGGCTGCCCTTGCCGGCATTAACCCGGCGCTGTATGAAGCAGCAGAGATTGACGGAGCGGGTCGTTGGAAGCAGACGCTGCATATTACCATTCCGTCTCTTGTACCGATGCTGATGGTGGTTGGAACACTGGCACTGGGCAACGTGCTTAACGCCGGGTTCGATCAGATTTTCAACCTGTACAACCCGCTCGTATATCAAACAGGCGACATTATTGATACATTCGTTTATCGCTCGGCGCTGGAAAATGGAGAGATGGGCTTCGCGACCGCCATTGGATTATTTAAATCGGTCATCAGCATGGTCTTGATCCTTGTATCCTACAGCTTAGCCAAAAAATACGCCGGATATCGCATATTCTAATCGAATGAACGGAGAAAGAAGGGACCACGATGTATCATAAATCAACGCCTTATCGCGTGTTCAACGTCATTAATATTTGTTTTCTCATTTTGGTTGCCATTATGTGTATTGTACCGATGATTCATGTCCTGGCTGTATCCTTCAGTAACAAGGCTGCCGCAGATGCCAACCTCGTCAGCCTCTGGCCGGTAGGATTCTCGCTTGAAGCATACAAAAAAACGATGAATAATCCGATTTTCCTAAACTCTCTCTGGATTTCCTTGCTGCGGACAGTTATTGGTACGGGAATTACGTTGCTAATTACCTTTTTGGCGGCGTACCCGTTGTCGAAAGAAAATAATGAATTTAAAGGAAGAACCGTCTATTCATGGATTTTTGTTTTTAGTATGATCTTCAATGGGGGACTCGTTCCCTTCTATATGGTCATCCAGAAGATCGGCCTGATGGATTCCTTCTGGGTGTTGGTACTGCCGGGAGCTGTTAACACCTTCCTCGTTATTCTGATGCTAAACTTCTTCCGGGGTATTCCGAAAGAGCTTGAGGAAGCGGCGCTGATGGATGGAGCCAATCACTTCAGAACGTTGTTCAGTATTTTCCTGCCGATTTCCATGCCATCGATCGCAACCATTGCACTGTTCAGCATGGTGTTTCACTGGAACTCATGGTTTGACGGATTGCTCTATATGAACAATGCCAAGGATTATCCACTGGCTACGTTCATGCAGACCGTAATTATCAAACGTGATATGAGTACGATGGCCATGAACCCGAAAGAGATGGAGACCATTTCTCAAACCACAGTAAGAGCGGCACAGATTTTTATTGGAAGTGCGCCAATCCTCATTGTGTATCCATTCCTGCAGCGCTTCTTTGTCAAAGGTATGACCTTGGGTTCGGTTAAAGGCTGAGCCTGCATCTAAATTAAACGGAGGTTGATAAAGTGAGCAATTTAAAGGAAGAGGCATTCATTCTTGGAATGGATGTGTCATTTATGGATGAAATTGAGCAGCATGGTGGGAGCTATCGTGATGAGCATGGGCAGCAGGAGGACTTGCTGACCATTCTCAAGCTGGGTGATGCCAATGCAATTCGGTTGCGAATCTGGAATGATCCTGTAGGCGGATTCTGTAATCTGGAGCGGACGGTAGCGGTAGCCAAACGGATCAAGGAACAAGGCCTGCAATTTTTGCTGGACTTTCATTATTCGGATCGCTGGGCTGATCCAGCCAATCAATGGAAGCCAAAGGCGTGGGAGAAGCTGTCCTATGAGGAACTGCAACGTGAGGTATGTACCTATACGGCAGACGTACTGAGGACACTCAAGGAACATGAGGCTTTGCCAGACATGGTGCAGGTGGGAAATGAGATTACACCTGGCATGTTATGGGATGAAGGGCGTGTTGGTGGGGAAGAGCATGATACTGATGAACAGTGGGAGCGTTTTGCTGGACTTGTGAAGTATGGCATCGCTGCGGTTAAATCCATCGATCCTGACATCAAGATCATGATCCATATAGACCGCGGTGGTGATAATGCGGAGAGCCGCAAGTTCTATGATCGATTTGAAGCGCTTGGTGTGGAGTTCGATGTCATTGGGCTCTCGTATTACCCTTGGTGGCATGGAACACTGGATGCACTGCGGGATAATCTGCATGACCTGGCTAAACGCTACGGCAAACCCATCAATGTGGTTGAAACCGCTTATCCTTGGACATTGGAGCAGCCTGAAGGCCACGAGTGGATTCTGAATCAGGAAGAACTGCTGCTGCCCGGGTATCCGGCAAGTGTAGAAGGACAGACACGTTATCTGAAGGATCTACTGCAGATTATTCGTGAAGTTCCGGGCGGTCTCGGAGCGGGTTTCTATTACTGGGAGCCTGCCTGGATTCCTAGCAAGGAAGAGTGGTCTGTTGGACATCCGAATAACTGGGGCAACCTGACGATGTTTGACTTCAAGGGACAGAAGTTGCAATCGTTTTCAGCACTGAAGGCTGGAGAGGAAAATGACACTGCATTGGATGAGCAGCCGAGTGCTGCATTAATCAAATAGATGATTCAAAATGAAATGAATAAGGAGTTGTCAGCATGACATACAAATATCCACCGGTAAGCTCCAAAGCACCTCATATGTTACATGGTGCAGACTATAACCCGGAGCAATGGCTCCGCTATCCTGAAGTCCTTGAAGAAGATATCCGCCTGATGAAGTTGGCAAAATGTAATGTGATGTCCATTGGCATCTTTTCATGGGTATCCCTTGAACCGGAGGAAGGCGTGTACACGTTTGAGTGGCTGGATCAAGTACTGGATCGTTTTGCTGCCAATGGAATCTATGCATTCCTGGCTACCCCAAGCGGTGCAAGACCTGCCTGGATGTCGGCCAAGTATCCCGAAGTGCTGCGTGTTGGGGCCAATCGGGTGCGTAACCTGCATGGCTTCCGTCACAACCATTGTTATACATCCCCGGTATACCGGGAGAAGGTTACGGCAATCAACACCAAACTTGCAGAACGTTACTCGGATCATCCCGCAGTCATTGGCTGGCACATTTCCAATGAATTCGGCGGGGATTGCCACTGTGATTATTGCCAGGACGCTTTTCGCGGCTGGGTGAAAAACAAATACGGCACTCTGGACGAGTTGAATCACTCCTGGTGGACAACATTCTGGAGTCATACCGTGACAGACTGGAGTCAAGTGGAGTCTCCTGCCCCGCACGGAGAGACACAGGTCCATGCGATGAATCTGGACTGGCGCAGGTTTGTCACAGATCAGACTGCTGATTTTATCGTGCACGAAACGAAACCGCTGAAGGCCAAAAATCCCGATCTGCCGGTAACGACTAACCTGATGGAATTTTATGAAGGATTGAACTACTGGAAGTTCGCTGACATTCTGGATTTCCTGTCATGGGACAGTTATCCGACATGGCATGATGCGGATGAAGAAGATACGCTGGCATCCCGAATTGCCATGATGCATGATATTGTTCGTTCCATCAAGGGTGGGCAGCCGTTTCTATTAATGGAGAGCACACCAAGCTCAACCAACTGGCAAGATACCAGCAAATTGAAACGTCCGGGCATGCATCTGCTGGCATCTCTGCAAGCTGTAGCGCACGGCTCGGACAGTGTACAGTACTTCCAGTGGAGAAAGAGTCGGGGTTCCAGTGAAAAGCTTCATGGAGCGGTTGTGGACCATGTTGGGCATGAACATACCCGTGTGTTCCAGGATGTTACTGACGTAGGAACGGCACTGGAAGGAATGCAGGCGGTGGTTGGCACGTCCGTTCCGGCCGAGGTTGCTATCATCTTCGACTGGGAAAACCGCTGGGCAGTGAAGGATTCCCAAGGGCCGCGTAACATCGGAGTGAAGTACGAGCAGACGGTAGAATGGCATTATGATGCCTTTTGGAAAAAAGGTGTGCCTGTAGACGTCATCGACATGGATGCTGATCTCTCCAATTACAAGCTGCTCATCGCACCTATGCTCTATCTGGTTCGTGAAGGCGTCGGCGAACGTATTGAGCGATTTGTGGAAAATGGCGGTGCATTTGTAGCCACGTATTGGTCAGGTATCGTAAATGAGAATGATCTGTGCTTCCTCGGCGGATTCCCTGGACCGCTTCGCAAGACGCTGGGGATCTGGTCAGAAGAGATCGACGGCTTGCATGACCGTGATTTGAATGGGGTTGTGCCTGTGAAAGGCAACGAGCTTCAACTGAATGCCGAATATGATGCTTTCGAATTATGTGACCTGATTCATCTGGAAGGTGCAGAAGCGCTGGCGACATATCGCTCGGACTTCTATGCCGGACGGCCTGCTTTGACCGTTAACCGTCTTGGTTCAGGTAAAGCTTATTATATGGCTACACGTTTCAAAGCTCCATTTTACGATGATTTCTATGGCAATTTAATCACTGATCTGGGTATAGAGCGTGCTCTTGAAACTCAGCTTCCTGCTGGAGTTACGGCACACATCCGTACAGATGGCACAGCGGATTATGTTTTTGTGCAGAACTACACACCGGAGCCGAAGCAAGTAGAACTGGACAACCAGTCCTATCGTGATCTGCTGAGTGATGATGCTGTGGAGGGCAGCCTGGATTTGCAGCCATATGACATCAGGGTATTGAAAAGAGTGGCTGAGCGTAAATAATATATTTGTTACTCATTAGGCTGAAAAATGCGGAGATAACAGCGATCGGAAGGCTGTTCTGTCATTGGAGTGGCAAGTGTAAATATTCTTTAGTTCAACTTATAAAGCGTGCAGAAGGGTCACCCTTAACGTCTCGATCAGACGAAGAGGGTGGTCCTTTTTGTCGTAATGATATCACGCTGAGTACTTTTTCTGGGCAAGATAAAGGATAAACGTGTCCGCGCAGCGAAGACAAACAGGTAACATTGCAACTCATGACTTTCAGTCTGGGAGGAATTGGAATGAATCAAAGGAATTTAGACGGTAACAGCTTTATTATTCGGCTGGAAATGACAACAAAAGATATCAAGTTTGGCGAAGTGGCCTCGGCCATCTCGGAAGCTGGCGGGGACATCATAGCCATCGACGTCATTTCGACCAATCAGGATGTTAGTGTGCGCGACTTAACTGTCGCTGTAACGGATGCACAAGATAACAGCAAAATTATAGAAGGGGTGCGTCAGCTTAAAGGGGCATCCATCATAAACGTATCGGACCGGACGTTCCTGCTGCATTTGGGCGGCAAGATTGAGGTTACACCGAAGGTCCCGATTCATAACCGTGAAGATCTGTCACGTGTATATACACCGGATGTGGCCCGGGTATGCTCGGCTATATCAGAAGAGCCTGGAAAGGCATTTTCGCTGACAATCAAGCGGAATACGGTTGCCGTAGTATCGGATGGCAGTGCCGTGCTTGGACTTGGCAACATTGGACCACGTGCCGCGATGCCGGTCATGGAAGGTAAAGCGATGTTGTTCAAACAATTTGCAGGAGTGGACGCTTTTCCAATCTGCCTGGATACACAGGATACCGAGGAAATCATTCGAACTGTGAAAGCGATCTCACCAGCATTTGGCGGGATTAATCTGGAGGATATTTCCTCACCACGTTGTTTTGAAATTGAGCGTCGCTTGAATGAGGAATTGGACATTCCGGTATTTCATGACGATCAGCATGGTACAGCAGTTGTGTTGTATGCAGGTCTGATCAATGCACTCAAGCTGGTCGGCAAATCCATCACGGATGTAAAAATTGTCGTCTGTGGTATCGGTGCAGCTGGTGTGGCATGCAGTAATATTCTGCTGTCCGCGGGAGCAAGTCGGGTTGTCGGGGTCGATCGTGATGGTGCATTGGTACGGACGGCTACCTATGAAAATGAAGTATGGAGCGACTATGCAGCGCGTACCAACCCGGAACTGGAGACAGGTTCACTTCGTGAAGTAATTCGCGGAGCAGATGTCTTCATCGGCTTGTCACGCGGTAATCTGTTAACCCGGGAAGATGTGCAAACCATGGCCGCCGACCCGATTGTATTTGCCATGGCCAATCCGGTACCGGAGATTATGCCGTCTGTGGTGGAAGATATCGTGGCTGTCATGGCGACAGGGCGCTCGGATTATCCGAATCAGATCAATAACGTATTGTGTTTCCCGGGTATGTTCAGAGCTGTTCTGGATTGCCGTGCCAGTGAGATTAATGAAGAGATGAAGCTCGCAGCAGCTCAGGCGATTGCTTCAGCCATTTCGGATGAAGAGCGCACCCGTTATTATATTATTCCGAGTGTGTTTAACGATAAAATCGTCAAATCGATGCGCAATCGGGTGATTGAAGCAGCGGTCAAGACCGGCGTGGCAAGACGTATACCGCGTGAACAAGCTCGCGAAGGCGGGGACGTGTAAGATGCAGGAGAAATCCCCTCAACATCTGAATCAAAGTGCGCAACCATCGGGGCATGAGGATCATGTTGATGGAACGTTAACAGGAGAGGCTATTCTTCGGGCGGCTCGTGCTTTTGTACAGGGAGATGCGGCCGCACATACGGATGGTCATGACTGGCCGCATATCGAGCGGGTGACCGCACTTGCGGTCGAGCTTGCACACCGTATGGGTGCCGATCCCTTTATCTGTGAACTCGCTGCATTGCTTCATGATGTGCCGGATGAGAAGCTTAACGAAAGTCTTGAAGCCGGAATGGCGAAGCTGAATGAATGGCTGGATACCCAGCCGCTTGAAGCGGGTACACGGGAAGCTGTGGTACACATCATTAGTTCTATTTCCTATGCAGGAGGACAGCGTCCTACCGTCTCATCCCTGGAAGCCCAGGTGGTGCAGGATGCGGATCGCCTGGATGCGCTGGGCGCCATTGGTATTGCGCGTACGTTTGCTTTTGCCGGTGCGAGAGGCCGTGAGATGTATGATCCCGCCCTGCCGCCACGAGAGCAGATGACGCGGGAGGAGTATCGGAATGGACGCAGTACAACGATCAATCACTTTTACGAAAAGCTGTTTAAGCTAAAGGATCTCATGAACACGTCCTATGGCAAGGAACTGGCAGAGCAGCGTCATGACTTTATGGTGCAGTTCGTGGAGCAATTTAAGCGTGAATGGGAAGGAAGGTTCTTATAACTTTCTCCGTTTGAGTTAAACCAACAATACCCCTACTTCCGATAGTGGAGTGTGGGGTATTGTTGTGTATACATAGAAGTAACAGGGAATCTAACTCATCAACAGGATACAGGGCATGGTAACCCAAAGGCTTCCATGATACAATAAATCGTTCTCCTGAATTGATTCGGGCAAAAAAAGAAATATGGGGTAATAATGATAATGATCATCCAACGAATGAAATCAGTTTCGAAAAAGAGGAGGGGTCACCATGTCATTTGGTGCACGTGTACTTAAGACAGGGATTGCGGTCACGCTGGCCCTGTACCTTAGCAGCATGTTCCTGAACCCGCAATCTCCCGTTCCCGCCGCAATCGCGGCCATCTTTGCGATGCAGCCATCCATTTATCGTTCCTGGAAGTATTTCCTGGATCAGCTGCAGACCACCACACTTGGGGCAATTGTGGCCCTGCTGGGAGGCATGGTGCTGTCCAATGAGCCCATCGCCGTCGGGTTAATTATTGTGCTGGTTATTATGATTTGTCTTAAATTGAATATGGGTGAAACGGTCGGCCTGACGCTGGTAACCGTTGTATCGATTATGGAAGCGTCGGGTGACTGGCATTTTGCATTAAACCGTTTCCTGCTGACACTTGTCGGCATTGTATCTGCATTTCTTATCAACATTACGGTATTTCCACCCAAGCCGAAGATTCAGTTCGTAAAGCAGATCCAGAGTGTGTTCAGTGGCATGTCACTGCTGCTGCGGACATCCATCTCGGATGAGATCAAGGAAGTGGTGTTCCGGGATGAGAAAAATAATCTGGGCGGTTCCATTAAATCTTTGTCAGATAAATATAATTTGTTTGAAGAAGAGCAGAAGAAGATGAAACGTTCCAAATTCAGCGAGACGCGGCAGATGGTCGTGTACAAACAGATGCTGCTGAGTCTGCAAAAAGGATTCGATGTGCTGGATTCGGTAGAACGCCATTATTTCCAGGCACAGCGAACACCGGAAATGGATCAGTTCTTTGATACACATCTGGAGCTTGTCATCAAATTCCATGAACATGCGCTGCTCAAATTCGAGGATAAGCTGAAACCAAACGGGGAAGAGGCGGCACAGTTCATTTTGGATAATGATCGTTTCATGGAGCAGGCCATTTCCCAGTTTGATATCGATCAGGAAGGGATGCTGAGATTGTCCATCGTGGCCGCTGCGATCTATGATTATGGCTATCAGCTGGAACGATTGAACCGGCTTGCCGAGCATGTTCATAGTGCCAGTGAAGACAAGGAGTCCCAGGATAAAATTCTGAATTGGCTAAAATGGCCGTAAACATGGTAGTACAGTTTGCGGTGATGTGGTTTCATCATATACAATGAAACCACAACCAGCCCGGACAGCGTGTCCGGGTTGTTTTGCATACATAGCACAAACCTTGCGCAACCAACTCAATCGAACCGAGGTAGATACGTATGAATTTAACACAGCTTGGCCCTGAATGGATGCAGTGGTTCAATGGACAGGATCTGGAGCAGAAGCAGCACGAAGCGATGCAATTGCTGACGGTGTCCGAAGCTGGTTGGCCACATCAGGCGATGATCAGTATGGGGGAAGTTATTGCGGTCACGCCAAACCTGCTGAGACTGGCTTTATGGCCGGAAACGCAGACAAGTATGAATATGAGCCGAACAGGCAAGGCTACCTTGATTGCTGTCCATCAGCAAAGCTTGTTATCTATTCGTCTGGGTGTCACGTCACTGCCACAACTCATGGAAGCTGTTCATCCAAGAGATCGTTTCGAGGCTCAAGTGTTAAACGTTCGAGTAGATCATGCACCCTATGCGGAGATTACTTCAGGAATAACATTTCAATTAAAAGACGAGTCTGGGGCCATTACACGCTGGAGAGAAACTATTGAAGAATTACGACAATAGAATGGTAAACGTTCTATATTCATCCCAATCGAGGGTAATAATAGAATAAAAACAACAAAAAACGCCTCCGCTTGCATCGGGACGTTGTCACTGGTACAATAAAAAATGGTTTTCAGAAAATTAGAACTAATTAACATAAAATAAAAATGTTTACTTTCTAATTAATTATACCATAGCCTTTTCGGGCTTGTCAAATGGGCTTTTGAGGACACAATCCGGGGAAAGAGGGGCGTATTAACATATGAGTACAGACCAGCAATGGAGCGAGGAGCAACAGCGGGTCAACATTGTAACAGAACAGATTGATCGGAAAATAGACATCCTAGAAAAAGAGGTAGGTTCCTTCAGGGACGAAGTTGTGGGGATGAGAAAAGACTTCTGGGACGAAGTCACCATGAACTTCAGCGAAGCGGATGACGTGGGTGAAACCTCCACCAGCATGCGGCAGCAATCACAGGTTTTATCGGACCGGGAGCGCAGTCACCTGAATACGGCAGCAGCGCTGGACAAAATGAAACGGCTGCATCATTCACCGTATTTTGGACGCATTGATTTTAAGGAAAATGGCTATCCGAATGCAGAACGAATCTATCTGGGGATCGCATCATTGCTGGATGAGAAAGAGGAATCCTTCCTTGTCTATGACTGGCGTGCACCCATATCGAACCTGTATTACGATGGTGCACCAGGTCCGGTCACGTATCATACACCGAGCGGTGAGATAAGTGGCGATATTGAGATGAAGCGGCAGTTTGTCATTCGGGATGGACGTATCCGCTTTATGTTCGACACCGGGGTTACGATTGGGGATGAACTGTTACAGGCCGTTCTTAGCCGAACCTCGGATGCACAGATGAAAAGCATTGTGGCGACGATTCAGAAGGAGCAGAACCGGATTATCCGTAATGACCGGACTCGCATGCTGATCGTGCAGGGAGCTGCTGGCAGTGGTAAAACATCCGCTGCACTTCAGCGTGTGGCGTATCTTCTCTATAAATACCGCGAGCATCTGCAAGCGGATCAGATGGTCCTTTTTTCGCCAAACCCGATGTTCAACAGTTATGTTTCCACCGTACTGCCCGAGCTTGGGGAGGAAAACATGCTGCAAACGACCTTCCAGGAGTATCTGGAACGCCGTCTGGGCCGTGAATATCAGCTGGAAGACCCATTCATTCAGCTTGAATACGTACTCACCGGAACAGAAGATCCTCAGTACGATGCGCGTATGTCCGGCATTCGATTCAAGTCATCCGAATCTTTCCTGAAGGTCATAACGCGTTATAAGGACAGCATGATGTCGGAAGGCATGAAGTTCAAGCCGGTTCGGTTCCAAGGACGGGCTGTGGTTACAGCTGAAGCCATGGCGGAGAAATTCTATAGCTTCGAGCCATCCGTCAAGCTGGTGAATCGATTGGAAATCCTGCGGGACTGGATGCTCAAAGAGTTATCGGCCTTTGGTAAAGGCGAATTGGAAGCACCTTGGGTAGATCAACAACTGGATCTGATGGAGCCGGAGGATCTGCAGCGAGCTTATCAACGACTGAAGCGTAAGCAAAAAGGGAAGTCAGACACGTTCGATGATTTCCAGCAGGAACGAGAGATCCTTGCCCGAATGGTGGTCAGTGATCGGCTCAAGCCTTTGCGCAAATGGATCAAATCATTACGTTTTGTCGATGTCCGTCAGCTGTACGCGCACTTGTTCAGTGACCGGGCCCAGATGGTTCGCCTCTTGGGAGAGGAAGCACTGCCTTCACACTGGGAAGAGATTAGTGAGATGACACTTCGCAGACTGAAATTACAGGAGCTGGCCTATGAGGATATCACACCTTATTTGTATTTGCGTGAGTTGCTGCTCGGTTTCCATATTAACTCCAATATCCGCCATGTGATCATTGATGAGGCGCAGGATTACTCTGCCTTCCAGCTTGCTTTTATGAAAAGATTGTTTCCGAGATCGAAATTCACCGCACTTGGAGATTTTAATCAAGCCATCTATGCACACTCTTCGGTATTGAGTGGTACGGGGCCGCTAACCAACCTGTATGGTCCGGAAAATACGGAAGTGATCGAGCTGACGAGAAGTTATCGTTCAACACAGGAGATCGTGGAGTTCACACGCGGCATGGTTCCCGGTGGAGAAGAGATTGTTCCATTTAACCGGGGCGGGGAGAAGCCGAAAGTGATTGTTTCTTCCAATGAACAGGAGCATCTGGATGTTATAACAGCCGATCTCAAACACCTGATTCAGGAAGGGTATGAATCGGTTGCGGTCATCTGCAAAACCGCGGAAGAAAGCAAGGACGTACACGAAACATTAAGCAACGTATTGCCTGCGGCACCGAAGCTGATCAAGAAAACAACACTCGCCTTTGAACGGGGTGTGCATGTCATCCCGGCGTATCTGGCCAAAGGTGTGGAGTTTGATGCGGTTCTGATCTATGACGGATCTGCATCGCAATATGCGCAGGAACATGAACGTAAGCTGTTCTATACGGCATGTACGCGTGCGATGCATTTACTGCATATCTATTGCATGGATAAACCGAGCCCATTCATTACGTCCCAGTCCGAGGAATTGTATGATATGGGCAAGGTATCTGCGGCTCAGGCCGATTAACTTCGTCTTGTATGCTCTTGAAGAAGGCTTCCGTTCGAAAGGACGGGAGTTTTTCTGTGTATTGTGGAATACGATGTGGGGAATAAGAAGCTCCATGAGGTTGGCCTTTGCAGCGTGAGGTATGAAGTTGATCTCTGGACATTACTGGACATAGATCATTTCATCTCTTCTGACATGCTGACATGAGATTAGAAGGATTGGGCTTTATGGATAAAAAATGATTCATCCTTTGTGTTCATGCACAATAGGTGTTAATTTTCTTTACACATGACGGCGAGACTCATATAATCGTAACAATCTATTTTTTTATGATCGTTTATTTAATGAAGGAGGCAGCAACATGAACACACCATCTTTTGAACGCCCATTAATGGCGGATTGCGTACCGGATCTGGTGGCAACAGCACGGGGAGACTTGCCTGCTACCTTGGTCATTCGGGGCGGAACACTGGTTAATGTGATATCGGGTGAAATTTTGCCGGGCATGTCTGTAGCGGTACAGGGATCCCGGATTGCATATGTTGGCAAAGATGTAAGCCATACGATCGGAGAGCATACACGTATTATTGAGGCAGAAGGCAAATACATTGCTCCCGGATTGCTGGATGGGCACTGTCATATTGAAAGTACTCAAATGAAAGTAACGGAGTTTGCGAGAGCCGTGCTGCCTTCCGGTACAACGGGAGGGTTCTTTGACCCGCATGAGATTTCCAATGTGCTTGGGCTCAAAGGTCTGCGATTGATGCTGGATGAAGCTCGGACGACGCCAATGGCTGCTTATATGCAGGTGGCTTCCTGTGTTCCTTCAACACATCCTGGACTGGAGACCACTGGCGCTTATATTGGACCGGAAGAAGTGGCGGAAGCCCTCTCCTGGGGTCCGGATATGATTGGCCTTGGTGAAGTGATGAACTTCCCTGGGGTTGTGTACGGGGACGAGACGATGATCGGTGAGATTCAGGCGACGCTCCGAGCGGGCAAGGTGGCAGACGGTCACTTCACCTGGGCAGCGGATGACTGGCGTCTGCCAGCCTACGCAGCAAGCGGCGTTACGGGGGATCATGAATGTGTTACGAAGGAAGATGTGGTGGAACGCCTGCGGCTTGGCATGTACGCCAAAATGCGTCAGGGCTCTGCGTGGCATGACGTGGCGGAAACGATCAAAGCCTGCACAGAGCTTGGCCTGGATACACGCCGAATGATGCTGGTGACGGACGACCGGAGTTCTGAGTCGCTGCTCAAAGAAGGCCATATGGACTTTGTTGTACGTTTGGCTATTTCTCAAGGGGTAAAGCCGGTTACCGCTTTCCAGATGGCGACGATCAATACGGCTGAACGTTTCGGTGTAGCACGCGACGTTGGTGCGGTTATTCCGGGGAATATCGCCGATATTATTTTGCTCGATGGACGCTTGGCTGATGTCCGTGTAGGCATGACGATTGCCGCAGGGCATGTCGTGGCAGAGAACGGCAAAATGACGGCGGTCTGGGACAGCTTCACATACCCGGAAGAGGCGCTGAATACCGTGAAACTGGAAGCGAATATTCAGCCGAAGGACATGGAACTGTCTGCGCCGATTACCGAAGGTATGATTGGAGCAAAAGTGATTCATGTGACAGAGAACCATGTGGATACCAAGGAGAAGCATGTTAATGTTACGGTGGAACATGGCAATGTCGTCGTTTCAACATCAGGTGAAATCTGCAAAATTGCGGTGCTGGAGCGCCACAAACAAACGGGCAATCGCGCCGTTGCTCTTGTTGGGGGCATTGGCTTCACAGGTCCTGCGGCCATTGCGATGACCGTTGCACATGACAGTCACAATCTGCTCATTATCGGGAATGATGACGCATTGATGGCTGAGGCGGGCAACCGGGTTATTGGAATGCAGGGCGGCGTAGCTGTCGTGACTGCGTCTGGTGTGACCGAATTCCCGCTGCGCATTGCAGGCTTGATGTCTACGGAATCTTTTGAAGTGGTAGCAGCTCAATCTGCAGCGATTAGTGAAGCGTTACAGGCTGCTGGCTGTACATTAAATAATGCATTTATGACGCTGTCTCTGTTGGCGCTTGTTGTTATTCCGGAATTGCGGTTGTCTGATAAAGGGCTGGTACGCATTTCGGCAGAAGGCATTGAGCTGGTATCCCTGTTTGATGAGATGGTGGAGAATACACCGGCTGCTCCAGCTGGGAATTAACGAATAATAGCGTGCCCGTTCTTCCTAGAAACGGGTAGAGAAGTGAAGGTCGCCTTTGGGCGGCCTTTTTTATTTTCACAGGAAAACGCTTACTAGGTCTTGAGTCGTCTGTTGTACATATGCAAAAAGTGACCCATGTTAGGGTGGAATTAGGCTAAAATTAAAAAGTTTCTCATAAATGAGACTTTGGAACTATAAATACAGAAGTGTGAATACCCGAAATAATGTTATATGATTCTTTCGTCGTAAGTCTAAGAGATGATGTTGCATATAAAAGCAATGTAAATAGTCGTACATCGAAATTGTATCCAATGAATGAATATAAAACGACAGAATTTCATCGAGATTTGCACGATAGAGCTGCATAACATCAAAGGGAGTGTACAAATATGAAAAGCAAAAGAAGGTACCAATTCATTTTGTTAATTAGTTGTTTCATGCTGTTTGCAGGGAATACGTATGTTTGCAAGGCCACTGCACTTGGCTCAGTGGACAGTTATGAAACCATCCATGGAACGGTACAGGGAACCGTAAGAGCAACCTGGGTATGGGACACCACGCAGATTCAAAGTAACCCTCAGCTAGTGCTGAAGTTCGCCACAACGAACAAAATCAATACGATCTACCTACAAATGAATCGGGATGTAAAGCTTCCGTACTATACATCGTTCATTCGTCAAGCCAGAGAGAAGAATATTGCCGTGGACGTTATGGAAGGAAGACCTGCCTGGGGACTGACGGAGAGCCGGGATCAAATTGCAGAGTTTCTGGACTGGGTTGAAGCGTATCAAAATCAAGTAGAGCCCAATGAGAAGTTTGCCGGCATCCATCTGGACATTGAACCTCATGTACATCCCGAGTGGAAAACCAATCAAGCCAGTGTGATTACGCAGTGGCAGGGGAACGTTCAATACATCGTCGATCGGGCCGCACGGATGAAGATGCCTGTAGCCGCTGACCTGCCTTTCTGGCTGGATGGTTATAAAATTCCGGGTTCCACAATGAATGTAAGCAGCTGGATGATCCGCAAGTTTGACTCGATTACCATTATGGCTTACCGGGATACGGCAGCGGCCATCTATAATGTAGCGAAGGATGAGCTGGAGGAAGCGTCACTTTTGGGTAAAACGGTATCAATTGCCGTGGAGACGAAGCAAAGCAAGGAAGGCGATTTTATTACCTTTTATGAAGAGGGTACAGCATATATGGAAGCACAGCTCAAGCTGGTCGAGAAGATGGCAAGTGTGCACTCGTCCTTTAACGGATTCTCGGTGCATGAGTACAACTCATGGGAGACACTGAAAAATTAAAATGAAATTCCATTCATCAGAATGATAAAAAAGGTGCTTACGGCTGAAAGGGCTGAAGCACCTTCTTTGCATCTGTTAACTCATATACAAGTGGAGAACAGTGAATTATCGTCAGTTCAATGTGCGGAGTGCCGCTCCGAATAAGAATTTAAGCTTAGACCAGTGCAGGTTCCATCGCCACTTGTTCATAAAACATTTTGCGATATTGGGACGGGGTAATGTTCTTGTGTTTCTTGAATGTTGTAATGAAATAGCTCAAATGCTCAAACCCGACGTCCATGGCAATATCCACAATTTTGTGATCGGTATTTTCAAGCTGAAGACAGGCCTGCTGGATGCGATAATAGTTGATATAGTCGACCGGACTTTTCTGCACCATCTGTTTGAAAAAGCGGCAAAAGTGTCCTTCGCTCATATTAGCCTCATCTGCCAGTTCTTTTAACTTGAGTGGTTCGGGGTAACGCTTGTGAATATAGCTTAGGACTGATTTCAGGCGTTCCACTTTATCATGACTGCCTGACGGAACGGTGCCTTTGAGAGCAGCAGGTCTCATATGTTCAAACATTTGTGCAAATATTAGGTAGAGGTAAGCTTTGGTCGTCATCTCGCAGGTGGGTGTCCCGGCGGCATGATCGGCGAAAATACGTTTCAAATGAAAGATAATTTCTTGCCCCCACGCCTCATCGGTTTGGATATGGTAAGGGGGGATAATCGTTTTGTGTACAAGTGGGCCAACGAACTTCTCCTGTACAGCATCAAACGTCCGACTGCCTAACAGTTCTGGGTTAAATACAATGGATGAAAAAACACAGGGGACATCGCCTTTCAGATAGCCTGCATGGATTTCTCCCCGATTGATAAAGATGGCTTCTCCCGCCTGGACTTCTACCGTATTCATATCAATTTGAAAAACAGCACTGCCCTGAGTCACCATGGTGAACTCCATCTCGTCGTGCCAGTGGCAATCAAGAATGCTATCGCCATTCAATTGCTGAATATCCGGGTACACACTGACTGGATACATGGCATTGCCGTGAATCCGGTCTTCCCGTAATCGTTCACGTTCCATATGAGAATCTCCTTTTGCATCATTATTAATGTAAACGTTCCCATAGATTGGTGGTGTTTATAAAGAATCGGATAAGAATTATCAGAATCGTGATATATTTGGTCAAAATATGAGAAGAAATTCGTTATTAATGTCAATATTATTATAGTATAACCGAAGGGGGAAAGAAAACATGAAATTTACTGATGGATTCTGGATGACTCGTGAAGGGTACCACATTCAAAACCCGACTGACATTCGTGATATTGTGCAAAAAGAGAATTCTTTGACCGTATATGCGGCAACTAAATATATTCGCACCAAAGGCGACACGTTGAACGGCACATTGCTCAAAGCGACGTACAGCTCACCTATGCCTAATGTTATTCGTGTAACCTTGAATCACCATAAAGGCGGAGTGAAAAAAGGGCCTGTATTTGAGCTTAACACGCAAGATGCGAATGTTGACATCTCAAAAAATGAACAAGGCGCTGTTTTGAAAAGTGGCAATCTGGAAGTTCAAATCGACAAAACGAATGGTTGGGACGTCAGCTTCCTGTATGGAGGAAAACGGATTACAGGTAGCGGTCAAAGAGCGGCTGGTTATATTACAGGTCCGAGCAAGGAAGCGTACTTCCGCGAGCAGCTGGATCTCGGCATTGGTGAATACGTTTATGGACTCGGTGAGCGCTTCACGCCGTTTGTTAAGAATGGCCAAATCGTCGATACTTGGAATGAGGATGGCGGTACAAGCAGTGAGCAGTCCTATAAGAACATTCCTTTCTATTTGTCCAATAAAGGATATGGCGTATTTGTAAACCATCCTGAACGCGTATCGTATGAGATTGCATCGGAGAATGTATCTAAAGTGCAGTTCAGCGTAGAGGGCGAGACGTTGGAATACTTCATTATCGGCGGTGACAATCCAAAGGATGTACTTGATAATTATACGAAATTAACAGGTAAACCAGCGCTTCCACCTGCATGGACGTTTGGTCTGTGGCTGACCACATCATTCACAACAGATTATGATGAAGCAACGGTTAACCATTTCGTAGATGGCATGGCTGAACGTGATCTCCCGCTGTCTGTATTCCATTTTGACTGCTTCTGGATGAAGGAATACCAATGGTCTGATTTTGTATGGGATGAAGCGATGTTCCCGGACCCGGAAGGCATGCTTGCACGTCTGAAAGAAAAAGGACTCAAAATCTGTGCGTGGATTAATCCATACATTGCAGAAAAATCCTACTTGTTCGATGAAGGTATGGAGAACGGTTATCTGGTAAAAACAGCGGATGGCAGCGTATGGCAATGGGATATGTGGCAAGCAGGCATGGCTCTGGTAGATTTCACGAATCCGGATGCTGTGAAATGGTATAAGAGCAAGCTGGAAGTTCTGCTTGATCAAGGTGTCGATTCATTCAAGACAGACTTCGGTGAAAGAATTCCGACAGATGTCGTGTACTTCGATGGCTCTGATCCGGTTAAAATGCACAACTATTATACACAGCTCTATAACAAAGCTGTATTTGAATTGCTCGAAGAGAAGATTGGCAAAAACGGAGCTGCCCTGTTTGCACGCTCTGCAACAGCAGGTGGTCAACAGTTCCCGGTTCACTGGGGTGGAGACTGCTCTTCTACGTATGAATCCATGGCTGAATCACTCCGAGGCGGCCTCTCGCTTGGACTTTCCGGTTTCGGTTTCTGGAGCCATGATATCAGCGGCTTTGAAAGCACAGCAACCCCTGACGTATACAAACGCTGGGTACAATTCGGACTATTATCTTCTCACAGCCGCTTACACGGAAGCACTTCGTATCGTGTGCCTTGGCTGTTTGACGAGGAATCCGTGGACGTGGTTCGTGACTTTACCAAACTCAAAATCAGCCTGATGCCGTACCTTTACAATTCTGCGGTGGAGTCGACTGTCAAAGGTATTCCGATGATGCGTGCGATGCTGCTGGATTTCCCAGATGATCCAACAACATACAGCCTGGACACTCAATACATGTTTGGTGATTCGATCCTGGTAGCTCCAATCTTCAACAAGGAGGGTGATGTTCGTTATTACCTGCCTGAAGGAACATGGACCAACTATCTGACAGGTGCCAAAGTTGAAGGTGGACGCTGGATTAGCGAAAACCATGACTTCAAAACACTGCCAATGATGGTGAAGCCAAACAGCCTGATTGCTGTGGGTGCTGTGGATAGCAAACCGGACTATGACTTTGCGGATCATGTGTCCCTTCACTTGTTCGAACTGGCTGACGGCAACTCCGCTCAAGCGGTGGTTGTGAACCAAAGTGCTGAGCAGGAGCTGCTTGTTAACGTATCCCGTAACGGATCTGTTCTGGAAGTTCGTGCTGAAGGTGCAGGAAAACCATGGAATATCGTGCTGCGTGGCATGGAGAGTGTATCCAGCGTAGAGGGCGGTTCCCAAACGTCTGGTGCACATGGTGTTGTCGTTACGGCAGCAGCAGGTACAGATTCGCTTACAATTCAACTGTAATGTTTATTGGATAAACAGAAGGACGGTGCCGCAAGGTGCCGTCTGTTTGTCTACTGTCGTGCCATTGGAAGATATGGTTATTGAAAAGAAATGGTAGTATCATTTATAGATTGAACTAAACTTTTACATGAGAACGTAGAAGACAGAAATAACCTGAAGAAGTGTAGCGTTCGGAAGGTTGTTCTGTCATTGGAGTGGAAAATGTAAATATCTTTAGTTCAATTTATAAAGCGACAGATAAAGATAGGGGATTATATCAAATGAGTACAACGAATTCAGGTTTACACCGAACCATTACAGCAGAGATGCTGTATAAGTTGGTAGAGAACACTTTTGGAACCGCTACCAATGTGAAGAGTTTTGCACTGCTGCAGGGTGGACTTTTTAATACAACGTATCGAATTCAGCTTGAACATGCGTCGTACGCGGATGTGATATTACGTTTGGCTCCAGAGCGTGTAGAGATGCCGCTCGGCTCTGCTGGCGATCCGTTATTTTCATTTGAACGTACGATGATGTCTGCTGAACCGGTTGTTTATGAATATTATCGTAAAGCAGGCATTCCTGCGCCAAATATTATTGCCTGTGATGACAGCGGATTGATCATTCCGAGAACCTATATGTTTATGGAGTTTATACCTAGTAAGCAGCTAGATCATTCATCGATTTCGGAAGCTGATAAAGAACGATTATATCATCAGCTCGGCGCTTATACGGCTGTAATGCATCAGATTGAGGGTGAATTGTTTGGCTGGCCGCAGGGCGATGGGACGATTAAAGGCTCGGATCATTGGTCCGAGGTGCTGCACGCTTTTGCAGGAGAGACGGCACTCAAAGCGTCACAAGTCGGCTATATGCCAGGTGTGGGAGAAGCAATCGCAGATATGTTCATAACAAATAAGGATTTATTTGATCAGGTGACTGTTCCGGTTCTTGTTCATAACGATCTGTGGGAAGCTAACGTGCTTGTTCATGAGGAGAACGGGCAGCTAAACATAGCCGCCATCATTGATGGGGATCGTTCCATGTTTGCGGACAGGCAGTTTGAGGCTATTTTATCGACAGAATCATCAGCTGGTTTTCATGAAGGCTATGGCCAGTCACAGAATATGACCGATGAGGGTCAGGCACGCCTTTTGGCCTATCGCATACTTTCCTCTTATTTTAACGCATATGTGCATGAACATCAGGTTGATCAGCCAGAGGCAGGGCAGAAGTATCGCGAGCGTACACTGGATCTATTGGAAGAATGGCAGAGACTCAAACTTAACGAATAAGTAGGAGGGTTTAGTATGAAAGAGTATATTCAATATCCGATGTGGGACGCAACATTGCCATTGGAAGAACGATTAAATGACTTGATTGCGCGTCTGACAACGGAGGAGAAAATCCGATTAATTCCTACACGCGAAGCAGCAGTACCCCGACTGGGAATACCCGGCTACAATGTGGGTGGCGAAGCGGCTCACGGGGTTGCCTGGATAGGTGAGGCTACCGTTTTTCCGCAGCCGCTCGGTCTGTCGAGCACCTGGAATACCAAGCTCATGCGCGAAATTGGTTCCGTCATCGGAGATGAAGCCAGAGCATACCACCATCGTGCACCCGAGCGTCACGGCTTGACCTTATGGGCGCCAACCGTTGATCTGGAACGAGATCCGCGTTGGGGCAGAACGGAAGAAGGTTATGGTGAAGATCCCGTACTGACAGGTGAAATGTCAGCTGCTCTTGTGAAGGGCATGCAGGGTAACCACTCTTTCTATCTTAAAATGGTTGCGACGCTTAAGCACTTTTTTGCCAATAATAATGAGAAGGACCGGTTGAATTGTTCATCCAGCATTGATCCGCGTAACTTGCGTGAATATTATTTAAAAGCCTTCGAGACGCCTTTCGTAGAAGGCGGGGCCTTGTCCATGATGACAGCCTACAATTCGATCAACGGTACACCCGCCATTGAAAGCCCATATGTGAATGATGTGGTCAAAGGTGAGTGGGCCATGCCTGGATTTATCGTGTGTGACGGGGGAGATTTATCCCAGACGGTCAATTATCACGGTTATCATGCCACGCATGCGGAATCGGCGGCAGGGGCATTAAAGGCAGGTGTGGACTGTCTGACGGACGAGGTTGACTTAGTCGTATCTGCCTTGGAAGAGGCGCTTGAGCGAAACTTGCTGGAGGTCGAGGATCTTGACCGGGCCATTCGAAATATTTTTGGCGTGCGGATGCGGCTTGGACAACTGGATCAGACGGGACTTAACCCGTATGCTTCGATATCGGAATCTGTATTGTGTGCACCTGAACATGCCAAATTAAGTTATAGAGCAGCAGCGGAGTCTATCGTATTACTCCAAAATGACGGACTGCTTCCTCTCCAATCGGAAAGATTGCAGAAGGTTAGCGTAATCGGTCCCCTCGCGGATGTGGTCTATACCGATTGGTATAGCGGCACACTGCCTTATCGAGTTACCGTTTTGGAAGGACTGCGCAAGAAGCTTGGCGGAGCAGAAGTATCATTTGCCGATGGGAATGATCGCATCAGTCTAAAGACAGCCGATGGCAAGGTAATCACGCTTGGTACGGAAGGAAAACTTGTTGCCGTTCCCGAAGGCAGTGCGGAGGCCGCTGAATTCATCCATCAGGACTGGGGCTGGGGAAGTCACACGCTTCGCAGTGTGAAAAACAATCGCTATGTTTCATTAACCGAACAGGGCATCTATCAGGCGAATGCGCCGGAGATTGGTGGCTGGTTCGTCAAGGAAGTGGTACAGATTGATTCACAAGCGGATGGAGGCAGTATGCTGCGAACGTGGAACGGCTTGCCACTGAGGCTGAATGAACATCAGGGACAACTGGTGTTGTCCCCAACGCCGGAACAAACGGACGAGGACTCGAGTGCATCTGGCAATTCGAATGCCATCAAAGAGACGCTGGAACCTGCTGTGTTCAAGCTGGACGTTATTGCTAACGGCATAGAGCAGGCGAAAAAAGCTGCTCAGAATAGTGACGTTTCTGTCGTTGTTGTTGGTAATAGTCCCTATATTAACGGTAAAGAGGAAATTGATCGCCCAAGTTTGCTGCTTCCGCCTGAGCAGGCCCGAATGGTAAGAGAAGTCTGCCAAGTGAATCCTAATACGGTCGTTGTCATTATTGGCAGTTATCCATTTGCACTGCAAGAGTTAAAAGACGTGGCTCCGGCAATCATATACCTTACACATGCAGGCCAGGAACTGGGGAATGCGGTTGCGGATGTTCTGCTCGGAAATTATGCTCCTGCTGGTAGACTGAACATGACATGGTATGAGGATGAATCGCAGCTTCCAGACATTATGGATTATGACGTTATTCATAACGGTACAACCTATATGTATCATGAAGGTCCAGTCTTGTATCCCTTTGGTCATGGATTGACCTATTCTGATTTTGAGTATAAGGCGATTCGAGTGGAGCGGGCAGAGGGATCTTCTGGAGATGATGTGCTGAAGATTGAAGTGCAGGTTGAGAACAAAGGGGAACGTGCCAGCGATGAAGTGGTGCAGCTGTATGGGCACGCGCAAACTTCACGGGTGAAGCGACCACAACGTCAGTTGATCGGCTTCCGGCGTATCCATCTTGCTTCAGGCGCCGTGGAAACTCTATCTTTCGAAATTCCTGTTCAGAAACTGGCCTTCTGGGATGTCACTCGAGACAAATATTGTCTTGAATCCGCCGCCTGGTCGATCATGGCTGGACGTTCCTCAGCAGATATTCGTCAGACCGTAGAAATTCCCATCGAGGGTGAAACCATTCCTCAACGAGCACTGAACATACCTACGTATGCGGAAAATTACGATGCTTATGCAGGCGTTCTGTTGGATGAGTGTCTGGAAGGTCGTTCAGCCATCCGTGCCATTGTTCCAGGCGAACCGCTGTATCGTGAAGGTCGTTCTTCCTGGATTTCATTCCACGACAATGCTTTCCGGCAAGCTAGTGGGTTTGAGGGTCGGGTGGCAGCCTTCGGAGAAGGTGGGGAATTGGAGATTCGGGCGAAAGGTCCGGAAGGTCCACTGCTTGGCACTTGTGTCGTTCCCGGTTCCGCTGGGACAGTCAACGGGAAGAATCTTCAGTGGAACACAGCTCGCTGTTCCCTGAAGGCAGAGCGTGAGATCAACCAGCTCTGTATTGTTTTCAAGGGCGGTGCAGCCCTCCAGCAATTTGTGTTGAAATAAGTTGATTTGTTGATCTTCATGATGCATGGCAAACAGGCTGTCCTGACACTGGATTTAGTGCGGCAGCCTGTTTGAGTTGTCATCCCAAGTGACCTTTTTTACATAAGCCGTATATTCAACTGCAGAACAACCCACAATAACGTTGTTGTTTTCTGATTCTGTAAAGGTGGTTGAGGTATGAAAGATAAAAAGTGGGACCTCGTCGCACTCGCTTCCATCCCGGTCATTATGACACTGGGCAACTCCATGCTGATCCCCATCCTTCCGCAGATTGAGCGTGAATTGAAAGTGTCCTCATTCAAGGTCAGCATGTTAATTACGGTTTATGCGGTCGTCGCAATCCTGCTCATTCCACTTGCAGGATATCTGTCGGATCGTTTCGGCAGGAAAGCCGTCATTATTCCCAGTCTCATCATTGCAGCCGCAGGAGGCGCGGTAGCAGGAGGAGCGGCCTGGATGCTGAATGGAAATGCGGCATACTGGACCATTCTCGGTGGCAGACTTTTGCAAGGGATTGGAGCGGCAGGGGCTTTTCCGATTGTCATCCCATTGGTTGGCGATATGTTTGATGATGAAAACGAGGTAAGTAAGAGCCTGGGGATTATTGAAACCTCGAATACCTTCGGCAAGGTTCTAAGTCCGATCTTGGGTGCAGCTCTGGCTGTATGGATTTGGTATTTGCCTTTTATGGCTATTCCGGTGCTCTGTGTGCTTTCATTGGTTTTGGTTATTTTCCTGGTGAAAACACCCAAAAGAAAAGAAGAACACCAGAGCTTTCCCGAATTTGTGGCTTCCATCCGCAGTGTGCTGAAAGAAAAGGGCCGCTGGCTGTATGCGATTTTTGCGATCGGCGGTATTTGCATGTTTGTTCTCTTTGGTGTGCTCTTTTATCTGTCGGAGACATTGGAATCGGAGTTCAAATTAAAGGGTGTCATTAAAGGTCTTGTGCTTGCCATACCACTGGCAGCCTTGTGTCTCGCGTCTTTCTTTGCTGGAAAATGGATAGGAAAGAACAAGACACGGATGAAATGGCTAGGGTTCATCGGACTCGCTGTTTTAACTGTATCTCTTGGCGTGATCGGGCTTTTTGACAACATTTATGTAGTTGTGGGTTTGTTCACCCTTGGCGGAGCAGGAATAGGGGCTACACTGCCATGTCTGGATGCTATGGTTACTGAAGGGGTGGACAAGGAACAGCGCGGCACCATCACGGCGTTGTTCAGCAGCATGCGTTTTATCGGCGTGTCCCTAGGTCCTCCTGTTGTGTCATTGCTGATCTCTTCCCACCATTTCCTTCTGTTTGGGATTCTCGCCGCGTCCGGGGCGGTGGGAGGCTTACTCACGTTATTGGCCGTCAAGCCGGATAAAGGAAATCAGCCTACATCAGGCGGTGGTCAAAATCATCGTGAACGTGATTATGATGAAGTGAATCAGTCTAATGGTTATCTGCCAGGGCGTAGAAAGAAAAGTCCACTCTGATAAGAATATAAAAAAACGCGTTTACTCTGAGGGATGTATTTTCCTCCATAGAGTAAACGCGTTTTTACTGAAATTGAATTACAGCAGCGTAGTTGTATCAATTATCTTTTTGTTGAGTAGTTGTGTTATTTTTAGATGCATTTTCAGTGTGCTTATGCTGATCGGAATCCTGTGCGGAGATATGTGTATGACTCAATAGCGGATGCACAGGCACAGCAAAACCTCCATTTCGTTTCCCTTGGATCAGGTATATCAGAAGAAACAGGATCATGAACATAATGGAATAACGGTACATATCAGTATAACTGGTTATTGAAGCAATAGCACCCAGCAGAAGTGCTCCCAGAGCAATTCCCAGATCCAGCGTATTCAGAAACATACCGTTAGCCATACCACGCTGTGAAGGGGACACAATCTGAATCATCCAGGTCTGCATGGAGGACTGTATGGAACCATATCCGATTCCGTATAAAAATGCAGCCACAAACAAGATGGACATCGATGAAGCGTAAGAGAGCGTGATCAGTCCAGCAGCGATGAATATCGCTCCGGGAATCAGTAACGCCTTTGGACCTTTACTGTCATAGATTCGTCCTGCAAATGGTCTGACCAATAGTACAGCCAGAGCATTGAACAAAAAGAACAGCGCTGGGTTAGCCAGGTGGGCTTCCTTTCCGTACAAAACGATGAATCCGACCAGTCCCCCATACGTGATGGACAGCAAACAATTCAGTACACTTGGCAGAATCAGCTTGCGGTTGAAAGGCGTCTTTACTTTGGTGCCTGATATCGCAGCTGTTCCAACTGGTGGGGTCGGTACCGCCTCATCATTGACCCTGCGAGCTTTCTTGCGTGTCAGTGAATAGCTGAGCGGGTAGATGACCGCAATAACACCTGCCGTACATAACATAAGTGTCACGAATCCAGCGCCCTGGAGCACGGTAACCCCAATAATGGGACCCATGGACATGGCCAGACTTGTGGACAGGCCGAAATAGCCCATACCTTCCCCCATCCGTTTCACAGGTACAATATCTGATGCCATAGTCGGGAAAGCCGTGCTGCTCATGCCAAATCCGATACCGAACACCATGCGCAGCAATAACAGGACAGCAATCCCGGCAGCAAAGTAATATCCGAGTGTAGCGAGTAAGGCGACTGTCAGGCCAATATAGATCATGGCATTACGAAGACCCTTCTCCAATGCTTTGGCTGAATAGAGCCGGGCAGCAATGGCGCTAAGGGCAAAAAGACAGGTGAAGAGGCTGACTTCAAAGGCATTGGCGTGAAAACGGTCCTGCACATAAGAAGGCAGTGGGGATACGATCATGTGAAGTTGAAGAAAGAGTAGAAAGTTACATAACATGAGCAGGATAAAATCGGTGGTCCATAATTTGACTTGCGATGCTTGTGATTTCATTTGTTGTTCATTCCCCCTGGTGTAAAATTCGTTACAGGTTGCTGTTCATGAGGGAAAGAGTATGTCTAAATGCTTCCATCTGGTCTTCGGGAATACCTTCAATCAGATTTTTATTCATTTCTCTTTCGAGCGGAACAAGCTGGTCAAGCAATTTTTTTCCTTCTTCGGTCAAGTAGAGCAAGTAGGCTCTGCGATCCTGTTCGCTGGTCCGGCGATCGACCCAGCCTTTCTTTTCCAACAGATCAATAATGCGCGCAGTTGTGGGTTGGTCCTTATAAACGCGAGTGGCGACTTCCTTCTGATTCACGCCTTCGCCTCTACCGATATTGAACAGAACGGAGAATTGCTCTGTCGTAATATCATAGGGTTTGAAACGTATGGCTAGTACAGCCGACGCCTTACGGTGTGTCATGCCCAGCATGAATCCAATGGATTGATCGAGTGAATAGTCGTTCCCCATATAAACCTCTCTTTCTTCCAATAAAATAGTCACAATTCATTTACTTGTTATAACAACTATATGCTAAACAATTAATTTTGTCAAAACGGATTTATGAAAATCTGCGCCAGTTACAAATGCCTTCCATATGTAAATGGTTAGTAAAATAATGTTTCTGCAACATTCAAATATGCAATCGTTGGTAAATACTGATAAAATAGAAGTGCCGTTGTATCGCGGAAATAGGGTTAATATGATGGTGAGGTTAGGAAGACGAATCTGCTCCAGCTGATTCTGGAGCTGACTGAGGAGAGCTGAGTATGCTGAAGAACATTCCTGCAATAATACCTCCGGAACTGTTGAAGATCATGTCTGAAATGGGTCATGGAGACGAGCTGGTCCTGGCTGATGGCAACTTCCCCGCTGCCAGTCATGCGAAGCGGCTGATTCGCTGTGATGCGCTGGGTACCGTGGAGTTACTGGAAGCCATTTTAAGTTTGTATCCACTGGATACGTACGCAGAGCGGCCGGCAGCCGTTATGCAGGTCGTCAAGGGGGATCAGGTGGTGCCGATCATCTGGGAAGACTACCGCAGGCTGATCCTTGAACATGAGGGCATCACGGATGCCTTTGATCATGAAGAGCGTTTTGCTTTTTATGAGAGGGCTTCTCACGCCTATGCCATCATTGCAACCGGTGAACGTGCGCAGTATGCCAATTTGATTTTGAAAAAAGGGGTTATTTTTCCAGATACTGATCCTTACTCACAAGCGAAAAAAGTCGAACTGAATTGAATTGAATACACTGTCAAGGCGACGGGGCAGCAGAAGCCTCGCTCGCCTTTTTGGTCTTCCCAAAACGCAGCCAGTAGACAGCAACATATACTATAGGCATACACTCGATAAGCACGGCATATGTAGCAATGGCATAAGAACGAATGGCTAATTCATAGGAAGCCGCATCTTTTGCATATTGAAGCACATAAGAGGCCGCAGTTCCTGCAAGCAAGTAAACTACCGTTTTTTCCTGCCGGACTCCGGTCAGTTTGGCCAGACAAACCGAGGCTACATATAACAGAAACGAGCTGCGAGTAAACATGGTTGTAGACCAGATGGCAATCAGGAAAGGGTCCAGGTTATCCAGAAAATCGCCGTAGCGAGCAAAACGTATCATCTCCAGCAAAGGGTAGCGAAGACTGCTGGCTTCGTAAGGTCCAAAATTCATTAACGTAAACATCCAGAACACGATAATGAATAATGCAAGCGTAGAGCCTGCGAATAACATGCTTCGTAGCATTGGCCGCCGGAAAGCAATGGCAGGAGCGAGGAACAGGAACATCATCCATTCAGAAAACCAGGGCATGGTTGAAACCGAGCCTGTGAAAATTTCCTTCAGATCATGGTGCGTGATCATGGCAAGAAGTACATCAGGATTCCCTCCGCCCATTACAGCAGGCATAAGAAAAGTAGACGTGAAGATTTGCACGAGGAATATGCCTTCTGATAAATAAACAATGGTAATCAAGCCTGAGCGAGCCGAAAGACTGATGCTTAAAATGGTTATGGTTGCTGTCAGCCATATAGGTGTCTCGGGTAAGTACATGGATTGAAGAAAAACGATGAAATTCTCTACGTCAACGGATATCAAATACAGGCACAGTAACACAATGAGACCAAGGAACATCTTGTGTATGACCTTGCCCACAATTTCTTCACCAAAATCAATCCAGGGCCGATCCGGGTGGATTGCTCCCAATCTGTATGTGGAAAAGAGAAGGATCAGACTGATCGCAAACCCGCCAAGGATGGATATCCACCCTTGATAACCGCTCATTTTGAACAAACGCTGCAAAAGGAAAGCAATGGGTTCGGAATACAGGAAGACAAACATAAAACGGTACGCTTGTCCGGAAGATAATTTGCTCATGGCGTACTCCTTTCTTAGCCAAACAAGCGGTCTGCCCAGCCAAAGAGCAGCCTGATGACATCATTGGGATTAGGCCAGCCCGCTACAGAGACAGCCAACGTATTCCACAGAAGAAATAAGCCCAGCAGAATGAAATAGGCCCTTTTCATTCCCTTTTTGCTGGATTTGATCATGGACCACTCCAATATGTACAGTATGGCAAACAAAACAACAGCGATCATTGGTTTACCTCCTAAAGTGGCCTGACGCTTCCTCTGTCCCTATCAGTAGCTGGATTCCGAACCTACAAACTGGATGTTAATCTGGGCACGCACCTTAAACTGCAATTCGTTTTTGACATAATCATTCCAAACGGGACGCAACTGTTCCCAGATCCGAGGATATGCCCATTCCAGGCGATACCCAAGCATCAGAATATCGGCTTTCTTGCGTTGGCCTGTTCTAATTGCGTTTGTTAGATAGGAACTCACCTTTTCATTGGCCTTTTGCTCGATCTGTTTGACACCCACAATATCTTTTACCTTGAGAATCGGAATTACGGAATTCAGTTCTGCTTGCCCCCGTAAAGTAATATCAAAGAAAGGCTGTCCATTTACAAGTCTAACCTTGATTTTGGAACTCGTATTATAGACCGTCATACTTGCTTTTTCATCCTCGGTTTCCACGGAGACAGCCAAAGTATCCAATTTGCGATTGGCCCAGGCAATGCTCCTTGCTTCATCGGGAGGGATCGAATCAACCATCTTCATCTGTTTGAAAAGAGCACCACCTACCTGACTGGTCCATTGCTTACGTTTATTATCCTCACTTGCCATCGTGGTTCCTCTTGATTCCAGCAAGGGGGCGGCAAAGCCCTGATTCATTTTGTCAGCCATAAGTACACTGAGCATTTGCGTTTTTAGCATGTTTTCTTCTGTTGCAAATTCTCTTAACACATCACTGGGTGTTTCTTCGAAAACGGGAGTCAGATCAGCTACATCTCTGGCTCGGCCCTTCGCAACCATGATGTAACTGCTAAGATGGAACAAAGGTTCACGTGAGATCCATTCCATCGTATCTTGAATTCCCTCTCTGGCGTATGCTTCACCGAATACCACGACCCGTGTATGCCCCCAGGACATTTTTCGTGTGAGGTCCGTTTGGATTTTCTCCATAGCATCAGCGATGGTGGATGCGGTAGCCGAAACGAGAGCATATGGATTTTTCCCGGGTCCTCCCGTTCCTTCCGGAGAGATGCGGTTCGGCAGAGGCATACTTAGTGAAATATCAATTTCACCCGGCTTTTCTCCTTTATCTACATACATGGTCGTAATAAAGGTACGTTCATTTATCTCTACTTTGGACCAGCAGCCGCTGCACAGTAAAATGCACATCAAAACAACACTCAGTTTGCACGTAATCATCAATGTTTTCATGTTTTTTGCCTTTTCTTATTCGCATCTTCGTAAGCTGCTGGTCGCTTCTTCATCAGAAACCAGGGCACACGAACGATCGTATCCTTGATATCACGCAGCACAAGGGGGGCAAAGGGCTGCATGTATGGCACGCCAAATGAACGCAGATTAACCATATACCAATAGATCAGATAGATCGAAATTACGATGCCGAACAGACCCAGCGTTCCACCCATAAATAGCACCGGAAAACGAAGCAGCCGGAAAGCCAGTCCGAGTTCGAAGTGCGGGATGATAAAGGCGGCAATACCTGTGATGGATACGACAATAACGAGTGGTGCGGAGACAATTCCTGCCTGTACGGCCGCCTGACCAATAACAATCCCGCCAATAATGGAAACCGTTTGCCCCAGCGGCTTCGGAATACGAATCCCCGCTTCACGCAAACCTTCAAAGGTCACTTCCATAATGAGCGCTTCAATGAGGGCGGGAAAGGGAATGTTCTCCCTAGCAGAAGCGATCGTAATCAGCAGGTTGGTCGGAATGATTTCCGGGTGAAATGTGGTAACAGCCACATAAAAGGATGGCAGCAGGAAGGCTATAAAGGCAAACAGCAGACGAATAATTCTGATAAAGGAGGCAGAATAAAATCGTTGATAATAGTCTTCCGAAGACTGCATTAATGAGAAAAAGGTTACGGGAATGAGCAGGGAAAACGGTGTTCCGTCCTGCATGACCCCGATCCGCCCTTCAACCAGTGCAGCAGCAACCGTATCGGGACGTTCGGTATATTGATATTGCGGAAAAGGAGAGAGGGGATGGTCCTCCAGAAATTCAGACAGATAACTTACGCCCAAACTGCTGTCCATATCAATATTACCAAGGCTTTCCAATACATTTTCCAAAATGTCTGGCTTGCATAACCCTTGGATATAGACAACGAATACCTCGGTTTTGGTATATTTTCCAACGGTGAACTTGATCATTTTGAAATCGGGATGCTTAATCTTGTGCCGAAGCAGTGACATATTTACATGAACATCTTCGATGAAGGCTTCCTGAGGACCAACAATTACAACTTCGTTGGTTGATTCCGCTACGGAACGCCTTTGATAATTTTGGAGAGCGAAATGGATCATGCCCGAAATACCCTCGATATATAAGGCTGCATTACCTGACACAATATCATCCACTATGGATTCTGCTGAATTCGAGTGGTGGCTGTTAAGGGTGAAAAAGGAACCGGTCACGATACGAGTAATGAATTGATGATCTATTTCATTTCGGGAGGCTTCCTCAAGCAAAGGCTTAATAATGGCTTCCCGCATAGTAGGGGTGTCCACTATGGACTGAATATAAATGAGTTCACAGCGATAAGGTCCGACCTGAAATGGCTGATAGATCATGTCGGCAACACCCAACAAGAGCGCTTTAACCTGTTCATAGATATTGTCCTTTTCCATTTCAGTTTCGCCTCCCTATGCTGTAATGCTGAGCCTGTAATCTGACTATAGTGTGCGACGCTTCCAATGAAATATACTTTTAAGTTTGGATTATCGAAATATATTACAAACTTTGATGCAGATGATGAATGGGGAGATCGTCAGTTCTGCCTTAAAATAAGAGGGTGGAATGAAGCGGGTAGAGACATATTACATAAGGAGATGAGGGAAGATGGCGTATCGGATCAGACGTGCTGAGCTTAGCGATGTTAACGGAGTGGCGCGGTTATTCAATGAATATAGGATGTTTTACGATCAGCTTACAGATCTAAACGGAGCGAGAGCATATATCAGAGAACGTATGGAACGCAGTGAATCTGTTATTTTGATTGCAGAATCGGAAGTGGATGCAGAAAAAGCAGGTGATTGCAGCTTGACGGATAAGCCTTTATCGGCTGAGTTTGGTGGATTTGTACAGCTGTATCCCAGCTTTAGCTCAGTGTCCATGAGGCCAATTTGGGTACTTAATGATCTGTACGTGCATGCGGATCATCGGCAGCGAGGAATTGCACGTAAGCTGCTGCAAGCTGCACGACTATTGGGGAAAGAGAGTGGAGCTGTGCGCATAGCGCTCTCTACGGCAATAAGCAACAAGAAGGCTCAGGTATTATATGAGTCGGAAGGCTATACGCTGGACACCAAGTTCATGTATTATGAACTTCAGATATAAGAAAGACTTGGAGAACCCCAAAGTTCAGGATAAGCAGGAGGGATTAGCACAAAATGATGCAATGGATAGCCATGATCACGATGTTGATCGATCATATCGGAGCCATCTTTTACCCCCAAGTGGGGGAGCTACGAATCATTGGCCGGATTGCTTTTCCAATCTATGCTTTTGCCGTGTATATCGGTTATAAACATACTCGCAACGTACAAAAATACATATGGCGGTTATTCTGGATAGCAGTGATCTCTCAATTACCTTTTATGGCGGCTTTTAATCATTTTTCGCTGAATGTGGTATGGACATTATGGTCTGCCCTGCTCGTATTGCTTGTGCTCGATAAACTTCCGGTCCGTTTGCTGGGAATTCCAATTGTGATCGTGGCTGGTGTGGTCATGGAGATGACCCATATGGATTATGGTATGTATGGATTACTGCTTGTATTGCTGTTCCGTTACTTCCAGGGTCCTGTACTGGTAATGGCTCATTTGCTCTTAAATGTTTTATACATTTATCTGCACAGCAGCTCTATTCAGATGTACAGCGTAATTGCTACCGCAGGCATTGCCATTGCCCAGTATTATAACGCAGGGTTCCGTCTGAAAGGTCCGCGTTGGATTTGGCGTTATTTTTATCCTGCACATTTGGCTGTCATTGCCTTGATCCGCTGGATTTAAAAAGTCTTCCTGAAGGAAAAAAGCCACCTTATCCGTCATCACTGACGTTGAGGTGGCTTTCTTTGTATGCATCAATGGATGCACAATATGCATTTACTGTTTTGGATTTATTCCATCTTTGGAGAAGTGCCAAACTGCGGTCGGACGGCCTTAGGGAAATAACCAATCTCGATGGCATGTTCGAGCATTTTTGAGATGAAACGATCATCGGTTTTGGCGCATGTGATGCCGGCTGGTTCCACATAAGCAGTTGTTACAGGTGAGGCATACACGTATGCAGAATCCTTGGCACCGTCTCCTTCAAGCTGGGCGATAGCCAGTTGAAGCGCCTCAGGGTCCTTGCTGACACTGCCATCGAACAACCAGTTGGTGTACTCTGCAAAAGGCAGAGTTTCCACTTCATAACCGGCCCGATTCACAGAACGAATCAGATCATCGTAGCTGATTGGCTCCGGATTACAGATATGGAATACCCGTCCTGCTGTGTCCTGGCGTAATGCCAGATGTACAATCGCCTGGCTTGCATAATCAATAGGTGTAAAATCAACCATCCAGTCGGCTGCCGGAGCTTTGCCCAGCAATAACATTGCTTTAATCATACGATAAAAGGCGTTGCTATCGATATTAGACTGGAAACGTCCTGTCTCGGAATGACAGGTCAGATTACCTGCACGATAGATGCTCACAGGTACACCCTCTTCGGCAGCAAGCATAAGCACCTTCTCTGCTTCAAGTTTACTGTCCGAGTACAGGTTGTCCACATGCAGATCCGCTGGGAAGCGATCATATTGCAATGAGGATTCCCACTGTCCACTGAGTGCAAGATCTTCCGGTATTCCCATCGTGGATACATGGTGGAAGGAGGCACCCGGTTTGCTGCGAACAAGCTTAAGCAAGGCAATGGTACCATCTACATTGGTTTTGGCGAATTGTGCTGCATCCCCGAAATGTCGTACGTCGGCGGCACAGTGTATCACACGGTCAATTCGTTCTTGCACGTATGTTGTCTGCTCTGCTGAAAGACCAAGATTCGGTTGTTCCAGATCGCCTTCGATAATCTCGACGCGGGATGCGAGGAGAGGTAGCAGTTCCGGTCCAAAGTAACCTTTCATGACGCTGCTCAGTCGTTCCATCGCAGAACTTCCGTCTGTGGGGCGGCGAACAAGAGTATAGATGCGTGTATTCGAAGTTAGAATCAACTGTTGCAGCACATGGGATCCAAGATATCCGGTAGCCCCAGTTAGGAGCACATGCTCGGGATTCAGAATATCCGGATATCCAATCTGGGTTCTCAGCTCTACAGGATGTTCTGACAATTGGGTGATCACGCCGTCATTTACTGAGGAGTGGGAAGTTTCTTCTGTAGCTTGAGCCAGCGTCTCCACACGTTGTGCCAAGGCACGAATCGTTTTCTCGGCAAAAAAGTCAGCAATTTTCAGCTGTGGATAATGCGGCTTCAGAATGACCAATACATGGATGACACGTAGAGAATCACCACCAATGGCGAAGAAGCTGTCCTCCACACCAAAGTCATCGTGTTGAAGAATTTCTTTCCAGGATTCCAGAATAATCGCTTCGGTTTCCGTCTCCGGCAGTACCCGATCAGGTCGATCTTCATGACGCTCTACGTGAGGCAGAGATACCATCGCTTTACGATTGATTTTGCCTGTCGGTGCGATCGGCATTTCATCCAGCTGACAAATCCATTTCGGTACAAAATAGGAAGGAAGCTTAACCGTTAGCTCGGCTTTAATGTCTGCAACGGAAAGCGTACTGCCATCCTTGGATGTAAAGTACCCTACGAGCATGTTTTGACCATCCGATTCCTTCTTCGGAATCACGGCAACATCCTGAACCTGATCCAGACGCGCAAAATGATCCTCGATCTCTCCAATCTCAATCCGGTGACCCCGGATTTTTAACTGGGAGTCACTGCGTCCGACATACTCCAGCAATCCATTATCGAGCATTTTGGCAATATCGCCAGATTTATAGATTTTCTCATCGATAGCAAATGGATTATCAATGAATGCCTGCGCTGTACGCTCAGGCTGGTTCAGATAACCTTTGGCCAAAGCGGGTGTTGCTATATATACCTCTCCAGGAACGCCTACCGGGCATAACTGCTGTTCTTCATTGACGATATACACTTTATAGTTATGAATCGGTCTGCCGATTGGAATGTTAACGACACTTTCTGGAACTTGCTCACTAATTCGGTGGGTCGCTGTCGCTACCGTACATTCCGTAGGTCCGTATACATTGACGATATCAATCTGGTTGCCGAACTTGCGCTGGAAGGCACGAACCTGCTCACCATAGAGTGCTTCACCAGCCACCGTAATGATTTTGACTTTGGCCAGCTTGTGGAAGCCTTCTTCAGACAGGAAGGAAGCAAGCTGGTTGAAAAAGATGGTTGGCAGTATCGTAATAATGGTTGTGCCTGTGCGCTCAATTGCACTCGCAAATTCCTCGACGGATACACGTTCTTCCGCCGACAACAGGTACAGTTCTGCTCCGTAGAACAAGGCGCCAATCGTATCCCACACTGATGCATCGAAGCTGTATGTAGCAAACTGGGTTAATACGTCACCTGGTTGAATATCGCAATCCCTTTGCACCACACTACCGAGATTGGCAACACCCCGATGGGCAATAAGTGCACCTTTCGGTTTGCCGGTAGATCCCGAGGTATAGATGATATACGCCAGGTCGTCTGGCTGAATATCCAGGTTGGGGTTGCTTGCTGCAAATCCGGCAAGGCGTCCATCCACGGCCAGGATTTGGCGAACGGTAGTAATTCCTGAGAATAAACGTGAAGCTTCAGGTAAAGAGGATTCTTTGGTCAGGACAAATGATGAAGCTGTATCTTCGACAATATAACTGTTGCGTTCTTGTGGATGCTCAGGATCAACAGGAACATATACTCCGCCAGCTTTGAGAATACCGAGCAAAGAAATAATCGTTTCCAAACTCCGCTCCATAAAGATGCTGACGAATTCTCCTTTTTGCAAACCATTGGATAACAGCACACGGGCAACCTGATTGGCACGTTCGTTCAGTTCTCTATAGGTGTACCGACCAGTTGATGAAGTAATTGCTGGCGATTCCGGATATTCTGCTGCTGTTGCTTCGAACCAGCCATGAATGGTCTGATGCTCCGGTTCGAGAACGGTGGTATCATTCATTTCCCGGTATAGCAGTCGATCTGAAGCGGATAAAATGTCCACTGTACCAATGGCTTTGTCCTTGTCACGCAGCATAGCCAGAAGAAGAGTCTGATAATACTCTGCATATCTTGTGATCGTAGCTTCATGAAGAAGTGAACTGTCATAGAACAGATCCAGTGTGAGCATATCCTGATCATCACGAACATTCCAATTTAACATTTGAGGCGCTTTAGGCAGCTGTACACTGTTAAACATGAACAGCGTTTCCGGATTGCCTCCGGTTTGGGGCGTGTAATGCTGCTGGAGTTGATCTGAAATCTGATGAATCAGCTCGTTAAAGGTTAACTTGCCTTGAATCTGCAATAACACATGGGAAGCTGCCTGATCGGGAGCCAGTGTGCCAATGGCAAGTTCCTGCTCGGCTGATAAACGGAACAACAATGCTGCGTAGGCAGACAATAATGCTGGATACATGCCTTCTGAGCCGAATTTTTGTTTTAGTTCCCGACTCAGGGACGATTCCAGTGAGATATGAGCAGACTCGTATTTAAATGATTGTTGACGGCGCCCAAAATCCAGTGGAATCTGAAGAACCGGCAGGCCAGATTCCACTGTTTGGGGAGATGATGATTGATTTTCGACCACTTCAGTTGTTCCTCCTTGGTTCAAACCGTTCAAGATGTGGGTTGAATTATAGTTTGCTTACATTAAAATGCGAAATCAGTTCTTGCAGTTCCTCGGACATGCTGTTCAAACGGGTAGAGGAATCAACAAGCGTAATCAGAGACGCTTTTTGTTCATCAACGGATGAAGAAATCCGTTCACTGTTTTCAGCTGTTTTACTCACACTGGCAGACAAATCATCCGCAGTTGCGGTCATTTCTTCTGTACCTGCAGAAATTTCTTCTGTAGCGCTGGACACTTCCTGAATCTGATTCGATACTTTCTTGGCAGCTTCCAAAATTTCTTCGAACAATTGACCGGTTTGATCAGCTACGCTGAGCCCGGTATCCACTTCAGACGTTCCTTGTTCCATCGCACGAACGGCTTGCCTGATTTCAGCCTGAATCTCCTGGATCAGTACAGCAACCTGGCTCGTGGATTGTTCCGACTGCTCAGCAAGTTTACGTACTTCACCTGCTACAACCGCGAATCCTCGGCCTTCTTCACCAACACGTGCCGCTTCAATGGAGGCGTTGAGTGCAAGTAAGTTGGTCTGGCTGGAAATACCTGAAATGATATTCAGAATATCGCCAATTTCCTGAGAACGGCTCTCCAGAACCTGAATGGCTGAAGCAGTGTTTTTAACAGATTCCGTAATCAGATTCATCTGCTCTGACACCTGACGAACCACAGTGTTTCCTTGTTGAGAACGGCGTTCCATCTCATATGCCTCGTCAGCTACACTAGCTGAACTGCTGGCAATAGTCTGAATGACGATAGCCATCTCGGACATCGCACGGGCACTGTCCCGGGTTGCCTGTTCCTGTGCACGAATGTTGGATGTAATCTGAGTAACGTTGTTATTGATAGAATCAGCATTCTCGCTGTTTCTCTCGGAGACTTCATACAGCTCCTTGGCAGACTCGTTAACTTCTTGCGAAGTGATTTGCACTTTGACGATGGTGTCGTTGATCTTGCGTACCATGGTATTGAACTTTTCGTTCACAATGCCCAGATCGTCTTTGCCTGTCGGAATTTTGACATTCAAATTACCCCGACTTACGTCATCAATCCCTTTGATCAGGTGACGAATAGGGGAAAGCGTGTTTTTGACAACAAGATATTGGATAATCAGGAATAACAGCAGGAACGCTATCAGAATGATAATTCCGTTCTTGAGCAATTTGTTCAGTCCGGCAGGTACTGCTGATGCGTCTGCATCGACTGCAAAGTAAGAGTAAATCTTGCCGTTGCTATCCTTGATCGGGTAAGCAATGGTTGTCCATGTACCGAAATCGTCGGAATAAAATGTGGTGAACGTCGGGCGATCCGTATTCAGCATTTCTTTCAGTGCATTTGCTACAACGACGGGCTGTTCATACATATCGCCGATTTTTACATTTTCACTCTGGAAGGCTTCCTTCAGATTGGTTGGCATGGCAACAAGGGATGTTAAACGCTTGTTATCTCCACCCAGCTCGACACCAAAGATGTAGGCTTGTGCAATGTTGGGATAATATTGCTGCATTTCATCGAAATAGGCACGCAATTTGGTTTGTGCTTTTCCATCATAATTGGCTTCTGTAATAGCAGCCTGTACTTCGGTGGAATCAATGCCCTCTGCCCATTTTTTGGTGATTTGTTCTACTTGACCATGTAGCTGGTCAACGAGAATCGTTTTTTGAAAGTAATAGCTGCTGGCAATAAGTGCCACGCCAATAATAATAATGTTAGTAAATGAGAGTAACAGATTTTTGGAGAAAAAAGACATGCTTTTCCAACTTAATGATTTCACTAAAGTCCACTCCTGATCTTCTTTGAATTGATAATATGCTGCTGTCTTCATGATGTAAATTAAGTCATTTCCTTATCCCCTCCAAAGGTAAAATGTGCGACCATGGTCTTGGGTTCCTGGTCGCTATGTAGAGATATTTTTACCTAGATACCCATAGGTGTCTAATTATTAAAACACATCTATACTTAATATGTCGTATAAAATGTCGTCAAATTGAATAGTTTTGTTAAAACTTTTTTAATATTTTACGTATTTATGGACATATGGAAGTGAGATGTAGGTATTTAGAACTGTTTATTTAAAATAATTCCCATTTTTTAGTTTCATTCTGTATTCTATAACATGGTGGGTCAAAAAACATCCTTAAACATTGAAAAAATAGTGAAAATGACAGAAAACGGACTTTCTTCTGCCACACCAATAAGATATCAGGGAGGAGAATCTAACCAAGAATTTACATAAGAAGGATCAACGACACATGTGAAGCAGAGAAACAGGCCAAGTTTCCCAGTTCAATACGTCATGCACAGATATACATCGGAAGCGGTTTTATCTATAATAACTACAGTATGCATTTCTCAAATCATGAGCAGGCGGGGGTTTATAGATGAATCTTAAACAGATAGCAGCTGAGCGCGCGGCAGAATATGTTCAAGATGGAATGAAGGTTGGATTGGGTACAGGGTCAACGGCGTATTACGCTATTTGTCGAATTGGTGAGCGGGTACGAGAAGGGTTAAACATTCAGGCTGTAGCTACTTCGGAAGCATCGGACAAGCTCGCCAAAGAGTGGGGAATTCCGATCGTTCCATTTGATCAAATTGGACGTCTGGATCTGACCATTGATGGTGCAGATGAAGTTGATCCTGAGTTTAACCTGATCAAAGGTGGCGGCGGTGCGCTTTTGCGCGAGAAAATTGTCGCTGCAAACAGCGACAAACTGATTATTGTGGCTGATGGCAGCAAAGCCGTACAAAAGCTTGGAAAATTCCCGTTGCCGGTTGAAGTGGTTCCTTTTGCATCTGAATGGACCTTCCAGGCGCTGGAGAAACTCGGGTGTCAACCGGAATGGCGCATGGACGGGGATCAACGTTATCTTACGGATAATGGAAACCTCATTGCGGATTGCCGCATGGAAGCCATAGAACATGCAGCGGAGCTTAACGTTCAGTTAAACATGCTCCCAGGTGTTGTCGATAATGGATTGTTTATTAACATGGCGGACACCGTCATTCTTGCGAAGGATGATGGCAGCATCGATGAGCGTCATCGTTCATGAACGGAAAGTGAGGTCATTGCATAGATGAGGGAAAACCCGCTAGTGGATGGTGAGATTGTTCTTCGATGTATGGAGAAAGAGGATCTGACTGAACTCTATGAATTGATCTACAGTGAAGACGTACCGGAATGGAAGCAATGGGATGCGCCATATTATGCCCTTGAACATGAGAGCTACGAAGACTTCCAACGGAGCATGTTAAGAAGACTTGAAGCAACTGAGAGCAACTCTGATCCGGACTCCATTCGAATTATTGAGCTGAATGACCGAATCGTCGGTACAATCAGCTATTACTGGGAACATCGTCCATCCATGTGGCTGGAAATGGGAATAGTGTTATATCGATCAGCCCAATGGGGGCGCGGGATCGGCACGCGAGTACTTCAGATGTGGTCCAGTCACTTATTCGCGCAATTGCCCGTAGCCCGGGTTGGATTAACAACATGGTCGGGCAATGAACGAATGATGCGTTCAGCTTCGAAGGCGGGACTGCAGGTGGAAGGACGCATGCGCAAATGCCGCATCGTGGATGGCAAACATTATGATTCAATTCGTATGGGAATGCTGCGCGAAGAGTGGGAGCAGAACCAATCTTCAGGCGCAGGTCGAAATGTAAACAACTGATGGAGGATTAAGAAATGCCGAACAACGAGGACAATCGGGAACTGTCTTTACAATTATTTGTGGTTCTCGCTCGCGCATACAATTCCGTTACATCCAGGTCCAACCGGGATATCCAGAGTCATGGACTGAATACGACAGAATTTGGCGTGCTTGATTTGTTATACCATAAAGGGCCGCAGGCGTTGCAAAAGATCGGTGAGAAAGTGTTAATGTCCAGCGGTAATATTACGTATGTTGTGGATAAGCTTCAGAATAAAAATCTGCTGATTCGTCGAGCATCCAAGGAAGATCGGCGTGTCATATACGCTGAATTGACGGAGGAAGGAAGACATTTGTTTACACAAATCTTTCCTCAGCACCACCAGGTGATCATTGATGCGGTGGATGGACTGGAACCTTCGGAAAAGGCGGATGCGATTCGTTTGTTAAAAAAGCTTGGACTCGCTGCAGAGGGGAAAACTGACTTGCGTTAATAACGCAGGTCAGTTTTTTTATATGAATGTATGCCATTCGTCGTTCATGTATAATGAATAGATGGTTATATTTAACGGATAAGGTCGAGGCTGTTGCAGCTGCTGGAAACGATTGGATAAGTGAAGCCTTCGTAATGCAGTATGGCATAATTCGTGATTAGGAGAGTGATCAAGTGATGTCTAATGAACATGGCGAGATGAACTCATCGCGCAGAACGATTGAACCGTTACCCAATCAGATGATTCGCGGCGGCAAGGAAAATCAGGAGGAGCAAGGCCATATATCCTTTCCGATATCAATCTTGCTGGCAGACGATAACGTTATCAATCGGCAGGTTGTGCTGATGCAGCTCAAAAAGCTAGGCATGACCGAGGTGGATGCCGTTTCCAATGGGGAAGAGGCTAGTGAGGCTTTTCTCAGCAAAAAATATAGTATGATCCTGATGGATAACATGATGCCAGTAATGGACGGACTGGAGGCGACACGCCATATCCGAGCCATAGAGCTGGATAAGATGTGGCATCCTATTCCGATTATTGCGATGACAGGAAATGTGATGGATGGAGAGAAAGAGAAATGTTTCGAAGCCGGGATGAATGATTTTATGGGCAAACCCTTCACGCTTGAAGCTCTGAAGAACATGATCCAGAAGTGGCAATCACCATCCGTGTACGGAGAAATTGCCAAACGATAGATAATATACATACATGTTTCACGTGGAAGATTGACTGAAAGAGAGGGAAATGTTCATGCTATTATACGGCCTTGCCGTTCTGGTGCTAGTCGTTCTTGCCTTACTATGGTTAGGAGGACTTTACTTCTTCAAAACCGCCATTCGGCGTGCTCCAAAATCATTTCTGGTCGATAATCCGAACCTCATGCCCGAACCGGATAACGAAATAATCAGCAGTGCATCAGACTTGACGTGGCTTGATACGCAGCCAACCGAAGATGTAAATATTGAATCACATGACGGATTAAAGCTGCGTGGAACATGGCTTCCTTCCCACAGTGGATCGCAGCAGCCAACGGTTATTCTGGCCCATGGCTATTCGGGAAAAGGCAGGGAGATGGCGGGTTTTGCGCGCTTTTATGCTGAAAAACGGGGCTATAATATACTGATGCCGGATGATCGTGGTCATGGACAAAGCGAAGGTAACATCATCGGATTCGGCTGGCTGGACCGTAAAGATTATGTTCAATGGATTCATTGGGTTCAGGGCAAGGTTGGCACGGAGACGGAGATCATCTTGCATGGAATTTCAATGGGAGGGGCTACAGTATTGATGACAGGCGGTGAAGCTCTCCCTAATCAGGTGAAGGCCATCGTATCGGATTGTGCTTATACCTCCGTGAAGGAGGAATTAACCTTCCAGCTGAAGCAACTATACAAGTTGCCCGCATTTCCGTTTATTCCCGTTACCAGTCTTATTTCCAAATGGAAGGCGGGCTACTTCTTTGGGGAGGCATCGGCACTAAATCAACTCGCCAAAGTGCAAGTTCCCGTTCTTTTTATTCACGGTGAGGCAGATACGTTTGTACCTACAGAAATGGTTTACAGACTATATGAAGCATGTCCGACAGAAAAGGAATTGTTGACTATCCCTCGTGCGGGTCATGGAACAGCGTTTCAAGTGGATCGTACCCGATACGAAGAGGTGCTTGAATCCTTTTTGACCAAGAACCTATCGCCTTCTTCTGCAGTATCATCATTCATCTGATTCCAATTAAGCATCCTGGGTATTAAGTAGAAGATGTACTTAAGGGGAGGTGCGAGATGCCCTATACACCTAGAGTTTGTTCGTATTGTCATGAAAAAATGGCAGAGGATGAGTTCAAATGCAAATCCTGCGGCAATCTGGTTACTACCAAAACGGCTCAGCCTGAGCAACCGTACATGATTGAAAATGATGAATTAATATTGGATCGATATTCAATTGTGTTGCTTGTTCTGTTGACACTGTTTCTTGCTCCGGTAGCCATGACCATTGGCGGCGTGATGTTATTTAATGACAATACGTATAAGCAGGATACAGGTAAATTGCTCGTAACCGGGGCATTTGTAGTGATGGTCATTCTCACGATTATTCTGTTCACAGGTTCGGGGACATTGACGATTAACTTCTAAGCTATGGAGGTGCTTTTATGGGAAATGAACAATTTGAAGCTGCACGGAAAGCAGAGGCAGGTTACCATTCCAACTTCTATCAGAATAATGAATTATTCGCGTCCGGTACCTGGATGGCAAGGCCCATGCCTATGGTTATGGATATGCTTGAGCGTCTACTTGCCCATAAGACGGAACTGCGAGTTCTCGATTTGGGATGTGGAGTAGGCAGACATACGATACCCATTGCACAGCGCCTCGGGCAAACGAACAGTGAAGTAATCGGGGTGGATTTGCTGGATGAGGCTGTAGATGGACTTCGCAAATATGCCAAAGAATATAAGGTTGATCATATCGTGCAAGCAGAGAAAGCCGATGTTGAGCATTACGCTATCGAGCCGAATCATTTTGATTATATTGCGGCTTGCTCTTGTCTGGAACATATTTCAAATAAACAAGCCTTAGTGGAGGCTATTGAACGTTTGCAAGTGGGAACTCGTACAGGTGGCATTCATTGTATCACGATGAGTACGAGTGTAGAGGAAAAGGAAATCAACACAGGCCGGGAGATTGAGCCATTGATTGAATTGAATCTGCCCACAGCTGAGGCTATCGCATTACTGGAGAAGGCTTATTCGGATTGGAATATTCTGCTCCAGGAACATGTAACACAGACGATCGAAGAGGAAAAATATGACGAACCGACACAGTTCCGTTGTGAACTGCTTCGTTTCGCTGCACAGAAGCAGTAGCAGTAGCAGTGTTCTGCCGGGATCGAATAGTGGGGTGGGGTCCCGGCAGTTCGTACTAATTGAGTAGCTTGATCGAAACATCAGGAGAAGCATCATGGGACAGGGGACATCATCACACCACAACATGGGGGATCCAGAATGAGTACATATGTGATTGGAATGGATGGCGGGGGAAGCCATACACGTGTAGCATTGGCCGATGAGAATGGAAAGGTCTTGTCTTATGTGCAAAAAGGTGGTTGCAACCGCTATCATGATGCCAATGCAGAGCAGGATGTATTGGAGGGCATCGCTGAAGCCATTCGCATAGCCGGGTTAGAAGTGGAGCAGATTGCCTCCATTCAGGCGGGAATGGCAGGCCTGGATCAGCCAGAGGATACAGTCTGGGCTGAAGCTTTACTCGCCCAAACCGGTATATTGGGCAGAATCAGCGCAGTAAATGATACGCATATTGCACATACGGCAGCCTTTGGCGGTGAGCCGGGCATTGTAGCTATTGGAGGCACGGGCTCTCTGATTATGGGTAAAACGGAATAAGGAACCTGGCTCCGCAATGACCAGTTCGGCCACTATGCGCCAACAGCAGCCCGTTTTTTGGCTTATGACGCGGTGCATTCCATCCTTGCTGGACGTTATGGTCCGCAGGACCAACCCTTCATCGAGCAGATATTAGCTTATTGGAATGTAACTTCAATACCGGAGCTTGCTGCACTGGGCGTTTCAGGTTTTGCTGAAAATAGACAGGCCATCAATCGGATCTTTGGTCAGATGGCTCCTTTGGTCACCAAAGCAGCGGCCGAACATATCCCTCTTGCGGTCAGAGTATGTGATTCAGCAGCGGATACGGCCGTTGTGGGTATTTTGATGCTTGCATCGTGTTTTAAAGATCAGCAGGTGTCCATGACGCTCACAGGAAGTTGTCTGAGTACACCTTATATGGTGGAAGCCGTCCGAAAGGGACTGGATGCAGCCTATAAACCGGGAGGACAACAAATTCATTACATGACCAGCCATGTGCCCGCAGTCGGAGGTGCGCTGCTGGATGCATATCATTTGGCAGGATTCCAGGTGGCTGAAGGTATCACGTCTGAACTCCAATCGGAGCTGAAACGGCATACGACTTGAACTTTTAATGGCTAACGACTACAATACGATAACGGAATCAAGCAAGTTAATAGGAGGAATCAGGGTGTTAATTGATTTAAAATCACGCATACAGGAGCCGGAAGTGCAGGAGCTGTTGTCCTACTCGGTCTTTCCGGACCCGGATCAGTTGAATCGTGCGTTACAACAGTATGTTGATAAGGATGAGCTGCATTTGGACGGTTATGAAGACGAAGGCCAGCTGATCGGTCTGATTGGATATGAATCTACAGGAACGAGTGAGATCACTATTCATCATATTGCAGTTCTGCCTGAGAATCGTTTTAAAAATTATGGTCGTGGCATGATATCACAGGTGCTGGCCAAATATAACCCCGACAGACTGATCGCAGAGACCGATGTGGAAGCGGTAGAGTTTTATCGAAATACGGGATTTGTGGTGTACAGCCTGGGTGAGCTGTATCCGGGTGTGGAGCGATTCCGCTGTGTGCTGGAAAAAGACGAAGAGCAAGACGAAGACTAGTAACTGTCTACTACTGTGTAACGTAAAGAGAGCATAATCATAACAGGATGTTGGATTTGGCGAAGCAGCTGAGTCGGACGTCCTGTTTTTTTGTCGTTTGTTTAAAAAAAATAGGAAAAACGTATTGCTTTGCAATATAGTTTCATTATAGAATAGTTTGATTGAAGAATAGTTCTGTAAGTGAACTATATGTTGGAGGAAGGAGAATGAAGAATGAACACACCGGATGCTAGAAGTTTGGTTAACCGCTATTTGGACGCTTCTTTCCTGGTAACCAAACGGTTTGATACCCAAATACGCGAACGATTGGGGCAAACGATTACTACTGATCAGTTCTGTGCCCTTCGTTTGATCGAGGAGAAGCCGTTATGCACGCCCTCTGATCTGGCAGAGCTTTTATGTGTGGGCAAGAGCAGTATCACAGCTCTGGTCAACAAGCTGGTGGATCGGGATCTGGTCCATCGGGCCGGGGATGAGCGCGACCGCAGAGTTGTTTATTTGACCCTGACGGACAATGGACGGGAAGTATACAAGGAAACAGAACAGGAAATACAGCAGATTCTGGAGCCGTACTTGGTCCATTTCAAACCGGAAGAGGTTCAGAACTTCATTGAATCTTTTGAGAAGCTTGCAGCTTTGCTAACGCATGAAGGAGGACAGGAGAACGAATGAGAACGATTTTGAAAGCGCGATGGTGGTTGATGGGGCTATGGGTCGTTGTGGCTGCCGTATTAATGTTCACCGCCCCTAACATGAGTGAATTGATTCGGGAAAAGGGACAGTTTTCGGTTCCTGAAGGGCACTCTTCCACCCAGGCAGCGGCGATTCTGGACGAAGCCGCAGCACAAAAGGGAGAGCAGCAGGGCAGCCAGTTGGCTCTTGTATTTTATAATCCGGATGGTTTGGGTGCCGACGGCAAAGCAGAGGCAGAACAAGCCGTTAAGAAACTGGAGGCCGAAAAAGAGAAGCTGGGTATTCTGTCCATACTGGAACCTTTCTCTCAGCCTGAATTATCAGACAAAATGATCTCTGCCGATGGCAAGACGATCTTAACGTCGCTTTCCATTGATCAGGGAGACCGTACGGTCAAGGAAATGCGCGAAGACCTTAATGAAGTTTTGTCATCGGTCAATGTGGAGCATTACATAACCGGCAAAGGCTTGATTGATGAGGATACGGTGGAAAGCTCCCAAGAAGGACTCAAAAAATCGGAGTACATTACTGTTGTATTTATTTTGCTCATCCTGTTCCTTGTATTCCGCTCTTTTGTTGCTCCATTTGTTCCACTGCTTACGGTAGGGATCAGCTACATTGTTTCACAGCAGATTGTCGCGTTCCTTGTGGACGGACTAGACTTCCCTATATCAACGTTTACGCAGATCTTTATGGTGGCGGTCATGTTCGGGATTGGTACGGACTATTGCATCCTGTTGATTAGCCGGTTCAAGGAAGAATTGGCTCATCATGAAAATACGTGGGATGCCATCATTGCTACCTACCGCACAGCAGGCAAAACGGTATTCTTCTCCGCACTTGCCGTGCTGGTTGGATTCATTGCCATTGGCTTTGCACAGTTTATGCTGTATCGTTCCGCGGTAGCGGTGGCTGTCGGTATTGCCGTGATGATGCTGGCATTAGTGACGATTGTTCCATTTTTCATGGCAGTGCTGGGCAAAAGGCTGTTCTGGCCTTCCAAGGGTTCACTGGAGCATGCCGAGAGCAAGATTTATGGTGCAGCAGGTCGTTTCTCCCTAAAACGTCCATGGGCAGCCCTGCTCATCGTTGCAGCGGTATGTGTGCCATTACTGGCAACTTACGACGGCAAACTGTCGTTTAACAGCCTCGATGAGATTGGTGAGAAATATGATTCGGTCAAAGCATTCAATATCATTTCGGACAGCTTTGGTCCGGGTGAATCGTTGCCGGGTCAGGTCGTTATTCAAAATGATGAAGCTATGGATAACGCCAAGTATATGGCGCTCGCCGAAAAGATCAGCCGGGAAGTGGAGAAAGTGCCAGGGATCTCTGGTGTCCGCAGTATGACACGTCCAACCGGTGATGAGATCAAAGATTTTGAAGTGACACAGCAAGTAGGGACATTGTCTGATGGTTTGGGCGAAGGTAAAACGGGTCTGGATAAAATCCGTGATGGTCTGAGCGAAGCCAGCAGTCAGTTAAGCAAAAATGAACCGCAACTTAAAGAAGCTGCGGATGGAGCTGGAGAACTGACCAAAGGTACTTCCCAATTGCAGTCTGGTATTACACAGTTGTCGGAAGGACTTCAGCAGATTGAAAAAGGCATCCGTGACGGCTCCTCGGGCGCGGGGGATCTAAAAGCAGGTCTGCAGAAAGCCAAAACGAGTGCAGATCAGCTGGCTAAGGCCAACAATCAATTGCTTCAAGCCTATCGTCAGGCAGGAGCAGGTGTCGCTGCACTGGGTGATGGTGTAGGTGAACTGCAACAACAGCTCAAAGGTGTATCTACAGCGTTGACCAGCTTGAATGAATCGTTCACAGCGCTTGAGGAGCGCTATCCTGATTTGCTGCAAGACGCCGATTATCAGCGGGTCAAAGGCACCCTTGGTGAAACAGGTACCGGCACGGCACAGCTCGCTCAAGGTTTGGGTCAAATTCAAACCAAGCTGGGCGAAGCCGCGGCTGGAATCAATCAGGCGAACGAAGGCTTTGCCTCCGCAGCATCCGGTCAGAAGGCACTTGCCGATGGTCTGGGTCAGATTGTGACCGGAATCAGTCAGTTGCAATCCGGGCTTAAACAGGCCGCTGACGGTCAAGGTAAAGTGATTAGTGAGATTCCTTCCATCCAGAACGGACTTGGTCAGCTTCAGGGCGGTCAGGAAAAAATTCAGCAAGGCTTCTCGGATCTCAGTGGTCAATTGACGCAATTGACAGATGGTCTTAATCAGAGTGTAGATGGAATCGAACAGGTTTCCGGTGGACTCGATTCAGCACAGGATTACCTGACACAATTGCAGAACTCGCCTGATTCCGATCTGGCAGGCTGGTATGTTCCTGAAGAAGCACTGAATAGTAAGGACTTCACACAGGTATTCGATACGTATCTGTCCAAAGATCGGAAAACGATGACGATTGACGTTATTTTTGCGGAGAATCCATACGGAACCGAAGCGATTGATCGTGTTCCGGATATTGAAGCTGCGGTACATCGTGCGGTGCAGGGAAGTGCGCTTGAAAAAGCGGATATTGCCATTGGCGGGGTAACCAGCACGTTTGCAGATCTGCAGGAAGTCTCCAACAACGACTACACGCGCACGGTTATGCTGATGCTTGCAGGAACGTTTATCATTCTGGTCCTGCTGCTCCGTTCGGTTATTATGCCGCTGTATCTGATCGTCTCGTTGCTGCTGGCGTATTTCACATCGATGGCCCTGACTGAAGCGATCTTTGTGAATATACTCGGGTTCTCGGGTATCAGTTGGGTTACGCCGTTCTTCGGCTTTGTCATGCTGATTGCACTGGGAGTGGATTACAGCATCTTCCTGATGGACCGTTTCAATGAGAACAAAGGTATGAGAGTCCAGGATGCCATGCTGTATGCCATGAAAAACATGGGTACGGTCATCCTGTCTGCAGCCGTCATTCTGAGTGGTACCTTTGCTGCAATGTATCCATCGGGAGTTCTTTCGATGATGCAGATTGCGACGGTTGTACTCAGCGGACTGATCTTGTATTCTCTGCTGTTCCTGCCATTCTTCGTTCCAGTAATGGTGAAAATGTTTGGCCGTGCCAACTGGTGGCCATTCCCGAACAAGGAACAGGCAGATTCCGTTGATTCGGATCGTAACATAGGCATGTAATTAAATGATATATGAACAGCCCCGCTGGATTCCCGGCGGGGCTTTCTGTATGGTTTTGTGCAAATCATCAATGAAACGGACAAATAAATGTGTATGCCTACGGACACCATCCCGCGCCTTGTCTCCGTTCCTCTCATACGATATATAGGAATTGGATCTGGAATAGTTTATAACACAGCAGAGAGGGGCGGCGGGATGGTATATCGATATGTGGCTATAGGAGATTCATTAACGGTAGGTACAGGAGCGCTGCTGGGCACCGGCTTTGTTCCTTTATATCGGAGAATGGCAGAAACGAATGTGCGTACGTTTGTATCGATGGATAATTTGGGTGTGAATGGACTTACGTCAGGGGAAATGCTGCAGATGATATCCAACAATCCAAGAGTACGGCAATCGCTGCGTGAAGCGGATATTATTACGTTGTCGATTGGTGGCAACGATCTGATTCGTACATTCAAAGCGAGCGGCGGGATTCCAAATGCAAGTAAGATGACACAAGTGCTTGGAGATACTCGCGGTAACGTATCCCAGATTATGAGGCACATCCGGCAGTTGAAAGGAAACAGTGTATATATGGTCCGTACGATTGGGTTGTACAACCCGTATCCGCAAGCAGCGGAAGCTGCATATTGGGTGCGGCAATATAATTCCTTTCTGAATGGCGCGGGATCGGGGAACTATGCCTGTGCCCAGGTCTATGACCGGTTTGAAGGGCGAGAACGTGAACTGTTATTTTGGGACAGGGTTCATCCAAATGCCAAAGGCTATCGCGTCATTGCAGAACAGCTGAATCGCACAGGATACTATCCATTTGCCTGATCAGCAGTCCGTGAAGCTTAGCATGACTATTACCTCGGAGCCGACTAGACCGAAAGAAATACTTCCGTTAAGATGAGGACATATAGAGGTTGTATTATGTGAGATAAAGGAGTTATTTTTGGTGCACATCATCGATTCAGGTTCCCTAAAGGATTCAGAACAGCAGCTCATATCCACCGTTTTATCCTCATATGGCTTCTCGTCCAACTGGAAAGCCCAGCGTGGAAAGGGTGGCATGAATAACTCTACCTTCATGGTAGAGATCAACGAAGAATGTTACGTGCTGAGGCAGTATGAAACGCATAATGATCAAATGAAAATTGCTTTTGAACATGAGGTGCTGTCTGCCTTGTCACGTTCAGAGTTTGAGCTTGATGTGCCTGTGCCCGTTAGCCTTCCTGATGATAAGCATGCAACATTTCTTGCGGTGCAGGATCGTTCCTCGGGCCAGAGCAAAATCGTGACGTTGTTCCATTATCGTGAGGGTCATAATCCTGTGTGGAATACACCCGAGCAGCTGAGTGGACTGGGCAGGGCGGCGGGCATGTTGTCTTCCGTTATGGCGCGCCTTCCTATATCCCTGTCTCCCGTTTATCCGCCCTATTATCAGATTCAGGAGGCTTACCCGCTCTGTTCGCCGAAGAAACTGTTACAACTATGCACCTCACCCCCGGATACGCTGATGGCATGTGCAGATGACCTGCAGGAGTTGAAGGAAGTATTGCCAGACTTATTCAATACGCTGCGAGGTATGGAGGATTTGCCGCATCAACTGGTCCATGGGGACTTAAATGCATCCAATGTATTGGCAGACTCTCAGGATATCATATGTGCCATTTTGGATTTTGAATTCGCCACATGGGATCTACGGGTAATGGAGCTCGCTGTGCCCATGTCGGACCTGCTGACGATGGACAAGGAGCAGGCATGGATGTGGGAGGCTTTGGAGGGACTGATCCAGGGATTCAGGCAGCAGGTCAGCCTGGAGCCAGAGGAGCTGAGCGTGATTCCAACGCTTATTTTGCTTCGAAGCCTGGATGTGGTGATGCATTTTATCAGTCGATTGTTCGAAGGTACAGATGAGCCTGAAGTGGCTGTACAGCAAATCAGGAAGCTGAGAGAACGGGTAGACTGGATGAAAGGTAATGAGGAACGGCTGCGTGAGCTGCTGATGTAGCTCTGCAACATGGGATGTATACCAAAAGTGCACTGATTTCCGCCTTGAGGCAAAAATCAGTGCACTTTGTATGTGGTGAAGTCGTTTATCCCGAATGGATAGATAGATGGATGGATGCGTACATTTCAAATCACGACATCCAATTCAATGCTCAATCTAACGTAACCAAACAGCTTTATAGTCCACGCTTGCGGAACCAGCTGCGTACAGCCCAGCGACGCTCCTGGCGCTTCTTATATTTGGGCAGGGAGCGATATACGTTAAGGGATTGCTCGTAGGCTTGCTTTGCATCAGCAGTACGTCCAAGAGAGCGGTACACCGAGCCGAGCAGATAATATGCTTCACTGGATGAGGAATGAATCTCCTGGAATTGCTGAACATATGCCAGCGCTTTGTCCCGGTGAGTATCCTTGAACGCACCTGCAAGTGTCAGATAAGGGCGCCCATATTTCACTCTTGGATTAATATCCAGTGCCTGCAAAATATGACGCTCGCCTTCTTCCGTTTGGCCCAGATGAAGTTCAGTTGTGCCTAGCGCCTCCCAATATTCGGCTGATTGCTCGTAAGGACGCTCCAGTTCCAGCAGCAAGGCATGAGCTTCGCTATAACGTTTGCGTTCAATCAACAGACGGGCCAGATCCAGCTTGGAAGAGACTTCATTCGGACTCATGGCAAGCTGCTGCCGAAGCCGTGAGATGTTACGCATGCGTTTAAGTGGCTTCATGAAGCTTGGCATCACCCCAACATAGCGACGATCCAGGAAATACAGAATGATGAGGAAAATAATAACTGCCAAGAACGGATTGCCTACAATCCGCCACAGCAGGCCAAAGATTAGAAATTTAATCAGCACGACAAAGTCAACTCCAATTATGATGTAATCGCATTTCGAACACTTAAAATATATTTGGATTGGTCCAGCGGGTTAACCCCTTTGCGTTTCCGCGTATGGGTCTGATCCGAAGGACAATCCTCGTACCCGGCAAAAGAAGTCGTGAGCAACCCTCGCCCGCTCGTCTCTGAGCGGAGTTTCACCGGATAATCCATGGAGCTTGCCAGAGGCATACGTCCTTCAACGATGCATCGCCCGCCTCCGATGATCGGGGCTTCAAAGGTTGCCCGCATATGTACCAGATCACTAAGCGCTTTGCCGCCGTACTCCTCCGGAACCGTTAACCGGAAATTCAGAATGGGTTCCAGCAGGGTTGTGCCTGTGCTTGCCAACCCATCCATGATCCCCATCGGCGTAGCTACCACAAAATCCAGTGGATGGGTATGCCAGACATGGTGCTCTCCTTCAATTAGCGTAATGCGCAGGTCGGTAACCTCCCAGCCCAACAACCCTTGAGATAGCGCTTCGGGAATGCGTCGCTCCACTTCATTCTGATATCGAAGCAGGAGATGATCCGTTCGGACCGTGGATGAGTAGATCAGACCACTGCCACGTGGCAAAGGCTCAATGCTGAATCGTAGAATGGCCCAGCAGGGCTTGGGCATCGTATACGCGATAAATCCTTCTCCGGAAGAAGCAGGAGTTTCCTTATAAATGACGGACGGCGGGTCGAATACGACATCCAGTCCGAAACGACTCATCAGCAGACTGGACAGAATCTCAAGCTGAATGGTTCCCATCACTTTAAGATGCAGTTCCCGTTCTTCAGGCAACCATTGCAAATCGAGCAGGGGATCTTCATCCGTCAGCTCTTGCAATGCCGCTACAAGGTCAGGGTAACGAGCTGTGTCTTTACCATGGACTTGCACAGTCAACAAGGGAACAGCCATCTGGGGTACAGGAGGCACACCTTCGGGGCTGCCAATAATATCACCAACATGGGTTTCGCTTAGTCCATACAGTGCGGCGATCTGTCCGGCATGAACAGCACCGGTATCCGCCCATTTCCGACCATCCATTCGGCGAATCTGAGTCACTTTCTCTTCCAGCTTCCGAGTGGAGTTATAGATCGTATCCCGATTATGCACGCTGCCACCATACATGCGAACATAGGCTGTACGGCCCATCGTTTTATCCCGTTCAATTTTGAATACAACCCCGGATACTGAAGGTTCTTGAGGTTGTGCGGGTGCAGGAAGAAATTCGATGATGGCATCCAGCAGCTCCGTTACGCCGATCCCTTTGCCAGAAGCACCATAACAAATGGGGAACACTTCGCCACGATGCACCTTTTTGCGAAATGCTTCATCTAACTGTTCAGCAGGAAGTGTTTCACCATTAATGTAGGCTTCCATCAGATCTTCATCGAGTTCGGCCAATAATTCAAAAAGCCCGGGGATTGATGAGGGGGGACCCTTTACTCGCTTTTGGCTCTCATTCCATAAGGAGTCAATGCCCTCGAACACCTCTTCATTCATACGAAAGGATTGGATTTCGCATACGAAGGGAGAGAGACTGGAGCGGACCTGATCGATAACCGTCTCAGCAGAGGCGCCAACCCGATCCATTTTGTTAATATAAATCAGGGTAGGAATTCCAAGCGAGCGGAGAGCATGCCAGATGGTCTCGCTTTGGGATTGGACCCCTTCCACGGCGGACAGAATCAGAACGGCTCCGTCCATAACACGCAGGGATCGCTCTACCTCAGAGCTGAAATCGATATGTCCCGGCGTATCAATCAGATCAATAATCGTATCTTTCCAGATCAAAGAAGTCATAGCCGCCTGCACGGAAATGCCTCGTTCCTTTTCAATATCCAGAGAGTCCGTTGCTGTTGTTCCGTCATCCACGCGACCTGGAGTACGTACAACACCGCTTTGAAATAACATATGTTCTGTCGTTGTTGTTTTCCCTGCATCGACGTGTGCGAAGATGCCGATATTTCTGCGATTCAATTCGTTTAACATGGGATGTAAGGCTCCTCTGGCAGCAGAAACGCATCGTTTCCGACATTGTAATTCAGTATTATAACATACCACACGAATAGTATGGAAGAATATGTTACACACAGACAAATCTCTACAGTTCAGGATGTCGTGATAATCACGTTTGATCCTGATTCTTCATCGTTTTACGATAGGCAGCGGGTGTGGTGCCTGTCAATTTCTTGAATTGACGATAAAAATGGGGCAGACTCTCAAAGCCGCAGGCATCGGCAACAACGGCCATCGTTTCATTACTTCGCAGCAGATGCTCTTTTGCCATAATGACCCGGCGGGCCAATGCATAGTCCGTTAGCGTCATGCCGGTATACCTTTTGAACGCACGGCTGAAGTGAGCCGGGGATACGGCAGCCTTACGGGCCAGTTCCGGCAAGGAAAGGTTACTGCGCAGCTCTTCATCCATATGAGTCAGCGTATAGGAGAGCCAGTCGGGTCCAGGAACAGTTCTGGCAGGACTTGCCGGACCGACTGCCTCCAATCGCTGCAGATAAATGAGTAAGAGCTGCAACCTCAGCAGAGCGGCGTGGGCACTCAGGTGATGTTCTAATTGGAATTCTGCATGGATGTCGTCTATAAGCGCAGCCACCTGGGCTTGTTCCTTGGCCTCCAGATGCCTCTTGTACACTCTGCGTTGGCGGCAGCGTTCAAACAGCGAGAGCATGGCTGAAGCATTGCCTCCCGCTGTGGAGGCCAATAATCCTGGACTGAAGAACAAGGCCGACGAAGTCACCGGATTCCCGGCATCCGGCAATGCACGATGCACCGTGCTGCCAGGGATGATGAACAAATCACCCTCCTGCATGTCTTCAAGACCGGTATCAATAAAAATGGTGCCCTGACCCCGATATACATAGATAATTTCATGCCAGTCATGAAGATGATCCGGCAACTCGTTCTGGGGGGACTTGGTATCTGCATACACCAGACGAAAGGGAATCCCCGATTCCGCCTGAATGGTTGTACGAACGGGCGAACGTTCCATTCGATCTCCTTTCAAAACAGTGCTTACAAAAAGGGTTACATCTGATCATGAAAGAGTACATTTACCGCAATATAAGCAATTAAATTTCCTTTTATTGATGATACAATGAATTTAAAGCGTTTTCAATGGAAGTGTAAGCGGCTGTGTGCCGTACAGCGGGGCATCTGATGTTGATAAATCAAACGATGAGGTGAGTGTTCATGTCGGCGAGCACGAAAAGACCAAGGCTGAAGCTGAATTTGCTCGGAAGCGATAGCCAGCGCAAGTGCAAAGAAGTGATGGAACGTCCCGTAAAGGTACTACAGATTGGAGAAGGCAACTTTTTGCGTGGGTTTGCAGACTGGATGCTTCATGAGAGTGCCAGACAAGGCAAATTCCATGGCAGTGTTGCGGTGACCCAGCCTCGGCCTGGGGGAAAGGCAAAGCTGGAACAAATTCGTGATCAGGACGGATTGTATACGATGATTACCCGGGGGCTGTCACAGGGAAAAGCGGTGGAACGTACGGAATTGATCTCCATTTTTTCACAGTGTATTAATCCGTATGAAGAATGGCAGAATTTTCTGAAGCTTGCGGAATTGCCCTCCCTGGAGTTTGTCATCTCCAATACAACCGAGTCGGGATTGAAATATACGTATGCAGAATACACACAGGGTGAACCTGTACAATCATTTCCGGGTAAACTGACGGTCTTCTTGCATCAACGTTATCTGCGCTTTGATGGGGACCCATCGCGAGGTTTGATTCATCTGCCGTGTGAGTTGCTTGAGGGCAACGGGGATGTTCTGCGCAGTTGTGTGCTGCGTCATAGTGAAGATTTTGGGTATTCTGAAGGCTTCCGTTCATGGGTTGAGAACCATAACTTATTCCTGAACAATCTGGTTGACCGGATCGTGACGGGTGCACCGACGAAGGAAGAAGCCGATTCCCTGACCAATCGCTGGGGATACGAGGATCAACTGGTCAATACGGCTGAACCATATCATTTCTGGGCCATTCAGGCAGATGAAGCCCTGGACAAGAAACTCCCCCTGAAACAGGCAGGATTGAACGTACATTGGGTGAAGGATTTGAAACCTTTTCAGCTGCGCAAGGTTCGTATTCTGAATGGTGCTCATACCCTCATGTCTTCGCTTGGCATTTTGCAAGGCAAGGAACTGGTAAGAGAGACGATGGAAGACCCGCAGTTTGGCTCATGGGTCAGAGAAGCGGTACATCAGGAGATCATACCTGCGCTGGATATGCCCGATCATCATTTGGATCAGTACGCAGCCGAAGTGTTTGAACGTTTTCTCAATCCGTATATTAATCACAAGCTGCAAGATATTGCATTAAATACAGTAGGAAAGTTCAAGGTTCGTGTACTGCCTACCCTTTTGGCCTATGAACAAAATCAGGGGACTTGGCCTGCCCGGCTCGTAAAGGGATTCGCGGGATTATTGTGTCTGTATCGTCCAGTGGCTACGGCGGATGGTTATATGGCACAGCGACTGAACGGTGAGTCCGTCCTGCTTCGGGATGATGCCGATGTATTGGCTTCACTCGCCAAGCATTGGGAGAGTTATGATCCTCTGAATAGGGAGAAGCAGCAACTAGAACAGAGTGTCGCTGCTGTATTATCGGATGTATCCATCTGGGGAGACAATTTGGATGATCGAGAGGGGCTTCGCGAAGCTCTCATTCGCGAAATTGGTTTGCTGGAGGGTGAGAGTTCATGAACACAACACGTACAGTCAATGACTGGATTGCGATTCAACCGCAGGATGATGTTATTATAGCCCTTCGGGATTATGTAAAAGGGGAAAGCATTACCCTGCCAGACAGCAGCTCTTTTACATTAAGGGATGATGTGCCCAAGGGCCATAAAATTGCTGTGCACACCCTCGCCCCGGGCGCGGATGTGATGAAATATGGTTTTTCCATTGGGATTGCCAAAGAACAGATTGAGCAGGGGAGCTGGATTCACAGTCACAATCTGAAAACAGGACTTCACGGATTACTTGAATATCAGTATCAGCCAGGACCACCTGTTCAGACGGACATGCCTCCAGAACATCTGCGTTCATTTAATGGGTATTTGCGCCCTAACGGTGAAGCAGGTATCCGTAATGAAATCTGGATTGTAAATACGGTCGGATGCATTAATAAAGTATGTGAGGCTTTGGCTCGGATGGGCCAGTCACAGTTCGGCAGCAGGGTGGATGGTGTTTATCATTTTCCGCACCCGTTCGGCTGCTCGCAGCTGGGAGATGACCTGAAATATACGCAGCAGGTACTGGCTTCCCTGGTGGAACACCCGAATGCCGGCGGTGTACTGGTCATTGGTCTGGGTTGTGAAAATAATCAGGTTGACCAGTTCCGCGAATGTATCGCACCGGAATACCAGGGGAAGGTCCGTTTTCTCAAAGCGCAGGAAACGGATGACGAGCTTGAGGAAGGACTGCGTCTGATGGAAGAGCTCGTGGAGCTCGTCGAACATGAACAGCGTCAGCCGCTGCCCCTGAGCAAGCTCAAAATTGGATTGAAATGCGGCGGTTCGGACGGTCTGTCCGGGATTACGGCGAACCCGCTCGTTGGCTCCGTTGCGGATATGCTGGTTGCTGCCGGAGGTACGGCCATATTGACCGAAGTTCCCGAGATGTTTGGTGCAGAGACCATTCTGATGAATCGGGCGGCCAATGAGCAGGTATTTGATGATTTGGTAGACTTGGTGAACGGTTTCAAGCAATACTTTGTGAACCATGGTCAGAATATATATGAAAATCCTTCACCAGGGAACAAAGCAGGTGGAATTACCACACTGGAAGAAAAGTCTTTGGGATGTACGCAAAAGGGAGGGCGTTCTTCCGTAGTTGATGTGCTTCGTTACGGCAAACGTGTCACTCAAACCGGCCTGAACATCGTGGAGGCTCCGGGGAATGATCTCGTGTCTGTTACGGCACTGTCTGCTGCGGGTGCGCACATTGTTCTTTTCACGACAGGTCGCGGAACGCCGTTTGGAGGCCCGGTACCTACCGTTAAAATTGCTACCCAATCCGACCTTGCTAATCGAAAAAAACACTGGATTGATTTTAACGCAGGTCAACTGCTGGAAGGTAAGACGATGGAAGACGTGAAAGTACAGCTGTTCAGCCAGCTGATCGATATCGCTTCAGGGCGGGCGCATACGCTCAGCGAGCAGCATGGATTTCGGGAAATTGCCATATTCAAGGACGGAGTCATCCTCTAATTGCGCTCGTTCGCTGCTTTATACCTGTTGCATGAATGGTAAACGTATATACAGCAAATCCCGGCGGCCCTTTTCGGCTTCCGGGATTTGTCGTTCTAAGGCATTTCAATCATTTTATCGCAAAGGCTTTTTTTATTTTGGTCAGGGCGGCAGCAGAAGCGTGCTTCTCCAATTGTTGTACCAGGAGTTTGCTCGCGTCTGCAACGCTGCCCTCAAACGGTTCAATACCTTGACGCTTCATCCAGTAGCCAGAGGTTTCATAGGCAGAACTGTTCCAAGCGACCTTACCTTCAGCGAGGCCTTCTTTTTCTTTGGTGCCGCAAATCACTATGGCGCTAATGCTTTGGAGATCCAGCAGCCCTTGGTCAAATGCCTTTTTGTCCTCTTTGGCCCCGAAACCCGCCTGTGAACGCAGCGTCCGTCCATCGATCCCCTCTTGCGTTTCAATTATTTCATACAGTTTGAATGCTTCTCGAGAGAGCAATCCCGCATCATACTGTTCCTCCATGACTCTGGAGTCCGCTAGCAGCCGGTGCACCCATGGGAAATACTCGCGTGAGACGAGAATTGCCTTCTTTTTAATGAATTTTCCATAGGCGGCGATCCCTTCCTCAGCCAGACGTGAACGCCATAACCAGGGATCAAGCGCGTTATCCTTATGCCAGTTTTCTTTAGGGGTTATGGAGGACAGTGAAGGATATTCAGGGAATAAAGGGGCGAGTGGGAGAAGTCCCACAGCCTCTATTCGCTGCACAGCTTCTTCGTAAGTTACGATAGATTCATTCTCATTCATCATGAATTTGCAAGCTCCTTTTTAGCGTGTGCTACAACGATTATTGTTGGAAGTCAGATACATCTGGCATACTTCCTCGGCATGTTTGCGAATCGCGCAGCGAAGGTCCTCAGGTTCGAGTACTTCTGCCTCACGTCCAAGTCGATAAAAGAATCGCACGGCCCAAGCCCACTCGCCAGGAGGGCAGAGAAAAGACAGTTCCCAGACATCCGGAGCAATCTCGGTCATCCGTTCGCCAATATGCTTGTCCTGTTCTGCCTCGATCATTCCGCTGTAACTCAGACGTGCGGTAACGCGCGTTGGAGAGCGCTCAGGAGATTGAGGTTTGCTGCGCTGTCGCTGTGCCTGTTCTGCCAGCTGTTGTGATTCAATCAGCTCAACCGGCGTAACGTCCAGAATACGGTCTGCCCTGAACAGGCGCTCTTCACCATGCTCCTCCGAATACGCTTCACAATACCAGAAACCGGCAGAAGCATAGATTCGAATGGGGCAGATCGTAAGCCAGCGTTGACGGGAAGCAGAGCGGTATAACATACGCAGCCACCCTTGTTCCGGGATACAAGCCAGAAGCGGTTCCAGATGACGAAGGATGTAGTTCCGCTGGGGAACATCATGCTTCAGTTGTTTGAGCATGGGATCCATCTTTGCTTTAACATCCTCAGGAATAATGCTTTTGATTTTGTCCATTAATGTCCAGCGTTTCTCTTGAAAAGGGGTATCTGCATAATGGCTTAGGCCTTCGAGAGCAAAGATGAGAGTAGCTGCTTCAACCGGGTCCAATTGCAGTGGGGGCAGTACATACCCCTCCATAAGTCTGAAGCCGCCTCCGGGACCGGAGATGGCAATGATCGGGACATTCATCTCTGAAAGTGATTGGATATCCCGCAGGATGGTACGGCGGGAAACTTCAAACTTCTCTGCAAGTGAATGTGCCGTTTCGTGACCGTGCTGCAATGCCATAACGATGGCGGCAAGCCGATTTGTTCTATTCATGTCAGCCACTCCGTTTCGAGGGTTGCGCCGCCGGAAAGGATGCTGGAGTGTTTCTCTCATTGTAGCAGTGTATAAGTGACATCATGGCTGTCACCAATATTTCGCAGCATTATATTATTTATTTAATATAGCGCTGAGCCTGCATACCAAGGGCGGCTTCCTGTTCCCGGCGGGGCGTCGTTAATTGTGTGTCTCGTCCAATTCGCTTCGCTTCTCGGTATTTCCTTCTAACCAAGAGCCTCACAAATAATGACAAAAAACCGTATCCGGTCTAAACGGATACGGGAAGTAGCAGATTGAAACAGGTTCATTCATATAATACTTCAAATTTTAACAATTGACACCCTTTTAAGCGGCAAACATAGATCAATGCGATTTCCATGTAACATGTTGTATCATCAATTTTCGAATATTATTTCATTTCAAGGAGCTGCACACCGCGGCCTTCAATCTCGATCGTACCTGAAAGGGAGCGATCTGTGAGCAAATCACGAGCCTCAGTTTCGCCCAAATCATAGGATTGAGCGGTAGCATTGTGATTCATGACAAACAGGTACTGTTGTCCATCCTTGGTACGAGCAGTCACTTCAACTCCTTCCGGAGTATGCAGAAGAGAGTCAATATTTTTGGCTGCCGCCAGTTGTCCCAGCAACCCGTCCAGGAATCGATCTTCCGGATCGGAAGCGACATACCAGGCTTCACCTTGACCAAACGTGTTACGCGTTACCACAGGCATGCCTTTGTAGAAGTCGTCTCCATACTCGGCGATGATCTCTGCACCTTCACTGTGCAGCAAGTCACACAACATGCCACAACCATATTCTCCTTGAAGATCGCCATAAGCCTCTTTCAGGACAATACTGTTTTTTTGCTCCGGCAGCAGGGCATCAATTTCTTCAACCCAGATGCCAAGCAGTTTGCGAAGTTCGCCCGGATATCCCCCGGTTGTTACGATGTCACTTTCATTGACGATCCCACTGAAGAAGGTTGTCAGGAATGTACCGCCAGCTTCAACGAACTTCTCCAGTTTGGCTGCAAAGCCTGGTTTAACCATATACAGTACCGGAGCGAGCACAATGTCGTATTTGCTTATATCGGTATCCACACTAACGATGTCCACCTGAATGTTGCGGCGGAAGAAGGCAGCGTAGTATTTGTGAATTTGATCTACATAGTTCAGTGCAACGGTAGGTCCGCTGGATTTCTCGATCGCCCACCAGTTATCCCAGTCAAACACAATCGCCACTTTGGCATCTACAGCAGCATCCAGCGTTTTGTCGCCCAGCAACTGCAATTCTTTGCCCAGCTCCGCGACTTCCCGGAATACACGGGTATGCTCATGTCCTACATGTTCAATGACTGCACCGTGATATTTCTCGCAGGCCCCGACAGAACGGCGGAGCTGGAAGAACATGATTGTATCCGCGCCATGGGCAACGGACTGGTAGCTCCACAGACGCATAACGCCGGGGCGTTTCAATGAATTGTAAGGCTGCCAGTTCTGCTGACTAGGTGTCTGCTCCATGAGCATGAACGGCTGTCCGTCCTTTAATCCACGCATCAGATCATGAGCCATAGCTGTGAAACTTACCGGAGTCGCAAGACCCGGATAGCTGTCCCAGGAGACGATATCCATATATTTGGCCCATTTGAAATAGTCCAGCTGTTTGAAGAATCCCATCAGATTGGTCGTAACGACCGAATCCGGGATATGTTTTTTGATCGCATCATATTCCAGACGGTAACAATCGAGCATACTGTCGGAGTTGAAGCGGGAGTAATCAAGCGAGATGCCCTGGAACGTGGAATTGTTGTCACCCCAGTGCTCGCTCAGATTACTTGGCAGTACAATCTCATCCCAATCGTAGAATGTATGCCCCCAGAAATTAGTGTTCCATGCTTTGTTCAGCTGCTCCAGGGTCTGATAATGTTGTTTGAGATATACACGGAACGCTTTCTCGCAGTTATCACAATAACAATCGCCGCCATATTCATTGGAGATATGCCATACAAGCACAGCCGGATGATCCTTGTAACGTTCCGCCAGCTTGTCTGCAATCTTCTCGGAGTATTTGCGGTAGGTAGGGCTGTTCGGACAGGAGTTATGCCGTCCACCGAATTTGCGTTTACGTCCATCGGCATCCACACGCAGTACATCCGGGTATTTCTTCGCCATCCACGCTGGATGGGCAGCAGTGCTTGTTGCGAGGCAAATGTAAACGCCGCTTTCATAGAGACTGTTAATTAACTGGTCCAGTTCTTCAAAATGATAAGTGACTTCATCAGGCTGAATCAGTGCCCATGAAAATACGTTGATGGTTGCAATATCAATACCTGCCAATTGGAACATACGCAGATCTTCAAGATGAGTCTCTTGATCCCATTGCTCAGGGTTATAGTCGCCGCCGTAGAACATTTTGGGTAACTTGCTGCTAATCAAATGTGTTCACCTCTTGTATAAGAATAAATCTATACTATATGATGGATATGACTTTTAAAATATAAGAAAAGTATTGAGACATATAAGAATATGGAACTATAATTTTGATTTTTGTTCAAAGGAGAGAACCCCTATGCTCATCACACCCGATCATCGGCGCTACTTTATGACCCCACGGGATCAGCCGCTTCCGCTCTACATCGAGAGCATAGGATACAACGGCAATCAGGAGAATGTGTACAGACCTGCCGGATATCCTTGTTATCACTGGCTTCAGACGGTGAAGGGAGCTGGAGAGTTCAGATTTGCAGGTTCAACTGTACAGCTGGGGGAGACATCCGGCATTTTGCTGCCGCCGAGTGAGCCGCACGAGTATGTTCGCTCGCAAGGAGAATGGGAGACCCTTTACATTACATTTGGAGGCTCCCAGTGCCCGGCCATTACAGAGTCGCTTGGTTTGGGGGAGGCAGCACTTCACCAGTGGGACGCAGAGAGCCCGCTTGAATATTATGGCAGGGAAGTGCTGGGTTCCATCAGCAGTGACCAGGATTTATCTGGATTGGAAGCGTCAGCGGACATGTACCGGTTTCTGATTTTGCTCAAAAAACACGGCATGACAGGCAGTCGATCTTCGATCTCCCATGCCGTGGAACGGCTGGCTCCTTTAATTTCATTTATGAATGAACACTATGCCGATCCCGAAATCGGCCTTGAACAGATGGCTGCCATACCAGGCATTACGCCTAGGCATCTGAATACTCTTTTCAAACAATCCTTTGGCATGACTGCCTACAGTTATTTCATTCTCCTCCGTATTCGCAAATCAAAAGAATGGATGACAGGGGACAGCAAACTAACCGTGAAGGAAACGGCAGCGAAGGTTGGTTTTCGGGATGCGAGTCATTTTGTGGCTACTTTTCGGCGGATTGAGGGCGTAACTCCGGAGCAGTATCGAACGTTATATTAATCATTCAGAGTTATAAATATGTTATAAAACACTGTTCAAGCATGAGGATTCCGTGTAACCTGTTACAAATTGAACAAAAAGTGATGCCAGGAAGGTATTGATGCGCAAGGGTGCTACCCGTTATGATGTTATCGATTCCTTAGATTGGAAATTGATTATACGGATCAACGTATTCACTCAACTTAGAGAGGATGATAGAAGTGACAACAACTATACCATTGTGGGACCATGCAGCGCCTTATGCAGCCAAGGGTCATGAAGATGAAATGCCGCATCTGATTCCGTTTATTCAGCCCGGTTCCGAGAGCGCTGTCATTATCTGTCCGGGTGGGGGCTATGGATTTTTGGCCGATCATGAAGGGGCTCCAATCGCTGAATTGTTAAACCGTGCGGGAATTAGCGCATTTGTGCTGAAGTACCGTGTGGCGCCTCACCAGCATCCCGCACCCATGACAGATGGTCAGCGTGCGATTCGTTATGTGCGGGCTCATGCCGAGCAATATGGCATTCATCCTTCCAAAATTGCCGTGCTTGGTTTCTCGGCGGGCGGCCATCTTACAGCTACGTTGGGAACCTTGTATGACGAGGGTCAACCAGATCATGAAGACCCTATCGAACGGGAGAGTTCACGCCCGGATCGGGTAATTCTCTGTTATCCAGTGATCACGATGGAGTCCTATGGACATGCCGGTTCTCGTGAAAATCTGCTTGGGCCAGATGTTTCTGCTGAACAGATCAAGGCCTTTAGTGCAGAGCAGCAGGTGAAAGCGGACGCTCCTGAAGCATTCATCTGGCATACGAGTGATGATCAGGCGGTCCCTGTAGAGAACAGTTTGCGTTACGCGCTCGCCCTGGGTGCACACGGCATTCCTTATGACTTGCATGTATTTGAAAAAGGTTCACATGGTCTGGGATTGGCAGAAGATGACCATGCCGTTCGGGCCTGGTCTGATCTGTGCCTGACCTGGCTTAAGAATCAAGGGTGGTAACCTGGCACCTGGCTGATCTATGTCTTTTCTGAATATGAAATATGAATACGAGTGATCTCACATATTTTAACGCTTATGAGAGCGAAGGAGAAAACGATAATGAAATTGCAAAAGAATGATAAGCTGCTTTTTATCGGAGATTCAATCACAGATTGTGGCCGCGAACATCCTGTTGGTGAAGGGAGTTCTGGACTGGGACATGGCTATGTGGCGCAAGTGTATGCTTTGCTGCGTTCCATCTATCCAGAATTGATGCTGCGGATTCAAAATGTGGGTAATAGTGGGAATACGATCCGTGATTTGAAACAGCGCTGGGACCGGGATGTGCTTGATCTCAAACCGGACTGGTTAACGATCATGATCGGGATCAATGATGTATGGCGCCAATTTGACAATCCGTTATCTACGGACTCACAAGTTTTCCTGGAAGAGTATGAATCCACACTGCGTGATCTGGTTGCTTCAGTTCGTCCTGGCTTGAAAGGACTTGTTCTGATGTCTCCTTATTATTTGGAAGCCAATCCGGAAGATCCGATGCGGGCTACGATGGATATATACGGTGAAGCAGTTCGCAGAGTAGCCGCGGAATATGATGCTATTTTTGTGGACACACAGGCTGCATTTACTCCATTCTGGGATCATTTCTATACGTCTGTGCTGACTTACGATCGGGTTCATCCTGATGCAACAGGCCATATGGTGCTTTCCAAAGCGTTCCTGGATGCCATTGGTTTTGAATGGTCAGGCGGCGTCAAATCTTAAAAAGGGATGTGATGGCATGGGCAACTTGAACATTGCGGTACATACCCCGGCTCTGCTGGGCGAAGGTCCAAGCTGGGATGCTGAACATAATCGATTGTTATGGGTGGATATTGAAAGTTACAAGGTCCATGTATATGTTCCGGCTACAGGCGAGGATCGGACTTATGATGTTGGCGAGCATGTAGGTGCGGTTGTGCCATATCATGATGATGTGGTTGTCGTTGCTTTGCGTAGTGGCTTCCACACGTATAACTTGCTCACAGGAGAGTTGCAGTTGATTGAAGATCCGGAGAAAGGCAAAGACAACAACCGTTTCAATGATGGGAAATGTGATGCGCTCGGCCGCTTCTGGGCAGGGACGATGAGCATGAACAATGAAAGCAAGGCAGGGGCATTTTATTGCCTGGAGGAAGGACAGCCTGTTCGAACGTTGTTCCGGGATGTATCTACATCCAATGGCTTGGGCTGGAGCCCGGATCAACAGAAGATGTATTACATTGATACGCCGACACGATCCATTGACCGTTTTGATTTTGATCTGGCTGCTGGAGAAATATCGAACCGCACAAGTGTAATTGCTATACCGGAGGAATTTGGCTTTCCGGATGGAATGACTGTAGACAGTGAGGGGATGCTGTGGGTTGCCCACTGGGGCGGAGGAAGAGTCACTCGCTGGAATCCGCATACAGCAGAACTGCTGCAACAGATCGAGATACCTGCAGATCAAGTGACCTCCTGCTGTTTCGGAGGACCTGATTTGGAGGACTTATATATTACGACTGCCCGAATTGGGATTGGGGAAGAGCGGCTGATGGAGACGCCGAATGCTGGATCACTATTTGTAATCAGACCGGGTGTGAAAGGGCAGAAAACCTACGCGTTTGGCAGGGGAGCACAGCCGAATACAAAATGAATGAAGGACCGTGTTACTGGAACGTTGTTCTTCGTTTATAATTTATGGATCAATGGAGAAGGGTGCTGGTTTAAACAGCATCCTTTGTTGTGTTCTCAATAGCGAGATGTAAAAAAATTACAAAAAATAGAATTTGGGCAGGAGGGGTTTTTGTATTGCCATCGAATGTTATTTATGGAAAGGTTGAGCCAATCCTTGGTTATCGAATTGATTTATGAAAGCGTTTTATTAAATGGAGAGGAGGTGGGGCTGGCTGCCTGTTCCACTGCATTAGATGTCTGACACTGCACTTCATCAACATGATGACACAGCGGGGTTTACCGGATGCGATGAACATATTGAAGAGGAGGCTGAGTAATTATGAAAACGTTTTTGGGAAAGCTTCGGTTGATGAGCTTGACGGTAGCCGTGGCCGCAGTTTCGCTGGGAGTACTCGCTGGAACAACAGATGCGGCTCCAAGTGATTCATACCAGTGGAAAAATGTCGTAACCGGAGCTGGCGGCGGTTTTGTGCCGGGGATTATTTTTAATGAGTCAGAGAAGGATTTGATCTATGCCCGGACGGATATCGGGGGAGCCTATCGCTGGAATCCTGCGAATGAGAGTTGGATTCCGCTCACCGATTTTGTCGGCTGGGATGACTGGAACAAAAACGGTGTCGATGCGCTGGCAACAGACCCGGTTGATCCGAATCGAGTGTATATGGCTGTTGGCACGTACACGAATTCATGGGACAAAAACAACGGCTCCATACTGCGTTCAACGGACCGGGGTGATACTTGGCAGACGACCACTCTTCCGTTCAAAGTCGGCGGGAACATGCCGGGACGTTCCATGGGGGAACGCCTGACCGTTGATCCGAATAAAAATAGCATTTTGTATTTTGGTGCACGTAGCGGCAACGGACTTTGGAAAAGTACGGATTACGGCGTAACCTGGAACAAAGTAACGAGCTTTCCGAATCCGGGCACGTATGTGGAGGACCCGTCTAATGAGTATACCAGTGATATCGTAGGTTTTTCCTGGATCACGTTTGACAAATCAACAGGTTCTGCTGGACAGGCAACACAGACCATCTATGTCGGGGTAGCCGACAAAAATCAAAGCATATATCGCAGTACGAATGGAGGCGCAACGTGGAGCGCTGTTGCTGGACAGCCTACAGGTTATTTGCCTCATCATGGGGAACTGGATGCCAATGGAAATCTCTATATATCATACAGCGATGGTGCTGGCCCTTATGATGGAGAGAAGGGAGACCTGTGGAGATTAAATACGACGACAGGGGTATGGACCAACATTAGTCCGGTACCAAGCAGCAGCTCGGACAATTATTTTGGATACGGCGGACTGGCTGTGGATGCTCAGCATCCTGGTACACTGATGGTAGCAACCCTCAACTCCTGGTGGCCTGACGCGAATCTGTTCCGTAGTACGGACAGTGGAGCTACTTGGACTCGCATTTGGGAATTTGAAGGATATCCAAACCGTAAAATGCGCTATACACAGGATATTTCGGCCGCTCCTTGGTTGACCTTCGGGACGAATCCTGCACCGCCTGAAGTTTCTCCAAAGCTGGGCTGGATGATTGGGGATCTGGAGATAGATCCGTTTGACTCTGACCGCATGATGTATGGGACAGGTGCGACCATCTACGGCACGAAAAATCTGACAGACTGGGATGACGGCAACAAAATCAATATTTCAGTGATGGCCAAAGGGGTGGAGGAGATCGCGGTTCTGGATCTGATCAGCCCGCCAAGCGGAGCACATTTGTTAAGTGGGGTAGGGGATGTCTCGGGATTCCGTCATAACGATCTGGATCAGGCACCATCTACGATGTTTACCAGCCCCAACTACTCTTCTACGGAAAGTCTGGATTTTGCAGAGTTAAGTCCGAATACCATGGTTCGCGTAGGGAAAGCAGACTACAGTGCTGATCCGAATGCAAAATCCATTGGTTTATCCAGCGACGGCGGGACCACGTGGTATAAGGCGAACGCAGAGCCTGTCGGCACTACCGGAGGAGGGACTGTAGCGATCTCTGCAAATGGTAACCGACTTGTATGGAGCACATCAGACAAGGGTGTGCATTATTCCACTGGCGGCAACTCATGGACAGCGAGCACAGGTATACCTGCGCAGGCAAAAGTGATCTCTGACCGGGTGAATCCGAACAAATTCTATGGATTTGCTGCCGGTAAAGTCTATGTAAGCACCAATGGTGGTGCCTCCTTCACTGCATCTGCGGCTACCGGGCTTCCGGTAGAAGGAAATGCGGATCTGGACGCTGTTCCAGGTAAGGAAGGTGAACTTTGGTTTGCAGGCGGCAGTGAAGAGCAAGGGCCATATGGTCTGTGGCATTCCACCGATTCAGGAGCGACCTTTACCAAGCTTGCGAATGTCGAGGAAGCGGACAGCATCGGTTTTGGTAAAGCGGCACCTGGGCAGAACGTGGTCGCGCTGTACACGATTGCGAAGATCGACGGAACACGTGGATTTTTCCGTTCCGATGACGGTGGGGCGAATTGGGTACGGATTAACGATAATCAGCATCAATATGCACGTGTGACCACGATTACAGGTGATCCACGTCTATATGGAAGAGTGTATCTGGGTACGAATGGACGGGGCATTTTATATGCTGACCGTATTGGTGGGAACAATGGCGGTGGAGAAGGTGGAGGCGAGACTCCGGTGACCAGTTCAGCCATCACACCAGTGAATGCGGAATTTGATAAAAAGACAGGCAATCAGGTAGACATTCCTGTAACGTTGATACTGAACGGAAATACCCTTAGCGCAATACGGAATGGCAATACAACGCTGGTTTCAGGTACGGATTATACCGTATCGGGCAATCAGGTTGTGTTGAGTAAAACCTATCTGGCTTCGTTGTCCAAAGGAAGCGCAGTGTTAACCTTCCATTTCAGTGCAGGCAATGATGCGATCCTGAATCTGATGATCAAAGACACAACAGCTGTACCCGCGGGAGCCATTCGAATTGAGATGTTTAATGGAACGACTTCAGCAACGGGGAACTCTATAAATCCCAAGATCAAATTAACGAATACAGGCACTTCGGCCATCAATCTTTCCGATGTCAAAATTCGTTACTATTATACGATCAATGGCGCTCAAACCCAAAACTTTTTCTGTGACTGGGCAACAGCTGGAAACGACAATGTTACAGGCACGTTTAGTGCGCTGCCGACCCCAGTGACCGGAGCAGATTCCGTGCTGGAGATTGGCTTCAAGGCTTCTGCGGGTTCACTGGCAGCGGGGCAGAGTACTGAAATTCAAGCCCGTTTCTCCAAAACCGACTGGACCAACTACACTCAGACGGATGATTATTCGTTTGCTCCAAGTCAAACAGCCTACACGGAATGGACCAAGGTAACGGGATATATTGCCGGAAGTCTTCAATGGGGGATTGAACCTTAGACTTCAACTTGAAATGAAAGTATGACTTAATCTAAACATGCATCGATAAGAAGTCCTGGCTCGCCAAAATGATTCATGGCGGGCCGAGGCTTCTTATTTTGTCGAAATATAGTGTACACTAAAGAGAGTTTCCATTAGCATTTTGCATAATTCGAATCATTTCGCTTCCCGGTACAAGACATAGACGAATAAATGCATTTCGATCTATATCTTGCTTATTGAAAGACGCTCTTTGGATTTATACAAAATGCTTACCATTGCTTAAACGTTCGTTTTGAGATATAAAAAGAAGTACAAAACTTTAAAGTTAATGTAACCGCTAACACAGCGAGGCAATTCTATCCGATATATTAATGGTATAACCTGTACAGACATAGATGAAAGATTAGACAAGGGGGTCAAGGGTCATGAACCGGTTGTGTAAGGTGCTGATTGTTGACGATGAGTTTCTTGTAAGGCAAGGCATTAAGCACCATATGAACTGGGAAGCTGAAGGTTTTCAGATTGTAGGTGAAGCTTCCAACGGGGAAGAAGGGCTTGAGCAGGTACAGCGATTACAGCCGGATATTGTCATTACGGACATCGTGATGCCTGTGATGGATGGGGAAACATTTGTACGGACGTTAAAAGCCAGCCATCCGCAGATTGAGGTTATCGTTCTTAGCAGCTTCAGTGAATTTGAATATGTACGTTCAACGCTCCAGAATGGGGCAGCAGACTATATATTGAAACCGAAACTGGATACCAATGAATTATTACAAGTACTGCAGCGTACAGCTGGCAAAATCCCCGAATTGCAGTTTGAGCCTTCACACGACGGGTGGAGGCTGGGACAACTGATGGAAAAGATGCTGTCCGGATTTACGTTGGATGAGGAAAATGAGATGCATATGATAAGGGAGACGTTTCCCCACCGATGCTTCCGCTTACTCGTATATAAGCCGCAGGATACACACACACATGTGCACAAGCTGGATAACGAGCACCTGGAGTCCAGATTACGTGATCTGCTCCCCGACGTGGAGTGCGCAATCGTTCCGGCCGAAGGCACCTCGCCAGTGGTTCTCCTTAATGTTGAGCCTGCCAAGGATGAATGGATGGTGCAGCGGATCAAGGAGTTGGCGAACGAGAATAAGGATGGGCAGGGTGGACTTTGTTGGGTACTTAGCGACAGCTTCTCTTCATTTGAAGAGATGGGAAACGTATATCGAACACGTCTGATCAAGCTAATGGAGTATCGCTTTTATTATGAGGACCGATCTATTCTGGTGTATAGCGAACTTCCGCCTCTTCATCCTGCTGGGTATCAGTTCAATGTGAACATGTTTTTGCAGCATGTGAAGCGAAATCGAACCGAAGCGGCAAGAGAATATTTGCAGGAGCATGCCCTTACGTTGGGACGGGATTATATTGCCGATGTGTTTGAAATCAAGTCCTTTCTGGGCAATCTGATCTTCAATGTGACCATTACTCTGGCAGATATGGATGTGCAGTCTGCTGCGTTGGAGGAGAGCAAGTATGCCTATTTCAAACATGTTGATGGTTCATCCAGTCTGACAGAAGCGATGAACGTACTGGATCAGTTCATGGCTGAGGTGCAGGAGTGCACGAGTGGAGAGGGCGGACGACGAAGTGATCCAAATATGAAAATGCTGCTGGAATATATGCATGAGCACTTTGATCAGCCGCTCGGACTTGCCGAAGTAGCCAAGCATTTTCATTTTAATCCATCGTACTTGTCCAGTTATTTCTCTTCACACAAAAAAGAAGGCTTTAACGAATATTTGAATAAAATTCGGATTGAAAAGGCAGAGGAACTTCTGCGATCGGACCATGTTACAATCTCTGAAATCAGCAGCATGGTGGGCTATTCAGACCATAGTTATTTCTGCAAGGTGTTCAAAAAATTTACCGGACTGTCTCCGAGCCGATACCGGCGCAAGTTCTGGGCATGAAGTCAGAAGGGCAAAACGATGAAGAAATGGATCAATGCGTTATCCCGTCTTGGATTGTTTCCAAAATTATTTCTGGTTATGGTGATCAGCATTGTTCTCGTGTCGGTACTTATCCTGTGGACGACCATTCACATGTCGACCCGACTGTTTACCGAGACGTTCAGCATTACCAATTCCAAAGTGCTGAACCAGATCAAAACGAATTTTGAATCCTTTAATGATGCTATCGCAGCGGTAGCCAACAACGTAAGCCAGAGCGGCTCGATTCGCGGCTTTTTGTCCGAAGGTGAGGGCGATTCACTTACTATGGCGAAGTCCTACTATCATATGCGAGAGGCGATGGATCGAATTCAGACCATCACCGAATCGTATGAGGTGGGCATCACGATCAGTGGCATCAACGGACGCACGTATTCAACCGATCGTTCTCACTTGAGCATGTCGGTCGACGATCTGAAACAGATGCCTATTACGATGGAGGCGACCAAGCTGCCCAGCCGATTGATTTTCGACGATTATCGCCTCGACGAGGGCTCGGGTTCAGAGCAGATGATATCCGCGACCAAAGCGCTGACCAATCGAAGCCAGGGCAGCATGTATGGCATGTTATACGTCACGATGAGAGAGCGTATGTTCCGTCAGTTCTACAGCAGCTTTACGAGCAGGGGCAATGATGTGGTCATCCTGAACGAAAACGGGGAGATTGTTTCCTCCAATCGGGAAGATTGGATCGGGACTCGGCAATTGGAACTGCTATCGTATGCGAGACAAATGAGCAATGATAACAGTAAAGGGGTTAACGCTCATGTAATGGATCAAGATAGCGTTGTTCTGTCGGAATACTTACCCATTTATCGCTTTTATATCGTCAATGTGGTCGATAAGGAGCAGGCGATGGGGCAGCTGCTGGATATGAAGACGATTGTCCTCATCTGTACGGCTATCGTTGCAGGAGCGCTTGTGCTGGTGTTTCTTATTACGAATCAGATTACCAAGTCGCTCCGCAGGCTGGTGAAACAGATGTCCAATATTACGAAAAGTGATCTGGATAATTATATTCCGGTCAGTGGCAGCTATGAGAGCCGACAACTGAGTCATGCTTACAATTACATGCTGGACGAACTGCATGATTATGTGGATCAACTGGTGTTGACTCAACGTGAGCAACGAAATGCGGAGCTTGCTGCTTTGCAAAGCCAGATTAATCCGCATTTTCTGTACAATACACTCGCTTCGGTTAAGGTATTGGTACAGCAAGGCAATAAGGATCGTGCAGCCGAGACCATCAATGCATTGATTTCATTGCTGCAAAATACGATTAGCGACGTAAGTGAGACGGTTACGGTGGAGCAGGAAGTGGAGAATTTAAAAAATTATGTGTTCATTAATCATGTCAGGTATGGCGGACGGATCAAGGCAGCTTTTTATATATCCCCGGATTGTACCCATTATCATGTGCCCAAGCTGGTGATTCAGCCTTTTATCGAGAATGCGTTCTTCCATGCCTTTATCAAGAAGGATACAGGAACGATTCATGTGATGGTGTCAAGAGCAGGTGAATCACTAATCTGTGAGATTATGGACAATGGCGACGGGATTGAGGGGTTCTCCATGGGAGAGTCGCTGCCCAATCCGAAGAACAATCGACAGCTGTTTAGTGGAATCGGTATACGTAATGTTCACGACCGGATTCAACTGCTTTATGGTACGCCATATGGAGTTACGATCATGAGCACGCCTGGCGAGGGAACCAGAGTGACGGTCACGCTCCCTTTAATCACTCAATAATGGCACAAACGAGCTGAGAATCAAATATAGACCGTTCCGAAAGAGTCTTCCGAACGCTGCATTGTAGCAGAATAGGAGGGCTCTTTTTAATGCAAAATAATATCCATCGGATGAAGCAAAGTGGATCATTGGTAAACATTTTAGATGGGGAAAGTACAAATTCAAAAGAAATTACCATAATCCAAAATTAATGCAAGCGGTTTCTGTAAAGGTTTTCATTGTGGCAATAAGATGACAAATCGGCACAAAATTATTACTAACGAATGGCGATTTGGGAATGATAAGATGATTACATCGAAAGCAACCGCTTTCAGAAAACGCAAACAAATTACACACAAAGAGGTTGAAGGGGAGTTGAATGATTTGAAAAAAATGTGGGTATTGATGCTCGCTACTGTCCTGTTGTTGTCCGCATGTTCATCCGGTGGTGGAGGCAAAACGGCTAGCGGTGGTGACGAAAAAACAAACGAGATCACAATCTGGGCTTGGGACAAAGCATTTAACGTTGCTGCACTTGAAACAGCAAAAGAAGCATATCAGAAACAAAATCCCGATCTGAAAATCAACATCATTGAGAATGCTCAAGATGCGATTATTCAGAAGCTGAATACAGGCCTGAACTCTGGAACAAGCAGCGGTCTTCCTAACATCGTTCTGATTGAGGACTATCGTTCACAAAGCTTCCTGAGTGCATATCCTGATGCGTTCAAAGATTTGTCTTCCACAATCAAAGCTTCCGATTTTGCAGATTACAAAATTGGACCAACTTCGTATGAAGGCAAACAATACGGCGTACCGTTTGACTCTGGCGTAGCAGGTTTGTACTACAGAACGGATTTGCTGGAACAAGCGGGCTACAAGGCTGCTGACTTGCAAGACATCACTTGGGATGATTACATCCAAATCGGTAAAGACGTAAAAGCAAAAACAGGTAAAGAGCTTCTGTCTCTTGACCCGAATGATCTTGGAATCATTCGCATGATGATCCAAACAGCTGGCAAATGGTACACTGCAGAAGATGGCAAGACACCTGACATTAGCAGTAACCCTGCATTGAAAGAAGCTTTCGAAACGTACAAAAAAATGATGGATGCCAACATTGTTAAATTGCACTCTGACTGGAGTCAATTCGTTGCCAACGCCAATAACGGTAGCGTAGCAACAATTCCTACAGGTAACTGGTTCTCACCATCTGTACGTCAAGAAGCTTCCCAATCCGGTAAATGGGCTGTAGCTCCAATGCCAAAACTGGCTGGCCAACCAAACTCTGTACACGCATCCAACCTGGGTGGTAGCTCCTGGTATGTTATGAATAACGTTCCTGGTGCAGATCAAGCAGCTGACTTCCTGGCAAAAACATTTGGTTCTGACAAACAACTGTATCAAGACTTGTTGACGAACATTGGTGCCATCGGTACGTACAAACCGGCTGTAAATGGTGATGCATACAACAAGCCAGACGAGTTCTTCGGTGGTCAAAAAATCTTTAGTGATTTTGCAGCATGGACCAAAGAAATTCCAAATGTAAACTACGGTAGTAACACATATGCAATTGAAGACATTCTGGTTGTTGAAATGCAAGCGTACCTGAACGGTAAAGCAATTGATGACGTTCTAGCCGATGCACAAAAACAAGCTGAAGCACAATTAAACTAAGATACCCAAGGTAACTTATAGAACCTGAAGTAACATCGGAGCCGTCTCCCTTGTCTGGCGCAAGCTGAACCGGACAAGGCGAGAGGCTCTGTAGGTTCTACCCATGTTCCATGGAGAGAGAGGAGCCATACTGTGAAAGCCATAAATACAGGAGACAGTCTCCAAAAGAAAAATAATTTGACTGGATGGGCTTTTGTTTTGCTGGCTGTTGTCGGAATTGTAGCCTTCTACTTCTATCCGATGATTCAAGCGCTGCTCTTATCATTCAAGTCTGGCAAAGGTGCCAACCTTGAATTTTCGGGCCTTGCGAACTACAAGAGATTGTTGGTTGACACAACGTTCCGTACAGCACTATCAAATACGTTCATTTACTTGATCATTCAAGTACCTATAATGATTATTCTCGGTTTGTTCATTTCCGTATTGCTAAATGACAGCACACTGCGTTTCCGCAGCTTTTTCCGTACAGCTATTTTCTTGCCTTGTGTTACTTCACTCGTAGCGTACTCGGTTGTATTCAAATATTTGTTTGCACCGGATGGTATGGTGAACCAGGCATTGTTGGGCTTGCACATCATCGGCACTCCAATTCAATGGATCACGGACCCGTTCTGGGCTAAAATTACGATCATAATCGCCGTCACTTGGCGTTGGACCGGATATAACATGATTTTCTATCTGTCATCTCTTCAAAATATCGATCAATCGATCTATGAAGCAGCCAGAATTGACGGAGCGAATGCATTCACCCAATTTTTCAAAATTACCGTACCTTTGCTCAAACCGATTATCCTCTTCACATCCATTACATCGACCATCGGTACCTTGCAGATCTTTGATGAGATTATGAACATTACCAAAGGTGGTCCAGGTAACGCAACCATGTCCATTTCGCAATATATCTACAACCTTTCGTTCAAATATTCACCGGACTTCGGATATGCGGCAACCGTTTCTTACTCCATCGTAATTTTGATCATAATATTGTCCATCATCCAGTTTAAAGTGGCAGGTGATAATAAAAATGGCTAAAGCTAAAGCAAAACGGATTTTCACTTACGTCTTCCTATCCATCGTCGCCTTTGTATCCATTTTTCCATTTTTCTGGATGCTGGTCAGCTCTACAAATGCATCTGTCGATGTTACCAAAGGCAGATTGCTGCCAGGTTCGGCTTTCCTTGATAACTTCAACAAACTGATTGACTCGACCAATCTGGTGCAGGCTCTGGGGAACTCGGCTATTATCTCCGTTGTCTCAACGGTTCTGGCTCTGCTGATTGGTTCGATGGCAGGTTATGGCTTTGAGGTATATCGTACGAAATCGCGTGATGTTGTGTTCAACATCTTGCTGTTATCCATGATGATTCCGTTTGCAGCGATTATGGTGCCTTTGTACCGTATGTTTGCAACGATCTCAAGTGTTACACCGGTCATCGGGATCAACACCATGGCATCCGTCATTTTGCCAACCATTACGACAGCGTTTCTGATCTTCTTCTTCCGTCAGAACACCAAAATGTTCCCTAAAGATCTGCTGGAAGCTGGACGTATTGATGGACTGAGCGAGCTGGGAATCTTCCTGAAGATTTACATGCCAACGATGAGAACCACATACGCAGCAGCCGCGATTATCACATTCATGAGCAGCTGGAACAACTATCTGTGGCCGCTGATTGTTTTGCAAACGCCTGACCAACAAACGATTCCGCTGCTTATTTCCAATCTCGGTTCGGGATACGCTCCAGATTATGGCGTAATTATGACAGCGATCGTTATTGCCACGCTGCCGACAGCAATCGTATTCTTCATTATGCAGAAACATTTTGTCGCCGGAATGGTTGGTTCTGTGAAATAATGGAATAACATTCATTCCCGCATGAGAGTGGAGGCCGCCGCAGGCGTGCCTCTGCCTTTCTGTTTGTCAAGGATTGTTTGTGGTTTTTGGAAAAGGAAAACAAGCGTCTGTACTGAATAAATAATAAATATATTTGTTTCAAAAGGGAGAGAGAGCCGAATGAAAGCAACACATGCAGATATCAACTGGCTGGGCGATGTAAGCGTTTTTGAAGTAAACCGTCTTAACGCTTACTCGGACCATCGCTATTACCGTACTATGGAAGAAGCGAAAGCATCCGGTGCAATGGCTATGCGCTACAACCTTAACGGTACGTGGAAATTTAATTATGCGATCCGTCCGGATTGCCGCCCCGAAGCTTTTTATAAGCAGGAATTCTCCAGTGCAGGTTGGGATGATATTGAAGTGCCGGGGCATATTCAGCTCCAAGGATATGGTCAGATCCAATATGTAAATACCCAGTACCCTTGGGATGGATTAAACGATCTGCGTCCACCTGCATTACCGCAGGACCAAAACCCGGTAGGCAGTTATATTCGCACATTCCATTTGCCAGCAGGCTGGCAGAACAGTCCGGTATATATTTCGTTTCAGGGGGTAGAATCGGCATTCTATGTATGGCTTAACGGACAGTTCGTCGGATACGGGGAAGACAGCTTTACGCCATCCGATTTTGATCTGACTCCATTCCTGCAGGACGGAGAGAATAAACTGGCTGTGGAAGTGTATCAACGCAGCACAGGCAGTTGGTTGGAGGATCAGGATTTCTGGCGGTTCTCCGGCATTTTCAGAGATGTGTATCTGTATACTGTGCCGGCTGCGCATATTCGCGATGTGCGGGTTGTGACGGATCTGGACAAGTCTTATACCCATGGTACGTTAAACGTGGATCTCAAGCTTGAGGGGAAAGCCGCTGCCGGAGCCAAAGTGAAGGCTGAACTGCGGGATGCTGATGGCAACACGGTGAAAACATTTGGTGGGATTGAAGTTACCAATGGTCTGGTGAGTCTTCGTGAGGAGATTGGCAAAGTAAACCTGTGGAGCGCGGAGATTCCTTACCTGTACCGTCTGTACATTCAAGTATATGATGCAGCAGGCGAGCTGTTGGAAGTTGTACCTCAGGCCGTTGGCTTCCGTACATTTGAAATGATCGACAAAGTGATGCACATCAACGGTAAACGTATTGTTTTCAAAGGGGTAAACCGTCACGAATTTAATCCGCGTCGCGGACGTGCTGTGACCAAGGAAGACATGCTGTGGGATGTGAAGACGATTAAACAAAACAATATGAACGCTGTGCGTACATCTCACTATCCAAACCAAAGCCTATGGTATGAATTGTGTGATGAATATGGATTGTATGTGATTGATGAAATGAACCTGGAGACGCACGGATCATGGCAGAAACTGGGTGCAGTTGAGCCTTCATGGGTTATTCCTGGTGATCGTCCAGAGTGGCATGATATTGTTATGGATCGTGCGGTGTCGATGGTAGAGCGGGACAAAAACCATCCGTCCATCCTGATCTGGTCTTGTGGTAACGAGTCTCATGGTGGTGAAGTGATCTATAAAGTGTCGCAATATTTCAAATCGGCTGATCCTACACGTCTTGTTCATTATGAAGGTGTGTTCCACGATCGTCGTTTCAACGAGACGAGTGATATGGAATCACGCATGTACGCCAAACCGGCGGACATTGAGGAATTCTTGAATGCGAATCCGGAAAAACCATATATCAGCTGTGAGTACATGCATGCCATGGGTAACTCCATTGGCGGTATGCATAAGTATACGGAGCTGGAAGACAAGTATCCGATGTACCAAGGCGGCTTTATTTGGGATTACATTGATCAAGCCATTTACAAAAAAGATCGTTACGGCAAAGAGTTCCTTGCTTATGGCGGAGATTTCGGTGATCGTCCTTCGGACTATTCTTTCTGTGGAGACGGCATTGTGCACGCAGACCGCAAAGTGTCTGCCAAGATGCAGGAAGTCAAATATCTGTACCAAAACATCAAGCTGTTCCCGGATCGGGAAGGTGTGAAAATCGTTAACAGTAATTTGTTTGCGGACACGTCTGAATTCGAACTGGTATACAGTCTGGATCGTGAAGGTCAAGAAGTGCTGCGTGGAACGCTGGAGGTAAACGTGGGCCCACAAAGCGAGACCGTTGTGAAACTTCCTCTTGATGTGCAATCTCTTGCTGGTGGGGAATATGCAGTGAATACCGCGTTTGTATTAAAAGCAGCAACTTTATGGGCAGAAAAAGGCGAGGAAGTTGCCTTTGGACAGTTTGTTTTCACACAAGAAGGCAAACAAACGGCTGTAGCTGTGGATCAAAATCTGGTGAGCAATATACAAGTGGTTGAAGGTGACGTAAACATCGGTGTTCGCATCGGTCAAACGCATGCTCTGTTCTCCAAGCAATTTGGAACACTGGCTTCCCTGAAATTCTCTGGACGCGAAACGATTGCAATCCCGCCCGCACCACTGTTCTGGCGTGCAACGACAGACAATGATAAGGGTACAGCGATGGGCTTTGAGCTTGGCGCATGGTATGCTGCCAGCCTGCTGCCGCGATGTGTAGAATGGAAGCATGAACAGAAACCGGATCAATACCGCATTGAGTTCACTTACAAGCTCAACATCTCCGCAGATGTAGAGGTGAAAGTGATTTATACTGTGCTTGCAGATGGCAGTGTGCATGTGCATAACACGTACAAAGGCACCGAGGGCCTGCCAAACCTGCCAATCCACGCTCTTTCGTTCAGAACGTCTCCAGACTATGAAAATGTGGAATGGCTGGCGATGGGACCAGAGGAGAACTACTCCGATCGTGCATTCGGTGCACGTCTGGGCATCCATGGCAGCAAAGTAGCGGACACGATGGCACCGTATCTTGTACCACAGGAGTCTGGTAACCGCACGGGCGTACGCTGGGCCAAGCTGACGGACAATGCCGGACGTGGGTTCAAGATCGAAGCTTCCGGCGCGCCGGTTGAACTGAATGTGTCACCATATACAGCATTTGAGCTGGAGAATGCGCAGCATGTATATGAATTACCGCCCGTTCACTACACGGTAGTGACCGTAGCCGGCAAACAAATGGGTGTTGGCGGTGACGACAGCTGGGGCGCTCCGGTACATCCGGAATACCAAATTCCTTCCAATGGTGAGTTGAGCTTCGAATTTGTCATCCGTTCATTGTAAGAGAGAGGCTTAATAAGACTTGGTGCACAGTCTTATATGAAGTCTGTATGCCATGGTTTGTAGCAAAAGCCGAAGCAGAGGTTCCTCGATGATGAGGGCCTCTGTTTTGTTTTATTTTGCATAACGGAGAGTGTAGAAGAGTGAATCAGAGCAGCTGAGCATATGCATGATTGAAACCGTACTCGCTTCGTTCTCGTAATGTACAGAAACAAAGAGGTGAAGGAGGGGGACAGGATGAGCAGAAAAGCAAAAACAGGGATGTGGCTGACGGTGCTGGCCGTTCTGGGCATTATTGTTGGATCATTTATCTGGTATTTCAATACAGCTTCTGGTGAGCGCGCACTCAAAACGATGAGATCCAATAATGCCGGAGGGCTGGAGCGTGTAGTGAAGGTGTACAGCAGCTCAGGTGAGCTGATCCAGACCTATGAAGGCAAGATCGATGTGCAGGATACCGAGTATGGAAACAAGGTGCTGTTTGACCTGAACGGCAAACGTATTGTGATCTATAATGCAACGGTAGTGACGGAAGAGAAGTAAAGGCTTGCAGAGGGTTGAGAGATAGATGAAAGTGACGAGTGTTCGGGCGGTCCAGAGCAAGGCCAACCAACTTGAGGAGACATATCTCTACTTCTATAGTAAAATTAAGGAAAAAATGAGAATTGAGTGATACAGAATGATGATTTTCTTGGTTGCTCTTGCTTTGCTCGGCATGTTTGCTTTTTATAGTTTGCTTGCTTATTTTTTAATCCGTTTGATATCCAAAAAAGGGTTTAAAGTAACGTTGACGAAATACGAAATTTTAGAAATTATGACTTGGCTTGCTTTGATATTTATTGTATTTTATAGCATTAAATCGTGGTCATCTTCTACGATCTTGGCTGCTGTCTTCCTTATCATACCATTAATGAATATGCGGATTTCGAATAGAAAGCACAGAGAGCGCATTAAACGGGAATCAGCTTCTTTGCAGTGAATAAGGAGGGCACGCTATGATTCTGGGCAAAACAACAGATACTTCAGGGCTGACCAAGGTTGCGGAGCTATCGGATGAATTACAGCCCGTTTTTGAAAGAGCTGCCGACAAGTATGCTCTGTGTGATATTGAATTGTACTTTGTATTCCGCTGCCTGCCTGACGATTATGGACGTAAATCCAGCGTCAGGCATGTGAAGGCGGAGAAGGTCATCTATTTTGATCAAACGGTGAGTGAAGACCAGTACAAGACCTGGAGCGTAAGCAAACAGCGACATGCCTTAAGCCATGCGTTTTATACTTTTTTGAGTGAAAAGATAAAGAAGTACAAGATAGCGCATTTGAATACTGAGGAATTTATTACAGATATGGGTGTTTGGCTCAAGGAGATTGGATGGTTACTGATAGAAGAGGAAGCTGAGCTGGCTGAGTTCAAGGAGAAGTATGGATCGTGAATATCTGTATTGTGGAAATCGGGCGAGAATGAAACGCACAGCTACCCATGAGGTATGTGACTGGGGAGTTCCTCTTCTCGTTCTTCCGATCTTCAAAATGGAACAATGCAACGAATACATATGAGAGTTAATCTCTTGGCTGTACGAATAGACAAATTGGAGCATTCCTAAACAAGAAGATATTCAGGGGTTCTTTTACACTGTAGGAGAAAGGAGATGAGAGTTTCTGGAGATGTTTAAACTGCTTGGCCAGTCCATTGATTACGTGGAACAACATCTGCACTTGCCGATTGAGATTGAGGACATTGCTAAGGCAGCTATGAGTTCGAAATACCATTTTCAACGAATGTTTCATGCAGTAACTGGTGTTACCGTGACCCAATACGTGAGAAATAGGAGGCTTACGCTTGCGGCACAGGATTTAGTGGGAACGAATTGTAAAGTCATTGATGCTGCGCTGAAGTACGGTTATGACAGCCCGGCGGCTTTTACGAAAGCATTTCAAAGAATGCACGGGGTAACACCGCTTGAAGCCAAGAAAATGAATGTGAAACTTAAAGCTTTCCCTCGAATCTCCTTTCAAATTCAGGTTAGAGGGGAAACAGAGATGAATTATCGAATGGTTGAGGAAAAAGGCTCTACTGTATGTGGAAAAAGTGTTATCGTCCATAAGGATGCGTACAAAGAGATACCTGTATTTGTGGAGGAAATTTGGAAAGATGGTACTCATGATCAGATTAACAAGCTTTTAGGGAGACATGCTGGCGCATTGCTGTATGGTTATCATTTTGACTTTGATGAGGATGGTTCAAAACGTTATTTAATGGGAGCAGAAGTGCCAGATGGTATTCAGGTCCCTGATGGATTTACCGTTCTTCATGTACCTGGTCAAATCTATGCGGTCTTTGACAGTCGCGGGACGATGACTGAAGATGTCGAAATTGATTTAAGTATAATGAATATCTGGAAACGTATCTACACCGAGTGGTTTCCGTCAACGAGTTTTGAACAAGCGGAAGGACCATGTATCGAGAAATATGAATGGGTTGATGATCAGCAGCAAGATTTCATCACTGAAGTGTGGATTCCAGTTCGTAAAAAAGTAGATCATATTAAATGATTCAGGAAATGATCAGCAACCAACGTTCCAACAACAAAAATAGGCCCTCTTTCGAGGGCCTATCTTTCATGGGAGAGGAGAAACCGGACGAAGAGCTTATGGGGAAACGTAAGTCTTCTCCGCGGTTGTCTACGACACTTGTGATGTCGATAATTACAGGATGGCCGGAAAGTTTCCTTTTTATACATATGCGTCAACAATTCGTCAACAATATTTCGGCGAGAAAGCAGACGGACTATTTTTCAAACTGAACCCGATTGTGGTACGATAGCTTTATCAATAAACTTACATAGAGAGAAAAGGTGACTCATCAGTGAGAGTGGTATCTGGGAGTGCGAAAGGCAGACCGCTGAAGGCTGTTCCTGGCACAGGAACGCGGCCGACCACCGACAAGGTGAAGGAAGCGTTGTTTAGTATGATTGGCCCTTATTTTGAGGGCGGTACAGCATTGGATCTGTTTGCAGGCAGTGGAGGTCTCGGGATTGAGGCGCTGAGCCGCGGCATGGACAAGGCTGTTTTTGTTGACTTGGAATCGAAAAGTATTGAAGTGATTCGTGCAAATCTGAAGGCAACCAAGCTGGAAGATCAGGCGGCCATATACCGGAATGATGCCAGTCGTGCATTGAAGGCGCTCGCCAAGCGAAGCACACAATTTGATCTCGTATTTCTGGACCCGCCCTACCGTATGAAAAATGGGGACGAGTTAATGCTTACGATGCACGAGCTGGGCTTGCTTGAACCGGAAGCGACCATCGTGCTTGAATATGAATCCAAATATAATTACCCTGAGCAATTCGGCCCGTTTGAACAAACGCGCAAGGCATTGTATGGGGAGACAGCTGTATCCATCTATCATTATGCACCTGCTGCAGCAACAGAAGATGGACAACCTAGCACAGCGGAAGAGGAGGCTCCTCATGAGTGAAATGATACATCGTCAGGAACGAATTGCCGTATATCCAGGGAGTTTTGATCCCGTAACGATGGGCCATCTGGACATTATTGCCCGCGCGTCGAAGCAGTTTGATCGCGTCATCGTGGCTGTATTGAATAATATGAGTAAAAACCCACTGTTTACGGTGGAAGAACGGAAAAGTCTTATTTCAGAAGTCACGAGTTACCTGCCTAATGTGGAAGTGGATAGCTTCCGTGATCTGACAGCAAATTATGTAAGGCAAAAAGATGCTCAGGTCATCGTCCGCGGTATCCGCTCGGTGACGGATTTTGAGTATGAGCTTCAGCTGGCTTCGACGAACAGCAAGTTAAATCCGGATGCGGAAACCATTTTTATGATGACCAATCCGAAATATTCGTACCTGAGCTCCAGCATCGTCAAGGAAATTGCCCACTACCACGGAGATGTCACCGATCTGGTCTCACCTGAAGTGGAAGCTGCGCTGCGTCAGAAAATTAGCGAGAAAACCGGCGGTTAAACCAGAAAGTCAGCCCGGACAGGCTGATCATGACGGTGAGCAGCAATGCCAGACCGATACAGGCAGCAGGGAAACCACTCCAAAAGACTTCGATAATGTCGGAGGTGTTCATGCCTACCAGAGATTGATTGGTTAAGAATGGTGCCCAACCATTGCCTGGATTGGTCTGAAACGTGGGCAAGACTTCTGAGCTGTAACGGCTGAATGGCAGCCATAGCAGCAAACTGAGGAAAACTGCAACCAATGCATGAAGCAGACGGATTCCAGCAAAATACATCATGGACGTTGCGGCAAGTCCCGCAGCTTTCAGCACGGCGGAAACTTGCAGATGAGAGCATAGACCTCCCCAGCCGAGGACGGCTGCAAGCAAAGACATGAGCAGAACAGGCGTTAATGGGCTCTGACTCAGGTGATACGTTCCCAGATGGTGCTCCAGCAGGGAGGGCCAAAAAGCAACTGAAGCACCGGGGGTGATATAGAGGGTGAGCAGCCGAACAAACACGGCAAACACAATCATATATCCTCCCGTCATCATTAAGGTTTGTACAGCTTGGGAGACGGTGTCACCAAGCAATTTGCCGAACCCGCGTCCGTCACGTTCCTGGGCTGCACGGGCTGCAAGCATCATCTGGGACCATAGGCTCTGTCGTTTGGACGAAGAAGGGTTTGCAGTTGATTGTTTTTCCCCTTTTGATTCTTTGGGCAGGAGTCGTACTCCGATCATGGTGGCCATCCAGCCACTAACCCAGTGAACGATCAAAAGGAAATATCCGGCCACAGGCTGGTGTAGAAAAGCTGCACCAATGACAAGTATAATCATCAATGGATTGGCGAAATGAGATGCTGCAGCGACAATGCCCGCCTGTTTGGCGGTAATTTGTTGATCCTGCACTAGGCGGGAGGCGGTATCTGCTCCAGCCGGAAAGCCGCCGCACATGCCGACAGCAATAGCCAGTCCGGCTTTGCCCGGCAGACGGAACCAGCGCTGCATCAATGGCCCAAGCAAGACACCGAGCGCGTGAGTAAAGCCGAACGCAGTCAGCATTTGGGATAACATCAGGAATGGAAGCATGGCCGGAAAGATGATTTTCCACCAAATGTCCAAACCTTGAATAGAGGCATCAAATGCATCTTTTGGAGATACAACTACTGCAATTACCAGCATTAAAGCGCCGGTACTCATAAGTACCGTTTGTAACGGCCCTGAGCCCGTAACTTCGCTCTGCATTGTCATTGTTTCACCTCATATGGATCGTGCCGCATACACTCGGCCAGGATTAGTTGTGGACGGCCGAAAGACGTCCGTAGACGCTTCGGCCTTGACCGGATAAGCTACTGTAAACAGCGGCCTATCCGGCCTGTACCATTGTATGCAAAAGCATGAGAGTGTTAGACTTATAATTATTGAAAGATACGCAAAGAACGGGGGCTCAAGCAATGAATCGGATTCGGAAATCTGGCGGATTCAGAGCTTCGATCTTTGTGATCGTGGTGGCTCTAGTCGTCTATGTTGCGGTATATATGCCAACGCCATATATCATTTATATGCCTGGCAGTGCCGATGAGGTAAAACCCATGGTTACCGTGAAAGAGGGGGATAAGGAAGAACGCGGTGTGTTTATGATGACGACAGTGTCGGCAACATACGCCAATGTGTTTTTGCTAGGAACCTCCTTGTTTAATCGAAATGCCCAAGTGGATAAAAAAGAAGATCGGCTGCGCGGCAAAAGCGAAGCGGAATATTCTGCCGAACAGGTCTGGTTCATGAGTGATTCACAATCCTCGGCCATGGAGGCGGCTTATGAGCAGGCGGGAGTGAAATACTCCATTGTTCCTGAGCATATTTTTGTATTCGGGCTGTCCGAAGATCCAAAGCCTAAGGGAGATATTGAGCCCGGAGATATTATTTTGGGTGTGGACGGAACGGCAACTCCAGACAATACGGTGTTGTCTGAGCAGTTAAAGAACAAAAAGGTCGGGGATACGGTTGAGATGCAATTGGAGCGAGGCGGAGAGACCATCAGCCGCGACGTTCAATTGATTGAAGTGAAAGATAGCAAAACCGGTGAAGTTCGCCCGGCACTGGGTGTCATGATCGGAGCGGTTCAGAAGGTGAAAGCAGAAGATCCGGATAAACAGATATCCTTCACGGATACTCAGGTTGGTGGCCCCTCTGCCGGACTGATGTTCACCCTGGAGATTTATAATCAGTTGACTCCTGGAGATTTGACGAAAGGGCACCGGATTGCTGGCACAGGCACCATTAACAAAGAAGGTGTGGTTGGTGCAATCGGTGGCGTTGTGCACAAAATTGTTGCGGCGGACCGGAAAGAAGCGGAGTTTTTCTTTGTGCCGAAGGACAATTATAAAGAAGCCGAAGCCAAGGCTGAACAGATTGGTACCAAAATGAAACTCATTCCTGTCAGCACAGTGGATGATGCGCTGGCTTATCTGAAAACCTTGTCTGTTAAATCCTAAAACAATTATCATTAGTGAGCAGTATGCCTTGAATAAAGAATAGTAGAATAATGTCAAATCCCCCTATTGCAACGATGCCGAATCGGTATGCAGTAGGGGGATTTTGTTTTGGGTAATTGATATTAAACAACGCATGATCAACAGAGTTTGAACAAGCTTATACCCGCAGATCAGGATTGGATCAATCCAGATACAAGCTTGGGCACGCACCAGGCAAAAAACGTACAAGTTGATCCAAATAAAATAGTGTGAGGAATTCAAAAATCGTTTATGTTGAGCCTGCTAAGGATAGGACTGAACGTAGGGTTAGAGCCTCACAGGAGGGTCATAGTAGTCGCTGTACATCATGCGTGTATTGGTGTGTTTGCAGGCGAGTGCATATGCTGCCTGTGCTTGTACATCCAGCTCCAACTGGTTATGGACAAAGGTTGATGGTTTCAGAAGAACGGGCAGAGAAGCCGTCTTTTTCATTTGTTTCAAAAGGCCCTGTCCTTGTGCATTGAACCCAAGCACTCGAAGATATGCTGGCCCTTCAGCAAGCTTCTCGGGCGAACATTCGGCCTTGGTATGATTCAGCAGGATATGGGTCAGCATGCGCTGTAGCTTTGTGCGGGTGTAGCGTTTCGTCTTGAGTGTATTCAGCAACGCCTCGACTGAAGGCTCCGGGAGCTGAGCGAGCGTGCGGCTCAGCCTGTGTTCGAGTCCTTCCGTGACCTCGGCGATCTGCTCCAGCTCGGAGGCACGGCGTGTGGCCGCGATGTGCAGCAGCGGCTGTGCAAAGCGCTCCCAGTGCACGGGAGCGCGCCCTTCCTGCCATTCGCGCTGCAGAATGGCAAGAGTTGCCGCCGGCACGTATGGCGCGGCGGCTTCGGGCCCGTCTGCCATCAGCAGGCGGCGGACGGCGGTTGCACTGGCGATCGCCCCCGGTCCGGGCGTCGCCTCATGATACGCGGCACCGGTACGCGCCGCCGTAAAGGGCTTGATCGCGCTGCCCAGCCGTTGCAGCGCGATCAGGTAATGCAGCCCAAGCGAATTGTTGGGCTGCCCCAGCAGTGCAGCGGCGTCGTTCGCATCGACGCCGCCAGGCGCCAGCGCTGCCGCCGCACCTGCGTATGCGGCGGGGTAGCTGGCGCCTTCCCGCAGGCGGCGCGCGATATCCTCGCGCAGCCCTGCGGGCTCCACAGCCAGCACGCGCGCAATGCGCTGCAGGCTGTCCAGGTCGCCGGACTCGCTGCCAAAGCAGAGCGAGTCCACCACGCCTGTGCGGTGCAGCAGTGACACCGCACCAAAGGCGAACCACTCGGCCGGTTGTACAGCATAGGCAACCGGCAGTTCAATCACCAGATCGGCGCCAGCATGGAGCGCCATCTCCGTGCGGGCCCTTTTACCCACGATGGCGGGTTCGCCGCGCTGGAGGAAAGGGCCGCTCATCACAGCCACAACAACGTTTGCTCCACTGAGCCGTCTGGCTTCACTTAGATGATAGACATGTCCGTTATGTAAAGGGTTATATTCAACAATGACGCCAACGGCTTTCATATGAGAACGCGCTCCTTTCGGTAAATATTCAATGGCGGTTTAATCATTCACTCCTAGCCCGATTATATACGAGCTCATCTTGTTCCATAATAGGACATGGGTATACCTTTGTTCAAATCATATCGCAATGTATACACCGCAAAAGAAAAGATTCCTGCTGGTCGATATAGCCCGAACCCACCCTCAAAATGCATGACTTGTAGTTTAACTTACAGTAAGCCTATAATGGTTCAGAGATCGAATGCGGATTAGGTGAGTCATTTTCAAAAAGGGTGTAAAGTTAAAAGTGTTGACAAACGTCTTGAAAAATCGGTATAATGATTTTTGTTTGTTAAGTCAATTTCATAATACTTTTAACGAGGAATCGTCAGAATACATACAGTCAGGAATATGATGTGTTGCAAGAGTCAGGCTTGACCTGTATAACTGTCGTAAGGCGTTTAACTTACATTATGAGATTGGTTTCGTTTGGAGTGATGGGAAATGTTAATGCCATTTCGCAAAGTGGCTACCAGTGACCGACCCCTGCAGTTCAATGAACAGTGGGATATCAAGGAACTGGTTTCTAACCGACAGGATATCACAGCCGTTACCCCGCTGACTGCGGATTTATCTGCAGAACACAGAGAGGGCGACGTTGTGGATGTTCATGGCAAACTGACAGTAGGAGTGGACATGTTATGCTCCCGATGTCTTAAGCCGATTAATGAACATTTTCATATTGATTTTCATGAGCAATTCAAGCAGGGGAAACAGCCAGAGGAATTGCCCGAAGACGATGATACTTTCTACGTGGATGGAGAGAGCGTTGATCTGAAAGGTTATGCCGAGGAAGCTTTTCTGCTGGATCTTCCGTTTATACCGCTATGCAGCGATACATGCAAAGGGTTATGCCCCAAGTGTGGCCATGAGCTGAACGAAGGTGACTGCGGTTGTGATAACCAAGTTATCGATCCGCGGCTTGCAGGGCTCAAGGATTTTTTTAAATGAGCATGAGTGAAAATCGAACGTAACAACTACCTGCAAAGGTTGATTTTGATAAGGAGGTGGGAATAATGGCAGTACCTCAACGGAGAACGTCCAAGACGCGTCGCGACAAACGTCGCACTCACTTTAAATTGGCTGTACCGGGCATGGTGAAATGTGAACAATGTGGCGAACTTAAACTTAGTCACCACGTGTGCAAAGTGTGCGGAACGTACAAAGCAAGAGAGATCATCTCTCAATAATAGCTAGACATTAAGTAGCACTTCATTTCGATGAGGTGCTACTTTTTTTAAACTATAACATCACAAGAACGACTACTTCTACCTGTATTCTATCTTCTTGAATAAAGTTCAATATACGTTTTTACTATTTTAGTAAGGCTCGTTACAGGTTGTGTTTGGGGCTGTGAAGCCGGGCTTTGCAAGGCAGGATTGTTTTTGCTCTGCCAGCCTTTCTTTTTGACACGGGATGAGATATACTATAGTTTAGTACCAGGTTCTAAGATTTGACGTTACATAAACATGAACCATGATTCGTGTGAGAACGCCCCTGCTGAACAGGGATGCAACTATAGAAGCAATGTGAAAGAATATATTGAACTGACCGGATTAGGTGGTTCCTTAAACGATACAGCGGGGGGTGTCAGGCATCGAACGTGTACCGAAGAGACAGAGGCAGCAGCAGTTAACCAAAATGATCGAAGACAACCCGTTTGTGACGGATCAGGAACTTACACGCCAATTGAAGGTAAGTATTCAGACGATTCGTCTCGACAGACTGGAGCTTGGGATTCCCGAGCTTCGGGAACGGATGAAACTGATGGCGGAGCGTTCCTATGATCAGGTGCGCTCCTTGCCCCTGCATGAGATTATCGGTGATATTGTGGATCTGCAACTGGACAAAAGCGGGATATCCTTGTTTGAGATTAAGGAAGAGCACGTATTCTCGAGAACGGGCATTGCAAGGGGACACTATGTTTTTGCACAGGCCAACTCGTTGGCTGTAGCCGTTATTAACGACGAGATAGCTTTGACGGCTTCCGCAGACATTCGTTTTGTCCGTTCGGTCCATTTGTCTGAGAAATGTATTGCGAAGGCTTATGTGCGATCGATCTCGGGTCAAAAGGGCAAAGCCAAAGTGGAAGTGTTCACTTATGTGGGTGAAGAAATGGTGTTTCAAGGCAACTTTGTAATCTACCGTTCAGGTGGAGAAGACAGCGTAGAAGGAGGTCATTTGGGATGAAAATCGTCATTGATGCCATGGGAGGCGATAATGCCCCTGCGGCAACAGTAGAAGGTGCGATCGCCGCGGCTACGGAATGGGCGGATACACAGATCGTCCTGGTCGGCGATGAAGCCAAGCTGGAACCTCTTCTGAGTCAGTCAGGAGCCAAACCTGCTAATCTGACTATTCGGCATGCTTCCGAAGTCATCGGTTCGGATGATGAACCGGTGAAGGCAGTCCGTCGCAAGAAGGATGCCTCCATGGTGGTTGCGGGGCGTATGCTTAAGGAAGGTGAAGCAGACGCCATGATCTCAGCGGGCAATACCGGAGCATTGATGACTGCCGGCTTGCTTGTAGTAGGCCGTATGGAAGGCATTGAGCGCCCGGCGCTTGCACCCATGATTCCCACGATCGATGATGTGGGTGTACTTGCACTTGATCTCGGCGCGAATATGGATGCCAAACCGGAACACCTCGCACAGTATGGTCTGATGGGAAGCTTGTATCGGCAAAAAGTGCAGGGGATCGCGTCACCAAGAGTGGGTCTGCTCAATGTGGGAACGGAGCCGGGTAAGGGGAATGAGTTGACCAAACATGCCTATCCGTTGCTGGAGCAACTTCCAATTCGTTTTGTTGGTAACGTGGAAGCCCGTGACGTGCTTACAGGTGCGTGTGATGTACTTGTATGTGATGGGTTTGCCGGAAATATATTGCTCAAATCGCTCGAAGGCACAGCAGGTGCCATTTTTGCTCTGCTTAAGGAACAATTCTCATCGTCGCTCAAAAGCAAACTGGCTGCTGCTGTGCTTATGCCTGAACTGCGCGGTTTGAAACGAAAGCTGGATTATACCGAGCATGGCGGTGCGCCGCTCCTCGGTTTGAGCAGACTTGTGGTGAAAAGTCATGGATCGGCTGATGGCAATGCCATCAAAAATGCTGTGCGCCAAGCACGGATTGCAGTACAGAACCAACTGGTGGAGAGCATATCTAAGGAAATTAGTGGGAAGTGAGTGACGACATGAATAATTTGCGCCCGGTAGGGGTCATCGGTACAGGTAAATATGTACCAGAGAAAATTTTGACAAACAGCGATTTGGAGAAAATGGTTGATACGAATGATGAGTGGATTGTCAGTCGTACAGGGATCAAGGAGCGTCATATCGCTGCACCGGATCAGGCGACTTCGGATCTGGCATACGAGGCAGCTATCAAAGCACTTGAGTCTGCTGGCATGACTGGCAGTGATCTGGATCTGATTATTGTGGCAACCATTACACCGGATTCTTCCTTCCCTTCTACTGCTTGTATTTTGCAAGATAAGCTTGGTGCCAAGGGCGCTGCGGCATTTGACTTGTCTGCTGCCTGCTCCGGCTTTGTATACGGTCTGGCAACAGCAACGAGCTTTATACAAAGCGGCATGTACAATAATGCGCTTGTTATTGGTGCAGATTGCTTGTCTCGCATTACGGACTATACCGACCGTAATACCTGTGTGCTGTTTGGCGATGGCGCGGGTGCGGTTATCGTTGGTGAAGTGCCGGAAGGCCGTGGATTTAAATCATTCGATCTCGGAGCTGAAGGTGCGGGCGGAAGCCTGCTTCAAATGGAGGGCGGGGGTTCACGTCTGCCTGCATCGGTAGAAACGGTTGAGAACAAAAAACATTACATTTACATGAATGGCCGTGAAGTGTTTAAATTTGCAGTACGGGTGATGGGTACAGCGACAGTCGAAGTGCTGCGCAAGGCTGGTCTGGAACGTACGGACGTGGATCTGTTTGTTCCTCATCAAGCCAATATCCGGATTATCCAATCTGCAATGCAGCGGCTTGAGCTTCCTGAAGAGAAAGTTGTAGTCAACGTGGATAAATACGCCAATACATCTGCAGCCTCCATTCCGCTTGCTTTGGTAGAAGCTGCTGAAGAAGGCCGCATGAAAGCCGGAGATACCGTGCTTATGGTTGGGTTCGGCGGCGGATTGACATGGGGCGCATCGGTACTCGTTTGGTAAACTAGACAGCTGGGAGAGATGGATTGGATGGGTAAAATAGCATTTGTATTTCCCGGACAGGGATCGCAGACTGTGGGCATGGCCAAGGACGCGTATGAGTCTGTGCCTGCGGCAACAGAGATTTTTCGCACAGCCGATGAAACGCTGGGTTTCTCGCTGAGCAATCTTGTTTTTGAGGGACCAGAGACCGAGTTGAAACAGACATCAAATACGCAGCCGGCTCTGTTGACAGCAAGTATTGCATTGCTTGAGGCATTTAAAGAAAAAGGAATTCAGCCTGATTATACGGCCGGCCATAGTCTGGGTGAATACAGTGCACTGGTCGCGGCGGGCGTTCTTTCGTTCGCGGACGCGGTAAGCATTGTGCGGGCACGCGGTCAATACATGGAACAGGCTGTTCCTGGTGGACAGGGTGCGATGGCTGCGGTATTGGGTGCGGATCGGGAAGCGCTGGGGGTGCTTTGCCGGGACGTATCCGAAAGTGGTCATGCCGTTGAACTTGCCAACATCAACTGCCCGGGACAAATCGTGATTTCCGGTGTGAAGGAAGGGGTAGCTGCTGTCGCTGAACGGGTTAAGGAAGCAGGCGGCAAACGCGCCATCACACTTGAAGTAAGCGGTCCGTTCCATTCTTCCTTAATGAAGGATGCAGCAGAGAAGCTGGCTGAGAAATTGAAAACTGTTTCGTTCTCACCTGGGTCGGTCCCTGTAGTCGCGAATGTGACTGCAAGACCTGTGGAGGACGGTAAGGTTCAGGATTTATTGACAGCTCAGGTCTATTCTCCGGTTTTATGGGAAGACAGTGTGACATGGCTTATTGAGCAAGGTGTGGATACCTTTATCGAGATTGGCTCTGGCAGTGTGCTAACAGGTTTGATTAAAAAAACAGATAAAACCGTTAAACTGTACAATGTAAACAGTCTTGAGACGCTCGAAGCAACAGCAGCTGCACTAATTTGATTAACCATGATTAGATTTGGGGAAAGGAGGAATGATTATGTCTAAACCATTACAAGGTAAACATGCGCTCGTTACCGGTGCATCCCGTGGTATCGGGCGTAGTATTGCACTCGCTTTGGCTGAGGCTGGCGCCAACGTGGCCGTGAATTATGCGGGCAGTCAAGCGGCAGCTGAGGAAGTAGCGGAAGCGATTCGTGCCAAAGGTGTCGAGGCCATTACGATTCAAGCGAATGTGGGCCAGATGGACGAAGCCGAACAAATGGTCAAAGCTACGATTGAGGCGTGGGGCAACGTTGATATTCTTGTCAACAATGCTGGAATTACCCGTGATAATCTGATCATGCGTATGAAAGAAGAGGAATTTGATCAGGTAATCGAAACCAATCTCAAAGGAGTGTTTAACTGTCTTAAGGCGGTTACGCGTCCAATGATGAAGCAACGGTCTGGTAGAATTATCAATATCTCCTCTGTTGTGGGTGTGCTCGGAAATGCTGGACAAGCAAACTATGTTGCTGCCAAGGCAGGGGTCATCGGTTTGACGAAGGCATCTGCACGTGAGCTTGCCTCCCGCGGCATCACAGTTAACTGCGTTGCACCCGGATTTATTGAGACCGATATGACGAAGGAATTGTCCCAGGAGATCGTGGACAACATGTTGAACGGTATTCCGTTGTCCCGTCTGGGCCAGACGGATGAAATTGCCGGTGTTGTCACGTTCCTGGCTTCAGAAGCTTCATCTTATATGACAGGGCAGACACTGCATGTTGATGGTGGCATGTACATGTAATTCTTCCCGGACTTGAACAATAGTCGGGGAACAGGCGCTGGACGATCCGAAATGCCGGAAAAAGGCCGGGTTCCCCGGCCGGGAGCCGCATATGTCTTCTATGGCATTTTGCCTGCGATTCTCGTATAATACCAAGGAGGAGGTGAACCGGATGTCCGATGTATTGGAGCGTGTAAAACGCATCGTCGTCGACCGCTTGGGCGCAGACGAAGCTGAAGTTACACTTGAAGCATCTTTCAAAGAAGATTTGGGTGCTGATTCTTTGGATGTAGTGGAATTGGTCATGGAATTGGAAGATGAATTCGATTTGGAAATCTCTGATGAAGATGCAGAAAAAATTACGACCGTAGGTGAAGTTGTAAACTACATACAATCTCATACCTAAAGTCAATTCAGTCCCGCACCTGTTTTCGAACAGGCGGGACTTCTCATCATTCATTGGTTTTTCTCATTCCGCAAGCGGCGCTGGTCAAACGGATCTTCGGGTCCTGCTTGGCTAGACGTCTGCTTGCGGATATTCCCACAAAATAATTGCGTAATGCAGTCGATATAGAGGTGAGTCGGTTTGAAACAAAGAGTTGTAATTACCGGAATGGGCGTAATGACATCGCTCGGAAAAGATTTGGAAACGTTCTGGGGCAGTTTAATGGCAGGCAAGTCCGGAATCTCTCAGATTGAGGCGTTTGATGTAAGTGAATACACCACTCAAATTGCAGCCGAGATCAAGGATTTCAACCCTGAAGAATACATGGATCGCAAAGATGCACGTAAAATGGACCGTTTTGTTCAGTTCGCTGTGGCAGCTGGTTTCAAAGCCGTTGAAGACAGTGGTCTGAAAATTGACGAGAACATTGATGCAGAGCGTTTCGGTGTGTCCATCGGATCGGGTATCGGTGGATTGGGTACTTGGGAGGACCAGCATAATGCATTGCTGCAAAAAGGTCCTAAACGCGTAAGCCCATTTTTCATTCCGATGATGATCTCCAACATGGCTTCTGGCCAAATGTCGATTTCTCTCGGGGCGAAAGGTCCTAACATCAACGTGGTAACCGCATGTGCTACAGGAACACACTCCATTGGAGATTCCTTCAAGCTGATTGCCAACGGTGATGCGGATGCGATGATTTGTGGCGGTGCGGAAGCAACCATTAGACCAACTGGTCTGGCTGGGTTCTGTGCAATGCGTGCCATGTCTACACGTAATGATGATCCGGCGAAGTCGAGCCGTCCTTTTGATACAGAGCGTGACGGTTTTGTTATGGGGGAGGGCGCGGGTGTTCTGATCCTTGAATCCCTTGAGCATGCTCAAAAACGTGGTGCTCGTATTTATGGCGAAGTGATTGGTTACGGTCTCACTGGCGATGCACATCACATGACGGAGCCTGATCCGGACGGAGCAGCTCGTTGCATGAAGATGGCTCTGCGTAATGCGGGAATCGAACCAGAAGAAGTGGACTATATCAATGCACACGGTACATCAACACCTGTAGGTGACAGATCCGAAACGCTTGCGATCAAAAAAGCGTTTGGTGATCATGCGTACAAGCTTGCGGTGAGTTCAACCAAATCGATGACAGGTCATATGCTTGGTGCTGCTGGTGGCGTGGAAGCCGTAATCTGCGGATTGTCGCTGACACATCAGACGCTTGCTCCAACAATCAACCTGGAAAATCAGGACCCGGAATGTGATCTGGATTATGTTCCAAACGTTCCACGTCAAACTAAGGTCAATATTGCCATGTCCAATTCATTTGGGTTCGGCGGTCACAATGCCACCATTATTCTCAAAAAATTTGAAGCATAAGGGGCTAGTTCGTTTGAGTGAAGATCTGAAGCAGTTACAACACAAACTTCAAATCAAATTTGACAACAGGCAGCTTTTAAAACAAGCGTTTACCCATGCTTCTTATGTAAACGAACACCGGTTCAGTCAGCATCAGGATAACGAGCGTCTGGAGTTTCTGGGCGATGCGGTACTGGAACTGACTGTGTCGGAATACTTGTATCACTTGTTTCCTAACCGGCCGGAAGGTGAATTAACTAAGCTGCGGGCATCCATTGTCTGCGAGCCTTCCCTCGTCAAATTTGCTGAAGCGTTGGGTTTTGGGCAGTATGTACTTCTTGGTAAAGGTGAGGAACTGACGGGAGGACGAACTAGACCGGCTTTGCTAGCGGATGTGTTTGAATCTTTCATCGGTGCATTATATCTGGATCAGGGATTGGCGCCTGTCCGGACATTTCTGGATCAGCATGTATTTCCGTTAATTGTTCTGGGCAGCAAGCTGCAAATGAGCGATTACAAAACGGAATTGCAGGAACTCACTCAGCATCACAATATGGGAGCTCTGGAATACCGTATTGTTGAGGAACGGGGCCCTGCCCATGAACGGGAGTTTGTCTCCGAGGTCCATATGGGTCAAGAACGGCTTGGCAGAGGTACAGGACGTTCCAAAAAGGAAGCCGAGCAACAGGCTGCATCCGCAGCACTGGATCGACTGAAGCTTCCGGAAGCCTGAGCTTTACCGTAAGCGCATAGACAAACGAAGAGCAAAGAGCAGCCCGCGGGTCCGCCTGGCGGAATTTATCGGCCGGACTGCTTTTTGCTCTTTTTTTTGTAAGGAGGATCAGGATATTCTTTTCCTGTTCGATAACTAGGCGCTGAATGCAACAATTGAAATTTGCAAGAGGAGGTGACGGGAAACCCTATGTTTTTGAAACGGATTGAACTGGGTGGATTCAAGTCATTCGCCGACAAAACGGAAATGGAATTCGTTCGTGGCATAACCGCTGTTGTGGGCCCGAACGGAAGTGGAAAAAGTAACATTTCAGACGGCATACGCTGGGTTCTTGGAGAACAAAGCGCCAAATCACTGCGTGGTGGCAAAATGGAAGATATCATTTTTGCCGGCAGTGATGCACGTAAGGCTGTTAATTATGGTGAAGTTTCGTTGACGCTGGATAATGAAGATCATGCGCTTGCTTTGGATTTTGGTGAAGTAACGGTGACGCGTCGTGTACATCGCAGCGGAGACAGTGAATATTTTATTAACAAGCAGTCGTGTCGGTTGAAGGATATTACCGAATTGTTTATGGATACCGGGATCGGCAAGGAAGCTTACTCGATTATTGGACAGGGACGAATTGAAGAGATTCTGAGTACCCGTTCAGAGGATCGCAGGGGGATCTTTGAAGAGGCATCAGGTATTGTTAAATATAAATCTCGCAAACGGGATGCTACTCGCAAACTGGATGAGACGGAACAGAATTTGTTGCGTATTCATGACCTGGTGACCGAGTTGGAAGACCAGATTGGTCCGTTAAAGGAACAATCGGAGAAAGCAATCCACTACAAAGAATTGCGTGGACAGTTGAAATCACAGGAAATCTCCATGTATGTATATCAGATCGAACAAATTCACGCTTCATGGAGCAAAGCAAACCAACGACTTGAATCGTTGAAACAGGAAGAAGTCGGATTGGCCGCCATCGTCTCCACTCATGATGCCAAGCTGGAAAGTGACCGAAATGCACTGCGAACGCTGGAAACGGAGACCGAACAGCTGCAATCGGCCTTATTGCAATTCAGTGAAGCAACGGAGAAAAGTGAAGGGCTCGGGGAACTGCTCAAGGAGCGTTCGCGTCATCTGCAGACGAACCAGGAACAGCTTAAAGTGACGCTTGCAGCGAGTGAAGAGAGACATCGGGAGCGTGAAGCTGAGTTACTGGCATTACGCGAGAAGTTTTCCAAGCTTGAGCTTGAACTGAGTGACGTGAGAAACCGTCTGTCCGAAGAAGAGGCCAAACTCATCGGTGTCACTGGTGGTATTAGCCAACAGCAGGAGGAGAGCCTTAAAGGAAACTTGCTGGAACTGATGAATCAGATGGCTCAGACACGAAATGAAATTCGTTACGCGGACCAACAGAAAGAAACGCTGGAACGGCGAATGAATCGCGCGACTGAGGAATCCGGCAAGTGGGAAGGCCAGAAGGAAACGCTGGAAGCCCGCAAAACGGAGATTGAGAAGAAAGTCGTTCGCTTAGGCAAGGAAATCAGTGATCTGCGCGGTGGATATATTACGGAAAGTGAACGTCTCCAATCGCTGCAGAAGCTGCTTGAAGAAAGCCGGGGAACTGTTCGTAAATGGGAGCAGAAGCGTGAGGCCCAGGTCTCCCGTCGCGATACAATGAAAGAGATGCAGGATGATTTTGACGGTTTTATGCTGGGTGTCAAAGAAGTTCTTAAGGCGTCACGCAAAGGCACACTGAACGGGGTTCATGGAGCCGTTGCAGAGCTCGTTAAAGTGCCTGAGAAGATCGAGCTTGCGGTAGAGACAGCGATGGGCGCTTCCCTGCAGCATGTTGTCATGGAGAATGAATCGGTTTCCAGACAGGCAATCGCTTTTCTGAAACAACGCCAATTGGGCAGAGCTACGTTCCTCCCGTTGGATGTTATTCGTGCACGTACCATTGGCGCGGGTGAACGTTCGATGATTGAAGGCATGGATGGTTTTGTGGGAATTGGTGCGGATCTCGTACAATACGAATCCCGTTATGCTGCGATCATTGGAAGCTTGCTCGGTAACGTCATTATTGCGGAGAAGCTGGAGGATGCCAATAAGATCGCTGCTCGCTGTCAATATCGTTTCCGGGTCGTAACCCTGGAAGGCGATGTGGTTAACGCGGGTGGTTCCATGACTGGTGGTAGCCAGCACAAGAAAAATGGTAGTCTGCTCAGCCGTAAACGGCAGCTGGATCAGTTGGATCAGGATATTTTGGATACTGAAAATCAGATCGTAAAACTGCATCGCAGTGTGGATGATATAAAAGCCCAACTGGAGCAGTGCCAGGATAAGCTGGACGAGCTGCGTCAGTCCGGAGACGACACCCGGAATGCAGAACAGCAGGCTTCAATGGAAATGAAGCAGGTTGAGCATGAACTGCGCCACGTACTGGAACAGGTTGCCGTAGCCGGGCAGGAGAAGAGCGGGTTTACTGAAGAAATCAAAGAGATGGATACAGCCCGTGATGTCGCTGTGAAGAAGCTGGAGCAGCTTGAGGAAGAAGAGAAGGCGACCCATCGTGCCATTCATGCGGCAGAATTTGCGCGTAAAGCGAATGAATCCGCGAAGGAGGAATTGCAGACTCAGCTCACTGATCTGAAAGTCCGAGAGGGGAAACTGGATCAGGAGCGATTCTCCAACGAGGAGCAATTACGCCGTCTGGAGCGCGAAGTGGATTCACTGGTGAAGGAGCTTCGTCAAAATCGTACGTTGCTGGCCTCCATGGAAGCCGATCTGAAGAAAACAGAGACTGAAAGTGTTAAACAGATTGAAGATCTTAACCAATACAAGCTGAAAAAAGCGGAATCCGCACAGGAGCTGGACTTCAAGCGTGCTGCCCGAAGCGAACTGTCGAAGAAGCTTGAGCTTGCCGAGAGTGAAACGAAGGAACAGCGCACACAGCTGAAAGCTGTGGAGGAACAGATGCGACAAACGGAAATTTCCGTGAACAGACTGGATGTCGAGTTGGAAAACATTTTGCGCAAACTGATGGATGAGTATGAGCTCGGCTATGAACTTGCCAAAGAGCGTTATCCAGTACCGGAAGATGTGGAGAGCACACAGGCTGAGGTGCAGAAACTGAAGCGCAGCATTGCGGCTCTCGGCGATGTCAATCTGGGAGCCATCGAGGAATTCCAGCGGGTTAACGAACGGTATGAGTTCCTCAGCACGCAGAAGAATGACCTGGTCGAAGCCAAGACAACGTTGTATCAGGTTATTCGAGAAATGGAAGACGAGATGGCCAAACGATTCAAGGCAACATTTGATGCGATTCGCCGGGAGTTTGGCACTGTCTTCACCAAGCTGTTTGGCGGAGGACGCGCGGATCTTGTATTGATGGACCCTGAGCGCTTGCTCGATACGGGCATTGATATCGTCGCCCAGCCACCAGGCAAAAAGCTGCAAAACCTGCAGCTATTATCCGGTGGGGAACGAGCGTTGACCGCAATGGCACTCTTATTCGCTATACTGCATGTTAAGCCTGTACCGTTCTGCGTACTGGATGAAGTGGAAGCGGCGCTGGATGAAGCCAACGTGGTGCGTTTTGCCCAGTATTTACGTGAGTTCTCGGAACAAACACAATTCATCGTTGTTACACATCGCAAAGGCACAATGGAAGAAGCGGATGTGCTGTATGGTGTCACGATGGAAGAGGGCGGAGTATCCAAGCTCGTTTCGGTTAAACTGGAAGATGAGGAAGCTGTCATTGCCTAATCTTTGAGTTGGTGGTCACGCATGAACTCATCTAATATCATTTAAACTAAGAAATGTACACGATGGAGGGGCTTTATGAGTTTCTTTAAAAAGCTGAGAGACAGCATTGCAAGCAAAACAGAGTCGGTTACCAAGCAGTTCAAGGACGGGTTGGAAAAGACGCGTAAAGGTCTTGTAGAGAAAGTGTCGGATCTCGTTATCCGTCGTAAAAAAATCGACGAGGAATTCTATGAAGAATTAGAAGAAATTCTGATTGGAGCCGACGTAGGTGTCAATACGGTTATGAAACTGATTGAAGATCTGCGTGATGAAGTCAAAAAACGCAAAATTGAGGATGCGGCTGAACTACAGCCTGTATTGTCCGAGAAACTGACGGATTTGCTTCGTGGAGAGCAGAATAATGAATTGAAAATGAATCCGGATGGCATTACGGTCATTTTGTTTGTCGGTGTTAATGGTGTGGGTAAAACAACAACGATTGGTAAGCTGGCCCATCGCTTCAAACAGCAGGGTAAAAAGGTCATTATGGCAGCAGGCGATACGTTCCGTGCCGGAGCGATTGAGCAACTCGAAGTATGGGGACAACGTGCCGGTGTGGAAGTCATCAAGCAGCAATCAGGTTCTGACCCTGCCGCTGTAATGTATGATGCGGTGCAGGCTGCGAAACAGCGGGGTGCTGATGTATTGCTCTGTGATACTGCGGGCCGTCTGCAAAATAAATCGAACCTGATGGACGAACTCAACAAAATTTACCGTGTCATTCAACGTGAAATTCCGGAAGCACCACATGAAGTATTAATGGTGCTGGATGCAACTACTGGTCAGAATGCACTGAATCAGGCCAAACTCTTCGGAGAGAAGAGTGGGGTAACCGGACTTGTACTGACGAAGCTGGACGGTACCGCCAAAGGTGGTATTGTTGTTGCAATTCGTCAGGAGTTGGATCTGCCTGTGAAGCTGGTCGGACTTGGTGAAAAAATTGATGATCTGCAGCCGTTCGACTCAGAGCAATTCGTGCATGCGTTGTTTGCCGGACTGATCCAGGAACAGCCAGCTGAAAGTGCTGAAGATGAGGAAGCCAGTTCCTAGAACCATTAATAAATAGGATGAATGAATAGCGTTAACCGTATTGCCAGTGATATACGTGATAAGTGTCACGTGTAATGTCACTGGCAATACGTGTATAATGGGAATAAAGAAGGCAAGGCTAAAGGGCTAGAAAGGACGGTTGATATGGCCAATACCTATACCTATTCCCGCCGTGAGGAAGTCGCCAATGCGGTGACTCATGGAATCGGAGCTGCGCTCAGTGTAGCTGCACTGGTGCTATTGATTGTATTTTCGAGTATGAAAGGCACGGCTTGGCATGTGGTCAGTTTCACGATCTACGGGATCACTATGCTGCTGCTCTATACGAGCTCTACACTCGTGCATGCATGGAAAGATGGAAAAATGAAAGATTTATTTGAGATTTTCGACCATTCTTCCATTTATTTGTTTATTGCGGGTTCGTACACTCCGCTTTTGTTTATTGCTGTTCGCGGCACACTTGGTTGGACCCTGTTCGGTGTAATCTGGGGAATCGCATTATTCGGCGTGATCTTTAAGGCGTTTTTTACGAAAAAGTTTCTATTCATGTCCACGATTTTCTATATTGCGATGGGCTGGCTCATCGTTATTGCCTGGCAACCGCTTATGGCTGCCATTCCTACAGGCGGAATCGTGCTGCTGGTTGCAGGAGGCCTGATGTATACACTGGGTACGCTTTTTTATGTGTGGCGTGGATTTCCGTATCACCATGCGATTTGGCATCTCTTTGTGTTAGCAGGCAGTATTCTTCATTTCTTTATGGTACTGCTGTACCTGACACCACTTCGCTAGAACACGGTAGATAGCGTAAAACGAATCGGCTTCATCTGTGGAGGCCCATTCGTTTTTTGTTCTATATAAAGGATGCAGTAGGTCGTATTCTACTGTATAGGAATGGCTAAGATCAACCGTGTAGGCACGAAAAATGAGTGCAAAATGAACGTTTTTATTGTGACAAGTATTTTTGCTTGACAACCTGATTTGTTTTAGGTATTATTAGGAACGTTGCAAGAGTGTAAAGTGTTTTTCCTTGACGAAGGGAGTGCCCCGTTATGAGTCAAGAAAACCGGCTTGAGAAGACAAACCGGATTAACTTGCTGTTTGCTTTCTATGAACGGTTGCTTACCGAGAAGCAGCAGACTTTTCTAAAGTATTACTTTCATGATGATTTTTCACTGGGCGAGATTGCAGCCGAGTTCGAGATCAGCCGCCAGGCGGTATACGAGCATATCAAGCGTGCCGAACAAGTGCTGGAAAATTACGAAAGCAAGCTTGGCTTGCTGGAGAAGCACGAACGGCGCAACCGTAATCTTGAAGATTTGCAAAATGCATTGGAGCGCGCAGGCGTTTCCATTGATAACAACCAACAAATAAACGATATTATTCAACAGCTCAGAGAGTAGTTCGTAAGAGTTGAACGAAACGTATCGGTTCTGAAAACAGTATTACAGCTTAAGGAGGTGGGATCATGGCATTTGAAGGATTAACGACCCGATTGCAGAATGTGTTCAGCAAGCTGCGCGGCAAAGGCAAGGTGTCTGATGAAGATGTTGCCGAAGCTATGCGCGAGGTACGTCTGGCATTGCTCGAAGCGGATGTAAACTTCAAAGTGGTCAAGGAATTCATCGCCAAGGTGAAAGAGAAGGCTGTCGGCAAAGAAGTGATGGAAAGCTTCACGCCCGGAATGGTCATTATCGACATCGTAAACAAGGAACTGACGGATTTGATGGGTGGAAGCCAGTCGAAACTGGCCAAAGCCAACAAACCGCCTACGGTACTGATGATGGTTGGTTTGCAGGGTGCGGGTAAAACGACTACATCCGGTAAACTGGCCAAGATGCTGCAAAAGCAAAATAGCAGACCGTTACTTGTTGCAGGAGATATTTATCGTCCAGCAGCGATCAAGCAGTTGCAAGTGCTCGGCGAGCAGATCAAAGCGCCAGTATTTACACTGGGAGATCAGACAAGCCCTGTAGAGATCGCACGTCAGGGTCTGCAGCACGCCAAGGATAACGGTAATGACTACGTCATTATCGATACGGCTGGACGTCTGCATGTCGATGAAGAACTGATGGAAGAGCTTCGTCAGATTCACAGCGTAGTGAACCCGGATGAAGTACTGCTTGTCGTAGACAGCATGACGGGTCAGGATGCAGTTAATGTGGCAGAACACTTTAACCAGCAGCTTGATCTGACCGGGGTGGTTCTGACTAAGCTTGATGGAGATACTCGTGGTGGTGCCGCGCTTTCGGTTAAAGCAGTCACCGGTTGTCCGATCAAGTTTGCTTCTCTTGGAGAGAAGCTGGACGCACTTGAGCCTTTCCATCCAGAGCGTATGGCTTCACGTATTCTTGGTATGGGTGACATGCTCTCTTTGATTGAGAAGGCACAGTCCAACATTGACACCGAAAAAGCCAAGGAAATGGAACGGAAGATGCGTAATGCAGAATTCACGTTCGAAGATTTCCTGGAGCAAATGGACCAAGTGAAAAAGCTGGGGCCAATCGATCAGATCATGGATATGATTCCTGGTATGGGCAAGATGAAACAAGCCAAGGACCTGAAGGTTGATGATAAACAGATGGGCCGGATCGAAGCGATCGTGTACTCCATGACGACGGAGGAGAAACGTAACCCGGATATGATTAACCATAGCCGCCGGAAGCGGATTGCTACAGGTAGTGGAACATCCCTGGCCGAAGTAAACCGTCTGATCAAGCAGTTTGATGAGATGCGCCGCATGATGAAACAGTTCTCAGATATGATGGGACCTAAAGGCGGTAAGAACAAAGCGATGAAGCAGCTTAAGGGTCTGGGCAAAGGAATGAAGTTTCCTTTCCGTTGATTCCAATGGCAGCTGAACGATATACAGATTTCATTGAAGGAGGTGAATTTTCAAATGGCAGTTCGTATTCGTCTGAAACGTATGGGTGCTCACAAAGCTCCTTTCTACCGCGTAGTGGTATCGGATTCCCGTTCCCCACGTGACGGTCGTTTTATCGAGGAGATCGGTTACTACAACCCGGTTGAACAACCGGCTGTTGTTAAGATCGATGAAGATAAAGCATTGCAATGGCTTCAAAACGGTGCGCAAGCATCCGACACTGTCCGCAACTTGCTGAGCAAAGCGGGCGTGATGAAGAAGTTCCACGAGTCTAAATTGACTAAATAAGGTGCTGATTCGGAGGGTCATCTATGGAAGAATTAGTAAGCATAATTGCTAAGGCTTTGGTCGATCATCCGGAAGATGTGGCGGTTCGGACGGTTGAGAAAGATCGGCTTGTCGTATATGAGTTAACCGTTCATCCTGACGATGTTGGGAAAGTGATTGGTAAACAGGGACGAATCGCAAAGTCTCTTCGTACGGTCGTCACATCAGCAGCAGTTAAGATGGATAAACGGGTAACCGTCGATATCATATCTTAAAGATATACGAAAGGGGGTTAGGATGCATGTCCTAGCCCCTTTTCGTGCATGCTGAAACTTAAATAATAGGATTGAAATAGCTCGTCAAGTATGATGATCTGCTGACGTAGTGAAGGGCACGGAATCGATTCTGAAGAAGCGTTAGGATAATAGCGATCCGAAAAATGATCCGTAACCGGAACGGCAGCAGGGAGATCATCACATATGAGTACCAATATGAATGGATTGTAGGAGGAAAGTATGGCAGAGTTTATGAATGTAGGTAAAATCGTCAATACGCATGGCATTCGCGGCGAGGTGAGAATCATGCCTTTAACTGATTTCCCGGAAGTGCGTTTTGCGAAAAATGCAGAGTTGTTTTTCTTTACACCAGATAATCATCCAGTCATGGTTAACGTGGAATCTGCACGTTTGCATAAGAATATGTATATTCTTCGTCTGAAAGAGTATGGCAACATTAATGAAGTAGAGAAGTTTAAAGGCGGCATGGCCAAAGTGTTAAAAGAGAATCTGGCAGAGCTGGAGGAAGGTGAATACTACTTCCATCAAATCGTTGGGTGTTCTGTCATCACCGAAGAGGGTGAAACACTTGGAACCATCTCTGAGATTTTGACTCCTGGAGCGAATGATGTATGGGTTGTCAAAACGCCGGCAGGCAAAGAAATTCTGCTCCCGGTTATTGATGATGTTGTTCTTGATGTGGATGTTACAGAGAAGCAAGTCAAGGTTCACCTGATGGAAGGGCTGCTGTAACATGAAAGTGGATGTATTAACCCTATTCCCGGAAATGTTTGACGGTGTGTTCGGAACCAGTATTCTGGGTAAAGCCCAAACCAAAGGGCTTGTATCTCTGGGAGCAACAAACTTTCGGAATTTTGCGACCAATAAACATAATACAGTCGACGATGCACCTTATGGTGGAGGTGGAGGTATGGTATTAAAGCCAGACCCCATCTTTGCTGCTGTTGAAGATGTATTAGAGCAGCGGGGCGAAGCTGCGGCAACGATGAAACCGCCACGTATTATTCTAATGTGTCCGCAAGGTGAGACGTTCACACAGAAAAAAGCAGAGGAACTTGTACAAGAAGATCATCTGATTTTTATTTGCGGACATTATGAAGGCTACGATGAGCGTATCCGTGAATTTCTCGTGACGGACGAGTTGTCGATTGGTGATTACGTGCTGACGGGTGGCGAGCTGCCTGCGATGGTGGCGATCGACAGTATTGTGCGCCTTATTCCGGGTGTGCTTGGCAATGAGACAAGTGCTGTAACGGATTCCTTTAGTACCGGATTGCTTGAATACCCGCATTATACACGTCCTCCCGAATTCAGAGGTATGAAGGTTCCAGATATGCTGTTATCCGGACATCATCTGAATATTGAGGCATGGCGCAGAGAGCAATCCTTGCTTCGTACGCTGGAACGTAGACCCGATATGTTGGAGACGGCGGACTTGACGGACAAAGAACGAATTTGGCTAAATAAGATTCGTTCCGAACGTGAAAAGAATGTTGAGTAATTTGATGGTATTTCGTTTGAGCACGTAAAATAATCTCTTTCGAAAGTCTGAAAGACCAGCCTAGTGATATATAGGTTGGTCTTTTTTTATATTGAAGAATGTGAAAAAACTGGATTTTCATCGGCAGGTACTATAAAATGTGAGTATAATATGAAACTTGGTTTCATCAAATGAAACGAAAGGTGGCGTATATATGTCTTATCACTTTTATGGTCTTGACCATGTGCAACTTGCTGCACCAGAAGAGTGTGAAACGGATGCACGTGATTTTTTTATTAAAGTGTTAGGTTGGAACGAGATTCCCAAACCTGAAATGTTGAGAAAACGTGGTGGTGTTTGGTTTCAATGTGGCATGCATCAAGTACATATTGGAGTGCAAAAAGATTTTGTTCCCGCTATAAAAGCACATCCGGCATTTCACGTACAGAATTTAGATGCGTTGCGTGACGTTCTGAATCGTAACCATATTCAAGTCATTGATGATGAAGCGCGGACTGATGAAGGTGTAAAAAGGTTCTATATCAATGATCCCTTTGGAAATCGACTTGAATTTCTAGAATGGATTAAGCCATAAGCTAACAAGCTTACTCCTACTATTGAACACTCTTGCCGCTTTGAACATTTTTGCATGTTCCGAAATGGGGTTGTATAAACTGAAAAATTTCTTTATGGTGATCTCAGCTAGAAGCGTATGACGACATGCTGAGGAGGAAGAATATGAATTATCAGCCTTATGAAGTTGGCAGAGTGAATATTAGTGAAGCTGGAGAGCGCTGCAAGATGCTTCTGGGGGATCTGAATGGAGATGGCAGGCTTGAGATGCTGTTGGTACAGGCAGATGGGGGCATAGACGATCGTTACGTTCCGCATCAGGTATGCTGTTTGTCGGCATATGATCTGGATGGAACATTAATGTGGCAGGTCGGAACACCAAATCCGGACGCAGGCGGTCCAGGATCAGACTATCCCGCTCAGATTGCAGATTGGGATGGGGACGGAAATAATGAAGTGCTGTGTGTAATGAACAAACAATTTCTTATTCTGGACGGAAGAACCGGGGTGATAAAGAAACGTCATGATTTGCCTGGAGAGCAAGCGCATGACTGTATTATCCTTGCAAACCTGACTGGGGACCAACACACAATGGATATCCTGCTGAAGGATCGGTATAAGACGTTATGGGCTTTAGACCATGATTTCAATGTGTTGTGGAAGCATGAAGGCAATATAGGTCATTTTCCGTGGGTATACGATATCGATGGGGATGGCAAGGATGAAGTGATGGCCGGGTATGACATGCTGGATCATGATGGAACATTATTATGGTCCTGTCATAATCTTGATGATCATGCAGACTGTATATGGTTTGGCGATGTGGACGAGGATGGAGAGGTTGAAATTGTTATCGGTGGCAGTGTCACGGTGATGATGGATCGGCACGGTAATGAAAAATGGCGATATGAGGATTCGATTGAATCACAGCATATTGCATTGGGGAAATTTTATGGCGAAAGACAAGGATTACAGATTGCAGGTCTGGATCGGATTATTCGTGGAGATGAGAATGGTAAGGATGGACTATTTATGCTGGATCGCGACGGAAAAGAACTATGGAAAGAAGATCGTAAAACTCGTGGCTGGTTAACCATTATTGAGCCTGTACGCAACTGGGATGACAGCGGGCTTGACTATATCCTGGCTTATCGCCGAGGTGGGGGCGACCTGCCATCTTTGATTAATGGTAACATGCAAACGGTTGCAGCGTTCGGAAAAGAGGGCTATGCCGTACACGCAGACTTGTGTCAAAGCGGAAGGGAACAGGTCATCATTTATGATGCACATGAGGCGGTGATCTATTCCAGCTCAGTGATGGATGTAACCACTCCAACCTCTGTGAACTTAAAAAGAGCCCAGCTTCAGCCGAAAAGGCTGTATAGCTCGACTCTTTATCCAGGCGGGGAAGTTTCAATCTAACTTAATGACTGATCTCTACGACAGGAAGGATTTCCTGTTGGTCTGATTCATGATGGAGCAATGCAGCCAAATCGGTTCCTGTTGTAACCGTTAATCGTGGGAGCTTCATAGGATTATCCCCAGGTCGAACAAATCCTGAACGTACGGAAAAGGCCATGCGATATCCATTTTGCTGAAGTTGATAGATCATCTGTGTGCTGGTATAACCAAAAGGGTAGGCAAGATATGGCGTATCAATACCCGTTTCTTTCATCAGCTTTACGTCATCATTCAACAGGCTTGTGTCGAGTCCAACAGGTACGTTGTCGCCGCAACGCATATATCCTTTGTGATGCAGATTATAGGTATGGCTATTGAACTCAAAGACGTCTTTAGCGGCCTGCATCTCCTGTTTGGAGATAAACGTATTTTTGGTTGGATCAAAAGCCGAAGGCTGATCCTGAATTTTGCTGCCGATTACAAACAGGGAAGCATGGAAATTATATTTTTTGAGCACAGGGTAGGCTAACGTATAATTGTTCTGATATCCGTCATCAAAGGTGATGACAATTGACTTTTTGGGCAGGGAGATCTGTCCATTCACGTATTGCTCTAGCTGCTCCAGTGTAATTGTGTTATAGCCTTCTTCATGCAAATATTTCATGTTTTCTTCGAAATCTTCCAGATTAATGATCGATTTGTTGTTTGATTCGTGATTGTTGATTTTGGGCAGTATGTAATGATACATCAGTACAGGTACTTCAGTAGCCGAACCTGGTGCGATGTGAAAGGTAGCCAGATCAAGTGCAGGTTTGCTGGAATAGTCGGAGTGAGACATTAGAAATGCCTTACGTTTGACCATATCCCAGGACGTGCATGCTTTGTGAGACATTGCATTGGTAGGATGAGTTACCGCATACGCATACATTGTAATGGTACAAGTGAGTAATGCGAGTGCAGCAAGAGCAATTTTTTTGAAGTGTTTCATAAGTCGATTGGTTCTCCTTTTGCCATTTCATTTCTTCGTGGAATTAGATTTTAGATGCTCAGCACGTAATCCAACAAGCTATATCATAGACGATCTTTCTTGACAGAAAGTTACAGTATTTTTTCCGTCTCATGCTTGACTTATTCCAGAATACTAATTATGACAATCCATAGGGGCGAATCTTCGATGTGCATAAAGGAATTGTGCAGAAAAGAGGATGGGAGAGATGTAGCTTAATGGGAATGTAATGTGACTATAATAGAATTCAGGATTTGTTTAAGATGAACGTTATAGTGGATAACGACTAATTGGAATAAAGGTCATTAAAGAAGGCGATTGAAGAACCAAAGAGTGCTGTCAGCAATTTGTTTATTTTTCCTTGTGTTTTGTTATGGTGCGTGATACAATAAGTCTGTTATGTGGAATACGGCGGTCCTCTATGGATAATGAAGGAGACAAGGTGTTCTCTGGAAGAAGTATGAACGCCTGTACGGAAGGAGGGAGTCATAGATGAATATCGTTCAAGCGATTACACAAGAACAACTTCGTAAAGATATTCCGAGTTTTCGTCCTGGTGACACTTTGAAAGTGCACGTTAAGGTAATCGAGGGAACTCGTGAGCGTATCCAATTGTTCGAAGGTGTTGTGATTAAACGCCGTGGTGGTGGAATCAGTGAGACTTTTACAGTTCGTAAAATTTCTTACGGTGTAGGTGTGGAAAGAGCTTTCCCGCTTCATTCCCCTAAAATCGATAGAATCGAAGTGGCTCGCCGTGGTAAAGTGCGTCGTGCGAAGCTTTATTATCTTCGTGAACTACGCGGTAAAGCAGCGAGAATTAAAGAAATTCGTTAATATAACGGATACCGGGGAGGGCTTGGAGACAAGCCCTTTTCGTTTTTGTCCGGGAAAAGTTGAACCGGAGGTGCACTTCCGAGTAAAATGGTATGGCGGCACATGCGCGAATAGTCCGGGAGGCTTGTGGAATCAGTTATTGAAGGACATTTGAATTGTGGATTAAATGTACTGGTAATGCTTGCGTGAAAGATTACATAACTGATGATGTGTAAAAACTGCTATAACATGTACTGTGAAGAGAGGAAGATCATTAATGGAACAGGAAGTTCAACAGGACCAGGGCAATACTGTCGAAGAGAAAGGCAGTCGATCCAAAAAAGCCAAAAATGAAATTTTCGAATGGCTCAAAGCCATCGTGATCGCACTAGTACTTGTCATTTTGATTCGGTGGTTGCTGTTCAAACCGTTTGTTGTGGACGGGCCTTCCATGCAGCCGAATTTTCATACAGGTGAACGTGTGATCGTCAATGAAATTTTATATGATATCAGAGAGCCACAGCGCGGAGAAGTTATCGTATTCCACGTTCCATCTGAAGGCCGTGATTTCATTAAACGTGTCATTGCTGTCGCTGGTGATACCGTCGAGGTCCAGGATGATACGGTTCTCGTCAATGGTAAAAAAGTCGATGAGACTTACATTCAGGGAGCCATCGATGCTGCTGAAGCGAACGGTGGAACCTATAACGTGAAGGACTTCCCTAATGAGCAATTCCCGGATGGGAAAGTACCTGAAGGTCATGTTTTTGTAATGGGGGATAACCGTCCGAACAGTACAGATAGCCGGATGATCGGTTATGTGTCATTGAAGGATATTGTAGGTCGTGCAGATGTGATTTTCTGGCCGATCGGCGATATCAAGTGGATTAACCATTAATATGAATGCAGGATGTATAAGCAAAATATGGAATGTGCACTAAACGTTAAGGGTAGAACTAATCTGGGGATAATAGAGATCTAAGATGGTTTTGCCAGCGAAGTGATGCGGTGTGCATGTTATAGAAAAAGCTTGTACATCAACAAATAATGAGGTGAAGACAAGGTGACGATTCAATGGTTTCCAGGTCATATGACCCGAGCCAGACGCCAGATTCAGGATAAATTAAAGCTGATTGACGTGGTCATCGAACTGCTGGATGCCCGTCTGCCTGTCTCCAGCCGCAACCCGATGATTGACGAGATTTTACAGGGCAAACCCCGGATGATTTTGTTGAATAAGTCCGACTTGGCGGATGCGAAAGTGACGCAAGAATGGATTGAATATTTCAAAAAAGAGGGAATCACTGCTTTCCCTGTAGATGCTTCAACAGGAACCAACGTGAAAGACATCCCAACACAAGCCAAGCTTCTCCTTAAAGAAAAAATTGACCGTCAAGTAGCTAAAGGGATTAACCCTCGAGCGGTTCGTGGACTGATTGTTGGTATTCCAAACGTGGGTAAATCCACGTTAATTAACAGACTGGCTGGACGGAACATTGCGGCAACGGGAGATCGTCCTGGTGTGACGAAGGGACAACAGTGGATTAAAGTGGGTAAAGAGATGGAACTGCTGGATACCCCGGGTATTCTTTGGCCGAAATTTGAAGATCAAAACGTGGGTTATCGTCTTGCGGTAACTGGTGCAATTAAGGAAGAGATTCTGAATGCAGAAGACATCGCCTTTTTTGGCATCAGTTATCTGATGCGTTATTACTGGGATTCACTTGAAGAACGCTATGGACTTCAGGAGTTCTCCAAGGATGCGGATGATTCGGACAGCGTTGTTGCGATCATGGAACAGGTTGGTCGTATACGTGGTTGTGTGGTAAGTGGTGGGCGTATCGATTTGGAAAAGGCATCGCGAGCATTTCTGCGTGAACTGCGTGCGGGCAAAATGGGACGTTTCTCTATGGAAGCTCCTTATTAAATAAGAAACAACTGCCGAAAGAAGCGGCCGTTACCGGATAACCGGGAGCGGTCGCTTTTTGCCGTACTGGAATTAAAATAGAGGAACCGTGATTGATCTGGAAGGTGATTCTAGAAAATTGCACTTTATGGGATTGCATTGTAAGTATATCTGGGTCTCTTAAATCATGCTATGATGAGTGATAAAGATTTAGCCAGCTCAATGTTGAATATCTTCAATTTAAGCCATCAGATACCGATAAAATAATAACTCACCATCGTATGATCATGTATGCTTCACAGAAGTTTATTTCTTGTTTAATTGGATCTGATAGAACAAAAATCGGGGAATCTACGTCTATATAATAAAATGATATAAAAATGATGTGTTGAAGCAAGAGTGGGCAGAGGAGATGACACTGTAATGAAGGAAATGAATGAGTTAACTGAATTGACCCAACTGGATGCCCTGGTTGAACCGAAAAAGAAGAAAAAAGAATTGGTGGAGCCCAAAGATCTGCTGATCTATGAGCGTGAATATTGGGAAAGCGGATTTGAACATATTGCCGGAATTGATGAAGTGGGACGTGGCTGTTTATTTGGAGATGTAGTAGCGGCAGCCGTTATTTTACCTCGTGATCTGATTCTGGAAGGGGTTAATGATTCCAAGAAATTAACGGAGAAAAAGCGCGACGCATTATATGACATCATTATGGAAAAGGCGTTGTCAGTGGGGATCGGTTATGCGGATGCGGAAACGATTGATCAACTGAATATTAAACAGGCTGCAAGGCTTGCCATGAAACGTGCGGTAGAAGCGCTTGAGGGCGTGCCGGACTACCTGTTGGTGGATGCCGAAAAGGTAGATGTGAATATACCGCAGTTGTCCATTATTAAAGGCGATGCCAACAGTCAATCCATTGCGGCAGCATCCATTATTGCGAAGGTTACCCGGGATAGGCTTTGCAAGGAGGATTGGGATACGTTATATCCGGAATATGGTTTATCGATACATAAGGGATATGCAACGAAATTTCATCGTGAACAAATTATGGCTCTTGGTGCTACACCCATGCACCGTCGCAGTTTTCTCGGCAATCTGCTTGGAGAACAGCACACTTTATTCTAATTAAACCATACACGGAGGGAGGGTGAAGGTTTTGAATATAAGTTCCGTGATACGTGGGTTGCTAGGGGATAGTAAACCGGGAAATGCCAAGCCACTGGAGTTAAAGGAAGGTCAGGTTGTACGGGGTTCTGTGGTTAGTGTATCCGATGATGGAGCAGATGCGGTTCTTCAGATTCAGGGAGTACAGGTGCGTGCAAAACTGGAAACTCCGCTTCGGCCAGGCGAAACAACGTTGCTTCAGGTCCAGCCTCCAGGTGAAAATGGCGTAACGGTAATGAAACCTCTGACGGGTACATTGGCAGAACTGCCACAGGCATCTTTGAACAATTTGCTTCAGGAGGTAGGTTTACCGGATACCAAGGGGAATCGGGAACTGCTGTTAGCTATGCAGCGAAGCGGATTACCTTTAACCAAGGATAATGTAGCCATGGTTCAAAATATGATGACAGCCAAACCTGCGCAGGTGCCTGTTGAAGAGTGGGTGCAGGCAACAGGTATTGCTTTTCAGCGTGGTCTTCCGGTTACGGCGGAAACGGTAAAGGGCTTGCATCAAGCGGTATTTGGCCCGCCACTACATCAGTTGTTGAAGGGGTTGGCTGAACAGCTGGAGTCCATGCTAACCCAAACCGCGGGTAAAACGCTGTCGACCGGAGAACAGGCGGCTACGGTGAAGAATAACATTATGGGGGGAGTGCCTGTACCGTTAAACGGAGAGCAGGCGGGAGAAACGGTAGCTGCCTTAGGCGGTAACCGTCAGGTAGGAGGAACAAGTGGTTTATCTGGGCAACCTGTGCCTGGGGCAGCTGCTGGTGGTACTCCAATGGCAGATGGACCGGAGGATGCTGTTGGTAGTAGTGCGGTGAAAGGCAATGGACAGACTGGAGCAGGGACTGCCGAGATGGCTGGGGTTAAGACTGGGGCCAGCCATGTTGAAACTGCTGGCAAGGTGGGTACAGGTATTCCGGCAGGAACCGGAATACCTGGCGAGAGCCTGCGTGCAGCTGACGCGGGCGTTGCTGGAAGCCGCCCGAGCACGACGGGGGCGGCAGTGGAAGCTGCGGTTGGCCGAGTGATTGCAGGCCAGCCTGAGGGTGGCGTGGCCGGACGAACCGACGGCCGCGGTGAAACGCCTGCTGCTGCGGGGCCTAGCCCTTCCGCAGCAGGGCAGGCGGCGCCAGCAGCTCCATCGGCAGCGCAGCTGGCGCCCAAGCTGCTGGCGCTGCTGGACGCGCTGCGCAGCGCGTCCACAGCCGCACCGGCACAGCCTGGTGCGGCGACACAGGCCGCCCCTGCATCGCAGGGCGGCCAGGCGGCTGCGGCTGCCGGAGGCGTGCCGCAGCCTTTGCCAGCCGGCGCGGATGCGCTGCCGGCTGGCGGTAGTGCCGCAGCACCTGCGGGAGCTGCGGCGGCGCCCGTCACCCACGAGGGGGACCCGTGGGTGGGGCGCGTGTTGAAGCTGCTCGGTGCGGAGCACGAGCAGCAGGCAGTGCACGGCGCGGCTGCGCAGGCGCGCGTGGGGGATGTGGCGAGTCCGGGAACCGCGGACACGCTCAAGGGCTTGCTGCTGCAGCTTGCCAGCAGCGATGGTGCACCGGCGGCGCTTAAGGATGCCGCCGGACAGGCTGTGCAATTTCTGACAGGTCAGCAGTTATTGCTAACAACAGATCGGAGTGCTACCTTTGCACAGATGCACTGGTTTATCCCCATTACCGGACCTGATGGAGAAGAGACGGCTTCCGTCCAAATTCAATCACGCCGCGGACAACGTGGTGAGTTGGATGCATCCAACTGTCGCCTGTGGTTCGATCTGGATATGAAAAGTCTCGGTCCAACACTGGTCGATGTGCATGTTGTCAACAATATCGTCAGTCTGCGTGTACTGAATGACGGCGAAGGAATGGGACCGCTTCTAGAAAGTGGGCGTGAAGAGATCCATCGGGCGCTGGACAAGCTGGGTTATCAGTTGCTGACTTTCAAGGCGGAACCCTGGCCTGTTGGCCAGGAACAGGGTGCTGAACGTAAAATGACTGCCTCGGACTACAGTCCTGAACGATACAAAGGGGTGGACATGCGGGTATGAAAGAGGATTCGCAACCGGACCTGATATCCAAAAAGGCCGTTGCTTTAAAATATGTACCTGGTGAGAGCGAAGCGCCAGTGGTCGTAGCCAAAGGCCGTGGCAAAGTAGCAGAGGCCATTCTGGATAAAGCCAAGGAAAATGGTGTGCCGGTTCAGGAGGATGCCGCACTTGTTGAAGTGCTTTCCAAGCTGGATTTGGATGAACAGATTCCGTCCGAACTGTATCAACTGGTGGCCGAAGTGTTGACCTACATTTATCGTGCTGACCGTCTGGCTTCTGGACGAGAGGAAGAGGAATCGTGGTAGAGCGCAGATCAGAACAAGCTCCAGCTTCAAAACTGACACGTCAGCAAAAAGGACGATTGGGTGAAGAAGCTGCATGCGACTGGCTTCAGGAGCATGATTATCGCATTTTGAAGCGCAATTGGCGTTGCCGTAGCGGAGAGATTGATATCGTTGCTTCCCATGAAGGCATGATTATTTTTATTGAAGTCCGCAGTAGAAGCGGAACTATGCAGTATGGTACACCCCAGGAGTCGGTAGATATCCGTAAAATGAAGCAGGTACGTGCAACTGCATCTGTATATTTGCAAATGACGGGAGAGACAAATCATCAAATTCGTTTTGATGTGATCGCAGTCATGCTGGATAAAGCAGGTGAAACCGTCTCGGTTGATCATATTATTAATGCATTTTGAGTTCCTACTATATAAGGGATTCTTGTTAACCCACAGGAAAGACACTTGAAAAAGTGACTCTCCTGTGGGTTATTTTTTTGGGGCTGGTTATAGGTAAAAAGAAATTAAGAACATAACTGCTTCACATGCAGTAACGATGATACAATTTGTATCTAAAAGTGAGTAATTGAAATTATCCTTATTGTTAATATTTCCTTTTCCGAACGTTAATGGACTACATCTCATTAATAATTCTCTAAATAAGAGCTCAAACGATGTGTTTCAAACCAGTCTATGCTACTGAGTTGCTTGTTATAAAGTGCACTCATTCTCCTTGCCATATATGTCCATTCCCAAGTTCATTCTAATTCCATAAACAATAAAGCCTCGCGATGTGTTCTAACTTATTGCTAGACGACAAAAGAGATTGAAGTATTAAAATAAATAGATACAAAATGTATCATTCATAATAAAATAAGAAAAGAAAATATTAAAAAGAGGGTGTAAACTATGAAGGAAATTCAATCTGCTGCAGAAAAGAAAGATAAACAGGTCTGGGAGACTCCTAGAATGGAAGTCCTGGATATAAGTGAAACCATGAACGGTGGCGAGGAGATTTGGCAATATGTATGGGGCGGGGAATTTTGGAAGCTCGAAATGTTAGTCAGTTAGATAGATGTAACAATTTCATATTGTTAAAATTTACTATTATATTTGGATGAGGTGAACGATTGTCATGAGTATTCAATGGAAATGGATGATTCGTTTAAGTGTGTTTTTATTATTTTCTGGGGTGTTTGGTCTGCTGCATTCTGAAACGACATATGCAGCATCCAAAGATGCTTCTGTCAGGGAAATGGGGAATCGTTTCGCTCAAACTGCGTATATTATTGGACAAATTACTGATCTCGATGGTTTTCCAGTAAAAGATGTGAACGTACATATTACGCAGCAAACGGGTGGGGAACAAAAACAAATAGTGAAGACCGATTCCAAAGGAGATTTTCGGTTTGAAACGGCGATAGGTGAAAGCACAGATTTCTCCATTAAAGCGGTAGCGAAGGGGTACTTGGATTCAGGAATGAATTTTAGTTATGTAACCTTGAATCCGGGGGATACGAAAGTAGTGAATTTAGTACTCTTTGAGCCAGCCACCATCGTAGGTACAGTGACTGACCAATCGGGCAAACCTATTGTGGGTGCAATTGTAAAAGCTACAACGGTAAGCCAAACAATTAAAACAGACAAGGATGGCAACTACGCCATCACGGGGATTAACGCATATCAAACCACAAACATTGATGTTGAGGTCAATGCGAATGACTATGTTCCGTACACGAAATATGTGACAGTATCCTATGGAACTACGAATAAATTGAATTTCTATCTGCAAGAGGCTGCAGCTGTAAACGGCGTGGTGATCGATGAGAGTGGAAAGGGGATCATAGGCGCCAAAGTGACAATCAATGGTTTACAGACAACAACAGACAAACAAGGTAAGTATACGATGAAACAGCAGCTTCCGGGACCAAGCACAATCTCTGTCGAAGCGGATGGTTATATCAAGCAAACGATTAGGGTAACTTTGGTCAAAGGACCTAACAATAATTTTGATTTTATTCTCAAGAGTAATGTGGACAAAACCGCGCCTATAACCAAATATGCCTTAATTCCTCTAACAGAGGTATCTAACGGAAAACAATATATTAATGGTTTTAATTTTAAGTTAAAGGCAACGGATGAAGTTAACGGATCTGGCTTGAAGATGACCCAGTACAGAATCAATGGCGGGCAATGGATCACGTTTACCGGACCAATAAAAATTTATGCTCCTGATGTCAAAACAGTGGAGTATTTCAGCACGGATATCGCCGGCAACCAAGAAAAAATAAACAAAATGGATTTTGTGAATGGGAAATATGAAGGAGCAGGATCATACCCTTATTGATTAAATAGCTATTTATAATGAAGAAAGGCGACGTTGACTCTAAGAATCCCTCCGTGGGGGAAGAGTCGAAGTCGCCTTTTTGCATCCGAAATAATCAGAACGAAATAATGTTATCCGCATTCCTTTGAATCCAATGAACAGATCAGTGTATAATCAAGAGGGTAATCCAGTTTTGCTGCACCGTTTGATTTTTCATAAATGAGTCGATTCACACCGCAGGCTTGAACTGCGGTCATGGATAATTTTTTATAACCTGGGAGGCATGGTCATGAGTAAATCTACTCAAACGGGTAACGTTGTAAGAGAAGCCATTCAAAATCGTCGTACCGTCAAAAAGTTTAAAAAAGAAGCTGTTCCCACACAGCAGATTATTGATTTGTTAGATACAGCCGTATGGGCACCCAATCATAAATTGCGTGAGCCGTGGCGGTTTTTATTGTTTAGCGGAAATGGACTGAACAAGCTCGCAGACGCTATTGATGCAGAGATGGGAGAGGATAACAAGTTCTCTGCCAATATCAAACAGGTCCCTTCCGTCATGCTTGTCGTTATGGAAGAAGATCCGCGCCAGAATATTTGGGATGAAGATTTTGCTGCAGTGAGTGCATTGGTACAGAACTTCCTACTCGCTGCATGGAGTGAAGACATCGGAACGTTCTGGGTAACCAAGCCTTTCCTGTATGGACCCAAATTCCGGAAGTCCCTTGGCATTCAGGCTGGAGAAAAAATTATCGGAATGGTTTACATGGGGTATCCGGAGGTTATTCCTTCTGCCAAAGAACGTACACCAGCCAAGGACAAGCTGACTATATTTGAATAATTGATATCTTGTTCGCTATACTTTCGAACGTGATGTTATATGCCAAGCCCCTGCACGTATGCATTCTTCTTTTATAAAGAGGATATATATGCAGGGGTATTTGATTTGTGAAAATATTTAACCTTGAATTTGAAATCTACAGATATCTCGCTTGAACCTTTCATGATGCTTAAAGGTGAGGCACGTATTTCCCCTTATAGCCTTGCCCTAATAGCCTTTATTGCCTGGATGACCCTCGCTCAAAATAAATTCAAATCCAGTTGACGATACTGAATCGCCTCAGCCACATGAGCTGTCAAAATGACGCCATCATGATCCAAGTCTGCGATTGTCTGGGCCATCTTAATAATTCGATCATGTGCACGCATGCTTAGATTCAGTGTTTGCAGTGTCCGCTGAAGCAGTTGGTCAGCTTCTTCAGGCAGACGGATCGTTCGACGCAGAAGGGTACCTGATAGCTGGCTGTTCCAGCGAACAGAACGATTCGCATATCGTGCGGCCTGAATATGATGAGCATGAATGACTTTGGACTGCATTTCCGCAGATGAAGGAGAAGCGCCTGCCTTGCGCCACTCGCCTGGGGGAGGAACTTCGACCTGAAGGTCGATGCGATCTAGCAGAGGTCCCGAGATTTTGGCACGGTAGGCGGCAACACGAGCAGGACTGCATATACAGCGCTGATCCTCCGATTGGGCAGAGAGATATCCGCAAGGACAGGGATTCATAGAGCAGGCGAGCATAAATTGTGCTGGAAATGTGAAGGCAGCTCTTGCCCGGCTAATGGTGACTTTACGATCCTCCAATGGTTGTCTTAACACTTCTAGGACTTGCCGCTGAAACTCAGGCAGCTCATCCAGAAACAATATCCCCCGGTGAGCAAGACTTACCTCGCCCGGTTTGGGGATGCCGCCGCCTCCAATTAGACCTGAAGTGGAGATCGTATGGTGTGGAGAGCGAAAGGGTCTGTCCGCGATGAGACCATTCGAGGTATCTTTAAGCTTGCCAGCAGCACTTAACACTTTGGTGACTTCCAGCGCTTCGTCTTCGGACAACGGTGGGAGAATTGTAGGCAGTCGTTTAATTAACATGGTTTTCCCTGTTCCTGGTGGTCCGACGAGCAAAATATTGTGCATGCCTGCTGCGGCAATCAGGAGTGCACGCTTCACATGATGCTGTCCCAAAACATCACTATAATCATCGTCCAACGACGGAGATCGCATTGGACCCTCACGTCGCTCCATATCACCGACATTGGGATTCAGAGCAGACAGATGGGTGTAATTTTTTAAAACAACAGGCCTGGTATTCTGTAGCCGTCCTTCCTTGTTCTTTGAATTCGTTTCCTGTTCAGGTACGATATCTTGCAAATGACGAATGCCATATACCCGTATACCCCGAATCAACGAAGCCTCTTCCAGATTATCGGCGGGCAGAAGAACAGAGGTAAAGCCTTGCCGTTTCGCCAAATCGACCATGGACAAAATACCAGGCACAGATCTCACTGAACCGTCCAATGCCAGCTCACCCACCACCAATGTCCGTTCCTGTGCAGGAAGTACCAGCTGACCACTTGTTGTCAGTAAACCAATAGCAATGGCAAGATCGAAAGAAGATCCTTCCTTTCGCAAATCGGCAGGAGCCAGATTAATCGTAATCCGCTGCAGCGGATACTGATAGCCACAGTTTTTTATAGCGGCACGAACGCGTTCAACCGCTTCACGAATAGCCGAATCCGGCAATCCGATAATAGACGTCTGGGGTAGACCATTCGACAAATCTGTTTCCACTTCAATCAAAACGCCGTCAATTCCATATAAACAGGCACTATGCAGTTTTCCGTACATAATAAAAGAAACACCTCACTTCGTCCTTGGCGCGCATAATACGGGCCAGTCTACGAATTAAGGTGCTTCCTCAGCTTCTAACAAGCATTTTATATAAAAGAAATCAGGGCGTCAACCCGTCATCGTCATAGCTGTTGTATATCATTCCCTGACTCCTGGATTGTTTACAGTTACCGCATGAAGTTTCTAGCAGATGTATAGAATGTTCAGTTCTGAATCAATGTCGCGCTGTTGGGAAAAAAGAATGTAGAAGCTGGTTGAGCTGTTTCAACAATCAATAGTTTTTTGTTAAGTAGTCATATGATTTTGATCATCTATGTCTCAAATTATATTTTATACAATTAAATTTATCACTATTAAATAGAAAAGTAAAATCATTTGTGCTCAATTATTCTGTTTTTTTTCTAATTTATGATAAGATAGATGAAGGGCTCCTTATAATTCGCGAATTATAGCGGTTATAACAGTTGTAAGCCTCAATTATAAGAAATATAGAATGCACAATAGGTAGGTGAGACAGATATATGCAGAATGAAAGTTTGAAGCTGGATAATCAATTATGCTTTGCCATATACGCTTGTTCACGTGAAATTACGAAGATGTACCAGCCCTACCTTGAGGTGCTTGGTGTAACCTATTCTCAATACCTGGTCTTGATGGTATTGTGGGAACGTGAAGAATGTACGGTTAAGGAAATCGGAGAGGCACTTTACCTCGATTCAGGGACTTTGACACCTCTTCTGAAACGTTTGCAGTCAGCGGGACTTATTCATCGCGAACGTTCAGTTCAGGATGAACGAAAAGTATTGATTACACTTACCGACGCCGGGCGGGAACTTCGCCATAAAGCCTTGTCTATACCTGAAGCGATCCGGGAAGATGCATGTCTGAACAGTTCAGAGTTTGAATCTTTACTGGGACAGTTCAAGGGGCTTCTGGAGAAAGTCCATCAGACCAACACCAAAGAAGCCAGAAAATAAACTGCATCGTTGTATTACTATTAGAAACCTTGGCTTATTAGCCGAGGTTTTTTCCATTAATATCCAAGCATTCACAATATGGGATCATACCCATATCAAAATACTGTCTATTAACCATTACTTTTTTAAGGAAAGCGTTTTAAAAACATGTTACAATGAATTGGGTTTAAGTGAAAATAGTCAACATTTGTCTTTTGTTAGTCTACCAACCCGCCTTGTTGCAGTCATGTTGATAGGAGGATTCGAGAATGAATATCCATGAATATCAAGGAAAAGAAGTACTGAAACAGTATGGAGTCACCGTTCCAAACGGAAAGGTTGCTTATACAGTCGATGAAGCGGTTGCGGCCGCAGAGGCACTGGGCAGTCCGGTGACTGTAGTCAAAGCGCAAATTCATGCAGGTGGCCGGGGGAAAGCCGGCGGCGTGAAAGTAGCGAAAAGTATCGACGAAGTTCGTGCTTATGCATCCGAAATTTTGGGAAAAGTATTGGTAACACACCAGACTGGACCTGAAGGTAAAGAAGTGAAGCGTCTTCTGATTGAAGAAGGGTGCGACATCCGCAAAGAGTATTATGTGGGTGTTGTTGTGGACCGTGCCACAGGCCGCGTCGTAATGATGGCTTCCGAAGAAGGCGGTACAGAGATCGAAGAAGTAGCTGAAGCTACACCTGAGAAAATTTTCAAAGAAATTATTGACCCTGCAATTGGATTGCAAGTGTTCCAGGCACGTAAACTGGCGTACAGCATTCGTATTCCGAATGAGTTGGTGAACAAAGCAGTTAAGTTTATGCTTGCGTTGTACACAGCATTTGTCGAAAAAGATTGCTCCATTGCCGAGATCAATCCACTCGTTGTTACCGGAGATGGAAACGTTATCGCGCTGGATGCAAAATTGAATTTTGATTCCAACGCCTTGTTCCGTCACAAAGACATTCTGGAACTGCGTGACCTGGATGAAGAAGACGAAAAAGAAATCGAAGCTTCCAAATTCGACCTGAGCTACATAGCACTTGATGGCAACATCGGCTGTATGGTAAATGGTGCGGGACTTGCGATGGCGACGATGGATATCATCAAATACTATGGCGGCGACCCGGCCAACTTCCTCGATGTTGGGGGCGGTGCTACAACAGAGAAAGTGACCGAAGCTTTCAAAATCATTTTGTCTGACGCCAAAGTGGCGGGTATCTTCGTTAACATTTTTGGCGGCATTATGCGTTGTGATGTCATTGCCAATGGTGTTGTTGAAGCAGCGAAGCAGCTGGGCCTGACTAAACCGCTGGTTGTTCGTCTTGAAGGAACTAACGTGGAGCTTGGCAAACGTATTTTGGGTGAATCTGGCCTGAATATCGTTCCTGCCGATTCCATGGCCGATGGTGCACAGAAAATTGTTGCCCTCGTAAAATAAGTTCATTCCTGGGCAAATTGCTGCCTTAGTTCCGGAGCTGTCCGGCACTTGAAAAATAACCGTAAGGATGTGAAGCAACGTGAGTATTTTGATTGATAAAAATACAAAAGTCATTACGCAAGGCATTACGGGTTCAACGGGAATGTTCCACACGAAGGGCGCATTGGACTACGGAACCCAGATGGTAGGCGGCGTTACACCGGGTAAAGGCGGAACCAATGTTGATATCACGCTGGAAGATGGCAAAGTAGTCAGTCTGCCGGTGTTTAATACAGTACAGGAAGCGAAGGAAGCTACTGGCGCAACAGCGAGCGTCATCTACGTTCCTCCGGCATTTGCAGCGGATTCCATCATGGAAGCTGTTGACGCAGAGCTGGATCTCGTGATCTGTATTACCGAAGGTATTCCGGTCCTTGATATGGTCAAGGTTGACCGTTTCATGGAAGGCAAAGATACCGTTCTGATCGGACCAAACTGTCCGGGCGTTATTACACCAGGTGAATGCAAAATTGGCATCATGCCGGGTTATATTCATATGCCTGGTCACGTTGGCGTGGTTTCCCGTAGTGGAACACTCACGTATGAAGCTGTTCATCAATTGTCTGCACGTGGAATTGGACAATCTTCTGCTGTGGGAATCGGTGGCGACCCGGTTAAAGGCTCCGAGTTCATTGATATCCTGAAACGGTTCAATGAAGATCCGCAGACACATGCGGTCATCATGATCGGTGAAATCGGTGGTACGGCTGAAGAAGATGCTGCAGAGTGGGTACGCGAAAACATGACCAAACCGGTAGTTGGATTTATCGGTGGGGTTACGGCGCCTCCAGGCAAACGTATGGGTCATGCGGGTGCTATTATCTCTGGTGGTAAAGGTACAGCCAAAGAAAAAATTGCGAAACTGGAATCTTGCGGAATCAAAGTTGCTCCAACGCCAGCTGAAATGGGCTCGACTCTTGTGAGCGTACTTGAAGAACGCGGAATTCTGAATTTGTGCACGACACACTAATTCTTTTTTCGTTATAATAGAAGAAACGGTGCAGGAAATTTATTTTTCTGGTGAGCCGACTATTGATAATGCGGAAAAGGTAAGCAACCTTTTGTCCTGAACAGGGCGAAGGGTTGCTTTTTTGCGTTTTTTTACGGGTGTAAAAGGAAGCTGTTGTCAGCCTGTAAGAGTAAACGCTTGCAATCCGTTGTCACTTATCACACAATATGAGGGAAGATTTTCTTCCCATTATGGGAGGTTTCTGATTATGGAAGAGAGATGGATTTTGATTGGACTGCATGAAACGGATGGTATTGGTAAGAAAACAATCTCGAAACTGCTATCAGGACAACATCAACTGACGGATTTTCTGGATTATAAAGAAGGGGATTGGATTGCCGCGGGTTTACGCAAGGATCAGGCTGACCGTCTAACCAAGCAATTCAATATCGACTGGATTGAGCAGAAACAAGAGCGTGTTTATAGACAGGGAATTGAGGTCATTACCTATCTGGATCAGAATTACCCCATATTAATGAAGGAAACCGTTCAGCCACCCTGGGTAATGTATGGTCGCGGAGATCTAAATCTCTTGCACGCTCAATCCATTGCAATGGTAGGAACCCGCATGCCCACTGTATACGGACGTAAAATTGGTGAAAAACTGACCGAGCAATTATGCAAGGCAGGGCTGACCATTGTAAGCGGGCTTGCTAGAGGAATAGATAGCGTATGTCATGATGCGGCTCTTCGTGCAAACGGCAAAACAATTGCGGTATTTGGGACAGGAATTGACAACATTTATCCTCCCGAAAATACAAGTCTTGCCGAACGAATTGCCGAAACAGGGCTGCTTTTGTCAGAATATCCTCCGGGAACACGGGCGCGTCAGGGGTTATTCCCTGAACGTAATCGAATCATTGCAGGGTTAACCCTCGGTACGCTAGTCGTTGAGGCTGATATCCGAAGCGGATCACTCATTACTGCAGATGCTGCACTCGAAGCGGGAAGAGACGTCTTTGCAGTCCCAGGTCCCATTACATCTCCCAAAAGCCGAGGCTCGCACAATCTGATTCGTCAGGGAGCAAAATTGGTGACATGTGCCACAGATTTATTGGAAGAGTTTCGATTGGACTTGCCAAATGCGGAGCAACTTCCTTACAATAGAGGACGTTCGGCGGAAAGTAGTGAAACTTCGAATCAAGGAATATTCCCTGTCGTAAAACTATCTTCAGATGAAGAACGTGTTATTTATCTGCTAGAGCAGGAAGAACAATCACTGGATCAACTTGTGGAACAGCTCAACTGGGATTTTGGACATTTGCATTCAGTTCTGTTATCTTTAATCATAAAAAAGCAGATTAGCCAATTACCTGGAACTAAATACGCAAGGGTATGACGATGCTGCGATCAAGGCAGCATGTGAAAATAGATTATTAGCGGAAGTTAGTCCTGCTGCTGATGAAGTATGAATCATAGAAACAAGCAGCAGTTTCATGACTGAGAGGAGGATGAACCTATGGCGGATGCACTCGTAATCGTGGAGTCGCCCTCAAAGGCGAAGACGATCGGCAAATATTTAGGCAGCAAGTTCATCGTGAAAGCTTCGATGGGACATGTACGCGATTTGCCAAAGAGTCAGATCGGCGTTGAGGTAGAAAACGATTTTAATCCGAAATATATTACGATCCGCGGCAAAGGTTCAATTTTGAAAGAACTGAAGGATGCACGAAAGAAAGTGAAAAAAGTGTATCTCGCAGCTGACCCGGATCGCGAAGGTGAGGCTATTGCTTGGCATTTGGCCCATGCACTTGAACTGGATGAAACTGCCGATTGCCGAGTCGTATTTAATGAAATTACGAAACAGGCTGTCAAAGATGCGTTCAAAACGCCGCGCAAGATCAATATGGATCTGGTTAACGCACAGCAGGCAAGACGTATTCTGGATCGGCTCGTAGGATATAAAATTAGTCCATTATTATGGAAGAAAGTCAAAAAAGGATTGTCCGCTGGCCGCGTTCAGTCCGTGGCTGTCAAAATCATTTTGGATCGTGAAAACGAAATTAATGATTTTGAACCGGAAGAGTACTGGAGCATTACTGCCAAACTGACAGCGGACGGAAATCCGTTTGAAGCCAAATTCCATCAGTTAAACGGCACCAAGACCGAACTTGGCAGTGAGGCAGAAGTACAGGCCATTTTAAAACAGATCGAGGGCGCTTCTTTTACAGTCAAAGAAGTTAAAGAGAAGGAACGCAGCCGTAACCCTTCTGCTCCGTTTACAACGAGTTCCTTGCAGCAGGAAGCAGCGCGTAAATTGAATTTCAGAGCTTCCAAGACGATGTCTGTCGCCCAACAGCTGTATGAAGGGGTAGACCTCGGAAAAGAAGGCACAGTCGGTCTCATTACGTATATGCGTACGGACTCTACCCGAATTGCAGCATCGGCTCAGGAAGAAGCCAAGGAATACATTATTGGCAAGTACGGTGAGCCATTTGCACCAGAGACGCCTAGAAACTATTCCAAAAAAGCAGCCAATGCCCAAGACGCGCATGAAGCGATTCGTCCAACGTCAATTTTGCGTGATCCGGATTCCATTAAATCGTTTATGAGTCGTGATCAATTCCGGTTGTACAAACTGGTTTGGGAACGTTTTATAGCGAGCCAGATGTCATCTGCCGTTCTGGATACACTCTCCGTGGACATTGCTGCAGGAGATACAATTTTCCGGGCAGCTGGTTCGAAGGTTCGTTTCCAAGGATTCATGAAGGTATATGTAGAAGGTAATGATGACGGCACAACGGAAGAAGATCGTCTGCTGCCTCCGCTGAAAAATGGAGATGTGCTGGAGAATCGGGAAATTGAGCCGAAACAGCATTTTACACAGCCGCCGCCACGTTATACGGAAGCAAGGTTGGTTAAAACACTTGAGGAACTGGGCATAGGGCGTCCGAGTACATATGCGCCAACGCTGGAGACCATTCAGAAGCGTGGATATGTTGCCATTGAAGAGAAGAAGTTCATGCCAACGGAATTGGGCGAACTCGTCATCGAACAGATGGAGGAGTTTTTCCCGGAGATCCTGAATGTGGAGTTCACCGCCAACATGGAAGGTGATCTTGACCATGTGGAGGAAGGGTCGGAGGATTGGGTCAAAGTACTCGCAGAATTCTACGAATCTTTTGAGAAACGCCTTGAGTTTGCAGAAGAAGAAATGAAAGAAATCGAGATTGAAGATGAAGTATCGGATGAAATATGTGAGAAGTGCGGCAAACCGCTCGTTTATAAGCTGGGCCGTTTCGGCAAGTTTCTCGCATGTTCCGGATTTCCGGATTGCCGGAATACCAAACCGATCATTAAGGATATCGGTGTAACTTGTCCGAAGTGTAAGGAAGGGCATGTGGTTGAACGCCGCAGTAAAAAGGGACGTATTTTCTATGGTTGCGACAAATATCCTGAATGTGATTTTGTATCATGGGATAAACCGTCAGCGAAACCATGTCCAAGTTGTGGCTCACTAATGATTGAGAAGCGGAACAAACAGGGAACACGATTGCAGTGTACTTCATGTGATCATCAAGAGCCGGTAGAGGAACCGGAAGAAGAATGAGCGGATTAGCTTAATGGGGGTAAATGATTTTGACGAATGAACAACAAGTAACCGTTATTGGTGCCGGGCTCGCAGGAACAGAAGCAGCTTGGCAGATCGCAAGTCGTGGTGTGCGCGTAAAACTATACGAGATGAGACCGGTTGTGAAAACGCCGGCTCACCATACAGATAAATTTGCAGAACTGGTGTGCAGCAACTCGCTTCGTGCCAATGGGTTGACCAACGCAGTCGGTGTATTGAAGGAAGAAATGAGAATGCTTAATTCTCTGGTCTTGGGTGCAGCAGACCGTCATGCCGTTCCGGCAGGTGGAGCACTTGCAGTGGACCGGGACGGATTCTCAGGTGAGATCACATCTACGCTTCATCAGCATCCACTCATCGAAGTTGTCAATGAAGAGTTGACTTCTTTGCCTGAAGACGGAATCGTTGTAGTTGCAACGGGGCCTTTGACTTCACCCGCATTGTCCGAGCAAATCAAGGCACTTATGGGTGAAGAATACTTTTACTTCTATGATGCGGCTGCGCCAATTATCGAAAAAGATTCCATTGATATGAATAAAGTTTATCTGGCTTCACGTTATGATAAAGGCGAAGCAGCATACTTGAACTGTCCGATGACAGAAGAGGAATTCGATGTGTTCTATGAAGCATTGATCACAGCGGAAGTGGCTCAACTGAAAGAGTTTGAGAAAGAAATTTATTTCGAAGGCTGTATGCCAATTGAAGTCATGATGAAACGTGGTAAACAAACAGCTTTGTTTGGCCCAATGAAACCTGTAGGACTTGTCAATCCGCATACTGGAGAACTGCCTCATGCTGTTGTTCAGCTTAGACAGGACAATGCGGCAGGAACACTGTACAATCTGGTAGGATTCCAGACGCATCTGAAATGGGGAGAACAAAAGCGTGTATTTTCTTTGATCCCAGGACTTGAAAATGCGGAATTCGTCCGTTATGGCGTAATGCACCGTAATACATTTATCAATTCTCCTAAACTGCTTCGTCCAACGTATCAGTTCAAAGAGCGTCCGAACCTGTTCTTTGCAGGTCAAATGACGGGAGTAGAAGGGTATGTTGAATCTGCGGCATCCGGTTTAATCGCGGGTATGAATGCGGCCAAAGCAGCGCTTGGGCAGGAACTGGTGGTATTGCCTGTGGAGACCACGCTGGGCAGTATGGCACAGTATATTACAACAGCTGATTTCAAACACTTCCAGCCCATGAACGCAAACTTCGGATTGCTGCCAAAGCTGGAAACTAAAATACGCAACAAAAAGGAAAAAAATGAAGCACTTGCGCAGCGTGCACTGGATGGCATTGCCCGTTTTGCAGCAGCAGAAGGTCTAACCGTTCCGGAACGCGTGTAAATTAATCGTGGGAGGAGGCTGATATCATGGATATGTCATTTCATGCTACAACGATCTGTGCAGTTCGTCATAATGGCAAAGCAGCCATTGCCGGTGATGGTCAGGTAACCATGGGGCAAAGTGTTGTGATGAAAAATACAGCCAAAAAGGTAAGACGTTTATATCGTGGGCAGGTTGTAGCCGGTTTTGCCGGTTCCGTAGCGGATGCCATTACCTTGTTTGAGAAATTCGAAGGCAAGCTGGAGGAGCACCATGGTAATCTGCAGCGCGCAGCTGTAGAGCTTGCCAAGGATTGGCGGCAGGATCGGATCTTGCGCAAATTGGAGGCACTCCTTATTGTTATGGATAAAACGGGTATGCTGCTGATTTCGGGTGGGGGCGAAATTATCGAGCCGGATGATGATGTTATTGCCATTGGTTCAGGAGGAAACTTCGCCCTATCTGCTGCACGTGCGTTAAAACGTCATGCGGTGGATTTGGAAGCAAAAGACATTGCTCGTGAATCACTCCAGATTGCTTCAGAGTTATGTGTATATACCAACAATAATATCATTGTTGAAGAGTTGTAAGGAAAGCAATCTCCCGTTATGGGGCATGATGATTAAATCGGCTCCAGTTACTTCGTGGAGATTCTTTGTCCTTGTAGGTAAAATTTATAACATTCTATCGCATAAACAAGGTTCGCATACTGGTAGGAGGGAAGCTATATGAATACTCAAGCATTAACGCCAAGACAAATCGTTACAGAGCTTGATAAGTACATTGTAGGTCAAAAACAGGCTAAAAAATCGGTAGCGGTCGCCCTTCGCAATCGTTATCGCCGTAGCCTTTTGCCCGAACATACCCAAGATGATATTGTACCTAAAAATATTCTGATGATTGGACCTACTGGTGTCGGTAAAACAGAGATTGCACGCCGACTGGCTAAGTTGGTAGGAGCCCCATTCGTCAAGGTCGAGGCTACGAAGTTCACGGAAGTGGGTTATGTTGGCCGTGACGTGGAATCTATGATTCGTGATTTGATTGAAACATCGCTGCGGATGGTCAAGCTGGAACGTACTGAAAAGGTCAAGGACAAAGCGGAAGAGGCTGCCAATGAGCGGATTGTACATATTTTGGCCCCTTCACAATCCAAATCCAAAAATCAGCGGAATCCGTTCGAAATGATTTTTGGCAATAATGGCAGCAACACGCCAGAAACCGATGAGCAAGAACCGGATACGGGAGTGGCTGAGCGTCGACGCAAAATCAAATTTGATTTGTTATCTGGCAAACTGGAAGATGACGTTATCGAGATTGATGTGGAAGATACCGCGCCTAACATGATGGACATGTTCGCAGGTCAAGGGAACGATCAGATGGGGATGAACATGCAGGAGATGTTTGGCAGTTTATTGCCTCGTCGTACCAAGAAACGTAAACTGGCGATTAAGGAAGCCCGCAAAGTGCTCATTCAGGAAGAAGCGGGCAAGTTGATCGATATGGATGATGTTACTCAGGAGTCCATTCGCCGGGCGGAACAGACAGGTATCATATTCATTGACGAAATTGATAAAGTGGCCAGTCAAGGACGCGGTAGCGGCCCCGATGTATCCCGTGAAGGTGTACAGCGTGATATTTTGCCAATCGTGGAAGGGTCTACGGTAATGACAAAGTATGGTCCTGTCAAAACGGATTACATCCTGTTTATGGCAGCCGGTGCATTTCACGTAGCGAAACCCTCGGATCTCATTCCAGAGCTCCAGGGGCGTTTCCCAATCCGTGTAGAACTGAACAGCCTGACGCTTGATGAGTTTGTATCAATCCTCACGGAACCTAAAAATGCGTTAACCAAGCAGTATGTGGATTTGCTGCGTACGGAGAATATTGAGATTGAGTTCTCGGATGATGCTATTCGTGAGATTGCCAAGCTGGCTGAGTCCGTGAATCAGAATACCGAAAATATCGGTGCACGGCGCCTGCATACTATTCTGGAGAAACTTCTTGAGGATCTGTCTTTTGAAGCACCAGAGCTTACGCTGGAGCGTATGGTAATCACTCCGGAATATGTACGTGAGAAATTGAATGACATTGCACTTGATCGTGATTTAAGTCAATATATCTTGTAACATAGATGTAATGCTCTGTTCAAAGTGTATTTGAAGTAGAATGACGGTATACATTATGGATCAATAAAGGTTAAAAGACTACAGGGATATAGGATAACCGGTCCTGGTTCTGACTGTAGTAGACTTTATTGAACCCATCTGTATGCCGTTTATTTTTGTTATAACCTAATATAATGCTGGATTACAACCGATAAAAGAGATGGAGTTGTTATAAGACGAAAGATAATCTAGGACTTGTGCCGCAGATATAATGAATTTAAGATTATTGGTATAGTGGGAGCTAATAATTTATAGTTCTAAAAATGCCAATAAAAGGATTTATTTTTTCCAAGTCTGGTTATCGGTTTAATTAACAAGAGAAGATGAGTTTGCGCAAATGTGCAAAATATGAATTGGATTTCATTGCGGATGTGACAAAAAAATATCGTTTCATCAAAATCTGCATACAAGATATAAATGTTAAAAAAGTGTTGGGGAAATTCAGTAAAATCAAATAATGTAATATCGATATTTTGTCAATTATCTATTTCATTGAAGTTCAAAGAGTGTAGATGAATTAATAAGAAAGCTTATTATATCGGTAAATATTTCTAACTGGAAATCGTTTGAAGCTTTTCGATGAATCCCTTGTATGTATTATTATGATGTGCTCAAATGTGTTGAAGCAGAGTATAAATTTTAAGAATGTTTAAGAGCTCATATCGAGCACTTAAGCTTATTTTTGTTTTGGGCCCCGACATTTACGAAAAAATTCATAATTTGCAGAAAATACACAAAAAGCTCTGTCTTTCAGAAAAGATAGGGCTTTTTTCTTATTGTAATATATCCCAATCTCGAAGAAACTTATGTTATACGACAACATCAGAGTTAATTCTACTTAAGTCCTAGAAAACCGTGTAAAAGCGAATGTTTTTTGTCGAAAAAACATAAGCATCCTGACGGAAAAAGATTGAATCTATTTCCATAATTTCTAAAGAGAGGAGGGCGATTATGAATCTTTTGAATGATATTAGTTTTCAAAGGCTACAAGGTGCACTCGATGCCTCCAACATTAGACAACGAACGATTGCTGACAACATTGCGAATGCGGACACCCCATATTTTAAGCGTTCGGACGTTGCTTTTGAAGAAATGCTACAGGAAAAAATGAATGGAGATATGCCTGTTCTTAAAGGAAAAGTAACGGATTCAAGGCATTTTGTCATAGGTCCTTCCTCTTCCATACCTACACCTGTAGTTAATATGGACCAGTCAACCTCCATGAATAACAACCAGAACAACGTCGATGTAGACAAAGAGATGAGTCTTCTGGCGGAGAACCAGCTGCGTTACAACGCTTATATTCAGCAAGTGAATGAACAGATTAAAATGATGCGTGTTGGAGTCGAAGGGAGATAACTTAGGTGAATATCAGTAACAGTTTCAGTATCAGTGCATCGGCTCTAACAGCTCAGCGTTTGCGGATGGACGTTATATCTTCCAACATTGCCAACGCAGAGACGACGCGCGCGAGTGTAACCAACGGCGAGGCGGTTCCTTACAAGCGCAAGATGGTTGTACTTGAGCCCAACAAGACTTCCTTCAACAGTTTGCTTCAAAATCAGATGAAAAGCAGTGGGTCTGGAGAGGGAGTTCGAGTATCAGAGATTCGTGAAGATCAGTCGCCACTGAAACCGGTCTATGATCCTTCACATCCGGATGCCAACGCTGAAGGGTACGTGTACATGCCTAACGTCGATATCGCGAAAGAAATGGTGGATATGATCTCAGCTTCACGATCATATGAAGCAAACGTCACAGCTTTGAACTCAACCAAAGCGATGATATCCAAGGCATTGGAAATTGGAAGAGCCTAGTTAACGGCTAAAGGTGGAAATGTTCATAAAATCAAAGAACACAGATGAAAGGGAGGGACATTAATGATTCAGAACAACATGTTTAGCACACAGGGGATTCAACCGCTTCAGATGCAAAGTACGGCACAAAGTAAACCATCTACACCAGCCGAAACCATTGAGAGCTTCGGTACATACCTACAGAATGCGCTAGGGTCTGTAGCTGCACAGGAGACCCAAGCACATGAAATGTCAAACCAATTCCTGGTTGGAAAAGCGAACGTTGATCAGGTGATGATCGCTTCTGAACAGGCTCTGCTGAGTCTTCAACTTACGACTCAAGTCCGAAACAAAGTAGTCGAAGCATATCAGGAGATTATGCGTACGCAATTATAAAATGGCTTACATGCGCTTCGACAACAGCGCTGATTACTACAACAAGCAGCTGCAATGCTGCTCCTGACCGTTAAACTTTAGAACCTATAGAGATTGCGGAAGGACAGACCAAGCAAAGTTTCGGATGGGGTGACAGAGTGAATGAGAGAATTGCCCAGTACAGGGATAAGGCATCCCAGTATTGGAATAGTTTCAGCAAAAAGCAAAAAGTATTATTTATTTCCACCTTCCTGTTTTTAATTTTGGCTGCAGTTGTACTAACCATGCAATTGTCAAAGACGGAATATGAAGTTGCTTTCACGGATTTGAATGCAAGTGACTCCGCAGGCGTCATTAGTTATCTTGATTCATCCAGTATTCCATACAAATTAAGTGCAGACGGCAAGACTATATCTGTACCGAGCACGGATGTTGCTATTGCAAAAGTAAATATCGGATCACAAGGAATTATTCAGAACGGTTCATTAGGATATAAGTCATTCGAGGAGTCATCATCTCCAATCGGGATGACGGATAAAGAGTTCGATGTGAAGTATAACAACGCATTGAACGGAGAAGTGGAGCAGCTGCTTCAACGGATGCAAGGCATACAGGATGCTAAAGTACTGGTCAATATGCCAAAAGATAATATCTTTGCTGGCCTGGAAGAACAGGATAAAGCATCAGCATCAGTGGCCTTGCAGTTTAAACCGGGTTATCACCCCAATCAGGCTGCGGTAGATGGATATTTTAATTTGGTCAAGACAGCCATTCCGAATCTACCTATTGAAAACATAACAATAACGAACACGGATGAAGCGGAACTGATTCCGACGGCCCGAGGTGGTAGCGGGGGATTGTCTTCTGAAGTCCAAGAGAACATGGCGTTACAGAAGAAATTCGAAAATGATGTTCGCAATAATGTGAAACAATTTCTTTCCCAGATTGTGGGTGACGAGAATGTTAATGTTCTGGTTGCTTCCAAGCTTAATTTTGACAAGGAAACACGGAAAGAAAACCTGGTTACACCGGTCGATGTAGATAATATGAAAGGCATCGAGATCAGTGTGCAAGAGATTCAAAAAAGCTACACTGGGGCAAGCAACCCGACAGGTGGTGTTGCTGGCACAGGCCAAGAGGAAGTTCCGGGTTATCCGTCATCGGATGCATCTGGAAATTCAACCTCTGAAGAAACATCTAGCACTAAAAACTACGATGTCAACCGAATTGTTAAAGATATCATTTCCAGTCCATATACTGTAAAAGATTTAACCATTAACGTCGCGGTTGAACCACCGGCAGGACAAACAGAAATACAAGCACCGGTTCACGATGCAATTGAAAATATTTTGGTTAACATTGTTCGTGCATCATTGGCGGACTCAGGCACTGTAATAAGTGACGCAGATTTGGCCAAAAAAGTTTCGGTAATGTCTCAAGGTTTCCAGACTGCTGCGGCAACCAATACAGGCTTCCAGCTTTCTACCGGAATGATGTGGGGCATAGGAGCACTGGTGGCAGCATTGATTGCAACGGTTGTTATTTTGTTAGTGCGCCGTCGTCGCAAACAGAACGAAATAGAAGAAGAGGACATTCCTCTTCCGGTAGCAACAGAGTTTCCGTCCATTACGTTGGACAGTGTAACGAACGAAAGTCAAGTGCGCAAACAATTGGAGAGTTTGGCCAAGAAAAAGCCAGACGAATTCGTCAATCTGCTGCGTACGTGGCTGGCTGACGAATAGAGGTGAACGCATTGGCGAAGGCAAGCAGTCAAGGTCTGACTGGAAGACAAAAAGCAGCAATTTTGTTGATTACATTAGGTCCGGAAGTATCCGCGCAAATCTTCAAACATTTGCGGGATGAGGAGATCGAACAACTGACGTTGGAAATTGCCAACGTTCGCAAAGTAGATGCTTCCGAAAAAGATATGATTATGTCTGAGTTTCACCAGATCTGTCTCGCACAGGAATACATTTCTCAAGGTGGTATTACGTACGCGAGAGAAATTCTCGAGAAAGCACTCGGGTCGCAAAAAGCACTCGAAGTTATTAACCGTTTGACGGCTACGCTGCAAGTTAGACCATTTGACTTTGCGCGTAAGGCCGATCCGAATCAAATCTTGAACTTTATTCAGAACGAAAGTCCGCAAACGATTGCTCTGGTATTATCGTATTTGCAATTTGAGCAGGCAGCAGCGATCTTGTCTTCGTTACCACAAGAGAAACAAGCCGATGTAGCACGTAGGGTTGCTGTTATGGACAGTACTTCTCCAGAAGTCATTTCTCAAGTGGAGCGGGTGCTCGAACAGAAACTATCTTCTACTGTTACGCAAGATTATACAAATGCGGGTGGTATCGAATCCATCGTTCAGATCTTGAACGGCGTCGACCGTGGTACGGAACGTACTATTCTCGACTCGCTAGAAATCCAAGATCCAGAACTCGCAGAAGAAATCAAAAAACGGATGTTTGTATTCGAAGATATCGTCAATGTGGACGATCGTTCGATCCAGCGTATTATCCGGGATATCGACAACGCCGATTTGCAGTTGGCACTCAAAGTGGCAAGCGAAGAAGTACGGGATGCTGTATTCCGGAATATGTCGAAACGGATGTCCGAGACGTTCAAGGAAGAAATGGAATTCATGGGACCCGTTCGGTTGCGTGATGTTGAGGAAGCTCAGACCCGTATCGTAGGAACGATCCGTAGATTGGAAGAAGCTGGTGAGATCATTATCGCTCGTGGTGGAGGAGATGATATCATTGTCTAATTTGATTAAATCTTTCCAGTATGTGCCGGTTGATGACCGCAAACGACTCGAAAATCATCATCATTATGGTGGACAGGAGTCTGATGCGGAATTAGATGGTGAACGTGCTGAAGGTTCCGAAGCTGAGATGCTGCAGGCACGCGTGGACGAAGAAACACAACGTCTTACTGCGGAAATGCTGGAGGATGCCAAGGAGTTTGCAGAAAAGCAGGTACGTGAAGCTTCGGAGGAAGCGGAGCGATTGCTTCAAGAAGCCCGTGAACAGATTGATAGCTGGTGGCAGGAGCAGCGTCAGCAGGATGAACATCTGACTGAAGCGCTTCGTTCACAAGGTTTTCAGCAGGGTTTTGAAGAAGGCAAAGTACAGGCCGAACTGGATCTCCAGGTGAAGATCGAAGAGATGATGAAGGAAGCCCGTGGAGTGCTTGAAGAAGCTTACGTTGCCAAAGACCTGATTATTCAGGAAGCAGAGCCCTTCCTTGTGGATCTCGCCTGTGGTATCGCTGAGAAGGTGATTGACAAACAACTCTCCGTTGAACCGGAACACACGCTTGAACTGATTCGTCAAAGTTTGTCCCGCAAACGTGAACAGGGGATGATCACCTTATGTGTGGCACCTGAGCAATTTTCTTTTGTGCAGGCTGCACGTGAAGAGTTGGCTATGGCAATTGACTCTCAGGCAGAGTTACAGATTTTGCCTGACGCTACGGTAAAAGACAAGGGGTGTGTTATACGGTCGTCGTTTGGAAGTGTAGATGCCAGAATTGATACCCAGCTCGCTGAAATTAAAAAAGAACTGATCCGCATAGCACTTGAGGATGAGGGGCGAAAAAATCAACATGAAGATTCTTAGCTCACAGCGATACATGGAACATCTTAAACAATTTGATCCCGTTCGCATTAACGGTAAGGTCACTCAGGTCATTGGTCTTATGGTTGAGTCTGAAGGTCCGGATGCTAGCATTGGTGATGTATGTTACATCTACCCCGGAAAATCTGCCAAGCCTCTTCAGGCAGAGGTTGTCGGGTTTCGGGATAACAAAGTATTGCTCATGCCGCTCGGTGAACTTCAGTCCATTGGTCCTGGATGTGATGTGGTCGGAACGGGTAAACCACTTGGGGTTCAGGTTGGATCTGAATTGCTCGGCAAGGTAATAGATGGCTTGGGACAACCTTTGGATGGTTCCTTGTTGCCCTCCAGAATGCCAATGTACTCCACATCCAACACGCCTGTGAATCCGATGGACCGTCCACGGGTACTCGAAACGATGAGTGTAGGTGTGAGAGCCATTGACGGTCTGTTGACGGTTGGCAAAGGACAGAGGGTCGGCATTTTTGCCGGATCGGGTGTTGGTAAAAGTACGTTGATGGGTATGATCGCCCGCAATACAGCGGCAGATGTCAATGTCATTGCTTTGGTGGGGGAGAGGGGCCGTGAGGTTCGTGACTTTATTGAACGGGATCTGGGTCCGGAAGGACTGGAACGATCCGTCGTTATTGTGGCTACCTCTGATCAACCTGCTCTGATTCGAATCAAAGGTGCGGTCATCGCAACTACGATTGCGGAGTATTTCAGAGATAGAGGCATGAATGTCATGTTGATGATGGACTCCGTTACACGGTATGCCATGGCACAGAGGGAAGTGGGACTTGCTGTGGGGGAACCTCCTGCAATGAGAGGATATACTCCTTCTGTTTTTGCGAGTTTGCCCAAGCTGCTTGAGCGAGCAGGGACTGGACCCACAGGTTCGATTACTGCTTTTTACACCGTCCTTGTCGACGGGGATGATATGAACGAACCGATCGCAGATGCGGTGAGAGGTATATTGGATGGTCATATTGTACTGAATCGGTCCATCGCGAACAAAGGTCATTTCCCTGCCATTGATGTGCTTGCAAGCATTAGCCGGGTTATGAAGGATATTGCTCCTGAAGAGCAGCTGGAAGCCGTTAATAATATGAAGAGACTGATGGCTGTGTACAAGGAATCTGAGGATTTAATCAACATTGGGGCTTATCAAAGAGGTTCAAATGCTGCCATTGATGAATCCATAGACCAGATTGATAGCATCTGGAATTTTACAAGGCAGAAAGTTGATGAAAAAGTAACGCTGAGTGAAGTGCAGGAACGTTTGATTCTTGAATTTGCAAGGAGATGAATGGGTAAACGATGAAATTTCGATATCATTTCCAGAAGGTTGTTGACCTGAAAAGCAATGAAAAAACGCAAGCGGAATGGATGTTATCCACAGCCATCGGGAAACTTCAGACGGAGGAAGAGCATCTTTTACAACTATTAAATGATAAAAAAGAACTGATTGATGTCATTCAATCCGCTACGGAAAGTTCAGCTTCCGTATCCAGCTTGCAGGAGATGCAACGGTATGTCCATCACCTTGACGAGTGCATCTCACGCAAAAGCAGTGATGTCAGACATGCTGAGGTCAATGTGCAACGGAATCAGACGTTTCTGAACGGCAAAATGATGGACGAAAAAGTATGGCTTGGGGCGAGAGACAAGGCCAAAATCAAATTTCAGCAGGAGATGCTCCTCCGGGAACAGAACGATCTGGACGAGATGGCTACTGTACGCTTCGCTGCCAAAGCCGGACGCGCGAATTGATGTGGCCGGACGCGAAGTTGTCTCGTGAAGGAGGAAAATGAACAATGGCTGTTAAAGACACAGATATGGAAAAAGAGTCGAGCGGCGGTTGGGAAAAGTTCTTGATGATTTCAATCCCAATTGTGTTCACTGTGGTTTTGTTGGGTGTTTTGCTCACGCTATTTAATGTAGATATTCGCAACAACCTGCTTGAAGTAGCTAACAAAATTCCTGTCGTGAAGGACTGGGTACCTGATCCTGTGCTAGATCCGGAGAAAAAGAAACTGGAGAAGAGCGAGCAGCAGGTCGAGAGTGCAGAAGCGACAATTGATAAGCTGAAGGCACAAGTAAGCGAGAAAGAAACAGAGCTCAAAGCAGCAAAGGATGCCACAACCACAGAGGCGAAGAAAGCAAGCGATTTGCAAAAGAAATTGGATGATGCGGAAAAAGCTGCTGAAACCGCTGCGCAGAATCCAGAGACCGAGTCTGATTATCAGAAACAAATTAAAGATTTGGCGAAGATGTATGCAGAGATGAGTCCTAGTAAAGCCGCGCCGATTTTGCAAAATATGACGAATGAAGAGATGGTACTGCTTCTGAGTGCGATGCAATCGGCTGCACGGACCAAGGTGCTGGAAAAGATGGACCCAAAAACAGCGGCTGATGTCACGATGATGATGAAGGATGCGAAACCATCCGGTGATCTGGCTCTGGATGCACTGCAATCTCGATTAAAGAAAGAGACTGCAACGACATCAACGGCGTCTACAACCAATTCCAAAAACTTGGATAAAAATCAGCTTAGTCAAACGTTTGCTTCCATGTCAGCTTCTAGTGGAGCCAAGCTGTTGCTCGAAACATACAAGCTGAGTCCGGACAAAACCTTGACCATTTTGAATTCTGTCGACGATGCTACACGATCTCAATTGCTGGAAAATATGTCGACTGAAAATTCGGTTGAGACTGCAAAAATATTAAATAAATTAATGGGTAACAAGTAAGAGTAGTAACTTCTGTTTACTACGGAGAGGAGGTGAAAATAAATGTCGATTGTATATCAAATGGCATCCACATCATCTGCCAAGACAACAGGAGCAGCACAGACAGCTGGAACTGGATCCAAAGGTGCAACTGCTGGAGCTGGTGATTTTTTGCAAACTCTTGCCCAATCATTGAGTGGTGATGCAACGGCTGAGAACAGTTCGGCTGCAGCAGCGAGCTTAACAGCGAATCCGCTGATGTTTACCTTTGCAGCTAGTGAAGACGGGGAACAAACATCGATCACTGATATCTTGAGTTCGTTATTCGCAGATTTGGATTCACTAGATGAAGCTTTGGAAAATGATCCGTCACTACTAGGGGATTTACAAAGTCTGATTCAGCAGATGTACGCTCAATTAGATAATAATGCTGGTATTCAAGCTGATGGTTCTAATGAGCCTACAAGTGAAGCGGGAAATGCAGCATCAGCAATTGATCTGGCGGAACATCCAGCAGCAGTGCGCTTTGTATTGCAGGATGTGCTCACACAGTTAATTGCGGGTATGAATGAGCCGGATAGTACAGTTGTCAAGAATGCTCCAGAATTCAAGCATCTGCTTCAATCTCTTCAAAGTCAGCTGCAGGATGCTGGCGTTGACACCAGTCTTAACAAAGGGTGGACTGAACTTAAATCCATTCTGGATACATTAGCGGTGGCTAAGGATCAGGCTGTGCAAGTGGCTCCAACAAATCAAACGTCCAAGCAAGACTCAGTGGCATCACAAGTTCTTGTTGCGGCCGCTTCAAATACTGGAATTAAAGTTACAGCGGAAACGGACTCAACACCTATTGCAAATGAAGCTCTAGAAGTGGACCATTCAAGTATCATTACGGCAGGAGAGTTGTCCTTACGTTCATCCGGGACATCAGCAGGTAAACCAGCCGAACCTGTCATGCAAGCATCTCAGTTTGCAAAAGAGATGACACAGTTTGTGGTGAACAAGCTGGATATCGTGCAGCAAAAGGGATTTTCGGAGGCAACTATCTCACTACGTCCGGAGCATCTGGGTAAGCTGGATGTGCAAATTACTTTGCAAAACGGGCAATTGGTTGCACGGTTTATGACTGAGCATACGATGGCGAAAGACATGCTGGAACAGCAAATGATGCAACTGCGTAGCTCGCTTCAAGCTCAAGGCATTCAAGTGGAACGACTTGAGGTTACTCAGAACAGTTCTCTGGGGTCACAAATGTACCAGGATGGTGGACGCCAGCCAGGGAGCAATTCTCAGCAACAACGTCGCTCACGTGAACGTGAAGAACAATCGGATGATGCTGTAACTACAGCAACAATCCAGGAAGAATTACGCAACTGGCGCAGTGAGCATGAGGAAGGAAACGACCTGCAAAGAGACACGTTTACAGCAGAGGCTTAAACAGAAATGAGGTGAAAAGATGGCTAATGAAGCGATTTCTACCAATAATACATGGCCTAACTATTCGGCAGCGAATAAAGCTACAACAAGCGCTGCAACAAAAGAGTTAGGCAAGGATCAGTTTCTTAAAATATTGATCACTCAGCTACAAAATCAGGATCCGATGCAGCCAATGGAAGATAAGGAATTTATCGCTCAGATGGCTCAGTTCAGTTCGGTAGAACAACTGGTGAATATCTCATCTCAGCTCAAGACTTTGAATCAGTCCCTTGGGACAGTATCGGGTATGATTGGCCGCGAGATCAGTTGGCTTTCTTCTAATAAAGAGGATAACGGAACCCTCCGTCAGGGGATTGTGGATTCCATTATCGTACGAGATGGTGTTCAATACGCCAAAGTGGGCAATGACGAAATCAAGCTAGATGAAATTATTCAGGTAACTAATCCAACACAGGCTGAGGAAAATGAAACTCCAGTTCAGGACGCTGCAGATTCAACTGTAACGAACGAAACCAAGGAACCAGAACCATCAGCACAGCCTGAAGACAATGGAAACATGTTATGAGTGACCGCATAACCGTAGGCCAACTGTACTCAGGTCCAATTACACCCAATTTGCTTAACCGCTCCAAAGCGGGAGAAGCATCCAATGTACCTGAACGCCCTTTTGCACAGGTATTGGAAGACAACCTCCTTAAATTGAGTAATCATGCTGCCAAAAGGCTAGAACAGCGCGGTATTGAACTTAAGACTGAGCAGATGCAGCAGATTGGAACTGCACTGGATAAGGCTGCTGCCAAAGGAGCCAAGGAATCCTTGATTTTGATGAAAGATATGGCTTTTATCGTTAATGTCAAAAATCGTACTGTTGTTACAGCCATGGATAGTGAAAGCATGAAGGATAATGTATTCACCCAGATTGATAGTGCTGTAATCATTTCTTGACCGGCTGGCCCTTCTCGGGAGCCGGAATGCCGCTGACCGACTGACGCGGTAACCAAATTAAGGCTGGGAGGATTTTTAAAAAATGTTGAAATCAATGTACTCAGGCGTTTCCGGGATGCGGGGTTTTCAAACGAAACTTGATGTTATCGGTAATAATATTGCGAACGTGAATACGGTTGGTTTTAAAGGTAGCCGTGTCATGTTCAAAGATATTATGAGCCAGACCACTGCAGGGGTGACTGCACCAACGGATACTCCAACAGGTGGTGTGAATGCGAAGCAAATCGGTTTGGGTGTATCTGTAGGATCAATTGACACATTGCATCTTGCAGGAAGTCCTATGACAACAAACAATCCAACAGATTTACGTATTAATGGAGATGGTTTCTTTCTGGTTGCGATGTCGGAGGATCAGGAAGTTCCATTCCTAACTCGTGCTGGGGATTTTCACGTAGATGCGGATCGTAATCTGGTTACATCTGACGGCCTCTTCGTACTAGACAGTGGAGGTGGACCAATCACAATTGCTGATGATGTCGTTTCCTTTACAATCGGCCAAAACGGTATGATTAACCAAACAATGGCTGACGGAACAATCGAAAGTGAAACTCAACTGGGTATTGGGAAAGTTGTCAACCCTGAAGGTCTAGAAAAAATAGGGGGTAATCTTTACCGAATGACAGCCAATGCCAATCCTGATGGCACACTTGATCCTTTAACAGCAAATGATGCCGAGAATGGTACGGGTTCTATTATTGCAGGACAACTTGAAATGTCCAACGTGGATCTAACAGGTGAATTCACAGAGATGATCGTTGCTCAGCGTGGATTCCAGGCGAACTCACGGATTATTACAACGTCCGATGAAGTGCTTCAGGAAGTTGTTAACCTGAAACGTTAATAGCTGATTAGCAATTTTTAATGCGTGGAGGAGCTTGCTCCTCCACTCTGATCAAGGGGGCTTAGCATGATTTCGGTTACGCGGTTAAATGGTTCTCCCATGTGGTTAAATGCGCTGATGGTTGAAATTGTGGAAGAGACACCAGACACGTATATTACTCTGGTAACCGGAAAGAGACTTATTGTGCTTGAGAAAGCCGATGAGGTTATTTCCAAAATTAAAGATTACAACCGTGAAATCGGGGTTCAGGCAGCCACTATTAAAGTGCAGCAAACGGAGGAGTCCTGATGAAAAAGATGTTGCCTTGGCTTGCAACAAGCTTGCTAGCGATAACACTCATTGTGGTGGTTGTGTTTGTATTTATGCAAGGACAGAACGGGAATAAGATTGATACACATACGGCAGCCGCGGCAGAGAAGAAGATGACTGCGGATGAGATTGTTGCAGTTTCCTCAGAGCTTGGAGAAATTAAAACCAATTTGGCTGATATAGACCATGTTGTAGTTGTAAGTTTTTCTTTCAAATTATCCGACAAAAAGGCTAAAGAAGATTTTGAGAAAATTAAGGAAATCACGGTGAAGCCTATTATCATCCAGACTTTTGCGGATACCAAGTCTGATGAGCTGGCTACAGCGAAAGGTCGCATTCAATTTAATAAAAAATTGACCGAGCTTATTAATGAAGCTTTACCAGAAGGTAAACTTGCCAGCACTAGTTTTTCTGCTTTTGTGATGGCGCCAATGTAATGAACAGGACACGCTGTAAATCTGTAAGGGGGTGAGAACATGGTGGATGTATTATCACAAAATGAGATTGACGCCCTATTAGCTGCCCTTTCCTCTGGTGAGATGGATGCGGAGGAATTGAAAAAGGAAGAAACTCAAAAGAAAATTAGATCCTACGATTTTAAGCGGGCGGTTCGTTTTTCCAAAGATCATATTCGAAGCTTGACCCGTATTCACGAAAACTTTGCACGCTTTCTCACCACTTATTTTTCAGCCCAACTGCGGACGTTCGTTCAGATCAATGTCGTTCAGGTTGAACAGCTGCCTTATGACGAGTTTATCCGTTCTATTCCAAAGATGACGATATTGAACATATTTGAGGCGGAGCCATTACAGGGACGGATGGTGATGGAGGTTCATCCCAACGTGGGTTATGCAATGCTGGATCGTCTGCTTGGCGGAACAGGAAATGCACCGACCAAGATCGCATCGATGACGGAAATTGAGACGACGATTATGGAGCGAATATTCAGCCGTGCGTTTGAGAGTTTGCAGGAAGCATGGAAGACGGTGTTGGATATTTCTCCAAGGATGGAAGCACTGGAGACCAATCCGCAATTTATGCAGATTGTATCCCCCAATGAGACCATTGCTTTGATCTCACTGAGCACCAAAATCGGTGACACCACAGGCATGATCAATTTGTGTATCCCGCATGTCGTTCTTGAGCCTATTATGTCCCGGTTGTCGACTCATCAGTGGTTTGTTTCGGAGAAAAAGACGAGAGCGCCGGAAGAATATGATGCTCTCAGAGAGCGTGTGAACAAAGCTAAACTGCCCGTCGTTGCGGAGTTGGGAGAATCCAGGATTTCGATTGCTGAATTTTTGGGTCTGTCGGTTGGCGATGTCATTACGTTGAACAAACCCGTTGATGAGGGACTGTCCATTAAAGTTGGAGACAGACTGAAGTATATGGGGAGCCCGGGAACGATCAAGGATCGTGTGGCTGTGCAAATAGACAAGATTGTCACCGAAGGAGTTGAAGAATTTGACGAGTAAGGATTATTTATCCCAAGAAGAAATCGATGCTTTGCTCAGACAATCGGAATCGATGAACAGTTCGGAACCGGCTGAGAAAACAGTTGATGATTTTTTGACCGAGCTGGAACAGGATGCCTTGGGGGAGATTGGTAACATTACATTTGGTAGTGCGGCGACAGCTTTGTCCACGCTATTAGGCCTAAAAGTAGATATTACAACACCTAAGGTGTCCATCATCAGTCGGACACAGTTTGATGAAGCCTTTCCTAAGCCTCACGTTGCAGTCCATGTGAATTATGTAGATGGATTTGAAGGAATCAACTCATTAGTCATCAAAAAACGGGATGCTCAAGTCATAGCCGATCTGATGCTTGGCGGTGAAGGGAATCCGGTTGATGAAGAATTGAATGAAATCCATATCAGTGCAGTACAGGAAGCCATGAATCAGATGATGGGTTCGTCTGCTACATCCATGTCCACAATCTTTAACCGTTTCGTGAATATTTCTCCTCCGGGAATTGATATTCTCAATATGGAAAGTGGTGAGGGAGTCAGCAATCTTCCAGAAGATGAGACTCTGATCCAAGTATCATTCCGGCTGTTGATTGGCGATCTGATTGATTCCAATCTCATGCAGCTGCTTCCCGTGCATTTTGCAAAAGAAATGGTAGAGATGTTGATTGGCGGAGCCCAAGAGTCTACTGCTAGCGCACCAGTTGCGTCTACACCTGAGCCAGCACCGGCAGCAGTACCGGCTGCCCCTGAGCAACCTCCGGTTCAACAACAGATACCGCCACAGGCGCAGCAGCCGCCTGTTCAGGATTATAATGGCTATGGACAGGCTCCAATGGGGATGCCTCAAGGAATGCCGCCACAGCAGCCTTATGGCATGCCTGCGCAGCAACCTTATGGTGTACCGCAGCATTACGGCGGTGTGCCGAATAGGAATGTAAACGTACAACCGGTTCAATTCGCCAATTTGCAAAATGGGGCGTTCGGCCAGGTAGACGAAAACAATTTGAATTTATTGATGGACATTCCCCTTAAAGTCACCGTAGAATTAGGAAGGACCCAGAAGCAAATTAAGGATATTTTAGAACTGTCACAAGGTTCAATTGTCGAGCTGGACAAACTGGCCGGTGAACCTGTCGATATTTTGGTGAATAACAAGTTGATTGCCAAAGGTGAGGTTGTCGTAATCGACGAAAACTTTGGTGTTCGTGTTATAGATATCGTAAGCCAATGGGACCGAATTCAGAAATTACAATAAGCACAATTTAGGGAGGACTTGAATCAAGATGGCAAACCGAATTTTAGTCGTGGACGACGCTGCATTTATGAGAATGATGATCCGGGACATTTTGTCCAAAAACGGATACGAGGTCGTTGGCGAAGCACAGGATGGATCACAAGCAATTGAGAAGTTTAAGGAGCTTCGTCCTGATCTGATCACAATGGATATTACCATGCCTGAGATGGATGGTATTGCAGCTTTGAAAGAAATCAAAAAAATTGATGCCAACGCAAAAGTAATTATGTGCTCTGCGATGGGTCAACAAGCGATGGTTATTGATGCAATCCAGGCCGGAGCTAAAGATTTCATCGTGAAGCCGTTCCAATCTGACCGGGTTATCGAAGCAATCAGCAAAACGCTGGGCGTTTAAGAGACATGATGATGGCTCAGGATAAGATTCCAGATGATGTGGGCACGGGAGTCAATTATTATTTTCAGCTTGTATGGGTGATTGTTGTCCTGGCCGTCATTCTGGTTCTTATAGTCTATCTGATTCGTTTTCTAAACAAACGGAATCAGCGATGGTTCCGGAACGGCACAATTCGTATTTTGGGTGGGGTCGGACTGGGACCAAACAAGTCGCTGCAAATTATAGAAATTGGCGGTAGCGTTTACCTACTCGGTGTGGGTGATGACATACAGCTGGTGGATAAGGTTTCGGATCTTGAAGAGGCTCAGCGAATCATTGATTCATTTGAACGGGATGCTTCAGCACAACAGGGAAGCCTTTCGCCTCTTATTGCAAAGCTGGCTGCCCGCTTGCGCAAAGATGAACCGCCGCGAGAAATGGAACTCGAGGATACAACCTCTTTTCACGAACTGTTTGAATCTAAACTTCGGCAGATGCCTAACCGTAAAGAGAAGATGGAGAAGGTCCTGGAAGAAGACAATACTACAGATCGGTCGAGGGATTCATGAAGAAAAAGATTTGGTTAGCGTGTTTTTTCATAGGACTCATCAGTCTGGCTTCCGTCACTGCTGCCTTTGCCGAACCGATTCCGAATATTGATATTCAAATTGGGAACGGGGATGGGAGCACACCAAGCACGAGTTCACTATCCATTATCCTGTTGATCACGGTACTTAGTATCGCACCAGCCTTGCTGGTACTGATGACCAGTTTTACACGGATTGTTATCGTTCTCGGTTTTGTGCGGACATCCTTGGGTACGCAGCAAATGCCACCCAATCAGGTGCTGGTCGGTTTAGCACTTTTTCTGACACTTTTCATCATGTCACCGACGTTGTCATCCATTAATCAGGTAGCGCTTCAGCCCTATCTTAAGGGAGACATCACACAAACCGAAGCGTTGGAAAAAGCTGCGGATCCCATGAAGAAGTTTATGTTCTCCCACACTAGGGAGAAAGACCTATTGCTGTTTATGAAGTACAATCAAACCGAAAAGCCCAGCACATACCAGGATATTCCGATTACTGTGATGGTACCGGCATATGCAATCAGTGAGTTGAAGACAGCATTCCAGATGGGATTCATGATCTTTATTCCCTTCTTGGTTATAGACATTGTAGTTGCGAGTACACTCATGGCTATGGGTATGATGATGCTTCCACCTGTAATGATCTCATTACCTTTTAAAATACTGTTATTTGTACTTGTCGATGGCTGGTATCTGGTCGTGAAGTCACTGTTGCTGAGTTTTAACACTTGAGCCGGCATATTAAAGGAGGACGGTCATGACTTCGGAGTTTATTATCGGTCTGGCCGGGAAAGCAGTTTATACTTCACTGCTGGCCAGCGCACCTATGCTTATTCTAGCTCTGGTTGTAGGACTCATTATCAGTGTGTTTCAGGCAACCACTCAAATTCAGGAGCAAACCCTGGCCTTTGTGCCTAAAATCATTGCTGTACTTCTGGCAGTACTTTTGTTTGGTCCTTGGATATTGAATATACTGGTCGATTTCACGTATAACATTCTCGATAATTTATACAGATACATAGGGTAGGCTGTTGCAGATGGAGACATTGTTGCAAAGTTTTCCTGTCGCTCTGCTTATGTTTTGTCGAATAGCATCATTTTTTGTAACTGCGCCAGTCTTCTCGGCTCGGAATGTGCCGAATTCTCTTAAAATTGGTTTATCGGCATTTGTAACCTTTACTGTGTATATGGTATACGGCATAGATCAGGTTGTCCCTACAGATCTGAGTTATATCCTGCTGGTTATCCGAGAGATATTGATTGGTTTGCTCCTAGGCTTTGTTGCATATCTGTTAATGACGGCTGTACAGACAGCAGGAACCTTTATCGATCTTCAGATCGGTTTTGGTATGGCCAACGTATATGATCCAATGACAGGTGCATCTGCTCCGCTTACAGGTAACTTCAAATATGCTTTTGCGGTATTGCTCTTTCTGACAATGAACGGACATCATTATCTGCTCGATGCCATTGTTTACAGTTATCGCTGGATTCCGTTGTCGAATGTATTCTTTCTACGATTGGCAGATGGAAGTATTGCTGAATTTTTGGTGAGTACATTAGGCCAATCATTTATGCTGGCTTTTCAGATGTCTGCGCCAATTGTAGTAGCTCTGTTTTTGACAGATGTAGGGCTGGGATTCTTGGCCAAGACGGCTCCACAATTTAATGTATTTGCTGTCGGAATGCCGCTTAAGGTACTCGTTGGACTTGCTATTTTGCTTTTGCTGGTTCCCAGTTTTGGCTTTGTGTTTAGTCAATTGTTCGAAGTAATGTTCACAGCCATGGAAAACTTGCTTGGGACTATTGGACAAAGGCCAGGCTGAGTGAAACGGAGGACAAGATTCGAATGAAATATCAACTCGACCTCCAGATGTTCGCAGGGGAAAAAACAGAGAAGGCTACCCCGAAAAAGAGGCAGGATACGCGAAAAAAAGGACAGGTTGTCAAAAGTATGGAGCTGTCCGGCGCATCCATTCTCCTATTCACCTTTTTGATCATGATGATGTTCAGTAACTTTTACAAAGAACGTATAGTTCGATTGTTTACAGACATCTTCATTAATCGGATGAGTATGGAAATTACCGGGGAGAATGTCGTAGCCTTAATGATGCGTTATGGCATCGAGGTGATGCTATTGCTTGCTCCTGTTTTGCTCGGTGCGGTACTCGTTGCGTTAATTGTCAATTACATGCAGGTAGGTTTCCTGCTTGTAGGAGAGGGTTTAAAGCCGAAACTGGAAAAGTTGGATCCGATTAAAGGGTTCAAGAACATTTTTTCTCTTCGTTCTTTGGTGGAGTTTGCTAAATCCATTATGAAAATGTCGATTATCGGCTTTCTGGTTTACAGTACAATCACAGGTTATCAGTCAGATATTGCTTCATTGTCTCACTTTTCATTGGATGCGATTCTGCATTTTGCTGCTTCAATCACCTTAAGCTTGGGAATCAAGATTGCAGTAGCCCTGTTAGTACTTGCTGTACTCGATTATATGTACCAGAAGTATGATTACGAAAAGAACATTCGGATGTCCAAGCAAGACATCAAGGACGAATACAAAAAAATGGAAGGTGACCCACTGATCAAGGGTAAAATCAGGGAGCGTCAGCGTCGTATGGCTGTTCAGCGTATGATGCAGGAAGTTCCCAAAGCGGACGTGATTATCACCAACCCAACTCACTTTGCCGTTGCGCTTAAGTATGAGGGCTCGGAGATGGAAGCGCCCCAGATTATAGCCAAAGGTCAGGATTACGTCGCCTTACGTATTAAGGAAATTGCCAAAGAGCACGGTGTCATTACCATGGAAAACAAGCCGCTGGCACGGGCATTGTTCCAGAGAGCCGAGATTGGTGACGCCATACCGGCTGATTTGTTTCAAGCGGTAGCCGAAGTGCTGGCTTATGTATATAAATTAAAGGGCAGAACGAAATAACAGGGGATCGGAGGCCGTACATCCATTGAAAATAAAAGATATAGCTGTCCTTGCGGGTATCATCGGCATCGTGTTGATGATGATTCTCCCGATCCCAACCTGGTTGTTGGACATGTTGCTTGTCATCAATATCTCACTTGCACTGATGATACTGCTTGTTGCAATGAACAGCAAAGAAGCACTGCAATTTTCCATCTTTCCTGCATTGCTGCTGATTACGACGTTGTTTCGATTAGCACTCAACATATCAACAACAAAACTGATTTTGGGTCAAGGAAACGCAGGATCGGTAGTCGCTACCTTTGGTAGCTGGATCGCTGGCGGACAGATAGCCATCGGATTTATCGTGTTTCTGATTCTCGTCGTTGTTCAGTTTATCGTTATTACGAAGGGATCGGAGCGTGTAGCTGAAGTTGCAGCACGATTCACCCTCGATGCGATGCCTGGTAAACAGATGAGTATCGACGCAGATTTGAATGCAGGCCTGATCAACGAGCAGCAAGCACGTGAACGCCGTTCCAAAATTGAACGCGAAGCTGATTTTTACGGAGCCATGGATGGAGCCAGTAAATTTGTAAAAGGGGACGCTATTGCAAGTATCATTATTCTCCTGATCAATCTTATTGGTGGTTTTATCATCGGGATGACGGTACATGGTCTCGCTTTTGCCGATGCGCTATCCACCTATTCCGTATTGACGATCGGGGATGGGCTGGTTAGCCAGATTCCTGCACTCCTGATATCTACAGCAGCAGGTCTTATTGTAACAAGAGCATCATCGGAAGGGAATTTGGCCGATGACATTACGGGGCAATTGTTTACATACCCGATGCTCCTTTATATTGTATCTTTTGTAATAGCTATGCTCGGCTTTTTCACGCCGATCCACATTATTACAACGTTGCCGCTTGCAGGGTTGCTGGCTTTTGCCGGATGGAGGATGCAGAACAATCTGAATCAGAAGCAAGAGGCAGAGGAGCAAATGGAAGAGGAGCAGCAGATCGAAGAAGTTAGAAGTCCGGAGAGTGTAATCAACCTTCTTCAGGTGGACCCTATCGAGTTTGAATTTGGTTACGGTTTGATTCCTCTGGCTGACAATCAACAGGGTGGGGACTTATTGGATCGGATCATTATGATTCGTAGGCAGTGTGCTCTTGAACTGGGGTTAGTCGTTCCCGTTATCCGGATTCGGGATAATATCCAATTAAGACCGAATGAATATGTCATCAAAATCAAGGGTAATGTTGTTGGCGGCGGAGAACTGTTGTTGAATCATTATCTGGCTATGAGTCCGGGGTATGAAGAGGAATCGGTTACAGGAATCGAAACGACAGAGCCGGCCTTTGGTCTTCCAGCGTTATGGATAGATGAAGTAACCAAAGACAGAGCTGAACTTGCAGGATATACAGTGGTAGATCCTCCCTCAGTTGTAGCCACACATCTGACTGAATTGATTAAGAAGCATGCGCATGAGTTACTTGGCAGACAAGAAACCAAAGCACTTGTGGATAATCTCAGAGAGAATTATGCTGCGCTGGTGGATGAGCTCATCCCATCCGTCCTGTCTATCGGAGATGTACAGAAAGTGCTCGCCAAGTTGTTGCGTGAGAAAGTCTCCATTCGTGATATGGTTACAATCTTTGAGACACTCGCGGACTACGGAACGTATACCAAAGACCCGGATGTACTGACGGAATACGTGAGACAATCGCTCTCTCGTCAGATTACCCAGCAATTCTCTCAAAAAGGTGAAACGCTTAGAGTAATCACTGTTGGACCTGGTCTGGAGAAGAAAATTGCAGAGAGTGTGCAGCAATCCGATCAAGGCAGTTACCTTGCATTGGATCCGGCTTCAACACAAAGTGTATATCAAAAGTTGACTGAACAAGTTAATCGATTGATCCAGTCGGGCCAGCAGCCAGTTGTATTAACTTCTCCAACCATTCGTATGTATCTTCGTCAGGTGATTGAGCGCACCATGCAGGACATACCAGTGCTTTCCTATAGTGAGTTGGAACCGAATGTTGAAATCCAAAGTGTCGGGGTGGTGAACATATGAGAGTAAAACAATACGTCGTTGAAACCATGCCCGAAGCTATGCTTCAAATTCGTAAAGACCTGGGAAGTGATGCCGTCATTCTGTCCACCAAGGAAATCAAGGTGGGCGGTGTGCTGGGAATGTTCCGAAAAAAAAGGATCGAAGTTGTAGCAGCTGTAGATAAGGAAGAAAAAAAACAGGCTACAAATCAATTACAAAACCAATTTTCACCCGTACCTCGCGCATTTGTACCTGAAGCATATCGGCAAACGGCTCGTTCGTTTGTCGTTGCTTCTGAAGAATCGGCTGCAAGTATCGCTGAAAAAAATGTGCAAGAGAAAGCGACGGATGCCACAGCTGTGTCTGAATCGAGTAAACTCGGTTCAGACATGGGCAACGGCAGAGCTTCTTTGAGTATCGAGCATAAACCGCGACCGCAAGGGGCGGATTTTTCGGGTTTAACATCTGCGAGTGGGCAGAAGGAGAAGGCGATCGATCCACAGCAGGACCAACTGATGTCTGAATTGCAGGAGCTCAAACTGATGATGACCAAGTTGTCTAAACAAGGAGCTTCGGCAGACCTTTTACCAGAGGAGCTTCATGCTCTTCGAGAAAGGTTGATGGAGCAAGACATTTGGCCAGAAGTATGGGAATCTTGGTTTGAGCTTGTTCAGACGAAGCTCTCTGAAAAAGGATTAAATGAAGTAGAAGCTGTTCAAGCAGTTCAATTGGAAATATCGCATTTTTTGGAGAAACGTATCGACGTGGGTATTTTGCCAACCACACGCATTGTGTATGTAGCTGGGCCAACGGGTGTTGGTAAAACAACGACCATTGCCAAGCTGGCGGCTGAACAGATGTTCAACAAACAGCGAAAGGTAGGGTTCATTACATCGGATACCTATCGGATCTCAGCAGTAGAACAACTTAGAACATACGCATCCATCTTAAATGTTCCGCTAGAGGTCGTACAATCCCCGGGTGATACACAACGTGCGATCTCCCGTCTTGAGGAATGTGATCTGATCTTCATGGATACAGCCGGAAGAAACTACAGAAATGAGTTGCTTGTTTCAGAACTGCAAAGTTTACTCGCGCCTTTGGAAAATAGTGAAACCTTTTTGGTTTTGAGCATGACTTCCAAAAGTGCTGATATGGTTCAAATTACGGAGCATTTCAGCAAATATGGGCTGGATAAGGTTATTTTTACCAAGATGGATGAGACCGGAAGCTGCGGTCCAATGTTTAACCTGCTTCACCGTTTTCCGCTCAAACTTGCTTATGTGGCTAACGGACAAAATGTGCCGGATGACCTGCTCAAGCCTGATGCGGATTCTCTGACCAAACAATTGTTAGGAGAGCTTGTACAATGAAGGACCAGGCAGCCTCACTCAGAAGTATGGTCGCCATGCCTAACGGAGAGGAGGGGAGGGGACGTGATTCACGCTCCTCCAAAATCATAACCGTTGCCAGTGGAAAGGGAGGGGTTGGTAAATCCAACTTTACACTTAACTTTGCATTGAGCTTACAGGCGATGGGGCAAAAGGTATTGGTGTTTGATGCAGATATAGGGATGGCTAATATTGATGTCCTGATGGGAACCTCTTCTCCTTATAATCTGTACCATCTGTTATACCGACAGAAATCCATACAGGAAATCATACAGCTAGGTGCAAGCGGGTTGCCTTATATCGCCGGAGGTTCGGGGATGAAAGAATTGTTCTCATTGTCAGATCGAGATCTGGAGTTTTTTGCTGGACAAGTTGAAGAGATTGCACAGGAAATGGATTATGTCATTTTTGATACAGGGGCAGGACTTTCCAGAGAAAATATGAAATTTATCGGTGCAGCTGATGAATGTCTGATCATCACCACACCTGAACCGACTTCAATAACCGATGCTTATGCTTTAGTTAAAGTTATGCATGGCCAGGAAAATGCCACACCCTTTCGGATGATCGTTAACCGGGTTGAAGACCAGCAAGAGGCGGAACGGGTGGCGGATAAAATAGCTGGAGTGGCAAAAAGATTTTTACAGATCGATATCCCGCTACTTGGATATATTTCCGAAGATGCCCAAGTTGTAAAGGCAGTTAAAAGGCAAGTGCCATACAGTCTGGCATATCCAAATGCAAAAGCTTCCAGGGATATATTGAAACTCGCACATTACTATCTGGCTGCACCTGCTGCTCCGGGATCCGAAACCTTGACAGGAATCAGAGGATTTATGAAAAAGTGGCTAAAGCGGACAACATGATTTCTGAATAAAGGAAATAGGGGTGGAAATAACATGGCGGTGTATCAAGTTTTGGTTGTCGATGATTCCGCTTTTATGCGTAAAATTGTTTCAGACTTAATTGAAGCAGATTCGGAGTTTAAGGTTACGGCAACAGCATCAAATGGTAAGGAAGCTATTCAAAAAGCAATAGAGTTGAAGCCCGATGTTATCACAATGGACGTTGAGATGCCTGAAATGAATGGGTTGGACGCATTAAAATCGATCATGAAGCAATCTTTCGTTCCGGTGATTATGCTCTCGGGTATCAATGAACAAGGCATGAAGGAAACCATCATGGCTCTCGAGGCGGGTGCGTTTGACTTTATTCGTAAGCCATCGATTGTGCATGATCAGGACATTGCCCAAGTAGGTAAAGCGCTGGTTGAGCGGATGCGAGCAGCTATGGATGAAATTAAGCGAAAAGCCGATCGTGAAGCATCGATGAAGAAACGGGATGAAGCACAGAGCAAACTGTTGCAACAGTCCCAGCGAGTTCAGGTTGATCCTTCTTTACCAGATCGTAAAGGTGAATTGAAGAAAACGATAGAACCTACCCAGTCAGGAAAACGACTTGGCAGCGGACAAACTGAACCTTTAAGAGCAAAACCGAAGCCACCTACTGTCCCACTGACAAAGCAGAATGCAGAACGTATGGACAAAAAGCTGCAACCTTTACGAGATGCAAATCGGGCTTCAGATGCCTTTACTGACAAATTAGCAAAGCCAAACAAGCCAGCGCAGCCTCCCAAGGAAAACCGTTTGTCCAATATATCTCGATTGGCAGAACAGGAGACAGCGGCAGCTTCAACTGAACCATCCAAAGATGTTGCAAAGGTTATCCCGTCTCATAAGGGAGCAGGAGGACCGGAAGGATCAGTTAACAAACTTGTGGCAATTGGTTGTTCAACTGGGGGACCTAGAGCCCTCAAAACTTTGCTGGAGCAACTGCCAGGTGATTTACCTGCTCCAGTCATTATCGTACAGCATATGCCGCCGAACTTTACCCGTTCCCTTGCGCAGCGATTGAATACGTTCAGTGAACTGCATGTGGTTGAAGCTGAGGAAGGCATGGTTCTACGAAAAGGGACAGCCTATATTGCTCCAGGCGGCTTCCATGTCAAAGTCAACAAAACTGCGGATGGAAGGTTCACCATAAAGCTGACAGAGGAAGAACCAGTTAATGGACACAGGCCTTCAGTAGATACGATGTTTGAATCGCTGCTGCCGTACACATCATTGCAACGACATCTGGTTTTGCTGACAGGGATGGGCAGCGATGGCGCTCGTATGATGAAAAAATTGTATGAAGCGGGTGTCACATCAACCTTTGCAGAGAATGAAGAAACTTGTGTTGTGTATGGTATGCCGCGTTCTGCTGTAGAGCTGCAATGCGTGCGTCATCTTCTGCCCTTGCAGGAGATTGCGCCAAAACTTGTTCAAGCTGTGAAATAAACGGAGTTAACTCATGGAGGAGGTGCCTCACAATGGACATGAATCAATATTTATCTATGTTTATTGATGAGTCTAATGATCATCTGCAGTCCCTTAACGAAAATATGCTTCAACTCGAAGGCAGTCCGGAGGATTTGGGAATTGTTCAGGTCATATTCCGCTCTGCTCATACGTTGAAGGGTATGGCTGCTACAATGGGTTTTGAGGATTTGGCATCATTGACCCACAAAATGGAAAATGTGCTGGATCTGGTACGTAACGAAAAGTTGAAAATGCAGGATTTTATTTTTGATACTCTATTCAAGAGTTTGGATGCTTTGGAAACAATGGTCCAGGATATTACACAAGGTGGAGAGGGTAAAGCGGATGTCTCCTCCATCGTAGCTTCTCTCCAAGCCATTGAGAGTGGTGAATGGACGGGAGGTACTGCTCCGGTAGCAGAAGTAAATCAATCATCAGGTACAACAACATCAAGCGCGGTTGAACTCGACGAATTCCAGTACTCCGTATTGGACCAGTCCATAGCTGAAGGTCACCGTGTGCTCTATATTGAAGTTCTTGTCAGCGAGCAGAGCCAGCTGAAGGGCGTACGTGCATATATGGTCTTCGATCTGTTGGAACGCTCGGGTGAAGTGGTTAAATCGTTCCCAACCGTTCAGGATATCGAGCAAGAGAAGTTTGAGCGCAGTTTTTCGTTGTATTACATAACAACCAAAGAGGCGCAGGAACTTGAAAAAGGCATTATGAGCATCTCTGAAATTGAGAGTGCCAAGGTCATTCAGCTGGATCAAGAGACGCTTCAGCAGATGACTAATCAGGCTGCGGTAACAGCTGAAGTGGAAGCTGCACCTGTTCCTGCTCCAGTAGATGCATCCCAGGAACCGAATTCTTCATCGAAAGAAGAACCAAAGAAACCGGCAGCGACTAAAACAGTTGCACCAAAACAAGCTGCTGCACCATCACGTACCATCCGCGTGGATATCGAACGTCTGGATGTACTGATGAACTTGTTCAGTGAGTTACTAATCGATCGTTCGCGTCTCGAGCAGTTGGCCAGCGAGACGGGTAATAATGATTTATCCGATACGGTAGCTCATCTGAGCAGAGTTAGTACAGATTTGCAAAATATTGTATTGAAATTGCGGATGGTTCCTGTAGATACGGTATTCAACCGTTTCCCACGTATGATTCGTGACCTGGCTAAAACACTCGACAAAAAGATCGATCTGGTCATTACGGGTGCCGAAACGGAACTTGATCGGACTGTAATCGATGAGATTGGCGATCCGCTGGTGCATTTGCTGCGTAACGCAGTTGACCATGGGGTTGAATCGATCGCAGAGCGTGTGGCAGCAGGTAAACCGGAATTGGGAACAGTTAATCTTCGGGCCTTCCATAGCGGAAATCATGTATTTATCGAAATCGAAGATGACGGTAAAGGCATTTACCGCGATAATCTTTTGAGAACAGCGGTCAAACGTGGTGTTGTTACCGAAGAACAAGGTGCCAAGATGAGCGATGATGAAGTCAACCAGCTGTTGTTTGCACCAGGCTTCAGTACCGCTGATAAAATCTCGGATATCTCCGGCCGTGGAGTAGGCTTGGATGTTGTAAAATCCAAAATCACTTCCCTTGGTGGGAATGTAACCATTCATTCGACACCAGGTAAAGGGACTAACTTCTCTGTTCAGTTACCATTGACCCTGTCTATTATCGCTGCGATGCTTGTTCGACTAGGGTCCGAGAAATATGCTGTTCCTTTGTCTTCTATTGTGGAGACAGCTATTGTCCAGCGGGAACAGGTTCGCAACATTCATGGCAATAAAATGATCACGTTCCGAGAGTCTCTAATTCCGTACCTGTCATTGAGCGAAGTTTTCGGAGTGCCTGATTTCAATGATGCGGACGAACAAGAAACTGAAATTGTAGTCATTCGGAAAGGTGAACGTCTTGCAGCTGTAGCCGTTGAAGAATTTATTGGACAGAGTGAGATAGTTCTTAAATCGATGGGGACTTATCTTCCTTCCATAGAAGGGATCTCTGGTGCAACGATTCTGGGAGATGGACAAGTAGCTCTGATTCTTGACCCTAATGCATTTATTAAATAAGCACGCAAGATAAGTCTTACATTTAATAGGGAGGTTTTTTCCATGGAAGAAGAGTTGAAAGTCATTGTCTTTAAATTAGGTTCCGAAGAGTATGGTATTGAGGTAGACAAGGTTCAGACGATCGAGCGTATGATGCCTATCACCCGTGTTCCGAAGACCTTCTCTTTTGTAAAAGGAGTTATTAACTTACGTGGTGTCGTTATTCCCGTCATTGATCTGCGTGGTCGCTTCGCTTTGCCGGAAACAGAATATACGGATCAAACTCGTATTGTCATTGTAGGTGTGGACGATATGCAAGTTGGCTTTATCGTTGATTCTGCAAATGATGTTATTGACATCAAACGAGATGCTATCGATAGTCCGCCTGAAGTGGTTGGTGGAGTCAAAGCAAGATACCTGCGCGGTGTAGCCAAGCTGGAGGATGCGCGCTTGTTGATAATGCTTAACCTGAACGAAGTATTAAATAAAAGCGAGATTGTACAGCTGGAAAGTATTGAGGGCTAACACCGTGGAGCTGTTCAACCGATTTGAGGGTTTCCAAATGGATGTACTCAAAGAGGTCGGTAACATTGGAGCAGGCAACGCCGCAACGGCGTTGTCTCAGCTTCTCAATAGACCGATTGACATGGGTGTACCCACAGTACAGATGCTTCCTTTTGAAGAAGTTGCTGAAAAAGTGGGCGGAGATGAACGTATTGTTGTGACTGTATTTCTTCGTGTTGAAGGCGAAGCACCAGGCAATCTGTTCTTCATGATGACGCCTGAGGCTGCCAAGATGCTGCTGAACCGGCTTGCCGGTTTTGATCTGAAGGAAGGTCTTGCATTCACGGAGATGGAACAATCGGCTCTGTCCGAAATCGGGAATATTTTGGCGGGTTCATACCTTTCTTCTTTGGCAGATTTCACAAAACTATCTATGTATCCAACCGTTCCTGGACTTGCTATTGATATGGCAGGAGCCATTTTGAGTTATGGTCTGTTGCAGTTTGGTGAAATGGGAGACGATGCATTATTGATTGACACATCTTTCTTTGAAGGTGAAGATCAGGTAGAGGGGCAATTTTTCCTGATTCCCGACCCGCCATCATTTGCTAAGATATTTGAATCTCTAGGGGTGCCACTGGATCATGATTGAGGACAAAAGCGTCGTTAAAGTCGGTATGGCGGATTTGAACATTGCTCATCTTCCCGGCGTAATCCGTACGACTGGCTTGGGCTCTTGTGTGGGATTAACAATGTATGATCCTCATCTGAAGCTTGCCGGAATGGCGCATGTCATGCTCCCCACTTCAGAGATTGCTCGTGAAGGAACTTTGAACAAAGCCAAATATGCAGATACCGCATTGCCGGAATTGTTACAAAGAATGATACAACTCGGTGCATCTCGTTCACGTATTGTGTCCAAAATGGCTGGAGGGTCTCAGATGTTTGCCTTCGCGGGAGCAGGGGATACGATGCGTATCGGACCGAGGAATGCGGATTCTTGTCGGGAATGGTTAGAAAAGCTTGGAATTCCACTCCTTGCCGAAGATACAGGTGGGAATTATGGACGAACGATTGAAATGGACTGTGAAACTGGACTTTTGACTATTCGAAGTGTCCAAATGGGTGTAAAGGAACTATAAGACATGATAGGAAACTACCGCATTAATCTTGGAGCAGGCATAGTCGGATTTATTCTGACTTTTTTTGTAGCATACAGCAGCAATGTGTTGATGACCAGTTTAATACGCGGGTTGATCGGCTTTGTAGCCTGGTTTGTCCTTGCTTATGGTTTACGCTGGGGACTAGGATTGCTGCTGAATCCTTCATCAGAGGGGAATGGGTATGGTTATGATTCACCGGGCGCTCAAGAACTAAGAGGTTCACAGGTGGACATTAAACTCGAAGACGATGGACAAGAGCTGAATGACTTGCTCAAACATGGACAGAACGCCTCCTCTGGGGAGAACCTTCCACCATCTGAGACGAAAGCTCCAACGGGATTTGCCCCTTTGGATCCGCCTAAACTTGTCCGGACCAAGGATCCGGAGGAGTTGGCGCAGGCCGTTCGTCACCTGACAGACAAATAAGGAGGGTGAAAGCAATTGAACGAGCGTAAAGCTTCACATTTGAACCACGCTGACTTGTGGGAAAAGTGGAAAGAACAAGGTGACCTTGAAGCCAAGAAAAGTTTGATCGAAAAGTACCTTCATATTGTAAACTATGTATCCGGGCGTTTGGCTGTCGGTCTGCCCAAAAATGTCCCGAAAGATGATCTGGAGAGCAATGGAGTGATGGGATTAATTGATGCGTTGGAGAAATTTGACTATGAACGTGGTCTTCAATTTGAGACGTATGCATCCTGGCGGGTGCGCGGTGCCATTCTGGATGGTTTACGTCAGGGAGATTGGGTTCCTCGTTCCGTGCGGGAGAAAGCTAAGCGGATCGAAGATGCTTACCAACAGCTAGAGCAGACATATTTACGCTCCGTTAGTGATGAAGAAATGAGTCAGTATCTCGACGTGTCTACGAAAGACTTTCAACATATGCTTCAGGAAGTGGCAGTTATGTCGCTTTGCTCTCTGGAAGATCCAATCCGGGAGGAAGAGTCCGAGACTCGACTTTCATTAATGGTCGATGAAAAAGCCAAAAACCCGGATTACAAAGTAAATGAATTCTACTTAAAAGAAGCTTTAGTGCAAGGGCTAGAAAAATTGACGGTCAAAGAGAGAACGGTAGTTTCACTTTTATACTATGAAGATCTGTCTCTTAGTGAAATTGCTGAGGTAATGTCGCTTTCCCCGTCACGTATCTCGCAGCTGCACTCAAAGGCCATCTTACGGTTACGTGGAACGCTGGATAAACAGAAAGACTTGCTTATGCGCAAAGATTAATTAATATATGAATATAGAGCTTTAACATTGGATATTGGGGAGTGGAAAGTCTAAAGGGGGAAGAAATGCATTGACACAGCAGACTGTTTTGGAACAGTGTTTGAGCATTGTTTTATCAGATGATAAAAGTACGGCCTACCTTGAATTTTCCAAACAGGATGAAGGTTTTGCCTGTACACCGGACGAACTCGAAAAATATTTAGCGAGTCAGGGTATTAAGTATGGTGTGCTGCGCGAAGCATTGCTTGTTTTTGTGAATCATCCTGAGACGTATGTGAAGGATCGATACAAGATTGCCGAAGGGATCAAACCAGTACCGGGAACGGATGGATTTATTAAAGTGCTGGTGGGCATGGACGATTCCAATGAACGCCGCCCTCTGGAGGCCGAGGATGGAAAAGTTGACTACAAAGAAGTGACTCGCTTAAACAATGTTCGAACAGGTCAAATCATTGCCGAACGAATTCCTCCTGTGGATGGCACGGTGGGAAGGGCTGTAACAGGTGAAGAAATACCATTTCGACCAGGGAAAGAAGCACGCTTCAAAGTGGGGAAAAATGTTGTTGTTAACCCTGATGGATCTGCGATGTATGCCGCTCTGGATGGGTTGGTTACCAAAACAGACGGCAACAAATTGAATGTGTTTCCGGTATACGAGATTAATGGCGATGTGGATTATAACACCGGTAACATCGATTTTGTGGGTACGGTTGTCATTCGTGGCAATGTGCTTACCGGATTTAAAGTAAAAGCGGCGGGGGATATACGTGTCGTCGGAGGGGTCGAGGGAGCTGAACTGGAAGCAGGTGGCTCTGTCGAAATTACCGGCGGTATTATTGGTTATAACAAAGGGCTTATACAAGCCGGACATAACGTGAAATGTACGTTTATTCAAGAAGGTAACGTCGATGCGGCTGAAAACGTCCTGGTATCCCAAAGTATTATGCATTCCACGATTCGAGCAGGTCATGCGGTGATCTGTGAAGGCACTAAAGGACTTATCGTTGGCGGGTCGATCCAGGCTGGTGAAAACGTCTCGGCACGTGTTGTTGGCAACACCATGTCTACTGTGACTTCCATTGAAGTAGGCGTACTGCCTAAGCTCCGTAATGAGTTGAGTGACTTGCGTAAGGAAGTCAGGGAGCAGATGGATGCCTTGGATAAGACGAAAAAAGCTTTGACATTATTGGATCAGTTAGCTGCTGCAGGCCAACTGAGCCCGGATAAAATGTCCATGCGGATCAAACTAAGTGCTACACAAAAATCTGCCCTTCGTCTTAGCGAGGAAACGAAAACACGTATCTTTGAAATTGAGAAGGTACTTGAAGATACAAGCAGGGCTCGCGTCGATATTCATAAGATGATTTACGGTGGCTCTAAAATAGTTATCGGCAGATACACCAAATTTATTAAAGATCCGATAAGTCGAATTTCTTTTTATTATCATGATGGGGATATTACGATGGTTCCATTCGTTTAAGTACAGCATTCAGGCACATGAAGAAATCCATTCGATACCGTGAGGTGAGCGTATGAGTTTCAAAGCGGTTGAGCTGCAGATTGCCGTACCTAGAACAAGTGAGGCGGGGCGTTATCAGAGTGAAGCCCAGCAGAGACCGGTCATTGATCAGAACTTGCTGGCGGAACAAACGGCCAAAGAAGCAAATGAAGCAAGGCAACGAAGCGAGGCCTTGGATGAAACAGCGCATACAGATATTCGTGATGGCCAATCTAGAAACAAAGAGCAGCAGAGTGGCTCCAACGAACCTGAAGCTACTTCGGCCCTGGAACCTGTCAAACCTGCTGAGCATCCATACAAAGGTAAACATATTGACCTGTCGTTGTAATGGATAACATGTGACTCACGTGTAGTCTTGAACCTCGATGGCTGCATTAAAAGGAGAGAACCCAATTTGTCACCATGGATCATTATTGTCATATTAGGAGCCTGCGCAATTGCATATGCGCTTATCATGCCCAAGAAAAACAAGGTGCAGGAGCCTGGGCATCACCTGGTGCAAGAGATGGAATCTACGCTTGAACACTATATGGCTGAGATAGAAAACGACAATGATGCTCTTATTCAGCGTGTTGCTGAAATGAAGGGTGAGGCGACGGCGGCAGATCAGCGTATGCAATCACAGCTTCAGGAATTACAGCGGAGGCTGGATCAACTGGAAGAAAGTAAAGCGACACAAACAGATGTACCCTCCAATATAATTCCGGTACATAGCTCAAGCGGATTGCAAGCTCAGGCGCTTGTAGACAGTGTAAGACCAGATTCGGCCCAACAGGTGTCAGAAGCAGACGAGCAGGCCGCTGAACAAGAATCTAAGCCTGTACGTGAATCCATTAAGGACCGATATGCAGAGCTGTTTAATTTATATGCTGAAGGAAAGTCAGTGGATGCCATTGCCAAGCAGACGGGCATACAACGTGGAGAAGTGCAGCTGATTTTACAGTTGGCAGAACGGGAGGAGAGCTAACAGATGGACAAGCGCTCCTTATGGATTGGACTTGGAAGTGGCATGATTGTTGGTGCGGTATTGCTGCAGCTTGCAACGGTTGGACAAAACGCACTGTCTGAGAGTAATCTCGACCCTGAGCTGGCTACAGCCAACCTGACGATGGAACAGCTTGAAGCAGCCGCTAAGAGCATGGATATGAAGCTTGTAGCTTCTGATGATGAGCTGTATACAGAAGCTGAGTGGGTAGCGAAGAAGAAACAGGAAAGCAGTGAACTGCAGGGGAAAACGGCAACGGCACCTGAAGCGGCAGAATCGGCTGTGAAACCGGAGCAACCTGACGATCCAAAGCAACCTGATACCAATGAAAACGACAAACAGGACGAAGTAGATCAGCCAAAGACGACCGAACCGTCAACGCCTAATCGTCCAGAAGCTGCGGCTACTGTATCGTTCAAAGTACGTTCAGGCAACAGTCTGGCCATCGTGGCCGGGAATCTGGAGAAAGCCGGGATTGTCGATAGTGCACAAGCTTTCATAAAGGCTGGAAGAGCAGAGCGGATTAACACCAAAATACAGGTCGGTACCTATGACTTGGAAAAAGGCGAAAGCTTCAAATCTATTATCGCCAAGATTACAAAAGAACCGTCAAACTGAGTACGCTCAGGCAGGGCGGTTTTTTCGTATAAATAATGACAAGTTTTGTCTCGCTATGATGGATCAATAAATTGCTTTGAAAGACTGTTGCATCAGGCAATCAGTTATGCTATATTAGATAACGGTGTTAAAACACACGCATGTGCTAATTTTGTTGAGGGTGCTTTCCTGATGGAGAGTCTTGGCGAAAAATGATGCCGGCGGAGGACACAATAAAACCATATTAGGAGGTGTGTGAAGATGGCAGTAATCTCCATGAAGCAGCTTCTCGAAGCTGGGGTACACTTCGGTCACCAAACTCGTCGTTGGAACCCAAAAATGGATCGTTATATCTTCACTGAAAGAAACGGAATTTATATCATTGACTTGCAAAAGACAGTGAAAAAAGTCGAAGAGGCTTACAACTTCGTTAAAGGAATCGCAGGAGAGAATGGTACAATTCTTTTCGTGGGTACTAAGAAACAAGCTCAAGATTCCGTTAAAGAAGAAGCTGAACGCGCTGGTCAATTCTACATTAACCAACGTTGGCTCGGCGGTACCCTGACTAACTTCTCAACTATTCAAAAACGTATTGATCGTTTGAAACAGTTGGAAGCTTGGGAAGAAGACGGTACTTTCGCTGTATTGCCTAAAAAAGAAGTAATCTTGCTTCGCAAAGAGAAAGATCGTCTGGAGAAATTCCTCGGCGGTATTAAAAATATGAAAGGCCTGCCAAGCGCCCTGTTCATCATCGATCCGCGCAAAGAGCGTATCGCTGTTGCGGAAGCTCGCAAATTGGGTATCCCAATTGTAGGTATCGTTGATACAAACTGCGATCCGGATGAGATCGATTATGTAATTCCGGGTAACGACGACGCAATTCGCGCCGTTAAGCTGTTGACAGGTAAAATGGCTGATGCCGTTATCGAAGCTAACCAAGGCGAAGAAACTTCCGCTTAATAGATTCGAACATATCTAATGAATTAAATGAAAAGGGTGGTTGGTAGGTGGATAACCTCTCACTGCCCTTTTTTTAGAGTGTACGTACAATTACTTATTTTTGGAGGGAATTAATAATGGCAGTTAATGCGAGTGCAGTAAAAGAACTCCGTGAAAAAACGGGCGCAGGTATGCTCGATTGTAAAAAAGCACTGGAAGAAGCAAACGGTGACATCACGAAAGCAGCTGAATTGCTTCGTGAAAAAGGTCTGTCAGCAGCAGCAAGCAAAGCTGGCCGTGCAGCAACTGAAGGTGTTGTAGAATCTTATATCCACGCTGGTGGCCGTATTGGTGTGCTGGTAGAGGTTAACTGTGAAACTGACTTTGTTGGTAAAACAGATCAATTCAAAGATTTCGTTAAGGACATCGCTATGCAAATTGCGGCAGCGAGCCCGAAATTTGTAACTCGCGAAGAAGTTCCTACAGAAGAGCTGGAAAAAGAGAAAGAAATCCTGAAAGCTCAAGCTCTGAACGAAGGCAAACCAGAAAAAATCGTTGAGAAAATGGTTGAAGGCCGTATCGGTAAATATTACGAAGAATTCTGCCTGTTGGAGCAAACCTTTGTTAAAGATCCAGACAAAACGATCTCCCAACTGTTGAACGAAAAAATTAGCCAAATCGGTGAAAACATCTCCATCCGTCGTTTCGTTCGTTACGAACTGGGTGAAGGTCTTGAGAAAAAAGTAGACAACTTCGTAGAAGAAGTTATGTCCCAAGTAAACAAATAAGACGGTTTTCAAACCGGCAAGCAGAAATGATTTTCGAAGATATAAGAATGATGAAACTTCGAAGCGCTACTCCCTTATATCCCAGGAAAACAATGCCTTACCGGTTGAACGTTTTTCCTAAAAGAGCGGAACACAACTGTGTTCCTTTCTTTTTAAGCAGGAGGCCATGCGCGAGAAGTTTTGTTGATTGAACGCCGAAGGTGTTCAATTCAAAGTGGAGGGTGAATAATTGGAACAGCCAGTATTTAAACGTGTTGTCTTAAAGGTCAGCGGAGAGTCTCTTTCCGGTCAAAATGGCTACGGTATTGATGCAGAGACGATCTCGTCGATTGCCCAGCAAGTAAAAGAAGTAGTTGAACTAGGTGTACAGGTTGCCATCGTATGCGGCGGCGGAAACATCTGGCGTGGAATTGCCGGTAGCGAGAACGGCATCGACAGAGCGACTGCGGATTATATGGGGATGCTGGCGACGGTTATGAACTCGCTCGCACTGCAAGATGCATTGGAACAGATTGAAGTACCTACTCGCGTACAGACATCGATTGCTATGCAGCAAATTGCAGAGCCTTATATTCGTCGTAGAGCTATTCGTCATCTGGAGAAAGGCCGGGTCGTTATTTTTGCAGCAGGTACAGGTAACCCGTTCTTCTCCACCGATACAACAGCAGCACTGCGCGCAGCAGAGATCGAAGCAGAAGTCATCTTGATGGCCAAAAATAAAGTGGATGGTGTATACTCAGCAGATCCGTTTAAAGACAGCACCGCTGTCAAGTTTGATCAGTTGACTTACATGGATATACTTAACAAAGATCTTGGTGTAATGGACTCAACGGCGTCCTCGCTGTGTAAGGACAACAACATTCCGTTGATCGTATTTGCCATTACGGAACAAGGTAACATCAAACGTGTTGTTCTTGGTGAACGCATCGGGACAATCGTTAAAGGGAGTGTAGATTAATGCCACAAGCGGTTAAAAAACATGCCGAAGAACGTATGGATAAAGCGATTCAAGCGTTACGACGTGATCTTGCCACTTTGCGTGCAGGTCGTGCAACTCCGGCTCTTCTCGACCGGATTCAAGTGGAGTATTACGGTGCAATGACTCCGCTCAACCAATTGGCTAATATCAGTACACCGGATTCCCGGACACTGCTGATCCAGCCGTGGGATAAATCCTCCATGGGGGACATTGAGCGTGCTATTATGAAATCCGATCTTGGTCTTACGCCAGCGAACGACGGAACTATGATTCGTCTGTCCATTCCAGCACTTACGGAAGAACGCAGACAAGAACTTGTGAAGTTGACGAAAAAGTTTGGTGAAGAAGGCAAAGTAGCCATTCGTAATATTCGCCGTGATGCGAATGATGATATTAAAAAAATGGAGAAGTCAGACATTTCCGAGGACGAGTCCCGGAGACATCAAGACGACATCCAAAAATCGACCGACAAGTTTATTGCTGAAGTCGATAAGGTACTCGCTGCCAAAGAAAAAGAAATCATGGAAGTGTAAGACAAGCGCAGCCCCTCCAATACGGTGGGGTTTTGTCTCTTTTTCCAAGCTTCAGGTGAAGAAACTTCAGGGATTTTGGAGGAACAGGAATGATCAAACGGGTTCGGTCGTGGTGGAATGGGGCTGACAAGCAGGAAACGCTGACTATATCCGAGGATAATATCCCGCAGCACGTCGCCATCATTATGGACGGCAATGGACGATGGGCGAAACGTTTGGGTCTCCCACGAATAGCTGGCCACCAGAATGGGATGAAGGCGGTCAAACGTGCGACCATCGCGGCGGATGAACTGGGCATCAAATATCTGACGATGTACGCTTTTTCGACAGAAAACTGGACGCGTCCAAAAGAAGAAGTGGATTTTCTGATGCGGCTTCCGCAAGAATTTTTGGCGATAGAGCTGGATGAGCTTATAGAAAAAAATGTACGCATCCGTATGATGGGCCAGGAGGAGCACTTGCCTTCCCATACCATTAATGCTTTGCGTGAAGCTATTCGTCTTACGGAACATAACACAGGACTTGTTTTGAATTTTGCAATGAACTACGGAAGTCGTCGCGAAATGACAGACTGTGTCAAACAGATCGCTCTGCAGGTAAAGTCGGGGGAATTATCGGCAGACGACATTACGCCTGAACTCATTGACAGACATATGCTCACTGGAGATATGCCTGATCCGGATTTGCTGATCCGGACGAGCGGAGAGTTGAGATTAAGCAATTTCATGCTTTGGCAGCTTGCATATAGCGAATTATGGTTTACGGATATATACTGGCCCGAATTTGGCAAAAAGCATTTGCTTGAAGCAGTAGCCGAATATCAGCGCAGAACAAGGCGTTACGGCGGTTTGAAATAGATGGAGGATGAAGCCGTTGAAACAGCGATTAACGACAGGAATCATAGCAGGTGTGTTGTTTTTGGGTTTTTGCATGCTGGGCGGACCCTGGTACCATGGTTTGGTATTGCTTATGGCTCTCATCGGTTATTATGAATTTGTGAAAATGACCGGGGTACAGCCTTTTTCAGGTGTAGCCCTAATCGGTTATGCAGGTATCTTTGCAATTGTGTTTCCTTGGGAAATGGTATGGGAAGCCAGGCCGCTAACGTTATTCCAGATTGGCTGGCTTGTGATGCTTGTATTAATGACGGCGTCTGTTGTAACTAAAAACAAGATTCCTGTGAATACAGTCGCCATGCTCTTTCTGGGAGTAATGTATATTGGAATCGGTTTTTATTACATCGCGGAATCCAGACACTTGCATCATGGGCTGTTCTGGACGTTCCTGCTTCTGGGCTCCATATGGGCAAGTGATGCAGGTGCCTATTTTGTAGGGAAACTTATCGGGAAGAACAAACTTTGGCCTTCGATCAGTCCTAACAAAACGGTGGAGGGTGCGCTGGGTGGTATTATAATCGCAGTAGTCACTTCTGTTGTTTTTGCATGGGTGTCAGACGGCTTGTTGTCTTGGCAAAGAGCGATCTGGATTGGGGTTGCATGTGCGGTTGTAGGACAGATGGGAGATTTGATTCAATCTGCTTACAAACGTGTGTATAACATCAAAGATTCCGGTAATTTGCTCCCGGGGCATGGTGGTATTCTGGATCGGTGCGACAGCTGGATTGTCGTTTTTCCATTCGTACATATACTAATGCTTCTGCCCTATTAAAAATGAGCACAAGCCACATGACGAACGATTTGTCATAGGCATTGGATAAATAAAGATGAGGTGCAGCATGAAAAAAATTGCGATTCTCGGGTCAACCGGTTCCATTGGAACCCAGACACTGGATGTAGTCGATATGCATCCCGAACGCTTTCAAGTAGAGGGACTTGCTGCTGGGGGCAATATAGAACTGCTGATAGAGCAAGCGAAGCGTTATCGCCCAAAAAAGGTATCGGTTGGCTCAAAAGAGTTAGCAGAGACCGTAGCTCCGCACTTGCCTGCCGAAACGCAGCTTTTTTATGGCAAAGAAGGACTGGTGGAAGTCGCTGCCGGCACGGATGCAGATACGGTTGTTACTGCCGTAATGGGAAGTGTTGGGCTTGAGTCGACCCTGGCTGCTATTGATGCAGGCAAACAGATCGGGCTGGCTAACAAGGAGACGCTAATTACAGCGGGACACATTGTTACTGCCAGAGCAGTTGCGAAAGGGGTACCGATTCTGCCTGTGGATAGTGAGCACTCCGCTATCTTCCAATGCTTGAATGGAGAACCCCGTGAACGTGTGATGGGAATTACGCTAACTGCCTCTGGAGGATCATTCCGTGATTTGACTCGTGAACAGCTGAAGGAAGTTACCGTAGAAGATGCGCTCAAACATCCGAATTGGTCCATGGGCTCGAAGATCACGATAGACTCGGCGACGATGGTAAATAAAGGTCTGGAAGTTATTGAAGCGCATTGGCTTTTTGGTCTAAGTTATGATCAGATTGATGTGCTGCTTCACCCGGAGAGCATCATTCATTCCTACGTGGAGTTCAATGATACGAGCATTATTGCACAGCTTGGCAATCCGGACATGCGCGTTCCGATTCAGTACGCATTGACCTATCCAGACCGCTTGCCATCACCTGCACAACGTCTATCCCTAGCACAAGCGGGCAAGCTGCATTTCCGTGAGATGGATATGGAACGGTTCCCTTGTTTAAGAATGGCATACGAGTGTGGTAAAATGGGGGGAACCGCAACAACGGCGTTTAATGCAGCCAATGAGGTTGCCGTAGCACGTTTCTTGCGTAAAGAGATTTCGTTCCTTAAAATAGAGGATATTATTGCTTCTGTGCTGGATGCGCACCGCAATGTGGACGAGCCTGATCTGGAGGAAATCGCAAGATGTGATCAGGAAAGCCGTCAACTTGCGTTCAGTCTGTAATCTCTTTTTTCAAGATAAAATGGAAGAAGTGATTCTCTTGTGCGGCATCAGAGAATAATGATAATCTAAAGGGACAGACTGCGGTTCGTGCCGTGAAGGAGGATGGATAGGGATTGGAAACCATACAAGTGGTATTTCTAACGGTGCTCATGTTCTTTGTCATCGTGACGGTTCATGAATGGGGACATTATTATTTTGCCAAACGCGCCGGTATTCTTGTACGGGAATTTGCGATCGGTTTTGGTCCCAAATTGTTCTCATATAAAAGAAACGAGACCCAGTTCACACTGCGTTTGCTGCCTTTTGGCGGATATGCACGTATGGCAGGGGAAGACCCGGAACTAGTAGAGATTCAAGAAGGTCAGACCATTGCAGTAAGATCAGCGGATGACCAAGTCAAAATGATCTACCTCGATCAATTGGATAATCGAAAAAATGTCATTCGTGGTGAAGTCATCTCCATTGATATGGAGAATGCATTGAAATTGCAACTTGATGTGGATGGCGAAATTCAGCAGTACCGGATACATCCGCAAGCGATGCTCGTGAGCCGTGGAAAACAAACGCAGATTGCACCGAAAGATCGCCAATTTGGCAGTAAAACGGTAGGTCAGCGGGCAATGGCGATTTTTGCCGGTCCACTCATGAATTTCATCCTGGCCTTTGTTTTATTTGCAGTCTATGCACAGATGGCTGGGGTTCCAGTTGAGAATCCGAAAAATCTGGAGATTGGTGAAGTGCTTGAAGGTGGAGCTGCCTACCAGGCAAATTTGCAAAAGGGAGATATCATTGAGACGATCAATGGTACTGCTATTGGTACGGATTCGCAAAAAATGGTGAGCATGATTGCCGATTCCAAAGACAAGCCAATGGAATGGACGCTGCGCCGGGGGAATGAAACGTTTAATATTACGATCACACCTCGCGCGGTAGAAGGCCAGGAAGGCGGTAAAGTGGGTATTGTACCTACGCTGCCAACCCGTTCTGTTGGATTCGTGGAAACATTTAAAGTGTCCGGAGTAGCCATGGTGGATACGACCAGAGTGATTTTTGAAGGATTCAGACATCTCATTAATCAATTTAACATGGACGATATCGGTGGTCCGGTGCGTACGTTTGAGGTTACGGGCCAGATTGCAAAACAGGGTATTGAGCAATTAACCAGGTGGGCTGCCATTTTGAGCCTCTATCTTGGTATCTTCAACCTGTTGCCCATCCCAGCGCTTGACGGAAGCCGTTTGGTTTTCCTCGGGATTGAGGCGCTGCGAGGCAGACCTGTTGACCCCAACCGGGAAGGCATGGTTCATTTTGTCGGCTTTGCGATGTTGTTTGTACTGATGCTGGCAGTAACATATAATGATATATTACGATTAATTAACGGATAATTATGGTTTGACTACGCTCTGTTTATTCAGAGATAGTCGTTATGGGAGGACGCTGGAGTCTTATGTCAAAGGAAAATGATAAACAGTTCGTGACTGAAATTACACCTCAGGGCGAGGATTTCTCACGCTGGTACATTGATGTTATTAAAAAAGCTGATCTCATGGACTATGCACCCGTACGCGGTTGTATTGTTTTCAAACCAGACGGATTTGAGATCTGGGAACATATTAAGGATGAGTTGGATCGTCGTTTCCGTGAAACGGGCCATCGCAATGCTTACTTCCCGATGTTCATTCCCGAGAGCTTTTTCCAAAAAGAAAAAGAACATGTTGAAGGCTTCAATCCCGAATTGCCTTGGGTTACGGAAGCTGGGGGAGAGAAGCTGGAAGAACGTCTGGCAATCCGTCCTACATCCGAAACGATTATTGGTCACATGTATTCCAAGTGGATTCAGTCTTATCGGGATCTTCCGGTATTGATCAACCAGTGGGCTAACGTAGTCCGTTGGGAAAAAAGAACGTTGCCTTTCCTTCGCACAAGTGAGTTCCTGTGGCAGGAAGGTCACACTGCGCATGAGACCGAAGAAGAAGCACGTGAAGAAACGATGAAAATGCTTCAGATTTATCGTGAAGTGGTTGAAGAGTATTTGGCTATTCCGGTAATTGTGGGTCAGAAAACCAAATCCGAGAAGTTTGCGGGTGCGGTGGATACGTACTCGATCGAAGCCATGATGAAGGATGGACGTGCTGTACAAGCAGGTACATCACACTACATGGGAACGAACTTTGCAAAAGCATTTGAAATTCAGTATCTTAGCCGGAATAATGTGCTGGAGCTGGCTTACACCACTTCATGGGGGGTAAGCACACGTCTAATCGGTGCGTTAATCATGGTTCACGGGGATGACCGTGGTCTGGTACTTCCTCCTAAAGTTGCACCAACACAAGTGGTTATGATTCCAATTGGACCGCCAAAAACACGTGATGCCGTTGTAGGCCGTGCGGACGAGTTGTTCGCTGAACTGAAACAAGCGGGAATTCGTGTGAAAATGGATGATCGCAGTGATGTTCGTCCAGGCTGGAAATTCAATGAATACGAGATGCGTGGTGTTCCAATTCGTCTCGAAATTGGTCCGCGTGATATGGAGAACGGTGTGTGTGTTCTCGTTTCCCGGATTACTGGAGAGAAGAAAGTTGTTGAACAAGCAAATCTGGTGGAAGAAATCCAGACGATGCTGACTCAAGTGCAAGCCGATATGCTGCAACGTGCTCGCACGTTTATGTCGGACAACTTCTACTCTGTAGATACGCTTGATGAGATGAAAGAACTAATGGAGAACAAACGCGGGTTCACACTGGCTGGATGGTGTGGTTCTGAAGCTTGCGAAGATAAAGTAAGAGAAGTAACAGGTGCAACAAGCCGGAACATTCCGTTCCAGCCTGCGGAAGAAAAGCATACGTGCCTGGCTTGTGGTGAACAAGCGAAACACACGGTAGTGTTTGCAAGAGCGTACTAAGTCAGGAAGAATTGACTAACAGCACTTATTCACCGTAAGGGTAAGGAATGGAGAGCTTCTGTCGGATAAAATGAGTCGGTGCGGGTTCGGATCGGGGACATTTTTGAATGCAGAGGCTTTTCCTGTTTTAAGGGGGTACAAGGAGGAACACGATGAGTGGATTCGAGGAGAAGAGAAAACGGTTTGAGTTGTTGATGAAACAGACGGAGCTTCCGGCTGGCCTGATGGAGCCCTACTTTTTGGATGGATGGATTGAACGGGTGGAGACAAGCCGTAGCAACCGCGACTGGACTATTGTGATTGCGAAGGATACCTTGGTACCTGCTCCAATCTATCGTACTTTTTGCTTGCATATCCAGGAGAAAATGAATCATATTTCCAAGATTACGTTTGGATTCAAATATAGTGAGCAGGTCGCGATTGGTGATATTGTCAGTGAATATTGGAACCTGTTCCTTGAATGGGTTACACGGGAGATCCCATCTGTTAATGGTTGGATGAATCGTACCAAGTTTGAATGTGAAGCAGATCTGCTGCAATTGACCATGAGTGATGCCATGTCGATGGAGCTTGCGAAGAAGAAGCAGATTGACCAGGCTATAACTACTTTTTATGATAAATATTTTCAACTGCCTTTACGGGTCAAATTGTTGGTTGGTGAGGTTGAAAGCAATAAAGAGGCGATGGAACAATTTCAGCTCAAGAAGCGGGAAGAGGAGCTTCAAGTTATTGAGCAGATGATGAGTGAAGTCGACTCGGAAATGCCTGAAGAGGAAGAACAAGGCGATGTTCGCTTACAAATGGGATATGAGATCAAGGAACCGGCTGTACCTATGCAGGAAATTCAAGATGAAGAGAAAAAGGTTACGTTGCAGGGAACAATCTTCGGTCTGGATCGCAAGGAATTGCGGAACGGGAATACCTTGTTTACTTTTTATCTGACGGATTTCACAGATTCCATGCAAATGAAGATGTTTGCCAAAACAAAAGAGGATGTCAAAATCCTCAGCTTGCTGGCTAATGGAAAATGGGTAAAAGTCCGTGGCCGTGTAGAATACGACCGGTTTATGCAAATTCCAGAACTGGCCATGATTCCTTCAGATTTGATGGAAGTAAAGGCACCGCCATCCCGTAAGGATAATGCAGCTGAGAAACGGGTTGAGTTCCATCTCCACTCTACCATGAGTACAATGGATGCCGTAACTTCAATCGACAAATACGTGAAAACTGCAGCGGAATGGGGACACAAGGCAATCGCCGTAAGTGATCATGGCGGTGTGCAGGTGTATCCGGAGGCGTCCAAAGCGGCCAAGAAAAACGGAATTAAAATGATCTACGGCCTTGAGGCCAATGTGGTAAACGATTCGGTTGCTGTAGTTATGGCACCACAGCCGTTGGAACTCAAATCAGCGACCTATATCGTGTTTGATATTGAGACCACAGGTTTGTCTGTAACCCAGAACAAAATCATCGAGATTGCGGCAGTGAAGGTAGTGGACGGTAAAGAAATTGACCGCTTTGCTACGTTTGTAAATCCACATGAGCGCATCCCATACAACATTCAGCAGCTGACTAACATTAACGATGAAATGGTGAAGGATGCACCTGAGCTAGAACCGGTTATTCGTGATTTTGTAGAGTTTGCCGGAGATGGCGTATTGGTTGCGCATAATGCAAGATTCGATATGGGCTTTATTCAGGCTTCATTGAAAAAGCTTGGCATGCCTGAGCTTCCGAATCCCGTTCTGGATACGTTGGAACTTGCACGACTCCTATATCCAAAAATGAAGAATCACCGTCTGAATACGCTGGCAGATAAATATAAAGTAGCACTGGAAAGTCATCACCGGGCGATTGATGATACGATTGCGCTCGCAGGAATACTGAATGGATTGGTTAATGATGCTGCCCAGATGAAAGGCTTGACCATGCTTGATCGGCTTAACGATTATGTCGGAGTTGATCTCTCGAATACGCGTCCATTCCATTGCGGAATCTATGCTTTGAATGATGTCGGCAAAAAGAACCTTTATAAACTGGTATCTCTTTCTCATACGGAGCATTTCAAGCGGGTTCCATGTATTCCAAAATCGAAGCTGATCAATTTGCGTGAAGGTCTCATTATTTTATCCGGTTGTGAAAAAGGTGAGTTTTTCGAGGCAGTGCTGAACAAATCACTTGAAGAGGCGGAAGAGATCGCGCATTTCTATGACATTTTGGAAATCCAGCCTCTCACCATGTACATGCATTTGGTGGACAAAGGGCTGGTGGCTACACCAGAGGAATTGAAGCTCGCGGTTCGTAAAGTAGTCGATATTGGTCAAAAATTGGGGAAACCAGTCATAGCCACAGGTAACGTGCATTATCTGGAGCCGCGCGACAAGCTATATCGGGATATCACCATTCACGGAATTACAGGCTTCAGCCCGCTCAAGGATCAACGTAAACCGGATGCTCACCTAAGAACGACGGATGAAATGCTGGAAGAGTTCCAGTACCTGGGCCAAGATAAAGCCTACGAAGTCGTCGTTACGAATACGGTTGAATTGGCGGATCGATTCGAGGAAATCAAGCTGTTCCCGGACAAGCTGTTTACTCCGATTCTGGAAGGTGCAGACGATGAAATTCGTAATACCTGCTATAATACCGCCAAATCAATTTATGGTGAGGAACTACCGGAAGTCATTGTGGCACGACTGGAGAAAGAATTGAATCCAATCATCAAATACGGTTTCTCTGCCAACTATCTGATCTCGGAACGTTTGGTTAAAAAATCGAATCAAGACGGCTACCTTGTCGGCTCCCGGGGATCGGTTGGTTCGTCTGTAGTTGCTACTTTCCTGGGGATTTCCGAGGTTAATCCATTGCCAGCACACTATATTTGTGTGAATCCGGAGTGTAAACACAGTGAGTGGTTCCTCGACGGCAGTGTGCCAAGTGGATTTGACCTTCCTGAGAAAGAATGCCCTAATTGTGGAGGCCGATTAAAAGGCGAAGGACAGGATATTCCGTTTGAGACTTTCCTTGGTTTTAAAGGGGACAAGGTTCCCGATATTGACTTGAACTTCTCAGGTGATTATCAACCGCATGCCCATAACTATACCAAGGTGCTTTTCAGCGAAAAGAGTGTGTTCCGTGCGGGCACAATTGGTACAGTCGCTGAGAAAACGGCGTTTGGTTTTGCCAAGAAATACGAGGAAGAACATCATAAGAAATGGCGCGGCGCTGAGCTGAACCGTTTGGCTTCCGGTTGTACCGGGGTAAAACGTAGCACAGGACAGCATCCCGGTGGTATTGTCGTTGTACCGGATTACATTGAAGTGGAAGATGTAACGCCTGTTCAATTCCCGGCGGATGATGTTAATGCGGAGTGGAAAACCACACACTTTGACTACCACGCCTTCGAAGAGAACTTGCTAAAACTCGATATTCTGGGGCACGATGATCCAACCATGATGCGGATGCTGCAGGATTTGACGGGTGTCGATCCTACAACTATTCCGATGAATGATCCTAAGGTCATGAGCATGTTCAACTCGACGGAGGCACTGGGTGTTACACCAGAGCAGATTCGTTCACCAGTTGCCACTTTTGGTGTACCGGAGATGGGGACGAAGTTTGTACGTCAGATGCTTGTCGAATCCCAGCCTTCCTCTTTTGCCGATCTACTCCAGATCTCCGGATTGTCTCATGGTACGGGGGTATGGCTTGGTAACGCACAAGATCTAATCAAAAATGGAACATGTAACATCAAAACGGTGATTGGTTGCCGGGATGATATCATGTTGTTCCTGATCTATAAGGCGGGCATGGACGCGAGTCTTGCCTTTAAAATTACGGAGAGTGTGCGTAAGGGACGTGGTTTGCCGCAAGAATGGATTGATGAGATGAAAAATTGCAAGGTGCCGCAATGGTACATTGATTCCTGTCTTAAAATCCAGTACATGTTTCCGAAGGCCCACGCGGCCGCTTACGTTATCTCGGCAGTGCGTACAGCTTTCTTTAAGCTGTATCACCCCATTGAATACTATGCGACATACTTCACAGTTCGTGCGGATGAGTTTGACATTGAACTGGTATGTCAGGGCTATGAGCCCATCTATCGGAAGATTGTAGAGATTGAACAATTAGGTTTCCAGGCACCGCCAAAAGAGAAGAACATGCTGCCTGTCCTTGAGATGGCATTGGAAATGGCAGCTCGCGGATTCTCGCTCAAACCGATTGATCTGTATCGTTCGGAAGCGACGAAGTTTATCGTTGACGGAAATTCACTTATTCCTCCGTTCTCGGCATTGGGCGGAATCGGGGATAATGCTGCACGCAATATCGCTGCGGCAAGAGAGCATGGAGAGTTTCTGTCGATTGAAGATTTCCAGCAGAAGTCCAAAGCAAGTAAAACAATTGTTGAGCTGCTAACGGGTATGGGATGCTTCCGTGGTTTGCCGGAAAGCAATCAATTATCCTTGTTCTAAAATGGCATTTTGCGTATCTAATTATGGTCTGTGATGTGATTACGTAAATTTTTCTTCATTAGTGGTTAAAATGACAGAGTGATCGCTTACTTGTCACTATTACCAGACTATGTTATAATTTTTGAAGTGAACGAGATAGTACGAATTTCTAAAGAGTGGGGAAACCCACTCTTTAGTCTTTGGTATACAAGAATCTTGGGTAATGAAGAAATTGCCAGTCCATATTTGCTGGTGTAACCTAAGTTGGAGGTTATCGGTTTTGAGCACAACGAACATTAAATCTACCGTGGAAGAAATGATCCAACCCTACTTGAACGAACAAGGCTTCGAGCTGGTTGACATCGAATACGTCAAAGAAGGCAGCAACTGGTTTTTACGGGTGTATGTCGACAAAGAGGGTGGCATCGACATCGACGATTGTGTCTTGATCAGCGAAAAGCTAAGCGCCAAGCTGGATGAGAACGATCCGATTCCAACCATCTATTTCCTTGAAGTGTCTTCTCCCGGTGCGGAGCGTCCACTGAAGAAACCGGAGGACGTTGCCAAATCCGTAGGCAAAAATGTATTTGTTACAACCTACGAGCCGGTAAATGGTATAAAGGAATTTGAAGGCAAGCTGCTTTCCTTTGATAACGGGGAACTTGTGATCGAAGCAGGCAAGAAACAGCATGCCATTCTTTATGACAAGGTTGCGAGTGCGCGCCTGGCCATTCTGTTTTAAGTGCCTTGTTCACTTATTAATGAAAAAAGACACATCTCACGATAACGGCAAGGTGCTCATGAGTTTAGAGCCTTTCGCCGTTTTACGTATGAGATGCCATGTTTGAAAGGGGGATCAACATTCATGAGTATGGATTTTATTGAAGCAATGAATGAATTGGAGCGGGAAAAAGGGATCAGCAAGGATGTGCTGTTTGAAGCGATCGAGGCAGCACTCATCTCCAGCTACAAGCGTAATTTCAACACCGCCCAGAATGTGCGTGTTGACATGAACCGTAATACGGGTGTTATCCGGGTATACGCCCGCAAATTGATCGTAGAAGAAGTTCTGGATTCACGTACCGAAATTTCATTGCCTGCTGCACGAGAGATCAACCCACACTTCCAGCTGGAAGATATTGCGGAGATTGAAGTTACGCCGCGTGATTTCGGACGTATCGCCGCACAGACTGCCAAACAGGTAGTGACCCAGCGGATTCGTGAAGCCGAACGCGGCCTGATCTACAACGCTTTCGTTGATAAGGAAGAAGATATCGTTACGGGAGTGGTGCAGCGTCAGGATTTGCGCAATATCTACATCGATCTGGGCAAAATCGAAGCGGCCTTACCGCTGACCGAATTGATGCCGAACGAGAAGTTTGTTCATGGTGACCGTATTAAAGCGTACATCACCAAGGTCGAGAATACGACCAAAGGGCCGCAAATCATTTTGTCCCGTACCCATCCGGGTTTGTTGAAACGTCTCTTTGAACTGGAAGTACCTGAAATTTTTGACGGTGTGGTCGAGATTCGCTCCGTCGCCCGTGAAGCGGGCTTCCGCTCCAAGATTGCTGTTCATTCCCGCAATGAGGAAGTTGATCCGGTTGGATCATGTGTAGGTCCGAAGGGAATGCGCGTGCAGACCATTGTGGGTGAGCTGCGCGGTGAAAAAATTGACATCGTTCGTTTCTCCGACCAGGTAGACGAATATGTGGCTAATGCACTTAGTCCTTCCAAAGTATTGGAAGTTCAAGTATTCGAGGAAGAAAAGATGGCTCGGGTTATTGTTCCTGACTATCAGCTGTCCCTCGCCATTGGGATCAAAGGCCAAAATGCCCGATTGGCAGCCAAACTGACCGGCTGGAAAATCGACATTAAGAGCGAGAGCCAGGCGGAACAGGAATTCGGCAGAGAGAAAGATTCTTCTTCGGAAATGCACCAAGATTCCGTCTCCGTCGACTAAAGTAAAGCACGGGGGGCGCTAACGTATGAAAACAAAAAAAGTACCGCTGCGCAAATGTGTGGCGTGTCAGGAAATGATGCCCAAAAAGCAGCTGATCCGTATCGTTAAAACGCCAGAGGATGAAGTGCTGATCGATTTGACTGGCAAAAAATCCGGACGTGGTGCTTATTTATGCGGCAAAGAGTCCTGTTTTAAGCTTGCACTCAAAAACCGGTCTTTGGATCGGGCGCTAAAAGGCAAAGTCTCACCGGAAATTTATGAGCAATTGGCAGCTGATTTCGTTGCGGTAGAGGACGAATTCATCGCAGCGCAGGAGCGTGAACATGATGAATAATAAAACATTGTCTTATCTGGGACTCTCCATGCGTGCAGGCAAACTTGTAACAGGTGAAGAAATTGTACTTAAAGCGATCCGTTCTTCCGAAGCTAAAATGGTTATTGTTGCGGGTGACGCCTCGGCCAATACACAAAAGAAATTTCGCGACAAATGTGGGACATATAACGTTCCACTGGTGATCGGATTTGACCGGGATAGTCTGGGCTCAAGTATCGGTAAAGAAACGCGGGTTGTTCTTGCAGTAACGGATCGAGGGTTTGCAAAAATGATCTCCAAGCAAGTCGGTATAATGTCGGAGGTGGAGTATATTGAGTAAACAGGAAAACAAGGATAAATTGCGAGTTTATGAATATGCGAAGTCCCTTAATATGAGTAGTAAAGAAATTATAACCATTCTTAAAAAGCTGGATATTCCCGTAAACAATCATATGAGTGTCATGGAGAATGGTTCAGTCGGTAAGGTGGAACAATTTTTTAAAGATATAAAATCCACTGCCGCTTCCAAACAAAGCAACGAAGCAAAATCCGTTGCTACTTCGTCAGTGCGCAGTGACAAAACAGTGGACAGCAACAAGCCGGCCGGCGGAGTGAACACGCCGAATAGCAGCAAACCATCCGGTAGTCCCGTACAAACAAAAATACAACAGGAAAAGCAGGTAGGTATGAACAATAGACCAAATTCCAACAATAACAATGGCTCCCAAAGACCTAGCGGCCAAGACAGCCGCAACAGAACAAACTCTTCCCAAGGCTCAAGCCAAGGAGGACAATCCAGTAATCGTCCAAGACCAGCTCAAGGTGGACAAAGCAGTACAGCATCCCGTCCTCAAAGTACGGGTCAACGTCCATCGAACACTGGTGGCGGTCAAACAAGAAGCGCAGGACCGAACAGCGGTGGCAACACGGGCACTGGCGGCAACCGTACTGGTGGCCAAGGACAGAGCTCAGGACAAGGCCAACGCAGAGGCGGTCAAGGTAATTCCGGCAATAACAACAATAGCGGCAATCGTTCGAACAGCGGTGGCGGTGGACGTCGTTATGACGACAACCGTGGCGGCAACTTCCGCGGTAATCGTGGTGGCAAGAACAATCGCAACAGAAATCAACAACAGTATCAACAACGTGAGAAAATCGATAACACACCTAAGAAAATCATCGTACGTGGTGATATGACTGTTGGTGAAACAGCGAAGCTGCTTCATAAAGATGCTTCCGAAGTTATCAAAAAACTCATCGCAATGGGTGTTATGGCAACGATTAACCAAGAGCTTGATATCGAAACAATCCTGCTGCTTGCTGGAGAGTTCGGTGTTGAGGTTGAAGTGAAAATTGTCCTTGAAGATGACCGCTTCGAAACTCTGGAAGAGAATGATGATCCTGCAGATTTGCAATCTCGTCCACCGGTAGTTACGATCATGGGTCACGTTGACCATGGTAAAACAACATTGCTTGATGCGATTCGTTCAACGAATGTAACGGGCGGAGAAGCAGGCGGTATCACGCAGCATATCGGTGCTTATCAAGTTGAAATTAACAACAAAAAAATTACGTTCCTGGATACACCGGGTCACGAAGCGTTTACTGCTATGCGTGCACGTGGAGCACAGGTTACGGATATTACCATTATTGTTGTAGCTGCAGATGATGGTGTTATGCCACAAACCGTTGAGGCGATTAACCATGCCAAAGCGGCTGGACTGCCAATTATCGTAGCTGTCAACAAAATTGATAAGCCGGGTGCAGATGCAGATAAAGTAAAACAAGAATTGACTAACTATGAACTCGTTCCGGAAGAGTGGGGCGGCGACACCATCTTTGTTAACGTTTCGGCGAAACAAAGAATTGGTCTGGAAGGTCTGCTTGAAATGATCCTGCTCGTTGCAGAAGTGAACGAGTACAAAGCGAACCCGGACAAACGTGCCCGTGGTACAGTGATCGAAGCCGAGCTGGATAAAGGACGTGGCCCAGTTGCCCGTATTCTTGTACAGCACGGTACACTGAAAGTCGGAGATGCTTTTGTTGCAGGTAACTGTTTCGGTCGCGTACGTGCGATGGTGAATGACAAAGGTCGCCGTTTAAAAGAAGCTGGACCTTCAACACCTGTAGAAATTACCGGTCTGACTGAAGTTCCAGGTGCGGGAGATCCATTCATGGTGTTCGAGGATGAGCGTAAAGCGCGTTCTATCGCCGACAAACGTGCCATTACACAACGTGAATCCGATCTGGGTACAAACACACGTGTGACATTGGACGATTTGTTCCAACACATCAAAGACGGTGAAATCAAAGACCTGAACGTTATCATCAAAGGTGACGTACAAGGTTCGGTTGAAGCATTGAAAGGTTCCCTTGCGAAGATCGAAGTTGAAGGTGTACGCGTGAAAATCATTCATAGCGGCGCTGGTGCGATCACAGAGTCCGACATCATTTTGGCTGCAGCATCCAATGCCATCGTGATTGGTTTCAACGTTCGTCCTGATAATCAGGCGAAAGCGACGGCAGATCAAGAGCAAGTAGACATTCGTCTGCATCGCGTGATCTACAGCGTTATCGAAGAAATTGAACAAGCGATGAAAGGTATGCTTGATCCGATTTACAAAGAAAAAGTAATCGGTCATGCTGAAGTTCGTAGCACGTTCTCCATCAGTAAAGTCGGCACCATTGCTGGATGTATGGTTACCTCTGGTAAAATTACGCGTTCCGCGGAAGCACGCCTGATTCGTGATGGAATCGTCCTTTACGAAGGCAAGCTGGATTCCCTGAAACGTTACAAAGATGATGCCAAAGAAGTAGCTCAAGGCTATGAGTGTGGTATCACGCTGGATAAATACAATGATCTCAAAGAAGGCGACGTTATCGAAGCCTTCATTATGGAGACAGTACAACGATAAGCAAGGAAGCATGAGGTGAACAACAATGGCTAAGATTCGTACAGGTAGAGTGGGCGAGCAGATTAAGAAAGAATTAAGTCTGCTCATCCAGTCTGAACTGAAAGATCCTCGTATCGGCTTTATTACCGTAACGGGAGTCGAAGTTACAGGCGACTTGTCGCAAGCCAAGGTTTATCTGAGTGTCTTCGGTGAACAGGAACAAAAGGATAACTCGCTTAAAGCGTTGGCAAAAGCAAATGGATTTTTGCGTTCGGAACTGGGCAAGCGTATCCGTTTTCGACATGTTCCCGAGTTGATATTCAAGATTGACGAATCTATTGCATATGGCAGCCGAATTGAGAAGCTGCTTGGTGATATCGGTACCGACAAGAACGAATCCGAGTAACAGCATAAAGGAGACGGCAATGCACACTTATGAACAGGCGCTTCAGGACGGAAAGCAATTTCTGCTGGAGCATGATGATTACCTGGTCGTGTCGCATGTACAGCCGGACGGTGACGCAGTCAGCTCGACGGTAACGGTGGGCTGGCTGCTGTCATGTCTGGGCAAGACATTCACGATGATTAATGAAGGTGAAATTCCACAGCGCATGAATTTTTTGTGGGAAGCTGGCAAGATTGTGAACATGACCGAACAACCACCGGAACGGAAATATAAAGCGATAATCTGTGTGGATTGTGCAGACTTTTCCAGAGTAGGCCTGACTCGACATTATTTCGCAGAAGATGCTGTCATTTTAAATATTGATCATCATCCAACCAATGACGCGTATGGTACAGTAAACATCATTAAGCCAGATGCCGCAGCAACAGCTGAAATTCTATTTGATTTCCTCAACCTTTTCCCAGTGAAATGGAATAAGGATGTGGCTACAGCAGTCTATACGGGGTTGCTAACAGACACAGGTGGATTCCGCTATGCCAATACGAGTCCTAATGTGATGACCACCGCATCCAAATTGCTTGAACATGGTGTGGACGGACCTTATCTTGCACAGATTTTGCTTGAACAGGTTACTCTTCCCCAAGTCCGTATATTGAATCAGGCACTTTCAAGTCTGCAAATGACTGACGATGGCAGGATTGCTTGGGTAGTCATTACACCAGAAGATATGATCGCTTGTGGAGCGGCCAATGAAGATCTTGAAGGGGTAGTCAATTACCCGCGTAACATTCAAGGTGTGGAAGTGGGCATCTTTTTTAAAGTGATCAATGACAATGCGGTGAAAGTATCTCTTCGGTCTGCTGGCAAGGTTGATGTGGCCGCGCTTGCACAGAACTTTGGTGGAGGCGGACATGTTCTCGCAGCTGGATGTCGCGTAGAAGGCAAGTTGGAAGATATCGTCACACTCGTGCTGAAGCAGGTGAATACTCAATGGTAAAACCATTCGAAGGTATACTTCCGGTGTACAAACCAGCGGGATTTACTTCTCATGATGTTGTGGCCAAAATGCGTCGCATTCTCAAAATGAAACGTATTGGTCATACCGGTACATTGGACCCGCAAGTTACTGGCGTACTTCCGCTCTGTCTTGGACGGGCAACCCGTGTGGTGGAGTACATGCAGGAGCTTCCCAAGGAATACCTGGCAACGCTACGTCTGGGTCTGTCTACAGACACGGAGGATATGACGGGTGAGGTTATTGAGCGGTCGGAGAAGGCCGTTGAAGTGACAGAGGAACAGGTTCAGCAGGTGCTTGAGCAATTCGTAGGCACTATCTCACAGGTTCCGCCTATGTATTCTGCGGTCAAAGTGGATGGGAAACGCCTCTACGAGCTTGCTCGTGAAGGCAAGACGGTAGAGCGCAAGAGCCGTGAAGTTACGATCTATGAGCTCGAATTGACAGGAATTGAAAATCAAGGCGACACTACGGATATATCGTTCCGCGCTTTATGTTCCAAAGGGACATATATTCGAACGTTATGCGTGGATATCGGCAAAAAATTGGGATATCCGTCTACTATGCTACACCTGGAGCGCACGATATCGGCAGGGATTTCTGCTGATCATTGCCTTCATTTTGAAGAAGTGGAACAACGTATGACTGATGGAACATTAGCCGAAGTGTTGATTCCGGTTGATGAAGCCATTTCGTCCATTCCGGCACATACGGTGGGTGCGGATCAAGCCAAAGGAGCACTTCAGGGCCAGAAATTGTCGGCGCGTTTGCTCGAACCGCCTGCAGAGCAACCTGGTCTACTGCGGTTATATGATCAGGATGGAACGTTTCTGGGGATATTTGAGCGGGATGAATTGAAAGCAACGGTGAGAGCTGTTAAAGTCTTTTTACCGGAATAAAGAGGTTTCTGGTTTGAGTGGTGGTACTCAAGCCTGGCCTATCAAGTGAAATGCAGGTGAATGATTGTGAAAACCGTAATGCTAACCTATCCGCAGACGTTACAATCGGCTGTTCAGGGCACACATCCCCAAGTGCTTGCGATCGGTCAATTTGACGGGCTGCATCTCGGACATGCAAGTGTCATTTTGTCAGCTGTCCGCATTGCACGCGAAACGGGCATGCAGGCAGCGGTGATGACCTTTCATCCTCATCCGAAGGAAGTTATGCGCAAAGGGGATTACGAGGGTTATCTAACTCCCTTGAGAGATAAAGAAGACATCCTGGCAGGGATGGGTGTAGACGTACTTTATGTGGTTGAATTCAATGAGGAGTTCTCAAAATTGACGCCGCAGCAGTTTGCACATGATCTGCTGCTTCCGCTTCAGACTCGAACAGCGGTCGTTGGTTTTGACTTCCGCTTCGGTCACAAGGGAGCAGGGGATGAGCAGCTTCTTCGCACATTGGGAGAAGGCGAAATGACGGTGGAAACTGTACCTCCATTCCTGTTAAATGGTGAGAAGGTAAGCAGTTCTCTCATTCGTGGCCTATTGAAACGTGGAGAAATGGACGAAGCCAGCCAATGGCTCGGCCGACCTTACAGCATCAGGGGAATTGTAATTCATGGAGAGAAACGTGGGCGGACCATTGGTTTTCCTACCGCTAACCTTGAACTTACGGATCATTATGTTACGCCAGCGAAAGGCGTTTACGCTGTTCGTGTGCAGTATGGGGAGCAGGAACTGCGTGGCGTTATGAACCTTGGTGTGAAACCTACCTTTCACGAAAACGGGATGAAACCTACGTTTGAGGTGCACTTGCTTGATTTTGATGGGCAGATATATGACCAGGAATTAAAGGTTGATCTCGTTCACTACATTCGTGCAGAGCGAAAATTTGACTCTATTGATGCTTTGATCAGTCAGATTCGTGAAGATGCATTAACCGCCGCCCGCCTGTTAACCTAAGGCTCAGGACAAAATACATGTTTACATTTACTTTGTCTGGGCAACTATGATATAATGTACTACGTTGTCGATTGAGACAACAATAACCTTGGCTTGGTTACTTGCTCTCACCGGCGGTGACGAGGCTAATGGCGATTATAATGAAGGAGGTGAATAGGATGGCATTGACTCAAGAACGTAAACAACAACTGATCGACGAGCACAAAACTCATGAGTCCGATACTGGATCACCTGAGGTGCAAGTTGCTATCCTTACGGAAAACATCAGAAGTTTGACAGACCACTTGCGTACGCATAAGAAAGACCACCACTCACGTCGTGGACTTTTGAAAATGGTAGGTCAACGTCGTAAGCTTTTGGCTTACGTGAAAAACAAAGATGTTAAACGTTACAGCGCACTGATCGAAAAACTCGGATTGCGTCGTTAATTATCGTACATGTTTTCAAAATCAACCTGGCTGTTATCCGTCATTCCTTTGTCTAAAAGGACAAGCGGAGCTTACAGCCGGGTTGTTTTGTAGATGAACATGTTGCCATATATTTGTAGCTGATGGCTCCGCAAGGAGCTTTTGTTTTGCAAGTGAGCATGTTGCTGTGGAGTTAATGAATACAGGACAAGCAGGAAATACTGTGAAAATGCAGAATCCATTGTGTTAGGAACGAATAAAAGGAGGGATTTCATGGAACAGCGTGTTGAAATGCAGCTTGGTGGAAGAACGCTTACGCTTGAAACAGGGCGTTTGGCCAAGCAGGCTAATGCTGCCGTTAAGGTAACGTACGGGGATACCGTTGTATTGTGTACCGTGACAGCATCAAGTGAGCCTAAAGATCTGGACTTTTTCCCATTAACGGTAAACTATGAAGAAAGATTGTATGCCGTAGGTAAAATCCCAGGTGGATTTATTAAACGTGAAGGCAGACCAAGTGAGAAAGCAATTCTTTCGAGCCGTTTGACAGACCGTCCAATCCGTCCTTTGTTCCCGGAAGGTTTCCGGAATGATGTACAAGTACTTAATATCGTTATGAGTGTGGATCAGGACTGCGAACCGCAAATTGCTGCCATGATCGGTACATCGGCTGCACTGAGCATTTCGGATGTTCCATTTAGCGGACCGATTGGTGGCGTGAAAGTTGGACGTATTAATGGTGAGTTCATCATTAACCCAACGATTGCACAGCTTGAGGTAAGTGAGATTGAACTGGTTGTTGCAGGAACCAAAGATGCCATCATGATGGTTGAAGCGGAAGCGAACGAAGTTCCGGAAGAAATCATGCTTGAAGCAATCATGTTCGGACATGACGAGATCAAGAACATTGTTGCAGTCATTGAACAACTCGTACAAGTGGCTGGTAAAGAAAAAATGGCTGTGAAATTGCATGCCGTTAATGCTGAAGTGAACAGCAGTGTACGTGAGTTCGCCAGTGCTCGTCTGGTTGAAGCGGTTAAAATTGCTGAGAAACATGCGCGTCAGGATGCAATCGATGCCGTGAATGACGAAACCGTTGCTCACTTCGAAGAGAAGTATATTGAGACTCCAGAACTGCTCAAAGATGTGAAAGAAGTGCTGCACGATATCGTTAAAGAAGAAGTGCGTCGTCTTATCACACATGATAAAGTTCGTCCGGATGGACGTGGACTCGCTGAGATCCGTCCAATTGAATGTGATACTTCCCTGCTGCCACGTACTCACGGTTCAGGTCTGTTCACTCGTGGACAAACACAGGCGCTCAGCGTTTGTACTCTTGGTGCACTGGGTGATGTTCAGATTTTGGACGGAATCAGTCTTGAAGAAACGAAACGTTTCATGCATCACTACAACTTCCCACCGTTCAGCGTAGGTGAAGCTCGTCCATTGCGTGCTCCAGGTCGTCGCGAAATCGGACATGGTGCTCTGGGTGAGCGTGCTCTTTCCAAAGTAATTCCTTCCGAAACAGACTTCCCATACACGATTCGTCTGGTATCCGAAGTATTGGAATCGAACGGTTCAACTTCCCAGGCAAGTATCTGTGCCAGCACATTGGCTATGATGGATGCAGGTGTACCAATTAAAGCTCCAGTAGCTGGTGTAGCTATGGGTCTGATTAAAGACGGAGATCATGTATCCATCCTGAGCGATATTCAAGGTATGGAAGATCACCTCGGTGACATGGACTTCAAAGTAGCAGGAACACCTGATGGTGTAACAGCTATTCAAATGGACATCAAAATTGATGGTATTGATCGTCAAATTTTGTCCGAAGCATTGGCTCAAGCCAAAGAAGGTCGTATGCACATCTTGAGCAAAATGACCGAAGTGATGAAAACTCCACGTGAGCAGTTGTCACAATATGCGCCTAAAATTACAACCATGCATATCAATCCGGACAAAATCCGTGATGTTATCGGTGCAGGTGGTAAAATTATCAACAAAATCATCGAGGAAACCGGTGTTAAAATTGATATTGAACAGGATGGACGTGTCTTTATCGCCTCTTCAAACCAAGAGATGAATGATAAAGCCAAATCGATCATCGAGGGCATTGTGCGTGAAGTACTGGTCGGCGAGATCTATGTAGGTAAAGTAAAACGTGTTGAGAAGTTTGGTGCTTTCGTTGAGGTGCTGCCGAACAAAGAAGGTCTGGTACACATCTCACAATTGTCTACAGAGCGTGTTGCTAAAGTGGAGGATGTTGTTGCCATTGGTGATTCCATTACGGTAAAAGTAACGGAAATTGACCCTCAAGGCCGTATCAACTTGTCCCGCAAAGCCGTATTAACTGCTGAAGCTCCGGCTCAATCATAGAATGCGTGCCAACTTTTTTATGAAAAGATAGATTGAATGAAGAGACAGAATGTGAATTTCTGGCTCTTTTTTTAACGTTTAAATACGTATATATAATGGGTTGACTACAGATAAAGCCAATGAATCCAGCTTTGAAGATAGTTAACATGAACAGCTTGTTTTATTCATATTCTTGCTCTTGTCCTCATATGATGGGGACAAAGACGGCGGGAGGATGGAGCTGTGGGAAACCAATCCAAAAAGCTGGCGGCTGTTCTGGTGGGTATGGCAGCTGTCATACTGATCGGACAAGTGGGCAGTGTACGTACATACATTACGGAAATCCGTGATGGACCAGGCACGCAAAATGCATTTGATATGTTCAAAGAGGCAACCGGAGAAGAGCAGCTGTTGTCGGCGATCCGGGATAAAGCGGCCGAAACGAAAATCGCTCCGGTAAATGCCAGAGTGGATCGGGTCTGGAAAGCAATACCCGGGTATAACGGACTAGAGATTGATGTGGAAGCTACGTATCGCAAAGCACTTGGTGGAACGCTGAATACCAAGATAGCGTATGTCTATCGGCAGACTGTACCTGAAATCCAGCTTAAGGATTTGGGTGCACACCCGATTTACCGGGGAAATGCAGAGAAACCAATGGTGTCTTTCATGATTAATGTTGCGTGGGGCAATGAATTCATTATCCCGATGCTAGATACGCTGGATGCCGAAAAAGTTAAAGCTACTTTTTTTCTGGATGGAAGCTGGTTGAGCAAAAATGAGGAACTGGCCAAGGAAATCCAAAAGCGTGGACATGAGTTATCAAATCATGCTTACTCACATCCGAATATGAGTCAGTTGAGTAAGGAGCGGGCGAAGCTGGAAATCAGTAAAACCCAGGACCTGCTCAGAGAAAAGCTGGGTGTAGAGAACCACTGGTTTGCTCCACCTTCCGGTGATTTTAATCAACAGACGGTTGACATTGCTTCCGGCATGGGACTACAAACGGTGCTTTGGACATTGGATACCGTAGATTGGCGCAAACCAAGTTCTGATTCGGTTGTAGCCAAAATTGCCAAAAACGTAGAAGCCGGTACATTAATTCTGATGCACCCCACGGCTGCCTCTTCAGGAGCTTTAAAAGGAATGATTGATTCCATAGGGGCCAAGGGTTTGACGCTTGGAACCGTTAGCGAAACGTTGTCATCGGAGCGGGTGCAGGGTTCAGCGGTTGAGTGAATGATGTTTTTTTGTTACTATCAAACAGTTGGAACCAAATGTCGATTTCAACTTGACGTTGAAATCCAGGCAATTATAGAGATGTAGGAGGGCCAACCGTGAAAAAAATTCAGCTGGGCAATGGCCTCAGAGTTGTCATGGAACAGATTCCGACCTGTCGTTCCGTGTCATTTGGAATATGGGTCAAGACAGGTTCTCGCAATGAGCAGCCTGTAAACAACGGCGTGTCCCATTTTATTGAGCACATGCTGTTCAAGGGAACGGATCGTTATGATGCCAAGGCGATTGCGGAGCAATTCGATGCCATTGGTGGTAACGTGAATGCGTTCACTTCGAAAGAATACACTTGTTATTACGCCAAAGTATTGGATGAACATCTGCCAATAGCTGTCGATGTGCTGTCTGATATGTTTTTCCGCTCTAAAATGGATGATGGTGAACTGCTCAAGGAGAAAAATGTCATTCTGGAAGAAATATCGATGTATGAGGATACGCCGGATGACATGGTCCATGATCTTATGGCCTTGGCCGCTTATGGTGAGCATCCGCTCGCTTATCCGATTCTGGGTACCGAGGAGCGCCTCAAGGCGATGGACTCCAGCCATTTGCGTGCATATATGAAAGAGCACTACACGATTGAGAATACCGTTATTAGTATCGCAGGTAACATTGATGACAGTGTGATCGATTTGATGGAAAAGCATTTTGGTGCTTTTGATGTCAACGGTGTAGCTGAACAGGTCACGCTGCCTGCATTCCAGAGCGGACAACTCTTTCACAAAAAGAAAACGGAACAGAATCATATCTGTATCTCGTTCCCGGGATGTAAGATCGGAGATCCGCTTCAGTTCGCGATGGTCGTGCTGAATAATGCGATTGGTGGAGGTATGAGCTCCAGACTGTTCCAGGAAATTCGGGAGAAACGTGGCCTTGCTTATTCCGTTTATTCGTATCATAGTTCCCATGCGGATAGTGGACTTTTCACCATCTATGCAGGTACAGCGCCGAAACAGACGAAGGAAGTTCTGGATCTGACCAAAGAGGTCCTACACGATCTGGCTGTAAATGGGTTGTCTGAAGATGAGCTGCGTAAAGGAAAAGAACAGCTGAAAGGCAGTCTGATCCTCAGTTTGGAAAGTACGGGAAGCCGGATGAACCGTTTGGGCAAAAACGAGCTGATGCTGGGCAGACATCACACGCTGGACGAAATGATTGCCAAAATTGAAGAAGTGACGATGGACGATGTCGATGCTGTGCTGGACCTGATGTTTGCTGAGCCATTTGCTCTCGCTATGGTCGGTGCTTCGGATCGTACCATCGCTGGATTAAGAAGGGATGATTTTGTTGCATTACGTTCAAATTCAAAAGTTACCGGGCAATGAAGATATTAAGTTGCCTCAAAAAATGTCAGAGTTGGCCTCCGGCTTTGATGTAGTTGCGGCATTGCAGGAAGAGGTTGTATTGCAGCCGGGACAGCGCACGTTGATTCCTACGGGACTCGCGATGGCGATGCCCGCTGGATTGGAGGCACAGGTTCGCCCTCGCAGCGGTCTGGCTTTCAAACACGGAATTACTTGTCTGAACACACCAGGTACCATTGATGCCGATTATCGCGGTGAGGTTAAGGTCCTTTTGATTAATCTGGGTCAGGAGCCATTCACGATTGTACGTGGGGAGCGCATTGCCCAAATCGTCTTTCAAACCGTTCCAGCAGTTGAATTAACCGAGGTCGCTGAACTGTCGGAAACTGTACGTGGAGAAGGCGGATTCGGTCACACCGGAAAATAAAGGTTCTGAAACTACACTGTAAATAAGGAGCATCTTCAGCAATAAGAGCTTCACAGTTTAATTTACTGAGCATGTTCTCGAAGAGTCGTCCCCACGGGGGCGGCTCTTTTTCTTTTGTTTGAACGATAGAACCAATGTTTCTTTGCCTGCTTCAATTTTATTGTTTCACCCCCCTGTGGGCCACTGCATACGATAAGGCATACATGTGGTGAAAGGAGTGACGTCCCGATGCTGACCGGTGTCCGGATTATAGTCCTGGGCGGAGATGCGCGGCAGCTTGAAGTCATTCAAAAGTGCGCAGAGCTGGATGCTACGGTAAGTGTGGTTGGCTTCGATAAGCTGGAGCGTTCCATTCCGGGTATCGAACACCAGGAATTGGAGGACGATGTGCTTGCTTCGGCAGATGTGCTGGTGCTTCCTGTAGTTGGGTGTGACGATGAGGGGAAAGTAAGCACTTCGTTCAGTGATACACCGCTTTTTTTGAAAAAGGAACATGTTGCGGCATTGCCGGAGCATTGTATTGTGTTCACGGGTATGGCGAAGCCTTTTTTACGTGATTTGTGCCGGGAAAATGGTCTGCGACTTGTTGAAGTGCTCGATCGTGATGATATCGCGCTCTACAACTCCATTCCGACAGCCGAAGGCGCTATTGCCATGGCGATTCGGGAGACGGACTTCACGATCCACGGCTCGGAATGTATAGTGCTTGGCTTGGGTCGAACAGGTTTCACAATGGCCAAAACGCTTCAGGGACTTGGGGCAAATGTACGGGTGGGAATCAGGCAAGAAGAGGATGCTGCTCGAGCAGCCATAATGGGCTGGAAGCCTTTTATGACAACGGATTTGGCCGCTCAAACCGGGGAAGTTGACTTGCTTTTTAATACGATACCGACTATGATAATCACAGCACAAATCCTGTCCAAAATGCCGCAAAAAGCAGTCATTATCGACCTCGCATCCGCTCCTGGCGGCTGTGATTTCAGGTATGCCGAAAAGCGCGGTATCAAAGCGCTGCTTGCGCCTGGCCTCCCCGGCATTGTTGCTCCCAAAACGGCTGGCGGCATTATTGCCGACGTGTTAATCCGTTTGCTTTTGGAAGAACAAAACGCACGGGAGGTTGAACAATGAACTGGCAGGGAAAAACGGTAGGTTACGCAATTACAGGTTCTCATTGTACGTTTGAAGAGGTTATGCCGGTGATTAGCCGCTTCGTGGCCGAAGGTGCCAATGTTGTCCCGATTATATCCAACTCGGTTCTGACTACGGATACACGCTTTGGGACCGCGCAAAATTGGCAAAAACAGTTGAAAGATATAACGGGGAATGATATCATTTCTACAATTGTTGAGGCAGAGCCGTTAGGTCCTTCCAAGCTGCTCGATGTGCTCGTCATTGCTCCATGCACAGGGAACACGACGAGCAAGCTGGCTAACGCGATGACGGACAGTCCGGTTTTAATGGCAGCCAAAGCTCAGATGCGAAATCAGCGTCCGCTTGTACTCGCCATTTCCACCAATGACGGTCTCGGGTTGAATGCGGCGAACATCGCCAAACTGCTGGTGGCCAAACATGTGTATTTTGTGCCATTTGGGCAGGATGATCCGGTGAAAAAACCGAATTCGTTAGTGGCGAAAATGGAGCTGATTCCGGAGGCATGCTGGAGTGCGCTTGAAGGCAAACAGTTGCAGCCAATGATTGTGCAGCGTTCTGCACAGGCTTGATGTTTATTGGGTCCGCCGTAACATCTGTTTGTTTTCAGACAGGGTTCTGAACAGACTTAGTTTCGGGGATAACGGTTATACGCTTGAAGAAATGAAGATGGTTCGAGAGACAAAGAAAATCATGAGGGACGTTATGCTGGCATAAACAGCTACCTGTGTCCACGTTCCTTTCATAAAAGGGAATTCCTGCTTGCAATGATGAAGTCAGGCAAGCGGGATCAGTGCACGGGGAACGTGTGCGTCATGATCTCGATAACAACCGCGGCCTTCATCCGGGATTGTTTCCAACAATCTTTGATGAGGAGCGGCATGAAATGCCGTATAAATAGCTGAAATTATCGCATCGGAACGCTCCCTAGGGTGATCCATTTGTTGATTTGACCCGTGTCCAGTCTTCTTGCGTACACAAATGGAGGAATAAAGATGCGCATCATGGTACAGAAATTCGGAGGTACGTCTCTCTCTACCGTTCAGGCGAGAGAGCATGTGCTCCGTCATGTTAAACGTGAACTTGAAGCAGGATTGAGTCTGGTTATCGTTGTGTCAGCGATGGGCCGCCGCGGCGAGCCTTATGCTACGGATACGTTACTGGACTGGGCTGCACAGAACGGAAATGCACTATCTGCACGCGAAAAGGATTTACTGCTGTGCTGTGGTGAAATTATATCTGCGACGACTTTGAGCAGTCTACTTGAACATGAAGGCATTCCAACTACAGTGCTGACCGGTGCACAAGCAGGTTTTGTGACGGACGACAATTTCGGGAATGCCCGAATTTTGGATGTCCGTCCTGTTCGTGTGCTGGAGCAGCTTCAGAGTGGGCGTGTTGTCATTGTCACAGGATTCCAGGGGCAGACCGAGAACGGGGACTTTACAACGCTTGGTCGTGGAGGAAGCGATACGTCAGCTACAGCACTTGGTGCAGCATTACACGCTGAGATGGTTGACATATACACGGATGTAAATGGGATATTGACAGCAGATCCACGTATCGTGGAGGACGCTCGTCCTTTGACTGTTGTAAGTTATGCCGAGATATGTAATATGGCCCATCAAGGAGCCAAGGTAATTCACCCGCGTGCAGTCGAGATTGCCATGCAATCCCAGATTCCAGTGCGTGTCCGGTCTACCTTTGCAGATAGTGAAGGGACGCTGGTTACGCATCCAGAAGGATTCCAGGATGTGCAGACAGGCATTGTCGACCGATATGTAACAGGGATTGCCTATGTAAGTAATGTTACGCAAATAACGGTAGAAGTGCCGGGCGGTGCAGATCGCTTGCAGCTGAAAGTGTTCAAAACGATGGCTGAAAATTCGATTAGCGTCGATTTTATTAATGTTACCCCCCTGGGAGTTGTCTATACCGTTTTTGATAGTGATTCCGAGAAAGCCATTCAGGTATTGCAGGAGATTGGTCTTAAACCGCAAAGTCTTTCCGGCTGTGCCAAAGTTTCCGTCATCGGCGGAGGGATCAACGGAGTGCCAGGCATTATGGCACGGATCGTGGAATCCTTGACACTGGCGGATATTCAGATCCTGCAATCTGCAGATTCCAATACAACGATTTGGGTACTTGTGAAAAAAGAAGATATGGTTCAAGCTCTGAGGGCGCTTCATGCCTCATTCGAACTTCACTTGTAGTACTTTGAAGTCAGCGGAGCCGGGCCTGTTTTGAAGGAGGAATCGAATTGGACTTTGGAAGATTGATTACAGCAATGGTCACTCCGTTTAACGAACAAGGGGAGATCCATTTGGAGGAAACTGCACGTCTAATAGACTATTTGATTGAAGATCAAAAGTCAGAGACGCTCGTTATTTCTGGAACAACTGGAGAATCTCCCACGCTTAGCGACAAAGAAAAAGTAGAGCTATTCGAATTCGCAGTAAAACATGCGGCTGGACGGTGCAAAATCATTGCTGGAACGGGTAGCAATAACACCGCTCATTCCATCCATCTGACTCAGGACGCTGAACGTGCTGGTGTAGATGGCGTTTTGCTGGTTGTTCCTTATTACAACAAACCCAGTCAAGAGGGAATGTTTAGACACTTTGAAGCGATTGCGAACGCGACGAAACTGCCAGTTATGTTGTATAACGTTCCTGGACGTACGGCAGCCAGTCTTTCAGCTGCAACAACGCTTCGTTTGGCACAGATTCCTAACATTGTTGCTACGAAGGAATGTGTTTCTTTGGAGCAAGTCACGCAGATTGCTGCTGGTGCACCGGGACATTTCAGGGTGTATTCCGGTGACGATGCTTCTGGTTTGCCAGCGATTGCTGTAGGTGCTTACGGGATCGTTAGTGTTGCCAGCCATGTGGTAGGCGCTGAGATGAAAGAAATGATTGATGCCTACTTCGGTGGTGCACCTGTACAGGCGGCTCAGATCCATCAGAAGCTCTTTCCGGTGTTTAAAGGTCTGTTCGAGTGCCCGCAGCCTTTACCGAACCCTGTAGCGGTGAAATACGCTCTCACATTGCGCGGTCTGAATGTCGGATCTGTACGCCTACCGCTTATAGCTGCAACAGAGGATGAGCAAGGTTTTATTCGTGGCTTGTTTAATTATCAATAATACGTTATTAAACGGGTTTGTGAATTTTTTATAAACCCATAGAAATTGCAGAAGAACCGCTCCTCGTTGAAGAGGAGGCGGTTCTTTTTTTTGACGATGATTGTTAGGTTTCTTTTCACAACTGGAGGCAAACGTAGAGGTTCACGAGAGAGTGACTTGTTTTTTTTGTTTTTAATCATGTATAATGATGTCAAGTGACTGGGTGCGGTATTTTTTTGAAATTGAAAGCGACATCGTTTCTCGGTGTAGCTTTGTGGTGAAAAAGGAAGGAACGGCTAAGGAGGATCATTTCAAAATCCATCTTGTTGGTGAAGGGGAATAACTTCGAAGAACTTCTTCCAAATATCGTGAATAAAGGTGCTCTTTTGCATTCATCCCTATTTACGGGCATGGGTGTGATGGACTGCTTTTCTTAACTTACAATAAAATAATAAGGTACGACGTCCAACTACCATAGGAGGTTTAGATTCATTTGTCTAAGAAAAATAACAACGATAAACTGATGATTTTTGCTTTGGGCGGCGTAGGCGAGATTGGTAAAAATATGTACGTCATCCAATACGCTAACGACATTGTAGTCGTAGATGCTGGTCTTAAATTCCCGGAAGAAGATATGCTTGGAATTGACATTGTCATTCCTGACATTTCTTATCTGACTGAAAACCGTGACAAAGTAAGAGGTATTATTTTGACTCACGGACATGAGGATCATATCGGTGGTCTGCCATATGTTCTGAAACACTTGAATGTTCCCGTTTACGGAACAAAGCTTACTCTCGGACTTGTGGAAAACAAGCTGAAAGAAGCCAATTTGCTGGGTGAAACAAAACGCATCCTGATTGATGCGGATTCCGAGATCCAACTCGGCTCTGTATTGAAAGCAACGTTCTTCGCTACTAACCATAGTATTCCGGACTCCGTCGGCGTATGTGTCGAAACACCGGAAGGCGCTGTTGTTCATACAGGTGACTTCAAATTTGACCACACTCCAGTCAATGGTCAATATGCAGATCTCCAGCGTATGGCACAAATCGGAACGAATGGCGTACTTGCCCTCTTGTCCGATAGTACTAACGCAGAGAAACCTGGATTTACACCTTCGGAGAAAAATGTGGGTATCGTTCTGGAAGATATCTTCCGTAAAGCAAGCCAACGTGTTGTTGTAGCAACGTTTGCTTCCAACGTACACCGGATTCAACAAGTTATCAATGCAGCTGAAGTAACTGGACGTAAAGTCGCAGTTATTGGACGCAGTATGGTAAATGTGGTGGGTATTGCTTCTGAACTGGGTTACCTTGAGATTCCAGACGGCATGATCATTGAGCCGGAAGAAGTAGGCAAAATGGCTGCTGACCGTGTAGTAATTCTCTGCACAGGTAGCCAAGGCGAGCCAATGTCAGCATTGACACGTATGGCTCGTTCCACTCATCGTAAGGTAGATATTCTGCCTGGGGATACAGTAATTATCGCGGCAACACCAGTTCCGGGTAATGAGAAATATGTAGGCCGTACGATTGACGAACTGTTCCGTTTGGGTGCCAATGTGCACTACAGCGGTGCAAACAGTGGCGTTCACGTATCCGGTCACGGTAGCCAGGAAGAGCTCAAGCTGATGCTTAACCTGATGAAACCGAAATACTTCCTGCCGATTCACGGTGAATTCCGTATGCAGCGCCGCCACGCGGTACTGGCTGAGTCTGTAGGTATTGATCCAGACAACATTTTTATTACGGATATCGGTGAAGTGGTAGAAATTCAAAACGGAGCTGCACGCAAGGCAGGTAAAGTTACTGCAGGTAACGTGTTAATCGACGGTTTGGGTGTAGGCGATGTAGGTAACATCGTATTGCGTGACCGTAAGTTGCTGTCACAGGATGGTATTCTGGTTGTCGTGGTAACACTGAGCAAACAGGATGGCAAAATTGTATCCGGTCCGGACATTATCTCTCGTGGATTTGTCTATGTACGCGAATCGGAAGGACTGCTTGATGAAGCCAATCGCATCGTCAGCAGCACATTGCAGAAGTTGATGAGTGAGAACGTTAACGAATGGGCTTCACTCAAAACGAATGTTAAAGATGCTCTCGGACGCTTCTTGTATGAGCAAACTCGTCGTAGACCGATGATTTTGCCAATCATTATGGAAGTTTAAAATAAATCAAACAAAAACATAAATTCAGGCACACAGTCGCCCCTTCTCTACGAGTAATATTGGACGGTTCCTCGTAGAGAAGGGGCTTTTTTTGTTGTTTTCTGGCCCAACACCAGATTCTGGAGAAATTGATGGTAATGGGGTATAAGTCAGCTGGAACATTCCCCATACTAAGGAAATACATTACATGTTTCTGGAGAAGGGGATTAATCGAATGAGTGAATACATGAAAAGCAAGCAAACACCCAAATCGGAACAACCGGGCACCGAGGCACCGGAAGTGCCGGCACAAGAGGAAAAGACCATGTCTCCGGTAACGGAGGCCATTCAGCAATTTGGACAAACGCAGTCACCTGCAGCTGAATCAAACATTTTCTGCATGACCATTATCGGTCAGGTGGAAGGGCATTTAATTTTACCACCGCAAAATAAAACAACAAAGTATGAGCACATCATTCCGCAGCTGGTTGCAGCAGAACAGAACCAGCGAATTGAAGGCATTTTGATCATTTTAAACACGGTAGGAGGAGATGTGGAGGCGGGTTTGGCTATTGCCGAAATGATTGCTTCACTTAGCAAACCTACCGTTACCGTCGTCATTGGAGGAGGACACAGCATTGGGGTTCCAATCGCGGTTGCTTCAACCTATTCCCTGATCGCGGGTAGTGCAACCATGACCATTCATCCGATCCGTATGAACGGACTCGTGATAGGCGTGCCTCAGACGTTTGAATATATGGAGAAGATGCAGGAACGTGTCGTAAGATTTGTTACGTCGCACTCCAATATCTCGGAAGAAATGTTCAAGGAATTGATGTTTAAGACCGGTGAACTCAACCGCGACATTGGAACAGCTGTGGGTAGCGCAGATGCGGTCAAATACGGATTAATGGATGCCGTAGGCGGGATAGGCCAGGCCATCGCCCAGTTGAATCAGCTTATAGGAGACAAAAGACAGACACTGCAGGCAGGGGGTTACACCCAATGACACTTTACACCGTGATGCCGCCTGAACTGCTGTGGTCAGGGATGTGGAATGAGGGAGAAGACACCCGGGAGATTAAGGTGAACGGATTATTGATGCAGGTCCGACCTGTTAATGAACAAGAGGCTGTCATTGTACGTTTGCTTGAATGCCCCTTGGAAGCTTATCTGAATCCAGCCAATATGCCCGGATCGATCGTTCCGCTTTCGGGTAACCCGGGACCAACATAACGCGACGAAATAAGACAAATTGAGAAGAAAAAGAACATATGTACGGATTATATTTGTATGGTATAATATTCTTCTGGGGGTGACCTGATTTTGGCCAGAAGAAAAAAGAGGAAAAAAAAGGCCGCAGCGTTTAGTGGCGTTTTAAAATATGAAATTTACGGCATTGTGCTTATTACCCTTGCCGTCATTGCTTTGTCGGGTGAAGCAACCGTAGGACGCTCGCTTTCCAAGATGTTTGGATTAATGCTTGGCAAGTTCTATTTTGCGATTCCGCTTATCGAGATTTATTATGGCTTAATGGTGATGATTCATCGAAAATGGCCTAGTGGTTGGACAACGCGCAAGACAGGGCTTGTATTACTGGTGTTTGCCTTAACCCTGATGAGTACCGTCTCTGCCATGCACCAGAAGCTTATTCCGGTTGGAGCCCTTGAGCCTGGTGCTGTACTTACACAGATACATAATGATATGCAAACCGAGCTGCTCACGCCTGCTGCGCCAGGCGAACGGGATTCAATGCTCAATAAGGACATTAGCGGCGGTTATATTGGAGCGGCGCAATTTGCCTTGTTCTTGTGGTTGTTTGGCAGCTTGGGGGCACGATTGATTATGATCGTGATGTTCATTATCAGCTTCATGCTGGTTACCAATCTTTCTTATGTCGATTTGATTCGCATTTTCAGAACCAAAATATGGGATGCAGGAAGTGCGATGTACAAAAAGCTGGAGGCTAGACCGTCAGCACGAGCCGTTTCAATTTCTGCGGGCAAGAAAAACGGGAATGTCCGCAAAGTGGTTCCTGTTCCAGTGAACGATGAGGAAGATGATGACAATGATCTGCAGGATCAGCAGCTACCGAAACGAAAAGCCCCGATATTTTTCCAACTCTTTGGAAAATGGGGTTCTGATCGGACGAAGAATGAGCGTGGTTTGGACGAGGATAATTCTTTAGACACGGAACATGTTGTCTACCGAGCTGAGCAGGAACCTCCAGCAGATTCATGGCATGACGAGCCAATCATCGCATCCGATGTAATGGCTTCCGCAGCAGTTCCAGTGCAATCAAGACCTAATTCGGCTCCAATCATCCGTGACTTCTTTGAACATGTCAGATCCGAGGATGCGAGTAAAGATGATGATCTGGATGATGCGTATCCTTTCCCAGATGATCTAACGGATAATATGCAGACAGATGAGCTTCCAATCAAGATTTCAGATGAACTTGTGGATAACATGGAGTGGCCTGGAGCGGCAGATGCCGGAACAGATGGGATGGATGCTGTTGAGGGTAGTTCAGACGTTGCATCTACGTTGAGCAATGCGGCTCAAGGATTGGATGCTTCGGATACGGAGGGGCAGGAAGTGCAGCCTGTTAAGCCGCCTCCACCACCTCCCAAGCCATATAAACTTCCATCGTTCAGGCTTCTTTCGAAGCCCAACAACGGAGGTAAGGGCGGCGACCAGAAGGACTATATGCAGACTGCACGCAAGCTGGAAGCAACGCTGGAAAGCTTCGGTGTTCGCGCCAAAGTACTTGAAGTCGTCAGAGGGCCTGCTGTTACACGATATGAGATCCAACCGGATATTGGTGTGAAGGTGAGCAGAATTGTAAGTCTGACAGATGATATTGCATTAGCCCTGGCGGCAAAGGATATCCGGATGGAAGCGCCAATTCCCGGCAAATCCGCTATCGGTATTGAGGTACCGAATGGAGAGGTATCGGTTGTAACGATGCGGGAGGTCATGGAGACAGCTACATTCCAGGAAGCCGAATCCAAAGTGACCATTGCATTTGGACGGGATATCTCTGGGCAGACGATTATCGGTAATCTGGCTCGTATGCCCCATTTGCTGGTGGCTGGTGCAACAGGTTCAGGTAAATCAGTATGTATCAATGGTATTATTACCAGCATCCTGTACAAAGCGAAGCCGGATGAAGTGAAGTTTCTAATGGTAGATCCCAAAATGGTCGAGCTGAACGTATATAATGGTATTCCGCATCTGATGGCACCGGTCGTAACTGATCCTAAGAGGGCTTCACTTGCTCTCAAAAAGATCGTTGTTGAGATGGAGAAAAGGTATGAGCTGTTCTCCAAATCGGGTACACGTAACGTTGAAGGCTATAATAATCTGATGAAAGACAACCCAGCGGCGGTTTTGCCTTATATTGTTGTTATCGTGGACGAGCTGGCTGACCTCATGATGGTTGCCGCGGGTGACGTGGAAGATGCGATTGCCCGATTGGCTCAGATGGCGCGTGCAGCCGGTATCCATCTGATCATTGCCACACAGCGCCCTTCTGTGGATGTCATCACTGGTGTAATCAAAGCCAACATCCCTTCCCGGATTGCCTTCGGTGTATCCTCTCAAGTGGATTCCCGAACCATTCTGGATATGGGCGGGGCCGAGAAGCTATTGGGTCGGGGAGATATGCTGTTCATGCCTATGGGAGCTTCGAAGCCGGTTCGTGTACAAGGTGCTTTCATGAGTGATGAGGAAGTTGAAAATATCGTGAATTACGTGCGTGGTCAGGGTGAAGCGCAGTATGACGAATCCCTTGTGCCTGAGGTGGATGATTCCGTTCAGGCAGCAGATGAAGTACAGGATGAGTTATATGAACAGGCGGTGCAGATTATTTTGGAGGCGAAGCAAGCCTCGGTTTCTCTGCTTCAACGCCGAATGCGAGTTGGTTATACCCGTGCAGCACGTTTGATTGACTCCATGGAAGCCCGAGGTGTGATCGGTCCTTACGAGGGTAGCAAACCACGGGAAGTACTCATCTCACTGGAGCAGTATCAACAGAATAAAATTAGCTCGTAATACACTGGCACGTGCAAATGATTAAAGCCCTCAACCTTATTGGTTGAGGGTTTTTTGCATGTCATTTGACTGAAGATTTGCCATGATGTCCAATGATCGGAGGATTTGGTGCATAGGAACGAAGTATGGTTGTCATAATAACCTTAGCGATTCTGTTAATCCCACAAGAGAAAGGTAGAGCACAGTCGATGCGAAAAATGAACATATGGCTTTTCACTGCTATTTTGCTGATGTCCGCATTGGGAATTCGTTATTTGCTTCCTGGGAATACAGCAACCGATAGTCCAAACCCAAGTTCCCCGCAGGTCGAAGAAAAGTCCTTACCCACCTTTAGCACCAATGCTGTGAAATATGGAAGTTATGGTCAGGATGTATACGAGCTTCAAGGCCGGCTGAAGTATTTGGGATTTTACAATGGTAAAATTGACAGCAATTTTGGCAGCAGTACACTGAAATCGGTCAAATGGTTTCAATCTGAATTTGGCATGAAGGTAGACGGTGTGGTCGGAGCCAAAACGAAGCTGAAGCTGTATAATGCTTCAAAACAATGGTCGCCAACAGAAACACCGCTGCACAAGGATCAAACTTCAGGAGATAGTGGCAACAATAACAATACTGCGGATAAAGAGCAGGACAATATGGGCTCAGCCAATTCCATGGGGTTGTCGGAGAACGAAATCAAAATTATGGCTAACGCTGTATATGGTGAATCTCGCGGAGAGCCGTTTGAAGGTCAAGTGGCAGTAGCCGCAGTTATCCTAAATCGCGTTAAATCGCCGAGTTTCCCGAACACCCCATCTGGAGTAATTTTCCAGCCGGGTGCGTTCACCGCCGTTGCAGACGGCCAGATTTATCTGGAACCGAATGCACAAGCTAAAAAGGCAGTTGAACAGGCGATAAATGGTTGGGACCCATCCGGTGGATGCCTCTATTATTTTAATCCGAAGACAGCTACATCCAAATGGATCTGGACACGTCCTCAGGTAAAAACAATCGGGCAGCATATATTCTGTATGTGATGATCTTGGAAGCAACCAGAAGGCGTGACTTCGGTTGCTTCTTGCCTTTTGAATGGGTTAAAATGGTTGTTACGTTTAAGCTTCACTTATTGCACGATAAATGACGCCGTAAAGGGGTTTTGACATTTGAATACATCAGGATTTGAACGAGGAAACCGGAAAGAATTCCGCATACATGTTCTTCCTACGAAACGTTTTAAGACATTTGCAATCTCACTTTACGCAGGGGTTCCCCTGCAGGAAGATACGGTAACCAAAGTAGCCTTAACACCTTTTGTGCTTCGGCGCGGGACCGAATCCTATCCGGAAACTACGCAATTTCGAGAACAGTTGGAACATTTGTATGGAGCGGGTTTTGGCTTTGATGTCTATAAACGTGGCGATTACCAGATTGTACAGTTCCGTATGGATACCATTAATGATTCCTTTGTTGGCGGGGACGAGCAGCTGTTGGATCGTTCTTTTGCTTTTCTCGGGGAGGTGCTCACACGCCCTGCACAGGAGGATGGACATTTTCGGACCTCTTATGTACAAGCTGAGCGGGAGACTGTTCGCAAAATGCTGGAGTCCATCGTCAATGACAAAATGCGTTATGCTGCGGAACGTAGTATTGAGGAGATGTGTAAAAACGAGCCGTATCGTTTGCACCCGCTTGGTGAGCGCAAGGATTTGCCCGGCATTGATCCAGATACATTGACAGCTTCGTACCAGGAATGGTTGCAGCAGGCCAGTATGGACTTGTATGTGGTGGGAGACACCACGCTGGAAGAGGTAGAGAATCTGGTGCAGCGTTATTTCAATGTTGAACGTACGATCTCTTCCGACTATCACACACAGAAAGCTATTCGTGGAGATAAAGAAGTGGAAACCGTTGTAGAACGGCTTAATGTGAATCAAGGTAAGCTCAATATGGGACTTCGCACGTCAATTACTTATGGTGACCCGCAGTATGCAGCAGCATTGATGTATAACGGCATTCTCGGAGGATATCCGCATTCCAAACTGTTCGTTAATGTTCGTGAAAAAGAAAGCCTGGCGTACTATGCCTCTTCCCGTTATGACGGACATAAGGGTATTGCAACGATTCAATCCGGGATTGAAATCCCCAATTATGAAAAAGCCGTCAGGATTATCAAGCAGCAGCTGGATGAAATGAAGAATGGAAATATCACTGACCTGGAGATGTCTCAGACCAAGGCGATGATCCGTAATCTGCTCAAGGAAATGCAGGATTCTGCATTTGAGCTGATTGCTTATGATTTCAATCGACAGTTATCCGGCAAAGAGCGGACCGCCGAGGAACTGCTGACCCAGGTAGAGCAGATCAGCAAAGAAAATGTTCGTGAGGCGGCAGAGAAATTCCGTCTGGATACGATTTATTTCTTGCGTGATGAGAAGGGGGAATAGTCGGTGGAGAGCATAACATACGATCGTTTGCAGGAAACGCTGTATTACGAAGTGATGGATAACGGGCTGCATGTTTATATTTTGCCTAAACCGGGTTTCCAGAAAACATATGCCACGTTTGCTACCAAATACGGTTCGGTCGACAATCATTTTAAGGTTGAAGGACAGGAGGAAGTGAAGGTTCCGGACGGAATTGCTCATTTTCTGGAACACAAAATGTTTGAAGAACCAACAGGTGATATTTTTGCCACATTTGCTTCTCATGGTGCTTCTGCCAATGCCTTTACCAGTTTTGACCAGACGGTTTATTTGTTTTCGGCGACGGAACATGTCAATGAAAATATACAAACATTAGTTGATTTTGTGCAAAATCCTTACTTCACCGATCAGAATGTAGAAAAGGAAAAAGGGATCATCGCACAGGAAATTAATATGTATGCGGATAATCCGGATTGGCGTGTTTATTTTGGCCTGATCGAGGCGATGTATCAGAAACATCCTGTGCATATTGATATCGCCGGAACCGTTGAATCCATTGGCACCATAACCAAAGAAACGTTGTACACGTGCTACAACTCTTTTTATCATCCAAGCAATATGCTTCTGTTTGTTGTGGGTGGAGTAGATCCGCAGGAAGTGATCGATATGGTTCGTTCGAACCAGGCGAAGAAAAATTACAAGCCTCAAGGGCAAATTGAGCGAATATTTGAACCGGAACCTAAGCAAGTGGGAGAAGCCAGACGTGAATCCAAATTGGCCGTTTCCCTGCCCAAATGTTTGTTTGGTTTTAAGGAAACCGATGTGGGACTCACTGGAGAAGACCTGCTGCGCCGGGATATGACAACCAAACTAATGATGGATCTATTGTTTGGTTCCAGTACTCCGCTATTTCAAAAATTGTATGATGAAGACCTGATTTCGGACAGCTTTGGGCATGAATATAACAGTTCGACGCAATATGCTTTTTCGGCTATTGGCGGGGACACCAAAGACCCGGATCAACTGCTTGCCCGCATCCGTGAAGAAGTCGATGCTATTGTGGAAAAAGGATTTGATGCAACCGACTTTGAGCGCGCACGCAAAAAGAAAATAGGTGGATATTTGCGCATGCTCAATTCACCAGAAAACATTGCAAATGAATTTACGCGGCAGCAATTCCGTGGTGGTGATTTTTTCAACATGCTCCCGTTGTATGAATCGCTTACACTGGAAGAGGTAAACCGCAGATTGAAAGAGCATATTCGTTGGGATCAACTGTCGATATCGCTTGTCGTGAGTCCTTAATATGGAGAGGGGAACAGGACAATTGAAGCCAATTGGAGAAATGACGGTACTTGTAACAGGCGCGAGCGGAGGCATTGGAGCAGCTATCGCAGAGCGTTTTGCCAAGGTGGGCATGAATGTAGTGATTCACTATATGAAATCGCATGAAGCAGCTAATGAAGCGGCGAGAAGGTGCATGGAACAGGGCAGTGGTAAAGTCATGACGGTGTCTGCCGATCTTCGCAGCCGGGAACAAATTGAACGTATGCGCGAAAAGCTGGAATCACACGGGCTGATGCCGGATATTCTGGTGAATAATGCAGGGATATCTCATTATGGAATGCTGTCCGATGTTACGGAAGAAATCTGGGATGAAGTGATGGCAATTAACCTGAAAGGCACGTTCTTGTGTACACAGGAAATGATGCCTCACATGATCTCCCAAAGATACGGTCGAATCATAAATGTGTCATCTATCTGGGGATTGTCGGGTGCCTCTTGTGAGGTGTTGTATTCTACTACCAAAGGCGGTGTAAATGCATTCACCAAAGCTCTTGCCAAAGAATTGGCTCCATCTGGCGTAACGGTGAATGCTGTAGCTCCGGGTGCGGTTCAAACATCCATGCTGAACCATCTGGATCAGGATGAACTAAAAATGCTGGAAGAGGAAATTCCGGCAGGAAGATTTGCCCAACCAGATGAAATCTCATCACTGGTCTACTTCCTTGCCCTTCCCGAGTCTGGCTACATTAATGGGCAGATTATAAGTCCAAATGGTGGCTGGCTCACGTAATATATGGGGTGTGAATTTAATTTTGTTTTCACTTCGAGGTAGTATCCTGATGGAAATGTATGATTCGAAGATGATCTTCGATTAATTCCAAAAAGCTCGTATATAAAATGTCCGGGAAGCACATATTACAACTGTTGATTTTAAATCTCATGCGTCAGCTAAGGAGGATTTATCATGTCAACAGAAAAAACGGTGCTCACGAGTTTCGACACTTGGAAGAAGTTTTTGGGTGACCGAGTACAGCAAGCAGAGAAGATGGGGATGAATGAAGAAACCATCAACAAACTTGCGTATGAAATCGGCGACTTCCTGGATGAGAAAGTAGATCCGGCGAACCCTTCCAACCGGGCATTGAAAGAACTATGGGAAGTCGGCGACGAGGATGAACGTCGTACGATTGCGTGCCTGATGGTCAAATTGGCCAAACAAAACGCATAAGATTAACGATGGAAAGCTCCCGCAAGGGGGCTTTTCTCTAATGATTACACATTGATTACAGACCTGTTCTTGTAATTCATTTTCATTTTATATATCATTAACGTGACCCATTTTTAGAAGATATCTCAGATTGTCGTCCAATGGACGCGTTCTGTTACTGTCGAATAATGTGGAATAATGCTTTACGGGGTGTTTAAATGGAATCTAAACAATGGTATATGGAGTATAAAATACATAAGAACAGACCTGGCCTTTTAGGGGATATCGCCTCTATGCTGGGGATGCTTGAAGTAAATATATTGACCATCAACGGTGTTGAAGGCAAAACCCGGGGGATGCTGCTGGAATCGGATGATGACGAGAAGATTCGTCTGCTGGGTGAAATGCTTGGCAAAGTGAACAGCATAACTGTGTCTGCTTTGCGTCAACCGAAACTGGTCGATATTTTGGCTGTACGGCATGGTCGCTATATTGATCGTGATTCGGATGATCGCAAGACATTTCGTTTTACGCGGGACGAACTTGGGTTACTTGTGGACTTTTTGGGTGAAGTATTTAAGAGGGAAGGCAATCAAGTCATTGGTTTGCGTGGAATGCCGCGTGTAGGCAAAACGGAATCCATTATTGCAGGCAGCGTATGTGCAATGAAGCGCTGGACGTTTGTTTCCTCCACACTTCTTCGTCAAACCATAAGAAGCCAGATGTCCGAGGACGAATTGAATCCAAACAATGTGTTTATCATTGACGGAATTGTCAGTACGATTCGTTCAAGCGAACGTCATTATAATCTGTTACAGGACATCATGACGATGCCAAGCACCAAGGTTATTGAACATCCGGATATTTTTGTGCAGGAGTCGGAATATGATTTTAATGATTTTGACATTATTATTGAACTGCGCAACAATCCGAATGAAGAAATTATTTATGATACGTTTACGGCCAGCTACACCGACGAACTGTAACGCTCCGTACGGGATCATGAAATAGATAAGCAACAACCATAGAGATAAACATAAGGAGGAGATGGCATGTCTGAACTGGGTCAGCAGTTAAGAGAGGCCCGGCTGCAAAAAGGGATGAGTCTTGACGATGTACAGGAAATGACTAAAATTCGCAAGAGGTATTTGGAGGCAATAGAGGCAGGAGACTACAAAGTGCTGCCTGGCAGCTTCTATGTGCGTGCATTTATCAAAACCTATGCGGAAACGGTGGGACTAAATCCTGATGAGCTGCTGGAGGGACATAAGAAAGATGTACCTGCAGAAGAAACGGAAGCAACCATGGAGCCGGTTATTCAAAAGCGTTCAAACCGCCCGGTAGAGCGCAGTAACCGCTGGATGTCTGTTGCGCTGATGTGGACTTTTCCGGTATTAATTCTTGTGCTGTTGTACGTGTATGTAGTGATGAACAAGGATGATTCGGATACACAAGGGCTGGATCAGACCAAGATCACAGACAGCCAGCAGCTGCCTCAAGATAAACCGGATGAGCCTACAGATAATGGTCAAGCTTCTAATCCGCCAGCTAATGAATCAGGTAGCGGAGAAACGAATGAAGGCGAGGCTGGCGGTAACGGCGGCGGAACGGCAGAGGGACAGACTGACGGACAAACGGATGGCCAAACGACGGGCGAAAATGAAGAGAACCCAACAGAAAGTCCCCCAGCTTCTGTAACTGTGGCTGAAGACGGAAAATCAGGCAATATCACGAACTTTAAAGTGAACGGCAGCGCAGGGCAGCCTGTGACGGTTACGATTAAAGCAACGGGGCATAGCTGGCTGGAAGTATACAAGGGCGAGAACTCTAGTGGAGAGAAGTTGGAGTACGGCAACACCGCTGATGGAGACAGTTATACTTTTGAATTGGACAGTGCAGGAATGTACATTAAGTCCGGTTACGCTGCAGCGACCACAATTGAGGTTGCAGGGCAGGTTGTGACAGACGGGAAAGCGACAAACCGCATTCGGTTAAGGCTTGGTGAGGATACATCCTCAATAGGTAACGATAGCACTACGTCGAATGAAACAGGAAGCACTACCGAAGGAAGCACCAACACTAGCGGCGAATAACCAAAGTTTCTACAGGAGACACTAACCATGTCTTAACTTGCAGTTAACTTTTGGTGAAGTGAGGTGGATGGCTGTGACAGTCAGCTGGATCGTAACAGGTTTGGGGATCATTGTCAGCCTCCTGGGTTATTACTTGACTCCAACTGCCTGGGGTTACGGAATTTTGGGCTTTGGACTTGCACATGTGCTTCTGGGTGTGCTTGACATGTTCAGACAGCCTAATCGCAGCCGTTATTAGAAGGGCGCCGTACGGCGAGCATTTTTGGCAACCATTTCAAGTGGCAGCCAAAAATGCTTTTTTATTTTGAAAAACCTCATAAAATTAGACTTTTGCTTGGCGTATCCTCTATAATGTTACAGAACATATGATTAACTGAAAGGGTGACTGGTTTGAGTTCAGAAAATTCATTTGATATCGTGTCCAAAATGGACTTGCAGGAATTGACAAATGCCGTTACACAAACGGAAAAGGAAATTGGCACGCGTTATGACTTCAAGGGCAGCAAGAGCAGTCTGAAACTGGATAAGGATGCGTTAACGATCGTATCTGATGATGAGACCAAACTCAAGGCTGTCATCGATGTACTTCAATCCAAAATGGCTAAGCGGGGTTTACCTTTAAAAAACATTGATTATGCAAAAGTAGAGCCTGCTTCGTCAGGTACAGTCAGACAGCGTTTGAATTTCAAGCAGGGGATTGATCAGGATATCGCTAAAAAAATCAATATTTTGATTCGTGACTCCAAGATGAAAGTGAAGAGTCAGATTCAGGGAGATCAACTCCGGGTAACAGGTAAAAGTAAGAATGATTTGCAAGCAGTTATGCAGCTGTTGAACGGTGCCAATCTGCCTCTGGACCTGCAATATACAAATTTCAAATAATATCTCCTTTTTGTAGCTAGACGTGTTTTTTGACACTGCAATTGGCGTATATTATACTAAGTGTGCATTGCTAGCAGATAAGCATCAAAGCCCAGTCATCATCGTTTGCTGACTTTGTGAAAAGCAGTACATCTTCTGGAAGTCACCGGAACGTTTAAAACGGTTTTGCGTTTGAACGGTTGACTTTATTTTTTGCGTTTTTACATAGTGAGAGCACTTTTAGTGCTGATTGACAGTGAAACTGTAAATTTCATGTTCCGGATGATGAATACGGGATTAAGATGAATGTTTGGAGTAATGGAGGATAAGAGGGAGGGCGTCTTGTGAATTTACCCAACCGGATTACGCTTGCACGAATTTGCTTAATCCCTTTTTTGATGGTGTTCCTGCTCGTAGATTTTCCGTTCTATCCAGAACCGTTGCAATTGGGAAGCTTATCGCTTCCGTATAATCAATTGATTGCTGCTGTCATTTTTATCATTGCAGCAAGCACGGATGGAATTGACGGCTATCTGGCTCGGAAAAATAATATGGTCACCAACCTGGGGAAATTGCTTGATCCGCTGGCTGACAAATTGTTGGTTACCGCGGTGCTGATTTCACTTGTGGAAATGGGTAAGTTGGATTCCTGGATTGCTGTGGTCATTATTAGTCGTGAGTTCGCTGTTACCGGCTTGCGTCAGATTGCATTATTGGATGGTTCGGTTGTTGCAGCAAGTGCCTGGGGCAAACTGAAGACCGTCGTGCAAATTGTAGCGATTGTGCTGCTGTTGTTGAATAATTTCCCGTTCTCATTCACGGGTATTCACATGGACGTTATTGCTGTTTGGGCTGCAGCGATTATTACGATTTGGTCAGGCATTGATTACTTTATCAAAAACAAAAATTTGCTTCATTTATCGAAAGCTTAACGTTTGAGGTTAAATGGATAAGCATGAAGAAATCATTGGTACGAAGGGCAATAGGAAATCATCCTATTGCCCTTTGATCACTCACCACATGTACAGGAGGATGCTGAATGAAGGCAGAAATCATTGCAGTTGGCACAGAATTGTTGCTTGGACAAATTGTAAACACCAATGCCCGATATCTATCCCGTGAATTGGCTGCGATCGGGATTGATGTATATTTCCAAACGGTGGTTGGTGATAATCTAAATCGACTTAGTGACGCCATTCGCATTGCTCAGGGTCGTGCAGACGTCATTTTATTTTCCGGGGGCATCGGTCCTACACAAGATGACTTGACCAAGGATGCGATCGCGGCGGTCTTGAACCGCAAACTGCATATAGATCGATTGGCTATGGACAAAATTGAGAGCTTCTTCCGAGATCGCAATGTGGACATGACCGAAAACAATCGTCGTCAGGCGATCGTTATCGAAGGTGGAACACCGCTGGCGAACGAAACAGGTCTTGCCGCAGGAAATGCGATTTCCGACAATGGTAAGCATTATGTAGTGATGCCTGGACCGCCGAAAGAGCTGATTCCTATGTTTGAACAGGAAGTTAAGCCTTGGCTGTTCCAGCATGTACTGACAGAAGAAATGCCGATCTACTCAAAAATGCTGAAGTTTGCAGGCATCGGCGAATCGGCATTGGAAGACCGACTCCTAGATCTGATTGATACACAGACAGATCCTACCATTGCTCCTTATGCAAGTGAGGGAGAAGTTACGGTACGTGTATCTACAAAGGCTCCAAGTGAGAGTGAGGCAAAGCTGAAGCTGGATGCAATGGAAGTTCAGATTCGGGAACGATTGCCAGAGCATCTCTACGCGAACGAGGATGTGCCTATAGAGTACACAATTGTTACTATGATGTCTGATATGGGTCTGACCCTTAGCGCGGCTGAGAGCTGCACAGGAGGGCTGGTCATGCAGAGTCTGACATCAGTTCCTGGCAGTGCGTCGATGCTTAAGGGCGGAATTGTATGTTACTCCAATGAAATTAAGGAAAAGCTGCTCCATGTGCCGCATTCCTATCTGGAAGGTGAAGATGCACCGGGCGCAGTGAGTCCGGAAGTGGCTAAAGTGCTCGCAGAGCAGATTCGCATGATTGGGGATGCGGACTTCGGTCTGTCGGTTACAGGTGTTGCGGGTCCGGGTTACTCCGAACGCAAACCGCCAGGACTTGTCTTCATCGCTCTGGCAGAGCGTGGTAAAGAGACAGAAATTCATGAACTGCGCATTAATGGTAATCGGGAGACGGTTCGGATCCGTTCAGCGAAAGCGATTCTTTATCGTTTGTGGCGCAAGCTTGTGGAGATGGACTAGTTCACAGCTCGGATTGCATTTACCAAGGCAAGCAAGTATAATAAAGGAAGACGGAAGAACCGTAAAATCAGGCTTTACAGCCTTGTTTACGGTTCTTTTTTCTGTTTAATGGAAAGTTTCCTTGAGGAAGAGGCGCCTCGGCCTTCACAAAAAAAACGAATGTATGTTCGAAAAAAAGCTTGGCAAACGTGTTAAAACAAGGTATCATTATATTATAAACAGTAAAGGGTGTGAGCTTATTGTCAGACCGTCGTGCCGCGCTTGATATGGCGCTCCGTCAAATAGAGAAGCAATTTGGTAAAGGATCCATCATGAAACTGGGTGAGTCTACTCACATGCAAGTGGAAATAATCCCCAGCGGTTCCTTGGCTCTGGATATTGCATTAGGAACAGGCGGCTTGCCTAAAGGCCGTATTGTTGAAATATATGGACCAGAATCCTCCGGTAAAACAACGGTAGCGTTGCATGCGATTGCTGAAGTACAACGGGTGGGTGGACAAGCTGCATTTATCGATGCAGAGCATGCTCTTGACCCGCAATACGCAAGCAAACTGGGTGTTAACATTGATGAGTTGCTTCTGTCCCAGCCAGATACGGGTGAGCAAGGGCTTGAAATCGCAGAAGCGCTTGTACGTAGTGGCGCTGTCGATATTGTCGTTATTGACTCAGTTGCTGCATTGGTACCAAAAGCGGAAATTGAAGGCGAAATGGGGGATTCCCATGTCGGTTTGCAAGCACGTCTGATGTCTCAGGCGCTGCGTAAACTGTCTGGTGCAATCAGCAAATCCAAAACCATCGCAATCTTTATCAACCAGCTTCGTGAAAAAGTCGGTGTTATGTTTGGTAACCCGGAGACAACACCTGGTGGTCGTGCCCTGAAATTCTATTCTACAGTACGTCTGGATGTACGTCGTATTGAGAGTATCAAGTCAGGCAATGACATCACGGGTAACCGTACCCGTATCAAAGTTGTGAAAAATAAAGTGGCACCACCGTTTAAACAAGCGGAAGTGGACATTATGTACGGTGAAGGTATTTCGAGAGAAGGCAGTATCATTGACATTGGTACAGAGCTGGACATCGTTAACAAAAGTGGTGCGTGGTATTCTTACGAAGGTGAGCGTTTAGGTCAAGGACGTGAGAACGCGAAGCAGTTCATGAAAGAGCATGCAGATATTGCTCAAGTAATTGAACAAAAAATTCGTGAAGCCAGCAACCTGACTACTGCAGTTCCTGCACCTACGACTGAAGATCAACAAAAAGAAGCGGCAGAAGAGCAAGAATTATTTGAAATTAACGAGTAATCCTCTGGATTCCGTACTTATCTGATTGAGCTTGGCTCGATCTAGCTAAGAAGGGTCCAGTGTGTGCTCGCGCTGTCCAACAGCCTCTGTCCGAATGGGCAGGGGCTGTTGGTATGATTACTATTAGTGAGAGGCCGGACATTGTTTCCGGCCTTTTGTATTAGTATCTGATATTTCTTTTGAAATACGTTAAACGTATGAGGTTTAGATGGAAGGGGAGACCGAAATGGATCAACATGAAGATGATTTATATGAAGAAGCCGAGGTGGAGGGAATCTCCCAATTCCCGGATAACGAAGAGCTTACCATTACACGGGTTGAACGAACAAAAAGCAGGGAAGCTCGTTATCGAATTACCTTTGGTTTATATTCAATTACGGTGCTTGAAGATGTAATGATTAAATATCGGATGACCCGGGGGAATACGTTTCTGAAAAAGGACTTGGAAGATATCATCGTAGCTGACGAACGACAGCGGACGTATGTACAGTCTTTGCGATATTTGGAGCATAAACCCCGCACACGCCACGAATTAAGTCAGAAGCTTCGTCAAAAAGAGTTTGCTGCACCGTTGATTGAAGAGGCCCTGGATCGGCTTGAGCGGGAGAATTTGGTCGATGACGAACTGTTTGCGAAGGAATGGACTCGTCAGCGTATGGAGGGACAGCGGAAGGGAAAACTGTGGATAAGGCAAGAGCTGCGTCAAAAGGGCATTGCCAATGAGCTGATTGCTGAAGCGCTTGAAGGTGTAAGTACAGATGCGGAATTTGAGACGGCTCTAACCGCCGGACGCAAAAAATGGAATCAGGTCAAAGGAGACATCCAGGAGAAGAAACGTAAAACGCTTCCCTTCCTGATGCGGCGAGGTTTTTCCATGGATATGGTGCGTCGGGTCGTGAATGGTTTAATTGAAGAAGACGAGGCTAATGACCCCGAAGATGACGAATCGTTGTTATGGGATTAGCAGACTGGACTCACTATACTGCATTCTCTTGACAATTTCTTTCGTCAAATACTAAAATGGACATGAGTCTGTAAGAAATGGACAACCCTTTTTCCTTCCAAAAAAGCGGTTTCTGTTTTTTAAGATTTATACCATTTATGATTATGGGTTCGTCGGAGACGGCGGATAGTGCGTGGAGACATGTACACTTGAAATGAAAATCGGCGGGGGATCGCCGTGAGTATTCGTTATTCCCAAAAATATGTTAGGTTTGAAAACTGCAAATTGACCCAAGGAATGCCTTGGAGGAACCAACGAGGAGGTGAACAGTATGATTGCAATCACGATCGTTCTCGTTGTTGCCGCGCTATTCATTGGGTTCGGAGTAGGATACTTTATTCGCAAATCTCTTGCAGAAGCTAAGATCTCCAGTGCGGAACAAGCTGCCGTACAAATCGTGGAGAGCGCGAAGAAAGAGGCAGAAGCACTGAAGAAAGAAACGGTGCTGGAAGCGAAGGATGAAATTCATCGCATTCGCGCCGAAGCTGAAAAAGACACTCGTGAACGTCGGAACGAAATTCAACGACAAGAAAGACGATTGTTGCAAAAAGAAGAGTCGCTGGATAAAAAGTTGGAATCACTCGAACGTAAAGAAGAGCAAGTGGCTAACAAAGAGAAACGAATTGATGAGACACAGCAGCAGATCGAAATGATCTACAAAAACCAGGTGACGGAGCTGGAGCGCATATCCAACCTCACTATGGAAGACGCACGCAGTATCATACTGTCCAACGTAGAACAGGAAGTACGTCATGAGACTGCTCAAATGATCAAGGACATTGAACAGCAAGCGAAGGAAGAAGCGGACAAAAAGTCCCGCGAGATTATTACACTCGCCATCCAACGCTGTGCGGCTGATCACGTGGCGGAGACAACGGTATCCGTTGTTACTTTGCCAAATGAAGAAATGAAAGGCCGGATTATCGGTCGTGAAGGACGTAACATCCGTGCGCTTGAAACCCTTACAGGGATTGACCTCATTATCGATGATACGCCAGAAGCTGTTATTCTGTCGGGCTTTGACCCGATTCGCCGTGAAATCGCCCGTACTGCCCTCGAAAAATTGGTGGCTGATGGACGTATTCACCCGGCACGGATTGAAGAGATGGTGGAGAAATCCCGCAAAGAAGTGGATGAGCGTATCCGTGAATACGGTGAGCAAGCTACCTTTGAAGTGGGCGTGCATGGTCTGCATCCGGACTTGATTAAAATTTTGGGCCGGTTGAAGTTCCGTACAAGCTATGGTCAAAACGTTTTGAAACATTCGATGGAAGTCGCTTATCTAGCTGGATTGATGGCTGGCGAACTCGGAGAAGACGTAACCCTAGCAAGACGTGCAGGTCTATTGCATGACATTGGTAAAGCGCTGGATCACGAAGTGGAAGGATCACACGTCGAAATCGGCGTGGAACTAGCGAAGAAATACAAAGAACATCCGGTTGTAATCAACAGTATCGCGTCCCATCACGGGGATTGCGAAGCGACTTCGGTTATTGCGATGTTGGTTGGCGCAGCAGATGCGCTCTCCGCAGCAAGACCGGGCGCACGCCGCGAAACGCTGGAAACGTATATCAAACGACTGGAGAAGCTGGAAGAGATTTCGGAATCGTTCGAAGGTGTCGAGAAATCGTATGCCATTCAGGCAGGACGCGAAGTTCGCGTTATGGTACAGCCTGAGAAAATCGACGATGCTGAAGCCTTCCGCCTCGCGCGTGACATCACGAAGATGATCGAGAACGAACTCGATTATCCGGGTCACATCAAGGTCACCGTCATCCGGGAAACCCGTGCGGTTGAATACGCAAAATAGAGCATTACGGAAAAGTGGCCGCAGTAGTGGGCCACTTTTCCTGTTGATAGCCAGTTAAAAGGCATTTTTATAATAAAATTGATGAGCAAGAGATAGAGGTCCTGCGAAGTTTCGGATGCTTAGAAGAAGGCTGCGCTTGGTAGGGATTTAAGGAGGCAGTAAAATGAAAGTTTTGTTTATTGGTGATATTGTGGGGAATGTAGGGCGTAAGGCGCTGAAGGAAAACCTCCCCTACCTCAAAACGAAGTATAAGCCACATGTAGTCATTGTAAATGGGGAGAATGCAGCGGCAGGCCGGGGAATCACCGGGGCAATTGCGAATGAATTCTTTAACTGGGGTGTGCATGGCATCACCCTTGGTAACCATACTTGGGACAATAAGGACATATTTGATTTTATAGATGATGAGCCACGTATGATTCGTCCTGCGAACTTTCCTCCAGGAACACCAGGACGTGGATACACGGTAGTCAAAGGTGAAGGTAAGGAGCTGGCGATTATCAATCTGCAAGGCCGGACGTTCCTACCTGCTCTAGATTGCCCATTCCGCGTTGCCGATGAAATTGTGGATGAACTCCGTCAGGACCACAAATGCATTTTGGTCGATATGCATGCTGAAGCCACATCTGAGAAAATTGCCATGGGCTGGCATCTGGATGGACGTGCATCGCTGGTCGTAGGTACACATACACATGTGCAGAGCAATGATGATCGTATTTTGCCAGGAGGAACAGCTTATTTAACCGATGCGGGCATGGTAGGGCCGCGTGACGGCATATTGGGCATGGAGCGTGAAGCCGTGCTTCGCAAGTTCTACACCCAGCTTCCGGTACGATTTGTTGTTGATGATGGCAAATGGCATTTCCACGGTGTATTTGTGGAGATTGATGAAGCCACAGGTGCTGCAACACGTATTGAAAAAATTCGTCTGATGGAAGACGAGTGGCGCATGGAATAGGGGTATTGTCCCATTTTGCAGGGAAACCCGACTAAAAAGAAGGAATTTTTTTGCCTCCCGCGAATAACATCTAGTAAGTGGAAACAAACATTCAACATTCCCAGGGAGGTACTTACCATGGAAGTATTAAAAGTTTCAGCAAAGTCCAATCCCAATTCCGTAGCCGGCGCTCTTGCAGGTGTTCTTCGTGAACGTGGAAATGCTGAACTGCAGGCAATTGGAGCGGGAGCACTGAACCAAGCCATTAAAGCGGTAGCGATAGCCCGGGGATTTGTAGCACCAAGCGGAGTTGACTTGATTTGTATTCCAGCTTTTACAGACATTGTGATCGACGGCGAGGACCGAACGGCCATTAAGCTGATTGTGGAGCCCAGATAATACATGCACTTATGCATTGAACCTGTTTACGAAGTAGACAGGTTTTTTTGCGTTTTTTTTCCATAACCTAACCGTGTAGAAGGAGAGATTGTGATGCACAACTGGCGGGTAGCCGATTTTCATTGTGATGCTTTGAGTAAAATGTTGATGAATCCTAGCCTTTCATTTGAAAATGCTTCACAGCTGGATGTGAACCTGGAACGCATGAGGGAAGGTAACATTGGTTTACAGGCCTTTGCAATCTATTTGCCCGAAGTGCTTGGCAGAGGCAAGTTTGAACATGTGATGGGGCAGTTGGACATCTACCGTAAACGTGTGGAGATAACCGAAGAACGATCTAAAGGTACACATACATTGTTATGGCGGGAACAGCTTACGCAGATCGGGCAGACGGACAGACCATGGGGACTGCTTACACTTGAGGGTGTCGATGGACTGGAGGGCAATCTCTTTTATATGGAGTTATGTTATCAAATGGGTGTGCGGATTGTTGGGCTTACCTGGAACTATGCCAATTGGGCAGCTGATGGTGTATTGGAGAAACGTGGGGCTGGACTAACGGAGAAGGGCAGGGAGCTGGTTCACCTGTGTAACCAAATCGGCATGCTGCTGGATGTATCACATCTGACTGAGAAAGGCTTCTGGGAACTTGCTGACCTTAGTGAACGGCCTTTTATCGCATCGCATTCCAACAGTTATGCCATCTGTCCGCATGTGCGTAATCTGAAGGATGATCAGATTCGAGCTATTATTGCCCGGGAAGGGAGGATCGGACTGACGTTTGTGCCGTGGTTTGTGAAGCAGGAAGGCGAAGTATGTATTGAAGATCTGTTGCCTCATATTGAGCGGATATGTTCCCTGGGTGGGGAGCACCATCTGATGATGGGGTCTGATTTTGACGGAATTACTACGTATATCCATGACTTTGAACATACGGGGCAGTATCCAAAACTGATGAATACGCTGCTCAAGCACTACGACGAATCACTGGTTCGCGGTTGGATGTGGGGCAATGCCATGAGTTATTTAGAAGAGAATTTGCCGAAGAAAAATTTGAAGATCGAATATGGTGAATCATGACACCGTTGGTCCCCGGAAGAAAACGAGCTGAAAGCAAACGTCGTACATGTTCAGACCGATTTACCAAATGTAGGGGATTAATGATTGCAAAATAAGTGTATTTCATGAATTTTCAGCAGTTCGTTTTCATTTCACTTCAAAAAGGGGTATAATACCATAGGATTGTTAAGAGCCTGGCTACAGGCCATAGATAAACAAGGAGTGAAATTCACAATGAGCAAAACAGTATCTGTGGGCGTATCTGCCCGTCACATTCATGTATCTCAAGAGCACGTTGAAATTTTGTTTGGTAAAGGCTATGAATTGACTGAGTTTAAACCTCTGTCCCAACCAGGACAATATGCTGCTAACGAAACAGTAGCGGTTATTGGTTCGAAAGGACAGTTTGATAAAGTGCGTATTCTTGGACCAGTTCGTCCGGAAACACAATTGGAAATCTCGATGACAGACTCTTTCGCTATTGGTGTTAAGGCACCTGTGCGTGAATCCGGAAGCATCGAAGGTACTCCAGGTATCACAATTAAAGGACCTGCTGGCGAAGTTACAATCGATAAAGGTGTTATCGTTGCTGCTCGTCACATCCACTTCCATACTTCTGATGCTGTTAAATGGGGTATCGAGGACAAACAATTGCTGAAAGTTCGTCTGGGTGGAGATCGTGGTCTGGTGCTGGAAAATGTACTGGCTCGTGTATCGGATTCCTTTGCACTGGACATGCATATTGATACGGATGAAGCTAATGCAGCTGGCGCTCGTAACGGCGATACTGCTGAAATCATCGACTAATTAAATGGAACCTTCTTCAGCCGTTATGTTGACGGTTTGAATGCACGTATAAACCTGAGTATATTTACAGCGTCGATACATTCGACCTGAGGATTACTCAGGTTTTTGTGTGTTTTCGGGGTGTTCAGCTGACCTGCACAGATTTCGGGATAGGCGAAGGGGCAGCGTCTTTCGATGTGGAACTAGAGCCCAATTCATGTTATAATTTGCTGTAATGCTCTTTTGATGTATAAAGCGTGCAAATCACGTGAAACAAGATGAAATAACGATTTTTTATTAATAGAGGCTGTAAGGAGTGACCGAAGGAAATGGCTAAAGACTCAAAAAAGGATTACTCCCAATATTTTGATTTCTCCGATGCCAAAGTAATTTCGCAAGATGAATTCAGCAAAAAGATAAGAATCCGGGGCCGGGAGATTAACATCAAGTCGGAACCCAATCATCGTCAGGAGAAACAACGGGGCAAGGAAGACGTCCAGGTGCTTTACGAAACGGCCGTACCCGATGAACTGAAAAACGTAGGGAAAGGCAAACACTATATCGTATATACGTATGGATGCCAGATGAACGAGCATGATTCCGAGACGATCAAAGGATTGCTTGAATCAATGGGGTATCAGGCTACCGAGGACCGCAAAGAGGCAGATATCATTCTGTTAAACACCTGTGCGATTCGGGAAAATGCGGAAGATAAAGTGTTCGGTGAGCTAGGCCATCTGAAAACCCTGAAAACCGAACGTCCAGGCTTGTTGCTGGGTGTGTGTGGTTGTATGTCGCAGGAAGAAGGCGTCGTGAACCGGATTATGCAGAAGCATGGCTTTGTGGATATGATTTTTGGTACACACAATGTGCATCGGCTGCCACATCTGATTCAGGAAGCACTGTTCAGTAAAGAAATGGTTGTTGAGGTATGGTCCAAGGAAGGCGATATCATCGAGAACCTGCCGAAAAAACGTGAGGGCATGCGCGGCTGGGTGAACATTATGTATGGTTGCGACAAGTTCTGTACATATTGCATCGTCCCGTTCACACGGGGAAAAGAGCGCAGTCGACGTCCGGAAGATGTCATTGCCGAAGTTCGCGAACTGGCAAGACAAGGCTTCAAGGAAATCACGCTGCTCGGCCAGAATGTCAATGCTTATGGCAAGGACTTTACGGATCTGAAGTACAGCTTCGGTGACCTGATGGATGATATTCGCAAAATCGATATTCCACGGGTTCGGTTTACAACCAGTCATCCACGTGACTTCGATGATCATCTGATTGAGGTGCTTGCGAAGGGCGGGAACCTGGTGGAGCACATCCATCTGCCTGTGCAGTCCGGCAGCACGGAAGTGCTGAAACGTATGAGCCGTAAGTACAGTCGGGAACACTACCTGAAGCTTGCTGACAAAATTAAAACTGCAATTCCAGATGTCGTGTTAACCACTGATATTATCGTTGGTTTCCCGGGGGAAACGGAAGAGCAGTTCGAAGATACGCTGTCACTGGTTAAGGAAGTTGGCTACGACTTTGCCTATACATTTATCTACTCTCCGCGCGAAGGCACACCTGCTGCGGTTATGGAGGATAACGTGCCGATGGACGTGAAGAAGGAACGTTTGAAACGCTTAAACGAGACGATCAACGCATACAGCCATAGCAGCAATGAGAAGCAGCGCGGCAAGGTTGTTGAAGTGCTTGTTGAAGGTGAGAGCAAGCGGAATTCCAATGTTCTGGCTGGACGTACACGCAGCAACAAGCTGGTGCACTTTGAAGGACCTAAAGAATTGATCGGTACTTTTGTACATGTGGAAATCACCGATCCAATGACTTTCTATATTCGGGGTAATCTGCTCACAGAGCCAGTAGCCGCCAATCAGTAATACACAAACCTAATAAGATGAAATTCTTTTTGCACTTGGCGGGTTACGGCCTAGCGTAGCGAAGGTGACGGAATCGATTCTGTAGAAGCGAAGCGTTCGCCTTTGTCTCCAAATTTTAACCACGGACCATTACAATCAGAAAAATTTGGAGACAACAGCGATCGAAAGAACGATCCGTAACCGTAGCGGTCACTCGAGCAGTCACTAAGCTTAGTGCAACATCGAGTAGTTCATCTTATATCATCTCATAGAATGGAGCGATTTCGAGTGGCGCAGGAAGAAGTGCAGTACAACCGTTATGGAATGCCTACCTACGATACGCGCAATCTGGTCATACGCGACGACATTATGGGAAAAGCCAAAGAATTGGCTGATATGCTTGGAACGAGTGAGGAAGTCAAACAGTTCCAACAGGCTGAGTCCAAAATTCGTGATCATGAACGCATCCAGCAATTAATTGCAACGATCAAGAAGAAACAAAAGGAAATCGTTGCTTTTGAAAGCTTCAAAAATGCAGACATGGTCCGCAAAATTGAACAGGAAATTGAGGACCTACAGGAAGAGTTGGACGGCATTCCACTCGTTACGGAATTCCAGCAAAGCCAAAGCGATATCAATTATTTGCTTCAGCTTGTTATTTCTGTAATTCGAGATACCGTCTCCGAGAAAGTGAACGTGGAGGCAGGTACGGATTCACCTCCGACCAGCTGCGGGTAATTGAACGGAAGGGTGCGGACGCAGTCCGCGCCTTTTTTGATCATCTCAGACTCCACGTGGTGGGGTTATTTTGTGTGGTGGCCTGATCAAGACAACTTCACTGGATAAGACCTGTTCCGTAGGAGCAGGCTTAATATAATGACGAAGCACTTTAGATCAACTATGAAAAGAACCAATGCTGGGAAATCATCATCAACAACATACATCATGGGCTTTATACTTAAAGTGCAATAAAGGGGAATTCAATAATGGGTATTTTGGACAAAATGGTTGAAGAAGGAAACGGAAGATTTTGGGGCTTTCTCGGTTGTCGGTTTATTAAAGGGGACGGAAAAGAAGTTCAGATCGCGCTAACAGCGGGCGAACACCACACCAACTCCATGGGAATAATTCATGGTGGTGTGCTGACATCCCTGATGGATCAGGCGATGGGCATGGTAGCTACTGCCGCAATGGCAGTAGACAGTTGTGTGACGACCAATCTGAATGTGCATTTCTTGGCACCCATGAAACTAGGGGAATTAATCGTGACATCAACGATCCTGCATCAAGCGGGGCGTAGTGTGACGGCACAATCTGAGGTCCGTGATGCATCAGGAACGCTGGGATGTATGGCAACGGCGACATTCCGTATAGCGCGAGTAAAAACGCAAAACACGGAATCCCAAGGTTGACAAAAGATATTATTATGTCATAATGAAAATATCAAAATGAGAATAGTCGGTGGTGCCCATGAGCGAAAACTACGAACAATTCAATGCTGAAAGCGATGAACAGGCAGCACGTGCCTATAGTTCCAAGAAATATCGTACACCCGATGGTGTTCCCGCGGATATCGTCATGTTCACCTTGACCAAGCGGGAGCGTAAGACAGTAACCAAGACACTCCCCATCCGGGAGTTGAAGGTCATGCTGATCAAGCGCAAAGGATGGCCTTTTGCGGGAAGATGGGCGTTGCCCGGTGGATTTTGTCAAGAAAATGAATCCATCTATGGTGCTGCAAAGCGCGAGTTGATGGAAGAGACAGGTGTGGACGGCGGACATCTGGAGTATTTGAATGTATATAGTCAGCCCGGGCGTGACCCCAGAGGATGGATTATCTCCCATGCGTTTTTTGCACTGGTAGAGGAATGGATGCTGGAACACCGTCAGGCGGCGGATGATGCTGAGGATGTTGGGTTGTTTACGATTCAGGAAGCTTTGCAGGAGCTCGAGCTCGCCTTTGATCACCGCACGATTATAGAAGATGCATACCGGCGTATTCAGCAGCAAATGCTGGAAACGACGATTGCACGACAGTTCCTGCCTCGTGATTTTACACTAAGCGAGTTATACCAAGTGATTCAGAGTGTTGTACCTGACTTTGAGGAACCGAATTTCATTCGGAAGATCACTTCAACACGCAGTCGCAAAGGCATTGTGGAAGAGGTTCGGGATGAGGAGGGCAACCTGCTAAGCTCCAATCAATATTCACAGCGTCCGGCGCAGTTATACCGTTTTACCGAGCTTGTACCTCGCCTTTCCATCTATACTTAATTCGCAAGCGAATCATGATGGATTGAATCAGGATCAACCTATTCTCAAAAAGGGAGTGTGGACGATGAAAGCACTGATTGTAATCGATTTTACACGTGATTTTGTGACAGGTTCGTTACCTGTAGGCCAGCCTGCTGTGGAGATTGAGGAGACGATTGCAGCGATAACGGAGGCTTATTGCAATAACAAGCATGAGGTTGTTATGGCTGTGGATTTGCATGAAGAGAATGATCCTTACCATCCGGAAACGGCCCTTTTTCCGCCCCATAACATCAGAGGTACAGAAGGAAGACAGCTATATGGTCGTCTCGCCCAGGTTATGGAAGAACGGGAATCCCAGATTCGTTGGGTGGATAAAACAAGATACAGCGCATTCTGCGGTACAGATCTGGAGCTGCGGCTGCGTGAACGTGGAATAACAGACATTGCACTGATCGGTGTATGTACGGATATTTGCGTACTGCACACGGCAGTGGATGCTTATAATAAAGGTTTTCACATAACGGTATATAAAGACGCCGTAGCGAGCTTCAATCCAGCGGGACATGATTGGGCGCTTGGACATTTTCGTTCCAGCCTTGGGGCCCAAGTGGTCAAAGCGAGCGATACCGTTCTCGCAGGCTTGAACCTGTAAACAAACTTGTGATCATATCCATCATATTCTGTTGGTTGAACAAGTGTTATGTTGCTGGGGAATATGGTGAATAGGAATAAACCGGAGACTTATGCAATGATACGTAACCAGAATCATGAATCATGAGCAATGAGTCTCCACATGTTGACCCGTGTCTGCAGGCTGGACCTGCCGGCACAAGCGGAAGTCAGAGAGGATGAGACAAATGCAGACGACTAGCCTGGCTTTACATACGGATAAATATCAAATCAATATGATGTATGCCCATTGGGTGAATGGAACTCACAAACGGAAAGCGGTATTTGAAGCCTATTTCCGCAAGCTTCCCTTTGGCAACGGATATGCCGTATTTGCCGGATTGGAACGCATTGTGAATTATATCAGCCAGCTTCGGTTTACGATGGAGGACATCAAATATTTATCCAAACAAGAGGAAAATTACGATCCGGTCTTTCTGGAAGAGTTGCTCCAGTTTTCATTTCAGGGAACGATTCATTCCATGAAGGAAGGGGCGCTTGTTTTCCCTGATGAACCGCTCATTCGGGTAGAAGGCTCCATTATGGAGACACAACTGGTGGAGACGGCGATACTTAACTTCATGAATTATCAGACGTTAATTGCAACGAAAGCTTCCCGGATAAAACAGGTAGCAAGTCAAGATACTCTGCTCGAATTCGGAACACGACGTGCACAGGAAGCGGATGCGGCCATTTGGGGGGCTCGTGCCTCGTATGTGGCAGGATTCCATGCAACGTCGAATATGCTGGCAGGAGAGCGCTTCGGAATTCCGACAGCAGGGACACATGCCCATTCATGGGTGCAGAGTTTTATGAGTGAGCAGGAGGCGTTTGACGTCTATGCTAAAGTGCTGCCAGATCAAGTGACGCTGCTGGTGGACACCTTTGATACATTGAACAGTGGTGTTCCTCATGCAATCAAGACCGCCAAGAAGCTGGAGAGCCAAGGCAAAAAGATGAACGCCATTCGTCTGGATAGCGGGGACCTTGCGTATCTATCTATTCAAGCTCGGCAGATGCTGGATGACGCCGGACTGGATTACGTGAAGATTGTAGCTTCCAACGACTTGGATGAAAATACGATTTTCAACCTTAAGGCGCAAGGAGCTCGCATTGATACATGGGGAGTGGGTACACAGCTAATTACCGCTTCCGACCAGCCTTCTTTGGGTGGCGTGTACAAATTGGTGGAGCGTGAAGTGGACGGCGCCATGCTGCCTACGATCAAAATTTCGGCCAATCCCGAAAAAGTCTCCACACCAGGTAAAAAAGAAGTTTTCCGGATCATTGATCCGAAACATGGCAAGGCGATTGCAGATTATATCTGCTATCCAGATGAAGAGCAGCCGCTACAGGGCGGACCGCTCAAGCTGTTCAACCCGCTACACCCTTATCTGAAAAAGACGGTAACCCGCTACGAAGCAGTGAACATGCTGGAACCGATCTTTGTGAATGGGCGCAAAGTGTATGAACTGCCTACCCTTGATGAGATTCGCAGTTATCACCGCGAGCAGATGGATCTATTCTGGCCGGAATATCTGCGTAAACTCAATCCTGAGATTTACCGCGTAAATATCAGCCCTGCGGCCTGGAATATGAAGCAGAAGCTCATTGCTGAGCACGTGCAATTCACCGAAGAATAAATCAAATAAAGGGGCATAACCGGGAGGAAGTAGACCGGGTTATGCCTTTTTGCTCTTCTTGCATTGTGTTCAAAAAACGACGGATGGTGTGTGCAACATCATGGACAGACCGTCCATAAACTGCGGTATACTATATCTTCAACGTACGCAGATCACAAGCCAAATGAAGCAATTATTTCTCGGGAAAGCGCAGGAGACGTCAAATGCTGCATCTTTCCGAGCTTGCCTTTCGACAGGATCCGTTTCTGTGGCTGTTTCAACTGCGCATTGGCCGGGGATGAATGAAAGAGGAGGTGCAACCATGAGATGGATTTTGGCACTGATCTGGGTGGCCTTCATTGCGTATGCCTGGTTTTGGGTATCTGGGCAGCCTCTCGGGAGTGACCCTGTGTTTAAAGAACTGGTTACATTGCAAAGCAAGGAACCCTGGCTACTAACCGTATTTTCGTGGCTTGGAATTTATCCGGCCATTTTTGCTTGTCTGCTGTTAAGGAGTTCAGGGAAAGGGAGAGGATCTCATGTACCGGCGTGGCCCTTTGTATTGCTGTCTTTTGGATTGGGAGCCTTTGCGCTGCTGCCTTATTTTGCGTGGTCCTCACAAAAACACAGAGGTTCGGGGTACGAACAATTGTCTTTTGGCAGTCAGCGTGAAACGAGTATCGGACGTGTGGCAGCTCATAAGCTGACTTATGTGGTTCTTTTGCTGCTTACATTGGGCACAGGCTTTTATGCAGTGACTCAAGGCCATCCTGATGTATACATGGAAGCGTTCATGGATTCTTCCTTTGTACATATTATGACGATTGATTTCGTCATCCTGACTTTGCTTTCCGTGATCGAATTGTTTAGGGATGCTTCTGACAATCGTCGTTCTCGTGGGTGGGCCGTTTCAGGATTGATCCCATTGATAGGCCCGCTCATTTATTTAATGACAAGCCGGAGAGATTGAGTTAGGCGGAGGCCGCACTTATACTTGTTTAATCTGAAGGCGAACAATTCATGATATGAATAGAAAAATATGTAAATTTTAATTAAGGAGAGGATAACGAATGAAAAATACTTTTCCTGCCTATGTCGTGCGTAAAGAAGAACAGGGTGGCGTGAAGGCTGCTATGGAGCAGCTGACAAAAGAGGACTTGCCTAATGGTGACGTAACCCTTCAGGTTCAATACTCAAGCGTCAATTTTAAAGATGGACTTGCCACAACTGAGAAAGGTGGTGTGGTTCGCGAATATCCGATCGTACCGGGAATTGATCTCGCAGGGATTGTTGAGGAATCCGTGAGCGGCCGGTTTGCACCGGGTGATCGGGTGATCAGCACAGGTTTCGAGCCAGGCGTGTCTCATTTTGGAGGCTATAGTCAATATGCGCGTCTGCGCAGCGAATGGCTTGTTCCTCTGCCGCATGGACTCAGTGAGAAGGAAGCGATGGCGATAGGGACGGCAGGGTTCACGGCAGCACTTTCCGTAGATACGTTGTTGCGGGCTGGGGTGACTCCGGAGATGGGAAATATTCTGGTGACCGGAGCAACCGGAGGAGTAGGCAGTATGGCGGTAGCTATTTTGGCGAAGCTGGGATTTGAAGTGACTGCAAGTACAGGCAAAAAAGATCAACAGGAGCAGCTGCTTCGGAATCTGGGTGCCTCACATGTCATTTCACGCGAAGAAGCGGATGCGCCAGCCAAAGGAGCAATGGGCAAACAGCTCTGGGCAGGTGTTATTGATCCGGCAGCAGGTCCGGCACTAGCCGAGCGTCTGAAACAAATTCAATACGGAGGCGCTGTCGCCGTATCAGGCTTAACCGGAGGGGCTGCGTTCGAGTCCACCGTATTTCCGTTTATTTTGCGGGGGATTCAATTGATTGGGATTGATTCAGTCTATTGCCCGATGGAACGGCGGGAACGGATATGGAAGCTGCTTGGCGGAGAATGGAAGCCGGATCGGGCGCTGGAGCTGGGGATTCAGGAAATCTCATGGGCACAGCTGCCTCAGACACTGGAAACAATTCTCAAAGGCGGTGCTGTAGGTCGTACTGTAGTGAATACGATGTCAGATACGCCTGCCGAATAAGATTCTTTTCTCCTAGACATGCTAACTCTACCTGAGAGCGTCACCGTGCATGTGGCGGGAAAGGAAGGATGAGTATGCGTGTTAAGGGAAAAGGATTGCATCATAGATCTGGACGTGTGAAGTCTGTCTTGGTCAGTATGGTCGTGGTGCTATGTACAATATCGGTAGTAGCGTGTTCAGCATCAAATGTGGAGCAGGAACGGAAAATATATACCCGACAAGCGACGGATGAAGGAAATGTTCGGGCAAAGAGTCAAGGTCACGGGTTAAACGGTCCATTAATTCAGGAGCTGGATGAAGCTTTTGCTGCAAAAGGCATAAAGTTGATGAATAATATGTCCGCTGATGATGGTGAGGACGGAATCTCTTATATGTACCTGCTCAATGGAAGTGGCAGACATATTGTAAAGGTCCACGTTTTCAGTGATGTCCACACACGAGTAGCCCGGATGAACGAAATGTACGGCAATGATGGCGATGAGGCTGTGATGGAAAATGTACTTGGCAAAACAACGATTCGCAGCAAAGACTACGTGTCACTGGTCTATACGGCTTCAGGTGGAGAAAAGGACGATTATGAAGAAGATGTTATGCAGGTATTCCAGCATGTGCTTGAGCAACTGAAGTAATGGACTCCACTAAAATAATTCCGAAAAACCCGTCTGATTTTTCAGACGGGTTTATATATTTCACGCATGACATGCCTCAGTTCAGGCAAAATGAGTTTTTCCATTGCCAGCTTGACAGCTCCCCTGGAGCCTGGCATGGAGAATACGGCTGTGCGCCCAATCGTTCCGGCTACGGCCCGGCTAAGAATGGCAGCAGAACCGATATCCTCGGTATAACTGAGGAAGCGGAAGATCTCACCAAAACCCGGCAGCTCCTTGTCGAGTAGTGAGGACACTGCCTCGTACGTCGTATCTCGGGGTGCAATTCCGGTTCCACCGCTAAGCAGCACGGCTTCGATATCGTCACGAACGGCTGCATCCTGCAGGATGCTTCGAATGGTTTCAGTTTCATCCGGTGTAATGATATATTCGACGATCTGGTAGCCTGAATCAGTCAGCAGCTTATGCATAAGTTGTCCGCTTGTATCGGTGTCCTTGGTGCGGGTATCTGATACGGTAACAATCATACAGGATACCGTGTCAGGGGCTTCCTGACGATGTTGTTCCACTGAATTGGTCATCATACATCCTCCTCCAATCAACATGTTCTCATAGCATAGACCATTCAGTAGAATGAGGCAATGCACCTGCAAATAGAAGGCCAGGATTGCGCAAAGATTGCAGGATAGTGTACACTCGCTAGGATAGAGATAGACCAGTTCCATTGGACAAATAGAGAGGTGAACAACGATGAGTGAATTAAAAGCAAATGAATCATCCATACCTGTATATATATTGTCAGGCTTCCTGGGCAGTGGCAAAACGACACTGCTTGTTCAACTGATTGAACATTGGCAGCAGCAAGGTCTCCGACCCGCCGTGGTCATGAATGAATTGGGTGAAGTCAATCTGGATGGTCAGATTGTGGATGCTTCGGTACCAATGACGGAAATGTTAGGCGGATGCATCTGCTGTACTGTGCGCGGTGACTTGGGGCTGCAGCTTGCTGATCTTGTGCAGGAGGAATCACCTGATGTCATTATCATCGAAGCAACGGGAGCAGCAAACCCGATGGAGATTCTGGATGCAGTTACGGAAACATCACTTTATATGCGACTGGAGCTGAAAAGCCTGATCACTGTGGTAGATGCCGCGCATCTGTCAGGGCTGTACCAGGAGCAGAAGGGACAAACTTTCAAGCTGATGCAGGAACAGATTCGCTGTGCGTCTGTACTTCTCCTGAACAAAACGGATCGGGTGAATGAGCAGCAGTTAGCAGATCTGCAGGACCTGTTGGCACGCTGGAACGGTTTCGCTCCGGTACTGCCTACGGTGAAGTGTGAAGTCGACATGGATGTGCTGCTTCACAGCGGAGACAATGTGCATGCCTATCAATCTGTTGATGGTACGAGTAAACACGCGGAGCAGGAACATCACGTGCATTCCGAGGCTTGTGCAGAGCTTGGATGCAGCCACGATCATGGACATGTACATCATGAGCAAGTGGGTCATGATCACGAAGAACATCAACATTCTCAGGGAAATGTCCATGATCATCCTCATCCTCATGACCACAACGATAGTCATAATCATGCCCACCCCCATGCTTCGCATGAACATGTCATGGTGTATACGCACTATTTCACCGAGCCGGTGAACAGTGAGGCTTTTGAGCGTTTGATAGCTGAGTTACCTCGCGACGTGTACCGGGCAAAAGGGATTTTATCTTTTAGCGATACATCCAGTCGGTTCTGGTTCCAATATGCTTACCGGGAATCGGATTATATGAAAATCACGCCTCAAGGGGATGTGCCTAACGTAGCTGTGTTTATAGGTGAGCACTTCGATCAGTCGATCATTCGCAACCAATTGCTGGAATTAGAGGCTGCAAATCAGGCTGAATGATTCAAGGTTCCTCCAGACGGGGTATTAAGAAGCATAGCAAACTTAGTCTGGGAGGTAACTTTAAATGACACAACAACAATATCAGCAATGTATCGATGCTTGCCTGGAGTGTATGAATGCTTGCAACGTATGTTACATATCGAGTCTGAAAGAATATGATCTGGCAATGCTGCGTGATTGCATTCGTTTGGATCGGGAATGTGCGGAAATCTGCAGTTTTGCTGCTCAAGCCATGACACGTGGAAGTGATTTCATCGCCGAAATTTGCGAACTGTGTGTGAAAGCATGTGAAGCTTGTGCTGCTGAGTGTGGCAAACATCAACATGATCACTGCCAGGCTTGCGCAGAAGCTTGCCGCAAATGTGCAGAGGCTTGCCGCCTGATGGCCGCAGTTGCGTAAATATAACTCCATTGAATTAAATTGAATTGAAAATAAAAAGCCTGGATAAGTTGCAAAGATGCCGGGCTAATCCCCTCACAGAAGACAACGTAATAAGACATCCGATAAGATGTTTTGCAACGTTGTCTGCTGGAGGGGATTTTTTATGGATTCAGCATAAGTAACGTTCCTGTTACTCCCCATACGATGGTGAGATTTTCTATCGATAGCTGGTATTACATTGGCAAATGCATGTAACAGGTTGCCAAAGCAGAGCGTGATCTGTATAATGATGGCAATGAATTGAAACGATGAATATCTGTGATCGGGAGAGTAGCCAGAATCCATGCATGACAGCGAGCCGGGGCAGGTGGAAGCCGGTATGACATGATCTGAGTGAAGCGCACCCGTGAGATGGTTGTCCGAAGGTATGTTTACATCCTTGAGAGGGATGTAGAGCAGGTCATGAGGGCAATCCGGCAGGCGGCCGTTAATCGCATCGAGCGGAGCAGACTGTGAATGTACTTTGATGTGCATTCGCCATCTGCTCACCTAGAGTGGTACCGCGGGAACTGTGAAGATCAGCTCTCGTCTCTGATATAGAGACGAGGGCTTTTTTTGTTATCTATAGCATGGCTAAATATGATAATGACTAGGAGTGTTCAACATGTTGATGAATCAGGCAGCAGCACAACTTGCTCCCTTAACGGGATTGAAGCAAGACGAGGTGTTGAGATTACTGGAGGTTCCACCACAGGCGGAGATGGGAGATGCGGCGTTTCCTTGCTTTATTTTGGCCAAGTCGTTGAAAAAAGCACCCGCGGTTATCGCCACTGATATTGCTGTTCAATTACAGACCGTTGGATTGGATGCTTCACCAGCAGGACCCTATGTGAACATACGTTTCAATCGGGAAGAGCTGGCGCCGAAGCTGCTGCAAGAACTGGAACATAAAACATTTGGCAAGCTGCAACTGGGGGCAGGTGCACGCGTTGTGATCGACATGTCGTCGCCTAACATTGCCAAGCCATTCGGAATTGGTCATCTGCGCTCCACCGTGATTGGGGCATCATTGTATCGGTTATATAACGAGGCAGGTTACACTTCGGTCAGTGTGAATCATCTGGGGGATTGGGGAACACAATTCGGCAAACAGATTGCAGCCTACAAACGTTGGGGGAATGATGAAGCACTACAGGCTGAGCCAATTCGTACCTCATTGGAGCTGTATGTGCGTTTTCACGATGAGGCGGAGAATGATCCATCTCTGGAGATCGAGGCACGAGATTGGTTCCGCAAGCTGGAGCAAGGGGATGAAGAGGCGCAGCGGTTATGGACCTTTTTTGTAGAGGTGAGCATGAAAGAATTCAACCGGATGTATGAGCGTCTGAATGTTCAGTTTGACCATACGCTGGGTGAGAGCTTTTATAATGACAAGATGGGCGCGATAGTTGAAGAACTGAAAGCCAAAGGATTGCTCGAAGAGAGCGAAGGCGCATTGGTGGTACGTTTGGAGGATGAGAATATGCCGCCTTGCCTGATTATCAAAACCGATGGAACAACCATCTACCCAACGCGGGATTTGGCAACAGCCGTTTATCGTCATGATGTGATGAAGGCGGATAAAATGCTGTATGTGGTCGGGGGTGAGCAGAAGCTTCATTTCCGTCAAGTATTTGCGGTATTATCCCGGATGGGGTATGCGTGGTCTGATATTTGTGAACATATTCCGTTTGGCTTGATGCGTTTCGAAGGACGGAAGATGTCTACCCGCCGGGGGAAAGTCGTCTTTTTGCAGGAGGTACTGGACGAGGCGGTTGCTCGGGCATTACAGATTATTCAGGAGAAAAATCCGAATCTGCCGAATTCGCAGGAGGTTGCGGAAGCGGTTGGTGTAGGTGCAATTGTATTCGGTGATCTGCGCAACAACCGGTTGAACGACGTCGATTTCTCGCTCGAAGATGCGGTGAGCTTTGAAGGAGAGACAGGACCTTATGTGCAATACACACATGCCCGGATTAACAGTGTGCTTGCGAAGGCAGCAGAGACAGAGCGCGTGGAAAATGAAAATCAATTAGAAAATGTTAGTAGTAGTAACAATGCTGTGGCAAACTCAGATAACAAGTCGGTCATGGTCGGTGACACTTCATGGGCATTGCTGAAACTGCTGGCGGATTATCCTCAGTATCTGGAAAAAGCAATTCATCGCAACGAGCCTTCGGTCATTGCCAAATATGCGATAGATGTTGCCCAAGCGTTCAACCGCTTCTATCATGCGGAACGGATTGCGGATGCGCCGGCTGACGTCAAACCCTTCCGGGTGGCGTTAACAGAGCGTACGGCGGAGCGTCTTGCCTACAGCCTATATTTACTGGGCGTTCAGGCTCCTGAACGGATGTGATTCTATGGGATGGAGAGCAAGAGCAAGGGCAGGGGAAAGTGGATTCTTCGATAAAGCAGGAAAAGCAGCAGCAGACTCAAACGGACGAATCATATCGCTACAACAGGTGAGCAAACGACTTGGGGATGTGCAGGTATTGAATGATATCAATCTGGAAGTAGGTCAGGGGGAGTGTATCGTCCTGGTGGGAAGGAATGGCTCAGGCAAAAGCACATTGCTGCGTGTGCTGGCGGGTATGTTACTGCCCGACGCAGGCTCGCAACGCAAGCCCAGGCATGGACGGATTACGTATGCACTGGATGGACTGTCACGCCTGCCCTTCACCCCAAAAGAGTACCTGTGGGAAATGGGACGTATTCGAGGCATGCAGCCTGAAATATTGCGTCAACGGATAGGCGAATTGAGTGAGCTGTTATTCGTAGGCACGGCTCTGGATCAGAACTTGCCTCAGTTATCCAAAGGTACGTTGCAGAAGGTGAATTTAATTCAGGCTTTGCTGCCTGGACCTGATGGGTTATTGCTGCTTGATGAACCATTGTCCGGTCTGGACGTTCCTGCGCAGGAAGCAATTGTAGCTTTGCTCAGACAGTGGAAACAGGAAGGAAGCCAGATCGTTACAGCTTGCCATGAACCATTGCTGATTGAACGTCTCGCGGATCAGGTCATCGTGTTACAAAAGGGAACGGTGCTGCGTCGCTGGAACCAGGAAGATTTGCAGCAAGCTGGTGAGCCCGCTGTGAGTATCCAAAGTGTGATGGAAGGGCTGGAACAATCTGTTATTGATGCGCTGCTTGTTGATCAACCGGGAATCATTGCATGCCATCGCGGCAGGGTTCGTCAGGATGATGGTCGAGAAGTATGGGATTGGAAGGTGTCACGCAGTTCGGCAGATCAGATTATTGGAATGATTCTGGCAGCTGGCGGTTCTATCTTATCTGTGCAGCCGGAAGAGACCAGATTAAATATGGAAGGATTGATGGAGGGGCGGCATCCAGGTGAGGTTATGAGCAGGGAAGCGGCAGAGCGCCCTTCCTCCCTATCTACGGCAGGAGGCGACCTCCAATGATCTACTTGACCCGTTATTTATTAAAACATTACATACGTTCACAGAAATATGTTGCGCCAGTGATCTTTTATATCATTACGATGCTGCTCATCTATTCCTACAAACCTAATCCGATTGCGGACAGTTACAGCGTTACAGCCATGCTGCTCTTTTTTGGTGCGGCTTGGCTGGGCTTAACGGTAATGAACACGGAACCTGCAGGGCAATATCAATTGCTTGTTCTGCATGCAGGTAGCAAACGCAAGGTTGTCTTCGCACAATTGATCTGTGCGTTGATCATGCAGTTCGGCCTGACTGCAATTACCGTGTTATATCCAGTTGTTACAGGTATGTTTGCGAGGCTACCAAGCGCTGGGGAGTGGATCATGGCTTGGGCCGGACATTTGGCGTTGTCGCTCCTGGGTCTGGGGCTCAGTGTGTTCTTCCAAAAATCATACATTCCCATGCTGAGCCGCAGTATGCCACCTTTCATTGTTTTATTGTTATTATCGTTTGTTCAAGGTTCATTAAGCGGACGTTTGCCTGAATCCATACAATGGGTTGTCAAGATTCTGCCTCCGGCATTTTATCTCGTTCGTGAGATGATGTTATATGAAGAATTGAAGTTGGGGGCTGTTGTTTTGACGACAGTGTGGGCTATAATCTATGCCATAGTTCTACTCATCATTCATATATGGTTATCGGGAAGAAGGGATTTACGGAGTTAGAGGCTATTATTCTGCTGAACTTGAATGTTGGTCTATGTTTCGTTACCATAGAGGGACGTTGGAATGGAACGTATTGTACGGAGATAAAGGGGGCGCTCGCTTATGCAAAATACAGACATGCAGCATGGTGACATGCTGGACAGCGAACACTCCAGAGAATTGTTTGCATATTACGGATTGGCTGTATATTATGGACAGGCGCTTGAACAGCAACTGGTCAATCTGATTTTATTAATGAAAATGTCTCAGGGCAAGGTTGTTTCCGAAGAAGATCTGGAAGATCTGTACGAACGGAAGATGAGCAGTTCACTCGGACAACTCATTCATGAGGTGCGCCATCATTTTACCTTTTCGGAGGAAGAGACTCGGCAGTTGAATGAATTATGGAAGCAGCGTAATAGCATTGTACATCACTATTTCAAGGAACGAATTCATGAGACATTCAGTCCTGAAGGACGATCACGCATGATCAAGGAGCTGGAAGATTTCAAAGACCGTGCACAGGAACTAGAGATTAGTCTTCAGCAGTACACGGGTGCCTGGATTGCAGAGCTGGGGCTGAATGCTGAATCCGCGGCGGCGCTGCAGACACTCGAACGTATGCATGCAGAGAGCATGCACGCCCGGGCACTGGAAGAGGATGAATCATTGTGATGGAAGGCAAGTCCCGTACACGTAAAATAAAAAGCAGGCACTGGCTGATAATCTCCATTGTATCGCTCGTGTTGCTTGGGGTCATATGGACGATAACTACGGCCTCGCTCATCTGGGCCTACACCGATGATGAATCATCCAGACAGAGTGATGCAGCCATCATCCTCGGTGCAGCCGTAGAAGGGGACAACCCTTCACCCGTATTTCGCGAACGTATTGAGCATGCCATCGTATTATATCGCCAGGGGACGATCAGCCATCTGCTCTTTACTGGTGGTTCTGGCAGTCCAGGTGAGCGTGCCGAAGCCGAAGTAGGACGAGATTATGCTGTTGCACATGGTGTAGATCCGGCAGATATTCAAATGGAGACAGAATCGAGAATTACAGAGGAGAATCTGGTGAATTCACTTAGCGTTGGAGAACAGGCGGGATTTCACACCTACACCATTGTAAGTGACCCATTACATATGAAACGGGCGATGAAGCTCGCTAAGGGACTTGGCATGGATGCTGTTCCGTCCCCAACACGAACGACGGCTTACCAGACCTGGCGCAGCCAATTTCCTTTTCTGGCAAGAGAAACGATATTATATATGGGATATATGGTCAAAGGATGGATAGATGGATAGATGGATAGACAATCCGCAGCAGCACGGAAAGTGACTGGACTGCGCGATTGTCTTTTTTTTGCGCATGTTGATGCGGCGTTTCTATGTTCCGGGATAGTTAATCGCTGCGCTAATCAGCGCAGCCACTCCAAAACCGATGAACCACCAAGGCCAGCGCAGATGATTGTTTTTACGTATACCAACGAACAAATTGATAATCCCCGCAAGTAATACCACGGTAGCCAAGCTGCTGCCAACGATCCAGCCGATGCTCATATGTTTACCTCCTCTATGTGGAATGGTATGAAGAGCTCCCTATGGTAAGCTTCCCACCTCTGACTTCTGCTTGAAATGGATAAGTACCGTTACGATACGTATGTTGATTATGAATGGATTGAAGCGGAAGATCACTGCTGAAGCGGCCTCCGGCCTGCTTGAAGTCTAACTTGAATCCATCGTTTTCTGGTGGGATTCGCACCTCAACGTTACAACCTGTGGAGAGACTATCCAGAGATTGAAGTGTCGTTGAGGATTGAATGGTGAGTTGGCTACCTGTCACTTTCGATTGAATATGGGTGAACTGACCGGATAACTGAACAGGTGAAGAAGTGGCTTGCAGTTGCATATGTTCTGCACGGAGGTCTGTTGCTGTAACTCGACTTCCCACTGATCGTAGACAGATATGATTGGCATGGCCAGATAAGGTGAGCTTGCCTGATGTACAGTGACAATCCCATTGTTCGGAAGAAACGTTACTCACAAGAAAGTGGGAACCAACTCCGTTGATCGACAGTCTTTTCAAGACCGCAGGCGGCAGTACAATGTGGAGCGATGTGCGGTGGAAGTTTATGCCCAGCGGAAAAGCTTGTTTTCGTCCATCGATCAGATGTAATAAACCATGGCTGACGTTAGCTTCAAAACATCGAATTCTTGGAAAACGGGCGGAGCCCCATTGAGTAACACGGATAACCGATTCTGTACCTTGGCTGATATGCACTTTGCCTTGCATCCATTCCAGAGAAAGGGTGAGAAGGGGTTCTTCGGACAACCATTCTTTGCAAATCATATGTCTATTAGGATTCAAATTGGTTACCCCTCATTTCTGTCATCGTCTTCATTCAGAATAGGATAAGCACCCATGGCAGCATGTTGATCTAGAATACGTTCAATTAGTGATTCACTTACAATATCGGCACCAAGCATGTTCATCAACCGCTGTAAAAAATAAAGACGTTGCTTTGTTTCGCTCGAATTGCGGCCGAACAGTGTTGGATTAATCCATATATTGACCAGCATCATGAATACTTCTGCACAAGCTTCGGGATCCTCGGGATGGATAGATCCATCTGTAATGCCTTCACGCAAAATCGCTGCAATCACCGGTGCATCAATCCGCACAGCCTGTTGAATCCCTCGTACAATGAACACTGGATTTTTGATTTGGGTTCGAAGTACGTGATCCAGTGAATGGGCCTGTGGATCAGAGACGACATGCTCCAAAATCTGAACTAACTTCTCTCGTGCTGGTGTGGTCGATGTATTTGTAATTAAATGATCCAGCATCTGAGCGGAATAGTTAAACTGTTGTTCGATGACCGCGTCCAGTATTTCCTCTTTGGATCTAAAGTGATGATACACGGCTCCCTTGGACATGCCTAGGGCAACAATGATGTCCTGAATACTCGTCTTTTCAAATCCTTTATCTGTGAATAACTGCGCAGCGACGTTCAGAATCTGCTGTACCGTCTGTTCAGGGTGCTTGTTTCTGGCCATAATAACCTCCTTATATTTTAGATACCGACCGTTGGTATGTATAATACAGAGAGATGTTTCCATTGTCAATAAGAGGAAATCAGAAGAGCTGAATACATGAATGAAATCTAAAAATAAAAAACCGATCTGCCGCAGACCAAGAGGTCCACGGGCATATCGGTTGGTTGTTGAATTATATTCGGATTTTTCCCGTTTTACTTACACGCCGCCTCCAGCAAAGGAGGAAGTGGTTCGAATGGCCTCGCCCAGTGGGTTGTTTTCATTCGTATCCGGTGCTGCTTGGGCACCTTGCTGTAGCTGATACATCTGAAAATAGCGACCTTTCAGTTCCATCAATTCATCATGTGCACCTTGTTCAACGATCCGTCCGCGATGCAGGACTAGAATCTGGTCTGCTGAACGAATGGTGGACAGACGGTGGGCGATGATGAAAGTGGTCCGTCCTTTTTTGAGGACTTCGAGCGCATTTTGAATTAATGCTTCTGTTTCGGTATCAATATTCGCCGTAGCTTCATCGAGAATCAGGATGGCTGGATCGAATGCCAGTGCACGAGCAAAGGAGATCAATTGCCGTTGTCCGGCAGATAATGTGCTTCCTTTTTCGATAACCGGCTCGTCGAATCCTTGCGGTAGATGGGCGAGAATTCGCTCAGCACCTACATCGCGCAGCGCCTGCTCAATCTGTGCACGAGTAATCTGTTCATCTCCGAGACTGACATTGGAAGCCACGGTACCGGTGAACAGGTACGGGTCTTGCAGTACAATGCCCATATGTTCGCGAATCCACTGTTTAGGCAGATCCTTCACGTTCTGACCGTCAATCGTGATCTTGCCCTTCTGTGGATCATAGAACCGGAACAGCAGGTTGATGATCGAGCTTTTACCGGAACCGGTATGGCCAACCAGCGCGACCGTTTGACCTTGTGAGGCTTTAAACGAGATGTTGTTTAGCACATAATCTTTTTTATAGGCAAAAGATACATCGTCAAACACAACATTTCCTTTGTACCTCGGCATCGAGCCATCGGTTACCGGTTCACCTTTCTCATCCATCAGTTCAAATACACGTCCGGCGGATACCATAGAGGAGTCCAGGTTCGCGAGTTGGTTCACCATACCTGTAATTGGCTGGAACAAACGTCCGAGAACGTCAACGAATGCATACAGTACACCAAGCGAGATGATACTCGTGCCGTCCAGCACACTAGAGCCGAAGTACCACAGGACAACGGCAAAAGCCATATTCCGCAGGACGTTAACCAGGTTGTGTGAGGTGAAAGCGTTCAGGTTGAGCATTTTGTTCTGGTGTTTCATATAATCATCATTCAGATCCTCGAATTCCTGCTTGGTCTGTTTCTGATGACGGAATACCCGGATAATGGACATCCCCTGAATGGACTCGTTAATAATCGCATTAATTTCACTCAGACGTGAACGAATGATTGTGTTGTACCGGGTTGCGATTTTACGATAAAGCACAATCCACAGAACCAGCATCGGCACAACGAACAGCGAGATCAATCCGAGGCGGAAATCCAGCAGGAAGAGCGCAACGTACACTCCAGTAATCGTAATGATGCCAGAGAAAAAGTTCGACAGAACGGCAACGAACAGATCCTTGACGGCTTCGGTATCGTTGGTGACCCGAGAGACCACTTTACCTGCGGGCAGGTTGTCGAAAAAATGTACGGGCAATCGCTGGATGTGTGCATACACATCGTTACGGAGTCTTTGAATGACTTTGTTGGCAGATGATTGTAACCAGTATGTTTTACCAAACTCCATAATGACTGAGATGACAAGGAAGATCATGTAATACACAATCAGCTGATAGATGCTTGGCATCTCCGGTTTGTAAAAGGCAAAGAGTTCACCAGCGGATAAAGGCACCGCCGCATATTGACCCGTCACTTCGCCTGCGCGTGTAACCGTCAGTGTTCCGTCCGCGTATGTTCGATCCCCATCGGGGGCACTAACGGGTTCATTTACAAAATAAAAACTTCTACCGGCTTGCAGTACGCGTACTTCGGTACCTTTCGTTTCTTCCGGTTCAAACCGGCCTTCACGTTTGTAGTTCTTTCCATTGTAGACCGCTGCTTCGCTAGAAGCAGTAGTCTCATAGAAAGGCTGCTCAATAGCAAGCAAATGATTGTCGATCATTGACTTGGCGATGAAAGGGCCGGCAAGCTCGGCGGCAACTCCAATCGTAAGCATAATTAAAGCGGCAATAAACGTGCCTTTGGCTTTTAGGGCATATTGAAGCAGCCGTTTGCCTGTATTAGACTTCAAAGCGTTAACCTCCTACGTGGACAAATTAGACTCCACCTGCTGCCGTTCATACTGTTCACGGTACCAGCCGTTCATAGCAAGCAGTTCCTGATGGGTTCCTTCTTCCGTTATTTTCCCGTGCTCCAGTACAATGATTCGGTCTGCGTGTTCAATAGCGGACAGGCGGTGAGTCGAGATCAGCGTTGTTTTGCCCGAGCGTTTGCTGCGTATATTTTCGATAATTTTGGCTTCGGTTCGTGCATCGACGGCAGATAAAGCATCATCCAGAATCAAAATGTCCGGATCGGCGATAAAGGCACGTGCCAGCGATACCCGCTGTTTCTGTCCACCGGACAGCGCAATTCCTTTTTCACCAACGAGTGTGTCCAGACCATCGGATAAAGTGCCCAGATCTCCGTCAAAGGCTGCGGTGCGAATCGCTTCCATAATCACATTATCATCAGCACCAGGCTTACCGAATTGAATGTTCTGACGGACTGATTTGGAGAACAGCACCTGTTCCTGTGGAACATATCCAATCCAGCTGTGCAGGTCGTCTTTGGCGATATCCTGAATCGGATGACCGGAGATGCTTAATTTACCCGATCCAGCCGGGTATTCATGAAGCAATTGTTTGAGCAGGGTGGACTTGCCGCTACCTGTACGTCCCACGATCCCCAGTGTCTGCCCACGTCGAAGTGAAAAGCTGACATGACTGAGATTGTCGACAGTAGAACTAGGATAACGGAAGGTAACATCCTGCATGGCGATCTCTTCCGGATTAGGAATATGAGCAGGCTGCTCAACATCTTTCACGGCAGGTTCTACAGATAGCGTTTCGTTAACACGATCGAGTGAGGCACTGCCACGCTGCATCAGGTTAATCAATTCGCCAATTGCGAACATTGGCCAGATCATCATCCCCAGGTACATATTGAACGATACGAGATCCCCTAGGGTAATTTCATTATGAAAAACAAGATAAATGCCGTAGGCAAGTGCAATCACATAACTGAGTCCGACACATAACCGGATGGTAGGTTCGAACAGTGCATCCATCTTGGCAACGGCCAGATTTTTGCGGTACACATCTTCAGTGACATCGGCGAATCTTTTCTCGTCCAGGCGTTCCTGAACATAGGCACGCACGACTCGAATGCCGGCAATAGATTCAAGCACCTGATCGTTCATATCCCCGAATGCATCCTGTGCCAGTGTGTATCGTTGATGGACGGCTTTACCATAGATCATCATGGCGATGGCGATAAAGGGCAGAGGCAGAATTGCGGCTAGGGTCAGTTTCCAGCTAACCAGAAAACCCATGGCGAATAATACGGTTGCCAGAAAAGCAGTGGAGTCGGTTAACGTCAGCATGCCGAAGCCTGCTGTGGTGGCAATGGAACGAAGATCATTGGTGGCACGTGCCATCAGATCGCCAGTTCTGTTCTTCTCAAAAAAGGGCGGGGTCATCCGCAGCAAATGGTCCATAAAGCGTGACCGCAGCAAACGTTCAACCAGATTGGCACCGCCAAACAGTTTGTGCATCCATATGTACGTTGTCAGATAAATAATGATGACCGACCCTAGAATAAGTAAAATGTAACGTGTAAGTGAAGCGCCGGTGATGGAACCGCGTACAATCTCGTCAATAGCGTTGCCCAGAAGACGAGGTGGCAGCAGTTCAATGATGCCCACCATAATAAGCAAGGTGACACCAATGAGGTATCGTTTGCGTTCCAGCCGGAAAAACCAGGCCAGATTTTTAAGTACAGAGAACAAGTGGTATCCCTTCCTTTCAAGTTCGTGAAATGCATGTTCCGTTCATGTTTAGCCATTTGAGCCCACAAAAAAAGACATACCGCACGCAGGCGGTATGTCTTGAGTATCATTCATACGGCAGCATGGCTCCGAGAGCAGAGCCACCACCGTAGATAAAGTTCGATTGTGAGAGTACAAACAGCAAACCTGACTAGAGGCTTCTGTGATGCTGTCTTATGAACGGAATAACGATTTCATGGGTGCTCCGGTATTTAGTTGTATGTTGAATTGATGTAGATCGTCATTGTTAAACACCGTAATCACCCTTTCTTTTTTGGTAATAAATTGCATGTGGATCTCGTATGTTTGCATCTTAACACCGACTTTTACAATCTGTCAAACGTTTTTCCAAAACAGAAGATGCTGCCATTGTGATGGAATTATGACAAGTGAATGAACTTTTTTTGCGTATTTGGGGTGGTTGAGGTTTGTAATCAGGCCATTGTAGCGATATGATGGAACATATATATAGAGAAGGAGCTGACACCAAATGAGTACCATACATGTATCTGACCGCGCTGCTCGCTGGTATAAGGAAGAACTGAATTTGAACGAAGGAGACAGCATTCGATTCTTCGCCCGTTATAGCTCCGGCGGAGGTCTTCATCCTGGCTTCTCCCTCGGAATCGCCGTGGAGGAACCGAGACATCCTGCTGATCAAACGAAGGTATCGGGTATCCAATTTTTTATGGAAGATCATGATTACTGGTATCTGAAGGGTCATCAACTTCATGTAGATGTTGTTGAAGAAGGACAGGATATCGAATATCGCTACACTGAGATTTAACGTGATATCTCCGCGTATATAGAATGGCTCATCACCGGTCGCACAATTTTCGAACAGGAGGAGATACGACATGAATCCGCCAGCCCGAGATTTGGCCCAGTATATCGCGAATCGCTCTCATATAGTTGTTAAGGCGGCGGTTCGGGCCGAGAATGAACAAGGTGAATTATTGCTGATCCAGCATGCTGAACACGGACATTGGCGTATTCCTGCGGGACAGATGCGCCCGGGAGAAGCCATTGAGGACACCGCGCACAGGGAACTGTGGGAAGAGACGGGGTGGACCACCAATCATATGATACTTGAAGGTTTGCATTCCGGTCCGAATCTGAGACATTTGCATGCCAGTGGGGATGAAGAATATTTTGTCATTGCCATGTTCAGGGCACAAATTGTTCAGGATTCTCTCGTCGAATCACGAGTAAATAGCGAAGCGGGGCTGAAGTTTTTTGATCTCAAATCATTGCCCAGGCTGAATGATCTTAGCCGCTTGCTGCTAAGATCTTCCGGAATTGAATAAACCCAACAAAGAAGACGCCTTTCCTGACGGGAGGGCGTCTTCTTTGTTGCGAATTTATAGACCCATATCCATGAGTACGATGATCACTCTCGTGAAACAGCGGGCTCCTGACATAACTAGACTTGATCAAGCGGTTCTTCATCATCCATCGCAAAATCAAAATCGTCAATATCGAAGACCTGCACAGGAGATGCCGATTCAATAATACGAGCGATCAATTCGACCTGGTCGGTAAGGATAGGGATATCCAGACGCTGCGAAGTGAGCAGCAGTTCGGTCTCAATGGGATCAAAATATTCACCATATTGTGCGGTATCAACTGCATTAACAATGGCAATGGAGACCTGATCACCAAACAAAATGGACGGACTTTTGGCCCAGGGAACCGCCAGGGCGCGCTCTATTTTTTTCTTATTCAACGGTTCTTCAAAATAAGAAATCATTTCGTTAATCTTGGATTTCACATGCTGGTCATCTGCCGGATTATCCATCAAAGGGTCAGGGCTGGTCTGAAATTCATATAACTCCAGGATGGTGGTGTAAGGAACAATATATTCAACAGGCGCCGGCGGCGCGAGTAATTGACCGTAAATTGCCACCATCACGGCTTCTGTAACAAACTGACGTGACATGGGTTCCTGAATCCTCCTGCGGCCATTAATAGTTGCGAGGTATATCCATTTTCTTTTGTATGAAGGAACATCCAATTGATTTCTCTGCTATGGACTTGGGTGCTTGAATTGCATGAATAGAAGTATATCATACAACGGTGGGAAAAACAGCCAGTCCGCAGAAGGATGTCAAGTCCCAACTTTGATCATGATTTTCCGAGCAGTAAGGATAAAATTCCTGCTGCAATCAGGGGACCAACCGGAACACCTTTGAACAAGGCAACCCCAAGCACTGTACCAATAAGCAGCCCGGCAACGACGGTAGGCTGTGTACTCATCAGCGTAGCTCCTCGTCCTCCCAAATGGGCGACAAGTAATCCTACACCAATGGCGAGCAGCGATTTCCAGTGGAGAAAAGACTCACCGATCGTCTGCAAACTAATCTTGCCGCTGGCGAGAGGTGCCATAACGCCAATGGTCAGAATGATAATACCGATCGTAAGTCCATACTTTTCCAGCCACGGAAAAGTCTGATTTAGGTTCAGCACCCGCAGCAGCAACAGAAATACCATCGCTACGGTTACGGGTGTATTACTGCTGATAATACCTAACGCGGCAAAAACGAGCAACAGCAGTGAAGTCATATCCATTGATTTCATTCCCCTTCGGTCTGCCCGCGATGCCGACCTACGATATGTTCAGCAATATATCTTCCATGCCAGCGCCCGGATTCAATAAACACTTCGTTGGCATTGCGCCCTGATGCGATTACTCCGCCAACGTAAATGCCTGGTACGCTGCTTTCCATTGTCTGCGGGTCATATACCGGTTTATCCATATCCTCAGACATCTCCACACCTACGGAAGAAAGCAGCTTGCGGTCAGGACGGAATCCGGTCAAGGCCAGCACAAAGTCATTGTCGAGTTCACTTGAGGATCCATCAGAATGGAGCAACCGAATGGAATCATCCAAAATTTCATTTACACGTGAGCCAAGGTGAAGTGAGATTTTTCCTTTTTGAACCATGCTTTCGAACAATGGACGAACCCATGGTTTAATATGTTCCGAAACACCGCTCCCACGATAAACCATGTCAATATGTGCGCCGACACGAACCAGTTCCATCGCAGCATCGACAGCTGAATTACTACCTCCAATAATGGCGACACGTGTGCGTGTGTAAGGATGAGCTTCACGGAAATAATGAGTGACTTTATCTTTGTCTTCTCCGGGAATGCCAAGATAGTTAGGGTGGTCAAAATAACCAGTAGCCACAACGACATTTCGTCCTTCATGAACGATTGCCTGCCCACGCCGATTGACCGTATGTACCTCGAACGTGCCATCGTCTTTGCGTTTGATTTCTTGGGCTTCTTCATAGTTATGAACACGCAGGCCGAAATGTTCGGCTACCTTGCGATAATAGGCGAGTGCCTCGTAACGAAAAGGCTTGTCGTTCGGTGTACTGAACGGAACATTCCCGATCTCAAGTAATTCGGCTGTACTGAAAAACTGCATATGGGTTGGATACAGATAAATAGATTGGACGATATTGTACTTCTCAACAATTACTGCGGACAGTCCCAGCCGTTCGCATTCAATGGCAGCAGACAGACCGCATGGGCCTCCGCCGATAATAATGACATCTTCCATGTTCTTAATCCTCCTTATTTCAAGCACTATAATCCTACCGTAAATATGGGTTTAATGCCAGTTCAAGAAGGATAAGAACGTAAAGAAATGATCCTGACCTTAAGGAATTGACTTAAGAGAGGGAAAAGACTAATATCAAATTAGATGATCATCTAAACGAAAGTGAGTTGAGCGAAATGCAACTGGAGAAGATTGTGGCTTACCATAAAGCCTTGGCTGATCCAACCCGGCTTCGGATGCTGCTGCTGTTATCTCAGGGAGAACTTCATGGGCAAGCGCTTGCCGAGAAGCTTAACTTGTCTCAGCCAACCGTTACACATCATGCATCCAAACTAAGAGAAGCGGCGCTAATCAAGGAACGCAGAGAGAAAAATACGGTGTTTTTCTCGCTCAATCCCTACTTTATCAGGGAGCATGCGCAGGCTTCAGTTGATTTTATTTTTAGACAAGAGGAGGTTGCCGATATGAGTGATGTGAATGAAACGCTGAAGGCATCCGTGATGCGGAATTTCTTCTCGAAGGATGGACGATTGCGTCAGATCCCGGCTCAATATAAGAAAAAGCTGATTGTACTGGGTCATTTGGTGGAGCAGCTTGAATTTGGACGGAAATATACGGAGAAAGAGATCAATGCATTCATTCAAAACTATCATGAGGATTTTGCCACCATTCGCCGGGAGTTTATCATGCACCAGTTCATGTACCGGGAAGATGGGATCTATGAACTGAATCCGAAGGAGATGTGGACTCGCTGGGATCAAGTAAAGTAAGTAAAAAAAATAAACTTGACAAGAGCGGTTGAAGCTGTGTAACATGATGGATAATTCTACAAGGGAGGCGATGTTAAATGACAAATCTAATGGCAGTATACGTTAATTTGAATATGAACAGCGTCTCCGGAACGGATCAATGCATGTAATTTTACGGCAGTTGGGCAGTATTGTTCGCAATATTGTCCATATGTACGTAACACAGAATAACATGCACAGATGAAGCCACGGGTGACGTACCCGTGGCTTTTTGTATGCCGAAAATGGGTTGTTTCTGGATAACGAGTGTCGGATTGTCGTATTGATGTGTCCGATATGAATGCCATAAAAACAATCTTTCGTTCGGCTAACTTCTTATTGCCGCGGGTGAAGTGCTGCTCGTGGCTTATTTGGTTTTGATGCCGGACCGGAGCGTTCATTGTTGATTGTTGTTAATGTCAATGAAGGATAACACACCATTTATCGGGAGGAATTTTTATTTTGAATAACACGATGGAGAAATACGGCTGGTCTGCAAAGTGGCAGGAGTTGTGGCAGCAGACGGGTATGGAAGAACAATTAAGAAAACCGGCAAGAATTATTGCGGATCACGGGCAATTGCTTCGCCTGATTACGGCTGAAGGAGAATGCTGGGGACGGGTATCCGGACGGATGCGACATGATCATGAGGAGACTGGCATTGTACCAGCCGTTGGGGATTGGGTCGCTGTTACAGGGCAAGCTGGAGAAGAAGCCGTCATTCACAGCATTGTGCCGCGTCAGAGCAGGGTATCCAGACAAGCCGCCGGTCCAGTGACCAAAGAGCAATTGATTGCGGCGAATGTGGATACATTGCTGATTGTTGCCGCTCTTAATCATGATTTTAATCTGAGACGGCTCGAAAGATACATTATGATGGCCTGGAATGGTGGAGTCAGACCTGTCATCATTCTAAGTAAAAGTGATCTGAGCGAGAATGTGGAAGAACAAATTTCGCTGGTGGAAGGCATTGCTCCTGGAATTGAAGTGTTGGCCATATCGGCTGTTCAGGATCAAGGCAAATCTTTACTTGAAAAATTTCTGTCTCCAGGCACAACGGTTGCCTTGACGGGTTCATCCGGTAGTGGTAAGTCAACTCTGGTCAACTGGATGATGGGCGAGAGTGTACAGCTTACGCAGGCCGTTCGTGAGGACGACAGCCGTGGACGTCATACGACCACTCATCGGGAAATATTTGTACTGCCGCAGGGAGCGGTATTGATAGACACGCCGGGAATGCGTGAACTCAATCTTTGGGATGAAGGTCAGGATGGTTTGTCACATGCCTTTGGTGAAATTGAGCAACTCGCTGTGGAATGCAGATTTCAGGATTGCACACATACCCGGGAAGCCGGCTGCGCTGTAAAAGAGGCTATTCAGGAAGGTTCATTGGATGAAAGAAGACTGGGCAACTACTTGAAAATGCAGAAGGAACTGAAGTTTCAGCAGCGTAAGGAACAGGCGGCATCCAAACGACGGACCGCTTCAAGCAAACCCGTCAGCTCTCGCAAACCGAAACATGTCCGCAGTACAAAAGACTGGGAAGAGGCCTGAGACCAGGCGGGCATCCCTCTATATCCTGCATAGGATAGATCAGGAGGGATGCCATCATGCCAGATTACAGCATCATCGTCGACCTGTCGGATCATATGTTATATCTTTTGGATGGCTCACAGGTGGTTAAGGGTTATCCAGTCGCAATAGGCAAGATGCTCACGCAGACGCCTAATGGCGTGTTTACGATTATTAACAAACAAGAGAATCCTGGAGGGCCATTTGGCGTTCTCTGGATGGGGTTGTCGGCCCCGCATTATGGGATTCATGGAACCAATGATCCTTCATCCATTGGCAAATCCGTTTCTCATGGATGCATACGCATGTATAATTCGGATGTGCTCGACCTGTCTTCCAAAGTGTCAGTGGGCACACAAGTAACGATCCGGCCCTAGGGCCGGATTTATCTGAACTGGGATTGTAAAGTCACGGCGTGGCCGAGAGAAAGGAGTCATAACATGCAAATCAGACCAGCGCGTGAAGGGGATGCGGAAGCTGTAGCCCATGTACATACAGAGAGTTGGAAGACGACATATCGAGGGATCGTTCCGGATGATTTTTTGGACAATCTGACTACGGAATCAAGGTTGTCCCAATGGGAACGGAATATCCGTTCTGGCGAAAAGGATCAGATTCTGGTGGTGGCTGAGCAGGAAGATGGGAAAATTGTCGGATTCGCCTGTGGTGGGAAGGAACGTGAAGGCAAATTGCCTTACGATGCTGAGCTGTATGCTATTTATTTACTGAAAGAAGTGCAACAAACGGGTATCGGTCAGCAGCTGGCGAGACACGTCGTTCGTTATCTCCATTCCCTGGACATGAGGAACCTGTTGATTTGGGCACTGGAGCAAAACTCAGCCTGTCGTTTCTATGAAAAAATGGGCGGAATCCCTGTTCAAACACAGCATATCCGGATTGGTGGTCAAGATCTGTTAGAGGTGGCTTATGGCTGGGAGGACTTGACTCTTTTTGGAGAGAAGCCGGTGCCCGGGAGTTGAAGGAGTAAACATTTGGCTGAGTAAGTTGAGCATTGAGGAGCTTTTTTCTATCAATACTTTTCCCAATCAAAAGATGAAAGGATTCATCTCTCCTTCACGTTTGCGCAATCCTTAACAAGGTTAATGAACTACTACACAGCTTTGAGGTGAGACATTCAATCTTGTTTGGGAGGCGTTATTCAGATGACTTTAATGGAGACGGAACATACAACATGGACGAAACAATTTATTAATGGCGAATGGGTAGAAGGCTCCGGCGAGAAGATAGTTGAAAATAAAAATCCGTACACGGGAGAGGTCATCGCAACCTGGCGATCCTCGAACAAGGAAGATATAGATCAGGCATATGAGGTGGCTCAAAAGAGTTCCGTGAAATGGAAGAAATCCCTGCCGGCGGTAAAAGAAGGTATACTCCGCAAAGTTTCGGCTCTAATGGTTGAGCGCAAAGAGGAAATTGTAAAACTGCTGATTACGGAATCCGGGAGCACACGCATCAAGGCCGAGGCGGAGTTTGCTTCTGCGAAACGGATTGTGGATGAAGCTGCTTCGTTCCCTTATCGGATGAAGGGGGAGATTCTGCCTTCAAATACATCCGGGAAAGAGAATCGTGTTGTGCGGGAACCCAAGGGAGTTATCGGCGTGATCGGCCCTTGGAATTTTCCTTTGCACCTGTGTCTGCGTTCCGTAGCCCCGGCTATTGCTTTGGGTAATGGAGTCGTTATTAAGCCTGCGTCTGATACTCCGATTACGGCTGGTTGGCTTATTGCTGATCTATTTGAGCAGGCTGGATTACCTGAAGGTGTACTGAATGTGGTAGCTGGGAGCGGGAGTGAGATTGGAGATTATTTTGTAGCGCATCCGGTACCCAAAGTCATTTCCTTTACAGGCTCCACAGAGGTGGGGCAGGGCATCGGCAAACTCGCGGGTGAGCAATTAAAAGAAACTGCGCTTGAACTTGGGGGGAACAATGCGATGATTGTCCTGAAAGATGCGGAAATCGAACGTGCTGCAGAGTCTGCGGTGTTCGGTAAATTCCTGCATCAGGGGCAAATCTGTATGGCACTTAATCGTATTATTGTACATGCTGATATTTACGATAAGTTTGTGAAGTCCTTTGTCGCCAAAACGAAAAAAATTCAGGCTGGTGATCCTTCGGATGCCCAAACGCTGGTAGGTCCGCTCATTCGTGAGAAGGAAGTGGAGCGCCTGCTGGACTTGATTAAGGGAGCCCAGGCGGAAGGAGCAAGATTGCTGCTCGGTGGTACGAGCAAAGGCAGTGTGCTGGAGCCCACCGTACTTGCGGATGTGAAACCGGAGCAGCATATCGTGCAACAGGAATTGTTTGGACCTGTCGCGGTATTAATGAAAGCGAAGGATGAGCAGGAGGCCGTGCGTTTGGCGAATGATACGCCTTATGGATTGAGCGGCTCTGTATTCACCGGAAATCTGGAAAGAGGGTATCAAGTGGCCCAGCAGATTGAATCGGGCATGGTGCATGTAAATGATCAATCCGTGAACGATGAGGCTCATGTGATGTTTGGTGGTGAGAAATCATCGGGTATTGGCCGCTTCGGTGGCGATTGGGCTATTGAGAAGTTCACGCGGACTCGCTGGATCAGCATTCAGCATCAATATCGGGATTATCCGGGAGTCCAATAGTTCGACAGTAAACATGGATTAGAAGATACTATAATTTATAATCCGATAGGGTTCGTTAAAGAGTGACAAAAATTGCGCAAAGTCCGCCTCAAGCTTGATATGGCGGTCTTTTGCATGTTTTTACACGTTTGAAAAATAGGTTGGAAAATGGTGTGAAAAAGCTGTTTGGCATACCTGTAATCTGGTTATTTATGGATACACGGGCAGAACAGATCCGTAAATCCAATAGGTAAAGGGGCCTGAACTTCATGTCCATTGACCGTTTCATTCTGAGAAAGCTGAATACTTGTGAGGAAGAAAACACACGTGATAACCTGGTTCGGTTGTTTGTCATTCGAATCCAAAAGGCCGAGATGGAAGAAGAACACGAGAATGCTTATGTCGTCAGCAGATTGCATTAGAAATAGATAAAAGGATTCGGTATACGAAAAAGGAAGCTTGTCCTTAACGGCAAGCTTCCTTTTCCTTATGTTCGCGAATAAATGAATTCGCAGTTTCCAAGTTGAATGAAACAACTGACTCATCTTAATAAAGGGATAAGGCGAGGGAGTCATTTTCGCTACGGCTGTGAAGAATGGCTTCACCACCGACAATCTCAATACTAATCAATGATTGCAGACATTTCTGTAAAGCGCGTTTACCATTGCTAATCTTGTTCTCAAGTGCACTGCTAAGCAATCGTAGTGTCTTTTGCACAGGTTGTTTGTTTTCTTGATTGAAATATACAGGGATTGATTTGTTTTGAAAAGTTATTAGTGTTCTCACTAGAAATCACCTCACGAGAGTTATTTCTTACTGGTTATATTAAATTCCAATGCTTAAAATTACCTTAAAATCAGCTTATGAAAACATAAAGGTGAGCAATGTTTGAAAAGTGTTCACAATTCAATTGTGGGCGAAGCATTAAAAAGTCCCGAAAAATCAATACACAGCTTCCATTTATATGGAAGAAAGACATGTAGTTTCGTATCCTTGCAATAATTAACGTGACTACTGCCTCGAAAGTTCTGAGTCGAATGGACGATATTTTAATATATACGTGGGTCATATGTAACAAAATTACAGGTTGCACATTGCAAACAGGGTGTTTATGTAAGAAAATAGGGATGGAATAGCGTTTCATCTGCATTTTTTTGATTTAATTTGACACTAGGACAATTTACATATGAGACCATGGGAGGGATTATTTTGATTCTTACCGTGTATTCCGGTCGGGAGGAAGGCGAGTGGTTCGACATCGAGGTACCGGATGAATGTACTATTGAACATCTGAAGACATTGCTGGGAGTCCGTATTTTCGGTCAGGCACCGGGAGAGGGCATTCAGTACATCCTTGAAGCCAAATTTCCGGAAGGATTGTGGTTCTCGCCACAAAACTCACAACAGTTAATGGAAACAGGGCTGCGTCAAGGAAGTTGTGTACGGGTCCAGCGGGCGTTTTCCACCACTTCTGAAGAAGCGCCGGTGTATGGAAGACGTTCATTGTTTCAGCAGGACAGCAACGAATGAACAATCTAAACGTATATATTGTTTACGGCAATGAAATATAAGGAGGTCTTCTCTTCGTGAATGTGTTATATCAGCGTTCTCCAAGAATGACACCGGTTCTCAAGGAAGAAAGGCTGGAAATTCTGAGGCCTCCGGCAGAACCAAACAAACCTACATTTTCAATGATTTCTATTATTGTACCGATCATGATGACGATGGTCAGCATCGGTTTCTACGTATATATCAATATGAGCGGCAAAATGAATAATCCCAATTATATGATGTTTCAGATGATGACGGTTATGATGATGCTTACTTCATACACGATTCCGTTTTTTGTATATCTGAGCAACAAGAAGTCCTATCGCAAAAAGTTGGAAGAGCGTACTACCATGTATCGTGCACAACTGGAGAAACATCGTGTAGAGCTGAAGGAAGCTCAAGCGGAGCAAGTGAAGAGTCTGTATGAAATTCATGGGGATCCCAATGTATGTCTTCAGTTGGTGAAGAATCGCAACAGTTCGTTATGGGAACGTTCCCCAGAAGATGATGACTTCTTGCAGGTGCGAATCGGCACAGGTGAAATTCCGTTTCGAATCAAACTTCAGGTTCCTCGTGTGGACGGTTATGAAAAGGATGAGTTAATTGAAGCGGCTCATGAATTGGCAGCTGAGTTCGAGACGGTGCCCGAAGCATCGATTACACTGCCTTTATTTCAGTCGAAAGTGATGGGGTTGGTCGGCAATCGTGAGGAAGTACTCGCTTCATTGCGCGTAATTATTTCACAACTGACCGTCCGTCATTCACCGGATGAATTAAAGATTGCTGCCTTTTATGAAGAAAAGGAATCAAAGGAATGGGATTGGCTGCGCTGGTTGCCCCACATTTGGGATGAAGATCAGGGACAACGCTATATGGCCGACAGGCACAGCGGTGGGCATCAATTGGCGGACAGCTTGTTTTCCGTGTTGAACCGACGGCGCAATAATAAGGAAGATCGCTACAAGAAAACGGTGCAAACTCCATGTTATGTGGTGGTTCTCTCGCATACGCAATTAATAGAAGAAGAGCCGTTGCTTCCCCTGCTGCTGGAATCAGCTCAGGAGATCGATGTATGTACCATCATATTGGCAAACCGTAAGGAATCGCTACCCATGCATTGTCAGTTGATTATGGAGGCTTCCAAAGGCAAGGGGCTTTATATCAAAAAAACCGAGGATGCTGACGTGATCAGGCAAACATACACGCCAGATGTGATTTCCAGAGAGTCCGCAGAGGCGCTCGCGCGTTATATGTCACCGATTCGTCTGAAACGATCATCCGCTTCGGATATACCTCAGGTGCTTCCGTTGTTCGACATGTTAAGCACATCACGAGTAGAGGATCTGGATGTGGTCACACGCTGGAGCCAGACACGATACCCGGACACACTTCCCGTACCTATGGGCGTGCGAGCTGGGGGCAAGAAAATTGCGATTAACTTACATGATAAAATTGAACGCCAGGGGCACGGCCCGCATGGTCTGATCGCAGGGACAACGGGTTCAGGCAAAAGTGAAGTCATCCAGTCAATTGTGGCTTCTCTGGCTGCCGAGTTCCATCCACATGATCTGGCCTTTATGTTGATTGACTATAAGGGTGGAGGCATGTCGAATACATTTGTGGGCTTGCCTCACGTCGTCGGTACGATCACCAATCTGGATGGGAATTTGATTGAGCGAGCCAATGTTTCACTGCGGGCCGAACTGGTCAGAAGGCAAAAAATATTAAATGATGCGGGAAATCTTCAGCACATTGATGAATATTACAAAATTCTGCGTTCCAGACATGAACAGCCGTTGCCGCACTTAGTTATCATCATTGACGAGTTTGCGCAATTGAAGCGGGATCAGCCGGAGTTCATGGATGAATTAATCAGCATAGCGGCCATCGGTCGGACACTGGGTGTACATCTTATATTGGCAACTCAGAAGCCTGCAGGTGTGGTCGATGATAAAATCTGGAGCAATTCGCGTTTCCGTATCTGTCTTCGCGTTCAAAGCGAAGGGGATAGTCGGGATATGATCAAAATTCCGAATGCGGCCTGGATCACCAAGCCGGGTCGTGGATATTTCCAGGTAGGCAGTGATGAAGTATTTGAGGAAATGCAATTCGCCTGGAGCGGTGCGCCGTATAATCAGCAGGAAGATACAACGACGGTACTGCCTGTTATGGAAGTTCGTTTGAATGGGAAACGGGAACCACTCTTGACTGGAGAGCGCAGGGCTGTGCTCAAAGGGGAGGATGTGCCCAAGCAGCTTCAGGTATTTATTGATTATGTGGCAGAAGTGGCGGCAAAGGCGGGGATCACTAGATTACCGGGACCCTGGCTGCCACCCTTGCCTGAGACACTCGAATGGGAAAGCCTTAACGACTGGCAGGAAGAAGAGAACCGTGAGGTATTGCTTGACGGCGGTGCCAGTGGCCTGAAACCTGTGGTTGGCCTGCTGGATGATCTGCCTAATCAACGACAGCAGCCGCTCGCACTTCCGGTGGATCAGGGACATCTGGTGGTATACGGTATGCCTGGTCTGGGAAAAACGACGTTTGTTCAAACCTTGCTGATGTCACTGGCCCGTTCTAAACGGGCTGAGCCTTGGAATGGCTATATTATTGATATGGGCCGGATGATGAAGGATTTCGCAGGTTTGCCTCAGATTGGTGCGGTAATGATGTCTGAAGAGGAAGATCGAATCAAGCGGTTATTCCGGTATATTCTAAAACTGTCTGCACAACGCAAAGACATGATCTCCGAAGCGGGAGTTAAGACGATATCAGCCTACCGTCGCACAGCCCATGCAGCCGTTCCGCAAATTTTAGTTGTTATCGATGGTTATCTTTCTTTCCGAAATGCGTATCCGGAGGAGAATGAACTTCTGGAAACGATCCTTCGTGAAGGCGGCAGTCTAGGAATCACATTTATTCTCACGGCCAACCGTGTTACGGATGTATTTGAGAAATTCAGAAGCAATATTCCAAATGCGGTTTCGTTTGAATTATCTGATCCAAGCGACTATTATTACGCAGTAGGTCGGCCGTCCAAGGCACCTAGCCAGCTTCCACCAGGAAGAGGACTGGTCAAAGGACAGGTTCCTCCATTGATGTTCCAGGCGGCTTTGCCGTCATCCGGCGCAGATGAAGGCAAGCGTTCCTCCGCTCTGCGCCACATGATTGCAGAGATCAGAGAAAGCTGGAACGGAGAAGAAGCGCCGCAGATTGCGCCGCTCCCAGAAGAGATTAAGCTCAAAGATGTGCTTATCCGTACAGGAACCTTCGGGCAAGTCGGAGACGTATCATCCTTAACAGTACCCGTAGGTTTGCTGACTGATGATCTGGAACCCTTCCAGCTGAATTTGCGTGAAGGGCCACATTTCATGGTTACGAGTCCGATGGAAGGTGGCAAAACGACATTTTTGCTGACCTGGATGTTATCACTTGCCTATCATGCGTCTCCTGAAGACGTGCAAATATACACGGTAGATATGCGGTATGGTTCCGGCGGACTGGGGGAAATCAGCAGTTTGCCCCATGTCCGCGGACATGTATCCCGTGAAGAACAGCTTGCACCTGTGATCCAACAGTTGTACGATGAAGTTCTAAAAAGAGGCGAGTTAACCGGTGGACCGGAGATCGTTCTCGTTATCGACGATGCGGATACATTATCCAAACAATTAAATGATTTTAATGTGAAGGATCAATTGGGAGTGATCGTTCGTCAAGGCAGGGATCGAGGCATACATGTGATTCTGTCAGGAGTTCCGGCAGACTTTCCGACCTTTGGTTCTGACTGGGTGAGCGATGTGAAGGCTTCCCAGAGCGGATTGTTGTTCGGGACTTTAGACCCTAATGATCTCTCGTTCTTCCGTATACCTTATTCGGAATCCGGTGGGAGTTCCAATGGGCTGAAGGTACTGCCTCCGGGTCAAGGTTATTATGTAAAACGTAAATATTCCAGGGTTAAAGGTGCAATTCCATGTGATGGCACCTGGAATATGACTGATTGGATTTCTGAAATTCGTGACCGATGGCATGTTGTAGTTTGAGGGGAGGTGGCTCATAATGTTGACGGTTCATGATTCCAAGCAAAAGGTAGTCACTTTGCAAATAAAAGAGCTTTTTTTCCTGGCCGGGATTCTCGGTTCAGACCGATTGCTTGGCGTGGAAGATCCGTTCCGCGGATATATGGCGGAAGACATTGCTTTGGAGTGGGAACGTGTAAAAACATCCCTGCTTGACAAAGGATATCTGATTCAGGATCAGGACAGCAATGAGCTGATCATGACACCGACCGTTTTCTCCAGGGTAGCCATTGCGGGACTGTCCGACAGGGCTTGCTGGATTCGCTACACGCACAGCGGCAAGTCGTATGAAAGTTATGTGCACTGCACGGATGAACGAGTCGTTGAAGTATCCCGTGTTGCAGACGAACCGGATTCGTTCCGGCTGAGTGATTTGGGGAATGTTCGTGAAGCGATTGATTTTCTGATTCAACGGATGAATTGGAGTGGTCATTCTCCGGCGGAAAAACCGGCTCTGATGTGCTCCAAGAAAAAATTCTATGATGTGATGAATGATCTGAAGAACAAAGAATTACAGGTAGTGGCTGATGAGTTGGTACAAGAGACGAGCGATCCCGAGGGGTCACTTGCGCTTGCGCGCTGTCTGGTGAACAAGGAATCAGAAGGAGAACTGCGGTTGCTTGTATGGAACGGAGAAGGATGGAAATCACAGTCTGCGGCTTTTGCTGCAAGTACGGTATCCAACTGGCTGTTTCGCATGAGTACTGCGGCTTCGGATGATTGGCTTGTTGCAGCACTGACGACGAGAGAACAGTTTCACGAGATGCTGCTGGACTGGCTTAAACAGCCTGCAGGGGAAGAGGAAAGGTGATGGTAAATGCGCATTCGTGTGGAACCGGATGTGCTTCGGGCACTGAGCAGGCAGATTCAGTATGCGGCGGAGCAAATACAGCAAAAGATGACAGTATTGGATCAGGCCATTCATTCGCTGGAGTGGGATCTTGAAGCCCGCGCCGCGATTATGAATGAATGGAATCACAGCAAGCGACTCTGCGAAGCAGCAGTACGTCGTTTTATGGACTTGAGCGTACAGCTGGGACGCAAGGCCTTGTTATTCCAGCAGGTGGACATGGAGTATCGTACAGTGTTGAGTCATGTGAACACAGCCTATGGCAATGCAGTCAATATGTTGAATGTTCTTCAGACGGAGCGTGCAGGAGAGATTATGCCTGCGCATTCGGCAACTGCTGCTGTTGTATCCGATCCATTTTCCGCGGTAGCGGCAGTGTACCGTGTACAGGATGCTGCACCGCCTGATGGCTCACCGGCGACCCTGATTCAGGCCATGCAGCCTGAACCTGTGGCGTGGAGATTCACAGATCCCTCCTTTCGTGGGAGAAGAGGAACCGAACCTGTGGTTTCTTGAGCTCACGGAGGACAAGGCTGAATAAGCAAGACAGCAGAAAGTGATTTTTTTTATAAATAGTCTGTTAGGCGAAGTTTCGAATGCCAAAAATGGGGTAAATAGGATTAGGTCCTTCGGCTTTTGTCCGATCGATCCTTGTATAGTACAATTTGAACAAGCGAATTTAATTGCACAAACCAAGGAGGAATTTACAAATGGCAGGACGTATTTTAGTTACCCCAGAACAGCTTGATCAGGTTTCCAACCAATTTAAACAAAGCGGTGAGCAAAGTCAGCAAATCGTTTCTACATTGACTCAATCCATCACAAGCATGGAAGGACAATGGGAAGGTATGACGAAGCAACGCTTCTTCCAGGAATTCCAGGAAGCTAGCAAACAAATGCAATCTTTCGTTCAGACGCTGAATAGCATCAGCGCGGAACTGACGGCTATTGCCAACAAATTCCGTACGGCTGACCAAGCTCGCTAATCTGCGATACATAGTTCAGGCAGGTTCCATTTCCGAATTTGCCCAGAATCATATGCAGGAAGCAAGCTGAGGATTTACAACTACAGCAAAAACCGGGCGTTTTCACAACTCCCGGTTTTTGTTGCACTATGACAGAATGACAGAGAGAGGGATGAGCATGTCTTTTCAACCAAATCCCGGGGATGAAGTGGTGATTAACGACATTGCCTATACCATTGGGCAGCATCCGGCTGCACCTGGTCTGGCTTACGCCCAAGCTGGAAGGCAGGGTATCGTCTATCAGTTGTTACCCCGTGACGGTTCCATAAGTGGGGCCAAAGCACTAAAAGTATTTTTTCCTAAATTCCGTATCCCGGCTATGGTGTATCAGTCTGAGCACATGGAGTCTTATAGTGAACTGCCAGGTTTGCAGGTATGCAAGCGTGATGTGCTCACTCCGGAAAGAAACGGAGCGCTTATTGGAGAACATCCTGATCTGTTGTATGCGGTATTGATGCCGTGGGTACATGGTCTGACCTGGTTCGATGTAATCAGCGATCAGAAGCAGCTGACAGCAGAAGAAAGCCTGAAGCTGGCGAGAGCTCTAGCCGGGACCGGTTCTGCTATGGAGCAGCGTGGACTGGCTCATTGTGATTTGTCCGCACCCAATGTGATGATTCCGTTTTTTTCCGAAGTGGAGAACCTGAGAGGGGTTTCAGCAGTTGAACTGGTAGATGTTGAGCAGATGTATGGTTCCAGAATGGATCGTCCGGATGCATTGCTTGCCGGTTCACCGGGGTATGCGGCCCATCGGACAGTGCACAGTGGTTTGTGGAGTGCGTATGCCGATCGTTTTGCCGGAGCAGTTATCATTGCTGAAATGTTAAGTTGGTCTGATGCAGCGATTGTGGAGAAAGCATGGGGAGAAAGTTATTTTGACCAGCATGAAATGCAGACGGTAAATGAGCGTTATTATACCATGAGAGATTCGCTCCAGAAGCGCTGGGGCTCCAAGGTGTCGGATCTGTTTATTCGTGCCTGGGAGAGTCATGATCTCAGCAGCTGCCCTACGTTTGGGGAATGGTTTGTGGCGCTGGCTGCAGTGGATATCCATCTGGCAAGCGCAGCATTAGTTGAAGAATCTGAAGTCAAGACTTCAGACCAGACAAATGCAGTAGAGACGAACCAGATTATAGGGACAGGAGCAGCAAGCGGTATATCGGATAAACTGGGAAATACGGATCAGAACGTGTCCGCCGTGGAACCCTCACCTGGTCAGGAAGCGGTAGTCAATCGTCTGTTCCTTCAGGCGAGAGCATTAGAGGATGAAGGCAAACCGGCTGCGGCGCTCGAAGTGTATCGTTCATTACATCATTTCATTCCGGATAACAGTGCGATGCAGATGGAAGTTGAGGCTGCGATTCAAGAGCTGGACGCGAAGCTAAATCCCAAGCATGATGATGCAGCTCAGCCAGCCAAGATTCCTTTCTACAGATCCAAAAAGTTTATGATTTCTTCGGCGGTGCTGATTGTTCTCCTGGCTGGAAGCGTGCCAACGGTTAAAATATTGGCCGAGCAGGCCGAGGTTAAACAGAAGGAGCAGGAGGCGGCGGCCAAGCAGGCCGAGCTAAAGGCTGCGGAAGAGGCCGAAGCTGAGAGGGTGGCTGCTCTGAAGCAGCAGGAAGAAGAAAAGAAACAAAAAGCGGCAGATGCGGCAAAACTTGATGCTGAGGAAAAGAAAAAGCAGGCAGAAGCCAAGAAGAAGGAAGAAGAGCGCAAAGCACTTCAGGCCAAGTATGATAAGCAAGCGAAATATGAGGCTTATCTTGCCAAGCAGAAACAACAAAAGCTTGATGCAGCCAAAAAGGCTGAGCAGGAAAAGTACGACAAACAGGCGAAATATGAAGCTTATCTAGTCTGGAAAAAAGAAAATGATGCCAAAATTGCGAAGCAGGAAGCTGAGCGTAAGGCAGCAGCCGAAGCACAACGCAAACAGGAGGCAGCCCAGAAAGCTGCACTCAAGAAAAAACGTGCTCAGAATGTCGTCACACTGATTGCCCATTACAATAAAACATATAATGCGCAAAAAGGCAGAAAAATTGAGAATGCTGAATCGTATGCACGTGATTTTAAAAATCTGTACAACACCGATGCGACCTATTTCAAAGGTGTCGGTAAAGTGGCAGCACGAATGAATGCGATCAATAAATTCCTGAGCAATACGGATTATGCATTACCTAACTTGTAAAATAACGTGAACGACGGAGGTGACACATCCCAGATGAACTACACAATTCAAGCATCCCAGCGCACACCCGCACTGATAATCTATTTAATTGATATTAGCGCCTCCATGAATATGGTTCTGGACAACCGTCGACGGATTGATGTCGTCTATGATGCCTTATCTCTGGCTATTCGCCAAATGGTGTTTCGTTCGACCAAGGGGAACCGACTGACACCCCGTTACAGGATCGCGATTCTTGCATACAGCGACGATGTGTACGATCTGTTGAACGGGATTAAGGGCATTGACGAAATCGCTGCTGTGGGTTCCTTACCCGACTTAACACCGAAAAGATTCTCTGATTCAGCGAAAGCTTTCCTGCAGGCCGAGAAGATTCTACAGGCTGAAATTCCAAATATGCAGGATTGTCCTGCACCGCTTGTATGTCATATGACCGATGGGGTAGCTACTGGCGAAGATCCAGAGCCAATTGCCAAAAGAATCATGGGTATGAGCGTGCCTGACGGCAATGTACTTGTCGAGAATATTTTTATATCCGATCATCTGCTGGAAGGTCCCATTCCGGAGCCACGAAGATGGAAGGGAATTTCCCAGGAGACGGTTCTTCAGGATGAACACGGGGAGAAGCTGCGTAATATGTCCTCGGTTCTGCCGGAAAGTTATCGTGAGATGCTGGTTGAAGCGGATTATTTGCTTTCACCTGGTGCACTGATGATGCTTCCTGGTACTTGTGCAGAACTGGTATCCATCGGGTTTCAGATGTCCGCTGCTACGCCTGTGAGATAGGAGGGGAAATCATGAGAGCGATGCGTTTGGCAACATTGTCTGCTGGAGATAAGGGAAGCCGTGCTGAACACTATCAGGGCAGCTTCCGCTATGTGAGTGTCCAGACGGGGGAACAGCCGTTGACCCGTTATCAAGGTACATTCAAGTGCAGGTATGGTTATGGAAGAGCGGCGGAGACCGTTAATCAGGGAGACACCGGACAGGATTTTGCTGCTGTTCGCATGAAAGGTAATGTGTGTACTTTCGTATTATGTGATGGGGTAGGCATGAGTTACCTTGGTGATTTTGCTGCACGCTTTCTGGGAAACGCCTTGCTGGATTGGCTGGAAACGACTCAGCATCCTTCTCTGGATGCTATGGAGCGTCTCCTTCATGACTTGACAAGTCCTGCATCCGAGCAGCTGGAGAAATTGCAGCCTTGGGAAAACTCACCTTTACTGCTGCGGGAAGTGCTTATGGAGAAGCGGAGCAGGGGAAGTCAGGCCATGTATGTGTGTGGACGTATCGAGCTCTCTGCGGGCAACCGGAAAAGCAAGGTGTGGCTTGCCTGGCAGGGGGACTCCCGCATTCGTCTTTGGCGTAACGGTCAGGAGGAATCGGCAGCATTTCAGGTGAACTGCCGTACGAATGAACGTTGGTCTACACTGGAGGGTCCGGTTGGTGGCAAACCGCATATCTATGAAGCTAAACTGTCTGCCAGTGAAGTAGTTCGTCTGCAAATGTACACGGATGGCCTGAATGACCTGGATGCGATCCAGGCTTATATACCGGATGAGCACATCCAGGTACTGCTGGATGCGAGACATACGGGCGGGCTTGAAGATGATGCCGCTTTCATTGAGCTGGAATGGTGAGGTCGGGTGAAGCCTTACGAGATGATCTGATCATGCTGCTAAACATGGTGAGACTCAACTACGAAAAAACTTATGCATGTTGATTTAAAAGACACTCTTTTTGGGTAATCTTGTGAAGAATCTACTTACAGATATTGCATGAACGTACATTCTTACATAATTACGGAGCGAGAAGGAGTGGAATGGATAATGACACAACATAACGGCAAGCCACGGTTCGAAGGTAAAGTCGCCATGATTACAGGTGCTGGTTCGGGGATTGGCAAAGCGGCAGCGCTCAAACTGGCGAGTGAGGGAGCATATGTTGCGCTGCTCGATCTGGTTAATGATCGGATCTCGGAGACAGAATCTGAAATTAATAAGCTGCGTGCAGGTGCGGCAAGAGCATTCGATGTAGATATTTCCGATCCTTCCCGGGTGGAAAAAGCAGTTCTGGAGACCATCGAATTGTTTGGCGGCCTGGATATCGTTTTTGCCAACGCTGGTATTAATGGGGTATCGGCCCCGATTGAAGAAATTCAGGTTGAGGATTGGCAGCAGATTATTACGACCAATCTGAACGGGACTTTTTTTACGATCAAGTATGCACTGCCTCATATGAAGAAACGTGGTGGTGGCAGTATCATTATCACGAGCTCCATTAATGGTAATCAGCGCTTCTCCAGCTTCGGCATGTCGGCGTACAGTACATCCAAGGCAGGGCAGGTTGCTTTTGCGAAGATGGCTGCGCTGGAACTGGCCAAGTTCAAGATACGTGTCAATGTCATCTGTCCTGGAGCGATTGCAACGAATATTGACCAAAGTACGGTCAAAACGGATGAGCTGCATCAAATCGTCATTCCAATGGAATTCCCGGAAGGCCAGCAGCCGCTTGCGGATGGGCCGGGTCAGCCAGAACATGTCGCTGATCTGGTAGCTTTCCTGGCTTCTGCGGAGTCCAGACACATTACAGGTGCGGAAATTGTTATTGATGGTGCAGAGTCTCTGCTGAGCTAACTGGATGTATCAGTGATGAGCCTGTACAGGAAATAATTTCTCTTTTGGGTCAACATGCTAAGGAACCGACTACATCTTAAAAAGTGAATTATTGAGGATTGTAAAATGTCACGAATCTCAGCACGGTATTCCTTTATACAAAAGCCGTAAGAATTTAAAAAGCGACCCAAACGACGAAATAACGTCTTTGTGATTCGTTACATTTCAGACCTGTGCCAGTAGGAGCTATTAGCGTGTCCGCGGTTCATTAGAACAACATAACCTTAACTTGAGCTGTTCCCCGTCATGTTTATGACTTCTGGGAGAGCTCTTTTTTTGTTATAATGCTAACATTCGCAAAGACACGTGGAGCATCAATTAGGAGAGATGAGATGAAGACGGATTTACCGATACAACCAATTATTCCTGAGCTGAGGCAGTTATTTCAGGAAAAGGATACAGGTGTGTTAATTGCGGAGCCAGGTGCGGGTAAAACGACCGTAGTACCGCTGGCACTGCTGGAGGAGCCATGGGTTGCCGGACGGAAAATCATTATGCTGGAGCCCCGCAGACTGGCTGCTCGCTCGGCAGCTGCACGAATGGCGGCTTCACTTGGTGAAAAAGTGGGACTGACCGTAGGATATCGGGTACGTATGGATACACGTGTAAGTCCGTCCACTCGCATAGAAGTGGTGACGGAGGGTGTATTAACCCGGATGCTTCAACAGGACCAGGGACTGGAAGACACAGCGATGATTATCTTTGATGAGTTTCATGAGCGGCATCTGCAGGGTGACCTTGGTTTGGCGCTTGCGCTTGAATCCCGGGCCATGCTGCGTCCCGATCTGAAATTGCTGGTGATGTCGGCTACGCTGGACCCCGCTCCTGTCTGTGCATTGCTTGGCGAGGCAACCCAATGGATTGACTGTCCTGGACGAACGTTTCCGGTGAAAACCCGATATATGTCCAAACCGGCATCCGAGCAGATCGAGACTTTTACGGCTCAGGCCGTCGTTAAGGCACTGGCAGAACAGGAAGGGGATGTGCTGGTTTTTCTACCGGGTGCAAAAGAAATTCATCGCACAGAGCGAGAGCTGTCCAACCACATGCTTCCTGCTCATGCTGAGGTGCATACTCTATATGGAAGCATGCCTGTAGAACGGCAGGATGAAGCTGTGCGACCCGCAGATGAAGGTAAACGGAAGGTTGTGCTGTCCACGTCCATTGCCGAATCCAGTCTTACGTTGGCTGGAGTCAAAGTGGTGGTGGATGCGGGGCTGAGCCGTGCCTCGGTATTCTCGCCGCGGACCGGCATGAGTCGGCTCGTCACCCTGCCGGTGTCCAAGGCATCAGCCGATCAGCGGCGGGGGCGCGCGGGGCGGATTGCACCGGGCGTGTGTTACCGGCTATGGAGCGAAGAGGCCCATGGCGTGCTGCCTGATGCAGCAAAGCCGGAGATTGCCTCCGCGGACCTTGCGCCGCTGGCGCTGGAGCTTGCCGCCTGGGGTGTCCAGTCCCCTGCAGAGCTGCAGTGGCTGGACACCCCGCCTGCCGCAGCCTACGGCCAGGCACAGGCGCTGCTGCGCCAGCTGGGCGGCCTGGACGACGCAGGCCGCATCACGCCCTTCGGGCGGCGGATGAACACGCTTGGCGTGCATCCGCGACTGGCCAGCATGCTGCTCCGCGCGGCGGAGCTTGGGCTGGCCAGCTACGCCAGCATGCTGGCGGCACTGCTGCAGGAGCCTGCCGGCCTCCGCAGCAGTGGCAGTGCAGGCGCGGCGGGCACCGATCTGCGCCCGCGCGTGGAAGCGCTGCTGACTGCGGACAGCAGCGGCATGCCGCAAGTGGCAGCGTCTGTCGCAGACGGTGCTGCCGTGCGGCGCATGCTCCAGGAGAGCCGCCAGCTGCGCTTGGCGCTCGGCCCGGCGGCCGATCCGGTACAGCCGGATGAGGACTGCTGCGGATGGCTGCTGTCTTTCGCTTATCCGGATCGGATCGGGCAGCGCCGGGAGGACGGCCGCTATCTGCTGAGCAGCGGCCGCGGGGTACGGCTCGCAGCGACAGAATCGCTGAGCCGTTCAGCCTATCTGGTCGCAGCCGAAGCCGACGACCAGGGCGCGGATGCGCGCATCCTGCTGGCTGCGCCGGTGCAGGAGAAGAGATTGCTGGAGCTGGGTCCACATCTGCTTCATGAAGAAGTGCAAGTGGCCTGGGACCGAAACACGCGCAGTGTGCGGGCACATAAAAGGCTGCAAATTGAAGCCATTACATTGAAAGAGAGCGGCATTGCACAGCCACCCGAAGATCAGGTGCTCGAAGCATTACTTTCAGGAATACGTATCGAAGGGCTGGATTGTCTGCCCTGGACAAAATCATCGCGACAGCTGGCAGACAGGATGCGCTTTTTGCATCATCATTTGCCGGAATGGCCTGATCTTATCGAAGATCATCTGACCGAAGAATTGGCAGAGCATCTCAGCCCTTTTCTGGCAGGTATGCGATCTGCTGAGGATCTCAAGAAATTGTCGTTGCAGGATGTGCTGCTCGGCGGATTGAGTTGGGAGCAGCGACAGCAATTGGATCGTGAAGCTCCTACACATATTCAGGTGCCTAGTGGTTCGCGCATTCCGGTGGATTACAGCCGACCTGAAGATCCTACGCTCGCGGTGAGACTGCAGGAAATGTTTGGACAGCAAGAGACCCCGCGTATTGGCGGTGGTCGAGTGCCACTGACCATACATTTGCTGTCCCCTGCACAGCGGCCTGTACAGGTCACACGAGATCTGGCCAACTTTTGGCGGGAGACTTATTTTGAAGTGAAGAAAGACTTGAAAGGCCGTTATCCCAAACATTATTGGCCGGATAATCCGCTCGAAGCGATAGCGACTAACCGGGCTAAACCACGAGTTTAGCTAGAATGTGTTTTCAAAATCTCGATCTGAAAATGGGCGCCCTGAACCGGGCGAGTATGCGATAGGCAGATTAGGAATTAGGCGGCGTCTTGAGCGCTAACGAACATGAGACGTGTTATACAGGAGCTTGAAGAGCCTACAGAGGAATAGCGAACCTGAGACACGTTATATCTGATTATGGAGCTATTTGTGGCTTTTTTTAGGGCGTTTTAGGGGAATAACGTGTCTGGTGCTCCTTATCATTGAAAATGAGAGTATAGGTTCCAATTAAGACGTCTTACGTTCTTTAGAAAAAGCATGCTGAGCCCATTGGACTCTTCTGCTCAATTGCTCCGGAATAGAAGCCAAAACCAGATCAGGCTTTGCATATCAACGGTTATTTGCCTGAGTTCAAGTTCGTTTCACACCATATGCAGTTCCCAGCGCGGTGCCTCTCAGCATATCGATGGTCGGTCATTCTCCTAGTCCTTCAAGGTTATGATATTTCGGTGGAAGCGTTTGAAAGAAATCGAGGCGGGTAATAACATAGCGAACCACTCAATTAGATGAGGAGGGATTCACTATGCAGAAGAAAATCGTAGGTGTGTTTAATACAGAACGTGAGGCATCATCCGCAATCGAGGGACTGAAAGCGCAAGGATTCACTTCAGATGAAATCTCGGTAGTCACACAGGATCGGGATGAACTGAAAGCTATTCGCGAAGAGACGGGTACTAAAGCACCCGAAGGTGTAGCTGCAGGTGCAGCAACAGGCGGGGTGCTCGGCGGAGTAGCCGGATTGCTCGCTGGCATTGGAGCATTGGCGATTCCGGGCATCGGTCCTATTCTGGCCGCAGGCCCTATTGCCGCAGCCTTTACGGGTGCAGCTGTAGGTGCAGGAGCAGGCGGACTTGTAGGTGGACTCGTGGGTCTCGGCATTCCGGAAGAGGATGCAAGACAGTATGAGGAATACGTGCAAAGTGGTAAAATCCTGCTACTCGTGGACTCTACGGATCGGGACACGGATGTTTATGACGTGTTTAGCAGTAACAGTTATGTGAACCGGGACAGAATCGATGTCAATCGGGATGATGTTACGGTTGAGCGCACGGATCTCGATATGGAAAATCAAAGATTGGAAGCTCGGGATAAGGCCGCTCGACTTGGCAACAATACTTTTCTATAATAAATTGGTTCAGTAAAGACAGGAATCTTCAACTGGAATGACATAAGTGAGCCACCAGGTGGTCATCAGCCGGTTTCCTTTAGAGGAAGCCGGCTTTTGTCTCTGTTTTAACTTCCTGCTGTAGCAAGGTTCAGGTGTTAAACCTGCCAGGCAGGGAATAACAATACATACAGTAATACGGCCAGGGCCAGTCCAATCACCAGCAGCATCAGCGTCAGGAACCGAATCAATTTCGTGGATGCCTGGAATGTCTGTGAATTAATCTGATTGCGTTTTCGATGATAAGCGGAAGCGGAACACAAGATGATCAGAATGCCGCTGACCAAGGAAGTAATACCAATGATGATGGCTGCGAGATGGGCCATCCGATCATAGGCCGTTGAACTGAAGCCGAAGCCGGCTGCGAGAAAGCCGATCCCAACCATGGCAATGCCGGTACGAACCCAGGCCAAAAAGGTCCGTTCATTAGCCAGATGCTGTTGTACATATTTGGAGTCAATGGTAGTTATGTCTTGGTCTGTATCTGAGATGTGAATCCCCCCGTTCATCCATATATGGCTTCATTGTACGTCGTTTTCATGGCGAAACCAAGAAAGGAGGCTGTCTGTTATGCCTCGTAAAGAACGAATTACAGAAATTGAGAGTCTGAGGGGAATTGCTTTTGCGGCAGTCGTCCTTCAGCACTCCATAGCTCATTATTCCGTAGTCCCGGAAGCGGGACTGGAAGATGGCGTATTGCTCGCGATCCTGCTGATGCTGTCCAAATTTGCAGTACCCCTGTTTATTTTCATCACAGGTATGGTGCTTTTCTATAATACAGGAGACAAGTTGCATTATGGACGTTTCATGCAAAAGCGCTTAACCGATGTCATCGTTCCCTATATGATCTGGTCCCTGATCTACTTCACACTCGCGCCTCGCGGATGGAACGGATTTGGTTGGCAGGATATCCCTGACCTTGGTTTGAAATTAATCACGGGTAAAACGACCTCGCATTTTTGGTACATTATTATGCTTATTCAGTTTTATCTGTTATTTCCCCTGTTTTTGCGAGCAATCCGTTATGTCTATAACCGATATGAGGCGAAGGGGCGCACCATAGCTCTTCTGATCTCCGGTGTGGTGTACCTAGTGCTCGCGGATCAATTGCGAAATATCGCCAGGTTCATGGATTGGTTGAATGTCCCGGTGCTGACCGATGCCTTTACCACCTATGCTGATCGAAATTTCCTGTATTTCTTTTTTTATTTTGTGCTTGGTGCGGCAGCCGGTCTATCGGTTCAACGCTGGAATGAGCGGATTCAACGTTTGCGCTGGGTATATTGGACCGTGTTTATTGTGCTGGGTCTTCGGTTTATATATAAGTTAATGCAGGAGTTCCAGAAGCCGGAGGGTATACAGATTACGTTCTATACTGTTAGTCTCATCCGGCCGGATATGATCTTATTCCTCATTGCGTCCATCATGGTGATGTACCAGCTGGCTGGCAAGCTCCACAATATCAGAGTAACACGATTGCTGGCGTGGATTGGCGGGGTGTCATACGGGGGATACCTGATGCACATGCTGATGTTGCGCTACAGCTACATTCCGGATGAACAGTTTTATGTGGTATGGGGATTAAACCCCGTCGTGCGCATGATCATCACCTGGCTGCTTGCGCTTACGTTATCCTGCGTACTCACATGGCTCATCTCTCGCGCAAGCTGGGGCAAGTGGATTGTGGGAACCGTACCGAAGTCCAAGCCTGATTAACAGGTGAATACATCATTATATGAAAAATTCAGAACAACAGTGAGTTAAAGGCCGATAAAAATGAAGGCAACAACCTGAAAAAAAAGTGACGCCAATACCATGATTAACACTTTTGAAATAAATTTTAAAATTTCATTACATGAAAAATTCATAATAGAAAACCCAAATTCTCGCTCTACCTTACGTTCCTACCTAGCCATCATTTCTCCTTCTTGCCTTCCAACGCCCATGGATTAAAGGGAGAAAGACGGATAAAGATGGCAGAAGGGGAACATAAGTTTTATAATACTAGATATATAGAGCTGACAGGAGGGGAATGAACGTGGCTTTTATGATTGCGCAGCGGGCATTTATTAAGCTGTATCTGATTACCATGGTTGAACAGCATAGGGGATACGGCTATGAAATGCTGGAGGCAATGAAGCAGGAATTCAAAGCCTACGGATATGTACCACCCCAGAGCGAGATATACCGGGCGCTGCATGAATTGGTTCAACAGGGTGTCTTTTATCGTACGAAGAAGCTAAAGGGCAGTGATCCGAAAGTCGATTTTCAGGAAATCGTTTTATATCACTTCACGGATGATGGTGCGGAGAAAGCCGAATTATATAAAAAACAGGTCAAAGCCGATCTTGATCGTTGTCTCGGTATGTTACACAAGGCAGAAGAGGACAATTACGGAGTGAAAGGAAGATAAGCATGGACAGACAACTACAGTGGGGTGTGCTTGGTACATCCACAATCGCGAAAAATGCAGTCATTCCGGCGATTCAACAATCCGAACGTGGTGAGGTCTTGGCGATAGCTAGCCGCAGCAAGGAGAAGGCGGAAGCTCTTGCGAATGAGCTCGACATTGCCAGAGCGTATGGCAGCTATGATGAACTCATTGCGGACCCGGATATTGAAGCTGTGTATATTCCTCTGCCGAACCACATGCACAAGGAGTGGACGATTAAGGCTGCTCAGGCTGGAAAACATGTATTATGTGAGAAACCGGCTGCTCTGAATTCAGATGAAGCGGCGGAAATGATTGAGGTATGTCAACAGCACGGCGTACTGTTTGCAGAAGCCATTATGTATCGATACCACCCCAAGCATAGACGTGTGCAAGAGATTATTGCCAGTGGGGAGATTGGTACGGTCAGAGCGCTCCATGGCAATTTCACTTGTAATACCGCTGACGATAAAGACAATGTAAGGTTCAAAAGGGAGATGGGCGGAGGATCATTATTTGATCTTGGCGTATATCCAATCTCGGCAGCCCGCATGTATCTGGGGCAGGAGCCGGAAGCTGTAACAGTACACGCTCTATTTTCGGAAGAGCATGATGGCGTCGATATGATGGCTTCAGGACTTGTGGAGTTTCCCAATTCAGTAGCGTTAACGTTTGACTGCGGCATGTGGGCCTCGGGACGAGCCGAGATGGAAATTCTCGGTACCGATGGACGGATTGAACTACCCAAGGTGTTCGGTTGGGAGAACAGTGATATTCCACCACAGATTATCGTGCACACCGATTCCGTCAGCCGTGAGGAACGTGTATCGGTATCGAACTCCTACGTTTTGCAGGTGGAGACCTTTGCAGCCGCAGTGCTTGAAGGAGAAGAGCTACCGTTCAGTCCGCAAAACACCATTCAGAATATGCGTGTCATTGATGCATGCCTGGAATCGGCACGAACCCGTCAACGGGTACAGTTAGTGGATTAAAGGAGAAGCTAACATAATAACATGCTTAGCATGATAGATGATAGGAATTGACCGAAATGGTAGACTCCATCCCCCGGGATGTGAGTCTTTTGTTGTATTTAAATGTTATATTTATATATTTTTACAAAAACGGCAGTTGAATTTGATCTTTCCTCCAAAATGATGTGATATAAATAGTAAATAGATGGCTTGTTCACTATAATCTAGCAGAACGTACATCCAGGTGGAATTCACATCTCATATCACTTACATAGTGGCAACGTTCATCCATTTTAAGTCATTGGGAGGCTGGATTGATGAAAAAGTTTATGTCTACAGCACTGCTCGCGGTTATGTTAACGATTGTTTTCTTCACCAGTTCACAGATCGCTCCGGTTGGACAGCAGAAGGCTTCAGCTGCAACGTGTACCATCATCAACACGTTTACGGGTGTGGCTAACTATCTCAGCGCCAACGGCAAACTGCCATGCAACTACATTACCAAAGCACAGGCAACGGCACTGGGCTGGGTATCGTCCCAAGGCAACCTTGCTACGGTTGCTCCGGGCAAAAGTATCGGTGGAGACGTGTTTAGCAACCGGGAAGGTTTGCTTCCAGCAGCAAGTGGGCGTACTTGGCGTGAAGCGGATATCAATTATACTTCCGGATTCCGTAATTCGGACCGCATCCTGTACTCCAATGACGGCTTGATTTACAAAACGACAGACCACTATGCATCCTTTACTCGCTTGAAATAAGGAAGGACAGGACCGACATGAAGAGGATAGTACTTAACGGTGAGGATTTTTATAACACAACAGAGCTGCATGAGCTATTAAAGCAAAAGCTTGAACTGCCGGACTTTTACGGTGCAAATCTGGACGCCTTGTGGGACTGCCTTACAGCCATGATTGAGCTGCCGCTTGAACTAACCTGGACGAACTACCAGATCAGCAAGGAACGGCTGGGTAGTGAGGCAGAGAAGGTGTATCAGTTGATGCTGGAGGCAGATGAAGAGAGTATTGGATTTCAATTCAAGACTGAGGACTAATACATGAACTACGAATCATAGCAGCAAATTTTGATGCAAAGAGAACAGACCCTGTGGTCTGTTTTTTTGTGTTGTATAAGGATAAACACATCGTTAAAAATATTTTCACGAAAGGGTTGATTTTCGCATATCATACGTTAAAATAAAATTAACATTAAAAATATTTTCACGTTGAGAGGCGGAGTAATCATGAGCGAAGGTACAGTCGCACACAAACAAGGGATCGGAGAATTAATTCGGATTAAACCTTATGTTCAGTTTATGGTGAGCAAGGTCGTATCCAGATTTGGCGATTCGATTGATTCCATTGCCTATAGCTGGATGGTGTACATTTTGACAGGTTCAAAGCTGCTGATGGGAACATTGCTGGCTGTTAACTTTTTGCCGAGTATCTTTCTGGGGCTGTTTGTCGGCGCACTGGTTGACCGCATGTCTCCCAAAAAGGTGATTGTGCTGACGAATACCTGCCGAGGATTATTTGTTGGCATTACAGCACTATTGTTTGGTCTGGGTGAACTGCAAGTCTGGCATCTGTTCGTCATCACTATTTTGAATTCCCTTCTGGAATGTTTTGCGTCACCCGCAGAGGTATCCACTGTACCGCGATTACTTCCCAAATCAATGCTGTTGTCTGGTAACGCCATGGCCTCATCTGCAACCCGGGTTGCAGAGCTCGCAGGACTTGCAGTAGCGGGCACGTTAATTGCAACGGCAGGGATCACGTGGACGATATTGATCGATGCGGGCTTGTTTGCCTTAAGTGCACTCCTGATGAGCCGTGTGGGGTACCCGAAAACTCAAACATCATCTAACAATGAAAATAAAACATTAGAATCATCTGATTCTCCTCCAGCAAGAAAAAGTATATTTTCTGAAATGACAGAAGCCTTTCATTTTATGCGTAAACATGTGTTGTTACTGATCGTCTCCATTCTGTTTGCCTTTGTTAACTTTTGTCTGATGCCATTCAATGTTCTTCGCACGCCATATGTCATTGAAACGCTGCACGCCGGAGCAGGAGGGCTAAGTCTACTCAGTGGGCTGATTGTGGCAGGCATGGTACTGAGTGGCTTGTGGCTGTCTCACCGAGGATCGAATTACCGTAAAAGTGTGCTGGTCATCGTCGGCATTGTCATGTTGGGGCTCAGTTATGCCATGACTGCACTCCCGGCTTACATGACGTCCTACCAGCTGCCTGTTGCTGCTGTCTTTTGTCTGATGATGGGCATGGGAATTCCACTCGCTACTACACCCCTTGCATCCTATCTGATGGAAGTTACGCCTTCCGATATGCTTGGGAGGGTGTATGCTCTTCAAAGTATGCTCGTCGTGAGTGTTGCTCCTTTAGGGAGCTTGGTTTCAGGAGCCCTTGCCGATTGGGTGGCATTGCCGATTCTGTTTATTGTGTTTGGTGTTATGCTTGCCATGTCAGCCGCGCTGGTGCTTCTGAGCAAGACTTTCCGCACGGTTCTATAATAAGGCTTCCTGGAGCCTGTTATCTTCAGCCTGTTTTGACCGAAACCCTGTTCGGACGGTATAATATACACATGATGGGCAACAGGTACCCCGGAAATGAGGATACAGGTATGCAGCGCAAAGTACTTTCAACGATTGAAGAAATCAAGGTCTACTCCGATCCGTATCGGATACAGATCTTGAATATGTTTAATAAACAGGGCAGACCCTCTACGGTTAAAGAGGTTGCAGACCAGATGGGCGAAGTACCAGCCAAGGTACATTATCATGTGAAAAAACTGGAGAAAATCGGTCTGCTCACCATCGTATCCACTCGTGAAATTAATGGAATCATCGCCAAATATTATGAGCCCTTCAAGGGGGAAATTCAGCTCCGTAACGAAGACGAAGAGAATTCACCTTTGAAGGAGGTATTTCGTTCCGAGACCTTTAAATTGTTAAATGAAATGTATGATCAGAGCCGTCGGCGATTTATGAATCAGGCGGAAAACGGGGACCGTATGTTCATCTCGGATATGACGTTGTATGCTAGCCGGAAAGAAGTAGAGCAGCTGTACAACGACATTACGAAGATGTGTGAACCTTATTTAACGAAAGATAAGCATAATGCAGACCAGGAAGTCTTTCATTTATTCAGTTCCCTATCCAAAGATACGGTGAATAAGCCTGCTTCGGAAACCGCAGGGAAATTGAAAAAGAAGGCTTCACCCGATAAAGGCAAGCCCGCTGCCAAAACGTCAAGACCTGCTAAAAAGCAGAAGGAATCCTCGTCTGGTGGTCTGGCGGAAGAGTAATCGAAGCATATTCATCGGCTTTATTAAAGTTTCGTTTGTGTAAAGATGATATGCTCAACCAAGCAAAAAGCCGCCATTGGCGGCTTTTTCATGCGTAATTTGGCATGATGGAAGACATATACCATTTTAGCGTAACCATTCTTAATTCGTTCATAAACTACATGTTTTCATCATAATCTTTCACGTCACGTTTGGCTGCGGTTGCAGGGGAATTCGATGTGCCATATTCCTCGACGGCTTCCCAGGCGTCAGCGTTATCGAACTTGCCAGCATTGCGCTGTCTGACTTCTCCGGCACCGCTCGGTGGCATCGTCAATGACTTCCTCCTCAACGGGCCGTTCGTTGCTTAACTCGCGGTTAGGCGTATCATCGATACAGTAGGCTGTGTAAGGGATCGCTTCGAGTCGTTCAAAGGGAATATCCTTACCACAGGTCACACAGGTGCCATACGTTCCTTGTTCGATTCGCTCCAGCGCTTCATTCACTTGATTGAACTCTTCGGTTAACGTATCATCAATCGCCAAGTCACGGCTTCGCTCAAACGTCTCCGTACCGGCATCTGCCGGGTGATTATCGTATGATGACAGCTCGCCAGTTGAATCTTTCAGGGACTCGGCTGGAGCACCGTCTTCCATGCTGGATTCAAAATGGCGCTGTAGGTCTTCACGTTGTTCCAAAAGAGCGTTTTTCAGCTCTTGAAGTTGATCTTTGGTTAATGTACTCATAAGGACATGCTCCTTTCCCGCAATGGGGTTGTAGTCAGTCCTTACCCGAATTTCATAAGAAGCAATCAGTTTTGTGTGCAAAAAGAGACGTTCGATTTTATATCTGACGGATAATGTGTTATAAAAAATATAGAGAGAAAATGCGGCGGTATCAAAGAATCTTCTATGCATACCGCGGCGCGTTTGATAATGGAGGGTTGTCAATATGGATGAGCATATGAAACGAAGATTGGACAAACAAAGACAATTGTTCAAACAATTGGGCGTGCAGCTCGATGCTTTATCGATTCATGAAAAACAATTCAATTATAAACTTCGTGGTTATGATCCGGATGAGGTGGATGCCTATCTTGATTTGGTTATTAAAGATTACGAACGTTTCTATGCCAATATAGCGGATCTGATGGACAAGTGGCAAGAACAGCAGTTAACGATTCGGGATCTGAAGTCATCGGCGAAGCCAGTGGAGGATCCAACGAAGATTGATCGCAAACAGTTGGATGATATTGTGAAACAACTGGAATACAGCGTTCGGCAGTTAAAAATCCGGGCACGTCCTGAACAGGACCTGTTCTCCGAGTAAACCAACACATCTGGGATGATATAAAATCAGCATTATAATGCTCAAATAAAAGGTGGTTAATCATGAGTACTCATTTTTCGGTCAGTGTGCATTGTTTGTTGTTGTTGTCTTTCAGCGCGCCTGAACGAATCACTTCGGCACTGATTGCAGGTAGTGTGAATACCAACCCTGTCGTGGTCAGACGTATTCTGGGCGGGTTGAAAAAGGCAGGACTTGTGGACTCCTCACCGGGAACAAGAGGATTTTACCTCGCCAAGCCTTCAAGCGAAATCACATTATCCATGATCTATCAGGCTGCCAAGGATGAAGGGCCATTGTTTCCGATTCACGGTAACTGTAATCCAAATTGTGATGTTGGCCTTCGTATCGATAGCCTTCTGACTAATCTGTACCAGGTTGCCGAATCAAAGGTGGAACAGTTCTTCGCATCCATTACACTTGAAGATATGGAGCGTTCCTGTTCCCAGCTTGAAGTTCTTCCATCACATGCCGAATAAAGCGTAATATAAGGGAAAGGGAAGGTGTGCTGTACTATGAAAATTATTGTCATTTCGGACACTCATTTACCTCGAAGAGCACGTAAGTTACCCGATCCCTTGGTTGAGGCGCTATCAGATGCCGATCTGATTCTCCATGCCGGGGATTGGTCGGACTGGAGTGTACACAAGCTGCTCAGCGCTTACGCACCGCTTGAAGGTGTTGCAGGTAATACGGACCCGCCTGAAATAGGTCAAAAACTCGGGTTCTCCCGCATCGTTGAGGCGGATGGTTTGCGTCTTGGTCTTGTACATGGTCATCTGGGATCGAAGTCTACCGAGCAGAATGCGATCCACACCTTTGCAGGGCAGCAGGTGGATGCTGTGATTTTTGGACACTCGCACATTCCAGTGATGCATACGGTCAATGATGTGCTGATATTTAATCCGGGCTCTCCTACGGATCGGCGCTTTCAGCCCCAATATTCTTTTGGTATCATGACGACACATTTAGGGAAGTTGCAGGCGGAACATGTTTTTTATGATGTAAAATAGAAGTTGCAAATTAGGCATCTCGAATCAGAAGGATCTTCTGTTATTCGGGGTGCTTTTTGCTATGTATGCATTCAAAAAGGAACTTGCAAGTTATCTCTGAATGGGGAATATGGTCTGCTGTTTATCTGTCATTCATCTCTTCTCGTTGCCCCCTATGGAGGCCTTCGTATGAATGATACAATGCGGTTACAACAATTAATTGAATACGTTTACATAAGGGGATGAATGTTGATGAAATTGTCTGTATTCACTGTAGCCACACCGGACTTGACCGCAGAAGAATTGGCTTCTGCTGCAGCCGCAGCCGGTATTGAAGGGATCGAATGGAGATATCGTGGAATACCGGCGGATGCTTTGTCCGAAGAACCTTCTTATTGGAGACATAATCGTTGCTCGATAGATCCAGACCAGTGGGAGGAACAGGTACCTGCATTCCGTGAAGTGGCAAAAAAGCATGGCAGACAATCGATTGCATTGGTGCCTTATCTGAGCTGCGGAGATCTGCTTGCTACAGAGCAAGCATTTCAAACGGCACAAGCCTTGGGAGCATCCATGATGCGTGTTGGGGTTCCCGGTTATGATCGCAAAACCAGCTATCCTGAATTATACAAGCAAGCTGTGCATTATCTGAATGAGGTTCAAGAGATGGCCCAACAGTATAAGGTAAAAGCTGTAGTAGAGACCCATCACCAAACGATTGCCCCCACTGCATCACTGGCTTATCGGCTCGTGCAATCTCTGGATTCACAGCATGTAGGGGTATTGTATGATCCAGGTAACATGGTCCATGAAGGATATGAGAACCATCGTATGGGACTGGAATTACTGGGACCTTATCTGGCACATGTGCATGTGAAGAATGCAGCTTGGTTCAAGGATGCATCAAACATGAATTCGAATTCCAGCGTGAATGAACAAAATACAGAAATTTCGCTAACATCAAACTGGCATTGTCAGTGGGCCCCCTTAACCGAGGGTGTGGTGAACTGGTTGCAAGTATTCCGTGACCTCAAATCCGTTGGATATGATGGATATTACGGGATTGAGGATTTTAGCGGAGTCTTGGAATCGAAGGCGATGTTACAGCATTTTGCAGATGTTTTTGCCGAAATTGAACGTCGTGTGGACGAGGAGGTACAGGTATGAGTTTGGTTCGAGTAGCCGTTATTGGAATTGGGAATATGGGTGCAGCCCATGCCAGAACGTTGGTAGCAGGAGAAGTACCTGGTGCAGAACTGGTGGCTGTGTGTGATGTGAGACAAGAAATGGAGAGCTGGGTATCCAGCAACCTTCCGGCTTCAGTCACCTATTGGCAGGATGCGGAGCAGATGATGTCATCAGGGACGATTGATGCGGTAATTATTGCAACCCCGCATTATGACCATCCCGAAAAGGCCATTCAGGCTTTTCAGTATGGCCTGCATGTCATGATTGAGAAACCTGCCGGAGTGTACACCAAACAGGTACGCAAAATGAATGAAGCGGCTGCTGCAAGCGGCAAAGTATTTTCCATGATGTATAACCAGCGAACCAACCCTTTATATATCAAACTCAAAGATCTGATTGCCTCGGGAGAACTGGGTGAGGTACGTCGCACCAACTGGATTATTACGAACTGGTATCGCTCTCAGAGCTATTATGATTCAGGCGGCTGGCGGGCAACATGGGCTGGTGAAGGGGGCGGTGTCCTGATCAACCAGGACCCTCATCAACTGGACCTGTGGCAATGGACCATCGGTATGATGCCGGTGCGTATGCGTGCTTTCTGTTCATTCGGCAAATACCGGAACATTGAAGTAGAAGATGATGTAACGGCATATGTCGAGTATGAAAATGGAGCAACGGGTGTATTTGTGACCACGACAGGTGAAGCACCAGGCACCAACCGGTTCGAGGTCAATGGGGATCGCGGCAAAATTGTCATTGAAGATGGTCAGTTGACTTTCTGGCGTCTTCGTGAACCCGAACCTGAATTCAATCAAAGATTTACCGGAGGATTCGGACAGCCGGAATGCTGGAAATGCGAGGTGCCAATTACGGGTGTGGAAACCGGACATCCTGGCCTGATTCGCAACTGGATCGATGCCATCCTGAACGGGACCCCGCTCATTGCTCCTGGAGAAGAGGGTATCCATGGGTTAACCTTGTCCAATGCCATGTTGCTGTCAACCTGGACCGATAACTGGGTGGATCTGCCGATCGATGAGGATTTGTTCTATGCGCATTTGCAGCAGCGGATTGCCAGTTCAAATACAAAGAAAGACAAGGCAGGCAGCAGCAGTCAACCTGCTGATCTGTCACAGACATTTAAATAAGTGGAACTTGTACACCAAGCTGAACTCAAGGCGTGTACAGGATAACGGAACCGATAAACGGAAAATCCAATTGAAAAGGTGGAGAAGGTATGGCTAAAGACGGCATGTTTTATGCACCAAAAAGTGTGAAAAAAGAGGTCGTATGCGGTCCGGGTGAATTTGTTATTGCTGCTGTGGCGTTGGACCATGGACATATCTACGGTATGGTTGGCGGGCTGGTGGAGGCTGGGGCAACACTCAAATGGGTATACGATCCTGATCCAGCTAAAGTCGAGGCTTTTCGGAAACAGTTCCCGCAGGCACAGATTGCGGCATCTGAAGCGGATGTACTTGCCGACGACGAAGTGCAGCTCGTAGCCGGAGCAGCCATACCATCGGAACGTGCGCCACTCGGCATGAGAGTCATGGCCGCAGGTAAAGACTATTTTACGGACAAAGCCCCTTTTACTACACTGGATCAACTGGCCCTTGCGCGTGAAGAGGTTAAACGCACTGGGAAAAAGTACATGGTCTACTATAGTGAGCGTCTGCACGTAGAAAGTGCGATCTATGCCGGACAACTGATCGAACAGGGAGCCATCGGCAAGGTTGTTCAGGTTATGGGAACGGGGCCGCATCGATTGAATGCGGGTGGTCGGCCTGAATGGTTCTTCCAGCATGAAAAGTATGGCGGCATCCTTTGTGATATTGGAAGTCATCAGATCGAGCAGTTTCTGACCTTTGCTTCGTGTACGGATGCAGAAGTGGCGTTCAGTCGGGTGAATAACTTCAATCATCCACAATTCCCGGAACTGGAGGACTTTGGCGAAACATCACTCATCGGCAACAACGGGGCTTCCGGTTACTTCCGGGTAGACTGGTTTACACCGGATGGTCTGGGTACCTGGGGCGATGGGCGAACGGTTATTTTGGGAACGGACGGATACATTGAGCTGCGCAAGTATATCGACGTGGCCAGAGAGTCTGAAGGCGATCAGGTGTACCTGGTTAACCATGAAGGGGAATACCGTTATAGCGTCAAAGGACAGGTCGGTTATCCATTCTTCGGTGAACTGATCCGGGACTGTCTGGATCGAACAGAGATTGCAATGACACAGGAACATGCGTTCAAAGCGGCGGAACTCTGCTTGATTGCGCAGCATAAGGCAATGAGTGAGAGAGTGGTATGGAGTAGTGGTGCGAAGTAAACGCTTTTATTTGAGATAGTAATAGAATATGTAAGGGGAGAGTGGCCTGGTGCAGGCTGCTCTTTTGTTTGTTGTAGTACCTTCGCAAATGGAACAATATGGTTTATTATGTATGTAGTTCAGAAATTGACTTAAATGTGTGGTGTTTACGAAGTACATAAATTAGATGTTAGCTGAAATTCAAGAAATATGGAATGAGGGATGAATAATGAAGGGTGGAGACCAAAAATATTATCAGTTGATGTTAAAAAAAATTAATAAATTCACTTTAATTCAAGAGCATAGATTGTACAAAGAAGAGCAAATATTGATGATGTCACCAGACCTTTTTATTGTAAGGAACGGACTGAACTGGGTCATTAGAGTGAACAAACTCATTAGGCATTACGAATATTGTTTAATTAATGCAATTGAATTTGCCCAAGAGATAAAAATACCGATTGAAGAAACTGATAATAGGGATAGTTATTCATTCCATTTAGAGAATGCAGTATATAGACAATTGGTTCTTTGGGATATGTATGCGAAATTGTTGAATGAAACATATGCTCTAGGTCTTAAGCGTGATGAACTTTCTATTTGGGATGTTATAAGATCCATGAGAAGTTCTCGAGAACCTTATCAAAGAAGATTGGCTAAAGAGTTAAAGAAATATTGTAATGGAGCGTTTCATCAGTATGTAAGAAATTATTTGCGTAATACTTTTGCACATAATGGCGATCCACACGGCAAACTAATTTTTCATTACTATGGTGATAATGGCATGTTACAGCCTGATGATGGTTTCATATTGCCAGATCACCCTATAAAGGAATTGAGGTATTTAATTATAGACTTTATTAAATTACATAGATTTCTTAATAAAATCAATCAACAAATCAAAAAGATAATGTTGGAAAAGACAATACTAATTGAGTACCATTTTGAAACACTTTGTGGAAGGGAAATTACTGATGGTAGGCATATACCCATTACTATTTTACAAGAACTCCATGAAATATGGGAAATATCCGATACAGATGAAGCATGTGAAGAGTGTAGATTGCTTGCAAACAATCATAGTCTTAAATACTGTAAACCAGTAAAATTTGTTTACCATAGAATTAATGAGCCTGAAGGAACTATTAGTATTACAATGAAGTCTTGAACTACAGCTAACATAATATTCACGCTGCGGGCATACGCCCTTGGCCCGGCATTCGCAGGACACCCGACGTACGTCGGGTCGTGAATACAGAAACGTTAGGCGAAATTGCGAAGAGAAAGGAAGAAACTTTATGGAAAAGCATGTTAAAGAGCTTTTTACCTGGAAAGTGCTTAATGAGGCGGCTCAAAAGTTTAATATTGTTGAATCAAGTCTTAAAGACTTAGAAGGGTTCCAAAACTTTGTTTATTTTGGGAAGTCAAATGAAACAAGTGTTGTTCTCCGGGTAACACATAAATCACATCGAAGTGAAGAAGAGATTTTATCTGAAATTGATTTTATTAATTACTTGTCTAAAAATAATGTATCTGTTTCAAAAGCTGTGAACTCTATTGATGGGGAATTTGTAGAGAAAATAGATAATGGGGAATTTTATGCAACTTCTTTTGAGTTTTCTAGTGGACGAAAGGCTAGAATTGCTGAAGAAAGCAATTTATTCTATCAAATAGTTGGTAATTATACAGGAAGAATGCATAATCTTTCAAAGAAATTAAATCCAATAGATGATTTAAATAGGAGAAAATGGCATGAAAAAGAGTTCCTTATCAATATGAAAAAGTATTTACCCGCGGAACTTTCTTATGTAATTGACAAATACGAAATTCTGAAAAATGAACTCAGCCGGCTTCCCAAGAATACTGATTCATATGGGATTATCCATGGAGATTTAAATCATGGGAATTATTTGAACGTAGACGATGATGTAGTCTTTATTGATTTTGATGAAGCCGAATACAGTTGGTTTGTTAGTGATATTGCTATTCCTTTATTCTATGAAATTCCGATCCCTTGGGTAATAGATGGAAAACAAAGGTTAGAGATAACCAAGAGGTATTATAATAATTTCATGGATGGGTATGTAAAAGAAAATACAATTGATCAAGCATGGTTAAAATTAATACCTGATTTTATTAATCTTAGGCAGTTTGGAGTAGTTTCAGCGATTTATAGAAGTTATAATTTTCATAATTATGACAACTGGAGTGATTGGGACAAAGAAGCGTTGAAATTTTATTTGAACAATATCAAGAATGATATCCCTTATATTGAAATGGATTTTTGTAGGTAGTTCAATGCGGCATCGCCTAACATTATATTCACGCTTCGGGGCTTACGCCCTTTGGTCGTCCAGATGTATAATCATAGGAGATAACCCGGACGACACACGAGCCGACCTAAGATAAGAGCTATCTAAGGTCGGCTCGCGTCGTGAATACAGGAACGTTATGTGAAATCATTCAAGTGCGTAATGTAAACCTAAACCAGAAGGAGTGATCACTTGATTATTATGATTAATGGGTCATTTGGATCCGGAAAGACCTCGACTTCTCAAAAGTTGCAGCCTCTAATACCTAATAGTATGATTTATGATCCTGAAGAAATTGGATATATGTTGAGAAAAATCATAACAGAAGACATCTACTTTGAAGAAGAACGAACTGATGATTTTCAGGATATAGAACTATGGAGAATACTTGTAGTACAGACAGCTCAAGAATTAATGAATCGGTATAAGAAACATCTTATTGTTCCAATGACAATTTATAAGTCTAAAAATTTCAACTACATATTAAATGGATTTCGAAGTATTGATCGAGATACTTTTCATTTTTGCCTCTTAGCATCAGAAGAGACAATCAAAAAACGAATTGAAAAACGTGGAGATAAATTTGATGTTTGGTACCAGAAGCAAACAAACGCGGGTGTAATTGCATTTAAAGATATTAAATTTGAAGAACATATTGACACAGATAATAAAGAAACAGAAGAAGTTATAAGAATAATTCTAAGAAAGATTTCAAAAATCAATGTATAAGTAATTCAACGAAGTGACTGACTCCACATAACACCATGTTCACGCATCGTGCTATTTGCCCTCGGTCCGGCAGAAGCTAGAGGTGAATTCAAAGAGACAAATTCAACAGCAGGAAGTGGAATCGGCCGGACACATCCAACTTCCTAACCGCATCGCGTCCACCCTTCGGGCTTAAGGGAGTGGGACGTCTGAACACAAATTACTAAAGTCTTATTTACGGAGGGATACATATGTTTATTTCAAAAGACCAACAAACAAAAATCAAACAACTAAATCAAATACTTGGGATGAAACATCGAAGTACACCATTTGATTTCAATAAAATAGAAGATTGGATAGAAGCCATTGAGATGATTACTGCGGAGTACGTAGACTTTTGTGAGTATTGGGGAAGATTATCAAATTTGAATTCAAATTTAGATGAAAGTCTTGAATGTTTTTATCCAGCTAGTTGGGTGGAAATATCTCAAGAAGGCAATGTAAAAGATGCGAAATTAAACAACGCAATCAAATTAGTAAATAAAGCCGAAGATTCTTTACGTGTATTAATGGAGCGAGCAGAAGAGAAGTGTAGAAAGATATGGATTTTGGTTTTTGAAAGCCAACAAAAAGCAGTTATAAAAGAATTTTTAGGAGAAGAAATGACATGTAGTATAGAGGATTTACAAGAGATTTTAGAAGAAGAGATCTTTGAGATGGCAACAGAAATAGAATATACAGGAAATGTTGAGAATTCGATACGAGAGTTCTCAACAAACCTAAAACAAAAAATTGAATTAAAGAAATTAGAGCAGTAACTTCACTTAACATAATATTCGAGCGTCGGTCTGCGGTTGGATTTCAAAGAGGAATTTCAGCAGACACCTCCTTTGGGGTTCATGAATACAGAAACGTTATCTGCAATTACTTACAAGTTTAATGGGGAGGGATATTTCCATAGATGATTTCAGTTATTATATCGATATTAATGTATCAATCTCCCACCATTGTTTTTACTAAGGAAGAGATTGAAGAATATGAAGAGTTATCAAAATCAGTTAATGAAGGACGATTAATTGATTATTCTTTACAATACCCCAAGCACCGTTTTCTACATTATTTATCATTGAATGGAAAATACGTGTTTCACGGTTCTAATGATGGCAATATTGAAAGATTTGAACCACGTAAGCAGACGTTGTACAACAATGAACTAACGACAGCTGTGTTTGCAACGACAGAACCATTATGGTCTATTTTCTATTCAGTATTTAATCGAAGTGCATTAATTGGGAGTTTTCGAAATGGATGTATTATAGGGCGAAACAAAAAGTATCATTATTATTCGATAAATGAATCTACAATTAATAATAATCCTTGGACGGATGGCATGCTGTACATACTACCTAGAGATAAATTTCATATGTCTGGGCATGGGAAAGTGCAATTTGATGAGTGGATTTGCAATGAATTTGTAACACCAATAGCCAAGATAAGCGTATCCTTATCAGATTTTTTTTTCTTGAATAAAGTAGCAGTTCACAAAGATAAAGAGTCATTGACTAGTACCTGGATATTTTATAAAGCACGAACTTTATTGGCGAATTCGAAGAGGGCAAGTAACAGCACATAACACGATATCTACGCCGTGTCGCATTGCTCCTTGGTCTGCCGAGGAATTTTCGAAGAAGGGAATCAGCAGACAACCATGCACAGCCTAACCGCGTCGCGGCCAGTCGCATATGCTCCTTTAACGCAGTGAGGGTTCGTAGGTACAATAACGTTATATGCAATCCCGGAGATCTAAGTTCCAATTGAGGATGAATGTATTAGGAGGGAAGGATGATGAATAATGGTATGGCATCATGGCAAGAACTGAAAATAGATTATGAAATTAATCAAATATCTCCTAATATATCAACTAGACTAGAAGATATTGAACGTATCCCTGCGGGGCTTGGAATAAAAATACTCACTATCCTTATTGAATGGGCTTGCCAGCCACAAAATACCCACTCAATTGAAATAGCCAGGAAAAAGATTAAAACAATTCCTTCTGATTGGCTAATAGAACATCTTCCTAATGTAGCTAAAACAGCAATTTGTCTTGATGATGAATGGGAGTATCGTAGATTGTTAGAGCTACTTTCAGAGGCAATTCCAAAATTACTAAATTGGGGAATCGAATTGGGAATTAATTCAAAAAATGAAGAAATTAAAGAGGCAGCAAATGACTATAAAGAAAAATAACAGTTTTGTAGAGTGCAATGAAATGAGAATGTAGATGTGGATCGAAGAAGTCGGGACAACATATTCACGCATCGTGCCATTCGGCCCTCGGTTCGCCCGAGGGATTTCAGAGAAGTGGGGTTCTGGCGAACAACACTGCAAACCTAACCGCATCGCGGTCGTCTATTGACGGAGCCTTAAGTTGGTGGGACGTCGTGAATACAGGAACGTTATAAGAAATTGCAGCAAATCATGAATATGAAAGGAGAACAGAGATGGAAAGATATAATAAATCAGTAGGTAAGCAATTGATTTATGAATCCTACGATAAATTACTAAAATCATGGGGAATCGATTTTGAAGAAAAGGATATTGAAACAACATTTGGTAGTACGCATATTATTAGAGTAGGAGACCCAACACTCCCTCCACTATTACTTTTTCATGGGACTGCTGATAATTCAGCAATGATGTGGATTTACAATATTAGAATGTTGTCGGGAAAATTCTTTATAATTGCTGTTGATGCTGTAGGAGGTTCAGGAAAAAGCGAACCAAATGACAATTATTATAAGCATTTCAATCAAATAGTATGGATTGACGAACTGTTAGCTAGCTCAGAAATACATAGAACAAATATTGCTGGGGTTTCTTATGGTGCATATTTATCTTATTATTACGCATTAAAGAGACCAAATAAAGTTGAAAAGGCGATATGCATGGCTGGAAGGATTCCTTCGAGTCAGTTTGAAGTTATATCCAAAATGATGACTGCATTTCTACCAGAAGCTTTATTTCCAACGGAGAAAAATTGCAAAAAGTTATTGAGAAAATTAAGTGGTCCAAACTATTCTGTCTTTGAAGAGAATGAAGATCTAATGAAGCATTGGTATTATTTGTTGAAATATTTTAACAATCAATCAATGATGAAGCACAAAATAGAAATACATGCGAATCATGAAATTTTTGCTCTAAAAGATAAGGTGTTATTCTTAATTGGCAAATACGATAGATTATCAAATTATCCGAAAGCAATTAAGAGATTAGAAGATAACAATATTATGTACAAGATCATTGAAGACGCTGGACATGCGATTAATCATGAACAAGCGGATGTTATAAACATGGAAATAATAAAATTTTTGAAATAAGAGAAACCCTTGGGTAAACTCAAGAAGGCTGAAACATAACAATGTGTTTACGCATCGGGGGACTACGCCCCCTCGGCCCGCAGAATTTAGAAGTGGATTAGGGGCGGGATTATAGTAGCAGTAAAGCAGATTCAATGGACACATCTGCACCGACTAACCATATCGCGGCCGCTAAATATCGTTCGCTTAAGTCGGTGGGACGTCGTGAACACGGTAACGTTATATGAAAGATATTCAGATCTAAATCAGAAGGGAAGTCAAACACAATGATCAGAGTCGATGTAGCTTATTCCTTAATTACTGATCCAACCAATTCCAAAATATTAATGGTAAGGAATGTAGATGATTCTAGTGACCGATGGTCACTTCCAGGCGGGGCTGTTGAAAGAGGAGAATCATTAGACCAAGCAGCGATAAGGGAAGCTAAAGAAGAAACTGGACTAGATATTAAAGTTCATGGAATAGTGGCAGTAAATGAATGTAAATTTCCGAAAAAAAAAAGAACATGTAATATTTATAACATTTAAAGGTGAGGTAATCGGTGGGAATGAAGAAATAGTTAGACCTAATGAAATTTCTGAGATAGCTTGGATTGAATTAGAGAAGGCTGAACAATTAATGCCTTATTATAAAGATGGATTAAGAAGATTAATAGATGGATATGAAATAACATATTTTAACGAAGGCAATAAGTAATTTTGTGAGTTGTTCGAGACGGCTATCCTTCATATAACAAAATATTCGCACTGCAGACCACTCGTCCCTTGATCTGCCAGGAGTGTTTTCGAGGAAGAAGAATCGGGCAGATACATCCATTTCCCTTAGATAGAGCTATCTAAGGGGAATGGACGTCGTGAATACAGAAACATTAGCTGAAATCTTCACAAATACTTTATTTTTTGGGGGCATCTCAAGAATGAGTAAAAAAACAATAATTATTGAAGATTACAACACTGAATGGTCTGAAATGTTTTCTGATCTGAAATCCATCATAGAACATAGACTCGGGGATCTAATACTTAGAATTGAGCACGTTGGTAGTACAGCAGTACCTGGACTAGCGGCAAAACCTATTTTAGATATTGATGTAGTAATTGATTCTATGGACTTGCTTCCAGATGTAATTCAAGGATTAGAAAGATTAGGTTACTATCATGAAGGGAATTTGGGTGTTGAGCACAGAGAAGCTTTTGCAAGAAAAGATGCAAATGTTCCCTATAGTATAGTAAAAATACAGAAACCTGAACATCATTTATATGTTTGTAATAAAGAGAGCAAAGAGTTATTAAGACATATATCCTTCAGAGATGCATTAATTAGCAATCCCGAATTTGTAGTCGAATATGCCAATCTAAAGAAAGAACTGGTTATTAAATATAGAGAAAATCGCCAGTCTTATACGGATGGGAAGACCGAATTTGTAAATAAAGTACTTAATGAATGTGGAAAGACTTTGTAGGTAGCTCAAGGGGACGAAAACATCGGATACATTGTATTCGCGCTGTGGAGCTAACGTCCCTTGGATTGCCAGAGGTATTTCGAGGAAGTCGTATCAGGCAGACAACCCTGCGAGGCTAAGTCCGTCGGACCCGGCGCGTTTGCGCCTTAAGCCTCTCGGGTTCGTAAATGTAAGAACGTTAGGCGTAACACCCTAAATGCAATGGAAAGGAGACAATGCTGTTGAACGATCAGTTGGTTTTATCTAATCCGAGTATTGAACTGAAAGACTCCTATTTGAGTTTTTATCAGGAATGGAAACAAAGTGGAGAAGATATGGTTCCATGGGTGATTGAGAAAGATCCAGAAAACTTTGAAGACATGATAACATGGCTTAACAATAACAAACAAGGCATTAATATAAATGGCTTTGTTGCCAATTCAACTTATTGGCTAGTAGCAAATCAGATGGTTGTAGGGGCAGTAAATATTAGACACGAATTGACAGATAAACTATTTCATAGTGGAGGACATATTGGCTATGGAATCAGACCGTCGGAAAGGCGGAAGGGATATGCTTCAGAGCTTTTAAGACTGGCTTTATTTGAAAGTAAAAGACTGGGAATATTGAAGGTGCTTTTAGTATGTGATGATATTAATGAAGCATCAAAAAAGACAATTATTAAGAATGGCGGATTAAGGGATAAAGATTTTATAGAAGAAGACGGAAACATACTAAATAGATTTTGGATAGAGATTTATAAGCTACTTAAAGAAGAGGGTACTGTGCCTAACAACATATTCAAGTTTCGGCTCCTTACGGAGCCTTGGTCTACGGGGATGGATTTTGTGAAGAGGCATTACAGCAGACAACTCCTTTGGGGTTCATGAATACAGAAACGTTACGCGCCATTACCGATAAATATTAAAGATAATATTTAAGGAGATAATTTATGAAAGGTAAGATACTCTTCTTATTTTTTATTACGATAATGTTTTCATCTTGTCAAAATAGCAGTCAATCGACTACTTTGAATAGCGAAACTAAAATAATAATGAATTCTGAACTGCCTCCTGATGTAGTGAGTACAGGTAATGGAACTGAACTGAAAGAAATAACGGAAGGTCGATCAGATCCTTCTAACAATGATGTTTTATCCATGAGCATTGGGAACTATGAATTGAAAGGAGAATTTTATGATGAGATGCTTCGAAATCCTATAGATCATGATTATGAAGTGGAATTTAATGAAGCTCAAAATTCCAAAGAGATTATTACAGCAATGGGATGGGGGGCGTTGGAAAGCAAATATACAGAGATTTGGGATAAAGAGTTGAATCAAATATATAAAAAGCTTCTTTCTAAGTTGGATAGAGAACCAAGAGAAGCACTAATCGAATCGCAGAAAGAATGGTTACAGTATCACTTAAAGGAAACAAAATTTGTAGAGAAGACATTTATTAATAATGGTTACCTTGGATCACAAGGATCGGTAAGCCTAGGCACGGTTATACGGGAGAGAATTAAGGAAAGAACAATGCAATTATTTGAATATCGATATTTGCTAGATGGTGAAGTTGAGTTTTTATACCAAAGTAAAAAATAGAGTTGGAATCTTGATCAAAGGTTAATAGGTGATGCCTCGAAGACAGTAACTGCGCATAACAATGTATTCATGTTGCGGGCTACCACTCCTTGGTTGTCAGATGTATAATCATGGAAGAACACTCAGACAACAAACGAGTCAGCCTAAGATAAGTGCTATCTAAGTCTGGCTCGTTTCGTGAATACAAGAACGTTATATGAAACTGGCTAAACCCTGAAAAACACGAAACCCAGGAGGGAAGCTCTTTGAATAACTTGATTGAGAATGTTGATCATGTTCAAATACCTGTTAAAGACGTTGATCAGGCAGTAGGATGGTACAGTGAAGTGTTAGGGTTAGAAACACTGACAGTTTATCCTCACGCAGCATGGATGAAATTCAATTCAGGCCCCGTACTGATGCTTCACTTCAGTTCGAAAAATGATAAGACATTATGGTTGTCCAATGATGGTTTTCCTATGCCATCATTTATGTTTCTAACAAAGGACATTGAATTATTACACACAACGTTACAAACACATGATGTAAAGATAAGACTATATGAAGATCATGGGTTTGGATGGGTAATTAAGTTTACAGACCCATTTGGAAATGAGTTAGGGGCATTTCAACCAAAAGATTAACCGCAATATAAAGAGAATTTGTAAGTATCTCAAGAAGGGGCCAGCATTATTATATAACACCGCATTCACGCGGAGGGTCGCTATCGCGGCCGGATGATCTGGGAGGCTAAGATAAGATCTATCTAACCCTCTCAGATTTCCTTAAGGCGGTGAGGGCTCCTGAATGAAATAACGTTATCGTAAAGATACGCAAATCTATATTTTAAATTTGAAGGAGCACTATATGGCGACTATAGCACTGATAAGGCATGGCAGCACGAGTTGGAATAAAGAAGGACGAGCACAGGGTAACTCTGATATTTCGCTGGATCAGGATGGGATTAATCAAGCAGAACTTTTAGCAACGAGATTAAGATCAGAAGATTGGAATCATATCTATTCAAGTACTTTAGCAAGAGCAAAGCAAACTGCTCTTATTGTAGGGAGTGCTATCGGAGTTGATATTCACCTTGATGATCGTCTTCGGGAAAGGTCCGGAGGATTGATTGAAGGTACTACTGAAGAGGAACGAATAGAAAAGTGGGGAACAGGTTGGATAGAATTAGATCTTGGACTTGAGCCGATTGAGAAAGTCCAAAAGAGAGGTGAAGAGTTTTTAGAAGAAATAATGATGAAGCACCAAGGTGAAAAGGTGTTGGTGGTTTCTCATGGTGCCTTAATTCAATTTAACTTTATCAATTTAGTTCCTGATTTTCCTACAAAAGATTTTGGCAATACATCAATAACTATTTTAAAGAAAATAGATAATCAATGGACATGTGAACTGCATAACTGTACCAAACATCTTGAGGGTAATATCAAAGAAGGCTAATCCATCTGATAACACCATATTCAAGCTTCGGGGCATTTGCCCCTCGGTCCGGCAGAAGTTAGAGGAATATTCGGGGCTAGATTTTCAGTAGCGAGGAAGTGAAAGCAGCCGGACACATCTTCACCGACTAACTGCATCACGGGGCTCCTGACGGAGACTTACGTCGGTGACATCGCAAATACGAAACGTCATACGAAATTGGCCTAAAGATAATAAGCCCATTGGAGGCGATATTATGGTAGTACACAAAATTGAATTATCCCAAGAATCACTAATTGGTTCATTTACTAAAGAAGTAACTCCTATCCTTTCGGTGTCATCGGGTGATTCCATACGTTTTGAAACATTAGACGCAGGTTGGGGTACCGGGAAAAGTAATAGTGAAAGAAGGAAGCCATTTTCAAGAAAAGAGAAAATGGATGGAGGTCACGCCATGGTGGGACCTATTTATATTGAAGGTGCTAAGAAAGGCATGACTTTAGAGGTTGAGTTTAATGATATTATACCTGGGCAATATGGTTTTACTGCTGCAGGTCAATATCCTAATTGGCAAAACCAGAAGTTACATTTGACCGATTATAAGGAAATTAGCCTTGATTGGAAACTCGATAATAAATCCATGGTGGGAGTATGTGAAATCAATGGAAATTCCTTCTCAGTTTCGTTACGACCGTTCATGGGCGTTATTGGAATGCCTCCAGATGACATAGGAATTCACTCTACTTGGCCACCACGATATTGTGGTGGAAATATGGATTGTAAAGAGCTTGTGAAAGGCAGCAAATTGTATCTTCCAATTTCTGTCGATGGGTGTTACCTTGCTATTGGAGATGGACATGCTTTGCAAGGGGATGGAGAAATCAGTTGCCAAGCTATTGAATGTCCGATGGAAGTTGTTGATATAACTGTAAATTTGATTGAAGGGATAGATCTGTTAAACCCCCGAGCTAACACTCCCGCAGGTTGGGTTACTTTTGGGTTTCATGAAGATCTTAATGAAGCAACCGTTCAAGCTTTAGATGGAATGCTTACCTTGATGGGGGAGTTGTATGGTTTAAATCGTGTTGAAGCTATTGCTTTAGGGAGTTCAGTTGTTGATCTACGTATAACGCAAATTGTAAATGGGGTTAAAGGGGTACATGCCTGTCTACCACATGGAATTTTGAAGTGATTCGAACGTAACTCGAAGAGGACGCCAACATTTTATAACACCGCATTCAAGCTGCGTCTTTAGTCATACGATTGTGCAATGAATAGGAATAAAAAAGAAAGGTGAGGGTTCGCTTGTATGCTGTAGAATTATTCTTCAACAAAGAATTCGATGAATACGTCAGAAAAGTATGGATGCATTTTGACAAAGAGGGAATCAGTCATTTTATGAATAGATTTGAGAACTTAAGTCCCCATATCACGCTTGCTGTATATAAGGATATATCCAATTTGGAAGGATTTAAAGAAAAACTGCAAATCTATTTTGATAATGTTTCTCCTCTTCGTTTACGATTTGATATCGTAGCTACCTTTCCGACCTCGGGAACGATATTTTTAGCGCCGACCATAACGGACGAACTTCAACGTATACATAAGGACTATTATAAGAAGTTAGACAAATATAATAATCAAGCGAGTATATATTATAGCCCAAATCAATGGAATCCACATTGTACCCTGGGAACACAATTAAGTAGAGAAGCGATCGCTAAGGGAATTCATGATGTAGTAAATGAATTTGAACCTATGGAAGGAATCATAGAAAGAATGAGTTTAGTGAGGATTGAACTGTCAGAAGAAGGGAACAGAAATATAACCATATTTGAACAATCTTTTGTGAGTTAATTTAAAGAGATTAGGTACTTCATATAACATAATATTCACGCTGCAGGTATTCGCCCTGAATCCGACAATGAGTCGGACACCCCAGCATTCGCTGGGTCATGAATACAGGGGGGAATGGACGTCGCGAATATATCAACTTTATGTGAAATCATAGTGTGACATTTAATGAAAGCATCTAAAGGAGGCTTGTATGAAGACAATTATCTATATGGTTAGGCATGGAGAATCACCATACAACGAAGGAAATGAAAGAACAAGAGGGCTTACCCCAAAAGGAAAGATCGATATTGAAAAAGTAACGAAGTTACTTATAGGTGAAGGAATAGACATGATTATATCAAGTCCTTATACTCGAGCAATTCTGAGTGTTGAGGGATTGGCCGAAAACTTAAAGTTAGATATTAAAGTATTTGAAGATCTTAGAGAACGACATTTTGCATCTTATAATATTGAAAATGCAGAGTTAATGTCTAGTATCAGAGAGAGTTTTAACGATTTTGATTATACCTTGCCGGGTGGAGAGTCCAACGCTGATTGTCAGAAAAGAGCAATCTCAGTTCTAAAACCCTTTCTAAAAGAGAACAGAGGGAAGAAAATAGCCATCGGAACTCATGGTCTTGTAATGACTTTGATGATGAATCATTTTGATTCAGCTTTTGGTTTGGAGTTTTTGAATCAATTAAAGAAACCAGATATTTATAAAATGCAATTCGAAGACTTAGAATTAGAAGAAGTAACAAGAATGTGGAATGATTAGATCACCTAAGGTCATCAAGGAGGAATGTGACATCACTTGATAGCGCATTCACGCTGCGGAGGACAAGCTCCCTTTGGTCCCCCACGAAGCAATTCGGTGATGTATGATCAGGCAGACAACCCTGTGATGCCAAGTGGCGATCCACCCAGTCGAATACGCTACTTTAATCTTTTTGGGGAGTAGATACAACGATGTTATGCTTAATTTCTGACTGTTGAGGAAGGAGAAATAATTGAAGTGGACACAAATAAGCAGTATCCCATTGGACAATTTAGTCCACGTCATAACCTAACTTGTAAAGAACGATCAAACTTGATTAATCAGATTCCACTAATTACAAGTACTTTAAAAGAAATATACATGAGCCTTGACTGTGATCAACTAAATACAACTTATCGTCCTGATGGATGGACTATAAATCAAATCATTCATCATCTAGCTGATAATGATATGAATGCCTATATCAGGTTTAAGAGGGCATTAACTGAAGATGAGCCCCTAGCTAATTCATATCGAGAAGACCTATGGGCAAAACTCATAGATTACAGGAATATACCAAATGAAAATTCAATTCGATTGCTAGAAATACTCCACGAACGCTTTATTATTCTTCTCAATAATCTAACTCCTGATGACTTTCAGAGGAAGCTAAGAACCCAAGTTCTAGGCGTAATAACATTAGATATAGCACTTCAAAGGTTTATATGGCATAACCGCCATCACACTGCACAAATTGAATCACTAATCATATCAAAAGGTTGGTAAAATGGTAATTTGTAAGTTTTTTAAAGAAGACAACAACTACGCCTAACATCAGCGGCCCTTGGTCAACGCTCAACCGACTGTGAATCGAATTTAGCAAATACATCTGCACCAACTAACCGCATCGCGGTCGGCCCTTAAAAGGAGCCTTAAATCAGTAGGATGTCATGAATACCAGAAAGCTGAACAAAATATATGAAATTCTAAGTCTAGTCAAAAACTATTATAGAGTAGATTGAGATCTCAATTTTAGAAAAAGGGGGTGATTCTTATGTCGAATAACAGACAACTTACAAGATCTCAGAACGTAGCAATTGAATATATAAGTCATTGCGCGAGATCCCAAAAAAGAGAAGCTCAAGCATCACTCAAAGAAATTTTCCAGTTATCAAATATTCCTTGGAACACCTTTGAAGAAGCAGTTCATAAACTTAAATCCCATGCAAGGGTGGCTTTGCATTTTCATCCGGATCGTCCGGTTGTAGATATGAAAAGTGTGGCTCAATCTTTATTAGAGCAAGGGATCTATAAAAGTCAGTTCGAGACTTTCATATCCAATGGGAGCGTATCGGCTTATTCAGGTGGTGTACGGGATCTTTGGGAGGAAGAACTATTTGACGGAGCTTATCAGATAGAGGGTGTAACCAACTTTGAAAGGCCAAAGTATGGAGCTCTTCATTTGTTGTTACATCCGGATGGACCGTCTCCACGATTCGGATCTTGTTATTTTCTTTTAAAACCGAATGCTTTACATCGCTGTACGTTCACTTACGGAGGATCTCAAGATGCTCCAAAGGAAAAGGGGACACATGAGGAATTAGACGCTATTTTATCTGCGCTTTTTACGGATGCTTTCTTTCGGGATTATGCTATAGGAGAAAAAGATCTTACTCCTAAAAAATTGATAGATCAGCTATTGTACAATCTGGAACGTCCGTTAGAGGATCCGTCAAAACTGGCCCCACATCGAAATCTTAACCATTTCATCGAAACTCAAGTTCATGGAGATATATATCTTGAAGATGATGTGGAAGTTTTGGTTGCTGATCCATCGTTCAGAGGAACCGAAATAGGGAATTACTTAGAGCAAATCTGTATCAAATATTCCAATGAACTATTCTGGCATATGGGATTTGCGATGCGTGCAGAGGAAGTGCCCTCTGATTTTAGGGGTCCAACCATGCCATCATTAGCGAAGCGAATTGCAAGGAATGGTCACATCGACGCAAGTGTGATCGGGAATGCTGTCAACGATTTGAAACGCAATCCTGATCTCTGGTCTGACAGAGGTAATTACGAAGAAGTGCTTCAGGAATTAAAATACATGTGGCATATACTCGTTCGATATGGTAAATCGATTGATGATCAGAGTAATTAATTTTTACTGGAAATACTGGTTGAATCAGTGAAGGCAGAGTTGGGAAGTGCATTTTTAGTAGATCATAATACAGGAGCTGAACATGGAATAGATCTATTCTTCTGGATCGTAGTTATCTTTTAGGGAATTGGTATTTGTATTATATTCACGCATCGGAGCTTGTTGGCCCCATGGTTCGACCTATTAAAAACTCAAAATTCATACAGGTCTATGTATTTTGCAATTCGAAGAATCATAGACACTCAAACATAACCCATGCAAAGGAAGATGAGAAAATGGATAAAGGGAAAATTATATTTCTGAATGGCGTAACCAGTTCAGGTAAAACTTCAATCGTAGAAGCGATGCAAAATTACGATGAACCCTTTTTTTATGTTGTGGCCAATGATCTTTTTGAAAATACGATTGGTGATAAACATTTGCAAACAGACTACTGGAAGTATTTAAGTGAAGCGATCATTCTAATGTATCATACAGCAAAATTATTTTCGGATCATGGAAAGAATGTTTTAATCGATGGGATACTTGTTGAAAGACCGGAATTAAAGCCACATTATGACAAAGTCCAAGATATATTTGATGGCTATCCTTTGGAGATCGTTGAGGTGTACTGCCCATTAGATCTTTGTCGTAAGCGAAATATAGAACGTGGTGACAGAAGAGAAGATCAATCTGATGAGCAAAATAAAATAATGTCGCAACGTATCCGTTATAGCTTTTCAGTCGATACGAGTTTGAATACGCCGGAAGAGTGTGCTCAAATGATTATCACATCAGTATTCCAAAAATAATTTAATGATTGAAAATATCAGTTCAAGAAAGCGGAATCAGGCAAACAGACTTCAAGCTTTCATTGAAGGGAGGAAGAAGTATGGGGTCAAGAATAATGCATCTTATTGTGGCGAATAGAATTGCAGATTCCTTATCTATTGTAGATAAGACGCCTTTTTTACTTGGAAATATTGCACCGGATGCTGTCACAACAAAAGATTCATCACATTTTTTTGCTGGTGAAATTCAGGATTATTCAAGGAACGTAGACTATAAAGGATTTTTACATAAGTATCGATCACAGGCAGAAGACCTTTATATTCTGGGTTATTTCACACATTTAATTGCCGATGACATATGGTTGAAAGGTTTTAATTTACCTTGGTTAAGGAACAGAATGGAAGCTAATGCGGGACTATATAAACAGTATCATAACGACTTTAGATTATTGAATGGGAAGTTGCTTGAACATTATGGATTTAAAGAGGAATTAAGAAACAGGCTCAATCACATTCCAACAATACCGGATTTAGAGGAAGTTAAATCTACAGATGTCGAGAAGTTTGTGCCATATGTATTTGATGATTTGGATTATGACAAAGAGATTTTAAATGAAACCCTTAAGGTTTTTACTATTGAGCAGATCATTGGTTACTTAGAGACATCCGTCGATATGGGATTATTGAATATGAAGTATATAAAAGTGAAGTACAATTTGTAAATAGTTCTATGAATTATGAGGTATCCCATAACAATACAATCACGTATCGCAACAGCCTGGTAGCTGCTTCGGCCTAAAGACATGAGAGAAAGTACACCTCAATGTCAGGTGGCTTCAGGTTGTAAATTTAATGATTAATATAGCCAAGAATAATGGAAAATGAAGGAGTGAATTACAATTCGCCGAATACTATTTAGGTATAAATAAGAAAAGGAGGATTATATTATGTGGTTTTGTTGTGTGTATAAAAAACCGATAAGAATCCGTAATCACCCTCAATATTAAAAATTGAGGAGGATTAAAATGGAAATAAATAACAGTTATCTAAAAGAACAATTAAAGCATGTGTATTGGTTAAATGGTGGTTGTTGCGCGGGAAAGACAACAATGACAAAGAAATTTGTTGCAGAGTTAGGATTTCAAACATTTGGTGATGATGTCTTGAAGTATAGACCATGCACTCGTCCAACTGAATATCCTGCTCTTCAATATCCCCCTCCTGGTTTAAACTGGGAAGAGTGGTTTAATAGGCCTACCGATGTGTCTTTTCCATGGCTTTGTCAAATCGTTGAAGAAATGATGGAATTTTTCGTTATTGATTTATTGAAGATGCCAACGGATAAACCAATCATTATCGATTTAGGAATAATGCCTGAACACATCTTACCCTTTATTCCTAAAGAAAGAATGATATGTCTTTATACATCTGATGAAGAAATAGAAAGGCTATATTACTTTAGAGAAGACCATAAGATGATTTTGGATGTTATTAACCTTACATCAGATCCAGCGGAAACGATTAAACATGGCAACAAAACTATGGTGAAATTCTCCAATGAAATTAGAAATGCCTGCGTTAATAACAATATCAAAACACTTGAAAGAACACCTGACTTGGGTATAGAAGAACAATTCAGATTAGTTCGGGAGCATTTTGCAATATGATATGAGCCCCTTTGCTTAATATGATATGTAAAATGGACAGGCTACCGAAATAAGGTAGTCTGTTTAAATAAGGAATATTTTATTTTTAATACTGGAATGAATGAAATTAAAAACTAAATATTCACGATTATGACTGGGACGGCAAGGGAAGTAATTCAGTTGGAGACTTCCGACTACATCAGGCGTCATTAATATGGGAACCTGCGCATTAGTTTTTATTTTGACATAAAAATATATATTATATGGGGGATTAAAATGAAGATTACTTTCAGAAATTTCAATGATTCTTTCTATGAACAAGTTTGTGATTTTTTGATTGAATTATCAACAGATGACCGTAGGCATATCAATTGGAACTGGGCAAGGTGGGAGTGGATGTTTTATCATCCTGAATTCAATCGAGATTTAATGGATAAGATCGGGTTGTGGTATTGTAATGACGAGTTAGTGGGTATAGCAACCTATGACCACTATTTTGGTGAAGCATTTTTTGCTACAAAACAAGGTTTTGAAGAATTGGAAAAAGATATATTAGAATATACCATAGCTACTTTCAGTAATGAAAATGGCCTTGGGATTGCGGTGAATGACAACGATACTCACACTCTAGATTTATTGCGCAGTAAAAAGTTTGTGGAGAATGATCTGACTGAAAACATACTTGAACTTACACTAGAGAATGTTAGCCTTGATTATGTAATTCCTGAAGGCGTAATACTAAAAAATATAGATATAGAAAATGACTTATATAAGCTTCATCATTTGTTATGGAAGGCATTTGACAACGAAGGATCTGTACCTACGGATGAAGCTACTATATGTAAGCAAAAAAGAATGTTGTCAGCAAGAAATATGAATTCATTCCTACATATTGTTGCTGAAAATGAAGACGGAGAGTACGTTGCTTATTGTGGCTTATGGTACAGTCAGAAAACGGATTATGTTTATGTTGAACCTGTATGTACAATTCCAGAGTATCGGCAGAAGGGGCTTGGAAAAGCAGTGGTATTGGAAGCCTTGAAAAGAGGTCACTCCTTAGGTGTTGAAAAAGCATATGTTATTTCGGATAGTTCTTTTTATAAATCAATAGGCTTTCAACAGCATTCTCATTATACTTTCTATTGGCATAAGATCTGATACTTTCTTAAGCCACTCGAAAGAGTGGTTTGAATTATGAGATTAAAGAAGAACTTCGTAAGTTAATTCAATGATGGTTTCGACAATTAAAACAAAATCTTTGCTGCTCAAGGAGTGTTCACTGCAAGATCGATTGCGAAGAGGCATTAGTTAAAACGAATGCGCAACGAACAAAAATAAAATTATAAGAGGGGGTTATCAGGATGAATAAGCATATTGTTTATGAAACAAACAGCTCCTATTGGGATACAAAGGGAAATGACTTTTTAAGAGCAATCGTGCTTCCTTTTTATGGAGCATTTGTAACAGAGGAAAAATGCCAACTTTTTGGCGATGTCTCAGGAAAAAAGATGTTAGAGATTGGTTGTGGAGATGGTCAGTCTTTGCAATATCAGGGAGAGCGTAAAGCAGCGGAACTATGGGGGATGGATATATCGGAAAAACAAATTGAAAAGGCAACGCAACATTTGAAAACGTGTGGTCTTTCAGCAAAATTGATCTGTTCTCCCATGGAAGAAGAATGTAACATTCCCGTGGATTATTTTGACTTTGTTTATTCGATTTACGCTGTAGGCTGGACAACCGATCTTGAAGGAACTTTTCGTCGGATCGCTTCTTATTTAAAAAAAGATGGCATATTTATTTTCAGTTGGTCGCATCCAATTCACAAATGTGTTGTTGAAGAAAATAATAGATTTTCTTTTAACAAGTCTTATTTTGATGAATCTTGGTATTCGGTCGCTCCTGATTTTGTTCAAGGCGAGCTAACTTTGTCTGATCGTAAACTATCAACCTATATCAATGCGTTAGCGAAAGCAGGGTTTGTCATTGAACAAATGATTGAAGAAACCGATCAGGAAATAATCCAACTGCATGATGAAAATAATGATCTCGTAAAAAGAGCGAAGATGTTTCCTGTAACCTTTGTTATCAAAGCAAGAAAACTTTGAAAACGAATTCAAATACATAAATAATTAGTTTTGGAGGTTTATCATGAGAAAAATAGATTATACGAATTATTTTTGGCCAGATACGAAGGACGATTACGGGCGATAAAGGATGAGAGCTGTATAACATAACATTCAAGCAGCGGCTTCTTTGGAGCTTAGTTCTGTGGGAAGAATTTCGAAGAGGTATTTCAGCAGACAAACCATTGGGTTAAAGAGAACAGAAATATTATATATTAATAATTGTAAACTATCTCAAATCGTAAAGGCGGAAATTCAATGAAGAAGTTACCTTTATTTATAGTGACCGGTGCAAGTGGAACAGGAAAAACGACTATTTGTTCTCTGATTCGCAATCTACTTCCCAGCTTTGATGTGTTTGATATGGATATCATTAATAATGTTGATTGGCAAATTGCCAAAGCTAATTGGTTGAGAATTGCTTATAGTATTTCTTTAAGTGGTCGTGGTACGGTTCTATGTGGCACCATGGTTCCTGAAAATATTGAATCAGCAGATCATAAAGATATGTTTGATAAGATCTTTTATATAAACTTGCATTGTGATGATTTGACACGTGAAGCACGATTGAAGGCAAGAGGATGGGAAGAAAGTGCAATTGAAGATCATAGAAAATTTGCCGGATGGTTAATACAGAATGCTGATCAAGCTTTTAATCCCCCAATGCCAACAATTGATACAACAAGTCTTCCACCAGAAAAAGTAGCAAAACAAATTCAAAATTGGGTCATTAAGAACTGGTAAGTAATTTGAACTTATCCGACTATGTCGGAGGCCATGAAAGTAGGAACATTATATGATAAATCCAAAAAATATTATCTATGGGGGTTATTTATGCTAACGTTAAAATTACATACAGAGAAACCGATTTTACATTCTGACCTGATGGGTCTTTATCAAGATGCTGGTTGGTGGCCTAACCGAGATGAGAATGGAATATTACAGCTACTTGTTAGTGGTGTTGCAGTAGGAGCTTGGAAAGATGATATATTAATTGGTTTCTGTAGGTCTATTTCAGACGGAATATATCGGGCTTATGTAGAAGATGTTGTTGTATTAAGTACGTACAGAAATAAAGGAATAGGAGAACTAATGGTCAAAAGACTTTTAGATGAATTAAAAGATATTGACGTTATTAGTTTATTTTGTACAGAGGATTTGGAAGGTTTTTACGAATTGTCAGGATTTAAACGGACAAAGCAAATTGTAATGCATTATAAGAATCAAGGAATTTAGAAAGTTCAGGAAGCATCAATACGCTTTCAGGTCTGGCTGAAGATGATGCAAAAGAGGGTCCGAAGACCCTCTAAATGCTAGAGTTTTGTAACTCACAATAAAGTTGGAGAGCATCTTTGAAACCTTGTATGTAGATACTTCTTTCTAGGATGGACTGGAGAGAAATTTGAGCGTCTTCGTAAAGAAAGACGGTATGTTGAAGATGATCGGGTAAAGCTTCATGAAGCGTTCTGAAAAATTGATCCGTTTCTGAAGAAAGCTGACTGTACTCTTTATTATGTTCTGATAGTTCAGTGTAGAGTAATTCCAGACGTATTCTTATAAGTGGTTCAACTAGTGAATCTAATGTATTAACCATTGACACTCCTCCTAATTAACTCTATAGAGTTATTATATAACCTTAAAAAGTTAATTACAAGGTGAATTTTTAACTTTATAGAGTTATTAGTTCTCTTTTCATTGATGATTGCTGATATGGGAGATAAGATGGAATTATGGAGGGGAAAAGATGACCGTAATCAAGTGCAATATAAGAGGACTCATGGCAGAACATCGAATCGATGATATAACAGAATTGATGGCGAAATCCGGCTTAAGTAGGAATTCAATCAATAAGTTATACCGGGAAACCAATATAGAAACAACTAAATTAGAAACCTTATTTAAGCTATGCGATACATTTAACTGCAAGTTATCTGATTTGATTGAATATGTACCTGGAGAAAATAGATAGCGAAGGTAGATTCAAGAAGTGTTTTTGTCGTTTAACATTATAATCAAGCAGCGGCTCCATTGGAGCCTTGGTCTGCTGTAGGATTTTGTGGAGTTGCTTTAGTAGATACGCTCAGCTAGCTATATCAGACAATACATAGAAATAAAGGAGAGCGAAACAATGTTTAAATATGAAATTGATGAATCTTCTTATTTATCGCTATTGGAAATTAAAGATGCAGAACAATTATATAATTTGATTAACAGTAATAGGGATCATATAGGTGAGTGGTTGAAGTTTCCTAGTATTACTGTAGAAGCGGATGATTCAAAAACCTTTATAGAAAGAACACGGATAAGATATGCCAAGGAAGAGGGTTACTGGTTAGGAATATGGAGTGAGGATAAACTTGTGGGTTCTATTGGTTACTTATATCTAGATCAAGAGAACAAAAAAACTGAAATCGGATATTGGCTAGGTAAAGAATATGAGGGTAAGGGATTAATTACTAAATCTATTAAAGTACTAATAAATCATGCTTTTGACGAACTGAAATTAAATAAAATTGAAATAGGAGTAGCTACAAACAATTTAAAGAGCCGTGCAATTCCTGAGAAATTAGGGTTTAAACGTGAAGGTGAACTAAGAGATTACGAGTATATCAATGGAAGGTTTCTAGATAGAATAATCTATGGATTGAAAGCTAATGAATGGATATCGGAATAGTGTTTTTTTATAGAAAGCATCGCATCATCTGAGATTAAATTCTACTATTGGGCTTATGCCTCTGTCGTTCAATTAACAATCTAGGAATTTGATCCTGACGACACGCGAGCCGACCTAAGGTAGTAGCTATTTAAACCTAATTTAGTGACAGGAGGCGAAAGTTTGATTTCTGAGAAAAAGCTTAAACGGGTTGAACTTGTTCGTGCTCTTGTTCTTGAAACGCTACTTACCACAGTGAATACCTCCAAGAATGAAGAAGCATTGTTTAATCTTTTCGGGGTTTCTAGCTTTGCTTCTTTACTTGCCATACGAAGACAACAAAATTCGGAAATTGCTGCGATCGCAGGGTTGCTCCATGATTTTTATTTCTATAAAACCGGCATAAAATACTTCCCTGGTCCTAACAGTGCAGATTCGGTAAGACCGATTTTGCGTAGCACCCAAATCTTTACCGACGAAGAGCTATCTGTCATTCTTCGATCGATCTTTTATCAAAAAGATAAACATCGGGTCCATGGACCGTATGAAGAAATTATTAAAGACGCCATACTTATACAGATGTATGTTCAGAATCCGGAGGATCTTTTTTCTGATATTGAGATAAATAGATTACAAAAAGGTTTTGTTGAATTAGGGATTCCGATCGAACAGGTAGAGGTGAAGTGCAAGAGTAACAGAGGAACGATAAACAAAAGAACGATAAACAGAGGAACTGAAGATAGACGTCTTAATTTGGCTGAAATTGCGGGAGCGCTTGCAGGTCAAAGGGTTATGGGAATTCCAGAGGATGAAGGCTATCGGGAAATATGCAAGTACTGGCCTGACTCGGATATCTATAAAGTACTGGAATCAAATTGGTGTGCCGCATTCGTATATCATTGCTGTATGCAGGCTGGCATCATACTCCCTATTCGATACCCGAATCACAATTATCGATTAGCTGGGGTTGGCGCGTGGTTAGATTGGGCTCAGCTACCTGAAACAAATTTTTTATATCAAGATGGATACCAGGGTTTTAAACCAAAGCGTGGTGATATTGTCATTTTTGAAAAGCTTCTATCCGATAATTCTCATGATCATATTGGAATTGTTTTGGCATGTGAGGGAAATCGATTATTGGTTGCAGAAGGTAACAAAGACAATAAAAACTTTTCCAGCGTTTTTTACAGGGATAGGGAACATTGTATTTACGGATATATACGTATAGACGACAGCTATCAATTTCATTTTGACGGGGAATATATACCGATTGTTTCTAAATTGAGTAAGTAACTTTAAAACCGAAGGAGATGGTCACTATCCTCCTAGTATATTGGCGGTATTTTCTTTATGTTTTGGATCATAAATTAAACGTTCTTATCGAATGTTGGACAGAAGGATTATATCTTCAAGGAATAATCCATGACATGTCTAAATTCTCTCCTAACGAATTTTTTCCTTATGCACGTAAATTCTATTCAAATCAGAAGGACGAGGATACCGAGGTGATGTGGAAGAATGCTTGGCTGCACCATCAAAATCATAATAAACACCACTGGGAATATTGGATAGTAAATAAAAATACTAGAGAAGCCTTACCAATGCCAAAGAAATATTTGATAGAAATGGTATGTGACTGGCGGGCTTTCTCAAGAAAATGGGGGCGTAAAGTTAAAGAAACTAATTTACCAGAAAGAATGATGACATCTGAAAGTATAATATTACACCCAAAGACAAGGGAAGAACTTGAAAATTTCATGAAGAAAAAACAACAAAAATAAACTTAGTGAAGAAGGTGCACCTATCATTGTTTAACCTAAAAATATCAAATAATAAAGCATTCATTGAACTGAATGATTATGTCTCACAGGTAAAGAATAAAATATCTGCTACCGCTGCTGCGACATATATTATTCATAATGATCGTATCTTGAATGAATGGTACTCAGGAGTACATGACAATTCTAAACATAGTCGATTAGTTGATGAGGAATCACAATTTAATGTTGCTTCAGTTCGAAAAACATTTTTAGGATTTGCTATTAGTCTTGCATTATATGAAGGTAAGGTCAGAAGCATAGATGATCTTGTTGTGGACTACTTGAATGAGTTAGATAGGGAAGGACTAAGGCATATAACAATACGACATTTGTTAACCCACACTCATGGTTTAGGTGATCTGCATAATAGATTGTTTCTTCAAGGAACCGACTGGAAGTACAATAATACAGGTGTTAATCTGCTTATTGAGATTATTCGGAAAGTATATAAAATCCCTATATCACAATTACTCGAAGAGCGTTTATTCTCACCTATGGGCTTTAGCCAAACAGGATGGAGAAAGGAAAATAATGAAAAATTAGTATGGCTTAATGAACAATATAAGGATGATCAAGGTAACCAAGCCAACTTATTTATGAGCACAAAGGAACTGGCATATTGGGGTTATCTGCATTTGAATAAGGGAGCTATAAACGGGAAGCAGATACTTCCTAAAGAAATATTTGAGCAAACAACCACTATAATTAGTCCTCCTGATCTGGAACAACAATTGCCGAGAAACGGTTTTTTTTGGTTTGTGCAAGATGAACCACGGTCTAATACAGAATTAGGTGATAAACTTCCAGACGGTTCTTTTCAGTCTCTGGGTGCCACTGGATGTGCCTGTCTTGTCATTCCTAAGTGTAAAACTGTAGCGATAAGAATGTATAATCAGACTGAACAAAATCCGTTGGGGTACAATTATCTTGAGGATATCAAAACATTTGGGAATTTGGTCCGTAAGTACATAGAAGATCTATAAACCGTGAACTTGGCTTAAATGATAATGATATATTTTTACTGGATAAGAATATATGTTCTGGTATAATTGAATTAAGAATAGTAAATCTCTTCCTCTAAATTTGGTTACAAATAAAAACAGTGAGGTGAGTGAGATGGAACAAAGGAATGCGTCAGAGGTAAGAATTGAACTATGGGATGAAGGAGATTTAGGTTTGCTTCGCCAATTAAATTCGCCTGAGATGACAGTACACTTCGGAGGACCAGAGACTGAGGAGAAAATACTAGCTCGCCATAAGCGCTATTATGAAATCGCCCAAAATGGAACAGGGAAAATGTTTAAGATCCTCTTGCTCCCGCATCTTGAAGTCGTGGGTAGTGTAGGATATTGGGATCAGACGTGGAAAGAAGAATCTATTTTCGAGATAGGTTGGAGTGTTTTATCGGAATATCAAGGTAGAGGAATAGCGACAGAAGCAACAGCAAAAGCCATAGCTTCTATCCGTTCTGAAAAGAAGAAACATAAATTCATTCACGCTTTTCCTAAAACCAAGAATCCCGCTTCAAATGCCATTTGTCGCAAGCTGGGCTTTTCGTATATTGGCGAGTGTGATTTTGAATACCCTATTGGGACTACCATACGATGTAATGACTGGAGATTGGCAGTCGAGGAAAATTAAGATCAAGATCATGGAGGGATTTTTAAATCAGCTGCATGGCTTTCTCCCATATTTCAGGGCAGATGAGAGACCATCTGCTTTTTTTTTTGCTTGATTTACTTCATATATGTAATAATATGGTTAGCGCTGAGTGAAACTACTTAAACCATTAAGGAGAACTAAAATGTCTCAGTTTCCCGAATTAGAAACAAAAAGACTTGTATTAAGAGAGCTAACACAGAATGATTCCACAGAACTATTTCAATTTTTTTCATTGGATGAAGTTACGAAGTTTTATGATGTGGAGAGTTTTACAACCATTAAACAAGCAGAAGAATTAATTCAAAGATGGAATGAAAGATATGAAACAGGTCAAGTCATTCGTTGGGGAATCACTTTGAAGTCGGAAAACAAAGTAATTGGAACATGTGGCTTTCATGGCTGGATGAAAAATCATTTTAAAGCTGTCATTGGATATGAACTAACACCAGAATATTGGCATCAAGGTTTTATGACCGAGGTAGTTGAAAAGGTAATTGAATATGGATTTAATAAGCTTGGCTTAAACCGAATTGAAGCATTTGTAGAACCAGAGAATGTGGGATCAAGAAAGGTTCTTGATAAAATCGGCTTCAGAGAAGAAGGCATATTGAAGGAAAATTATTATTGGAAGAATCGATTTGTTGATAATGCCATTTATGCATTTCTTAAGAAAGACTATAAAGTGCATTAATAACTAAACGAAAGAAGGATAACTTGATGATTACAATTAGATTTGTCTCAAATGAGGATATCCCACACATTCAATCCATAGCTCAAGAAACATGGAATTATACTTATAAAGGCATATACTCCGAAGCCTACATACAAAATTTTCTAAGTAGAGCATATTCAGATGAGAATTTAAGTCGATCTGTCGAGAGAGAGCTTCAAAGTGCCAAACGGCATTTTTTAATAGCTGAATTTAATGGCAAAGTCGTTGGATATGCTCAAACAAGACAAGTGAAAGAAGAAGAATACGAATTGCTAAGAATCTATATACGCCCTGAATATCACAAAATGGGAATTGGTAAAGAGTTCATTCAGAGATTCACTCAAGTTTTAAAGCCAATAAATAAACTGTTTGCCTGGGTAGGGAAAGAGAATCATAGAGGAAGGGCATTTTATGAGAAAAGTGGATTTAAAGAAATAGAAGAAATGATCGAAACCATAGAAGGGCACAGTAAAACGCAAGTTAAATATGAATTGGATATTTCGTAGGGAAAGGTGGGTTCATCAATGTTTTTTCTTCAAATGTCGGGATTTCCTGGTTCTGGTAAGTCGACTCTTTCAAGACGGATCGCTAAAATAACGGGTGCCATAATTATTGATCATGATATCTCAAAGTCTTCCATATTACAATCCATTGGGAATAGTAATTTAGAATTAAAAGTTCTAGGTATGACTTCATATAATATGGATTGGGCCCTGATAGAGTTTTATCTCTCCCAAAGCTATGACGTAATATTCGATAGCCCATGCTTTTATCCTGAGATGATTGAAAGAGGTTCATCATTAAGTAAGAAGTATAATGCTAAATATAAGTACGTTGAATGTTACCTGAATGACTATCATGAAATAAGTAAAAGATTACAAAATCGAGAACGGATGATAAGTCAGATTTCGGGCACATCTGAAGAAGAGTTTAGAAAAAATATTAATGAAAGTAAGAGACCTAATGATATTCCATGTTTGCTTGTTGATTCGTCACAACCTATAGAGATGTATTTAAATAAAGTTTTAAATTATATTGATGAACAATAAGTGATATCTCGTGAAATCGAAGATCCAATGAGAAAAAAATGCAAACGCTTTAAAACATTTTCCAACAGTCGTGATTCTAAAAATAAAGAAAGAAGGCTGAATTTGAAGGTGCATGACATCTTATTACATAAATTTCAATATCGTAAATTGACTGAGCTTACCGGAGGTTACACCAACAGCAGTATATTACTTGAGGGATCAGATCCTCTGGTCGTAGCAAAGATTTTCAATGCTCATAATCGTGATGCGATAACAGAAATTAACTGTTTAACCCTATTGAATAATTCAGGTGTGTCGCCAAAGATTCATGATTATTTTGAAGACAACGATTCACAGTACATTATTATGGACTATGTGCACGGAATTAACAGCCAGATATTTCTTGATGATGGAGACATTCGCAAAGCTAAGGCAATCTACAAGTTACTTGGAATTCATCTTGCAAAAGATATTCACTCATTAAAATGGAGAGAGGTTGACTTTGACCTGCCAATCATAGAACTAATAAATATTGATATTGATGCTCTTAACTATGTATCGAATGATCAAAAGGAACAAGTGAAACAGATACTTAATGTATCAGTTATAGGGGAGAAAACCTTAATCCATGGAGATTATGGGCCGCATAATGCAATTTTATCTAATAAATTAATATCTATTATTGATTGGGAGTGGGCGGGCTGGGGGAATCCACTGCAAGATGTCGCATGGGTAATATGGTTTGTACATTTACATTATCCAAACTTCGCTCGTGAGTTGTCTGAGATTTTTATTAATGCGTATAGTAAATTTTCAGATCTTAAGATTACCAATGAATTAGTGAAGGTATACTCAGTTTCAAGAGTAATTAATGTTTTAGATCGGATAAAGTACACAAATGAAGAAGTGAAAAATGAATGGCTAAGAAGATTGGAATGGACATTGGAAACCAATTTTGTAGGATAATTATATTGAATTCTAAAAAAAGATTACGATGAAACTACGCTTAATCTAACAGCAGCGAGTATAAGTAATCGATCCGTTTGCTGAACAACAACGTTATAGAATATCAGCGCAAGGATGCAATGAGTTAAAGAAAATACTTTTTCGGTTGTTTGGTAGATTAGATAAAAACATTAGATCGGAGTGTGCTCATGGAAATTGAATTAGAAGTAATTCAAAGTATGTTAGTGAAATTTATATCTGAAAGAAAATGGATTCTCCAGGCTATCTCACAATTATCAGAAGAAGATATCACATGGTCACCAAATCAAGAAAGTAATAGTATTGCAAATTTGGTTGCACATATAAGAGGTTGTGTTCACTCAAGAATTGAAACGATATTTTATGATATTGCTGATTCAAGAGACAGGGATAAGGAGTTTGAATATGAGCTTAAAATGTCGATAGAAGAAGCCTATAACATGACTAAGGAATCATTCGATATTATCATTCAATATCTTGAATACCTCAGTTTCAACCCAAATTTGTTGTTATCTCAACCTTTCATTAATCGTCCCCCTCTTACATTCAGTCAAGTAAATAATGAAACAACGGTTTTGAATCTAATGATCGCAATGGTAAGAGAGGTTCACTATCACACAGGTCAAATCATATATGCAGCCAAAATAAGGAAAGGACAGCTAGTTTGGCAATACAATTGATATCAACGGAACGCAATAGAAAACGTGTAATCCAAAAAAGGAGATGGCACCTATCTATTCTTATAGATCTCTAATGAATGAAGACTTGAAAAGTATAAGTTCTTTTCCTCAGTCAAAGGAAGAATTGTTTTATATTAGTCCTCGGTTTAAATATCCTTTAACACCAGATCAAATATTAAAGCTTCTTGAGAATCGATACGAACCAACAGTTATTGTTGATGAGGAGTCAGGTCAAGTTGTAGCTTATGCCAATTTATATGACTATAAAGATGATGTATGTTGGTTAGGCAACGTTATTGTATCGAAGGATTTTAGAGGAAAAGGTGCTGCTAATTATTTGTTGAAAACGATGATAATGAAGGCGAAATCGATTTATAAAGTTAAAGACTTATTATTATCATGTCATAGCACGAATTCAAGAGGACTAGCATTTTATTACAAGCAAGGATTTAAACCCATTGATATGCGAATAACGGATTTAGATGAACAAAAAATAATAACTTTACTAATGAAGTTAGAGATTTAGAATGCATTCAAGAAGAACGAAACCGCATATTATACGTGTAATGTTGGGAACTAACATAGAAGCAGAACATTAAATTAGCTTTAATAACGGAGGATGATATGAAATGGAAATCTCATTATCCAAAGCAGGTCTTAAGGAAGCTTCAATCATTCACGAAATGCAAATAAAAGCATTCATGCCTCTATTAAATAAATATAAAGACTATCAAACAAGCCCAGCAAATCAAACGGTAGAACAAATAGAAGATCGAATAAATCAAAGCTATACCGATTATTACCTAATAAGAGAAGCAAATATTCCTGTGGGGGCCATTAGAATAGTAAAAAAGGAGAATAAAATCTATCGAGTAAGCCCTGTATTTATTTTACCCGACTACCAAGGGAGAGGGATTGCACAAAAAGTATTTTCAATGATTGAAGATAGGTACAGCGATGCGAGAATATGGGAGTTGGCTACAATCTCAGAAGAGCAGAGGAATTGTTACCTTTATGAGAAATTAGGATATAGACAGAAGGGAGATACGAAACAAATTAACGACAAGATGACAATTGTGATTTATGAAAAACGTATGACCTAGGTTATCAAGAAAAAATCAAAGACTATATCGATGCGCGTGAAGGCTAACAAAATTGTATAACGTAATATTCAAGCTTTGGTCCTGACGGAAGTTTGATCTGAGGGATGGAGATTGGAAAGTATCTCAATTGAGACCCCTTTTTAGGGTTCATAGATACAGAAACGTTATTGGAAATAACCAAAATCATAATAAAGGGAGTATGACCAGTGGAGAGTAAAGTGACGTTTAATTGTATTGCTAGTGAATATGAAAAATATAGACCCACCTACCCAAATGAAATGTTTGACGATATTTTCAATTATTCAAATGTAGTAAAAGAAGATAAAATTCTTGAAATCGGTTGCGGAACTGGACAAGCAACAAGTGGATTAGTTAATAGAGAATATAAAAATATTACATGTATTGAATTGGGGGATAAATTAGCCCATCTCACTGCAGAAAAATTCAAATCCTATACATCTCTTAAAGTGATCAATACATCGTTCGAAGATTGGGACGGTGAAGGTAATCCTTTTAAATTAGCAGTTTCGGGTACTGCATTTCATTTTATTGATCCTCAGTTTGGTTACCGCAGGGTGTGGGAGTTACTTGAGGATTCAGGTGCAATTGGTTTCTTCTGGACCATTCATGTGCCAATGTACGATGAGATCCATAATGAAATACGATCTCACTATAAAGAGTTTGCACCACATTTGGACGATTCAACATTACAAACACCTGAAGAAACTATAAATGAAAGAAAAGCGATCACTGAAGGAACAGGTAATTTTAAAAGTATAGAAGTCAAAGAATATAGCCAAATCCTTTCATATACAAGCAGCGATTATATTTCTTTGCTTAATACCAATTCAAAGCATAGGCAACTGTCTGAATCGGACAGAAACAATTTGTTAAATAGAATCAAAAATTCTATTGATAGATCAGGTGGATATATTTTTAAAGACCATAGAGTTGCTTTATTTTTAGGAAAGAAGATGAAGTAACTGAATTGTTCATTTCGAAATATGACAACGATATGAACACTATATAAAAATTTAAACCTTATAAAGGACTGATTTGCATGTTCTATGTTAATTCAAGAGCGATCATTGAAAGATCTGGTAACGAAGCAACGGAGATTGTCATACAAAAAAGAACAAAGACAGATTCCTCTTTTCAGTTTGAACTTCCTGGAGGTAGAATTGAACCGTTTGAATCGTTAGTCCAAGCTCTGGTAAGAGAGGTTAAAGAAGAAACTGGATTAAATGTGTATGAAATAGAAGGCACTGAAACAAGAATTGATACGATTGGAATTAATCCTGAATTTGAAGTGGAGTGTCTTAGACCATTCGCAGCTTATCAAACCATTAAGGGACCAATTGATTCCGTTGGATATTATTTTAGATGTAAGGCAAGTGGAGATTTGTTAGAAGCTGGTGACGAAACAAAAGATATTCAATGGATTGATATTAAGAAACTAAATAAATTATTTATGGAGAACCCATTAGATTTTTCCGACGTTGATCGTGCTGGAATTAAGTATTACCTGAATCATCAAGGATTTTGAGAGGAGCTGGGATTGATGGATTTTATATATGGAAAATATCTTATCAGTGATAACAAAGAACTTATGGATATCCCTGCGGTAAAGGGTTTCTTAGCTAGAAGCTATTGGGCCAATAAGAGATCCGATGAAAAAATTGAGAAGTCCATCCATTCTTCAGTATGTTTTGGGATTTATAAGGAAGAAATTCAAGTTGGTTTTGCAAGGGTTGTCACAGATGATGCGACAATGTATTGGCTTTGTGATGTTTTTATTCATGAGGAATATAGGGGCCAAGGACTTGGTAAGAAACTAATTGAAGTGATAACACAATCGGATCGCTTTAAAGATTTAATGGGGTTACTCGGAACATTAGATGCACATGAATTATATGAACAATATCAATTTAATAGAAATAGTGAACGCTTCATGATAAGACTTCCTGATTATTTGAGGGCGTGATGACTATGAAGAAAGCTATTTATTTTCTTTCTTTGACCATTGGAATAGTTTTTATAGCCCTTGGAGTAATACCAGCTATCTTTGCCTATCCCTACAGTGATGAACCAAACTCCGGGCCGGCAAGCTTTTGGGAACTGATTCTAATCATTAGTTACGAACAATGGATATTGTTTCTGATTGTTGGTCTGATATTAAGTCTTTTTCCTGCGTTAAAGCTACGAAAGACATGAAGGGAGATTTTATCAATGTACAAACTTAAAACAAAAGAAACAGACAACAGTGTCATTGAGTTTATTGAAAGTGTTGAGAATCCCAAAAAGCGTGAAGACGCGTATCAACTACTGGATATTTTCACTGAAACAACAGGGTACAAAGCAAAGATGTGGGGACCGAGTATTATCGGATTTGGTGCTTATCATTATAAATATGTTTCTGGTCACGAAGGAGATGCACCATTGGTGGGCTTTTCTCCCCGAAAAGCAAAAATCAGTTTGTATTTTGCGACAGGTGATGCAGAGCGAGAGGATCTATTAAGGGACTTTGGAAAACATACTACAGGAAAAGCTTGTGTTTACATCAATAAAGTTGCAGATATCGATACAGATGTATTAAAAGCGTTGATCAACCAATCCATCAGGTTTTTGAAAGAAACCTATCCGGATCATTAATTCCTGTTCGCTATTATTATTGGAGGTTACGTGATGCAAGAAGAGAACATTCATATACGATGGGCGAACGGAAATGATGCAGAGGACCTTCTTAAGCTCAATGATGCTTTTAATGGAGTAGGTACAACCTTAGAAGAAGTAAAAGAGAGCCTTGCTTTATCTAATGAGTTGATTGCTCTAGCTGTGATTGACGGCCAGGCAGTTGGATTTGCTTGTGCTCAATATTTTAAATCTTTTTGTTATCGTGGACTCCAGGGAGAAATCACAGAAATGTATATTGCCGAAGTTGCCCGGAGAAGAGGATTGGCTACGTTGCTAATTGCTTTTATAGAGGAGGAACTTAGAGAACGAGGTGTTACCAGTGTAAAGATTCTGACAGGCCAAAGAAATGAAAGGGCTATAAAGACATACGTAAAATCAAATTATGCCAGAACGGAAGAAGTATTGCTACAAAAGAAACTATAAGGAGCATAATCGAATGTCTGAATATTATTGGGATAATAAAATTGAATACCTAAGAAATACGAGATGGCTTTATTACAATGATGATTATCTGCAATTTTTAGTGCAATTTGTTTGGAAGATAGATAAACCTGTAAGCGTTATCGATTATGGATGCGGGTTTGGTTATTTGGGTCTTAAACTACTCCCTTTGTTACCAAAAGGGTCAACCTACACTGGAGTAGATAAGGGTGAAACATTAATCAATGAAGCTAAGACGATCTTCTCCCAACTTCCTTATGATACAGAATTTATTACTAGTGATATAGAAGACGTTGTATTGGAGAGGAAGTATGACATTGCATTGAGTCATGCTTTTTTATTACATATGGATGACTCTGTGAAAATACTCCAAAGGATGATTGAAAGTGTGTTGGAGGGTGGAAGAATCATTTGTTTTGAACCTCATTGGATTGGGAATATGGCGAACTATCATGTGGAGGGCGTTGAACAAAGTGAAATCATTAAACTAGGCGTTTTACAGAGATTATTTGAACAAGATCATATACGTACAGGTAAAGATGGAAATATTGGAATGCGATTGCCTATATTAATGAGTCAATTGGGATTAACGAATGTGGAATGTAGAATGAGTGATAAGGTCAACTTTCTAGATCAAAACATGGACTCTGCCAGAAAAAACATTCTCTATCACTCACTGAAAGAAGAAGGTATAGGACAGGACCCTGGTGATTCAGTAGAGGTAACACGCTTATCAACTCGAGGCTTAACCCAAAATGAAGCAAAGGCACAGTATGAAGCTGAATTAACACTCTCCAAAGTATTTGATGATGAATCTTGGTTGACTTATGCAGCCAGCATGAAGATTTCATTTGGAACGGTTCGAAGGGAAGAGTAATAAGAACTGTGGGTTCACGGATTGCACTTTGTTATTGCTAATTGAATGCAGAGGACCTTTTGATTAAAGGGTGCTTGTTATTTTACTTAGAAGTATTGAATCTAAAACATAAAAAGGAGGACTTTAAATGAAATTTATTGTGTCTGCAAGTGTGATTGTCCTTAATGAGAACGATGAAATCTTACTTATGAAGGGAAGGAGAGGTTGGGAAATGCCTCAAGGCTGTGTGGAAGAAGGTGAGACCATCACACAAGCTGCTATTCGAGAGGTGAAGGAAGAGACTGGAATTGATATTGAACTTATTAAGTTTTGTGGCCTATATCAGAATACTACGCGGGGAGTATGTAACCATATATTCACTGGAAAACCGATTGGAGGAACTCTAACTACAAGTAGTGAAAGTGATGAGGTTGGTTTTTTTACACTAGAACAAGCCAATGAAATGATAACCTGGGGGAATTTCAAGGAGAGAATTCACAAAGCATTGGATGAGAGCACTCATCCCATTCTAGTTGAGTTCTCTGAATAACATATGGGTGAAGGTATCTTGAATCATAGCAAAACAATATGGACTCAAGTAAGTCATTAATCTACTCCAACGAAATATAATTCGGCAAACGAAAGGGATATTTGAATGAATCCAATTACTATAGAGCCAATCGATAAAACGAATTGGGAAGAAGCGATCGCAATATCTCTACTTGAAACGCAAGTCAATCTTGTTCCGACGGTCATCGAATCTTTAGCATATGCCTACGTGAAACCTTGGGATGCAGCTTTTGATCCATATCTTTTGCGCAAAGGCGATAAAGCTTTCGGTTTTTTCTATTTATCCTACACACCAGCTAGTACTGATAATTATTGGATTGGAGGATTTCAAATAGATAAGAACTATCAAGGAAAAGGATTAGGAAGGAAATCACTTTATACGATACTGGAAAGTATTCAGGATAAGCATCCACAATGCCAAATCATCTCACTAACCGTAGAAAAAAGTAATGCTCATGCAAGAGCGTTATATGAGAAGATAGGATTTATTGATCAGGCATTTGAAAATCAGGATGGTGAAGTAGTATATAAAATAAAATTGAAATAAGCAGAAATCAGTCATTTTGAAGGTGCAATGATCCATTTTAATAAAAAAAGGTGGGGATAGTATGGTGTACGACGATCTCAATAAAACGATGACCACAGAGAGGTTGCTGTTAAGATTATTTACGAAAGCAGATGCTGAAACCGTTACGAGACTATGTAATGACTACAACATTTATAAAAGTACCCTCACATTACCCTACCCGTATACATTAGATTGTGCAGTGTCTTGGATAGAGCACCATAACGAAAATTTTAATGCGGATAAATGTTATGAATTTGCTATTTGTGATCGGAAAACAGGTGATTTATACGGGGCAATAGCATTATCTAATCAACAACGTTACGATAACGGGGAGTTATCTTATTGGGTGGGTCAGCCGTTTTGGGGAAAAGGTTATGCAACGGAAGCGGCTAAAGCCATGTTAGACTTCGCTTTTGATGTGAAAAAATATCATAAGGTATATGCGCGACACTTTGCTTCTAACCCGGCATCCGGACAAGTTATACAGAAGATTGGCATGATAAAAGAAGGCGTACTGAGGGATCATGTCAAGAAAGAAGGTCGATATGAGGATCTGATTTACTACGGAGTAGTAGAAATAAAGTGAAAAAATAAAGTTCAACCCAATGCGGAGGATTACATATTGAAAATTAAATCAGATGGAAAAGTTTTACTTTTGTGGATGGAGTGTTAGAGATTGCTTGACTGCTTTCTGTTTTTTTATAAAACCATATGCAAATTCTATTGTTATTTTTAATGGAGGTAATATATGAATACACTGATTCCATCCTTAGATCTGATTAAAGAAATTGAAATCTCGGAAATCGATTATATGACAGATCGCATGCTTGCTATACAAGGTCGGGACTCTAATCCAGAAGGAATAGAGATTCAGCAATTTGGAAATGCCATGTGTTTCTACAGTAAGACCATGCCATGGCCCACGTTCAATACGGTGAAGGGGCTAACAAATAATGAACTGGAACACCTGGATTCTATCATTGATTTTTATAGACAGCGAGGTCGAAAGGTTCAGTTCGAAGTCATTCCATCTGTGGTGGATCAGAACTTCTTGAAACGCTTAACCGATATAGGCATGTATACAGCGGGATTTCATTCATCTCTGATCATCAAGCCTGAAGAAAAAAAGAATCGCTCAGAACATATCCGAATTCAAGAACTTGAAAAGGATCAGTTCGAGCTATACGCGACCATCCATTGCAGGGGGACCGGTTTGTCGGATGACGGTATCCCTTATGTCGCCCAGAATAATAAGGTTCTTTATCACCGTCCAGGGTGGAAATTTTACATCGCATATGTCAATGATGTCCCTGCAGCGGTAAGTGTTCTGTTTATTAAGAATCAAAAGGCATCCTTAACCTTTGCAGCAACATTACCTGAGTTTAGAAATCAGGGGGTACATCAGCAGCTTTTGAATAGAAGAATAACGGAAGCCTTGAATAAGGAATGTAATCTGGTGGTAGGGCAATGTTCATTTTTATCTCAAAGCCATCGCAATATGGAGCATGTGGGCATGAAGTTGGGATATGTCCGAACAGCATGGACTGAAAGATAAGAATCAGAGTGAGATAGGAGGTAGCTCATGAACAATACAAATAAAATCCTGGGTGCGGTTCTCATGATTAGCAGTATTTTTATTTCAACCTTAGATAGAATCTCGGTGAGAATTTCTATGGCCATAGTGGAAGCGGGATACGCTTCAGGTGGGAAGACACGGGAGATAATCCCAGCCAGCGATAATGGTTTCACAGGGATTCTCGTATATTTCTTATTTTTCGTCGGATTTGTGCTATTGGTTGCTGGTTTCCCTGGGAATTCCAGAAAGGATAAAACAAATAGGTACCCACAAAACCGATCATAGGGGGACTTGTTTTTCCGGAAGACTAGTTCTGGTGAGGGATGACCTTGCTACCTTTCTATCCGTCATGGGAACTGGTAGATAGGAGTTGATCATTGATTATGACCCACAATAGAAGCTAGTTCACAGAAACGCATTATGATCTCGGCTCACTATTACTCTCCTTGGGATTTTGCAGGCGAGGAAAACGGAAATATAGCGCAATGGGGAGCCACTGCCACCAATCCTGCCAAGAAGTCAACGTGGGGGCAAGAGGACTATCTGGAATCGCAGTTCAAATCCATGTACGATAAATTTGTAACTCAAGGTTATCCTGTCGTAATCGGCGAATTTGGCGCGATTGACAAAGCAGCATATGATTCCACAAACAATGTATATCGTGCCGCATTTGCAAAAGCAGTTACAAAAAAGCTAAAACGTACAAGATGGTTCCGGTATATTGGGATAACGGATACAATGGACAGCATGGATTTGCGTTGTTTAATCGTTCCAACAACACCGTAACCCAGCAAGGCATTATTAATGCAATTATGCAAGGCATACAATAAGGGCTTCCTTGAGGTATCCAGAGGGAAGAATGGTGTGAATAAATAGAATAATTTGGATTAAATTCAATTTACTTTAAGTGAACAAATCGTTTATACTGGATTCACCTGGAAGAAAATGCTTTCATTCGACCTAAAGGGAAAATAGCACTCATGTTTATGAAAGCGCTTTTTTAAAGGGTTGGAAAATAGAAAGAGAGGAGGCTAAATTCAAATTCCCTAGTGTAGTTGAGAGAGTTGAAGCGGCTGGGAGTGCCGCGGACAACGATACTGGCATGATATTGAAGAGGAGGTATTTATAATGTTCAAAGCAAAACTTGTAAAGGCAGTAATGTCTGTTGCGCTCTTGAGCACGTTGTTCACTATCCCGAACCTGCCTTCCGCTAACGCGGCCGATGCCAGTTGTCCGAACGGTTATGTAGGTTTGACGTTCGATGATGGTCCAAGCAATAACACAACAAACGTGCTCAATGCACTGAAGCAGGCAGGCTTGCGTGCAACGATGTTCAATGTGGGACAGAACGCGCAAAACAATCAATCTCTGGTTAGTGCGCAGGTGGCCGCAGGCATGTGGATTGGTAACCATTCCTACACGCATCCTAATATGACAACATTAAGCAGCTCCCAGATGTCTTCGGAAATCACTCGGACACAGCAGACGATCCAGTCGATTACCGGAACTTCACCGAAGCTGTTCAGACCGCCTTACGGCGCGACCAACGCAACCTTGAAATCCGTTATCAGTCAGAACGGTCTTACCGAAGTGCTGTGGAACGTGGATTCCCAGGACTGGAATGGCGCCTCCACCGCCCAGATCGTAGCCGCAGTGAACAGGATGCAAAGTGGTGACGTTATTCTGATGCATGATCAATACCAGACGACACTGCAAGCGATTCCGCAGATTGCGCAAAATCTGAAGAGCCGCGGCCTTTGCTCCGGCATGATCTCTTCGAGTACGGGACGGGCGGTTGCCCCTGATGGAGGCACGACTAATCCTCCAAGCACCGGAACAAAAGTGGAAGCCGAGAATATGACCAAAGGCGGTCAGTATACCGGCAATATCAGCTCGCCATTTAACGGAGTTGTTCTGTACGCTAATAACGATTTGGTCAAATACACGCAGTATTTTGCAAGCGGCACCCACAATTTTTCACTCCGCGGGGCATCAAGTAATTCCAACATGGCCAGAGTGGACTTGAAGATCGGCGGCCAGACGAAGGGAACCTTTTACTTCGGCGGAAGCAGTCCTGCGGTCTATACCCTTAACAATATCAGTCATGGGACCGGAAACCAGGAGATTCAGCTTGTTGTGACAGCGGATGACGGAACATGGGATGTTTACCTTGATTATTTGGAGATAAATTAAAAATCCGAAGTGGTTATTTGAATGTTAATGAATGGTTTGGATGAAACTATGCGGATTCTTTATAATGAAATCCCGTCGAGGTTTACCTTGGCGGGATTTTTATGCAGGAATAGGGAGATGGAAATCGAAAAAGTTATCCATAATAATGTTTTACTTGAACCCCAGATATTTACTTTAAAGGCCAAGCTAGAATGGATACAGATTACTGATCAAGGAGGTGTACAATTGTCAGAGCATGAGGAACTTTTAGCTGGAGGCAATGTGAACAAGGTTACGAAAGTTGGAAATACAGTTCGTCGTGATGCTAAACCGAATTCATATGTACATGCATTGCTTAAACATCTTGAACAGGTTGGCTACCCCAATTCCCCCAAATACTTGGGACGCGATGAGCAGGGGAGAGAAGTTCTTTCTTATATCGAAGGCGTAGTTTCGGGAAATGAGTATCCAGAAATTGAACGCTACATGTGGTCGGATGAGACGTTAACCGAACTCGCTAAACTTTTGAGAAGTTATCATGATGCAACGTTGGATTTTACAGCTTTTTCGCCTTCATCCAACGTGTATTCAGATAGTGCTCAGCATGAAGTTGTGTGTCATAATGATTTTGCATTGTATAACGTTGTGTTTAAAGAACGGCTTCCTGTAGGAATCATTGATTTTGACATGGCCGGGCCTGGTCCTCGTCTATGGGATATCGTATATACATTGTATACAGCCGTACCGCTTGCAGGCTTTTCACCGGGGAAAGATGAAAGAGAAGTCGTTCCATATCATAAACGGGACCATGCATCTGAGCGAAAAAGACGTATAGCATTATTTTTTAAGGCTTATGGTATGGATGTGCCGACAGATTTGAAGGAGTGGGTGATTTCTCGAATTCATTTCATGTGTACCACACTATCTGATCGGGCAGCGTCTGGAGAAATAGCTTTTATCAAAATGATTGAAGAGGGTCATTTGGCTCATTATGAGAAGGAAGTAAGGTTCCTTGAGAAGCATTTTGATGATTGGAGTTAATCCAAATAAAAAAATGAAATGAAACGAGTGATATTATTGTGATCAGATTAATACCTACTACAAGAGAGAACTGGAAAGAGGCATTAAACATACAAGTTCATGCCAATCAAAATCATTATGTTCCATCAGTAGCCGTGTCTCTAGCGAAAGTGCACATTCGTCCCGATGGGGATGAGTACAAGTATCTGCCATTTTGCATATATAATACGGAGGATATGTTAGTGGGTTTTGTTATGATCACTGTCGATGAAACAACAGCTTGGTCCTATTGGTTGAATGGTTTTATGATCGATGTAAGTTATCAAGGTAGGGGATATGGAAAAGCAACGATAGATTCGGTAATTAGCCATATAAAAGAGAACTATGTCCATAGCAAGTGTTTGAATTTAACTGTATGTGCAGAAAATGAAGTCGCCAGAAAGCTATATGAAAAAATGGGGTTTTCAGAGACCGGAGATGTATATGATGGTGAAATGGTTTACCGGTTCGTTTTTTAATTTAACGAGAGGGGTGCAGTGATGATATATCGGAGGAAGACATATGTTGTAGCATCTTCATTCGTAGAAGAGTTTAATGCTTTATTTAATGATATTCTATTACCTTCACAACTCAAGTACGGAGCGAGATTGATTGGAAGATGGCATCAGCATATGGATGATGAAACCAGTGAGATTTTTGCGATGTGGGAATACGATACGTTTGAACAGTATGAAGAGATTGAGCAGAAGATCAAGTCTGACAACGAACATGTCATGCGAGTACAAGAACGTTTTGATCAAATTGGTAGAGATAGATATAAGGAAGTATTTCGAAAAGATATTAAGCAAGATTTCTTTGAATCGACCGTTGACAGAGAGAAGACCATTTTAAAGACATTGTGTAACTAGTACGTAAAAAATCGCCCCCATCTGAGTTGTCCAGTGTGGGGCTGGTTGAAAAACGTTTCAACTTTAGGATAGGTTTTCTTGTGAAAAGAATCGGGTAGATCCCTAATTTGAGAAAAATCTTCAAGTGTGGCATCGTGCTGTTATGTCCCTCTAAACAATGCAGCTCTCCCTTTTTGGACCTCCTATTTCTGCTTAACCAGTACAACACCGATGATGATGACCACAAGCCCAATCCACGTTTTCCAGGAAGGGATCTCCTTCATAAACCAGTATCCCATCCATATGGAGATGAGCACTTCTATGCATTTGGCAATGACCAGAACATAGCCCAGTTGACTAACCGCTTTCAGTCCAAATTTGATGCCGTACCCTACGCTTAGATTAGCAGCGAGAAACAAAGGCAGCATCCAAAGATGGAATTTAAACGTAGACCAGAATTGAGTGTCAATATGCTTGCTTTGATATGAAAAAATAATGTTGATACAGGCTAAGCCAGCAAACATGAGCACAAAGCTGATAAGGTACAGCATAACAACATCACTCCCAGGGATAAGTAGTATAAATAATGTTTCCTCGTACCAAAAAAATTATCCATGGGCATGAAATGCTGTTAGCGAATTTGTTTTTGATCAACGAAAGGAGTTGGCCTGGTAATCGAGAATAAATGAATGAAGCAAACAACTGTGTGGTATGACCAAGTTTCTCGCAAAAAAACACTTTGAAAAGAGGAGTTGAAGGCATGGATATTAAAAACAAGAGTGGAGATGTAATTGGGAAAATTCAGTTTCAGACTAGTGAAGATGAGGGCATGGTACATCAAATTATTATGGATCTGAAGCCAGGTGATGGAAAAGGCATTTATATCTCTAACGCCGAGGACAACAAATTTTCTCAACAAACGAGTTATGCAGCCAGAGATTGGGAGGGAGATTTTGGCGCCTTGAGAGAAAAGCTGCACCCTTGGCAACCCCGTTTTCCAACGTGCTCGGTTGTGCAAGATATTAAAGTATTTCACGGCTTCGATAACCTGTCCGACCAAGAAATAAATGAAATGATTGAAGAAAGCGAAAGGACCGGAAGCAATGTCGTGATAAGAGATTTAAAACCTAATCATGTTATTACAGGCATCAACATCACATATCAATCGGATCGGGGAGTGTTTATGCTTCACGTTTTTGGCACTACCAAGAGCCGAATTCATGTACCGGATACGGAATCATTCAAAATCGAGAAACTGGATGTGCGCGGTCATGAGGCGTATTATATTTCCAATGCTGAGAACAGACAATTGATCTGGATTGAAGAAGATGCGGGTGGTAAGGCATTGCAATATGAGATCATAGTAAGCGATATGTCGCTAGAATGGGTACTGAATATCGCTGAATCCATGATCGAATGACAAATTCAGTTGGGTAGATGGATTTGAATGTCAAACCTGAAACGATCAAGCAGCAAGCGGATTCTGTCCTTAGTTGGCATGTTAATTTCTTTAAGCTATATGGCAAAAAAAAGATATGTTTATGCATGTAATCTGGAAAACATTTCTATGAAGGATTTTACATAAAAGCAATGCAGAATTCATTAAATTCCACACGTCCTTTTATATACTTAGTTTGTTTGACTCAGCGAACTAAAAGGACTAGGTGGTTGTTTAAATGTTGAAAAAACGAGACTTGCACGAATGCCACTCACTGTATGATTTGATGGTGGACCCCGCTGTTTTTCCATACGTTCGTCATAAGTGCCGATCTTATGAAGAATATTTATTTGCAACCAAACAGGTGATCGATGAAGAAGAGCAAAACACATGTATTTCCAGAACGATCCTTAATGAGCTGGGACATCCCATCGGAACCATTGATTTATATCACATGGAACATAAGACAGGTTTTCTTGCGACATGGATTGGAGCACCTTATTTCGGAAAAGGTTACAATCAACGAGCAAAGGAAGCCTTTTTCGCTGAGTTATTTCTTCAACATGAAATTGAAACGGTATTTCTTAAAATTCGAAAACAAAACATTCGATCCAAGATTGCGGTTGGAAAATTGCCTTATGTCAAATTAGCAACTGATATATACCACGAAGTGTATAAGTTAATAAACAATACGGAACAAATCTATGATTTGTATTACGTGAATCGTTCTGACTTTATAACAAGTGAAGAAATGAACCATGTGGTTGCTACGTAACAACTAAAAACGTCTTTCGATATCTATGCAAACGAAATCCCGCCAGGTTTGTCCTGTCGGGATTATTATTATTTTCTTTGATATTCCATAATTATGTTGATAGGAAACAATAAGTAGGGGTGCAGGAATATGGAAATTAAGGTCGAAAGAAGAGATATAAGCAAGAATGAAACAACTTTATAAGCGAATAGCCAAGTATTTTAATTCTGGGGTGATGTAATGGAGATCAAAAAAATAGAGAATCTATCTAATGAAGATTGGCTTCAACTTGGAAGCTTTGGTTATAAATCCACTCAAAAATATGAGCTTACCAAAAAAGAGACACAAGCTTCCTTTAGTATGCATCTAACGTTAATAAATTTGGATGACATCTACGAAAAAGAAGAATTGAACAGTACAGATGATTTGGAACGATATGAAGAAATCATACAACTGGGATATTCTTATGGAATATATATAGATGGGAAAATCATAGCGCTCGCCATTTCTGAACCACAAACTTGGAATAATACGCTGATGATATGGCATCTTCAGGTGAATGAAAAATACATAAGAAAAGGATATGGGAGACTGTTGATCAATAAAGTCAATGAGATTGCCCAGGAACGGGGCTTCAGAGCGATCACGTTAGAAACCCAGAATACGAACGTTCCAGCCATTCATTTTTACATGCAATGTGGTTATCAAATAGAAGGAATTGATGTATCACTATATTCGAATAATCATAGCCAAAAGGAAGAAATAGCTTTGTATATGAGAAAGAAGATCTAATAAGAATGAACCTGGTTATTATCTTGAAATCGCTTAAACCTACTATTTTTGGTGAAGAAAGGAGAGGGTCCACATGATTACGCTCAGAAAAATAACGCTAGAGAACCGACGTTCTATATTTAACCTGGAAGTTTCAGAAGAGCAGCGACAATACGTTGCATCAAACCTTTCAAGTGTAGCATCATGTTATGTTCTTGCAACCAATGGTGGCTCACCGTTTCCGCTTGCCATTTACGCAGATGAGCAGCCTGTAGGTTTTGTAATGATAACTTACGGAATCACGGGTTATGATCTTCCTGTCATTGCTGACCATAGCTATTGTATTTTGCGACTTATGATTGACAAGCATCATCAGAGCATGGGCTATGGCCGGGAAGCATTAAAGAAAATATTGGAGTTTATTCGAACTTTCCCAGCTGGTCCTGCACGTTATTGTTGGATTCCTTATAGTCCCGATAACTTGGCTGCCAAAAAGCTATATGAGAGCTTTGGATTCCATGAAAATGGTGAAGTGTGCCACGACGAGCTCATAACAGTATTGGAACTGTGAATTCTATTTTTAGATGGGGTTATTATACCAATCTTTCAAACTCAGTCTAAAAGCACTTGCTTCCCTGTGTCATAAAGTAAAATTTCAACAGTTGTATTTTTTTACCATACATGATAACGTGATATTAAAACCAACTATTTTAGTTGGAAATGTATTTTGGAGGTATAATTATGACTAACATCGCGAAGAATCTCACAGATCTAATTGGTAATACTCCACTATTGGAGCTCTCTAATTTTGCGAGAAAGTATCAAGTTGAGGCGAAAATCATTGCCAAATTGGAATACTTTAATCCAGCAGGTAGTGTAAAAGATAGAATCGGATATGGAATGATTAAAGACGCTGAAGAGCAGGGGTTAATTAACCAAAATTCAGTGATCATAGAACCAACGAGCGGAAATACAGGTGTTGGGCTTGCTTTTGCAGCTGCAGCATTAGGATACAGATTAATCATAACACTTCCTGAGAGTTTCAGTGTAGAACGTAGGAAGCTTTTGATCGCTTTGGGGGCTGAACTAGTTCTTACACCTGCCACAGAAGGAATGTCTGGAGCCATCAAAAAGGCTGAAGAAATTGCCGCTACAATCCCTAACTCATTTATACCTCAACAGTTTAAAAATCCAGCAAATCCACAAGTACATAAGGTAACTACCGCAGAAGAGATTTGGAGAGATACTGAAGGCCAAGTGGATATTTTTATTGGTGGAGTTGGTACAGGTGGAACCATATCTGGAGTTGGCGAAGCACTTAAACAAAGAAAAGAAGATGTTAAGATTATAGCTGTAGAGCCTTCGGATTCCCCGGTACTTTCTGGAGGGACTAAAGGTGTGCATACCATTCAAGGAATTGGTGCCGGTTTTGTTCCTGACAATTTTAATAGATCTGTCGTTGATGAGATCGTACAGGTAAGAAATCAAGATGCATTTGAAACAGCTCGTTTTTTAGCTAAATCCGAAGGATTATTAGTTGGTATTTCGTCTGGTGCTGCAGCATATGCAGCAGTGCAAATTGCCAAAAGGCCAGAGAATAAAAATAAAAGTATCGTTGTTCTATTTCCGGATACAGGGGAACGATATTTATCAACAGACCTTTATCCAGAAGCATAAGGTGCACGTTATAAGATGCCCACACCACTTATGCGTTGTGGTGACGGAAAAATAGTATAAGGGTGAATGCAATGACTGTTGGAAGAAAGGTTTTTGTTATAAAGGATAAATCGCGTATTGATCCAATTAGTAAGGAAACCAGAGAAGTGCTCATTAGTATATACTATCCTTCCAATCCAGTGGAGCATGAGTCGAAGTATATTTCGTTATTTGAACCTAATATCTCTTCCTCTATTGATATGCTCTCTAGTATGGGAGTAGATAAGGATTATTTTCGTAATCTGGCTACAAAAATACATAATAATGAGAGTGTTGATATTACTGCTAAAAACTGTCCCATTATTTTTATAGCTCCGGCTTTTGGTGTCGTTAGAGATATGTATTCCTTTTGTGTAGAACATTTAGTGGAGTGCGGATTTGTTGTCATTACCATAGGAGCCACTCACGAATCTATATTTTCAATTTTTCCTGACGGTCGATTTATCCAACAATCCAATGAGATCTCCAAAATAGACAGTTTAGATATTCATTCTTGGAAACAATTATTGAAGCTTAGAGTTGAAGATATGAGTTGGGTTTTGAAAAATGTAGACAAGGTCTTGGATTCAGATCAGGATCTTAGAGCTATAGTCGATGTGAATGAAATGGGGATCATCGGTCATTCATTAGGTGGGGCTGCTGCTTATGAATTGCTTAAAACAGAAAAGAGAATTAAGGCTAGTATTCTATTCGATCCTAGTTTCCATTTAATAACGGTGAGTAAGGAAGAGGGAGTATCTGCTCCGTTATTGGTAGCTCGGCAAGAGAAATGCTCGTTTGAAGAACTGGGAAATGAAATCTCTCCAGACCTATTAGCTTTGTTACTGAGTGGGTATGAGTCTTTGTTTAACTCGAGTGATCTGAATAGCTCATTTATTAAACTAAACGGTGCTCATCATATGACTTTTAGCGATATTCCGATACATTACAACGAAGATGGGATAGAACACAAACATTCCACGATTAATAAGTATATCTCTGCTTTTCTTGAGGAGCATTTAAAGAAGGAGGACAGGAAATTTCATGAGCTGCTGAAAAATAAGATTAATGACGGAATTGATCTATTAGATAGTAAAGGACATGTTATTTAAGGAGGGGACTTGAAATGGTTAGATCACACACGCTTGAAATATTTTAGAGGTAGTTAGCATTAATGAGGAGGAATAACGCGTGGAATTAAATCATTGGTCCGAGGAACTTAATTCTTATAATTTATCAAATGAATATTCCATTCAAAAGGCTGAGCCCGAAGAATGGGGACTGTATTGTTCCGTCTATTATAATATGGCCTATACTGGATTTTTTAGAGAGGAAGATTACTTCAATGTTTCGCGGAATAACTCTTTCTGGATTTATAAAGGAGAGTCAAAAATCGGTGGGGTAAGGATGGCACCTAATTCGTTATATCATCTATTCTTTATTCCCCCATTCAATGATTCATTTGAGGTACTTAAGCTTCTTAAAAGAATACTCATAAAGTGGTCTGATGTAACTCAACGTATTAAGATATATGAAATTCTCCCCGATCAAGTACATTTATTTACGAGGGCTGGATTCTGGCCAGATGAGTTCAGATGTCGCTGGATGCAGCGCCCTACAGATCATTTCAACGTGTATTGGGATCATGATCTTATAATTAAGAGCCCCGAAATTATCGAGAATAACACGGGGACCAAACAATACATTAATGAAGATGAAATTGCTCAATGTGACTTTGACAGCTTTGTAGGCGGTTTCGAAGCCTTACGCAGAAAGAAGACATCCCTTGAAGACTTTATCCCGAACGAAGAAGTCCATTATACGAATGAGGACCTAACTCAAGCTTCTACACTTGTATATGATAAGGTTACTGGACAGCTCGTAGCCAACTGTCGCCTATGTTTGCAGGACAATCAAGCAGCAGTATATAGCATCGGAGTCAACCCCGCTTACAGAGGGAAAGGACTTGCTACACGCATGCTGCAAAGAGCCCTGACTGAACTAAAAGGCAAGTATCCAGTTCTAAGGTTATATGTCATGGAAGGCAATGATGCAGAGTCTGTCTATTTTAATCTTGGATTTGTTCCCGGTGTTCAAGAGATACAAACGATGTATATTCCTGTACATGAGTAGTCACGGTTAAATTAATCAACTAACATATCCGAGAGAATCTTTTGGACGGGACAGCTTCGCTCTTTTTAATCTCTAGGGTTTCTGTTGCATGAGGAAAGGAAGGTTATTATTGGGACTATATTAATGTTGGTAGTGTCTTTGATTCTTGGTATTTTTGTTGTGAAAATCGGAATGGATAATTCTAAGAGTAACCAGTACACCAAAGAAATATTGCAAGAATTAAGAGAAATCAAGGAGATTCTAAGGGAAGAACGATGAAGACAACATCAAGGAGGAGTTACGGTGCTTTACGATTTAAAAGGCGAAGCCAATATGTCACCTGTTGTTGGGTTGTTATATTCTGCGGTGAAAGAAAACAGCCAACGACTCCAACAAATCACGGGCGGTATGTCGCAAGATGAAATAGATTATAAAGGACCTAATAACAACTTCAATAGTACTGCTCAATTAATAAAACATATTACCTACGTCGATCTGAATTGGGTTTATCGAATAAAGGGACTACCACTTCCTCAGACCTTAAGAGAGCAACATGGCCCTATGATTGATGAAAATGGCAGACTTCCGATGATTCAAGGAATATCTTTGAGTACATTTATGTCGACATATAAAGGTGTCATAGCTATGTTGAAGGACGCGTGTTCACATTTAAAGGATGATGATTTAGCGAGGCTTGTCACTTTTGGACATGAGAATGAGAAGCAAGCGACCATACGCTGGGGTATATGGCATATCGCTGACCATAGTCGTTACCATCAAGCCCACATTAATCAACTTCGAAGATGGTATCATGACGCTCACTAAAGAAAGATGAGAAAGCGGTATGGTAATAAGTTGAGGCACAAAGAAGAGGTGAGGGTATGGAAAATTTATCTGAACTGAACCATGTTAATGTTGAGGAAAACACGATTTTTGAAATACAGGCTGCCCTGGAAAAGGGAGAGCTTTGCTCAAGAGACCTGGTTCTGAATTACTTATATCGTATTGCACAATATGACCAAAATGGGCTAAAGATCAATTCTGTTTTGGAAATAAACCCGGATGCGATTTTTATTGCGGAGGGCTTGGATGCTGAAAGGAAATCAGTGGGACCGAGAGGACTTTTACACGGGATTCCGGTTCTGTTGAAAGATAACATAGAAACCAACGACAGAATGCATACAACTGCTGGAGCACTGGCTTTGGAAACCCATATTAGTTCTAAGGATTCTTTTCTTGTTACTAAACTGAGGGAAGCTGGGGCAATCATACTTGGAAAAACAAATATGACAGAATGGGCAAATGGCATGTCTTCGGATATGTGGGCAGGATACAGCGCCAGAGGTGGACAAGTTTTGAATCCTTATGGCGATTTTTTTCCAGGGGGTTCAAGTACAGGTTCTGCTGCTGCGGTAGCTGCTAACTTTACGATGGTTTCCGTAGGAACCGAAACATCTGGTTCCATATTAAGTCCATCCATTCAGAACTCTATTGTTGGTATAAAGCCAACTGTAGGTTTAATAAGCCGTGGTGGAATAATACCGTTCTCACACTCGCAAGATACTGCTGGTCCAATGGCAAGGACTGTAACAGATGCAGCAATCCTACTAGGAATACTTTCAGGAAAAGACGAGGAGGACCCTGCTACTTGGAAAAATCCGTATTCTACAGTAGACTACACAACATGTTTAGACCTCAATGGGTTGAAAAATGCAAACATAGGCATCTTTAGAAAAGCCCCCCTTACACGATATCGAGATAACGAAGAATATGATGAAGTTCTATTTGAAAACGCTGTAACCCAGATCAAAGAAGCTGGGGCTAATATTATTGAAGATATAGATATCCCATCGTTTGACCGGAAGTGGGAGTGGAACAAGTTGAATCATGAATTTAAGCATAGCGTTGAACATTATCTGCAAAGTCTTCCATCGCATTTACCTGTCCATACCCTCAGTGAATTAATCGAGTGGAATAAGCAAAATGCAGAAAGGGCTTTAAAATATGGGCAAAACCATCTCGAATATAGAGAACAGTTGAATAATCCATTAAATAATTCGAATTACATCTTGGAGTTAATAACGGATCTATATCATTCGCAAAATAACGGCATTGATTATGCTTTACATAACTTTGGACTGGACGCCATTGTTTTCCCCTCTTATGCTGGTGCTGATCTTTGTGCAAGAGCTGGGTATCCATCGATCGCTGTACCTGCGGGATATAAGGAAAGTGGAAGGCCATTTGGAATCACATTTGCAGGTAAAGCCTTTAGTGAATCGGTGTTGATTCGTATTGCCTTTTCCTTTGAACAGCTAACAGCTCATAGAAAAAAACCGAATCTATGATCGAACCTATAGTATTGATAGAACATCGAATAATAGCTTTTGAAGCGCAAGCATATATGTTGGTGTTGCCTTCAAGTCGTTTAAGATGATTATCCAAATGTTTCTTATTGACCGCGTGATAGCCTATGGGCTGGACAGCGGTTTTTTTGTTTCCATCTTTCGAATCCCTATGAATTCCTTTCTATTCATTTTCAACAATTGTGATCAACAATACAGCAATATAGTTCAGATTAGATCGAAATAACTGTGATACAATTCATTGTAAAGCGCTATCATTGTAAATTATTAAACTATATTGCTTTTTATATTCTGGGAAGGGAGATCTTTACTGATGCTAACCATACACACCCCGACGAATATTGCTTTGCAAGAAAATGAAGTTTATGTGCGATCAGAAGCAGATAATTTTCAGGATGAATGGCCTGTTCATACGCATAATGGGTATGAGATACATTATTTTATTCAAGGAGATGCAACCTTTTTAATCGGTGACCGAATATATAAGCCGTTGCCCGGAGATATGTTTATATTCAGAGGCGGTGTGCCGCACCGAATCAATCCTTCAAGAGAAATCGTGTACAAGCGAAGTTTCGTCAATTTCACGGAATTATTGCTTTTGGACATGCTTGCTGTCAGTCAGTTGGAGAATCTGATGTCCATATTCCGTCATCCCAATGGGTTATTGGTGCATTGGCCCCCGGAGGAACGTGAGCATATCACAGGTATATTTAAGGGGATCAAAGAGGAGATGGATGCCGGAAATACAGGGTACAAAACCATGGTCAAATTGAGTCTTACCCAATTGCTACTGCGGATTTATCGGAAAATGACCAGTGAGCGATCCGTAAATGATATTTTATTTTCTTCCCAAAAGCAGACAAGCGTAAGCCGGGTTCTTCATTATTTAAACCAGAACTACACGGAGAATGTATCTTTGGATGACTTGTCCAAAACACTCCATTTGAATAAGTACTACATTTGTCATTCTTTCAAAGAGACGACGGGATATACGATAAGCAATTATGTAATACGGAAAAGAGTTGCTGAGGCCAAAAAAATGTTGCTGTCTACGGATGCGCCGATCTTGTCCATATCAGAGACACTGGGCTTTAACACACCGGTATATTTTAGCAGGGCCTTTAAACAATATGTGGGTGTATCACCACAGGCATTCCGTAAAAGTGAATTGCTTAAGGAAGCCCAAATTCATTAAACCCTTCCAAGGAGATGTTGATATGACAAGAAGAACAACGTTTAAGCTCATCACTAGCATGGTATTGGTCATGTTACTCATCGTGCTGACTGCTTGCGGGAATTCAGGTACAAGTGCCAATGGAAAACAAGCAACTCTTGATTTCTTGTGGTTCTCTGACGGAAAAGAAGGAGAAGTCATCAAGGAAATCATCAAAGATTATGAGCAGACCAACACCCAGGTTAAGATCAATCTCATTGAAGTCGGCTTCAAGGATATCCAAACCAAATTGAAAACGATGTTATCCGGCGGAAAGCCTCCTGCCCTGAGTCGGGTCACGGATACGGGATCGTTTGCTAATCAGGCCGTTGATCTTACACCTTACATGGGCAATGCGGATCAATTCAAGGATCAATTTATTGACTCCCTTAAACCTTATTATGTTATGAATGACAAGCTGGTAGCTGCGCCTATGGATGTCACAGCGAATGGGCTTATTTATAACAAAACCTTATTTGATAAAGCGGGTGTCAAAGTACCGACCTCTCCTGACCAGGTATGGACGTGGGATGAATACACCGCTGCGTTAAAAGAGGTTATGGACAAAGGCGGGGCACGATATGGCATGGTATGGGATGTCACACCGCATCGATGGTCCACTCTTTTGTACCAGTATGGTGGAAGCATCTTAACAGAGGATGGCAGTGCGGCGGCCATTAACAATGAAGCCGGAATCCGTGCCATGGAGAAGTTCAAGCAGCTTCATCAAGAAGGGATCATGCCCGAATCCGTTTGGCTCGGAGGGGAAAATCCGAACAACCTGTTCCGTTCCGGAACGGTGGCTACTCACTGGGCTGGCAACTGGATGATCAGCAATTACAAGGATATCACCGACTTTGAATGGGGCGTCACTTATATGCCGAAAGAAACTCAACGTTCTTCCGTGCCAGGCGGCAAGTTCCTGATGGCTTTCGAAGGCAGTGGTTATGAGAAGGAAGCGGCAGAATTTATTGAATATCTAACGTCCAAAGAGGTGAATTCCAAATACAATCAGGAGTCGTTGTTCATGAGTCCACGGAAGGACAGCTCTGTGCTGAATTATGAATTTGGCAAGGAGATGTTTGAAATTTTCGCAGATGAACTGAAGAACAGTTCGCCTCTTGCAGCGAATGACTGGTCTAGGCAAACGCTTATATCCAAAATTTCAACGGATTTGAAAAATAATATTATGGACGTTCTGTCTGACAAGGCAACTCCGCAGGAGGCTTTGGATCGAACAGCCAAACTGATTAATGAGGCTATTGGCAGTCAATAAACCTAAAGCCATTTGGTTAGTTCACATAACGGGGGCTTACCGATTCCTGTAAAGCCCCCCTTTCGAATAACGCATAAGGAAGGGGCAAGCAGATGAGTGAAGGACAACGATTAAACAGGAATACGCTGGCAAAACAGAACAGGAAGCTCGTTATTGCTCCTTATCTGTTTATACTTCCCAACCTCCTGATCTTTGGCACTTTTATCGTATTTCCCTCTTTATTGGGCCTCTACTATTCCTTTCATGTCTATGATGGATTGAACCCAATGAAGTTTAACGGGCTGGACAATTATATCAAAATTATAGGGGATCGGGAATTTTGGTCGACCATCGGACGAACGGGGATTTATGCAGCAATTGTTGTCCCGCTAATCTATGCAGCAGCGTTAGGCATTGCTTTACTGCTTGCACGCGAGATTAGAATGCGCGGTTTCTTCAGGGCCGTATTTTACTGGCCGACCATGATTTCTTACATTATCGTAGGGTTGACCTGGAAGTGGATTTTCGGAGATTCATTTGGCATCTTGAATCATCTGTTAACCGTGGTTGGTGTGGAACCGGTCGGCTTTCTAACCTCTTCCTTTTGGGCAAATACGGCTGTAATCATCGCGACGGTATGGTCACGTGCAGGCTTTTTCATGGTCATTTTTATTGCAGGCTTGCAGGCTATACCTACGGATTATTATGAGGCTGCCCGCTTGGACGGGGCAACGGGAATGAAGGTGTTCCGCTATATCACGCTCCCGCTTTTGAAGCCCACAAGCTTGCTTGTTGTGATGCTGACTCTGATTGACGCGTTCAAAGCATTCCCACTTATGTTTGCGCTTACAGGTGGTGGGCCGGGCAAAGAAACCACCTATATTGTTCAATATATTTATGAGATCGGCTTTAACAGACAGGAGCTTGGTCTGGCTAGTGCCATGTCGGTGATGCTGTTTATCCTTATTGGCGGATTCTCGGCGCTGCAATTCCGTCTATCGAAAGGAGGGGCTGTCTGATGGTAATGAAGCCTATGGTCAAAATTGTCATCTACAGTATGTTAAGTGTCGCCGCCGTGGTGTGGCTTCTGCCTGTCCTGTGGGTCGTGATTTCTGCTTTGAAAACGAATAGCGATCTGTATAGTTTCCCACCCAAGCTGTGGCCGCAGCCCGTCACCTTCGAGCATTTCAAGGAGGCATTCAGGAAAGGCGATTTTGGCTTGTATTTTATGAATAGTACGATTGTAACGGTGTCCTCAACGGTGCTGCTGTTATTGATCAATTCCATGGCAGGCTTTGCACTCGCGAAGTATCGCTTCCGCGGAAGCACGATCATATTAATCGGTTTTATCTCAACACTCATGATTCCGATTGAGGTAATCATGATTCCCATATTCAAGGTGCTGAGCGCACTGGGGTTATATAATAGTCTGCTCGCGATTATTATCCCGCCAGCAGCGACCCCAACAGGTGTATTCCTTATGCGGCAGTATTTGTTGTCCGTACCGGACGAGCTGCTGGAGGCTGCCCGGATGGATGGAGCGGGCGAATGGAAAATTTACTGGAGCATTATTCTACCCATAGCGAAGCCGATTCTTGCGGTGCTCGCGATCTTCTCCTTCATGTGGAGATGGGATGATTTTGTATGGCCGTTAATTGCTATTAGTGATCCATCGAAATATACGATTCAGCTTGCGCTTTCTAATTTTATTGGTGAATACAACGTAGATTGGGGAAGTTTGCTAGCGATGTCCGTAATCACGATGCTTCCGGTACTGATTGTTTTTATGGTTTTCCAGCGATATTTTGTCAGCGGTATGATTACTTCAGGAATGAAAGGATGAGTTGAATGTCAGATACCACCCGGAGTGAGATGGATACCTTGAATTATAAACCTATGAAATTAGGTCACAATCAGGTCATTAATCATTGGATGATCAGCGGTATATATACGAAGCCTGTTGCCTTTGTTCCCACAACGATGGAGGGAGATATTAATGATTGGCTTATCGATGGTTTTGCTATTCATGAGAATCCATGCAGAAAGGAATTTGTAGAACATAGGAGAACGCAGCCTGTGAACCGATTTTTTGATCAATGGAGCGAGTTTCCTAGCCCGGGAGACGACTTTGTTGGAGAAGAGAACGGAATGCCTTGGGCACTGTATTCTCCTTGGAATAATCCACGGGTGGAGAAATCAGGATTCTGGTTTGTACCGACACATCTGCGCAGTTACGCGGCGACAAGACTAATTTCTCCGACTGCTCATACCGCCTCTTTGCGAATTAAGACCTATGGCAGTCTGACGTTGTGGATGAATGGGGAAATGGTAACGGATTTTGCGCCACTCATGCGTAACAAGGAGCAGGAAATCGTTATTAAAGCTGAACTTGTAGCCGGAATCAATGAAATCTATGCCTGCTGGGAGGATCTGGCTGAGCGGGATACCATGTATGCTTTTTCGGTGGAATATCTGGGAGACGAGGAATTGGTGATTTCCCTGCCTATTGCTCCTCATTTGGCCGAGTCTGTAAAATCCGCAGAGCAAGCCCTCGAACAGGCTTATTTTCCTTCGGATCTCTTCAGAGGTGAGCAGATTAAGCTCAAGCTGCCGCTTCCCTTACCGGACATCGTTAGAGAGATTGATATCCAGTATGGCAATTTTTTTGATGGCACCGAAAACAAGACAATACACATAGCTGAGAAGGAAACGGAACTGGTTCTGGCACATACCAATGAAATTGGTCATCATTACGTATACTTCACGCTGACGATTTCAGTTTCAAACGTAGCATTGACGAAGAAGTTCGGCTGTCAATCCTACGATACCAGTTATGATGAGGCTGCTCAGCAAACTGCGGATATTGAAGCACGCAAATCTCTGGCTCTGCAATGTATTGCTGAGAAGGGCAGTCCTAACATTCATACGGCTATCGCCATGTTAAAAACAAATGGCAATGTGCAAGAAGCAGAGAACATGCTGCTTGAAGGTGTGGAAGGGATTGAACAACGGAAGGATTGCAGTGACTTCTATCTGGTGGGACTGTTCCGTCTTTGGAGAGATGAGCGAAATAGCGGTCTGTTCAGTGAATTGTTCTGGGATCGGGTAAAAGCAAGTATTCTGGGCTATCGATATTGGATTGATGAACCTGGCGATGATGTGATGTGGTTCTTCAGTGAGAACCATGCCTTGTTGTTCCACACCAATGAGCTGTTAGCCGGACAGTTGTTTGGGGATGAAACATTCAGCAACAGTGGTGAATCCGGTGAAGTACATCGCCAAAAAGCAGAGCAGAGGCTTGCATTATGGTTCGAGCGCTTTTTGGATGAAGGATTGGCAGAATGGAATTCAAGTGCATACATTCCGATTGATGCGGTTGGGCTGCTGCATATCTATGAATTTGCCCATAATGAACAGCTCAGGCAGCAAGCCAAAAAGGCAATGGACCTGTTATTCTATTATATTACCGTTCAGATGCATCAAGGCGTCGTGTCCACAACGTTTGGGCGCAGCTATGAGAAGGACCTGCTGGGTAGTTATGCAGCGGGAACGACTTCCATGTGCTGGATCGCTTATGGCGTTGGCAATGTAAACAATTATTCAATCAGTAATGTTGCCTTGAGTATATCGGATTACAGTCCTCCAGCAGCATATCAGGAGCATCTGCTGCTTGGGGAAAATCAGCAATTGGTGTTCGCCAATCAGCAGGGCAAGGGAGGTTACGCCAAGCTCTATCACTTTCGGACAAATGAATACTCCTTATCATCAATCATTCGCTTTCGTCCAGGCAAGCCAGGTTATCAGGAGCACGTTCAGCATTTATCTCTGTCACCTGAGGCGCAGATTTGGGTGAATCATCCGGCAGAAATATACAAGCATGGGGATGGTCGGCCTTGCTTCTGGGCCGGGAATGGGATATTGCCCGATGTTGTTCAGCATGAAGGGATCGCTTTGATGATGTTTGATATTCCTGCCGATCAGACCGCTGACTGGACACATGCTTATTTTCCTACCCACTCCTTCACAGAATGGGTACAGCATGAGAACTGGCATTTTGCCCGTTTGGATAAGGGGTATGCAGCCATATATGCGGCCAACGGGACGAGTATGGAGAGCAACGGAGTGACAAGAGCGCGCGAACTTATTTCCCCTGGCTTGCGTAACGCCTGGATTATAAGAGCAGGAAGCGAACAGCTATTCGGGTCGTTTGACGCTTTTATCAACCAAGTTCGTTCTGCCAGCCCGGAATTCGATAATCAAGCTTTAACTCTCACGCTAGCAGACCCGGTATATGGTCCAATTCAATGGGGAATGAACAAGCCTTTTCATATTCAAGAAAAGGAAATTGTACATGAAGGTTATGGAGTGAAGGGACAACTGAAGTTACTGGACATGGAGCGCTGAATCGTGTGTAAGAAACCAAGGGAGTGAGAACCAACATGCCGAATCAAATGGTGCTGCAGGAGAGAATAAGCAAGGTATCCCAAGCGATGGAGTCTATGAAAAACACAAGCATCAATGAACAGTTTCCAATCGGATTAATCGACATACATCTATGGGAATGGCCGCAAGGTGTCGGTCTGTATGGCTTGCTTCAACTTCATGAGGCAACGAAGGATGCCAAAGTGCTGGAATTTCTCGAATCATGGTACAATGCAAGGCTGATGGAAGGATTACCGGAAAAAAATGTGAACACCTGCGCTCCGCTCCTTACTTTGATCTCACTATGCGAGCTGACCGGAAACAGGGAGTACGAACATGTCTGTGAGGAGTGGAGCAATTGGATCATGGATGGACTGCTGCGAACCGGAGATGGTGCGTTTCAGCATATGATCACGGGAGACGCCAATGATGGTCAAATTCTGATTGATACCCTGTTTATGACGGTGCTATTTTTGGCCAAGGCAGGGGTATACTTCAAGAAACCGGACATGGTGGAAGAAGCAAAGCGACAGTTCCTTGTGCATATCAAATATCTATACAACAAGAAAACCGGATTGTTCTATCATGGCTGGGATTTCAATGAAAATCATAACTATGGTGCTGTTCATTGGGGAAGGGGCAATGCATGGTATACGGCGGGAGTTATGGATTTCCTGAATATCATTCCGATCGAAGACGGGCTCAAGGCCTATCTGCTGGATACAGCAACCGCTCAAGTAAGAGCACTGAGCAAGCTTCAGGGTGAGGATGGCATGTGGCACACCGTACTGGATGACCCCGCATCTTACAAAGAAACCTCGGCAACAGCAGCGATTGGATACGGCATTCTCAAGGGAATCCGGTATGGATACCTGGATGAATCCTATCGCCAGAATGGCTTGAGTGCGCTTGAAGCGGTGTTGAAACAAATTGATGATCACGGTGTTGTACAGCAGGTGTCCTATGGTACACCTGTGGGGCAGGATGCTCAGTTTTATAAAGATATACCGATCAGTCCGATGGGTTATGGACAAGCACTTACGTTGTTTATCCTGATTGAGGGCTTGCGGGTTCCAACCGCCGAATAGAATAAGGCGGACTTGTACGGAGGATGGGGGATACAGTTTCCTGTATCCTCCTTTTGGTTTGGGATTATTTTGCATTAGAGCTACCTATAATTATGAGTGGAAATTATCATATAAGGAAAAATTAATGGAATATTTTTATCAGATGAGTTAAGCTAACGTTTAGTGCTTGGATATAATTAACATTTTCTATCCATGAGTAAACAAGGGAGGTGATTCCATTGGTAAACAAATAAAATGAGAAAATCTAAATGTTGATTTAAATAAGCATGCAGATTTTCTCTCTTATGGATCAAGAATTTATTATAGAGGAGAATGAACATGCTAAATCAATTAAGTGAAACCATCTATTATCTATCTAACCAAAATGATAAAGAAAGACCGACATTGGGGTTAGTTTGCGGTGATAAATACAGCCTCGTCGTTGACGCTGGAAATTCGGTTCAACATGCCAGGGATTTCTTACATGAAATAGAGAAGTTAAACGTTCCACCCGTTAAATATGTGGTCATCACTCATGCCCATTGGGATCATTTTTTAGGAATGAATGAATACGGAGCTACGATTATTATGAATAGTCTAACTAACCAAAAGATGAAGGATTGGTGGAACTATTCTTATGATGACCGCTCTCTTCAGGAATATGTGGATTCCAAGAAGATGAACACACTGTGCATGGAAACGATACAACATGAAATACCCGACAGAGAAACCTTTCAATTAAGCCACCCGGATATCATTTTTGAAAAATCACTTCATGTGGATTTGGGAAATAAAGTGTGTATTTTGGAAACCATTCGAAGTACGCATACGGATGATTCAACAGTTGTGTATATTCCGGATGAAAAGGTCATTTTTCTGGGGGACAGTGCTTACAACACAACTACAAATTCGCTATATCATATTAAGCAAGACAAGTTATTGCCTATGATTGAGGACATTCAGCAATATGATGCCGTTCATTTCTTGCTTGGTCATGAGTCGATCTGTGACGTGGAGGAGATGGATACGTTTTGGAGAGAGCTCATCTCAGCCAATGATGCTGTGAAATCCACGTCATTAGAAGATGCGATCGAGCGTTTTGAAGCAGCCAATAATCGAACAGCGAATGACAATGAGCTTTTCTTCTTACAAGGATTTGTGAATGATCAGATATTACAATCAAAAGCAGCGGAATAAAAGAGTACCATCGACACACAAGAAGGTTTATTACCTGTTCACAACCAAGGATGTAATCACAGCATTACCAATACAGAATTGCTGGAGAAGTTCATTCTCTCCGTTCGTAAATAAGGTTGGAAAGGGCTGCCTGCAGGGCGGCCTTTTTTGCTTATGCTTTCATTCCTCAAGGGTATTCAGAAATCATTGGAAAAAGAGGGTGATCATTGTTAACATGTAATCATAGACAAATACTATGAAATCGTGAGGACAAAAAAAATGAATAACCCTGCTGTTAACGATGAATTGAACATTGTATTGGAAGATCATGAGGAGGATTACCATGCTGTCTGTAGCAATCTGTATCAATACAATCTAAGAGAAACAAATGGTTTGTTAAAGAAACCTGGCAAAAGCATCAATTTGTTTCTAAGGGATAAGACAGGCAAAGCAGTAGGTGGGATCTTCTGTGCTACGTACTGTTATACTTTATATATTGATAACTTTTGGATTGATGAAGAATACAGAGAAAATGGGTATGGGAAATCATTAATCATGCAAGCAGAGAGCATTGCTGTTAGTGAGGGCTGCAAACTTTCGCATACAAGTACATTTTCTTATCAGTCTCCTGAATTTTACAAGAAGATGGGTTACGAAGTGTTTGGAATGATAGATGAATACCCGGAAGGAATTATTCAGTATTTCTTGAAGAAAAGATTATAGACTTACATAGGAATCTCAGCAACATTATATAACATCTACAAAGGAGAAATGATATGACCGTCGTTGGAATCTTGGGGACAATTCATAATCAAGAATTAAGAGAGAAATATAATAGTTCACTTACCCTGTATGAGGATCTGATCACTGAATTCAACCCGGATATCATCTGCGGTGAAGTGCATCCCCAGAGTTGGAAGAAGTATATCAAGGATAAACAGGATAAGGGATATTGGGGGGAGCCAGCCAGTGAGTATTGGGAGCTTATCTTTCCATTATGCGAAGAACGGAATATAGAGTTTGTACCTATTGACTGGTTTGAGTTAGATGTCTGGAATGATTTTGATCCATTTAACGGTTTCTCAGAAGAGCAGCGTAAAGCATTGGAGAAGATCGATGATGAATGGTTTGCTAAACAAATGAATACACATGATGTTGGATCGATTCCCTTTAACTCGGATGCGTTTGATACGATGACCAAACAGAAATATGAATGGTTGGATCAGATTAATCCAAAAGCAAATAACTTTAGATGGATCGTACGAAATCAGATCATGATTCAACGTGTGAAGAACACATATCATTCGAATCCGGGTAAGAAAATTCTATGTGTTGTGGGAGCAGATCATAATTATATTTTCAAAGAGGAATTGATTAACGAACCTATTGAATTGGTATATCCATTACGATAGTTCAATTAATAGAATGTAAACCTTCAGGAGGATTATGCCATGATCAGATTGTGTAACAGCATGGACGCAGATGCAATGGTTGAGATCATTAATGATGCAGCAAAGGCATACCAGGGTGTAATTCCTGAGGATCGCTATCATGAACCCTATATGCCATTGCAAGAATTGAATCAGGAAATCCATGATGGCGTCGTATTCTGGGGCTTTGAAGAAAATAATAGATTATGGGGCGTTATGGGAATTCAGGATAAAGGTGATGTTGCTTTAATCAGGCACGCATATGTAAGAACTCACCAACGGGGGAGCGGAATAGGCACAAAGCTGTTGGCTCATCTGGTGGCATCCACCGATAAACCGATATTAATAGGAACTTGGGACTCCGCAGAATGGGCTATAAAATTCTATTTGAAAAATGGTTTTACCCTAGTTTCTTCGGATGAGAAGAAGCAGTTATTAACTCGATACTGGAACGTTCCCGAAAGACAAATCGAGACTTCTGTCGTTTTATGTGACGAGAAGTGGGGCAATGTTGGAATGTAAGAGAATCTTTCCGAGGCTTAAGAATCACTAAATGATGAGAGGTGCCTGAATGCTTTATCATTTTAGCGAGGTTTCAGATATCCAGGTTTTTATTCCAAGAGAGAAACAAAACAGAGCTGAATTTCCAGCAGTGGTGTGGGCTATTGATGAAGAGCATGAATATTCATATTACTTTCCAAGAGCTTGCCCGAGAATCATCTGTAAAAAGACTGACACTTTAAGTGATGAGAATAGGGAGAAGTTTTTCAAGCATTCTGATGCAGATATCATCGTTACGGTTGAAAGTTCATGGTATCCGAGCATTATGAATCAGACCCTGTACAGGTACCAATTCGATGACACGACTTTTGAACTTTGATCCAACGGCGGGATACTACATTTCTTATCAGGTTACTAAGCCTCTACATATAGACCGCATGGATGGTTTAATGGAGAGATTATTTAAGAAAGGAATTGAACTCAGATTTACTCCAAATCTGTACCCACTGAGAGAGGCGATACTTACATCGGATTTCAAAGAATTTGGAATACATCGATTCAATAACGCAACGAAAGTGTAGAGTGAACTTGAGTGGCATAGGGGGGGATTTCTATACAGTATCCAATAGTAGTATTAGATTTGGATGGAACATTACTCAACACAGATAAACAAATTTCGAAACGGAATTATGAGACAATGGTGACATGCTCTAAACAAGGGATCAGATTTATCTATGCTACAGCACGTCCACCAAGAGCAGTAAGGTTGCTTTTACCTGAGGAATTGCTCCGTAGCGGTTCTTTTATATATTACAATGGAGCCTATATCCACTGCAATTACACTGGTATTCAACAATATGAACACATAGACCCTGCGATCACTGCTGAATTAATAAATTATGGCATGAAGAATAACAATGAACTGGGTTTAAGCCTTGAAGTGGAGGATCAATGGATTAGTTTAAAAGAATATGATTATACAACGCTTATGAGAGTTAAAGAAAACCCATCGATAAAATCATTAGAAGAGCTCAAAGGTATTGCTGCAACAAAAGTACTTTTTACGGGATTCAAGGATATAGATTTTCTCAGAAAGAAGTTTGCATCCAGATTAAATGTTTTGGTTACAGACGGTGGTAATCTTGTTCAAGTCTCATCAATCAAAGCCTCCAAAGAAAATGCATTGAGAATTTTATGTAAGGCAATGAAAATAAAAGTTGAAGATGTAATGGTTTTCGGTGATGATTTTAATGATATCGGGTTATTTGAAATATGTGGCTGGTCGGTAGCCATGGGTAATGCAATTGAAGAGTTGAAGATTCTCTCGAAAGAGATCACTGATACGAATGATTCTGACGGAGTTGCGATAGTGCTGGAACGGATGTTGAGATGAATAATTTTGAAATTTGGGATGAACGATATCAACCTGAACATCCCGATAATGAGATTGATTTGTTCGTGCAGCAGTTATAGGCTTTTTTTACGGTACAGAATCTTCTATTTCGTATATAATAGAAATTCATATGAGTCTTTATAACTACATAACATCGTGAGGTGCACCAATCTTATGCCAACCATCTATGACTTTAGCGTAACCAAAACGAGTGGAGAGCGTTTCCCGCTCTATCAATACGAAGGAAAACCTGTACTGATCGTGAATACAGCGAGCAAGTGTAAGTACACGCATCAGTTCGACGACATGCAGAAGCTTTATGACCGATATAAAGGGCAAGGGCTTCAGATCATTGGTTTCCCGTGTAATCAGTTTGCGGAGCAAGAGCCGGGAAGCAGCGAAGAGGCGGAGTCCTTTTGTCAGATTAACTATGGCGTGAAATTCCCCATGTTCTCCAAAATGGATGTCAATGGAGAAGCGGCACATCCGCTGTATGACTTTTTGAAAAAGTCGGGACCTTTTGCAGGTTTTGATGAGTCAGATGTGCAAGCGAAACTGTTGAAGCTGATGGTGGCGGACAAAGCACCGGAATGGTTGCATGGTGATGCAATCAAGTGGAACTTCACGAAATTTCTGATTGATGCCGAAGGGCATGTGGTTAAACGTTTTGAACCTGTTGATTCGATTGACGAGATTCAGGCGAGTATAGAACAGCTTCTGTAAGTTATCTTTCCCAATCTCCCAAAGGGCCATGACACGTACCGTGCAAACAAGCGGATATGTGCATGGCCTTCTATATTTCAAAGTCTGTCCAGTACTATCCGACATGATGTGAAACGGGTAAAATGGTAAGAAACCTCTCCAGAACAGGAGGTACTTGAACGTGCCAAGTGTAATGCAATTTAGTGGTCCATTGGAATATAGCTATCGCTCCACCAGCACGTACGACCCTGGAGCCTCGGACGGATTTCATTCACATCCGCAATATGAGGTGTACTATTTTCATGATGGCGAATGCACCTATCTGATTGGAGATCGAGTCTACAACCTTGAACCGGGTGATCTGGTCCTGATGCATGGCATGACTCTTCATCGGCCACATCCCATGCCGGGGAAACCGTATGTGCGAACGACGCTGCACTTCGATCCCTCAGCCATCCGCAGCAGTCTGCACCCGGACCGGGTGAGCGAAGTGTTGAAGCCGTTCGAAGAACTGAGAAACTGCCGGATCAATCTGACAGGCAATATCCGCTCCGAATTCGAATCTCTGCTGCTGAGTTTGCATCAGCTTACGGTGAATCCGGGTGATTTCAAAGAGGAACGCATGAACGTTCGTTTATGTGACCTGCTGTATGTTATAGCTGGAATCTGCCGAGGCAGGGTTGAGGACCACCTTCCCTCTTCCGAGAAGGAGCGGCATGTACAGCATATTATTGGATATGTCGAAACCCATTACATGGAGGACATTGGTCTGGATGATCTGGCAAATGAGCTTCATCTGTCCAAGCCTTATCTGGCAGGATTGTTTAAAGAAATGACGGGTAGTACCATATTTAAATATGTGTATGACCGCCGCATCAATCAGGCCAAGCTGTTATTCCAGTTCCAGCCGGATATCAGTGTGACAGAGGCCAGCCGATTGGCCGGGTTCAAACGTTTATCCCATTTCAGCCGTATGTTCAAACAAAGTGTAGGTTGTGCACCGGATCTCTACCGCAGTCGATTACAGCGACCGTTTGATTAATGTTGTTTTACGGATAAAAAATTTTACATGCTTCACAGCCTGAGGAGGTTACGGAATGCAATCTGATCAACCATTCAAGCTTGATTACCGCATTGGATCAGCCGATGCTGATTACAGATCACAATGTCGCCCATCTGCTTTACTGGAGCATATGCAGTTGGCAGCAGACCGTGATTTAGCAGGTATGGGAGTTACCGTATCGCAGATGCTGGATCAGGGATTGGGCTGGATGTTATTAACGACAGATGTCACGATCATGCGCCCAGCCCGATTGGAAGAAGAAGTATCCTTGCAGACGTGGCATAAAGAAAATAAAGGTGTGACCTGGTTAAGGGATTATATCCTCACAGATCGAGAGGGAACACATCTGGCGGAGGCTCGCACGGCTTGGGCGTTGGTCGATCTAAAGAGACGCAGAGTCGTCAGACCATCAGCTCTGCCTTTTGAAGTGAAATCATATCCGGATTTATCCTTAGGTGAAGCCCCTGCAAAAGTCACGGTCCCTTCTGAACTCAGCTTGCAGGAACAATATCGTTTAACTGTACAATACAGCAGCACAGACAGTAATGGTCATATGAACAACGCCCGGTATGCAGACGTGTGTTGTGATGCATTAACACTGGATGAACTGGCTGCAGGCATGATCCGTCTGCAAATATCATATCATCGTGAGATTCGTATGCAGGAGCAAATGATCGTTGAGCGTTCAGAAGTTACAGAGGGAGCTGTGTGGGTCCGAGGAAGATTGGCCGAAGAGAATGAGAGCATTATTTTTGAAGCCAAATTAAGTCTCGGAGACTCAACCGCTTCGCCTATTAATCAATGAAATGGAACTGAAAACAAGTAGATGAAGTCAACCAGTCTGTTCTGGTTGGCTTTTTTTCTATTTTACCTCCTGATGCAGACATGGCGTACCTGTTACATTCATCTCATAACTGCTCCGTGTTTAGAAGCCAGACAGAAAAGGTAAAAGAAGGTTAAATGGAAAAATGAAAACGAAGGAGGAATCACGAATGAAAGAGCGCACACCGGATCAAAATAACAAGGATGCACATCAGGATCGTTCCCATGACAATCCGGAGCAGTATGCAACAGAGCAGGAAAGTTTGCTTGACCGATATGAAGAAGAGCAGACGGTGGACCCCATTCCGATGGAAGATCTGAATATGGAGAAGCAGGAAGAGAAGAATAAGGATCAGACCAAGAGCAATTCGTCATCGGAAGAGAAATATCGAGCAGATTTTCGCGAGTCGCAGTGATCAGATGGATGCAATAGCTGTTTAAAATAAACAAAAAGCACTTGTGGTGAGAATAAATTAGTTTGTTGACTAATGTATGTTACTATATTATAGTTACTATGTTGGTAACTTAGGAAATACCATTTTGGGAGGCGAATATTTATGTCTACATCTTTCTTTGAAGCGTTGAAAAACAGAAGATCTTATTATGGAATCAGCAAGGAATCCACGATCTCGGATGCTAAAATCCAGGAAATCGTGGAAGAAGCGGTAAAATACACTCCGACTTCTTTCAACTCACAAACATCTCGTGCCGTAGTATTGCTCGGTGAACAACACGACAAACTGTGGAACCACACAGAAGAAATTTTGCGTGAAGTGGTTGGCAATGCAGAAGCTTTCCAATCTACAGCTGAGAAAATGGCCGGATTCCGCAGTGGATACGGTACAGTACTCTTCTTCGAAGACAACAATGTGATCGCGCAGCTTCAACAAAATTTTGCAGCGTATGCCGATAACTTCCCGATCTGGGCGAACCAATCCAACGGTATGTTGCAACTGGTGATCTGGACTGCTTTGGAACAAGAAGGCCTGGGCGCTTCCCTGCAGCACTATAACCCGTTGATTGACGAGAAGGTCAAACAGGAATGGAACATTCCAGAGAACTGGAGACTAATCGCTCAAATGCCATTCGGCAAACCAACAGCAACACCAGGCGAGAAAGAATTCCAACCGATTGAACAACGTGTAAAAGTACACAAGTAAGACTTTCGCTCAAAGCCGAATGTGACCTCGATTCACAAAAAAATTGAGAAACACTGGTTCAGCGAATTTCCCAATATTTAACCACATACGGCCTCGCTTCAATTTGATACGATGATGTAGATCGTACTCCAATGAAGCGAGGCTTTTTGATGTGAATTATAGAATATACAAACGTATCCGGCAAAAGCTATGCAATGCTGTTTTGTGCGGTGTACTGGCGATAGGATCAATCTCCATCGGTGAATCCACAGCTCAGGCAGCAGCGGCTCAGCAGGTATTCAAGGATACAACCTCCAGTTATGCCAAGGATGCCATTGCACATCTGGTCAAGGCGGGAATTGCTGCCGGAACCTCTGAGAATACGTTTGAACCCAAAAAGGCAGTCACACGTGCTGAATTTGCAACATTTGCTGTGAGACTGCTAGGTTTGAAACCTGTTAAAAACAATATTAATCCCTATAACGATGTCAGCATGAACGCTTGGTATTACGGGAACGTTGCAGCCATGACCAATCTTTCCATTCTTGAGGGCAAGAGTCAGGGCGTGTTCCAGCCAAACGCCTCCATCACTCGGGAAGAAGCGGCTGCACTGCTGGTAAGGATGCTGAAACAATCCTCCAAATCAACGAATCTCCTCTCATCCACGTATGATGATGCAGCTGAGATTTCCGACTGGGCGCGTCCTTATGTGCAGACCGTATATCAGCTTGGCTTGATGCGCGGCAGTGATGGCAAGTTTCGCCCGCATGACCAAGTGACCAGAGAAGAGGCAGCAGTGATGCTGGATGCCATTTTGCAAAAGAAAACCTGGTCAGATCAGCTGAAAGGCCACGATCAGCTTGGTATTCAGCTAGGATGGCAATATAATGCCTCTACTGCTGAGTTCAAGAAACAGGTCGAACAATCGGAAGCCAATACGCTGGTTCCCCGTTGGTTCTTCCTGAATAGCAGCATGAAAGTCACGGATCTCACGGACACATCGTTATTATCATGGGCATCTGCTACAGACCGACAGGTATGGCCGTTGCTTGGCAATCGTTCGAACCCGGACCTTACCCACCAGATGTTATCGAGCTCAGCCAACCGGACGTCAGTGATCTCACAGGTCGCATCTTATGTGAAAACATATAAACTGGATGGCATTAACGTGGATTTCGAGAACGTACTGCCAGCTGATCGTGAAGGAATGACCGCATTTATTACTTCACTGACAACGGCTCTACATGCACTGGGCGCTGTTGTATCCGTGGACGTATCACCCGATCTGGGGACAGACTGGACGGATGCATTTGATTATGCGCAATTGGGCGCTGTATCGGATTACATGGTACTGATGGGATATGAGGAGCATTGGAACGGCGATCCGCAAGCAGGGTCTGTGGCCTCTCTCCCTTGGGTTGAAAAGGCTCTGGACACGATGCTCGCTGAGGTCGTTCGCGCCAAAAGCATTCTGGCCCTGCCTTTATATACACGGGATTGGTCTTCCGTTAATCCGGCAGCCAGTTCATGGGACATCACCTTGGCAGAACAGGGAACTCGTGCACGAGCTTCAGGTTCCGTGAGACGATGGGATGCAGATCTGGTCCAATATGTCATTGGCTACAACAGTAATGGGACACCGAGATATATATGGGCAGAGGACAGTCGTTCATTATCCGCGAAAGTAATGATGAGCGGAGAACGTAATATTGCCGGATTGGCCTACTGGTATATGGGTGGAGAGACGGCAGATGTATGGAATGCCATTTCGAATGCTTCACGATTTGAATCATATATTTTCTGAATTCAGGAATCATAACCCTTTCTTAACTGACCCAAACGCACCGTTATTCAGACGGATGGTTTGGGTTATTTTATTTTGGTAAAAGCTAAGTTGTAACGGATCACGTTTGATTTTGGTTGAATGGTGTAAATGGATAGAAGGATAGTGAACTGTCCAATAACATATGAGTAGATAGAAGCATAGGAGGGAGATGGAGCATGCGAGAGTATGATTGCATCATAGTAGGTGGAGGACTCGCAGGACTTCAGGCAGCCATTCAGATGGGGCGTTACTCTTGCCATCGGGTGTTGGTAGTGGACGCCGGAGAAGGCAGATCAACGTTATGCCGAACCTATCATAATATTCTTGGTTTTCCCGATGGAGTATCCGGTGAAGAGCTGCGCTCCAAAGGCAGAATGCAGGCAGAGCGGACTGGAGTGTCTTTTGAGAAAGACCGTATCATTAAGGCAGGACGCCGGGGAGAACAGATTCGATTGTTCGGCTCTTCCGGCTCTGAATATATGGCAAAAACAGTCTTGCTGGCAACCGGACTAACGGACAGAATACCCGCTATTCGGGGATTAAGGCCTACGTTGGGACGAACAGTATATGTGTGCCCGGATTGCGATGGATATGAGATTCAGGACCAGCGCACGATATTGCTGGGTGCAGGCGAAGCCGGTGCAAACATGGCTATGGTTTTGATTCAACGCACGAATGAATTGTTGTACATCAACCATGAGCAGTCGCCAATCTCCGCTGAGCTTCATCGAAGCATGAAAGAGGCAGGAGTTCGTTACCTTGAGGCGGCCGTTCAAGAAGTGCAACAGATGGAGGATGGCCATATTACAGGTGTATTGACGGAAGATGGACAGATATATGAGTCAGAGCGTGGATTTGTCGCATTTGGAGGCAATCGTGTACATTATGAACTGGCAGAGCAGCTTGGAGCCGTCATTGCGGAAAATAAACACGTGGAAGCCAACGCACGCAGCATGCAGGCTGCCCCTAATGTATGGATTGCCGGGGATCTGGGTCTGCACGCGGAACAAGCTACGGTTGCCATGGGTGAAGGCTCAATTGCTGCGATCTGGATTCACAAGGCATTGCAACAGATGAAAAAGGAAAATAAGGTGAAGCAGATCTAAACGCAAATTAAAATGCAGATGGTGAACAGCCCCATTCATAGAAAAAACAATTTTAAAGTCCCCCGACCGTTAAGACAAAGGTTGGAGGACTTTTTGCGTTGTACGCAAGCTGTTTACAAAAGTATGGTCTGAAATTATTTGCTGTTTGTATTGCGGGTCTCTGTTGTTTTGGCTTTGTGAGGATGGGTGATGTTGTCTACGATTTCTCCTACGGCTTCTTCAATCATGTCCGTTGGTCCGGGATTGTCCGGGTCAGGTTGAATAATTGCATTCACACCGGGCTGCAGATCTTTGTTTTTTCGTTCTTTTTTATGTTCATTCATGGAAAATTCCTCCTTATTCAGGTATGTTTAAGGTGTTCCTTAACATATCCAATCCTTGTAATGTATATGTAAACGATTAACCAATTAAATCAAATTGAAACGCTAAGTGTTAGGGGAGGAGGAGTTCATCTGTTCAAAAAAACGAGCATGCTCCTGTTACTTCTGATTTTATGTGTGTGGACATATTGGAGGACAGATAGCGATGATCAGAATCCGTATCTGATTACCGACTACAGCCGCCTTCATCCGGTTAAGGTTGAACGTGTGGTGAAAGGTCATGAAGAGCAGCAGCTCGTTGAACTGCTCCAGGATGCCCGAGAGCGAAACCTGACGATATCGATTGCCGGGCAGCGCCATAGTCAGGGAGGACACACCTATTATAAAGACGGCATTGTCATAGACATGACCTCGTATAACAAAGTGCTGGAAGTCAATGCCGATGCCAAAAAGGTGCGTGTGCAGGCTGGAGCGACCTGGGCTGACCTACAGCGAGCCATTAATCCATATGGATTGGCGGTCAAAAATATGCAGTCCCAAAATATTTTCACCGTAGGCGGATCTATCAGTGTAAATGCACATGGTCGAGAGCTTCAGCAGGGTTCCTTGATTGAAAGTGTTGATTCCTTCCATCTCTTGATGGCAGACGGTCTAATTCGGCAAATAAGTCGCACCGAGAATGCCGAGCTTTTCCCGCTTGTTCTCGGCGGTTACGGACTGTTTGGCGTAATTCTGGACGTTACGTTGACGTTAACGGATGACGAAGTCTATCGTCTCACAACGGAGCAGGTGCAGGTTGAGGACTACCCGTCTTATTTTCAAAAGAATATCCTGGGAGACCCGATGATGCGTATGCATCTGGCCCGAATTTCAGTTCAGCCGGGTGAAGGTTACTTTCGCGAGATGTATGCATTGAATTATGCCTATGATCCTACGGCTTCACTGGATGATTATAATCATCTGGATGAACGTGAAAGGGGCGTGCTCACGAGCAAACTTCTATTCAACCTGAACCGTGAATTCGAGTGGGGGCAGGCCTGGTTTTGGCCGCTGCAGCAGCGATACTTCGAGTCACAGGATGGCAAGAGGCTCAGCCGAAACAATGCGATGGCTTCTGCGTCTGCCTTTATGGAGTATCACCAGCCCGGCGAAAATGATCTGCTGCAGGAATATTTTATTCCGGTTGATGCCTTTCCCGCATTTGTTCAGGAGATGGGTGAGATTGTATCCCAGGAGCAATTGGATCTGCTTAACATTACAGTCAGGTATGTGAAACATGATGAAGAAGCTGTGCTTTCTTATGCAACGCAGGATATGTTCGGTCTTGTCTGTTTATTTCACGCTTCATTGTCCGAGGAAGAACAAGGGAAGTTCAAGGAAAGTATGCAGCAGCTGATCCATGCCGTCCTTCGATATAACGGAACATATTATCTGCCCTATGCAGGTTATGCAACTCCAGAGCAGTTCGAACAGGCCTATCCACGAAAGAATGAGTTTTTTGCAGCCAAAGAAAAGGTTGACCCCAATCATCTTTTTATGAACTATTTTATGGAGCAGTATGGAGGAAATCATCCATGAATATCAAGTGGCTTGTTCGATCTCAAAGCATGGTTACGCTCGCTTCGGGCATGATTTATCCGTATTATCTTTTGTTTCTCAAAAATCTGGGTAACAGCTTCTCCAAATATGGGCTTGCCTTTGCCGTATTTACAATCAGCTCGGCTGCTGCTTCACAATGGCTCGCTCCCCGGATGGATCGACACGCCAAGCAGTGGCTTATAGTAAGTTCGGTGGGGATGGCCGCAGCCATGATCGCATTTCCGTGGGTCATTTCCTACATCTGGGTGCTGCTGCTGCAAATCATGATGGGGACATGCAATGCGATGCAGCGAATGAGTGAACGAGTGCTGCTCGCCGATAATACGGTGGCTGGGCAGCGTGGCCCAGCTGTAGGTCACTATCATTTCTGGACATCCGCCGTGTCAGGATTTGCGGTTATTGTAGGCGGTGTGCTGATTGATTGGCTGACGATTGATGTTTTATTTTATCTGAGTGCCATACTGTATATGTGGGGAGCTCTGGTAGTATGGCGATTACGAAGCATCCCTAAAGAGACAATAGATGGATAAAGGATAGAAATGGTCTGATTAATCTCCAGCGAGAAGTTTATATTATAGATAACCTGGTATGATTAAGCATTTTGCTTACATATCACAAAGCAATTATTCTCAAGGAGGTTTTTCAGATGAATGAACAAAATCATGTTATCCATAAGGATGGCCAAGTTTCAACTGACAAGGTAGATAATGCGATTGATAAGATTGCGCCGGAGGAACGGGAACAGATTTTACAGAATTTTGATACCTTTAAAGGCTATCTGGGCAAACGAATTGCAATGGGAGAATCGATTGGACTAGGTGAGGAGCAGATGGCCAAAATTGCCGAGAAAGTAGCAGACTATTTGGCAGCCCGGGAAGAGCCGCGTAACCGTGAAGAGAAGTTGCTGCAAGAACTGTGGAATGTCGGGAAAGAGGAAGAACGCCATATGCTGGCTCATATGCTTGTGCGTCTGGCACAAGGTTCAACCCCGAATCATTAAAATTTAGCTGCAACGAAAAGCTAAGCCAATAGAGACTCTGGATGCCATGGCATTCAGGGTTTCTTTTTGATGACATCTATTGTAACTATTTTTCATCTGGCTGATACTTTTGCAGGGTGTACACCCGTTATGATAGAGAGAGTAAAAGAAAGAGTAAATATTCATATGAGCGTTTGAAGAGTAAGCCTTCCGGTTAAGGAATAGTAACGTTCATAATAAGGAGAGATGCTGCCTATGAAGAACGCGGCGAAACAATGGAAATTACGAATGCTGGGTGCGGCTGTTGCATTGCTTGGCATGATTGTGCTTGCTACATATTTACTTACACCAGCGAACGCTGAGGAGAGCAGGGACTCTGTACAGGCTTCTGCCAAAGCGCAGGCTGCTAACTCCGAGATGTTTACAGCGTATGTGAATGACATACAGCATGAGAACGGTAAATTGTATTTAATTGTAGACAAGATTGGCTGGTACCAAGGGGAAGAGGCCGATAAAGTTTTTGAACAACGCAATCCGGACTCGGGTATAGATGGTGCTCCTGATGGTTATTATATTGTCAATGACAGCAAAGAGCAGGAAAAGGTAGAAGTAAGTGCGAATGCTGAAGTGCTGATGCAGTTGTATGATCGTGATGGAACAGTGTCGGGCACTACTATTCAATGGAATGAGTCCGTGGCGCTCAGCAAGTTTGAATCCTTGTATGACAATACCAATATTCTTGATCTGTCCGTATTCCCGTATCACCTCACTGTGCAGGACGGCAAAGTGACAAAAATTGTACAGCAGTACATCCCTTAAAATTAGATCAAATGCAACGGTTAAGCATTCCTCCGGTTTCATTGAACCGGCAGGGATGCTTTTTGCTTATGACAAATTCATGAAGGAGATTGTAATTCATGGTATGTACATGTATCATTATAGGAATGGTGTTTTTACATAGTTCAGGAGGCTTCTCATGCTTAAAGACATGATTGCATTAACGAAACCCGGACTTTTGCGGCTGAATGTGTTTGCGGTAGCGGTAGGGTTCTGGGTCGCTTCAAAATGGGATATCTCGTGGATATCTCTGCTCATGGTGTTGATTGGATCAACCTTGGTCATCGCTTCGGCTTGTGTCATTAACAACTACTGGGATCGTGAGTTGGATCAGAAGATGGAGCGCACCAAAAAACGGATTGATTACATCAATCATCTTAAACCCAAGTTTGTATTGGGGTATGGAATTGTTCTTGGTGTGGTTGGTTTTGTGCTGCTGTACTTCCTGGTCAATCCGTTATCCGGTTGGATGGCACTGCTCGGATGGTTTGCTTATATCGTGATCTACACGATGTGGCTCAAACGCAGCTCGACCTGGAGTACGTCATTGGGTGGAATTGCGGGGGCGATGCCGCCTGTAATCGGTTATTGTGCGGTAACCAATCAGATTGATGCAGGTGCCTGGTTGCTGTTTGCGCTGTTATTCCTGTGGCAGCCACCTCACTTCTGGTCACTCGGGATTCGCAGAGTGGAAGAATATCGTGCAGCCGGTTTCCCACTGTTGCCGGTAGTCAAAGGTGTGAAGCGTACAAAGGTGCAGATGATTCCTTACGTGTTTCTGTTGCTTCCTGCTGTATTTCTGTTGTATTACTACAACTATGTTGGGCTTGTGTTTCTGCTTGTATCCGTCATTGGTGGTCTGATCTGGTTTGTCCATACACTAAGCGGATTGAAAACTCAGGATAATGAGAAATGGGCCAAGGTTAACTTTCTGATCTCCGTCAATTATCTCATGGTTGTATTCATTGTCATGGTGGCAAACACAACCTGGTCCTGAGCAACTCATCACTTTTGTACTTTTGTGAAATATTCGAATATGAAGATGTCAAGGTAGCTGGCATCTTACGAAAAAGCACGCTGTAGAATAGGCTTGGACAACCTCTGGTTGTCCCGGGCGTACTTCTCGGGGTGTTTTTTTGTTATAATTATACTATGGAAAATGATTTTGGAAGAATGGGAAGTGGAGTAAATGAATGATTTACAGCAGGCTATCCTCTTGAGAACGGAGGGGAAAATGCAGGAGGCGATAGAGCTGCTGCAGGAACTGGCATTACATGAACCGGACAATGCACAGGTTTGGTACCAGCTGGCTTGGGCTCATGATTCACTTGGACTGGAGCGGGAAGCAGTACCGCATTATGAGAAGGCTCTAAGTCTGGGGCTTCCGGTTGAGGACAGGACAGGTGCCATACTTGGACTTGGCAGCACATATCGGACTCTGGGGCAGTATGAGCAGGCGAAGGCCTGGTTTGAAAAGGGGTTAAATGAATTCCCGGAGAACCGGGAATTTGAAGTTTTTCTTGCCATGGTGCTCTACAATCTGGGCGAGCATGCGGAGGCTATGAGACGGCTGCTTGTACAACTGGCCGAAACATCAAAAGATAAGGGAATAACCGACTACAGCAGAGCCATCCGTTTCTATGCAGATCAACTGGATCGAGTATGGGAGTAAAACTAATGTAATCGAGCGATAACAATTAATCTAAAGGAGATGATTGGATGAATTCGAATCACGAACAAGAACAAGTGCACGAAAGACTTGACCGGCTTGAGCAGAAGCTGGATTACCTGGCAGAAGCTCAACATGCGAACAGACGCTCACCCGGTGTACGCTTCCTGATTGGTTTTGCAATTGTGATTGCCGTTGTATTTGTTCTCATGCTGGTCATTGGCATTATACAATTTATAAGTAACGTCGGTTAGAACGATGGAGTTAGCCATTCCTGTACCGCTCTGATAAAACGACGTGAAGCAGGAGACAGATTGGTGAGAGACGGGCATGCGATGCCAATGGTACGAAAAGGATCTCCAGTGAGAGGAACAAGAGCGAGCTCGTTCGTATGGTGTTGAAGAACCATTTCAGGCAAGAGACTGATGCCCAGACCGTTTCGAACCATCGCCATGATGGCCTGATCTTCGGCGACCTCATAGACCACATTCAGCTTGGCCGCATGCTGCCGGATCAACCGTTCGATCTCGTTATCACCACCCCATTTAGGCAAAATAAAGGGTTGTTCCAGCAGTACATCAAATGAAACAGACTTCTCCGTAGCGAGTGGATGTTCCAGAGGCAGGATGCACATCATCCTGTCTTTTTGTAATGGAATCGTCTCAAAAGGTGAAGAATCGCCAAGGGACAGAAAACCAAGATCGATGGCACCTCCAGCCAGCCAGCCTTCAATTTCAGCATAGTCCCCCTCCCACAGCTTAATTTCGATGCCGGGATGACCGAGGCGAAATTGCTTCAGGATACCAGGCAGCCACTGCGTGGATACACTGGCGAAGGTGCCAATACGCACGGTTCCAATCTCGGCGCCGCGAATTAATGAAATTTCCTGGTTCATCAGTTCCGTCCACCGCAGAATTTCACGAGTATAGCCCAGAATACGTTCCCCTTCAGCAGTAAGTCGTACACCGGAGCGGCCTCGATTCAGCAGTGAAAAACCACACTCGGTCTCCAGACTGGCGATGGCATGACTGACGGCAGATTGGGTAATATTCAATGCTTCTGCTGCTTTGGTGAGGCTGCCGTATTCCACTACGGCATTCAAAATTTCGTATTTGACCAATGACATGAAAGATTCCGTTCCTCTCTTCATTTAATACATGACTTTATTTCATATTAACTATTATAAATATTCATTTTTATAATGCAAAGAGATCGTTTATACTTGCCAAGGCGAGTTAGTTCGACAGAGCCTTGGTCAGATTACAATACATAGAATGAAGGTCGAAGCAAGATGAACGGAGTACGTGCACCACAAGGTCAGGCATCAAGAAGAGCGGATTTGCAGATGCTGCTCGCAACGGTAATATGGGGATCATCCTATCTGTTTATGAAATCAGGATTGGAGTCCATACAGGAGTTGAATTTGGTCGCTTTCCGGTTTGGAATTGCCTTTATCGCGGCGGCTGTTCTTTTCCATCGGCGACTGTTCCAAATGGACCGCAGAACACTTGCAGCAGGGGCTATTATGGGAACAGCGTTATTCGCTGCCTTTGTATTTATCACGTATGGAGTACAGCGCACAACGGCTTCCCAGGCAGGTTTTTTGATCAGTTTGGCAGTGATCTTTGTGCCCATCCTGACGACAATTCTGCACCGGCGAATGCCAGACTTGCGGTTAACGATAAGTATTCTCGTGGCGGTAACCGGGCTTGCATTGTTGACACTTCAACATGAGCTTAGTCTGCATATGGGGGATATCCTTTGCATTCTCGCAGCATTAGTGTACGCGATCTACATTATGATTGCTGGCAAGTATACGCCGAAGCATGATCCACTAACGCTGGGAACGGTTCAACTAGGCGTTGCGGCCCTGTGGGGGCTGGCTGCTACATTTCTCCTGGAGACACCACGTTTACCTGACACACCACAATCTTGGGCTGCCATTATAGGACTGGGGGTACTTTGCAGCGGCATTGGCTACATTTTGCAAACTCTGGCCCAGCGGCATGCATCACCAACGAGAACGAGTCTGATCTTTTCGCTCGAACCACTGTTTGCAGCAGCATTTGCATTTACCTTTCAAGGGGAGTCCCTTACACTGCAAGGGTATGCGGGTGCAGCACTGATGCTCATTGGTGTCCTGATAACGGAGATCAAAGTCCCTTATCCGGTATTCTGGCGCAGAAAGCGGACAGCATTGCAGACCGAACTGGGAGATCAGGGAGCACCGGGCGTATAATTTAGAAATAAAGCAAGAGTTCTTCCATCAACTTCATTGTGAAGGTGGTGGAGGAACTTTTTTTGTTATTTATTTGAGCAATTTTAAAAATCTATAGCAAATCCTCAACCTAACAAAATGAAACTTTTCATAACTTGTTTTGTTGAATCTCTTTTTTTATGCTACACTAAATGAAAAATAAAGGAAAAACGGGTGAGAAAGATGGCCAAAAGAGTAACCATGCAGCAAATTGCCGATGCTGCGGGGGTATCCAAATTCGCAGTCTCTCGTGCGTTGACCGGCAAACCTGGTGTCAGTGAACATACCCGGGAGATGATTGTCAGGACGGCAGGACAGCTCGGATATTTCAAAGCGGAACCGAAACGTTATCTAGTGGAAACCCCTGCTGAACAGGAGATGAAGATAGATAGACAGGGGACTATTCTGATCTTGTTTCCTAACATTCGTTCTCAGAATCGCTCCTCCCTGTACTGGGGTCCCATCTTTGATGGAATATCTGCACGCCTGAATGAGAAGGGCATGGATATCCTAACCTTGACGGAACCTTCCTCGGATCGCATGTTTTCTGTGCTTAATCCTGAAGCCATCAGCGGAATTATTACCGTCGGTTCCATCTCCACATCCGTATTGCTCGAGATTTATCGACTGCATATTCCACTTGTGATGGTTGATCATGAAGACCCGGCAATTCATGGAGACACGATATTTACAGATAACATGAAATGCATGCAGGAACTGGTTCTGATGCTCGTTGGAAAAGGCTACAGACGGCTGCAGTTTGCTGGCCAATTGCCTGATGCAGCCAGTTTCAGAGAGCGATGGCTCGGTTATCGTTCGGTACTGGAAGAGATGCAGCTGCAGGTTTCACAGCAAGCAGATTTGCTGGGACCTGATCTGGATCACATTCGGGAATCGATTGTGGGTATGAAGATGGAGGATATCCCCGAAGTGATGGTATGTGCTAACGACCACATGGCCGCTGTTGTGATTGGTGCACTTCAAAGCAGAGGCATTGAGGTGCCGGAGCGCTGTGCAGTAACCGGATTCGATAATACCCGTACAGCAGAGCCTATTCTTGCTACGATGCATATCGATAAGGAAAATCTGGGCAGACGTGCGGTGGACCAGTTATTATGGCGCATGGAGCATCCGGACGGGCCTTTTGAAAGAAAGCTGATCTATTCGGAATTAATCATTCGTGATGAGTACAATGCTATTTTGCCGTAAAGTTAACGAACGTGAATCGGTAATGAGAAAAATAGCACACGCCAATGCGCTATAAACTTGGGATGAAAAGACATGGAGACATTGGGCTTCATGTCTTTTTTGTTTATCGGATATATTTTTTAGAAATAATCCACAAAACAGATTGACTGAATTAAGCATATCATGTTAATTTTGTTTTGTAAGTTATTCGTTTTTACAATAACAAAACCTAACAAAGTGTTTTTCAAACTACTTCAATAAGGATAACGGAGGCTGTCATGAGCAAAATACAATCGCAGACTTTTCAGAATTGGACGTTCAAGGCTTGTGAAGATCAGGAATGGTTGCCGGCTCACGTACCCGGCTGTGTGCATACGGATTTGCTGAAACTGGGTAAAATTCCGGACCCTTTCTATGGAACTAACGAAAAAGAAGTTCAATGGGTCGATAAGAAAGACTGGGAATATCGTACCGAATTTGATGTGAATGAAGCACTGCTGTCGCAGCAGCATCTGGAGCTGGTTTTTGATGGTCTGGATACATATGCAGATGTGTATGTAAATGAACAACATGTATTGTCGGCAGACAATATGTTCCGGGTGTGGACAGTCAACGTGAAATCCGTTGTAAAGGCAAATGGCAACATTTTACGAATACGCTTTCGTTCTCCGATCCATGAAGATCTGCCGAAGCTGGAGAAGCTCGGATATGCCCTGCCTGCATCGAATGATCAATCCGACGTGGGGGGACTAGGCGACAAAAGAGTGAGTATTTTTGCACGGAAAGCCCCGTATCATTATGGTTGGGACTGGGGTCCACGTTTTGTAACCAGCGGAATCTGGCGTGAAGCACGCCTTGAAGGATGGACGGACATACGAATTAATGATGTATTCATTCAGCAAAATGAAGTAACTGCTGCTTCCGCTTCGCTCACTGCGGTTGTGGAAGTGGAGTCTACACAATTAGTAGAAACGGTTATTCAAGTAGGAACGGATGGACAGAGCTGGGAGCAGGCTGTAACCCTTAAACCGGGCGTCCAGACTGTGGAAGTTCCAATCTCTATTGTTGAGCCGAAGCTGTGGTGGAGTCGCGGACTGGGTGAACCGCATATGTATTCTTTCCATACGGAAGTGATTCAGGGCGAACAGGCTGTGGCTGAGTCCACAGTCAAAACGGGTATTCGGTCCATTCGTCTGGTTCGTGACAAAGATGAAGTGGGAGCCTCCTTTTATTTTGAGTTAAACGGAGTTGCTGTCTTTGCCAAAGGGGCAAATCACATTCCCAACGACAGCTTCATAACCGAAGTGACACGTGAGCGTTATCTGCATGAGATTGTATCTGCTGCCGAGTCGAACATGAATATGCTTCGTGTCTGGGGTGGTGGCTTCTATGAAGAAGACGTGTTCTACGAGTTGTGTGACGAATATGGGTTGCTCGTATGGCAGGACTTTATGTTTGCTTGCAGCATGTATCCTGGAGACGAGGCTTTCCTGAACAGTGTGAAACATGAGGCGATTGATAATGTGAAACGTCTGCGTAATCATCCAAGCATTGTGCTGTGGTGTGGTAATAACGAGATTGATTCAGCGTGGGCACATTACATTGAGGATGGCGGCTGGGGCTGGAAAAAAGATTACAACGCCGAGCAAAGAGAACGCATTTGGGCGGATTACGAAGCTATTTTCCATGATCTTTTGCCGGAAGTGGTCGAAACCTATGCTCCTGGTGTGGATTATTGGCCTTCTTCACCACTGGTATCACTTTCGGGTGACGACAGGCAGCATGCTCACCCCTCCACATCGGAAGGGGATATCCACTATTGGGGTGTGTGGCATAATGTGGAGCCCTTTGAGAATTACAATGTTCATGTTGGACGCTTCATGAGTGAGTATGGCTTCCAGTCTTTCCCTGAATATGATTCGGTTCGCAAGTATGCGGAGGAAGAGGATCTGGCACTAGAGTCTGAAGTCATGCTGGCGCATCAGAAGAACGGGGCAGGTAATCGTCTGATCAAACAATACATGGATATGTACATGCATGAACCGAAGGATTTCCCATCCTTCCTCTATATGAGCCAAGTACTCCAGGCTGAGGCGATGAAAACAGCCATTGAAGCTCACCGTCGTCGCAAACCGTTCTGTATGGGAACGCTCTACTGGCAAATGAACGATTGCTGGCCGGTGGCTTCCTGGGCGGGTATGGATTATTTCGGACGTTGGAAAGCACTGCAATATTACGCGAAACGCAGCTTCAGTGATATCTTGGTATCAGTAGATGGTACGAAGGAAGATGTGACAGATATTTACCTCATCTCGGATCAGCTTGAACCTGTGAAAGGCAAGCTCCAGGTACGCCTGATTGGCTTTGATGGCACGGTCTATCGTGAGGAAGAGCATGAAGTCGCTCTGGCATCGAACTCTGGTCAACAGGTGCTGTCATTGAATCAGACGGAATGGCTGGAAGGTCGCGATGCTGCAGCAACATTGCTGCGTATGGATCTGAAGCAGGATGGGGCAGCCGATATCATACAGGAGCATTATTTTGCACCATCAAAGGACATTGCACTGCAACCAGCGCAAATTAAAGTAACCGAAGTTACCGAGAATGATGGCGTATATCTGGTTCTGGAAAGTGATGTACTAGCCAAACAAGTGTGGATTTCTACTGAAGCAGAAGGGGTGTTCTCGGACAATTTCTTCGACCTTATTCCTGGCATTCCGGTGAAGGTCAAGTTCACATCCCGAGAGGAATTGCAAGGATCTGATGGTGCTGTCTCCAAGGCAGGGGCCATTCAGGTTCGTTCCATGGCTGATTTCATCAAGTTGTAATCAAGTAAGATGGGTTTACGGTGTTCTTGCCAATTCTTTAAGGCCCGGTATGCACTTGACGTGTATACCGGGCCTTTTCATGGTTCATTTTGTTTTGATCTGCAGAGATGTTACATATTATTGAATCTCCAGGATTTCGATATCATACGGCCCCAGTTCCAATCGAGTTCCCTTTATAGTTCCATCCAAGGCACTGGTGTATGATGCTTGCAACGGAATGGAGACAGATTCAGGACTTAAATTCAGGATAAAACGAAACGTTCCATTCGGTCCTGAGCGAGTTGTCACCTGGACACCGTCTGGCAGAGAATGAATCTCGGAGAGGCCACATTGTTCAGCGATGGTTCGCAATAACTGGCTCAGGTAAGCTTCGTCCGGCTGGGTCGCTACATAATAGACAGCACCTTTACCCCAGTTGTTTTGGGTGACAGCCGCACTTTCGGCATAAAATTGATCCGCATAAACCGCAATCGCCTGTGCCGTGTCCAGTTCCAACACATCAGCCCATTGTGAAGCAGCATATATGTTGCTCTTCTCGTCCCGAATCTGAATTTGGTCACCACCGACGGGATCATATTCGGTAACACGCACGCCCGAGCAGGCAGATAACATACCTGGAAGTGACGCCATGACACAGCGGTTGTTATCGTTTTTGACACCAGTGCGATGCGTTAAGACCAATATGCCACCATCCGCTGCAAAAGCTTGCAGACGTTCCGCGGTGTTCTCGTCCAGCAAATACAAATGCGGAGCGATGATGATTTTGTAGCCATCCAGCGCTTCCGAGGAATGGATAACATCTGTACTGATTCCCCACTTGGTCAAGGCGCGATGCCATACTTTAATATTTTCGTAGTACTCCAGACCTTCGGCCTGTGGCTGAATTCGTAGAGCGTTTAACTGATCATGCGAATGCAGGATGGCGACTTCGTTCTGCAATGTAGAGCCTTGCAGGCGTTCGCCCAGACTGTTCACTTCGGTACACAGTTGCTGGAACTCCTTGAACCGTCGCCCTGGAACATTGCTGTGATCAATCAGTCCATGCCAGAACTGTTCTGCTCCAATAGTGGCACTGCGCCAGCGGAAATGCACGACCGCATCTGCTCCACGGGCGATAGTCTGCCATGAGTAAGCACGCAAGAAGCCGGGCTGTGGTGTGCGCCACATTGGAAACCAGCATCCCGGAGGTCCGCTTAGCTGCTCCATGATCCAGAAATTGCGGCGTTTGATGCCACGTGTCAGATCTAACGACAATGCGCCACTGTAAGGTGCGGTGTCTGTTTTGTTCGGTGAAGGGTTGGGATAGTAATCAAAAGAAGCGAAATCCAGATCCTGACCGATTTTATATTGATCTGCCTTTTGCGGATAGCTATGAAAATTATGAGTGACAAAATGATCTGGACAGTTATGTCGAATGATCTCGATTTGCATGGTTTGAAAAGCGACAATGGAATCCGACTGAAAACGGGAGTAGTCCAGCAGGAAGGAAGGATTCTGAAACGGAGAGCCGCCATAGGGTGGGGTCACCTGTTCCCAATCGCTGTATTCTCCACTCCAGACAACGGTACCCCAAGCCTGGTTGAGCTGCTCTAGTGTATTGTAACGGGTACGAACCCATTCGCGAAAAGCCTCAGAACATGCAGTGCACTGACAATCTGTGAAACTGAATTCATTATCGGTCTGCCAGCCAATCACAGCCGGATGTCTTACATATCGCTCGCTCAGCTTCTGAACAATTCGTGCACTGTACGTTCGCATGCTCGGACTGTTATAACAGCGATGGCCGCGAACTCCTTCATGGTACAGCTGTCCACTTGGCAGCACTGGCAGAATATCGGGATACTTGTCGATGAGCCAGCGCGGAGGTGTCATCGTTGGTGTGCCGATCACCACCTGAAGCCCGTTACGATGAAGGGTATCGAGCGCCTGATCCAGCCATGACCATTCGAATTGCCCATCGGCAGGCTCCATTCGGCTCCATGCGAATTCACCCACACGCACAATACGTACACCACTATCGGCCATTAATTTGGCATCCTGTTCCCACAGATGAGGGTCCCAATGTTCGGGATAATAATCAACGCCCATTTGAACAGGTCGGTTTTGGTTCATATATGTTACGCTCCTTTGGTCAGAAAAATAATGATTTTTAAGTACGGTCAAGCCCGTGCTTATTGACTCCACTATCATCATCTTGTGGAGAAGTGTCGAGTCTAATTCATTTTATAATGGATAATGAGAGGGGAATATAATAACATGTTGCGATAGGGTATCATGATCTTGCTATTTTTGGAGGAAGAACACATGCGAAATCATTGGTTTATGCCGGAGCCAGGATATGCAGGGTATGCATGTTATCCGGTAGCCTACGGAAGATATCTTGATCCAGAGCACAAGGAACATCGTCCGCACGGAATACGGGAGTATAATTTGCATCTGGTTTTCAACGGACAGGGTGAAGTGAGGACCGAGCAGGGGAACGTCCGATTAACGGCTGGACAAGGCTTTCTATATGCGCCGGGACAGGCACAGCAATATTATGCCGATCCAACTGATCCCTGGGATATCGGATGGATTCATCTGCAAGCCCACGATCTGGAGCGGCTGTTAGACTTGCGGAATCCGGATAAAGTGTGGCTATTTTCATTCTCTGGAGAGGACCGTTTCGAGGAGTTGCATGAACAATTATGTCAGCTCGGTGCAGGTTATGAGAGTGTGCATGAACCGAAATTGTCGGCGGTACTGTATGAGTTACTAGTTGAACTGGCACGGAATTCAGAGTCAATTAAAGGGGCGTCTTTACTGAACCATCAGGATACGATTCGCTCTACTGCTGATTATATTCGTCGTCACTGCACACAGCCGTTAAGTCTTTCTGAAATGGCGGATACTGCGGGATACAGCATGTATTATTTTAATCGCATGTTCAAGAACATCATGGGGGTTCCGCCGGGCAGATATCTGCTGGATTGCCGCATTCTGGTCGCAAAAAGAATGCTCGTAGACTCGGAATTATCCGTGAAACAAATTGCTTCTCAGTGCGGATTTACACACAGCAGTTATTTTATTCGTATGTTTCGGTCCTATATCGGGATGACACCGCAGCAATTTAGATCATTGTACAGTTAGGGAAACGGGGGATAAGAGGGATAAGTGAGACTTAAATAAATATCACATTAAATATGATCTCAACAAATATAGTGAATAAGTTATCACGTACCAAACAGGCATAGGCTACCATCAATACTAAAAAAACGTGCTGCCCAGTTTCTACTGAGCGGCACGTTTTTGCTATATGACTGAACAGTAGGAGGCGGGAGATAGATCCATGCCCAACGAGGTTATTTGTTCTGATTTTGGCTTTGGATTTCCTGCAGCTCATCGATGCTTAATTTGAGATCATTCTCGGGGTTCGCGCTCACAATAACGTCGGACTTCAATGCCTGCTCACCCGGTTGAGTGGATTTGGCTGCGGGTTTGATCACATACAGGCTTTGCACGGAATTCAGCAGGCTGGCAGGGGTGTCCTCATACGTTTCCAGGAAGAGTACATAATCTTTGGTAGGAATGAATTTGATATTGTCATCGTTAATAATCTCGGTATTTCCCAGCTGTCCGCCAAGCTGTTTCACTTCAATGGTGTCTCCGGCAGCATGAGTCCCCTTGAAGCATTCAGCAACCTTAATGGTATAGATTGTATAGATTTTATCAAAAGGAACAATATCCTCACCGCCCGGGTTCGTTTCCTCATCCAGAGCACTTTCATTAACAGCAGGGGCTTGTACCATATCATTCAATGCTTCAACCCGTGTTTGGATGACACTGCCTCTAACGATGGTGTTTGCTCTCTCGGAGAGATCGCCGATGCTTGAGTAGCTCGGGAAGTCCTCGGAAGCAATCATCGTGATTGGTTCATCCTTGGTGGCAGCTGTATTTGTCGTTGCTGAGGAGCAGCCTAGGGCAGATAAAATGAAAATGGAAGAGGCAAGCATCGTTAATACGCGAATTTTTTTCATGGATAGGAATCCTCCTTGGATTTAGGGGTTTGAAAATAGCGGATTAGTACTTGGATCTGACATTGTTGATGTCGAAAGTTTGAGGCTGTGTCATTGTGTTCCGGTTACGGGAGTAGAGCATGATGGAAGGGCTGGTAGTGGAGGGATTGTCCCCGAGCCAAACGGAGTGTCCGAGCTCATGAACGAATACGCTTTGAATAAAGTTGGACAAGTTGGTTGCGTCAGCCGTAATGGTGGTTGCGTTCAATTCAATACGGAAGCTTACAACCTGGCTGCCAGACACCGAGGCGTAGTTGACACCATAGGCTGTGTTATTGAAGTTTCCGGCCGTAATCGTGTTGGGGGAACTGCTCGTTTTGGTAAACTGTACTTTGGCACCGGCATTGTTCCAGTTGCTGAGAGAGGCATCCATCGGGGTTTGCCACGCGGAGGCGTAGTTATAAGTACGAATCGGGATGGTGGAGCTCGGGTAGCCGTAGGTTAAAAAAGTTGCTGCATAGATGGTACTGCCGAACATCGCGATGGCTGAAAACAACATGATGCTCATGAGAAACTTCCTTTTCATACTTAAAACCTCCAATAATTGTATTTTTTCTCTATTATAGTAACAAGGAATAGAACGATTGAAATGAGTCTTAAGTCTTTGTTTTCGTCTTGAAAACAAAGGATTTTGCTGGATTAGACCTTCTTTTCGTCTGAAAAAGTCGATTGCTGTCCATAGGTGCATGCATAATTTCCCTGCAATAACAAACAATACATTCAAATTCACGCAGGGAAAGGAAGTGCCTGAGCATGTGTAACCGTTTTTCATTGGCAGCGGATTTGGATGAGGTCAGGGATCATTTTAAGATTGAACGGGTGATGTATTACTACAAAAACCGTTACAATATCAGCCCAACCCAGCATACACCGATTATTTTGCATCAGGATGGTGAGCGGGTATTGGACGAGTTCCGATGGGGATTCATTCCGTTCTGGGGACGCGATGCAGTCAACGCCAACCTCATGACGGTGCATGAGAATCCAGCCTACTATAAGCTGGTAGAGACGAAGCGTTGTGTGATCCCATGCAATGGTTTGTATTACTGGCGTCAGGAAGGCAAGAAAAGCTATGCGGTGCGTGTCGTTATGCCCGATCGCGGATTGTTTGGCATTGCGGGATTATACGAGGTCTGGAAAGATACGCGCAAACAACCACTGCGTACCTGCACGATGCTGATGGCGGGTGCGAACATGGTTACACGGGAGTTTGGCAGCAAAATGCCGGCGATTCTGTCTGAAGAAGAGATCAATACCTGGCTGGATCCGGCGAACACACGCGTGACCCAGCTGCTGCCGTTGTTGAAATCCTACAACAGTACAGAGATGAATCTGTATCCGGTTACTCCGATGGTAGCCAATGATGAGCATGACTGTTATGAATGTGTGGAAGAGATGGACCAGAAGCTGGCATACGTACGCAGTTTCTAAGCTGAGCAAGGAGTGTAATGAGGCGGAGGGTCGTAAGACACTCCGTCTTTTTGGGTTGAGAAAGAAGGAACAAGTGTAATGGAAAAAAGGCAGGAAATGAAAGGAGCAACGAGCCTATAAGCATGGAATGAATAGGGGGTGAAAAATGAAAATTTGCAATGTGAGTAAAACGTAACTATAATCATTACAGTAAGCGAACGCATATATTCATATATCTATTAAAAGAGATATTTAATCAGGAGGGAACCACGAATGAATCCAAAGTATAGCCCAATGTTTGAACAAGTTTCACTGCCAAGCGGCATTACACTGAAAAACCGGATCGTGCTCGCTCCCATGACTCATATGTCATCGAATCCCGATGGTACTGTATCAGACGCTGAACTTGCTTATTATGCACGTCGTACCGGCGGTGCTGGTATGTCTGTTACAGCGGTAACTCATGTAACTCCGAATGGAATTGGTTTTCCGGCTCAATTTGGTAGCTATGATGATAGCTTTATTCCCGGTCTGAAACGTCTGGCCGATACGATTAAGCAGCAAGGTTCCAAAGCCGTACTGCAAATCTTCCATGCAGGTCGTCTCACGCCAGAACAAGCGGTACCGGCGGGTCAAGTCGCTGCTCCAAGTGCTGTTGCGAGTGAGCGTCCGGGGTCGCCTGTTCCAAGAGAGCTGTCTGATGACGAAATTACGTCCATCATCAAGGACTTTGGAGAAGCAACCCGCCGCGCCATTGAAGCTGGATTCGACGGTGTTGAGATTCATGGTGCGAACGGTTATCTGATTCAGCAGTTCTTCTCTCCGCATTCCAACCGACGTGAAGATCGTTGGGGTGGAAGCATCGAGAAACGTCTCACATTCCCACTGGCTGTGGTGGATGAAGTCCAGAAGGTGGTAGCTGCACATACGAAACTGCCGTTTATCGTTGGATACCGTTTCTCACCGGAAGAACCGGAAACACCGGGACTGACTATGGAAGAGACGTATGCACTGGTGGATGCGCTGAAGGATAAAAATCTGGATTACCTGCATGTATCCCTCAACGAGTTCTGGTCCAAACCAAGACGAGGTGAAGCAGATACTCGTTCCAGAATTGAATTCATCCTTGACCGTGTGGATGGTAAACTGCCTGTGATTGGTGTAGGGGCCATCCGTACCGCAGATGAGGCAGCTGAAGCTCTTCAAACGGGTGTGCCACTGCTTGCGATTGGCCGTGAGCTGATTATCGAGCCTGACTGGGTTGAGAAAATCGAAAGTGGACGTGAGGAAGATATCGAGACGATTCTCACCAAATCGGATCAGGAACGTCTGGTTATCCCTGACGGTCTGTGGAATGCAATCATCCACACACCGGGCTGGTTCCCTATGGCTGACGATAAATAAGACACTATTTCATTGAAAATGGAGGGAGCATAAGCTCCCTCTTTTTTGCACCCTCTGCGCCCTCAATGAAATTCTCCTTCCAGGGGCACTGTGGTATGATGGGATGAACAGGATTCATCTTGGATAATCAACGGTTTGGAGTGAATGAAGATGCTCGTGGCTGAACGTTATGAGAAAATTGTGGAATGGGTAGATGCACAGGGAAGTATGCGTGTAACCGAGCTTAGTGAGCGCTGCGGCGTAACGGAAGAGACAATCCGTCGTGATCTGGACAAGCTGGAGCAGGCGGGAAGGCTCAGACGTTCCCATGGCGGGGCTGTCAGCGTAAAATATAAAGAAGAGGGGCAGTCGGAAATCCCTTATCCGGAGCGGGCTGTAACTCATGCAGAAGAGAAACGCAGAATTGCGGACGAAGCGGTGAAAATGGTAGAGCCTGGTGACCGGATCGCGCTGGATGCCAGTACAACGGCGTGGTATATGGCAGCAGGTCTGCCAAACATACCACTCACTGTGTTAACCAACTCCATTAAGGTCGCGGCGGAGCTGAGTAACAAGGAACAGATCCGTGTAATCGCGACAGGCGGGCAGCTTGCATCAAAGTCCCTGTCATTTGTAGGGCCGCTTGCTGAACGTTCGCTTGATGCTTATCATGTGGATAAAGTTTTCTTATCCTGCAAAGGTGTACATCTGACCAAGGGTATCAGTGAGTCGAATGAATTGCAGGCGCTGGTGAAGCAGAAGATGATCAGCATCGCTGATGAAGTTATTTTGCTGGCAGATTCGAGCAAGTTTGGCGTGCAGGCTTTTACAAGAGTGGCGGAGCTCGGCAGTGTGGCAAAAGTAATAACGGATCTGGGCTTAGTGGAAGAGCAGGTTAACGCACTGAATGAACAATCTATAGCATGTGTCCGTGTCTAATTTGAAAGGAATGAATATAATGAAACATCCTTTTCACCTGAAAGCTACTTGGAATGGTGGACGTAACAGTGAAGGGCATATTGATGCGGGCGGGTTAAAAACAGTCATTTCGATTCCACAGGAGATGGGTGGTCCGGGTACCGGTACCAATCCGGATGAAATGCTGCTGGGTGCAGCTTCCACCTGTTATTTAATTACGCTGGCAGCAATGCTGGAGCGATCGGATATTACACCGGATGAGCTGACACTGGAGTCCGAAGCGACGGTCGATGTTACCAATAACGTATTTACGTACGAACGGATCATACACAGACCTCGCATTGTGCTCAAAGCTGACGCATCTGATGCTGATGTAACGAAGGCAGAGCGCTTGGCACATAAAGCAGAAGAGTCCTGCATGATCTCCAGAGCGGTAGCAGGTAACGTTGCCCTCGAGACACAGCCAGTGATTATAACAGCAGGGGTTAACGCGGTGTGATATACTGAAGAATAGGCGGCTTGACCGTCATTTGTGTAAGATAAGGGGAAGTTCGGTATGAACCTACAGAAAAGCAAAAACTCACGTTTTGCGCGTTTAACACGTGCTTTGAAGCTTAATTTTCTCAAATTGTTACGTGCTCCCGGCGGGGCACATAAAGTATCTACCGGCTTTGCTTTGGGTTTTGGTCTGGAACTGATCGTCATTTCGACAGCGTCACTGGTATATCTCGTGTTCTATCCCATTGTACGTTTGTCCGGTGGCTCGCTGCCAGCGGCTATTGTGGGCAACGTGGTCGGCAAGCTAACGTTCCTGCCCATCATATTGATGCCGCTTGCCAAGCAAATCGGTTCCTGGATATTGCCGGCGCACAGCATGGGGCAGGGGCTTGTTCATGAGAGTGCCTTTATGGAGCTGTTTCGCGGCAACTGGTCCGCGCTAAGTGAACTTTTGCTGGGTGGTCTGGATATTTTGGCAGGCATGTCCGTCTTTGGAGTCATCCTGGGTGTTATTTCTTACTTTGTCGTTAAGTTTTTTTATGTCAGAGCACTTAAACGCCGCTTTGAACGCCGGTTGGAGAAACGCAAGCAGGCAGCAATGTCTTCAAATCCAGCTCCCGTGCTGATCAGGAAGACATCACAATCATAATCGGCAGAATGACCATGGAGGCAGCGGTTGTCCACAGAATACAGCGAGACACAAACTGCGGAGATGCATTGAATTGCTCGGCCAAAATGACTGCGTTCACTGCAGTTGGCATGGAAGCCAGGATCAGCAGCACACTGAATAACGTTCCTTCAATCTGAAGTGCAGTCAGGATTAGATATGAGAGTACTGGCGCTGCGGCCAGTCGTACGACAAGCCCCGTCCAGAATGCTTTGCGAACGTTGGGTTTCCAAGGTTCGGAGGCACCGCGCGGTCTTAGCATCTGTGCACCGAGAATGGCTAGTACGACAGGGGAGTAACCGGCTGCGAGCATGGAGATGCCTCCATCCAGTGCCACTGGCAAGCTCAGATTGGATGCACGCAGGATGATGGCTATCGAAGCAGCATAGGTGGAAGGCATACGGAAGACGGACAGAATCGCATTTTTGACCGTGAATTCAGATCTGGCAGCAAAAAAAATTCCTACTGTGTTAACAATGATCATCTGTCCGATGACATATACCGAAGCTTTATCCAATCCAAGCTGTCCAAAGGCAAGCAATACAAGCGGGAGCCCATAATTCACGCAGTTCGTAAACGTGGAGACAAGGGTAAGTCCTGCTTTTTCGCTTGCCCCAAGCTGGAATACTCGACTCAGCAGCTCAGCTAGTGCCCACAGGGCGATCAGATTGAAGATGGAGAACCAGAACGTGCCTGTTACGTCTGTCCATGTAATTTCGGCATGCAGCAGTGTATCAAAGATAAGCGCAGGGCTCAAAATATAAAGGGAAAAGGTCGACAGCGGCCGAGTGTCCCAATTTTTGAACTGTTTTAACAATATGCCTCCGATCACCGGAAGCGATATGGGCAAAAAAACATGATATAACGTGAGCAGAAATGAATTAAACAACCGGATTCAGTCCTTTCTGGATGAAAAACCTATCTTATCATAGCAGAAGTTGATCTTTGTCGGGAATGGATTTTGGTATTGACCTGTTTAATGAGCTTATGTTTGAGGCTACTTCTTTGATGGATGCGCAGAGGCAGTGGATTGCTATTTTGATATGGCAGATTTATTATAGAAGAGGTGCAACCAGATTACATACACATAGAGGAGGAAACTGTAATGAGTGAATCAAAACGCTTGCTCGTATTGGTCGGCTCTTATGCCGAAGCGGAAAATGAGGGCATTTACGCATATGAATTGAATGAGGATACAGGTAACCTCTCCAAGCTTGACGGCATCTCGGGCGTGAAAAATCCAACGTTTGTAAACGTGGATGCTGAAGGTAACAAACTGTATGCGATCGGTGAAACGGCGTCTGCCGAAGGTAATAAAATGTCTGAAGCTGTAGCTCTGAGCATTGATCCTTCTACAGGAAAATTGTCGTTGCTGAATCGTCATGACTCCATTTCGGCTCCGCCATGTCATATCCAACGTGATCCTTCCGGACGTTACTTGATCCTTTCCAGCTACCACGGTGGTCTGGTGGGTCTGCAAGCCCTGACGGATAACGGTGAAGTTGGCGTGCTTCTGGATGAGAAGAAACATGAAGGTAAAGGTGCGCATCCTGAGCGTCAGGACAAGCCGCATGTGCATTCCGCGTTCTTCAGCCCGGATGGCAAATACATGATGGTACAGGATTTGGGTGCGGATAAAATCGCAATCTACTCCATTGATGCAGACAAGAACGAACTCGTACTGCACAGTGAAACCAAAACACATCCGGGTGCAGGACCTCGTCACTTGGCATTCCATCCGAACGGTCAATTCGCCTATGTTATTAACGAAGTGGATTCTTCTATTACGACTTTCCGTTATGATGCAGCAGCAGGCACGTTGACAGAGGTTTCCACCGTGTCCACATTGCCTGACGGCTATGACGGCAGTGAGAACACAACAGCTGAAATCGCCGTATCCAACGATGGTCGTTTCGTATACGGTTCGAACCGCGGGCATGACAGCATCGTGGTATTCGCAGTAGACGCCGAAACAGGACATTTGAAACTGGTTGAGCATGTATCTGCTGAGGGTGAACACCCACGTCACTTTGCTTTGACTCCGAATGGCAAACTGTTGATTGCAGCTAACCGTGATACCAACAATATCGTTTCCTTTACAGTAGATCAGGAGAGCGGACGTTTGAAATACACAGGTCACAGCACAGGTGTATCCAAGCCGGTATGCGTGAAACCTGTTTATCTGTAAACCCTGGATTTGCGATATATTAGCTTGGGACTCACATTGAGTTCAGGATTGATATGGACCATCTTGCTGAATTGAAAAATGGAAAAAGACCCTGCCTTGTATTTTGTGGCAGGGTCTTTATGCTGAGATGTAAAAAGGGCTAACGAACCTGGCACACATTATTTGCCCCCATCTGCACCGTTCTGAGATGTAACGAATCTCATAGACGTTATTTCATCGATTACGTCGTTTTTGAGGCTTGGAAGCCGTTTTTTCACCGAAATAACATCACTGAAGTTCGTTACAATTTGCAACCCTTTCGAATCTGTCATTTAGCGTTCGGTAGATTCCTTAGCCCTTGCAAGTTTGGTGTATCAGGGTAACCGACCTGTGGTCGCTTACTGAAATGGGAAGCCGTTTCGAGATGGTTTTGAATTCATATAACAACTGCTTTTATTCAATAGTATCGTGCAAGTAACTACCTGACTTCAAAGTGCGTACTTCCTTAATCGATAGTCAGGTTCTACAATGAATAAGTAGCCATGACAAACATTGCATGCATCTGAACTGGGTGAACGGTGCAGGCTAAATATTTAACATCCTTTACAGGACATACTCATATTTGAACAACAAAGGAGAAATGAATCGTGAAATTGCAATTGGCGCTGGACTTGGTAAACATCCCTGAAGGTATTGCACTTGTTAAAGAAGTTGAACAATATATTGATATCGTTGAGATTGGTACGCCAATCGTTATTAATGAAGGACTGCATGCGGTTAAAGCGATGAAAGAAGCCTTTCCTAATCTGCAAGTACTCGCCGATCTGAAAATTATGGACGCGGGTGGTTATGAAATCATGAAAGCAGCTGAGGCTGGTGCGGATCTGATCACTGTGCTTGGGGCAACCAATGATAGTACGATCAAAGGTGCAGTAGCAGAAGCGAAGAAACAAAACAAACAAGTTCTTGTGGACATGATCAACGTGCCTAACCTTGAACAGCGTGCTCGTGAAGTTGATTCGCTTGGCGTAGATTACATCTGTGTACACACAGGTTATGACCTGCAAGCTGAAGGACAAAGCCCGTTCGAAGATCTGCAAACGATCAAACAAGCCGTAAAAAATGCAAAAACAGCTGTAGCTGGTGGCATCAAGCTGGAAACATTGCCTGAAGTGATTAAAGCACAACCCGATCTGGTAATTGTGGGTGGCGGTATTACGGGCCAAGCTGACAAAGCCAAAGTAGCAGCTGAGATGCAACGTCTGGTTCAACAAGGGTAAGACAGATGAGCACAGAGCAATACGCAGTGGACATCTTGAAAGAGCTGGAACGTACGCTAAGCCAGATCGACGACTCGGAGATGCAGGCCATGGCGGAACATATTCTGGCTGCCGAACAGGTTTTTGTGGCAGGAGCAGGCCGATCCGGTCTGATGGGCAAGGCTTTTGCCATGAGATTGATGCAGATGGGGCTTCGGGTATATGTAGTTGGGGAGACCGTTACGCCAGGGATCAGCCCGAAAGACTTCCTCTTGTTATGCTCAGGCTCAGGGGAGACAGGCAGTTTGGCGGCGATGGCTCAGAAGGCCAGTAAAGCAGGGGCTCCTGTGGGTCTGATCACAATTAAACCAGAGTCCACCATTGGGCAGTTGTCAGATACCGTGGTTCGTCTTCCGGCCTCCGCCAAAGAGGATACAGCGACCGCCGGAGCAGCCGTGACCATTCAGCCGATGGGCTCACTGTTTGAACAGGGGCTGCTGCTGAGCATGGATGCACTGGTGCTCACCATGATGGAAATGAAGAGTATGACTGGAGCAGACATGTTTGGGCGTCATGCGAACTTGGAATAGTCCATGTGTCATAAACTTTATAAAGTAGAATAGATAAGTTGAACTAAACATTTACAAAATAACGTAGAGGACAGAAATAAGCTGGAGAAGCGGAGCGTTCGCCTTTATGACCAGATTTTCACTTTTGATAAATAGGATGAAAAAATTGGGCAAAACAGTGATCGGAAGATTGTTCTGTCATCGGAGTGGCTAGTGTAAATATTCATTAGTTCAACTTATATAGATGGAAGACCGGAATTTCCTTGAAAAGAGGGAGTTCCGGTCTTTTCTGTTATCGTTGTTTGTGGTCTGATTCGGGGTTTGCTTAACATTGGAGTCATGCTATAGTAAAATGTATACAAGCTGTATCGAACCAATGAACCCGTTATATGATACAAGGGAGCGGCAAGTTCTCCTGTTGCGGAGTGTTCTTGTGATATGCGAATTGCATTTTAGCGATATAAGATCGAATGGAAGAGAAGGGGGCTCGGTGCCATGGCGTCCGAAGTTAAGGAACGGATCAACTTGAAAGAGATTAACTGTGAGAAAGAATTGACCCTTGCGGTGATCGGAGGCAAATGGAAACTGATTATTCTATGGCATCTGGGTCTTGAAGGCACTAAGCGTTTCAGTGAATTGAAGCGATTGATTCCTCATATTACCCAAAAGATGCTGACCAACCAGTTGCGCGAACTGGAGGAAGACAAACTAATTGAGCGCAAAGTGTATGCAGAAGTACCTCCTCGTGTTGAATATACGTTGACGGATCACGGCCACAGCCTGATGCCTGTGCTACATGCGATGTATAACTGGGGCAAGAACTATGGTGAAAATGTAATTTGGAAATCAGAATAAGTTAAAGTCAGAACGAACCGCCGGGTAAATGGTTACTTCCATCACCCGACGGTTTTTTATATTTTGGTCAGTGGATCAACAGTTTACTCCAAACGCAGTGGGCAGAAATATCTTCAAGAAGTAGAGCTAAAAGCTTTCTGAAGGAAAGCTACATCGGAAGCATATGCTTATCCCCGGATTTCCCCTTTAAAAAAGGGATCAAAAAATCTGGGGATAACAGCGATCGGAAGGTTATTCTGCCGGCGGATTGACGCGAGCAAACTACATTTTTCAACTTGGGTGTGAATCCATTGAACCCAAAGCCTCATTTTAGGATATGTAAGGTATAAATGCTCCGAATATGATACGATGAGAGATATTGGAAATGCAAGGAGGATGACATATAACGATGGAAAAAATACGTACACGCGATGAAGTAAGCCAAGAGACGACCTGGGATTTGCGAGACTTGTTTGCGACTGACGAAGAGTGGGAGCAGGAGCTTAGATCACTGCCTGAAGCTGCTGCGCATATTGAAACATTCAAAGGACATCTGGGCGAAGGCGCTGAGCAGCTGCTGGCCTGTTTGGATGCACGCGAAGCTTTGCAGGAACGCATTAGCAGAACGGCTTCATATGCCAGGCTGAAACAGTCGGAGGACAGTACCAACCCCGTGAATATTGAAAATTCAGCCAAGGCGGGAGACATCTTATCGAATTTGTCGTCGTCCTTGTCTTTTGTGAATTCCGAGATCGTGAATCTTCCCGATGGAACGGTTAAACGTTATATTGAAGAACTTCCGGGTTTGCAGCCGTATGCCCGCAGTCTGGAGCGTCTAATTCAGGAAAAAGAACATCGTCTTTCGCCCGAAACGGAGAAGGTACTCGCTTCCCTTGGGGAAGTGCTGGATTCGCCATACCGGATCTATCTGCGCGGTAAATTGGCAGACATGACGTTTGACGATGCACTTGACGGCGATGACCATAACCGCCCGCTGTCCTGGTCATTTTATGAGAACAATTATGAAATGTCATCGGACACAAAGCTGCGACGCTCTGCGTATGCCGCATTCAGTTCCAAGCTGAACGATTACAAAAATACGTTTGCTGAAGGATACGCCACCGAAGTGAAGAAGCAGGTCGTCCTGTCCAGACTTCGTGGATATGATGATGTTACGGATATGCTGCTTAGCCCGCAACAGGTAAGCAAAGAGATGTATAACAATGTCCTGGATATCATCCAGCAGGAACTCGCACCTCACATGCGCAGACTGGCAGCTCTTAAGAAACGTGAGCTAGGTCTGGACAAGCTGATGTTCTGTGATCTGAAAGCACCATTGGACCCTGAATTCAGTCCTGCTATTACATATGAGGAAGCATGCACGCTCATTCGGGAGGCTCTTGCCGTGCTGGGACCGGAATATGGCGACATTGTGGAACGTGCCTTTAGTGAGCGTTGGGTAGATTACGCGGATAATGCGGGCAAGTCGACAGGAGCTTTTTGTTCGTCCATATATGGTTCTCATTCCTATATCCTCATCTCATGGGCAAATAATATGCGCGGAGCATTTACACTTGCCCATGAAGTCGGACATGCCGGACATTTCATGCTTGCCGGGCATTACCAACGCCTCACGAATACACGACCGTCCCTCTATTTCATCGAGGCGCCTTCAACGATGAATGAAATGCTGCTGGCAGATCATCTGTTGAAACGTTCTGATCATCCGAGAATGCGTCGTTGGGTCATTTTGCAATTGCTCAATACGTATTACCATAACTTTGTTACGCATCTGCTTGAAGGTGAATTGCAGCGTCGGGTGTATGCACTCGCCACCAAGGATGAACCGATCACAGCGAAGACGTTAAGTCAGCTGAAAGGAAACATCCTCTCCGAGTTCTGGGGGCCTGAACTGGTGATTGACGAAGGGGCCAAACTGACCTGGATGAGACAGCCTCATTATTATATGGGATTGTATCCATATACCTATGCAGCAGGTCTGACGGCATCTACCGCTGCTGCACAGCTGATTCGGGAAGAGGGGGAGCCTGCCGTAGATCGCTGGCTTGACGCCTTGAAAGCGGGAGGAAGCCTTGATCCGCAAGAGCTGATGAAGCTTGCAGGTGTGGACATGTCCGGGCCTGAGCCGATTCGTAGTGCCGTGGCCTATGTTGGCAGTCTGGTCGATGAACTTGAACGTCTGTATTCGTAATCAGGTTCATATAGTATACGGACAAGGCTTGTAGGGTTGTCTGCGTGCACCGTCTCCTTGGCAGGGGACGGTGCATCTTAATTTGCAGGGAGAAGGGAACGATGATGAATGACGTCATTGAGCATATCTTCATCACTGGGCTGGTTAAGCATGGATGGCTTCGGTATTTTTGATGACATGAATGATGTTCCGGGATTTGAGGGCAATCAGGGTGGTTTTTTTGCTGGTTTCAATGAGTTTGGAGCAATGAGTGCGTTTGGATCAATCTTTATCGGCGGCATATTTCTCATCATTGCGGGTGTTATTGTTTATGCCATTATTTCCGGGGTACGCACATGGTCATCAAACAATGCATCAGCGCTGTTAACTTTGCATTCAACAATTGTGGCCAAACGAACAGAAGTCACAGGTGGGAGCGGGGACAGCAGTGCATCTACCTGGTATTACGCCACGTTTGAATTTGATAATGGAGATCGTGTGGAATTAAATGTTGGCGGCAGTAATTACGGGATGTTTGTAGAAAATGACCGAGGCATGCTGACGTATCAGGGGACAAGGTTTAAGCATTTTGAAAGAGATGTGCAGCCTCAGTCCGGTGTTAGTAAAAACAGCTTTTATACGTGAAATAACATTGAGACGGCTCCTCCCGAGTGGAGAGAGTCGTTTTTGGTATGGGTAAAAGAAACCAATCACAGGGTATTCAAACGCTTACAATGATGATATACTCGTAAAATAAAGCTAAACAGTATAAAACAAAAATAAACAAACAACAAAATAAAGAATAAAGTACAGAGCAGCTAGGAATGAAATTAATAAAAAGGACGAAATACAGGTGGGATGAAGGGTTGGTGAAGAGCGGTGAGTGTGCTGGCATATGATTTGGGTGCTGGAAGCGGGAGAGCATTGCTGGGTCATCTGAATGATCGGGGAATGGAAACGATGGAGATCCATCGGTTCAAGAATGAACCGGTAAAAGTGGGTGAGCGGCTGCACTGGGATATATTGAGGCTGCACCATGAATTGCTGGAAGGGCTGAACCTTGTTAAACAAAAGGGAGAGCAGCCTGAAAGTCTGGGGATTGATTCCTGGGCGGTTGATTTTGGACTGCTTGGAAGTCATGGTGAGTTGTTGGGTAATCCTTATCATTACCGTGATACACAATTTAACGGCATGATGGATCAGGTGCGTAAGGAATTGACCTCTCAGCGAATTTTCGAACGCACAGGCATCCAGTTTCTTAGCTTTAACACACTGTATCAGTTGGCAACACTTAAGCGAAAAGGCTCCCCACTGCTTAACGAAGCGGAGCGTTTCCTCATGATCCCCGATCTGCTTCGTTACTTTCTGACCGGTGAAGCGGTGAATGAGTTTACCAACGCTACCACAACACAGCTATACAATCCAACTACAGGGCATTGGGACAGTGAGCTGCTTGCACATATCGGTATTTCGGAGACGCTGTTTGGCGAAGTGGTCATGCCAGGTACTCGAGTGGGGCAGCTGCGCAGCAGCATTTGCAGTGATCTTGGCCTATCTGCCATTCCGGTTATTGCAGTTGCAGAGCATGACACAGGTTCGGCCGTCGTGGCAGTTCCGGCAACAGAGCGTTCATTTGCCTACCTGAGCTGCGGAACCTGGTCACTTATGGGTACGGAGATTGATCACCCCGCCATCAGTTCCGAGAGTTTGGCACTCAACTTTACGAACGAGGGTGGGGCAGGTGGCACGTTCCGTTTGCTCAAGAACATCATGGGCCTGTGGATTTTGCAGGAATGCATGCGTGAATGGGAACGGAAGGGGCAGGGGATCAGCTATGCGGAGTTACTGAGCAGGGCGGAACTTGCTCCTCCATTTGCGAGTCTGTTTGATCCCGATGATGATCGGTTTATGCCGGCAGGGGATATGACCTCTCGTATACAACAATATTGCCGTGATACAGGGCAGGCTGAGCCGCAAGATCAGGGGGCTATTGCCCGTTCCATTCTGGAGAGCCTTGCACTGAAGTATCGGAGAGTGCTGGAATGGACAGAACAACTGTCCAGACAGTCTTTTAATGGATTGCATATGGTCGGTGGTGGCATTCAGAATCGCCTGTTATGTCAGTGGACAGCCAATTCCATTGGCAAACCGGTATGGGCGGGGCCAGCAGAAGGTAGTGCGATCGGGAACATGGCTGTACAGTGGATCGCAAGTGGAGCCTTTAAAGATATATGGGAAGCCCGCAAGGTCATTCGCGATTCATTCCCAGTTTCCGATTATGAGCCAAAGGACAGACCAATCTGGGAAGAGGCCTACGGTAGATTCCTAAGGTTGACGGCTTCGCCCAAATCACAAGCTGGGAGCGAGGTGTAACATGCTGGCAGCAGAGCGCTATGACCGGATTGTGGAGATGGTTAATGTTAAGGGCAGCATGCGTGTCTCCGAGCTTAGTGAGCACTGCCGGGTAACAGAAGAGACCATTCGGCGAGATCTGGACCGGCTGGAGCAAGCAGGGCGACTGCGTCGTTCCCATGGCGGAGCTGTTAGCGTGAAGGAAGAGCAGCCGGAGATCCCTTACCGGGTAAGGGAAACAACACATGCTGAGGAAAAGAAAAGAATTGCCCAGTCGGCTCTATCCATGATTCGTCCGGGTGATCGAATTCTACTGGATGCCAGCACAACAGCAGGGTATATGGCGGCCAATATGCCGGATATGCCACTGACCGTATTGACCAACTCCATACAGGTAGCCACCGAACTGAGCAGCAGGGACAAGATTGAAGTCATCTCGACGGGAGGCCAGTTGGCCCAACGATCTCTGTCTTTTGTTGGACCGCTCGCCGAACGTTCTCTGGAGACATATCATGTCGATAAATTGTTTCTGTCTTGTAAAGGTGTGCATCTGGAAGGCGGCGGAATCAGTGAATCCAATGAGCTTCAGGCACGGTTGAAGCAGAAAATGGTCGGTATATCCGACCAGGTCATTTTGCTTGCAGATACGAGCAAGTTTGGGGTTCGTGCATTTGCCCGGGTAACCGGGTTAAATGCGGTTCATGCGGTGATCACGGATCAGTCGCTTGATGAAGATGTGATAGAACGACTGAACAGCTATGATATCTCAATCACAACGGTATAAAACAATACGATATTCGATACGTATATGCGTTATAACAACAATTCATCAGTTATAGGAGCGTGTAATTATGAAGGTCTCCTTATTCATTACCTGCCTCAGCGATGCCATATATCCCCGTGTGGGGGAGGCGATGGTGAGATTGCTCGCCGCTCACGGCGTTCGGTTGGATTTCCCGCCCGTGCAGACCTGCTGCGGTCAGCCTTCCTACAACAGCGGGTATTGGGATGAGACACGGGTAGCCGCCAAAACGATTATGGAAGCCTTTGATGACAGTGATTTTGTCGTCTGTCCTTCGGGCTCCTGTACGTACATGATTCATCATTATCCAGAGCTGTTTGTCGATGAACCTGTATGGCTGGAGAAGGCTAAACGTTTGGAAGCCAAAGCCTACGAATTCACACAGTTTCTCGTTCAGGTGCTTGGCATCACCGATTTGGGTGCACATTTTCCGCACAAGGTTACATATCATCCCTCCTGTCATGGCAGCCGTTTGTTAGGCGTAAAGGATGAGCCTATGGCATTACTTTCGGCAGTAAAAGGTTTGGAATTTGTCCCCCTTCCTTACGGAGAGGACTGCTGCGGCTTTGGTGGTACCTTTGCCATCAAAATGCCGGATATATCTGGTGCCATGGTCACAGAAAAGGTAGATCACATCAAAGAGACGGAAGCCGAAGTATTGGTAGGACTGGATATGGCCTGTCTGATGAATATCGCAGGTAATCTGCGGTATCGGAATGAACCAGTACGTGTGATGCATTTGGCCGAACTGCTGTACGAGGGGGTGCAAACAGGATGAGTCAACCCGGCGTAATGGATGTTACCGTCAAAGAACGTGCAGAACTGGCTTTGAATGATGATTTCCTGCGGAAAGCCGTCAAGTTTACGACAGAGCGATTGCGTAATGGCAAGAAGTCTGCATCGGAAGAACATGGCAACTGGGAAGAATGGCGTGAACGTGGACGTCAGATTCGTCTGCATACGATCGCACATCTGGATTATTACCTTAATGAATTCGTCAATAATGCACGCGCCAATGGGGTTCATATTCATTTTGCCGATACTTCGGCAGAGGCAGCGGCGATTGCACTGGATATTGCGGCCCACAAGCAGGCTTCCACCGTGGTGAAATCCAAGTCGATGGTGTCCGAAGAAGTGCATCTCAATCATGTTTTGGAGTCCGCAGGTATTGAAGCGATAGAGACCGATCTGGGTGAATACATCATTCAATTAGCGGGTGAAGCTCCATCTCATATCGTCATTCCGGCTATTCACAAAAACCGTTACCAGATTGCGGACCTGTTATCCAAGGAAGCGGGAGAAATTCTGGAACCGGACACCACCGTACTTGCCGGATTTGTACGCAAAAAGCTGCGGGAGAAATTTCTTGAAGCCGATATTGGCATGACTGGCTGCAATTTTGCCATTGCGGAGACAGGTTCCATGGTCCTATTTGAAAATGAAGGCAATGCCCGCATGGTATCCACCGTGCCAAAAACACAGATTACCTTAATGGGCATGGAGCGTATCATTCCATCCTGGACGGATCTCGAGGTGATGGCGACCCTTCTGCCACGCTCCGCGACAGGTCAAAAATTGACGATGTATATGTCAGGCATAACCGGTCCTCGTCGAACAGAAGATGGGGACGGACCAGATGAAATGCACATTATTATCGTGGATAATGGACGTTCACTCCAGTTGGGTGATCCCGAATTCCAGGAGCTGTTGAACTGTATTCGCTGCGGGGCCTGTCTGAACGCTTGTCCGGTATATCGTCATATCGGCGGGCATGCCTATGGTGGAACCTACAGCGGACCGATCGGAGCGGTGCTGACACCTGCACTCAATGGCAATATTGATGAATGGAACGACATTGCGGGTGCTTCCAGTCTGTGCGGAGCCTGTTATGAAGCCTGTCCGGTCAAAATTCCGCTGCATGATATGCTCGTATATTTACGCAGACGCAAGGTGGAAGAGGGTCATGGCAACAAACTTGAGAGTGTTGGCATGAAAGGTTTTGCAGCGGTTGTATCCAATTCCAAACGATTCGGAGCGGCTATACGTCTCGGACAGATTGGTCAGAAAGCCGTTGTGCGTAATAACGGAATTTCACTTAAACTTGGGCCCCTCAAGGGCTGGAACAGCTATCGGGTTGCGCCAAGCCTCGCGAAGCGTTCCTTCCGGCAGCAGTGGAACAAGCTGGATCAGGAGCTGAATCAGGAGAAGAAAGAGATGGATTCTTCCGTTCGGGACCGAATGGAACAGATTCTGCGTGAGCGCGAGGGGGGCGGTGGTCAACATGAACACTGAACATCAGGAATGGCTGGAGCAATTGGAGAAGAAGTCCCGTGCGAAGCAGGAACACTTTATGAATGATATTGCGTCCAAATTGAGAAGACCACGGCAGACACATGCTCCGACTCAACCTTTTCGCGGTGCACCCGCATTCTGGACGGATCTGGATTGGGACATAGATAAGCGCATACAGGCATTTACCGATAATTTTGTGAGTGTAGGTGCTCATATTGCGCGGGTAAGAGACATTGGCGAAGCCTCGGATTTCATCGCTAACAAATCTCATGAATTAAGCGCGAAATATATCATACGTCAGAATGAACAGGCGCTGACCGAACTTGGATTGGAAGAGCAACTCCCCGATGTGCAGATTTCTGTATGGAACAGCCAAGCAGAGGAGAACTGGAAGGCACGGGCAGCCGAGGCAGATATCGGTGTAGTCATGGCGGATTATGCAACAGCATATACGGGTTCCGTCACGGTGCTTTCTTCGCCAGAAAAGGGACGCTCAGTGAGTCTATTGCCCACCGTACTCATCATTATTATTCCGATTGAACGGCTCTACACCAGGCTCGGTGAAACGCTTGATCGCTTCGATGAAGCGGGAAGAGAGAATCTTCCCGCAGGCATTCATTTTATATCCGGTCCCAGTCGTTCTTCCGATATTGAAAATGATTTGACGATTGGGGTACATGGACCGGGGATTGTCTATGGTCTTATTATGGGGTAACACCATTCGAAATGCTTCACCTCACGAATGACTGTCCAAAAGCAGCCTTTTTGTCTGCGAAGGGCAGTTTTTTCTATGTCTAGTATGTCCAATATGAAAAGGATAATGAGCCATCTAATCATATGGCAGCAGATAAGATATTTTATAGATAAAGGCTATTAATATTATAATTATTATATATTTAACCTATCAAGAGAAGCGGCGTATAATCCATTTCAAGAGAGGGTTCATGTGAGACCCGACCAAGGAGGCGTTATGAATGAGCATATTTTCTTATCAGGTTCCATTTATGGATGGACACGCGGGTGATTTATCTGTTTATGAGGGGAAGGTGCTGCTTATTGTGAATACAGCCAGCAAGTGCAGTTACTCTCGACAATTTACGGAGCTTCAGCACCTGTATGAGCAGTATCGTGATCAAGGGCTGGAGATCCTGGCGTTTCCCTGTGATCAATTTAATCACAAGGAGCCGGGCAGCAGTGATGAGATAGCTCAGTATTGCAGGAATCATTTTCATATATCCTTTCCGATTTTTGAGAAGATCGAGGTTACCGGACAATCCATACACCCTGTGTTTCGCGATCTGGTCGAAGCTGCCCCATTTGAAGGTTATGATATGGAGTCGGAAGAAGGTCGGTGGATGGATCAATTCGTCAAGGAGAAACATCCCGATTTATACCGGGGAGACGGGATCAAATGGAATTTCACCAAATTTCTGATTGATCGAACCGGGGAAGTGAGTGTCCGCTATGAGACTACAGTTGCACCGATAGCGATGGAGTCCGCGATTCGGGATTTGCTGAGACAGGCCTAGTTTGAGTTTGAGCGAACTGTGTATCTTCAAAATTCTAGTGTTCGTTCAGAGCTAAATATTTTTTATATTAATGGACCAAAGGGAATTTTACTCATGCCAATTCGGATGGATACCCATTGGTCCTACGACTTTGAGACTGTTGAAGATTAGGACTGGAAATGTTAGGGTAAAAGAGAGATAACGAAGGAACCCATTTTTTTTATTCTAAAATGACCAATATACTATTTCGGTCAATTGGTTCCGGAATGATTTTTAGGTTATCTGGATGAAATATGAAAATTTGCAGAAAATGAAGGCATGTCTGTTGATCTGAAGTCTTAATTGAACGAAGGTATTATTTAGTTGAACGTATTACTTGGAAGAGGAGTGAGTATTATGGCGCAAATTTCAGTTCCCCAACCTAAAACTTTTGGCCCTTTAGGAAACTTACCACAGTTAAATACCGATGAGCCTGTACAATCCCTGGTGAAACTCGCTGAAGAGTATGGACCCATTTTTAGAATGGAGTATCCTGGACGAAGTGAGTTGTATATATCAGGTCACGAACTGGTAGCCGAGGTAAGCGACGAATCCAAATTCGATAAACGTGTATGGGCACCGCTGGAGAAGGTTCGTGCATTTGCCGGGGATGGCCTGTTTACGAGCTGGACACAAGAACCTAATTGGAAAAAAGCTCACAATGTGCTGCTGCCTAGCTTCAGCCAGCGTGCGATGCAGGGGTATCACAATAAAATGATCGATCTCGCTGTACAGCTCGTGCAGAAGTGGTCCAGATTGAACCCGGACGAGACGGTTAACGTACCCGATGATATGACTCGTCTCACCCTGGATACGATTGGACTGTGTGGGTTCAACTATCGATTTAACAGCTTTTATCGGGAAGAGCCCCATCCTTTCATTACCAGCATGGTGCGGGCATTGGACGAATCGATGAGTTCTTTGCAGCGTTTGCGTCTACAAGACAAGCTGATGATCACCAAGAAGAAACAGTTTGAGCAGGATATTCGTTCGATGTTCTCTCTGGTGGATCATATTATTGCGGAGCGCAAGGAGCAGCCCCAGGAAGGGGCAGACGATCTGTTATCCCATATGCTTAGCGGGAAAGACCCGGAAACCGGGGAAACGCTGGACGATGAAAATATCCGTTACCAGATCATCACCTTCCTGATTGCTGGACATGAGACGACGAGTGGCTTGTTGTCCTTTGCCATCTATTATTTAATGAAAAATCCAGATACACTCGCCAAGGCTCAAGCTGAAGCAGATCAGATTCTGAAAGATCCGGTCCCGACATACAATCAGGTTCGCAATCTGAAATATGTTCGCATGGTTTTGAATGAAGCATTGCGGTTGTGGCCTACGGCTCCGGCATTCTCCTTATACGCGAAGAAAGATATCGTTCTGGACGGTAAATATCCTTTGCAAAAAGGGGATAGTGTCAGTGTGCTCATTCCCAAGCTGCACCGGGACCGCGATGCGTGGGGTGACGATGTGGAGGCATTCCGTCCGGAACGGTTTGAAGATCCGAGCAAGGTGCCACATGATGCCTATAAACCTTTTGGTAATGGTCAGCGGGCCTGCATTGGTCAGCAGTTTGCCCTTCAGGAAGCAACACTTGTGCTGGGCATGGTTTTGAAGCATTTTGATTTCATCGATCATGCAGACTATCAGTTGAAAGTGAAAGAAACGCTGACGCTCAAACCCGATAACTTCACGATCCGTGTTCGTGCACGCGGGGGTCAACCAGTCATGGCTGTTCCGGGTGTTGCCGTGGAGGAACCAACTCCGGTGGCCAAACGACAAGAGCCGGATACGGCAAATGCCCATCATACCCCAATGCTCGTCCTGTATGGCTCCAATCTCGGGACCGCGGAAGGCATTGCGCGTGAAATCGCAGATACCGCAAGATACCAAGGTTTCCGCAGCGAGGTTGCTACTCTGGATGATCGTGTTGGCAAACTGCCCAAGGAAGGCGTCGTCATCATTGTGAGTGCATCCTACAATGGTCAGCCACCAAGCAATGCCAAAGACTTCGTCGAGTGGATTGAACATGCGGATGCAGGGGAATTCCAAGGGGTTCGATTCTCTGTTCTCGGATGTGGGGATCACAACTGGGCCAGCACGTACCAGCGTATCCCGCGATTGATTGATGAGCAGTTATCTTCCAAAGGAGCAGAACGGTTATCACCGATCGGAGAAAGTGATGCCAGCGGGGACTTTGAGAAACAGGTTGGAGACTGGACCGAGCAACTATGGCCGGATCTGGCACGAACTCTGGGCCTCAAGTTGAACACTAGCTCAGGTAGTGAGCGCAGCTCCTTGTCTGTACAGTTTGTCAGCGGACTGGCAGTAACGCCGCTCGCGGATACGTATGATGCACATGTTGCTGAACTCCTTGAGAATCGGGAACTTCACGATGCGGGCAGTGAACGAAGCACACGTCATCTGGAGATTAAACTGCCTGAAGGCGCAACGTATAAGGAAGGCGATCACCTGGGCATTTTACCGCAAAACCCGCCTGAGCTCGTAGAACGAGTACTGAAACGATATGGATTCACAGGCACGGAACATCTGGTTCTGGATGCCTCCGGTCGCAGCGCCGCTCATCTGCCATTGCACCAACCGGTTAATTTGGTCGATCTGCTCAGTCACAGTGTGGAACTTCAGGAAGCGGCAACTCGGGCCCAACTGAGGGAACTCGCGGCGTACACGGTATGTCCACCGCATAAGAAGGAGCTCGAAGCACTTCTTGATGAGTCTGTATACATGGAAGAAGTACGTAAGAAACGGATATCCATGCTGGATTATTTGGTAAAATACGAAGCATGTGAACTGCCTTTTGAACGGTTTTTGGAACTGCTGCCTTCCCTGAAAGCCCGATATTATTCAATCTCCAGTTCACCACGAGTGCAGCCTGAGCAGGCCAGCATAACCGTCAGCGTAGTTCGTGCTCCGGCGTGGAGCGGTCAGGGAGAATATAAAGGCATAGCGTCCAACTATTTGGCGAACCTGAAGCCGGGTGAAGAGGTAGTCATGTTCATACGCACGCCCGAGTCCGGGTTCGAACTGCCGGAAAATGCAGAGGCCCCAATCATTATGGTTGGTCCGGGGACGGGTGTGGCTCCATTCCGCGGTTTCCTGCAGGCAAGACGTGTATTGAAGGAACAAGGTCAGCAGGTGGGTGAGGCCCATCTGTATTTTGGATGTCGCAACCCTGAACATGACTATTTGTATAAAAATGAACTCGAAACAGCCGAGCAAGAGGGTCTTGTCCAGCTTCATACCGCATTCTCCCGTGTGGACGGGGAAGAGAAATGTTACGTGCAGCATCTAATGAGAGATGATGCCCACAAGCTGATTCCGCTGCTCGAACAGGGTGGACATCTGTATGTTTGCGGCGATGGCAGCAAGATGGCACCTGATGTTGAAGCAACACTCAAGAAAGCGTACGCTGATGTCAGCGGCAACTCCACGGAGCAAGCCGATGCGTGGTTAGAACGTTTGCAGCAGGAAGGTCGTTATGCCAAAGATGTGTGGACAGGTATCTGAGTGATACGTTCCTGATTTCAATCATTGATAGGCATCTACGCGGTGAGACACAGAAGGGTCCTGTGCTCACCGCTTTTTGCTATGGCACAATATCCGAGCAGACTAATGCACCTATGAGTTATACTAGGGAAGAGAAATATGCATATCATGACATGGGATAGATCCAGGGTATGGATCGTTCTTCTAATCAAGATTGCAAGTACAGACAGATATGAATTCAGCGAAGTCTGGCCTCATTATTTCTTCTTTTTATTCGTTGGGCGATAGATCGATTCGACCTGAGTTAGCGGAAAGAGAATACGTGAGGAGAATTTACCCTTTCCCTGCAGCTCAATGTAATCCAGTCCAACACCAACAAGTCGGATATTGTTAAATGCATTCCGGGATGGAAATACCGTGCGGATGCCTACCCGTATGCCTCGCCGTGCTCGTGGTACATCAAATACACGAATGGAAAACAAGCTGAGTGGAATAAATAACTGCCGATTGACTTTGATGAAATTGCGCGGATATACTTTTCTAATTATTCCAGGTTCCAGACCGGACAATGGAGCATTCAGTTCTGCCAGATGTCCCTGGAACTCGGCCAGACGCTGCTGAAGTGTTTTTCCTGTATGAAGTTGGTGCCAATTCATAAGCAATCCTCCGTTCGCCATTTATACCTACTATATGAATGGACGAGGGCAAGAGGTGAGCGAAATGGCGCCCATGTTACTCATGATAAGGTACAACTTAAGATATAGGGAGTGATTCAGATGGACGTGGAAATGTATAAAGACCTCATTCGCGATGAACGTGGCAACTATTATATCGCGGTACAGATGGAGGGTAATGAACTTACGCTTGTTAACGCATTTGTTGAAGCATCGTTTACACCGGAACTGATCTATAATGAAGAATTTCGGAATAAACATAAAGAGATGGAAGGCGGCTTTGTAGGCAAAATCGCAATGGACCTCCTCCGACATGATGTGGTCATGGGTTTGAAACAAATGGACAGAAAGCTGCTGGAGCTGTCGGATGTTGAACAGAAGTACACGGTGAACTATATAGATACGATTGAGTTCTATCGCCACCCTGCGTGGGAGCGGAAAGCATAAACGGAAAATTTATTTTCGTGGATAGTTCATCAGGATATCAAATCGGAAAAGCGCAAGTACAGGGGAGCTACCCTTGCCACTTGCGCTTTTGGTGTTGCAACTATTCATCGGGAATGGCTTTGTTAATGTTTCTGTGGAGAGCACACTACTTACTTCAACGCACTAGCAATAAGAAGGAAAGATGATGCCGATATCCCGTTCTGTTTTCAAGTTTCCCTCAATATATCGCTGGAGTTCATTTCCTTTGATTCGAAACGGAATGCATTTTCCTCGATAGATCAGTTCACCTTCAATCGTGCGCACGCTCATACCGATGACACCTTCCAAATGTCCACTACGATCCGTAATGAATCGAATTCCTGCTGGCCCTTCCATAAGAGCCTTACCATCCTGATATACCGTTACTCGTTCTGGTGTGTTCACCAATTCAAAATGCAGTCCATTCACCGTGCGGCTATACGCTGTATGACCAGCGACTTCTTCGCCATGATCCATGTCGATGGGGAGAAGACCGGTAAACCACAGTTGGTCCGATCCAACCGGCATAATGCCGCATAACCGTTCCACATAATCAAGCAGGCAAAGAATGGAGGGGGAGTAGGTTTCGGTAAAACCCTCCTCCCCGGTCCATGGGCTTAAAGCCTGCGCAAAGCGAGTTGCTTTGGAGAGGGACGACAGGATGGGTTGCAGCACCCAGGTCAATTCCACATAGCGATGGTGATATTCAAATGCATGGGGTGAACGGATCAGACTCAGGAAGTTGGATGCTCCACCCCAGCTGTTATAAGAGGAGAACGGATCGAACCGTGGATCATCCATCGACATGGAGGTAAACGGGTATTTGGCAAAAAACTTGCTTGTGTTCAGCAAATACCGGCGCAGCATGTTATCAAATAATTCACGGTCGCCCACCTCGCAGGCCATCACACGCAGCAGCACATCGGACTGTACTCTGACCCATTCGTCATTGCGATCCCGGTCGTAGAAGAACATATCCTCTTCGTCGTAACAGTAGCGGAAGAGACTTTCGAGACTGGCTTCAGCTTTTTCTTTCCATTCACCACCAGACTCTCCAAGTTCCTCAGCCATTCGGGATAAATACATGCGCTGACAATATATATTGGCGGTCAAGTCTGGTGCCAAAAAAGGCAGGACTGGAGAGTCCGGATGGTAGGACGCAGCATCATTCATATATGGTGTATCCGGAACGTGCCAGAACCGCGGGGACAGATCATGCCCGGTATCAAAGGTGCTAAATGCCTCCACACAGCCGGTCCCTCGGGTATCGCGATACGTTGCAATCCATTCGTCGTATTGTACCATGGCCTTGTACATGGTCTTCAGGAAGGATCGGTTCTTTCCATGAAGCTGGTAGTGGTTCCATACGCTTCGCGCCAAGGGTGTAACGAGCTGAATCTGGCGAAAGGATGGGCCGTTCTCCGTTAGCTTATAAGGCAGCAATCCGTCTTCTCTTTGGTGTCGGGCAAAAGCAAGATAGGTCGTTTCCGATACAGAAGGAATCAGACGTGACAGCAGCTCCGCATTAATGGTGCCCGTACTCTCCAGCCAGCAACCCAGATAGATGCCACCTTCCTGAAGAATTGGCTCACTGCCGTTCAAGGGCACAATGCAAGTCAGTAACTTCTCCAAAGCGGAATAATAAGTCGCTTCCAATCGTCCGCCGGATGCCGCGAATCGAACACCCGACGCCTGCCATTCCTGTATTAACTTTTGATCTTCCGGTTTACCTGGCTGCACATGATCGTGGATCGAGATCTGCCGCAGCTTGTTTAGCAGGGCTTCTGTCATGTTGACCTCCTTGAAGCGGTTAATTACTGATTGGATTCAAAAATTCTTACGGTGCCATTATAAAAGTCAGTCACGGCTTGCTCCACACTTTTTCGGCCGAAGCCGATTTCCTGGTTGGTTGTCTGGGCCAGCTTGGAGAATTCAGCGAATCCCGGAGGATTATAACTCACGTCAAAAGGCTCCGTTTTCGTAGCTTCAGATACAAAGCTGGTGTAATTATATACAATCTCTTCAACAGGTCCCGCTTCTTGCTGAAGCAGATTGCGGTTGGCTTCCGTAACGGGCACGCCGCGGTCGTTGCCGAGAATTTTGGCTGCGTCCGGATCATTAATCCAGAAATCCATCAGGATGGCGACTTCTTTTGCATGTTTGGTATTTGCATAACCGGACAACCCCTGACTGGATTCAAATACAACCCCAGTTCCTTTTGGCCCCCGTGGTACAGGCAAAAGAATTAACTTATCTTCCGTGAGGCTCTGGAAAGCAGCCAGTTGATTCGAAGGAAGCAGGCTCATCGCCGCCTTGCCCGTAATAAGCAAGGATTTACTCGTATCATCCGGTGGATTGGAAACCTGCAATTCAGACGTGACCACACCTCCGGATTTGGAAGCCTGCTCCCAGTAAATGAACCATTCCAAAATGTCTTCTTTTGCAAATCCGAGCGTGCCGTTCTTCATATCATATAGCTGTTTGCCGCGTTGTTTCAAAAAGATGTCCATACCATCAACCGTGAAATTATAGGTTCCATAAAAGCCCTTGCCGAGCTTGTCGGACAGCTCCTTGCTGATTGCAGCATAATCTTCCCAAGTCCAATCCGAAGCTGGCAAAGGGATTCCCGCTTGATCGAACAGCGCCTGATTGACGACAATGCCCCGTGCATTCGCACCCGCGGAAATATGCTGCAACTTCCCATCAAGACGCCCGTAGTCAACCATGCTGGCATCCATGCCATCCAGATTCAGTTCACTACCGACATAAGGGTCCAGGTTCAAAAGCACATCCTTCTTGGCATAGTCAACCACATTACCTCCAAGGAAGAAAATATCCGGTGCTGTGCCTGATGCCAACTGAGTATTCAACTTGTCGAAATATCCGGAGGAAGGCGCAAATTCACCTACAATTTTAATATTCGGATGTTTCTCCTGAAAAACCTTCAGGGCTTCATTCGTAATATCTGCCCGTTTTTGATCGCCCCACCACATCATGCGCAATTCGACTTGCCCGTCTTCAGCTGTCTTCGTTTCTGTCTGCTCATCAGCGCCGGTATGATCCGTTCCAGAGCAGGCAGTTACCAATAACAGGAGCGAAGCTATAACAGTGATCATTAATCGTTTGAACATGAGAAATCCCCCTGACGATGGATAATGAAAAACATAATATCTGTTGTACACGTATTGCGTCTGGACAGGTATTTTCGTAATTTCGTAATCACTTCAGCCCAGTCGTTGCAATCCCCTCTAGAAAATAACGCTGAAATACCAGAAAGATAATGGTCACAGGCAGCAGAGACAGCGTGGACATGGCGAGCAGTGCGCCCCAATCCGATTGTCCCGATGGATCGAATAACGACCGAATCCCAAGCTGTACGGTAAACAGATCAATTTTGCTCAGGTAGATCATCTGACTAAAGAAATCATCCCAGCTCCAGATGAAGGTGAAGATCGCTGTTGTGATCAGGGCAGGAACGAGAAGCGGCACCACGATTCTGAAAAAAATCTGCGATTGCCCGCAACCATCAATAGTTGCACTCTCATCCAGCTCCCGTGGGATACCACGGATGAATTGAACCATGAGCAGAATGAAGAAGGAATCCTGTGCCAGCCACTTGGGCAGAATGAGCGGGAAATACGTATTAATCCAATGCAGCTCGTTATACAGAATGTACTGAGGTACCAGGGTTACATGGTAAGGAAGCATGATTGTGACCAGCATAATGCTGAACCACAGGCCTTTGAACTTGAACTTCAATCTGGAAAAGGCGTAGGCTGCAAGGGAACAAGAAATCACATTTCCCAGCACACTCATGACCGAGATCAGCGCCGAGTTGCCGAAGAAACGGCCAAACGACACCCCTTGCAATCCTTTCCAGCCATTCACAAAATGATCGAGAGTAAAGCTGGTTGGAATCAGGCTGCTACTCGTGAAGATGAGATGATTCGGTTTAAATGAACTGAGAATTAACCATAACACCGGATACAACATCAGCAGACCGAAGAGGATAATGGCGGCATGCCTCCCGGCTTGAACCAAACGTCGCTTTAGTGGCATGTGACTATCTCCCTTCCTGATTATCGCCATAGAACACCCAGAACTTCGAGGTGAGAAAGACGATTGCGGTGAATACCCCGATAATGACCAGCATGATCCACGCCAGGGCCGAAGCATAACCCATATCAAAGAACGAGAAGCCTTTCAGATACAGGTACAAGGTATAGAACATTGTGGCGTCGAGCGGGCCTCCGCGTCCATCCCCGATCACATAAGCGGGTGTAAAGGCTTGAAACGAATGGATCATGCTCATGATCAGGTTGAAAAAAATAACAGGCGAGAGCATCGGAAGTGTGATGCCGAAGAATTGGCGTACCTTTCCGGCCCCGTCGACGTCCGAAGCTTCATATAAATCGGCTGGAATTTGCTTTAGGCCAGCCAGGAAAATAACCATGGCCGAACCGAACTGCCATACAGAGAGTGTGACGATCGTATAGACCACATAATCGGGATGGGCAATCCAGGCGGGTCCGGTGATTCCGAACCAACTCAGAAACTGATTGACCAAACCATTTCCTTCGAAAATCTGACGCCAGACGATCGCAATAGCGACGCTGCCTCCCAATAGGGAAGGGATGTAATACACGGTTCGGTATAAGCCGAGACCCCGAATCCCTTTGTTCAGTGCCATCGCTACAAGCAGGGCGAAGGCAAGCCTTAGTGGAACGGATAGAAATACATAATAAAACGTTAGCCCCAAAGATCTGCGAAAGGTATCGTCTTCGGTAAAAATCTGGACATAGTTGCTGAGCCCCGTCCACGTGGGTGATGATAACAAATTAAATTTCGTCATGGACAGGTAGAGCGACGCAACCATCGGTCCGAGTGTCAGACAGAAAAGTCCGATGAGCCAGGGCAGCAGAAACAAATAGGCAGTCATATTCTGCTGGCCGTATAACGGCTTGGACAGCTTTCTCATCATAGGCCTCCCTTCAGGGTTGGATGTGAATTCGTGATCACCGCTGTTGAATCCGCTTACAATGTTTGCAGTGATTCTCTTGGTAAATTCATCATACCGGGGAGGAGGAGAAGCCGGAATCTCATTTCTTCGGATCATGATTATCAATTTTTTCGGAGTGCATCAAACGATAATCTGAAGGACTTATGTTGAACTTTTTTTTGAATTTTGAACTGAAATAGCTTGGAGAACGGAAGCCTGTCAGCTCTGTAACATCCCAGACGGTTAGTTGGGTTTCCCTCAGTAAACGTATGGCATGTTTCATTCGCACCTCGGTTACATATTGAATAAAAGAGATGCCGGCAGCTTCTTTGAATATCTCTGAAAAATAGGTAGAGTTGTAGTTATATTGCTCAGCTAACGAAGTTAATGTCAGTTCCAGCATGTAATTTTCCTCGATATATCGTTTGGCCGATTCAATGACCGTATCTTCTCCAACCTCGGATGGCTGCTGTTGATTCACAAAATCTTCCGCCCAATGCATCAGCAGCAGTTCTGCCTGGTCTGGAGTTTTTAGCCAAAGCACCCATTCCGGGGAAATCCACGAGGATTCCTGTTCGAACAATAATGAAATTTGAAAAAGGCTTCGGATCATATGGGAAGTGGATATCCGAAATGAGTCAGCAAGCTCCTTTCGAATCACGCTGCGGAAGGTATCCAGCTCTCCACGAATGAGGCAACGATGCAGCATGCGACTGGTTTCCTCAGGAAGTAATGGACTATGATCTACTTCGGGTACACGGTCCTGTGCACCTTTGCGTCCAGCAGAGTTCCATGCCAATAGGGAATGAATATAGCCTTCTTTCCAGCGCTCAAACCCAGACACGGACAATCCCAATCCAACTTGTACATCCATCGTTAAGACAGAGCGGGTCTGTGCTGTGATCTGCTGAGCAAATTCGTGCTGAATACCTTCCAATGTAATGAAATGCATAATACCGGGGTGGGCTCCGTCATGGAACACTTGTACATTATCTGGATAAGACTGGGCTATTTCGTGACAAAGCAGCTCAAAGGGAAGGTGAAGCGTTTCGGGAATACGTTCCCCTGAGGCAGTCTGCATACCGGAGTTTCGCATGCCAGCGGTGATGAAACAGACGCTGTGATCCTGCCAGGATTCCAGATGAAACAGCCGCATCCGCTCTGGCAGTGAAGAAGGTGAGAGGCGATGACCCCTAACAAGATCAAGCAGGAAACGTTGCTTCATTTCTTTGTAATACTGGGAGAGACGCCATTGCATCATTTCGGAATCGCCATGCAGCTGTTTCTTTTTATCCAACTCATCTTTGATTTTATTTAAAGTGGTTTTCAGTTCATCCCGGGTTACAGGCTTCAGCAAATAGTCCATGGCCTGGCTGCGCACACCTGCTCTGGCATAGTGGAAATCTTCATATCCAGTGATGATCATAATTTGAATGGAAGGATTAAGGCTTCGGCAAACGTCCAGTAATTGGACGCCATCCATGACAGGCATGTTCATGTCTGTAATTAACAAGTTAAAATGTTCAGCTTTCAGAAGCTCTTCCGCTTCGATGCCGTTTGCCGCTTCACCTGAAATGACAAAACCCAAGTCTTGCCAGTTCACTTTCAATTTTAGTCCTTCGCGAACCTCGATCTCGTCATCTGCGATCAATACGTTGTACATCATATTCCTCCTGTGAGGGTAGAATCAGTTCAATAGACGTGCCGTTATGCTCTCCGTTCTCGATCTGAATGTTAAACAGACTTCCGTAATGCAAGCGGCAGCGTGCAACTACATTACCGAGCCCAATGTGCCAGCTTTGGCTTCGCAATAGGGGTTCCAGCTGAGATGCTTCAACAGGATCATGAATTTTCTGAATGATTTCGGCTGGAAGCCCGGGCCCATTGTCTGAAATGTTGAAATGCAGGTGGTTATTCCGTCTGGAGATCCGGATGTGTACCTCTGCCGTCGTCTGATGCTGGAAGCTGTATTTGACGGCATTCTCAATAAGCGGCTGAAGAATAAATTTGATGATGACCAGAGAATTCAGCCTGCCTTCCTGTGTCAGAGTAATGTCCAGCTTATGACCGAAACGAGTTTGCAGAATGGAGATATAGTGGCGGATATAAGCCAGTTCCTCTGCAAGCTGTACCCTGTCGTCACTTGTATTGATGGAGAATCGCATCATTTTGCCTAGATCCTCTATGACCCGAACTGTATCATCCGTTCGGCGCTGCATGGCGAGACTGCTCACCAGTTCCAGCGTGTTAAACATAAAATGGGGATTCATCTGCATGAGCAGCGCTTTATACTCAGCTTGCTGGCGGAGCAGCTTCAGCTCGAATTCGTTCTGGATGTGCTGTCGCAATCGGCTGATCATGTAGCGGAAAGTGGAGATGACATAACTGACTTCGCTTTTTACATTTTTGTCCGGAGGCAGAAGGGACTCTGCTTGATCGAATGCGCCGCGCTGTACCTGTCTCATGGCCAATACCAGTCGTGTTAAAGGTTTGGTGACGCCATAAGAGAGCCAGGCAGCGGCAAACAAAGAGACGAGAATGAGAACAATGGTGACCACCAGAATGGTACTCTGAAGTTTGTGAAGAGAAGAGTATAGCTCTTTTTCCGGTGCCAGACCCGCCAGCATCCAACCCGTACGCCCCAGCTTTTTGTATACCAGAATGTCACGCTGTCCTTCATCATTGTTCAGGTACACCACACCCGATTTGAGCGAGTTGTTCCGAATCTGATCGATTTCTGCTAAAGCTTCGGCACCAAGCTGATTGGCCTGTTGGGAAAGAATAGGGCTTCCTTGTTCGCCCAGCAGAAAAATAGTGCTGCTTTCGGCCAGATGGATTCGGTTAAGCGGTTCCAGAAAGTAAGATTCGTTGACGTTAATTTTCATCACATTTTGGGCTGTAGCATGGTGAAAGGTCCCAATGGGCATCAGCAGGCTAATTACAGGGTTGCCGTGATCTCTTATGTTTTCATGTTGATCGGTATGTGCAGGCAGCCAGTGATTCCCTGAGATAAAAAGAAATTTTTGTACCATAATTCTTGCAAGAAGAGAGGGTCGGTCGTTACTTGATTTTCACTGCCAATCCTCAGCCCGTTTCGTCGATAGATGGATACATCGGAGATACTGGTGTAGCTGTTCGTAGCCTGGGTCAGAAAACGGCTCATCGCCAGATTGACAAGCATCTTTTCCCCTTCAGGAAGGTTGGGGTCACTCATCGCGTTATCCCAGTTCTTGGCGGTATCGCTGTTGAAAACAAGAGAGGCTGCATCATAGATTTGCATCTGAACCATATCGACATAGGAGCCGTATTCCTCCATCTTCTCAAGAGCAGAGGATTCAATGTAAGAGCGAATCACAGTACGTGATTCCTTAAAGAGTAGGAAGGAGAGTGTACCAAAACAGAGAACGAAGAGCACAACGATAAAGGCGATCAGGCGGCTTTTTAATGAGAAAAACATGGATTCCTCCTTAAGCGAATAGACTTCAAGACCATCGTCAAAATGGGAAAAAGACTGCGTATTATACGCAGTCTTTGAATTAAATGGGGTTGGAGCGGCCTTGCGTTCCTAGAAACGTACCAGATTGTTGATGCGAACAGGTAAACCAGTTGCGATAGCGCGATTGGCTGCAATTCCGGTGAGGATGGATCTTGCTCCGTCGAATTGGTTGGCAGCGCGGTGGTAGGGATCTTCCGCTGGCTCTCCAAACAGATCATTCAGAAGTACAGGGTCACCTCCGCCATGGCCGCCTTCTTTTTCCTCGACCTGAACCTCGTATGGGGCATCAAACATGGGAAGGACACGCAGTGTTTTGCCAATCAATGCACCTTCAAGATTTTTGTCACCCAGCGAGTTAACATAGGATTGTTCAACAATATTCATTTCGATCCGGCCTTTGGTGCCATTAATGGCAATGCGGTAGCCTTCCCACGGCTGATATGCAACCAGTGAATAGGTCAAAATGGCTTTGTTCTGATACTGGACAAGAACGCCCATCGTATCCTCGATGTTGATGCCATCTCCAAATACGCTTTGATCCCGCTGGTAGCCGTCTTCCGGTTCAGCATCCAGATACATGGCTTTGAGATGTGCATCCGAATCCAGGTGCAGGGCAAAAGGATCTTCTTGCGCAATCGGGTTGCCTGTTGCACGAGTGTAAAACTGGGTCACGCCTCGTTCCTCTGCGTTCTCTCTACCATAATACATGAGATCGCCGAATGCGAAGACGGTCTCAGGCTGCGAACCGATCCAGAAATTGACCAAGTCGAAGTGATGCGTGGATTTGTGAACGAGCAGTCCGCCACTATTACGCTTGTCCCGGTGCCAACGGCGGAAGTAATCTGCGCCATGGCGCGTATTCAGCAGCCATTCGAAGTGGACCGAAGTCACTTTTCCGATTGTGTCATTCTGAATCAGTTCCCGTATCTTGGTATGGTGCGGCGCATAGCGGTAGTTAAAGGTGACGCGTATATTTTGTCCGGTCCGCTTGACGGCATCAAGAATATCCTGACATTTGTGTTCATCGATGGTCATGGGCTTCTCGGTCACAACATCACAGCCAAGCTCCATTGCCCGAATGATGTATTTGTGGTGGGTGCGGTCGATACTGGTTACAATGACGAAGTCCGGCTTCTCGTTCTCAATCATCTGATCGAACTGATCTGCAGGATAGGTTGGCACCTCATTGTATTTATATTTTTCCCTCAGCAACTGATTGGCGTAATTCATGCGTATCTGGTTAATATCGCAAAAAGCTGCAAGTTCGGATGTTTCCCTGAAATTTTGGGCTAATGCTCCATAGAAGAATTCAGCACGGCCGCCTGTTCCGACCAATACATAGCGTTTTTTGTTACTCATGTCTATCGCCTCCTTGAATATAGCTCTAGACTATAACAAGGAAGCACTTCTTTCGCCGCTTTTTGTGCGTAATCGCTTTCAAATGCCGCTTATTTTGCTATAATTCAACTAAAGGGGGCAGCTGCATGATACAGACATTTCGAGCGGATTACCATGATCCCACCGGATATTTGAATATCGAATATGATCGTCGCATTGGATATTTTTCCATGACGGATGACCATCTGCATGACCATTATGAGCTGTACTACCTGCTATCGGGTGAGCGCATATACTTCATCAAGGATCGAACTTACCGGGTCCAAGCCGGAGATTTCGTATTCATTAACCGGAATACCGTTCATAAAACGATGGAGAGTGGAAGGCCAGACCATGATCGAATTGTTCTGTATATCAAGCCAGAGCTGTTCACCGAATTGGCCATTTTACCTGAGCTGGCAGAGGGGCTGAAGGAGCCATTCGGCTGGAATATTCCCATTCTGAGGCTTCCTTCACAGGTAAGTGAAACAGCGGAGCGAATGGTCAGTGAAATGATTGATGAGATGGTCCATACCAGAGCTGGAAGCAGTCTGCTGCTTCGTCACCGATCCGTTGAACTGCTGTTGTTTGCTTACCGTAACAAACATTTGAGCACCGTGCACTCGGCCGACAGTGAGCCGGTTCTGCATCCCAAGGCACAGGCAGTGGTGCGTTATCTCAACGATAACTATCAGCAGGATTTAGCGCTGCCGGAGGTTGCTGCATTATTTCGAATTAGTCCCCATTATCTCAGCCGTTTGTTCAAACAGACCACAGGTTTCACGTTCAGCGATTATCTCAATTTGCTTCGTGTGAAGGAGGCGCAGCGCTTGCTGCGTGAAAGCGAGGATTCCATAACGGAGATCGCTCTGCGAGCGGGATTCAGCAATTTTTCACATTTCGGGAAGATGTTCAAGCGAACGGTTCAGGTGTCACCAAGGACATATCGTCAGGAGTATAGAGAAGCTGGTTCGATGAGAGTGCTGAAATAGGGTGGACTGCGATATAGATACAGTATAGATACGAAAAGGTTGATTTAATGAATAGAAGAAGGACCTGACAGGCCCTGTGGAACAGGGATATGCTCAAGTCCTTTAGGAGAATTTAATTATTGGCTATTGCACTTTGATTATTAGCCGAAGAAGCGACGCCCAGATCGGTACCATGCACCCAGGCGAACTTTGGCCCTCCGGCTGTGGCTCTGCGATTTGTATAAATCATCCACCAGGTTCGCTCGGAACGATTCCACACAACGACCGGATCAGCAGCTCCATCAAAGATGGGATCACGAAACAATGGTGCACTCATGATAATTCCTCCTTATATTCAATTCCATAGATTTTGAGAGTTATTGCTTCTATCTTTCCTTTTAGTGTAACGAAAATATGATAGAATGTGGAAAAATACTGCAAGTAATTCCTGATAAGATGGGAGTAGGAACGATGTATACATATAAGGAAATGACAATTGAGCATTATGATCAGGCCATTATGTTGTGGGAACGAACGCCAGGAATGGGACTTAGTGAAGAAGTTGATTCAAGGAAAGCTATTTCGGCATATTTGCAGCGCAACCCGGGGCTAAGTTATGTATGTCTTGATGAGAATAAGAATCTTATTGGTACTGTATTAAGTGGAAATGACGGCAGAAGAGGATTTATGTACCATGTAGCCGTAGATCCTGCTCATAGGGGGCGCTCCATTGCCAAAACGCTCATTCGGTTTAGTCTGGAGCAATTGAGACATGCCGGCATTATGAAATGTCATTTGATGGTGCTAGATGATAATGAAATCGGTAATCGTTTTTGGGCGAGCCAGGGGTGGCAGCGGAGAGACCATATTTTGTTGTACTCTTCGAGCACCCTGTAATTAATGACTTATAATAGAAGGAAAATATCCCTTCAGCTCATTTTACATCTTGCGGTTCAAGAGCAACCGGCGTATATTGAGATTTAACTAAATTAGGAATAAATTGAAAGATTGATAGCTTGTAAGGACATCTTGTACATAAAGGAGAAGCCGATGATACAGACCAGATTGGACGAATTGGGCATTGTATTGCCCCAAGCAAGTACGCCGGCAGCAAAGTACACCAATGCGGTGATTGTAAATGGAATCATGTATGTGTCCGGTAAAGGGCCGGATACGCAAGAGCGTGGCAAACTGGGGGAGCAGTTTACGACGGAGCAGGGATATGAATTTGCTCGAAATGCTGCCATCGAGGTGTTGGCTGTCGTTCAGGAAGTGCTTGGTTCGCTGGATCGGGTGAAGCGGGTGGTTAAAGTGCAGGGGTTCATCAATGCTACCGCCTCGTACGAGGAGCACCATAAAGTGTTAAACGGGTTCTCGGATCTGATGCTGGATGTGTTCGGAGAACAGGGCGTGCACGCCCGTTCCGTATTGGGTGCTGTATCCGTGAGGGATAACTTGCCACTGATTATTGACTCGATATTCCAGGTAGAGGAGTAGCGTTCATGACCAATTCCTCTTCAATGAATCCGTTAATGCTGTCATTTCCCGAAAGTTTTGATACACCGCGTTTGACTATTCGTGCCCCGAGGTGGGGAGATGGAGCCGCAGTGAATGAGGCAATTCGTGAAAGTGCGGAGCAATTACGTTTGTGGCTGCCTTTTGCCGAGAGCACACCTTCATTGGAGGAATCGGAAGCGAATGCCCGCAAAGCCAGGCTGCAATTTCTGGAGCGTACCGACATGATGCTTCATTTACGTGACAGATTTACGGATGAATTCGTGGGCAGCAGCGGACTGCATCGAATCGACTGGAATGCACGCTGTTTCGAGATCGGTTACTGGATCAGAACTTCTCGTGCCGGTGAGGGTCTCATGACAGAAGCGGTCAGAGGCATTGAGCAGTTCGCAATAACCTATCTGGAGGCGAACCGGCTGGAAATCCGCTGTGATGCCCGCAATGTGCGAAGTGCCAAAGTGGCTGAGCGCGCAGGCTATACGCTTGAAGGTGTATTGCGCAAGATACGGCGTGACAGTACAGGTACGTTAGTAGATATGATGGTGTTTGCCAAGGTAAGAGGCGATGAGTTTTAATAGAATAGTTTGAGCTGAGATAAGGAATGAATCGGAAAATGATTTGAAAGAAAGAAACGGTTCCTGGAAGAACACGTTGTGTTGTTATCCAGGGCCGTTTTTTGGTATGCAAATATTGGAGGTTGGGTGTAATGCTTAATGGACTGCTAAATGACCTGTTGAATGAACTGGAGCAGATAAGAGGAATCTCCTTACCTTATTGGATTGGGAATGTTGACGTATAGCGGTGTCTCGCCACGCTGGTGGAACCGACTGAGCAAATTGGCTTTGGCCGGTAAGGTCTCGGTGGTCAACAGATCACGAATAACGTCGTTGATGTGCGAGGACTCGGCTGTCTTTTTCCGAAGGTCCTCCAATGTATTTCTCACCACCCTCCAGTATGGCTGCTCTAGTTGACCAGTATAGTATGCCAGGCGCTGCACCAAATGACTGAGGTGATTGACAAAGAAATAATATTTCAATCGATGACGTGATTCTTCTTCGGTATATAAGACAGGACTGTTGGCATTGACTACCTGATCGATCCAACCTTGCTGTTCCGCTAAGGCACGATTGACACTGATGCCCTCCAGGTCCCTAACCACAAAAGTGGCAGGCATGCCATCTTCAAGACGCAGCATGGAATTCTGTACATGAGCTTCCAGACTAATGCCTGTCTCGGCATACAGTTCCACAAGTGGAACCATGGACAACTCCAGATATTGACGAAGCCATTCATACCAGTCTGTCTGCACTCTCATATCATTTACACGATCCGGCGACGAAGATGATTGAAGACTTTCCCGGACAGCCCGGAACAACAAAGGTTCAGTTTCTCCGGGAAGCACCTCCATGAGAGAGGCCACAACATAAGGGGCCCCTGTAGCAGAGCTGCAAGACTCTGGTGCTTCGCGCAGGATCATGGAAAAGCCTGAGATCAACGCCTCCTGAGTGAACGAAGGTATCTCCGGTAGCTTCAAGCTACGGTAGCCTTTTTCCAGCAAAATTTGAAATTTCTCTGACGTCCAGTGATCCTGAATCTGTTTTACAATCCTGGATGCATCCAGTGTGCGCAGCAACTGCTCTTCATTGTTCTCGCGAATAAAATTTGTAATTCGAATATGAAGAGACAGCTTGTAGAAACAACCTTCCTTCGGATTCCAGACCGTGCGCACCGATGAGGTAGGATACACGGAAGGCCCGGTAGTGCCCAGATCAATCAAAGTACCTTGCTGCAATAAGGACTTTACAGGTTCAAGTGTCCGCAAATAGGAAGCCTGCCAAGGATGACAAGGGAGCAGGACATAGTGTTTACTTTCCAGAGGGAGGAGCTTCCAAGCAGCCTCGGCCATTTCCGCAGGAACCCAGGGTGCTTCACTGCCATAGTCCACGATATCCAGCCAATCCTCCAACACAAGTTCAGGTGCCACCGCAAAACAGCTGAGAGGGAAGCTAACGCCAAATTCAGGCGAATAGGCACGCGAATCCGAAGAACTGAAGCCCTCCAGACTTTTCGGCGTTGGATGAAATGGATGACCACATAGCAGCGCCTGTTCCAGATAGCGAAAATCCAATGTTACAGGAGACTCTGCATTCAATGCGTGCTCCAGATAAGAGGTCATATGCTCCAAACTGTTGTAAACCATCTGCTCCAGCTCGGCCCGTTTCAACATTCGGGCTTCAGGATTGGGTTCTACAGATGATATTTCATCAAGCAACAGCGTCGTTATTTGTTCAAAAGAAACCTCTCTCCAACCATCGGGCTGTGCCTCGTCTGATTCTGCAATGTGAAACGTGTCGCCATAGACATGATGTCCGGCGGCGGAACGATGAAGCAGATTTCCATATATCTTCTGACCAGTACGCGGAAGCTCAATAACAAGCGAAAGGTCTGGCCGCGTGGCAATTCGAACATAAGGATCATGCTGTTCGGTTTCTCGAAGATAGGCGTTCAATATCCGGCTTAGCATCTCCTGACGGGCAAGTCCACTTGGGGATACTGAAGAGGGATGAACTGTCTGCTGGAATGTGTCGATGGTGACGTTATCCTTGGTCATGATTGATTATCATCCTTTCACAAATTATTGGAGCGGCAGTTGTACGGGAGCTTTTGGCTCATGAACCGCCGGGCGGCGTACAGCAAGCGAAGCGGCGAGCATGACTGTCCCCATGACGAGAAATACAGCTGGAATTCCCCAGACACCTCCGATTAGAACCCCAATGGACGGACCGGCAATCTGACCAGCCATTAACATGCTGTTGGTAGCTCCGATGCGCACGCCCCGATCCTGATCGGTGGAGGATTTCAGCACGTTGAGCATGACCGTCTGCAATAGGGCGCTGTAGAAGAATCCTTGCAGAAAACGTACAACCAGCAGCCAGGCCACCCCGAATGGAAGTGTATGTGCAAGCAGGCACAAGCCGCATAACAAACCAGCCAGCCGGAGATTGCGTTCGGGTAAGTAACGATCGTTTCGCTTGCCCCACCACGATGCGCCAACCAGTTCGCCAACCGATGACATCGCGAGCAGAACTCCGACCGTAAGCGCAGCTGCACCCGAGGAAGGCACGATTTCACGAATAAACGGGGTAAACATCGTAAACGTTGCGAAATCTGCAAGCTTGAAAATGATGCCTGCGATAACGAGTCTTCGGGCAATCGGATGTGTAACTAGAGAAACAAAGGCATGGATAATTCCGCTTTTGTTTCTGTTTTTGCCATGATTGTTCAACAAAGCGACCGAAGGCTGGTGCTGTTCCACAGGAGATACTTGAGTATCGTTCTTGGCCGTACGAGTCCCATGTGTCGTCGCCCCCGTTAATACGATTGCGGCAAGCACAGCAAAGCTCAATGTCAACGAGGCCGTAATGAACAATAGCGGACGACTTCCCCATGTGTTTACACATATGCTTCCAAGCAGTGGTCCAACGAGCAGGCCTGCTGCTGATGCCCGCTCCAACTGTCCGAGCGCAGAGCCCTGCTTTTGGTCAGGGGCATGGGTTCCCACAAACGCACTGCTCGCATCAGATATGCCACCGAAAGCCCCCTGGCAGAGTCGGAACAAAAAGAATTGAAAGGGCGTCTGGGCAATGCCCATCAGAAACATGCTAAGGGCCAGTCCGACCAGCGCTCTGACAACCATCCATTTTCGACTCCAACGATCTCCGATCTTACCCCAAAGAGGGGTCAGAAGTGCGTAGGATAGAGCAGGTGCAGATACGGACAGACCTGTCCACATCAGCACTTCTTCCGGCGTTCCCGCGTTCAGATGCTCCATGTAGTACGGGATAAAAGGGCTGATTCCAGTCAGCCCGGCACTGGAAAGAAAGCGTCCACCCCACAAAATGCGGACGCTCTGTTTCCATGCCATTTGAGACAGCATATGTCTGCTACACCACCTTGATTTTGGCAATTTGAAACCAATTGCTGATCAGATTATCAAGAATGATTCTCAATGTCAATCTTAAATTTTTCAAAAACTTTCCAAAAATTTTAGTGTTGACAGGAAAAAAAAGGATATGCATAATAGGCCCTGTGTCCAATTTTGAAAATGATAATCATTATCAATAAAGTGATTTTGGACAACAATAGGCCCAGAAAGCTGGTGTAAACACATGGAACAAAGTACCTTGCAAATCAAGGATCGATCGTTAAAAGTTGCGGATTCCATTATCGATTGTATCGGTCAAACACCACTGGTTCGCTTGAATTCTCTGTTCGGATCTTCAGGAGCGTCGGTGTATGCCAAGCTGGAAATGATGAACCCCGGCGGCAGCATGAAAGACCGACCTGCACGATACATTATCGAGCAAGGTCTGCGAGACGGAACGATCAAACCGGATACACATCTCATCGAGAGCACTTCAGGAAATCTGGGAATTGGTCTCGCATTAACCGCCAAACGATATGGACTGAAATTCACGTGTGTGGTTGATCCCAAAATCACATCGACGAATCTGAGAATGATAACCTACCTCGGGGCACAGGTTGACATGGTGACTGAACCGGACGAACACGGAAGTTATTTGCAATCCCGCATTCGCAGAGTTAAGGAATTAGCCAGTCAGGACCCCGCAGGTTACTGGATCAACCAGTATGCCAATCCTTTGAACTGGCAAGCTCACTATCATGGTGCAGGTCAGGAGATTGTGGAGCAGATGGATGGGCAGATAGACGTACTGGTGTGTGCAGTGAGTACGACTGGGAGCATTCTGGGCATATCCCGACGTGTGAAAGAGGCAAATCCGCATGCACGGATTGTAGCCGTTGATGCAGTCGGATCGATCATTTTTGGTACACCATCCCGTCAGCGTGAATTGCCGGGTATCGGCGCCAACCGGGTCCCTGAGTTATTCAGCCCGAACGAGATTGACCAAGTTATTCATGTGGATGATCGGGAATCCGTGCTGGGCTGCCAGAAGCTGCTGGAACGGGAAGGCATTTTTGCAGGAGGTTCATCCGGATCACTGGTTGCTGCATTGGAGAAACTGGTTCCAACCCTGCGGCCTTCAGCAAAGGTGGTTACTGTCTTCGCAGATCGTGGAGAACGTTATCTGGACAGTGTGTATGACGAGCAATGGGTTAATCAATTACCGCCAAGCCAAACGATCAAGAGTCTATAAAAATTTATCTCGGAGGAGAGATCAGATATGAGTACCGTTCAGGATCATAGCCTTTTGTATATGAGTAAACAGGATATTATAGATCTGGGAGGGCTGTATTCAGAGCCATATGTCAAAGCAGTAACCCGTGCATTGGAGCTTCATGCCAAGCGGGATATCGTGCAGCCGTTGAAGCCTTATCTGCGGGTTAACGAGGAGAGCGGTCATATTGCCGATCGCATTATTGCGATGCCTGCGTATGTAGGTGGCGATGTAGCAATTAGTGGTCTCAAGTGGATTGGGAGCAAACATGATAATCCGGCCAAGCGTCACAAGGAACGTGCAAGCGCCCTTATTATCCTTAATGATCCGGAAAGCAACTATCCGGTGGCGGTGATGGAAGGCAGCGTGATCAGCGGGATGCGTACGGCGGCAGTTACAGCCATCGGGGCAAGGTATTTAGCCAGAGAAAGCTTTCGCACAGTGAGCGTGATTGGCTGCGGGGTGATCGCCAGAATGCAGATCACCTCGCTCCTCGAACAATTTGACTCCATTCGGACCATCTATCTGCATGACCTGAATGCCGATACGGCCCGCCAGCTTGCCGATGAAATTGGTTTGCGTTTTGATCAGGTTGAAGTGCTGGTGGAAGATTCGTCAGAACAAGCGGTACGACAAGCGGAAGTACTCGTAACAGCTACGGTAGCCTCATCGCCGCATATTCCGTTTGAATGGATTGCCAAAGGTACATTTGTCAGCAACATCTCGATTATGGATTTGCACAAGGATGTATTTACGCAGGCAGACAAAGTGGTCGTGGACGACTGGGATCAGTCCAACCGGGAGAAAAAGATTATTAATCAGCTGGTGCTGGAAGGCAAATTCTCCCGTGAGCAGCTTCACGCTGAACTCGGCGAGATCCTGATAGGGGAAAAGCCAGGACGCGAACATGAGGAGGAGATTATAGTGCTGAACCCGATGGGGATGGCGATTGAGGATATTTCCAGTGCGGCAGAGATGTACGCAAGAGCAGTTGAACAAGGAAAGGGCACACGTTTATGGTTGTAGAGTTGAATACATGGCGTATGCCTCAGGTTGAGAGAGTTCGTGAGCATCTATTGGCACTGAAAGAACAGCAGAACGAACCGGTATGTGCCTACATCCGGGATGTAACAGCACTCGTCGCTCATGTGCGTCAACGTGTACAATCCATGCCGGAATCTAGTCAGCTGTTCTATGCCATCAAAGCCAACTCGGAAGAAGAGGTGCTTCGAGCGCTGGCCCCTGTAGTACATGGCTTTGAAGTGGCATCTTTGGGCGAGATCATGAAGGTGAGACAAGTCTCTGCCGATATTCCGATTCTGTTTGGTGGACCAGGCAAGACGGAAGCCGAACTGCGTGGTGCGATAGAGCATAAGGTGCAGCTTATCCATGTGGAGAGTATGCACGAGTTGAACAAGCTGAACGAGATTGCCCGTCAAAATGACGTCCGGGTATCCGTTTTGCTGCGGATTAACCTGAAAGGTCCACTGCCGCAGGCGACACTGGCGATGGGCGGTCGTCCGACCCAGTTCGGAATCGACGAGGTCATGCTGCCACAAGTCATGAACCAGTTCCGGCATTTGCCACATATTCAGGTGGAAGGCTTTCATTTTCACTCCCTTTCGAACAACCTGGATGCGGAGCAGCATGTGAAACTGGTTGAGTATTACTGCACCATCGCGCGGGATTGGGCGAGGCAATATGGTTTCACATTTCGGTATTTGAATGCCGGGGGTGGAATTGGTGTGAACTATGCCCATCTGGAGCAACAGTTCGACTGGAACACATTTGTGAATGGGATTGCACCGGTATTGCAAAAGGAACTGCCTTCGGAAACGACTTTGTTGTTCGAATGTGGGCGTTACATTACGGCATCGAGTGGGTATTATGCAACCGAGGTGCTGGACGTTAAAGTCAACCACGGCAAAACATATGTCATCGTGCGTGGCGGTACACATCACTTTCGCCTGCCCGTTTCTTGGCAGCACAGTCATCCGTTCGAGGTGATTGAGGTGGAGAACTGGACGCATCCGTACTATAGACCCGAGGTGAAGGAAGCCGCTTTTACAGTGGCAGGCCAGCTATGTACACCGAAGGATATTTTGGCGAGTGATGTTACATCAGGCAGAGTTCGGGCAGGAGACATTTTGCTGTTCCACTTCGCGGGCGCTTACGGGTGGGCGATCTCGCATCATGACTTTTTGAGTCATCCGCATCCGCAGCACATTTATTTGCAGTAACACATGAACGGTTTGAGGCAGTGAAATCATGGGAGGTGCCATATGAACGGTCTAACAGCAGCATTGGTCAGGTCCGAAGAGTGGATAATGGTGCGACGACGTATCTTCAGGCAATTAGTGGAGTCATTTTTGTATGAGAAAATCTTGAGTGAATCGGTGATCGGGCCTCATGCGGAGGCAGAGTATACCCTGCGAGGGGAGGCGGAGACAGGAGAGCAGGTGGAATACACCTTTTGGGCTGTTCGAAAAGAGAGCTTTGATCGCATTCGGCTGTCAGATAAACCGATTATGCGGATAACATCGATAGATCGAGCTGAAGCGGATTCCATTCCTCGTTTTTTACTGGAGATAGCTGCGCATATTCCCACATCCGAAGCTCAGCTGGCGCAATTCATGGATGAACTTCAACAAACCCATCTGAAGGACACGCTGTCCGTGCGATGGCGTGCTGGTCAGCCCGAACCTCAGGTATCGGATTATGACGAGTGGGAATCTGCCCTGATTGAAGGGCATCCGTATCATCCTTGTTACAAATCCAGAGTTGGATTTACGCTTTCTGACAATGAAGCCTATGGACCGGAGTTCGGGCCGGAATTCAAGTTGGTCTGGATTGCGATGAAACAGGATGCGGCCCAAATATCCATTTCGTCTTCACTGGACACATATGCTGAGTTTATTCATAACGAGCTGGGGCAGGAACTACAGGCATTCAAGTTGATTTTGCAGGAAGTTATCTCAAGTGCGGATTTGAAATTGAGTTCCAATGCCAATGACAATGCAGATGCCGATGCGGATGTTGAGGAGAAGGTGAGTACGGATGGGGCTGTACGTGTGGATGAATATGTATTCGTTCCTGTGCATCCCTGGCAGTGGGAGCGAATCATATCGGTGGCATGTGCGGAGCAACTCAGAACAGGGGAGATTATATATCTGGGTCAAGCAGGTGACACGTACCGTCCTCAACAATCCATTCGCACATTGACGAATGTGAGTCATCGCGATAAACCATATGTCAAACTGCCGCTGAATATGGTGAATACGTCATCCGGCCGAATTCTCGCACAGCACACGATCATGAATGCAGCCCGTATCTCGGACTGGCTTGGTCGTGTGGTGGCAGAGGATACGTTTTTACAGGATGAGCTTGGTCTGATTGTGCTGAAGGAGATTGCGGGGGTATCGTACCATCACCAGAAACTGCCCAATCTGCTGGAGCAAAAAATATACGGATCACTCGGGGCTATCTGGCGGGAAAGTCTGCACCCGCACTTAATGGCAGGAGAAGAGGCTTTGCCATTTAATGCGCTGTGTCATCTCGATCAGCATGGCACTCCGGTCATTAAACCATGGATAAACGAATATGGACTGGATCGCTGGGCCCGGCAATTGCTGAATGTGGCAGTGGTACCGCTGATACATCTGCTGTACGCGCACGGAGCTGCGCTTGAATCGCATGCGCAAAATATGATCATCGTGCTGAAACAGGGATGGCCCAGCCGGATTGCGCTTAAGGATTTCCATGACGGTATCCGTTACTGCCCATCCATTCCTCACCCGTTTGGATACCCGGATATTGAATATCCGCCTGCAAACCATCAGCGGGTGAATCGCAATTCGTTTGTGGAGAAGGAAGATCCTTCCGAGGTGAAGGACTTTATGTTGGACGCGTTGCTTTTTATCAACCTGACCGAAGTGGCATTTTTTCTGGAGAAGCATTTTGGTTTGAGTGAAAAGCAATGGTGGCGCATGGCTGCCGAAGTCATTTTGAATTACCAGGAGCGGTTCCCGGAGTTACAGGCGCGATTTGAACAGTTTGATGTTTTTGCATCCGAGATCGAAGTGGAACAGTTGACCAGACGGCGAATTCATGAAGGGCCGGGGGATTGTGTGCATCGGGTAAATAATCCACTGCATGTCTACAGGCCAGTGCGACAGCACTAATCAGGAGGGGAGGAGAGCATACGCATGGAAAGTAAGAGAATATCTGAATATCGGAGCCATGATGAGGATCAGGATAGACAACCGTTTTGCACAGAGGACTCCACCAGCCAGTTAGAAAATGGTGTTGCAAGTTCTAGACTTGGAGTGGAGAAGGAGCATTGGCTAGATCAGCAAAGAAAACTGTACACCGCAGCGCTGTCTTCACAGCACTTTACGGAGGCACGTAGACGCATATTCAGGCAGTTGGTTGAATCCTTGATGTACGAAGGTGTTATTGCATATAGCTCACGGAAGGAGCAGGGGTTCGACGTTTGGGAAATGGAAGGCATTGGTTTGAACGGCGAACGGGTTATCTACGCATGTAGGGGAACGAGGCATCTGACCTTTGGTCGTTTGCGGTTGAACCATGAACCGATTACAAGACGTGTCTATGTGGATGAGATTCCGGCTTGGGTTTCGGGAAGTAGCAGCATTCAAAAGGGAGAACCTATTCAGGCTGTAGCTGCAGTTGGGCAAGAAGCGGAGTCGATTTCTCTATTTTTGCTGGAAGTCGGACCAGCGATAGGCGCGGATGAAGGGAAGCTGCTACATTTTGTTAAAGAACTGGAGCAGACGCTGATCAATGACACGCTGGCGCGATATGTACGGGCTGAGCGGCAGAATGATTTACATGCTCTTCCCGATGAAGACTGGGAAAGTGGAATTATCGAGGGCCATCCATATCATCCAAGTTATAAATCCCGTATCGGCTTCCGAATCGAAGATCAGCTTGAATATGGACCCGAGTTCGGCGGATGCTTTAAACCGATATGGGTCGGAATTCATAAACAAAACGCACGGATAAGTCATGGTACGAATGAACATGGACCGGCTGCAAGGGAATGGCTTCAGGATCAACTTGGCGAACAAGTGCTGGAACGCTTCCTCACGTCACTACAGGAAATGGGTACTGATCCGGCAGAATATGTGCTGATGCCAGTCCATCCGTGGCAATGGCGAACAACGATCAGTTCCGTTCTTGCCGAAGATATTCGTAACGGAAGCATCGTACCGCTTGGCAGCAGCGAAGATCGGTACACTGCTCAACAGTCGATCCGCACGCTAGCTAACCGATCACGTCCCAATTTACCGTACCTAAAGCTGTCGCTCAGTATGATCAACACATCAACAGGCAGGGTGATCGCCCCACATACGGTGGAGAATGCACCTCTCATTACCGACTGGCTGCAGGGGATTAGCATGCAAGATCCCTATTTGAGAGATGAGCTGCGAGTCATTCTTCTGGGGGAGATTGCTGGCGTTGCATATGATAATCATCAGACACCGGATGCTTTGAAGCCCCTCTCGTATGGTGTGATGTCTTGCATTTGGAGGGAAAGTGTACATTCCCGGCTGGAACCGGGTGAATCAGCGATTCCGTTTAATGCATTAGCTACACTGGACTATGCAGGGCGCCCGATAATTGATCCTTGGGTGAAAAAGCTGGGTTCTGATGAATGGCTTTCCGAGCTGCTGCTGACTGCGGTACGACCGCTCATTCACTGGTTGTTCGCTCATGGGATTGCGCTGGAGTCTCATGCACAGAATATGCTGCTCATTCACCGGGAAGGCAGGCCCTCACGCATTGCGCTGAAGGATTTTCACGATGGAATACGATTTACAAGAGAGGCCCTTGCCGATCCAAAGCTCTGTCCAGCGCTTGTCGAGGTACCGGAATATCACCGCCGTGTGAACCGCAATTCATTCCTGGAGACGGACGAACCGACAGAAGTTCGGGATTTCATACACGATGCCTTTTTCTTTATCAATCTTGGAGAACTGGCTTTGTTCATACAGGAGCATTACGAGGTCAGAGAGCAGACCTTCTGGAACAAAGCTCGTAAGATCATTATCGACTATCAACAGCGTTTTCCTGAATTTCATGAACGTTACGAATTGTATTCCTTGTTTGATCCTGAGATTGGAGTGGAGCAATTGACGAAGCGGCGTTTGTTTCCAGATGATGAATTGCGTATTCATCAGGTTCCAAATCCACTGGCGCACTCGATTATGGATAAATATGGGTTGAATGACGATGGAATAAAAAATAGTATATGAGATCAAAAGAATATTGCATGGACAGAAACTGGAATTGTGGGATATTGTTTTAATAATGATAATCATTATTGATTAGGTTATTAAATAGGATCAGGGGGTTGGATCGAATGCAAGTAGAGAGAAAGAGAATTGGAATGAAATCATGGATACATTTTGCGATGTTGGCCGTACTGATGCTGGTGCTCGCGGGTTGTGGAAATTCGGGATCGGGTGCCGCTAATGGTACTGCAGCGGAAACCGCTCCAACCGAACCAAAGCAAGAAGAAACCGTAGCCAATACTGGAGATACACGTACCGTCAAAGATGCTTATGGTGAGGTACAGGTTCCAACCAATGCAAGTCGAATTGTGGTACTGGACATTGGGGCCTTGGATAATTTGCTCGAGTTAGGCATTACACCTGTGGGCGCACCTTCCATCCTCGCAGCAGGCGATCCATACCCGGCCTATCTGAAAGGCACAGAAGGCATTGAGAATATCGGATCGGTGAATGAACCAAGCCTGGAGGCTATCGATGCACTGAAGCCGGACTTGATCATTGGTAATAAAGATACACATGATGCTATCCATGATCAGTTAAAACAAATCGCGCCTACGGTGTTTGTAGAAACACTCGGGGTTACCTGGAAAGAAAATCTGCAGCTTCATGCCAATGCTGTAAACAAGCTGGAAGATGGCAAGAAGCTGTTGGATACATATCAGCAGCGCATTGAGGAATTGAAATCCACGCTTGCAGGCAAAGATGCCAAGGAAGTATCGCTGTTCCGTCCCCGTGAAGACAAAATTCAGGTCTATCTGAAAGAAACCTTTGCAGGTACGATTATGGAAGATGCCGGAATTATTCGTCCCGCAGCACAGCAGGATGCAGGCTTCTCCAAGGATATTACGGAAGAACAGATTGCTGATCTCGATGGTGACGTAATCTTCTGGTTTAACCGTGAGCCGGATGCGTTCGCCAAACTGGAGAAAAGTAAATTGTGGGCGACGTTGAAAGGAGTTCAAAACCAAGCTGTGCATCCGGTTGATTGGGAGTACTGGATGAGTGGTCTGGGCATTCAGGCTGTAAACAAGGTTGTGGATGACTTGAACACCTATGTAGCCAACTAAACGCAAAATATGCTGCACCTTTTCCAGAGATAGGGGATTGGGAAATCAGCACTATCATTCGCAATTATGCTTCCAAGTGGTCATAGCTTAACTGTAAAATTGGGTCGTCGAATGTGACGATCCAATTTTTCTGATGTTTCTGCATAAGGCTCGTGCCACGTTATATTCGTGCTCTATATTTGATCTTATATAATAGAAGTAAAAATGTTGACAATCCGTTTTTTTAAAATGATTTATACAACTTATTAAAGTACATAAATCAAGCAGCATGCAGGTCGGAGGCTTAAAAATGAACACAAATACCAGGTTTAAAATCACTGGTTTAGCAACCATCATCGTGTTGACACTTCTTGCATTTCTATTCAGCATCATGTATGGCATCGTACAGATTCCATTGCGTTCCGTTGTGGCTGCGTTCTATGCCTTTGACGGATCGCGTGAACACCTGATCATTCAAACCGTTAGGCTGCCAAGAGCGGTTATTGCCGCCGTGGTTGGCAGCTCACTGGCTGTGGCCGGGTGCCTAATGCAGGCGATTAGCCGCAATGCTCTGGCAGGCCCTGAATTGTTCGGCATTAATTATGGCGCGGCACTTACCGCGGTGCTTGCTTCCTTTTGGCTGGGGACGACGTCTCTGCAATTATTTGCATGGTCTGCGCTGTTGGGGGCGGCGGTTGCAGGTGTGCTGGTTTTCCTTCTTAGTTCCACGGGCAGACAACCCTTATCTTCCGTCAAACTAGTTCTGGCAGGGGCTACATTAAATTTGTTATTTGCTTCATTGACACAAGGCATTCTCATCCTGAATGAGCAGTCCCTGGATACGATGCGCTTCTGGTTAGCGGGTTCATTGACAGGCAGAGATCTCGATCTCTTTATTCAAATTCTGCCTTATCTGATCCCTGGCATCGTCGGTTCGTTTGCATTAAGCAGTCAATTGAACATTTTTGGCTTAGGAGATGAAGTGGCTCAAGGATTAGGACAGCGAATGAAGATGATTAGGATCATCTGTATTATCGCCATTGTGCTGCTGGCTGGCAGTGCTGTCGCACTTGCCGGACCTATCGGATTTATCGGGTTAGCCGTTCCGCATATTGCAAGATCGATAACAGGCAGTGACTATCGCTGGGTAGTGCCGTACGCTGCTGTTCTAGGGGCACTACTGCTGCTCACAGCAGATATTGGCGCGAGATTTGTGTTGCCAGGGCAGGAAATTCCTGTTGGGGTGGTCACAGCTTTCTTCGGTGCTCCTTTCCTTATCTATCTGGCGCAAAGAAAGGAGAGATCGATATGATTTCTTCTATTATAAAGAGACGTGCACTCACCATTATTCTGATTCTCTTGTTGTTGAATGTGGGGGTGCTTGTGCTTAATGTGATGTTGGGAGATCGCTCCATCCCTCCGGGAGAAGTATTGCGCAGCCTGATGGGCAGGGGAGATCAGGAATATCACTTCACCATTCATCAGTTAAGGCTGCCCCGGGTACTGATCGGTTTTCTGGTTGGATGCGGTCTAGCATTGGCGGGTACAATCCTACAGGTCATTACGAGGAATCCTCTGGCATCACCTGGCGTAATTGGGCTGAATTCGGGTGCGGCTGCGGCGGTGGTTGCTGTCATGGTGCTGGTTCCTACTTTTCCAATGCGGCATATGCCGTGGATTGCATTCATTGGAGCCTTTCTCGCGGCCACGGTAATCTATGGATTGTCATGGAGAAAAGGAGAGTCAAGTTCCACAGTTCGCATGCTGCTGATTGGTGTGGGCATATCTGCAATGGCTGGCGCATTAATCACGTATTTACTGACGGTGGGCAAAATATTCCGGGTCTCCCAGGCTTCCGTGTGGATGGCAGGCAGTCTATACGGAAGAACGTGGGAACACTTTTGGCCTTTATTACCGTGGCTGCTCATCCTGTTTCTTCTATTAATATGGATGGCCAGATGGCTGGATATGTTTCTGCTGGATGTCCAGTCGGCTGCTGGATTGGGTCTGCGGGTGGAGAGCATGCGGGTGTTGTTCCTTCTGATGAGTGTAGGGCTCGCCGGGTCTGCGGTGTCGATGGCAGGAACGATTGGCTTTGTTGGCTTAATGGCTCCTCACATGGCAAGACATCTAGCGGGCAGCCGGAGTCTGATTCGTTTGCCGATTGCGGCGTTGCTTGGAGGACTGATCGTCATGCTCGCAGATCTCGCCGGACGTACATGGTTCGCTCCGTATGAGATTCCAGCTGGATTAATTACGGCGATTATCGGGGCTCCATATATGATGTATTTGCTGTTACGACGCAGAGGGATATAATGAAGTAAAGGATTCAGAATGCAAGAAAGGCTGGTGCATTTTTTCATGCCATCATATGTGAACGAAGCCAATCTAATCTATCTTTTATCTTCAGTACGTAAACGAAAGTTTCCCATGACCCGACAAGCCAAGCATGTTCGGGTTCCTGTATACATATTATGCTTTATTACAGAGGGCGAAGGAGTTGTTGTGCTGGATGGTGCGCTCCAGAAGGTTCGTCCTCTCCAGTTATATTTGCTTGTACCCGGCATGATTGTGGAATTCCCGGAACAAGGTAGTACGTTTGAATATTATGGTATATGGTTTGAACCGATTAGGTTAACCAAAACCAGAGGTAGATATGAAGCATTGCCTTCCTTGTCCTTATCTGGTGCACTCTCACCAGGGCATATTCCCGTGCATCATCCACAACAGATCCTCCAACAGATCGTGCAGTTGTATCATCACAGTGGGCAGGAACGAAATCGGGATTCATTGAAGTTGAGAATTCAGTTAGAGCAATTGATCCAAGATATTATGAAGAATGAACCGGAACAGCAGAGTACCGTAATGGATGAACGGGTTGAACGGAGCATCCTTTATATGGAGCAGCACTATACGGACAAAGTAAGCATTGAACAGCTGGCTGAAGCAGCAGGTGGCATGCCGCCGGTTGCTTTTTCACGTTTGTTCCGAAGCGAAACAGGTCTGCCTCCAGTCGAGTACCTAAGCAACGTGCGCATGACCCGGGCCAAGCAGATGCTGAATACGAAGAATAGTCGAGTGAAAGAAGTCGCAGCTGCGGTTGGTTTTCGAAGTGAATTTTACTTTAGTCGCATGTTTCAGCGCATGGTGGGTGTATCTCCTACATTATATATGAAGCGAGGCAAGTTAAAGGTGGCTGTAGCATCCTCGCTCGGATTCGACGACCATCTGAAATCAGTTGGAATTGAGCCGGTCTGTGTGGTGGATTTATTCCAGTATCCAGGTCAGAGCAATGAACAGTATGCGGAACAATTGCACAGACAACTGCTGGAATTGGAGCAGTCCAATCCAGATATGATCATTGCCGATCATTATCATACAGAGTTCAGAGAGCAGTTTAAACAAACCGCTGCGCCTGTATTTCTGGATTTCTCTGTGTGGGACTGGAAAGGAAACTTTGAGAAAATTGCCGAGTTGGTGAACCGGGAACGCGAAGCTGTGGAGATGCTGACACGTCTGGATGTGCAGACTGAGACAACAGGCCAGACATTGCGCCGGATACTGGGCCAGGAACGGATGACCATCATGCAAGTGAGCCACAGGACGATTGGCATTCAGGGCAGGGTGAATCATCCGCTCAATGAATTGGTATACGGCGAGCTGGGCCTGCGCCCATGTAATCAGGCTCCAGCAGAACTGTGGCGTATGGAGCTGCAACCGGAGGCCATGCCTGTATTGGAGACGGAACATTTGTTAATTCATCATCATCATATTCTAGCAGGTAGTGACAAAATGTATGATGAGTTAACCAGAACGCCCGTATGGCCCCAGATTCCGGCGGTGAAGGATGGAAAAGTTAAGCGTATTCCCAATTGGTTTGTGATGAGCTGGACTCCGTTGGGTAGACAGCGGATTATGAATGAATTGATGGCAGCCGTGGGTGAACCTCAAGACCGATAAACACCGCTGAACTGCTAGCATTTCAACAGGGAAGCTGCAGCAATAGGCAAACTACTTATGTCAGGGAGAGTGAAGAAAATGAGACGGATTGGGCAAGGACGAACGGCTGAGATCTATGAGTACCCATCAAATCAGATTATGAAATTATACCATGCGGATTTTCCAACCGAAGCTGTCCAGAATGAGTTTCGAATTACCGAGGCAGTATTCCAAAAGGGCTTACCTGTGCCACAGGCAAGATTGTTTAAGGATGATGTATCGCGTAAAGGGATTATATTTGAACGGATCGAAGGCAATACGATGTTATCCCTCATGATTCAAAAACCCGCTCTGATCGAAGAACTATCGCGTCAAATGGCAGTCTGTCATCATAGCCTTCACGTTCAGCAGGACGATGAAGGAATACTTCCCACACAAAAGCAGATTCTTACTGGAGCCATTCGAAATACCTCTCTGTTGTCGGAAGAGGATAAGACGCAGGTTATCAATTATATGTCCGCTCTTCCAGAGCGAAAGCAAATTTGTCATGGCGACTTTCATCCCGATAATGTCATGTTGAATGAAACGAAAGATCGATATTGGGTTATAGATTGGATGACAGGCATGTCGGGTGATCCGGCGGGTGATGTGGCACGAAGCTGGGTAATATTAATGAGCGGCACGTTGCCGGAGGATACAGACCCGGCTGTTCATAAAGGATTTGAATTGGCTCGCAATGTAATGCTTAATCACTATATCCAACATTACATCCAGATTTCCGGGATATCCCGCCAGGAGTTTGAAGCTTGGATTTTGCCTGTCGCGGCTGCACGTCTAGACGAAAGGTTACCTGCAGTGGAAGAGGATCAGTTAATTAAGCTTGTGCAGGATCGTATTCGTCTGCTGAAATGACCTATATAGATTAACTAACAAGGATAACGAGGTGAAGAAAGCAATGCTGAACGCATTAAAGGTCATACAATCTTACAAGTCAGGCCATCTCCCGGAGGCAGAGCAGCCTCTTTGGTTGCAGCTGCTGGCAGCGGCAGAGCAGCCGAATATTAACCTGGAACGCATTCATTCCATAGCTGAGCTGGAAGGTACAAATCCGGTACTGGATTACGTAGAACGCACACTCCAGGTGCTGGAGCAGCTTCAAGTTTCTTTTTGGATGCGAGAAATTCTGGAGGATGTGCTGGTCTGGTCGGAAACGGCAAAGGCAGGATCACCGAAACAGCGGCGAAAATGGCAGAAACAGGGGATTAACCTGTTCGTGCACAATGTGGGTTCAGCACAGCTATATGACATGTATGGAAGTGTTGGAAATTTGCATGGCAAGCAAGGCCATCGTGAGGAGGAACATTCATCTCGATCAGAATCCTCGCGTGATTTATCAAATGATGATCCAAGCGGTAGTACACAAATTGTGCAAACAGCTTATGGTTCACTCCCACCTCGGTATGAGATCATTCGTACCCTTATTGCCACACACGGACTTATTGGTCAGTACATAAGAGGAGAAATCCCATTTGCCGAAAATGCCCCGCTGCACTCGTTCATAACGCAAGGCTGGATCACCGCAGATGAATTGCAGGCCATCCTGATCGCATTAAATGAATGCATCATTGCTGGCGTTGATCCAGCGTTGTGGAATCAAGTTCAGGCTGAAGTGCAGCGTATCGTAGGTTGGATCATTACAGAGCCGGATCATACAGACTGGAATGTGAAGGAGCGGCTGTCACGCTTGCGGAGCTCGTCTATCCGTCAGGGAGAAGCGATGGATGAAGCATATGCCAAACTTCAAGTCCAGCTTGAGATAGAGAAAATTCTTGCTCCTTTGGCTCATCGGACCTTATGGTATGTGGAGTCAGCGATGCACGATTTTTCGTTGCAGGAGATGGTTAAGATTTTCCTTTTGACGCTGCGCAGTGAAGCTATGGTGGTATCTGGGGATGACTTGATGAAGAACAGCACAGGCACAGGCAGATTAACCGAAGAAGAAGCGGTGGGCTTGAATTCGACTTCGCAGGAGCAACAATTGGATGTGGTAAGGCATATCAGCTTCGAACCATTAATGAACACGATGTATTACGACTACAAAGGTGTCAAGAAACTGAATATTTACAAGAAACGAATGATTGAAAAGTATTTGGAGCAATATTCGTGGGAGCAGATTGAAGCAGGTGAGACGATTACTTACCCTCATTTGACACATCGGATTGAACGGCACCCGGATTTGCGGGATACGGTGTTTGTGACATTTGAATTTTCCCTGGCGGCTGAGAAGCTGATTGCATTCTGTATTGAGGCAGAAAAGTCCCCGTTATACGAGAAGGCTGTGCTGTTGTTATTTGACCTGTTCGGATTGCGTCGGGATGCGTATGATCGATTCCATAATGAAGAGACGTATCTGGCCGACATGAACAGCTCAGGTGATTACAAGAAAGTACTGTTGGATTATATGGTTGGCAAACGAGTGCTCGATATCGGTCCCGGTGGTGGAATCTTGCTCGATCTGATTGAGCAGGAGCGACCTGAGATGGAACCAATCGGCATTGATATTTCAGCGAATGTCATTGAGGCGTTGGAGCGCAAGAAGCAGCGGGAGGCACATCGCTGGCAAGTATTGAAGGGGGATGCTCTCCAACTGGATCAATACGTGCAGCCAGGTACTGTAGATACGGTTATTTTTTCATCTATTCTGCATGAACTGTATTCGTATATTGAACGTGACGGACGCAGATTCAACAGCGATACAGTCGTTGCTGCGCTAGGAAGTTCGTTTAATGTGTTGTCACCCGGGGGCCGGATTCTGATCAGGGATGGTATCATGACTGAACCCGAAGCACAGAAGCGACGGATTCGTTTCCTTGAACCCGATGGGATGCGATGGCTGGAGCGGTACGCGCAGGATTTCCAGGGACGCAGCATTGAATTTGAGCGGATCTCCGAGAATGAGGCGCTGCTGGATATCAACGATGCGATGGAATTTCTGTACACCTATACATGGGGCGAAGAAGCATATGTTCATGAGATTCAGGAGCAATTCGGCATATTTACCCCATCGGCATATGAGCACTGTATTCGCGAAGCGCTCGGTGAGCAAGCCGAGATTATTACATTCCGGCACTTCCTTCAAGAAGGATATACAGAGGCGCTTGGAGAACGAATACTATTTATGGATGAACAGGGTCAACCTACACCTTTGCCAGACAGCACCTGCCTGATTGTGATTGAAAAGAAGAAAGGAATGGCGGACAGATGACGAATGAAGCCAACACGGCTTTATATTTTGTAAGGCATGCGGAATCTGAATATATCGAAGGGCAGGAACGCGAGCGAGGTCTAACGGAACAAGGGAAGAGAGACGCGGCTAGTGTTGCGGGTTTGCTCCATCGGGAGCAGATCCAGTTGTTTTATTCCAGTCCGTATAGACGGGCCGTGGATACGATTCAGGGGTTGGCCGAAGTGTCAGGTGGCATTGTGGTCACCGAAGAGGATTTACGTGAGCGTGGGCTGTCAGGTCCTGAAGTGAAGCATGAACATTTTCGGGAAGCCAAACAAAGGCTCTATGATGATCCTGCATTTGCTTATCCAGGCGGTGAATCCGGCGAAGTCGCTGGGGCACGGGCAATTGCTGTTATCCAGCGAATTCTGGATAGGCATGCGGGACAAAAAATAGTGATTGGCATTCATGGGGATATCATGACGTTGATTTTCAATTATTATGATCCATCTTATGGTTATGACTTCTGGGCAAACACAACGATGCCGGACATCTACAAGCTTGAGTTCGATCGTGATAGTAGGCTGGTTCAGGTAACACGATTGTGGGAAGAACAGGTTTAGGTTCTCTAGGTAACACGTTCTAACGACGCTAGGAGGCGATGATACTGAACCTCAAGTTGGTAGAGTCCTTTATGGAGCAACAAATCCGTTTTAATGACAATAAAAGTTTATTTTATAATCGGGGCAAGTCTGCATTAGGGCCATCTCCGCGAACGTTGTGCTGGCTATTGGAATATCGCGCTCAAGTGTCAAAAGCATTAGAACATATTTTTAAAGATCGTTTATTGAATCATTTTACAATTAAACTAGCAGAGCGAGGAATTCGCCAGTTTATCCAGGTGAATCAGTTTATGCAGTTTACGAGCAAAGACAAGTTGCAATTGGCAGAATTTTATAAGGATCAATTTATGCGGATCTGGTCTCTTTTGCAGAACGAGGAGGCAGGGGAAGAGGTAGTGCAGCAATTTTTCCAGAAGCATTATCAACAGTTAAGAACATTTCTAATACAGACCAACGGCGAGGAATTGTTTAAAAAATATACGATGGATCCACATCTGTTCTGGGTGCCTTGCGAGGAGTATTCGGCAGCTCTGCAGGTATCCTGGCTCGGCTTGGATATAAAGCGCCTGCATCCACCGGTGCTTGATCTTGGCTGCGGTCCGCAAGCCAATTTGGTCCATTTTTTACGTAGAAAAAAGATAGAAGCTTATGGGATGGACAGACAGGTGGAGGAATCGGAAGATCGGCCGTTTTTGCGACGTATGGGCTGGATAGAATCTTCATTTGAACAAGAACAGTGGGGGACAATAATATCCCATTTGGCATTTTCCAACCATTTTACACATCATCATCTCAAGGCAGATGGCGAACCAGAAGCATACGCTCAGAAATATATGGAGCTGTTAAGAGCGCTAAAACCAGGAGGTTCCTTCTTCTATGCGCCGAGTGTTCCTTTCATAGAGTCATTCGTAGATCAACTTCCCCAGTACTTTGTATGTCGAACCTGGATCACACCAACACAGCAAATGACGCGAATTACGCGGCTGGATTAGATGAAAAAGGGGAGAGTCGAATGAAAATTACGTTTATGCCTAATACGTACACTGTTGAAGAGCTGAAAGTCCCTGAATTGCACGATCGAACGTACTGCATATTTGATCTAGAGGGCACAGGGATCGATCCGGCTGAGGAGAGTGTGACTCAATTTGGTGCGATGTATTACAAAAAAGGAGAATCATTAGATTCATCGTTTACTTCACTTGTACTTGCGTCTAAACCGATTCCAGAAGCGGTCGCGAAGTTAACGGGCATTTCAAATGAGGATATGATCCAGGCTCCTTCGTTCGCAGAAGCATACCACGCTTTCCTGGCATTCATCGGGGATAAGGTATTAGTCACGCAAGCGGGGTATGAGTATGATTTACCCATTTTGAAACGACATTGTGATATGAATGGGCTACCGATGTTTACCAATCCGGTGTTGGATACAAAAGCGATGTTTACATATATTCATCCTGAAATCTCCGAGGTCATCTCTACCGATTTCCTGATCCAGTATTATGACCTGAATACAGACGGAATTCACAGGCACAATGCCTTGGCCGATTGTGGTGTGATTGCTCGTATATTTGAACATGTCCTGAACGAATATCAGGATCTTGCATTGGAACATTTTACTGCGGATAGGGAACGTGAGATGAAGCGTTTTGTGATTCCCGAGATGTATTTAACAGCACCGATCGGAGGAGGGAAGCCAGATGAGTAGAGTGGATGCGGATAAATTGCTGGCTGATATGAATGAAGGGCGGATTCTTAGTCAGCAGACATTCGAAGGACTGGATGTGGAAGCCTATCTGGATCAACGGGATGCTTCCGAATTTGCCGATGAGTGGATGCAGGCATTTGAACGGTTTGCTCAGTCTGACGTCGTGGAAGAAGAGGTGCTTCGTGCATGCAGGGAACTGGCTTTCAAACGAACGATTGCTCTTGCGGGCGATCCTGAACTGGCGGGATATGTCAGTGATGATATTGGGTTGATTGGTGCTGCTCTATTACAGGACGAAATGAAGGATTTATTTGTTATACATTTACTTGAACGTTATCAACAAGGTACATTGCCCCTGCGTTAAGCGGGGGTGACGGTTGTATATTCTTTTCGTTTGTATAAAAAAATAGCTTCGAATGTGTATTGTGAGTTTTGCACAGCATAAGGTACAATTCATCTAAGCATTGAGTGAGAATGATAATCATTATTCATGGAACATATTCTCACCGATACAACAACAGATTACATAGGGGTGAAGGGTATCATGGTAAGGTTCAGTAAAGGCTTCAAAGGGCGGACGATCATACTGCTACTCATGGTTGTAGTTATATCGGGCTGTAGTGCAAATTCTGAGTCAAAAGCAGAAGAGGCTCCTGCATCTGAGTCCACGGTATCGGATGGCAGTACATCTGAAACAACAGAAAAAGAAGCAGAGACACGTGTCGTTCAGGATGAATTTGGTGATGTGACGATTCCGGTGCATCCGCAGCGGATTGCTGGTATCTATGTGGAAGATTATCTCAAGGCTCTCGATATCACACCTGTAGTACAGTGGTATAATCCGATGTGGGGTGTGCAGGAATATCTGGATCTGGATGTGCCTCAATTCGATACTACAGGTAGCATTGAGGCTTTGTTGGAGTATGATCCGGATCTCATCATTGTGGATGGCGGAGCGGACATGGAGAAATATGAGATGTATTCAAAGGTGGCACCGACGTATCGTCTGCCTGAAGATATTTTGCAGGATTCCAATCAAATCTTGACGACTATTGCAGATGTTGTCGGTAAACCGGACAAGGGTAAAGAAGTTGTTGCGACATTTGAGGCTAAGATTGCAGATGCTAAGGCGAAACTTCAGGAAGCCGTTGGGGATGAAACCGTAGCGGTTGTCCGATTGAATATCAGCAACAATACATTGGCATTGTTCGGTGTGAAAAATCGATTTACGGGATTTCTTTATTCGGAGCTTGGTCTAACACCTCATCCACTGGTCGCCAACATGGAAGAATATCAGGAAATTCTGTCCGAAGAGGCTTTTCCAGAGCTTGATGCGGATCATATTATTGTATTTCCATCCAATGGAGAGTGGTCATCTCCAGAGAACAAGGAAGCTTTGAAGGTGCTCGATAGCAAGTTGTGGAAATCTCTTCCGGCAGTCAAAAACAACCATGTGTACATGATGGAAAGATCGTATTGGCAATCAGGTGCGATTACCGCAAACACAATGAAGATTGATGATCTCTTGCAAAAAATGACGCCATAAGCCCTTTTCCATAAGAAAGTTCTTCCCTCAGGGTTGAAGAGCTTTCTTTTTTCGTTTACACTATTGTAAATGATAACAATTCTCAATTAAGGAAGATGAATATGTGTCCCACGATTGTACAACTAATTCCTAAGCCCTGGTTATGCTTGCTTCAACATATGAAATACACGGATTATAGCCAAGTCGATAACACCAACAGGCAGACATATAACATGACATCATCACACACTCTTTTCGTAGTGACGGATGGGCATGGCTCTATAGACACTTTGGACAATATGGACACTCGTCTGGAAAAAGGGATGATTATGTTTGTTCCAGCTGGACGTACCATTGTGATTGAAGGCTCCAGTGAGTTGCAATATTACAGACTTGAACTGATGGTAGCTGAAGTAAAAGAAGACAAGGCCAGTAGGTTGAATATAAGAGACGAAACGGTGCAAAAAGGGCTTCCAGTCTTGATTTCAGATCCAGATCGGTTGCCTCTTATTGAGCTGAATTATAGTCCATGGAGTTCCTGTCTGAAATCGTTAGAACAGATATCGCGTGGGCTGACTGCTCATGATTGGTTGGACCAATGGGAGATACAACTTCGTTTCCAGGAGTGGTTCCGAGTGCTGCTTCGGCAAAATGATCCCGAGATTGAATCGCCGGATGACCGTGCCCGGCTTCAAAGCTCGATTCGTTATATTCGGGAACACTATGATCAGCCCATAACGGTTGACGATCTGGCAGCAGAGATCCGGCTTACCAGATCCAGTTATACCCGACAATTCAAGGAGATCACAGGCAAGCTTCCGCTTGATTATGTAAATGCTGTACGATTGGAGCATTCCAAACTGCTGTTACAGATGACCGATGATCGCTTGCATGATATTGCACAGAATGTGGGATTTAATAACGAATATTATTTTGGTCGCCGATTCAAGCAATATACAGGTGTTTCACCAGGATTGTATCGGCGACATCACCGTCAAGAGGTGCGTGTGTTTGCACCGTATCTGGAGGACTTTGTTCTTGCCCTTGGAATAAAACCGATACTGCAAACTTCCCATCGTTCTTGGGGAAGACAGCAATATTTAGGGTTGGAAGATGTTCCTGAATTTGATGTTACTCGGATGGATGCAGGTTTTAATGAAACGAATGTGCCTGAATTTATTATGTTGAACGACGGGTATAAACGCTGGAATCTGGATCGCTTTGAGCAAGTAGCCCCGACATTTTATATGGAGCACGAGGGTGAGGACTGGCGTTCCATTTTGAAATCGACAGCAGATGTATTAGGGAAGGTGAATCGAGTTCAGGATGTAATAGGTGCCTATGAGGATAAAGCCGTTGAGGCCAAGGAACAATTGACACGTCATATGCGTGGCCAAACCGTCGCTTTTTTGCGTATTTCTGCATCGGAAATCACACTCTATGGGGATCAGTACGGTTACGTAGGGCCTGTGCTGTATCAGGATCTCGGATTAACCCCGCATGTTCGTGTTCAGCAATGGGCGAGTCAAAGTAGAAGAGTTGGTATTGGGCTTGAGCAGCTATGTCAGCTTGAGGCAGATCATCTCTTTATTACATTTGACAATATGGATTCTGCCTATCCCGGAGAGGAGCGGAAGCTCCTGGAAAGAGATGAGTGGAAACGGCTGCCTGCAGTGAAAAGCGGTCACGTATATGAGGTGGATTTTATGACCTGGATGAATTATGGTGTCATCTCCCACGGAAAGAAAATCGACGATATACTGCAGTATTTGGGATGAATTAGGCAACACGGGAGGACTAAATTAATTTAAAAAATCACGAGGAAAATCACATTCTCTGCTAAATCTCACAATTGAATTATACTTGAATAATCGGATACAATCGTTGACATGGCTGAGAATATGGAATCATTAGAGCTTAATGATATATCTCTATTAATTCATTACATAAAGGAGCAGAGGGGATAACCTCGCTGCTCCTTTTTATTCTTAACTGACCTCTCTGATCAATTCCTCGTTATTATTTCGCACATTACCTACTGCAGAATCCACCTTGTAAGCTATCATTTCATCGGCCTCATGCGGGCTGAGAAGCCTCAGAACGCTTTCCTTGTCCGATTCCTTGTTTAGCCAATCCGCTTCATCTTGCGGCCGGAGAATGACTGGCATACGATCGTGGATGTCCGCCATAAGACTGTTAGGTTCCGTAGTAATGATAGTGCAAGTTGAAAGCTTGTTACCTTCTGGATCAATCCAAGTATCGTATAGGCCAGCAAGCGAGAAGATGGAGTCATCTTTCATTAAAATCCGCATGGGTTGCTTTACGGATCCATCCTTTTTCCATTCATAAAATCCCGAGCATGGGATAATACAACGCTTGGAACTGATCAGGCGCTTAAAGGCAGGTTTCTCTGTGAGGGTCTCTGCACGGGCGTTAATCATTTTATTTCCTATTTTTTCATCCTTGGCCCAATTAGGAACTAAACCCCATCGGAGCGCCCCCAATCGATTACCGTCTTTGCTACCGATAATTGTCGGGATGAATTGCATAGGTGCAGCGTTGTAATTAGGTTTGTACTCATATCCTTCAGCAATAGAAGCATAGTACCTGTCCATAATTTCTTCGATTGGATCTGTAATCGTGAATCTTCCGCACATATCGAAGCCTCCTTTAAAACGCTATAGTATGTAATTTAACTCAAATCTTTAACGTTAGAAACGGGTAATATGTGGAGTTGCATAACCAATTAAAATTAAATATGCAATAAATCACGTGGAGTTTATGCACAACAACATAGGAAAACAGCAACGTATGCAGGCAGGTTTGCATATGAGCAAAATATATAGAAAAAAAGCCTGTTCACTACTGAACGGGCTTTTTGATGTGGTATTACTCAGGTGATCCAGGAGATTTAATTTTTCTCCATAACAGCAAAGTAATTGTTTTCGTCATCTGCAAAGTTGAATACTCTTCCGCCAGGCATCGTTACAATCTCGCCAACCGTAACTTGTTTATTGGATAAGTGAGTGTAAAGTTGATCCAGGTTATCTGTGAAAAGCATAAGAGATGGTGTGCCAAGGTTTAATTCTGGGGACATTTTGGCCACGAATTCTTTGTCGTGCAGGATAATGGTAGTTTGAGCATCTTTCACAGGAGCAATCTCGATCCAACGCATGCCATTCCCATTAACTTCGTTAACGATATGGAAACCTGCTTTTTCCGTCCAAAATTGAAGAGCCTTATCCTGATCATTTACATACAACATAATTTGCCCGACTTGAGTAAACATTGATTTACACTCCTTATATACGTAGTTGATCATCGTTGAAGCAGGTATGCGTTTGAATGTAGCTTTTTTAGATTGAGTCAAGCTTTATATTACCATATACGAGCGCCCAACATACAACTTCAATTCAAGCACAAAAAGAGGAAGCAAATGTCCTTGACTGCCGTATTGCCACATACCATTAGATAAAGGACAATTCGAGTGACTGAATTGCCTTTTAAGCACAGCCATGTAATGGCAGATGGGAGCGCTGTAATGACAAAACGGGTAGTTCTATTGGAAGAAGGTACGGCAGAGATGAAAGGGCTGATGGGTAGTAAAGGGGCTGGACTTGCGGCGTTGCTCCAGGCAGGTTGGCCCGTTCCGGCCGGATTCATTGTAACAAAGGAAGGCTGTCGCACGTTCTGTACCCGTCTTGCACATCTTTCAGCTGAAGGAGCCCAAGAGATTGGCAGCGCAATTCAGCATCTTGAGAAGCATTCTGGCAAAATCTTCGGTGATTCCTCAGCACCGCTGCTGCTTGCCGTCCGGTCAAGTGAAACGTGTCCCCGTGGTACAGCATCCCATGCTTTGCTTCATGTAGGACTGAATGATGTGACCGTGGAGGGTTTCGCAAGGCAAACGAATGATCGTCCGTATGCCCTTAATTGTTATCGAATTTTATTGCAGGAATATGGTCAACTGGTGCACGACATTCCGTATGCCCTATTTGAAGAAAAATGGGGAGACATCTCTATACTCGATGAAGCGAAGTTAGCATTCGCCATCGCGGAATATAAACGCTTAATAGAAGAGAAAGGACGTCATCCTTTCCCTCAAGATGTTCAGTTACAGCTAAAAGAAGTGATGCGTGCAGTTTCTGATTCACAGCATGTTATACGGTCCAACTCCCAACAAGAACTTCTTCGTAATCCTTCTCTTTTCTCCGATGAAACTCAAGGAGCAGCTGTTCTTATACAGGTGATGGTCAATGGCGAGCGTGGTGACCGCAGCGGGTTCGGAACGGTATATTCTCGTCATCCAGGTACAGGGGAACGAGGTATGACAGGGGATTACGTTTCAATTGCTGCTTCTCGGCCTTCGAATGAAGGACTGGATCAACTGCGGAGTGAAGAGTCTGAACTGTATGGTCTTTTGCAGGACGCTTGCGGTTATTTGGAGTCTCACACGAGAGAGGTACAGGAAGTCCAATTTGTTGTGGATACTGGGACCCTGTATCTAGTGGAAATCAGTGAAGCGAGGTTAACATCACAGGCGACGCTGAGGAGTACTGTAGATCTCGTGGATGAAGGGGTAATCACCAAAGAGGATGCCATATTACGTATCCAGCCTTGGCATGTGAAGGAATTGCTGAAATTATCTCCAACTTTATCACCAGAGCTGCAGATTCTACTTGAATGGGCAGATGAAATGAAGGGGCTTACAATACTTTCGAATGTGGATCATCCCAAGGACGCCGTGATAGCCCGCGCGTTAGGGGCTGAGGGCATTGGATTGTGTCGGACAGAACAACTGTTGTTGTCTGCTTCGAGATTTCCTTTTGTACAGAAAATGATTTTGGCAGATAGTGAAGCTGAGCGCAAACGCGGACTGGAACGTCTGCTGCCGATGCAGCAGGCTGATTTTGAACAACTCTTTGAAGCGATGGATGGTTATCCGGTAACCATTCGATTGCTTGATCCGCCGCTGCATGAGCTGCTGCCGGATATTGAAAGGTTAAACGAACGACGTGAGCAGTTGGCTCTCCGCAAATTAGAGGAAAACAACACCGAAGTGCAAGAGCTTGAGCGTGTCATCCGCAGGGTGCTGGAATTGCATGAACAATATCCGTTGCTAGGACAACGGGACTGTCGACTGGGAACCGTCTTCCCGGAAATTTACGATATGCAGCTGGAAGCCATTTTTCGTGCAGCGGTGAAGGGTATCCGCCAAGGACTGTGGGTGAGGCCTGAGATTATGATTCCTTTGGTGGGTCATGCCAATGAACTTCAGGTCATGAGAGAGCTGGTGGATCATGTAGCGGACCAGGTGCTTGGAGAGGAGAAGCGTCACTGTCTTTACAGAGTGGGCGCACGGATTGAAGTTCCTCGAGCGGCATTGACCGCAGCTCCTATTGCCCGTCATGCGGACTTCTTCTCGTTTGGCACCGATGAGCTGACACAGATGACGTTCGGTTACAGCCGTCACCATACGGAGAAGCCATTCCTTCATTTTATTGATCCACAACGCTCATTGCTCAGCAATCCATTTCAGGTACTGGATATCGACGGAGTGGGGCAGCTGGTGGAGATGGCTCTCGTACAGGGCCGAATTCGAAAACCTCATCTAAAAGCAGGCATCTGTGGCGAGAATGCAACCGATCTGGCTTCTATTGCTTTTTGCCACCGTATTGGTCTGGATTATGTAAGCTGTCTGCCAGAACAGGTACCGCTTGCTCGTATTGCTGCCGCACAGGCGTCACTCCTTGCCCAGAAGCAGGACCCAAACAAAAACAGGCAGGACGGCGATATATCGACGATTGCGTAAATGCTTTGCTTCGGGTAAACGATTAAAGAGGTAAATGGATCGGCAGATGGTATAATACGGAAATAATAAAAAGGCAAAAGCTTTTGTGGACATAACTTGTTTATGGTGTTCACTTATCTGCTGTCAACGTATGACTATCACTAAGCCGATTCATTGCCTCTTTTTAATTTGAGATAAACAATGGAATTTATTTCGTCCACAATGAGCACAAGGAGAGACATCCAATATGACTACTTATGATAAGCCTCCTATTCAGGCCATCTTTATCGACCGGGATGGCACGATTGGAGGTACAGATGAAATACGATATCCTGGTGAACTGGAGCTATATCATGGAGTTGAAGAATCCATCCGGAAACTATCTGGACAGGGTATCCGATTGTTTGGATTCACGAATCAACCGGGCATTTCAAAAGGTAAGTCAACGATCGAAGCTTTTCAGCAGGAGATGAGGCTTTTTGGCATTGAGCACACTTATGTCTGTCCTCACCCTGCCGAGGCTGAATGTGAATGCCGTAAACCACGACCATCGATGCTAAAACAGGCAGCGCTAGAACATGATCTGAATCTTGAACAGTGTATTGTTATTGGAGATCGGTGGTCTGACATGACTGCTGCGCGTGCAGCTGGCTGTTTATGCATATTGGTGTTGACCGGAGCAGGGGTAGAGTCGCTAGAAGAGAACCGTACCCGATGGGAAGCGCTGGAAGCGGACTTTTTGGCTACTGATTTCAACGCTGCGGTGCAGTGGATTTTGCAAATTAGGGAGAAGCCGACCGAGGATGTTATTATTCGCCAAGCATGTGCAGAAGATGCGCCTCGCCTGCTGGAATTGCATCGAGCACTGGATCGCGAAAGTACCTATATGCTCTATAATCCGGGAGAGCGTAAGACCACGCTAAGTGGGCAGGCTCGTTTTATAGATCAGTTGAATGCTTTTTTAAATAGTTCAATCTGGATTGCGGAGCATCAGGGCAAGATCATCGGCCATCTTACGGTCATTGGGGGCACAACAGAACGCATCCGACATCGGGCGAGTATCGTCATTGGAGTAAGACAGGCCCATACGGGCCAAGGGATTGGCAAAAATCTAATGTCAACAATGGAAGAATGGAGGCCTACTGCGGACATTACTCGCCTTGAGCTGACTGTTATGAGCCATAATTTTAATGCGATAGCTTTATATCATAAGGTTGGTTTTAAACAGGAAGGAATCAAGCCTAAGTCTTTATTGGTAAATGGTACATATGTGGATGAATTTATTATGGGTAAGCTTTATGAGGACCTTAACAAGAGCAGCTTAACTCTGTAGAAAAGAGAGATTTCCCTTACACGGAGTTTGGGAGAACTTTTTCTTGTCTGCTGCATCCCCTCATGGAATACCAAGCCCAAAACTGTTATACTGAAATATGCGTTTTGTAAAATGAACGTAAAAATTTCAGATAAGGGTTGAAAGCGACCATGTTTAATTCCAAAAATGAGCGGACCTCATCACGGACCTCATCACGGACCTTATTTGCCGTGTTATTTATTCTTATGCTGCTGAAGCTGTCGCTTTTGCGGTATTTCTTTTTCCAGGGTCTGTCCGGCATCGGTTTCGTTACTGACGCATTGGGGGCCCTGACAGTGGTATGCATCCTCGATCTGATCGTGCCAAAAGGCTGGAAGCGTTCAGTGTACGCAGGTTTTAATGTGTTGTTCTCGCTGGTATTGTTCGCGGCGACACTCTATAACGTACATTTCAGTTCGGTTCCCACATATACGGCACTCAGCGAACTGGGCCAAGTCGCCCAAGTGAGAGGCAGTATCGGACCTCTGGTACGACCTGTGCACTTCCTGTTTTTTGTGGATATCGTACTGGCTCTGCCCGTATGGTTTATCTTGCGCAGTCGTCGTGCCTCAGCTCGTAACAGCAGTTATGGCGACAGTAGCCTCCATTTCGGCAGAAGCCGGAGACGGTATTGGGGCAAGTTGGGGGTAGCCCTTACGGCTGCATTTTGCATCGTGCTGTCAGGCAGCTTTATTGTCAAAGGGGAAACGATTGATAATGAACTGGTTCGTGCCGAAAATCTTGGTTTCCTGAATTATCAGGTGTCATCGGCAATTCTGACGAGCAAAGAGAATGAAGCCATTGCAAATGGTAACATTAACGAAACCATCGACAAAATTAATCAACTGGTTAGCAAATATCCATATCAGGATAAGCCCAGTCAGGGAACGGCTATTAAAACCAAATATTTTGGTCAGGCCAAAGGAAGCAATCTGATTGTCCTGCAACTGGAGTCATTTCAAAACTTCCCGATTAATGCTTCTCTCGACGGTCAGGAATTAACCCCCGTTCTGAATGATCTGGCTAAAGAAAGCTATTATTTCTCTCATTTTTTCCAACAGATCGGACAGGGAAATACGTCGGATGCCGAGTTCATGTCGAACACATCCATCTATCCAACCGGCGTTGTGCCCATGTCAGCAGGGTATAGTGACCGTGATCTGCCAAGTCTTCCAAAATTGCTTGGGAAAGAAGGCTATGAGTCAGAAACGTTCCACGTCAATGACGTCACCTTCTGGAACCGGAACAAAATGTATCCGGCGCTTGGATTCAATCGGTACTTCGACAAGCCCAGCTTCGAGAATGATAAGTTTAATGATTTTGGACCATCGGATGAGGAATTATATCGTGTAGGTGTGGAAAAAATGGCTGCACATCAGGCGGCTAATCAGCCGTTCTATGCCCAGTTCATTACAGCATCCAGCCACTCGCCGTTTACGGTTCCTGCGGACCGGGCGAGAATTACCATCCCGGCCACAATCACCAATACGTTGCTGCATGATTATCTGCAAGCGATCAATTATACGGATTATGCGGTAGGTCAGCTGATCAATGAACTCAAGGCAAACGGGTTATGGGATAACACAACACTCGTTATATATGGCGATCATTTCGGTCTGCCGGCAAACGATGAGATTACTCAGCAGATCCAAACCAATCTGGGCGTGCCCTATGACGGTAATGTTAGTCGTTTCAAAATCCCGCTCTTGATCCACACCCCGAAACAGGCGAAAGGTCAAGTCATAGAACAGCCTGGCGGTCAGTTGGATATTTTGCCAACGGTGATGAACCTGATGGGTGTCTCACTGAAGGAAGAGAAATTCACAGCCTTTGGACACGATCTGCTTAATATGGATCATAATGCGTTCGGTATCCGGTATTACTTGCCGACAGGTTCATTTGTGAATAATGACATTATGTTTATTCCGGGTGCGGGCTTTGATGATGGAACAGCCTACTCGTTAAAAACATATGAACCCGTCACAGATTTGGAACCCTATCGTTCCGATTATGAGCACGTGCTAAGTTTGATGAAGCTGTCTGACGAGTATGTAAAGCTGCTGCCCAAACGTGCACCGTAATTGAATTTTTATATCTATGAAATACTATAACGTCACTGGCTCACGAGCTGGTGGCGTTATTTGTTTATTCATCATACATCTTTACGTGTAATGAACGTGTAATGAGAAGCAGAACTCCTTTGAAACTGTAATTAATAATGTTACAATGGAAAGTGCAGCCACTAACGCAGGATGACGAAAGGAATGAATATAGATGAAACTTAGTGTACTTGAACATGGACATATTAATGAAGGACGGACGGTACAGGATACCCTTCAGGAGACAGTAACTCTTGCCAAACATGTAGATGAACTGGGCTTCTCCCGCTTCTGGATGTCGGAGCATCACGGCAGCGGTGCATTGTCATTTTCCAGTCCGGAAGTTATGATTGCACACGTTGCAGCACATACAGATCGAATTCGCGTAGGTTCAGGCGGCGTTATGCTGCCCCATTATAGTGCATATAAAGTTGCAGAGAACTTCCGTTTGCTGGAAGCGCTGCACCCTGGCCGAATCGATCTTGGCATTGGCAGAGCACCGGGAGGCATGCCGATTGCCAGCAGGGCTCTGAATGAAGGAAAGTCATCGAATGTGCAATTCTTCCCGCAGCAGATTGCCGATCTTGGTGGATACTTTCATGAGCAGCTACCGGAGGATCATCGTTTTGCATCCTTAGTAGCTGGCCCATCCGTACCAACTGTTCCCGAAGTATGGTTGCTCGGCTCCAGTTCCGAAGGTGCGCGAATTGCTGCGGCACAAGGTACCGCTTATGCATTTGCCCAATTTTTCGGAACGCCGGGTGGGGAGGAAGCGATGAAGCATTATCGCAGACATTTCAAGCCTTCTATCCTGAATGACAAACCACATTCCATGATTGCGGTGTCGGCATTCTGTGCAGAGACCGAAGAAGCGGCCGCTGATCTTGCTCGCAGCAATGAGTTATTCTTCCTGCGGCTTGGCCGGGGTCTGGAGCAGAACTCATTCCCATCCCTGGAAACGGTGAATAACTATCCATTTACGGCCATGGAGATGGAACAGATCCGTCAACGCCGTTCTTTTTCCATTGTAGGTACACCGGATCAGGTAAAAGACAAAATTACAGCAATGGCTGAACGCTATGAAGCGGATGAAGTTATTATTGCTTCAGCGATTCACTCATTCGAGGATCGTTTGCGTTCATTCAGCCTGATCGCGGAAGCCTTTGATTTAAAGCAGGATTAATCGGTACTGAACGGGAATTAGTATTTTGAAATGGCTGGAGCCTTGCCTAGCAAGGTTCCGGATATACTCTTGCGTGATCAGGGAGAGGAGAGATTCACATTCGCAGATGTGTCATTAGTGATATTCATGGCTGTTACGACGAATTCAATGCTCTGCTTGAGCAGGCAGCATACGATCCGAAGCAGGACGAGCTGATTTTGTTAGGTGATTATGTCGACCGCGGACCGAAGAGCAAAGAGGTCGTGGAACAGATTATGCAGATGCAAGAGCAGTACAACATTATTGTGATTAAAGGAAATCATGATGCGATGATGGTCAAGGCGCTGAACCATGATGTCGAGGACTATGACAAACACTGGATTCGCAATGGAGGTTTACAGACGCTGGCCAGCTATGTCGAGGTTTCTTTGGATGATGAGCAGTTGGACTGGGATGTTTATACTGAAGCCAAACAGTGGCTCCGTACACACTATGAGCATCATCTTCGTTTTTTGGAACAGCTTCCCCTTGTATACGAAATTCCTGGTTATATCTTTGTACATGCCGGGATTAATCCGGAGGTGCAGGATTGGCGGACCCAGTCAGAGCGGGACTTCATCTGGATTCGGGAGCCATTCTATTCCAGACCAACCTCGCTTAAGGAGACGGTGGTATTCGGTCACACGCCAGTCAAAAATTTGCATAATGAGTCAGGTGTCTGGTTTGATCCCACTGGGGACAAGATTGGCATTGATGGCGGATGTGCTTATGGTGCTCAATTGAATTTGCTGGAGATCAGCGAAGATGGAAGTCTACAGACCCTTTTTGTGAGAAGAGGTGAGACCCGTCAGGGTCCCGAGGTTTAATCCACGCGGCGAATTTCAAATAAATCATTAGGTGTGATATCGAAGTATACACAGAATTTCACAATGAGGGATGCAGAAATCTTTTTCTTATCCATATTCGTATTGTGCAACAGCTCCATAATGGTTGTTCTATGATGTCCAATTTCTTCTGACAATTTGAGGACAGACATGTTGTTGTGCTTTTTCAAGATCTCATCGAGTTTGCAGTGTAGTGTGACTTTATCGAAATCCAAAGTGATCCTCCGGAAGATTAGTTGAGAAACTACTTTATTAGTGTATAACGGAGACGAGCGATGCATGGAGATGACACAAAAAAGACCAGCAGGCTGTAATACATATGGTTAAGAACAAGCCAGTTTGGACTTAAGGAGGGCGTATCTTCAAACGTAGGCAAGCCAAAATATCATCGATGCCACCATTCTATCCAAAGAGGAGCTTCTTGGAGAGCCTTTTTCCCCTGGATTAACGCCATCGTCTGCGGAAGATTTAGAAGTCTATGTATTGGATTTGTATCATGTAATTCGTTTGCGCAAACGCGTGCTTCCTCATTCGTTTCATGCCGCCATTGTAGCTGGCTTCTCTAGCCCAAAAGCGTGTTAAGGAGGGGGCACTTTTTCCTGCCTTTAAAATAAGAAGATGTGCACCGGAATGTGTTCACCAGTCTGAACGGGTGTCAATGCATAAGCCGGAGCATTCGGGCAAGGGTACACGAGGCTTGAGCATGCTCTTTTTCTAAGGAACATCGGACATCTTATTTGGATCAAAAGCCTTGTTTTTCAATCGTAAGGAACACCAGACACGTTATTTCCTAAAATTCCTGATTAAAACGCTAAAAAAGGATATAAATTCTCATATAGCGTGTCTCAGGTTCCGTAGCCTTTAACAGGTACCTTCAAAGCTTTGAATAACACGTCACAGATTCCTTAGCTCCTCGACATCTACTCCAACCCCAGGTGAGAGGGAACGACTCCAGAACTATTTTCCAAGAAAATACTAACGTAGTGAGGGGACGAAATCGCTTCTAAAGAAGCGGATCGCTCGCCTTTATCCTATTTCTAATCATAAAAATCATATCGAATCTGATTGAAATGCAGCAGTTGTAGCTATCTTTAATCTGGATCAGTGCCAAATCATATTGTACTCTCTGAGAATGATTTTGTAATTAATTCGCTGTAAAGGGATTGGAATTAAGCCTTATTAACGCTATAATCAGTAAGGGTATGATTGAAATATTACATTTTATTCATCTAAATCAGAATTGACGGAGGGCTATTAATATGGAAAAAGCATTAATCTTCGGTCACAAAAATCCCGATACGGATACGATCTGCTCGGCCATTGCCTATGCAGACTTGAAAACAAAACTGGGTCAGGACGTTGAAGCTGTTCGTCTCGGCGAAGTAAACGGCGAAACTCAATTTGCACTGGATCAATTCAAAGTGGCAGCACCACGACTGATCAAAACAGCAGCCAACGAAGTGAACAAGGTCATCCTGGTTGACCACAACGAGCGTCAGCAAAGTGTCAGCGATATTGAGGAAGTGACGGTTGTCGAAGTTATCGACCATCACCGGATCGCGAACTTTGAGACAAGCCAGCCTTTGTATTTCCGTGCAGAACCTGTAGGTTGTACAGCAACCATTTTGAATAAATTGTACAAAGAAAACGGCGTGGAAATCAGCGCGCCGATTGCTGGTCTGATGCTCTCCGCGATTATTTCCGACTCCCTGTTGTTCAAATCCCCAACATGCACAGAGCAGGATGTAGCAGCTGCACGTGAACTGGCTGCCATTGCTGGTGTGGATGCAGACAGCTATGGTCTGGATATGCTGAAAGCGGGCGCGGATCTTAGCCAGAAAACGATTGCTGAACTGATCTCCCTGGATGCGAAAGAATTCGCCATGGGCCAAGCAAAAGTGGAGATTGCACAAGTGAACGCGGTTGACGTGAATGATGTGCTTGTGAAGCAACCTGAGCTTGAAGCAGCGATTGAAGCGATTATTTCCAGCAAAGGTCTTGACCTGTTCGTATTTGTCGTAACCGACATCTTGAACAACGATTCCGTTGCATTGGCGTATGGTGCTTCCACCAAAGCTGTAGAAAAAGCGTACAATGTAACATTGTCGGATAGCAGAGCACTGCTCAAAGGCGTAGTATCTCGCAAATCGCAAATTGTTCCAGTTCTGACCGAAGCGTTCAACTCATTGTAAGATGCACAAAACCGACGTATAACCGTTACGTCCAGATATAGAATGAATATTCAGTTACAACATCCAAGCCTGCTCTTGATCTGTCATAGGTCAGGACAGGCTTTTGTTGTAGAGGAGGATGTACCATGATCAAAAATGAAAAGATTAAAGCGACTGAAGTTCAGCTGACCGGCCTGAACGGTGAGGATCTGGGCATCATGTCTACTCGTGACGCACTTGCACTTGCGAAGCAGCATAAGGTGGATCTGATCTGTATGTCTCTTATGACCAGCCCGCCGCCATGCAAACTGATGGGCGCTGGAGCAGCGAGACAGGAAAAGCAGCAAGAGAAGAAGAAAGCTGCGAAATCGCCGGATAAACGTAAAGTGAAGGAGATCCGACTGAACCTGCAGATGGAAGACCACGATCGGGAGACCAAGCAATCTCAGGCAGAGCGCATCCTGACGAAGGGGGACTCGGTGAAGCTCGTCATCCAGGTGCATGGAGCCAAGGAAGGAACAGCAGGCAAGGAATGGGCAGAACAGCTGTGCAAATCTCTGGCTGAGTATGGCAGCAAAACGACGGGTATCCAGGTAAGCGGCAAACAGGTCGTAGTACAGTTGGACCCCATTGGATAAAAACGCTGATCGAGATCAGCTGAATAACATTGAACGAGGGGACTATCCGGTCTTTATTGCCCTGGCTGTCCCCACTGCTCCAAAAACCCCCGTGAAGCAACAGTAACCTGCTGCTCTACGGGGGTTTCAACATGAAATATGGATATAGCTGTTCTGCATGCCTAATAACAATCACGCCTCAAGCTGTTTAGACACGCAAGTAACGGCTGCCGCCGATGCGTACATACAACTGTCCCGGCAAGACCGGAGTAGACGAGGCAGTCTGCGTATTCACATTACTATTCTTGGCGTAGCGGGATAGATATAGAAAGTCCGGATAAATAACCGTATCCATTAGATAGGCTGATACTGTACTTCCGGGGATGCGGTTTTGATTGAGTGAACGGATGATTTCTTCCCCGCTTGCAATCCCGATTCCATGACCAAAATATACATCTTCACGCAGCTTAATAGTATTTTCTCCCTGCCATTCTGGCGTTTCAGGGGAAACGTCCGGATTTTTGAAGTACAATACATCTCCAGGAAGCGCAGAGTCGCTGCCGTTCTTCTCCGTTAATCGCAGATCGCTGTCATAGTGCCAGTCGTAGAGCAGCAGGTTGCGGAACAGTGAATTGAAATCATCTTCCCGAATGCTGTTCAATACGCCGCCATACAGGACAATCACAGTCGCTGTTGCACATTCAAAGGCATACAAATGACCATTCTTCCAAATGTCCCGGATTCCCTCTGCAGGTGTTACCTCACCTCTTAGCTCAAAGCCTCCTTGATCATTTCGATTCCAATATGCCGGGTTACACCTGGACTTCTCGAATGAGGCAAAGCTTACCCCGCTTCGATCCAGTGCTTCTGCTGCATTGACCAGAGACTCCCGCAGTGTCCATTCAAAGTGAAGATGATCCATGGATTGATAGGTGTACACTGTTGAACTGTTCTGTAGCTGCTGTAACCACTGCCATGCAAAAGCAGACCAATCCGAACGAGCCAGCTCAATTGGTTGATTCGCAACAATGATCATAATCATAACCTCCTGTATTAATTTTCAACCTTGTACAAACGGATGTGCACGCGTATTCTGTAGTATATGAAGCTAATTTTGCGATTTTGTAAATCTAAAAGACAGAAAACATGAAAATATACGATAATAACGTCGATTGTTGCCTGGATTTTTGTTGATCTCGTTTATAAAACATTACATTTGGGGTACTACTCTTATAGATGAAGTTATGTTCAGGTCGATCTGTTCATACGGAATATATTCAGATTCCCAATAAAGGAGGATATGCGGTGTCGAATCCAATTACAGAGAATCGCTCTCTGTTCGAACAGTTATACACACATGCACCGATCGGCATTGCTGTTGCTTCACATGTGAACGGACGTTGGCTCCAGCTTAATCCGGCATTTTGCGAGATGCTGGGATGCAGTGAAGATGAATTGATTGACTCCCCGATTGTACATATGATTTATGAGGAAGACCTGGAAATGGAAGAATTCAGATCCAACTTCTGGGATATGACCAACGGATTAAGTCTGATGTATGAGGTAGAGTTACGTCTTAAGCGCAAGGATTCTACTCTTCTGTGGGCCACGTTACGAGCCTGCATCGTCAGGGATGAAGTGAGCGGCGAGCCGCTTTATTTGCTTGTTCAGGCAGCTGATATTTCGAAACAGAAGGACGCCGAGAGTCGACTAATTGTACAGCGCAAGCAGTTGGAAGAGAGCAGTCGAATCTCAAGATTGCTGGCCGAATCCTCGCTTGATCTAATTGCCATACACCAAGCCGACCCGGAGCGGACGTTCAAGTACGTATCTCCAGCCAGCAAGCGCATGTTGGGATATGATCCTGAAGAAGTCGTCGGTCAATCTGGCCTGTTCTGCATTCACCCCGAAGATGTGGCTCTGGTCGAAGCTTACATGGCTGCTCAAATCCAGGGGCTTGCGCCTGATCGAATTAGCTATCGGCTCCTGCATAAGGATGGTTCTGTTATATGGGCGGATACCATTACCCATTATGTATATGACAAACAGGGAAATCTGCAGGAAATGATCGGAGTGACCCGTGATATTACAGCGAGCATGCAGCAGCAATTAAGTCTTCAGGAGTACCAATCATTGTTTGACTGTAACCCGCTGGGGGTGGCATCACTGGATCTGGAAGGAAACCTGTTGAAGGCCAATGCAGGTCAGGAGCAGTTGACAGGCCACACCAAGGAGGAACTGCTTAGCGGGCCGTTTGATCATCTTATTGATCCCGTGGACCTGGATAAGACAAGGTATCATTTTGAACAGACTGTAAAAGGAAATGCACAGAGCTATGAGGTAGGGCTGATTCACAAGAACGGACAGCGTATTGAAACGAGTGTAATTAATGTTCCGATTTTGCTTGAGGATCGTGTCGTTGGCGTTTATGGAATAACCAGTGATATTACAGAGTCCAAGAGGTATGTAGAGGAAATTGAAAATCTCAGTTACGAGAGGGCATTAATTCTCAATGCCATTTCAGAGGGAGTCATTGGACTGGACCCGGATGGCCAACTGATCTTTGCCAATCCTGTTGCAACGGAGATGATGAATTTCTGTCCGTCTGAAATGAATGGCAAACCTCTCGAAGAGATTATCTTACAAATGCAAAGTGAAGGCATCCCTTATCCTTCCAATGGCAATCCGATTCTTCAGGCGGTACGCGAGGGGCGAAGCCTGCCGCGATCGGAGTCTGTATTTTGGAGACAGGATGGCTCCAGCTTCCTGGCGGAATTTCAGTTGAAACCGATTATGGATCAGGGAGACAACCGTGGGGCTGTCCTCGTTTTCCGCGATATGACATCGGTAAAGGATATCATCCGTGCCAAGGAAGCGGCAGAACAGGCTGACCGGGCGAAGTCCGAGTTTCTGGCAATCATGAGTCATGAGCTTCGTACACCTCTGAATGGAATTATGGGCATGGCCCATCTGTTAAAAGAAACAGAGCTGGACGAGGAGCAGTACGGCTTCGTGGATATCATGATTGACAGTGGTGAATCCCTTCTGCATATTCTGAATGAGATCTTGGATTTCAGCAAGATTGAAGCAGGTAAAATGGATCTCGAACGCCAACCAGTGGATATCAAAGCCGTTCTTGGCGGGGTCATGGAACTATTCTCGCTTAGAGCTTCCGAAAAAAATATTGAACTATACTGTGAAATGTCAGAGCAGATTCCTACACGTGTAAGAGGCGATGAAACACGGATTCGTCAGATTTTGATTAATCTGGTAGGCAATGCCGTCAAATTCACGGAAAAGGGAAGCATTCAGGTTCACGTGGATGTCAGACCCGCGGATTCTTACGATGAGAATCATCTCATCTTGTCATTTTCGGTCAAAGATACGGGGATTGGCATTCCGTCTAACAAGCAGCATCAGCTGTTCCAGTCCTTCTCACAGCTGGATCCAGCGATCAATCGTAAATACGGAGGCACAGGGCTGGGACTGGCCATCAGCAAGAAGCTGGTAGAATTAATGGGCGGCGCCATTGGGGTGCAGAGTGAGGCAGGTGAGGGAGCGGATTTCCACTTCACCCTGTTACTTGAACGATGGCAAGACGAATCCAATGATCGGATGGATCAGGCGTCTGATCACGAGCTGAAGCTGGACCGAACACGCCTGGCAGCGGGGATCAAAATTCTTGTCGCTGAGGATCAGTATTTGAACAGTCATTTGCTGGAGGAAATGCTTCGTAAGCTCGGGGGTGTATGTGATATCGTGGAGAATGGTGAAGAAGCTGTGAAAGCATTGGAAAGGGAAACCTACGACCTTCTCTTTATGGACATCCAAATGCCTGTGATGGATGGGATTGAAGCGACCTGCAGAATCAGGCAAACCCACCCTGAAATTCCGGTCATTGCTGCCATTACCGCATTCGCAGGACCGAACGACCGTGAAGCCTGTCTGAAATGCGGCATGCAGGACTTTATCAGCAAACCGTTCAGCTCTGCGGAAATAAGCCGTGTGCTAAGCACATGGGTTCCTTACATTCGGTCCCGGCACGAGCGCTGAAGGGCGTCTGCACTTTGTATAAAGGGATAAGAAAATAACCTGCCCCCCATTGAGGGAACAGGTTATTTTACATTCTGTCAGTATAACCCTGACAGATGTCAGGACCATCCTCCAATTAACCCCGAAAGGGTTACACACTCGTCATCTTCCAGTTCTGCAATTAGGGTAAGTTCTTCGTTATCATTGGGGTCCACCGAGAACAATTCACGGCGTCCGTCTTCGTGGACAATAATGACCAACTTATTACCGCTTTTTGTATCAAACTGGTACTTCACACCGATTCCAGGCAAAGGGCATTCCCGGATATTCATGAAACCTGTCACCTCTTTAGCTTTTCATAGTTAATTTAACCGTTCACACAGTACGGATGTATTCTACTATCCATAACACCGTTTGGCAAGTCGGAACTGAAATAGTAATCATATCCTATTAGCTTCTGGAGCTGTGGTTAGTTATACATTCCGACTCTGTCGGGTTCTTCTGCGACGGACCATAAACCAGATAAGTAATGCAATGATCAGCACCAAGGCAATGCCCCCCGTAATTATGATGTTCCGAATATTCGGGACCTGTACGGTCAAATCCAGCTTATTCGTATTCAGTGGGGAGACGTGCCAAATTAGGGTTTTTCCGTGATCTTCGACCAGATCTGCATTGGAATCTTGCGCCTTGATCGGCAGCGTCAGCTTGAAATCAAAGTTGACATCTTTCAGCAGTAAGTTTTTGAGAAACCCGGGAATCTTGCTAATTTGGTCTTTGACCTCACCATCGGGTATGGTCTGCAGCAGGTCTGCTTCCACGGCGATATGCAATTTGGAAGTGAAGAAGCCAGGTGTGGTGGATTGCTCCACCTTGATTCCTTCAGGCAGATCGGACGTGCTGAAAGTAGAAACGGTATTACTTTTCTCATAATGGGTCGTCGCTTTGAGTTGTGTCCGATCTCCCTGATCCGAAACTTCGGCCTGGAAATTATTCTGCTTCAACGTATTTGCGAGCATTGTCATGAGATTGTCTTGTCCGATCATTCCCAGGGCGGAGTCGGTTACGCTGAGATTCAGGGCCAGATCGGATGAACCGTCCATATTAACCGTGACATGAGCTTCACCATCAGCACAGGCGGATAGTATAAACAGCATAAGAGTTAGTAAAAAAGCGAATAATAGCTGACGATAAAAGGGTATGCGAGTCGACATTCAGTTCAAACCTTTCTGCGTATAATCCAATTCCAATTCATAGAAGTATAGTATACACCGTAAGGATGGCGGATGAAACTTTGTTCACTACAAGAGCAAGGTAAATCGTCTGCTATAAAATGATATACCTATAAATTAAAGTGGGAAGAAGTAGCTGCAAAGCAATAAAGGGGAGATTCGATAAGGACAACCAGTCAGACGAGTTGTTTATTGTGCTTGAGGATGAAGAACTGCTGATTAATTTCAAGGATTACAATGAAAAAGGACACATGATATGGAGTGAAAATGAAGATTTCGTATTTTTGTCAATGTTGAGTCAGTTCAAAATGGCTTTCACCGTGTAAACTGATAGTAGTGTGAAGAAATACGGAGCAGGGGGGTTACATTCATGACATATATCATTATTATGGCTATCATTATGGTTGTGGGAATGGTCGGAATGGGCTGGTTCTATAAGATTATGGACAACGATCAACACTAGGTTATATTGAAAAGAAACTAGAAAAGACAAGCCTATAAGCTGGCTTCGCAATGGATGCGAGGCGGGCTTATTTGTATATAATGCCAAAAAGTCTAAATATAGCATGAAATAATGTCGGATTTAAGTGGTATGCTTGAATATGGAAATGTTTTACACTTATATCTGTAAGCGTTTACATTTAAAATTGTATGGGAGGCTAACATTATGGGTTTGAAGATGAAAAAAAGATCAGGCAAGAAAGCATGGATGCTGCTGGTCATGTCACTACTGATTGCGGCCGTTCCAATTACAGCCAGCGCAGCATCGGATTCCACAGCGTATGCCAAACTTAATTTCAGTAACAACAAGTATTATATTTTCAACAATAGCTGGGGAAGCTCAAGTGTCAGTGGCTGGTCCCAGTCCGTGTATGTGAACAGCAATACTGATCTGGGTTACGTTTGGAACTGGCCAACGACTGCGGGTGGGGTCAAAGCTTATCCTTCACTGGTCAGTGGCTGGCACTGGACAGAGGGCTACACACCAGGCAGTGGACTGCCAACGCGATTGTCTGCGAACAAGAGTATCAATACCGGCGTAAGTTATTCTAAGGCGTCCAACACTAATGGGGAGTATAATAACGCGTATGATATCTGGCTGCATGATATCGGCAATGCGACCTGGTCAAGCACACCCACCGAGGAGATCATGATCTGGAACGAATGGACTTCTGGTGTTGGGCCTATCGGTTCCAAAGTATTCTCGGATGTATCCATTGGTGGACAAACCTATGATCTGTATCGCGGCGAGATTACCGACAACGGAGTGCATCAATGGTGGGTATACTCGTTCCTGAAAAAGTCAAAATCTCCTAATAACTTTAGCATCAACGTCAAAAACTTTACCGATTATCTGATCTCCAAAAGTTACTTTACCAACAGCAAATATGTCAGCAGTGTTGAATATGGAACCGAGATTACGAAAGGCAGCGGCCAGATCAATTACTCTAACTGGTATGTGAACGTTCAGTAACGGCTCCGTTTATCACGTATATTCCTGATTTAATGAGATGCTGCTCGGAGGAAAATCCATTTCCTGCTGATGCAGCATCTTTTACTTGTGAATTGGACCTAACATTCATACGTAACATATGTAACGAGTGATGTAGCTCCATTTGACCGATGGACAAATATTTTTCGTAAAGTTGGGATTTTTAGGCTGCTCTTTTGTATAATAGGGTTTAGTTCAACTCGGGGAATCCCGAAATATGCCTAACAGGAAAGGGTGTACATAAATGAAATTTAGTGAGTATACGTATACACGTCCCGATCTGGAACACATCAAAACGTCATTCCGTGAGCTTCTGAGTGGTTTTGAAGCCGCAACTACGGTTGAAGAGCAGAGTGGATATATGGACAAAATTAACGCTTTGCGCAGTGACTTTGAGACTCAGGCACAATTGGTCTACATCCGTCATTCCATTGATACCAATGATACATTTTACAAAGAAGAAAATGAATTTCTGGATGAAAGCTCTCCGATCATTCAAGAATACATCACCGATTATTATCGGGCATTGGTAAACTCCAAATTCCGTGCTGAACTGGAACAAAAATGGGGCTCACAGCTGTTCCAGCTGGCGGATCTGTCCCTGAAAACATTCAGCCCGGAAATTATCGAGGACCTTCAGAAAGAGAACAAACTTTCCACGGAATACAACCAGCTGATTGCTTCGGCCAAAATTCCGTTTGAAGGTGAAGAACGCACATTGCCGCAGCTGCATCCGTTTGAGTTGTCCACGGATCGCTCCATGCGGGAACGCGCATCCGAAGCAAGATATACGTTCATGGCTGAACATGAGGCTGAATTCGATCGCATATACGACGAATTGGTGAAAGTGCGTACACAGATCGCGAAGAAGCTGGGATATCCATCGTATGTGGAACTTGGCTATGACCGAATGAACCGTACGGATTACAACGCGGAGATGGTGTCCAATTTCAGAGCACAAGTCCGTGATTATATCGTGCCTGTAGCGACGAAGCTCAGAGAGCGTCAGCGCAGCCGGATTGATGTGGATACCCTCTATTTTTACGATCAGGGCTTCAGCTTTAAGACAGGGAACCCGACACCTAAAGGCGATGCCGACTGGATCATTGACAATGGTAAGAAAATGTATGCTGAATTATCACCGGAAACAGATACGTTTTTCCAGATGATGACCGACAATGAATTGATGGATCTGGTGAGCAAAAAAGGCAAGCAGGGCGGGGGCTATTGTACCTTCCTGAATGATTACAAAGTGCCGTTTATTTTCTCCAACTTTAACGGTACCTCGGGCGATATCGACGTATTGACACATGAAGCGGGTCATGCGTTCCAGGTCTATGAGAGCCGTCACTTCGAAGTGCCTGAGTACAACTGGCCGACATATGAATCCGCAGAGATCCATTCCATGAGCATGGAATTCTTCACCTGGCCGTGGATGGAATTGTTCTTTAAGGAAGATACGGACAAATACAAGTTTGATCACCTGTCTTCCGGACTGCTCTTCATTCCTTACGGCGTAGCAGTCGATGAATTCCAGCATTTTGTCTATGCCAATCCGGATGCAACACCAACGGAGCGCAAGCAGGCTTGGCGCAATATTGAGAAGACTTATCTGCCGCACATCAATTACAAGGATAACGCCTATTTGGAACAAGGCGGATTCTGGCACAAACAGGGTCATATCTTCTCGTCGCCATTCTATTACATTGACTACACGCTGGCACAAATCTGTGCATTCCAGTTCTGGAAACGCAGCAATCAGGATATGAAGTCCGCATGGGCTGACTACCTGACATTGTGTAAAGCCGGAGGAAGCCTGTCCTTCACAGGATTGGTAGAACTGGCAGGTTTGAATTCTCCGTTTGAAGACGGCTGTGTATCCTCCGTCATCGGTGATATCGAAGCCTGGTTGGACGCAGTAGACGATAAAGCGCTGTAAGCTATATATATTGAACTAAACATTTACACGATAACGCAGAGGACAGAAATAACCTGAGGAAGCGGAGCTAAAAGCTTTCTGAAAGAAAGCTGCGTCGAAAGCACACGCATCGCCTTTATCCCCGGATTTTCCCTTTAAATAGGGAATCAAAAAAATCTGGGGATAACAGCGATCGGAAGGTTGTTCTGTCATCGGAGTGGCAAGGGTAAATATTCTCTAGGTCAATAAAAATAAAGGTCGAAGAGGTGAAAGGGAACGAGGAATACACCTGACGTTACAGCATTCTGAGGCAGGGTGGATTTGAATGTATTTATTCACCTACCCTATACAAAGAATGCGAGGTTATACCATGTTGGTTTTACTGGATCAACCGTCCCAAAGGAAACAATTGGCGCCCTTCATCTCGGGTACGAACGGGCATGTGGTCATGGGTGGAGTACTTGCAGGACTTCAACGCGGGCGTGTCTATGCAGACCAGCTTCTTGCTCCGAAAAGTGCACTGATTTGGGCCAAAAACGAAATGTTTTATCTGATCGGAAGATCGGATACTGAAAACTTCAATAGTCTTGTCAGGGAGGTACTCGTTCAGGAGCTATTGCCTGCAGCATTAGATGCTGGCGAAGACATGCTGAATCTTGAAGTTTACCCCGAGCCAGGCTCGGATTGGTCTCCAGTCCTGCATCACATGTTCAATGGGCGTTTGCAAGAAGGATTGAGAGTTCCTTTTCAATTCAATCTTGTGAAGTATGAACAGTGGCTGCAACGCAGTTCCAGCTCCTTGTTTGTTCCTCCCGGATATGAGCTTCAAGTTATCGATCGAGCGGTAACGCTACAGGACAAAAGCTGTATCATTGAGCAGGAAATTTTGAAATTCTGGCATTCGATGGAGGACTTCTTCCAATACGGAGCAGGAACATGCACGGTATATGAAGGGCAGGTTGTAGGTACATGTATCTCAGTGTTTGTCAGGGGCATTCACCATGAAACAGGCATTCACACCTATGATTCGATACACCGTGGCAAGGGTCTGGCTACGGCCATGGCAAGCGCTTATGTGCAATCCGTTCTGGAACGGAATTGTGTTCCACACTGGACGACAGAAGATTTTCGTCATGATTCCATTGCGATAGCGGGTAAGCTTGGCTTTGATCAAGGCAGAGCCTATCCCGTCTATTACATGCCGATTCAGGAGTTTCTAAATTGCTGAACATCATCTGCAGGGGCTGTACCGAAGTCATGAAAATGACCAGGGGCGGCCCCTGTACTTTGATTTGAGCGGTGAAACCTGTCAATCCAAGATCAACTTGGCCTTTTTAATTCACGCACAGATAAACCCGTTGCTGAAGAGCAGTCACAATCATGGAATAACCATTGGATAATTCCGTGCAAATGAAACATTTATCAACTTGGTTGTGATTTATTTCACTATATCTGAAAACGGATTCAGTTACAATAAAGACAGTAAATCAGGGGTAACAGGAGGCTGGTTCAGATGGCAACACACGCTTATTATGTTCCGCCCGTGAACTTGATGGGCAGAGGGTGTTTATACGAAGCAGGCAAGATGATTGAGAAAATGGGTATTCGCAAAGCGCTTGTTGTAAGTGATCGTCGATTGATCTCTTCCGGCGTTGCTGAACACGTGCTGTCTGTACTAAGAAAATCAGGGTTAGACTATGTGATATATGATGAGGTTCAGCCCAATCCAACCTGTCAAAATGTACATGACGGACTTCAGGTATTTCAGGACCATGGCTGTGACGCTATTATATCGATAGGCGGAGGTTCACCTCAGGATGCTGCCAAAGCGATTGGCATTGTAGCAACCAACGGTGGACATATCCGTGATTATGAAGGCTTGCATCAATCGAAACACAAGTCCGTGCCGCTTGTTGCCATTAACACAACGGCTGGCACGTCGAGTGAGGTGACCATGAACTACGTGATTACAGATGAGGAACGCAAGGTGAAAATGGTGATGGTGGATCGAAACAGTCTCGTTGACCTGTCGGTGAATGACCCGGAACTAATGCTGAGCAAGCCGGCCAGTCTTACTGCCGCCACGGGCATGGATGCATTGACTCATGCGGTGGAAGCCATGGTGACGCCTGGAGGGTTCACCGTGACGAGTGCAACAGCGGCGGCTGCCGTTGAGCTGATCTTTGAATATTTACCAAGAGCCGTCAGGGACGGCAGTGATCTGGAAGCAAGAGAGCATATGACGTATGCGTGTTTTCTTGGCGGGATTGCTTTTAACAATGCAGGTCTGGGTTATGTTCATGCGATGGCCCATCAACTTGGTGGCGTCTATGATCTGCCGCATGGGGTATGTAACGCGATGTTGCTCCCTTATGTAGAAGAATTGAATGCAAAACATGTGCCGGGTAAATTCCGTCATATTGCCAAAGCCATCGGTATGGATGTAAAGGGTAGAAGTGATGAGGAATGTTCAGATTACGTTATTGAGGCCATAAGACAGCTTTCCAAGGAGGTAGGCATTCCTGAGAAGCTGTCTGAATTGGGTGTGAAAGACCCGGATGTTGAACTGCTGGCGGATAACGCCATGAAAGATGCCTGTGCACCGGGAAATCCGTATCAACCTTCCAGGGATGAAGTCATGGAGCTGTTCCGCAAAATCATATAAAGTTAAGAACAAAGAGAAAGCCAGAAAGTATTCTGGCTTTTTTGTGTTGCACCTGCTTCTTAGCCTTATGAATACAGATTCATTTCCATCATTGGATAAAATAGTTTTATCTCGCACTGGTCATTATTTTTTGTTTGACAGAGGGGGTGCTTTAATCCATAATCAATCCATACTAAACACATAAGTTTTATTGGAAGGGGAGAGTCAGTCATGTCACAGTTTAAATTATCAACCAGAAAGTCATTATGGGTAGGAGCGTTAGCCGTTCTATTATTGGTAATTGTTAGCGGTTGCTCCGGATCGACCAATGATCCCGCTCCCAATGCAGCAGCCCAGCCAGGCACGAGCCAAGGTACGGATGAAAATTCAAAGACGGACGAGACTGCAACAGGGGGGACTTTTGTATATGGTCGGCCGGCTTCCGTAACCTCGTTTGATTTGCATAATCAGATTACATCGAACAACGCTTTCGCCATTGATAAAGTATTTGAATCTCTGGTTGCTTTTGATAGCAAAGGCGAGATTGTGGATTGGCTTGCCAAGTCGCATAACATCAGTGATGACGGTCTGACGTATACGTTTGTGCTGCGTGATGGCTTGAAGTTCTCCAACGGCACAGATGTTACGGCAGAGGATGCCGTATTTTCGCTGGAGCGGCATTTGAAGGTTGGTGGCCCATTGGCAATATCCGCGAAGGTGGATACGATCAAAGCCAAAGATAACCACACACTGGTAATTACACTTAAAGAGCCGTATACGCCGTTTATTTCTGAGCTGTCCAACTTCTCGAACGGTATTATTCCGAACAATTTTGGCGGAGTTACCGAGGAAGAATTTTTCAAGAAACCGGTAGGTACAGGACCGTTTGTAGTTGAGCAGTGGGACCCTGCAGGCGATGTGACCTTTACGAAGAACACTCACTACTGGCAAGAAGGAAAGCCATCGGTTGATAAGCTTGTTTACAAGCTGATAGAAGATGACAGCCAAGCAATCAATCAATTGAAAGCAGGAGAAGTGGATGCGATTGAGTCGCTTGCCCTGCAAAATGCCGATGAAATAAAAAATGGTGCAGATACATCTGTTGCAACCAACGGCAGCTGGGTGACAGAGCAATTGTTCTTTAATACGCTGGATAAGCATTTTTCCGATGTGCATGTTCGTCGGGCATTGGCTCTGGCACTTGATCGTGACGGTCTGACCAAAGCGCTTACCTTTGGTTATGCACAGACCGCTAATTCATTGCTGCCAACAACGATTCCTTACAATTCGAATGATACGCTCAAGGCACTGAATTTTGATGTAAATGCAGCCAAAGCGGAACTGGCCAAATCGGCCTTCCCTGATGGATTTACTACAAAACTGCTTGTAGCTTCAGGCAACAGCACCAGAGCGCAAGAAGCGCAAATCATTCAGGCAGCGGGTAAACAAATTGGCATTAACATCGAGATTGAATCGATTGAACTCGCTACCTTCCGTGAACGATTCTTTGCTTATGATTTCGCAGCGATGCTGAACAGTGGGCAAGCCGATTCTCCGGAAGCGAACTCAATCATTGCGTTCCAGACTGACCCTGATGGTTTCAGTAAATCTTACTGGACGCATTACACCAATGATGAAGTAACCAAGCTTTTGTATAAAGGCCAACAAACACCGGACGGCGATGTCCGTGCCGAAATATACTCCAAACTGCTTCAAACGCTTGCCGATGAAGTGCCTTACATTCCGCTGTATTATCCGGATATTCTGATTGGCGTTCGTTCTTCAGTAGATGGCATTGTTGTTTTGCCTAACGGCAGTGTGCGTTTTGAAGACGTTCGTATTCAGAAATGAAGAAGTTCTGGTTGATCAGTACGGTGGGAAGGGCGTTGGCAGTGATCCTTTGTGTGATGACAGCAGTCTTTTTTCTCATCAGAATGGTTCCAGGAGATCCTGCCAAAATGATTCTTGGCGAGTACAGCACCCCCGAGGCCGTTGAGAGCATGCACCATGCTCTCGGGCTGGATCTGCCTCTGGGGGAACAATTCATACGGTTTGTGAAGACACTGTTCACTAAGGGGGATACCGGCAACTCCATTATTAACGGAACTTCCACTAGAGAATTGATTGCTGATCGTGCACCCGTTACCTTGCTGCTCATTGCCATGGCATGTGTATTGGCAATTGTCATTGCACTTGTGCTTGCTACACTGGCTGCTACACACAAGGATAAGCTGCTGGATCATTTGATACGTATTTTTCCTACGGTAACGCTAGGTATGCCAATCTTCTGGGTTGGCATCCTTTTGATTCTGCTGCTGAGTGTTCATCTTCACTGGTTTCCCGTTGGTGGAGCTGGTGAAGGGTGGTGGGGCACCTTGTACAGTTTGACACTTCCCGCCATTACCGTAGCTTTTTCACAGATTCCAACATTGGTTCGTTCATTAAGAGCCCAGATGCTTGAAGTGCTGGAATCTGATTTTGTAGTTACATTGAAGGCTGCGAGATTACCGAGCCGGGTCATTCTATTCAAACATGTCCTGCGCAATGCGGCGCTTCCGACGCTGATCCTTCTTGGCGTTAATATCTCTTATCTCATTGGCGGCACATTGGTCGTTGAACAGGTATTTGGTATCAAGGGAATTGGCAGTCTTTTGTTTAGTTCCATTTCCAAACGGGATTTCCCGGTCATTCAAGGCATAGCCCTTTACTGTGCTGTATCTGTCGTGATCATCAGTCTCCTGATAGAGCTTCTGTCCAGGTGGCTTGATCCCAGAACGAAAGGAAAACCATGAAAACGATACGAATTGAACCTCAGTTATATGAAGACAGCCAAAACACCAGCCTCATGAACCGCATATTGAAAACTCCTACCCTGCTAGTGGGAAGTGTGATGTTTGCCGTGCTGATCATCTTGGCTGTAATCATACCGTGGGTGAGTCCTTATGACCCTTCGGAGCAAAATTTGAGTGCCTTTTTGCAACCTCCGTCTGCTGAACATTGGTTGGGCACAGACCAACTGGGACGTGATTTGTTCACTAGACTGATTTATGCCGCGCGAACCGATTTGAGCATTATGGTGCTGGCGGAAATTGTACCCTTTTGCTTGGGTGTATTTCTAGGGATGCTCGCAGGGTATTACGGAAAATGGATTGATAAGATCATATCGTTGATTACGGATACATTTATCGCTTTCCCTTTTTATCTAATTGTCATTATTGTGGCTTTTGCCAGCGGAGCAGGTGAGCGGGGGATTTATATTACGTTTATGCTCGTTGGCTGGATTGTCTTTGCCCGTGTTGTCAGAGGGCTGAGTGCATCGTACCGCAAGCAGGAATGGATCGCATCCGCACAGACGTTAGGCTTGCCGGGAATACGAATTATCCTTCGTCATCTCCTGCCTAATGTATTGCCTCAGGCGATCGTTGTCCTCATGACGGATATGGTGGGGCTGCTGGTGGCGATTGTTACGCTTGGATACCTGGGCATTGGCATCGCACCACCGACCCCGGATTGGGGCACGATGATCTCGGATGGACAATCCTTTATCACGACAGCCTGGTGGCTCTCGGCAGTTCCGGGATTTGCAGTCGTTTACACGGGAATTGCTTTGTCGCTTGTCGGTGATGGATTGGCCGATGTATGGAGGAAAAAATAATGTCCACTGAACCGATTCTTGAAGTCAAGGCGCTATCTCTGTCAACCAAGTCAAATCAAACATTAGTTCAAGATGTACATTTCTCGCTCGGCAGAGGGGAGAGCCTGGGGTTAGTAGGTGAATCCGGCTCTGGTAAATCACTAACTCTTCGTTCGATTCTGGGACTGTTACCAAGTGGTGTGGAGCAGACGGGCGGAACCATTCGGAGTGACGTGAACAGCGCCATGGTGTTTCAAGACCCGAGAGGTGCGCTCGATCCGCTCTGTCCCGTTGTCAAACAGCTGGCGGAAGTTGTTTATTACAGGCAAAAGTTAAGCAGGAAGGCCTCTAGGGTAGCAGCGCTAGAATTACTTGAACTGTTGGGGCTCCCCGACTCGTTGAAGCGTGAGGACCGATACCCTAGCCAGCTGTCAGGTGGGCAGTGTCAGCGGGTAGTCATTGCACTGGCCCTGGCGTGCAAGCCAGGCATTCTGCTCTGTGATGAGCCAACAACGGCGCTGGACGTTACTGTGCAGCGTCAAATTATGGAGACGATCCAGCGTTTGCAGCGGGAACTGGGATTCGCCATGGTCTTTGTAACACATAATCTGGCGATTGCAGCGACGCTGTGCTCGAAGCTGTGCGTGATGAAGCAGGGGCGGATTGTGGAGCACGGGGATTCTCTTGGCCTTTTGCAAAACCCGCGAGATTCTTACACCCAGATGCTCATTAACTCGGTGCTTCCTTTACCGAAGCTTGAAGGGAGCGAATAATGATGGAACTAGCTTTGCAAGTTCAGAATGTAACGGTTCAATATGGTGACTTCACTGCGCTGGACAACATCACACTAAATCTTCAGAGGCATACCACGCTTGGTCTTGTTGGTGAGTCCGGTTCGGGCAAATCGACCCTTGCAAGGGTTATTGCCGGGTTAATTACGCCGGATGAGGGGCAGGTTTTGTTGGGGGATCAGCAATTAAAGAAGAGGAGAAGTCGTGAGCAGTATAAAAGCATACAGATGATCTTCCAAAATCCGGATGCTTCACTGAATCCCAAACATTCCATTCGGCAGATTCTTGCTGAAGCGTTGTTGTTTCATCGCATTGTAGACCGTTCACAGGTGGAGAAAAGATCCAGAGAGCTCCTGGCCCGTGTTCAGTTGGAAAGCAGGGCACTGGACAAGTATCCGCATGAATTTTCCGGCGGTCAGCGCCAACGGATCGCCATTGCACGTGCTTTAAGCGTAGAGCCGAGTCTGCTGATTGCGGATGAGCCTACGAGTGCACTCGATGTTTCCGTGCAGCGGAGTGTGCTCGATCTGTTCAATTCACTTAAGAGAGAACTTAATCTTACGTTACTGTTCATTTCCCATGATCTCGGAGTTATCCATGCTATCAGTGATACGGTAGCAGTCATGCGGCAGGGTAAGCTGGTGGAGATTAGTCCCAAAGATCAATTCTTCACACGGCCAGAAATGGCCTACAGCCGAGAGCTGCTGTCTGCAGTTCCAAAGATGCCGAAATCAAGTTCTTTAGGAGGTTTATATGAGCCAACAATATAAAGGAAACATACCCCTTACCCTGTCGGAATACGATACGCTTACGCAATTGCTCTCCAGGCTTTTGAATACAAAGTATCCTCCGGTGATCATCCCGGGTGAGGCTATCTTGGGGATAGAGGCCGTGGCAGCTGGAATATCTGCACCGGGGCGTACGATTGTCAATGTCGTAACAGGGCCTTATGGCAGTTTGTTTGGTCAGTGGCTTGAACGCGGAGGGGCAACGGTTATTGAAGTCAAAGTTCCTTTTGATGAAGTTGTACCTGTGGAGAAGGTTACTGCTGCGATTGAAAAGTATCAACCGTCCGCTTTATCCTTTGTTCAAGCAGAGGTGGTTACAGGCGGGTCGAATCCAGCAGAAGAAATTATAAAGATTGCGCGTGCCCATAACCTGATTACAGTGAGCGACTCTGTCTCAGCGATTGGGGGAGAGCCTCTGCTGGTCGATGAATGGGGTGTTGATTTTGTAGCGGTGGGTGCACAAAAAGCCCTAGCCGGGCCTAACGGCATCAGCGCAGTAAGCATTTCGCCGCGTGGATGGGAATTTCTCGAATCCAATGCACATGCACCGCGCAACTCCATCCTGTCTTTGCTTGATCTGAAGCCACCCGGCGATGGAGCTGCACCCGTCCGCGTTCCTCCCAACATTCCAACGCTGGAAGCCAGAGCACTGATTTTGGCTTTGACAGCTATTGAGTCTGAAGGATTGGAGCAGGTGATCAAGCGTCATGAACAGGCTGCGTTATCTGCTATAGCGGGAATTCAGGCTCTGGGTCTGGAGCCTTGGCAAAAAGATAACAGAACATATTCGACACTGACTACGACGGTTCGAATTGCAGGGGAGGAGAAGTTGCTTATCGATCAGCCGATCGGCATCGTTGCTCCGGGGGATGGAGAACTTTTTGGTCAGCTTCTGCGAATTAATCATTTTGGAGTTAATGCTTCCTTAGCAGGTGTGGAGGAAGCTGTTGCGACTATTGCGGCATTATTGAATCAGGACCATGAGCAAGCAGTCCAGGCTGTTCGTCTCGTTTGGGGGGGATGAATATGACCCAGGTAAAATCGGAGGAACAAAGCTTCAAACATATCTTTATAGCAGGCATTGAAGGCAAACGGTTCGATATCTCGATCCAGGATGGCCGGTTTGCATCTGTTACAGAATCCGTGCCGCAGAATGATGACTCATCGCTTCGGGTTACAGATTTATGGATAAGTCCCGGAGTTATTGATCTTCATACACATCTGGCCTGGACAGACTTTGACCATGCGGATCAATTGAAACGGGACAGCCACGAGGTTGAAGTGATGCAGGCGCAAGCTTTTGCAGCTACCCTTCGGACGGGAGTAACTACGGCTCGTGATGCAGGCGGATTGTTACCAAGCATCGCGAGGCATCTCGCTCAGCACTATCAACACCCCTTAAGAGTTGAAACCAGCAGTGAAATGCTGGGAGCGGCAGATGCCCGTGGTGTAAAGTATCTGGAGCAACGGTTGAACGGAATTTTTGATACAGGAGCAGGATGGGTTAAAATCATGGCGACAGGTGGACTGGGAGCCCCTACGGAACAAGTGCTCGATCCTGTATTTTCGGAGGAAGAGTTCGCGTTTATCGTTCGCTATGCCCATGCCCACCATAAAAAGGTGCTGGTTCATACCTGGGGTGGGGTAACGATTGACTGGTCTATTCAGGCCGGAGTGGAATCTGTGGAGCATGGCATGTTCTTATCGGAGGATCAGGCCGGCAGACTTGCGCAGTCCCGAACGGCCTTTGTGCCCACCACATCGATATATCGTATTGCTGCAGATCCAAAAGGTGTGCTGGCGCTGCCTACTGTTATCAGTGATCGTGCCGCGCGCGCTGCTGAAGCGCATTCTACAGCCATCGGATATGCCAAAAGAGCAGGAGTCCGTTTCGGTTTCGGTACCGATTACGCCACACCTTCACTGCACGGCTATAACCTGCAAGAGTTGGATACGTTGATCAATTATGGCTTGACCCGGGCAGAGGCGTGGCAATCTGCGACGACCAATGCTGCTGAGATTTTGGGGCGTGGCAACGAATTGGGACAGATTGCAGAAGGTTATATTGCGGATGCTATTATTTTCAATGCCGATCCGTATCAAACGAAAAATGCAGATCAGCTGCGAGAGAGCATAGAGTCCGTAATTATTGGAGCGCAGAAACCATGAAATTGGTTTTTGCGTTTTTTTCTTTACTCGTGAGGGCAGTGAGCGTTATGTTTTTTCGAAGTAGCAGGCTGTCTGGCGAATGTTGAGCGATAATTAAATCCCCAAAACTTTTCCAAAAGGATTTTCAAGACCCATCAGCGAATACAATATTTAATAACAGCGGCATAAAGGAAGGAGCGATATCCACTTAAACTTTTGTCGAAGTTTTCCAGCAAGATTCCTCAGCCCGTTTCGTGTTTAATGTTATATAGGAGAAGTGTATTGCATTTTACACGGGGTACACCTTAATTTTTACATCCACCTATCACCTCTACACAACAAGTACAGGCAATTCTGCATGTATTATCTACTTTCAGACATCACAAAGAACGACGTTTGGCTGCAATTTTAATGCAACACAGTCTGTACAGCATGCTCCTAATCATGACAAAAGTGTCCACACAACAGCATATCGGATTATGGGCTCTGAAATGAATTAGAACGAATGCACATGGAGGAGGCTGTAATGATGGCAAAAAAAGAAGTTGTAGCGATGCTGCTCGCTGGAGGGCAAGGCAAAAGATTAAAGGGATTGACCAAATCACTGGCCAAGCCTGCTGTTTATTTTGGCGGAACCTACCGCATCATTGATTTTCCTCTAAGTAATTGCTCCAATTCTGGCATTGACACAGTTGGTGTGTTAACCCAGTATGAACCTCTGGTGCTGCACTCCTATATCGGCATTGGCAGTGATTGGGATCTGGACCGCAAAAATGGCGGGGTATATGTACTTCCTCCTCATGAACGTGAAGACGGCAGTAACTGGTACCGCGGTACAGCGGATGCCATCTACCGTAACCTGAATTTTATCGAACAATTCGATCCTGAACATGTGCTCATCTTGTCAGGGGATCATATCTATAAAATGGATTACGAGAAAATGCTTCAATACCATAAAGAAAAGGATGCAGATTGCACCATATCGGTCATTGATGTCTCATTGGAAGAAGCCAGCCGGTTCGGGGTGCTGAACACCCACGATGACTATAGCATCTATGAATTCGAAGAAAAACCTCCTGAACCCAAGAGCACGCTTGCTTCCATGGGTATCTATCTCTTCAAGTGGGATGTACTGAAACGCTTCCTGATCCAGGACGAACAGCAGGCATCCACCTCCTATGATTTTGGCAAAGACATCATTCCCTTGCTGCTTGAAAATGAAAAATCACTATACGCTTATCCGTTTGAAGGGTATTGGAAAGACGTTGGTACCATTCGCAGTCTGTGGGAATCCAATATGGACCTGTTGGACGAAGACACACCGTTTAATCTTAATGATCCGGACTGGCGTATTTTCACACGTAATCCGAACCAACCTGCACAATACATCTCGCCATCAGCGAAGGTGCGGAATTGCATCATTAGTGAAGGCAGTGTGGTACATGGTGAGGTTAAACACTCGGTGTTGTTCTACGGTATTGAGGTGGGAGAGAACAGTTCCGTAACCGATTCAGTGATCATGCCAAAAGTGAAGATCGGTCAAAATGTACGTATTCACAAAGCCATTATTGCCGAAGGATTGGTGATCCCGGATGGAGTACATCTGTCGCCCGCCCCTGAGGATGAAAGTGATATATTACTGGTCGATCAGGAAGAACTGGAACGTCAGCTTCTCGAGGGAATGACAAGTAAAGCCTAATCTAAACCTAAAGGACGGTGCATGCGATGAAACCATTGATCGGAGTTATTAACCTTGACCATGAGCTTGAGGAATTGAAGGAATTGACGTACTTTCGCTGTGGAGCCGCGGTGCCTTATGCCGGGCGTTACCGTCTGATTGATTTTGTATTATCCAATATGATGAATGCTGGCATTGAGAGTATCGGTGTTTTTGTTCGTCGCAAGTACCGTTCACTCATGGATCATCTGGGAGACGGTAAGCCGTGGGATCTGGATCGCAAGCATGGCGGTATGTTTATTTTACCACCGGACTGGAACGATCCAACCGATACGTCACAAGGGGATTTGCAGCATTTTCACAATAATCTCGATTTCTTCCGCCGGGGTTCAGGGCAATATGTAGTCCACGCAGGTAGTCGGCACGTAACCAAAGCAGATCTGCAGGATGTATACAGGTACCATATAAGCAAAGGCGCGGATGTAACGCTGGTCTGCAAAAAAGTGGATCAACTGCTGCCTGAGCATGACGCCTGTGTCAAAGTTGAAGATGACGGGAACGGTAATGTGGTGGACATTCACCAAAGCACCGATCACCCGAATATATATACAGAAATTTTCATTATGGAAAAAGAACTTTTCCTGCGCCAGGTGCAGCGCTGCATCGCTCATGGGGAAAGCCATTTCTTCCGTGATGTGATTCAGAAAAACCCGGATGGCTTGAACATTGCGGCGTATGCCTATGATGGCTATCACGCCGTGATCAATTCGATCGATAGCTATTACCGCAACAGTCTGGAATTGTTGAATAGCGGACTGTATGAGCAGCTGTTCAAGGAACAGCCTGTTCAAACCAAGATTAAATACGAGGCTCCGGCTAAATACCTGGACACTGCCGAGGTGAAACATTCCTTGCTCGCGAACGGCTGCATTGTGGGTGGAGAAGTGGAAGACAGCATCCTGTTCCGTGGGGTGCATGTGGCGAAAGGGGCCAAAATTAAAGGCTCCATTATTATGCAAAAATGCTACATCGGAGAAGGCGCCGTTCTGGAGAACGTCATTCTCGACAAAGATGTAAAGCTAAGCGGCGGCCAGACGCTGATCGGCGACCCGTCGAACCCGTATATTCTGGCGAAGAGTACTATTATCTAATACCAACACTTAACCGATATCATCTATAAATATATATAAAATAAAAATCCTGTAGGATGGATTTAAGGTTCATGAGCGAAAGTTGAAATGCAACTTCGATTGTGCTTGCCAACGTGCAAACGTAGTGGAGGGAACGAAATCGATTCTGAAGAAGCGCAGCGTTCGCCTTTATCACTGTATTTTCACATCTGAATAATAGAATAAAGAAAATACAGGGATAACAGCGATCGAAAGAACGATTCGTACCCGTAACGGCCACTTTGCAGAACATTGAGCACTTGAGTGTATGAACCGCCACCATCCTACAGGATTTCACCGGGAGGAACCTTCTTTTGTTTGACAACAAGGAAACGTTCAAGAGTATTTTTAGACGCAATCTGGTCAGCAAATTGGGCAAACCATTAGCAGAAGCAACGCAGGAGGATGTCTATCACGTACTTGGAAGCATGATTCGCGAATACGCGGGTCAGGATTGGGCGGCGTCGAATCAGGGGTTTAAGCAGCGCCAGGATAAACAGGTCTATTACTTCTCGCTGGAATTCCTGATTGGACGTCTGCTCGGCAACAACCTGTTAAATGTGAATGAATTGGAACTCGTTCGTGACAGTCTGGCTGAATTGGGCTTCTCTTTGGAAGAAGTGGAAGAACAGGAGGCGGACGCAGGGCTCGGCAACGGAGGTCTGGGAAGACTCGCAGCCTGTTTTCTGGATTCACTGGCTTCCCTCGGTTATGCAGGACATGGATGCGGAATCCGATATAAATATGGCTTGTTTGAGCAGAAAATTATTAACGGCAATCAGGTGGAGCTACCCGATAATTGGCTCGAGAAGGGCAATGAATGGGAAGTGCGCCGTCCGGACAAAAAGGTGGAAGTGCAGTTCTGGGGCCGTGTGGAAGCCTATGAACAGGATGGACATTATCAATTTGTCACGAAAGATGCCGAATCCGTTGTAGCTGTACCATATGATGTGCCTGTGATTGCTTATGGCCAGCCCCATGTAAATACCTTGCGATTGTGGAGTGCGGAGCCCAAACGGGAGACATCGCTCGATACCCCTTCGAACTATTACGGATATCTGGATTACAGCCGTTCGGTAGAATCGATCTCGGAGTTTTTGTATCCGGATGATTCCCAATACGAGGGCAAGCTGCTTCGTCTGAAGCAGCAATATTTCATGTGTTCCGCAGGCGTACAGAGTGCTTTGCGTACATTTAACAAGCTTGAGCTTTCGTATGATCGATTGCCGGATAAAGTGGCGTTCCATATTAATGATACGCATCCAACACTCGTGATTCCCGAACTGATGCGTATTCTGATCGATGTCAAAGGTTATGGATGGGATGAAGCGTGGGATATCACGACCCGCACCGTATCGTACACCAACCATACAACGCTAAGTGAGGCGCTTGAAAAGTGGCCTGTGGCCATGATCAGCAAGCTGCTGCCACGCATTTACATGATTATTGAAGAGATCAACAAACGTTTCTGCGGCATGCTGCTCGAACGGTATCCCGGAGACCCGGATCGTATTCAGCATCTGGCGATTGTGGCGAACGATCAGGTGCGGATGGCTCATCTGGCGATTGTGGGCAGTCATAGCGTCAACGGTGTCGCGGCATTGCATACCGAAATATTGAAGGAACGGGAGATGGCTCCGTTCTATGCACTCTATCCGGAGCGCTTCAATAACAAAACCAATGGCATTACCCATCGCCGCTGGCTGATGCATGCCAATCCGAAGTTGTCGACTCTGATCACCGATACGATTGGAAGTGAGTGGATTAGGGAGCCAGGCAGACTGAATGAGCTGGTAGGCGTTGCAGACGATGCTTCATTCCAGCAGCACTTCCATTCCATTAAACGTAATAATAAGGAGCGACTGGCCGCGTACATCCTGGATCATACCGGAAGGGCTGTCAATCCGGATTCCATCTTTGATGTACAGGTGAAAAGGCTGCATGGGTACAAACGGCAGCTGCTGAACATTCTGCATGTTATGCATTTGTATAACCGTCTCAAGAGCGATGCTTCGTTTGATATCGTGCCACGTACGTTCATTTTTGGAGCAAAGGCAGCGCCGAGTTATTATTTTGCCAAAAAAATTATCAAGTTGATTAACACGGTGGCAGATACAGTCAACCGCGATGCGGCCGTGAAAGATCGCCTGCAGGTATTTTTCCTGGAAAACTATTCAGTCTCTCTTGCAGAGAAAATCATCCCAGCCGCAGACGTCAGCGAACAGATTTCAACCGCAGGCAAGGAAGCCTCCGGTACGGGGAACATGAAGTTCATGATGAACGGAGCATTAACCATTGGTACCATGGACGGCGCAAATGTCGAGATGGCGGAGCAGGTCGGTCAAGACAATATGTTTATCTTTGGTCTGAGTGCAGACGAAGTGCTTGAATATTACCGCTCTGGCAGTTATCGGCCGAGTGAGATTGTGCAGCAGGATGAACGGATTCGCGAGGTTGTGGAGCAGCTGGTGCATCCGGGAGCGTTCTGTGAGCGTGATGGTGAATTCTGGGATATCTATGATTCCTTGCTGGCCCATGGTGACGAGTACTTTGTGTTACGTGACTTTGCTGCCTATGCCGATGCACATGCTGCCATTGATTCGGCCTACCGCGATGTATCGGGCTGGACACGCAAGGCGGTGCTGAATGCCGCTCACTCTGGCATTTTCTCCAGTGATCGCACCATCAGTGAATATGCGACGGACATCTGGGGTATTCATCCGGTATCCGGACACTGGAAAGGTTAAATAATTATGGTTTAACAATGAAATAATCCCCTTGTACACTAGATTGATCTCTGTCGGGTTCATATACCTTCATCAGAGATCGCTCCTTGTTGCACAAGGGGATTTTGGTATGTTGAGAGTTGTAACAGAATAGTCTGATTCAGAATTGTATGGAAGTCCACGCCTGAGCAGCTGGACATGAAGATGGATATCCCTTTAAAATAGACCATACCGCTCTCCACGGAAAAAAGGTCGGAGGATATGAGAAAATGAACGAACGTTCGTGGCTTCACACCAGGTGGATGCTCACAATCGTCGCATGTATGGCATGGTTATATGTGTTGATTATGGGTAACTTGCTCTTTGTCAGCGAGAGAACGCCTGGCGTGAATTATCAATATAATCTGGTACCATTAGAAACTATCAAGCCCCTGCTTTTTGAAAAGAACAGATACTCCACGGAAGCCTGGGTGAAAAACCTGTTTGGGAATATTGTCTTGTTCATCCCGCTTGGGATATGGATTCCCTGGTTATTCCGCAGGTGCCGGAGGTTTTTACCATTTACAGGAATTGTCATCTTACTTTTGTTTGCTGTTGAGATTACACAATTGATTACCCGTGTGGGTTCGTTTGATGTCGATGACATTATTTTGAATACGGTGGGTGCCTGGATTGGATACGTAGGATTTGCCTTAATCATATACCCACAGAGAAGGACTCGAAAATGAACTGCGAATAGCGGTCAATGATCGGGTCTTTTGGTGTTCATGGATCTTTTCTGTTTATAAGAGGCACATTTCGGATAAAACATACTAACGGGTTATATAGTAAAGAGTGATGAAAGCGAGGTGGTCTATATCGTTTGGTGGAAAGAGAGTGTGGTGTACCAGATCTATCCCAACAGCTTCAAAGATTCGGATGGAGACGGTCAGGGTGACTTGCAGGGGATATATGACAAGCTCGATTATTTGACTGATCTGGGTGTGGATGTCATTTGGATCTGTCCTATTTACGATTCACCTGGTCATGATAACGGATATGATATCCGAGATTATTACTCCATTTTGCGCAAATATGGGACGATGGAGGATTTTGACCGTTTGCTGGCGGAAGCACACAAGCGTGGTCTCAAGATCATGATGGATCTGGTGCTGAATCATACGTCGGATGAACATGCGTGGTTTGCCGAGTCACGTTCATCGAAAGTGAATCCGAAACGGGATTATTATATTTGGCGTTCAGGTAAAAATGGTCAGGTTCCAAACAACTGGGAGTCCTACTTTGGGGGTTCTGTGTGGAAGCATGATCCGGAGACGAATGAATATTATTTGCATCTTTATACGGAACACCAGCCTGACCTGAATTGGAACAATGCACAGATGGCAGAAGAGATGTATGAGATGGTGCATTGGTGGTTGGAAAAGGGGGTGGATGGTTTCCGTTTCGATGCGGTGGCGCATATCGCCAAGGCGGATGGGTTACCCAGCGCACATAATCCGGATAATCTGCCGGTTGTTCCTGCGTATCAGCTTTTTTCCAACCTCGAGCAGGTCCATTCGATTCTGAACAAACTTAACGACATGATCCTGAAGCCTTATGGTCCAATGACTGTTGGAGAGACTTCCGGGCTTGGACCGGAACAGGCGCTGGCCTATGTTGGGACAGATCGGAATGAGCTCAATATGGTATTCCAGTTTGAGCATATGTTTGTGGACGCTCAATCATCCGGAATCGGCAAATGGAACTATCGGGAGTGGAAGCTGCCCGAGCTGAAAGAAATTATGAGCAACTGGCAAACCGTGCTGCATGACAGAGGCTGGAATGCCAATTACATGGGCAATCATGACCAGCCGCGTCCGGTATCCCGTTTCGGTGATGATGGAAAGTACAGGGTGCGCTCTGCCCAGATGCTGGCTACGTGGATGCTCACTTTGGAGGGTACGCCTTATATTTATCAAGGGGAAGAGATCGGCATGACCAATGTTGCTTTTCCTGATATTGAGGATTATCGGGATATTGAGACAATGAATTATTATCGGCATCATATCGGTCAGGGGCGAGCGAAGCATGAAGTCATGCAAGCAATCTGGCGCAAGAGTCGTGATAATGCCCGTACACCGATGCAGTGGGATGATACGAAACATGCCGGATTTACCGATGGTGAGCCATGGATTCAGGTGAATGCGAATTATCCTGAGATTAATGTGGAGGATGCCGAACGTGATCCCCAGTCCATTTTGCATTATTACCGTAAACTGATCGCACTTCGCAAACAACATAAAGTACTCATCTATGGGGCATATGAGCTGCTTTTGCCGGATGATCCCGATATCTATGCCTATACCCGAACGCTGGATGATGAGCAGATGCTCGTTATTCTGAATTTCCGTGAACATGAGCCGGAGATGGAATGGCCTGAGGGATGGAATCAAGAAAATGCCAAGACGGTCATCAGCAATGTAAGCAGACGTTATTCCACCGATAAGGGAGCGATTCTTCTTCAGCCTTACGAAGCACGAGTTTACCGAATGCAGCGATGAGGCGTCATTTTGCTTTGGCGAAGAGTTTTGAATTATAATATAGGTTGAAAATCAAACCAAACGAACGCATATGTCAGGAGGATACCAAGTTGCTGAATATTACTTACCACGGACACTCCAGTGTACAACTGGGCACAGAAGAGAAGTCGTTAATCATTGATCCTTTCCTGCGTGGCAATGAACTTGCTGTCACCAAACCGGAAGACATCAAGACCGATGCCGTTTTACTGACACATGCACATATGGATCACATTTTGGATGCTGAACCGATCGCCAAGGCTAACAATGCCAAGGTGGTTGCGATTGTGGAACTGGCTACATATATGTCATGGAAAGGACTGGACACCCTTGGTATGAACATGGGTGGAACGGTGGATCTAGGCTTTGCGCAAGCCAAAATGATTCAGGCTTTCCATACGTCCGGAATTGTGCTGGAAGAGGAACAACGGATCATGTACGCAGGATTGCCTGCAGGATATATTATTAACATTGGTGGCAAAACCATTTTGCATGCCGGTGACACTAGCTTGTTCGGTGATATGAAAATGATTGGTGACCGTCATGATATCGACGTAGCACTACTGCCTATTGGTGGACATTTCACCATGGGACCGGAGGATGCTTTGCAAGCCGCTGAATGGTTCAATGCGAAGCTGACGATTCCGGTGCATTATGATACGTTCCCCGTGATTCGTCAGGATGCCGAGAAGTTTGTGGAGCAGCTTGCTTCCAAAGGTCTGGAAGGCCGTGTGCTGGCACCGGGACAATCCCTAACCCTGTAATGCTCTATTAATCACTGTTCAATCATAAAAGCAATACAAAGCTAAAGACGAATATCACGTCAACATAACTGACGTGATATTCGTCTTTTTTCGGTTTTAAGTTCAATTTAGTACGCCATAGTTGGTCCGCATGACAAAAACCTTGAAATCCCATTGTTGAAGTTCTGCTGCAATGTTATAAAAAATTACACGGAAACCAAACGGAAATCCGAATTGACCGAAAAACAGGGGGAGCGTTCATGTCATTTGTGAAATCATTGTTTTTTCAAATCATTGTAGCGGTTATCATCGGGATTGGTGTAGGCATTCTGTGGCCTGATCTGGGCAGTCTGCTGCAGCCGCTCGGAACAGGTTTTATCAAGCTGATCAAAATGATCATTGCTCCATTAATCTTTATGGTGATCGTGACAGGCATAGCCAAAATCGGTGATCTGAAATCAGTTGGACGGATTGGGTTCAAAGCCATTCTATGGTTCGAAATCGCAACGACGGTTGCTCTGGTCCTTGGACTCGGCACAGCCAACCTGCTTCGTCCGGGTGCAAGCATGAACGTGGACCCCTCGACCCTTGATGCAAGTGGGATCGAAGCCAAAACCAATGGCTCTGAACTGCCGCATGTCGTCGACTTTATCATGAACATTATTCCAACAAGTATTGTAGATGCCTTTGCACAAAATGCATTGCTGCAAGTGCTGCTCGTTGCCTGTTTGTTCGGGACAGCCTTGGCAGCATCGGAAAGTAAGGCGAAGGAGAATGTGCTGATGCTGATTGAAAATGTATTGGGCATCTTGTTCCGCATTATTGGGTACATTATGAAACTGGCACCCATCGGAGCCTTCGGAGCCATGGCGTACACCGTTGGAGCGTATGGGGCATCTACACTTTCCTCTTTCGGTTTGCTGATTATTGCCTGTTACGGAGCAGCATTACTGTTTCTGGTGATGCTTGCACTGGCTGGCTGGTGGATTACAGGGCTGAACTTTTTGCAATTTGTAAAATATACACGTTCCGAAGTGATGCTGGCGATTGGCACAGGTTCCTCGGAAGTTGTTATGCCCCGCATGATGGACAAGTTGACCAAAGCAGGCTGTGATCGTGCTGTCGTCGGTCTCGTGGTTCCAACAGGGTACTCGTTCAATCTGGACGGAGCCTCGATCTACCTGTCGCTGGCGACCGTTTTTCTGGCTCAAGCGGTTGGCATTGATCTGACACTTGGACAAGAGATTACGATTTTACTGGTATTAATGCTTAGCTCCAAAGGTATGGCGGGTGTACCTGGCTCCGCATTCCTAGCTTTGTCTGCTACAGCAGCGGCCCTGAATGCATTCCCGGTAGCAGCTGTTGCCTTACTGCTCGGTGCGGATCGCTTCATGGATACGATGCGAGTATTTACGAATTTGATGGGCAACTGTGTTGCGGCATTTGTAGTTGCGAAATGGGAAGGGCTGTTGGACCAAAAACGCATGCGGGCTGTGCTTTCCGGGGAGATTAGTGCCGAAGAGCTGGAGAGAGAAGAACAAGCGTCCTTGTCCTCGGTGAAGTTGAACAAAAGGGAACAGGGGAAAGGAATGGTTTCGACGGACATGTTGTAAGAAACAGGAAGTGAACGAGCTTCGTATGAATTTTTAACTCATCATTTCTATACATTTAAACCGTCTGTTTATCCTCATGAAATCATGGGGGAACAGACGGTTTTTTTCGTTTCAGATACAGATATCATGGTGTTTACGAACGTAAGCAGCAAAATAATTGTTACAGAGGAATCATTAATGGGGAATGTGTAGAAGAGGAAAAAGATAGCATATTGAAGTTTCAACTTGTATATACATGTTTAGTTATGTAATATATAAATGAAGTTAGGCCAAGAGAACCACATAAGCAATACAATTTATTGGAGGCGTTAACATGAGTTCAACCAACACAACTTCATCATCGTGGTGGAAGACTTCCACGGTGTATCAGGTATATCCCAAGAGTTTCAACGATACAACTGGATCGGGTACCGGAGACATTCGGGGATTGACCGAAAAGCTGGATTACTTGCAGCACCTCGGTATTGATATCGTGTGGCTGCAGCCCGTATATGTCTCACCACAGCATGATAACGGTTACGATGTGGCGGACTATTATCGGATTAATCCGGATTTTGGTACGACGGAGGATTTTGACGAACTGCTTAAAGGTCTGAAGGCACGTGACATGAAGCTGATGATTGATATCGTGGTGAATCACTCTTCTACGGATCATGAGTGGTTCCAGCAATCGCGTTCTTCCAAGGATAATCCGTATCGCGATTATTATATTTGGAAGGACCCTGCTCCGGACGGCGGTGTGCCGAATAACTGGCAATCCAAGTTCGGCGGACCTGCATGGCAGTATGATGAGCAGACAGGACAATATTTCCTGACGTTGTTTGACAAAACACAGGCTGATTTGAATTGGGAGAACGAGCAGGTACGCCAGGAAGTACGAGACATGATCAAGTTCTGGGCAGAGAAGGGTGTAGATGGTTTCCGTATGGACGTCATCAATCTGATCTCCAAGGACCAGCGTTTCCCCGACGATGATGGTAGCGTTTCCCCAGGCGACGGACGCAAGTTCTACACCGATGGACCGCGTGTGCATGAGTACATTACAGAGATGTATGAAGAGGTGTTTGGTCCACACAATATGGTAACGGTTGGGGAGATGTCCTCCACTACACTGGAGCACTGTATCAAATATTCGAACCCTGCTTCCCGGGAATTCTCCATGACGTTTAACTTCCACCATCTGAAAGTGGATTATCCGAATGGACAGAAGTGGGAACTGATGCCTTACGATTTTGAAGCGATGAAACAACTCTTTAGTGAGTGGCAGACAGGTATGCAGGCAGGTGGCGGATGGAATGCGTTGTTCCTGAACAACCATGATCAACCGCGGGCGTTGTCTCGTTTCGCTGATGATGGCGATTATCGTGCGGAGAGTGCCAAAATGCTTGCTACGACCATTCATGGCATGCAGGGAACACCTTACGTATACCAGGGTGAAGAGATCGGGATGCCGAATCCGGTCTGGAACGACGTTAGCGAGTTCCGTGATATTGAATCGACCAATATGTACCGACTGCTTCAGGAAGAACGGGGCAAATCCGCCGAGGAAGCATTCCAAATTGTGAAAGAGCGTTCCCGGGACAATTCCCGGACACCGATGCAATGGGATGGAAGCGAGAATGCCGGATTTACAACAGGTACACCGTGGATCAAAGTGGATGAACGATATCCGTCGATTCATGTGGCTCAGCAGATGGCTGACCCGAATTCAATCTATTATCATTATCGCAAGCTGATTGCTCTGCGCAAACAGGTTCGTGTGCTGACCGACGGTCTGTATGAACGTTTGGACGATGCACATCCGGATGTATTCGCCTACGCCCGGACCAATGGAAGCGAAACGTTGCTTGTCGTGTCCAACTTTAGCAAGCGGGACGTAACTTTTGCTTTCTCGGAGGCCGTCTGGAATGACCACATTGCGGGTAAATCCGCAGAGCTGCTGATTGGCAATACGGAGGTATCGCCTGCAGTCGAGCAAGTAATCTCCCTGAGCCCGTATTCATCCTATATGTGGCTTGTACCGCAACAGGACTAATTCACATTATATAAATGGGAAGTGACAATATGGCAATGGATAAAAAACAGGTTGAGGAGATCGTACGCGCGGTCGGCGGCAAAGAAAATATTGAAGCTGCAACGCATTGTGTCACACGCCTCCGGTTCGCCCTGTACGACGAAAGTAAAGTAGATACAGCAAGTCTGGAACAGAACGATCTGGTCAAAGGCCAGTTCTCCTCTCAAGGACAATTCCAGGTAGTTATCGGACCTGGGCTTGTGGATAAAGTGTATGATGAAATGATTCAGATTACCGGAGGCGAACGCGCTTCCAAGGATGACGTGAAGGCCGTTGCGGGTAAAAAGCAGAACCCGATCCAGCGTGCGATCAAAACGCTATCGGACATCTTCATCCCGATCCTGCCAGCCATCATCACGGCCGGTCTCTTGCTCGGTATTAATAACATTCTGACAGGACCAGGCATATTCTTTGATGGAAAATCATTGGTGGATGTATATCCGGCATGGAAGGACCTCGCATCTATTATTAATACCATCGCGAGCACAGCCTTTACCTTCCTGCCTGCGTTAATTGGTTGGTCCGCGGTAACAAGGTTCGGCGGCAGTCCGTTGCTCGGGATTGTCCTTGGTCTGATCCTAGTACATCCCGATCTGCTGAGTGCTTATGGCTACGCCAATGCAGTCAACGAAGGCACCGTGCCTACGTGGAATCTGTTCGGCTGGCATATTGAGAAGATCGGTTATCAGGGGCAGGTTCTGCCGGTATTGGTATCAGCCTATCTGCTTGCCAAGCTGGAGATTTTCCTGAACAAAAGGGTGCATGATTCGATCAAATTGCTGGTTGTTGCACCTGTCACTTTATTGATTACCGGCTTCCTGGCATTTACAATCATTGGTCCGGTTACGTTTGCCATTGCGAATGGAATTACATCCGGCTTGATCTATATATACGATTCGTACGCGGCTCTGGGCGGTCTGATCTACGGTGGACTGTACGCATTGCTCGTTATTACAGGAATGCACCACACGTTCCTGGCGGTAGACGTACAGTTGATTGGTAGCCAGGGCGGAACGTTCCTGTGGCCGATGCTGGCACTGTCCAATATCGCGCAAGGTTCTGCCGCACTTGCCATGATGCTTGTGCTTCGTGAGAAGAAAATGAGAGGACTTGCGGCAACTTCATCCGTCTCGGCCTTCCTCGGGGTAACCGAGCCGGCGATCTTCGGGGTGAATATCCGTTATCGTTATCCGTTTATCTTCGGGATGGTCGGTTCTGCGATCGGCGGTGTACTGCTCACGATAAATAATGTTCAGGCCACCTCTATCGGTGTAGGTGGGGTACCTGGATTCCTGTCCATTTTCCCGAACAAATGGGGAGTATTCTTCATCGGTATGGCGATTGTACTGGTTGTTCCGTTTGTACTGACTGTTATTTTCGGAAGAGCGAAGTTGAGAAAAGAAGACCGCAACGCAGATCAAGCTACTGTAGCTGGTGGTCAAACGCCTACAGCGAAATCAGCTTCTGGCACAACTACAACAAATGCAGTTGCAGAGCCACGCACACGCAGTGCTGCTCAGGTGGCGTATGAGCCTGTGAATACACTGGAAATCATGGCACCATTAACGGGTACAGCTGTTCCACTGGAGCAAGTACCTGATCCGGCATTTGCAGAGAAACAAATGGGTGAAGGGGTTGCCATTGAACCTTCTGGCAATCAGGTCGTTGCCCCGTTTGACGCTCAGGTTGCCCATGTCATCAAGAGCAAACACGCTGTCATTCTTGAGCACGCGAGTGGATTGCAGATTCTGATTCATGTCGGGATCAATACGGTATCACTCAAAGGCGAAGGTTTTAACATGCACGTTGAAGCTGGAGAGAAGGTAAGAGCCGGGCAAACGTTGCTTGAATTCGACCGTAAAGTGATTGAAGCTGCGGGCTATCCGCTCATTACGCCAATCATTATTCCGGACGGTCAGGACATGGTTGATCGAGTGGAGGTCACTACTGGTGATGTAACATCCAACCAGAACGGTGTGCTTAAGATTCATTTGAAAGGCTAAATTGACGAACAAATGGGGAGCTGCGATATTCGCAGCTTCTTTTTTCATCCTGATACCGAGATCAAGCTGAACGCATGCCAATTTGTGTAGGGTGACCTTGATGCAGCTCGTTTTTTTTTATTTATATCGTGGTAAACTGTATCTAGAATGTATGTGGCAAAGTCTCATGTTCACAGCGATCGGAAAGCATGTTCATCAGGACTATGCATGTTCACGTTGAGAAGTTCATATGGTTCAAAGAGAGTGGCTAGTCAATGGACGGAGGAGGAGAGCCATGACTCGTGTTGCGGTAATGGTCATTCATGGTCTGGGTATGCAAAAGGAAAATTATGCGGATACACTGATTTCGCGTTTGCATAAGGAATTGGATCAGGTTATGGTGTTGCCGGGAGCAGCCAAACAGATGCTGGATATTGAGCCCGTATTTTGGGCTGACGTATTTGAGGATCGGGAAGAGGCGCTGTTTCAGCAGCTTGTCAGCTCTCAGGGATTGAACTATCAAGTGCTGCGTCGATTTGTTATACATTATCTGGCTGATGCCGTCGCGTATCAACCTGTGGAAAATCAAGGGCATAACTATGATGCGGTACATTATACGCTGAATCGGGCGATGCACGCACTTGCACAGCGGAATGGGCCAGAAGCTCCACTCTGTATCATTGCACATAGTTTGGGCGCGGTGATTGCAAGTAATTTTTTCTATGATCTGCAATATCCGTCTAGTCGCACACCTTCCATCGTGGATGTTACTTCCGCATTGGAACGGGGTGATACCTTAACGAACTTTTATTCCTTTGGAACGACGTTACCATTATGGAGCTTACGTTACAATGATTTTAGCCGACCGATTCAGGTTCCTTCACCGTTGGCAGGGCAGTACTTTCCTGGGCTGGAAGGGGAATGGATTAATTTCTATGATCGGGATGATATTCTGGGTTACCCGCTGCGACCTATTGATCCGGCCTATGAGGCAGCGGTCAACGAAGACGTGGAAATTAACTCTGGCGGTGTAATCGGGAGCTGGAATCCGTTGAGTCATGGCGGATATTTCTCGAATGGAGCTATGAATCGCAGAATTGCACAAGGTTTGGCGCGAACGTGGACGTGGGTGAATCGTGGATCAGGTTAAATACGGGAAATGGAAGGAGGACGATAATTATGGAATGCAGGACAGGCTGTGCCGCATGCTGTATTGCAATTTCGATCTCATCGCCGATACCCGGAATGGCTGACGGTAAGCCGGCAGGTGTGCGCTGTGTGCAGCTGACGGAGGACAATCGCTGCGGAATCTTTGGTCAGAAAGAGCGCCCTGCTGTATGCAGCGGATTGCAGGCTTCGGAAGAGATGTGTGGCAGCACGGATCAGGAGGCATTTGAACGATTGAGCTGGCTGGAGCAGGAAACTGCACCGAGTTCAGCGTGACAGAGTTGTTTTAAGGGAAAAGGATAATTATACTTAATATGGAAGGGGTTTGAGATAAGAAAGGGGTATGGGATGAATGGAACTTGCCAAACGGTTTGTAATGATCGTTGTGAATATGATTGGAGAACTGTGGATGGGATTCTACAGGCGAAACTCAGACTTCTATGACAAGCAGACATCAGGGGCAAAAAGCAAACTTGGCTATTATGCATTTATTATTGGGACGGCAGTTGTAACCGTAGGCATTGTAAGCTGGATGTATAGTCGGGTTTATTCATAACTTGAGTATACACATAAAAGAGAGTATCCGCAGGTTGGAAATCAGGCGGATACTCTCTTTGCTATGTCTACTTATTATTTACGTGATCGAAGAGCGGGTAATCGCATCTTTTTTCCTCAACATATGCATGAGAATCATCTTAAGAAGTGAAGAGACGATAAAGAATATAAATAAGATGCGAAACAACTGATATCCGGACACCACCGATAGGTTGGCATGGACTTCATGGGCCATGATGCTCATCTGGTCCATTCCGCCAGGTGCCATGCTCAGCAATGATGTAGCCGCCGAGAGGGAGAACATCTTCGTTAATATATAACTCAAGCCAAGCGAACCTGCAATGAGGAGAACACTGCTCGTGATTGCGATTGTTACGGTCTGCATCTTGCGTTGCAGCTGCTGAGGACGAAGCATCAGACCCACATGACTGCCAATCATCAATTGCGAAATATTAAGCAGGGACGACGGCAGATTGGGTGTGTGCATCGTTGTGCTTAATTGAATAACACACATGACGATCATGGGTCCAAGCATAAATGCTGTCGGAAACCGAAGCTTGCGTGCAAACCATGCACCAGCGACACAGAGCGGGGCATAGAGCAAGATTTCGGGAAAGAGTGCTGCCCAAGTTGCTATCTCGATCATTGGCTGATCCGTGCCTCCACCTGTCGTTCCGCCGATCCATGGACTGAACAGCAGGAACGGAGCACAGAATACAATCATGATCAGCCGCGTGACCTGCAAAAAAGTAACGAGCGTCAGATTGATGGATTTCATCTCATCCGCAAGGGAGACCATCTGGGACAGTCCGCCAGGAATGCTGCCAACCAGCAGGGAGGGGAAGTCAAAGTCTGTCAGCTTTGAAGCAGCATAAGCGGTTAATGTACATAATCCGATTAAGAGCAGGGTCATGAGCAGCATCATAGGCAGCTGGTGCAAAATGCCTTGCAGCGCTTCTTCCGTCAGTGTTAATCCGATAGAGTAACCCACGATTAGAATACCGTAGTCTCGAATGGAAGTGGGCCACACGAGCGGCAGCTTGGCAATCTGTGAACCAACCAGCATAAAAATCATCGGGCCAAGAAGCCAAGGGATGGGGGTATGTATTACTGTAAATAGTAACCCGCCAAGAACAGAGACACCTAAACTTAGAAAAAAACGAAAGACAATGTGGGAACCGAGCTTGTGCATCAGTTCCATCCGCGTTGTCTTTCGGCTGCATGAGGTAGATTGAAGTACATGTAAGATCACTCCTGATGATAAGATACAATGATTGATCCTTGGACGGTGATTGGCTCATTACGAAGCAGGACAGGGAGCTGATTCATCCACTGTCCTGCTGAATGGTTATCATTTATCTGTTCGCCGCGAGAACACGGGCAGAAGGCTTCGGTTCTTTGAACATCATATAGTACATCAGCGAGGAAATCACGTATAAACTGCCTGTAATGCTGAACGTGATCGCGTAACCCCAATACGTGCCATAAGTGGTCACGAGATAGGATTGAACGGGTCCCATCGTAGCCCACCCAATCATAAAGGCGGTCTGCATCAGTGAATTGGCGATTCCTCGGCGTTTGTCCGATACTCTGTCCACCAGAATGGCGGATTGAATCGGGTTGGCTGCATTCATCAGCGCTTGTCTGAATAAGAAACTCACCGAAGCGATGAGCAGCAGATTTGTGAAGCCGGTCAACAGCAGGAAGGGCAGTGACATGACCTGAAATATGACGACCGCTCGAACACTTCCCACCTTAGCAGCAAGTGTAGGTCCAATCAGCATTGATACAATGGTCATGATCTGACCCAATGAAATGAGCAGACTCATGGCACTTAAGGATACCGAAAAACGGTTGGTGAAATACAGATTCAAATAAGGCACAACCAGTCCGGAGCCAAACCCGATTAATAATTGGGTTATGACAAATTGACCGATCAAACGGGAATCTTTCTTTTGGCTTAGAGTATCGTTCTTGCTGCCTTGTTCTGAGGAATGAACGACACCCTGTTTGCCATCCGTTGCAGATGTTGCAGATTCAGTGACAGGTTGCGCCGGAGTATCCGCTTGTGGTGCCTTCTTATCCTCGGATACAAACAACATCGGAATAAACGCAACCAGTGTAGCTGCCCCACCTACGAATAATACCGTCTGCAATCCAGTGACTTTGGCAAGACCAGCCGTATGAAGCAGGTCTGCAAAAACGCCACCACCCAAGCTGCCGAGTACCTGAGAAGCGAGTACGAGGGAAGAGTAGTAGCTGAACATCTTCAGTCGTTGACTTTTCTTCACATTCTCAGCGAGGAAGGGAATGGCCAGTACCTGAAATACGCCAGCGAAAAGTCCTGAAAATACAGCAAACCAGATCAGTCCGCTGGCAGAATAATCGAAGGAACGGCCAATCAGAAAGATTCCACTGAACAATGCGCCGGTAATCAGCAGCCGCTTCCGGCTGAAGAAATCGCCGCATAGTCCAATAGGAACAAACATAATCGCTGTCGCAAGTGATTGAATACTTACAATCTGGCCGTTCATTGTATCATTGTAGCCGAGACCCTGAATGTACAGATTGTACAAGACAGAGAACATGCCATTTCCGATCTGATACAAGATGCTTGCCAGAAAAAACAATTGAATATTGCGGGACCAGCCCCGAATTTCAGCATGAATCTGTTGTAGAAGTCTCAAGTGGTTTCCCCCAGTCTGCCTGTGCAGTAATTTTAGTTTAACAGGAATGGGGGATTTGCGGAAGAATTGACCACTGTTTATTTTACAGTAGGGGATTCCAGCACTCGGGCAATCACGAATCCATCGTAGCCTTTACTGCCTACAGTTTGCAGTGCGGTAGCTTCAAGACGCGGGTTATCTGCAATTAATTTCAGGAAAGACTGAACGCCCTTAACCCTGTTGTCCGTACTGTCTGCATTGATAACTTCACCGTCCCTGACGATGTTGTCGCCAATAATCAGACTTCCTGGACGTGCCAGACGCAGCGCCCAACGCAAATAGTCTGGATTACTCGGTTTGTCAGCATCGATGAAGATAAAATCAAAGGGCTCTCTGTACTCTTCCTGAACGTCGGGAAGGGTAGTCAGGGCAGGACCAACTCGAAGGTCAACCTTGTGCATAAGTCCTGCACGCGTGAGGTTGGCTTGTGCCATCTCTGCATGGCGTGGATCTGCTTCCAGTGTGACAATATGTCCGTGTTCGGGAAGGGCTCTGGCCATCCAGATCGTACTGTATCCGCCAAGCGTCCCGATTTCCAGCACACGTGTTGCGCCCTGTATTTGAAGCAGGAGCTGAAGCAATTTCCCTTGATTAGGCGTTACATCATGAGCAGGCAAGCCGGCTTCTACATTGGTACGTAGGGCCTGCTCCAGCAGGGAATCCGAGGGGATTAATAAGGCGTTCAAATAATCGTCGACTTGAGTCCAGGTTTGCTGTTGAGTAGAACCATTCACATTGTTCATCGTTATCTGTTCCTTTCCAATTGCCTGTATTGGATTTCATACTTCAACTATAAAGTGAACAGATACATAAATAAAATATATATTATGTATGTTAATATAAGTTTAGATTATATAACTTCAAGTAAAGAAGGTGCAGCGGTTGAATTTGCACGGATTACGATTGTTTCATGCCATCGTGAGATATGGGGGAGTCACGCGGGCGGCGGAAGAACTCAACATTAGCCAGCCAGCGGTATCCTCTCAGGTGAAGAAGTTTGAGCGGGAGTTGGGCATTCAACTATTTGCTTCGGAGGGGAGAAGACTGGTTCTTACCGATGCTGGAATGCAATTAACAGGCTACGCGGAACGTCTGTTCATGCTGGAGCAGGATGTCGAGAACTTTGTGCAGGATTTTCGGGCAGGCAAAAAAGGTCTGATTCGTCTTACCGCTACCTATTTGCCCTCGAATTTTCTGCTGCCGGGCTGGATTGCCCGCTTCAAGCAAATGCATGAGGATGTGGAGCTGGTTGTGAGCACAACCAATACCCGGATGGCTTTTGACCAACTGCTGCGTTATGAGGCCGAGATTGCGGTTTATGGTGGAAGTGGCATTACACATTCAGGTATCCATTGGGACGAATTGTTTGAAGATGAAATGTGGTTTGTAGTACATCCCGATCATCCGTATGCGGGAAAGGAAATTGAGCTTCGGGAGATGGTGGCGGAGCCCTTCATTATGCGTGAAGAAGGAAGCGCTACACGAGAGCGTCTCGTGTCTCTTTGCACAACTAATAACCTGGCCGCACCCCGTATTGCGCTTCAGTTTAATGGGTTGAACGAAACGATTAGTGCGGTGAAGGCAGGTTATGGGGCCAACTTTATTTCTTCTCTGGTCGTAAAGGAAGATGTGCAGCAAGGCAGACTGGCACGTGTATTCGTTCGAGGTGTACAGTTGAAAAACACGGTAGCCGTATGTACACGAGCAGGGGAAGTGTTATCTCCAGCTGCACAGCATCTGGTTGAACTCATCAGACAGGAAGCATCAGTAATGAAATGAAATATTTGGGGAATTACATGAGAGCTAACTTTGAAAGTCATCCGTCGACGCTGCTTTGGTTGTTCCTCTGGAGTATAACCGTGCGAAAAGGGTGACTCCACCAACGATCAGAACAGGTATCCAGACTGCCATCATGGGTACGTGGTGGAACAACATCGCAGCTAGAATAACGCCGCCCAAATAGATTACAACGGCACCAGCACGAAGGTAGGCATCTGCTGATAGCGCTTTGACCAGCGAGCGGATATTGGCGTGTCGCAGTCGCTGAAGAATGCTTACCGCATCCTCAACCACGGCGGCCAGATTATTGGTGAGCACGGTCGTCGAGATACCGGCAATTCCAATGCGGCGTGCCGCAGTCGTTTGCATCCCCATAGCTGTGGACAGCATGGCAATCAGCAGATAGGATAGTTGTTCCGAATAAGGACTGATCATGGCGAATGCAAAGAGCAGAAGCAATATACTTTCTACAGTGAACACGGCGGTGACCCGGGAAGACCAGCCATTTTTCGTCTGCACATGTCCAATCATGTGTGCAGCGATGGCATTTCCGGCAATAAAACCAATGAGGGCGAGGAGTGCACGCAGCACAACAAACTCCTGAGCACGGGCAATCGCGATCCCCAGAAGCACAATATTACCTGTCATATTGGCTGTAAGCACATGCCCCAGTCCCAGGTATCCGATCACATCGACCATTCCGGCAGACATGCATAGCAGCAGCATCGCGTACTTTTGGAGGGTATTTTGTTTCATGATCATCCGTCCTTTCCCAAAAACGTAACCCCTCCAGTATACATCCACAACGCGTGATTCTTCAAAATGAAGCTCATGATCAAATGCAAATTTTCCTTTTCAGCAAACAGGTATAAATCGTCCCTACCTTGAAGCTAAGGTGCTGCAAGCCAGTCAAACATATTGTTCACTGCCGCCTCATGCATCCTCTCCTGAAAACGATGATCCTGTCCCCCATAAGCGTGAAACGTAACGTTGGCACCTCTGCGTTTCAGCCAATGATACATCCGGGTTCCATGACTGTAATTCACCTGCGTATCAGACGTGCCGTGCATGATCAGCACAGGACAATGAAGTTTGTGTGCCTTCGACAAGGGGGAACGGGCAAGATAAGCTTCCGGAACTGAACGCGGTGAACCGCCAAGCACCCTTTTCAAAGTACGTCTCAAGTCGGTTCGTTCATGATAGGTGCGTTCCACATCGGCGACACCGCTCCAAAGCACGAGTTTATGTACCTGCGTAGGTCCTTCATTGTAGGTCGTTGCTGTCTGTACGGCATTAATGGCTCCACGCGAAAATCCCATTATTGAAATTCGCTTTGTATTGGCAAAGGGCCACTCTTGCACAAGCCGGTAAGCTGCATGTACATCCTCTACATCTCGACCGCCATACTCGTCGCGTCCTTCGCCACCCTCGTTACCACGATATGATGGAGCGAACACGATATAACCTTTGTGGACAAATTGCTCCAGCCAAGCGGTATTTACCCCACCATAGTTGCCCAGTCCGCCGCGGCAATAGATCAGAACCGGCCAACGTACAGCAATACCGTCCATGGTGTGTGTTTCTACAGGAGGGTAGCGGCTTGCGAGCTGTTGCAGTTGCATGGATTCTTGCATTACGGCTAATCTTTGGAAGCCAGAGTTACTATGGGTGTTTTCTAACGGTGAGAAGGCGGGTAAGGAGCAGCCGTCAGGCAGGCATAAATAGCCTTTTACCCGAAGCGCATCGGACGCATACGTCACATGATAGAGCAGGGGAATCGACCTCTTTCAACGGGAATAGCGTGCTAATTGAGCATGATTCTTCTTTAGGATGCGCCTAAACGATGTTCCCATACCTTTCAACCAGCAACAGCCGTTCGGTGCGAGAAATTCGTTTCTTGGCTCCATATGATTTATAATGGTTCAGGAGACATGTGGATTGACCTCTGTCCTCTTATTTATAAAAACTAACTTTAGTGTGTACGAAGAAAGGAAGAAAACCATGATGAACGCTCCACATCCGATTGATCAATTCAAGAAATTTAAATATGAAATTACGAGATTTATGATGATCTATAAATTTGCTTTGGATCAAATGGAGACCAAAATTGAGGTGCTGAAGGAAGAATTTCAGTCCCTGCATGATTACAGCCCGATCGAACATACGAAATCCCGATTAAAGTCACCTGAGAGCATTATGAACAAGATGTTCCGTAAAAATCACGAGTTAACCTTTGAAAGTATCAAGAAAAATATTAAGGATATCGCCGGTGTACGGATTACCTGCTCCTTTATCTCCGATATCTACCGGATTAAGGATATGCTGTGCAACCAAAGTGACCTGCGCGTGCTGGAAGTGAAAGATTATATCCAGAATCCGAAGCCAAACGGTTACCAAAGCCTTCATCTTCTGGTTGAGGTGCCTGTATATATGTCTAATGGAGAAGAACGGGCGTGTGTGGAAATTCAGATTCGTACGATTGCGATGGATTTCTGGGCGAGCCTGGAGCATAAAATCTTTTATAAATACAATAAGGATGTTCCCGAGCGTTTAACCAAAGAACTGAAAAGTGCAGCAGACTCTGCCAACGCACTGGATCAGCAAATGGAGAGATTGCACCGGGAGATTCAGGAGATCAAGGACGCCGAGAACGAGCGTGATGAAGAAGAATTGCGCCGGATTATCATTAACAATCAACAGTTTACACTGCCTTCCAACCTGCTCAAGCTGTTAGGAAACGGGGAACAATAAGGAAACGTGAACTACCGCAGGGAAAGGAATATATTATTCATATGAAAAGCTCACCAGCTTCATTAAGCACCAATTCTACATCCCGTGTACGTATGGCATTGATTTTAGGGACACTGTCGGCCTTTGGGCCGCTGTCCCTGGATATGTATTTGCCAGCACTGCCCACACTGGCCGATGAATTTCAATCATCCACTTCTTATGCCCAGCTCAGTCTAACGGCATGTATGGTCGGACTGGCCGCAGGGCAGCTGCTGGCTGGACCTCTAAGTGATGTGCGTGGTCGTCGTACGCCTCTTATTGCGGGTCTTATTCTCTATACGATCGCTTCCATACTCTGCCTGGTCAGCCCTACGATGGGCTCTTTTGTTGTGCTGCGTTTCATTCAGGGGGCAGCGGGAGCAGCGGGAATCGTTATCTCGCGCGCAGTGGTGAGGGATGTGTATTCCGGGCCGGAGCTAACACGTTTCTTCTCCCTCTTAATGCTGATTAACGGGGTTGCACCGATTGCTGCACCAATTATCGGCGGGCAACTGCTTGCATATACGTCGTGGCGCGGTGTATTTATTTTGCTGAGTATCATTGGTATTTTGACTTTAGTTGCTGTTGTGGTTGGTCTAGGGGAGACACTGCCTGCAGAACGACGATCCAGCGGAGGACTGAAGCAGACGCTGGTTACATTCCGCCAAATCGCAGGGGATCGTCTGTTCATGGGTTACGCCTTAACTCAAGGTTTTGTATCTGCTGGCATGTTTGCCTACATATCAGGTTCGCCGTTTGTGCTTCAGAAAATATATGGCATCTCCCCGCAAATGTTCAGTGTCTGCTTCGCCATTAACGGTCTCGGTATCATTTTGGCAAGTCAGATCGCCGGAAGACTTGCGGGTAAAGTATCTGAAACTCGTCTGTTGAGCGCAGGACTGATAACTGCTGCTCTGGGAGGAACATCTCTGCTCATCGCCATTCTGGCAGGAGGTAATCTGATTTCGGTCCTGATCCCGTTATTTCTCGTGGTATCCAGTGTGGGTCTGGTTAATACGGCTTCCTTTGCACTGGCGATGGCCAATCAGGAGAAATCAGCAGGCAGTGCATCAGCACTTATTGGAGTGATGACGTTCCTGTTCGGCGGTATTGTTGCTCCACTTGTGGGTCTTGGAGGAGAAGGCACAGCTGTACCAATGGGCATTGTCATCGCTTGTGCGGATCTGGGTGCATTGCTGATTTATGTTGTAATGGTAGGCAAAAGCAAGAGAGGGAAACGTCAGGGGAAACAGCAGCTGGCGTGAATTGGTTTTGCGTGGTGGCACTGATTAGAAAAAAAGACTGGCTGACAATAACACTAAGAAAAAATGTAAATCCCAAAAAGCGCTCCAATTGGAAGGCTCGTTCCTTCATTTGGGGCGCTTGTTCTATATGTGAACGCGATTTAGCAGAGAGCAAACAAAATCTGTGTATTAAGCAGGATACCTGGAGTCAGGAACGGATAGAAGTAACCGATGACAAAACCGAACAGATTGGTGGATGGCCACATTAAGTAAAGGTCATTGTACGTGAATACGAGAGACCAACGGTTGTAACAGAAATTTTGCAGTACACGTTGCTCAGGATCACGAGGCGTTGCTACTCCTGATTGGGCAAATTGCACAGCTTGGGTCAGATTCTGTGGCTGTTGTTGGATAAATAGCGGTAGAAGGCCCGGGCTGCTTTTGATCAGGTTATACAGGAAAATCATCTCTGCAGGGGGCTGACCCACTGGACGAGGGTAGGCACTAAGCAAGGCAGGCAGATTGCCTTGTGATAGCTGTGCGGGTGGACCCGGTGCCGTGCCAGGGACACCCCCAGGGAAGTAGGGAGGTTGCCCCCCTGTGCCTCCGCCTGGAACGCCGGGAATGAATGGGGGATAAGAACCGGGTCCTCCGGGAATTCCTGGAGCGGGCTGACCGCCAGGAGCGCCTCCTGGGAACAGCGGCGGGAGCTGATAGGAGCGATCTTCTCCATAACCTGAGTTATATGCGTAATCCATGTACGAACATCCTTCCTGTCGTCGTATTATGGAATCAGCATATGGCGGCATCCGCCTAAATGTGAATTGTTCGACTGAAGGAGCCATTCGTCCTTAAAAGGCAAAAGCTGCATTGACAACTTCGTTGATAACAATTATCATTGTCAATGGAATTGGACAAAAGTACATACCGGTATTATATGCATGAATAATGTATAAACGTCTAAGTCTGTCATAACAGCTCAATCCATTGAGGTGTTCATCTTGAAAGGGGATAGTCACTTGTTTAAGAACAATAAAAAAATGATCATGCTTCTGATCACCGTAATGGTCATGTCCATCTGGCTGGCAGCATGTGGATCGAAGCCAGCAGACAACGGTACAGCAGCAGGAGAGAACAATACAGCAACGCAGACACAGACAGAAGCTCCGACAGAACGTACATTGACAGATGCAATGGGTCACGAAGTGAAAATTCCTGCAAATCCGGAGCGGATCATCGCTTCGTATCTGGAAGATAATCTGGTTACACTTGGCGTGAAGCCAGTTGCCCAATGGTCCGTAGCCAATGGAATCCAGGAGTATCTGCAAAAAGATCTGGACGGCATTCCGACGATTGCCTTCGATCTTCCTTTCGAAGCGGTCACAAGCTTCAACCCGGATCTGATTATTATCGGTTCCGAAAGTGTGGTTGAAGGCGAGAAATACGCTCAATACAGCAAGATCGCGCCTACTTATGTACTTGGCGATGAGATCAATAGCGATTGGCGCAAAACCCTGCTGAAAATCGGCGAAATTCTGAATAAAGGCGATGAAGCACAAAAAGCGCTGGATGATTACGAAGTGAAAGCCGCAGAAATCAAGGAAAAAATCAACACGGTTACAGGTGGAACGAAATCGGCAGCGGCTATCTGGTTGGTAAGCGGCAAATTCTTTATCGTAAGTGACAATGTATCCAGTGGTGAAGTGATGTACAAGGAATTGGGACTTGCTGAGCCCGAAGTGGTGAAAGAAATCTCTGCCAATGCGACAGGTAACTGGTCCTCCATCTCGCTGGAAAAATTGGCGGAAATGGATGCAGACTACTTGTTCTTTGTGAATAGTGATGAAGGTACGGGTTCAGAAGCACTGAAAGATCCGGTATGGCAAAGCATCCCGGCAGTGAAAAACGGTAACTTGTTCGAATTTACCCGTTCGAGAAGCTGGTTGTATAGCGGTGTTCAAGCGAACCTTCAAATTATGGAAGACATTCAGAAAAGTATTGTAAAATAAACAATATCAAATACGAATCCGAATGTTTAATACTCCTTGGTGCGATGAGCACCAGGGAGTTTTTTTGTGATTTCACCATTTTACGATATATAATATTAAAATGAAGCGAAGCTCGTGAGAGATGAGTTTCGTTTCACGATCACGGAAGGGGATAACTTATGATGCATACTTTGGACCCGCGAGCATTGACGGGCAGAGATAACTATAAATTGATGAGTGGGTCGGTGGTGCCACGCCCCATCGCATTTGTGACAACTCTTTCACATGATGGCAGCGTCATTAATGCAGCGCCTTTTAGTTTTTTTAATGTAGTCAGCTCTGATCCGCCGATATTATCCATATCTATTGCACGCAAGAACGGTGTTATGAAAGATACGGCTCGCAATGTGCTTTCGAGGAAAGAACTCGTGGTACATATTTGTGATGAATCGATCGCTCTTGACATGAACGAGACGGCTGCCATGCTGGAGCCCCACGAAAGTGAGCTGGAACGGACAAATCTGACGACTGTACCAAGTACTGTGGTCTCCGTACCAGCAATACAGGAAGCACTCATTCGCATGGAATGTAAGTTGTATCAGCATATTCCGATATCGAATGATGAGGGAGAACCTGTGAGTGATCTGCTTCTGGTTCGTATTGTACAATACCATTTCAGTGAGAACGTGTATGATCCTACCACCAAATATATATTAATGGATCAGTTGAAACCAATTAGCAGGCTGGCCGGGAATGACTATGCCAAACTTGGCGAGAGATTTACGGTGGTCAGGCCGGAGTAGCAGCTGAGCAGGCTGAACGACCTGTTGAAGGATGGGTCTGGATAAGATATAAGTAGTATCGTTGTTTAAAAAGACGGACAATCATGTGTGGAATTCGCATGTGTTGTCCGTCTTTGCTTGTTTAGTGAACATAAAGAGGGCAAACCCCGAATAGACTTGTACTATATCCTGCACATGTGACATGAACCTATTTTATATATAAGGAGGTTGGAGCCGATGAACCCACTTGATGGAACCGTAACTGCAAGTATCATGGGAATTGGAACGGCATTGCCTGTTCACCGGATTGAGCAAAAGGATGTGTCTGCTCGGCTCGCACAAGCGCTGGAGCATGAGCCGGATTCCAGACGATGGGCCAAGCGAATATTCAACCAGTGCGGTGTCGAGACGCGTTATTCCTGTGAACCGAACCTGCTGGAGCCAGTAGAGTCTTGCCGTTATCTGCCCTTTACTCAGACGGATAACGTTCCGACCACAGCCGAACGTATGGCCAAATATAAGGAAGCAGCCGTTCCACTTGGAATTCAGGCAGCGCATCAGGCGCTCGAGGATGCCGCCGTTTCGACTTCTGAAATTACACATCTCATTACCGTCAGTTGTACAGGGCAATTCCTGCCCGGTCTAGATGTTCGGCTGATTCAGCAGCTTGAACTATCGCCGCGTATTAACCGGATTCCGCTTGTGTTCCAGGGATGCGCTGCGGGTCTGAAGGCTATACAGTTGGCGAATTCGATTGTGACGAGTGACCAAGATGCTAAGGTACTTATCGTATGTGTAGAGCTGTGCACCCTTCATTTTCAGCCGTCCGCCAAGCGAGATGATCTGTTCGCAGCGTCCTTTTTCGGAGATGGCGCATCTGCCTGTGTTGTGGGCCTGTCCGGGACAGGAGGCAAAGAACTGTTCAGATTGGGTAGTGGGCATTCCGTGTTGCTGCCAGACTGTTCGGAAGAGATGATCTGGGAATTGGGAAATACCGGTTTCGATCTGTATCTCTCGCCACAGATTCCGAAGCTGCTCGGTTTACATCTTGGCCCAGAGGTTGAACAATTGCTGAACGGCAGCGATCTACCGGAGATCTGGGCGATCCACCCTGGAGGCAGAGGTATTGTGGATGCGGTACAGAAGCTGTACCAGCTGTCAGATGAACAGGTCGCTTACAGTCGAAACATTTTACGGGATTATGGAAATCTATCCTCTGTGACGATTTTGTTTGTTTTACAAGCCATCCGCGATGATTATCGTAAAAAGAAAGAAGCTTCCAGCGGAATAGCCCTTGCATTTGGACCGGGACTGACAGCGGAATTGCTTCCTTTTACTTATGTTCCTGCCCCCGTTGAAGAAAGAGAACCAGTGAATCAAGGCGTAATTTAGAAGAAGCGGAATTACCAATCTGATAGCAGAGGAGCTTGGGTATGGGTTATCGCAGCCTTGCTGTTCTCATTAGCCGATATCCGCGGTTCATCATTCTCTGCTGGGTGTTTGTCATCGGGATGTCAGCCGTCTGGGCCTGGAAATTGCCTGGCATTGTTCAGGATCATGGATTGAATTGGAACCATGGAGATGCTCACGCTGTAGAGCTTATTCTGGAGAAAGAGTTCCACGTTCCTGCTGATCCGGTTATTCTTCTATTTGAAAAAAAGAACGGCACTACCCCTGCTGAATTTCGGGGCTGGATTAAAGATCGTCTGCAACAGGCACGCACTCTTTCAAGTGTAACGTCCATAATCTCTCCGCTTGAAGCGCGGGGAAGCCGGATGCTGCGGGGGGATGTGGCCTACGCTTTGCTGGCGTTTGATGTACCGCCTTACAAGATGGGGGAGCCGTTGGAACAGCTGCGTTCCGTGCTTAGAACCGACGATAAGGGAACGATCCGAATAACAGGGAAATCCGTTGTCCAGCAGGATGTAAACCGTCTCAGCTTTCGAGATTTGGAACGTGCAGAGGTTGTGGGATTGCCGCTTGCCTTCATCATTTTGTGTTTTGCATTCAGAGGTCTTTATGCAGCGCTGATTGCAGTCATTATGGGAGTATCCGGCGTCATAACGGCAATGGGAGTTACATCCCTGATGGGTTACCATCTGGCGCTCTCCAACTTTGTGATCAACGTTATTCCGATGGTGGGAATGGCGCTCAGCACAGACTTTGCTCTGATTATTCTCAGCAGATACAGGGAAGAACTCCAGCAAGGTCAGAATAGTGAAGAGCCAGGTTTGGGTGACGAAGAGGTTCTCCAGAGAATGCTGCGTACAGCGGGAAGAGCCGTATTTTTTTCTGTGGCTTGTGTGCTGTTAGGACTGCTCGGTCTGCTCTGGATTAGATTGCCGATGTTCCTGAGTGTATCCCTTGGAGCCATTATTGTGCTCATCATATCGGTTCTGCTGAATATAACACTGCTGCCAGCAATACTATCCCTATTTTCTAAGCGAATCTTTAGACAACATTCCGGGCGTTCCTTCTCTTCAAAACAGGGCCAGCATCAACAATCGTTGCCGTCACGCTCGATTTGGGCATTCTGGTCAGGCATGATTATGAAACGGCCGGTTCGGATGGCGCTGCTTGGAACGGGTACGCTGCTTATTTTTGTTCTACCGGTTACCCGGTTGGAGTTGGCCATCCCCGATGCTTCTTCCTTGCCTGACAGGATGGAGTCTCGGCAGGCGACTGAGCAGATCCAGAGCGTTTTTGGACAAAAGAACGTCTCTGCTGTAGAGATTGTAATTGGTGGAACTTCAGAGCCGTTGACCTCATACCACTGGCGGATGGCGTTGAGTAAAATGCGAGAGCTTCAGCAGGATTCGAATGTGGTGGCTGTTGAGTCCGCATGGGGAATCATGCTGCCGGACAAGCTCTCAGGTCAAGCTCATATCAAACCTCAAATGAACATTCCATCACCATCTTTACGTGAAGCGCTGAAAGAAACCACATCTCAGCAGCCTGCATGGCAGCGTTCATATGTGTCCGACTACTCTATTCGTATGGTGGCTACCATTCACGGAGCACCGGGTTCCGATGAGGCAGCATCCTGGCTGGAACAGATGAGGGCAAAGGGCAACGCTAACTCCAATCCCTTCGTACCCCTGCGTTATGGGGGAGAAGCAGTCATGCAACATGAAATCATGCAAGAGATCTCTGGACAACTGCCCAAAGTGCTGGTGTTTGTTGTGGTATCAAATTATCTCGTATTGCTCGTAGCATTTCGGTCATTGCTCATTCCAATCAAAGCCATTTTGATGAATCTGCTCAGCTTGGCTGCTTCCTTCGGCGTGCTCGTACTGGTATTTAATCAGGGCCATCTTGGCATGGAACCATCTGCTATTGCTATTATGATTCCTGTATTCATTGCCGGGCTTGTCTTCGGTATCTCGATGGATTATGGCGTATTTATGCTGACTCGCATCCAGGAGGTTTACAGACGAACACGGGATAGTGATCTGGCCGTACAGCAAGGACTGGCTTCAACTGGACGTCTCATTACATCGGCGGCAGCGATTCTGCTGGCAGTGACTGTACCGTTTGCCTTTGCTGACGTAGCGGGTGTCAAACAGCTGGGAATCGGAATAACAGCGGCGGTGTTCATTGATGTAACCATGATCCGCCTGGTGCTGGTACCTGCACTCATGAAACTGATGGGCAGATGGAACTGGTGGCTACCAGGGCATAGGGAATAAAAGGCCAGATTAAGAAGGATGTTCTCGGAGCCTGAAGATCAGGTACGCGAGAACATCCTTTTTTTCATCAAAATAGTGTGAATTCAGCGCAAAACAGGCAATAATGTTCAATTTACCGACTGTACTGTGATTTATAATAGACTGGACAAGTCCAACATATATCTTTTTACATACGTTTATATAAATTGAACAAAACATGTACACGAGAACGGAGAGAACAGAAATAACCTGAAGAAGCGGAGCTGCAAGCTTTATGGAAGAAAGAAAGCTGCATCGGAAAGCATACACCTCGCCTTTATCACCGGATGTTCCCCTTTGAAAAAGGGAATTCAAAAAATCTGGGCATAAAAGCGATCGGAAGGTTGTTCTGTCATCGGAGTGGCAAGTGTAAATATTCTTTAGTTCAATTTATATATCAATTGAATCCACAGGAGGGAGAAACGGTAATGTCAGACATTGAATCTTATCTGCAAAAACAAACAAGCCCGCGTGGTCGCTCCGCCTATCAGAGGGGGCAATCTCTTGAGCAATGGCGCAGCCAGTTGCGAGCACGGATTATTGATCGGCTGGGTGGGTTCCCGTCCGTGGCGGCGGAGCTGAATCCCGTATTGCTCGAACGCACCTCATGTGATGGCTACATACGGGAGCGGGTTGAGATTACGACCTATGCTGGTTTGCGTATGCCCATTTATATGCTAATACCAAATGTAGTAAGCGCTACCAAAGCATCGCGCCCAGCTATTATAGCTTGCCACGGTCACGGTTATGGCAGCAGGGAGATCTCAGGTATGGAACCCGACGGTTCACCGCGTAGTGGAGAGCCTGGCTTGCATAAAGACTTTGCCGTCGCTCTTGTACAGCGTGGATATGTGGTTGCGGCGCCTGAATTGCTTGGATTTGGTGACCGCAGGCTGGAGGAGGATCGAAACGCACCACCCGGCGCAAGCTCCTGTACCAAAATTGCCGCCCATCTGCTCATGACAGGGCAGACGCTTGCTGGGCACCGAATCTATGAAACGATGCGTGTGCTGGATTATGTAACCACACGTCCTGAAGCTGACCCGGCACGTATCGGCAGCATGGGTATCTCGGGTGGCGGACTCGTGACGGCATTCACTGCTGCATTGGATGAACGCTGCCGTGCGGCTGTCGTGAGCGGCTACGCAAGTACATTCCACGGCAGCATATTGGATAGAAATCATTGTCTCGACAATTACATTCCAGGAATTCTGAGGGAGGCAGAGCTGCCGGATATCATAGGGCTGATCGCACCGAGGCCGCTATTTATTGAAGCCGGAAGTGAAGATCAGGTATTTCCGCTGCCAACAGCAAAAGAAGCGTATGCACGATTGACAGAGATCTATGAACAGGCGCGAGCACAGAAATGGCTCGATGCAGACTTTTTTACAGGAGGTCATGAGATCAGTGGAGCGAAAGCCTATGACTGGCTGGATAACGTTCTGTAGGGCAATCCTATATAAATGAAGCTTTGAGAGGAGAGTTTAGTTATGAAATGGTCAAAATCCGTGCGGTATTTGCTCTGTTTTACCCTGTTTACTAGTCTGATTGGAGGGGCTTTGGCAGCTAATGGAGGACAGGTCGTCCAAGCTGCCGCGAATGAGTACAAATTTGACTTTGGCGCGGGTGCAGTTGAGAACGGTTACACAGGTGTGTCGGCAACGGAGGCCTACACTTCAGCGAAAGGTTATGGATTCAATACACCTGCCAATATGCGTAATGTTTCTGCCTCTGGAACAGGTGTTGCAAGCGATGCCGTACAGTTTGTAACTTTTGGAACGAAGAGTACGAATACGTTTAATGTGGATCTGTCCAACGGTCTTTACGAGGTGAAGGTAGTCCTGGGCAATACAGCCAGATCGAGTGTGGCGGCAGAAGGCGTATACCAGATCATTAATATGACGGGTAATGGGGCGACCGATCAATTCCAAATTCCGGTGACGGATGGACAGTTAAATCTGTTGGTTACGGAAGGGAAACAAGGCACTGCATTTACACTCAGCGCACTTGAAATCCGGAAAATTTCGAATCAGACGGTGACGAACCGTACGATCTATATTGGCGGCGATTCAACGGTCTGCAATTACTATCCGCTCAGCAGCAGTGTACAGGGTGGCTGGGGACAGCTGTTTCCTTCCTACGTGAATACCAGTACGTTTCAGGTTCGCAATATGGCCTCTAGTGGTCAATTTGCAAGAGGCTTCCGCGATGATGGACAGATGGAAGCGATTCTGAAGTATATTAAGCCAGGGGACTACTTTATTTTGCAATTAGGGATTAATGATACCAATGCCAAGAACAATACCACGGAAGCGGAGTTTAAAGAGATCATGCGTGACATGGTCCGTCAGGCCAAAAATAAAGGAGCCACCGTCGTTCTATCGACACCTCAGGGTCGGGCAACTGATTTCAATTCAGCGAATGTGCATACTGCGGAAAATCGCTGGTACAATGCAGCTACACGTGCACTGGCTCAGGAAGAGGGAGTAACGCTTGTAGAACTGAACAAACTCAGTTCCGCATATTTCACTTCCATAGGACCGGCTGCAACATTGGCCTTGTATATGTCAGGTGACACGCTGCATCCGAATCGTGAAGGGGCTGCCCAGCTTGCACGAATCGTTGCTGCGGATCTGAAAAGACAGGGACTGAATGGATTCTGATTCGGTTAAAATATAGCTACGTTCCACTGCTCCACAAACATAGATTGGACTAAGCTTAAGCATTTAACCCAGAAATCCCCCCGGGACGGTCGCATAATCCGCGGCATGTCCCGGGGGGATTTGATTGTAAACCTGGTGACTATTCCATCATATCCTTGGCTTCATGGTTGACCTTTTTACCTTTCAAAAGTGGTTCAAGCTCATCCTGGACACTCTGTTCCCATAGGGGTACATCTGTGCGATAGGCAGCCCGTCCGTTGAGATGTCCGGCTACTGGTGCTGTGATAAATACAAACACAATGCCAAGTAATACCCGAGCACTGATATAGTTATCGAAATACCAGAAGAAGAGGAACGTTCCACTTAGTACACAAAGCACGCCGAGTGTAGTGCTTTTGGTGGCAGCATGTGCCCGTAAATATACGTCTGGCAGTCGGATCAGTCCGAATGCGCTAAATGCGCTTAATAGTGCGCCCAGCAATACAATGAGCCCAATGACAATTCCGGCGGTTCCATCAACGATCTCCTTCATTTTTGAATACCGCCCCCCGTTCAATATATCGTGCAAATGCAACTGTGCTTAGAAAAGCAAGAATGCCAATCAACAGAATGATATCCAGATAAGCTTGGGTATGAAGCATCATGGATAGAACAGCAACGATGGCAATGACGTTAATGCCGATCGTATCCAGTGCCGTAATTCGATCGGCCATGGAGGGTCCCCTCAGCACCCGGTAGAGACAACCCAGGATAGCGAGGGAAAGAATAAGCAAGGAAATGAATAACAGTGAGGATAACATTATCGTGTCACCTCCATAATGGCTTTTTCGAACGTATTTTTGATATCATCACTCATTTTCTGTTCGTCTTTGATATCCAGTGCGTGAATAAACAATTTGCGTTGATTCCCTGAAATTTCGAGTGGAAGGGAACCTGGCGTCAGTGAGATGAGCAGACAAAGGAGTGTAACTTCCCAGTCAGAGGACAGCTGTGTCTGATAGGTGAATATGCCGGGTCGAATATCCAGCTTCGGCTTCACAATCTGGCGAATAACTTCAATACTGGCCCGCACCAGTTCCTTGAACAGTAAGACAATCAGCTTGATGATCGCCCAGACACGAACGATATAGAAGCGTTGCGGAAAGAACCGTCTCATGCTCCCAATCAATAGCAGACCCAGCAGATAACCCGTGAGAAAGCCAACACCATTCCACGCATTATTCAAAAACATCCATACAAAAGCAATGATCAGATTCAGTACAATCTGAAAGGCCATACGCATCTACTCCTTCAACACTGCATCAATATAAACATTGGGATGCAGCAGAATGTCGCCTGCGCGGGAGGTCAGTTGGAACATGCCCTCAGCCCCCACGCCCATCGCGATGATGAACACAAACAGAATTCCGGCAGGGATGAGCAGGCCGTTCACGGCATAAGGTCTTCTCACTGCGCCTGTCGGCGGTTCACCCCAGAACGCCTGGATGAAGATGCGAAGAACCGAATACAACATCAGCAGGCTGGACAGGACGGCGATGCCTGTCAGTCCGTACAGACCTGCCTGCAACCCGCCTTCAAATAGCAACAATTTCCCAGGAAATCCACTGAACGGCGGAATACCTGCTAGCGCAAGTGCGCTGATGAAGAACATCCAGCCAAGCAGTGGATAGCGGTGAATCAGCCCGCCCATATTGTCGAGCTTGGAGGTGCCTGCGACCGCGATCAGAGCGCCCCCGAGCAGGAATAGCAGTGTTTTGATGAGCATATCATGCAGCATGTAGAAGAGCAGACCTTCCAGTGCAGGACGGCTGGCAGCAGCCATCCCGAAGGCTACAAATCCCACCCCTGCGATCACGTTGTAGATTAGAATTTTATTGACGTCACGATAGGAAATTGCCCCGATTACCCCTAGAACCATCGTTGCTCCAGCCATCCAGCCGATAAGGGTGTGGAAGAAGTCCGGATCGTGATAGAAAATCAGTGTGAATGTTCGCACAATGGCGTACAGGCCAACTTTGGTCAGCAAACCGGCGAATAGGGCGGTGACCACTGCCGGAGGGGCTGCGTAAGAGCCGGACAACCAGAAGAACAGGAACAGTCCGGCCTTAATGCTGAATACGATCAGGAAGAGGACAGCGATCAAGGTGATGACTCCACTCTGCCCAACTTCGGCGATCCGATTGGACAAGTCGGCCATGTTTAATGTGCCGGTAACAGAATAGAGGAAGCCAATCGAAGCTACAAAAAGCGCTGAAGAAACAATGTTAATCAAGACATACTTGATCGTTTCCCGTAGTTGTCTTTCCGTACCTCCTAATACAATCAGCGCATAAGAAGAGATGAGCATCAGTTCAAAGCAGACAAACAGGTTAAACAGGTCTCCGGTAAGAAACGAACCGTTCACGCCCGCAATCAGGAAATGAAAGAACGGGTAAAAATGATGTTCTTCCCGTTCCTTATTCACACTGCGGAAGGCATAGAGCAGACACGCCAGTGCAATGATCGAAGCGGCCACAACGAGCAAGGCCGATACCATATCTGCAACAAGTACAATCCCGTAGGGTGGTTCCCAACCTCCCATATTGAGTGTCTGTATGCCGGACTGTGCCACTTGAGTAATCAGCATGATTGAAGCGGCTGCTGTCAGCAAAAGGCCAACAACACTCACAACCCGCTGGATGCTTATCCGCCGGAAGAACAGAAGGGCTATAACCCCGGTAATCAGTGGCAGCAGAATGGGCAGAACAACGAGATTATTCATAAGGACGCCCCCTTACTTCTTCCATATCGTCTGTTTTCAGCTTCAAATAGGATCGATAGGAGAGTACAAAGAAAAAGGCGGTAAGTCCGAAATTAATGACAATGGATGTTAATATTAGCGCCTGGGGAAGTGGATCGACGTAGCGTTCAGCGTGTTCCCCAAGCAGCGGCGGTGCTCCAGTTTTGAGACGGGACATCGTAATCAGCAGCAGATGCACCCCGTGAGTGAGTATGGACATGCCGAGCACAATTCGGAGCAGGCTCCGCGATAAGATTAAAAAGACGGCGACTGCAAACAAAATGCCAACGGCCACACACATCAATATTTCCATATCAGCGATCCTCCCCGATCTGTAGAATGATAGTCATGGTGACGCCCAGGACGGCGAGGTATACGCCGAGGTCAAACAGCATCGCGGTTGCAAGTTCCGTTTCTCCGAGTATTGGAAGCTCAAAGTAACCAAAGGTCTGGCTCAGGAAAGGTGCGCCGAACAAAAACGAGCCTGCTCCAGTCAATAAGGCAATGCCCAGCCCGATGGCCGTCATGGTGCGGAAATCGATAGGTAACGCTTTGCGTACAGTATCTGTACTGAATGCCAGCGCAATTAACACGAGACCCGCAGCGGTGACCAGACCGCCAATGAACCCGCCACCCGGGTTATGATGTCCTGCGAAGAACAAATGCAGCGCGAAAGTCAGAATGATAAAGACAACAACTTTGGTCGTCGTTTGCAACAACACATCGTTGCTCTGGAGTGGAACGGTATCCCACGTTGACGAGCTGCGTTCACGGTTGCCATACTTTTTCGTATTGTCCGATTTGTCATCCGTATCTTCTTCGGTTTCTTCAGTCTGTTCTTTCTTGCGGAATTTCAGTCTAGCACCAAGGTCCCTCGCTTCGAGATTCAGATTAATCATGGAGTAGATGGACAATGAAGCTACCCCGAGTACCATAATCTCCAGAAGGGTATCGAAACCACGGAAGTCCACCAGCAGCACGTTGACGACATTTTTGCCGCCAGCCAGATTGTAGCTTTCCTGAATGAAAAAGTCGGAAATGCTCTCCAGTGACGCGGTTCCGCTCGCAGCTAATGCAACAAAGGTCATGACCACGCCTACCGCAATGGCAACGACCATATTCACACTAAGATAGCGGCGGCTTGATTTGCCCCGTTGCAGTTCAGGCAGATGGTAAAAGCAGAGCAGGAACAGTGCAACGGATACCGTTTCGACAATCATCTGGGTCAATGCCAGATCCGGCGCTCGGAACAGCACGAACAGCAAAGTGACGAGGTAACCCACTGCGCCTGTCATAATGACTGCAGATAGTCTGTTCTTGGCAAAAGGGATCGAAACCGCTGCTGCAATCAGTGCGACGAGCAGTACTGCTTCATAGAAAGAGAACGGGGCGTTGCCCTTGAAATTCCAGGTGATGTTTTCCCCTGAGCGGAAAAAGGCATAAACCAGCAATGCAACGGTGAACGAGAAAATGTATACCAGGTAATTACGAACCGAGCCATTCATATAGGCTTCCGTCCATTTGCGTGCATAATGCTGAAGATTATCGAGTATGACATGGTACATATTGTTTATCGTTAACCCTTGTGGGTAGTGCTCATAAATCGTTCTCCAGCGCGGCAGCAGTTTGTACAATGTAATACCGAGGGCGATTACACCCAGAGTCATGATTAATTCCGGTGTGAAGCCATGCCATAGGGAGAAATGAACATCAAAGTGCTCATTCCCGTTCAGCAGCGATGGAAGTACAGCAGCCATCGCCGGTTCAATTAATGATCCAGCCAGCAAATTCGGGAATAGACCGAATATGATCACGAGTAACCCAAGAATAACCGGAGGGATCAACATGCCAACGGGAGCTTCATGCAGCTTCTCGGCAGGGATCTCGCTGCGGGTGCGACCGAGGAACGTTTTGAACACAATAATAAGCGCATAGATCAGAGTGAACACACTTGCGAGCCAGGCGAAGACAGGCAAGAGTACACTCCATGATCCGAGTCCAAAGATGCGGAGATGTGTTACTTCCACCATAGCCTGGAAGAACAGCTCCTTGCTCAGAAATCCGTTAAACGGCGGAATTCCGGCCATGGCGAGTGCTCCGACGAGCGCTACCGTAAAGGTCACTGGCATAAATGAAGCAAGTCCGCCGAGTTTCCTTATATCCCGCGTGCCTGTCTCATGATCCACAATGCCAACGACCATGAACAGTGCCGCCTTGAAGGTAGCGTGATTGAACAGATGAAGCAGTGCTGCCGTAATGGCAACCGTGTACATCGCGGAGGATTCGCCATATCCGAAATAGATGGCCGCAGAGCCAACGCCGAGCAGAGACATGATCAGACCAAGCTGTGAGATGGTAGAATAGGCCAGGATCGCCTTAAGGTCATTTTTTTTCACGGCAAGGAATGATCCATAACAAAGGGTGAGCAGTCCAACCCCGGTGACAAGCCAGAACCATAATCCCTGTCCACCAAAGATGGGTGTAAACCGGGCGACGACATACAGCCCCGCCTTTACCATGGTCGCCGAATGCAGATAGGCGCTGACGGGTGTTGGAGCTTCCATGGCGTCAGGCAGCCAGATGTGGAACGGGAACTGTGCAGATTTCGTAAAAGCTCCGATCAGAATCAGCACAAGAGCAGGCAAGAACAGTGCACTATCCTGAATCTGTCCCCATTCCGTAATGGTTGCCCGGATGCTGAACGTACCCGTCATGAGGTACATCAGCATGAATCCGGCAAGCATGGCGAATCCGCCAAATACGGTAATAAGGAACGATTTCTGTGCGCCTGAGGTGGATTCTTTACGTTTGTAGTGAAAAGCGATCAGCAGAAAAGACGTAATACTGGTCAACTCCCAGAATCCATACAACACAATCATATTGTCTGACAGCACCACGCCAAGCATGGCTCCCATAAACATCAACAGATACAAGTAAAAGCGGTTTAAGGCTTCTTTGGTATCCATGTAGAAAATGGAGTAGAGGACCACCAGTGTTCCTATTCCGGTGATTAACAGTGTCAGCAGCAAACTTAGACCATCCAGATATAGATTAAATCCAATGTCCAGTGACGGAATCCAGGGGATATACCCGGATACCGTATTCCGCTGAGACACGGCGGGTACGAGGCTCGCAAAATAAACAAATAATAGGGCCGGGACAAGTAAAACCAGCCATCCCATATGTATTTTACGGAAGAATCGATGCAGCATGGCGAGTACAATCCCAGCGGCAAAAGGCAGAATTACAACAACATGAAGCAGGCTCAACATTACACCCCCAATGACTGAATTTCTAATGCTCTTTGTTGTGGCAAACAGTGCCCATATGGCTCTGTGAGCATGCTTGCTCTCTATATTCATAACCCAAGTATGTATATACAGAATCGTGACTATTCTTTGAATGGAAGAAACACGGTGCGAATAGCGTCCCCATATTGTATGGATCTATATAATGAAAAAAGACATTATTTCCGATAAAGATAAAAACGAACAGGTGACATCCCGTAGTTCTTAACAGCAGGAATGATGTTGAAAAAAGCAAGCTGGTTTCACCGTTTATTGGAGGCAATGATGTCATTTAAACTTAAAACTGTACTAACCATGACCTTTGGCGTTTTATCCCTGCTAGTCACATTGACGATTGGGTATATTCTCAGCCAGAAATCCTCTGTCGCTGTGGAAACCGAAATTGGTCACTCGCTGACGAGCACAGCTTCTCAGACCTCGGACAAGCTGGACCGTTTCATGTGGACGCGTTCAGGGGAGTTGGAACTGCTGGGGCGAATGATTGCCCTGGAGGACCGCTTCGAACCTGCCGAAATGCAGATGCTGCTCAATCAGCTTCAAGATAGCTTTCCCACTTTCTCATGGGTTGGATTCATAAATCCAAAAGGAAAAGTGCTGGCTTCCACAGACGGCATATTGCATGGTGAAAATTTATCGGATAGACCTGTGTACCAGGAGGGCATCAAGGGTAAATTTATTGGAGATGTTCATGATGCTGTCCTTCTGGCGAAGCTGCTTCCCAACCCAACTGGCGAACCACTGCAATTTGTCGATATCAGCTTTCCGGTGAAATACAAGAACGGAGAGATTGCTGGCGTGCTGGCCGCACATTTGAGTTGGGCTTGGGCGAAGGAAGTAGAGGAAAGTGTCCTGGAACCGTTGAAACATGAGGAAAAGGACATTGAGATGTTTATTGTCAGCCAAAAGGAAAATACGGTGCTGCTTGGTCCAAAAGAATGGATTGGCCAACCACTGAAACTAACGGGTATTACAACGGCGAGGCAGAATAAAAGCACCTGGTCCATAGAAGAGTGGCCAGACGGGCAAGAATATGTTACAGGATTTGCAACCAGTCAGGGCCATCTGGATTATCCGGGTCTTGGATGGACCGTAGTTATTCGTCAGCTCAAATCAACGGCGTTTTCTTCCGTATCAGATATGCTTTGGTTCAATGTATGGGCAGGACTGGCTGTTACCGTTCTGTTCGCGCTGATTGGCTGGCTAATCTCCCGCCAAATCTCCGCTCCGATTGCAAGGCTGACTCAGGTAGCGAATCGACTTGGTGCCGGAGAACAAGTACAGATTCCGGAAAATCGGGGCTTCAGGGAAATTGAAGTGCTGTCGCGTTCCCTCAGGGATATGCTGAATTCGCTAAGGAATAAGGATTCAGAGCTGGTGGTCATGCAAAATCTTGCGCATTATGATCAACTGACGGGTCTGCCCAATCGAACTGCGCTGGAAGTATATTTGGAGGAATCACTCGAATCGGAAAGTACAGATCATACCTTGACTTTCCTGTATATTGATTTGGACGGCTTCAAAAGCGTGAATGATACGCTCGGTCACCAGACCGGAGACATTCTGCTGCAAAAAGTGGCACAGCGTTTATCCAGTTTTAAGCAGGATAAGGGGATCACAGTCAGGCTTGGCGGAGATGAGTTCCTCATTGTTTTCCGCTCAGTGGGAGAAGATTCTAGAGGAGAAGCACGTGCTTATGCAGAAGATATTATACAGATACTAAACAAGCCGTTTATTATCGAATATGAGCGGATTCATATTGGCTGCAGCATTGGCGGTGCTGAATATCCTGCCAACAGTGGTAATCCGAGTGAAATTATTCGCATGGCAGATGAGGCGTTGTATGAATCGAAACGTGCAGGCAAAAATAGAATGACATTCTATCCAGAATGGAAGAACACAGGTAGAGAATAATATAATGTAACGTAGCAGGTCACTGTTCAGCATACAGGCAAGGAGCGATGAGATGTCTGGAAAATATACCAATGTACCCTATGGCTATGAACCACCGCCGGCTACCCGGAAAGGCACGTTGATTTTCTATGATTCATTTGAGCACGTAACGGATGAGCAGCTTGAACGTGCCGCTGCTATTGCGGACACACGGTCTTTTGTGCAACTTGTGCTTTATCCGCTGCATGAGAATACAGTGAAGCGGATGAGCAAAGATGGTGTGCAGCCTTTTTACAAAAGGGAAGACCGTCTTCATAACTGGAGAAGGGAGCATGCATCCTCCCGCGTACGGGTCGAAGGCTGGGAAGGCAAGCGAAAGAAGTATACGCCGATCGAAGCAGCCCTGCGTCATATGGCAGAGGAATATCCGGCTCCCCATTTCTTGTATCTCACGGTGGAGATGGCAAATCAGTTTGCATCATTTGATTCGTTCAAAGATTGGATTAAAGAAGTACGACTGATTATTGATGGAGAGCCTGTTAAGCTCCACCCAAAGCTGGAGCAAAATACACATCGCTGGGAATGGGCAGAGTGAACCGATAAATTCGGAGTGACGATTTCAGTAAAAAAAAGTAGTGCTGTACAGCCGGTTCCCGGTGAGCAGCACTACTTTTTGCGTTTTTTTGAGGACTAAACCAGATCAAGGGACGTCATCGTTTTATTTTTCCCCGTTCGTTTGGCGGCATAGAGACACGCATCCACTTCCTCAAACAGCTTGTCCTTGGACAGATGGGCGCTGTAGCTTTTGAGTCCGACACTTACCGTAATATAAGCGCCTTCAAGCTCCTTATGAACGAGACGTGCGATCTTCTTGCGGATCTGTTCCACCAAGGCATATGCCTGCTCGAAAGGCTGCTCAAACATTAACAGTGCAAATTCTTCTCCACCGTAACGCGCCGCGATATCGCTTGATGTGATGTTCTCCTGAATGACCAGAGAGACTCTCTCCAGAATGGCGTCTCCCACTCGATGCCCATATGTATCATTAATTGACTTAAAGTTATCAATATCAATCAGAGCTAAATGTAGACTCATGCCATTATTGGCATACTCAAACGCTTTCTCATAGTAGTCCTTAAAGGAGCTTTGATTATACAGATTGGTTAACCCGTCTGTCTTGGACTGCTTGGTCATAATTGCGTTTCGGACAATCAGATCCTGCTTGGCGAGCATACTGGCCTGCAGATCATCCAGTACCTCAACGCCGCTCGTAACAATTAACTGTGCAACATATGTACCTACAATGAGAAATGCCGGAATGGATACCATGTCAAACGAAGATAAGTACAGCCGATAGTCTGGGTCGCAGAGTACGATGATATAACCAATCATCTGCATGAGGCACACCGTCCATACCCGTCTCTTGTTGAAGAACAGAACCGAAGCAAAGATCGGCAACAGACATATGGCCAGTATAATGCGGATATCGTAATTGACACGAATGATGGTCCAGGCAATCACCGTGCTGGCCATGGACATGGAATAGAAGGAGAAAAAGCTGAAACGGCGTTCCACCCAACTAGCAATCAGAATGGCGAAAGCGCTGGCTAACGTAGGCAAAAACAATACATGGATCATGAAGTCTTCCGGAGTGCGATCATAATCGAGAAACAGAAAGCAGCCTATTTGAATGACAACATGCGTTAAAACGACGACCCAGTAAGCACGAAGCATTTTTTTGATCCATTTGGAATGCTTGAATTCGTACTCGGTTGGGATATGGTTGCTGTGTGAATGTGGACTCTTCAATATATCACCGCTGACTGCATCATAATGATACGACAGACGCCGCTCTCGTATATTTTAATTATAAAACACATTGCACGAAACGCAAATCATTTAATTATTTTTATGAAAACAAACCTTACATAACGACAAAGCGCATAAAGTTCTTTTGTAGGACAAACAAAAATCCAAATCAGGCTCATAGACTGTGTGTGAAGGCTCCAATTCATATGATTCCAATTATGATGAAGGGGAGGTGAGATCCATTCCTCTTATCGTTCGTTCAACCGTTAATGCTACGGGAGCAATTACATTTACAGGAAATACGCTCGGACTGAGTCGTTCGGACACAGCCGGAGTACCCGGAACACAGGACAGTATTGGAGCTTTTACGACAACGAATGCCTCCGTCCAGTACGGAACCTATCCGCTAGGAACCACGAGTCTGTACCAGAGCAACAGTTCAGCGGCGATACTTGTTCTTCCTGCTGGCAGCACTGTCTTGTATGCAGAATTGATCTGGGGTGGAAGTTACATCAATGGGACAGTCAATCTGAGTGCTGCAATCAACAATCCGGTTACGTTTATTACACCAGCAGGTACATCCAGTGTTACTCCTGACCCGGCTACTTATAATCAATTTGATTTGGGGAACGGCGCTTCTGGTTATGTGCGTTCAGCCAATGTTACTTCGCTTGTACAAAATGGGGGAGCCGGTACATATACCATCGGAGCAGTTGTAGGAACGATTGTCATCACCAATGATGCTACAGCCAATCATGCAGGCTGGACACTTGGAGTCATTTATCAGAACCCCAGCCTGCCCTTTCGCAACATGTCCTTGCGTGCAGGTGGTGTACTTGTCCAATCTACCTCGGCGCCAGTGGTTACCACACTGACTGGATTTGCCACTCCGCTTTCAGGTGCATTGGGAGGAAGGGCATTGTTCAGTGCGCAGGAGGGGGACGCGAATAGGACCGGGGATCAGGCATTATTCGGGCCAACCTCGGCAACTTCGGTTGCGTTGTCTGGACCAAACAACCTGGCTGCAAACTTTTTTGCTTCCCAAATCAATGGCGATACAGGAACGCTTAATACAACAGGGACTTTCGGCACGCGGAACCAGACGAACGGCGCCCCAGGTACCAATATTATCGGCGGACGTCAAGGCTGGGATATTACCAATGTGGATGTGTCAGCGAGACTGATCAACAACCAGTCTTCTGCGGTGTTAACGTTAACGACCTCCGGGGATGCTTACATTGTCAACGCCAATGCGATTCAGGTTGATATTAATGCGCCCAAAATTACAGTAGCCAAGGCTTCCGCTGCTTCCGGTGCGGTAGCGGGGGACAGCGTTCTCTATACCGTTACTGTCAGTAATGCAGGTACAGCCAGTGCCGCCAGCGTTGTGCTATCTGATTCATTACCTGTAGGTCTCACCTTCATTCCAGGGAGTGTAACCGTCGCTGGTGTGTCCCGCCCAACACTCGATGTCACTGCAGGCATTCCGCTTGGTTCATTAAACCTCTCTAGCAGTATTGTTGTAACCTATCGTGCGCTCATTGCCCAGGATGCAAGCATATTACAATTGGTGAATTCAGCGAATGCCGCCTTTACGTTCCAAAGTGTTGCTGGGGGTTCAGTGATTACGGGAGTAATACCGTCCAATAACTCTACTCTTCCTGTTTATTCACCGAACCTGTCCATAGTGAAGTCGGCGAGTACAACCAATGCCACAGTGGGTGATCAGGTCACGTATACGCTTCAGGTAAACAACGGGGGGAATGTTGCTGCCAACGTTACATTAACAGATAACATCCCGAGCGGCAGCTCGTACGTGGCGGGCAGCTTCCGACTGAATGGAAATGTGATCGCTGGCGCGAATCCTGCAACTGGCGTTAATTTGGGGAGTCTCGCGGCAGGAAGTACAAATACTGTAACCTTTCAAGTACTTGTAACAAGCTTGCCAACGCCTCCAACCCTGGTGGATCAGGCCACGTCCTCCTATTCCTTTAACTCTCCTGATGGTCGAACTATTAACGGCATATTAGCCTCGAATACTTTGACGATTCCCGTTACATTGCCCAATGTAACAACATTAAAATCGGCTTCAGTCACTGATGTTGCAGTTGGAGAGACGTATACGTACACCGTAGTTACTACCAATGGCGGTATCGAGGTGATTAACAATGTGGTACTCACGGATGCTCTCCCTGTTGGAACTACATTCGTACCTGGCAGTGTGACCGTCAGAGGAACTGTCGCACCATCGGCCAATCCGAGCAGTGGAATTTCGCTAGGAACGTTGGCAGCCGGAAGTTCTGCCACGGTGACATTTCAGGTTAATGTGCAGTCGCTGCCCGCTTCAGGTTCGCTGGTCAACCGGGCTTCCGTGTCTTATAGCTCAGGTGCGTTCACGGGGATTTCCAACTCCAATTCCATTACAACCCCTGTATACCAGGCGGCAATCGGCATTAACAAGTTGGCGAGCGAAACCAATGCGACACTGGGAGATCAGATTTCATACACACTTGTGGTAACGAACAACGGAACCATAACGACTCAAGTAAATGTAACCGATACGATACCCTCAGGTTTGACGTTTATCCCGGATTCGGTAACCGTGAATGGGACTGCGCGTCCTGGGGCCAGCCCATTAACCGGGATAACGTTGGGAAGTTTGCTGCCAGGAGCAACATCAACGATTGTATTCCGAACTTCACTCACGACACTTCCATCGCCGCCAACGCTGGAGAATCAGGGGGCCGCTAGTTATACGTACCAGCTTCCGAGTGGACGAAATCTCTCAGGAAGCAGTTTATCCAATGTCGTTCGCATACCTGCATCAAGCCCCAATATATCCATAAGCAAAACAGTAAGCACGCCGGACGCCACTGTAGGGGATGTACTGACCTACACGGTTGTTGCAACAAATGCAGGGAGCAGTGCGGTACAAAATCTGGTGATCTCGGATTCGCCAACCGGTTCGGAATTCGTCTCCGGCAGTGTCACAATTAATGGAACTGCTGCAAGAAATGCAAGTCCACTTTCGGGCATTGCTGTCGGTGTATTGAACAGCTCGAGCAGTGTTACGGTGACCTATCAAACAAGAGTGACATCCGTTCCGTCCACAGGTTCAGTCAGCAACCGGGCAAGTGCAGCATTTACATCAGGCAGCTTTAATGGCGTTTCATCATCTGTCACGGTGAATACACCTATATACCAACCAGTGATACAAGTAGCAAAAACTGCGAGTACCTCGAATTTAACGGTAGGGGACTCTTTTAATTACTCCATCCAAGTCAACAATTCAGGCAATATTACTGCAACGGTTACCTTGACTGATCCGATCCCTGCCGGGGCTGTATTCAGTACAAACAGCGTCATTATTAATGGCGTACCTACACCAGGTGTTAGCCCGGTAACAGGAATTAATTTGGGGTCGATCGCTGCAGGCTCGAACGTAACGGTCACCTTTGTTGCCACGGTCACAAGTTTGCCTAATTCAAGGCAGTTGACTAATCAAGCGGTTGCATCATTTGCTTACACTCTTCCAAGTGGGAGAACAGTTGCCGGTTCTTCGTCATCAAATACCGTTAATATTCCCGTATCCTTGCCCAATGTCACGATCGTAAACAGTGACAATGTAGATTACGGCGTGGTCGGGGATGTCATTCGATACACATCTGTTATTCGTAACAACGGAACAGTAGCCGTTAACAATGTGGTATATGTCAGCCCTCTTCCTCCGAATACCCCATTTGTACCCGGAAGCGTCATTGTGAACGGGACTTCCTTCCCGCTCTCCAATCCGACCGCCGGCATTCCAATCGGTACGTTGGCTCCAGGAGCCGAGGTTACCGTAACTTTTGAGGTGACGATTACTATGCCGATCCCTTCACAGATTAACAATCAGTCGACGGTCAGCTTCACATCCGGTTCATTTTCGGGGTCATCATCATCCAATACAACACAGACTCCGGTTATACAACCGCAAATTTCACTCATCAAAACAGCAAATACAGTAAATGCGACCGTAGGCGACACAGTTGTATACACAGTAACTGTCAGTAACACAGGCAATCTGGAGGCAAACGTTACAGTGACGGATACGATTCCTGCTGTCACAACTTTTGTACCCAACAGCCTCGTGGTATCTGGTGTGCCACAGCCTGGAGCGACACCAGGAACGGGGATTCCGGTAGGCATTGTGGCAGCGGGAGCGACAGCTGTTGTTACTTTTGCGGTTGTTGTAAATTCGCTTCCATCTCCACAGCAACTTAGCAATTTTGCGACGTCATCTTATACATTCACACCTCCTGACGGGCGAACGCTAACAGGGACAGCCACTTCAAATACACTGACGTTTCCAGTCTCGTCGCCAAACGTTGCCGTAGTTAAAAGTACAGTTTCGACTGCGGCTGCCATAGGGGATACAGTTACTTACTCCATTTTGGTAACGAATAGCGGAATAGAACCGGTGAACAATATTCAGTTTTCGGATCCAATTCCTGCGGGGGCCTCTTTTGTTGCAGGTAGTGTCACTATAAATGGGGTAGTGCAGCCCGCTTCCAATCCGGCAGGGGGGATATCGCTAGGTACGCTCGCTCCCGGAACGTCCGCTACTGTCACTTTCAGTATCAATGTCAATGCGATCCCGTCAAGTGGACAATTAAGCAATCGATCCACAGTGAGTTTTACCTCTGGGGCATTCTCAAGCACAACGTTCTCCAATACTGTGGTAACACCGGTGTTCCAACCTATTCTCTCCGCACAAAAAACGGCGAGTACACAAAATGCTACCGTTGGGGATACCGTAAGTTACACAGTTACCGTCAACAATCAGGGGAACTATGGTGCCCAGATTAACCTGACGGACAATATCCCTGCAGGAACCATTCTTGTTCCGAACAGTGTGATTGTAAATGGTCAGCCATTACCTGCAGCCAATCCTGCAACAGGCATTCCGGCGGGCACTGTTGCTGCTGGGGCAACAACAACGGTTACCTTTTCCGTAGTTATTGATACTTTGCCGACCCCGCAACAGCTGGTGAATCAGGCTTCGGTTGCTCTTTCCTTCACGCTGCCTGACGGACGCAACATCACGGGTTCTGTTTTGTCTAATATACTTACCATTTCAGTGTCGGCTCCCGATGTCGATGTAGTGAAATCTACGACATCTACGGCTGTATCTGTTGGTGATGTCGTAACGTACAGCATTGCAGTAACTAATAACGGAATAGCGACTGTCAGTAATGTGGTATTCACGGATGCATTGCCGGCAAGTACTGTTCTTACAGCAAACAGCGTGTTTATTGATGGTGTTCCTCGACCGGGTGTTAATCCTTCAACCGGAATAACGCTTGGTTCCATCGCGCCTGGAGTTACCGTGACCGTTGTGTTTAGTGTGCAGGTTACAGCACTCCCATCCAGTGCAGTATTAAACAATCAGTCTACGGTGAGCTTTACATCAGGTGTGTTTTCAGCTACTACATTTTCTAATACGGTCACTACCCCGGTATACCAACCGATTCTGTCGGCAGTCAAAACGGGAGACCATGCTGTTGCAACGGTAGGGGACACTGTCGTTTACAGCATCGCGATCACCAATGCAGGGAACTTTGGGGCATCTGTCACGTTAACGGATACCATTCCGGCAGGAACAGAACTTGTGCCGAATAGCGTCATTATTAATGGGGCTTCAGCACCAGGAGCCGATCCGGCTTCAGGGATTCCACTGGGTGTAGTCTCCACAACAACTGTAGTCACGTTCTCGGTCGTGATCATCACCCTCCCTTTAAGCCAGGCCATAACCAATCAAGCTTCAGCAACCTATTCCTACACGCTGCCGGATGGAAGAACACTGGCAGGCAGTCTTACGTCCAATGCTCTCAATATTCAGGTGTCTGCTCCAAATGTCAGTGTCGTCAAGACGACACCGGTAATTGATGCTGTAGTGGGTGATACGATTGTATATGAGATGGTCGTAACCAATAACGGAATTGATCCTGTCAACAATGTTGTCTTAACTGATCCAATTAGTTCGGCTGTTACTTTTGTCACGGGCAGTGTCCTGGTTGACGGCGTTCAGCGTCTCTCGGCTAACCCGACACTGGGTATAGCTCTTGGTTCTTTGGCACCTGGAGCATCTGTATCTGTATCGTATGCGGTTCGGGTCAACACGCTGCCTGCACCACCGCAAGTGAGCAGTCAGTCATCGGTAAGTTTCACATCGGGTGTATTCTCGGGAGCTGCCTATTCGAATACCGTGGTAACGCCAATTTATCAGCCAATTATTGCCGTAACCAAAACAGCGAGTACGTCCAATGCGACCATCGGTGACATCATCACCTATTCTTTTTCCATTTCCAACAGTGGGAATTTAGCAGCCAATCTGACACTTACGGATAATATTCCGAATGGAGCAGTCCTACTTCCAAACAGCGTCCTGATTGATGGTGTTCCACAGCCTGGGGCGAATCCGGAATCAGGGATCGTTGTTGGTGCAATACCTCCAGGAGGGTCCGTTAATGTAACGGTCACGCTGGAAGTTACTGTGGATTCATTGCCGCAGAATCAGCAGCTGGTCAATCAGGCGGTAGCGAATTATACATTTAGTCCGCCGGATGGACGTCAGTTGACGGGCACGGTATCCTCTAACGTTCTGGTGATTCCTGTATCTGCACCCAATGTCGTTGTGGTCAAAAGCGCGAGTGCAGTTGATGCTGTTGTTGGCGATGTGATCACCTATACTATTGTTGTAACCAATAGTGGCATCGAGGTGGTCAATAATGTGGTTATGGTAGACCCTGTACCTACAGGCACCGTATTTGTGGCGGGAAGTGTTACGGTGGATGGGGTGGCAAGGCCTACTGGGAATCCGAATACAGGAATAACGCTTGGTTCGATTGCTGCTGGTGCTTCGGTTACCGTTACATTCAGAGTGGAGGTCGTGGTGATATGAGCCAATCTTCCGGTCCGTTGTCCCACATGCTACAGAATCAGTCACTGGTTCGATTCAGCTCGGGTACGACTGAACTGGAACAGGTGGCCTACTCTAATACAGTAGTTACACCATGGATCGGTCCCAGGCTGGAGGTTCACAAGTTTTGCAATGTTGCTGAGGCTGCTCTGGGGCAGACACTGACCTATCTGATTGAAATTGTGAATTCGGGTAATTGTGCTGCCATGGTCCATGTGTTGGATTCGCTCTCGTCGGAAACTTCACTTCTCCCCAACAGTGTACTCCTGGATGGCACTCCGCTGCCGGGAGTTTCGCCAGAGAGCGGGATTCCAGCGCAGGAAATCGTACCTGGTGCGACGTTGCGAATTCATTTTCAGGTGATCATCGTCGGTCTTCCTCAGGCCTTGAAACTGGTGAATCAAGCGAAGATACGTTATACGTTTGTGACGCCGGATGGACGAATGGTTGAGGGGGAAGAGAACTCCAACGTGGTAGAAGTAAACCTGGTGTCGTCAAGTCTGTCGTTGGTTTTGAATGCAGATCGTGTGCAAACCTTTGTCGGAGATATTGTCACTTACAACCTTTTGGTGAGTAACCCGGGTTTTATAATAGGAAACGATGCCAGGGTAACGATCCCATTACCCAAAGGTATTGAATTTCTACCGGGAAGTGTCATTGTGAATGAGATTTTTGTTCCCGAGACGACGCCTGACTCCGGAATTATGATAGGCGAGGTGCTACCCGAAGAATCTGTTCCAATTCAATTTCGAGTACAGGTCACGGGAGGAAGCATAGCTGAAAATTTAACAATTCAGGCAACTCTAGAGTACGTTTCAGGTGACACGTTGGAGATTGTATACTCGAACGTAGCAACTTTGAACGTCATTCAACCTCGAATATCGATTGCGAAAAGTGTGAATCCATCCATCGCAACTCCTGGGGATACCGTTCAATACCAAATAACGGTACACAATGAAGGTTCTTTTGCAGTAGATGCTATCGTGACAGATTTTCTTCCGTCAGGTATGCGCTATGTTGAGGGAAGCCTCGGGTGGAACGGTGTGAAGCGGCGTGGAACAAGTCCGGTCAAAGGCATTAATATCGGAACGTTGACTGCACGATCTACGGTTAATATCCAATTTGAAGTGAATCTTGCAGAGCAGGATCAGGGTGTGCCTGGAGTCTTCGAACTGATGAATCAGGCTCGCCTGAGCTATACCTTTCGTTTGCCAGATTCTCGTTCTGTGCAACGAATTATTACCTCCAATTCGGCTGTCATTCAGTTGAAGCATCCCATCATTTCGGTCCATGTGGAAGTGAAGCCCGACTTGATTGAAAGGGGAGGAAATGTAACTTTTCATGTACATGTGACCAATAAAGGAACCTGGTCTGCACGGGTGCAGTTGGGTGATGTGCTCCCTCCAGGTGCCAAATGGATTGGGGAAGCAGAAGTATCCGATCGAGCGATCATTTCAGAGTATTCTTCACCAAGATATTTACATTTGGGTGAGATGGAACCTGGAGCGGAGAGATGGGTTACTTACGTTGCACAAATATCCTCCGCTGAACAACTGGGAATCCAGCAGGGTACCGTAACTGCAATGTATACTTACGAGTGGAACGGTCAGAGGCATTCAGGAAAGTCCATTTCGAATGTATACACCATTATTGTTGAAGATGGCGATGAATGAAGGGAAACAATAGCTTTCTCTGTAAATGTAAGGTTTTTTTTGCTTCATTATGGAGTCCCGACATTACACGAACGGGAATGAATGGTATACTAATTAAATATGACCTCGGCAAATAACCCGTGGATTCGGGACGTCGGATTAGCTATAGAGGAGGCCGCTACATTGGCAAAAGCAAAAGTTGCAAAAAGACCTACCCGGGACGAGTTTGAACTGGAAGAGCTGGGGAACCAATTAGTTGAAGCGTTTCATGAACGTTCGGAAGTGTTGCTGACCGTATGGGGCAAGGAAGATCAGGTTCAAGGGGTTATTGTGAAGCTGGATTCACGTACCCGGCTAGTGCATGTGGAGTATACAGAGGAAGAATTTACGGCCAAAGTGCCGTTCCTTGATATTATGCGTATTGATTCTCCACGGTATTGAAAAGAAGAAAAAATGATAAACTGGATCTGAAACAGGGCATCAGCCCTGTCAAATCTATTCTCCCTGCATAAGATAACCCATACCTGTTGCAGAGGAGGTACGGTCAATGAGCGAAGTATTAGGTGGAGAAGCAAGAGGCTACGGATACGGAGGTTTTACTTCTGTAGGTGCCATTCTGGTTCTGTTCATCCTGTTGGTTATCATCTCCAAAGCGTTCCTGGTATAATGATTTATTCAAGATGAATAAAGGAAGCTCTGCCATACCGGCAGAGCTTTTTTTGTTTATATTTTGTCTTGTTGTTTGCGGCTGACTAGGCCATAGAGGACAACGATCACCACAGGGTAGAGAACGGCCCACCCGGCAAAAGGGAACACAATGGCCGTCGCCACAAAGGAAATCCAACTGATGGTTACCCCAGTACGACTGCCCTTGAGTAAACGTATTCCGGCTGCGCATCCGCCAAGGTATGTGAGAATAAAGGTTGCATTGGGCAGCTGAATCAATGTCGTGAGTGACACGAGACCTGATCCGTATATGCACAACACCAGAGTAAAACAGATGGCCAGGAAGCCGATTGCAGCAATGGGTGTATGGTACCGACTGGATAAGCGGGACATCCATTGCGGGGCAGATCCTTGTCTTGCCAGTGCATAGGCAACACGGGATGCGGCACCAGCGTATGCAATGACCGTAGCGGTGCAAATAAATATGCCAGTCAGTCCAGCAAGTAATCCTCCCCAGGAACCGAGAGCCTGACTTATGATCCAGACAAGGGAGACATCTGCGCCGCCATGAAGATAGCTTTGAGTTCCGACAGTTGCCAGTGCAGTCAGGAAATAGAGCACACCTACAATGATGGCTGCAATCGTTACGCCTTTAATAGCGGCCTTGCGGGGATCAGTAAATTCTTCAGACAGGTGAGATACAGCTTCCCAACCGATAAAGCACCAGAACAGAATGGCTCCAGCCTGTCCCACGCTGACCCAGCCACTCGGCATAAAGGGTGTGTAATGTATGGATTTCATATTCGGAATTGCGAACACAAATGCCATGACAAGCACGATAAGAATCGCCAGCACAACCCCAATCTGTACCTTTCCGGCGACCTGCATGCCCACGATGTTAATGATCAGTCCAACCGCCAGCATGAGGGCGGCAATCGCTGTTCTGTATCCTTCCCCGAGTCCCAGCGCAGCTGTCATATAGCCTGCACCTGTAAGGGCAGCTACAGGAGCACCGATGGGAACGGACATTAGAAAGAACCAGCCAACTATGGCTCCTGCCCGTTGTCCAAAAGCGAGGGTAACGAAGTGTGATACACCGCCTGCGTCGGGGTAACGGGCCGAAAGTAATCCCATGGACAGGGCAAGCGGAAGAATGAGCAGCACCATGCCTCCCCAGGCGAGAAGTGAAGCCGGTCCTGCGAGTTCGGCAGCAAGTCCGGGTACAATCAGGACACCTGAACCGAGAACTGCACTTATATAAAGCGCAACAGCTTGCGGCATGCCTATCGTTTTTTTGAGCTGCGAAGAAGATGTGTTCATGAAATAAAATGGCCTGCCTTCCAGAATGAAATAATTTTAGAGCGAGAACTATGTAATTATATAGGAAGAGATGCAATCAGTCATTGGCGAATTTTGTAGAAATTTCGATATCAGTCGTGTGGACGTTATGATAAAATAAAACCATCCCTAGAGAAAGAATGAGGTGTATCCCTAATGAGTAAAGAGTTGACAGAAGCTTTGAACGAACAGATGAACTTCGAATTTTATTCGGCTCACGTATATCAGGCGATGGCCGCATACTGTTCCGGCGAAAGCTTGGACGGATTTGCCAACTTTTTCATCGTACAAGCTGAGGAAGAGCGGTTCCATGCGATGAAAATATACAAATTCCTGAATGACCGCGGACAACGTGCAACCCTTGCTGCATTGCCAGAGCCGAAGAATGAATATTCCTCCATGCTGGACGTGTTTGAACACGGATATGCACACGAGCAGCAAAATACGAAGAAATTCTACAATCTGGCTGACATTGCTCTCAATGAGCGTGAACATGCCACGATGTATTTCCTGAAATGGTTCATCGATGAGCAGGTCGAAGAGGAAGCTCTGTTTGATAATATCATCCAGAAGCTGCGCCGCATCGAAAAAGACAGCAATGCTTTCTACATGCTGGACGCTGAATTTGGTAAACGTTCGTTTACAGCTCCTGCAGAGTAAGAGGAGACGAAGCAAAGCAATCAGGATTGATCCGAACGACAAGAAAATTGATCTACATATGAAAAGTCTGCTCTTGAGCAGGCTTTTTTGTTATACCATTTTAAGCTTCTTCGCTTGCTTCATTTAAATTCCAGAAATGAATCTATCAGAAACCACAATTTGGGTTAATAGAATATATGTCAATATGGATCTATCCCGACGGATGTTCTTTTTCGAGCAAATCTATCAAATTCGTTTTATTTTTTTGGGTAATCTGACAAAAGTGTAACTCGAACGTAGCATTTGAAGCGAGAATGGGACGCACTCTTTTTGATAGTATTAGGATTATCGCCAAGGGCTGCAATGAGAGAAACATAGACACCCGGGGAAATACAAGACATAAGGGAGACTTTTATTATGCTACATATTCGTAAAACGTTCATCACTGCACTTGCTATTCTATTGATTATTCCATTGCTATTGCCGCAATCGGCTTCAGCTGCACCATCCGCATCCAAGAATGCCGGAAATAAAGCGAGCTCCAAGATCATATATCTAACTTTCGATGATGGGCCGACCGCCCACACGGGACAATTACTGGATATCTTGGATCAGTACAACGCCAAGGCGACATTCTTCATGCTGGGACCTCAGATGGTGAAGTTTCAGAAGGCGACCAAGCGTATTGTTGCAGACGGACATGGATTGGGCTTGCACGGCGTAACGCATGTTCCCGGTAAATTTTATAAATCCGCATACAGTGGTTTGAAAGAGATGCAGCAGGCCAATGAAAGCTTGAATAAAGTGGCAGGTGTCAAAACCAGTCTCGTTCGTACTCCGTACGGCAGCAAGCCGTATCTCAAATCCGCATATCGCAATGTTCTACTGGGGCAGGGTGGATTCCATCTGTGGGATTGGAATGTTGATTCCGAAGATTGGAAATACAAGAAGGATCATCAGAAAGTCTACAACAGCGTGATGAAGCAGATCCATAATGTGCAAAAGAACGGAACCACCCCTGTAGTACTGATGCACGACCAGGAAGCGACATTGAAAGTACTTCCGCAAGTGTTAAAAACACTGAAAGCAGAAGGCTACCAGTTTGAAGTGCTGACGAAGAAAGAACAGCCCGTGAATTTCTGGAATGACAAACGTTAAAATGATGGCTAGGTAAAAAAATAAGCTAATCTCAATAACAGCTTCAAGGAGGACAACAACATGAACAAACCTAAATTATGGATGACGATCCCTGTGACGACAGCAGTGCTGCTTGCTCTTGCGGGGTGTGGTGGCCAGGCTACCAAACCATCATCAGCGGACAACACGTCCCCCGCGGCTGGCGAGCAGGCTCAGTCAGGCAGTGGAGGAGCCGATTTCTCCAATGGAACGAAAGATAGCGGAACAGATACCACAGGAACAACGGAGACCGAAGGTTCTGCAGGAAGCGGGACATCGAATTCGGAAACGGGCAGTGGCGGTCAACCCCAGCAAAGTGCGAACGATGTCATTCAGGACATTCGCAGTCAGCTGAAGATGAAGAACGCTTCGTTACCTACTTCATTTTCCCTGGAAAAGGGAAAACATCTGACTGCATCGATCACATCGAATACTTCAGATGCGTTCCACATCAACTTTTATTCCACTGACCAGTCTGTTGCGGTGAATGATGCTTCGTTGACGGCCTCTGGCAGCAAGGTGCCTGTTCTGGCATCCTATGAAGTGAAGACGTATAAAGATCCGAACAGTACCGATATTTTCCCTGAGACAGATTTGAAAAACATTCCTAAGGACATGACTGTGGATCTGGGACATGGCATCAAGGGGATGACTGAAGGCGCGGCGGGCAGTCAGTATCTGACTTGGACAGAAGGTAGATGGACGCTTCAAATTCGATCCGTTTCCGAAGATAACATGAATAATCCGGGGATTGCGAAGAGAATGGTTGAATACCTGGAGTCCCACACACTGCCTGCACCAAAGGATAAGGGATTCGTTAACGTGGAGTATCCGAGCGGTGGTAAAAGCGTCAATGTAACGATCTCCTGGCAAGACGGCAAGCAGATTCATCAGCTCCAGACCGAGCAGGTGCCACTGGAAGCTTTGGGTATGGTTGTTTCTGTGAAATAAACATGGATCCAAAATAAAGCTTCAAAAGGAAACAGGCTGGCGCGGAGCGAATGCTCCATACCAGCCTATCCTTGTATAAGCAAGGTGCACCGATGGTACGGTGTGCCTTGCTTATTTATGTTTCATTGGGTTAAAGCGGTACTTTCATTTGAACCACCCTTTTTCTTTGGAACGGGTGATGGCTTCAATGCGGTTACTTGCATTTAACTTGTTGAGGATAATAGAGATGTAATTTCGCACCGTACCGGTTGTAATGAATAAATGTCCGGCTATTTCCTTTGTATTTTTACCGTCTGCCATCAGGCCGAGAACGGCATTTTCACGTTCGGTCAGCGGGTTCTCCTGAACATAAGCCTCGTCTACCAGGTCGGGTGCAAAAATACGTCTACCATTCATGACCTGACGGATGGCTTCGGCCAGTTCCTCAATCGGGCTATCCTTTAATAGATACCCGCGTACACCGCCTTTCAAAGCACGCTCGAAATATCCGGTCCGGGCAAAGGTTGTCAAAATTATGACTTTACAGTTCAGGCCTTTAAGTTCCTCAGCGGCCTCCAGGCCACTTTTGACAGGCATTTCAATGTCCATCAGACAGATGTCTGGTGTAAGCTCTCTGACGAGAGCAAGAGCTTCCTGTCCATTGCTTGCGCGACCTACCACTTCCATATCCTCTTCCAGATTGAGCAGGGAAGACAAGGCTCCGAGCATCATACGCTGGTCTTCGGCGATTACGATCCTGATCATTGTTCAACCTCCTTTATCGGTTTGCGGACCAGCTTGGGAACATGGATGACAATGCCTGTACCTTCCATGTCTGCTCCCGAACGAATATCCAGACAACCGTTCACAAATTCAAGTCGTTCTTTCATCCCCAAGATTCCGGTACCGCGCCGTTCTTGCTTGCGGGTACGTTCGATTCCGACCCCGTTATCTTGCACCGTTATTATATTATCGGACAGTGTTTCCTCGATACGGATGGTGCATACTGCTGCCTGACTGTGTTTGACGACATTCGTAACGGCTTCTTTCAGACACATGCCGAGTACATTTTCGTTTAGTTGTGACGTATCCTGCAACTTCGGATTGCCTTCAAGTACATATTCAATGGAAGCGGCCTTTAAAATCTGTTCGGCACGAAACAGTTCATCCACCAGTTGTGTGCCACGCATGGTCGTTACCATTTCCCGAACTTCCTTTAGTGCGGTACTTGCCGTCTGTCTCAGATCGTTCAGTTCAATCTCGGCCTGATCAGGATTCATGCGAAGCAGACGCTTCGCCAGATCGGTTTTCAGACCGATGAGAGAGAGCTTTTGTCCAAGGGTATCGTGCAGATCACGTGCGATACGCTGCCGCTCTTCCATTTTCACAAGATCATCCAGCCGTTTGTTGGCGTTCTCCAGTTGGCCTTCCAGCTGTTCACGCTTATTTTTGTTATACGTACTGATCGGAAGCAGTATGGATGCCATAAGAGTAATGAATACAAACGGGAACTGACTGAGCAATAGGGTGCTCTGTTTGATGAAACTATAATTAATGGTTAGAAAACTGGCTGCCAGGTTCACCGAATAGAGGGTGAAGAAACCAGCTTTATTTTTAATATTCCCAATAAAAAAAGCAAGAAACAATGAGAAATAGGCATAATCATAGGCGATGGTCATCGTAATCGATATGGCGATCAACAGTCCAATCCACATATACACCTGCCAGCCCTTTGTGATGAAGGCAAGCAGATAACAAACAAAGAAGAACAGAATGATGAAAATTCCCGCCACCATGGGCCACAATTTGGAATATTGTGAAATATAATAGAAGGGTAGGATGAAAAAGACGAGCCATACATACGGATTCAAACCTGTATTTTTATAAAAGAGCTGCATCCACTTTTGAATGAAAATTCTCCTCCTCGGACTTGCATTGTACTCAAACTTAGCCTGACTGTAGCACGACTTTAGCTTGAATACAAGAAAACGAATCCGACAGAGTTAAGGCTTCTCTGTCAGACTCGCTTGGTTGTTTACTCGAATAGGCGGTTGAACGTAAGGCTTGCGAGTTAAGTTTTTGATCTCTCTGAAACTGACAAATTGCTTGGATTCTTCGTCCCACAGACGGAATCGCAGGGCAGCCAGACTGGAACGCAGCGTAATCGTTGTAGCCTTCTGCAATGGCGGTGTTGCGTTATGGGCTTCTTCCAAATAATAGTTGGGTACACGTGGGCTCAAGTGATGCACATGGTGGAACCCGATATTGCCACTGATCCATTGCAGCAGTTTAGGCAATTTATAATATGAACTACCTTCTACAGCAGCCTTCACATAACTCCACTCATCTTCATTTTCAAAGTACGTATCTTCAAATTGATGCTGTACGTAGAACAGCCAGATGCCGAAGAAGCCGGAGAAGAAAAAGACGGGTGCCTGCACCAGAACAAAAGCCTGCCAGCCGATCAACCAGCACATGGAGGCGTAGAGCGCTACGATCAACACTGTAGTCAGGTGAGTATTCATACGTTCTTTGCGTCTTGCGCCTTTACGGTTAAAGCGGTAGGCAAAAAGGAACACATAGATGGGTCCAATACCGAACATGACAAACGGATTACGATAAATCCGGTAGAACAAACGACCCCAAGGGGAAGCGGCTTTGTATTCCTCAACTGTCATCACCCAGATATCGCCAACTCCACGTTTGTCCAGATTGCCGCTGGTTGCGTGGTGAATGGAATGCTCGTTTTTCCATTGCAGGTACGGTGTGAGCGTTAATACACCTGTAATGGTGCCGAGAATGTCGTTGGCACGTTTGCTCTTAAAGAATGAACCATGACAGCAGTCATGGAAGATGATAAACGTTCGAAGAACAAATCCCGAGGCTACGAGGGCTATCGGAAATGTCAACCAGTAGGACACGGACAAGCTATAGTACGCTGCGGCCCATAATAATAATAATGGCAGTATGGAATTCACTAATTGTTGAATACTCAGGCGAAGATTATTTTTCTCATAAGGGGTTACTTCTTTTTTAAGGGCCATTTCTTTGGTTCTGCTCATAGACTTATGTCCTCCTTCGATGGTCAATAACTGTAATCAGTTATAACCGAACGCTTCCTGGGAAGATGTCTCCAAGTGAGGCGTTTTTATCATTGTATAAGAATGCATCCAGTGCAGTAAGTCATAAGTGTCAGTACACTGTAATGATGAATATCAATGATGACCCATGACATTTGTCATGGGTGGTGAAGTGAATAGGCTCTGTAGAGCCTAAAATAACAGCAATTTCAGATTCCTTTGTACAATTCGCGCAACAATTTGTATTATGTATACAAATTTTGCTCATGGCATGGTAGAATCTATCATTGAGTGGTTATGACAACTTATGAAATTGGTTGATAGGTTGATTTTCTGATGGATTGGATGGAGTGCATGATGAAGAAAAGAATAACGGATATTCTATTTATTATGGCGGGTGCATTTCTGTTTGCACTTGCAGTGAACCTGTTCGTCATCCCGAATGATCTGGCTGAAGGCGGCGTTACGGGCATTACAATTATTTTGTATTACCTTTTTGAATGGTCTCCAGGACTGATGAACTTGCTCCTGAATGGTATTCTGCTGATTGTGGGGTACAAGTTTCTGGACAGAACCACAACGGTGTATACCATTATTGCGGTGGTGTTCAACTCGTTGTTCCTGCACCTGACCGAGAGCTGGACGATTGCATCGGACGAGCTCTGGATCAATACCATTTTTGGTGGATTATTTGCCGGTCTGGGTATCGGCTTGATTGTTAGAGTAGGCGGCACTACGGCGGGAACGGTTATTCTGGCCCGACTTGCCAACAAATATCTGGATTGGAACATCAGTTATGGGCTGTTATTCTTCGATCTGATCGTGGCGTTCTCGTCGTTCTTCATTATCGGGCCGCAAGGGTTGATGTGTACGATTGTCATGCTGTTCATCGGCACGAAAACGATGGAGTTCATTATTGAAGGGCTCAATCCAAAAAAAGCAGTCACCATTATATCTACGAAACAGGATGCCATTGCTCAACAGGTCATTGAGAAGATGGATCGGGGAGTCACCGTCCTGTCTGGTCATGGCTATTATACGAAGAACCCGAAAGAGATCTTATATATTGTCATTAGCAAACAAGAAGTTCCAATGCTCAAGAAGATTGTGCGAGCGGAGGATGAAATTGCTTTCATAACGATCCATGATGTGCGTGACGTATTTGGTGAAGGGTTCATTGAGTTGTCCAAATCGTAATAAAACGTATATATAAGGAAGTAAGGAGCTGCGGTGTTTATCACCTGCGGCTTTTTTTGATTTATAGGGTGCAAAGTTGAAATTAAAGGACCGCGATGAGATCAGGCTTTGATTTTTAAAATCATCTGATCCTATACAGACAAAAAGCTGTACACGTTATAAAGCCGATGATATATTAAATTTAATTCGTTAAGAAACTTAACTAACTATAGAAGGAGGCGATAAAATGGCTGGCACACCGCAATATATTCGCAATCTGAACGAGAATCTGATCATGGATGCGCTGATCGCTTCTGGTGGGATGTCCAGGGCAGATATCAGTCGTCATACGGGACTCAGCAAACCTACGGTGTCGTCGGCGGTTGAACATCTGATTGAACGAAACCTGGTGCTGGAAACGGGTAGAGCCGACAATGCCCAGGGTCGTAAAGCGACACTCATTCGATTCAACGAAACGGCTTATTATGTCTGTGGCATCGATATTGGGGCAACCCGAATTCGGATCGCACTCTCTAATCTGAATGGTGAGATTATGGATTACAGAACGTATCCAACGTTATCCGGTCAAACTGATGATCGAGCAGGGATGGCAATCCTTGATGTGCTACGAAGCCATATGGATGAATTACTGACAGAAAATCAATTGAATTGGGAGCAGATTCGATGTATTGGTTTTGGCATTCCAGGTGTTGTACTGCCCGAATCTGGAGATGTTGATCGAATCGTTGCCCCGTTAGAGGGAATGGAAAAGTTGCTCTCGCTTGAATCATTGTCGGGAGTCTTCCCGTGTGAAGTGATTCTGGAGAACGATGTGAACCTGGCCGCACTTGGTGAGTTCAGGAGGGGAGCAGCAGCGGATTCCAATCTGTTTGTTTTTTTCTCCATCGGCACTGGAACAGGTGCAGGCATCATGGTGAACGGGCAATTGCTACGAGGCATGGGCGGGTTGACAGGCGAGCTCGCGGAGATGTTGTTGGAAGGGGGGCGTCGATTGGAAGATGTCCTGTCTGCTGATGGTTTGATGGAACTGGCCAAGTGTCAGTTGGATGCCAGTCTTCTTGAAGACCCTCATTCTGGTATAGAAGATCTTCGTGAACATCTCACTCCTGAGAATCTGTTCGAAGCTGCGCGAAGTGGAGAAACACAGGCTGTGCAGATTCTGAAACCATACAGCCAAATGATTGCATCGGCTCTGCGGCATATCTGTGTCGTCCTTGCTCCACATCTCGTTGTACTTGGCGGAGGTATTGGGGGAAATGGGGACGTATTGTTGCCGTGTCTCAGACAGATCGTATCTGATCAGTTCCCGGTGAAGCCGGAACTGATCTGTTCAGAGCTGGGCGAGCGGGCTGTAGTGACTGGAGCAGTGCAGATAGCCTTGCAACAGACGATGCTGAATCTTCAGCAAGAGGCATTGGAATAAGGCGTTACTTCATTAGTGGTGTAATGGTAGGTGCGGTAAAAGGCTAAACTCTCAGGAGGGAAATGGAATCATGACAGAGCGAATGGTTGAAAAGATGTCCAAAGAACAGCAGTTTCTTGTAAACCAGTCTATGTTAATGATGGATAACTTCTATGACAAGGAACTGGATTTGATGAGGAGTTTTGAAGAGAATTCATCGCAACATAGCACAAGGTCAAGTGCGCATTATGCACTCGGTTTGTTGGTGCGAAATGAAACGGGTGATGTGGAGCGCGCTGTTCGGGTGTTCCACAAGGTGCTTGATATGCAATATGATGCACCCGATGAAATTTATCACGGAACCTTTCGGACCAGACCGGATGCAATTCATCCACCTGTGGGCCACTACGCTTGGAAATCCTTTGCGCCAGGCACGGCATATTTCCTGGAACGTACCTTTGAAAAGGTGTCTGCACAGTTTATCCATGATCTGCAGGATGCGGATTCAATTCTGACTGATCAGGCAGATGGAAAACGGATGAAACAGCTTTTTCATGATGCGGTGAATCAGATACTTCCACCCGTCTGGATCAGTTATGATCCGAACTGGCGTGAGTTTATTGCGTGTGTGTGTGCCATCATGACCGCAGAATTCGCCACTCTTGTGCCAGGAACGCTGCTGGAACGAATGGATCAAGCAATGGAACTGGCCGTGCAGGCTTCCATTGATCGTCGTATGTCGGACGCCATCCCGATGAATACCAATATTGAACTGATGCATATCTTCATTACCCATTATTATGGACACCGCTTCAACCGTACGGAATGGATTCGTCATTCGGATGAACAGGCTGAAGCCTTCCTTCGAGAGTTCGACCAATTTGGTGGTACTTTTGCCGAATTCAACACAACAACCTATTACGGGGTTGATCTGTCTGTACTGGGAATGTGGAGAAAATATGCATTCACGGAGCGGTTGACCGAGATAGGGCATAAGATAGAGGCTGGATTGTGGAATAACATTGCACTCTATTATAATGCCAACCTGGAGAATTTGTCCGGACCGTTTGCAAGGGCATATGACATGGAGATGAGGGAGCACAGCTCGATAGGCGTATTTCTTTACCTTTTGTTCGGAGAAGGGTATGAGCATCTTGCAGGGATCAACTGTGAATCAGGGCATGACCCTTTGATAGCGCTTGTGGGTGTAGATGTGCCGGTTGAAGCGGTGCCTTATTTCCAGGCACATCAGGGTGATCGACTTGTGCAAAAACAGTTCATGGAGCTTTGCGAACGTGATGAGCCTCATGCCAATCGCAATTTATGTACAGCCAAAGCCTGGATTGGCGCGAATCGAATGATGGGTGCGATGTCCGGCAGCCGCAACACTAACGGGCAGATGTACCCTGCGACTATTCATTGGCAATCGGAGACTGGTGAACGTTATGATCTTCGACTGGCTCGTCGTGAAGTGGGGGAGGGATGGAACACCCATTTGCGTGGGTTAACATTTGAAGCTGATGTGACGAAAGATTCGTTAGTTATTGAGGTAGATCTGGACACGGCGGATGAGATCGAGATTTATTTTGAGATCAGAGGACCATCCATTCGGCAGCAGGACATTTTACAAGAACAATGGCGTTTCCCGGGTTTGGTGTGTGACGTGAAAGCCGAGGCTCCAGAGCCTTCTGTACTTTTCTACGTGAATCATGCTGAAATCATCTATCGTTATGTACCTGGGGCAAGTGCGAACAAAATGAGATTTGAATTAAACATCAGCTAGGCTGATTTAAAAATAGAGAAGATTCATCAGACATTGAACGGGTTGAACATTGCATATTAGGAGGACAACGCCATGTTTACCGACAAAAAGGAATATTCATTTTCGACTTGCTGGAACATCAAACGTCATACTACGGGTCAAGGCATGATTGAGGAGATCAAATCTCTAGGGTTCAGACAGGTGGAGCTGAACTATAACGTGACGGACGAAATGCTGCAAACGATCGAACCGATGATTGAGCGGGGGGAAATCGGTATATCCAGTGTGCACAACACGTTTCCGCATGTAGCTGATCCGGATTATGGAACCGACTCGGTTCTGCTCGGTTTCGACGATGAGCCTCGTCGTAAGCGCGCCGTTGAATTGTTACTCCGTTCAGCTGAATATGCACACCGGTATGGTGCGAAGGCAGTCGTCGTGCATCCAGGCGAGGTGCCGTTTGAATATAACATTGATGAAGCATTGAAAAAGATATATCACGATCTAGGGCCAGACTCCTCGGACTATCAATCGTTGTGGCAAGAGATGCTGGAGAAGCGTGAGGCGAGCAGCACACATTACCTGAAACGGATTCAGGAAAGTCTGGAAGAAGTGTGTGAGTTGTCTGAACAGCGCGGCTACGGAGTGAATTTTGGCATTGAAACTCGATCACGCTGTTACCAGATGCCGACGCTGCAGGAGGCGGGCGCGATTATCCACGGTATGAAAGGTGCACCACTCGGTTTGTGGTACGATATTGGTCACGGTATGATGATGGACCGTATGGGGCTCTATAATAATGTACGCGAAGCAAATGAATTGATAAACCATGTCGTCGGGGTCCATATTCATGAGACGGTAGGTTTGTCGGATCATTGGTGTCCTTATATACATAGTAAGGACATGGCATTTTTTGATTCATTTCTGGACATCATTGATCGTTCTCCAGTCAAAGTATATGAGTTGAAGGCAGCCTGCACACCGGAAGAGATTGATGAGAGTCATCAGTTAATTACAGCTCGTATCGCCGGACGTCAAGCGGCACGTCAGCACGGATAATCGGCAAGAGAATAGCGGTGAAAAATAAACAAAAAGAGAGCGGTCAGAATAATCTTACCTTTCGGGTTAAGTGGTTTCTGGCGCTCTCTTTCCGATGTGATATTCTCTAATCGGCAATTATAAGATATAATATGCATTAATCAGGCTATGGTATCCCTTCCTTCTGAACTCTTACAATGGTATTAGGGGTACCGCTTCCCTGATTTTTTTAGTTTTTTGGATTGTGTCATACATATGAAGAATCGCCACGAGTTAGGCCAAGTTATACCAATGCTGAATATATTATCGTCATGTGGGAGAGTACAAGTGATGGACTTATTCTCAATCTATTTCAGCAGGAATTTGAAAGTGATCATCGCAGAGCGCGAGGGCAAGCTGCCTGTGCGTATATTGGCGACTGCACTGAGAAATTTGGAATCGCTGGGATATACGTTTTCGACGAAACTGATGGATGTGCTGAGCAGCTGGGAACGTGATAGATTCATTTCCTGGTTCGAACGGCTGATGGACGAGCTTCGACAGATAAAAGGAATCAATTTAAAGGAAACCCTCATGTATCCGAGATTTCCCAAGCGAAAAATGAATATTCAGGAGAGTAAATTTTATTTAAATGCTCTGATGCATTCTTGGAGACAGCAGTCTCATGAACAGGAGCAGCGCATATTACTGCTCAACAAGCTGCGGCTGCGTGTAATTCATCTCGGCAGTGAAGCAGATTTTTACCAAGTGGGAATGGACCTGCTTACAGCAAAAGCTTCGTTAACGCCAGTTGCAAGAGAGCAGTTGATCTGGTTTGCAACAAAGTACGAAGGCTGGGCCGCATTTGAGCCAGAGGCAGGCCAAATACCTGTTAGGGAAAATGCAGCCGTGTATTGCGCGGCTTTATTAAAGGCGGGGCGTGCTTCGGTGGAGCAACTCCAGCGGCAATTACACACAGCAACAGATATATTGCGGTTGGCTGTAGCGTGTTCTAATGGAGATGTCAGTCTGAAGAAGAATACCCGCTTCCGTTCATTTACCCGATCTGAACGTCGGATAATACTTGCTTTATTGGAGAGTGCTTCGGACCCGTTGGAGGATTTGTTTCGATATAAAGGGCGCTGGCAGAGATTGGCCGAGCGACTGCATCCGGGTGAATATCGTCACCGTTATCCAAGAGCAGTAGTGGCGCTGGACCAGTTGCGATGTGGGGAACGACCACTTACCTTTCATGGCAGAGTAGAGCGGGCATTTGAACAGAAGGATAACATGCTTATTCTGGAGACGCTCGTCGAACGTCCGGGAGAGATGGTTGGTCAACTGGACCGAATGATACGTTCAGGTATTCCGGTACAGCAAGTGATCGGCAAAATGGAAACTGTGGAAGAGAAGGTATCAACAAGGGCGCTACTGCAAGTGATGGCTCATTTCGGCACACGGATGCAGTTTCAGGTCAGGAGGAGCTTTTTCCCTCAAGGCAACACGGCAAATCTGTATGTCTCCACTCAGCCGCTGCCGCCCCTCAACGTTGAGGATGTTCATGCGATGATATCGGCGGTAGAACATACACTGTTGAAACGGTTTGCCGTACTTCCACCACTCGGTAATGTCTACATTGATGAAAGACTTCAAGAATTTTCAGTTCCATCGGGAAAACGCAGGGAAAGCGAATCTCTTCGGGCTCTATCGCGTGCGTCATGGATATCGTTACCCACAGGAGATACCGTTCGTTTTTTTCTGTCGTGGAGAGAAGGCTTAGGCGGTGAGGAGCGAATCGAATGTGTGAATTCCGATCTGTCCGGTGTACTGTATGATGAGGATTGGCGTTATGTGGACCAAACACCCCGGACCCCTCTGCAATCAAATGAATATGTAGCTGCAAATAGCGGGTTTATGGTGACTGTACCAGATGGAGCGGCGAAGTATATGGATCTGCATTTGCCTTCCCTTTCTAGGTTAGGCGCACGTTATATTATAATTATGGTTAACACATTCAAGGATAATGCTATCCAGGATTTGCCGGAGTGTTATGCTGGCTGGATGATGCGTCAGGCGCCACAGTCGGATGAAATATTTGAACCTTCCACGGTGCAGGAGCGAATTGATCTGACGGCAGATTCCCGTAATTGTATTCCAGCCATTATTGATATGCAGGAGCGGCGCATTTTGTGGTGCGATCTTGGACTAAAAAGACAGCCTAAAGCGCATCCTCCGGTGGGGGACAACAAAGCCGACTTGGCTTTGATCGCCTGGGCAATGACGGAGTTGAAACCACCGGATTTATATACCTTATTTATGCTTCACGCTAAAGCGCGGGGAACACAGGTAGAGACATTAGGGATGGCCAATCTTGTATTTACAGCGGAACTGGAATCCAATCGTGTGGCTGAAGTGGCAGAGTATCTGACAGAAGGTCCACCCGTGGATCGCACCGTTATTACTCCTCTGGAGCAAGAGTATATTATGAAGCAGTTTTTGTAACGAGTCAGGTTCAGATGTTTGACCATAGTTCATTGTAAAAAGGGGTATTTGTCACGTTGGACCTGCGCGGGTCACATGACAAATACCCCTTTTTGGGTGTGGATTAGTTTTATTGAGCGTATAAGCAGCATGAAAAGAGATTGGAGAAGTGAACGGTCATCCCATTCCATTCCATTCCATTCCATTTCATATTTTATTCGTACATTCGTTGTTCGACTTCAGCAAAAGCGATATCAGGGCTCTCACCGGAATTATCGATATAAGCCACGGCTGAGGCAGGTAACGGCCAGGCTACTTGTTTACGGGCAAGTGAGGCTGTGAAGGCATCCCAGTTCTCCAGCTTCCACTCATCCAGCGGGGATTGTCTGGCTGTAATCCGTTCACGATATAACGCTTCATTTGCAAGATAAATATAGGCCACACGTACATCCGTATCATCAAGGGAACGTCCAATCCGCGCGAGTTCCTGCTCGATCCAGTCCGGAGTTCCGATTTCTTTGGTAAAAGGCCCTACAACCACCGTATCGATACCCAATTGCACGTTGTCCAGTGCAGCATCCATCGTGATTCGGTATCCCAAGTCACGACACAGCCGTTTGTATTCCGGTGAATCCCGATCGGATGGATCGAGTCCCTGCAGGGTCATGATTGCTTCAGCAGCTGGACGCAGCAGGATATCCATATCAAAGAAAGCAGTTTTATGTTTACGCGAGAGGGCTTTGGCAAGGGTTGTTTTGCCGCTCCCGGCCCCGCCAAGAAAGAAAATCAGTTTGCTCATGGTTTGAATTGCCTCCTCATAGTCGATAGAAAGAATATGTAATGTGTGAGTACGAATAAGAGATTTCATGATGACACCCCTGGTGTGAAATGACTTGTTTATTTTATCATAAACGCCTCCAATTGATAGCTAGACAGAAAAGGAAGAATCAGGTAATATTATACCTAGTTTTACTATGCATAGATTTCCGATGTATGTAGCCAAGTGTTTTATTAGGTTCATGTTGAAGTTTTAAAAAAGTGGTTATTGTTATTAAACGTGGAAGCATGAACAAAAGGGAGTGGCAGCTTTGCAGGTAAACAAACAAATGATTAAAGGCAGCACGGAGACATTGATTCTTACATTATTGAAGGAACAGCCGCTTTACGGTTATGAATTGATCAAGGAACTCCATCGTCAATCCGAAGGTGTGTTTAGTTTGAAGGAAGGTACGTTATATCCTATTCTTCACGCGATGGAGCTTGAGGGATGGGTGGAGTCCTACTGGATGGAGGTTGAAGGGAGGAAACGTAAATATTATTCCATCTGTGACAAGGGTGTGGAGGCGTTACAGCATAAAAAAGCCGAGTGGCTTTTATTCCGCGGTGCCGTGGATCGGGTGCTTGGAGAGGGAGGCTTAACATGACGGATCGACATGAGAAGATTAAACATTATCTTGATCAACTGTGTAGTCAGGTTAAGGCACGTGAAGTACATACTGATCTGCGTGATGAGCTTGGCAACCACATGGAAGAAATGATGTTGGACAAGGAGCAAGAGGGACTGAGCCAAGAAGAGGCAGCTGCATACGCCATAGAGCAGATGGGTGATCCTGCAGTGGTGGGCAAAAGTATGCATAGATTGCATCGTCATCGTATGCATTGGGGGTTGTTAGTTGGATTAATTGGCTTGTCTATAACTAGCCTGTTACTGATATGGATTTTTACGACGAATGTCGCAGATGAAAAGTATCAGTCCTTATATCGGGGGCATGTGGTGTATACCGTTATAGGTGTAATGTTGATGTTGTTCTTTATTTACTTTGATTATCGTAAGTTGAAAAAAGCTGCTTGGTGGATCTATATTCTGCTTAATGCCCTTTTGTGGATTAATCCAATGATATCTACGGATTTTTATGGTATGAGCAGATTCCTGATTGCACCACTTGGATTTGTAATAGACCTTACCACTGCTTCAGTGTGGATTTTGCCACTTGCCATAGGGGCAATTGTGCAGGACAAGCTTCGTTCAAACTGCAATATGCAATCCATATTGACCTACATTGCTCTGGTAGCGTTACCTGTAGTGCTATTGTTTCAAATGTCGGACTGGGTTCGCATGTTTCTGTTTGGCACAATGTCCATTATTTTATTTGGCTGGCTCACGCGAAAATGGCTTTATACAGCCTTAGGTGCTGTTGTAACAGGAAGTATTTTTGTATTGTTATTGTTTTTTGCAGATCAATACGGACGCCTGAAGAGGCTTTCTGTCGTTTTGAATCTTCAGGATGACCCTTACGGTGGCTATAGCAACAATTCCATTATTGAAATTATTCAATCAGCCGGCTGGTGGGGGAATGGAATTGATACAACGTTCGACATGTTTAAAACGAGTTATTTAGATTACCCAGGTGTGCTGCTCATTGATGTGTTTGGCTGGTCAGCCGGAATATTGTTATTGGTGGGTATCATCTGGTTTGTTGCCAGTATGGTGAAGATCCTTCCTCACATTCGGGATGATTTCGGTCGAATGATAATTTTCAGTATCACATCCATGTTTGCGTTGCAAATCATCTATTCGTTGGCGATGACTACCGGGAAGGCTCCAATTCTTAGCATTGTTTTTCCTTTAATAGGATATGGAAATCACCTGCTTTTCGAATATGCCATGCTCGGTTTACTTCTCGGTGTGTACCGTCGGAAGGATACCATTTCCAAGAAAAATGAAAAAATACGGCAGAAGGTGGATGCCGACCCAATGACCAGTTCATAAGCATGCAAAATCATTACCGCATCTTGAAACGAAGGGATTGTAATGCTCGTTAAATGATTATTCACGGGAACCAGATGTGCCTGAGGTTTACCCATCCCTGGCTGTTGAAGGAGAGGCCACGAACGGAAGGCAGGTAGGCAGTCTCCACAGGTTTTTCAGTTAAATGGAACAATAAACTCTGCTGCACCAAAAATTGTTCAATCCGGTCCAGTTCGGCAGCTCGGTCTGCAGATATTTGCGAAGCAACAACGGTTTGCAGCATCTCTTGTATACTCTTCTTGGAAGAGTCCTCCAGATGTTCAGATAAAGTGAGATAGAGATCGTATCTGCGTAATTCTTCGTCTCGGTCCCGAATCAGGGAGAAGAGAATCAGATCGGATTCCAGTCTCAGGTTCCCTTTGAATTGCTCCATCGTGCCAATGCGGACAGTACATGTGAAGCCGTATATTTCCAATGACGATGCCAAACGTCTAGCATCCATCCGATACTGAGGAATGGTTGTGATGTGCAAGGGTATAGGTAGATCAAAAGTAGGGTGCTGAGACAAATAAGTCAATTCTTCTGCATTCATCAACAGTTTATCAGCATCTCCTGGATCACCTTCATTACTTTCATTTATGTCATTCACATACAATTTAGTAATACACGCCTGAACATGTGCTCTTACACCCGGATCGCTTAGCGGTCCGGTTTTTTGCGTATTACAAGTAACTAATTTGCGTACCATCACACCTGCACTAATCTGTGTCCAGTCCCTACCCTCAGACGAGGATGGATTATGAACAAGGTGGAAGAAGGGAGATTCGATATCTTGCTTTTCATCCAAATGTTCAGGGGCACTCCACGGAATTTGTAGAATATCTACCCGGTCCAGATGGGCTCTGCCTTGAAAATACATCGGAAAAACTTCAAGTCTGCACAGGTGATTATCCCAGGTTGTGACCTTGAAAGGGCCTGTTCCTACAGGCTTTGGCATGGTAATCGGTAGATCAGGTTCATTGTCTCCATCTTTATGTTGCCCGAACGTGGCTTGTGAAACAATCGCCGCACGGCTTGTCGAAAGAAAGGGCAAAAACAATTCGTGATGGGCTTTAAGCTTGAAACAAACGGTCAAGGGATCTGCTGCTTCAATCGATAGAATCTGTTTGCTCACATCGCGGTATAATGTCCGTCGTTCTGAGGATTGCAGTCGTTCAAATGTATACACCACATCTGAGGCTGTCAGCAGATGTCCATTGTGAAAAGTAATCCCTTTACGCAAATAAAAAAACCATGTCTTCCGATCTGAACTGACATCCCAGGTGTGGGACAGACAGGGAACAATCTCTCCATGTTCATTACGTTGAACCAGCCCGTCGAACACATGACTGGTGACAAAAGATTCAGCCAGCAAATTGATATAAAGCGGATCAAGGGCATGCAGCTGTTGGCGGATCGGTAACCTGAGCGTATCAATTCGCTCATTATGGCTGCCAGCTTCTGTATGGTGTCCAGAATATCCAAGCAGCCACTTGTTCAGGTGATCCTGCATTGTTGTAGAACTGGAGAAAGCACCAACCTGTTCAGCAGCTTGCTGCAACTCGCGGCGATTCATGGCCTGCATCATGTATGCAGCTGCAATTTGATCAGCCGGAACAAGCAGGGTCAGCGTAGAACGCCGTCCACGTCCGCGCTGGGACACCCACCGAATCCATTCGTGGGCAACCATTTTTTTGACGATCGTTAACGTGTTACGGTGTGTACAATCGAGCAGTTCGGCGAGGTCAGAGAGCGTTACTTCATGTTCTAACATGTGACCAAACCGGCTATGAAGCAGCAAATATTGCTGATGTAATTTCAAGGTTTTGATCCCTCCTGGAGGTTGTAGCTGACACAATATAATAAAATAAGAAGTTTTATCGTTTTTAATTTCTATTTATATTCTTATTTTATCATCTAGAATGAAGTCTAGAAAGTTAATGGAGGTTTTTCCCATGATTGATAAAATAATGGCTTCACCCAACCGCGCTTTAATTACGCTACTATCCGCATTAATGTTAGCTATCATTCATCAGTATTTGTTCTATGGCAAGGAGGTTGGCGTTTCTTATCCCATCTTTGTTATCCTTTTTTATGGCTTTATGTTCTTATTTGCCAGGGACCGCTTGCGGCCATTGTCCATCATTGATGCTTTTATGGCTGGAGTGGTGCTGATGCTGGCGCTGACGTTTCTGTTATACGACAATGAACCGCTGCGTATCCTTAATTTTCTGGTCATACCGGGCCTTATTATCTTACATATGACTTATCTGGTTGGCAGAAAACAGAGACAATGGTGGGACATTGGATTGATCGGTACCGCTATGGACCATTTGCTGCCACAATCCATCCGTCATTGGGGAACGGTCGCCAGCATTGTTATGAAAACAGGAGGACGAGGGCTAGGTAAAACGCAGAAAACGGTTGCCTTCAAAGTACTCATTGGTCTTATAGCATCCGTTCCCATTCTCATCGTGGTCGTAGCACTGCTCTCCTCAGCAGATGGGATTTTTAATCAGTATTTATCCGGTTTTCCGGTATGGTTAAATCAACTGACACTAACACCAGGTTTTCCGAGAGTGATCTGGATTCTCATCGCGGGCGTTTTATTGTTCAGTTACGTATGGGGATTCGTACAGCCTATGCAATATGAAGCGGAGAAAAGAGAAAATGCACATTGGAAAAATGGAAAAGCAATTACGGTTGCTTCAGAAATCGAAGAGCGAGAAGACGTTTCCGTGAATTCCATACATGAGAATCCTTCCTCGAACTCAATGATAGAGGGTCAGACAGCAAATAAGATCTCACCTGAGACGATCTCTACTCAAGTTCATCGTGAACCTATAAGATTGGACCCCATCATTGTGGGCACGATGCTGTTGGTTATCAACTGTGTATATGTTCTGTTTGTGCTTGTACAATTTTCTTATCTTTTTGGGGCGGGTGAGGGGCATCTTCCGTCAGACTTGTCCTACGCGGAGTATGCAAGAAGTGGATTTGTGGAGCTGATACTGGTAACAGGCATTAATTTTTTCATCCTGATCATCTCCCTTCAGTTCACGCGTTCAAGCGGCAAAATAGGTTCTGTTGTGCATCAGGTGCTGCTCTTTGTCCTGGTGAGTTGTTCCGCAATCATGCTGTACTCGGCGTTTATACGCCTCAACCTGTATGAACAGGCTTATGGTTATACCTACATTCGATTTCTCGTACATGCATTTATGATTTTTTTGGCGCTGCTTCTGCTTATTGCCGCTCTTCGAATTCGTTATACGTCTATGCCGTTGATCCGCTGCTATATCGTACTATCCCTTGCAGCCTATGTGATTGTCAACTATGTGGGTATGGATAATCGGATTGCAGAGCTTAATATTAAACGATATCATCAGACAGGCCATATTGATGCATCCTACTTGGCGAGTTTATCTGCTGATGCCGTTCCGCTACTGCGAGAGTTTGCTGAGAGAGAGTACCCGGATTTGAAAGGGGAAATGCTGGAGCGTCAAGCGAGCTTCGTCCTGGATGAAACAGACAGTTCGTGGGCTTCTTTTAATACGGCGAGACATAGAGCACAGCTAGAATTGTCCAAATTGAGAAGGGAATGAATCCATCTACCTGTTTTCCAGCAATGAATTTATGCAAAATCAATATGTAAGTGTTATACTATAAAAACTAACCTATAAAGGGGGTGAATCCCTTGTTTGAACTTCAGGAATTGATACCGTATATATTTTCACTCGGACTCATTTTCACAGTCAGTTACGCGTATATTGCCCATCTGCATTGCGGCATTACAGAGTACTGGATGGAAGGTGGCGCCGGAGGTGGTCTGGAACCTGGATTGCCAACCTTGTCTTTGGACGGACAACACAGACCTGAAGCTTTAAGTCGAATCGTCAGACGAAGAGAATCCCCGGATGAAGATGAACCAGATTGCCATTCCTCGTTGAATGTACGTTCTACAAATCAACGAGGAGGATATATATGGAACATAAGACAAGCAAGGGGTTCACTTTTACATCTGGCAAGGGACGGATCTATGGCCTGATTGCAATTCTATTTGCAGTTATGCTACTGGCTGGATGCAGTAACAACGTCTCAGAGATTAATTCATCAACACCAGGGTTCTTTAACCATTATGTTGTATTTCCACTGTCGTATCTCATTCAGCACATCGCAACGATATTTAATGGAAGTTATGGGGTAGCTATTATTGTGATCACCCTCGTTATCCGTCTTGCGTTGTTGCCATTGATGATGCGACAAGCAAAATCTCAGCAGGGTACCCGAGTGATCATGAATGCTATGAAGCCGGAGATGGATGCGCTCAAGAAAAAGTATGAGGGCAAAAACGACCCAGCTGATAAGCAGAAGCTTTCACAGGAAACGATGGAGCTGTACAAGAAGCACAAGTTCAATCCGCTGAATATCGGATGCTTACCACTGCTGATTCAATTGCCCATTCTGTCAGGTATCTACACGGCTATCCGGCTTACGCCGGAGTTGTCATCCCACTCCTTTCTGTGGTTCAAATTAGGAGCGCCGGACTATGTGCTTGCAGTCGTGGTAGCTATTATTTATCTGATTCAAGCCAAAGTTTCACAAGCCAATATGGCGCCGGAACAGCGAAAACAATTCGCAATCATGGGATATATCTCTCCATTGATGATGGCCTTTTTCTCGCTTTCCGCACCTGCAGCGATGCCGCTGTATTGGACGATCGGCGGTTCATTCCTGGTCTTGCAGACGTTATTGTTCCGCAAATTGTATCCGGTAGAACATCCGCAAGAGCCCGTGGCTGTAGAGGTAAAGAACAAAAACATCAAACCTGCGAAGCCCGCTAAGTCCTAAGTTTTCACTCATGAGATTGGTGCACTAGAATCATATAAATTTAAAGTATGTGTTGATATAACGGATGTTCTTCACCATCATGCAGCGCAAAGATGCCTTGTCCCATGGGACAAGGCATCTTTTTGTATGTCCAGGTTATAACATTCAAATTGCCGGCTCATCAGACAACTGGAAACGGGATACAAAATACCAGATTAACTCACGGCGGGAGGATACGTTTGTTTTGGCAAAAATGGATTTTAAATGATCCTGTACCGTGTAGGCTGATATATGCATTGCTTCAGCAATTTCTTTGGAAGAATAGCTGCGCAGCACGTAACCTAACAACTCCCGTTCCCGAATGGACAACCCATGACTCTCGGCGAGTAAAGGCAGCAAGTCCTGTGGCATAGCCTGTTCAAGCCTGATCGCAATCTGATCTGGACCTGAAAGCTGTTGCATACGGCTGGCATGAAGCACAAGGTAACGACCATCCAGGAGTTGAATGCAGACTTTGGAAGGCGAATGAAGGATAGGTTCTTGCACAACCATCAAATCGGAATCTGTACGAATCTGACGCTGTAAATGCGAACTTACAGCACGGACTGGACGTGGCAATACATCTGGTCCCACATGCTCCAGTAAACGTAATTGCGATAGCCAATATTGAGCGGGAGCGTTCACGGATAACAGCTCGAAAGCGTCCGATGTGATCATAATACCTGGGTCCGAGGGACTTCCGCTCTTCATCTCGTCCAGAAGAGTCAGACTTGTGGATCGTAACATCAATGCAATAGAAGGTGTCCAAGCCTGAATGCTCAGTCGCTCCTCCTCCGTGAATACGGGTTCTTCCGTCCTGCGATATAAGGTTAGATACCCCCAACAGGCTCCGGCACTGACCAGTACAGCTCGAAGTTCATCACCGAAACCTGCTGGTTGAAGGATGTTATGATATCGAACGCTTGATACAGGGTTTTCGCTTATCGATGCATGAAGGATCGCTGTATAGTCGCCGCTGTGAATCAAATCAGCATACTTATGTATGTCTTCTTCCATGTATTCATTAACGAACAGCCGGTCATGAACGGCTTCAATGCCGTCTTCCGTCACGGCACCTGTTGAGAGAAGAGTCTGTGGATCAACTGTTGTGAAGCAATACGCGTCATAGGGAACGATATTCTGAATTTGTTTCAGTACAGCTTCCCGGTAGGTGCGAGAGGTCCAGGTTCCTTTTTCGAGAGAAGTAATGAGTCGCTGGTTCCGTTCCATACGTGATGTCATAAAGCTCTCTCTCCTCTCCTCATGCAGATATCCCATTGTTCTGGGATTGTACGCTCTGCGTATCCTTTTATAATGAAATTAGACGAACGAAGAGTCAAGTCTAACTTGAATTCACGAGGAGTGTAGTATCAATGGACCACAATCAACCACCTATGAGCTGGGATACGGCGGATGAAAACCGTTATGAACAATCGATAGCCCTGAAAATTCCGGGTTATTCTCATATGCATGATCTGATGGAGCGGCTGCTTGCCGCTTCTATCACGGATAACAACGAAGCTAAAATACTAATTGTCGGAGCCGGTGGAGGTAAGGAAATAGCTCTGCTTGGTTCTCGCCATAAGAGATGGACGTTTACCGGAGTAGATCCTTCTCAGCCAATGCTTCAGTTAACAGAGAGAAGAGTCCAGAAAGCGGGAGTCGACGCCAGAGTGCAACTTAAATCCATGACGCTTGAAGCGTTGCCGGAAGAGGCTGTATACGACGGGGCGACAAGCATGCTAATGCTGCATTTTATTCAGGGGATCGAGTCCAAAAGACGGTTCCTGTCCAACCTTGCGGCCAGACTTAAGCCTGGAGCGCCACTCATTATTGCGGCAGTGAATGCCGATCTTCATTCGCCTGTATATCCAACCATGATGCAAGCCTGGCAGGATCACATGTTAAGTAGTGGCATTCAGCCTGATGAATGGGAGCGGTTTGCAGCTTCCCTAGGCCGAGAGTCGGATCCCATCTCATCTGAACAAATGGTAGAGCTGATGAAAGAATGCGGATTCTCGCACATTACATGTTATTTCGGAGCATTCTGGGTGGAGGGATATTATGCGAAACGAAACTAAAATAGAGTCTGTGAAAGACCAGATTTGGGTTGTTGGCGGATATGGTCAGGTGGGGCAAATGATATGTACGCAATTGGGACGCTCGTTTCCCGGCAAGGTATGGGCGGCAGGTACACGGATGAACCGGGCTGAGGAATTCAGCCGATCTACGGGTGGTATAGTCCAGCCGCTTCAATTGGATGTACGAAAAGCCATTAATCCTGGTATGCTTCAATCAGTCAAGCTGGTGATCATGTGTGTGGACCAGACAGATACCCGATTTGTCGAGGCTTGTGCGAAAGCAGGGACAGATTATATCGATATTTCGGCCAATTATGATTTTCTGGGTCAGGTCGAACGGCTGCATTCCAAAATGCAGCGTTCCAAAGCAACAGCGATGCTCAGTGTGGGACTGTCGCCTGGTATGACCAATCTGCTTGTGCGTGAAGCAGGTACCCATATGGACCAAGTGGACGAAGCGGACATCACTGTCATGTTGGGACTGGGTGAGAAACACGGAAAAGCCGCGGTGGAGTGGACTGTGGATCAGATGAATGCTGCCTATCAGGTTATGAAAAAGGGCAAGCCAGCCGAAGTGGTAAGTTTTCACGATGGTAAATGGATTGATTTTGGCGCAGACCTGGGCCGCAGGAAAGCGTATCGGTTTAACTTTTCGGATCAACACGTCGTTGCTCGTACACTTCGTATTCCAACGGTGTCCACCAGGTTATGTCTCGATTCCCGTTGGATGACCAGATCCATGGCCATCTTCAAACGTATTGGTCTGTTCTCACTATTGCGTATTCCCTCCCTTCGTAAGGGTACGGTCAAGGCATTTGGGGTTATTCCCGGAGGGGAGCCGATGTTTGCAGTTAAGGTAGATGCAATGGGATGGAAAAAGGGCAAACCAGTCCATGTCGAGCAGCTGCTGATTGGCGAACGTGAAGCAGATGCAACAGCAGCAGTTGCGGCGGCGGTAGCGGAGCGAATGTATCGGACGGAACTGCCGCACGGTGTTTTCCACATTGAACAATGCCTGTCCTTGCAGAACATTCAGGAAGCACTTCGTTTTCCATTGAGAGTAACAACGAAGATCACGTAAATCATCTATGTGGTTGGATCATTTTTTGCTCAGGCTCTCCGATCTGATATGATGGAACAAATAATCATGCTAGAACGGAGGGAGATCATGAACTGCATTGCTGTATTGCCATATTACAAAGTACAGAGAGAAGTGACGGGTCTCGCACAGGAAATACTGCAGAGCGATCGGTCCATGATCCTGTACTCGGACAAGATTGTAACGAAATACCGTGAGTTTAATATTACGGAAGTGTTCGACATGTCCTTTCGGAGAATGGGGAATGAAGGTGGTTTTTTCTATCTACATACCAGCACCGGAGTCTATCCTTATATGGTCAACATAGATCCCAAACCTTTTATCCAAAGTTTCAGAACAATGACGACTCAAAAATTAACTTAATCTTGACCTTGCCGTTACGTGAAGGCTTATCCTCGGATTTGGAAGTAAGGCAATCCAAACCTAGAGGAGTTGTGAAACGAATGAGTATATTAATCCAGCAAGCCACAATCTTAACGATGAAAGACACCGATTCCCCCTTCAAGGGGGATATTCGCATTGTAGGCGACCGTATCGCAGAGATTGCTCCCCACATTCAGGCTCAACCGGGTGATGACATTATGGATGGTCAACATAAACTGGCCATGCCGGGCCTGATCAATGCTCACCAGCATACACCGATGAGTCTGCTGCGGGGATTCTCGGATGATCTGAAGCTGATGGACTGGCTTGACCGTAAGATGCTGCCTGCAGAAGCCCGGATGACACCCGAAGATATATACTGGGGAGCACAATTATCCATCGCCGAGATGATCCGTTCAGGAACTACAGCTTACGCTGATATGTACATTCACATGAATGAAATCGCAGAAGCGGTGACGGAAACCGGCATTCGGGCATCGCTCACACGCGGAATGGTATTCGTGGAGGATGACGGAGGGCGCAGATTACAGGAAGCGGTCGATTTGGTACAACGTTGGTCGGGGAAGGCGGAGGGTCGAATTACGACGATGTATGGCCCGCATTCTCCTTATACTTGCCCAGTAGAACCTTTGCGGGAAGTCATTGCGATGGCGGAACAGGAGAATGTGCCTATCCACATTCATCTGGCTGAGACGAAAGAGGAAGTTGTGAAGATTCGTGAACGCTATGGCATGACGCCAACGGAGTATTTGGAAGAGGCAGGTATGTTCGAAAAACTACACGTACTGCTTGCCCATGGCGTACACCTGAATCGTAGAGATATTGGCAGACTGAAAGGCATGCGTGGTGGAGTAGCACACAATCCGGTCAGCAATCTGAAGCTTGGCTGCGGAATTGCCCCAATTACGGAGATGATTGCACAGGGAATTAACGTGGGTCTTGGAACCGACGGGGCAGGAAGTGCGACAACCGTCGATATGTTTGAAGAGATCAAGGCTGCGACCTGGCTGCAAAAGCTGGATTATGGTGACCCTACCCGGTTGTCGGCAAGAGAGGTACTATACATGTCTACACGGGGAAGTGCAGGTCTGTTGAACCTTCAGGATGAAGTGGGTGTGCTGGAAATTGGGCGCAAGGCCGACCTGATTCTGATTGATCTGAAGAAACCGCATTTGCAGCCGGTTCACGAGCTGGAATCATTACTTGCATACAGCGTGAACGGCGCCGATGTAGATACCACCATTGTGAATGGTCGGGTGTTGATGAGAGGCAGGCAGCTGCTAACGATAGATGAGGAAGAACTTTTCCGTCAGGTAGAGGTTCGGGCGAAGCGTATTGTTGAAGGGATTTAATTTTTGACACCTGCAGTGACTTGATATGGTTCAACTCAAGTCTTTGCAGGTGTATTTTCTTTTGCCAGGCAGACACGACTTGTCCAGTTCATTATCAGTTCACACAAATTTGTTAGAATGTGAAATGTTCAATAGATAGACAGGGTGTATGACTTGGAGAGGAAGAGATCAAGATGACTATATTAGAAGTTAAACATGTGAAGAAATCATACACGCTGTATGGTAAGGAAAAGGTACCCGTGCTCCACGATGTGAATTTGAGCTTTGAGACAGGAGAGTTCGTCTCGATCCTTGGTGAATCGGGTTGCGGAAAGTCAACCCTTATGAATATTATTGGTGGAATGGACTCCGATTTTGAAGGGGAGATCCTTGTTCGTGGTAAGAACTTAAGTACCATGACGGAAAAGGAAATGGATGATTATCGCAAGAATAATATCGGCTTTGTGTTTCAAAATTTCAATCTGATCCCACATCTGTCTGTACTGGAAAATGTTACGATTGCTATGCAAATGACGGATACTAGTGAAAAGGAACGCAACAAGCGTGCTATAGATATTTTGACCGAGGTCGGACTGAAGGATCATCTGAATAAACGGCCCAACCAGCTGTCGGGTGGACAGAAGCAACGGGTTTCCATTGCTCGTGCATTATCGAACAATCCAGACATTATTTTGGCGGATGAACCAACGGGTGCTCTGGATAAGGAAAACGGGGATCAAATTCTGGCTTTGCTGGACAGTATTGCGCAAAAAGGGATGCTGGTCATTGCGGTAACTCACTCGCAGAAAGTGGCCGATTCCGGTACACGTATAGTCAAGGTTGAGGAGGGGCGGATTAAGGATGATATCCATTTAAAAGATCGTTCCTTGACTACCTATGAGGGTAGCCGTGGTGCTTCGAGAAACCTGGGCTTACTGGCTTCTTTCCAAATGGCTCTCAAAAACATGAAACTCAACGGCAAGCGAAATATACTGGTAGCATTAGGTGGGTCGATAGGAATTTTAAGCGTACTCCTGATGCTCTCCTTGGGTAATGGAATAACGACATATATGAACGACGAAATCAATTCAAGCATGGACCCGTTACTCGTGGATATAACGAAGCCCAGTGCAGATGCCAAAGATATGCAAGGCCCGGAAGCCTTGATGGCAACAGGTGAACCGTTCACAGCAGCTGATATTGAGACCATTCGCAAATTCCCTAATGTGGATCATGTAGCGACGATCACTACCATTACAGGCAAATCGACTATGGTTCATGCAAAGCAAAGTGTGGCACTCACGCAGTTAACGACGTTAACGGATGCTTTTGATCCAGCAATGATAACAAAGGGTACGCTTCCGGTAGAAAATGAGATGTTGTTACCCCTCGATACGGCGAATAAATTAAGCGGAAATGACCAAGCTGAATCGATGATCGGCAAGTCTGTGTTTCTATATATCAATGAGATGGATGGCAATAATAAACCGGTAACTTTGGGGAAAGAAATAACCATATCAGGTATATATCAAGCGTCAGATCAAAGATCACCCATGCAGCAATCACCGGGTTACATTTCATCACAGACGTTGGAGCAAATGTATACGGACAATGGAATAACGATTGGGCCAATTCAGGTTAATGCATATGCAACCGATATGAAATATGTCAATGATATTAATGCTGCTGCTGTAGATGCGGGCTTCTCAGGCTCCCAGACGGCAAAAATCATGGAAAATATCACGACATATGTGAACATGGCCACGATCGTTCTGTCTGGTATTGCAGGCATTTCGTTGATTGTATCCGGTATTATGATATTGGTTGTGCTTTATATTAGTGTCGTGGAACGAACAAAGGAAATCGGAATCCTTCGTGCGATTGGAGCAAGAAAGAAGGATATCAAGCGAATTTTCTTTTCTGAATCTGCTCTATTGGGGGTATTCAGTGGTATCATTGCGGTAGTATTTGCGATAATTATTAGTTATGTATTAAATATTCTTTTGGACAATGCGTTTGGAGCAAAACTGATTCATCTCTCGGGATATTATATCTTGTTCGGAATCGTTGTAAGTACAGTGATTAGTATCATCGCTGGTTTGATGCCTTCATCCAAAGCAGCCAAGCTCGACCCGATGGAATCCTTACGATATGAATAAAACCAAGTAGTGAATATTGAAAATTGCGGAAAGGATAATGCATAAATGAACACGATTCTTGTGGTTGATGATGATTCGCATATCCGCAAATTAATCCGAATTTATCTCGAAAAAAATCAGTTTTCAGTTGTGGAAGCGCCGGATGGCCAAGAAGCACTGAACATCTTGTCTCATACCAAAATTGATTTAGCAATTGTAGATGTGATGATGCCCCATGTAGATGGTATTGAACTGACCGAAGATATTCGATCTTATATGGATATTCCGATTCTGATGGTGACTGCCAAGGGAGAATCCAAGGATAAGGTCAGAGGATTTAATGCAGGCTCAGACGATTATTTAGTAAAGCCTTTTGATCCTGTAGAGTTAATCTTGCGTGTGAAATCCTTAATGAAGAGATACAACAAGATTTCATCAAATGTTATTCATATAGGCGGTGCAACGATTGATCTGAGCAATTTGACAGTGGATGCAGGAGCACAAACGGTTGAATTGAAAAAGAAGGAATGTGAATTGTTGTTTGCTCTGGCGAGTTTGCCAGGGCAAATATTTACACGTACACAGCTTATAGAAGATATATGGGGAATCGATTATGAAGGTGATGAGCGTACCGTTGATGTGCATATCAAAAGGTTAAGAGAACGGCTTGAACCGATCCCCGAGCTGATCATTTCGACGATAAGAGGACTTGGATATCGTCTGGAGAGTGTATGAAAATCGTGAGGAAAAGCCTGCGTTTACGAATCGTAGTTACCTTTTTTGGCATTGTGATCGTCAGTTTAATTCTCTCCTTTATCTTAAATATGCGGTCTCAGGAAAACACACCGAATCATTCCATGATTACGATTGCCGAGGATATCGCTACGATAATAAACCTGATTGATGATCCGGAAAAAGTGAAAACAAGCTTGGATATCTTTGCACGATACGGCTTGGACATCAACTCCGTGAACGAACAAAGTGAAGTACTTGCTTCCTTTCCGGATGATAAGGTTCATGAATTATTCGATGAAAGTTCGACGAAAGCGTTTATGATGTCCAAAAAAGATGAAACGGCAATCGTCGGTGTTCCCAGGATGAATGAAGAGAAAGATGCGCTCCTGATCAAAATTAATTTTTCATCGATTTTTCATAATGTGAAACGTACATTATTTATATCGCTACTCACTGTCTTAGTCATAGGAAGCTTATTAATCATGTTCATGTCTGGGTACATTGTGAAACCGATCAAAAAGTTAACTGCTGCAGCTAAGAAAATGGCATCAGGCGATCTATCCGTCCGGTTGAAGCATAACAATCCAGATGAGTTTGGTGAGCTGATGGAGAGCTTTAATCATATGGCCCGTGAGCTGCAAAAAATAGACTCGGTGCGTGACGATTTTGTCAGCAATGTCTCTCATGAAATGCAGTCTCCACTAACATCAATCAGGGGATTCACACGAGCGCTGCAAGATGGTGTTATCCCATTGGAAGAGCAGAAAGAGCATCTGGATATCATATATGAGGAAACATTACGCCTGTCCAGGCTGAGCGATAATTTACTTCGGTTAGCCTCACTGGATTCCGAGCACCATCCGTTTAATCTCACGACCTTCCAATTAGATGAACAGTTAAGAAGAGCGATCGTATTAGCTGAACCCCAGTGGGCGCACAAAAATATCAGGATTGAATTGGATTTATTGCCTTGCGAAATTACCGTTGATAAAGATCTGTTTGAGCAGGTCTGGCAGAATTTAATCAACAATGCGATAAAATATACAGGTTCCGATGGGGTCATTCACATCGCAATCGAGATGTCCACGTCATCTGTGAAGGTATCCATTAGAGATTCAGGACAAGGAATACCCGAGGAAGACCTTCCGTATATTTTCGATCGATTTTATATGGTAGACAAAGCGCGGAGCAGTGCTCTTAGAGGCAATGGACTAGGGCTTTCCATCGTGATTAAAATTTTGAAATTACATGAGTGTGCAATTAATGTGGAGAGCAGGGTTGGAGAAGGAACGCAGTTTACAGTTACGATCCCCAGACCTTCGGCTACGTCTTAAAAAAGCCCAAAAAGCAATATTTAAGCAATCGTGGTCCGCATGATACAGGACTCCTATTGCCTGAATATTGCTTTTTGGTGAGTGCTGCGTGATCGATTTCATATATTGTTTTGTTTAGTGGCAGATGATTTGATAAGATAGAGGAGATGCGAGCATCAATCCAATAGTAGTGTGACGAGAGTGAAGTAGATTCAACGTTTTATTCTATCCGCTACCCTTACACATCTATGTGAATATATGAACATAACAATTTATTATATACAGAATGGAGCCATCCAATGAAATATCGCAATATGGAAGATTGCATTAATGATCTGGAGCAGCACGGACATTTGATTCGCGTGAAGGAAGAAGTGGACCCTCATTTGGAGATGGCAGCGATACATATGAAAGTGCATGAGGCGAAAGGCCCAGCTCTGCTTTTCGAAAATGTGAAAGGCTCGAAGTTCCAGGCAGTTTCGAACCTGTTCGGTACACTGGAACGAAGCAAATTCATGTTCCGTGGAACGCTTGAAGGTGTACAGCGTGTCATGGCTGTCCGGGATGATCCAATGAAGGCACTTAAGACGCCATTTCAGCATATCAGCACAGGTCTTGCCGCCTGGCAGGCTCTCCCTAAGCAGAAGTCCATCAGTTTGCCTGTAACCGCGCAAGAGATTCAGATCTCGGATCTGCCGTTGATCAAGCATTGGCCCATGGATGGTGGAGCATTCGTTACGCTGCCTCAGGTCTATTCGGAGGACCCGGACAAGCCAGGCATTATGAACTCCAATCTGGGCATGTACCGGGTACAGCTAAGTGGTAATGATTATGAACTGAATAAGGAAATTGGACTTCATTATCAGATCCATCGCGGCATTGGTATTCATCAGGCCAAAGCGGTCAAAAAGGGAGAACCTCTGAAAGTGAGCATCTTCATTGGGGGGCCGCCGGCACATACACTTTCTGCAGTGATGCCTTTGCCGGAAGGCCTCAGTGAGATGACTTTCGCAGGGCTACTTGCCGGCCGTCGTTTCCGCTACAGCTATAAGGACGGATATTGCATCAGCAATGACGCCGATTTTGTCATCACCGGTGATATTTACCCGGACGAGACAAAGCCTGAAGGACCGTTTGGTGATCATCTTGGATATTACAGTCTGACCCATCCGTTCCCACTAATGAGAGTGCATAAAGTGTACGCCAAGCCAAATGCGATCTGGCCATTTACCGTGGTGGGTCGTCCTCCGCAAGAGGATACCGCATTTGGGGATCTGATTCACGAAATTACGGGTGATGCCATTAAACAGGAGATTCCGGGCGTAAAAGAAGTCCACGCAGTTGATGCAGCAGGAGTACATCCACTTCTTTTTGCGATTGGAAGTGAGCGTTATACGCCCTACCAGACGGTAAAACAGCCAACAGAGCTGCTGACCATTGCGAGTCGTATTCTGGGCACAGGCCAGCTCAGTCTGGCGAAGTACTTGTTTATCACAGCAGAAGATCAGCAACCGCTGGATACGCACCGTGAAGTGGAATTCCTGACGTACATCCTGGAACGAATGGATCTGCAGCGGGACATTCATTTCCATACCAATACAACGATCGATACGCTGGATTACTCGGGAACCGGGTTGAACAGCGGCAGCAAGGTTGTATTTGCAGCCTATGGGGAGAAGAAACGGGAGTTGTGCCTTGGAGTGCCGGAGACATTGAAGGATATTCGGGGATATAACAATCCACAGTTCGTGATGCCAGGAATTATAGCTATTCAGAGTGCGCCGTTCACCAGTTATGCGGATACAGAACAAGAAATGAAGGCATTTACGGACATGCTGAAGGAAAAGGGAGATCTGTCTTCTTGTCCAATGATTGTTTTATGTGATGATAGTTCTTTCCTGAGTGCGAATCTCAGCAACTTCTTGTGGGCGACATTTACCCGCAGTAATCCGTCTCATGATATGTACGGTGTGAACAGCAGTTACAACTATAAACATTGGGGCTGTGACCAGATCATTATCGATGCCAGAGTGAAGCCGCATCAGGCGCCACCGTTAATTCCGGACCCATCTGTTGAGAAAGGGATTGAACGCTTTTTCGTACAGGGAGCGAGTCTGAGCTCGATCAAAATATAGTTGAATTCAATAAAAGCCCAAAGATTTTTTTGGGCTTTTTGGTTATATATGTGTAAAGCAAGATGTCCGTTATCAAAATGCAAAATCAAACCGGGACTTTTTTGAAAATGGGACTGAGAATAAAGTCTTATACGTTCGTATTTCCTTTTACGATTAAGGTCGTTTGGACTATGGAGAAAAAGAATGTATTTATCGATATAAAGTAGTATAGGGATTTTTGGGACCCGATCTAACGGGTGCTGTTGACTATAAATGATTGTTCAGGGGGAATACCGATTTGAGAATCCATATTATGAACCTGCAAGATGGAGACCGTCTAACTGCGGATACATTCAGCGAAGCGGGATTACACGTTCTGGGTCAGGGTACTGTGATCAAAAGTGAAGATATCACCTTGCTGATGCAGCACCGCGTAGACTATGTGGATATTGAACCACGCGAGGAAGAGATCACGGAAGCGGAATTCTTTGCTGCTGCAGCAAAATTTGCATCTGGAGCAAGCACAAGCACCAAGGAAGAACCGCCTGAAGAAGAAATGAAATCTCAATTTATACAAACTGTACATAACTATCAATCTGCGTTTCTCGAAGCACTGACGGTGGGTAAGTTCAACGCAACCATGGTGGACGATGCGCTTCAACCGATGGTAGAGGGATTGGACGAGCAAAAGGATGTCGTACATCTCCTGATGATGCTGGAACGGGATGATGTCAATAACTACACGCATTCCATTCAGGTTGGGCTGTTATCATTTTACCTGGCCAACTGGCTTGGTTATTCCCAAAAAGAAAGTTATCAGATCAGTCGTGGTGGCTATCTTCATGATATCGGCAAATGCAAGGTATCCCATCGGATACGCAACAAGATGGAACCGTTAACCGCAGATGAACAGCTCGAATTGCAGCGTCACACGATCTATGGACATGATATTATCAAAAGTTCCATGACGGATGAAGCTACAGCGCTGGTAGCTCTTCAGCATCATGAACTGGAGGATGGTACCGGATATCCGATGCAACTGAAGAAAGGCGAAATCCATCCATACACACAGATCGTATCTGTCGCTGACATATACATCGGGATGAGATCGGGCAGTCACGGAAGCAGCAATCCGAACCTGATCAACAACTTGCGCGATATTTATGCGATGGGATTCGGCAAATTGAATGAGAAGCCGGTTCAGGCCTTGATGCAGCATCTGCTTCCTAATTTTATTGGCAAACAAGTACTGCTGAGCAACGGCGAGCGGGGTGTTATTGTCATGAACAATACTTCCGATATTTTCAAACCACTGATCAAGGTGGAATCGGAACAATATCGTGATCTGTCCAAAGAACGCACACTTGCCATTAATGAATTAATTATCTAAGTTTGAATAACGAATGAATTCATACCGAAAACGGGCCTCCTGTACGATGACAGGGGACCCGTTTTTCATTTATATGACGCACTGCGTTGTTCTTCATGGTGACCAGGAGTATACTTTTGCAAAGACCTTAATCTTCCTTTTTAGGAAACAGAAGCGGAAAAGGAGAGATCGTCCTTGATTGAAGTGGTAACCGAGATTACAATTCATGCCCCGATTGAGCGGTGTTTTGACTATGCGCGGGATATTGATATTCATACCCGGACGGTCTGGAAACATACCCGTGAGCAGGCTGTAGCGGGTGTTACAACGGGCAGAATTGGTGAAGGCGATACGGTAACTTTTGAAGCAAGCCATTTCGGGATAAGGCAGAAGCTGACTTCCCGGATCGCCGAGTACAATCGGCCATATCTTTTTGTGGATCAGATGGAGAAAGGTGCTTTCAAGAGCATGAGACATGAACACAGCTTCAGCAAGCTTGGCGAGCAGACCACTTGTATGAGAGACACACTGAGATTTGAAGCTCCCCTTGGTGTTCTGGGTTGGGTTGCAGAGCGAATTGTACTCAAGAGGTATATGCTGGCTTTCCTGGAGAGCCGTAACTTGAAGCTAAAGACGTTACTAGAGAATAGATAGAGCTGATCTGTCAGGAGGAGATGATGTTTGATGGAAAACGAATATTTTGTGGGTTGGGGTACACTTGCTCTTATTAATGCCGGACTTGCTCAGGGAAAAAACAGAAGTGGTCGTAACTGGTTTCTGATTTCTCTGTTATTTGGTCCGTTAGCCACGCTGTTTATCGTGGTATGGAATAAGCTGGATTAAGTTTATTTATTGATCCGAATTCCGATGAATATACCGGTCAATGGTCCAGAACAGAAGCGCAGCGGCACTCACGCCTGCACCCAGCCAGCAAACGCCAGTCCAACCTGCCCATGCGTACACTTGAGTAGAAGCAATGGAGCCGGTAGCACTTCCAATCGAATAAAAGATCATGTAAGCGCCTGTCAAACGGCTCTGCGCCTCAGGACGGACTTCATAGATCAGACTCTGGTTGGTGACATGTACGGCCTGTACGGCAAGGTCCAGCATAATTACCCCAGCTACAAACAGCCATACAGAGTGGTGAACATAGCCTATGGGCAGCCAGGATAGAAGCAATATGACAAGAGCAACACCCGTCGTCTTTTGTCCCAATCCCCGATCAGCCAGTCTTCCAGCACGTGCAGCAGCCAGCGCACCAGCAGCTCCCGCAAGACCAAAGGCTCCGATAGCAGTATGTGACAGGGAAAGGGGGGGAGCGCTAAGCGGCAGCACCATGGAAGTCCATAGGATGCTGAAGGCTGTGAAGATCAACGTGGCGAGAACGCCGCGTGTTCGCAGAATAGGCAGCTCCCGGTATAGTTGCAGGACAGAAACGATTAATTGGGTATAGGTGAGTTTCTCTCGCTTGGGTTCGTGTTTGGGCAGTACAAGAAACAGGGCGATAATCCCCAGTAATGTCAGACTGGCAGAGAAGAGATAGACCGATCTCCAGCCAATCCAATCGTTTAAGGTGCCTGCTATGGTTCGCGCCAGTAATATACCGATGACGATTCCGCTTGTGACCAGACCGACGATACGCCCTCGTTCAGATGGTGCAGCCAGGGAGGCGGCAAAGGCAACGAGTGTTTGTGTAATCACGGCAAGCAACCCGATCGCAGCCATTCCAATAAATAGAACCTGGCTGGATGATGAGGTACCGACAGCAATCAGGGCGATTACCGATAAAAGCATCTGGATCATGATCAGCTTGCGCCGATTCAATAGATCACCAAGAGGGACGAGTAATAACAATCCGAGGGCGTAACAAATCTGCGTTACGGTAATAACGATGCCAATGGATGAATGCGCGATATTGAACTCGTCCGCAATGGAGTCGAGCAAAGGCTGGGCATAATAAATGTTGGCTACCGCCAGTCCGCTGCACAGGGCAAATAACAGCGCCACAAGGCGGGACATACTCGTTCGTCCTTCGCTGAAGGGATGTGCTTGATGAGATGCATTTTGCATGAATGATTCACCTTTCTGTATTCGAATGTGGGAAGTAGGGAAGCAGAAAGAACACTGTTGAATATAAATATACCGATCAGTACATTACAATTCGGAATAAACATACTTCACGCTTTCACACGATGTCAAGAGTTGAAGTGGAATGTTTAATTTTCTTTTTATAAATTGAGATGAAATTGACATGGGAATGGGATGTAGATTAAAATAGTTATATACTGATCGATACACAAAGAGGGTGAATACATGGTTAGACAACGGGAATTTGATACGGATCAGGCACTGGAAGCGGCAATGCAGATTTTTTGGGATAAGGGATTTGAAGCGACATCCTTAAGTGATTTGACAACAGTCATGGGGATTCAGCGCCCCAGTCTATATGCGGCTTTTGGTGACAAAAAGGAATTGTTTGAAACGGCACTTCGCAGATATACGACTTTGCATGCTGCTCAGGTCAGATTCAGGCTTCAACATACATCCTCTGTAAAAGAAGCCTTCCGTGCTTTATTTGAACATATCGGAGCGGAAGGGGATGTGACAGATGCTCGTCACGGCTGTTTTTGCATCAATACGATGGTTGAACTGGCTCCGCATGACCCCAAATTCGCTGTTCTGACACGCGAGCACCAGATGTATCTGGCGGCGATTTTCAAGGAGACGATTGAACGGGGGCAGGAAACAGGGGAATTGTCTAACGACCTTGACGCAAATGATCTCTCAAAATCTCTGGTGGTATCGATGATTGGATTGACCGTAATGATGAAATCGGAGCCGGATCGCTCATTTGTGCAGCAGAGTATTAAGGTTACGTTATCGTTGTTAGAAGGATGAGGGAGCAATTTCATTTTTAGAAAGGGTGTTCATATGGAGCGTTATATTCATAGGATCTACCTTGTCGTTTTATACATTATAGGTGTGCTGCTAACAACGTACGGTGGGATGGGGATCATCGAGTTCAGTTTGATTGTAATTGCCGTGCTTGCTTTTATTGCTATTGTGGGTTCCCTGACAGAGAATAGCCAATCGAAATTGGATACGATTTTTGCGAAAATACGGTCCTTGTTTCTAGTAGCGATGGCCATTTTGATCACGGCGTTGCTTTTCAAACTGTTTTGATGTGAAAGAGAGAAGCGGGAGCGTGTTCCTGCTCTTTTTTGTGTCTGAGGACATTGGGCAGAGCGGGTCTGAGTTGATACAATACAGATAGGGTATAGATAAAATTAGGATGTATCATATGATTTACATATGCGAGAAACATGTTAAACCTTGTTCGATGATGCACATATTGAGGAGGAGATTCAACCATGCAGACGAAGTTGCGTTGTGCCATATTGGATGATTATCAGAATGTAGCCCTTTCTTCAGCAGATTGGACTCCTATCCTGGATCGGGTTGAAGTTCAGACGTTCAATAATTACATGGGATCAGAAGAGAAGGTCGTTCAGGAACTGCAGGATTTTGAGATTATTGTCTTGATGCGTGAGCGTACACCTTTTCCTGAATCTGTGATAACTCAATTACCCAATCTTAAGCTTCTTGTTACAAGCGGCATGCGCAATGCCTCCATTGACCTCCAGGCTGCGGAAGAAAGCGGTGTAATCGTGTGCGGCACGGAAGGCAGCTCGAACCCTCCGACTGAACTCACATGGGCGCTGATACTGGGTCTGTCCAGACAACTGGTAACTGAAAATAACGCACTGCGTTCCAATCGGAATTGGCAGAGTACAGTTGGCATGGATTTGTACGGAAAGACATTGGGATTGCTCGGACTAGGCAAGATTGGCAGCCGGATGGCAGAGATTGCCCATGCCTTTGGCATGGACGTGATCGCCTGGAGTGAGAATTTGACACAGGAACGAGCGGAGGAACAGGGCGTCCAATGGGCAGAGACCAAGGAACAGCTGCTGGAACAAAGCGATATTGTTTCCATCCATCTAGTGCTTAGTGATCGGACACGTAATCTGATCGGACGAGCCGAGCTGCAACGGATGAAAAATACCGCTTTATTGATCAATACGTCCCGTGCAGGCATTGTGGATCAAGAGGCGATGGTCGAAGCTTTACAGAAGGAGTGGATTGCCGGGGCGGGCCTGGACGTATATGAACAGGAGCCTCTTCCTGTGAATCATACGTTGCGTACACTGCCCAATCTGCTGGCAACACCGCACCTGGGTTATGTGACTCAAGGCAACTATGCCATTTATTTTAACCATACCGTAGAGGATATTGAGATGTTTATGAAAGGAACACCGATCAGACAATTGCATTCGAAGAAGTAATTGCTCGGAGGTGGGTTTGAGATAAAAAGGTGTGAATGAAGATAAAAAAAAGGTGTTTCTCAGGACGGAATTTATTCCTGGTGAACACCTTTTTTGTGTTTATCGATGGTTGGGACTGTCCATTACATCCGGTGTTTTCGCAATGATTCTTATGCGCGTGGTCCTTGTGAAGATGAGCGGATCATGGCTACGCTGGACTCGCGCACAATTAACCGTGGTTCAAATTGAATATGCTCGTAATCCGTGGTGCTCATCTCTCGAATCCGTTTTAACAGCAATTCCGTTGCAAGTCTGGCCACTTCTTCGCCCATGATCGAGACTGAACTGATCTGCGGAGACGTAACGGTAGTCCATTGGTTGTTATCAACACCCACAACAGCGATATCTTCAGGGACACGAACGCCGAGTTCTTTAAACCGATTTACCAGTCCGATGGCGACCATATCGTTAATCGCGTATACGGCATCTGGCATGTGAGTCAGCCCATAGAAATAATCCGCTGCATTAGCCCCCGTATTCAATGAAAAATCTTCTCCGAAGTAAACAAGCGAGATGTCTACATGTCCGAGCGCCTGCTCATAAGCCCGATAACGCTCTTCGATAATATCTTTCGGAGCACCAGCGTATGCAATGCGGGTCCGGCCAATCTTAATCAGATGTTCCATCACCAGTTTCCCTTCAGGCTGTGAAAGAGAAACAACATCTGCTTTCATGCCGGGGTCCAGCTTTTTACCGTAATTGATCATGGAAATGGGAAGAGGAGCTTTATCAATTAAGCCAGGCAACGTTTTGGGATAAGCCAGAGGCATGAAAACAAGTCCGTCCACGTGCAATTTTTTGATCGTACGAATGGTTTCCAGTTCCGTTCGTGCATTACCCGCCGTATTGATTTGAACCACATGATACCCGTGCTGCTTCGCCGTTTGTTCAACAGACCAAGAGATCTCGGGAATGATGGCATTGCGTATGTCAGGTACAACCAGTGCGATCTGATGCGTCTGGCGTATTTTCAAACTCTGGGCAGAGGTATTGGGGACAAATCCAAGCTCCTCAATGGCCTGCAAGACTTTATCCCGTGTTTTGTTGCTAATGCCTTCGGAATTGTTAATGGCTCGGGAGACGGTAGCGATACCTACACCTGCAAGTTCTGCAACGTCCTTGATCGTAACCTTCTGATCTTTACTCACGTTTAGTTAACCTCACTTCATCGGAAACGATTCCGAATTTTGAAAATATGTACGAATGGAATGTCAATCCTATACCTTGATTATAACATTTGAGCCAACAAGTATCTTGTGAATACGATTGAAAGTTCAGAGATGTCTGTTGGGTTTCCCAAAAGAACCTAAGGGGAGTTGAGATAAATAGCGTATTATTCTATATCCATTGAATTAAACATTTACACGAGAACGGAGAGGAAGCCACAGAGCAAAAACTTTAGATATATTGAAAACGCTGACATTTCACCAGAATTATCGACGTAAAATTCATAAGATAGACATATGTGTGACAAATTATGTTTGACAGCCTATTTAAAATGTGACATATTTAACTTACGGAAACGTTTCCGATTATATCAAAAATTATGATCTGGGAGATGAAACAAATGAAAGCATTGCGTTGGCATGGAGTAAAAGATTTGCGTCTCGAAAATATTGATGAACCCCGCCCTGAACAGGGGAAGGTTAAAATAAAAGTGGAGTGGTGTGGGATCTGTGGCAGTGACTTGCACGAGTATACTGCTGGCCCAATCTTCATTCCGGCTCAAGCGCCGCATCCGCTAACAGGGGAACAAGCACCTGTTGTGATGGGGCATGAATTTTCAGGACAAGTCGTTGAAGTAGGAGAAGGTGTGACACGTTTTCAGGCAGGTGACCGCGTAGTGGTCGAACCGATTTATGCATGTGGTCATTGTGAAGCCTGTAAACAGGGGAAATACAATTTGTGCGATCAGATGGGTTTCTTGGGCCTGGCTGGTGGAGGAGGAGGTTTCTCAGAGTATGTAACAGCTGAGGAATATATGGTGCACGCCATTCCTGATTCCATCTCGTACGAGCAAGGAGCGTTGGTGGAGCCTTCCGCAGTAGCTCTTCATGCGGTTCGTCAAAGCAAGCTGAAAGTCGGCGACACTGCCGCTGTTTTTGGTGCGGGTCCTATCGGGTTGCTGGTTATTGAAGCGTTGAAAGCTTCTGGCGCATCGGATATTTATGTCGTGGAATTATCCAAGGAACGTAAAGCCAAAGCGGAAGAACTTGGTGCCATTGTTATTGACCCTACACAATACAATGTGGTGGACGAAATTCATGCACGTACGCAAGGCGGCGTAAATGTAGCTTATGAAGTAACGGGTGTACCGCGCGTACTGCAACAAGCGATTGATTCAACGCGTATTGGCGGTGAATTGATGATCGTCAGCATTTTTGAACAGGAAGCACCGATTGTGCCAAACTCCATTGTCATGAAGGAACGTACGGTCAATGGCATTATCGGTTACCGTGACGTATTCCCGGCTGTGATTAGCCTGATGGCTAAAGGTTTCTTCCCAGCTGACAAGCTGGTAACCAAACGAATCAGCCTGGACGAAGTGGTGGAGCATGGATTTGAAGCACTGCTGAAAGAGAAAAACCAGGTTAAAATTCTGGTAAAAGCAGAGTAAATTTACCAAGCCATACAACAAGACAATTTAATAGGGTGGAAGTCAACGAATGGCAACAGTCACCCAGTTGAAGTTCAACTTGAGCTGTTGCGTAAGTGGTAGGCGCCACAACGAATGAATGACAAATAGACAACGCATCTTCGGATGCGATTGTCTATTTTTTTTGCACAGAGCGGGCGGAATTTGTTGCAAGTACATTCCATTTTACATAATATAAAAAGATACAATTTGTATCATTTTGATATAAAGGTGTTATCTCATAAAAAATGAAGGAGGAAGCGGACATGCAGAGGAATACGAAGTGGGCAGCCGTGATTTTGACGATTGTTGCAGGCATGGGCTGGCTGCTTATGGGGAATTCGAAACCCAAAAACAATGTTTCAACCGATCAGCAGCCGACTGCCGAACGGGCACTTGCCAAGGTGTCTAGCACGCCTATCACATCAGCCGATGTGACGTCCAAGATCGAGTTGCTTGGAAAACCTTTTAAGAAAGCACCGTATGCCAATAATGTCTGGGACTTGCAGCTGTACAGAGGGAAAATATATATGGGTCATGGGAACAGCAGTAATTTGGGTGTTTCACCTAATGCGGGTCCTATTCCAGTCATTTATTACGATACAGCCCATCCCAAATTTATAACCCAGTCCGTCACCAGTAGTAATCCGAGCATCGTTCCTTCGACCAAATTGTACGTGGATGAGGAACAGATTGACATTTATAAAGTGCTGAACGACAAATTATATATTCCCGGAAATGATTCGGATGGTGAGCAGTGGGATATGGGAAACTTCTACCGGTTAGATGGAGATGTATGGACAAAGTATCGCAATCTGCCGCTAGGTGTACACGTATATGATTTGGCGTTCTATCAGGGCAAACTGTTCGCAGCGCTGGGCACCGAGCAGAAACCTACTGTATTAATCTCTCATGATCAAGGCGAAACATGGCAAAAATTCGCGACCATCAACACGTTTGGCTTCAGGGCATATACGTTATTTGAAATCAAGGGCAAATTATATGCATCAGGCATGATGTATCCTGCCAATAAAATTTGGGGTGATAAAACCAATATATTAGAGATTAATGAGAAGTTTGAAAAGAAAGATGTCGTCATCTATGGTAGCAAAATGCTCCCAGGCTTATCCTACCAAACCGGCACAGTGCCGTATAATAAAATAGGGAAAAACATTAATTTCAACAATAAGCTGCTTTATATTGCCGGAGGGGTATTCAATGATGGGCAGCTATTACCCAAATCCTTGAATGTCATGACCGACATTAATCAGGCAGTACGCGTCATTTTGCCAGATACTCAAGCTCTTCCTACGGATCTACTGCTTCGGGACGGGAAAGTCTATGTGCTTACCTACACACGCAAAAGTGCGAATCTCTATATAAACCGGGTGTATCAATCGACAGATCTGAACACATGGAATGAAATTCTCCGTTTTAACCAAGACACGTACGCCAGGTCTTTTGAAGAACACGAAGGTGATTTCTACTTTGGGCTGGGCACAGACCCGGATGTTCTATCCACTTCATCAGGCAAACTGCTCAGAGTTAATCGCAATGATATTCCTGTTAATTCTAATTAATTTGAAGGAAGATTATGGATTATATACTATGCTTCATCCACATTTTTGGTTACAGAGAGGGCGGTTTTGGGTTAAAAGTAGGGCAGGCTGAAATCGTAGAACTTCTTAGAAGAAGCTACATTGAACTTGCTCTATTTTTTTGTGCAAGAAAGTTTACATGTTTTCTTCCAATCTGATCGTAAAGGAGCAATACACAATGAATGTACCGTCAGCTTTGTTTAAACCATTCACCTCGGACAAGCTTGACCTGTCCAACCGGATCGTCATGGCGCCTATGACTCGTGGATTTTCACCCGAAGGAGTACCCGGACCAGAGGTCGTGGAATACTATCGTCGCAGAGCAGCCGGAGGTGTAGGGCTGATCATTACGGAAGGAACGGGCATTAACCACCCCTCATCCATTAGTGGCGCAAGCATTCCGTTGTTCCATGGCGAAGAATCACTGCAGGGTTGGGCGAATGTAGTCAAGGCTGTCCATGAGGCAGGTGGCAAAATCATGCCACAATTATGGCATGTAGGTACAGCCCGCCGTTCAGGTGATTTGCCCAATGCAGAAGCTGAGCCGGTAGGCCCATCGGGAATAAGCATGGCAGGTGAACCTGAGAGAGAATCTTTGTCAGAGGACGAGATCAAGGGTATTATCCAGGCGTATGCCCAAGCTGCAGCTGATGCGCAGCGTATCGGTTTCGATGGTATTGAGCTTCACGGGGCTCATGGCTACCTGATTGATCAATTTTTCTGGGAGCAGACCAATCGTCGTACGGATAAATACGGTGGCGATCTGACACAGCGCACGCGTTTTGCAGTTGAAGTTATTGAAGCATGCCGTGCTGCAGTAGGTCCTGACTTCCCGATTGTACTTCGTTTCTCCCAATGGAAAATGGGGAACTATGACGCACGTCTGGTGGAAACGCCAGAACAACTGGAGCAATTCCTTGCACCCCTCACGGCGGCAGGTGTAGATATTTTCCACTGCTCGACTCGTCGATTCTGGCTGCCGGAATTTGATGGCTCAGAGCTGAATCTTGCAGGCTGGACACAGAAAATAAGTGGCAAACCGGCGATCTCCGTTGGATCAGTAGGGCTTGAAGCGGAATTCGTGGACAGAGCGAACGAAAACCAGGGAACGGGTGACGCTCATCTGGATCAGTTGAACGCGAAAATGGAGAATAATGAATTTGACTTGATCGCGTTGGGGCGTGTACTTCTGAGTGATCCGGAATGGCCAAACAAAGTTCGCGAAGGCAGCCAGTCCGAAATCGTCCCTTTTACAACAGAAGTGTTGAAAACACTCTATTAAAAGAATAATCTTTAAGGCTTGGAAAGAACAAATGCCAACAGCAACGAAAACCAACGACTACAACAACGAAAATAAAACATATTGCCGCCGAAAGGCGGCTTTTTCACCTCACTATAATAACAATTTCAACATATGAAAAATTCACAATAGAAAACCATTTTTTGCACCGCTGACACCTTATCTCATCCCCTCCAATCACACACGCCCAAGGAATAACACCATGAGATACCACACTTTAACCCCACAAGGGGAAAATTTTTTTGCGTCATTCAGGCTGCATCTTAAGAATTTGTACTTGGGCTGTCTCCATTTTGAAAATGAACCACCTTATGATAAGGTTATGCCTGAACCACACTCAGCCTGAATGACAACAACTCTTAAGGAGGATGACCATCCTTGTATTACCATAATCGCAAGTTAAAAAACAAACACATAAACATGCTTCAAATGTTGTTCCTGCTATTCGGAATAGTCCTGCTCTTATCCGCATGTGGGCAGTCACAGAAGCCTTCCTCGTCAGACCAAAATAACAATAATGCCGGAACGGAGACGAATGCGAATTCAAACGCAGGTGCAGAAGATCAGAATGGTCAGGATGATCAACAGAATACAGTGCCTACGCAGGAAGAGAAAGATCCGGTACAAGAGCAGCTCGACCAATTGTCTTTGGATGAGAAGATCGGACAAATGATTCTGGCGGGTGTTCAGGGAACCACTTTGGATGCTCAAGCGAAACAGATGATCACGGATCAGAAGGTGGGAGGGATTATTTTCTATGCCAATAATGTCTCAACCGTGCCAGGAACAGCAAACTTCGTACAATCCATCAAGGATGCCAATCGTTCCAATCCGGTTCCAATTTTCATGAGTGTGGATCAGGAGGGTGGCAAAGTTAGTCGTATGCCGGAAACGGTTGAGACTATACCCTCCAATGGGAAAGTGGGCAAGACGAAGGATGCTGATTTGGCTGAAACGATGGGCAAATTGTTAGCAAGACAAATTCAACTGGTAGGTTTTAACGTCGATTTTGCTCCAGTGCTGGATGTAAACAGTAATCCGAATAACCCGGTGATAGGGGATCGTTCATTTGGAAGTTCAGCCAGTCTGGTCTCCCAAATGGGTATAGCCGAAATGAAAGGGCTGCGCAGCGAAGGGATTATTCCGGTGGTGAAGCATTTTCCCGGTCACGGAGACACGTCAGTGGACTCCCACTTGGATCTGCCTGTCGTGAACAAAACGGAACAGCAACTTGCCCAGCTGGAGTGGATTCCGTTTGAGGCAGCGGTGAAGGAACAGGTGGAGGCGGTTATGGTAGCCCATATTCTGTTTCCGAAGCTGGATCCCGACCATCCGGCCTCCTTGTCGGACGTCATTATTGGTCAGCAGTTGCGTGGCAAATTCAAGTATGACGGTGTGGTCATCACTGATGATCTGAGCATGGGCGCGATCGCGAAAAATTATAAGCTGAACGATGCTGCCGTGGCGACGGTTCAGGCAGGGAGCGATATTCTGCTGGTAGCTCACAGTTATGAGAGTGCCAAGACTATTTTTGATACGCTGAAGAGTGCGGTGAAGTCAGGAAAAATTTCAGAATCTCGAATTAATGAAAGTGTATATCGAATTCTGGCTTTGAAACAGAAGTATAACTTGTCCGATGAGCAGCAGCCATCTGGAGATTTGAAGCAGCTGAACGCTGACATTGTGGATTGGCGCAAGAAGGTCGATGCCCGATAGTACCCACCTGTGTTATGATTTTGGAAAGAGAATTGCATATTCCATTATGACAGGTTAGAGGTGAGACCTTTTTATGTATACGATAATGATTATTGAAGATGATCCGAAGATTGCGGGTTTACTTCAATCCCATATCGAGAGATATGGTGACAGGGCCGTTGCGGTTGAGGATTTTGAGCAGGTCGTCCAGCAGTTTGAACAGATTAAGCCGCATGTCGTGCTGCTGGATATCAACTTGCCGAGTTACGATGGGTTCTATTGGTGTCGCCAAATTCGCTCCATCTCCACTTGTCCGATTATTTTCATCTCGGCCCGTAGTGGCAAGATGGATCAGGTCATGGCGCTGGAGAATGGTGCGGACGATTATATTACGAAGCCGTTTGAGCATGAGATTGTCATGGCCAAAATTCGAAGTCAGCTGCGCCGGGTGTATGGCGATTACGCTGCGCGTCATGAAGAGCGAAAGGTGGAGCTGGATGGATTAACTGTTTATCTGGAAAGATTGGAGATGGAGCTCGGTGACCGCAAGATACAGCTGACCAAGAAAGAAACCATTTTGCTGGAGACGTTGCTGCGTCGGAGTCCCAAACTGGTTAGCCGTGAAACCATCTTGGAAAAGCTGTGGGATGATTCCTTTGTGGATGATAATACACTTAGCGTGAATGTGACCCGAGTTCGTAAACGGTTGACTGAGCTGGGAATTACAGATGCGCTGGAGACGGTACGAGGTTCGGGTTATCGACTCAACAGTAATTGGAAGGCATCGTCACCCTCATGAAGTTGTTTATCAAAGAACATATTGTACTGACTTGTTGGGTAATCGTTATGCTGTTCACCGTGGTTGCGGTCTTCTGGTACGACGGCTATGACCACTGGTTAACGGCCGCGTATGCGGTATCTCTGGGGTTAGTCCTATATGCAGCCTATCTCATTTATCGGTATCTGTCCCATCGCATGTTTTATTCCCGGATGTCCCATCGAATGAATGATCTGAAAGAATTTGTTCCACTGAATGAGCCCGCGCCCTTGCCGCAGGCATTGTCAGAACTGCTGGACTCACAGTACGGTCATTATCATGCGCATCTGCATCGTCTGGAACAGCGTCAACAGGAATACCTGACTTTTATGAATCAATGGGTTCATCAGATGAAGACACCGTTGTCCGTCATTGAACTGACGGTTGAGGATCAGGAGGATGAGGACGCCCGTTTCATCAGCATTCGAGAGGAAGCAGACCAGATGAGACGAGGGCTGGAAACCGTGCTATACATGGCGCGGCTGGAGACATTTGAACAGGATTTCAGTGTGGAACCGATATCCCTCAAGGCCGCCGGAGAAGAAGCCATCCATGAGCTGAAACGGTTCTTCATTCGCAATCACGTATATCCCGAGATGAAAATTGATTCTGCGTTAATGGTCCAGTCGGATGCGAAGTGGATTCGGTTTGTCCTCGTACAGCTGTTATCCAATGCCATCAAGTACTCTTCCGGGGGAAAAGCGCAAAAGGTAACCATTCAGGCTTACGAATCCAGACGATCCATCATTCTTGAAGTGAAGGATCAGGGAGTGGGTATTCCCAAGTCGGATCTTAACCGAGTGTACCAGCCTTTTTTCACCGGAGAGAATGGGCGACATTTTAAAGAATCCACGGGGATGGGACTGTATATTGTGAAGGATGTCCTGACACGAATGAATCATCAGATTGACCTTACATCCGTTCAGGGAGAAGGGACAACGGTAACCATTACATTTGAAACCTAAATATAAAGCGCATAATGCGGAATGAAATGAGAAGACGTCTGGTGCCCTGATAGGGATCGGCGTCTTTCTCGTTTTCTACATATGAGAGGATGATTGTCGGATAGTGAGACTGTATAACCTTACAATAATGTCATGAAGATGAAAGGTTAATCCATAGGAGAATGGTCGAAACTTCGATAGACTGAAGTCAGAAAGTAGAGAACGACCTCGAATGGCGAAGAAGTTCAGTTCAACTTCGTATAATTCAAATCCGAAATCTAAAAGGAGCCATTAACCTATGGAGATATGTTCAGTGAAACAGATTAGCAAAATTTATAAAGGGATCGTGTCATACGAAGCCTTGTCAGGAATTGATCTCAGTATTCAGGAGGGTGAATTCGTCGGCATCATGGGTCCATCAGGCAGCGGCAAAACAACATTGCTAAACATGATTTCAACCATTGACCACCCGACTTCAGGGGAATTGCAGATTGCAGGAAAGAACCCGTTTGAACTGGATCACGATGAACTGGCTCTGTTCAGACGCCGAGAGCTGGGATTCGTATTTCAGTCGTTTAACCTGCTCAACACACTCACGGTAAAAGAAAATATTGTCCTGCCGCTTACGCTCGACGGAGTATCGGTTGAGGAGATGAATGAACGTGTTGATCGACTCGCAGAGAAGCTGGGCATCGCCTCTCTGCTGAACAAACGCACGTATGAAATTTCCGGAGGTCAGGCCCAGCGGACAGCAATCGCACGAGCCCTGATCCATTCTCCCAAGCTGGTGCTGGCTGATGAGCCTACAGGAAATCTCGATTCGAAGGCAGCGCGTGATGTAATGGAGATGCTGGAGCGTCGCAACCAGGAAGATCGGGCCACTATGCTGCTGGTCACGCATGACGCTGTTGCGGCAAGTTATTGCAGCCGGGTTGTATTTATTAAGGATGGACGACTGTACAACGAAATTCACTATGGAGATAACCGATCAACGTTTTATCAGCGAATCATCAACGTATTATCCCTGATGGGAGGCTCAGGACATGAATTTTCGCCAGTTCGCCATTAATAATGTTGTTCGGAACAAACGAATTTATCTGGCTCATTTCCTGAGCAGTACGTTTTCCGTCATGATCTTTTTTACGTATGCGCTGCTTTTGTTTCACCCGGATCTGAAGGATGGACTGAAGGGTTCAAGTGGGACAGTGACCATGCTTGCGAATCAGGGATTTTTGATTGCTGAAATCGTTATTTTCATCTTTTCGTTTCTGTTTCTACTCTATTCCGTAGGTTCATTTCTCAAGACGCGCAAAAAAGAATTCGGCATATTTCAAATCATTGGCATGACACGTAAACAGATGAACCGACTGTTATTCATGGAGAACTTGTGCATTGGACTCGCTGCCATTGTGGCAGGCGTTGGATTAGGAATGATCTTTGCCAAGCTGATCCTGTTGATCTGCGGTTCGATGCTGGCTGTGGAGGAAAGTCTTCGATTCTATTTTCCATTAAAAGCAATCGCACTTACTGTCGGAGCATTTCTGCTGCTGTTTGTTGTGATTGCGCTGAGCTCGTCTCTGCTAATGCGAAAAGGGTCATTGATTGACCTTGTAAAATCAGAGGAAAAACCAAAACCCGAGCCAAAGGCCTCTCGTCTTTTAGCACTTCTCTCCGTCATACTCATTGGGGGTGGATATGCAGGTGTATTTGCCTTTGTATGGATCACATACTCCTTCCCTTTGCTGTTTGGCAGTGTGGTTTTGGTTATTGCAGGCACGTATCTGTTATTCACCCAACTTAGTGTGTATGCCATTCGGGCGCTTAAAAGCAATAAGCGTTTGTTTTTCCGCAAAACGAATTTGCTGTTTCTGTCCGAACTTACCTATCGAATGAAAGATAATGCCGTCATGTTTTTTATGGTAAGTGTGATCTCGGCTTCTGCCTTTACAGGCATTGGCACGATGCTGGCGATCGGCGATCCGGGATTGTCATCGATGTCAAATCCATATGCGTTTACCTACCAAAATTCATGGGATACACCTGGCGCAGAACGGCACATCAGGAAGATCGAGGAGACATTGATCGATAATGAGGTTCCGTACCAGAAAGGTAGTTATACTCCGCTGTTTGATGACGAGGGGAACTATATCATCAAACTAAGTGAATATAATCATCTTGCCAAGGCGCTCGGTTACCAAGAGCGAACTCTCGAGAATGTGAACGATTCCTTTATGACTCCAGGCAATCTTACGAGTCGCAAGACATTACGAGCAGAAGCCGGGCAGGGTTCAACTGAGAAAAATATCAGTATGTGGGAAGTTCAGGAAAAGGTCAGATTAACAACACCTGCAACCGATATCGTCATCCCTGTTGAATTCAAAAGGGAAGTTTATGTGGTATCCAATGAGCTGTACGACAAGATGAATAGGGAATTTAATATTCAAATCGAGGCTGATGAAAATTATTATCCCGATAGAAAGACGCAATTTGTTGTGACAGATTGGATGGGGACGCGGAAGTTTGCGCCGGATCTGATTGAATCCATTCAAAATGACTCAAGTAATCGGGGCTACTTCGAGATCAGCGCTCTCGTGCTGGATTGGCTTAATTCCAAACAAACCAATGGCATTATCCTTATTCTGAGTGGATTGATTGGCATCGTCTTTTTTACCTTTGCTGCAAGCTTTACCTACTTCCGGTTATATGCAGATCTGGAACGGGATGAAGAGCAGTACCGCATGATTGGTAAGATGGGACTGAGTCGGCCGGAGCTTCGCAACATCGTAACCAGACAGCTGCTGTTAATGTTTTTCTTGCCAATCGTCCTGGCCATTATCCACAGCTCCGTGGCCTTTGTTGCATTACAGCAGTTAGTAGATTTCTCCGTCATGGGTTATACTTTGCGCATTTTCCTGGTATTTGCTTCCATGCAGATTCTGTTCTTCCTGCTGGTACGCTGGCGTTATCTTCGCAATATGTATGCCAAACTGATCTAACATAATTTTAATAGAACAGGCATCGGACCTTAGGTTCGGTGTCTGTTGACTTTTTCCTCGAAAGCAAAGTACTATTTCAATAGATACAGTATGTATCATTTCGATGTAGCTTGACTCTTGAAATGAATAAAACCATCAACACTATTGAGTTTCCTAGCCTTTCTAACTGAGAAGGAGGATTACAATTGAGCTTAACGATGTCCCGTGGACAAGCTTATCTGGAGCGGTTGAACGACGAACGGAATGTATGGCTGGATGGAGAACGTATTCGAGTAACAGAGCATTCTGCCTTCCGGGGAACCTTGCAAACGATTGAAGATCTGTTCAATCTGGTGGATGATGCGGACACGAGAGAGACAGTGGCTTATTGGGATGAGCAGACGAATGGATATGTACACCAGGCTTTTCGAGTACCCCGTAGTGCTCAGGAGATCAGCAGCAGGGCGGCAGCCTTTCGATTGTGGTCTGATCGCACCTATGGTGTAATGAGCCGTCTCTCGGATTACGCCCGGTCCCGCCTGACCGGATGGTATGCCACACGGGATGCAATGGCTGTATATGACCCGGCATATGGTGGTAAAATCGCTGCCTATTATGAGGAGGCAAAACGGAAGGATGCCTTCCTGACCATAGTCCAGCGTGACCCGCAGATTAACCGCGCTCTGCCCGTTGGGGAAGATGAAGATGCAATGCTGCGAATCATTCGTACCAATACGGAGGGCGTTGTCCTTCGTGGGGCCAAGATGGTGGCGACTGCTGCTCCATATGCGGACGATATCATTGCATATCCGATTCAGCGCATTCCCGGACATCGCCCGGAATTGGCGCATATGGTTATTGTGGCAGCAGGAAGTCCAGGATTACATATGGTATGTAGAGAATCTTTTGCAACTTTAGAGTCAGATACTGCTCATCCGCTCAGTAGTCAGTATGATGAGATGGATGCTGTATTATTTTTTGACGATGTGTTTGTACCTTGGGAGCGTGTACTGCTGCACAACAATCCGGAAGCGGTATGGCAGATTCGCTGCAACGTGGCATCCTCCAGTCTGGCTTACCATCAGAGCATTATTCGGCTGCATTCAAAGCTGGAATTCATTACAGCCATCACGTCTTCCGTTGCCAAGGAGATTGGAGTGGATTCCTTCCTGAATGTACAGGAACAGCTCGGGGAGATGATCAGCCAGATGCATACGATTGAAGGACTCATCATCGCATCCGAGGCTCAGGCTGCACCGGATATTCATGGAAACTGGCTGCCATCATTCAAATATATCGAAACAGCCCGTAATCTGGGGAACCGTTATTACCCGCGTGCTGTTGAGATTTTGAAGACGATTGCCGCAGGTGGCCTTATTCAGATCCCTTCCGGGAAGCAGGAGCTCGAAGGAAGTATCAGCCCCATGATGAACAAGTATCTTGGAGGCGTAACGATGCAGGCACCAGAAAAGATTCGGTTATTCCAGCTCGCCTGGGAGCTGACAGGAAGTCCGCTGGGAGCCAGACATGATCTGTATGAACGTTTCTATGCCGGTGACCCGGTGCGCAATCGGGCGAGTCAGTATGTGCAATATGATAAGGACCGATTATATGCCCGGGTTGAACCCTGGTTACGTAGCCAGTGATGAATGGTACTGAAACTTTACTTATTTTAGCTTTATATTTGAAGCTCTGGCCTGATGCCCGGGCTTTTTATTTAGGTTATCTTTAGAAATGGTTTAGATTGATTTAAGAGACGTAGTATATAGTAGTAACGTATAGACATATGAACAATAACAAATGAATGTACGGATACGAATTCGTTTGAAAACTGAATTTATTGAAATAGGAATGAGAGGATTCGCATGAGATACACACTATTAATTGCAGATGACGAACCCGAAATTGTGGAACTGCTTCAGTTGTACCTCGAGAAGGATTACAACATTGTGACAGCCGTTAATGGGGTAGAAGCGCTGGAGTGTATCCATTCAACTCAGATTGATCTGGTCATACTGGATATTATGATGCCTGTAATGGATGGACTCCAGTTGATCAAACAAATCAGGACCACACATCATATGCCTGTTCTGTTCCTGTCGGCCAAAAGCCAGGACCACGACAAAATCCTTGGACTCGGACTGGGTGCAGACGACTACATCTCCAAACCTTTTAATCCTTTGGAGATTGTCGCCAGAGTGGAAGCTTTGCTCAGAAGAGTCAATCAATTTGATGCACCTGACGTGCCTGCTGCCAAGGAGTTAAATCTTGTGCTGGGTGAACTCAGGCTTGATCGATCCCAATGTATCCTTTTTCGCTCGGGCAAACCTGTGACATTGACTTCTACAGAGTACAAAATCGTGGAGCTTCTGCTGGAGCAGCCAGGCCGTGTCTTTACCCGAAAAAAAATATACGAAGCCGTCTGGGGAGATTATTACGCTCACGAGGACAGCACGATAATGGTACATATCAGTAACATTCGGGAGAAGATCGAGCGCGACTCCAGGCAACCGGAATATTTAAAAACGATAAGGGGACTGGGATACAAAATTGAAGCGCCCATGGAAAGCTAGAGAAAAGAGACTATTGCAAACGTCCCTGACACTGGACTTTTTGCTTTTTAACTTCTTTTTGTTGTTACTGGTAGCCATCGTGTACATTATCATTAATCTGGATGTGGTCGATTTCCGCATTTCGGATCAGGTCGTGGATCCTGATCTGAATGTGGAGGCACATGTGTATGTGACCGAACTGGAGAACGAGTGGCTGTCCGGAAGTTCCGATGAGGCCAATAATACCGAGATTCAGCGTCTCAAGGACAGCGGGGGATGGATTGAAGTGCTGGATGCGGAGCGGAAGGTCATTCGTTATATCGGGGACAAGCAGGATACGTTCACTCAATACAGTGAAGCCGAGCTATATGCAGGACTCGAAAACCGAAACGAACAGCCATACTACTACTCCATTAGTCCGCTTTCAACAGAGGGAGCTGCAAAGTACGTTTTGCTGAAGATTCCGCGTGACTTGGTCAGTGTGCGAATTAATGATAATCAGCTGATTACCAATTTGAAGCATCCGTTATCGTTTTACATTATGATCGGAATCGGATTGGTCTTGCTGCTGATATTTGTTTACAGCTATTGGGTCGCCCGGCGAATCAAAAAGCCGCTGAGTATTCTCTCTCTAGGTCTTACCCAGATGATCCAGGGGAATTATAGTACGCGCATGTCCATCTCGGCAGAGAGGGAATTTGTCCAGATTGGAGAAACCTTCAATTATATGGCGGACGTCATTGAGAATACTTCTGCGGAGAAACGTTATGCCGAAGAAAGCAAACAGCGATTAATTGTGGATCTGTCGCATGATCTCAAGACCCCGATCACGAGTATTCAAGGATACGCCCAGGCTTTGGTGGAAGGGCGAGGGGAAGATAAGGACAGGCAGCAGCGATACCTGGGATATATCTACAACAAGTCCGTTCAGGTCGCGCGCATGATTCAGAATATGCTGGAATTGCTCAAAGTGGATTCACCTGACTTCCGTATGCACATTCAGCAGCGGGAAATCGGCGAATTTGTTCGTGAGATTATGGCGGATACGTATGGTGAGATTGAGCAGAACCATTTTGGCCTGCATGTGCTCGTTCCTGATGAAGAGATCTATGCGAGGTATGATCCGGAGCTCTTGTCCAGAGTAATTCAGAACCTGATTACAAATGCCTTGTCCTACAACCCGCGGGGGACGGAGCTGCGTGTGGAGTTAATCCCACTGGACAACCATGTGGTTATTGAGGTTGCTGATACCGGTGTGGGTATCCCTCAAGAGTTGTGGGCAACGATCTTTGATCCATTTGTACGCGGGGATGAGGCTCGTACGGGAACCGGGGGTACGGGGCTTGGACTGGCAATTGCGCGGCGGAACACCGAGAAAATGGGTGGACGATTGACACTTTCCCGGCGTGGACGGGAGACGACGGTGTTCACTATACAGATTCCGAAATAAAGAACCGACATAAAGGATAAGGTTGACATAAACATGTTGTCATTCTGATCACCATTTGCAAAATGCTCATATAGAAAAGGTTAAGTGGAGGGGAAACTTTTTGTTCAAAGTAAATTCGTTTGTACGTTTCAGTATTGCACTGGCACTGATACTGATTAATATCTATCTGTTATCACGTGTCAGCTTTATTTTCCAACCGCTTGTTACCATGCTTACGGTGATTACCGTGCCGATGATGCTGTCCGTATTCTTTTATTATCTGCTGCGGCCGCTCGTCAATTACATGGAAAAAAAGAAGCTGAATCGCACACTCAGCATTTTGCTGATCTATCTGGTGTTTGGTATACTGTTCGCCCTGTTTATTATAGGACTATGGCCGTCACTACGCGAGCAGTTGATCAACCTGGTAGAAAACGCACCAAATCTGATCAATTCACTGAGTTTGCAGCTTAAAGAGCTGGAACAGAACGGTGTCATTACGGCTTTGTTCCCGGAAGGGTCGACCCCGTTTTCGCAGATTACGGATTACATTAACAAAGGCTTCACCTTTGTCACGAACTATGTGAGTGGATTCTTCTCACTCATCTCAAGCTTTGCGATTGTTCTGTTCACTTTCCCGATCATATTGTTCTACATGTTGAAGCAGGGCGAGAAATTTGGTCGTAAGCTGGTGCACATTGCACCAAAACGTTTCCAAAAAGACAGTCGTGACGTGGTGCTTGAGATCGATCAGGCGTTAAGCGGCTTTATTGTTGGACGAGTTCTCGTGAATCTGGCTTTGGGCGTGCTGATGTATATCGGTTTCCTGATCATTGGTCTCCCGTATGCACTGCTGTTAACCGTGATTGCGGTCATTATGAACTTTGTTCCGTTTATCGGGGCGATCCTGTCTTCCGTTCCTATTGTCATTATGGGACTTGTGGTATCCCCTTCGGTTGCGATCTGGTCACTCATTATTATTCTGGTCGCACAGCAAATTCAGGATAATCTGGTTGCACCGTATGTATTCGGCAAAAAACTCGATATTCACCCGCTTACCACCATTATATTGGTGCTCGGTGCAGGGGACCTGGGCGGCATTATTGCCATTCTGATTATCATCCCTGTTTATATGATCGTTAAAATTATTTTGGTTCGAATCTATCAGCTATTCTTCAAGGACAAATGGCAAAATGCTTAAACATGTATAAATGATATAGAAGGAGTGGAAATCATGTCTGAAATCATCCCACAACCATACACTGAACCTGAGTATATTGAGCCGCAATCTGTTCAAATGGGCGCCATTCATATTTCCAATGATGTAGTATCCAAAATTGTTGGCATGGCTGCTCAGACTACAGAGGGAATATCCTCCATGTCTGTTGGTCTTACCGAAGGAATCGCCAAGAGCATCAGCGGAAAGAGCTTGCAAAAAGGGATTGACGTTGCGATAAAAGATGACCAGGCATCTATCCAACTGCGAATCAATGTTCAATTTGGCAAAAAGATGCATGAAGTCTGTCAGGAACTTCAACATAATGTGCAGCAAGCTGTCGAGCAATTAACAGGCATTATGGTGAATGAAATTAAAGTTCAAGTGGTAGGCGTGACCATGCAGGAGCAAGTTTAAAGCAAAACGAGCAGAACGAACGAATGGAATTCAGTCATAAACAGGTAGTGATATCCTGTGTAAAAATACAAAAACAGCACGTTCCCATTAGCTGCATAAATGGGAACGTGCTGTTTTGTGTTTGCGATAATACGTAGGGGCTTCGCCCATAACTTTTTTGAACATTTTCGAGAAAAGCAGCTGGTCGGCATATCCAACCGAACGGGAGATATCCCCAATGGTCAAAGCCGGGTCCAGCGTCAGCTCAGCCGCCCTGCGCATGCGGTAATTGACCAGATAAGACTGAATGCTGGTGCCCATCTTGTCTTTGAAGAGGGAACACAAGTAACTGCGCTGCAACCCAACATGAGACGCAATGGACTGAACGGTTATGGAATTGGCATAATTAATCTCAATGAAATCCATTACCTGAGTGACATAGGTTTCTTTTGTATAGTCCTGGAACGGAATAGGTCTGTCCTCACTGGCCCGATCAATCAAAATGGAGAAAAACTGAAAGAGCAATCCCGTCATGCTGATCTCCCATCCCTTATGGGTGTTGCGAGAGCTAATCATGCGGTGCAGACAGGAGCGCATCTCGTCATCCTCATTGCCCATCTCAAAGATCGGATGGTGTTCGCACAAGCAAGCCTGCTGCAATAACGACGGGCAGGTGCTTCCTTGGAAAGCAACCCAGCTATACTCCCACGGGTCATTCTGATCTGCTTCATAATGAACGACCGAATGGGGGACGATCAGGAATCCCTGGCCTTTACGCAGCGTAACCTTTTTGCCTCCGACTTCGAAGGTACCTTTGCCGTCCAATATGTAATGGATTTTGTAATAATCCCGCATGGCCGGGCCGAAGTGGTGACCGGGTGCGCAAGCTTCTGTGCCGTAATGAAGGAGCTGCAGCTCCTGAAAGTGATTGTTTTTGCACATATACGTAATCAAGGCTATTCACTCCTGTTATGAGGTCGTTATACCTTGCATTTTAACATATAAAAGGTGGAAAGGAATCGTTTTATAAATATCATTTGATGAAGATACCAATCATTTTTCCATATCGTTGTAGTGAAATGCCATATCGTTTTACATGGAAAGTCTCTAAGATGAAAGGGTATTCAATAACTTTTACAGGAAAAGAGAGATTAACCATGCCTTATACAGCGAGTGAACAACGATACAGTGAAATGAAGTATGCACGCTCTGGCAGAACCGGAATCAAACTGCCGCAAATAGCCCTTGGCTTATGGCAGAACTTCGGTGGAAATCGCACCCTGGATATTCAGGAAGAGATGATCCTGCGCGCATTCGATCTGGGGATTAACCATTTTGACTTGGCCAACAACTATGGACCACCTCCAGGATCAGCCGAAGAGAATTTTGGTGTCATTTTCAAAAAACATCTGCGTCCTTACCGCAACGAACTGCTCATCTCAACCAAGGCGGGTTATCATATGTGGAACGGTCCATACGGCGAATGGGGTTCTCGCAAAAACCTCATTGCCAGTCTGGACCAAAGTCTCAGCCGGATGGGACTGGATTACGTAGATATTTTCTATCATCATCGTCCAGATCCGGAGACACCGATCGAAGAAACGATGACTGCGCTGGATCATATCGTTAGACAGGGTAAAGCTCTGTATGTAGGCTTGTCCAACTATGATGCCGAACAGACGAAAGAAGCAGTTACTATTTTGCGTCGTCTTGGGACACCTTGCCTGGTTCACCAGCCAAACTATTCGATGCTGCATCGCTGGATTGAGGATGGATTGCAGGATGTGCTGGATGAGCACGGCGTAGGAGCGATCGCATTCTGTCCGCTTGGCCGGGGACAGTTGACGAATAAATATGTGGACAAGATCAAGGAAGAGCGCGCCAATCCAACAGGCAATCTGAGAAAAGAAGCCTATACGGACGAACGGATCGCCAAGTTCGAAGCACTTCAGGCGGTTGCTGAACGTAGAGGTCAAACGATCTCCCAGTTGGCGCTGAACTGGATTTTACGTGGTAACCGAGTTACTTCTGCCTTGATCGGCGCAAGCCGTGTGTCCCAGATCGAAGAAAACGTAGCCTCACTTCAGGCACCAGACCTGACAACGGAAGAGCTGAGTGAAATCGAAAGCATCTTGAATGGCATCGGAAACTACGCTTGGTAAGATTGTAACGCAGAGATACGACTCTGGAAATTCAGAGTCATGTCTACGATGATTAAATGGATCCATTTGTTATAGATATGTTGGGATAACGAAGGTGTCTTCCTGTAGTCGGGAGGACACTTTTTTTGTCTTACATATCATTCTTTATATGTAGAGATAGACCTTTTAGAGCTTCGTCTTAATTGACCTGTGTTTATTTTTTTCTTAAACTATTTCATATCATAGCACCAGGTCCTAGGATTTAGGGTATAATATATAGATGCTATACATTTGAAATATGAAGGAGAGGCTCCATTTGAATTTTCAACAGTGGATTTCGCCTGAAACCTATAACCTGACATCCGAGATGGAGAATCACCCGTCGGATCGGGTTGCACTTAGATGGCTAAGCGATCATAAAGAATTGGAAGAGATCACTTATGGTGAGTTATTGAAGCAGGCAAATCGTCTTGCTGGAGGCTTGCGTGATCTTGGTTTGGAGAAGGGCGACCGGGTGCTGGTCATGGTACCACGCCGGATTATTGCCTATGTTATATACATTGCCTGCCTGAAACTGGGCATTGCTGTTATTCCTTCTTCCGAAATGCTGCGTGCGAAAGATCTGGAGTATCGTCTTCGGCATTCCGAGGCCCGGGCTGTCATTGTCTGGTCCGAGACGACTGCTGAAGTTGAAAAGATAAATGCAGATCTGCCAGCGTTGGCACATCGCATCGTTGCATCACCAAATGGTGATGATAGCGTACCTGGAGAAGGCTGGGTCAATGTACACCAGTTAATGCAAGGCCAGTCCGATACGATGGCTGCGGTGGAAACACATCGTGACGATATGGCTATTCTCGCTTATACCTCCGGTACAACTGGCAATCCAAAAGGCGTAGTACATAGTCATGGTTGGGGTTACGCCCATTTGCGGATCGCTTCATCGTTATGGCTGGATATTCAGCCTTCGGATACGGTCTGGGCAACGGCAGCACCTGGATGGCAAAAATGGATCTGGAGTCCGTTTCTGTCCGTACTTGGAAGAGGGGCAACCGGACTGGTTTATAATGGATCATTCCAACCCAAACGTTATCTGGAACTGTTGCAGGAGCATCAGATCAACGTCTTGTGCTGTACGCCGACGGAATATCGGTTAATGGCCAAAACAGACGATCTGGGTCACCATGATCTGTCCGCACTGCGCAGCGCGGTGTCTGCTGGTGAGCCGCTGAATCAGGAAGTAATTGAAATTTTCCAGCGTCACTTTGACCTGACGATCCGGGATGGATATGGACAAACCGAGAGCACGCTGCTGATCGGCAGCTTGAAAGATGCTCCCGTACGAATCGGTTCTATGGGGCAGTCCATTACACCAGGCCTCATTGAGATCATCAACGAAGAAGGACAACCTGTACCTGCTGGTGAAGTAGGAGATATCGCCGTGCATAAGGATATGCCAGCTTTGTTCCGTGCTTATTATCAGGATGAGGGCCGGAAGGAAGCGAATCAGCGTGGGGATTATTTTGTAACAGGTGACCGCGCACGCAAAGACGAAGAAGGCTACTTCTGGTTTGAAGGTCGCAGTGATGATATCATCATCAGCTCAGGTTACACAATTGGACCGTTCGAGGTGGAAGAAGCGCTCATGAAACATGCCAGTGTGAAGGAATGCGCCGTTGTTGCAAGTCCCGATGAGACTCGTGGTAACGTAGTGAAAGCATTTGTAGTGCTGAGAGACGAGTCTCTCGCATCACCAGAACTGGCGCGTGAACTACAAAACCATGTGAAGGAATGGACAGCACCCTACAAATATCCACGCAAAATCGAGTTTGTAGCCGATCTGCCAAAAACAAACTCAGGTAAAATCCGCCGGATCGAGTTGCGTGAGCAAGAAAAACGCAAGGCTTAAATAATTGCGTGAAAAAATATAGTTGGAAATATCAGCATAAGTAGTGAAGGGGAAGGAATCGATTCTGAATATTCAAATATGAAACAGGAGTGAACACAACCATGAGTAATTTTGAACAAACCTTTGAAAAGTCGTTGGAACAATACGCAGAGCTGGTTGTCAAAGTCGGCGTAAATATTCAGAAGGGACAGGATCTGCTCGTAACGGCACCCATCGAAACATTGGAATTCACCCGTCTGATCGTGCAAAAAGCGTATGCGGCTGGCGCCAATTATGTACAGGTTGATTTTGATGACGACGATATTACACGCAGTCGTTTTGAACATGGCTCTGATGACAGCTTCGATTATTACCCAGTCTGGAAGGGGGAAATGATGGAGAAGTTTGCCGAAGCAGGCGGAGCTACCCTTACGATCAAAGTACCTGACCCTGAATTGTACAAAGGCATCAATTCCGACAACGTGTCGCGTGCAACCAAAGCGGCGGCTCATGCACGTCGCGGATATTCGAAATATACGCGTAACCACGAAATTAGCTGGTGTCTGATCAAAGCGCCAACTAAGGCGTGGGCGAACAAAGTGTTTGCCGACATTCCAGAGGAAGATCGTATTAACGTGATGTGGGATACCATCTTCAAAATGAACCGTGTCGATGGCGGAGATGCTATTCAGAACTGGAAAAAACATCTGGACACCTTGAATGCCATGAGTGATTTGCTGAACAAGAAAAATTATAAAAGCCTGCACTACCGGGCACCCGGAACGGATTTGAAAATTGAGCTGGTGAACAACCACATCTGGGGTGGCGGCGGTAGCGAAAACAAGCAAGGTGTGTATACCGTTGCGAACATGCCGACAGAAGAAGTATTTACCATGCCGAAGCGCAGTGGAGTCAACGGGTTTGTCAGCAGCACGATGCCGCTGAACCTGAATGGACAACTTGTAGACCAGATGAGAATTACGTTTAAGGATGGACAGGTTGTTGCTTTTACGGCAGCTTCGGGTGAAGAGCATCTAAAAAACTTGTTTGCTACCGATGAAGGTGCACGTTATCTTGGCGAAGTGGCCTTGGTGCCGCATGATTCCCCAATTTCCAACTTGAATCGTATTTTCTATAATACCGGTATTGATGAGAATGCATCTTGCCATCTGGCCGTCGGAAGTGCATATCCATTCAATATGAAGGATGGTACGACGATGTCTAACGAGGAATTGCTGAAACATGAATGCAACGTCAGTCTGACCCATGTGGACTTTATGATCGGCTCCGCAGAGCTGGACATTGATGGTGAGCTGCAGGATGGTACGGTGGAACCTGTATTCCGCAAAGGGAACTGGGCATTTTAATTGGTGAAATACGGAAATAGGTTATAAACAAAGGCGACTTCAACGTTGAAGTCGCTTTTGTTGTTTTTGGCATCCACAACTTTGAATGATTTTATAGCGGCTTAACGGGTATACATATTTCGCAAAAATCCAGAAGAAGCAGATCACCCGCATACCTTTCCATAATGGGTTTGTTGTCCATGATATAACCATTGCTCTGCAAATACGGGAAAATCTCGGTCCAGGCTTGTTTCACATCTTCTGCTGTATGTTTGATTTTGCAAACCAGGTATTGCCCGCCAGGAAGTTCAGCTTCTTCAAGATGGGGAGTCGACTCATCCAGGCCATAATCCTTCGATATGACAATACAAGCATCATACCTGCATTGAGAGGGGAGGGTGGTTTCCGGGTTATCCTGCGGAATGCCGAACAAGATGGTCGACCTTGTAAGTAGGCTTTCGGATCTGGCCCAAGTCTTTAACGTCTCCATCGCGTGGCTGTTAGCAGGACCATACGGACCCACTTGTCGTACATAAGCAATCCGGGAGGTTGGCAGGTTTTCGATGTAGAATTCCATTGATTTTCATTCCTTTCGTTACAGTTATGGGTTACATCTCGAATGCTATCATGGTATAAAAAAATATTCATATGTATTTTGGGAAAAGACTGGTTAGTTTGACGTGTGATTTGTTTATTCTGGGAATATAGGAAAGTGGCCGATGATATGATCATCGACCTCTCTTTTGTAATGGAATCAGTGAAAAGTTACGGATGTCACATTCCCAAGTTATTCGGCATGCATTTTGTTGAAGCTGACATATTCGTTAATCGGTTTGCGGTATCCGCGCGGACGTTGTTTGGCTTCCGACTTTTTGCCGATTGTAATTAGCATGGCAGGGACATAATGGTCGGGAATATCCAGACTGCGTTGCAACTCTTCCGCGTCGAAGCCAATCATGGGGCAGGTGTCCCAACCACGATCCTGAGCGATCAGCATCAATTGCATCGCTGACAGGCTGGCATTACGAATTGCATCTTCCCGCTGGAAGAACCTTCCCCGCGTTTCGTAAAATTCGATGACGCTCTGTGATTCTTGCTCGTATTGGAACGGAGTAAGCGCGCCAAGGTTCAGCAGGCCCTCATTGATTGTGCGGATGTGATGGTGTGCGTTAACATCGCCTAATACCACAATGACCGCAGAGGCGGTTTTAACTTTATATTGCTGGGAAGCTTCGTATACTTTCTCTTTCTGGGCCGGGTCCGTAAGCACAAGATAGTGTGTATGTTGTAGATTAAAGGCGGAAGGTGCGAATTTGTTCAAGGCAAACATCTCTTGCAATTCTGACTCTGGAATCTCAATTCCTTCTTCAAAAATAACGGCCGATCTACGGTTTTTGACCAGATTCTCCAATTCACTCATAGTAATTTCCCTCGCTTATGTATGGTTTATAAGCTGACTATAACACACTAAGTTACTTTATGTAAGTATTATTTTAGAATAAGACAAGACCTGCCTGCCATACGATAAAATAAAACAGAAAAGGTGATTCATGAGAACATTTATCACAAGGTACAGGGCTGGAAAGTCGCGAAATGAATTTCAAGTATACGTTATCGAATCCTCCACGTTGAAACGTTTTCTGGTGGTGGAGATGGTATTGGGTACCCTCGCTTACAATGTGGCGCTTTATCTGTTTCATAATGCACTTCTTGCTGGTGTTGGTTCCTGGGCTGGAACAGAAAGTGTGAAGAGGCTGCCAGTCGTTTTCAGAAAAATAGCAGGCCGGCAGGAAGGTTCAGGGAGCATGAGCATGTTCTTTACTTAAGGAATAGGACGGCTTATGGGCCCCGGGCTTTCTTTCTCAATCGTAAGGAACACCGGACACGTTATTTGCTAAAATGCTCCAAAAAACGTTACATATGCCTAAATCCCGTTATAACGTGTCTGAGGTTCCTTTAGTTTAGCATTTTGCAGACGCTTTAACCTCTGATATCACGTCTCATCTTTATTACCCTCCATGTATTCTGCTCCAACCCCGAACGAGGAGATAGGAACACTATTTTTAAATAAGTCTGGTGGCCTGTCATCTCACCATCGTACCCCGCAAAAAAATTTCGACAATCTCCTTGCCCAAATTTAAAGTGGAATCATGTGCTCTTAATGTATCTTCCTTATTGCCGATGACCATCATTGTTGAAAAGGTTTGGGCAAGTAGCATGGAATTGTTGCTTCGAAGAAGGTTATTATCCATTGCATCTTTAAAATAATCAGCCAGCTCTATGTAAATTTTATTTTCCGCTGCTCTGATTTCCTCGATCTGTTTCTCACTCAAATATCTCTCCGCTTCTCTGAGCAGGGTCTCAATCTCCGCATGAGGATTAGCTAACCTTGCTTCTGCCACATGTAGCAGTCCTGTTTCCAGATTGTCTGCTTCTCTTAATAATCGTGACGTCGTTTGGTGCACATGTTTAAACATGGTCGTAACCGCGATCTTAAAAAGTTCCGGTTTACTGGTGAAGTGATAATAAATGGATGGTTTAGACACATTGCAAGCTTTAGCGATCTGTTGGAGAGAAACAGGTTCATACCCATGCTCCATAAACAGTTTGGCGGCCGTTTGCAGAATGATTTCTTGTACGGGTAAATCATCTTCTGATTGTTTAGGTCTTCCTGGTGAGCGTTGTGAATCTGTATTCATTTTCATCAGTACCTCCGTGAATATTTTATGACAACTTATCCATTGAATAAGATTAGACTTGTAATTTTACTTACCGGTAAATATAATTTACTAGAACTGAAGCAGCAATGCAATGATAACCTAATCCAAAATAATGTTTGAAAGAGGTTTTAACTTTGGCAAAAACAGAGAAGAAAAACAAATGGACTAAAATAATGATATGGGGAGTTTCCTTCATCGTAATTGTAATCATTGGTTTATTGGTATACCTCAATTCGATAACCTACAGTCCTTCCAATCAAGCGGAACTCGCATTTCAGAACGATGATCAGGTCAAAGTAACAGAGGTCAAAGACGGTTATAAATTTGAGCCACAAACCGGGAAAGTAATCGAACCTAATATTATTTTTTATCCTGGAGGTCTAGTCGAACCGGAAAGCTACTCACCATTTGCCAAAGAACTGGCTCAACGGGGGCATCGCGTATATATTGCGGAAATGCCACTGAATCTAGCCATTTTTGGTCAAAATAAAGCGGACTCCTTTCTTGAAGAACACCCAGACGAATCATTTGTTATTGGGGGACACTCTTTAGGAGGTTCATTTGCAGCGAGATATGCTTCAGAACACAGTGAGAAGCTTAAGGGTGTATTTTTCTTGGCTTCTTATGCGGATGAGGGCGGCTCCATAAAAAGCACAGATTTATCTGTTTTGCAAATTACAGGTACAGCAGATGGAGTTCTCAATAAAGAAGCTTGGGAAAGTGCCAAAACTAATCTACCTGATGACACTTTGTATGTCAGTGTAGAAGGAGGGAATCATGGGCAATTTGGCTCTTATGGGAAACAAAAAGGGGACAATGATCCAGCGATTGAGGAAGCGCAGCAATTAAAACAGGTTGTTGATGCTGTAGAGGAATGGAGCACAGAGCTGAATAGTAAACCTTAAATCTGCTATGAATCGAACTTAACATCAATATGGTTGAGCTGATCCTTATCTATTTGGTTTGGAGAACGATTAAAACGTTGTAGATATAATGCAACAGGACGGGGCCCGAAATCGGATTCCGTCCTGTTCATTGTATCTGTCATTTACATACGATAGTCATATGAGAGTGGAATGAATACCTTTTGTCATCAAATTTCTACTGTTTATTTGGCGCGCTCCAGGTACTGTTCGAGTGTAAGGTTCTGACTCGTAATTTCCCCCGCAATATATACGCCAACATAACGCACATGCCATGGCTCATAAGAGTAGCCTGTCAGTTTCTCCTGATCTTTGCCATAACGAATGATAAATCCGTATTTATGGGCATTGGCTTTCAGCCATTTGCCTTCTTTGGTGTTTCCAAAGCTTTGTTGCAAATCATATCCCGCTGATGCGCTGGAGATATCCATCGCGAGGCCGGTCTGATGTTCACTTTGTCCAGGACGAGCACTGGTTTTATTGGCAACGGCTTCGCCTTTGATACTTGCGTTACGGTCAAAAATGGATTTCTGGGTGGCATAAGAGCGATAACCGGACACCGCTTTGATATCAATGCCGTCTTTTTTCGCTGCTGCGAACAAGTTCTCGATTGCTGTGGCAGCTACTTTACGCATTTGCTTTTTCGGACTGGAGCCGGAGAAGCTGAATGGAATGTTAGGAACAACCAGATCCTGAGGTGCATAAGTTGAAGGCAGGTTTCTCTTTTTATTTACAAGCACAACCGTGCTTGATAGATTCGTTACCGTTGCCACACCGCTGCTGCTCGTTTTGATTGTGCGTCCAGGTGCATTATCGTGCAGGAATTGAGTAAAGCTGGAGCTGGCAGCAGATGCGACTGGATTCAGCTCCTTAGTGAAGGGCAGCGTGGTGAATGCTGAGCCTGCTACGACAGAACCTATAAGTATCGTGGATACGATGGATTTACGTGTGAAAGATTTCATGATGTGTGTTCCTCCTCGGGTTATATCAATCTCGTGATTTGTTATATACCGAGTATACTAGAGGATTATATCCATAGGTTCTCCAATTGTTTCCGAGTTGTAAACAAAGTTTGCGAGATTCATAGCTTTTAATTGTCTGGCGAGAAAAAGAACACAAAAAAGACTCTGCACCTTTTGTGCAAAGTCTTTGTGTATACATAGATAGGCGAATCAAATGCTCATTATATCAGCCACAAATCTTTGGATTACAGCTCGCATGAAACAGAATTGCTGGAGCTTCCAACAGCCACTGCGCGGGCATCCCGAACACGCACATTGCTGCTGAGTACACCGGAATCACTGCTTAATTTGAAAGAAGGATAGTTGGGTTCCGTATCGAGCTTCATGTGCTGCTCCAGGTTTAGCTGCTGCTTCGGATCGACATAGAATGGCACCAGATTGGTTTCAATTTGTACATCCAGAGCTTCAGGTTTATCCACGATAAGTATGGCGATAATTCCGTTACAGCCACAACCTTCCATATCATAGATCACTTTGAAATAACCGGGCTGATCATTCAGGCTTTCAGTTAATCGCGCAGCAGCCAAATCTGTAATTTGAATATGCATATCGCTACACTCCTTTATATATTGGCATGATCGTAATGGTAAATGAATGAATTCAACTTCTACTGTCATTATACCACTTTGGCAAAAATCGAAGCATTTATTTTCTTGACTGATCACCGGAAGCCGTAATGATTCCGTTCATCAAGGAAGCGTTATGGGCGGCGTTAAACGATTCGTATTGCTTGGCAGTGCTTCCGTTGATGAAGACGGACCTATATAACCGGCGTAATCTTCCGACATTCCCGCCTGAATCATGCTGTTCCTCAATTCCGCATCTGATAAAGATTCATGCTGTATGGACTGATCCAATAAACGACTGAACATGCCAGCAACTTACAGGGTTTCCGGCCCCGTAATGATATGAGCTGTGCATATGCAATGAGGGGAATCATAGAAGAATTATTATAAAAATATTGGAAGCAAATTCTGCTGAATAATAAGAAGACGGTGCCGGAAGGCCCGTCTTTTTTGCTGATTGTTCAACCTTTGGAGGAACCCGTTCGTATTCCAATTTCTACTGAAACAACAATACCCCACTCAGCACGGTGATTATATGTGTACGCTTTTGGGGAAATAGATGAGAATGATTGTTTGATAAAAGGAGAGAAGAGAGCGGATGATTCAGTTCGAAAATGTATCCAAGCAATACCCTGATGGAACCCATGCTCTGCGTCAGGTTAATCTCAATATTAATAAGGGAGAGCTGTTCGTCATGATTGGTCCGAGCGGTTGCGGCAAAACTACAATGCTCAAAATGATCAATCGCCTGATCGAGCGTTCAGATGGGACCGTACGAATTAACGAACGACCTATCGATGAATATAACATTCATGAATTGCGCTGGAATATCGGTTATGTGCTGCAACAGATTGCACTGTTCCCACATATGACGATTGCCGAAAATATTGCGGTTGTTCCTGAACTCCGAAAGTGGAAGTCAGAGCAAATCAAGGAGCGCGTACATACTTTGCTGGACATGGTCGGACTGAAAGGTACCACATACAGTGATCGGAAGCCTGCTGAGCTATCTGGTGGACAACAACAGAGAATCGGTGTATTGCGTGCACTCGCTGCCGATCCCGAAATTGTACTGATGGATGAACCATTCAGTGCACTTGACCCGATAAGCCGCGAGAAGTTACAGGATGATATTCTGGACATTCAGCGTCAGATGAAGAAGACGATTGTGTTTGTTACTCATGATATTCAGGAAGCGATGAAGCTGGGGGATCGTATCTGCATCATGAAGGATGGGCAAGTGTTACAGGTAGGCACCCCGGAAGAACTAATCCACCAGCCAGCGAATGAATTTGTACGTGACTTTGTTGGTAGTTCAGCTCCGGAGAGGAGTTTGCAGCCTGAATCTGGTGGGGGCGCCCCAATGTATGAAATACAAAAGGTATCCGGCGAAAAAGAACGACTGTCTTCAAAATTTGATCTTGAAACGATCATGTCACCGCTCTCACCCGGGCATGTTCCGAAGTCAGCCAAAACGGCTGTTCCCGTATCGATTACGCTGCCGGATTTTGTGGAGATCATGTCTGCCCATGACCATTTACTGGTTGAGAGAGACCGCCAGATTATAGGGGAAGTCAGTCGAGCCGATCTGATCCGGTACTGGTCCGAGCAGTTGCAGGAACGAGGTGAGGGACATGAGTAGATTTACGGAAGTGTTCAGCGAGCGCAATGGACAGTTATTATCTGCCCTGCTTGAGCATATTCAAATCTCATTTATCGCGTTGTTCTTTGCCGTTCTGATCGCGATCCCGCTTGGCATCTACCTGACACGTAAGCCAAGAGTGGCTGAGCCGATTATTGGGGTTACAGCCGTATTGCAAACGATCCCTTCCCTGGCCCTTCTCGGATTGCTCATTCCGTTATTCGGCATTGGTACACTTCCTGCGATTATTGCACTTGTCGTGTATGCCCTGCTTCCCGTACTTCGCAACACGTACACAGGCATATCCGAAGTTGATCCTTCCATGGTCGAGGCAGCGAATGCAATGGGCATGAACAGTCGTCAACGTCTGACCAAAGTGGAGCTGCCACTCGCGATGCCTGTCATTATGGCAGGGATTCGTACCGCAATGGTTCTGATTGTAGGTACAGCAACACTTGCTGCCCTGATTGGTGCAGGGGGTCTGGGTGAACTCATTTTGCTTGGTATCGATCGAAATGATACTGCATTGATTATTCTGGGAGCCATCCCGGCCGCATTGCTTGCCATTTTGTTTGATGTGCTGCTCCGCCAGTTCCAACGTTTATCGTTCAAGAAAACGCTGGTCACTCTTGGAACACTCGCTCTGGTTGCCATTCTGGTAATCACGATTCCTTGGCTCTCCCGTGGAGGGCAGAAAGATCTGGTTATTGCCGGCAAGCTGGGTGCCGAACCGGAGATTCTGATTAATATGTACAAATTGCTGATTGAAAAAGATACCGATCTGAAGGTTGAATTGAAACCAGGATTGGGAAAAACCACATTTCTGTTCAATGCACTGAAATCAGGTGATATTGATATTTATCCAGAGTTTACGGGTACCGCCATCTCTGAATTTATGAAGGAAACCGCAGTTAGCACTGATCGCACAGAAGTGTATGAACAAGCAAGAGACGGGATGTTGAGCCAATTCAATATGGTTCTTCTGAACCCGATGGATTACAACAATACGTATACGTTGGCCGTGCCTCAGAAGGTTGCCGATCAGTATAATCTGAAGACGATATCAGATCTCAAGGCGGTACAGCAGCAGATCAAGGCGGGATTCACACTGGAATTCTCTGATCGGGAAGACGGATATGTTGGAATTCAGAAGAAATATGGCATCAAATTCCCGAACGTAGCCACAATGGAACCGAAACTGCGTTATTCAGCCGTTCAGCGCGGAGATATCAATTTGCTGGATGCTTACTCCACAGACAGTGAACTGAGACAGTATAAACTCGTTGTGCTGGAGGATGATCAGGAATTGTTCCCGCCATATCAGGGAGCACCGATGCTCCGCAAAGAAACGGCAGACCAATATCCGCAGCTGGTGGAGGTGCTGAATCAACTTGCAGGTCGGATCACGGATGATGAGATGCGCCAAATGAATTACGAAGTGAACGTTAATGGAGCCAGTCCAGAACAAGTGGCAACAGATTATTTGCAAAAAGCAGGGTTACTATAGCTTGATATTCACGGTTATACATGAAGAGGAGGAACTACCATGACACAACCTTATGATCTGATCGCGATTGGAACCGGGAGCGCTGCAAGCTCTGTACTATCCCGCTGCGCCGAAGCCGGATGGAACATTGCCGTGATTGATGAACGAGAGTTTGGTGGAACCTGTGCGTTGCGGGGCTGTGATCCCAAAAAAGTACTTGCAGGAGCGGCTGAACTTATCGACTGGAATGAACGAATGAAGGGCAAAGGAGTGGAAGGTAACGCCTCTATTCAGTGGTCGGATCTTATGGCGTTCAAGCGAACGTTTACGGAGAGTATTCCGAGAGCAAGCGAGGATAAGTTCAAGCAGGCCGGGATGGACACCTTTCATGGCAAGGCTTCTTTCGTCGACGAAGATCACATTCGTGTAGGGGACGAAGTGCTGCAGGGGAAACATATTCTAATCGCAACAGGGGCGCGTCCGGCGCCACTTCCTATTGATGGGGCAGAGCATCTGAGATACAGCGATGATTTTCTTGATCTGGAACAGCTGCCGGATAAATTGGTTCTGGTGGGTGGAGGTTACATTGCTTTTGAATTTGCCCATATTGCGGCCAGAGCTGGTACGGAAGTTCATATTATTCATCGAGGGGAAAAGCCGCTGGAGCAGTTTGATTCACAGCTGGTGGATCTACTGCTGCAAAAATCCGAAGAGGTAGGCATTCACGTGCACTTGAATGCGGAAGTGAAGGCGATTCGTCAGCAGGGAAATTCGTATGTGGTTAGCGGAACCCGCAATGGGGCTGATCATCAATGGCAGTGTGGACTTGTCGTTCATGGTGCAGGGCGTATTCCGAATGTAGATGGGCTTGAACTGGAGAAGGGAAATGTCAGCTATACGAAAAAAGGCATCTCCGTTAATGAGTACTTGCAAAGCGAAAGCAATCCAAGAGTCTATGCGGCGGGCGATGTTACCGCAACGGAAGGGCTTCCGTTGACTCCGCTCGCAGGCCAGGAATCACGCGCAGTATCCTTGAATCTGCTTGAAGGCAATCATAACAAACCTAATTATAAAGTAATGCCTTCGATTGTATTTACCGTGCCATCCCTGGGGTCTGTAGGTCTTACTGTGGAGCAGGCCAAAAAAGAGGGCTTCGAGGTGAAGGTAAATGACATGTCAAAATGGTATACTTATAAACGTACGAATGAAAAATTTGCCATGGCCAAAGTCGTAATCGACAAGGCAACAGGGCGTATCCTGGGTGCTCATGTATTGGGTGGCAAAACAGAAGAACTGATTAACCTCTTCGCCATGGCTATTCAGTTCGATTTGACGACCGATCAGCTAAACACCATGAATTTTGCATATCCTACAGCCGCATCGGATATGGGCTCTTTATTCTAGATGAACTCATGTGTTGTAATTTGTGTCTATATAAAGTAAAAAGAAGATTACACGAAACGGAAAGTGCTGAACCAATCTGAAGAAGCGGAGCGTTCGCCTTTATCCCCGGATTTTTCCATTTGAAAATGGATCAAAAAAATCTGGGGATAACAGCGATCGGAAGATGGTTCTGCAATTGAAGTATCAGAGTGTTATAGTCTTCAGTTCATTTTATATAGTAACGAGGTTACAAGACGTGAATGTGGAAGGAAGGGAAGAATCATGTCAGTTCATTTTCATCGGATTCATGAAGCCGAGTGGACCACCGAGCCGGTTCAGGCACGAACGGAAGGTGACCGTCTGATTGTGGAGGCACAGGAGGGCAGTGACTTCTGGGAGAAGACCTTCTATGGTTTCTGTCATCAGAATGGGCATGCCATGCTTGCTCCATGGGATGGAACCAAGGCAATCGAAGTATCGTTCGATCTGAGTTCATTCACGGAATTATATGATCAGGCAGGATTAATGCTTTGGCATGGCCAGGATCAATGGATCAAGGCGGGGGTTGAAGTAAATGACGGCGTGGCTCATGTAGGGGCGGTCGTAACGGATCGATTTTCCGATTGGTCGCTCTCACCTGTACCGGAGTGGGGTGGTCGCATCGTTACCATTCGGGCTTCGTACCACGACGAATCCGTAGTCATTCGTGCCCGCACGGACGAGCATCCTTGGCGCACAATTCGGGTTGCTCGGTTTGCTTATCCAACGAACAAACAGGCAGGACCGTTTCTCTGTTCACCGAAGCGTGCCGGGTTTGAGGTTGCGTTTACCAAATGGAAATTGACTGAACCGGATCAGGATTTGCACACTGACCCACCTATTGTCGATTAAGATGGGTTTGGTTGGGAATGTGACGTTACCACAACATACCTAAAACAAGCAAGTCTTCCTTTGTGGAGGGCTTGCTTGTTTTCGTTTGCATTAGGCAGCGCCATAGGTTAATTTATCAAGCCTACAACGGATTATGTTGGGGTTTATTTAAGTTTTTTTTCACATGATGCTGCACTGCTGCTGTAGCTTATCATCGAAGTCTTGTTTATTTGCTTGAATCCGTGTTCTTGGAGCCAGACTCGATGTCATCAGCATCCTCTTCACCATCACTTGTTTCGTTCAGCTCACGCATACGTTCCTCGTAATCATCCAGGAACCATAATGGGTCCATGTTATCTTCCTCGCCATTATAATTGATCAATACTTCTTCACCGGCTTTGATATCTTTATAGGCATAGAAGTCAAAGGTGTGGTTTTCGAAGTTGATGTCATAGGTGGCATTAGGCTCGTAAGAATGATTGATCAAACTGCCGTAGCCCAGCAGGATAGCCGTATGATTGGCTCCGTATTCGAATACGTAATCTTCGAGAATTGTTTTCTCAACATGTTCGTGGTCTTCATTGGGATAAGGGACAACCGGAGCCTGATGGATCAGCTGGCCTTTCGGAATGTCTACGGTCGCAAATACGCCGCGGTTAAATTCACCATTACCCAATTTGGATTGTTTCACTTCAATCATGATTTTCACCTGATGCTCTCCAAGAGAGCTCCATTCTTATAGTAGTAAGTCGTTTAAGGAAAAATTTTAACCCATCCATACCTATAAGGCAAATGTCATTGATATCAGTTTGAGAGGATCAGGGGTCAAAACGAAGGACATTTCATCGAAAGATGGTGGTGAATTTACAATATGGCGTTGAGTTGTGCATGATATAACGCTTATAATATACAAAGAATTAAGTCTATATAGAAAAGGTGTCATGAATGAGCATATTAAATGTGGAAAAATTAAGTCACGGTTTTGGTGACCGTGCTATCTTTAACAACGTTTCTTTCCGCCTCCTGAAAGGCGAACATATTGGTCTGATCGGGGCCAATGGTGAGGGTAAATCCACCTTCATGAACATTATTACGGGTAAACTCCAGCCCGATGAAGGTAAAGTGGAGTGGTCCAAACGCATGCGTGTCGGATATTTGGATCAGCACGCTGTGCTCAGCAAGGGACAATCCATTCGTGATGTTCTTCGTGGAGCATTCCAGTATTTGTTCGACATGGAACAGGAAATGAATGATATGTATGGCAAGATGGGCGATGTAACTCCAGAGGAATTGGAACAGCTGCTGGAGGACGTAGGTACGATTCAGGATACGCTGACTAACCAGGATTTCTATATGATCGATGCCAAAGTCGACGAGACAGCACGCGGTCTGGGTCTGACCGATATTGGTCTGGATAAGGACGTAAACGATCTTAGTGGTGGACAACGTACGAAGGTACTGCTCGCCAAGCTGCTGCTTGAAAAACCGGATATTTTGCTCCTGGATGAGCCTACGAACTATCTGGATGAATTGCATATCGAATGGCTGAAACGCTATTTGCAGGAATATGAGAATGCCTTTATTCTGATCTCGCATGATATCCCGTTCCTGAACAGTGTAATTAACTTGATCTATCACATGGAAAATCAGGATCTCACCCGCTATGTGGGCGATTATAGTCACTTCCAGGAAGTCCATGAGATGAAAAAACAGCAGCTGGAGTCGGCGTATAAGCGCCAACAACAGGAAATTGCCGATCTCAAGGACTTCGTGGCCCGGAACAAGGCAAGTGTGGCTACGCGCAACATGGCGATGTCCAGACAGAAGAAGCTGGACAAGATGGATGTTATCGAAATCGCCAAGGAAAAACCGAAACCACAGTTTAACTTCCGTGATGCCAGAACGTCCGGCAAGCTCATTTTCGAAACAAAAGGTCTTGTCATTGGATACAACGAACCGTTGTCCAGACCACTGGATCTGCGTATGGAGCGTGGACAGAAGATCGCCCTCGTTGGTGCGAACGGTATCGGTAAAACAACGCTGATGCGCAGCATTCTGGGTGAGATTCCAGCTTTGGAAGGAACCGTTCAGCGGGGTGAACATCTGGAGATTGGATATTTCCAACAAGAGATGAAGGATGCGAATTACAATACCTGTATCGAAGAGATCTGGCAGGAGTTCCCTTCCTATACCCAATTTGAAGTGCGTGCAGCACTCGCAAAATGCGGACTGACTACCAAGCATATTGAGAGCAAGGTCGCGGTACTGAGCGGTGGCGAGAAAGCCAAAGTGCGTCTCTGCAAACTGATCAATAACGAAACGAACCTGCTCGTACTCGATGAGCCGACGAACCATCTAGACGTTGATGCGAAGGAAGAGTTGAAACGTGCACTCAAAGCCTACAAAGGCAGCATTCTGCTGATCTCTCACGAACCTGAATTCTATCGTGATGTGGTTACAGAGACATGGAATTGTGAGTCGTGGACCACGAAAGTATTCTAAGATAATACAATACGAGCGAGCTTGCATAAGCTCGGAGGGTGAGAAGAGGCGCGAATTTTGCTTGCAAAACAGGCAGAACTCGCGCCTTTTTTGCGTGGTTTTAACGAAAAATGTTTGAGTTGAATTCACAGTTGACAGCTTGAATAAGGCAATAATATAATCCAAGAAAGCGATTACATTTATATATTAGAAACCTGTTTCACTGCATAGGGGCAAGAAAGACACGGTATTCCGTATGGGTATCATTGCACTTAGAAGGGAAGACAGGTCTTTTTTTGCACTTCAATGAAACCGGTTTCATTAAAATGAGGAGGTGGACCACGCTTTGTACTGACCGCTGGCTGCTGAGAAGGATAGGCTGAATAACAACACCGCGCGTTCAAGAACCATGCTTTCATCTTTCACGCCAAAGGAGAGAATGAACATTGGATAAACTCAGGAAACCAATGATATTTATGTTATCTGCAACCCTTGCGCTGTCTTCCGGACCGTTGATGCTGCCGAGTATGGCGTATGCCGATCTGAGCAGTATACCCGCCACGTTGCTTCAGGACGATTTTTCGGATGGGAATTACACGGAATCACCTGCGTGGAACGTAAGCTCAGGCAATTGGGAAGTACTCGCGGACCCGACAGATACGTCCAACACCACGCTTTTCCAGAGTGACACCAATGAAGGCATCATCTCTACTGGAGACTCCATGTCGGACATGACCGTGTCCATGCGCTTTTACTCGGGAGCCGGTCAGGGGTATCCGGGAATATTGCCGCGGTTTCAGGATAAGAACAACTTTTACTATTTTCAAATGCAGGTCCCCAATAATAAACTCGTTTTCTCCAAACGGGTGAACGGAACAGATACTACTTTGAACACGGTGGATTATGCGTTTGCCAAAAATACATGGTACACACTTAAAGTGGTGCTATCAGGTACCACCATTCGCGGGTATATCGCAGAAAACGGCTCCGATCGGTTAGTATTTGATCTGTTCGATACTACATACGGGTCAGGTACCGTAGGCATTCGGAATAAGTGGCAGTCGGTACATGCAGATGACGTGATCATCGCCGAGCAACCGCCTGGGAACGATATTCAGCTCTCTATTGCTGAGCAGACGGCGTCTTCGGTTTCACTGCAATGGTCTGAAATCGCGGGTGCATCAGCCTATCGCCTGTACCGTTCCTCTACGCCTGAAGGCGGTTATTCTCTGGTAACTAGTACCGGATCTTTGGGACACACGGATGTAGGATTAAGCGGGGATACGGTGTATTATTACAAACTCGCTTATGAATACGGAGGTCTAACCGAGTCACTGTGGACTGCTCCGCTGGAAGTTCGGACGACTGCAGCGGCACCACAGGCTCCTGGCGAATTAAAGGCCGAAGCACTCAATGCCACAAGCGTGAAGCTATCTTGGTCCGCCGTGGACAAGTCAACTGGTTATCGCGTGGTTCGGGCCGAAGCTGGCAGTGAGCAATACGAGCAGATCTATGAAGGTAAAGGGCTAACATTCACGGATAATGCACTTGAGCCGGGCACCAGCTACAGCTATCGTGTGACGGCCTTTAATGCAGCTGGTGAGTCAGCTGCCACTGTTGCAGAAGCCACGACATATTCCATTGACTCTCCAGCAGAGTTCGCTGCCACAGCTGTGACGGACACATCAATCTCTCTGGGGTGGAATGTCTTGCCTGGATCTAATGTAACATATAAGCTCTCCAGGTCTACCAGCGCTACGGGTACGTATCAGCAGGTATATAGTGGCAATGAAAGCACGTTTAACGATAGTGGTCTGACGATGGGCACAGGATATTTTTACATGATCCAGGCGACCGTGGACGGTGTGACTTCTCCAGCATCCGCACCGTTGGGTGTTGCCACAGTTCGCACAAGCATTACACCAGGGCAACTGTGGCCAGATCTGGACGGGAAGCCGATCGATGCGCATGGGGCTGGCTTTTTCTATGATGAACAGACGGAGACTTATTACTGGTATGGCGAATATCATAAGGGCGGCTGGCCAGCTGTTGGTGTGCGTGTGTATTCATCGAAGGATCTCATGAATTGGACGGACCGAGGCATGGCTCTAACAACACTTCAATCCATGGATGATTTTGATAATGACCCGTTGATCTCCGAATTGTATGCGGGGCGTGAAGACCGCGTAGATATCTGGGCAGATATCCGCAAAGGACGGATCATTGAACGACCAAAGGTGATCTATAACGACAAAACGAAGAAATACGTGATGTGGGCCCACATGGACGGCGACAAGGACCCCTATAACGATAATGCGAATTACGGTAAGGCGCGGGCTGGCTACGCAATCAGCGACTCTCCAACAGGGCCTTTTGTGTATCAGAAGAGTTACCGGATGGACAGAGCCCCGGAAGGGGAGAAAGATTATTTCCCAAGCGATAAGGGCATGGCCCGTGACATGACGTTGTTCAAGGACGATGACGGTACCGGTTATCTGATCTACTCGAGCGAAGAAAACCTGACGTTATATATCTCCAAACTGAATGAAGACTATAGTGACGTAACAGGGTGGCATAAGGAAGGAAGAACGGATGAAAAAGGCAATCCGGTACGAGATTCCACCTATCAGGCGGAATACGGTGTAGATTACGTGCGTGTGTTCCCGGGAGGGCAACGCGAAGCACCGGCGATGTTTAAGTATCAGGGGAAATATTATATTTTGACTTCCGGGGCTTCCGGCTGGGCCCCTAACGAAAACAAAGTGACGGTGGCGGATAACATTTTTGGCCCGTGGTCAACGCAGACCAATCCGTTCGTGCGTACGTTGCCGAGCGATCCCGATCCAGGCAAGGCATTCGGCACACAGACTACATCCGTCATACCGGTCGATCCGGAAAAAGGCAAGTTCATTTACGTGGGGGATACGTGGAATGGTGGCAATTTCTCGAATGACGCTGCAAAATACGTGTTCTTGCCCATTGAGTTTGGAATAGGCTCCGACATCGCGATCAAGTGGTATAACAGCTGGACACCTGATCTGCTGAATTCGATGGGCAAGGTTGATATTGCTGATCCGTTGCCAGAAGCCGTGGCGTTAGGCAAAGTACCATCCCTGCCAACGATATTGAATGTACACGACGGTGGTGAACTGGTGTCAACGCCAGCCGTATGGACAATTGATAACCGGGTCATGACGACAGAAGATTTTGCTAAGCCAGGACCGCTCACGTTACAGGTAACGACACCGGAATATAACAACAAAAAGCAGGCTGTTCGTGTAAACGTCATTCCGGAGAATACACTATATTTCGTGAATAGCGGAGGTTACGAAACGGCTGATTACAGTCTCATGGGTGCTTATATGAAAGGAACGCTTGCCAACCCGGGAACGGCGGATCAGATGTACGCTCCGGCTGAGGGACGCAATTGGGGTTATGTCAGCGTAGATGCACTGCCATCCGGTTCGAATGGCGGGGATATATTCTCGACTGTGCGTTATCTGAACGGTGGCAATGTCAGCAATTCACCTAAAGGCACGGACTTAACCTATAGATTTGATGTGTCAAACGGAACATACGATGTGTACGCCGGATTCAACGATCCGTGGACCAATGCATCGCGCAAAGCGAACTTCCTTATCAATGGCACCAACACTGGTGCAGTTACTTTTACTCCTGCCAGCGTTAGAGCCCATAAAGGCATCAGCGTGTCGGACAACAAACTGGAGTTGACCGTGCGCAATACGGCATCGCAGGACCCGATGATTAGTTGGATTATGATCGTTAAGCCTGACGCCGTACCACCTGCAAATGATAGTGCTGGCCTTCATGCTGAGACGTTCGATTCAGCGAGCGCAACGCTTCAGTGGGATGCTTATCTTGGTGCAGCAAGCTACAAGATCTACCGCTCAGATCGTGAGCAAGGTGAGTACAAGGTAGTCTATAGCGGCAATGGACGGGAGTACACGGACAGTGAATTGAACCCCGGCACGGAATATTATTACAAAGTGGAAGCTTTGGATGCGACGGGGCAATCCTTGAGAGGTGTATCTTCCGCTTATCAGGTGCACACGGCTCAGCAGAGCGCTGCGGATGTAGCAACAGGGATTACGGCACTGGAACAGCCTTCCGCAGGTGCAAAAAAACTGAAGTTACCATCCGTGCCACAAGGTTTCACGGTGAAGATCGCTTCCAGTTCGGTACCGTCGGTCATTCAAACCGATGGAACGATTGTCCCACCATCTAAGGAAACAACAGTACTACTTGCGTTGGAAATTACTCGAACTTCTGACGACAGTAGTGCCCTGACTGTACCGTTGACGTTGAAGGTGCCGGCATCTGTTCCTTCTCCAGGAGGCCCGGACCCTGGTTCAGGCGGCAATTCCGGTGGAAATCCAGGAAATGGTTCTGGTTCAGGCAACAATGGCGGACAATCAGGAAGTGGTAACCCAAGTGCAGAGAATGCTGTACCACAACCTAAACCGGAGAAAGACCGTTCCGTTCTGGAGTTGCAGGGACAGTCTGACCAGAAGGGTGTAGTGAAGTCTAACGTGGATGTTTCAACGATTAAAGAGGCTTTTCAAGTTGCCCCTTCAACATATGCGGGTCAGCGCTTGGTCGAACTTCGGCTGAAGCCGGTTTCGGGAGCAACGGCATATGAAGTATCTCTGCCTGCCTCTGCGTTAATAGATCAGGGTGAGTCACATGTGTTCAACATTGTTACAGAGCTGGGGATGTTGGAGCTTCCTGCGACACTATTAACGAAGGATATAGTTGGTGATGGGATCGCATCCATCCGATTGGTCAGAACGGAGCTACCAAAAACAGTCGCAGATCAGCTTGGCACGCAATATGGCGTCCAGATTGGACTTCAACTGGATGGTCAATCATGGCCATCGGAAAGCGAGTTGAACCTTCGTCTGCCTTACCAATCATCACAAAATGATCAGCAGGATCGGATTGTAGCATTTGCCATTGGTGCGAACGGTGTGGCAACACCATTGCCGCAAAGTTACTACGATCAAAAAAGCGGGCAGCTTGTATTTTCCGTAACATCACTCACAGGAAATTATGCTGTTGTGCCTGTGGAGCAGACATTCGCAGATCTTGCAGAAGTGCAGTGGGCCAAGAAAGCAATGGAGGCTTTGGCTGTCCGAGGTGTAATTGATGCTGAGGCAAGTGGTGATTCCACGCAGTTGCATCCAAAACAGGAGATGACCCGTGGCCAATACATGCAGTGGTTGATGACTGCGCTGGGTTTGAAAGCATCTTCCGGAAATGCGTTCACTGATGTAAACGAAAAGGCTTCATATTACGAAGCAGTCACAGCTGCGCGTTCGCTAGGTATCACCAGTGGTAAAGGTGACGGGCGCTTCTTGCCAGAGTCCACGATCACTCGTCAGGAGATGATGACATTGACAGTGAGGGCACTTGCGGCGGCTGGACTGGTTGACTCCGAGAAGGCTGGAACAGATAACCTTACTCGTTTCCGTGATGCTTCCGAGATTCGCTCTTATGCCCGGGATAGTGTGGCATTACTTGTGGATCTGGGCATCGCCCACGGGTACAACGATGAGGTGAAACCACTTGCCGAAGCAACCCGAGCCGAATCGGCTACGTTGTTATATGCGATGATGAGCAAACTGGTATGGAAGAAATGATGATACACCAGCATCGTAGCGTGTGAAAAAGAAGGCTTACTTTGACCTGGAACTCAGGTTGGAGTAAGCCTTCTGGATTGTGCGCCGCCATGGGCGATAAGTAATTAACTCAACGAACGAGTAGTTTAATGTCGTTTTAAAGTTGTTATCTGTAGATTCTACGAATTATTATCTGTAATGTCTGCGATTTGTTAATTGTAATGTTTGCCGATTTGGTATGCTTGCTCCAGCAAGCTTTCGATATGTTCTTTGGATTCTGAAATGGTTTCATAGAGAAACTCGACTCGGGATTCCTGCATTCTTGCATAACCCGCGATCCCGTTATTCAGATAATTCGAAATCATATTGTAATAATCGTATTTATGGAATGAAGCTTCCGTTCCTCCAGCTAGTGCAATCCAGAGTGCCTTTTTAGAGTTTGCCTTGTTTAGCAGCCCCATGTTCCATACCTTGTCCAGATAAGCTTTGAGCATGGAAGGAACGTTGTACCACCATACCGGGAAAATAAATACAATGGCATCAGCCGCTAGAACACGATCCAGCTCTTTGCGAATCACAGGGGCATGCTGCTTCTCAGGATTTTGCCAATCTCGCTCATCTTCTACGCTATATAACGGATCGAATCCATCACGATACAGATCAAGGATATCGATTTCGTGGTCATTTTCCTTTAAACCTTCTATAAAACGATTCATCACGGCAAATGTTAGGGAGTCCTGTCTTGGGTGAGTAACAACCAGCTTGATTTTCATGTATGAGTAACCATCCTTTTTCCTTTATTTTTTGGTTTAACGTTCTGACCAATGTTATTATAAGTTTCATGACATCTTTTTGAGAAGTACGCACCTTCGAGTGCTGTAGATACCTTGAGGTTCTTCGGTTACTTTTAATAATGGATATACATATATGTGATTTAAGGGGGATTACGATTGGAACAGGAATTGAAAAAATATGAGAGCGGTGTACAGGCAATGCTGGAACTGGTCGGTGGAAAATGGAGGATTCTTATTCTGCATCAACTGATATCAGGTAAAAAACGAACAAGTGAACTTCGCAGAGCCATCCCTGGCATTACCCAGAAGGTCCTTACCCAGCAGCTGCGTGATCTTGAAAAGAATGAAATCATCCATCGGATTATTCATCCTCAGATTCCGCCCAAGGTAGAGTATGAGCTGACCGAGTATGGCTTAACACTGCAGGCAATCATCGACCGCATCTGTCTGTGGGGAGAGAATCATCTGGACAGAGTATATGGAGATAAAAATAAAGTGCTGGAGAATCATTTTAGCGAATATATTCCGCTGTCGACTTCGAACTAACTGCTCCTAAATTAAAAAAACAACAAAAACCTTCCTGAATCGAGGAGGAGGGTATTTGTTGTTTTTTTGTCCTTTATCAGTGAAACTGATAAATACCATAAAATCATCGAAATTGACCCTTACCATCGGGTATGGTAGGTTCAAGAGAGTAGAAATTAATATGATCATTTTAGTAGGAATTAAAATTGACGTAATGCGCGAGGTGGCAAATGGTGGAACTTCAAGTGACAAACAGCCCTTTTAATCAGGAACAGGTTGAGCTGCTCAATCGCCTTATTCCTACATTGAACGATGGACAGAAAACGTGGCTTAGCGGATATCTGACAGCTATTCAGGGATTTGCGGCAGTAGCTGCACCTGCTGGTGTGGAACAACAGCCTGCATCTTCTGCAGGTACTACTTCTGAAGGCGCACCTGCTGTGGTGTCCAGGGAAGTTACGGTACTCTTTGGATCACAAACCGGGAACTCCAGTGGACTGTCCAAGAAACTGGCGAAAAAGCTGGAAGAGCAGGGTCTTCAGGTGACGCTGTCGTCAATGGGAGATTTCAAACCGAACGGACTGAAAAAAGTAGAAAATCTTCTCATTATTGTCAGCACACATGGAGAAGGCGAACCGCCGGATAATGCAATTCCGCTGCATGAGTTCCTGCATAGCAAACGGGCTCCGAAGCTCGAAGGATTACGTTACTCCGTATTGGCTTTGGGAGATACTTCGTATGAGTTCTTCTGTAAGACAGGAAAGGATTTTGACATTCGTTTGCAAGAGCTTGGAGGAACAGCGCTTGTACCACGTGTGGACTGTGATGTTGATTTTGATGAAGCGGCTGCACAGTGGATGAATGATGTGCTTGCTTCACTCAGCAGCACACCTGCTGCTGCGGGAGCGGTAACCAGTGAAGCGGTTGGAGCGGCAGTAAGCAGCGGTGAATCCGAGTTCAACCGGACGAATCCATTCAAAGCGGAAGTGCTGGAAAATCTCAACCTGAACGGCAGAGGATCGGACCGCGAGACACGTCATATCGAATTGTCTCTGGAAGGTTCCAATCTGGACTACGAGCCGGGCGACAGCCTCGGTGTATTCCCTGAGAATCATCCACGCCTTGTTGATGAGCTGATTGCAGCCATGGAATGGAATGCGGATGAGCGCGTTACGGTGAATAAAAGTGGAGACCAGGTATCTGTACGTGAAGCATTATTGCGTTATTTCGAAATTACTGCTGTTACAAGACCCGTTGTGGAGCAACTGGCAACGCTGAGCCCGGGTAGCGGGTTGCCCGCCCTGCTTGCAGATGATTCGGAATTCCGGAAAGTCATGAACAGCTGTGATTTGCTGGATTTGGTACAGGATTATGGGCTTAAAGGTATTCCGGCTGCAGCGTTCGTAGCTGTGCTTCGCAAAATCCCGGCACGTCTATATTCGATCGCAAGCAGTTCGAAATCTTTCCCGGATGAAGTTCATCTTACCGTTCGTGCAGTACGTTATGAATCACGTGGCAGAGAGCGCTACGGTGTGTGCTCTGTTCATCTAGCTGAACGAGTCGAATTAGGGGATACATTGCCTGTATTCATTCAGCAAAATCCAAACTTCAAACTGCCGGAGAACCCGGATGCTCCAATCATCATGATTGGACCAGGTACAGGTGTAGCTCCGTTCAGATCTTTCCTTGGAGAGCGTGAAGAGACAGGTGCAGAAGGCAAGACGTGGCTGTTCTACGGTGATCAGCATTTCTCCACCGATTTCCTTTATCAGACTGAATGGCAGCGCTGGCTCAAAGACGGCGTTCTTACGAAGATGGATGTCGCTTTTTCCCGTGATGCAGAAGAGAAAGTATATGTGCAGCATCGCATGCTGGAACATAGTAAAGAGCTGTATCAGTGGTTACAGGAAGGCGCAGTTATATATATCTGTGGTGACGAGAAACGAATGGCACATGATGTTCATGCTGCACTGGCAACCATTCTTGAACAAGAGGGTGGCCTGACACCTGAACAGGCAGCGGAATATCTGACACGTTTGCAGCAGGAAAAACGGTATCAGCGGGATGTATATTAATTACAGAGCATATGCCGGATGAGGCATCCCGGAGATACGAGAGGAGAAAGCAGCATGGCTTATAATAACTTACTTAACCCGCAGCGCACGAACAGCGATGTGGAAGATATAAAGATCAAAAGTAACTACTTGCGTGGAAGTCTGACTGAAACGCTGGCGGATCGGATCAGTGGTGCGATTCCTGAGGACGATAACCGTCTGATGAAACATCACGGCAGTTATATGCAAGACGACCGCGACCTGCGTAATGAGCGGAATAAATCCAAGCTGGAGCCTGCGTACCAATTCATGTTGCGTGTGCGTGCTTCCGGAGGAATTGTTACACCCGAACAGTGGTTAATGATGGATCGTGTAGCACATAAATATGCGAATGAAACCATTCGTCTGACGACGCGCCAGTCATTTCAGCTGCATGGTGTGCTTAAATGGGACCTCAAAAATACCATTCGGGAAGTGAACGATTCGTTGCTCAGCACCCTGGCTGCATGTGGTGACGTCAATCGGAACGTCATGTGTAACCCGAATCCGGATCAATCGGATATTCATGCTGAAGTATATGAATGGGCATGCCAGGTGAGTAATCATCTTGATCCACGCACGCGTGCTTACCATGAGCTGTGGCTGGATGGAGAGAAAATTATCGATTCACAGGACACGGATGAAGAAGTAGAACCGATCTACGGCAAAGTGTATTTGCCGCGTAAGTTCAAAATCGGGATTGCCGTTCCGCCATCCAATGATGTAGATGTGTTTTCGCAGGATCTCGGCTTTATCGCTATTGTAGAGAACGGCAAGCTGCAAGGCTTTAACGTATCTGTCGGCGGTGGTATGGGGATGTCTCATGGTGATCCGAAGACGTACCCTCAGGTGTCCAAAGTCATTGGTTTCTGTACACCAGAGCAAATGATTGATGTTGCGGAGAAGACGGTTATGATTCAGCGTGATTATGGGGATCGTGCAGTGCGTAAACATGCTCGCTTCAAATATACAATCGATGACCGCGGCCTCGCCTGGTTCGTGGAAGAACTGACGAGTCGTCTCGGCTGGAAGCTGGATGCGGCGCGTGAGTTCCATTTTGAACATAATGGAGATCGTTACGGTTGGGTGAAAGGCAGCAACGGCAGATGGCACTACACCTTGTTCATTCAAAATGGACGTGTGAAGGATGTGGACGGTTATCCGCTCATGACAGGTCTTCGTGAAATTGCCAAAATCCATACCGGAGATTTCCGTCTGACAGCTAATCAGAATCTCATTATCGGAAACATAAGCAGCCAGAAGAAGAAAAAGATTGAGGCACTGATTGAGCAATACAATCTGACCGATGGTGCTCACTACTCGGCGCTTCGCAGAAGCTCTATGGCTTGTGTGGCGCTTCCGACTTGTGGTCTTGCCATGGCGGAATCCGAACGGTATCTGCCATCACTGATCGACAAGCTGGAGCCTGTACTGGACGAAGCGGGGCTGAGAGACGAAGAGATTGTCATTCGTATGACGGGTTGCCCGAACGGCTGCGCAAGACCGATGCTGGCCGAGATTTCGTTTATCGGCAAAGCTCCGGGAAAATACAATATGTACCTCGGTGGAAGTTTTACCGGTCATCGCTTGAACAAATTGTACAAAGAAAATATTGGCGAAGCCGAAATTTTGGATACATTGACTCCAATGGTGAATCAATATGCCAAAGAGCGCCATGATGGTGAGCATTTTGGAGATTTCGTCATTCGTGCCGGTTATGTGCCTGAAGTGCTGGACGGTCAGCAGTTTCATGCCTAATTAGATGAATTCGTGAAGAGAAGCATTCCCTAGGGAATTGCTTCTTTGGCGTTTTTGGATCGTTTCCCTTTGGGATTTCTGAACGTGGCAAGGTGAGATCGACTTGCCTTTTACCATTTTTTCGTGAGTCTAAACTTGTTGAAGTACGCCCAACAAGATATAATGACTAGGTAGAAAGCAGATTATATGTTGAAAGTGAGCGGAAACGATATGGGTCGTAAGTGGAATAATATTAAAGAAAAAAAAGCTTCAAAAGATGCAAATACAAGCCGGGTCTATGCTAAATTCGGCGTTGAGATTTATGTAGCTGCCAAGAAGGGCGAACCGGACCCGGAAGCGAACCGCGCACTGAAAGTCGTGCTGGAACGTGCCAAAACGTATAACGTACCCAAAGCCATTATTGACCGTGCCATGGAAAAGGCAAAAGGCAGCGGGGACGAAAATTATGAAGAGTTGCGTTATGAAGGATTCGGGCCCAATGGTGCCATGGTTATCGTGGATGCCCTCACGAATAATGTGAACCGTACTGCACCCGAAGTACGCTCTGCATTTAACAAAAACGCGGGCAACATGGGTGTGAGTGGTTCAGTTGCTTATATGTTTGATCCTACAGCGGTAATCGGGGTAGAAGGCAAAAACTCCGAGGAAGTACTGGAACTTCTGCTTGAAGCAGATGTGGATGTACGTGATATCGTGGACGAAGACGATGCTGTGATCGTATATGCAGAACCGGATCAATTCCACGCTGTACAGGAAGCATTTAAAGCTGCCGGTGTTACTGAATTTACCGTAGCCGAGCTGACGATGCTGGCGCAAAATCATATTGAACTTCCAGAGGATGCACAAGCCCAGTTCGAGAAACTGATCGATGCGCTTGAAGACCTTGAAGATGTTCAGCAAGTGTACCACAACGTAGAGTTCGTTTAAGCGAACTAAACGAATTAAGCGGAACGTGATTCGATTGCCAAAAAGAGTGTCTAGCCAATCTACGGATTGGACAGACACTCTTTTTATTGTTCTCCTATGAATCGGATTGCAATGCACCAGGAGATTTTTTCGATTTTGCCGATTTGCTACCGCCAAACTTGAATAACACAATACCGCCAACGATGACAAGAACGCCCAGAAGCTGGTTCCACGAGAATGGGATCTGCTCCAGTCCAAGCCATCCCATGGAATCAAACAGCAAGGCGAAACTTAACTGGGATGTAAGTACGATAGAGATCGCAAATGTGGGACCAAGCAGCTTCATCCCCTGAACGAGACAGAAGACCACCCCAACACCGATGGCTCCACTAAGCCAGTACCAGGGCTGCATATGTTGGAAGCTAAACGTATTTTTGCCCTCCACCATTAGAGAAATCAGAAACGATGCAATAAACCCGGTGAACAGCACCATCGTTGTTGTGGACCACGAGCCGGTACGTTCATTTACCTTACTATTAAAGATGGTCTGCAGACTGACAAGAGAACCTGCCAGTAACGCTAGCAAAATACCTGTAATGATCATAGGATAGAGATCTCCTTATTCATAGATGTTGTGACCCGCCACTTCTGCCAGACCTGCCCGATCTTTGACCATAATAAAGCCCTGATCCCGCATAATTAATCCATCTGCACACAGCTTCTGAATCACCCGATTCAAATGCCGATAACTCGTACCAATCAGATTCGCGATATCTGTCAAATTAAAGGCGTCCAGTTCTTCGTGGACAACAGTCCCCGCTTCTTCGGTAGAGATGGAGAGCAGATAGCTGGCCAATCGAACCTCGACCGGATACATCAGGTTGAAGTTGGAGAAGTTCGAATCAATATAAAACTTGTGGGAAATAATTTTGAGCAGAAATTTCAACAGGGGTGCGTAATCGCTGGCAAGTTCAGCTAACCATTGATAATGAATGCGCAGCATTACGACAGGAGAGACCGCCTGTACGGTGTTCACAATGTTGCTCTCCCGAACGTACTCGATATCACCAACCACCTCAAGCGGTGTTTTGAAGCAAAGAACGAGTGTTTTATCCTGTGGTGAGGTTGTGAAAATTTTGACTTTCCCCTCAACCAGCACATATAAATATTCGGATGTTTCGCCTTCACGGCAGATCAATTCGCACTTCTCGAAGTGGCATAACGTCATATGCGGACGCAGGGGCTCGTGAAATACCGATTCGAGATGATACTGTTTTAAATAGTGCAGCAATTGATGCTCATTCTGAAATTCTTCCATAATATATTTCACCCCCGACTTTATACTCGACCAGCTACAGCTTCATAATAATGACGCCCGTAACCATTAGTGCGATACCCAGAAATTGCGGTAGTTTCATTTTCTGCTTCACGACACCGAACCATCCGTTACTGTCGACCAGAAAGGTCAGGAATAGCTGTGCAATCAACAAGGCGGAGATCGTAAAAGTTACCCCAATTTGCTGGATAGCCGTGACTTCGCTAAAAATAATTACTGCACCAAACGCGCCTCCTGCCAAGTACATGGGCTTGACTTGCTTCAATCCTTGCAGGTTGATGTCCCGCACGAATACAAGGATCAGAGCCGCCAGAATGAACCCAGTGAGTTGGGTAATGGTTGCGGCTTGCCAGGTTCCCATGTCCGTACTGATTCGGGTATTGGCAACCCCTTGCAGGGTAATGCATGCACCGCCTAATAGTGCAAAAATAATTCCTCTCATGGTTGTACTCTCCTTGTCGCGTCATTACTTCTTCGATTTCTATTAAATGATATATCCACTCAAAAAGCCAAGGACAAATGTCCTCAGCTCAGAAGTCATAGCATTTAGAGTACAATAAACCCTCCGCAAAATCCAGTCAGAACCCAGGATGGCTCGTCATTCTGAAGATCACAATACTTGAAACACCGGTTGCTCACCAATAAAATGAACAGGCAATTCCGGGAAAGCTGTAGCCAATCTTTCTGACAAAAGCTTCATCCCGACAGCTTCACTCTCGGCATGACCGATCATAAGAACTGCCTTTTGTTTTCCTTGCTGCACAGCATCACGTATGTACTCCGGTGTCTCCCATTCGAATCCTTCACCTGCGATAATCAGATCCAACTCTTCCTGTTGAAGTAAAGGAATGGTCAGATTGCCGTTGCCTCGAAAACCAACAAGCACTGCTGCTCGTCTGCATACCATCTTTGGATCACCAGCTAGGCGTACATATTCGATCCCAAGCGAACGTTTAATATGTTCCGCAATAAGCTGAACTGTCATTCCTTCCGGAAAGGATAGAATGTCAGCTTCCGGTTTACGCTGTACCACATAAGGGGACCATCCTAATGCCTGAACCAATCCCTCCGTAATGCCATCCGGGTGAAAGCGGTGAATTGCATCATGGCAGCGATAGATCGCAATTCCACCGTTATCGATTAGCTTTCTCTTGGTTTCATAAACTGGATCATCAGCCAGCCAATCGGTATGGCTATGATGATTATAGAAGGGATGTTCATGAGCGATAATCAGATTAGCCCCACGCTGTATGGCATGCTCAATCACATGTTGTGTAGGCATAAAAGTTACAAAAACGCCTGTGATCGTTTGGTTGGGAGAACCCGTAATCAGTTGATCCACGGTGGTTTCTGGAAGTTCAACTTTGGCGGTAAGGTGATCTATTATGTGTTGAATGGTTATATTCATATACTTCATACCTCCAAGAATAGGATATGCACAGTTTATCATGTTGATGGATGAACAGCATCATAGATATGGACTTTTTCCTGTTGAAAGAAAGATGGGCGGACAGCTGCGGAATTGATGATAGGTAGCTGTTTAATATAACAACGAACAATCGTATTCAAAATGTAACGATGCTGGATTCATATAGTTTTCTCGTACAAGAAAAAGTATACTTACATAGAATCTTTATCTAGATGAAATGGAGTATCCATTCAAACCTACATTGAACATACAGTTAAGTATAAGTCTTAATTCTGATGAAGAGATCCGACATAGAAGGGCGATGATTACATGACAGCCAGTACCATTATGGAACGTCTGAAGAGTGAGACAGCTCATTATCACAGACAAGTGGAACAGAACGAGTATGCCAAGGCTATTATGAATCAAACCGTTAGCTTGGGAGAGTATAAGAAATATCTGGAGAAGTTTTACGGGTTCCTGAAACCATTGGAAGATCAAGCTGTACAGCAGCCTTTTTGGGAAAGCACCGGACTTGATATCGGGATTAGAGGCAAAGCAAATTTGCTTGAAAATGACCTGCGGAATCTGGGTGCCAGTGAAGAGGAAATCAGCCAGGTGCCTTTATGTAAGAATCTTCCGGATATCTCGACACCAGCAAGGTTGTTCGGTTATTTATACGTCATTGAAGGATCTACGAATGGAGGTCAGATTATGACCAAACGTTTGTCACAGTTCCTGCCAATTGAAGCAGATCGGGGGCTGGAATATTTTAATGCTTATGGTACAGAAACCAGACCGAGATGGGCGGAGTTCACGGAATTACTGCGACAATCCATCACGGCGGAAGAAGATCACGACATTATGGTTCATACGGCTTCGGAAACGTTCCGATTACTTGATCAGTGGATCAATACAAATACAGATTAGTTTGTAAGTGAAAATAAGAGTTATCACATCATGAGAGGGGATTTTTCAGGCTATGCCCGAATCGAAGTCCAGGAAAGAAAATAATATGCTTAACCGTACATTGCTCAATCAGGGTACGTACACCAATGATCCAATTGATCTAAACAATTGCGACAAAGAACCTATTCATATCCCCGGCTTCATTCAACCTCATGGTGTGCTCTTGGCTGTGAGCACCAACAATATACCGACTATTGTACAATGCAGCCAAAATACGGAGGAACATCTCGGTCTTACTACGCAAGAGGTGCTGGGCCTTCCACTCGAACATCTGATAGGCAAAGATAATATCAGACAGGTACTGGCACGCACCTTCAGTTCATCTGTAACATCAGACTTGCAATATATGGATCTCACGATCAACGTATCCGGAAATGAGAAGGTCTTCACTTCTGTCATTCATGAGAGTGAAGGCCTATTCATTTTGGAAATGGAGCCCTCCTATGAAAATGGAAATATGGAGGGGAATGATTTTGAGTGGATTTCCCGCTTCTTCAGCCGGCTTAAAAGTACGGACAATCGGGTCGAAGCGAGTCAGATTGCAGCCGAGCAAGTGAAAGAAATGCTTGGGTATGACCGGGTCATGATCTATGAATTTGACGAGCAATGGAATGGGAAGGTCATCGCAGAAGCACGTGAGGAAGGGCTCGAACCGTTTCTCGGGCACCATTACCCTGCGTCAGATATTCCCAAACAGGCACGTGAATTGTACCTGCGCAATTGGTTGCGCACCATCGTGAACGTGAATTATACTCCTGTGGAGATCGTGCCTTTGCTTCAACCCTTGACCGGCAAACCGCTCAATCTGAGCTTGTCGGTTCTGCGCAGTGTCTCCCCTTTGCATATTGAGTACTTGCAGAACATGGGTGTCGGCGCAACCGTAACCATCTCTCTGATTCATGACAACCAGCTATGGGGCCTGATAACATGTCACCATTATTCAGCCAGATATATACCTCATCGTGTTCGGAACTTGTGTAACTTCTTGGGTTCATTCTTCTCAAGTGAGCTGTTTCAAAGTCAGCAGCTGGATGAATATCAGGCTGAGATCAGGTCACGTGAAGCGGCTACCCAAATTGCTAATATTTTTATTGGGAATACAAGTCCAGCGAGGATTATTGAAGAATTGCAGGGCGAAGAGCAGACCTTACTGAGTCTTATGGATGCTTCGGGAGCTGCGATCTGTTATCAGGATAAGCTGCTGCTATATGGCGATACGCCAGCAAAAGAGCAAGTACGGGAATTGGCTGCATGGCTTGCGGGCAAGTCGGAAGATTACAGTTATCACACCTCCAAGCTGAGTTTGGAGTATGATCCTGCTAAAGCCTACAAGGAAAAAGCATCGGGTATTGTTTATGTTGCCATATCCCCTGGGCAGCATCATTATATCATCTGGTTCCGGCCTGAAGTGGTTCAGCTTGTGGATTGGGCAGGTGATCCAGCCAAAGCGGTGATCAGAACCGATGATGGCATGCGTCTCTCTCCCCGGAAATCCTTCGAAAAATGGAGAGAGGTCGTCCAGTCTACCTCTTATCCGTGGACAACGAAGGAACTGAATGTGCTGCCATTGCTCAAAACCATCGTGCGTCGTCAGACGGAAAACCAGCTCGTTCAGGCGGAAGAGCAAGCGTTGCAAAATGCACGTATTTTACGACAAAATGAGCAGCGCTATTTGCAGTTGATGGAATTTTCACCGGTAGCCTTTTTTACGTTGACGGACGGGTTCATCATTTATTGCAATAACAAGGCAGCCGAACTGCTTGGTTATGAAAATTCCAAATCTCTCATCGGCAAGGATTTCAGGGGATTTGTGCCTGACAAGACGAAAACGATTTTGCAGCAAAACCTAGAGGAACTGAAGCTCAATAATACGCGTCTGTTTACTAACCAGGCGTACTTCACCACAGCAACGGGCACGTCCCTGCTGCTTGAGATTACACTGGCTTCTGTTACACATGCAGGCAAACCCTCAGTGATGGTCCTTCTGAACAGTGGCGCATCGAATCATGATCAGGATCATTATACGGAGACAACCAGCCAGCTCCAGAACTATCTCAATACAGATCCGTTAACAGACATGCCGCTTCAAACCATATTCCAAGCCCAGCTTCAGGATGATTGGAATGAATGTTTGCAGGAGAAATGCAGCTTGGGACTGATAATTATAGATATCGACGATTTCCGTTCATATAATGCATCTTATGGACTTCAAGGTGGCGATCTGTGCCTGCAGTGGATTGGAGAAGTGCTGGCGGTGGTCAGTGAGCAGAATGATGCCATCATCTCCCGTCTTCGGGGAGGAACCTTCATGTTGAAACTGAAGAATGCAACATCAGAACGTTCAGCGGAGCTTGCCGAAGAAATCAGACAACATGTGCTTGCACTTCAAATTCAGAGAGATCTGTCCAGCCCGAGTGACGTGGTCACTGTTAGCGTTGGCGGTGCGGTAATGGTTCCTGAAGAAAAGCTGATGATTTCAAATCTGATTGAAAAAGCCAGTCAGGCCCTTGCTCAAGCCAAGAGTGACGGGAAAAATCGGGCTATCGTGGTTTGATACGAGGTTTTACTAGCCTTACTGTAAAGGGTGCAGCAAAATGGTATAGAGGGAAGGCATTTAAACTGGATATCAGTTTAAATGCCTTTCTTTTTTCTATTCAAACGGAAAGTATTATTTTCATAACCGCAGGCCCAGGACAAGTGTTATAATAATGAATATGGATACACTTGTTCGTATTCGCATGTGGAGGACGGTGAAACGGAATCAAATGAAAGAGGATTCAAGACAACTGGAGTTTATGGAAATTGATCTGAGCGAAGAGCCTATCACAGCGGCAGTCCCGGTTCCTGATCGTTCAACGATTGTCCGTGCTGATTTTGATATAAGATTACCTGGCGGCATATTGTCTTCGGAGAAAAGGTTTGTGGAGGAAGCAAGGCAACTCATGGAAGTGGAAGGGGAGCAGGCTCCCTGGGTTCCTTTTATGAGTTATTGGCCGACTTATGGTGTAATGAACGAACCCCAGCGCCATTGGTATATGTATTGGAGGACGGAAGTCCGGCAAGGACGGTTCCCTGATACGGATCTGTCCTATCTGTTTGTTCATATTTATGAGCTGATCAACGGAATTGGTTGGCAGGAACCACAGGAAGGTTATGACCAATTAAAAGAGCTATGGATCAACTATCGTGAACGGCTTCCGCAGTTGGATGTATACATGCAGGAATGGATTATTGATTATGATCTCGTACATGAGTTGAACATGTCATTATCCGAGATGGTGGAGCTTTCGAGTGGCTATCTTCCACCGGAGATTTTGGATAAGGAATTGCACCGGCTGTTAAGCAGCAATATATCGGATATCTCGCTGAAGCTGTTACAACGATATTATGACTATGACATTACGCTCAGCAAATTTTACAGGGATGGCGGCAAAGAAATTTTGGAACAGTACATTCCCCGAGTCATGGCTTTGGTGGATTCTTATCTGATGCATACACGCAAGGTCGGCATATTGGATCAGTTTGAGCTAAATCATGAAAGGACGATCGAACGTACGTTGTTTCGAAAGGCCGTATATGACGACTCCATTTATGGAAAATCGGTTCGAATAACATATGTTCCGATTGGAGAGCATGCAGATTTTGTCCAGTTTGTAACCCGGGTTTTTCGATGCACGGAAAATAAATGCCGTGAACTGCTCGGTTTCCGAGGGCGACTTCGTGGAAAGACCCTTGAACCTGAGCTTGCAAATGTGATTGAACGTTACCTGGACAAAGCCTTTGCAGTCGAGCAAATGCCAGTAGTAGAGCAACCGATAGTCCGCATTGATGCGGAGAAACTTGCATCGTTGCAGCAGGAAAGTGAATATGTGCGCAGAGCACTCATGATCGAGGAAAATCGTACCTCCGAAGATGAGGATGCGAACAATGCGAGCAGCCAAGCTCCTGTGGCGATTCAAAATTCAACGGATGACACTGAAAGAGCTGAGGAGTCTGACCAACAGGAAGTTGGCTTTGAGGGAGCGCTTAAAACTTACGGAGTTCATGAAAGCGGGATTAGCGAGCCATTATCATTACAATGGGAGGCGAATTTTTCTGCTGATTTGGATGAAGAGTGGTTGCAGTTCTCTGAAATGCTGTCTTCGCAGCATGTACAGGCAATTTATGCCTTGCTTGGTGTCAACCCGGATACGGACCTGATGCGGGTGGCTGAGCAATACGGCACGATGCCTGCACTCCTGTTGGATGAAATGAATGATATGGCTATGGAAACGATTGGTGATCTACTGATTGATGGTGATCGCATAGTTTCCGATTATATAAATGTGTTTGAACATGTGAAGAGGTGATTGGGCAGTGGCAGAACTTAAAATACCGAAGAGGCTGACTACCGCACTAGTGAATTCGTTGACCGCAGGCGTTGTGCCACGAATCGGACTGGAGCAGATTGCTGTTGGTCGGAAGTCTGAAGTGGACGCGATCTTGCGGGATATGGACAATATTGCAGAAGGCGGGGCAGCTTTTAAGCTGATTACAGGAAGGTATGGAAGCGGGAAAAGCTTTCTGTTGCAGATGATTCGTAACTATGCGATGGATCGCGAATTCGTTGTGGCAGACGCCGACTTGTCACCTGAGCGCAGACTGGTGGGAACCAAAGGTCAGGGGCTCGCAACATATCGTGAGCTGATGACTCGTCTGTCTACTCGTACACGACCAGATGGCGGGGCACTGGAACCGATTTTGCAAAAATGGATTGCCGGTCTTCAGCAACAAGCGATGCAGAGTCAGGGGTTGCGCCCGGATGATCCGGCTCTTCCTGCTGAAGTTGAGAAGCAGATTTATGCAGTGACAAACGAAATGCAGAATTTGGTGCATGGATTTGATTTTGCCAAGGTGCTGGCTTCGTACTGGAACGGCTATAAATTGGAGGATGATGACCGCAAACAGGCTGCGCTGCGCTGGTTGAGAGGCGAATTCGCAACCAAAACGGAAGCCAAGAAAGAGCTGGCTGTCGGCGTCATCATTGACGATGATAACTGGTATGACTACTTCAAATTATGGTCCGAATTTACGGCACGGATCGGTTATAAAGGATTGCTGTTGTTTATAGATGAAGCGGTGAATCTTTATAAAATTACAAACAGCATCTCCCGGCAAAGCAACTACGAGAAGCTGCTTACCATGTTCAATGATACGATGCAGGGCAAAGCAGAACACCTGGGTATTTTTGTAGGCGGCACACCACAATTTGTGGAGGATGAAAGACGCGGACTCTTTAGTTATGAAGCGCTTCGCTCCAGACTTATTGATGGTCGCTATGCAGCAAGAGAATATGCGAATTATACCGGACCGATCCTGAAACTTACGATGTTATCCCATGAAGAGATTTTGATTCTGCTGCAGAAGCTGCGTCAGATTCATGCCCTGCATTTTGGGTACAGTGCAAGTCTGACGGATGAGGATTTAGTTGGTTTTATGCAAACAGCGGTTAACCGGCTCGGTGCGGATGAGTTACTGACTACACGTGAAGTGGTACGGGACTTCATGGATGTGCTGCACACGCTCCATCAGAATCCCGAAGTGATTTATGCTCAATTGCTTGGTGAGCGAGCAGTTAAACCGCCGGAAGCAGGAAAAGGAACGGATTCATCATCTCCGGATGCTCTGGATGATTTTCTGGCGGAGTTTGAACTATGAGTGAGAACCCTTTCTATCGACTGGCCCCTTTTGTACAGGAATTTATTTATAAAAAAAGATGGGAATCACTTCGGCCTGCCCAGATTGAAGCTTGCAATATTTGCTTTCATACCCCGCATCATATGCTGATTGCGGCAGGCACAGCCTCCGGCAAGACGGAGGCGGCTTTTTTTCCAGCACTGACCGAGCTGTATGAACGGCCCTCCAAATCCGTGGGCATCTTGTACATCGGGCCGCTTAAGGCACTGATTAATGACCAATTCGAGCGACTAAAGGATCTGCTGTCCGAGGGGAATATTCCGGTATGGCACTGGCATGGAGATGTGCCTCAGGCAGAGAAAACACGTCTCATGCGAAGTCCCTCCGGTGTGCTTCAGATTACGCCTGAATCGCTTGAAGGTCTGCTGATGAATCGTCCCAATGCCATTCCGGCGTTATTTCATGATCTGCGGTATGTCATTATTGACGAGGTTCATGCATTCATGGGAGCGGATCGAGGTATTCAGGTATTGAGTGAACTGGCACGAATTGAGCGTATGGCTGGATGTAAACCGCGAAGAGTCGGATTATCCGCAACATTAAGTGATTATAATGCGGCTACAGCCTGGCTCGCTGCTGGAACTAACCAGGGGGTGGAGGTGGTTTCTTCCCCCGGTGGTCGCAAGTTGCGTCTGCGAGTGGAGCATTTTTCGTTTCCGGATGCACGGGATGAAGAACAGGCGGAACATCTGCATAACGCACGTAAAGTCTATTACGACTTCATCTATGAGAGTACACATCGCAAAAAAGCTTTAATATTCACCAATAGCCGGACGGATGCCGAAGTTACTATACTTGAGATGCGACGTGTCGCCGCACGGAGACAGGAGCGGGACGTATTCCATGTTCATCATGGGAGTATTTCCGCCATGTTGAGAGAAGAGACCGAAGCAGCCTTGCGAACCGGGTCAGGGCCAGCAGTTGCTGCGGCTACCGTAACGTTGGAACTGGGCATTGACCTGGGTGAGCTGGAGCGGGTTGTGCAGCTTGGAGCACCGTATAGCGCATCAAGCTTTGTACAGCGTCTTGGACGATCAGGCAGGCGCGAGGATATGGCTTCCGAAATGTTATTTGTATGTCCGGAAGAAGAGGATGAGGAAGCCCAATTGCCTGCTCGAATGCCATGGACACTGATGAGGGCGATTGCTGTGATTGAATTGTATGTTAAGACCAAGTGGGTTGAACCGCTTGAGGCTCGTAAGATGCCTATGGGTGTGCTCTATCATCAGACGATGAGCATGCTGAAAAGCATGGGGGAGGCTGAACCCAAAGAACTGGCTGAGGCTATCCTTTCACTCGCACCATTCGCGCAGATTCGTGCAGATCAATATCAGGTTTTTCTGAATTATTTGATTGAGACTGATCATCTGCAATGGACAGAAGATCGGACATTAATTATCGGGCTTACGGGTGAGAAAACCGTCAATAACTATCGCTTTTACGCGGTGTTCAAAGATGATGAAGAGCACAAAGTGCTGAACGGTTCCGAGGAGATCGGGTCGATTACAACCGTGCCGCCACCTGGATACTGTTTCTCCCTTGCCGGAAAGCTGTGGAAAGTGGAAGAGGTGGATCACAAGCATAAATCCGTGTATGTCAAGGCGGCCAAAGGCAAAGTGGATACGTTATGGCTTGGTGCGGGTGGGGACATTCATACGACGGTCGTCCAGAAAATGCGAGAAGTACTGTCAGACACAGTGATATATCCGTATCTATCTCCGCAAGCGGTAAATCGTTTGGAGCGCGCCCGTCGACTTGCGCGTGAAAGTGGATTATTGAAGCAGGTTGTCATTCCAGCAGGAGGAGATTCCTTGTATGTATTACCTTGGGTGGGAAGCAAGTCTTTCCGCACACTCGAACGTTTAATGAAGCACAACTTGTCTGACAAGCTAGCCTTGCGATCTGTTGTACCTATGGAGCCTTATTATTTTGTCGTGTCAGGCAAAGTGGATGGTCGCACACTTTTGGCCGAGATCATGAGTGAGTGTCGAGCAGCAGAAGACGCATCTGCGTTGCTTTCAGAAGATGAAGCACCGTATCTTGGTAAATATGATGAATTTGTGTCTCCTCCATTGATCCGAGTGGCCTTTGCAGTGGATGGATTGGATTTAAATGGGCTCAAAGAAGGATTACAGCAAACGTTAACATGGGATTCTTCATCTGTGAAATGACGCAATAACGCATGTGTTTTGTCTTTAATTTGAATTAAAGAAATTTAAATTGTGAATCAGGGTTGACACCACCTCACCTCCCATGTAATATATGAAAAGTCGTCACACACGAACCGCAAACAACAAATGCATATTTCATTTCGTATAACCTCGCAGGCCGAAAGTGTACACAGGGCGAGGGTCTCTACGGGAAGCCTATACTTCCTAACTACGATGCCAGGGAATCATTGTATTCCTTGCTCGTAGTTAGGATTTTTTGCATTTGGATGGTGTCTGTGACCTTGGCATGGATCAAACATGCGGACGCATTTTTCGATCATCAGGAGGTTTACTTACAATGAAATATTATCTGTCCGTTCTCGCTGGAGCGATGAGCTATGGCATATTATCCACAATTGTGGTTCTGGCTTACGGCGAAGGGTACAAACTTGGAGAGGTCGTGGGCACACAGCTGATCACGGGCTTCATTCTGTCCTGGATGCTGGCATTATACTCGAAGTTTAGAATGAAACGAAAATCACAGGCCGATGGAAAACCATCAGCAGCCGTGGCAAAAGCGCTTCAGAAATTAACGTGGAAGCAGCGTTTGCTATTGATGGCTGCAGGGACTCCAACGGTAATTACCGGTCTTGTCTATTATCAGTCTTTGCGGTATATTCCCGCGTCATTGGCCATTATTCTTTTGTTCCAATTTACGTGGATTAGCGTATTGATTCAGGCGGTGAGCAAACGTCAGCGTCCTGACAAGGTAACATTCCTGACTTTGATTATCCTGTTCGGTGGAACATTGCTGGCAGCTGGTTTTCTGGAACAAGGACTCGGAGAGTTTAACGGCTTGGGCATAGCGCTTGGCTTAATGGCGGCTGTAAGTTACTCCCTGTTTGTACTGTTTAGTGGAAAAGCGGTTCCAACGGCACATCCGGCTTTTCGCAGTGCCTGGATGGTTACCGGGGGTCTGGTCTTGCTGTGCATCCTGTTCCCACCGACATTCCTGTTTAACGGATTAATTTGGAGCCAGCTGCTTGTTTTCGGATTGTTACTGGGCTTCTTCGGAGCTTTTATCCCACCCGTACTGTTCGCAGTAGGTGTGCCTCATATTGGTGGCGACATGGCCGGAATTCTTGGAGCGGTTGAGCTCCCAATCGCAGTCCTGCTCTCATCCATTGTGCTTCACGAGCATGTGAGCGCCTTGCAATGGATCGGGGTTATCATAGTGCTGATTGGTGTAGCGCTGCCAGAGATCTATAAGTTACGGATGAGACGAAGTCGAAATACACCTATATATTCCTGATTGGTGAATAGATAGAACGATCAAGACAATAGCTATAGCTGAAAGAGCCTGAGTGATTCAGGCTCTTTTTGGATGAATATATTTATTGGGCTAAGTAACGTACCATCGATATGGCCCATTCGAGTCATTTTCAATTTTAACTGGATGGGGTATGCTAAAGAAGAGTATTAATAGAATGGGAACATAGACAGAGGAGCGTTGAGATGAACAGCTGGATCAAAAAAATGTGGCCTTGGCTAACGCTGGGTCTTGTTGTAGTTGTGCTGCTTGGATCGTTTATGGTGTATTTTATGGGCAAGGATATGTCCCCAGGCTCAGGAAGTGCCGTAACGGCCAAAGTCGAGACGGCAGAAGACTTGAAGGGATATGAAGTTATTGATGTGAATGTAAGCAACGACGGCTTTGAACCTAATGTTATTGAAGTTAAATCCGGGGTTCCAACCAAAATTAACTTTATCCTTACCCGCAAGGTTACGCATGTTAAATCGGTAGCGGCTGACAAGCTGGGCATGGATCTTTATATGCAAAAAGGAAACAACTATTACACTGTTGACAAGGATGTCCAACCTGGTGAATATGAAATTCACTGCGGTATGTACATGATTTACGGAACAATTAAGGTCATATAATGGATAGGAGCAAAGATTCTTCAATGAATCTTTGCTCCTCTTTTGTGTGCATGATATCATGGACTAGTGATCAATTTCATCTGGAGGTGGCCAAATATGAAAGCGCTTTTTATTGGAGGAACAGGTACCATCAGTACAGCAATTACCGATCAGCTTGCGAAGCAAGGCTGCGAACTTTATTTGATCAACCGAGGAAATCAAAATGATAATTTGCCTGCGCAAATCAAAGTGCTGCAAGCCGATATTAACGATGAAGCACGGGTTGCGGAGCTGATTGCCGACCTGGAGTTCGATGTTGTCGCAGACTTTATCGCGTTTGTACCTTCACAGCTGGAGAGAGATTACCGTTTGTTCAAAGATAAAACAAAGCAGTTTATATTTATCAGTTCGGCATCTGCCTATCAGACACCACTTGCTGACTATCGGATCACGGAAGGTACGCCATTATCCAATCCGTATTGGGAATATTCGCGCAACAAAATTGCCTGTGAAGACTATTTGATGAAACAGTATCGTGAAGAAGGATTTCCGGTCACCATTGTGCGTCCAAGTCATACGTATAGTGAACGTTCTGTACCTCTCGGTGTACATGGAGCAGAGGGAAGCTGGCAGGTCCTCAAGCGCATACGTGAAAATAAACCCGTACTCATTCATGGAGATGGCACATCTCTCTGGACCATAACGCATAACCGTGATTTTGCCAAAGGATTTATTGGCCTTATGGGCAATATTCACGCGATTGGTGAATCGGTACATATTACCTCAGATGAGTCAGTAACCTGGAATCAGATCTATGAAATTATTGCAGGAGTGCTTGGTGTCAAGCTTCATGCGGTGCATGTATCTTCCGAGTTTTTGGCGGCGTGCAGTGATCAGGATCTTCGCGGCGGTCTGCTGGGAGACAAGGCGAATACGGTTGTATTTGATAACAGTAAATTAAAAAGGCTTGTTCCGGAATTTGTGGCAACCATTCGGGCTGATCAAGGAATCCGGAGTACCATAGAATATATTCTTGCACATCCTGAATTGCAGACCGAAGATCCCGAATTTGATGCATGGTGTGACAAGGTGGTTGGAGCATTGGATGAAGCGTTACTGAAAATTAGAGATGAGAAGTGAGGCGAGCATATGTCGCAAACCGGGCATCGACTGGTAAAAGAAATCACCAAAACCGTCACTTTGGATTATTTGCTGCACATTCCTGAGAAGGAGGAACCACTTGCAGAGGACCAGAAATGGCCTGTCATTTTGTTTCTTCATGGTGCCGGGGAACGCGGTAATGATCTGGAAATGCTTAAAGCAAACGGGGTTCCGCTTATTGCCGATCAGGACAAGAGTTTCCCGTTTATCGTGATTTCACCGCAATGTCCTGTGGACGAATTTTGGGGTATGCATCGCGAAGCTGTTATGGCCCTTCTGGAACATGTTTTGGAAACCGAAGCAGCTGACCCAGACCGGGTGTATCTTACAGGTCTGAGTATGGGCGGGTATGGTACATGGGATCTGCCACTCTTTTACCCCAATACATTTGCTGCATTGGCTCCTGTATGTGGGGGAGCGGACCCTTCCAAAGCGGAAGAACTGCGTAATACGCCGATATGGGCGTTTCATGGGGCAAAGGATGACGTCGTTTATGTAACGGAATCCGAGAAAATTGTTCATGCGCTTGAAGCGTTGAATGCGGATGTGAAGCTGACGATATACCCTGAAGGGGATCATGATGCTTGGACAGAAACGTATGAAAACCCGGAGTTGTACAAATGGTTTCTCAGCCATTCGTTATAATCAATCAATCGTGAATTGACAAAATTCAGCCTTCTTAAGTATTTACTTTCGTTATTTGAATCGTTATAATCAAGAAAAAATGACACTTGTTAGGGGAGGCACCCCAACAGAGGACTTTGTTCCTTTGTTGGGGTGCCTCCTTTTTTGTGTGTGCAGAAAAGGAGAGCAGACGTTGAAGAAGAAATCTGAGAAACGTATAAAAAAACAGGCCGAGCAGCTTAGCAAAGTGGTACTGGCATTTGCCTTGCTGTCACCCCAAGCCATGCTGGTCGAATGGGGTTCAACGGCCGTTATGGCTGAAGCGGTGGAAACCATCAGTATTGTATCCGATACTTCCAGCATGAAGGCTGTTCAATCCTCCAAGGTGAAAGTGGAGATGAATAGTGATGGCAAATATAGAATTGTGTTGCTTCCAAATACAAATGTATTCTACGGTGGTGATACAGGGAATGTATCCACCATTATTGATCATAACGGAACACCAGTTAATTTTAAGTCGCTGCCCCTTAATTATTATCGAATCAATAATAATGTAATCGAAATGTCCAGGCAGAAAGACAATGTAGAGTATATTTTGCGCGTATCCATTGTGAATGCCACATCTCAGGGCGGTTATATGAAGGTGGAACTGGAGGCTGTTAATCGCAGCGGCTCTACGCTCAATCTGGGAGGTACGTTCTATTGGGATACGATGGTGAATGGCAACGATGCTTCTCCGTTTGAAGTGATTGAGAACGGCTGGCGCAATTACAGTGGTGGAGTTCAGGTAACCGCTTTTTATGCTAACACGTATAACGTCGTGGACGCGGATCGCATTTTCATGGGGCAGTACAATAGCCCGGACAGTGCACAGCTGACAGGTGGTTCTTCTCCATCTTCCTTTACGCCAGGCCAGACCATTACCGCAACGGATACTGCTGCGCAGTTTTGGTGGGACGGTAAAGCAACTGCCAACCAGGCTTCACGCAAATTTTCGACGATCGTGGGAATTGGCCCCAAAAATGCACCGCCTTCTTTTGCACTATCGGCTCCGTCTTCAGGCCAGACCTACTATAAAGGAGAACAGCTCCAAATTTCCGGTACAACCCGGGATACGGATGTGGGAGATCTTCTGACTGTCAAATGGTCAATCGACGGAGGCTCCGAAAATATGTTGACACAAATGACGGCTACAGGTTCCAATCAGTTGTTTAACACGAATTACACATTGCCTGACACGCTCGCAGATGGTGCACATACGTTGCAGGTATGGGTTATGGATGACAAGGGAGGGGTCTCCTCAGCGGGCACGGTCAATTTCACGGTAAAAAGTTTCGTGGTTCCGGGAACACCAACATTTACATCGGTTAACAATAATAATCTAACGGTGAATTGGGACAAGAAGGCGAATGATGCCTCCGTGACATATGAACTGAAAAATGTAACGACGAATCAGAGCTTCGATACAGGTACATCCAATAGTCGTCAGGTGACCGGGCTTACACCGAATACCCCGTATTCTTTTGCTGTGCGCGCCAAAAATTCGGTCGGTTCCTATACGGGGTATTCAAGCCCAGCTAGCAAATTTACATTGGCCAATACACCAAGCGATGCAGCTGTGAGCCAGTCGGGTAACTCCGTTACGGCTAGTTGGAACAATAATGGCAATCCTGCGGGAACGAATTACAAAACGGAAATACGTAACTCTGTCGGACAAGTGTTTGCATCGGGTACAACTTCATCAACTCGGACTGAACTTGCGCTAACTGGACTTGCAGACGGAATATATGACGTATATGTAGCAGCACTGAATGGAGAAGGCATACAGACTGCATTTGCCTCTGCAGGTCAGATCACAAAGGACACAACTGGTCCCACCGCTCCCTCTTTAGCAGTCAATCCTTTTTCTTGGACCAAGGAAGATGTCCTGGTTACGATTACAGCAGGTTCGGATGCCTTAAGTGGTGTGCAGAAGACACAGTACAAACTAGGGATTGGAGGAGAATGGAAGGAATACACTGTTCCCTTTACGGTTGCTTCTGAAGGAAACACGCTGATAATTGCACGCAGTATAGATGCATTTGGCAATACAGGACAGGAGGCTTCGGTTACAGCGCGAGTGGACCGTACAGCTCCGACACCTCCCGTCATTTCGTTAAATCCTCCGGAGTGGACCCATTCGGCAGTAACGGTGACGTTAACGGCAGGTACGGATGAAGCAAGCGGAGTGGGTCTTACGCAATATAGGCTTGGAGGTGAAGGGACTTGGGTCGATTATCGAGAGCCATTTACTATCCATACGGAAGGAATAACCGAGATTCAGGCGCGAAGTGTGGATCGGGCCTCTAACGTCAGTGCGTCAACTTCAGCCACTGCCCGAATTGACAAGACTGGCCCTGATGAGCCAAAGATTACACTCAGTGATGATGAATGGACAAACCAGGATGTGTCTTTTGAAATCACCAGTGGTGAAGATACAGGCAGTGGACTTGCCAAAAGCCAATATCGTCTAAACGAACAAGGCCCCTGGATCGATTACACTGGAGAAGTGAAGGTTACCAAAGAAGGAAAAACCACAGTATATGCGCGCTCGCTTGACCAGGTAGGGAACGTAAGTACTGTTGCGAAAGCAATCATTCGATTGGATAAGACCGCTCCAACAGAACCGGTTATTACATTAAGTCAGTCAGGCTGGAGCAAGGAAGCTGTACAATTTACGATTGCTGGCAGCGTAGACGAACATTCCATTTCGTATGAATATAGTTTGAATGGGGCCCCGTATATTGCAGGAAACTCAGGCACCGTGAGTTCAAACGGTCCCACCGTCATTCGAGCCAGAGCGAGAGATGCTGTCGGAAACGTTAGCAAGGAGATTAGTCGTACGGCTTATGTCGATCAGGTTGCTCCAACGGTTACATTTACACCGAATGGACAAGGCTGGAGTGACACTAATATATCTGCTACCGTTCAATATGAAGATTCTGATTCGGGTATCAATGAGAATTCGCGATTGTACAATGTGACCAACAGTTCCTTATCGCCAGACAACTGGAATGAAGCTCGCTCGAATGAGCCTGTAATTTCAATTGAATCCGAAGGCATTTGGTATATCCATGCCAAAACAATGGATGTGGCAGGGAATACATATGAGACGGTATCGGCGCCTTATCAGATCCAGCGCAAACCACAGCAACCGGGAAATGTGAGCATCACACAGATCAGTGAGACTTCGGCAGAACTTACATGGGATTTGCCGACAGGAGAATGGTATACCGACGGGTATCAGTATGAAATTATAAACCAAACGACAGGCCAGTTGTGGACACTGGATTATCCAAAACATACGCACATTGATGACTCCCTAAGTGGTGGGCAAGTCTATGATTACGAAGTGAGAGTTCGAAACCACACTGGCATAAGTGATGCAGTAGCTGTCCGTGCACTGACAATCCCGGCAGCACCGGCATCATTACAAATTCGAAAAGTCGATTCCCAGCCTGGGCTGGCAGAAGTGCATTTCGATTCGGTTCAAGGGGCTACTGCGTACCGTATCACGGCTGCAACTTCGGATGGAAGAATTGTTTATGACCAGACGATCTCCGATTCTTCCAATATTCCGTACTTGACCAATCTGGTCCCGGGGAGCATTCATACGATTTCGGTCACAGCTCTGAATGAGAGTGGTGCGGGAGAAAGCAGCAGGGCGGGATTTCTGACATTGCCTGCAGCACCCGGTGAATTTGAGGCAGTGCAGATTCGGGAGCATGAGATCTCTCTGGGATGGGAGACGGTAACTTCAGCCACGTATTACAGCCTTTCACGTAGTGGAGCAGGAATCTACGAAGGATTGGAAACGGAGTATGTGGACGCAGGTCTGGATAGTGGAACAGAGTATAGCTATGAATTGCTGGCCGCAAACGAGACAGGAGAAGGCCCGGTAACAAGCTTGCAGAAGCTGATGACATTGCCGGGGGCCATTGAAAACTTGAGTATAGATAATGCTACAACAACGAGCATGCGTCTAAGTTGGGATCCTGTAAGAGGCGCGGAGCGATACGAAGTCTTTGTGAATGGGGAGAAGCGAGAGACGCTGCTTGCTGGAACCCATGAATATCTGCTAACGGGATTGACCGCGGGAACGTTGGTTCAGGTGGACGTTCAGGCAGGCAATGGAAGTGGACAAGGTCAATCCAATCGAGTATCTGGAACGACGCTTCCCGAGAGTCCTTCAGGTCTTCACTTTGTTCAGCCGACTGAAACAGGAGCAACACTCAGATGGGATGCAGTACCCGGAGCGACGAAGTACCGGGTCGTTCTTGAGGGGCAGAGTTATGAGATATCAGATACACAGCTTGAAGTCCATCAGTTATCTGGCAGCCGCCACTACACGTATCAGGTGCAGGCCGGAAATGCAGCCGGTTACGGTGCACCCACAAGCGGTGAACTTCTTACTTTGCCAACCAGACCAGAAGGACTCACAGTAACACATACGGATGAAACGAGCATTGGTGTGGAATGGGAATCTGTAAATACAGCCGAATCCTATATTGTGAGTATCAATGGGGCCGAAGTGGGTCGAACTTCTGGACTTGCCTATACGGCTGAAGAATTGTCACCAGGCATGGAGTATTTAGTGGAAGTACAGGGCTTGAACACGTCTGGAGTCGGTCAGTCCGCCAGCTTGATTCGATTATCCAAACCAGCATCGCCTTCAGAAATCGTAGTTGAACCAGGGGTACATAAAGCCAACTTGTCATGGGCTGCGGTAGCAGGTGCCTCGGAGTATGTAATTAAACAGGGGAACAAAGAGATTTACCGTGGAACAGAGCTGACCACACTGATTTCAGGACTTGAGGATGGAACGATGCATCATTACGCACTTGTTGCCATGAACAGACAAGGGACCTCATCCGAAGCGACGAATGTATCTGTACTGACATTGCCTGAGAAACCAGTGGAGATTAAGGCATTGGAAGTGTCGGAAAACAGTATTAATCTTGATTTTACCAAAACAGGAGTTAAGGGTGCAGACGAATACATCATTGAACGCAATGGGCGAGAGATTGCTCGCATGGATGCGCGTGAAACCCAATTCGTAGATGAGGATTTGTTGCCAGGCACGAAATATACGTATAAGATCCGGGCGGTTAATGCAAGTGGTTCGGGTGCTTCCCTTACCTATGGAATAACAACTCAAACCCTGCCACTATCCTCAGATGGGATTACGGTGATCAAGGGAACGCACGCGTTTGATTTGGCGTGGGAAGCAGTAAAGGGAGCTGCCGCATATGAAATACGCAATCAGACCACGGGGGAAGTACAGACTGTGTCCGAACCATCGGTCCATCTCGCCAGTTTATTGGATGGCACAACGTATGCGTTTGAACTTACTGTCATGAATGAGGATGGTCACCGTTCTTCTCCTGTTCAGGTTCTTTTGTTGACCAAGCCCATATCCCCACAAACAGCAAGTATTGCTGCCGTAACCGATCAATCGGCAAAGCTGGATCTGAGTGGCAGCGCCACACGAGGAGCAGAACAGTTGATCATATTGCGAGATGGTATTGAAATTGACCGTATTCCGGCTGACAGCATTTCTTATGAAGATAGTGACCTGACGCCGGGAGAGAGATACACCTATACGGTTAAGACTTCGAATGCTTCGGGCGATAGCGATACGGGATTTGATGTTCAATTGCGTACGCTGCCTGCAACAATTAAGGAAACGCTGCACCCAGATGTAATTGAAGAGACGGCAGCAGTGATTAAGTGGAAAAAGGTCCAAGGGGCAGAGGGTTACATTGTAATGATAGCGGATAACGAATTCACAACCATTACAGAGAATGATTTGACTGAGGTTACCCTTAATGGACTTACCAGCGCAGCTCAATATGATCAAGTACAGATCGTTCCTTATAATACGGCAGGTAAAGGAAGTCCAATGGTCGTTGCTCCATTTTTCACCCTGCCTCATGTCGATTCTGTTGAGATAAAGCTATATCCGGAGACGGAGCATGCCAGATTGGAGTGGGATTTCCCTTATCTCAACGAAACGTTTGTGGTTCTAATGGATGGTATCGAGCTGTATAGAGGTAAACAAAAAGAGTATATCGTAAATGAGCTGCAGGGCGGAACGAACTACTCCATCGAATTGTATACCGAGAACGAGCAGGGGGATATATCACATAAGCTCGAGTATACGCTGTTAACCAAACCGGAAGCTCCCAAAGAAGTGGAATATCGTTCGACACAGGAGAGCATACAACTTCAGTTCGAAAAGAGCCGTGTCAAGGGGGCTGAGCAATTCATCATTGAACGTGACGGTGCGGAGATCGGCCGAGTGTCTGTTGACGAGCCTTATTACGAGGACCGGGGGCTTGAGTCTGGTGTAGATTATGTGTACACCATCAAAACCGTTAATGCTTCCGGTAAGAGCGAGGTCGGCTTTAATCTAACAGCAGTAACACTGCCAGGCAAAATTCCTTCTCCACCCCAAGTGGAAGAACGCGCTCAGCATGGTGCAGATATTGTATGGGATATGATTCCTGGGGCAGCAGGCTATCGCATCTATCGGAAAGACGAGCTGATTGCGACAACAATGGGAACGTCGATACATGTGACTGAATTGGAAAGTGCCCAGCGCTATCCAGACTTTTCTATTGTGCCTTTTAATGAGGCGGGAGACGGAGAGACAGTTAATGTACCTGAGTTCGAGACATTGCCATCAGAAGAATTCACCGTTTCAGCCACCTCTCAGAGTACAAGCAGCATTGCGTTGAGCTGGAAGTTGGAATCTTTGAATGAAATAATCGTACTTTCTAGTAGTGGGCGGGAGATTTATCGTGGAAAGGATCGAAGCTACATCTGGACAGGATTAACGGGTGGGCAGCGCTATGATGTCATATTGTGGACTGAAAATTCAGCCGGGGAAAAAAGTGAAAGCCAGCAGGCCGTGGCTGTGACTATGCCGTATCCACCTTCAAACGGAAGTGGGGCCGGTTCACCTGTAACTTCCTCCAAACCGGAGGATGCCCAGTCCGTTGTGTCTCAACCAGAGCAAAATGACAAAGCGGAAACAACAGCCAAGAAAGAGATCAAGTTCATTGATATTGGTCAAACATTCAATAAAGATCAGATTATATGGCTGGCAGAGCAAAACATCATTCAAGGTGTGAGTGAAACCCGCTTCGAACCCCGTCGTCCCATTACAAGAGCTGAATTCACAGCACTTATTGTGCGATTAATGGGTGTGGACACATCTGCGGATTATCAAAATGCTTTTCAGGATGTGAACGATCAGGATTGGTTTGCTCCGGAGATCGAAGCAGCCGTAAGTCGTGGTATGGTACATGGTATGGGGAATGGTAAATTTGCACCTTATGCGCTGGTAACCCGGGAACAAGCATCAAAGATCATCGCGAATGTTATTCGCAAAATCAAGCCGGAACCCGCAACTTCACGTCGTGCTTTTACGGATCAGATGGATGTATCCGATTGGGCCAAAGAAGAGGTTGAAGAGCTTGCTGGAATGTATATGCTTACGGGATACCAAGATGGCAGTTTCCGTCCCTTGCAGCATCTGAGCAGATCCGAGGCGGCAGCCCTCATCTTCCGACTGAACAAGCTGATCCGTATTATTGAAGAGAACCAAACTATGGAGGAAGAGAATCCAACTATGGATGATAAAGGAACGAGTAGCGACATAGATGGTAAGGATAACGCGTCAAAATTTGACGTAAAAGACATGGATTGAATCACATGTCAATTCATCATTTCATCATCGATAGTTGCGACATTATCCGTTATTCGACTTTTAATGTTATAATAGGTTGCTAATATGATAAAAAAAGGGTAATGGACAGTGGTGATGAATGATGAATAATAAATTTATCCGAATCTATGAAGATATCGCAGCTCGTATTCGGACTGGAGAAATTGAAGCTGGCACGCTGCTTCCCTCGGAACTGGATTTATCGGAAAGTTATCAAACGTCCAGAGAGACAATTCGCAAAGCGCTGAAAATGCTGTCTGAAGAAGGTTATATTCAGAAAATTCAAGGTAAGGGCTCCATTGTTTTGGATATACGTAAAATTGATTTTCCTATCTCAGGTCTCGTTAGCTTCAAGGAACTGGCTAAAAAAATGGGACATCGGGCCAAAACGTACGTTAAGGTTTTTGAAGAAAAAAAGGTTGATCAGGCCTTGTTCAAGAAAATCAATTTTGGCCTGAATGAAAAGGTCTGGGAGATCAGACGTGTACGGCAAGTGGATGGCGAACATGTCATCCTCGATAAGGACCATATAAGCCAGAGGCTTATTCCCGGTTTGAGCAGGGAAATATGTAATGATTCTATCTTCGAGTACATTGAGGAAGAACTCGGGCTGACCATCTCTTTTGCCAAAAAGGAAATTTTGGTGGAGGAGCCTACCGCTGAAGATAGGGAGTTGCTTGATCTCGAAGGGTTCCACAATGTAGTTGTGGTAAGGAGCCAGGTTTACCTGGAGGACGCGAGTCAATTCCAGTTCACAGAAGCAAGGCATCGCCCCGACAAGTTCAGATTTGTGGATTTTGCCCGGCGCAGATGATATCCATTGACCATCCATATGACCAAGAGAGTACCTGTTCACTTCTTTTATCGGTGAATGAGGTACTTTCTTTGCTGTGGAGCACAAAATTTCATTCCTTTTCATGGTAAAAATAACTTGACCGGTAAGCGTTTTCATTTTATTATATGTCCATAACCTTAACGATAAGGTAAATATAATTAAATTATTTATCTTATTATGAAGTTGTATGTTCTTAATGATAACCTTATTTAATGATGATTTACTCTTGATTTTAGTTAACTTATTGCCTTGAGCAGGGTTAATTGAAATAAACAAAAAAATGTAGGAGGTTCTAACGAATGGTCAAGTTGCAAAAGTGTACAGTCTTTACCGTAATAGCTGCACTTATGTTGGTGATTCTGGGGAGTGCTGCACCCAAAGCGTCTGCTGCTACAGGATTTTATGTAAGTGGAGGCAAATTGTACGATTCCACTGGCAAGGCATTTGTTATGAGAGGTGTCAATCATGGACATTCATGGTTTAAGAGCGACCTGAACACGGCGATTCCTGCGATTGCCAAAACAGGTGCCAACACCGTACGGATTGTGCTCTCCAATGGTGTGCAGTACACCAAAGACGATCTGAACTCTGTTAAAAACATCATTAATGTTGTAAGCGCAAACAAAATGATTACGGTCCTTGAAGTACATGATGCAACAGGTAAGGATGACTATAATTCGTTGGATGCAGCAGTGAACTACTGGATTAGCATCAAGGAAGCACTCATTGGCAAAGAAGACAGGGTTATCGTAAATATTGCGAACGAATGGTATGGAACATGGAACGGCAGTGCCTGGGCTGACGGATACAAAAAAGCAATTCCCAAGCTGAGAAATGCCGGTATTAACAATACATTGATCGTGGATGCAGCAGGCTGGGGGCAATACCCGCAATCCATCGTGGATTATGGACAAAGTGTATTTGCAGCAGATACACAGAAAAATACTGTGTTCTCGATTCACATGTATGAATATGCCGGTAAAGACGCGGCAACCGTAAAAGCCAACATGGAAAGCGTTTTAAACAAAGGTCTGGCCCTGATCATTGGTGAATTCGGTGGATACCACACGAACGGAGACGTCGATGAATATGCAATCATGAAATATGGTCAGGAAAAAGGGGTAGGCTGGCTCGCATGGTCCTGGTATGGCAACAGCTCCGATTTGAACTATTTGGACTTGGCTACAGGTCCTAACGGAAGTTTGACATCCTTTGGAAACACGGTTGTGAACGACACTTATGGAATTAAAAATACTTCAAAAAAAGCAGGGATCTACTAAGGTCTATAGGGTCTAGCATTTCTAAAAAGATTCATCTAATCAACTAGTGACATTAAGCTTGTTCTGACCAAAAATTCTCTTCCAAACACTCTGACCAACACGTCAGGGTGTTTTTTATTGAAAGAAAAATCATCAAAACAGAAACTCTTTTGAATTTTTCCGTTTATATTTAAAATCTTTTGTTTTCAAAACAAAACAAAGATGATAAACTCTGATTAGGAATAAAACAAACATTATCGGAGGGGAACAAATGGTACAGAGTTTATGGAATTCATCACAGGCTTCGGAGAAAACAACCGGACTGGAGCAGCTGGTCTACCGATCCAATTTGATTGGGTCAGATCGTCGTGTATGTAACATTTTCGGAGGTAACACGTCTACCAAAACGACGGTGAAAGATTTTCGCGGCCGTGATATAGAAGTGATGTATGTAAAAGGTAGTGGATCTGACCTGGCTTCCATGCAGGCGAAGCATTTTACAGGCCTTGGACTCGAAGACATTCGTCCATTAATCGAACGTGAATCCATGTCGGATGAAGAGATGGTCGAATATCTGGGGCACTGCATGATCGATTCCAAACACCCGCGTGCATCCATTGAGACGCTGCTGCATGCATTCCTTCCATATAAACATGTGGACCATACCCATCCGGATGCGATTATTAGTCTGTGTTGTGCAGATAACGGAAAAGAACTGGCGAAAGAGATTTACGGGGATCGATTTGTATGGGTTCCTTATGTGCGTCCGGGATTCACACTATCCAAGATGATTGCTGAAAGCGTATTCTCGAACCCGAATGCGGAACTGGTTCTGATGGAGAAGCACGGGCTTGTGACTTGGGGAGAAACATCGGAAGAATGTTACGCGCAGACGATCAAAATTATTAATGAAGCGGAAGCTTTCATTGAAGCACGTGTGAACGAAGGAACTCTGTTTGGCGGAGAGAAGCATCCTGCGCTTGAGGCAGAAGTGCGTCGCCAGATCGTATCCAAAGTAATGCCGACCATTCGGGGAGCGGTATCGGATAGCAAAAAAATGATTTTGTCCTTTGACGATCAGGAGGATGTGCTTGCTTTTGTTGGTGGAGTGGATTCACCGAAGCTGTCACAGGTAGGCGCGGCATGCCCGGATCATTTGGTGCATACCAAAGTGGTACCTCTATTCATCGATTGGACACCGGACGCGGAGGATATTGAAGGGCTGAAATCCAAGCTGGTAGAGGGCGTGGCCGCCTACAAAAAGCAATATCAACAATATTTTGAGAGCAACAAAAATGAAGGTGACGTGATGTTCGAAGCTGCACCTCGCGTCATTCTTATCCCCGGTGTGGGCATGATCAACACAGGCAAGAGCTGGGCCCTGTCCCAGGTAAGCGGGGCATTGTATCATAGAGCCATTGCGGTGATGCGCGGTGCGACAAGTCTGGGCCAATTCGTATCCCTCAGTGCCAATGAATCCTACAATGTGGAGTACTGGCCGCTTGAGCTATACAAATTATCGCTGGCTCCAGCGGAGACTGAATTTTCCCGCAAAGTGGCGTTTATTACCGGGGGTGCTGGTGGAATTGGAAGTGAAACTGCACGCAGATTGGTATCCGAAGGGGCACATGTCGTTCTTGCGGACCTTAACCTTGAAGGAGCGCAGAAGGTAGCTCAGGAAATTAACGATCAATATGGTGCTAATCGCGCATATGCATTGAAGATGGATGTGACCGATGAGGAAGCCGTGCAATCTGCGTATGCCGAAGTTGCCGTACAATATGGCGGCGTGGATATTATCGTGAACAATGCAGGCCTGGCCACCTCCAGTCCATTTGACGAAACATCGTTGAAGGAGTGGAACTTGAATATGAACGTGCTGGGTACAGGGTACTTCCTCGTGGCGCGTGAAGCCTTCAAGTTGATGAAACAGCAGGGAATTGGCGGTAGTATGGTATTTATCGGTTCCAAAAACTCGGTATATGCGGGTAAAAGCGCTTCTGCTTACAGCTCGGCCAAAGCACTTGAGGCTCATTTGGCCCGCTGCATCGCGGCTGAAGGTGGAGAATACGGCATTCGTGTAAATACGATTCTCCCGGATGCCATTCTGCAAGGTTCAGCGATCTGGAACGGTTCATGGAGAAATGAACGTGCAGCAGCCTATGGTATCGAACCGGATCAACTGGAAGAGTACTATCGCAAACGTACAACTTTGCTCGTCAATATTTATCCGAGAGATATTGCGGAAGGCATCGCCTTCTTTGCCTCTTCCAAATCGGAAAAAACAACCGGTTGCATGATGACGATTGATGGCGGTGTGCCAGCAGCATTTACACGATAATAAGGAGGGTTCTCGCACATGGAAAATCAGGTCAAGCAAGCATATGAAGCAGCCAAATCATTATATGCTCAGCATGGAATTGATACGGATGAAGTGCTGAAGAAGCTCGCGGAGATCAAAGTGTCTGTTCACTGTTGGCAAGGGGACGATGTGAAAGGATTTCTCAATAAAGACGGGGAACTTACGGGCGGAATATCCGTTACAGGTCAATATCCGGGGGCTGCAACGACACCTGCAGAGCTTCGGGCAGACCTGGAGCAAGCTTTCTCCATGATTCCGGGCAAACATAAGGTCAATTTGCATGCCATCTACGCAGATACGGACGAACAAGTGGAGCTGGACCGGATTGAGCCGAAGCATTATGAGAATTGGGTAAAATGGGCCAAAGAACAGGGGCTTGGCCTGGATTTTAATCCAACGTGCTTTTCGCATGAAAAATCAAGTGACGGCTTCACGCTAAGTCATTCCGATCCGGCGATTCGCAAGTTCTGGATTGATCATTGCAAAGCATCCCGCCGCATTGGCGCTTACTTTGGCGAGCAGCTGGGGCAGACCTGTGTAACCAATGTGTGGGTACCGGACGGGTTCAAGGATAATCCGGTCGATCGGATGACACCGCGGAAGCGGTTGAAGGATTCCCTAGATGAGGTGTTTGCTGAGAAGCTTGATCCCAAGTATCACCTGGATGCGGTCGAGAGTAAGCTGTTTGGCCTCGGCTCCGAAGCGTATGTCGTTGGTTCTCATGAATTCTATATGGGCTATGGGCTGCAAAATGATACGTTAATCTGCCTCGATGCTGGACATTTTCATCCAACGGAAGTCATATCCAACAAACTGTCTTCACTGGCCCTGTTCACCAACGGCATTCTGCTGCATGTCAGCCGTCCAATGCGTTGGGACAGTGACCATGTTGTCATTATGGATGATGAGCTGCTGGAAATAGCCCGCGAACTGGTACGTCATGATCTGCTTCCAACGACACATATCGGACTCGACTTCTTTGATGGCAGCATCAACCGGGTTGCGGCGTGGGTAGTTGGCACACGCAACACGATTAAAGCATTGCTGCGTGCGATGCTGGAACCTGTGGATGCGCTGAAATCAGCGGAACTGGAAGGAGATTACACCCTTCGTCTTGCTTTGACAGAAGAGTTTAAGTCCTATCCTTTCGGCGCGATCTGGGATTATTATTGCGAACAACAGCAAGTACCTGTACGTGAACAGTGGATTGCTAAGATCAAAACTTATGAGCAGGAAGTTTTGCTTCAACGAGATAAATCTTTCGTATAGGATGATGCAGGCCACAGTAGAGAAGCTCTCTGCTGTGGCCTTTTTGCATGAAAAAAATGCAAAATGCATAACCGCGGTCAGAATTTCCATACTAAAAATACATAGAAAAATGCAAAGTATCGTTTGCCTATTACTGCAACGCAGAGGAGGATGAATCGGATTTGAATCTCGCCCACAACAAATTGTATATCGCAGCACTTGGCGGCTTGAATGAAATAGGCAAGAACATGTATCTTATCCAGTATAATCAGGACATCATTGTCATCGATTGTGGCTCCAAATTCCCGGATGAAACGCTGCCGGGCATTGATCTCATCATTCCGGATGTGACGTATCTGCTGGAAAATCAGGACAAGGTGAGGGCGCTTGTGGTTACTCATGGACATGAAGACCACATTGGCGGTATTCCCTATTTGTTAAAACAGATCAATATCCCGGTGTATGCATCCAGACTGACACGTGGATTAATTGAACTGAAACTCAAAGAGCATGGGCTGTTGCGCAAAGCCGATCTGCATACGATTGATTCCAAATCCAGCATTACGCTGGGTGAAATTCAGGTTTCTTTTTTTGCGACGAGTCACAGCATACCGGATTGCCTGGGTATTTTCTTTCAGACACCTGGGGGAAATGTCGTGCATACCGGGGATTTCAAGTTTGATATGTCACCTGTAAATGGGCCTTATCCCGATCTGCATCGTATGGCCGAGATTGGCAAACAAGGTGTGCATGTGCTGTTGTCCGAGAGCACCAATGCAGAGAGACCCGGGTTCACTCCTTCCGAGCGTGTCGTAGGTGACCACATATTGGACGCGTTTATTCGTGCCAAACAAAAAGTGTTTATTTCAACCTTTGCATCCAATGTAAGCAGAGTGCAGCAGATTGTAAATGCATCATTCGAAACAGGACGCAAGCTGGCTCTGCTGGGCAGAAGCATGATTAATGTAGTGGCTGTAGCCAGTGAACTGGGTTACCTCGATGTACCTGAGGGGCTGCTCATAGAGGCTATTGATTCGGACCAGTTTCCACCTGATGAGGTCGTTGTGCTCTGTACGGGAAGTCAGGGTGAAACGATGGCAGCATTATCCCGTTTGGCGGCCTCCAAGCATCCTCATGTGAAGGTCGCACCTGGAGATACCGTCATTATAGCTGCTGGGGCGATCCCTGGAAACGAACGAAATCTTGCGCATGTCATTGATAATCTGTATGTGCTCGGAGCACGCGTCATTTACGGTTCAAGCGGAGCAGCAGGTATGCATGTATCAGGACACGGTAGTCAGGAAGAACTCAAATTGATGCTGACCCTGATGAAGCCTGATTACCTGATTCCTGTTCACGGTGAGTTCCGCATGCTGTATCAGCATAGACAACTGGCGGAGTCCGTAGGCATCGAACGGGATCACGTATTCATCGTGAACAATGGGGATATGATTCAGTACAAAGACGGCGTGGCTTCTCCTGGCCCCCAAATTGCTTCAGGCAACAGTCTGGTCGACGGTCTGATCATGGGCGATGTCGGGAATATCGTGCTGCGTGATCGCCGGCAGCTGTCATCCGATGGCATGCTGGTGATTGTGACTACGTTGAGCAAAACAGAGAAACATATGGTGAGAGCACCTGAGATGATTTCCAGAGGTTTTGTGTTTGTGAAGGATTCCGAAGAATTCATGAAAGAGCTTCATGAGCTGGTTCAGAACAAGATGGATGAGTTAACCGGAAGCGGGGCGAATCAGTGGAATGTGATCAAAAGAAAGCTGAAAGACGAGATCGGTCATTACATCTACGCCCAGACAAAACGAAGACCGATGATTCTGCCCATTATTATTGAGGTTTGAGAATAATGGAGCAGGGCCGATGTAAAGAGATTAAGGATAAGAATAAGATGTGAATTAAAAATAAGATTAAGATTATGATGATCAAAAGCCTGAGAAATGTAGGATCATACCGTTTTTCGTATGAACCGTACATTTCAGTCAGGCTTTTATTGTTATTTATTGTTAATGACCTATTGATCCTTCAGCAATCCGGATTGTCTCACAGAGGAGAGGAACTGGTGGAATTGCTCGATATTTAATTGCTGTGCGCTATCCGAGAGGGCTACAGCCGGATTGGGATGAACTTCAACCATAACACCATCCGCACCTGCTGCAAGAGCTGCCTTGGCACATGGGGCAAGGATATCTTTACGCCCGGTAGAGTGGGTGACATCCACAAGCACAGGCAAATGAGTTTCCTGTTTCAGAATCGGTACAGCTGAGATGTCTAGTGTGTTTCGTGTTGCTTTTTCATAGGTGCGAATGCCGCGTTCAATCAGCATAACCTGTTTGTTTCCCCGGGAGACAACGTACTCCGCAGCATGAACGAATTCATCAATGGTTGCCGCCAAACCACGTTTGAGCAGAATAGGAATCTGAACATCCCCGGCAGCCTTGAGCAGTTCAAAGTTTTGCATGTTACGTGCACCGATCTGGATAACATCAATATACTGGCCAGCCACTTCAATATGACTTGGATGTACTATTTCACTAATGGTCTTCAATCCGAACTCATCGGCAACTTCCTTCAGAATTTTCAATCCTTCGATTCCAAGTCCCTGGAAGTCATATGGAGAAGTACGAGGTTTAAATGCACCTCCGCGCATCACAGTAATGCCGGCTTCTTTCAGCGCTGCGGCAACTTCGCGTACCTGTTCATAACTTTCAACCGAGCACGGTCCGGCGATCAGAATCGGTTTACCAGCGCCAACCTTGACGTTTCCGATGGAGACGACAGTATCTTCCTGCTGATTTTTGCGGCTAACGAGCAGCTGTTTCTTATGTTCGTCGACCTGAAGGTTCAGGGAAGCTTGGAAAATCTGTTTGAACAGAAGTTTGATGGCATCGTCTTGGAAAGGTCCCGGATTGGCGGCAGTCAGTTCCTCCAGCATTTCTTTTTCACGAACCGGATCAAACTTGGGTACACCCTGTTTTTCCTTGATTTGACCAATTTCCTGTGTAATTTGGGCCCGTTCTGACAACAAGTGCAGGAGGTTATGATTAATCTCACTCAATCGGCCTCTTAATTGTTCCAAGTTCTTGCTTTGATCCATGCTGATCCACTCCTTCAATTTAGATTTATAAAAAAACACAAAAAGGCCCTTCATCCGTAAGGGACGAAGAAGCCGTGGTACCACCCTAATTAGAAACGGTTCTGCTGATTGAATACAGCCGATCTGTTTCTCACTTTGACCTTTTAACGCAAGGAACGGATTGTCCTAGAAGCTATATCCATGAGGAGCAGCTCTTCAGCAATCGGCTCGGGAGTGAACTTCGGCGGCGTGTTCCTTTCGGGTGCTCTCAGTCTTCGGCACCGCGTCCCTGTAATGAACGATAACTCCGCGTACTCTTTCCGTCATAGCCTGTATGAATATTGATATTCTGTTCTGTAGTTCATGATGCACGTTATGAATTGAAGTTATACTAGCATCTCATGTTACTTATCTGCAAGAAGCTGAATTAATGCCATGCATCAATAACGCTTTACCGTGGCGCATTAAGCATCCACTTCCAGTCTTCTGTGAGATTTACTAATATCTCCATGGGAATAGTATTCGCAAGGGTTTGCCATTCGAAGTATAATATAAGGTAATATAAGTGAATTCAAGTGAATGAGAATAAGAGGAGAAGTTATGAATAAAACGATTTCGGATATCGCCCAAATGGCAGGCGTGGCGAAGAGCACCGTCTCTCGTTTCCTGAATGGTGGTTCTGTTAGTGACGATACACGGCAGAAAATTGAGCGCATTATTAAACAATACAATTACGTACCCAATACGTTTGCACAGAGTCTCAAGGCCAAAAGAACCAGCATTATTGGAACGGTTGTGCCTCGTCTGGATTCCTTTGCAACCTCTCAGACATTGATAGGTATCGATGAAGAATTAAGAAATAATCAGTATCAGATGCTGATCGCGAATACGAGCCAGGATATGCAGCGCGAGATTGATGCCATATATGACTTTGCCAGACAGAAGGTATCCGGCATTATTCTGCTTGCCGCAGAAGTAACGGACGCACATCTCAAAGCCGTTGAAGACATCGGAATTCCGGTGCTATTGGTAGGGCAGCAGCATGAACATCTGCACAGTCTGGTTCATAATGATGATCAGGCGGGGTATGAGATGGGTAAGCATGTTGTGGAAAAGGGCCATCGAAAAATCGTCTATATTGGCGTTACCGAGAGAGATCAGGCGGTGGGTATCCATCGCAAACAGGGGTTCAAGCGTGCGATTGACGAATGTGGCGGATGTGATGTGACGTATTATGAGACAAGCTTCAAAATGTCCGAGGCTATCATTACCGCAGAAGCGATTTTGAAAGAAAGCAAACCGACCATTATTGTGGGCGCAACAGATAACATCGCACTGGGTGTGATGAAGATTGCTTTTTCCAATAAGATACAAATTCCTCAGGATTTATCGGTTACCGGATTTGGCGGTTATGAAATTACCGAGATGATTCATCCTACACTAACGACCGTAAAATATCATTATTTCGAGGCAGGTCAAGTGGCGGCCCAACACATTATTCGTCTGGTACAAGGCGAGCCAGTGGAGCAGTGCACGATTCTTGATGTGGAGATTATTCCACGAGAAAGCGTTGACAAGATATAAATGAATCCTTTATGATAATTCCATCGAACCGGTTCCACACTGGATGCCAATACGGATATGGGAACAAGGTGGCAGGCGAAAAGCCATATGGAATTATTTTTTTGAGTGTGTTGGAACCGGTTCCTCTAATTTTTTGGATTTGATTTACTTTTCGCTAGGATGGAGAACACTTTTTATGAAAATGACTAGAGAGCAACGCTACAGACGAATCGAGCAGGCAGAGCCTGGAGAAATAGGCAAGCTGGAAGCTTTGATTTCTGTTTGTCCATGGAGACAGCATTACCATATCCAGCCGATAACCGGACTGCTTAACGATCCTAATGGATTCTCCTATTACCAGGGATATTATCATCTGTTCTATCAGTGGTTCCCACTCGGAACCGAGCATGGATTGAAGTATTGGTACCATACCCGTTCAACGGATCTGGTGCACTGGGAAGAAGTCGGAATTGGAATCCAGCCGGGCGACACATATGACTCACACGGGGCATATTCGGGCAGTGCTATTGAAAAAGATGGCCAGCTCAATCTGCTATACACAGGCAATACAAGAGATGAGAACTGGAACAGGCATCCGTATCAGTGTCTGGCGATTATGGATGAAAGCGGTTCAATAACCAAAGTGCATCAACCTATGATCTCAGAAGTACCTTCTGGCTACACGGAACATTTCAGAGACCCCAAGGTTTGGCAGCAGGGTGACATGTATTATTGCGTGATTGGAGCCCAGCGTGTAGATGAAACGGGATGCACGGTATTATATCGCTCGTCAGATCTCAGAAACTGGACATTTCTTGGAGAGATTCACACTGGACTACCTAACTTTGGCTACATGTGGGAGTGCCCCGATTATCTGGAGATGCAGGGTCAGGGTGTGCTGATCTTTTCGCCGCAAGGTATAGAGAGTCAGGGAGATGAGTATCACAACATTTTTCAGTCGGGTTATCTGATTGGTGAACCACTGGATCTTCAGACAAGGCACTTCGAACATGGTCCATTTCAGGAGTTGGATCGTGGGTTTGACTTTTATGCCCCGCAGACGATGCAGGCGCCGGATGGAAGACGAATTTTGGTGGGCTGGATGGGACTTCCCGATTTGGAGTATCCGACAGATAAGAGTGGATGGGCACATTGCTTGACGATTCCGCGGCAGTTGTCACTCCGGGAGGGGAAGTTAATTCAGCAGCCAGTTTCTGAAATGGTGAAGCTGCGTGGGAATTCTGAAGGAACTCATATGGAATTCACACTTGATCATGAGACTCGATCTTTCGCAGACTTTGCTGGAATGGCTTATGAATTGGAATGTGAAATCCTTGGTGTTGAGGCAGAGGTTGTAGGCATTGAATTACGGGCGAGTGCAGAAGAGAAGACCGTGGTGCAGTATGATCGGTTGAATCAGAAAGTAATTCTGGATCGCTCGCAATCAGGCGCAACGCTTGCGGAACAGAACGGGAATGTACGGCGCTGCACATTGAATGCAGACGTGCTTAAGTTCCATATATTTGTGGATTCTTCTTCTGTTGAGATCTTTGTCAATGATGGAGAAGAGGTATTCACTAGCCGTATCTTTCCAAGCAAGGATAGCACAGAGATTCGCTTCTTTGCACATGGAGGCAAGGCAGGATTTCAGGCATCCAAATGGGATTATTAGATATAACGTGAGAGGAATGAAGGACCATGTCGGATAATCAGCAGATTGCCCAGGACGTTATTCGTGCCATCGGGGGCAAAGAAAATATCGCATCATTTGCACACTGTGCAACACGTCTTCGGATCATGGTGAATGACAAGGACAAGATCGATCAGAAGCAGGTCGAGAACATCGACAAAGTCAAAGGGGCCTTTTTCAACTCGGGCCAGTATCAGATCATTTTTGGAACAGGAACAGTGAACCGGATATTTGAAGAGGTTGAGAAGCTGGGCATCGAAGGATCTTCCAAGGAAGACGTGAAGAGTCAGGGCAAAAAGGAAGGTAATGCTTTTCAACGGGCCATTCGCACGTTCGGTGACGTATTTGTACCGATCATCCCTGTGCTTGTAGCAACGGGGCTATTCATGGGTCTGCGCGGGCTGCTCACTCAAAATGAAATTCTATCGCTGTTCGGTGCAACACCGGAGGACATTTCGCCCAATTTCCTGTTATTTACTCAAATCCTGACGGACACGGCATTTGCATTCCTGCCTGCACTCGTAGCCTGGTCTGCGTTCCGCGTGTTTGGCGGTAGTCCAGTTCTCGGTATCGTTTTGGGACTAATGCTTGTGAATCCGGCGCTGCCGAATGCATACGCTGTGGCCGATGGATCAGCACAACCGCTGCATATGTTCGGATTCATACCGGTGGTCGGGTATCAGGGTTCGGTGCTGCCTGCATTCTTCGTCGGATTGATCGGAGCGAAGTTTGAGAAGGTTCTGAGAAGACGCGTACCCGAGGCTCTAGACTTAATTCTGACTCCTTTTATTACGCTGACGGTCATGATTACATTGGGGCTCTTCGCAATTGGTCCGGTATTCCATTCTCTTGAGGAGTGGGTGCTGCATGGGACGACAGCCGTATTGGGACTGCCATTCGGTATTGCGGGCATTATTATTGGTTTCTTCCATCAAATTATTGTTGTTACCGGTGTACATCACATCTTTAACTTTCTGGAGATTCAATTACTGGAGAAAACGGGCTTTAATCCGTTTAACGCGATTATTACATGTGCTATGGCTGCGCAAGGAGCAGCTTGTCTGGCAGTGGGGTTGAAGACCAAAAATACAAAGCTGAAAGCACTCGCACTGCCTTCGTCATTCTCTGCATTTCTAGGGATTACTGAACCTGCGATCTTCGGGGTTAACTTGCGGTATATGAAACCGTTTATCATGGGTCTTGTCGGAGGCGCTGTCGGTGGATTCATCGCGTCCTTGTTCCATTTGCAAGGTACAGGTATGGCGGTGACGGTTATTCCGGGCACCCTGCTGTATCTGAACAGCCAATTGCCTTTGTACATTTTGTCCAACGTGGTAGCCATGGGAATTGCATTTGCACTTACCTGGTTCTTCGGATATAAGGATCAGCCGGTTGCGGAGGAAGTTCCGAGCAATGCAGGAGAAGAGAGCAAGACGGAAGTGCTGTCGCAAAAGTCAAACTCATCTGCCAGCCAGGCTGTTAACTATCGTGCGAGGGTAGCTATGCTGGAGATTGCATCACCCATCACAGGCACAGCGGTTGCTTTGGAGCAGGTTCCTGATCCTGCATTTTCGGAAAAGCATATGGGAGAAGGGATCGCTATTGAGCCTTCTGAGGGCAAAGTATTTGCACCTTTTGACGGCGTCATCGCTCATGTGATGAACAAGAGCAAACATGCCGTAATCCTGGAACATGAAACAGGTGTTCAGATGCTTGTGCATATTGGAATTAATACCGTTGGACTGAAGGGGGAAGGCTTTACCGCATATGTGAATAGCGGAGATACCGTAACTGCAGGACAACTGTTGATTGAATTTGACATGGAAGCGATCCAGGCCGCAGGGTTGCCATTGATTACACCTGTGCTCATCCCGAATGGGAATGATAGAATCGAGCAGGTGATGCCAGCGATGACAGGCCCTGTTCAAGCTAATGGAGAAGCACTAATCGTTGTGAAATTTACTGAACCGCAATAAGCGTAAAACCTTTGAAAAAGACAGGTTGGAAAATGCAAAGAAACCCGGTGTATATCACCAGGGTTTCTTTGCACTTTTATGTATCTTTTCTTACTTAATGGAAGGTGTCAAAAAGAATAATACGTCAGTGCGTATTGCATCAGAAAGGCACGAATGTCGTCCCGGCTTAACATCACATCAGATGTGCTGGCGTGCTCCAGGTTGAAAAGCAAATTGCTGACGGCTTCGTGCAGGAACAGCATGCGTTCATTTCCCCATAGCTCTTGATACTGCTGGATATATTGCTTGACCTGTGACAGCTCCATACCTTTTAAAGCTCTGAACACCGAAGCCCATTTTACCAGATCAGAGGGATGGGAACCTGCAGGCAATTCAAATTCGGCAAAACCATGAACATTCCCGCATGAGATTTTGAACAATCCGCAGTAGCTTGATGCATGTTCCCGCGCTATGAAAGGTAATTTTTGCATATCGTACCGAATAATCTCCATGGAACTAATCCGGGCATCAACACGAATCTCCGGTCGAATTTTCACATCACAACTTGCAATCACACGCTCCAACCTCCATAGGCAAAATCATCTTATTGTTTCTATTTTTTTTGTTATCCTGCGGATTATGTTACGACTGAACAAAGTTTAAGTAAAATCAACCGGAATGGATATAAGCCTGATTTTCCGATGTTTGATTTGAAATCCACACATGTAAGCGATTAACAAGAGATATATCTGCGTTTTGGACTCCATTATCTCGATTTTTTCTTCCGCTCATGACAGACCAAGCAACATGCCGCATGACTGCGAAAAGAGGAGATTAGGCAAGAATTGCTCACCTGGATTGTCTGGAATCGATCAGAACGGTGCAGAAATCGCATGCAGTTCAATTGCAGAGATGCAGACAGAGGACTATGATTCGCACATAACGTACTCCAGATGGCATTTGCAGGATCTGATGTGAAGGCGAGGTTGGCGGCAATGGATGAAGCAATGATGGTGGTATCAACAGGACACGGTGAGGCGGGAAAGAATTTTGTCGATGTATTATTGAAAAGGGGATTTGCGGTTGTCGTGCTTGTACACAGCGAAGAGGAGGGGGAACAATTTCAGTCGCTTGGTGCAGTCACCGTGCGTTACATTCAGGAAATGGCATTCCGTAATCAGCTTTCGCCAGAATTTGTAGTGAAACACGCCTTTGTATTTGAAAATAACTTGCCGCAGTGCTGTCAGGACATTGAGCTGTGTCGCAGCTTGTGTCCGCAACAACTCTACGTTGTTTCCAGCAACAGAGCTCCTGTTGGGCTGGTTTATAAAGGTCTGGGAGCGACATATGTCATTCACAGCCGGAGTGGAGATGTCTCATTTTTATTGTGAATCACCTGATCATGGGTTCCTGTCGCCAGTCCGATGAACCGAGTATCAATGAAAAACGTTGTGTCCGGAGCCTGTTGCCCTGGACACAACGTTTCGTGAATTTTTATGTGCTGATTCCTATGTGCTATACATTGAATTGTGAAACCCTATTAGGAAGAGATTCCGACTACACTGGAACCATTCTTCGTTATTTTGTACGTAATGACGTCTCCGCTCCAGAAGTGGAACTTGAGAATAACTTCGCCATTATTCGTTTCATTGAAGAAGTTTTGTTTCAATTCAATCACGTTGCTGCTATAATTCGGACTGAAAGTGTAGGAAAATTCTTTGAACGAAGTCCAGTTTTGCGGACCTGCGTTTCCGCCACTTGTATAAGTGGCTTCCATGGTGGCCAGCTGATTGCCATTAAAGGTTGTCGGAATCGCAAACGAGCTCGTTGTGCCCGTTACATTGCTCAGTTTAGGCGTATCATACTTGATGATATTCAGGTTCCAGTTTGCGCCTTTGTTGAATTTGACGGTCAGCTTGGCATTAACCCCAAGATTGCCGGACGTGGTCAGTCTGCTTAACAGGCTTGATTTCAATGTGAGCACATCACCACTGATCGTATAATCTGTACCTTGAACAAGAGTTGTGCTGCCATTAGCAAGAGAGCTAAATGTATTGCCATTGAGATTCAATTTTACTGTTTTATCCTGAATTGCAGCCCCTTTTTTCAGATAAACCAGATCGGATTCAGCTGTGGAGGAACGACCAGTCCAGCTTGCTTTCATCGTGTTATACAGATCCGGATCAGACCAGGTGAAGCTGGTACGGCCAAAATGCTGTCCATTATCCCATAACATGGTGGTCATCTGTTTCTGACGCAGGTACTGGCCGATAAATTCAAAGAATTTTAACTTCTCACCTTGCTCAATGACACCTGTGTGCTGATCAAAGCCGAGCAAGCCATACTCACCGACGATTACCGGAATACCTTTGGCTGTGAATGCATTGTACACTCGGTCAAATGTATCGATAATATCCTGCTGCACTTCAGCATTATATTTGGTGTACCCTGCGATATTCACGCTGAATGGCCAGAAACCATAGTAGTGAACGGTAGCGATAATGTTAGGGTCATTTAATTTCGCAATCGTCTGGGATAATGCATCCAGATCTGGTTGAGCGGAAGAGGTATGCATCGTTGGCAGGACCAATGGACGTGTTGCGTTATTTCCCCCCGATGCTCTCACGATGTTATGAAAAGATACATTTAACTCATCCAGCAAAGCGTAAGCAGTAGCGGTATTCGTTGTACCACCTTCCGTGATGCGTGGTTCATTTACACTTTCGAACATCAGCTTCGTGGATGAGTTTTTGAATTTGTTTGCAATTTGAGTCCAGGCTGAGTTGTAACGAGCAAGAACATTGGCATGGTCATTCTCCATATAGCTGATCCACTGCCATGAATCGTGATGGATATTGATCATGACATACAGATTGGCATCAAGCGCCCAGTTTACAACCTGTTGTACACGATTCATGTAAGCGGTATCAATTGTATAGTTGGGTGCTCCTCCTATATGAGCTTGCCAGGTCACTGGAATACGAATGCTCTTGTAGCCTTGATTAGCAATATTTTGAATCAGCTGCTGAGTGATCAGCGGGTTACCCCAGGCCGTCTCATCTGTACCAACGGCGTCCAGCGAGTTTCCCAGATTCCAGCCCGGTTCCATCGCATTAACATAGGACTGAATATTCGTTGGAGCAGCGGCCGCACTTGCCTGAATAGATTCATCTGTAGCAGCAGAAGCGATGGCGGATGACAACAGGGATAGAATCATTGCCGTTACGATAGTGAGCGAGAGGAACGATCTGCGTTTTTTGTTCATTAACATATTCTCCTTTGTAATGATTATTGTTGAACTAATATAGAGCGCTTACAAAAAAAATGAAGATTTAAGCTCGGCATAGAACAGGATTCTGGATAGATTTAAATGGAATCACCACCAAATTAAGTATTGAAAACGTTTTCTGAAATGCAAATATAGCACGATTCATCGAAAGTAAACACCCCCGTAATTAGCACAAAATCCATGTCATAATTAGTGATTAATGGATTATTTTATTCTAAATTCATTCAAATAAATAGCGTTGCATTACATCCGTGGTTGAAGTTAAATAAATCTCAGGAGGGGATATTAAATGAGACTGGATGCGCATCAACATTTCTGGAATTATAATATTCGTGAATATGGTTGGATCGAGGAACAGATGAGCGTCATTCGACGATCGTTTCTTCCAGAAGATTTGGAGCCTCTGTTAACCCGTGCAGGGGTATCCGGTTGTATGGCGGTACAGGCTAGACAATCGTTGGAGGAAACCGAATGGCTTCTGGACTTGGCAGAACGGCATGAGTTCATCAGGGGTGTTGTGGGGTGGGTGGATCTGTGTTCTGTAGAAGCTGAGCATCAACTTGAGAAGTATGCATCAAGCCCTTGGCTGAAGGGGGTGCGTCATGTAATACAGGATGAACCGGATGTCCAGTTTGTATTGCGTGACGATTTTCAGCGCGGAATTGCTTTGCTACAGCAATATAATCTGGCCTACGATCTGCTCGTGTCCAAGGAGCAGCTCCCTTATGCTGTAGAGCTGGTTAAGATGTTTCCTGAACAGCGATTTGTACTTGACCATTTGGCGAAGCCCGATATTAAGGCAGGAACGGTTTCCCCTTGGAAGGAAGCGCTATACTCTTTGTCAGAACAACCGAATGTATACTGCAAATTATCTGGAATGATAACGGAAGCCGATTGGACAAACTGGAAACAGGAGGACTTTGCCCCTTATCTGAATATCGCCTTAGAAGCCTTTGGTCCAGATCGGGTGATGTTTGGCTCGGATTGGCCTGTATGTACGGTGGCTGGTACATATGCTCAAGTGCTTGAGATTATCACAAAGCATACTTCTTGCATGTCTGAGGTAGAGAAGCAGATGATATTCGGCGGCACCTGTGCTACCTTTTATCAGTTATCGTGATTGAATTAGACAGCAGAATCAGGCTGCACGATGTTGACAGGTCCCCTAATTCTTGTTAAAGTTTTAACCAATCCGCATAATTGTGATCTGGGAATGTTACCGATATGGGCATAACCTGAGCTGGCTTGTATACACTGCAACGTGTATTCGGGCTGGTTCGGGTTTTTTGTATTTAAGTTGAAAGAACGATTTTACATTGGACACTGCGCTGCCAGAACAATTCTCCGATCGCTGTTATCCCCAGATTTCTGGATTCCCTTTTTAAAGGGAAACCCAGGGATAAAGGCGAAGCGTATGCTTCCGAAGCAGCTTTCTTTCAGAACGCTTTTAGCGTTGCTTCTCCAGATTTTATCTGTCCTCTCCGTTTATGAAGTAAATGTGTAGTTCAACTTAAATATTTTGTCTTATTCATGTTTCATGCGATTGGAGCGGATAACAGAATTACATATTTGGAAGGAGAATACGAATGACTAATTTTAAGTTTCCCAAAGACTTTTTGTGGGGTGGAGCCATTGCTGCCAATCAGGCAGAGGGTGCTTATCTGGAAGATGGCAAAGGGCTGAGCATTGTTGACCTGCTGCCGACAGGAGAGAATCGCAGAAGCATCATGAAGGGTAATGTCCCTGCATTAACCCCGCTGGAAACCGAGTTTTATCCTTCGCATGAAGCGATTGATTTCTATCATCGTTATCCCGAAGACATCGCGCTATTTGCGGAGATGGGATTCAAAGCGCTGCGTGTATCGATTGCCTGGGCACGGATTTTCCCCACCGGAGAAGATGCACAGCCGAATGAAGCGGGTTTGCAATTTTATGATCGATTATTCGATGAACTGTTGAAGCATGGCATCGAGCCTGTAGTAACACTTGCTCACTTCGATGTACCGGTTAATCTGATTGAGAAATATGGCAGCTGGAGAAGCCGTGAGCTGGTGACTCTGTTCGAAACCTACGCGAAAACTGTATTCAGCCGTTATAAGGACAAGGTGAAATACTGGATGACGTTCAACGAAATTAACATGCTGCTGCATCTGCCATTCCTTGGTGCGGGTCTGGTCTTCAAGGATGGTGATCATGTCAAAGAGATTCAGTATCAGGCAGCACACCATCAACTGGTGGCAAGTGCACTGGCGGTTAAAGCCTGTCACGAGATCATCCCGGACGCAATGATCGGCTGTATGCTTGCGGCAGGAAGCTTTTATCCTTATACCTGTAATCCGGAAGATGTGTTCCAGGGCATGGAGAAAGACAGGGAGTCTTACTTCTTCATTGATGTTCAGTCGCGTGGAGAGTACCCAGGCTATGCCAAACGTTTCTTCAAGGATCATGGATTGAATATTGCCATGCAGCCAGGTGATGCGGAAATTCTGAAAAACCATACGGTTGATTATATCGGGTTTAGTTATTATTCAAGTCGTACAACCTCCACAGACCCGGAAGTCGTCAAAAACATGACGAGCGGCAATGTATTTGGTTCTGTAGCCAATCCCTATTTGGCCAAATCGGAGTGGGGCTGGACGATTGATCCCAAAGGCTTCCGTATTACAGCCAATCAGCTGCATGACCGGTATCAAAAACCGCTGTTTGTTGTAGAGAATGGATTTGGAGCCAATGACGTGGTTACCCCTGATGGTGAGGTTGATGATGAATACCGGATTGATTATCTGAAACGCCATGTTGTCGAGATGGGTGAAGCTCTGCAGGACGGTGTAGAGATCATCGGTTATACAAGCTGGGGCCCTATCGATATTGTCAGCGCTTCTTCAGGCGAGATGAGAAAACGCTATGGGTACATCTATGTGGACCGTGACAATGAAGGTAAGGGTGATTTGAAGCGGATCAAGAAAAAGAGCTTCTATTGGTACAAAAATGTAATTCAATCCGATGGCAGCAATTTAGAATCGGAATAAGCAGGGGAAGAGGAGGGATATTCTCCATATCATATCGGAAGGACCACGCTTCATGGAACTTCCGATTGTTCCCTCGTTGAAAGCGTTGACATATGTGTCTCTTCGCGCTATACTTGACGCAATTATATCGTTTTGGGATTGTTACTACTTGAAGTAGGCAAAACCTAAGCACCAAAAAAAGCAGACCGACATGTCTTGTTTATTTTGTGATGCTTCAGGTTTTTTTTGTATGCCCAAAAGGCGATATATGACTGCCAAGAGAGTGGATCGTGACGGGGGGATTGAAGTGAAAATAGCAAAGGTTATCAACAATAACGTCATTAGCATCTATCAAGCGGATGGAGCAGAGCTTGTAGTGATGGGGCGTGGGATTGCCTTTAAGAAAAAGCCGGGGGATAAAGTAGACGAGACCCGCATCCAGAAAGTATTTGCGCTTAAAAACAAGCAGACATCCGACAATTTCAAAATGCTGCTGCGCGAAGTGCCTATGGAACTGATCGAAATTGTGGAAGAAATTATTACCTACGCCAAAGAAAATCTGGGCCGTAACCTGAATGAAAATATTTACGTTTCCCTAACAGATCATATTAACTTTGCGATTGAACGATATCGTGAAGGAGTAGAAATCAAGAATGCACTGATGTGGGAAATCAAACAGCTGTACAAGGCGGAGTTCGGACTGGGTCTGAAAACGCTGGAGCAGATCAAGTCCAGACTTCATATCGAGCTTCCACCGGATGAAGCTGCGTATATTGCCCTGCACATTGTCAATGCGGAGATGAATGAAGAAGTCATTACAACGATGAACATCACGAAGTTTATTCAGCAGATTATTAATATAGCGAAATATCACTTCAAGATGGAATTCGATGAGGAGTCTCTCAGCTATTTTCGCTTCATTACGCATCTGAAGTTCTTCTCCCAGAGGGTATTAAGCGGCACGCATTATGACAATAATTATGACCACTTTTACGACATGATCAAAGAGAAGCACCCGGAAGCGGCGGCATGTACGGAGAAAATCGAAATGTTCGTCAACAAGGAATACAACCATCAGCTTACCAACGAAGAGAAATTGTATCTGACCGTCCACATTGAACGGGTCGTTAATCGATAACAATTAAAATGTTGACAAATTTGGTTAAATCATAATAATATGAGATTAACAGGAATTGAATACGATTTAACTGGGATTGTTACTGGTTATGCAGGCAAAACCTAAGTCATGAGAAGGCAGGACCCATGTGTCCAAACCTTACTCTAGGCTTAGGTTTTTTGCGTGCAAAAAAATCGGTATGATGCCTGTTTTAGTAAATATGGGGGTGCACATCATGAGTCAGGAAAAACTCGCAAAAGAGATCGTCGAGCTTGTCGGCGGGGAAAAAAATGTGGTATCACTGGTACATTGCGCAACACGTTTGCGGTTTGTATTGAAAGATGACGCCAAGGCAGACAAAGCCAAGCTGGAAAAGACAGAAGGAATCATCGCAGTCAAGGAAAACGGGGGACAGTTTCAGGTGGTCGTTGGCAATAAGGTGCCTGAGGTTTATAACGCCATTGGTCAGATCAGCAACATTTTGGATGACTCTTCCGAAAAGGAAAAGTCCAAGAAGTCCGCAAAAGGCTTAGGCGGCATTATCGATGTGATTTCCAGTATATTCGCACCGCTGCTAGGGGTAATGGCGGGAGCCGGTATATTGAAAGGGCTGCTGCTCATTGCAAGTAATGTCGGCTGGCTGGAAACGACAGAAACCACGTATAAGATCCTATTTGCAGCAGCAGACAGCTTGTTTTATTTCTTACCTTTGCTGTTAGCGGTTACAACCGCTCGCAAATTCCAGGGTAACATGTTTGTGGCGATGACCATTGCTGGCGCATTAATCTATCCTTCCATCGTCACGCTCAAGGCGGAGGGAACGCCAACCGATTTCTTCGGTATCCCTGTGATATTGATGAATTATTCATCTACCGTTATCCCTATTATTCTGGCAGTCATCGTCATGAGCAAATTGGAGAAATTCTTCAATAAGGTTCTTCACGAAAGTGTGAAAAATTTTGTCACTCCATTATTTTTGCTAGTCATTATGGTTCCTCTTACCCTGCTCGTATTCGGTCCATTTGGAGTATATGTAGGTAATGCCATTGCATCAGGACTGGTGGCCGCTTTTGGATTCAGTCCGTTATTGGCAGGAGCCGTTATGGGTGCAAGCTGGCAGCTGCTCGTTATTTTCGGAATTCACTGGGGGCTCATTCCCGTATTTATCAATAACGTTGCTGTATATGGACGTGATGGTGTCAAACCGGCTGCGACGGCTTCCATCTTCGCACAGACTGGTGCTGCATTCGGTGTTATGCTGAAAACCAAAAATAAAAAGCTGAAAACGCTGGCGGGTTCATCTACACTGACAGCCTTGTTCGGGATTACGGAGCCTGCCATCTATGGTGTTACTCTGCCACTCAAACGTCCATTTATCGCAGGAGTGATCGGGGGTGCCGTTGGTGGAGCCATCATTGGTCAAGCAGGTACTCAGGCATTCGCTTCAGGCGCTCCAGGACTGTTGACTTTGCCGATCTTCTATGGACCGGGTGGAGAGGGTTTCCCTGGACTGATTCTTGGGATCTGCGTGTCCTTTGTTGTTTCGGCTGCATTGACGTACATTATGGGATTCAAAGATCCGGTTGAAGAGGAAGAACAAGAAAAAAGCACGGAATCTACCACTCCATCAGTAAGAACAGCGGATTCCGTTGATCAAGAAGTTCTAAACCCGATTGAGGGGACCATTGTTGAACTGACTGAGGTGCCAGATCCGGCATTTTCATCCGGTGCGATGGGCAAAGGCATTGCGATTGAGCCGGCAGTTGGCCGAGTCGTTGCTCCTTTTGACGGTACCATTACCGTGGCTTTCAAAAAGAAACATGCCCTGGCTGTTGTATCAGATACAGGTGCGGAGATTTTGGTCCATGTCGGAGTGGATACCGTTAAGCTCGATGGTCAGCACTTTACATCACATATTCAGGAAGGTGATCGGGTTAAAGCAGGAGATTTGCTGCTGGAATTCGATATCGCTGCAATCAAGGCCGCTGGTTATCATACGGTAACCCCTATCATTGTTACGAATTCTGCGAATTATGAGGAAGTAGTTCCTTTGATTACGGGACAAGTTCGGGTACAAGAGCCGTTACTTACCCTGTATGGTGGAAAAGGACAGGAACAAGAGTAGAAATAACAAAAGCCGTGTCCAACGTGGAACAGAACGTTTTCTGTTTACGTGGACGCGGCTTTGTTCGTAATTTCAGTTCAAGCTTACGCTAACCAATTACGATTAGGATTCAACCTTTACAACCGTTGAGTTCATGTTGCCTGTCAGTCGTTGTGGAGGGAAGACCATGCGTACAGGTGCGATGATGATCGCAGCGAACAAGGCTTTGATCAGATCACCGATGATGTAGGGATAGAACCCTTGTATCATGGCTTCGGGTAACGACATTTTGTAAGCATAGGCCAGCCATGGCACGCCCGAAACATAGATCAACATTGAACCAAATACCTCAAATACAATAAAGGCCAGGAAATAACCAACGAATCCGTTCAGTTTGATTCTGCTGAGTAATAACCCAATGAGCAATGCGGAGAAGGGCCACATCATGACATATCCCCCGGTAGGCCCAAGGAGTACTGCAAGTCCGCCTGCGCCATGCAGAAGCGGGAATCCAATTGCAGTCAGAATGACGACCAGAGCGATACTTAGAAAACCATATAATGGGCCAAGCAGTCCGCCTGCCAGCATAACCGCAAGTGTTTGCAATGTAATCGGCACAGGAGAGAAACCAATGGGAATACTTATGTAACCAAAAAGAACAAGTATGGCTGCCATGAGTGCGCTGAAAACAATACCTCGCAAAGATAATTTCATGTTTGAACATTCCTTTCAATTTTGGTAATCTTATTGTTAACCGATTAAACGGATGTGGTTAACGATTTGGATCGTACCACAAAAGATTCAAAAGGGAAAGGACCAATTTGCGATGCAAGACGTTACACCTTTGATTACACTGGATCAAGTTCGTGTTCATTATGCGTCCGAGTCAGGACGTGTTCGTAAGGCAGTGGATGGAGTTTCGCTGAAATTAGCTCCGGGAGAATGGATAAGTATTGTGGGAGCCAATGGTAGCGGCAAAAGTACACTGGCTGGACTGCTGATTGGATTCATTCCGCTATCCGGCGGAGAAAGAAAGGCTGCTCCAGAACTGGTTGTTCGTGGAGTCCTCCAGCAGCCTGATGCGCAGGTACTTGGAGATACCATTGAGGAGGAATTTCATTTTGCCTTATCTTCGCTGCTGGAATCTCCTGATGAACAATTACGTCGGAGAGAGCACGCATTACATACGGTAGGACTTGAACACCCGCCACAGGCGGCGATATCGATGCTGTCTGGAGGACAGAAGCAGTTGCTTAATATCGCGGTAGCGCTGGCGGCCAAGCCGGATGTACTCATTCTGGACGAACCTACAGCCATGCTTGATCCGGGAGCCAGAGAACGAATGGAAGCGGTAGTTCAAACCATTGTCCAACAAGGGACGGCGGTAATCTGGATTACGCATCATTTGGAAGAAGCGACCTTGTGCGATCGAATTATTGCCATGGAGCAGGGACGCTGTGTTTACGATGGAGCGCCTGCGGCTTTCTTTTATGGGAAAGATAAGGAAGAGACAGCGGCTGACGCTGGAAAAGAAGTAAAACAACCCTCTCCCTGCAAACAGCTTGGGCTTGCTCCACCTTTTACAGTGCAGACGGCTCTACTCCTGAAACAGAAAGGTATGCTGCAACATGCAACACCTCTGCGACCAGAGCAGTTGGTTAAGGAGGTAACGCTTTGGCAATCGAATTAGAACATGTAGGTATAGTTTCATCACAACCTGACAAAAGAGCGCTGCTTCAAGATATCACTGTCCGACTGAACCGTGGCGAAATTACTTTATTGTTAGGCTGCACAGGATCAGGCAAAACCACAATGCTGCAAACCATCGCCGGTCTAAAACCGCCAGATACGGGTAGCCTCAAGCTGGACGGACAGCCTTTCTGGCAGAACGGGAAAGTACCACAGTCCATTCTGCTGCAAATGGGGTTGGTCTTTCAATTCCCAGAGCAACAGCTGTTCGCCCGAAGCATTGGGCGTGAATTTGCTTATTCCCTGCGTCCATATCGGCTACCGGATGAACAAAAGAAAAAGCAGATTTCCGAGACACTGGAACGTTGGGATTCCCCAGCAGGTCAGGGAGAGGGAGACAGATTCCATTCGGACAGATCCCCCTTTGCACTAAGTGGGGGAGAACGGAGAAGATTAGGGCTTGCCTTGGGAACTGCGACGCAGCCTTCATGGCTATTACTCGATGAACCCAGCGCCGGATTGGAAGCGCAAAGTGTTGTCATGCTGCTGGATGCATTGGATCAGCATCGAACTGCAGGTGAGGGAGCTATTGTGGCTACACACGACCTGGACACATTTTTGCCGCATGCAGATCGGGTTCTTTTGTTGCAAGAGGGACGTCTGGTTGCTGATCTCACACCACTGGAAATTCATACAAGGCCAGATCTGCTGGAGCTTGCCGGAATTGGTCTGCCACATTCTATGCAACTGGCACAACAATTTGCGGCGGCGGGCATTCATTTTCCGTGTACTGCGTTGACTCCGGAGGAAATGGCTGAAGGTATCGTTCAGTCCGTCAATGAGCCTTTAGAGCCGAAGGTTGATGTTATTGGTAATGAGGATCAATTCAGAATAGATGAAGCAAAGCTTGCCTTAACAAGCTCCGATACTTCGGGAGGAAAAGGCACACAGGAGGCCATATACGCCCACGTTGAATCAGGATCAAGCAGAGGATTGTATGGTGCTATGGACCCGCGTCTGAAATGGATTTTATACATTTTACTCGTGACCGCTACGATGCTTCAACACCACTGGTTAGGTCTCTCCCTTACGTTGGTGCCAGTCATCTTGGCGCTCGTTGTGCTGCCACGGCAGGCACTTATGGGATGCTTGAAATTAATGAAACCGCTCGTACTGTTCTTTATCGTATCAACCGCGTTGTCAGGGACGACTCTTTCTACAGAAGGTGGCGGTCTGCATTTCGGATTTTCCCTGATACAGGCGGAGGGGACGTTACTGAATGTATATCGTTTGTTTATCGTCACGTTGGCAAGTCTTTGGTTTTCACTGACTACACCTTATGGTCGCATGGTCGAGGGACTGAATTGGGTGCTTGGTATCGGCAAAAAAATTAAACTGCCCGTGTCGTCGTTTGCACTCGCCGTGTCCTTAATCTTTCGTTTTATCCCGATGATCTGGAGTGAATGGCAGCGATTCTCGCTGATCGTCCGGGCACGCGGCAAAGCTGCATTACGACCGAATACGGTACGTGTGCGTGATCTTGGTCCAATGGTCATTCCCTTGCTCATGGCGCTGTTTCAGCGTGCAGAAGATATGACAATTGCGATGGAAATGCGGAAAGTTAGAGAGAATTCCCTGCTTGGAGCACGTTCCTCCTTATTGGTATGGTCCAAACGAGATACATGGATTTGCATCTTCGGACTTATTGTTTTTGTATTTTATATCTGGATTAGAGATTGAAGAATGGATTTTAGCCATGGTTCATGCATAAATCCTTTCATTTCCGTTCAAAATAAACATGCTTTGATCACCACGAAGCAGATATGGAGGGACGAACGATGAAGGATAAATTTTTGCAAGAAGAAAGGCAAGAATATACCGATGTGTCCACGGTGGAGTCGCAGCGAAATGATATCACACTCGAAGAGTTCCCTGAAGGTCCTTACGGCTCATCTCTAATGTCTGAATCTCTTGGCAAAAGCTCGCCATGGCGAGTGGATCAAAGGACCGCGCATCGTTTCGATTATGAAAATCATGAGCTGCACGAAGGGGAAGTTCGGGATTATCCCGGTCAGGACGTTTACGATGAAACGGTTCCCGATAATGTAACCAAGCCTCAATACCCGGAAGAAGAAGAATCGTAAAGACGTATTATATAAAATAGATGATAGCCTTCGGCAGGATTTTCCTGTCCGGGGGCTATTTTTAGTTGTATCGTTGATGAAAACAATTCTCCTCAAATTCCACAATATGGGTTATCATAGGCGTAGCTCATATTAAATTGATAACAATTCATGGCCAAGCGAGGGATATCAGAATGAGAGAGATTAACTATAGCGATTATTTTTGGCAGGATGATAAGGTTCGATTACGTGCTTTGCGTGAGGAAGATTGGGAGGATCATTATTATAACCGGTTTGATTCACCCGCTCGTCGTTTACTGGAATGTGAGGTAGAACTGCCACCTACGAATGCTGAGGCGAAGAAATTTACGGAAGCCTTCTCCGATTTTTCTCTAGACAGGGGACGGATCATGTTCACGATTGAAAATATGGATGGTGAGAATGTCGGGGGCCTGAACCTGAACAGCATCGATGAGCGGAATGGTACCTTTAGCATTGGAATTCAAATTGACAGGGATCATCGCGGAAAAGGATACGGGACGAGAGCCATTCGAATTTTGCTCAAATATGCCTTTTTCGAGCGTAGGCTTAATAAATTCAATGATTCTGTTCTCGAAGGCAATGAACCTTCCGCAGCCATGATGAGAAAGCTTGGATGTGTACAGGAGGGCGTGCGTCGTCAGGTGATTTATACCGATGGAAAATACCAGGATATGATCCTGTTCGGATTAACCAAAGACGAGTTTATTGATAAGGGGGGACTGGCGTGAGCCCTATTTTAAATCAGATCAGTACGGTGTTTATTCCTGTTCGTGATATTGAAAAGGCACGTGAGTGGTATTGCGATATATTAGGATTGCCTGTTGACGGGGAGATTTTATTTGGTCATCTGTACATTATTCCGATGAATGGAACACGTATTGTGCTAGATAGCAAAATTTATTCAGAGGATCATACATTTAAAACCCCGGCATTTCATTTTGATACACTCAACATTGAGGAAGCCTATGCGTTTATGCACTCCAAAAATGTAAATATAAGAACACCAATAGAACATGAACAATGGTTTAATTTTCAAGATCCAGACGGGAATTGGTTGATGGTATGCAAATGTTAGTTAGGATACTGACAATGTGCAAGAGGTGAAATTGTTTTAATAATATCCAAATCTGAGGTGATCGTGTGGATAGAGCAATACCCGATCCAACATGGAAAAGGTTAGGTTTTTCTGAACAGCCTGATTTTCATACTTCAGGTCAGGGAGTAGGGATCGTAATTATTGATTCAATCAAGCCACATCATCTCATAAATCACTTAAATACTCGAATTAAATGTGTTACCGTACATGAAAATCTGACCGTCACCATGAAGGACATTTCAACTAATAACGGGGAGGAAGATCACCTTAAAGGTGAGCATGGTCTTATGAGTGTGCTGGCTTTGGCCCATGAGCCAATCCGATTAGAGGGAATGACACATATCGGAATTGCACCAGCGGCCACATTTATCGTTCTTGATCATGGAGCATTTACAGCAGGAGAAGGAGAACGTCTGAAAAAAGGAATCGACTGGATCCTTGAACATGGAATCGACTGGAATATAAAAATTATTCTAAGCACGGGTTGGCAGGCATTAGATAATGAAGTTCATCTTCAGAATACGAGAGAAAACTCGACAGTAAAAGCACTGGATTCAGCCGTTCAACAGGGGATTCTGGTTATTTGCTCGAATGGAAATACACGTTTAAATAACGTTATGCCGCCAATACAGTATTTAGCGGTTGGTGGCTACGTTGATCGTGGAAAGGCTGATCGTTCATCACATGTTTCTTTCCCGGATGAACCTTATGGCAGAAATGGAGACGGTCACTTCAGACCCGATATTTTGGCACCCAGACTACATCTTACAATTCCTTCTTATAAAATGGAAGAACGTGATCGCAGTGTATCTTATTATGGAGGAACATCTGGAGCTGCTGCGCTTGTCGCTGGTGTTGCCTCCCATTTGTTCTCTCAATTTCCGGAACTAAGTTCCGATATGTTGAGGCGCGCCTTGGTTGAGCATGGTGACACATTTGAGAGTTACGATAACCCTGCTCCGAGAATTAATGTTGCTAATACGATACGTTATCTGAAAACTGCTGATGGGCCAATGTACATACCAAATACTTTACTAATTACAAGTATTGAAAACCCCTTTATGGGTATTCATTCGGTGGATGAGATTGAAAGAGCGCTTGCGTTAACTATGCTAGTTCGGAGTAATGTATTATCACGAGAAGAGTTATGGGATTTCACTGAGGATTCGTCCCCTATTGTTCGTAAAATTGCGGTATCAACCCTCCGTGAACCAATGAACGAACAAGAGCGGCAGTTTTATTGGGAGTGCTTATTGCATGAAAAAGAAGGTGGCGTAAGGGGGTGGTATATGCATGGGTTATTGCAAAATGCTCCAAAGGAGGAAATACATAATTGGATGAACTGGGCGACAGATATCAATTGGTCAGTTCGATGGTGTGTCAGCGAATATATGGCTCAATACCCAGAGTATTTCCCCCAACTTGAAAAAACGCAAGATCCTGACTCCATAACAGCCAACGCATTGCCCTTATGGCAATGGTACACGGCCTTATATTGTAAAGAAAATTAGGTTCTCAATAAACCAATAAAAGCAATGAAAAGAGGCATATATGAAACAAATTATACAAAGTGATGAATTAATCATTGATTGCAAAGATATCTATTTGCGTGAGTATCGACCTGAGGATTTGCAGAAATTGCAGGAAATCACCTGGCAACCGGAGGTTTACGAATTTTTGCCGGGTTGGAATGCGACAGTTGAAGAGAGAGCCCTTTGGCTCACTCAGTACGAAATCCCTGAGAATCAGAATTTTAAACAAGCTGTTTTGGCCGGAGGAGACATCGGAAACCTCTGTTTACGGTTGGCTATTGTGCTCAAAGAAAATGATGAGTTCATCGGATGGTGCTGCTCGGGGATCAAGGATGAACTGCCAGCGCCCAATCGGGAGATTATGTACGGCATTTCGAAACACTTCCGGAACCGTGGTTTTACAACGCAGGCAGTACAAGGAATAACGCAGTATTTATTTGAAAATACAAACGTTGAAGTATTGAATGCCATCGCTTTATTAACGAATCAGGCATCCAGCAAGGTAATACAGAAATGCAAGTTTGAATATTTGAATTGGATTGAAATCGAGAATGAACCGTACAACCATTACCAACTGTTGAAGCACCCACGATAACCCTACAGTAATGAATCAAGATGACTGCACAGGAGTGATCCCATGGATTCCAAACCCCAACTTGTTTTAGATCTGGCCGGTGTTCTGATCACCAATCTTTCCTCTTCATTCTGGCAGGAGCTTGCTAGGTATGCAGGTACGCCTTTTCCTGTTTTAATCGAGCAATTGAGTGCTATACGTAAGGATTTGTGGACAGGAAGGTTGACGGAGGAGCAGTTCTGGATCTGGATGCAAACCCAATATCCCAAGATGGATAAGATGTATGCCTATGAATTGCTTGATCACACAACAGAGTTGCTACCTGCCATGCATTGTCTTGAACGATGGAGCGAGCTGGCAGAACTTCATCTCTTGAGCAATCATTGTCATGAATGGATTCAAGCTATTTTGCCGTTGATCCAGCCGTATTGCAAGAGCATAACCATTTCCAATCAGGTCGGATATTGCAAGCCCAATATAGAGATATATGAACTTGTACAATCTCATCTAGACAGGGATGTACGTATTATATATGTGGATGATCAGGCTAAAAATTTGAAGCCTGCTGCTGAGCTGGGATGGGAAACATTACTTGCTGATGAACAGCATCAATGGATTGCTGAAATTGACGAATGGCTCGCATACCCACGATAACCCTTGATACAAAGGCACTGTTCACCATTCCACCAATCCAATAACAAACAAATAACTTTTTCATTTCTCCGCAGAAATGAAAAGGTTATTTAGCATGCGATAAGTGCCGCAATAAAACCGAAAGCGTCGTCTTACAAGCCTCGTTTAGCTAGGCTTCGCTCTTGACCAAAGGCAGCAAAATCGTAAATTCCGTTCCTGCTCCTAATTGGCTGCGCACTGTTATTTTCCCGCCATACGATTCCACAATCGAACGGGTAATGGCAAGCCCTAGACCCGCGCCTCCTTGTTTTCTGGAACGGGAAGAGCTTGTGCGATAGAAGCGTTCAAAGATATGAGGGAGATGTTCCGGTTCAATCCCAGAGCCGTTATCTTTGACGGTTAACTCGGCTTTATGCTGAGCGGCATACAACGAAATACTGATGGTTCCCCGATCTGAATCGGTGTGCTGCACTGCATTGTGGAACAGATTGAGTACAACCTGTTTTAATTTGTGAGCATCGGCCATTACATGAACTTCAGCGGTCAGGTCGAGATGAACCTGTCTTTCCTGAGCCATCATGATCAACTGTGGCTGCATTTCGAGCAGCAGACTGTCAAGTTGGATGACTTCCTGCTCCTGGTGAGGCGCCTGATCCAGCTTGGTCAGCATCAGCAGATCTTCTACAAGTTTGTTAATCCGCACCGATTCACCATACATGCTGTTCAGTGCGCTATATAATTGCTCGCTGTTGGAGGCTGCGCCACGCTGGAGCACCTCAATAAATCCGTGAATGGAGGTAAGAGGGGTACGTAGTTCATGGGAAGCATCGGACAGAAAACGCTGCATCTGTTCTTTTGACTCCCGTTCTGCTTCAAACGAGTCTTCCAGCCTCTCAAGCATGCCGTTAAATGAAAGCGCCAGCTGATCCACTTCCTGTTGTCCCTGGACAGAAGGAAGACGTTCAGCCAGGCTGCCTGCATCGATTCGTTGCACCGTATCTACCATACTGGACAATGGAATTAACGTCCGGCGAAGTGCTTTGGCGTATAGAACGAGTCCGGCCATCATAGCCAGCAGGGATAACATCAAGAAGATCAGAAGCTGTTTCACAATCAGATCTTTTAGCGGTTTCGTAGCCGTGCCCATCTGCACCATGGGTAAGCCGCGATTACGCGGTCCAGGCGAAGAGAAGACGATTAGCTGCTCATTGCCTTGATTATCCGTTACAATCCGGTACGGAACATGCTGTTTATCGTTGATCCGATCTGTAATGTTCTGATATTCAACTGACGTCAAGCGAGGAGCTGTCAGACCGTCTTCACCAAAAATATCCTCGAAGCCACTTTGATTATCAAATAAAGCCAGTGAACGATCAGGAATGTATAAGAAACGATTGCCTGATCCTCTTGGATCTGATCCGGATTGCCCGCCAAAAGGATTGTTTGTCGCACCACTTCGTGAAGACGATCCGAGCCACACAGGAGGCATGGACATGAGCTGCTCTTCCATGGTTTTCGCCTGGTTGCGATACAGAAAGCTTTCCATAATCCAGAATTGAAGAATGCCAATTAACAATAGCAGAGCAGCCAGAATGAACAGGGAGCGTGCAAGTAATTGAGAGCGGAGCGAACGTGGCGATATCCATTGATGCAGCCATGTCCAAAGATGTTTATCTTTCTTTAATAGAGAGACCATCAGAGATCCACCCTGTATCCGACACCTCGAAGTGTACGAATGAGCTTATGTTCTTTATCCCCCAGTTTGTCACGCAAGGAGCGGACGTACACCTCCACAATATTCTCTTCTCCACCAAAATCATATCCCCACACGCGGTTCAGAATGGTCGCTTTACTCAGGACAATACCATGATTGAGCACGATGAATTTTAATAGTTCATATTCGGTTGGAGATAACTCCAGAATCTGATCGTGATAGGTAATCTCTTTGCGTTGATCATCAATTCGGAATGGGCCATGAGTCACAGCCCCTATTAATAAAGGAAACTGATTACGCAGCCTTGCCTGAATCCGTGCAAGCAGTTCATCGAACGCAAAAGGCTTAATCATATAATCGTCAGCACCAAGCCATAGGCCTTTTACCCGATTTTCGACTTCATCTTTGGCTGTCAGCATGATCACCCCGACGTGAGCCCCGCTCTTGCGCAGACGCTCAACAACCTCAAACCCATCCATCTCGGGCATCATGACATCCAGAATGGCCATATGTGGACGAAAGTCGAGTGCCAATTCAAGCGCAGCGGCTCCATCCGGGGCCGTACGTACGTCAAATCCTTCGTTGCTTAGTCCTAGCTCCAGAAATTGCAAAATATGTGGTTCATCATCGGCCAATAGTATTTTAATGCCAGTACTTAGCTTCATAAGCAGGCGTTCCCTCCCGTTAAATCCATCAATTACATACCCTCAATTCTAGAGGTCTATATGCTGTATTATCGCTCGCCAAACTGAAAATTAGCTGAAAAGTTTGCAAGTTATCCTCAGGCAACATTCAGCGGGCACTCATCCCAGTTTTATTTTGGCCTGTCACAATAGTAGACATGAAGAATTTGAAGGAGTGATTGAGATTGAATAACGCCAAACGAAGGATTGACCTTGTCCTTCTGCCGATTGTTTTACTGGCGGCATTTCTGAACGGGTATGGCATCTGGAACGACCAATATGCCAATTCCTATTATACGACCGCCGTCGGGAGCATGCTGAGGAATTTCCATAACTTTTTCTATGCATCGCTTGACTCGGCTGGTTCGGTAACCGTAGACAAACCACCGGTTGTCTTCTGGATTCAAACCGCTTTTGCTTACGTTTTTGGATTGCATGGATGGAGTGTTATTTTACCGCAAGCGTTAGCGGGGATCGGTTCGGTGCTGCTGATATATTTCATGGTCAAGCCTACATTTGGTCTTGCCGCAGCGCGAATCTCGGCACTTGCAATGGCGACTGTTCCTGTTGTGGCAGCAGTCAGCCGCACCAACAATATTGACAGCATGCTGGTATTCACATTGCTGCTGGGTTCATGGTTTTTGTTCAAGGGAAGCAAACAAGGCAGTACGTGGCGTATCCTGGTTGCCTTTGCACTTATTGGGCTTGCATTTAATATGAAAATGCTGCAAGCCTATATGATTCTTCCGGCTTTCTACTTGTTCTATCTGCTTGCATTCAATGCAAAGTGGAGAAGAAAAATCATTCTGCTGATCGGAAGTACGGCGGTGCTGGCAGTCGTTTCCTTATCCTGGGCAGTCACCGTGGATTCAATACCTACAGATGAACGGCCTTATATCGGCAGCAGTGAAACCAATTCAGTGCTGGAGTTGGCTTTTGGATATAACGGCTTATCCCGTCTCACAGGGCAACAGAACAGATCAGCGAATGCTGGCATGCCAAACGCCTCCAATGAAGGCAAGGCCCGTGGCAACGCAGCTTCCCAGACCTCAGCATCTGATCATTCGGCCAGCGGCTCGGCTCCAACAGGCAATGCACCGGGAAATGGTGAAATGGGTGGCATGAATGGAATGACTTTCCCGGGTGGTCAGATGCCTAACGGTGGCGAGATGCCTAATGGAAGAAATTTCGGTGGTGGTAATGGCGGCGGTGGTGGCATGGGCGGCATGTTTGGTACCGGGGAGAAAGGTCCTCTGAGGTTATTCCAGACCGAACTGTCCGGTCAGGCCAGTTGGCTTTTGCCGATGGTATTGCTTGGCTGCATCGCCATATTTGCAGGGTTAAAACGGAGAAATATAACCGAGAAGCATAAGGAAGCTTTGTTCTGGCTGGCCTGGCTGCTTCCGGTAGCTGCTTTCTTCAGTGTGGCTGGTTTCTTCCATCAATATTATCTGATTATGCTCGCCCCTCCAGTAGCGGCATTAACCGGAGCAGGATTTGCAGCCATGTGGACGGCGTACCGTGAACGCCATGGCTGGCAAGCCTGGCTGCTTCCGATATCCGTACTGCTTACGACCATCTTCGGCTGGTATATCATGCAGGTGTATAACGAAACTATCGGGGCAGCTTGGTCTATAGCTGAATTAATTGCAGGCATTCTGATTACGGTTATCCTGATTGTGATGCTTAATCGTTCACATCCATGGAAACAGGGTTTGATTATCGCAGGCTTCATGGTCATGCTGATCGGTCCGACCTATTGGGCCTTTACCCCTATCACGTATGGAGGCAACAGCATGATTCCGGCGGCTGGACCGACAGGTTCCAATGGGATGTTCGGCGGAATGGGCATGGCGATGGGAGATAGACAAGGTGATCGCAATGGTGGCGGTATGGGTATGGCTCAGCCGAATACATCAAATGACACCAACACCGATCAGGCTTTTCCATCGTCCGATGAAGCTGACCCGAACAATGCGGGCATGGGAACACCTCCGAATTCAGGCGGAAACATGAATGGCGGAGGAGGCTTGCCGACGACAGGTGGTCGAGGTGGAGCGGGAAACCGCAACGAAGAAGTGGACATCACAACACTGAATTATCTGAGAGAGCATAACACAGGTGAAACCTATCTCTTTGCAACAACGGACTATAACCAGGCAGCCCCATATATCATCGATGAGAATGAAGCAGTCATTACGCTTGGCGGATTCTCCGGCTCAGATCCGGTGTATACCCCGGAAAAACTGGAACAACTCGTGAAGAGTGGACAGGTGAAATACTTCATGGTAGGTGGCATGGGCGGCCGAGGTGGCAGTTCGGATATCGGTGACTGGATCAAGGAGCATGGTACCGAAATTCCAACGTCAGAGTGGAAGACAGGTACGGATAGCGGTTCGGGTTCCGGTTTCGGTTTCGGTGGTCAAACCACTTTATATGAAGTGAAATTATAAGCGTGATCAAATGGTACAAGGGAGGGAACGAACATGGCTCAAAAGTGCCGTTACAGCATTATCATTCCAATGTATAACGAAGAAGCGGTGATTGAGGAGACCTATCGGCGTTTGAAAAAAGTCATGGGCAGTACGGGAGAGAGCTACGAGCTTCTCTTTGTCAACGACGGCAGCGTGGACCAAAGTGCACAGATGATCCGTGACTACGCCCGTTGGGACGAGAGTGTGAAGCTGATTGATTTTGCACGCAACTTCGGTCACCAGATCGCAATTACGGCAGGGATGGATTATGCAGCAGGCGATGCAGTCGTCATTATTGATGCGGATCTTCAGGACCCTCCCGAGCTGATATTGGACATGATCGCCAAGTGGAAAGAGGGCTATGAGGTTGTCTATGCCCGTCGGACCAGACGAAGCGGGGAGACCCGCTTCAAGAAATGGTCGGCAAGCCTGTTCTATCGTGTACTGCGTGCGTCGACGGATACGGATATTCCAGTGGACACGGGTGATTTCCGTTTGATTGATCGCAAGGTATGTGATGAGATGAAACGTCTTCCTGAAAAAAATCGATTTGTCCGCGGTCTGGTCAGTTGGGTGGGATTCCGTCAGACGGCCATTGAGTATGAACGGGATGAACGCTTGGCAGGGGAGACCAAATACCCGCTAAAACGCATGCTGAAGCTGAGTCTGGACGGCATCACCTCATTCTCACACAAACCGCTCAAGCTTGCAGGTTACGTGGGAGCTGTTTTATCCATCGGAGGCTTCATCTATATGCTAAGTGTCATCGCTTCAGCGATATTTACCGATTCAACGATCAAAGGATGGCCTTCAATGGTCAGCATCATGCTGATTTTTAACGGCTTCACATTGGTCATGCTGGGCATTCTTGGCGAGTATGTTGGCCGAATCTATGATGAAACGAAGGCGCGTCCGCTCTATATCATAAGAGATGTGTATCAGGTGGAAAGTCAGTCGAGTCAGTCACGGTTAACGGGCAGAGTTGCTCATCATGACTAATCGGTTGGTCACTATATTTAAGTTCGGAATTGTGGGTGTCCTGAATACGGCAGTGGATGCGATGGTATTCACGCTGCTCGCTGCCGCAGGCGCACATGCTCTAATTGCCCAGGTGATCTCGTATAGCTGTGGGGTCGTGAACAGTTACTGGTGGAACGGCAGATGGACCTTTCAGAATGCGGGAAGACAGGGCAAAAAAAACGAAATCATACGTTTTGTAATTACCAATCTAGTTGTTCTGGCGTTATCCTCTCTGATTCTGTACATCTGCAATAGCACATTAGGTTGGAGCGTTGTCATGAGTAAAATACTGGCGACTCTCTCGGGCATGGTTATAAACTATATCGCCAGTCGGTATTGGGTGTTCCGGGCTGAGCCTGTTCAAGGATCTGACCCTTCATCTGATGCTAATGAAAGGAGTATTTCATAATATGAGAATTAAAAAAGCAGTCATTCCGGCAGCGGGGCTTGGCACCCGATTCTTGCCTGCAACCAAGGCACAACCCAAAGAAATGCTGCCGATAGTGGACAAACCGGCCATCCAATACATTGTGGAAGAAGCGGTACAATCGGGCATTGAAAATATTATCATCGTAACCGGACGCAATAAAAAATCAATCGAAGATCATTTTGACAAATCGGTTGAATTGGAGCATTCCCTGTATGCCAAAGGCAAGCAAGCGCTATTGGAAGAAGTGCAAGCGATCAGCGAGATGGCGAGTATTCATTTTATCCGGCAAAAAGAGCCGCTTGGATTAGGCCATGCGATTGGATGTGCTCGTCAGTTTGTGGGAGATGATCCATTCGCCGTACTGCTTGGTGATGATATTATGGTGTCAGATCCACCAGCGCTCGCACAGATGATTCATTTATATGAAAAGACAGGCAGCCAGATTGTTGGCGTGCGGCAGGTGCAACCTGCTGACGTGAGTAAATACGGGATTATCGATTCACAAGGGGCAGAGGATCGGGTTCACCGGATCACCAATCTGGTAGAGAAACCTTCCATTGCAGAAGCGCCCTCCCGAACAGCTGTGATGGGACGTTACATTCTGAAACCTTCCATCTTTCCCATTCTGGATCGAATCGAGAGAGGGGCGGGAGGGGAGTATCAGCTAACGGATGCGTTGAAAGAAGTAAGCCAGGTGGAGGAATTACTGGCTCTTGAACTGGAAGGACGCCGCTACGATATTGGTGATCAGTTCGGATATATTCAGGCGATCCTGGAGATTGGACTGATGCGTAAGGAACTACAGCCCATGCTGACACCATATCTTCAGAAGCTTGCAACGCAGTGGGCATAGGGATTGATATGTAGCAGAGGTTTAGATCTGCTGTAGGAGGGGCTCCTCCGTGCAATGGTCCTGTCATAGACTCCAGCCTTGTACAATGATGCCTGTCACGCTACAATGAGCAGGAAGTTCAAGTTACTCTTTGAGGAGTGAGGAATCATGAGTGAGACTATCATCAGGGATCTTATTCAGTATATGGACGTGGAGGACAACGCCGCCATTCAATACATTCAGACCGAGCATCGGTTGAAACTGGGACTCTTTTGGGGAATCAAGGAAGGCAGCCGCGTTCTGGAAATCGGTTGTGGTCAGGGAGATACAACGGCCGTGCTTGCACATCTGGTTGGGGAGCATGGGTACGTTCATGGTGTAGATATTGCACCAGAGGATTATGGTGCACCACTGACCGTAGGGGAAGCGGCAGCCAAGCTGCTGAAATCTCCGCTGGGTGACCGAATTCGAATGGATTATGAGTTTGACATCCTAAGTGATCAGGCTCAATTCGCCGAGAATGAGTTTGATGTGATTGTACTTTCCCATTGTTCATGGTACTTAAAATCATTTGACGAACTCGCCCAGATTCTTAGCAAGGTTAGGACGTGGGGACATCAGCTATGTTTCGCTGAATGGGATACACGAGTTACTGATGTGAGCCAGCTCTCACATTGGTTATCCGTTCTGATTCAGTCCCAGGTCGAGTGTTACAAGGAGAACAGCTTCTCCAATGTGCGCACGCTTTTTACACCGGAGGATATCCAAGAGCTTGTCTCTGCGGCGGGCTGGACAATTAAGGAAGAGATTTCGATCCATTCTTCCGAGCTGCAGGACGGTCGTTGGGAAACCGAAATGACACTGGCAGAAGCGCCTGTGGAACTGCAAATGCTTCCGATCCCGGACAAAGTAAAAACACTTCTTCTTTCCGAACTGAAATTACTTAGGTCACATCATGCGACGGGGCCTGGGAGACCACTGGGAACGTATGCGATTGTTGCCAAAAAGCAGTAAAGAAATAGCCATTTGCAGCAATTTATAAGAAAAACGTCTATCGACGTACTTACACAGAAGACAGACCGCGTGTAGCTGCAATTTTTGTTGCGATAATTGAACTGTTCAGTTCTGCTGAAAACGTATAAATTCCAAAATCTAAAAAAATGTGTTTACTTCACGATAGTAATTTTGATATTATAATCGCAATATCAAATGCGATGAAGAGATGAGTAGATAAAAGGTTTCTTTCACAGAGAGCTCCGGCAGCTGAAAAGGGGTAAAGAATTTTTTGTTGAATAAAGACTCAGAGCAGCACATCGGAACTTTCATGATCGAGGGATGGTGTGACAGGAGCTCCTGTTACAGAGCGAGAGTATATGCGGATGCGGCAAGATGGAGTGCGTGCGGTTATCCTTAACTCGAAGAGGCTGGTATGGCGACATATTGGCGAATCTGGGTGGTACCACGAGTGTAACAATCTCGTCCCTGAGACTTTTGTCTTGGGGATGGGATTTTTTGGTTTTTCCGGGATGTTGGCTACACGCTTTGGAAATGCCTGAATAGTGTTTAATTAGAGGAAACTCACACCGAAAGGAAATGATGATTTTATGTCAGCAAAATTGAAAGTCGGTATCGTTGGAGGAACGGGGATGGTGGGTCAGCGTTTTGTGGATCTGCTCAATGAACACCCATGGTTTGAAGTAACGGCTATTTCAGCAAGTGCCAACTCGGCAGGCAAAACATACGAAGAATCCGTACAAGGCAGATGGAAGCTCGCTGCTGCGATCCCGGAAGCCGTGAAAAACATCGTTGTGCAGGATGCTTCCCAAGTGGAAGCTTTTGCGAGCCAGGTTGATTTTATATTCTGTGCTGTAGATATGAAAAAGAATGAAATTCAAGCGCTCGAAGAGGCTTATGCCAAAACGGGAACTCCGGTTGTTTCCAACAACTCGGCTCACCGCTGGACAGCGGACGTACCCATGGTCATTCCGGAAATTAACCCGGGACATCTGGACGTGATTGAAGCTCAACGCAAACGTCTTGGAACGAAAACCGGATTCATCGCAGTTAAACCAAACTGCTCCATTCAGAGCTATGTGCCTGCACTTCACGCGTTGCGTGAGTTCAATCCAACTCAAGTGGTGGCTTCCACATATCAAGCGATCTCTGGCGCAGGTAAAAACTTTACCGACTGGCCGGAAATGCTGGATAACGTGATTCCATACATCGGTGGCGAGGAAGAGAAAAGTGAACAGGAGCCGCTTCGCATCTGGGGAAGCATTCAAAATAATGAGATTGTAAAAGCGTCGTCCCCATTAATTACAACACAATGTATTCGTGTTCCGGTAACAGATGGTCACCTGGCGACAGTTTTTGTATCCTTTGAGAAAAAACCATCCAAAGAAGAAATTCTGGACCGTTGGCTGCAATTCAAAGGTCGTCCGCAAGAACTGGGTCTGCCAAGCGCACCGAAACAGTTCATTACGTATTTCGAAGAAGAGAACAGACCCCAAACGAAGCTGGATCGTGACATCGAGCGCGGTATGGGTGTTTCTACGGGCAGACTGCGCGAAGACTCCCTGTATGATTACAAGTTTGTAGGACTGTCTCACAACACGCTGCGTGGAGCAGCAGGCGGTGCTGTACTGATCGCTGAATTGCTCAAAGCTGAAGGATATATTCAGCCGAAATAAACAGGATTGTGGAAATAGGAATAGAAGTAATAGAATATGACTGACAGGCTACCCCTTTTAGTAGACAAGAGTATGAGCATCTGGAAAGATGAATTTATTTTTGTTGAACAGAGGGGTATTTTCATATCAATACATATGAAGCAGGAACAGGTGAATCCAATATTCCAGAACAGGAAGGGGATTGTGATGGACGGTCAGCTGGTATTGCGTCGAGTCCGTCTTACAAGCAGCGATGAAGCGGTAGATATAGTAATCCATAAAGGCAGGATTGTGAAGATCGCTCTTGGCGGAACGGCAACGGGAGATCGGATGTGGGAGTCGCCTGGAGCATACGTATCCAGCGGATGGATCGACATGCATGTGCATGCATTTCCAGAGTTTGATCCTTATGGGGACGATATGGATGAAATTGGTGTAAAGCAGGGCGTTACTACAATTGTGGACGCAGGCAGCTGCGGGGCTGATCGAATTGGCGATCTGGCGATAAGCGCTCATAAGGCGGCTACCCGGCTGTTTGCCTTTTTGAACATATCTCGACTCGGCTTACTGCGTACTGACGAATTGTCGAATCTGGACTGGATTGATCGGGACAAGGTGCTAGAGGCTGCCCGGGCATATCCTGAGTTCATCGTGGGATTAAAATCGAGAATCAGTGGAAGTGTGGTCGGCAAAAACGGCCTGCAGCCGCTGTATTTGGCAAGAGAGTTTTCGCAGGAAACAGGCCTGCCGCTTATGGTTCACATTGGATCAGCCCCACCGGATATTCGTGAGGTGATGCCGATCTTACAGGATGGTGATGTAGTCACTCACTATTTGAATGGAAAAAGCAATAATTTGTTCGATGATAGCGGCGCGCCGCTGGAAGTATTGCAGGATGCCATCAAGCGTGGGGTGCATTTGGATGTAGGACATGGGACAGCGAGTTTTTCATTTCAGGTTGCAGAAGCTGCCAAGCAGCATGGGATTGACCCGGATACAATCAGTACGGATATTTACAGGGGCAATCGCCTGAACGGCCCGGTCTACAGCATGGCTAATCTGTTAAGCAAGTTTCTGGCACTTGGTTACTCGTTGAGCGAGACGATAGATCGAGTGACCGTACGGGCAGCAGAGTGGCTGCGCAGACCGCAGCTGGGGAGGATTCAGGCAGGTGATGAAGCTAATTTGACTCTTTTTCAAGTAGTGGACAAGCTTGTAACGCTTGTGGACTCCGAGGGCGTAAGCAAGATAGCCAGCCGTCAAATTGAAGTAAAAGGAGTGATTGTGGGTGAGCAATTCATTGAATGTTAAATATGGACTGAAACGTGTTATCAACGCCAGCGGCCGGATGAGTATTCTCGGCGTATCGGCACCGACGGACACAGTCATGGACGCCATGAAGCAAGGTGGGCAGAGTTATGTGGAAATCGCAGACCTTGTAGACAAATCAGGGGATTATGTGTCCCGTCTAATCGGTGCCGAAGCGGCCGTTGTTGTCAATTCCGCCTCAAGCGGCATCGCGCTCTCCGTAGCTGCCATGGTAACAAAGGGTAACCGCCACGCAAGTTTGAAGCTGCATCAGGAAGTCATTACGAACAATGAAATTGTTATGCTGAAAGGCCACAATGTACAATACGGAGCTCCTGTGGAGACGATGGTTTACCTTGGTGGTGGAAAGCTGATCGAAGCCGGATATGCCAACGAAGGTCGGGCTGAGCATATCGCTGATGCGGTTTCCGACAAAACGGCTGCCATCCTGTACGTCAAATCCCATCATGCGGTACAGAAAAACATGATTTCCGTAGAGGAGGCCTGGCAGGTTGCCCAGAAGTGCGAGGTACCCCTCATAGTCGATGCGGCTGCGGAAGAGGACCTGCACAAATATGTGAAGTATTCGGATCTAGCCATTTACAGCGGATCCAAGGCCATTGAAGGCCCAACTTCCGGTATTGTGGCAGGTAAACGAACCTATATCGAATGGTTGAAGGTTCAGCTTCACGGGATCGGGCGCAGTATGAAGGTTGGTAAAGAAACTACGTTTGGCTTGCTTCAGGCTTTGGATGAATATGCAGTCAAAGCGGACCATAGTGAGCAGGAAAAGGATTCCTTGCAGGCGCTAATGTCACTCAATCAGATAGCCGGGATTCAGGTATCGATCGTTCAGGACGAAGCGGGCCGAGCGATTTACAGAGGGCGCATTCAGGTCGACGAGGCGAAGGCGGGGATCAGTGCCAAACAGCTCAATGAGGAGCTGAGGGGCGGACCTATCGCCATTTATACACGTGATTATGGCGTAAGGCAGGGGTATTTCGATATTGATCCACGCCCGTTGATGGGGGATGACATGCGTGTCATTGAAGATCGAATTCGACAGCTGACAGGAGGAGAAGGACATGTCTGAGATCGCAAAACGATTTTATAACAATCGGGTGGCTTTGAATGTGCTTGCCAAGGACATTACGAATGCAAAAGAGGTTTTTGATGCGGCTGAGGGCCATGTTCTCGTCGGTGTTCTTTCCAAGGATTACGCTACTGTGTCAGAAGCAGTCGAGGCGATGGAAGCCTATGGCCGTGAAATTGACAATGCCGTTTCAATTGGACTGGGTGCCGGAGACAATCGGCAGGCTGCTGTCGTCGCCGAAATCGTCAAACATTTTCCGGGCAGTCATATCAATCAGGTATTTCCGGCAGTCGGTGCGACACGGGCAAATCTCGGAGACCGGGACAGCTGGATTAACAGTCTCGTCTCCCCGACAGGTCAGCCGGGCTTTGTCAATATTTCGACGGGGCCAGTGAGCGCTGCCCAATCCGAGCTTGCCGTCGTGCCTGTGCACGCTGCCATCGCATTGGTGCGGGATATGGGTGGCAATGCGTTGAAGTATTTCCCGATGCAGGGTCTGAAAAGGGAAGAGGAGCTGCGAGCAGTAGCGAAAGCGTGTGCTGAAGCAGACTTTGCGCTAGAGCCTACCGGTGGCATAGATATGGATAATTTTGAAGCCATTCTCGAAATTGCACTGGAGGCGGGGGTTCCGCAGGTTATTCCACATGTGTATTCCTCCATTATTGATCAGGAGGGTCTGACCCTTGTACGTGATGTGCAGTCGTTATATGCATCAATGAAGATGCTGGCGAAGAAGTATGGTTAAACGCGTAGGGGCTTTTGGCGAAGTCATGATGCGACTTGAAGTTCCGGGACATGATCTGTTGATTCAGAGTAATCTGCTGAAATACTCCTTTTCGGGCAGTGGGGTCAATGTAGTATCGGCGATGACACGTTACGGATACTCAGGCCTGCTGGTGTCGAGGCTTCCAGTCAATCCGCTGGGTGATGCCGCCGAATCCTATTTGCGCGGACTGGGCCTGAGCACCGAGTATGTGCTTCGCGGAGGGCAGTATATCGGGATGTATTTTCTGGAGAATGGTTATGGGGCCAGACCTGGGCGGGTGACCTACTCTAACCGGATGGAGAGCAGCTTTAATATTGCCTCAGAAGGCACGTATCCCTTTGCGACAATTGCATCGGGCATGGATGCTATTCATTTCTGCGGAATCACGCTGGCGATGAATGATTCGGTGAGACTGGCGATGAAAAAATTGGCACAGGCGGTCAAAGAACAAGGCGGCACAGTTGTTTTTGATTGTAATTATCGTCCAGCTCTATGGGGTGATCAGGGTTATGTCGCGGCGAAGCCGCACTATGAGGAAATGTTGCATTTGTCAGATATCGTCCTGATGAATGAGCGGGATGCTCTTCATATTCTGGGGCTGAATACGGATAAAGTACAGAGGGAAGAGCAGCTGAATGAGCTCATTCCCGTCGTTGCCGAACGGTATGGCGTGCGTACCCTTGCCGGAACGCATCGTACCATATACAGCGATAACCGACACTGCCTACAGGGTTATCTGTTCAAGGAAGGGGCGTTCGCCTATTCCGAGCCGTTGACCTTTTCCGTTTATGACCGGATCGGCGCGGGCGATGCGTTTGCAAGCGGTATTATGTATGGTGAACTGGAGGCTTGGATGCCAGAGGAGACCATCTCTTTTGCTGCAACAGCCGGAATGCTGGCGCATACCGTAGCAGGTGATACACCGATGGCTTCCGCTGGAGACATCATACAGGCGAGGAACAGCATCGTGCGTGATGTAACAAGGTAATATTTTAGTGGGAAATGCCTGGAACGTATGAGCGATAGATGCTGATCTTCTTCTCGATTAACATTGTCTCGGTACGATCCTCCAGAATTGTGGGCTTTCTGAAATCGTTGTGATACCCTTGTGAATTAGTGTGAGGAAAATGGAAATAGAGTGTACGGGGATCTGTAGGATAGGCACTTTACTTCAAAGTGTCACTCATTGCAGGTCCTTTGTGTATTGGAGATGGAGGATATGTAATAAAAATTTGATGTTAAAACTGATATGGTAAATATTACATTGAAAATTCATGAGATTTCCGGTATTTTTATTAACGGCAAACTTTTCTTTTATAAAGTAGAAGTAGATTGTCTTAGCAGGTAGCAATTGAAATGAAGAAGAAAGGAGGAAGAAATATTATGTCAGAAGTTGCTAGTCAAAGAGTACATAAGCCAGGACCACAGCCAGTAAGTTTCGGTAGTTGGATGCTCACATTGTTCCTTATGGCGATTCCGCTTGTAAACATTATTATGTTGTTTGTATGGGCATTTGGAGATTCTAACCCTTCCAAAGCCAATTATGCCAAAGCAGCATTGCTGTGGGCAGCGATTGGAATTGTAATATGGATACTTCTCGTTGTTCTGGGTGTTTCAGCAACGTTCTACGATTCGAATTATTAGTTTTCAAGAAGAATTAGCAAATAGTGTATAGTGATACCCCAAAAAAACGCCGACCATATGGTCGGCGTTTTTGCTTTGCTTATTTTGTACTAGGCTGCAGACGTCTTATCAGCATTGTGAAGCGTCTGCGAGCGGCGTCCAAGCAGATATCCTGCAAGCGAGGCCAACATCTGCTGGAATACCATGCCGAGCACAACCGGGACGGCTACTGGTGGAGGGAAATACGATACGGCAAGCACCGCTCCCGAACTAATATTACGCATGCCTCCGTTGAACACAAGTGCGACCTGATCGGCTTCATTCCAACCGAGTAATCGGGCAATGAAGTAACTCAGAGCATAGCCAAATGAGGCCAGAAAAATAATGATCGCTGCCAGACCAGCAAGCTGCCAGTTAAAGTCAGATAAATAAGGAGCAACAACAGAGCCATTAATTGCGACAACCGCTGCCATGAACAATTTGGAGAACGGATTCAGTCTGGGCCCCCAGACCGGAACAATGGCCCCTTTGGTCCATTCATTCAAAAGCATCCCAAGCAAGGAAGGGACAACGATCATCCAGAACAAACTGCTCATCATGGCTGCTATATCCAACGATACGCTAGTGCCGATCAGCAAGGATAACACGCCAGGTACGACGAAAGGAGCAAGTATGGTGTCAATCAGGATAATTGACAGCGTCAGCGCGATATTGCCCCGATAGATGCTAACCCAGATAAAGCTGCTCACACCTGTCGGAATAAGGGCAGCCAGCACAAGGCCAGTTATCGTGTAGGCATCCGTTGGGAAAACGAGATGACCCATGCCCAGAGCAATGAGAGGCATCGCCAAGTGTAAAATAAACAGACAAACAAATAGCGGAAAAGGCTTCTTCATCACGTTCACAAAATCCCGTATCCCGAGACTGATGCTTCCGGCAAACGTCATGAACGCAAAAAGCCATGGCGACAAAAAGGTATAAGAAGAAAGAAGACTCCCGCAAAGAACGCCAATAATAATACTGATTGGAGTAATCAGTGGCATGATGCGGTTCAAGCGTACATTTAAGGCCTGAAGCATATTCATGACATCCCTTTACCGTATGATTCCTTTATTATACATGTTAATAACGCTGAGTGCAGACCCATTTGCAATGTAGCATACGGAGCAGTTATCATAAATTTGGAAGAAACACTTCAAGTTGAAGAAGGGGAGATGGTCATAATCAAACGGAAAAGAAAGCACACATTGATGATGGCAGGCCTTATTACGTCAAGTATTCTTGTGTTATCTGCCTGTTCTGTTATAGAACAAGCGAATCAAAGTTTGAATTACGTTAGTGGGGCTACTGATTATATAGAGCAAGTATCGAACGCCGGAGCCGATCTGCAAGAACTCGCATCAGGAGCGGTGAGTAACCCGGAAATAACAAACCAGGTACAGGAGAAAATAGATCAGATTCAGGCGGAAGCCAGCGAATTCTCTCAGCTGACAGCACCAGCGATCGGGGAAAGCATTCATGAAAATCTGGTCAGTTACAACAATCAATTAACCGAAGTGGTGGGTCAATTTGAGAACACGCTTGCAGAGCAGGGCTTTACGGCAGAAAACTGGGAAAAGACAGGGATTCCCGAATTGATCACCAATATTAATGGTTTAAAAGATCCGTTAAGCGGGCTGGGGAACCAATCCAATTAAGAGTTAAACCATGTTAGGCTTAGAGCAAAGGGGCTTCATGCCCAAAAAGGACGATATAACGGAGTGATTTTGATCACTTGCGGATTTCGTCCTTTTTATTTTTCTAATATTAAGATGTTGATTTGCCACGGATTTTGGAGCTTAAATCTTCTATCTGTTCATCCAGGACGTTTCCTGCTTTACTCAGAAACCCTTTAATAAGTTCCAGCTCTTCCTCTGTGTAAGTGGAAGCCAGATTAACCATAGCGGCATGAAGGGTGAGGTATGTGCTGCTGACCCTCTTCCTTGTTTTCGTACAAAGGCAAAATGATGACTTTACGGCGGTCATTGGGGTCATTTTCCAGCTATTATTACTCTGTTGGCTGCGTTTTTTATGAGTAAGGAAAAATTCGATTCTGCTTCCGAATCGGATGAATATTTAACTTCACACTAGCAAGACTATGTAATGGATTTGTGTGCTGGATATGACATTTTTCTCATAATAGAGAAATCATTTCCCATAGTTTGAAGAAGCGGTGATACTTTTAATATGATTAAAGAACAGAGGAAAATATAGTTGCTTACTTTAGTGTACAAAATATGTTCTTATCAAAGGAGACCTGCGTTATGTCTGAACAAAATGGAAAAGTAATCATTATCACCGGCGGAGCGAGTGGGATTGGTAAAGAAACAGCGCTTCAGCTTTCGGATCTGGGTGCAACGATTGTCATAGCAGACTATAACGAAGAGGGTGCCAAAAAGCTTGCATCTGAGATTGAAGCTAGTGGTGGCACAGCCGGAGCATACAAAGTAGACGTGTCCAAAGGAGACGAGATCAAGGCCCTGATCGACTGGACCGTAGAGAAATACGGAACATTGAGCGGTATTTTCAACAACGCGGGCATTGGACTTGTGAAGCCATTTCTGGAGATGGACCCGGAATCCTATCACAGAGTAATCGATGTTGACCAGCACAGTGTGTATTACGGCATGTATTATGGCGCCAAAAAAATGGTTGAACTGAATGTACAAGGCACCATCGTAAATACAGCATCGATCTACGGAAGTATTGCCGCTGTGGGAAGCTTTAACTACAATGCAGCCAAGGCGGCTGTCGTAATGATGTCCAAATCCGGTGCCTTGGAACTTGCTGAACATGGCATTCGTGTGGTTGGTGTAGCGCCAGGCTTCATCGAGACACCGATTCTGGGTGATGACAGAGCGATGAAGGATGCGCTTGCCACGCAACATATGCGGGGAAAGCTCATTCAACCGGAGAAAGTTGCGAGTGTTGTAACCTTCCTGTTCAGTGACGCTGCCAGTGCAGTGAATGGTACAACGATAGCGGTAGATGATGGATTCCTCAGCTTCAAAACAAAATAAGATTTGAGCTGTAAAATAGTCCAGTCCGTCTCCGAAAAATAAAAGGATAAGAGGCTATCTCAAAAGGAATTCTTCCTCGTTCCATGCGCTAACGAACCTACCGCACCTTAAAAGGCGGATCATCAACGCTGGCAAGATTTAACGAACCTCAGTAACGCTACTTCGTCATAACACTTTGCCAAAACCTGAAAAATGGACCAAATCGACGAAATAACGTCTCTGTGATTCGTTAGTTCTCAGATCTGGGCCAATGGAAGCGAATAGCGTGTCTCAGGTTCATTCAAACAAAATAACACGAACAAGGGATGCCCCCTGTCATATTCATGACTTATGGGACATCCCCTTTTTGTATTCCATATACGAAGAGTATTCATTATGAAAATAATTTTATATAGTCATCCCGGTTGTTCAGAGATCATGATACAATAAGTGGACATGCGTCTTTTATCATTTTGTGGTGTCATAGACAATACGCACACCGAGAGAGCCATAACTCTCTTCTTTGTAGTGACAGTGTGAGCATGTTTTTGTTGCGCATAACGCATCACTGTGACATTGTAATTTTTCGTTGCATAGCGGGCATTTATTTTCAAAAAGAGTCTTCAACACGTTAAACATGCTTAATCACTCATTTCGGATTAATTTACTTGGTTTTTATTATAGCTGATTATTTTAACTGCGTATACTGTTTTTTGCATCATGTTTCACACCGCAAGAAAGGAAGAAAAACCGATGGATACTCTGCTTTTTGTCATCATGTTTATACTGGGTCTGGTCGGTTCCTTCTTCTCCGGTTTGCTGGGTATTGGTGGAGCCATAATTAATTACCCGTTGTTGTTGTATGTACCTTCTCTCATGGGGCTGGAACCGTTCACCGCACATGAGGTGTCGTCGATCAGCATGTTTCAGGTGTTTTTTGCCTCACTTGCTGGTGTGATTGCCTACATTAGAAGAACAGGGAACGGGAAAAAGAGTGAAGTTCTCATTCATAAAGGTCTGGTGGCTTACATGGGCTCCAGTATTTTGGTTGGGAGTCTGATCGGCGGATTCATATCCGGTCATCTGAATGGAGAAGTCATCAATCTGATCTATGGCATTCTGGCCATTATCGCGATTGTGCTCATGCTGATCCCTGGTAAGGGAACAGAAGTCTCGGCTGGACAGCTGACATTCAACACATATGTTGCGGCAGGATCGGCTCTTGCCGTGGGGATCGTCTCGGGAATTGTCGGTGCGGGTGGTGCTTTTATATTGATTCCAATCATGCTCACCGTGCTTAAGATCCCTACCCGGACGACCATTGCTTCTTCACTTGCGATAGTGTTCATCTCCGCCATTGGTGGGGTGGTGGGCAAGATTCTGGGTGGAGACATTCCGCTGGAGCCCATCATTTATACGGTGATCGGGAGTCTGCTTGGAGCTTCTCTCGGTTCCAAAGTGAGTTCAATGATTAATGTGAGACTGCTTCGGTACGGACTGATGGTTCTTATCGCCATTACAGCAGTGAAGGTATGGTCTTCCATTTTGTAAAACCGCATAGGATAGAAGCGACCATGACGATTTCGTAACCAAACGGATGGAATGCCGTATAAAGGTTATGAACATGAGCTGGCGAATTTGTTGTTGCATGAATTCACATCAGTTTTCGTCCATGGAGCACCCTCAAACTCCTTTCATGGATACATGTTTAACATTATGAGAAGTTGAGGTAACCATCCTATGAATAACGTACTTACAGATCAGGCTGATGCAGGATATCGGCTGGCTGAGCAGAAGGCCGCTCAGTATTTTACTTCTCTTCATGAACAACTTCTGAATAACACGTATATAACTGCCCTTACGCAAGATATTCAGTTGTGGCAAAAGAAACATATTCAACCGTTTTCCTGGTTATCTTTTTTATCAACAAGTCAAAGAAAACCGGATTCCCGGGATGCTCATAGATATATCCATTGGCTGAATGTTGCAGGAAAACTGGATGATTACTTGGATCGGAGTATTTCTTACATCTATATGCGGGATCTGGGCAAAGCACTGGATTCCCCGGACACCCAAGCACGCATTCAGCGTGTTGCTCAGGATACCAAAGCGTACTTTATGCGTTCAAATACAACCCGACGCAAGGGAAAAACGGACTATATCAGTCTGGCTGCCTTGTATCGCTGGGCTCAGAAGGAGAACGTGGAAACAGCCGTTATCTGGGTCATCAGCAAATTAAAAAATGTCGCATCCAATATCCCCAAAGAACTGGATGCAGAACAGGCGCAGCGCAAGCTTCTCAAGATCATTCTTGGCGTTGTTCTGCATGTGAACGATGATATGAATGATGAGACTCCCCAGGCAGAGCGTTCCGAGAGGCTGGATGCTGCAATTCGGCTTGGTTATTCTTACGGACTGACCTATCCATTTATTGATGACCTGCTGGATTCGCAGGCGTTGACTGCGCAAGAGAAGCAGCAGTATTCTCTCTTGATTCGGAATGCGCTTCTCACCGGGATCGTACCGGATATCGGCGAATGGAAGGGAGCCAATCTCCAAGTCATTCAATATGTTCATGGCGAGCTGCGTGATGCGTTCGAGTATATCAAGAACTACCAGCGCCCTGAGACGCAGCGTACGTTCTTCGAGCAATCCTATGTATTCTTTCAGTCTCAGGAAATAGACCGTGCCAAGAAATTGTCCAACGCGAATTATTCCAATGAAGAACTTTATATCCCGATTATTATTAAATCCTCATCCTCCAGACTCATTGTTCGTTCTGTGCTTAGTGCATCGGCGGATGAAGGGTTTGATCTGCGGACGTTCTACTATGGCATATATAATCAGCTCGCAGACGATTTCGCGGATATGTTTGACGATATGGAGGAAGGAGCCGTGACTCCGTATACCTACTATCTGAAGTATCGTGACCTGCGGCCCGATTTAATTAATCCGTATGAGCTATACTGGGCGGTTATCTCTTATCTGATTCATGAGGTGTATCATTCCGATGCGAAGACTCGTGAGGTCATACTGGATCGTGCTATTAATGGACTTAAGCGTTGTAAAGAGCGGTTGGGTCAGGAACAATACAACGAAGTGATGAACATCTTTGCCTCCGGACAACCGGAATTCAATCGCCTCATTCAACAAATGGTGCGAAAAGCCGATGATGTGGATTTCCTAGATAAATTGCTGCGGGATCAGGTCATCCTCCAATTGCAGAATGACAAGCGCGAAAAACAGGATTTTCTGGATACGATTCGCACGGTTCGTGAACAGATCAATATTGAATTACAGATATCCAAGCCGGGTGGTCTTCCAGAGATGAAAGGCACGCTTATTGATGCTGCGAATTACAGTCTTCAAGGAGATGGAAAACGGCTAAGGCCGATTCTGACCTGGGTGATGGGTGTGCGTGAATATGGTCTGCATGAATCATCTATCATTCCTCTTCTGAGATCACTGGAATACATGCATACCGCTTCACTGATCTTTGATGACCTGCCGACCCAGGATAATGCTTCGACCCGGCGGGGGCGCTCTACCTTACATCAGGTGCACAACAGCGCAACAGCGGAATTGACAGGTTTATTTCTCATCCAAAAGGCCATTGGCGAGCAATCTTCCCTCAATCAGTTTGATGCCTCAACCGTGCTTACCCTGATTCAATATTCCGCTGAAAAAGCAGAGGATATGTGCATGGGACAGGCGATGGATCTGAATGCTAAAGGAAAAACGCTGTCCCTTGAACAATTGAACATGATCTGTTTCTACAAAACAGGTATTGCTTTCGAGGCTGCACTTGTGATGCCAGCCATTCTGGCTCAAGTGAAGGAAGCGGAGATTGCATCCTTAAAGAAGTTTGCGTATCATGCGGGTATCGCCTTTCAAATTAAGGATGACCTGCTGGACCTGGAAGGGGATCATCGGGTACTCGGAAAGCCGGCAGGTCAGGATGTACGGAACAATAGCTCAACCTTTGTATCCATTTTGGGTGAAGATGGCGCGAAGAAAGAGATGTGGGAGCACTATTGTCTTGCAACCGATGCGCTGAACGAAATGCCAAAGCCGATTTCTTTTCTGAGGCATCTGTTGGATTACATCATTGGACGGGAGCGGTAAAATCTTATTTTGACTACATCCCATTCCCATCTGAGGCTGGTTTATATGAAATAAAACAAAGTTGCCTGGATTCCATGTGAATAGAATCCAGGTCTTATTTTGCTTTAATGACACAAACGTTTAGAAAATGAGATGTTTCAACAATGAAAAATTCGGGTATTAAGCAAATATTGTGTTTATACACCAAAAGGAGAGCTTAAGATGCAGGTTCAAAAGGTCGATCATCACGAATTGTTTGAGCAGATTTATAATCAAGCACCTATTGGGATTGCACTTGTTGCTCCAACAGGACAGTGGATGAAAGTGAATCCTGCTTTTTGCAGAATGCTGGGTTATACAGCTCAAGAATTAATCCATCTTCATTACAAGGATATCACCCATCCCGATGATTTTGCACAGGATCTGATGTACGAGCGCGAACTGTGTGAAGGTAAATCGCAAGAGTACAAATTCGAAAAACGTTATATTCAGAAAAATGGAGATGTTGTATGGATATCACTACATGTCTCATTGGCTATGAACGAAGTCAGTGGAGAACCTCTGTATTTTATTTGCCATGTTGTAGATATTACGGATCATAAAACAACCGAACAAAAGCTGCTTCAAACGGAAGAAATGTTCAAACTTATTTCTGATAATGCACAAGAAATCATCTATATTGCGACCATTGACGGGATTTGTCGCTATTGTTCTCCTTCTATTTATAATCTGCTTGGTTATTCTCCAGAAGAAGTGGTTGGCAATAACAATACTGCCGTTTTTCACCCACAGGACCTGGAACGTGTCTCACAGATCGATTTGAGCACAGGTCATATGTTGAATATGCAGGCTCGCCATAAAGATGGGCACAGTCTATGGTTTGAAACCACATATAAGGTTATCGGGGAGCCTGGGCAAGAACAACAAATCCTTGCCATTGGGCGCGATATATCGGAGAGAAAGAAACATGAGGAAATTAGTGCAGAGGCTGAACGGATAGCCATGATTGGCAGTTGGGAGTGGAACATGCTGAGTGGCCATGTTTCAATGTCCGATCAAATATACGAGATGTTTGAAATTGATAACAATAAGCAGTATAAGGCCAGCGATATCTTTGCATTCATGGAACAGGCGGAGGAGCAGCGGTTGAAGGACTGTATTGAATGGGTGAAAACAGGCCAACCGCTTGATTTTGAATATCGGCATCTGGGCTCAAATGGTAAAGAAAAGTATCTTCATCTGCGAGGGTTAATTACCTTTGATGAGGATCAACGACCGATACAGCTAAACGGGACTTTGCAGGATATTACAGAGCGTAAACTCGTCGAATTCAAGCTTCAGGAGTCGGTGGAACGTTATACTTCACTCAAGAAATATAATCATGATGCCATCATTTCTTTTGATATGGACGGCAATATCATAAATGCCAACCCGGTAGCTATGAAAATGACGGGATGCCCGGTTGTGGAAATGATCGGAACCAGTATATGCAGGTTTATCGGACCGTATCATCTGGGACTGATTCTCAATAGCCAGTATGAGATGGCTGAAAAAGAAATCAATGCTATTCAGCACGTAAATGGTTCTGAGACAGAAGTTTTGGCAACGCTTGCCCCTATCATTATTAATGAGAAAAACGTAGGGTTCTACTTAATTGCGAAGGATATTACGGAACAGAAAAAGCTTCTTGTAGCCAAAGAGACTGCTGAACGAATGAATAAGGCCAAAAGTGAGTTTTTGGCGATGATGAGCCATGAGATCCGTACACCCATGAACGGAGTAATTGGGATGACGGACTTGCTTCTGGACACACCTGGACTTAGCGGAGAACAAAAGGAATATATTGAAATCATCCAAAAAAGCGGGGATTCGTTGCTTGCGATTATTAATGATATTCTGGACTTTTCCAAAATAGAGTCGGGTAAAACCGATTTGATGGATGAACCCTTCGATCTTAAGGAAATTGTGACGGAGACGGTTAAGATCGTAACGCCAATGATTCGGGAGAAGCAGTTGGATCTTCGTCTAAGCCTGGATGACGCCATTCCTGTTCCCGTGTTTGGGGATGCTTACCGTCTAAAACAGGTCCTAACCAACATCATCGGCAATGCTGTGAAGTTCACCCCGGAAGGCAGTATTGAAATCGAGGTGAAGGTTACCGGACAACAATACAATGACATTCAATTTCAGTTCAAGGTGAAGGATACAGGGATTGGAATTCCAGTGGAGAAAAGGGAGCATTTATTCGAAGCCTTCTACCAATTGGAGAATTTCATGACACGCAAGCCTCAAGGTACGGGACTTGGACTGGCCATCAGCAAGAAGCTTGTAGAGCTTATGCAGGGTGATATCTGGATTGAAGAGTCCGGCGATCCGGGGACCACATTTATGTTTACAGCGTCGTTTAAAACCAGCAACATGGAGGAATTCAACAGATACGATCTACAACAGAAAAAGAATAAAACGGATCAACTTCGAATTCTGATTGCGGAGGACAATGAGGTGAACCAGCTTGTTCTGCGCCGGATGATTGAGAAGAAAGGACATCTTGTTGATCATGTCGTGAATGGTTTAGAGGCAGTGGAAGCTGTCAAACGAAGTTCGTACGATATTGTGTTCATGGATGTGCACATGCCTCGACTGAATGGATTTGAAGCGACCAAAGCGATTAAGGAATCAATCCGGCCAGAGGCATGCCCTTATATTGTTGCGGTTACTGCAAACGCAGTTCGAGGGGATATGGACAAATGTCTGAAGGCTGGAATGGATGCGTATGTAAGCAAACCAATTAAAAGTGAATCCATTATGCAAGTGATGGAGGAGTTTTACCAAATAAAGAATCATCCCACTGCATACCATTCAATTCAACATTCCGTAAGAAGGGACTTTTGATTAGCAATGTAGCCGTTAACTTATCGATAGATATGTTAGCGGCTTTTTTTGCTATGTCCCATTCCGGGAATCACTAAATTACTGATTTTTGATCCATAGTTTGGAGATATCCATGAACCCAAACTCAGCGGTATGAAGGCCAAAGAGACTTTGATTAAGCAGGGCTTTTTTATTCATGTGGCAGCCGTACAATATCCAGCAGTTATCGCGAAGCAAATCCTCTGCTTTATTGAGCAGCAACGCCCTTTGCTCTTCATTTTGCTGAAGGAAATTCTCCATTTGTTGATAAAATACGGACTGTAAATCAGGTGATAAACAAATATGAAAATAGTTGCGTTTGTTGATGAAGAAATTAATCATGCCAAATTGCCAGTCATCTTCCAAAACTTCTTCTGCGATAATCAGGTCGGCTTCGCTTGTATCCCTCACATTGGGAAATTCAACGAAGGGTTGCAGCTCAATACATAAGCCGATGGAGGCTCCGCGTTGTTTAAGCCATTCTGCTTCTTTTTGGTCTTTAGCCACAGTATACGCAAGGATAATCTTCTCTCCCTGGTATCCACTGATGTGCAGGAGCTCACGGGCATCCTCAAGAGAAGACTCGCTCCAAGCATGCTCAGCGCTTTTCCAGGGAAGAAAGCTGTTTGCCGGTGTAATTCGATTGCTGCCCAGTTCCCTTACCAAAGCGACGGGATCGAATACAATGCGCATGGCTTGCCGAAATTCCAGTTGATGGTGAATACCGGCTTTGCGGAAATTAAACAGCATGTATCGGCATCCTGATGCTGGATAATCAACACTGTTGGTCCCTGTATCGTCTGTAGCTAATTTCAGTCGGTCTGTTCCCGGCAACTCATAATGGCGCTCATAAGGACCCAGATTGGGTACAAACCAAATATCTACTCGATCCAGATGAGGACGGATTCCATAATAGGCATCGAATGCGCTTATGACCAGTACCGTTTCATTTATTTCATTGATCCGAAAAGGTCCGGTACCAATCAATTGTTGGGTTACATCGACATCATAGGGGAGAATCGTCATTGAGACACAACTAAGCAAGTTCAGGAAGAAGCGATTAGGCCGACTTAGATAAAAACGAATGCAGTAATCCCCGACAACTTCGGTATGCTCAATATCCCGGTATAGCCAAATGAATGGACTGTCTACAGTGCGCAAGCGTTGCAATGCAGATTGGACATCTCGGGATGTCATGACCCGACCATGGTGGAATCGTACACCTTTGCGCAGATAGAAAGTCCAAACTCTTTGTTCCTCATTGTACTCCCACATATGCGCCAGATCCGGCAGGAAGGTTCCTGTTTTGGCGTCATAGGTGATTAGCGTGCTGCATACCTGTCCAAGCAGATAGGTTTCAAAAGCAGTATACACAAAAGCAGGGTCAAGGTCTGCCAATCTTCGTGATCTCACCATGCGAAGCACATCCTGACCGGAAGCTGTTTCAACATGACTTTGGAATCCCATCTGTTTATTCAATGAATTCAGCAGCGGTTCCCGGAGAGCGTCGTTCTTCTCTGTGCTGCCGATCAACTCGATCGCTTCCTTCATTTTACCTCTGCCCATGAGTTCCAGAAAGCTCTCTTCGAGTGCCTCATTCACACTGCGCAGTAATGTCATCTCCGAATGATGTCCCCGGCCTCGCCCGGGCTGCCAGTGAATAAAGCCTTGTTCCTCCAGCTTGCGCAGAATAAACTTCACGTTGCGTGGGGTGCAGCATAGGGCAGCGGAAAGGCTCTCGATCGTTACCGGAACCGATTCATGAAATTGAAGAGCAAGTTCTTTTGCTCTGGCAAGACGCAAATAATGGGTTGTTGCTGTATCCATATGAATGTGCTCCTTCATAAAGGGTGAAATGTGCTCACGTTTTCTTACACTTTTATTTCCCCCTTTTATCCATACAATTATACATAAAGGGATAGGGCATAGGTAGCCCATCTGAGACAAAATCATCTAGAACAGGAGAACCATACGCATGAAGCAGCATTTACGTCAAATTCACCCTTTAGCCTGGACCATCATTGTTGGAACGATGTTTGGACGTCTGGTGACGTCCATGAGCATCCCGTTTTTATCCATTTATCTGACTCAGGTACTGGGAGCTACACCCACACAGACTGGAATTACCGTCGCGGTTAGTTCTCTGGCGGGGGTTATGGTCAGCTTTTATGGAGGTTACATTTCCGATCGAATCGGCCGCAAAGTGGTCATGATGGTCTCCGTATTTGGCTGGGCCTGTGTTTTCTTCATCTTTTCAGCAGCTGAGCACCTGTGGGTATTTTTTGTGGCCAATACGTTAAACGGTTTATGCCGCGCCGTGTTTGAGCCCACGTCACGTGCACTTCTATCGGATATTACTCCACCACAACATAAACTGCTTGTCTTCAACCTCAGATATGCGGCCATTAATCTGGGTGTCGTGTTTGGACCTATTATCGGTCTTCAGCTTGGATCAGCGGAGTCTACATTTCCGTTCATGATCTCCGGGTTGGTATATATCGTTTACGGCCTGGTTTTGTTCCTGCAATTTCGATTGCAGCGCGCAAATCTGCCGGAACATGTTCAGGTCACTGCACCTCGTTTACGAGATGCACTCGCTACTACGGGACGCGACCGTGTATTTTTGCCAGTACTTATCGGAACTACGTTTTGCGTGCTCGGGTATGGGCACTTTAGCTCGACCCTGGCTCAGTATGTGGCCCAGAATCCTCTTTTTGAACATGGAAGTCAAGTGTTTTCCTATATGCTTTCACTCAATGCGTTGACTGTGCTTGTAATCCAATTCCCGATTGTGCGGGTGGCCAGCAAATTCCCACCGGTTGTACCTCTCATTCTTGGAAACGTGCTGGTCGCTACAAGTCTGTTCCTGTTTGGCATAGCTGAAGGCGTTATGCTGCTGATGATCAGTGTCATTCTGTTCACCATTGGGGAAGTGCTCATGTTCACCATGATGGATGTGCTGATTGACCGTATTGCCAAACCCGAATGGAAAGGGACGTACTTTGGCACAATTGGATTCAATAACTTGGGCAGCGTCATGGCACCGATTCTGGGAGGTCTGTTATTAACCCAATTTGGGACGGGGAATGGTCTGTTCGTTTTTGTACCGCTGGCCCTGACCACTGCACTTGGACTGCCTTTTCTTATCGTAGCCCATAAGCGTCTTGTAGTCAGGGAGAAGGAGACCACACCCATACAAGTGAGTGCCTAGCTTAAGCGATGCCAGTTGTATGACACATAAGCATTAGCTGTTTTAATTTTTTTTTGGGGACCATAACTTTCATTGAGAAATCAGCGTTAATTAGTTAAACATTTCCTCATGGGGGTTCCAAATGATATTAAAAAAGTTCACCTTAACATTGCTGGCGTGTGTTATGTTTGCCGCGTTTTCAACGCCGAGTTTAGCTGAGAATGACACGTTAGAGATTGGGACTGGCGTATTGTCCAATAACCGGGTGCTAATTCCTTTGAGGGTTGTGTCCAGCAACTTGGGGGCAGATGTAACGTGGTATAAGGAAGGGAAAAGCATTCGAATTAAAACGGATGAAAAAGAAATTTGGCTTGTGGTTAACTTTAAAAATGCGAGAGTGAATGAACAGATCATCAAAATGGATTCTCCTGTTGAAATAATTCGAAATACAGCATACGTTCCGCTGCGATTTGTCAGCCAAATATTAGGAGCCAAGCTAGAGTGGAATCCACAAACTAAACAGGCAATCATCCACTTGAATAAACAAAACATGATAGTGAGTATGCAAGAGGAGACCATTCAGATACCTGATTCTGTGAAAATAACCAAGGGACGAATAAATGTTTTGTCAGAGAAATTGAATGAAATTTCAGGCTTGTCTCAGATTAAGCAGGTCAGTACGTATTTCAAGCCTTATTTCACTGAAGATTTAATCAAATTTATTCTCAAAAGGCAGGATCTCGTAAGTGATTGGATGGTGTACGATGCTCCAGAGACCTCCGTCTATTACACAAGCAGTACAACAGCGACATTATCCCAATCGTTCGTAATCGGAAACACATTAACGGGTGATTCTCATTATGTAAATGATCGAAATATTGAACTTGTTTACAGTAATGGAGTATGGAAAGTGAATCAGTTAATGTTTAATCTCAGAGAAATTCCCTATTTGGGTTATGATCGTTGAAATCGTAGCATATGATGTTCAGTGGCATGAAGGAAATAACAATTGAGTTAATATTATCTTGACGGATTACAGTGGAGCGATTACAATAAACAACAAATATGTGTGACGGGTGGTTAAGATGAACATGTTCCAGACAGGGCGCATTCTGAATCGATAACTGAATACGCATGAGCAAGTGACTTAACCAATGTTTTTTTGTGTTGGCGTTTAGACAGTCATGTTTGTGCACCCCCTGTCGTGGACGCTCATCATTATTGCGTGCAGAGGAGAAATCCGGAAACGCTTCTTATTTCATATGGTTCTCTTATTGTTACAAGCTGTAGATGAACATTAGTTCATCTATGGCTTTTTTGCATGCATTCCACCCAATTTGTTGCACATAGAAGGGAGGTTTTGTAGTACTTTTTGATGGGAAATCACCCCTAAGGGGAGAAAGAGAGGCAGCGATATGAAACGACCTGCTCAAAGTTATACCATTTGGTTTTCCCAACGAACCGGCAGTACTCTGCTGGGTGAAGCCTTAAGTTCTACGGGTGTCGCAGGATATCCGAGGGAGTGGTTGCATTATCAGCATAAGAGCCCAGACACATTAAAGCGTGAAGATCTGGAACGGATCTGGGATCAGGGAACAACGTCGAACGGAGTATTCGGCATCAAAATTAATTTTGAACAACGATGGATTGACGCATTCCGCAGTCTCTATAGTCTGCCAACAACGTTATCGCGGGCTGAGGTATGGAGTACGGGCTTCCCTAATTGCACCAAGCACATTTACATGACGCGTCGCAACAAAGTCAGATTGGCTGTGTCATGGTGGAGAGCCATTGTCTCGGGTGAATGGCACCGCAAGCACGGAGACAGCCCTCAGTTACAAGATATTGCAGATCAATATAATTTTGATGCGATTAAACATCTGCTTGTGGAGAGTAATATGTGCGAAGCAGCAATTGAAGACTTTCTGTCCGAGTCAGGCATTGTGCCGCTGACAATTGTTTATGAGGATTTTATACAGGATTACGAAGGGACCGTCATGCAGGTGCTAGATTTTTTGGATGTTCAGACTGACGGTGTAACCGTATCGCCCCCGTTCTTTGACCCGATCGCAGACGAGATTTCTGAACAATGGGTGCAAAGATTTCGGGAAGAATGCCAAAGAGATTGGGAGAATGTTAAATGGTAAATACACTTGGTAAGATTCATCCACGAGTTGGAAACGTTGCATTTATTGTTGTTATGTATGATTCATCTTAGTGAGGGAGCAAAATGCTTTGAATCACCAAAATGAAAAGAAATGTTATACGAAGGGGTGAGGGGCTATGCCCAAAACAGAGAAACGCTCCATGTCCTGGCTGCTGCAATATCTAAAACCAGTCAAAGGCCGATTGGCCATACTTATGGTGATGTTGCTAACGTCAACAGGGCTGCAGCTCCTGAATCCACAGATTATCAAACGATTCATTGATACAGCGGCAAGTGGGGGAATCCTTTCTAACCTGATCCAGCTTGCCGGATTGTTTCTAATTGTTGCCGTCGTAAATCAATTGATTACAGTAGCCGTAAGTTATCTGGGGAATGATGTGGCCTGGCGAGCAACGAACCGGTTACGGGGAGATCTCCTGAAGCATTGTCTGCGTCTGGATATGCGGTTTCATAATGTGAAGACGCCGGGAGAAATGATTGAACGGGTGGATGGTGATGTGACGAGTATCTCCAACTTCTTCGCGATGTTTATTGTGCAGGTGGTGGGAAGCTTTGTCTTGCTTGCCGGAATTCTCGGATTTATGTTCACCGTAAACATCCCGATTGCGATCGTCATGACGGTGTTTACATTGTTATCGATTCTGTTTATGGTGTTCATTCGGAATCTGGGAGTAAACTCTTCCAAAAATGAGCGGGAAGCGAGTGCATCCTTGTTTGGATTAATTGAAGAGCGTATTGCGGGAATTGAAGATGTTCAAGCGAACGGGCATGTCCCGTATGTGATGAATCGCTTTTATCGTACGATGCGTGTTGTATTTCAAAAAGGAAGGAAAGCCTGGCTGCTTCGGGTGATTCCATGGAATACAACGGTCATTCTGTTCGCACTCGCAGTCACGGCAGTACTTCTGCTTGGTGTTCATTACTACATGCAAGGCATCATTAGCATCGGTACCCTGTTTCTGATATATCAATACACCCAGATGCTTAATGATCCGATTGAGATGTTGGGCGATCAGGTTCAAGAGTTTCAGAAGGCCAAATCCGGCATGCTTCGGTCAAGAGAGCTGTTATCTTTGCGCAGTGAGATCGAAAACGGAAAAGAGGATCAGCTGCCAGAAGGGCCGCTTGGTCTGGAATTCAAGCAGGTGAACTTCAGTTATAACGAGGATAAACCTGTGTTACAAAATATTAACTTTGCCATTAAACCTGGCGAACGGCTTGGCATCATCGGTCGTACAGGTAGCGGCAAGTCAAGTCTCAGTCGGGTGCTTCTGCGCCTGTATAATCTGGATAGCGGAACGATTCGAGTTGGGGGCAAAGACATTTCAGAGCTTACCTTGCCTGCACTCTACCACAGGGTTGGTATGGTTACGCAGGATGTACAGCTGTTCGACGGTACGTTGCGAGACAATTTAACGCTGTTCAACCAGGACGTCTCGGATCAGATTATTAAGGAGACAACGAATCGACTTGGATTAAGTCACTGGATTGAATCACAGCCTGCAGGGTTGGACACCCATCTGAAGGCAGGCGGTTCTTCATTATCCGCAGGGGAAGCTCAATTGTTTGCCTTGACGCGAGTATTTCTGACTGAACCAAGCCTGGTTATTCTCGATGAGCCTTCCTCACGGCTGGATGCCGCTACAGAGAGCATGCTTCAGTCTGCCATTGATCAGTTGATGAAGCAATGTACGGGAATTATCATTGCACATCGCTTGGCTACTTTGGAAAAGGTCGATCAGATTATGGTACTGGGTGATGGCAAGGTACTGGAATTCGGAGCCAGAGAAGCACTCGCCAGCAATCCGTCGTCACATTATGCCAGATTGCTGATTACGGGGCGAGAGGAGGAATTGGCGTGAATGTAACAGGATTTATAGGCCGTTTGTTTCGATTCAGGCCTTTTCTATTTTTGATCAACGGATTGTCATGGTGCATATTTCATTCTTTGCCTCTGGCAATAGGGATCGGGATGCAGTGGTTCTTTGACCGGGCAACGGCGGGTTCCAGTGATTATATGTGGCTGGCAGCTCCCCTGATCTTCATTGCTTTGATCAGGGCAGTAAGAGTAGGTACGTTTTTTGCTGCATTCTATGCATGGATTACGTACATTTACCATATTCAGGCCATTCTGCGTACCAATATGCTCGCTGGTATTATGCGCTGGCCAGGACGTAATCTGCCAGCTTCACCGGGAGAAGCGATGAGTCGCTTTCGGGATGATGTGGATGAAGTGGTTGAGTACGTAGAATCCTGGGTGGATTTCTGGGGAAGGCTTGTGTTCGCCATCGTATCCATCATCATTATGGCGAACATTAACTGGAAAATCACTTTGGTAGCTGTTTTGCCACTGGTAGTCGTAACGTTGCTGAATAACTTGTCTGGTAATCGGGCTCGTCGATATGCTCAGGTCAATCGTGAGTCGACAGGACGTATCACCAGTTTCATTGCCGAAACCTTTGGGGCTGTGCAGGCACTGAAACTTGGGCAGGCAGAAGAGCATGTCTCTACTCGTTTTAACAAACTGAATGAAGAACGTCGTCAAGCCGCACTCCGGGATAATCTGTTCAAACAGTGGATGAGATCACTTAATCAGCATGTGCTCAGTATATGTACAGGTCTCATTCTCCTGATGTGTGCGGCCGAGATGAAATCCGGCAATTTCACCGTAGGTAATTTTGCTTTGTTCACCAGTTATCTTGCCAATATTGGCTTTAGTATTTCATTGTTTGGCTATATGGTATTCCAGCATAAACGGCTCAAAGTATCTTTTGACCGCATGCGAACCTTGTTTCGTCCTGGTGAGGAAGACCGGATCATGGATTTCAGAGAGACGTATCTGAATGAAGATCCGCCTGAGCTTCCTGATGAACAGAGAGATCCCAAAGAGAAGCTAAGAGAGCTGGAAATCAACAATCTGGCATACCAATATCCTCATTCTGCAAATGGAATACAAAATATCAGCTTCCGCGTGAAGCGGGGGCAATTTCTTGTCATCACTGGACGGATCGGTTCTGGCAAGTCGACTTTGGTCCGCACACTTCTTGGACTGCTGCCCAAACAGGAAGGCACGATTCGCTGGAATGGTACAGATGTAGATCCCGCTACCTTCCTGATGCCGCCAAGAGCAGCATATACGCCGCAAGTACCCCGACTGTTCAGTGATACGCTGAAAGAGAATATCGTTCAGGGCAAACAGGGACGTACGGATATGGCACTTGCAAAAGCCATTCGTTTGGCTGTTATGGATAAGGATATCCAGAACCTGGATCAAGGACTCGAAACGTCCGTAGGTCCAAGAGGTGTCATGCTGTCGGGTGGTCAGATTCAACGCGCGGCTACCGGACGCATGCTGATGACGGAAGCAGACCTGTTCATCTTCGATGATCTGTCCAGTGCGCTGGATGTGGAAACCGAGCAACAGGTCTGGGAAGGTTTGTTCCAGGAGCCAGATGTCACCTGTATTGCGGTATCTCACCGCAGAGCAGCACTTGCGAAGGCAGATCATATCCTCGTCATGAAGGATGGACGAATTGAAGCCGAGGGCAGCTTATCAGATTTGCTTGCCACTAATGAAGAGATGCAGCTGCTTTGGCAAGGTGAACAAACACCGGTTAAAGTGGGATAGGATAAGATATACGATAAAAAAATGAAAAAAGCCGTACAGACAACTCTTTTCGAAAGAGTTAAGATCTGTACGGCTTTTATTATTGCTCATTGGGTCCACCTTTATTTGATCAGCTGTGCAATCAATGAATACGCAATGATGACCAGGAAGATGATCGTAATGTGGTTAATGGAGAAAATAAACATTTTATGTGACCATTTCTTGGTTTCTTTCTTATCGAAGGTTGCCACACTAAGAATAAGCCAGGCCAGGCTTACCAAAAACGCAACAATGGCAATAAACGGACTCATCGGCCAGAACAAGAAGCTGGAGAATAGCAACAATACCAGATAAACATTCGTCTGGATGTATGTCCGTCTGATTCCTTTTACAACAGGAAGCATGGGAACACCAGCCGCTTTGTATTCATCGAATCTCCGAATGGCAATGCCATAGAAGTGAGGCATCTGCCACAACAGCATGGTAACGACCAAAGCCCAAATTTCATAGTGACCCAGCTCAGGTGAAATGGCTGCCCAACCAATGAGTGGAGGAACAGCGCCTGAAAGACTTCCTACTTCCGTATTGTATACCGTTGTCCGCTTGGTCCACATCGTATAAGGGAACACGTACAACAGCAGTCCCAATATGCCGAATACGGCAGCCGAAGGGGAAGCGATATACAACATGATGCCCCCGATAATCGTAATGGCAATACCGAGGATCAAACCTGTTTTGGTATCTACACGACCAGTTACCGTTGGACGTGTTTTGGTGCGTTCCATGATCGCATCGATATCCCGATCATACAAATTGTTAAACACCCCGGCCGCTCCAATAATCAGGGAAGACCCGATAACAGATAGGATAATGGGTACAATATTTGCTAAAATAGATGCATCAAATACATACAAAGCCAAACTTAAACCGGCAAACATGGCGATCAGATTGGATTTGATGATTCCGATCTTGATCGTATCAAAAAATACTTTCGGAATCGAGCTAGTGTACTCCAGGCTGATTTCGGACCGTGCCCCTTTATGCAATGTTTTCAAGAACTCACTTCCTATATCTATACTTATATATCTCGTGGTTTTATTATAGCACTCAATACAGTATGTGAATTAATTAACGATTTAGTATTTAAAATAATGTCATTTGATTGTGAACAATTTAAAAACAAGGTTTTTTTTAATTGTTAAAAATGATTTTCTGTGATACAGGTCATTGAAACCGAATAGCAGGGATAACAAGAGAAGCATATTTTTCTTGCATGTTGAGCTTTATTTGTTTATTGTAGATATAAGAGATCCTTAATGGTATTAAGTGATCTCGTCTTGCATTGTTTCTATTAAAGAACAGCTGCAGGAGGCAGGATGTAATCAGTATAGGTTTTTTTTGTAACAATAAAGGACATTGAATATCTGGAAAGGGTGTTAAATATGGATCAAAAGATGGATGTATTAATTATAGGCGGAGGACCAGCGGGTCTTAATGCTGCACTTGTACTAGGACGAGCTCGCAAACATGTTGTGGTCATAGATGATGAACGTCCCCGTAATTGGGTTACGCGTGAAACACACGGTTTTCTGACAAGAGATGGTGCAAGTCCACGTGAATTTCGGAAGGTTGCGAAAGAACAGATTAGCGCTTACCCGTCCGTTCATTTTGTAGGGGACACAGCGACTTCAGTGACAGGAACAGATGGTGATTTTCAAGTTACAACGGCCCAAGGAGTCGTCTATCACATGAAGAAAATTTTGTTTGCAGTAGGGAAAAAAGACCTGCCGCTGGATATTAACGGGTTGAAAGAGGTATATGGCAAGAGTGCTTTTGTCTGCCCTTATTGCGATGGATGGGAATTAAGAGATCAACGGCTTGTCATCATTGTGAATGGAGCCAAGGCATTTCATATGGCCAAGACGATCTCGGGCTGGACAAGCCAGTTTACCATTTGCACGAATGGACCTGATGAATTGACGGATGAGCAGCGGGAGGAATTGAAGCAGCATGGTGTCCCGGTATGGGACTCTCCAATTCAATCTATTGAATCAAGCGATGGTATGGTGCAGCAAGTGGTGTTAGACGATGGTACCGAAATCTCGTGCACGGGGATTTTCTTTGGACCGAAACTAACGGCTGGATCAGAACTGCCGCAGACGATAGGCTGTGAGGTTACGGATGCGGGTACAGTCGTTGTAGATGATTTCGGCAAAACAACCGTACCGGGTCTGTTCAGCGCTGGAGATGCAGCATCGGAGTTGTACCAGGCCATTACTGCGGCGTCCCTTGGTGCATTAACCGCTGTAACGATCAACAGTGAGCTAAATATGGAAGCCTGGGATGAGCGCGGTAAACATCTAAACCCATAGAATAACGATGTACAATTTCATCTTTCAAGATATACTGCTGCCTGAAGGGCATGATTTATGAAGAAGGCAGGCCCAGTATTCGAAGACACGTTAAAAAGGAGGCGGCAATAGCCGCCTTTTTCTTATGTCGAAAAACAGCCGCTGATCTGGAGTTCTCAACTAGATCGGCGGCTGTGTTAATTTGGCTGATACGATCTATTGACAAAGAAAAATTTTTGACGCAATATAATAAAATAACTTTATAAAGCATATAAATAAAGTAGTTCACTAGCATTATTGTGTTCATTTACTTTTAATTTATATGCAGGGAAGGGATCTAATTATGGCAACTTGGTTTCTTATCATTATCTACCTTGCGTTTATCAGTTTGGGGATTCCGGACTCCTTGCTTGGTTCGGCCTGGCCCGTCATGTGGCCTGAACTTGGCGCTTCGTTTGGGTCAGCAGGAATTCTGTCGATGGTCGTTGCAGGGGGAACTATCGTCTCAAGCTTGGCTAGCGGCACGGTTATTCAAAAATGGGGAACAGGCAAGGTTACGTTAATTAGCTGTTGTTTGACCGCCGGAGCACTCCTTGGATTTTCCTTCGCACCTTCATTGGTATGGCTCGTCATTCTTGCCATTCCGCTCGGTCTAGGGGCCGGTGCCGTGGATGCCGCACTGAATCATTATGTCGCAGAGCATTACAAAGCACACCATATGAACTGGCTGCACTGTTTCTGGGGTGTTGGCGCGACGACAGGGCCGATTATTATGTCGTATTACATTGCGGAACATCATTCCTGGAGAAGCGGGTATACAGCTGTAGCCGTGGTCCAGTGCTGTTTAGTCCTGATTTTGTTTGCCACGTTGCCGTTGTGGAAGCGTGTTGCTGCAAGTCGGGAGAGTGCGAGTCTGAACAACGAAACAGATCATGTGCAAGCAGACAACACGTTAGTACAGCGTGAGGATAGACCCAAACGGAATGTATTGAAGATTAAGGGAGTCAAAAACTCCCTGATCGCATTTCTGTTTTATTGTGGCGTCGAGACGACGGTCGGTTTATGGGGAGCCAGCTATCTGGTAGGAGCAAGAAATATCTCGGCAGAAACGGCTGCAGGATGGATCTCCTTATACTACGGTGGTATTACGATAGGAAGGTTGATTACAGGCTTTATCACATTAAAAATAAAAAATCGGGTATTAATTCTGGCGGGTCAAGTGACCGCCATTGTGGGTGGAGTCATTTTATTGCTTCCATTATCGATTTCGTTTGCGCTGGCTGGATTTATGCTGATTGGATTGGGGCTTGCACCCATCTATCCCGGACTTCTTCATGAAACTCCAGCTCGATTCGGCAAAGCGAATTCTGCCCGATTAATGGGATACCAGATGGCACTGGCATACACAGGAACTACATTGCTTCCTCCGCTTTTTGGCGTGCTTGCTGCGAAAACCAATATCGGCTTTTTCCCGCTGGTTGTACTTGTTTTCCTTATCCTAATGCTAGCCAACTCAGAGCAAGTGAATCGTATTTTGAAAAAGAGGATTCTAAATGGGTAGAGCTAGTAGGGGTGTAATAAGACTTAAACATCCCATTTAAAAAATGATACACAAAAAAAGCGAGGAACTACTCTCGCTTTTTTTTGTTGTGTGCAGAATCACAGAATCATTGGCATAAGATAGGATCAATCAGCTTCAATCGGAAGGGCGTTACGTACAGGATGTATGGGCTGGTAAACGAGCCGTAAATTCAGCTAAAGGTCTGTACGTGAGCAACTTCTATGAAAGTGTGAGCTGATTTTAGAAGATAAAATGATTTTTGATGCAAGTCTTAAAGAACTTTTTTCGAAAATGAGAGATGGAAAATAGAGGGCATACGCCCTCCAATGAAATTTAAGTTTACTCAATTCCAAAGAGAATCTTACCGTGAATCCTGAATTGTTGCAGAGCTATTGTTGGCGCTCAAATCAGTAAGTGGGTCGAAAGGAGGTCCTGTTATTGTGCCTACAAGCAGTGCGATATCCACGGCATTTACTGGGCTGCCCCATGAATTTCCAGAGAAGACCATGATGGCCTGATCATTAACAAATCCTCTGGTGTTATAAACAACATTGCTAATAATTTCTCCGGTTGTATTCGGGTTAAAATAGGCTGGCTGACGCAAAGAATAAAAAATATTATTTCTTACAATCAATCCGGTCATGTTTCCGATCTGGGTCACGAGCCCCCGATTGACGACCCAACCTGAGGAGGGGCCTGCTTGAGGTGGGCCAAATATCGTATTATTTTTTACGGTATGATTGGTCCCGCCTAATTGAATAAACTCAACAGCATAAGGGTTATCACTCGTGATCGTTAATCCGTCTACAGTTACTCCGCTTCCAATGATGGTGAAAGGGATGACAGCAGCTTGCAAAAGGATGACTGTACTTGGATAACCTTTTAGCGTTATTCCAGCTTTATTAATGGTAATATTCGTAGTGATGGGGTATGTTCCACCAAGAATATGAACAGTACCCGTTGGAGATACCGCAGTTACACCTTGTTGAATCGTTCCAAAAGGACTGGCCTGCGTTCCATCTCCACCCACCGCGCCTTGCAAAACATACACATCAAAGGGATTGGGTTGAACTGTACCCGTAGCTCCCGTAGAGCCAGTAGCTCCAGTAGCTCCGGTACCAGTAGCTCCAGTGGCTCCTGTGGCTCCTGTAATACCCGTCGCACCAGTTGCACCTGTAGGGCCTTCTGGGCCGCCAGATGGACCTGTATCACCTGTGGGACCTGTTGCCCCCGTAGCTCCCGTAGCTCCCGTAGCTCCTGTCGAGCCGGAAATACCCGTCGCTCCGGTAGGGCCCGTCGCACCAGTTGGGCCAGTTGCTCCTGTCGCTCCCGTATCTCCGGTAACGCCTGTTGTCCCTGTGTTTCCTGTTGCCCCCGTAGCTCCTGTAGCTCCTGTCGAGCCGGAAATACCCGTCGCTCCGGTAGGGCCCGTCGCACCAGTTGCGCCAGTTGCCCCTGTCGCCCCCGTATCTCCAGTAACGCCTGTTGTCCCCGTGTTTCCTGATGCCCCCGTTGCCCCTGTGTTTCCTGTCGAGCCGGAAATACCCGTCGCTCCGGTAAGGCCCATTGCCCCCGTTGCACCTGTCGTACCGGTATCTCCAGTGAGACCCGTCGCACCTGTTACTCCTGTAGAGCCTGTAATTCCTGTTGCACCCGTAACTCCTGTCGAGCCGGAAATGCCTGTAGTCCCGGTAGGACCTGATCCGCCGGTCGCTCCAGTCGTTCCTGTATCTCCAGTAAGGCCCTTCGCACCTGTAGAGCCCGTAGAGCCTGTGACCCCTGTCGCACCCATAAGTCCTGTTGCGCCAGTCGTTCCTGTCGCTCCAGTAGCTCCAATAGAATTCTCGCTGCCAAATAATTCGGAATAAACGAGTCGGTGAGCAGCAACCAAAGCACCGATACTGTTTTTACCCCAAATCGAAACTAAATTGTCCTGGGGGGATGCTCCCGTAATAGTAACAACGTACTCGTAGCTGCTAATATTGGCAAAATAATCTCGAGTAGCTACCACCGGGTAAGATCGTAAATTGTTCACTTACATATAAAATCCTGCTGGTAGTTAATGAATATCCTTGGATGAGTATCGTTGCAGCATTCACAGTATTCTGATTTTCAATTTTAATTGAAACGGTCTGGGTAGGCCTTACCCCGTACAGGACTATTATCAATAGGGCCAGTAAGCAAGACTGCCAAATTTTCTCACTCCTTTTCTCACAATGGAATTAAGTGTAATTCACACTGATGTATGTTTATTCGGATATGTTGAAAAGTTCACTGTTTTCACAGATCTGAGTGCAAAAAAGGCGATAATGAGAAAAAAATAGTTATACATATAGAAACTAATATGAAAATGCTTTCATGCGAATCAGCCTAAATAATAGGGTTGACACTAGTTTTCGAAACGGTTTTAATTATATAGACCGATTGTTATAATTCATTTAAGGATGTGGCTTTATTGAGTGAAAAGTCTAATGCTAGAGAACTCATCGTCAGCACAGCAGCCAGACTGTTTTTTTCACAAGGATATCATGCGACCGGTCTAAATCAGATTATTAAGGAGAGCAGTACGCCAAAAGGCTCGTTATATCATTATTTCCCACATGGCAAGGAAGAGCTCGCTCACGAGTGCATTCAAAAAGCCAATGAAAACATTCTGCAGAAGTTTGAAGAAGTGTTTGCTGCTCATGATAATACGGGGGATGCGATTCAGCAATTTATTCATGACTTGGCGATTGAAACGGAAGCGGCAGGTTTTACAGGTTTTCTTCCATTTAGTTTCTGGGCTGCCGTGGAAACCTCATGCATCAGTCATCAATTGCGAATTGCCTGTCAGGACGTATTTGCCGGATGGCAGCGTATCATTACGAAACATCTGATTTTGGATGGCATAGGTGAAAAGAAAGCACAAGAGATGGGACTACTCGTCATTTCCTTAATGGAGGGCGCGTTGATTATCAGCTTGACCAACCAGGACAAACAGCCCTTGCTGACGGCTGCTGATTATTTGTCCGTTGTGGCGAAGAATGCAAAAGAGAAGCAATAGCTTCGTAAAGAGAAATAGAAATCGTCAGATCGTTTGAGGAGGATGGGATCGTGGAGGCTTCCATGAAGGCTGGTTCTGTACAGGATCAACAAGAAACAAAACAATATAAAGTATTTCCGATTTTATTCGCCATGCTACTTAGCGGTTTTATTGGTCTGTTCGGTGAAACAGCACTAAATGTGGCATTGACACCGCTTATGGGCTTGCTCGAAGTGGGACCAACGACCATTCAATGGTTAACAACAGGTTATTTGCTCGTTTTGGGTATTTTGGTGCCGGTTTCCGGTATGCTGTTACAATGGTTTTCAACGAGACAGTTGTTCACAACTTCTCTGATTTTTTCGATTGCAGGAACGCTAGTTGCTGCTATTGCACCGAGCTTTGAAATTCTGTTGGTGGCGCGGGTATTGCAGGCTGTAGGTACGGCTCTGTTACTGCCACTAATGTTCAACACCATATTGGTTATCTTCCCGATTGAAAAACGTGGCGCTGCCATGGGATTGATCGGTTTGGTTATTATGTTTGCACCAGCAAGTGGTCCGAGTATTTCGGGTCTGATTCTGGCCAATCTGAGCTGGCACTGGATTTTCTGGATCTCCTTGCCGTTCTTCATTATTTCATTGGTATGCGGCTTGCTGTTCTTACCGAATATTTCGAATTTGACCAAGCCCAAAATTGATGTTCTTTCCATTGTACTTTCCACACTTGGTTTTGGTGGCATCGTGTACGGATTCAGTAGTGCAGGAGGACATGGGGATAGTGGCGGTGGCTGGACCAGTCCTATCGTTGTAGCCACATTGGTTATCGGAGTATTATCTTTGCTGCTGTTCAGCATCCGTCAATTGCGAATGAAACAGCCGATGATGGATCTGCGGGCGTTCAAATATCCAATGTTTACAATCGGCTTGATTCTGATCTTCCTTTGTATGATGATGATGTTGTCATCCATGCTGATCCTGCCGATGTATCTGCAACAAGGTATGGCGGTAACGGCACTGACTGCCGGTCTGGTACTGCTGCCAGGCAGCTTGCTGAATGGATTCTTGTCCCCGGTTATGGGACGCCTGTTTGACAAATTCGGTCCGAAGTGGCTTGTGATTATCGGTCTTGCGATCGTAACTGTTGTACTCTTCATGTACACAGGAATTACTCCAACTACGACTCTGAGCAAAATTATTACGCTGCATGTGTTTATGATGATCGGTATTTCAATGATCATGATGCCTGCACAAACCAACGGCTTGAATCAATTGCCACCTGCATTTTATCCTCACGGAACGGCGATCATGAATACATTGCAGCAGGTATCGGGAGCTATTGGTACAGCTGTTGCGGTAAGTATACTGAGCGCAGGTCAGACCCGCTTCTTGAGCGGTGTGACAGACCCTGAGAGTCCAGAAAATCAGTTGGCAGGTTTCACATCCGGTGTACAAAATGCATTTGTTTTCGCACTGGTTCTTGCTGTCATTGGACTGATCATTTCGATCTTTGTGAAACGAGTGAAGGTCGGTGCTCAGCAGGGACAACAAGGTCCTATGCATTAATTGAAAGCCATATATGAAATGAAACGATGCTCTCTCTACAACAGGAGGGCATCGTTTTTTTGTACCTTGACATGAAACGGGTTCCAACCATTAGAGTGAAAATAAACCTGCTAGGTGGATAGAAAAAATCTTGATGATGAAAGCAAATAGTTCATGTTCTGGCGAAATAGTATATGTTCATATGAAATTTTAAAGATAATATAGAGAGTAGATTAATAATAACGGATAGAAGAAAACGTTTTAGAATATATTTTATAATCAAGGAGACGTCTTTATGAGAATTGTTAAATCTGTACCTGCGAATATTGAACATCTGCTAGATCGCTATGAGAAAAATGGTCATCTGACCATGCAAGCTTCGCTAATGGGAAAACAGTCGGTAGTCTATCGTTTACAAGAATACTGCCTTAAGGTGTATACACCTCGTGGAAAAGTGGATGGAGAATTGGAGTGTGAGGCGCTCTTGTCATTGCAAAACAACCCTCATGTTCCTGAATTGTATGCGTACGCTTCTGGGAATTTTGTGCTTACAGAATGGATTGAAGGATTCAATCTGAGCGAGTATCGTGCAACGTACGGACACATACCGCACAATCTGATATATGATCTGTTTTCAACAGAACTTCAACAGATTCAGGCAGGTTATCGTGATTGGGACGTCATTCGATATGAAAATTTGTTATGGACTGCAACAGGGGAGGTCAAGCGAACTGATTTTTGGCTATGTGAACCTGTCAGTTGTATGCGGTTGCGGGAGCGATTACAACATAATATCATTCGGAAAATTGAGCGGATTTACAGCGGCGATGAAACTGATCTGGAGGAGGTCGTGCATTATTTTGATCGACACGGTCTTACGACCACGGAGGTCCAAGAGGCCTTAGCACATTTCAGATCGCATACACCGAGAATGGCCTTAGCACAATAACGATTTTAACGAAATAAAAACCCTAACGATTACCCGAATCGTTAGGGTTTTATGTTGAAAAAATGGTATTGCTTTTTTAACGTTTCCTTGTACTGCTTATTCAATGTTGGTTCAGGGAGTCTATTTCTTGACCAGTTCCAATATTTCATTGGCAACAAGATCCGGGTGATATTGATGAATATAATGCTCGGTATCCTTAACAGTTACATGTTTGGAGTGTTCCGACCAGGATGTAAATTCAGCCTGCGTTTTATCCCATTCTGGTTCACTTGCTCCGAAGTAATCTGCGGTCAGTATGGTAAGCGGAAACGGGAAGGGCTTTTTGTTATCAACGACAACTTTGGCATTGGCAGACATTTCACGTAACTCATCCACCGTGTTCGCATTCCCATAGTTGTGCAACAGCGCAGTGGTATCCAATTTCTTCAGATTATCGGGCACAAGTTTCAGCTCATTACGATTGGCATTGGAGGCTTCCACAACAGCGTCAGACTGTAAACTCAAACGAAGCAAACCGGTTTTGATCCGGAATTGGTTCATGAAGCCACCAATCACACTTGCCGTATCGCTAGTGTCATTGGCGTAATGTTCTGGACTTCCACCATCAATCATGACAATACCTTGTACTTCATCCGGATATTTTTGCGCAAACCGGAGCGTTTCCAACGAGCCGAGGGAGTGCCCCACCAGAACGTATGGCGGTTTTTGCCCAGATACCTCTAATAACTCGTGCAATTCATCGGCCACAGTATCGACATCACGTTTTTTGTCGGTCCTATCGCTATAACCGTATCCAAAGCGATCATATACAGCGAATTTTGTATTGGGAGCGAGCTTTTCATATAATGGATAATAATCCACATAGGGATTAGCAGTACCCCAGCCGGAGGCAAGTACTACAGTTACATCACCTTCTCCACCAGTGTATAAATGCATATTGTCACCATGTACCTTGTACAGCTTTCCAGGAGGGACAAGTATTTTTGCGTCCTCTCTCGCACCCACTTGTTGGTAGATGAGACCGGTACTCAGGAGCAATAGAACGATCACGAGGTCAAATATCAAAAATTTAACGAATCTCTTGCGCCACTTTTTCATGTTCTCTCACATACTCTCTGTTGTATTTTCTCTATCATATATGCCCAATCTTATTGGAGAGAAAACAGAGTCTTAATTCCACCTTAATTATTTTTTTTAATAGTTATTAGTGATATAGTCCTGTGGAGATGCTCGTCGGTGGGCTTTAAATCTTCGACGTTCAACCTCTTCAAGGCAAATTGATTATAAACGAGCAATGATTTAATATAAAGGCTAATATTACTCCTGTTTTACTCAAGATTGAATTATTGCTTGAATGACTGATTATAGAGAACAGAAGGTATGAATAATGACAAAATACGAAAATCAGGTACCGACATCGGCAAGTATGAGCTTCAGCTCCCTTGTGAGCATGTTGAAAGATTCCATGCGGAGAAGTATAGAGCGAAGACCTGCGGGTGATATTCCTGTGGAGAAATATGAACCAGCGGAATCGCTGCATGTATCCGATCATCCACAGGTGACATGGTTCGGTCATTCCGCATTTTTGCTTGAGATTGAAGGACACAGATTGCTCTTTGATCCGATGCTGGGCAACCGTCCATCTCCTGTATCCTGGGCGGGTACGAAACGATACAGCACTAACCTGCCGATTCAACCCGAGGACTTTCCAGCCTTGGATGCAATCATTATATCGCATGACCACTATGATCATCTGGACTATTCCTCCATCCGCAGATTGAAAAATAAAACGCAGCGATTTATCGTCCCCCTTGGCGTGCGTCGAAGACTGATTCAACTGGGTGTGCCCTCGGAACAGATTACCGAACATAACTGGTGGGATGAGCTATCCTTCAAAGGTTTGACATTAGCCTGCACGCCGGCGCGACATTTCTCGGGCAGGGGGTTGTTGGACCGCAATTCGACACTATGGTGTTCGTGGGTTATTGCTGGACAAGAAACGAAGGTTTTCTTTAGCGGCGACAGCGGATACGGTCCTCATTTTAAGGAGATCGGCAGTAAGTATGGACCCTTTGACCTGACCCTGATGGAATGTGGACAATATGATGAGCGTTGGTCCAACATTCATATGATGCCGGAAGAAACGGTACAGGCACACTTGGATGTAAGGGGAGGGCTGCTCATTCCGATTCATTGGGCCGCATTTACGCTTGCTTATCATGCCTGGAACGAGCCGGTTGAACGGATCACCAAGGCTGCACATGCCTTGAATGTCTCCATTGCAACGCCCAAAATCGGTGAGAAGGTTGTACTGCATATGGGAGCTTACCCAAGCCAACCGTGGTGGAGATCAAACTAGGTAATTTGAAATAAATAAAATAGCGTCCAACTCATGAGAGGGGAGGACGCTTTTTCTCTTGCATTTATTTTAAAATGGATAAAGCGCTATAGATGAGCAAAACACCCATCACGATATTAAAAGGACGCTCATATTTCAATAAAAAGCTCTGAAATAACATACCGCATAACCCCCAAGTCATATTAGCACTAATACCAATGATCGTTAGAAGTAACGAAAATACGATCATATGAACATGAGAGTCTCCGAGAGGCATAACAAATACCGAGATGGCCGTAAGACCATACAGAATGACTTTAGGGTTGATGAATTGCAGGGTGAAGCCAAAGAGAAACGTAAAACGATTGACCTTTGGATCTTTGGCATTCACAGGTTTACTGCGCATGATTTTGATCGCCAAATAGATCATGTATACACATCCCAATACGTTCAGGGCAGGTTTGATCCTAGGGATGTATTGATGCAGAATAAGGTTGAAATAACTGGACAGAAACATAATAAGCAGGCAGCCAGCTGCTACACCGGCAATAAACGGAAGTATTTTCTTGAATCCTTCGTTTCTTGCGTGCGTCATGGCGATGATGTTGTTGGGACCCGGAGTGAATGAAGCCACAATTGCGTAAGTCAGTAACGGTAAGATATTCATAAGTCCTCCACATTTCATTCTTCTTGTATGTTATATTTAAATGGAATGTACGTTATAACGCACGTTCTTTATAATTGTACAATATGTACGCTATATAGCACAATATAATTTTTTAAACAGAGGTGACTTAATATTGAAAAACATTAATGTTGTTCTGGCACAGAATTTGAAGCAGCTCAGGGAACAAAGAAAGCTTAGTCTGGACAAGGTTGCCGAGATGTCGGGAATCAGCAAGACGATGCTTGGTCAGATTGAAAGGGGTGAATCCAACCCTACAATTGCGACAGTCTGGAAAATTGCAAACGGCCTGAAAATTTCTTTTACCGCCTTGATCCACGAGCCGAAGTCGGATACTACAGTTGTAACTGGCAGTGATATTCAAGCATTGATGGAGGATGAGGGGAAGATTCGCATTTATCCGCATTTTACCTTCGAAGAGGGGCGGCGTTTTGAAATGTACATGATGGAAATGGATGAAGAGTCTTCTTTGAATGCTGAACCGCATATAGAAGGGGCAGAGGAATTTATTACGGTTTTTGAAGGAGAAGTAACGATTCGGGTTGGGGAGGAGGATTATACGGTAAAACAAGGGGAGTCGATTCGTTTTCGCGCGGATAAGGCTCATGGCTATAAAAATTCGGGAGCCTCTGCGAATAAATTAAGCATGGTCATTCATTATTCAAAGTGAAATGAAATAAAACGCCAATACAACAGTCTGTGAATTCGACCGATAGATTGGCGTTTTTGTTATTTCAAATCAATTCCATGCGTAAGGCTTTGAATAAATTAAGGCTTTTCTTTTGCCAGACGCTGAATTTCTGTAGAGGTTAACGCTTTATCATATACTTTTACGTTATCCATTGAGCCTTTATAGAAAGGATCGGCTGTATAGCGGCTTTTGCCCAAATAAGCTTCCGTCACTTGCAGATCCTTCGGGTTAAACGTGATTTCCGTGCTGCTTGCTACAGCTTTTCCATTCACGTACAACGTGCCGGTATTTCCCTGAAGGGTAACAGCGACATGCATCCATTGATTGGAGGGCAGCGGTTCAGCAGCAATCAGGCTCTGATCCCGTCCCTGATTATGAATGGTGAATTGCAGAGCTCCGGTATGCTGAGCGGGAGTAAGGAACATATGTCGGGTCAGGCCATTTCCAAAGTCGAAAATTCGCTGCCAGGCTCCGCCGCCACTCCAGTTGACCCATGCACTAAAGGTAAAATCGTTCGTATCGGTAATGATTCCGGGCAGCTGGATGTAGCTGTCGGTTCCATTAAAAGCAGCAGCCTGATTCTTGCTGCTAATAGCAGAAGTCACCACATTAAAGGCTTGTCCATGATATTTATTTTTGCTGAAATCCTGTGCGATTTTGGCAAGTTTCTTTTGTTCAAAAGTATATTCTCCAAGCAAAGGACTAACCGCTTGCTGTGGAATGATAACGTTAAACGATTTGGAGCTTACCGCACTACCTTTGCGAATCGTTGCCGTTAATGCCACCTTGGCATCTCCCTTACCCGTGCGAGGACGATTCACTACTCCGGTAGCGGACAGCGCAGAGGTGTTGGAGGATTTCCACGTAATCTCTGCATCACGAGTTCCCTTGATCGGGAGGGACAGGTTGAAGAATACGTTCCCTGTGTCGCCGATACTCAGATCCTTTTTCACCGCATTGACAATATCCTGATCCTTCATTGCAGCCATCTGACTTCCCCAGATTGCCACGCCAGAGGAGGAGAGAGCGCTAAAGGTCAGAACCGCCTTTTGGGAATCTGGCTCCCATTCATGCGTGAAGACACCTTTATACACAACATTATTCGATGTGATTTGCACCTGATTGTCTGCTTCAAGACTCCATGTTCCTGTCACCGCACCACTAATCTGCCCATCTGCTGTGAACTGAACAGTCTGTGAAGATTTGATCTCGGCCGTGATTTCCTTCCCGTGATTTACCCATTTGTACTGACCAGCAACCTCCTGGGTTGTCAGTTCGGCAGTGTTTTCTTCTAGTGCCGCATAGCGGTAAGGAGAAACGACAGGCCATCCTTCCGAGTTCATATGCATCTCATGTACGCGTACTTCATGCTCTTCTCCGCGTCCTGGAAAGCGGGAATGGAAGATCAGAAATTGTTTTCCCGTTTCAGCGTCAACATAAGCGGAGTTATGTCCTGGTGATACATAGCCGATACCTTGACCTGTGCCTGGGTCACCGATCTGTCTTTGAAACAGGAAGTTCCCCAGCAATTTGACGCCAAAAGGCTCGATCGAGCGGTCATCAAACAAGGGTTTGTCCTTGTCCGCCTTGACGTTGATCATATCGTTTCCTTCAGCATCGAGGAAAGGGCCGTCAGGTGTTTTGGAGCGAGCTACCCGAATATTATATCCCCCGTCAGCACCCAATCCGCCATAGGACAGATACAGATAATAATAGTCGGTTTCGGGACTATAGAGCATATAAGGTGCTTCAATTCGGCTGTGATTGCCTCCAGTCAGTTTTTTGCCATAACCCTGATTAGGGAGTGGTTTCCCCGTCGTTTCGTCCATCTCCAGGATGAAAATCCCCCCGGAATAGGAACCGTATACCATCCAGAGCTTGCCGTTTTTATCGAAAAATACATCGGGATCGACCACATTCGGATGTATGGTTGCATCATATATGGTGCCATCCTCACTGATCTCATCCCACATGCCGGATTTGAGCAGAATACCCTGATCCTTATAAGGCCCCTCAATGTTGTCTGCCACAGCAACGCCTAACGCAGAGCGGGGAGAGTCCCCTTTGCACGCATTATAGTACATATAGAATTTGCCATCCGCCAACTGGATGACATCTGCTGCCCATAACGTATCCGTCTGCGCCCATTGCAGGGCTTCAGCGAATTCCTTGGTTACATTAGGGACAACAGGGTTGTCATCCGTAACTCCGGATGCGACCGAATCCCAATTCATCAAATCCTTGGACTTTGCCACTTGAAGATGTGAACCAAAAATATAAAAGGTATCACCCACCTTAATAACGGAAGGGTCATGAACGGAAACATTCCTGAATGCTGGAACCGCATTTTCAATGGATGTGGAAACTTGCGGGCTGGAACTGATTGCCCCCGGACTGTCCGCGAATACGGAGACAGGAGCCAAAGCTGTTGTCGTAAGTAGTGCAGAGCTCAGTAAAGAAATGTGAAGTACGCTTACCCAATAACGTTTCATACGTTTCCCCTTTCCCAATACCTGAAATGAAAAATAACCCTATGCATTGCCGTAAACGTTATTTGGTCGGGCAGCCCTCCTTTGGGTTCTCATCAATTATCAAGCGCTTTCATTTGATATATTATCAATCAATTTATATGTTTGTAAACCATAAATATCAGGGTTAGAGTGACTTTAAGATGGAAAGGGAGATAGGCAAAAGGTCGATGTATTCGAAATAATTCCTATCATACAAAGGATTTTTGTGATTTTGGGATTGAAATCTTTACGCGGAATAAGATACTATACGATTAGATCATGTGTTTATAAATTTATTAATCAATTTATATTTATACGAATTAAAGAAGACTTACCTACGATAATTTATGCTACATAGGAGGAATGAACATGACTACATTTCATAATCAACTAATTGCACACTACAAGTTTGAAGATGCAGCCGACATTGGCAAGGATAGTTCAGGGAACGGGCACGTTGGAGCTGCTGCAGGAGAGAAATCGCCCCACATTTCTGAAGTGAATGGCAGATGGGCGGTGACTTTTACCGGAGGATCGAACGGAACATCCTATTTGGAGCTGCCTTCGAATTTACTGCAAAATGTAAGCGACAACACTGGAGTGACGGTTGCAGCATGGGTCCATTTGGGCAAGGGATCAAATGTGTGGGAGCGGATTTTCGACTTCGGTAAAGGCGAGAAGGGTCCCTATTTATTTCTGACTCGTCAGATGCGAGGCACGTTATATGCAGGCGATGATCTGGTTGTAGACCCGGGACGCGGATTTGCCAGTGGGGAATGGATGCATATTGCTTTGTCCGTAGCTGGCAGTCAGGGCGGCACACGCAGCAGTGCGGGTCCCATTGTATATGTGAATGGTGAGAAGGTGGCTGACGGTTCCATCAGTCAGACATCCAGTGGCAATTATGCCAAGCTGCGCAGATGGTTTGATTCGTTCGTAGAGCCAGCGAATTATAGCCGCAATTATATTGGACGCTCTCAGTATGCGGCAGATGTGGACTTTGCAGGCTCGCTGTCCGATTTTCGGATTTATCAGGCCGCTCTGTCCATGGATGAAGTGATCGAAGTCATGTGCGAGTCCCTGACGGATGAAGAGATCGTGAAGCTGGCAGGAGATAAATATTTGTCTGCTCCAGCCCGGATTATTACCAAAGACGTGTCATTGCCTGTAGTTTTGCTGGGGGGCAAGGTAAACGTTCAATGGAACTCAAGTCAGCCAGAAGTTCTGTCAGCGAATGGAGCAGTTCAACCCCTGAGCTCAGCACAGGAGATTCGTTTGAACGCACTTTTAACCAAAGGTGGGAATACGCTGAACAAAAGTTTTGATGTGTCCGTTGTGCCAGAACATCTTCCGCCTTATACCGTTACAATCCATGGGGACCAGCATGTGGCGGATATTAGTGAAGTGATGTACGGCCTGTTCTACGAGGATATCAACAATGCAGCAGATGGGGGAATCTATGCGGAGTTAGTTCAGAACCGTTCGTTCGAATCCTTTGCATTCGATACGTACTCGCATGACTCTGGCGAATGTGGTTGTTCGACAGGCCGGAACCGTGATCCTTTGTTTGCCTGGTCAGGGGATACCGAGAAAATGATCGTACAGCATACCGATGGAATAAACACTCATCTTAACGTAGAAGACCCGGAAGTGAACGCTTATTATGTAACGGTTCAGACGGGTGCGACCATTCGAAATCGCGGATTCTCGGATTCCAATCAGCATTGTGCCATGTCCATCCAGAAAGGGGAAGCATATGATTTTACCGTCTGGGCCAAGGCAGTATCCGCGGGGACGATTACGATTCAATTGCAGGACAGTAACGGTGAAGCTATCAGTGATTCAGTTACGCTGCAAGTTGAGGACGGTAACACATGGAAGAAGTACGGGATTGACTATTCCGATACCCGCGTCCTTGTAGCCCATGCCGAGATCAGCGGTCATGCAAGTGGCAGCCATGTGTTGACTCATCCCAATTCTTCACATAGCTATAGCCCCCATTCAAAAGTGACCCTGACCGGGACGGAGACCGCGCTGGGGCAATTGGCACTTACCTTTGAAGGAGACATTTCCATCGACATGGTGTCGTTGATTCCTCAGAATGTATGGGGAGCCGATCCGAAAGAGCAGGGTGTATCCGCTTCAGCACATGCCAACTACACCGGGAATCCGAACTATCGACTCCGGAAAGATCTGGTTCAGGCCCTTGTCGATCTGCATCCGAAGTTTCTGCGTTTTCCGGGGGGCTGTATTTCCGAAGGTTCGTTCATTTGGGACAATGTGTATGACTGGAAGGATTCGGTTGGAGCGGTGGAGCTCCGCAAAGAGAACTATAACGTCTGGGGTTACATGATGACGATGGGTCTCGGCTATATGGAGTATTTCCAACTGGCAGAAGATTTGAATGCTGCTCCGGTTCCGGTCATGGCCTGTGGCGTTCTGTGCCAGGCTCGTTCAGATTACGCACACCCGGCGGGTGGCGCTTTGAGGGATTACTATATCCGAAACTTTACAGACCTGATCGATTTCGCGCTCAGCACGGATATTGAACATAACGAATGGGCTGCCATTCGAAGCAGCATGGGACATCCTGAACCATTCGATCTGCGTTATCTTGGCGTAGGTAATGAGAACTGGGGAACCGAATTTTTTGCCAACTTTGAAGTATTCAAGACGTCAATTGATGAGTATATGAAACGTAATTATCCTGATCATGAGCTTCATATCATTTCGACAGTTGGGGCCCAAGCAGACGATGATGCGTACCAGCAGGGCTGGAAATTCCTGAGCGGCAATCTGACCGGATCAGCTCAGGTGGCTTTTGCAGATGGCAAAGAGGTCATCGAGGAGACGGTCACTTGGTATGAGAATCAGGACAACTATATGGATACCATTGCGGATGAGCACTACTATCGCTCCAATGACTATTTGCTGAACAACGTGGACCGTTACAACTATTATGAGCGGGCTTATCATGAAGACGGCAGTATGGATTGGACAGAGACATCCAAGGTATTTGTGGGAGAATATGCATCCACGGACAAAAATACACTGGCAGGTGCGATCGCAGAAGCGGCGGTCATGACCGGCTTTGAAAATAATGCGGATGTTGTTCGCCTGGCTGCCTATGCACCGCTGTTCAATAAAGTACTGACGGACGGCACCTATCGCTGGACGCCAGACTGCATCTGGTTTGATGATGAAACGGTGTGGTATACACCGAATTATTATGTGCAGCAACTATTTGCCAAGTATGTGGGTGAACAGGTGCTGGGCACTTCATTTTCAACGTACAGCAAGGGTCAACCGATAGCACTCATTTCACGTGGAGGCATCGAGATTGCGACAGGCAATGCGGACATTGTGGTGAAACGGATTACGGTCACATCGAACCAGGATGGCAGCGTGCTGTTTACAGAAGATTTCAGGGAGCGGACAGCTCTGAATGAGGCGTGGAATTGGATTCCGGGATCGGCAGGATATACGCTGGAGACGGGAAAAGGACTGATTTTAAAAGCGCAGTCAAGCGGTCTGAATGGGTTATATCTACTGAATGATGAATGGTCGAATTATAAAGTGGAAGTCGAGGCGGAGCGCATAGCGGGTGAGGATGGCTTCACCATCGGTGTGGGATTGACGGATATATCACCTGAGAAAAAGGATGCCATCGAGTACGCAATTGGATATGGCGGCAATGCAACGGGAGTCAAAGTATATAAACAAGGTGTAGAAGGATACACACTCGGTGATTATTCTTCCAGTTCCGCGGCGGGTAATCTCCGGGCAGCTAATTATGAACCGCTGGAGAACGATACGAATTATACGATTACGGTCAATTATGGTGGTGACACAGGGAAGAATCTGATCTGCTCGTATACCGATGGTCACACGACCAGCCGAATTCTGGATTACAAGCTGGAAGCGTACAACCGGGACGTATTTCACTCCGTTACGAGGGATGCGCAGCATGTGTATGTGAAGCTGGTGAACGCAGACGGGGTGGACAAAGCAACCCGAATTTGCCTTCAGAATCTGAGCGTTACCTCTGTTGCGAAATGGATAACACTTGGCGGAAATGAAGAATTGCTACATGTGCCTAATGTGAACCAGAAGAATGATGAGAAAATTGTTCCACAAGAACAAGTGATACATCTGCAGGAGGATTCGGTTGTTTTGCAGCTTCCTGCTCATTCGGTCAATGTACTGGTTATGGATGTCCAGAACTAATTATATAAGTTGAACCAGTATTTTTCACGCAAAGTCACTACGTGGTCAGAACCATCTTCCGATCGCTGTTATCCCCAGATTTTTTTGAATCCCTTATTTAAAAGGGGAAATCCGGTGATAAAGGCGAACGCTTCGCTTCTCCAGATTCCTTCTGACCTCTCCGTTATCGTGTAAATGTCTAGTACAAATTATATAGTTAATATCTCAATAATAACCTGATGCAGCCTTAGAACCGCGATACTCGCGGTTTTTTGGTGTTTCGGGAAGAGAGTCAACAAAAGATACCTAAAGTAAATAGCCTACACTATTGCCGATTCCTGACGGATTCTATAATGAATTTGAAGGAGGAGACAGCTTATGCGTTCCAACTACAAACAATTTATACGAAACGTGCCGCTTCATCTCATGATATTGCCTGGACTGATCATCATTATTGTATTCGGTTACATTCCGATGGCGGGACTCTCCATTGCCTTTCAGAATTTCTCTCCCATTGCCGGATTCAAAAATATGAACTGGGTCGGCCTGGACAATTTCAGGTATCTGTTTGATCTGCCGGGGTTCGGACAGGTCGTATGGAATACCGTATTTATTTCCGTGATGAAGATTGTGTCCGGTTTGGTCATTCCGGTACTTGTGGCCCTGCTCCTGAACGAGGTGCGCAGAACAGGCTTTAAACGAACGATTCAGACGGTTATCTATATGCCGCATTTCTTCTCCTGGGTCATTTTGGCTGGAATCATTGTGGATGTATTATCCCCCAGTACCGGGATCGTCAATATGCTGCTTAAGGCGATAGGGGTTGAACCTGTTCAATTCCTGGCCAGTAACGAATGGTTTCCTTACATACTCGTCATTACGGACCAATGGAAAGAATTCGGATTTGGCACGATTATATATTTGGCCGCCCTGACAAACATTGATAAATCCCTGTACGAAGCATCTGTAATGGATGGAGCAGGAAGATGGAAGCAGACCTGGCATATTACGCTTCCTGGCATTCGTCCCATCGTGATTCTAATGGTTACACTGAGTCTGGGTAACGTGCTTAACGGTGGTTTTGACCAAGTGTTCAACCTCTACAATCCGCTCGTCTATGAATCCGGAGACATTCTGGATACGATGATTTATCGGATCGGTCTGCAGGATGCACAATATTCGGTCTCAACCGCATTAGGTCTCATTAAGTCAGTCGTTTCGTTTATCTTTATCGGGCTGGGTTATTTCCTCGCCTATCGATTAGCCAATTATCGGATTTTCTAGAAAGGAGGCAAGAACATGCATCACGCTTCGAGAGCCTATCGTTGGTTTCTGGGGATGAATTATGTCATCCTGACCCTTCTTGCCTTGCTGTGCCTGTTTCCCATTGTGAATATTCTGGCAATTTCTTTTAGCTCGAGTGATGCAGTCAAGGCGGGGAGTGTCACATTCTGGCCGGTGGACTTCACCTTGTCTTCGTATAAATACATTCTCGAAAATCAGCAGTTTCTAAATTCATTCGGTACAAGTCTTCTCCGTGTTGTACTCGGAGTTGCGACCAACCTGATTTTCACGATTCTTGTAGCCTATCCGCTTTCCAAAGAGGCAGCGAAGTTTCGTTCAAGAACGTTCTATGCGTGGATTTTTGTCTTTACCATGCTGTTCAGTGGTGGATTGATTCCGGGTTATCTAGTTGTTAAGGAAGCAGGTCTGTTGGATTCGATCTGGGCCCTGATTTTACCGGGAGCGGTTCCGATCTTTAATGTATTGCTTATGCTGAATTTCTTCCGGGGTTTGCCGAAGGAGCTGGAAGAGGCGGCTTGGATGGATGGAGCAGGCCATTTCCGCACACTATGGAGCATTTACCTTCCTATTTCATTGCCCAGTATTGCAACCATCACATTGTTTGCCATGGTGGGGCACTGGAACGCTTGGTTTGACGGCATGATCTATATGAAAAGTCCGGAAGGTTATCCACTAGCCACGTATCTGCAATCGATGCTCCAGCAAGTGACGATGATTCAGAGTGAGATGATGACCCTGGAGGATGCAACCCTGTTAAGTCAGGTGTCGGACAGAACGACCCAGGCGTCCCAAATCTTTTTGTCCGTTATACCCATTCTGCTCGTGTATCCGTTCCTGCAAAGGTATTTCGTTCATGGACTTGTTGTCGGTAGTGTAAAGGGATAAGATCGATGGAGGAAAACCAATGGGAGGAGCCGATTTCCGGCTCCTTTTCGCCGTTGAGGACAGGAGTGAAGGGGAAATGAGATTTGCAGTGGGTGGCTGGAAAAATGCATCCATCGTCGTCAAACTGATGATTGCCTTTGTGCTCGTCATTTTGCCCTTATATGGGATCAGCATTATGATCACGCATACCAGCTCCAAGCAAATGCAGACGGAAGTGGAGAAGGCGCATGAATCGAAGTTGTATTTCTACCACAATCATCTGCAATTTGAACTGGAGCGAATGAGTGGACTTGTTACCGAATTCTCGTTCGATGAAACGATGTCTACCCTAAGTACACGAGCTGCCATTATGAACAGATATGAAGTGACTTCCAGTCTCAATAATATCCACAACAAGCTGGGGCAGATCATGGTGACGAGTCCCTATATCAGCGATGTGGTATATTACGTTCCGGCTCTGCATAAACGGGTCAGCGCAGTGGACGGAATTCGCAATGTGGAGGATTCAGAATGGAAGGATCTGCTGGCAACTATGGGAAATCTGAATGGTGAGTTGTCTTATTCGGATAACAATCTTTATTTTCTCAAAAGCAATCCGTATAACATGAATCATGAGGAAGCGCCCAATTTTATATTAGGCATCCGCTTGTCTGCGGAAGAACTGAAGCACAGATTACAGCAGCTCGCGGAAACAGGAGGCAGTGATATTACACTGAGCTTCGGTGAGCAGCACCATGTGCTCATTTCTTCTTCGGATGAACCTGTATCGGCCGCACAATTGAAAAAGGTATCACCGGATTCAGCAGAATCCATGCAAGTGACGAGATTTCAATCCGATGCATATCTGTATTATTCGCTATATGATCCCGATCACTCGTTCACGCTGACAGCCAGCATCCCTAATGATGTGCTCCAAGCACCCCTGGAACAGTACAACCTATGGCTATGGACGTTGACGCTTATTTCCATTGTTATCATTATGATCTTCTCTTTTTCGATCTACAGGTCCATTCACAAGCCGTTATCTGTGCTCATTCGCGGGTTCAGAATGGCGGAGCAAGGTCAGACCAGTATTCATATTCCGCAATCCAGACGCGATGAATTCGGTTATTTATACTCTCGCTTCAACCACATGATAGAGCGCTTACATATTTTGATTGATGAAAATTATGTTGCCCGGATTCGAACCAGCGAGGCAGAACTCAAACATTTGCAGTCCCAGATTCAGCCTCATTTTCTATATAACAGTCTGTTCAGCATCAAGCAAATGGCCGAGGTCGAGAATGTTGAATTGATTCAGGAATTTACCGATTATTTGGGTCAATATTTCAGGTATATGTCCAGGGATTCTCATTCCGAGGTTTCGCTTGGTGAAGAAGTGGACCATGCCTTGGTCTATGCTTCCATTCAGAAAATCCGATTTGGCTCAAGAGTCCAACTGCAACTGGAGGAACTAAGCAGGGAGTATAGAGACATCACCATTCCCCGAGTCATTATTCAGCCGATTGTGGAGAACGTCTTCGAGCATGCCCTTGCCAAACGCAGTCAGGGCGGGATTCTGAAATTATCCTATCAAGTCGAACATGACAAGTTGTCCGTTCGGATAGAAGATGATGGCGATCAATTATCGGATGAAATCCTGAGCAGCCTGCAAGCATCCTTTCAAGAATCTGCGAATCAGAGACATGGGAATGAAGAGATTACGGGACTGATGAATGTGAATCAACGTTTAAGGATCAAGTTTGGGACGGGCTATGGCCTTAGTGCGCAGCGCAGTGCGTTGGGCGGTTTATGCATGATTTTAAATATTCCATGGAGACGGGAGTAATCGTATGCAGCGGATGTTAATTGTAGATGATGAACCGGTTATTTTGGATGGTCTTTATGCTTTCTTTCAAAGAGCGGATTTTCAGGATATGGAAATCATTAAGGCATACTCTGCCTTTGAAGCAATCGAGTGGTTGAATTCCGTCAAAATTGATATCGTGCTGAGCGACATCTGTATGCCCGGTATGGATGGCATGAAGCTGATCGAGAAGATTATGGATCGCTGGCCACGATGCAAAGTGCTATTGCTGACAGGTCATAACGAATTTGATTATGCACATCAAGCGATACGCAACCCTTGTGTCGTGGATTACCTGTTAAAAACAGAGGGCATGAGTCATATTCGTGCAGCGGTAGAGCGGGCCTTAACACAACTATCGGAGGAAAATGATTTCCGTTACCAGCATGCCTGGTTTCGCAGCAAGCTGCCCAGAGCGCTGCCGCAGCTACAGAGACAGTTACTGCTGGATCTCCTAAAACGAACGGAAAGGCATGATATCGCCTCGCTTCAGGAAGAATTGGATGCGGTCCAGCTACCTTTCATGTCCAACGAGCCGGTAATCCCGGTCATCATACGGGTTGAGGAGTGGAATAACTATCAATCCCAGGCGGATCGGAGTTTAATTCGCTATGCGGTTGCCAATGTTGCGGAGGAGCTGCTTCAGGATAAGGCCAAGGTCAAAGCCATTGATCTGGATTATCAGGTGATCGCCTGCTTTGTTCAGCCCAAGACGGAGCCATCGAGCTTCCATACGGGACAGCAGGAGAAGTGGGAACAGACGCTGCGTTTCGTCTATGGAACGCTGGAGTCTGTGCAGCAATCCTGTGCGGATTGTCTGAATCTCTCCGTCTCCATTATGGTGAGTGAACAGGCGGTGGAGTGGATGGAGTTAAGTCAGGCGATTGCGCAGTTACGTCTGTCGATCCATGAGGGCCCTGGACTTGGGATGGAGAAGCTTCTTCGCGTCAAGGTGCAGCATGATTCGCCGTACACTCCCAATATTTTGAATCAGCAGAGTGTTGCGATTCTTCATCTGGATCAGATCAGGCAGCTTGTTACAGCAGGTGACAGGGAGTGGATGGAGTCGTTTCACAAATGGACAGAGGCTGCAAAAGAAGGGCTTCAGGACCCATTCTTTCGAATGAAGATCTATTCAGGCGCAGGTAATGCACTGATTGAGCTTGTTCATGAACTGGGCTTGTACGAATCAGCAATGGAGGAAATTGCGCTGTCTCGAATGCTTCATTTTGACATCCATACGCCCTGGTCTGATCTGGTGGTCTTCTATCAATCGGCATATGAATGGATCATCTCCAAAAGAAGTGTTACGCGCATCCATGATCAGTCGCAGATTCTCATTACCATTCATCATTATATCAAGCACCATCTGGAGGATGACCTATCGCTAACCCGAATTGCACAGGAGGTTTCCCTCAATCCGTCATATCTGTCCCGTTGGTACAAACGTATTACTGGCAAAGGCATATCCGACTATATTCACGACCGGCGTATTGAGCGCAGCAAGGAATTACTTCTCGGCTCCACCTGCAAAATGCATGAAATATCCGCCAAGGTCGGATTTAGTGATCAGCACTATTTTTATCGTTTCTTCAAAAAAGCCACCGGCTGCACGCCGCAGGAATATCGGGATCAAAAAAAGTTAGATCAAGTCTGAAATGGTAAATCAAAGATACCAGATGTCAACGGGGTACACTCGAAGTGATAGCGCTTTCTTTATACAATCATTATATACCTCACGGGAGGAATAAAAAGGGGGATTCGCATGAACATGTCATTAAAGAAATTCGCACTGTTAACGTTAACCATGGTTCTGGCAACCACGCTTGCAGCTTGTTCATCTGGTACGGGGAATGCTGAGAATGAAGCCCAGCCGAACACACAGCAGGATGCCGGAGGTCCGCTTACGAAATATGATCCACCCATCAAATTAACTTCAACCATGAATGAAACCGGGAAAGAATCACTTGCTGAGGGCGATACACACGCCAATAACATTTGGACCAGAGGATACAAGGACGAGCTGGGCATCGATGTCACCTATGACTGGATTGTCCCGGATGCCAATTATAACGACAAAATGAACGTTACCCTGGCGAGTGGCGATTTGCCAGATGTATTGAAAGTAAGTGCTGTGCAGTTCGAGCAGCTGCATGAAGCGGGGATGCTGGAAGATTTGACAGAAGTCTATGATAAGTATGCATCCGATCTGGTCAAGGAATTTATGTCTGCTGAGGACGGAGCAGGGTTGAAGCCAGTAACCAAAGATGGCAAGATATACGCGATGGTGAGTTTTCCAGGCTCGCTGGATTCCTCGGATATGATCTGGATTCGCCAGGATTGGTTAAAGAAGGTAGGGCTTGAAGCGCCAAAATCAATGCAGGACGTCATCAAGATTGCGGAAGCCTTCACCTTTGAAGATCCGGACGGAAATGGCAAAGAGGATACGTATGGTATTGCACTCAACAAGGATTTGCCAATTAATGCGTTCCTGCTCGGTTATCATGGTTATCTCGAAACCTGGATCAAGGATGCTTCAGGTCAGGTTGTGAATGGAACCATTCAGCCTGAGGTGAAGGAAGGGTTACGCGAGCTGCAAAATCTGTATTCGAAGGGCGTTATTGATCCTGAGTTTGGAGTGAAGGATTTTACGAAGATGATGGAAGATGTGAATGCAGGCAAATCAGGCATGTTCTTCCTGCCACAATGGGCACCATTTCAGGTTAGTAGCATGATCAAGAAGGATAAGAACGTGGACTGGCTGCCTTACCCGGTTCAATCGATCGATGATCAACCTGCCAAAACGCAGAACCACCTAAGCTTGGGCGGCATATTTGCCGTACGTAAAGGTTATGAGCACCCGGAAGCATTGATCAAGCTGCTGAATTTTCAGGCAGAGAAAATGTTCGGTGAGTCAGCCAAGGAAGAACGTGCTGCGTATTTGAACGGCTTGACCGGACTTGGTTTTCATAATGCGACTGTGTCCAATCTGCCTGCCAACAAAAACGTAAAAGCACAGGATGAAGTCGAGCAGGCGCTCAAAACGGGAGATACATCCGGATTAGAGCTTGAAGCGAAGCTGTTCTACGATGATATTATGGATTACCGCAATGGCAATCTGGATAAGTGGCATATGGAACGCATTTTTGGACCGGAAAGCTCGCAGGGCGTCATTAAATATTATCGGGATAACGACCTCATTGTCATGAATGAATTTATCTACGCCCCGACCAGAACCATGAACACGAAACAGGCAACCCTGGATAAACTGCGCGCTGAGACGTTTCTGAAAATCATCTATGGCAACCTCTCCATTGACGAGTTCGATAAATTTGTTGCAAATTGGAAAAAGCTTGGTGGTGACCAGATCACTCAGGAAGTGAATGAGGTCATTAATGCAAATAAATAAGGCATAGTAAAGGTAAAGGCACATTAAAACAGCAAATGCCACTCTGCGTACGATACGCAGGGTGGCATTTTGTATTAAAAGCGAGAAAGGTCATCCGGTTTCATGAGAGCCTTCTTTCTGCTTTTTGCGATATTCATTGGGGCTGCAGCCCATTTCTTGCTTAAACAGCTTGGTAAAGTGAGAGTAGTTGGTATAACCGACATTTCCAGCAATGGTATGCACCGAATGTGCGGTGGTCTCCAGTAAGTGCCTGGCCGCCACAAGACGGGTATGAATGACATAATGGCCCAGTGATATTCCCATCTCTTTCTTGAACAGTCTTGCCAGATAATCCGGATTCAGATAGACCATCTCCCCCAGATTATTCCTCGTTAAATCTTCTCCATAATGTGTGCGTATATAATGGGTAATCTCATGTACAACCGACTTGGGCTGTTCGGCAACATTCAGATATTCCGCAGCCGTATTAACCAGGTAGGCAATATAGGATTGCATATCTTCAATAGAATGCAGAGATTGCATGAACAATTGATCATTCGTTTTGCCCATATACAGCTTGTGCACTTCGATCTCCTTACTTTTCAATTGGGCATACACAAGTTGCACCAGATCAAGACGCAGCAAACTTAGTACAGCGGTACCCACCACACCTTCACGGACCAGTTGGTGCATGTAACGACCCGTTTCATCCAGAAATGCCTGGAAGCGATTTTCATTCAACAATTGCTCCAGTAATCCCAGATCAGGTGGGGTGTAATTCAACTCGGGTCTATTATAGTTTTCCAGTAAAAAGGTTTGGTTGCGGTGTTTGATTCGTTCTTCATTCATAAGCAACAACTCGTTGATGGTATGACGAATCTGACCCAGTGGTAGAGAGAATCCGATACTACAGCAAACATCAGACTTTAGGTAATTATTAACCTCGGGGATAAACAAACCGCACATGGATTCGATCAGCTGTGCATCCGGCGCCCCGTTCCATTTTAGAATAATCATCCAGTTATGATCCTTGATTTCGATAATGGCTTCAATGGAGAACAACGTGTTCTGGAACCGCTCAACCATTACATTCAAACACGCGTAATCGAACAGGTTCTTGTCCGTCTTGCCCAGCGTATGATCGTACGGAAACAGGTTAACCAGAATAGGGAGAAACAGATCGGTTGTTTCATAAGGCAGATTTTGTTCTGTCAAAAAGGCAGAGACGTTGGCAGGGCTGGAAGGAAAAGCTTTACCGGAGATTAGCCTGCGCCAGCTGTCCTCAATCAGTTTGCTTCGGTTTTTCTGCCACAGCTCACCCTCATGAATGGCTTTCTCAATGAATTGCTGGTCGCGGGCTTTAGCAACTGCCTTTTGAATAATAAGCGTTAACTTGTCAAACTCGATTGGTTTTAGAAAATAATCAAAGCTTTGCAGCTCGATTGCTTTCTGGGCATAGTTGAAATCGGCATAGTTGGTCAGAAATATCGTCTGTACATTATGCGATTCCTCCCGGACCCATGCGAGTAATTCCAGCCCGCTACCCTGGGGCATCTCAATATCACATATGAGAATCTGTACAGGATGAGTTTGCAACACTTCCTTGGCCTGCGCAATATTGTAGGCTGTGAATATTCTATGAATCCCCAATGCCTCCCAATCAATTTTCTTTTCCAAAGCCATGACAACAAAATAATCATCATCAACCAGCAATGCATTCATGGTTTGTCACCTCTCCCGGAGTATCTGAATTCAGTATCATTTTAGGCAAGGAAAGCGTGATCCGAGCGCCACTTGCGTCGTTTGCAAACGTAATATTTGCTTCATCTCGATATAACAATTCCAAACGTTGGATGGTATTCATAATGCCGATCCGGTTGCCGCCGGTTTGTTCCAGCGCTTCTCCACGCACCAAAGCGTCAAGAACATCTGGGCTGAAGCCTGGTCCTGTATCCGAAATCTGGATGAGTACATGATCGCCACTTTCCTGTCGTTGTTCCGTCACGGATAAAGTAATACATAGTTCCCGGTCTCGAGAGACCCCATACTTGACTGCATTCTCGATGAATGTCTGTATGACGAGTGGTGGCACTGCGATGCCCGTGATCATATCTGGATGTTCAATGCGATAGGAAAAAGCATCGCGGTAACGCGACTTCTGGATATCCAGAAACGTTCTCACATGTTCAATTTCATTCTCCAGAAGAACGAAATTCTCCCCACTTTGAAAGATATATCGGAAATATCGGGACGTAGCCAGGGCCATATTCTCAATTTCCTCGTACATCTGCATCTGTGCCATACTGTACATGCTCGTCAGACAATTCAGGAAAAAGTGCGGCTTAATCTGCAATTTCATATAATCCAGTCGTATTTTTTGTTTCTCCAATTCCTGCTCGTAGCGATCGATTTTGAATCGTTTAATCTGGCCTACCAGTTCTTTAAACTGTGCATTGACCTGCTCCAGCTCCATAATCCGGCTGCTCTTGAAGTCTGTCGCTTCATCCCCTTCGTTAATACGCGCCAGATTTTTGGAGAATCGCTGAATGGGAACAAGCAAATTTCTCCTGAAAAACATGATGATTGCGCTTAACGTGGAGGTCACGATCAGAAAAAGCAGCATGATGAGCAGCTGAGCGACCATGATTTTCTCGAATGTGCCAAACTTGATGGCCATATGCACGCTGAATGCTGCATTGGAGAACTCGCTGCTGACAATATTATGAGACTGGAACAGATCGAGAAAGGAGTGTCTCTCTTCTGGTATGTGATCCCCGCCCGCAGGTCCGGAAAGTTGCAGTCCATTCTCGTCTACCAGAGAGGCGTATCCGTTGGCACCCAGATTAATTTGCTGGAGAGGGGCGATCAGTTCATCTGCGGATATTAAGGCAACAAGATAACGGTTGTAGTACGGCACAATATTGATAAGATAAGAAGTGCCGTTCACGTGAATTGGTGTCCAATGGGAATAGAACTTCTCATATACACCTTTATCCCGGGTGAGTGTAATGATCTGCTTTTTTACTTCTGAATAATCCGAATAGGAGATGCTTATTGGCGCGCAGTTGAGGAAGTATTCACTATTCTCCAAATAATAAAAGAAATTGTACGACTGCCCGTAGTTTCGCTGTAGTTCGGCGAAGAGCAAATGTAATTTCTCGTTGGCTTTCAGGAACGGAATACTGTTCACGCCATATGTATTCATGTTGTCGAGATTCTCGTCATTGGCCAGTGTCCACCCCATGAAATGATTAATGTACGCAAAATCGTGATTAATGCGGTTGATATACAGATCGGCCGCATCCTGCAAGTATTGGGTGGACTGCTGTTTGACCATGGAGATGGAAGCAATGCTGATCACGAGATCCAAGATGAGCACAACAAAAGAAATGACGAACATCATACGGATATAATGCCGGATGGGGTAGGGTTTGATCGCGTTCAGGTTTGCCATGGAACAATGCACCACTTTCTTGATTGCTTGGTTATGAATACGCTTTAATATCTCAGGAATAGTATAAAACCTTTATTTGAAAAAAACATAAAGAATTGCATCTTTTGATCCAGAAGTCCGGATTACACACACGAAAGTCTGGATAACGATATGATTTTTGTTCGTAAGCGTCTTGGTTACTTGTAAAGTTCATGGATGGAACCATAGAAGTCCGAATAACGTCCTTAGCGGTCCGGTAAACCCAATGTGAAGCAGTTTATACTGAAGCTATTCCAGAGATGACAGGTCCTACGGGAGAGCAGCATCAGTATATTTACAGGAGGGAAGGAAGAACCATGAGGACCAATCCACTTTATATGGGAAGAACGTTGGAGAGAATCAGGCGAAACTGGGGCCTTTACGTTTTGCTTTTTCCAGCGGTTCTGTTGACACTTTTATTTGCCTACAAGCCGATGTACGGCGTATTAATCGCCTTTAAGGACTACAGTCCGGCGCTTGGGATCGGAGACAGCCCTTGGGCTGGATTCAAATACTTTGAGAAATTCTTTAAATCCTATCAATTTACGAATACGATTCGTAACACACTTGTGATCAGTCTGTACAGCTTGGCTACTTTTCCGATTCCAATTATGCTTGCACTACTGGTGAATCAGATGAGAGCAGGGAGGTTCAAGAGGTTTTTTCAGACAGTCTCTTATATGCCTCACTTTATTTCAACCGTAGTTATGGTCGGATTGATGCTGATTCTGTTCTCGCCAAGTACAGGACTTGTTGGCAATATGTATCAGCTGTTTGGAGCACAAGCACCGGACTTAATGGGTTCATCAGCTCTGTTCAGCAGTGTGTATGTATGGTCTGACGTGTGGCAGCATGTCGGTTGGGACAGCATTATCTACATTGCCGCGCTGTCCGCCGTAGACCCAAGCCTCTATGAAGCGGCAACGGTAGATGGAGCAAGTCGATGGCATAAGGTTCGTTATATCGATATTCCGATGCTGCTGCCGACGGCCATTACACTGCTTATTCTGCGGGTGGGCGGATTACTCGGTGTAGGCTTTGAGAAGGTGTATCTGATGCAGAATGACCTGAACATTCTCTCAAGTGAGATTCTGTCCACTTATGTATACAAAATCGGGTTGCTGAGCAGCCAATACAGCTTCTCCTCAGCAATCAACCTGTTTAATACCGTCATTAATTTCATTTTGCTTATTCTGGTCAATCAATTGTCCAAGAAATACAGTGAAAACAGTCTATGGTAGGGGGGAGACAAACAAGATGAGTGTTATGGAACCGGCAGCAATGACCAGAGCTCCCCGAACCAAACGTCGATCACGTGTTTCGATTGCAGAAGTCGTACTGTATGCCTTTGCAGTTCTTTTTCTAATAGCTATCATTTATCCAATCTATTTTATAATCATCGCCTCGTTCAGTGATCCTTCATCTGTGGCTAACGGACAGGTGTGGGTGTTTCCGAAAGGTTTTACGCTGGAAGGATATAGGGAACTGCTGCGACACGAGAACATCTGGATCGGATATCGAAATACCATTCTGTATACGGTGGTGGGAACGCTCTTCGGGCTTGTCGTTAATATTTCGGCGGCTTATGCATTATCGAGAAAAGATCTGGTTGGGCGCAAATTTTTCTCGCTGTTCTTTATCTTTACGATGTTCTTCAGCGGCGGCTTGATTCCAACCTTCCTGACGATCCGTGACTTCCATCTTTATAACACGTTCCTGGTGATGGTGCTTCCGTTCTCCGTGGTGGTTTTCGACATGATCGTCGCCCGGACATTTTTCCAGACCAGTATTCCGGGAGATTTATGGGAAGCAGCTCAGATCGATGGCTGTGGAAACCTGCGGTATTTTGTACTCATCGTATTGCCGCTGTCCAAAGCAATCATCGCAGTCCTTGGACTATGGATTGCTGTAGGGTATTGGAACTCCTATTTTAATGCTCTGATTTATCTGAAAGATCCGAATCTGTATCCGCTGCAACTAATTTTACGTAATATCCTCATCACGAATCAGATGCAGTCCGGCATGGGTACAGGAGAAGCGGCACAAGTTGCTCTGCGTCTTGCCAATTTGATGAGATATTCCGTTATTATTATCGCCACAATTCCAATCATGTGTGTGTATCCGTTCATCCAAAAGTATTTCAATCAGGGGGTGATGATCGGCGCAGTGAAGGAATAGGGCAGGTTGAAATTCAATACCAATCAAGGGGGTTCCCAAATGGGGAAAAAGATAGGCAAGAAGTTATTCACCAAAATGAGCAGCGTGCTTCTCGCGTCGGTGATGTTGGTCAGCGTGGTTGGCTGTAGTAGTGGAAATAGTAGTGAACCTGCGGAGACTACGGTATCAAGCGATTTTAATCAGGAAGGTCTGCCAATTGTCAATAAACCGGTCACACTCAAGGTACTGACGGTTCGTTGGGGGAATATGGGCGACACCTTTACTCAGAATCAATGGCTCAAGGATTTGGAGAAGGATTCCAATGTGAAAATTGAGTGGCAGGTCATGTCCTCTAATGACTGGGGTGAGCAGAAATCCATAATGCTTGCCAGTGGTACACTCCCGGACATTATCTTAGGTGATCAGGTGTTCAGCGATTCGGACATTGTAAACAACCTGAGCTATTTCCGTCCACTGGATGAGTACATTGACTCATATATGCCCAACTTGAAGGCTGCGATGGAAGAGACACCAGACATGAAGAAAATCAGCACGTTTCCTGATGGCAAAATCTATTCCATGCCAACAAGACTGCCTGCCCGTCCGAAGAGCCGGAACCAGCCTGTAATTAATAAGGCCTGGCTTGATAAGCTGGGGCTGAAAGCACCAACGACAACAGAAGAACTGTACCAGGTGTTGAAAGCGTTTAAGGAAAAAGATCCGAACGGAAATGGAAAACAGGACGAAATTCCGTACACGGAAACGGGTCTGAATGTGGACTTCCTGAATCCATTCGGAATCACTGACATTAATGCCAGCAGTATGATTGTCCAGGACGGTAAACCGGTCTTCTTCCCAACGACCGATGCCTATAAAGAAGCTCTTATTTATACACACAAGCTGTATTCAGAAGGCCTGATTGATCAGGAACTGTTCACCCAAGACAATACAATGACATCAGCCAAATGGCAAAATGCAGATATTCCAATCGTTGGCTTCAGCAATCAGTGGACACCCGATGCTGTGTTTGGAAAGTGGAGCGACCAATATGAAGCGATTGCGCCTATTGCCGGACCTGATGGCAAACGCTATCAGCCAGGGGATCCTGGCGGCATGAATCTGGCCCGTAATGAACTGCTCATTACAAGTTCATGTACTGTTCCGGAAGTAGCCGCACGCTGGGCGGATCAGTTCTATTCCAACGAAGCCAGCATTCAGAATTTCTGGGGTGCGATCGGAACTGTAATCAAGAAAAATGATGATGGCACATATACGCTGATGGACCCGCCAGCAGGCACCAGCGCCGATGCATGGTACTGGGATCAATCCCTGCGTGATTTTGGGCCCAAATATGTAAGCCCTTCCTTTGAAGAAAAAATTAAACTTAATCCAAAAGCAGGTGACGGACTCAAGCTGCAAATCGATCAGTTGGGCAGTGCGGATGTAACGACACCTTATCCAAAGGTTATGTACAATGCAGAAGAGTTCCAGGAGCTGCCAACACTGACAACGGATATTGACGGTTATGTAGCAACGATGCGTGCACAGTGGGTAACCAAAGGCGGCATCGAAGAGGGCTGGGATGCTTATATCAAAAAGTTGAATGATATGGGACTTGAACAGTTACTGACCATCCGTAATAATGCCTTCGAACGTTATATGAACGTCAAATAGAGTGGAGTTCAGTTACATCATTCATTGATTAAATAACAAACAGGTGCGTCTCCTTATTGAAGGAGGGCACCTGTTTGTTCGTTTAGGATCTGCGTTTTAACAATAAAACGCCACTGATGCTCGATGTTTTTTTGCTATAGACCACTTTAAAACCGATATCATTATCCAGCAAACAGTTTAAGGCATTAATCAGCAATGCACCACGCACCAGTGTGAAGGTACAAGGGGACGTGTTTCCAATCACACGGACACTTCTGATTCGGCGTGCAGAACCAGGAACGAGCGGGTTTCTGGACCAATAAATCAATACCAAATCCGGTTGTGGAACAGCCTTTACACATGCCATCTTCATCATCTCTTTTCTATTAGATTCTTTATAGTAAATGAAAAGTAGATGAAGGAGGTGCTAGACAGAAGATGCGATGTTTAATAAATGGACAATTATCAGCTATGCCTCATATCCAAGCTCATGTTATTCATATTTGTAATTCACACACATGATTCGGACCAAAGTATGGTGTGCCGGTCAATCATAAGTCTACTTCCAAGCCCATACATATTATTCTGGAGGTGATTGGAATGAGCAAGGAACCCATGGATGAGAACAAAAAGATAGAGCAGCGAAATGCCTTTCTTCGGGATAATAACGGAAAAGAGATGTCTTCCAATGAAGGGGTTAAAATATCGGATGATAGCAACTCGCTAAAAGCGGGGGATCGCGGACCCACGCTGCTTGAAGATTTTCTGATGCGTGAGAAACTGTCGCACTTTGACCGTGAACGCATTCCGGAGAGAGTTGTGCATGCCCGGGGATACGGAGCCTACGGTGAATTTGAATTATATGAATCACTTGAAGAGTTAACGATGGCCCATTTTCTCCAGGACCCCGGTGTGAAAACACCGCTCTTTGTTCGTTTCTCCGAGGTTGCAGGCTCCAAAGGAGTAAACGAAACGAATCGGGATGTACGTGGGTTCTCAGTAAAATTTTATACCGAAGAAGGCAACTTTGATCTGGTGGGCAACAATATTCCGATCTTCTTCATCCAGGATGGGATTAAATTCCCGGATCTGATTCATGCATTGAAGCCGGAACCCAATAATGAAATTCCACAGGGTTCCACTGCGCACGATACCTTCTGGGATTTTATTGCGAATAATCAGGAGTCGGCAGCCATGGTTATGTGGATTATGTCGGATCGCACGATACCGCGAAGCTTTCGAATGATGCAGGGATTCGGGGTACATACCTTCCGGCTGGTAAACAAAGAAGGCAAATCCAGATTCGTGAAATTTCATTGGCGGCCGTTACTTGGCATGCATTCGTTTGTGTGGGATGAGGCGCAGAAGCTTGGCGGGGCGGACCCGGACTTTCATCGCAGGGACCTGTGGGAGAATATCAATGCAGGCAACTTCGCGGAGTTCGAACTTGGAATACAGGTGCTGGAGGAAGCAGATGAATTCAAGTATGATTTTGATATTTTGGATGCAACGAAGTTATGGCCTGAAGAAGACATTCCGGTACGAATCATTGGCAAAATGACGATTAACCAAAATGTCGAAAATGTATTTGCAGAAACGGAACAGTCGGCATTCCATCCAGGCAACATTGTACGTGGCATTGACTTCAGCAACGATCCACTGCTTCAAGGCCGACTATTCTCGTATACGGATACACAATTGGCAAGGGTGGGCACGAATTATCAGGAATTACCTATCAATCGTCCCGTATGCCCTGTACATAACAACCAGAGAGACGGCGCTTCCCGTTACACGATTGATCGGGGGAGAGTCGCCTATCACGATAACTCTCTTGCCAATAATTCTCCCTATACTGTGCCCGGTACCAAAGGTGGATTTGTAACCTACCCTTCCACGGTGCAAGGACTCAAGGAACGGAAAACAGCACCCAGCTTCCTGGATCATTTCTCGCAGGCCCGTTTATTCTGGAACAGCATGACAGGTGTGGAGAGGAGTCATATCATTCAGGCGCTCACGTTTGAGCTTGGGAAGGTTAAGGACGTTTCGATTCGTCAACAGGTCGTTGATATGCTGGGCCATATCAGCACAGAGCTGGCAACCACTCTGGCCCGCGAACTTGGAGTCGCTGTACCTAACGTCTCCGAATCTACGGTGACAAAGTCCTCCCCTGCGCTAAGTATGGCCAATACCGTATTTTCTCCCAAGACACTGCGTGTCGGGGTGATTGTTGGTGAAGGATTTGATGGTCCAAGCACGCAATATATTTTGAATGAGCTTAAGGGAGCAGGGCTTCGTCCGGTCATTGTTCATGAAAGACAGGGTGTGGTGCATGGAACAGAAGGTGTGGAGCTCAAAGTGGACGATAGCTTCCTAACCGGATCACCCTTGGTATACGATGGACTGTTCATTGTTGGAGGACAGAACCAAGATGAATATTTTCAAAAATACACCCGATCCTATGCCATTGAAACGTATAATCATTTTAAGCCCATAGGAGCCACACCAACCGGTGCAGCACTGATCCAGCCAGCCGGTATTATCGGCAAACCTGGTGTCATTGTGGAGCAGCAACCTGCGGCTTTTGCAGAACAATTCATTCAAGCCATGACGCAACAACGCTTCTGGAATCGAACGTAGACAGCCGGGAAGCTTTTGAAAGGTCAAATCACGAATAGCAAGAAAAGGATCTCTCTCCAGAGGTCCTTTTCTTGCTGAAAGAAAGATGAGCGATTCACTTAACTTATCCCCTTAACATGATGACATGCCATTACAAGTTTATTTATTGGTGCTGTGCTGCTTTGCTGGCAGTTTGTCTGTTGGCGTACCTTTACCATTGTTTTTGTTATGACGTGCTTTTTCGGCATTCCCATTCACTTTTTTCACAAAATCATGGGTACTCTCCATGTTTAAGCACACCTCCTTCAAAATAAAAATGCGTAGCCTGAATGTTAATATACCCATTGAGAGGTCATTATATTTGGGTACGAAGGAATGGTGGGATAAACTGGACATGGGAAGTTCAGGCGTCTAAACTGTATAGAACGATACAAAACAAGAAGGAGCCCGAATCGAACCATGTTGCAGAAATTCGGTTTTACACAATATGAAAGTCAGGTATATGAGGCTATATTTGCACAGGATGCGCCGCTCGATGCCACCTCGATTGTTAATTATTCCAATGTACCTAAGGCTAAAATATACGAAGTGCTTAATCGGCTTATTGATAAGGGAACGGTCCTAACCACCATGCATGGGAAGAAAAAATTGTACATGGCGGTTGATCTTCAGTCCATTATCCTCAAAATAAGGGCCGACTTTGAGAAGGATATTGAGGAGTTAAAGACATATAAAATCAAACGTACATTCACAGATGAACATATCTGGACGTTGAAGGATGCATCATCCATTGCATCGAATATTGAACAGCTTATTGAAGAAGCGGATTCATCTATCCTTTTTCTGGCGTGGAACGAGCAAATGGAGAAGTACCGGGAGCTGCTGGAGCAAAAAGAGGCTGAAGGGGTACATGTTGAGGTTTTGGCTGTAGGCGGATTGCAAACGTCTTTAACGCATAAATATTCGTTAATACCCATGCTTGAGGACAGTAAGCTTGAGCCATCGCAGCTAATTATTGTTGACCATGAATATCTTTTGTTTGCAGGGATCGAGCATGCTTCATGGAAGGCCATCAAGACTACGTCCAAACCGATTGTTAAAGCCATGACGGATTATTTCTATCATGACGTCGCTCTTACTCAAATTACCAAAAGATTCGGTGATCATCTGCTTCAGGATGAAGAAATTGCACGTTTGCTGGCACGATTAATTTATTAAACTGATGGTTCCAAAAGCTATTCTTTCTGAGAATAGCTTTTTTGTATTGAAATCTTCTCGTGATTAAGTTACTATCGTAGTTGTAACTTTTGAGGAGGCTTCAAAAATGAATAAAAAAGTATATGTTCTGGCAATCGCGGCCTTTGTAGTGGGTACCGTTGAACTCATATTAGGCGGGATTCTGGACTTGATTGCGACAGATCTTCATTTGACCTTGGCCAAAGCCGGGTATTTAATTTCGATTTTCTCACTTGTCTATGCGTTATCTGCGCCTATCTTGTTAAATATGACGGCCAGATTCGAACGTAAAAAAGTTTATATGTGCACTTTATTCGTTTTTCTAATCAGTAATCTCATCTCTGCCTTTAGTGTCAACTTCTATATGCTTTTGGCAGGCAGAGCATTGGGGGCGGCAACGGGCTCATTGATTTTTGTTCTGTCACTAACGCTCGCTGCACGTATTGTGGAGCCTCAATATAAAGGGCGTGCCGTGGGAATTATCACGATGGGAGGAAGTGCATCACTAATTTTGGGTGTACCTCTCGGGATCTTTGTAGGTAACCTCGCCGGATGGCGTGAAGTGTTTATGTTGATTGCGATTCTAACTGCAGTAGTCATGGTTGCCATTGGCATTGCCATGGATCGTGTGCAGCCGATTCCGGCCGTATCTCTGAAGAAGCAGCTTACGGCTCTATGGAATCCGAAAATGCTGGCAATCCATGTTACAACATTGCTTGTGCTCGCAGGGCACTTGACGTTATATGCGTATTTCACACCATTTCTCCAGGAAGCGCTGGGAGCCAGTTCAACCATGGTCACCTTTATCTATATGATGTTTGGTATCGCTGCCGTAGCAGGCGGCGGCATTGGCGGCATCTTATCAGATCGCTTGCACCCGGCCAAAGCCATTATTATCGTGCTGATCCCCTTTATTATAAGCATGGCGGTTATTCCGTTTAGTACCGGGCTGCCTTTAATTGCTTTCTTGATTCTGCTAAGTATATGGAGTGCCTTAAGCTGGACGGTTACCCCGGTACAGAATAGTCTGATTATCAAAACCTCACCGGCAACGGCTGAAACGTTAATTAGCACCAATTCAGGCATTGCACATGCCGGTATTGCTCTCGGTACCTATATTGGCGGGGTGGTTATCGATCATTCTTCCATTATGTATACAGGATGGGTGGGGTCGATTCTGATCCTGATGGGTCTGGTGTCAGCCGTTTATGCAATTAGTCGCAAGGAGCAAACCGTTCATACGGTTACTTGATTAATTGAAATTAACCCCTATAATTAAAATAGTTTTATAAAGTATTTTAATATATAGAGAAGAGCTGGAGGCACAAGAATTCATGACAGAAAAAGAGAAATCACAACTGGGACTGCTGTATAATGCGAATTACGACAAAGAATTGATTGATGAGCGTATGTACGCGAAGGGGCTTTGTTACGAGTATAATCAGCTTCATCCAGGCAAGATCGCCGCGAGAGAAGCGCTGCTCAAAAAGCTGCTTGGAAAAACGACGGATCGTTTCCTGATCGAGCAGCCGTTTGTATGTGACTACGGCTATAACATAGAAATTGGTGAGAACTTCTATAGCAATCATAATATCGTTATGCTGGATGGAGGCAAAATCCGGTTTGGTGACAATGTTTTTGTTGCTCCGAACTGTGGATTCTACACTGCGGGGCATCCTTATGATGTGGAACAACGTAACGAAGGTCTTGAAATTGTAGGTCCCATCACAGTGGGCAATAATGTATGGATCGGTGGCGGCGTGACTGTGCTTGCGGGTGTGACCATTGGAGATAATACAATCATCGGGGCAGGCAGTGTAGTTACCAAAGACATTCCTTCTGATGTAATTGCTGCGGGTAATCCATGCAGAGTGATTCGCAAAATAACGGAAGCAGACAAAACGAAGTATAGCAGAAGCTAGTTACCAAGTGTATACGAAACCCTTAGAATACCCGATGTTCTCATCGGGTATTTTTAATACCTCTGGAGATATTGTATAGTTACTACATTGGAGAAGAAACTATGGAGTAGGGGTGCTTATGAAAATAGCGAACGCGTATTTGATGAAAGAAATTAATATAAACCATGTACGCCAGGTCATGAAACGGGTGGAAACAGCAACCAAGCCACAACTGGCCTCCTTGACCAAGCTCAGTGTCGTAACTGTAAATTCACTGGTAAAAGAGTTGTGTGACCTGGGTGAACTGTTTGAAGATCAGACAGTGCCTTCCAATGGGGGGAGACCGGCGTTAACCTACCGATATAATTACGATTTCAGCTTGGCTTTGGTCATGTATATCAACGAAAAGCAAGGGCAGGACCTGATTACGGCCACCGTCATTAACCTAGAGGATAACATGGTGTTCAGAGAAGAATATACGATGCCTACGTTTGATCAGAAACACTTCTATGAGATCATTGGGAACGTATTGGCTCTGCATGATTCCATTAAAGTGATCGGTATTGGTATTCCAGGGCAAACCGTGAATGGGGAAATTACGGTGAGCAGTCACCGGCAGTTAGAAGGCATCCGAATGACTGAAGATCTTGAAGCACAGTTCGGATTACCAGTCATCATGGAAAATGATGTGAATGCTGCAATTAGCGGATATTGCGCCAAACAAGAGTTGGACGAGGACCTGTGTGTCATCGGAATGTATTTTCCAACCAAATATCCTCCAGGCATGGGCATTTATCTGAACGGTAAAGTGATTAAAGGAAAACTTGGCATGGCCGGGGAAGTCAAATACCTTCCAATGGGAGTGGATTGGTATAGCCCAGTGGAAGAGGAAGTGTTTATTGAAACGGTATGCAAAATGATTCAAACGGTTAATGCAATTCTTGCTCCAGACCAGGTAGTAATCTATCAGAAGTTGGTTGACCAAGATGCAGTTATTCAAGCATGGGAAAAGTATCAAGCCAAGCTGTCGATGCCATCCGATCCTGGCCTTGTTCTGATCGATTCTTTCCAGGAAGACTTTGAAGCCGGAATGAGATGGTTAACATTGAAAGCGTTGGAGCCAGCCTTGGTCCAATTTAACTGAACGTACTATATGAAAAAAAATTCCCAGCAGAAAACAATGCATCAATACATCGGGTACCCAATGCTTGTACTTGATTTCTGCTGGGGGAGCGCAAGTTTGCACCTGCTACAGGTATATCATATGCTTAATGTTTCAGGCTCTTGCCATTGCTGCCAATCACCTCTTTATACCAGTGGAACGACTTTTTGCGATAACGTTCGAGTGTTCCTGAACCATCGTCATGGCGATCAACATAAATGTAACCATAACGCTTTTTCAATTGTGCTGACGAAGCACTGACCACATCAATACAACCCCAGGACGTATATCCCATAACTTCAACGCCATCTTCAATGGCTTCTGCGACCTGAACGAGATGATCATTTAAATACTGAATGCGATAGTCATCTTCAACGGTCTTCTCACCATCAGGTCCGGTAATAAGCTCGTCCACAGCACCCAGTCCGTTTTCCACAATAAAAAGTGGTTTCTGATAACGGTCATAGAACATGTTCAGCACATACCGCAGTCCCTGCGGATCGATCTGCCATCCCCATTCACTTGCAGGCAAGTAAGGGTTAGGTATACCGCCAAGCAGGTTACCTTCCACTGCAACTTGTTTATCTGGATCAGCCGTTTGGCAGACACTCATATAATAGCTGAAAGAAATAAAGTCGACGGTATGGAGCAGCATGTCTTCATCGCCATCTTCCATCTGAATCTGGATTCCATTTTCACGGAAGTAACGTTTCATGTATCCAGGATAACGGCCTCGCACATGCACATCTCCGAAGAAATAATTGCTGTGTTCGAATTCCATCACTTTAATCATATCATCGGGATTCGGTGTTAGCGGATAGGTCGGCATACTGAGCATCATACAACCAATCTGCGCATTTGGGATGATCTCATGACAGAGCTTCACAGCAGAAGCGCTGGCTACAAACTCATGATGAATTGCCTGATAAAGATCTTGTTTGCTCAACTTCTCTTTTGGTGTGTAGATACCACCACTCATGAAGGGTGCTTCCAGAATCGAATTGATCTCGTTAAATGTGAGCCAGTATTTCACTTTATTTTGATAACGTTTGAATACGGCAGTCACATAACGCTCGTAGAATCCGATCATCTTCCGATTGACCCAGCCATCATATTCTTTGGAGAGATGGAGAGGTGTCTCGTAGTGTGAAAGGGTGACGAGGGGTTCGATTCCGTATTTAAGACACTCGTCAAAGAGATCATCATAGAATTGAAGACCTTCTTCATTGGGTTCCAGCTCATCGCCCTTGGGGAAGATACGGGACCAAGCAATGGAGGTGCGGAATACCTTGAATCCCATCTCGGCGAACAGCTTGACGTCCTCTTTATAACGGTGATACAGGTCAATCCCGATCAGTTTCATGTTATCTTCAGTGGGTTCTTCGGTAATGGGACCCATAATACCTTTGGGGGCCACATCCTGAGTGGACAATCCTTTGCCACCTAGATTATATGCACCTTCGGCCTGGTTGGCGGCAATCGCACCACCCCACAGAAAGTTTTTGGGGAAATTAAAGGATGGATGTTGAGATTGACTCATAAGTATCGCTCCAATCGTTAAGAATTCGTTGTGGATGTCACATACGGCAGCACTGTATAAAAAAAGCTTAAACGTTGGAACGGGTTACACGTCAAGTTTTACTTTTTATTTATTTTGAGGCAAACTGTAAATCATTATAGATAGTCAGCAAGAAAGGAGACTTCATGTGTCCAAGTTCGATGAAATTATGAAGCTGTCCGGCTACTCGAAAGCCACGGTGTCCAGAGTAATTAATCATTCGCCGCATGTGAGTGACGAGGCCCGGCAGAAAATAACGGTCATTATGAAACAGCTCAACTATATCCCGAACCGAAATGCCGTTTCGTTATCCACTGGACAGACCAAGCAAATTGGAATTGTCACATCCGCAACCAACGAGATTATCCTTACGTTCATGAATCAATTCATTGATACAGCGATGGATTATGGATTTCAGACCCTGATCTATACTTCGCGTGGAGATAAAGAGATTGAGTTGCAGGCGTTCGAGGATCTGCGGAGTAAACGGGTGGATGGATTGGTGATTATGACCTGTGTCAATCATCCAGACAAACTGAAATCCTATTGCGAGTATGGTCCGATTGTATCCTGGCAGCGGATGGGGAATGACGAAATTCCGTCAGTGGCTATGGATCAGGCACAAGGCTACAGGCTGGCTCTTGAACATCTGGTGTCCAAAGGATATATACGCATTGCCAATGCCTTTGGCAGAGCAGAAAGCCTGAATACCCAGAGTCGGCGGGAAGCCTATGAATCATTTATGGCAGATAAGGGTCTGCCTGTATTGCGTGAAGCTTATCAATATTCCGTGTTCAGTTCATCTGATGGCGAAGAGGCGATGCGAAGAATGGCTAGTGGACCAGAACTTCCTCAAGCGGTGTTATGTTCGAATGATTATGCAGCAATCGGAATCTGGTCCGAAGCACGCAAACAGAATATACAAGTTCCCGAACAACTTGCCATTGTTGGTTTCGATGACATTGATTTGTCTCGTGTGCTTGGAATAACCACTATACATAATCCCATTGCAGAACAGGCTACGCAGGCCTTTCATCAATTATGGGCCGTCCTTGGCAAGCAGGAGCTGCAGCCTCGGCAATTGGAATTTCAACTGATAGAACGTGCGACTACCTAATATTTATTTTTTGGGGGAAGTACGTCATTGCTTACGAAAATTCTTACACCATTTGAAGCACGTAGTATAACAAAGGAGGGATAATTATGGCACGTGTTTTATTTATTAACGGTGGATCAGAGGGACATGTCAATCCAACGATTGGTGTGGTACAAGAGCTTATTTCACGCGGGGAAGAGGTTGTGTACTTCACTATAGAAGCGTATCGGGAACGTATGGAAAAGACAGGGGCTGTAGTCCGAACCTTTGACGGTCAAAAATTTATTAAAGCTTTTGTCTCAGGTGGCAGAGATTATTTGCTTGAACGAGTCAACGGTCTTTTGCTTACGGCAGATATCGTCATTCCGAGTGTCCTTGAACAGATTAAGGGTGAACAATTTGATTACATCATCCATGATTCCATGTTTGGTTGCGGACGTTTGCTTGCGCAAATACTGAAGCTGCCTGCAATTAATTCATGCACTTCTTTTGCGCAGACCGAAGAATCATTCAATCATTTGATGCAACACTTTTTCTTGAATGTTCCTGCCGAAATCGCTCAACCTATAAACGATACATTCCATAGTCTGACGAGCAGGTTACAAGAAAAATATGATGTAGAGATTGCTTCTCCCTACGAAGTGTTTTGCAATCCCGCACCGCTTACCATCGTATATACAACAAGGGAATTCCAGCCTTATGGAGATGCATTCGACCATACCTATAAATTCGTAGGACCGTCTATATTTTCCAGATTAACGCATGAAGACTTCGACATGGAAGCAATTAAAGGGAAAAGACCTATTTACATTTCACTGGGTACAATTTTTAACCAGGCTCTTGATTTCTATAAGCTTTGCTTGGAAGCATTGGGGAATACCGAACATACAATTGTCATGTCTGTAGGGGATAGAACACAAATTACGGCACTGGGAGCAATTCCGGAAAATTTTATCGTTAAACGTTATGTTCCACAAATGGATGTATTGCAGTCCGCAAAATTATTTATCACACATGGCGGGATGAACAGTACCAATGAAGGTTTATATTACGGGGTTCCCCTCATTGTACTCCCTCAGAGCGCGGACCAGCCGATCATCGCTGAGCAGGTTGTTAGCAGGGGAGCAGGCATCAGCTTACAAATGCAAACCTTGACTGCCAATCAGCTCCATGAAACGGTAGATCATGTGTTGAAGGTTCCTTCTTTTGAGAGAGCTGCTGCGAATCTGAGGGAATCCTTTCGAAAATCAGGCGGATATCATTATGCTGTTGATGCGATTTTCGAATTTAAAACTCAACATCACCTGCACGGATAGTTCAGTCATTAATTATTCAAAATTGAAGCATTTCCGAACCAGAACCATGCGGTATACTGAACAAGACGTTTCAAATGAAGCTGCATTAGTACAGATGATGTGGCTTCAAGTTGAAACATCTTGTAACAAGTTACATAATTCACATACTATCCGCTGGAAAGGTGAGATTGAACAGGATGAAGACGGTCACAGGTCGATTCAGAATTGCAGGCATATGGGAAGGTGTATCCTTACTGCTGTTGATTTTTGTAGCCATGCCGCTAAAATATTTTGCCGATATGTCTTCCCCGGTAGCGATTATGGGTATGATTCACGGTATTCTTTTTCCACTATATCTGATCACGCTTGTACATTTGGCTGTTGTGAAGAAGTGGAAAGCTTCACGCTGGTTCATGGGCTTGGTAGCAGGTTTATTGCCTTTTGGAACTTTTGTATTCGAGTCCTATCTTCGCAAGAGAGACTGGAAGTAAGGGTTGCAGAAAAGAACAATGACAATGACAGCAGGCGACCAACTCCGGATGTTATCCGAACGGGTCGCCTGCTCGTTTCTGTGCAAATTCTTTTCTTGGAAAGAGTGTGAACGCGTTATTTTACGGTGCCTGTTTCACGATCCGATAGCAGGCTAACTCCAATATTACCAGAGGCATCAGATGCAGGTGCATACGCGGAGAAGGAGATAACAGCAATGAGGGCAGTAAGCAGAAAAAGAAATGATTTTTTCATACAATAACCTCTTTTCATATGGGATGATCTTCCAACTATATTTTAATGCAAACAGGCTGTGTTTGAAAAGAAAAGTTTAGGCGAGCGCGAGATTTGTACAGTTAGACATTCGTGATAAACTAGGGTTTAACTCTAGCTGTCAACTGACCGAAAGGGATGATCCTTATGAGAGAGCTTAATGACATAACATCCATAGAAATGATCGAAGAGATGATTCAACAATATGAATTGGTCTTTTTGTATGTATCAAGGCCAGAGTGCAGTGTATGTCATGCTTTACTTCCCAAGATTAGGGAGTTACTTGAACCTTATCCGATGGTGTATCTGGCCCACATCAATGCCAACCAAGTGGAAGAGGTGGCGTCCAGGTTTCTTATTTTCACAGTTCCCACGATGATTATGTTGGTGGAGCAGAAGGAATATATTCGAGCTGATCGTTTTGTTCGCTTGCATCGATTGGAAGAGCAGGTACAACAAATTTATCATATGTACACGCAGAATGGGGAACAAGAAGCATGATTATCGGCAGCTCACAGAGGAGCTGCTTTTTTACATATCTGTCTCTAACGACAGTGCTAAGCAGCCATGCCATGATCATAGCAAAAGAATGTGAAAAAAAATTAAAAGAAAAAGTGTTGTATTGAAAACGGTTTTATGCTAATTTAAAATATATAAAAACGTTTTTATAGCAAAGGACCAAAAAATTATGGGAAAGATTACAATTAAAGATGTTGCACGGGAAGCCGGGGTATCCATTTCTACGGTTTCCAACGCCTTGAACGGCGTGGATGTCTTAAACCCAGAGACCAAATCACATGTCCTGAAGGTTGCTGAGCGTTTAAACTACGTTCCCAACCTGAACGGCAAGCTGCTAAAATCCGGGCAAACCAAGATGCTGGGCTTTTTCACCACAAGTGTGTCGGGTCCGTATTTTTATAAGCTGGTTGAATCCATGTCTCGCGAATGCGATCGTCTGGGTTACGGGCTCAATGTGTTTGTGACCAAGGATAAGCAGGTCATTATGAGTAATATTCTGGGTCGACGTGTGGATGGTGTCATCATCTACGAAGAACTGCGGATTGATGAGCAGGATATTATCGCTATGGAGAAAGACAAGATCAAGGCTGTATTTCTGGATCGGGTCTATCAGAGCGATACGATGGGAAGCGTCATTTTTGACTCCTATGTAGCGGGTTACGAAGCGACCAAATATTTAATTGGACTGGGACACAAGAAAATTGCCTACATATCCGGCGTGGACACCATGTTTGACAGTAATCAGCGTAGAGATGGTTATCTGGCCGCTTTGCGTGAGTACCAGCTTCCAATGGATGATGATTACATCTTACAGGGATATTTTGAGGAAGAGGGCACCTACAGTGCGGTAAAATCTTTTCTTCATCTGCATCCTGCCAAGCTGCCTGATGCTTTTCTTGCAGGAAATGATGTAAGTGCAATTGGCTGCATTCATGCCTTGAAGTCTCATGGCTTCGAAGTTCCTCAGGATGTAAGTGTAGTAGGCTTCGATGATATTGATATTGCCCAATATTTTTCCCCGCCATTAAGTACGGTAAGAAACCAGATTGCAAGGCAGGGTATCCTGGCGGTCAATCACCTGGTTCGCATGATCAAGAAGAAGGAACATGGGGTTTCACAGAAACTGGCGGGTGAACTGATCATACGGGGTTCAAGTCATGTGAAGATGGACCGGAGTGATTTTTCAACATAGGTGATTCAATCATTTCCGGTCTTTTTTAATTATAGATTTGAGATTAGGGGGTTTTTTTGTCGGAAAATAAAAACGTTTTTATGATGGAATGCTTAAGTTGGAGGGGAGCAAAAGAGCGTGAGTAAATTAGCCGTAGAGACGTCGTCCACCGGTAAAAAGCCTGTAGGACCGGGGGGAAGGAAGCCAATTGGACAAAAAGTAAAAGAGTTTGTCATCGATTATCGAAGACAATGGGAAATTCAATCGATGATTATACCTGGCATCATTTTTATGATTATTTTTTGTTACATTCCGATATACGGATTGACGATTGCATTCAAAAATTACACCGTCATTGATACGTTGTCTAGCGCACCGTGGGTCGGTTTGGAAAATTTCAGAATCATTATGTCCGACAAATACTTCTGGGATGCTGTAGTGAATACGCTGGGGATCAGCTTTTTGAAATTGGGTATCGGGTTCGTTATTCCTATTATCCTGGCGATCATGATCTATGAATTAAACAGCGGACGCTTCAAAAAGTTCGTGCAAACGGTTTCATATCTGCCTCACTTTCTGTCCTGGATTGTATTGGGCGGTATGCTGATCACCTGGTTTTCAACAACGGGATTATTTAATCAGCTGTTACTCAGCTTGGGACTGATCTCGCAACCGCAGAACATTTTGCTGGATGCAGGCAAGTATTGGTGGATTGCAGTTTTATCCGATATTTGGAAAGAGGCCGGCTGGGGAACGATTCTGTATTTGGCAATTATGTCGAAGATTGATCCTACGTATTACGAGGCTGCCAAAATTGATGGTGCAAGCCGTCTCAGACAAATCTGGAATATCACATTGCCTAACATGAAGTCGATCATCAGCCTTAATCTGATTCTTACTGTAAGCGGTTTACTTGGTTCCAATCTGGACCAGACACTCGTTCTGATGAACTCGCAAAACCGTGATAAGGCAGAAGTTATCAATTCGTATGTATACCGTATGGGGATGTCACAGGGTGACTTTTCGTATGCTACCGCGGTTGGTCTGGGCGTCTCGATCGTGTCCGTTATTCTGCTGGTCACCGCGAACAAAATTACAAGCAAATTAAACGATAATCAATCTGTGCTGTAGAAGGAGGCATCCCGTGTGAATGGAAAGGTGGCTAAAGAAGATCTCGATAGTCGGATCTTTGATACCTTAAATATTATTTTACTCGTTATTTGTACTGTCGTTATTGTGGTTCCGCTCTGGAATGTCATCATTTCTTCTTTTAGCTCGGGCAAGGCTTTGGCGGAAGGCGGGTTCATCTTCTGGTCACCGGAGTTCTCGCTGGAGAACTATAGAGCCGTGTTCAACGATTCGAGCATCTGGCAGGCGTTCTTCATCTCCGTATCCAAAACAACAATCGGAGTTGTTACACACGTGTTCTTCTGTGCCATGGTCGGCTACGGTCTGAGCAAAAAGTACATACGTGGCCGTAAACTGTACGTTGCCATGGGGGTTATCACGATGTTCTTCTCAGGCGGAATGATCCCAACGTACTTATTAATCAAATCACTCGGCTTGCTCAACAGCTTCTGGGTGTACATTATTCCGGCATTGTTCAGCTTCTATGATGTCGTCATTCTGATGAATTTCTTCCGGAATGTACCGGATTCCCTGGAGGAGTCAGCCAAAATCGATGGTGCTGGAGACTGGCATATTTTCCTCAAAATCTTCATTCCGCTGTCCATGCCAGCGATGGCAACCATTGCATTGTTCAATGGGGTGGGGCAATGGAATGACTTTATGACAACCAAGTTGTACATTACCGATCAGTCGCTGTATCCACTTCAGATGATGCTGTACGAGATTATTGTTCAATCCCAAACACAATCCATGCAAAATGTGGGCGGCTCGGCAGTCATCGAAACAACGACGAAAGGGGTACAGCTGGCCACGATTGTTATTACCACGCTGCCGATTGTACTGATCTATCCCGTACTTCAAAGATACTTTATCTCGGGTATGATGCTTGGAGCAGTCAAGGAGTAAAAGAAATCCAAGCTTGTTCGAAAGTTCGCTCTATTCAATATTTCTCACCTAACCTTAAGGAGGAAACAATATGTTCAAGATGAATAAGGCAGCAGGCCAAAAAGGCGTTAAACTGTGCGCGGCATTGCTGACAGCGGTGATTATGATTACAGGCTGCAGTGGTGGCTCAGGGGGTTCAAGCGAAGGCAACTGGGTTTCCATTGAAGACCGCTATACAGTCGATCCGGAAAAACCAGCGTGGCAGCTCGATAAAAAGGAAGAAGTCACGGACCTTACCTGGTATGTTAATGCGGACTGGTGGAACACGGATTTCGGCAAAGATATTGTGACCAAAAAGATCAAGGAAGATCTGAACATCAATATCAAATTCATTACTGGTGATGACACGAAATTAAATACGTTCTTTGCCGGTGGCGACATGCCTGACCTGCTGACCGTGTTTGACTCCAACTCTCCTGTAGTGCAAAAAGCTGCAACCTGGGCTCTGCCGCTGAATGATCTTGCGGAGAAATATGATCCATACTTCAACAAAGTCGCAGCTGCGGATACCCTGAACTGGTTCCAGCTGGCTGATGGCAAGACGTATGGCTATCCGAACTACTCCAATACTCAGGCCGATTATGATAGTGGCAACATCCCGGCCAAAACGGCATTTATCATCCGTAAAGATGTGTACGAAGCTTTGGGAAGCCCTGTCATGGGAACGCCAGAGGAATTCGAAAATGTGATGAAACAGATCAAGGAAAAGTTCCCAACGCTGATTCCATTTGGTTTTAACTCAATCGGGGAAGGAACAGGTTCACTCGGAGATACGTTGCAAGACTTCATTGGTGTGCCGCTTGAAACTGAAAATGGAGAATTCTATGATCGCAATCAGGATGAAGATTATCTTACATGGCTGAAGACTTTAAATAAGGTATACAGAGACGGAAATATCAGTGATGACAGCTTTGCTGATGATGGTACGGCTTTTGAGGAAAAAGTGAAATCTGGAAAATATGCAACGATGCTGCTGGATGGCACACCTCAACAGGGTGGAAATCTGCAAATTTATCTGAGTGCCAATGAAGGCAAAGAGTATGTAGCCGTTGATGGACCGCAAAGCACTAAGGGTAATGCACCAACACTCAATCAATCCGGCATTACAGGCTGGATGATCAACTTCATCTCCAAAGACGCCAAAGATCCAGCTAAAGCCATTCAAATCTTTACGTATCTGCTGAGTGAAGAAGGTCAGCTTCTGATGAACTATGGTATTGAAGGCGAGACGTATGAAAAGAATGCAGACGGTACGGTTGAGCTGCTGCCAGCTGTGAAGGATCTGCAGCTGCACAATGCGGACAAATTCAAGAAGGAATACCGGATGGGCGAATTCATGTTCTTTGGTCATGACCGTCACAAAGTACTGAGTGCGGATGCATTCCCGGAAGCGATTAAACAAATGCAAGAGTGGGGCAAAGGCAAACTGAAACCACACTTTATTCTGGAGAATATTAGTCCGAATCAAGGAACACCTGAAGCACGTGCGTTGTCAGCGATCAACGCCAAGTGGAATTCAACACTGGTAAGCATGGTGCGTGCCAAAGATGATGCCTCTTTTGACAATGCACTCGCTGCTTACAAGTCATTTTTAGGTGAAAACCGTTGGGATGACATCGTGAAGGTCCGTAGTGAGAAAATGAAGCAAAATAAAGAGAAATTGGGTATCCAATAAGAGGAATATGGAGGGAAAGCATATGACGAAATTCAAAATGTACAAATCCACGGGAGAAGATGCATTGTTTGTATCCGTCTCCCAGGATCAATTAAAACCGCAGGACTCCGGCAAGGAGACTACAACCATCCTTCTGGATGATCAGCAAACGTATCAGGAAATGGATGGATTTGGGGCTTCTTTTACGGACTCATCTGCCTATCTGATCAACCAGATATTAAGCGAAGAGCAGAGAGCTGAAGTCATGACCCGGTTGTTCCATCCCGAGGAAGGCATTGGATTGTCGGTCATCCGCAATCCGATGGGAGCTTCCGACTATGCCAGAACCGTATACAGCTATAATGATCTGCCAGAAAATCAAACGGACCCGGGATTATCCGGGTTCAGCATTGCACACGATGAAGCGGATGTTATTCCTTTGACTCAAAAGGCTTTGGAGCTGAATCCTGAATTGAAGCTGTTCGCTTCTCCTTGGAGCGCCCCGGGCTGGATGAAAACTAGCGGCTCCATGATTACAGGTCAATTGAAACATGAGTGGTATCCGGCATATGCCGACTATTTTGTGAAATATATTCAAGCCTACGCATCCCATGGATTGCCTATCCATGCAGTAACACCACAGAATGAGGCACTTTATGAACCAGGACATTATCCTGGCATGTTGATGCCAGCTGAAGCCCAAGCAGACTTTATCAAAAATCATCTCAAGCCGGCTTTGGTCCGCAACGACATCCAAACCAAAATCCTCTGTTATGATCACAACTGGGATCGTCCGGATTATCCGCTGACAGTACTTGATGAGGCGGCAGAAGAGGTAGATGGAGTCGCGTGGCACTGGTATGGGGGCGAGGCCTCGGCACAAACTAAGGTGTATGAAGCCTTTGCTGGTAAAGAGGTACACTTCACCGAAGGATCAGGCGGGGAATGGATTCCTCCATTCGAACAAGCTTTCTCCAATGTGATCAGAACAGGTATTGAGATTCTTCGCAATTACAGCAAATCTTTTGTGCTCTGGAATATGGCACTGGATGAGAATAACGGTCCTACCGTTCCTGGCTTCGGGAAAAGTACGTGCCGCGGCATTGTGAAGGTTAACCAGCAAACGAAAGAGCTTACCTATACACTGGACTATTATGCCCTGGCTCATTTCAGTGCATTGATTCGTCCAAAGGCTGTGCGGATTGACTCTTCCTCCAATGAGGCATCCATCCGTTCGGTTGCCTTCAAAAATACGGATGGTTCGATTGCCGTCGTTCTATTCAATGATGGGGAGCAGACCGGAAATGTGCAGGTTCATCTAAGAGAAGCAGAACTGTTAAGTTTCCAACTCGAATCCAAAGGGGCCTTGTCCATTTTGATCAACCCTGAATAAGTCGTCTTAAGGTGCCAACGAACCTACTATACCTTAAACGGCGAATTTTCAAGGAATGCACATTTTAGCGAACCTCAGTGACGTTATTCCGTCACAAAACGGGGTTATAACCTTAAAAATTGGCCCCATTAACGAAATAACGTCTCTGTAATTCGTTAGATCGCAGAACTGGGCTAATAGAAGCAAATAGCGTGTACCAGATTCGTTAAAACAAAATAACGATAACAAGGGGATGTCCATCGTCATATTCATGACTTTTGGGACATCCCCTTTATACTACGGCCTATATTACGTGCGAAACCTACACGCGTTGAATCGCTAGATTTGGTGTTCCTCCGCTCTCATCAATAAACAGAACATACTTATTCCCGCTGGTGCCTGTTAATACTAGACCCGGCTGATTAAGTACACCGGGATTATAATATAATAGCTGCTGGATGAGTGGCAAGGCAACTGGATGAGTCGGCTGATTCATCGCCATGAGCTGAGTTGTTGCTTTTACACTGTCTCCTGCCTCGATAACCCCACCGACACCCAGATTATTTGTAATGGAGGAGCTGTCGTTAATCTGCAAGCTGCCAGCAACCGTCTGTTCTCCATTCACCTGCAGATCCAAGCCAATGGTTACATTACCGTTTACCTGCAAATCCTGATTAATGGTTTGATTTCCCGTGACAAGAATGCTATCGAATGTTGGCAATCATATCAACTCCTATCTGGTTTGATATATTTTATGAGGACAAGAACCGGATGGACACGGGGTTGTGGCACATTTAAAGACACGGGTGAAGCCCATCTTTGAATAGTTATACACCTAAAAATGAGGCAATAGAAACCTAGCCAAAGACAAATGCATATTGTAGGCAATGAGAGTTAATCCGCTTCGTGATTGGAGGGTATGGTCATCAAAAAAAGGAGGCGTATGCCAGCCAAGTCCCCAAAGAGTCGGCGTCCTGTCCAGCATCCCAATCAGGTATACCTCAGACAAATGAACGCAACATTGAACCGAAAACTCAAATCAATCCGGCGTCATCTGGTGTTACAGCAATCGGATCTGCAACAGCATCTTATGAAAATGATTCAGGACGGTAAGGAACAGTCCATGGCTAGTGAAGACAATGGGAATATTTCGGATTCTCCCCGTGTTCAGTATAAACAGCTGAAGGTCCTCCTGATTACTCCTTCAATAGAACGAAAAGGTTCTGCGAACTCTATTCTGATTGAACAGAGCTTGAGGCATTTGGTTCAATATGTTAATGAAATCAAAACGATTCAGTCGTTGGCAGATCATACGGCGGGGCAGGATTTGGATTTGATTCTGGTACTGGATGGAGAAGATGCTCTGTCGAATCAGAATTTGGAGGCGTTGAGGACATCATCTGCCAAAAAGGCGATTTGGTTGTCGGACCAGTCGGATGTAAAACAGATGGAATCAATCATCCCTTTTTTTGATTATGTGTTTACACAGCATTCGACCCAGATTCCCTCGGATCAGCATATGGGGAATGTCTCATGCCATGCCATACCTTTTCCACCGAATCCCGCTGTGTTCTGTCCACAGGTGGTGGGAAGAGAATATGAATCCGATGTTTATATCATTGGGGATGCACACCCAGGCAGCTGCCTGTTTGCTCTTGCCACTCATGCGTGGTTATCGGATAAAAGAGTGCGAGTTGAAGGACAGGGGTGGGAGAGATTCGGTGCATTTGTGCCCGTGCAACCTCATGAAATTCCGGAAAAGTTATACAACGGCACCAAAATTGTTGTTCAGGACAACTCTTCCGTTAGACATATCATGGAAGCAGCTGCGTGCGGTACATTTCAACTTATTTCGGCTTCTTCAAGCGGCCCTTTGAACACGGATGATTTCCAACGCTATGCAACATTTGAAGAGCTTGTACAGAAGCTTGGACATTATTGGGACCATGTGGATCAACGAAGATTAGCTGCCTCCAGGGCACTTTCTTATATGAAGTACAATCAATCCTATCTTCATAAAAGTTTGCAGCTTATGGATATTATTTTCCAATGAATATGTCTGTTAATTGGAGGAGTCCTGCTTGAAGCTTATTGCATTACACTTACCTCAATTTCATCGGATTGTGGAGAATGACATGTGGTGGGGGGACGGGTTTACAGAATGGACCAATGTAAAAAAAACAATCCCCCTTTATCCAGGCCATCTGCAACCCAAAAAGCCATTGCATCAGAACTACTATGATTTAACGGACCCCAAAGTACGCAAATGGCAGGCTGACACGGCCAAAAAGTACGGAATATACGGATTCTGTTATTATCACTACTGGTTTAAAGGAAAACGATTGCTTGAAAAGCCGTTTGATGAGATTTTGGAAAGTGGGGAACCGGATTTCCCTTTTTGTTTGTCATGGGCTAATGAAACGTGGACACGCAAATGGGATGGACGCGAATCGGATATTCTTATTTCTCAGGACTACGGGGAAGAGAGTGACTGGAAACAACATTTCGACTATCTAATCAGAGCGTTTAAGGACAAACGATACATTCGTGTAGAGGGAAAACCGCTATTTCTGATTTATCGGCCTGCAAGCATACCTCGATGTCAGGAAATGATTCATTATTGGCGTAGGCTTGCGATAGAACACGGGCTGGAGGGTATTCATTTTGTGCAGACGATCGGTGGATTTCCTACCTTTAATCAACCTGTCTTTGACGCAAGCATGGAATTTGAGCCCCACTATACGTTTGCACATGGTCATATGAATGGAATCTGGATTGAACTGGACATCCAGGGGCAGAAGCACATTGTGGTGAACTACGATAAAGTGTGGTCATCCATTCTCGAAAGAACACCTCACCGAAACGGGGAAGTCGTATATCCTGGTGCATTTGTGAATTGGGACAATACACCGCGCCGATCGATTGATGGACAAAGTACAGTAGGGTCAACTCCTGAAAAATTCGGCTTGTATTTATCGCGACAGATAACGAGAGCCAGGGAATTGAACAGCAGTGGCTTCCTGTTTGTCAACGCATGGAATGAGTGGGCGGAAGGGGCGTACCTTGAACCCGATGACGATTATGGGTACGCCTACTTGAGAGAGGTCAAAAGAGTGGTTGAGCAAGAAGCGGGCAAGCGCAGCAAGATATGACAATGGAGTTCCCTGTGTGGGGCTCCATTTGCTTTTGGGCAAGTGAAATGATGTCATCTTTGTCGATGTTCAGACCATGATTTGTTTGCGGTACTCCGTTGGATTAAGACCAGTATGCTTTTTAAATTGCCTGGAGAAGTAATATAAGTCACTAAACCCAAGGTGCTCTGCAATGGCAGTAATTGTTTTTGGCGTACAGGTCAGTAGTTCTTTTGCCTTTTCCATTTTTTTGCTGGCAATGTAGTGCATGGGTGGAACACCGATGTGCTGTTTGAAGAAACGAATGAAATAATTGGGATGCATGTATGCAATCTGAGCCAGATCCCGGACAGAAATATTTTCTTCAATATTGGAATCAATATAGGCCAGTATCGCAGATATTTTCTCCACAACAGGCACATTGATATAACTAATCTGTTCCTGATCCACATGCATAATGTAGTGGGACAACAACTCTATTAATTTGCTTTTTGCCATCATATGCGCATAGACTTCACCGGATCGGGCGTAATCAAGAATGCTGTTGAATATTTCCTGTATCAGCTCGGGCCGATCCGATGAACAGAAGTGGGGGAAGTTCAAAATTTGAAATAGGTTGATGCCTCCAACCTTCGCGCTGAAATGACACCAGTACTTGAGAAAAGGACGATCACTGATGGCAGAATAAGACTGCGTGACCCCTTCCGGCATCAAAAAAAGCTGTCCCGGTGCAGGATAATACTCCTGATCGCCGATCTTGAGCCAGCCCTCGCCCTCACAGATCAAATAAAATTTGCTGTAATCGGGTGTGTAATCGATGTCCCGCCAATCCGTATCGCAGCGATTGAAGTTGACCATGAACAATTCAATTTGCAGATTGGACAGGTAGTTTGTGAGCAGTGTCTGATGATTCATGATCCTCATCTCCCCTACAAGGTTAGTATTGTCCAAGCAAAAGTTAATGTTCTGCATGTTTATCTGTTCAATCAGCTACTACAATACAAGTGCAGCCGATAACGGAAGGGATGAGAACCGAATGAGAACAATGCTGGACAAAAATGAATATTTGCAGCAGATCGACAAAACGATTGCCGAAGGTAAGTATAAGGACAACTGGAATTCACTTAGCGCATTCGAGGTTCCCGAGTGGTACAAGAACGCCAAGTTCGGTATTTTCATACATTGGGGTCTTTACTCGATCCCTGCTTATGACAGTGAATGGTATTCACGAAATATGTATATCGAGGGCTCCAAAGCGTATGAGCATCACTTTGCTGTCTATGGTCATCCCAAGGCGTTTGGCTATAAGGATTTCATTCCGATGTTCCGCGCCGAGAAGTTTGACGCAGACGAGTGGGCAACACTTTTCAAGCAAGCAGGAGCCCGATATGTGATGCCTGTTGCGGAGCACCATGATGGCTTTCAAATGTACAAAAGCTCCATCTCTCACTATAACACATATGAAATGGGACCCAAACGGGATTTGCTGGGTGAGATGAAGGTCGCGTATGAGAAGCAGGGACTTACCTTGTGTGTCTCGTCACACCGTGCTGAACATTGGTTTTTCATGTCCCATGGAAAAAAATTTGATTCAGATGTTAAGGAGCCGCTCAAACGCGGTGATTTCTACTGGCCTGCCATGCCAGAACCGGATCATCAGGACATATACGGCTCACCTCCAACGGATGAATATCTGGAAGATTGGCTGATTCGTTGCTGTGAACTGGTGGATCAATACCAGCCGAGCGTTTTTTATTTTGACTGGTGGATCCAGACGGCAGCGTTCAAACCTTACTTGAAAAAGTTCAGCGCCTACTACTATAACAAAGGTGAAGAGTGGGGCATTCCGGTAGCGATTAACTATAAACATGATGCCTTTATGCTCGGCTGTGCCGTTCCCGATGTGGAGCGTGGACAATTCGCCGATCTGAAACCGTATTTCTGGCAAACGGATACGGCTGTCGCCAAAAATTCCTGGTGTTATACAGAAAACAACAACTATAAAACAGCGGATGAGATTATTAGGGATCTCGTCGATATCGTGAGTAAAAATGGCAGCCTGCTGCTGAATATCGGTCCAAAAGCAGATGGCAGCATCCCGGATGAAGACAGAGATATTTTGCTTGCCATAGGTCAATGGCTGAAAGTGAATGGCGAGGCGATCTATGACACGACGTTCTGGCGAACGTATGGGGAAGGGCCGACCGAGGTGAAGGAAGGACAATTTACAGATGGCGAGACCAAGATCTTTACAAGTGAGGACATTCGTTTCACTGTAAAAGAAAGCTGCCTTTATGCCACGGTTATGGCCTACCCGGAGAACGGGATTGTTCATATCCGTTCGTTGAAGGAAAACTCTCATCATTTCCATGGACTGATTAGGGACATTCAGGTATTGGGCTTCGAGGAACAACCGGAATGGAGCAGAACGGAAGAGTCCTTGACGATCACGACAAGGAACGTGCATAGCGGCTCACCCGTTGTATTTAAAATAGAGCTGGATTAAGAGAAAAGATCAAAGGGCTATAACCAGCAGCGATATGTACTGGTTATAGCCCTATTCCTTGTGCGATTCAGCAATGAATTACACTCGTTTGCGGGTTGAAGAAGATCGACGGAGCATTCTTCGCTTTTTGGACAGACGACGTACCTTCGCCATACGCTGCCGCTTCAATAAGCGCTGCCGCATATGACGAGGCCGCCTTTTTTCTATTGGTTTGAGAGGGGATGTCATTTGTATTGGTGGCAGTTCGCATGGTTCTTCCGTAGTTTCCATCAACGCTCTGTAGTTTATTGGCACAATGCCCAACGCCTGTATCGTTCGGGGAACATCCTGACTGACAAACACGGCAAGCTCATGCTCGCGAATGTCCAGCCAGTTGGAGATTTCACGCAGAGCATCATCGACATATCCCGGATGACATACAATCTCGGTTATGCCATCTGGGAGCGTAGATAAATGTTGAAGCATTCGCTGCAAACCCTCATGATCTCCATAAGTATCCAACAGAATCGTATCCGTCATCCGAGGGGCTGGCATATCAGGGCTTGCGTGCCGGACTTGTGATCTCCGAAGCGGGATGTTTTCACGGATGGCTTTCTCCGCCATGATTTTGAATATGATGGGATCGTTCTGATGCAGCAGCTGGTGGGAATCGAGATGTGTGGGTGAAAGAAACGCTTGAACCAAAACGTTCCATTGAGCATCGAGTTCTTTGGCAATATCAGCGAAGTCTCGTATTAAACCACACTGGCCATGATGAAAAGAACCGTCAGGATTCACCAAAGAAGGCACAAGGGCCGGATCGGACACGGGTCTCCCGTAAGTCAGGTTAAAATGCAAACCGATTCCGAGGTCCGGCAGTGACCTGGCTAAACTCAGTGCATGATCAAAGCCCGGCATATTCACCATCATCGAGGTACTCGTAATTCCACCCGCCTGATACGCTTGAATAATTCCCTCATTAACGCCGGGAGACAGCCCGAAATCATCCGCATTAATGATCACTTGCTTGCTCATACCTCTGATCTCCTTCCTCACGTTGAGAACGAATCATTTTCCATTTTCCTAATATATTAAAGGTCACAAGGTATGGACCGTTCATTCGCACAGGCCTGATAAAATACTTCGAATGCTTTCTTGTCCAGGATATATCATGTTCGCTGGTAGAAATAATCGAGTCGCAGGTAGAATACATTTAATGTAAACGTTGTTACGGATTGAGAAAAATAGGGGTATCCCGTTCAGAATCGGTCCGTTAATATGGGGAGGGAAAGATTGTTGAAAAAAAGAAAAATCGTAAGTACGCTGGTGTTGTTCAGTTTCCTAATCGCTTTGCTGCCTGGCACGACGACCAACGCAGCGACCAACTGGAATTTGGTATGGAGTGACGAATTCAATGGAAGTTCTCTGAATACGTCGAATTGGTCTGCAGAGATTGGTACCGGCAGCGGTGGATGGGGAAATAATGAATTGCAGTACTATACGAATCGCACCGAGAACCTGCAAGTTACAGGTGGCAATCTGGTCATCACTGCACGCAAAGAAAATTACAATGGCAGCAGCTATACCTCCGCACGAATCAAAACCCAAGGTTTGAAGGATTTTACTTACGGGAAGGTTGAGGCACGCATCAAGCTGCCGTCCGGTCAGGGGTTGTGGCCTGCTTTTTGGATGCTGGGAAGTAACATTAATTCTGTCGGCTGGCCCAAGAGCGGAGAGATTGATATTATGGAGCGGGTCAACAACAATGCTTTTGTAAACGGTACCGTGCACTGGGATGCTAACGGGCATGCCGATTATGGAAAGATATCGGAGAATCTTGATTTTTCCCAATTTCATGTGTACAGCATCGAATGGGATTCCAAATATATAAGATGGTTTGTGGATGGCAAACAATTCAATGAGTTTTACATCGAAAATGGAACAGGCAACACCGAGGAGTTCCAGCGTCCGTTTTTCCTCCTGTTGAATATGGCTGTGGGCGGGAATTGGCCTGGAAGCCCTAATAATGCAACACCTTTCCCATCACAAATGCTGGTGGATTATGTGCGGGTATATCAAGCAGCGAGTACACCGAACATTGTCAGCGGAGGCCTCTATACGATCGGTTCCAAAGCAAGCGGTAAAGTGTTGGATATCGTGGATGTATCTACGGCAAGCGGAGCCAAAGTACAACAATGGACCAACTATAGTGCGAGTAACCAAACGTTCAGGGTCGACAGCACTGGAGATGGTTTCTATAAACTCACGGCTGTTCACAGCGGAAAAGTTCTGGATGTGCCTAACTCAACAGCATCACCCGGCGTACAGCTCCAGCAATGGGATGATAACGGCTCTAACGCCCAAAGGTGGAGCATCCAGGATGCGGGTAACGGTTACTATAAAATCATTTCAAAGGTGAATGGATTGGCAGTAGATGTGTCGAGCTCTTCAACGGCGGATGGGGCTGCAATCCAGCAATGGAATGATAATGGTACAGATGCACAACGATGGTCGTTTAACAAATTGAATTAATTAAATGGCAATACGTTTAGGTGTATTCATCACAAAACTTGATGTTGTCGGCTATGCAAGTGGTGGCGTGAACATCACCTGATTTCGTTTGATGATCAAAAAAATAAAAAATCACGAAGCAGGCTGCAATCCATATTTTAGTGGAGGCAGCTTGTTTTTTTGTTCGTTTAGGTTTATCTTCGTCAGAAACAGGATTGAATGAAAGATATGTGCGTGGAGGGAACCATGAATATAGATCAGCTCTTTTTCCATATTTTATACTGCAACTCAAGGAAACCGAATGAACTTCGGACATTTTCAAATAAAGGGGTGAGGACGCTCCAACATCACGAACTCATTTTTATTACAGGTGGCAAAGCGGAAATTACCATTGATAGGAAAAGACATACCATTCAGGAAGGCGTCCTGATCTACCTTCAGCCGGATGTCCCTCACTTGATAGAGATTGACCTTAAGAATCCCATAAGTTTTTTTTCGGTTCACTTCAGTTATGTCCGGATCGAGCAGAATGACAATATATGGACTGTAAACGAGGACGTTGAGATGTTTCCCTTGCCCGCTGTCCAGCAATTACAGGACTATTATCAATTGGAAGAAGTATTTAAACATATGGTAGACACCTGGTATACGAAATTACCGGGTTATGAGTTTAGCACCAAGTCCTTACTACAGCAATTGATTATCGCGATCGGCCAAAATATAAAAAAACGTCATCGTAATTACGCCACATCCTTGAAAGTGGAAAAGATCATTAACTATATGAATCAACATCTGCATCGTAAAGTCACCTTGACCGAATTATCTGAGCTGGTGCAGCTATCTGCCCCGTATTTATCAAGAGCCTTCAAAGAGATTACAGGATATTCCATCATCGAATTTTTTAACAAACTGAAGATGGATAAGGCGAAAGAGATGATCCTGGAAGGAAACAACAAAGTGAAAGAGGTGGCGCAGTTACTTGGTTACACGGATGAGTTTTATTTCAGTAGGCTTTTTAAACAATTGGAAGGAATGAGTCCATCGGAATTTTACAGCAAAAATGTCCATGGAGTTTAACATAATGCATGGTGCATAGCCGTTCTGATCGCTAAGATGAGGATATGATTCTGAAGCAGGAGGAAGGCTTGTTGATATGCCGCTGTGGAAAAGAAATTTGATTGTATGCTGGTTCGGAATGTTTGTGACCGGAGTAGGCATGAGTCAGATCGCACCGATTTTGCCGCTGTACATCAAGCAGCTTGGTGTGAATGACTCAGCAGCGATTGCCCAATTCTCCGGAATTGCCTTTGGCATCACGTTTGTGCTTTCCGCCATTTTCTCCCCCATATGGGGAGCGGCTGCCGACCGATGGGGAAGAAAACCGATGCTGCTTCGAGCCAGTTTGGGCATGGCTGTAGTGGTAGGTTGTATGGGGTTCTCAACGAATGTGTACATGCTCATTGGACTTCGGCTGCTACAGGGTGCCATCACAGGATATAGCACCGCCTGTACAACGCTGATAGCGACCCAAACCGATTCCAAACATGCGGGCTATGCTTTGGGCACACTTTCAACCGCCAACATCGCAGGTTCCTTGATCGGTCCAACAATTGGTGGGTTCATTGGGGTAAATTGGGGCCTCCAGAATTCGTTTTTTATAACGGGTGGTCTGATGATGGTCGCCTTTATTACGACCGCTCTATTTGTGAAGGAATCGTTCACGCGAGAGGACAAGGTGGTGCTTGGCCTCAGGGAAGTCTGGCGAAAAGTGCCCGAGAAAAGTCTGACGATTCACTTGTTTGTTACTTTTTTTGTACTCACTGTGGCCTTATATTCGGTGGAGCCTATCATTACCGTGTATATTACGCAGCTTTCCGGTAACACTTCGCATGTTGCTCTGTTGGCCGGAATTGTGTTCTCGGCATCAGGACTCGCCAATCTCATTGCGGCACCAAGAATGGGCAAGCTATCGGACCGAATAGGTGCGCAGAAAGTAATACTGGCTGCTCTTCTAGCTGCCGGAGTTCTCTTCATAGCGCAGGCTTTTGTAACGAGTCCGTGGCAATTGATGGGTCTGCGTTTTTTATTGGGATTGGCAGCAGCCGGACTGATTCCTTCGGTGAATACGCTGATCAAAAAAATTACACCGGCTTCCCTGACAGGTAGAATGTTTGGTTTTAATATGTCAGCAGGATATCTGGGTGTATTCGGCGGTGCCGTTTTGGGTGGACAAGTGGCCGCCTGGATGGGAATACGATATGTGTTTCTCATTACCAGTGCATTGATATGGATCAATGCTGGCTGGGTGTATTTTAAGGTATACAGAAAACTTGAAACAAATGGGAGAGAAGATCATGGAAAACTTGAACAAAGCAGAAGCTGAACAAATTTCAGCTGAAAAAACAGCGTTGGTTGTGATTGATTTGCAAAAGGGGATTGTGAATAGCCCGCTGCAGGCTCCACGCACAGGTGAGCAGGTGGTGGAGAATGCAGCCAAGTTAGCAGAGGCTTTTACGGAAAAGGGAGCCTTTGTCGTGCTTGTAAAAGTATCGTCCGTTGATGGAAAAGACATGTTAAAGCCAAAGACGGATATGGAACGGGGAGCGATTCAGTTTAGCGCAGACTGGGATCAATTTGTGCCTGAAATGACTGCCCATACTCCTTATCATACGGTTTCCAAGCGTCAATGGGGTGCTTTCTTTGGTACGGATCTTGATCTACAGTTGCGCCGTCGGGGAATAGATACCATTGTATTATGTGGTGTTTCCACGTCAATCGGCGTGGATACTACAGCCAGAGAAGCTTATCAGCATGGTTATCAACAGATTTTCGTAGAAGATGCAATGACAGCTGCTACCAAGGAAGAGCATGACTACGTTTGTAAAACCATTTTCCCCAGATTGGGTCGGATTCGCTCCAGTGAAGAAGTGGTTACGGCACTGAAATAAGATAAGCCGGGTATATAGCCAAGGATTCTGACAAGACAATTTCCATCAACAAAATTCTAAAATGCTCAAAAAGGAGACATCTGATCAGATATCTCCTTTTTTGGAGTTTGCCATAAATGATTAGAACAAATTATTGGCTGCAATCAGTAATAAGAGAATCCCGCTGACAAGCGTTCCGAACTGTCCCAATGTGAATGAACCAATACGAATGTTAGCCGCTTTGGACCCCATCCACACACCAAACCATACGGTAACAAAACTGCCGATCACTGCGGTGAGGGAAATTCAATACTGTGATGAGATTACACCTGAGAATGATCGTTCTCTGATCGGCAGTGCATTGTTATACTTTATTTCGTCTGCCGACCTGATTCCCGACTATCTCTTTCCGATTGGTTATCTGGATGATGCGATCGTTGTGTATCTGGTGTTGGATCGTCTGAAGCAGCGCACATAACATGATTGGCTTGGGAGAACCTACAAAGAACGGCGTGAAGTTTCTCACGTCGTTCTTTTTGATGTCCAAATGAATCAGACATAGTTATAAAGAACTGTCTGGGACAATCAAAAAGCCGAGTTGTTCGCATTTGTGAAAAGCGGACGAATAAGGGAGAGTCATTAGACTTATAAAAGCATTAAAAAGGCTTATTTTCTATTATTTTCTATAAAAGTGCTTGTATATCTCTTTTTGTGACTCTATAATATACCATAAATATACAATTAGATTCTAAATTTTATATTATATGTAATTTTAAGTGTTGGTTTGTACATAGGCAAAGAAATCTCCTGATCTACTCAGATCCATAATACTCCCATGTAAAGTATGCGTTCTTGCTAACGCCGGTGATTACCCTCCTTAAATGCATGCAAATAAACTTCCGCGCACAAGATGGATTGATCTGAAATCCACCTCTTTCATATAGCTGAAATTGGCTATCTATAAACTTTCACATACGATGTAATTTCATTACCTGTCCTGTAAAGGAGGTGAGGCTTGGTGTAAATAAACGCAATAAGTCTGTCCAGTGGAGGCCGTTTCAATCATCGTTTCGTTTAAAGAAATGGATACAGTGAATCGCTGTATTACAAAAACCGGGTAAAAGGAGTGGAAAAGTTTGATAAAGATGAATCGTTTACGCAAGCCGCTTTCCATGGGCCTGTCGCTTCTCCTTGCATTATCTATCATTCATCCGGTTTCAGCTGAAAACGCCGCATCGCAGAAGATCGACATGAAATCCAGCTCGGACAATATCACCACCTCTAAAGTCAACGCCAAGCTGAGCAAGGAATTTGAGAGCAATGATTATGTTACTTATCTGGTGAAAATGAAAGAACAGGTAGATACAGCCTCTGTCTCCAAACAAGCCTTGCAAAAGGCAACAATCGAAAAGCAAACGGCTTCGGCAACGAAACTGTCCGTGCGAAGTACCGTTGTCAGCTCTCTGCGGGAAACGGCCTCGCGATCCCAGTACTCCCTGGAAAGTTTTCTTGAACAGGAACTTGACCTTGGCAAAGTCAAAGATTATAAAAGTTATTTCATCGTTAACGCACTTGCAGTAACAAGTACGAAGGATGTCATGGAACAGATTGCACTTCTTCCCGAGGTGGATAAAATACTGCCTAACGAGCAGCGTTATATGCAGAAAACTGAGATTAGCAGCGAAAATGCAACAGCTGCTCCGGCAACGGAGTCTGCCAAGGCACCAGCCAAAGAGGCAGAGTCGAAGGAAGGTGCAGCTGCTAACGATAAGAGCCTGCAGACAGAGAACGTTGAATGGAACATTGATTCTATCAATGCGCCAGCAGTCTGGGATAGAGGAATCGACGGTACAGGAATCGTTGTTGCCAACCTGGACAGCGGGGTGGATTATACCCATCCGGCGCTCCGCAGCAAATGGAGAGGGCTTGATGCTTCGGGTAATGTCGTTGATCCTGAGCTAAGCTGGTATGATCCCCATAGCCATGCCTCCCTTCCTGCGGATGGAGACGGTCATGGTACACATACGATGGGTACCATGGTAGGCTCCGAAGCGAACGGCACCAACAAGATCGGGGTAGCTCCTGGAGCAAAATGGATTGCAGTCCGGATTTTCAATCCGAGTACCACTGATGCCATTATATTGGATGGCGGGCAATGGCTGATTGCTCCAGTGGATGCTGAAGGAAACTTGCATCCTGAGCTTGCCCCGGATGTGGTTAACAATTCCTGGGGTGGTGGTCCAGGATTGGACGAGTGGTTCCGTCCAATGGTTCAGGCCTGGCGTGATGCACAGATCTTTCCGGAATTCTCAGCCGGGAATGTGACACTGACGAATCCGGGAGGCCCAGGTTCGGTTGCAAACCCTGCGAACTATCCAGAGAGCTTTGCTACGGGAGCAACGGATATCAACGGGAACTTGGCTTCTTTTTCCCTCCTTGGTCCTTCCCCTTATGAGGAAATTAAACCGGAAGTTTCGGCTCCAGGTGTTAACATCCGTTCCTCTGTTCCGGGCGGAGTATATGAGGGGGGCTGGAACGGTACATCCATGGCAGGCCCGCATACTACTGCACTGGCCGCACTCCTGCTTCAAGCCAATCATTCCCTTACGGTTGATCAGTTGGAGCAAATTATTATGGATACAGCAACACCGAGAACAGACAGCCGGTATCCAACCTCGCCTAATAACGGCTACGGTCATGGCATTATCAATGCACTGGATGCTGTGGGCTCCGTCCTTGAAGGCATAGGCACGGTATCCGGCAGAGTTGTTACAGCAGGTGACGATCTGGAAGCGCCGGTCCTGGAACATACGCCTGTCAATTCTGCTTTTTCCGGGCTTGATATTCCACTGTCTGCGCGTGTTACCGATAATGTCGGGGTAACCACAGTGGAGGCTTTTGCCAAAACAACAGGTACGAGCCAGTACGTATATCTGCCGATGAATCGAGTAGCTGGGGATGCCAAAGATGGAACCTACACAGCGACAATTCCGGCATTTTTGATCGAGTCACAAGGCTTGGAGTATTATATCCGGGTCAATGATTATGGCAATAACGGATTTGAGAGTGAAGTTTACAAGGTCGCAGTATCGAATGGAGTCCAGCCTGGGTATCTGCAGGATTTTGAGGAAAACAATCTGGGCTTTACTTCGGGTGGAGTTGGCAACACTTGGACATGGGGAGCACCAACAAGTGGACCGGGAAGTGCCTTCTCTGGTGACAAGCTGATTGCAACCAATCTGACGGGTACTTATGCAGCCAACAGCAATGCCTATTTGCTCGCACCACCAATTGATCTTACCGAGAGCCCAGAGGGAGCATTATTAACCTTCAAGCACTGGTATGATTTGGAGAGCAACATCGATTTTGGCAAAGTGTATATTGCAACAGAGGATAGTGATTTTGCATTTGAAGAGGCATTGAGCTTTACAGGTGCCGGTGGAGGCTGGAAAACGCAATATATTGACTTGCGTGAGTACGCCGGTCAACAGGTATTTATCAAATTTAATCTGACCAGTGACAATTCTGTTCAAAAGGCTGGTTGGTATATCGATGACTTTTCAGTACAAGCTCCAGATGATATTGCTCCGGGAGCACCAAGCGGATTGTCCGCTTCTGCCGACATTCTGGGGAACGTAAACTTGTCCTGGACGGGATCGGACGATGAGGATCTGAAATCCTACAACGTGTATCGTTCAACAAATTCAGGCTCAGGTTATGAATTGCTCGGAAATACTTCTGCAACGACATTTACGGATACGGCTACAGTAACAGATTCGACTTATTTTTATACGGTAGCCGCTCTTGATTATAGTGGCAATGAGAGTGACAAGTCGAATGAGGTATCCATTACGGTGGAGGTCCCTGAAGATATCTTCATCGATCACTTTGATGGTAACAGTGACAATGGGTGGACTCATTCGGGAACCAAGGACGAGTGGGAACGCGGAGTACCCGTCGTTGGACCTGCCAGTGCGGTTTCTTCGCCGAATGTATGGGCAACCGATCTGGACAGCACCTATGAGAACGGTTCTAACTATTCTCTGGTATCACCAGTCGTGGATCTAACCCAGGTGGATCAAGCTACGCTGACGTTCAATCATTGGTATGAAATCGAAAGTGGATATGATTACGGTTATGTTGAAGCCACGAAAGACGGTGGCAACACATGGTCTGAGCTTGGCAAGTTCTCTCATTCTTCCAATGGAAAACAATGGACTCCGGTATTCTATGATCTGGCTGCATTGAAAGGAAATGAAGTTCAATTCCGATTCAGATTGACTTCGGACAGCAGTGTTGTCAAGCAAGGCTGGTACATTGATGACTTCCGCATTCTGGGTATCGCCGCTGAGACGGTTACGAAAGATACTGCGGTTGTTCTGAACAGTGACAAGCCTAAGCCGGAATATGATACTCCTTGGTACAAAGTTTCAAGCACGGACAAGGCTGAGTTCAATAAAACCAAGCAGGAGCAGCCAGAAGTGCAGAAACCTGGCACAGGTTCTGTGACACCGCAAAGCTTGCCTGCAAGTGCAACGGTTACCGTTCTGGAAACAGGGCGTTCAGTGAAGACGGACCCGACAACAGGCAAATACAGTTTCACTCACGTGGCGGGTGATTACACGTTGAAGGCTGAGGCCTATGGATATTATCCTCAGACGAAGACGGTAACGATCACGGACGGTAGTGGAGCAACAGCCAACTTCAATCTGGAAACCATCCCCCAAGGTAAGATTGAAGGTATTGTGAGCGATGAACGGACAGGAAAACCTATAGCTGGAGCATCCGTTCTCGTGTTGGAAGATGTTCAAGTGGGCGCTGTTCGCACAGGAGCAGACGGCAAATTCGTTCTGGATGTTCTGGAAGGAAGCTATACCTTGTCGGTCATCGCGACGGACTATTATAGCAAAACTGTAAACGTAACGGTACCTGGAAACGGTACAGTCGAAGCGAAAGTTGCCTTAAAACCATTTATCGGATTTCCTGGTGAAATCGCTTATGACGATGGAACGGCTGAAAATGCAAGAGCCTTTGTGGCCGCGGATAACGCATGGGCTGTACGTATGACGCCAGAATTGGAGACAGCACAGCTTACAGGTGCATCACTTCGATTCTGGAATACACAATGGCCAGTACCAGGTGGAACGGCATTTAAATATGCCGTCTATGATGCCTCTGGATCGGGTGGAGCGCCAGGCCGATTGCTGGCAGGACCATTCGATGGTACCGCATTGCGCAATGATCAGTGGACAACCGTTGAGTTTCCTGAACCTGTAGTGGTACAAGGTGATTTCTATATCGTCTATGTACAGACTGCTGTCGGAACGAGCGCACCGGGACTGGCAACTGATGAAAATGGTGTGAATGCAGGTCGGAGCTGGCAGCGTGTAGGCGGTGTATGGAGTACTGCACCAGCAGAAGAGGGTAACTATATGATTCGTGCAGTAGTGAAATATCCGGTCAATGCACCAGTACTCACGCAACCGACGAACACCTATACCAACCAGCCGACATTTGATGTATCGGGAACTTCCCCAGCTTCTGGGGCTCAAATCAAGATATATAACGGGAAAGAACTAGCCGGAACAACGACAGTGGAGAATGGAAAATTCAAGCTGAATGTTAAACTTCGTGCAGGGGTTAATGCCATAACTGCCGAGGCAGTAGTTAACGGTAAAACGACAGACCGCTCCCTTCCAGTTGTCATCATCTTGGATCAGACAGCACCTGTGTTAACGGTTCTTACACCTGAGGAAGGAAGCCGAACCAACACAGAAGTCGTTCATGTGACGGGGGATGTACAGGACCAATTCCTCGACAAAGTGACCATTAACGGACAGAAGGTGAAATTGGAGCAAGACAGAAGCTTTAATCACCGCGTACTTGTGAATGAGGGCAAGAACACAATCACAATCATTGCGACAGATATTGCAGGCAATAAAACAACCGTGACACGGACGGTTTATGTGGAAACGTCTTTGCCTGAACTGACCAATATCTCTCCGGCGGAGGATGTACGGATTGTGGCAGGAGAAACCGTAACGGTTTCGTTCGATAGTGTCCCTAAATTGCAGGCTTCTTTCCGGATCGAACTGCCATCCAATCTGAGCACACAGGCTGGTGCAGAGATTCCATTGGTGGAAACAGAACCTGGTCATTATTCAGGCACCTATACCACGGCATCTTCGCTGGTGCTTGAGGGTGGAGTGATCGTGATCCGTGCGCAGGATGAAGCAGGAAACAAAGTCGAGGCGGAAGCGCCAGGACGGTTGTTCGTATCTGCAGCACAAGCTCCAGACACAAATGTGCCAGCTGACGAAAATCTGCTGCCTTAATCGAAGCATCATGGAGATGCGTACAATCCAGCTTCAAATGGAAACGGAAACGATGATTTGAAATTGTTAAGTTGAAAAGCCGACAAGCCCAAAGATAGGGGCTTGTCGGCTTTTTGTGTGTAAATTCAAGAAGTATTGCCTAAGATTCTTCAATGATATTGCATATGATGCATCAGCTTAATGTAATAGCGAGATGTGTTGGATATGAAAACGGGAGGAACCAGCTGTGGGTATTGAGAAATCATACCCATTAAGAAGCAAATGGCTAAAAACAAAGCAGCTTATCAATAATGATTCAATAAAACCGTTCATACCTGTTACACAAAAGTTTAACAAGGTGAATCTAAAATCTATGATAACCAGATATGGGATGTTAGAGAATTGGCGTGGATGTTGGACTTGACCAAAGTCTGAAACCCTGAATCATTGAAGTGAATGCCAAGCAGGACCCTTATATTTTTAAACAATTAAAAGACATGACGATGTACCGCAGGTAATCCGGTATTTCCGCCATACAGATCACAAGCCATAAAATCTTCAACCTAACTTTGGACATCCTTGATTTCGAACGGTTACATGCAGAGAAAGCTTCCTATCCTCACCACTTGGTGAACAGGAAGCTTTTTTTTGCTTGTTATTCTCAGAAGGTAATTCTAATTCGTGTCGTAATTTTATATAGTTATTGTCGTAAGTTCCTATTAAAATTAGATCAGGTCTGTGTTAATTTATAGTTAGATGTCAGAATATCATATAGTATGGAGGTTAATCATAGTGACCATTCGAATAGGTAAAATAAGCTTATGGCACGTACATGCCTGGGATTACATTAAACAGGCTCAGGAGCACGAAGATACGGTGATGGCTGCTGTATGGGATGAAGATGCCGAGCGTGGACAGGAAGCTGCTGAACGTCTGAACGTACCCTTCTATGCTTCGCTTGAAGATATGCTGGCACAGGACAACATCGATGCCGTCATTGTGGATGCACCGACACGTCTTCACGAAGATGTGATCACTGCTGCCGCGAAAGCGGGCAAACACATTTTTACAGAGAAAGTGATCGCTTCAACCATTAAAGAAGTAAATACGATCATTTCGGATGTACAGGATAACGGAGTGAAAATGACGGTTTCTTTACCGCGTTTGAACGATGGATATACATTAACGATTCAAGATGTTCTGAACCAAGGACTACTTGGTAAGGTGACTTATGTTCGTGTGCGTCTCTCGCATAACGGTGCGATTGCCAATTGGCTGCCTGAGCATTTTTACGATCTGAAAGATTGCCAGGGCGGAGCATTAATTGACCTCGGTTGTCATCCGATGTATCTGACAAATCTGTTCCTGGGTCAAGAGGTGACAGGGGTTAATGCTAATTTTGGATATGTTACTGGAAAAGAAGTGGAAGATAACGCGGTAGCCACCTTATTTACGGATTCCGGAGCGATCGGTGTAGTTGAGGCTGGATTTGTGAACAGTCATTCGCCGTTTGCGATAGAGGTTCATGGTACAGAGGGCACATTGTTATACGGAACACCGGAGAATAAGCTATTAATTCGTACGAATGTGGGTTCAGATCAACAGAAAGAATGGACGGAGATTCCTTTGCTGGACAGAAGAGAAAGCGCATTCAGCCAGTGGGTATCCCATATTCAGAATGATACGATGGCTACCGAGAATTTGCAGACGGCTACTCAGTTAACTCGCCTGATGGAGGCAGCCAACCTTTCTGCGAAGGAAGGGCGCAAAATCTCCTTGAAAGAGTTACAGGGATAGGTATTGGGAGGTGCCACATTGAGCCGATATCCTTTTGAGAAGATGCTTGAACGACAGGATATCCTGGAAAGACTGGATGTCTCGATCCTGTGGGGACATTACGAGATAAGGGTTCTGCGATTTCATCTGACTTCTTTTCCGGCAGGCAGAATCGTTGATTTTCATAACCATGCGGAATTCGAGTTCCATTTCATCCCGAGAGGGAAAGGAAAAGTCATTTTGGGGGATGAGATGCATCCGCTCTCTGAAGGCATGCTGTATTTAACGGGTCCGGGTCTTGTTCATTATCAGGAGGCGGATTCCCAAGAGGCCATGGATGAATTATGCCTGCACGTGGATATTATTGAACATCCCAGAGAGGATGTAGATCCGTGGGAGGCAGCAGAATCAGAGGAAACGATCGAAAAGCTTAGAACACTTCCTCTTGCTCCGGTACATGATTATCATCGCGCCATGAACTGTTTTCTGGAAGCCTATGAGGCTTGTGACCGTAAACTGATCGGATATTACACGTCTATTAAACAGCAGGTGATCAGCATTCTACTGAAGACCGTCCGAGCCTACGATATCGGGGGGAATCGGGCGGAAGCTCCTGTGCGAGACATGTCTGTGTACAGGTATGATTATGCCATTCAGTATATGGAAGCGAATCATCCTTCAGCGGTAACGCTGGAAAATGTAGCGGAGAAGCTGCATATTAGCAGCAGACAACTGCAACGCATCTTTTATCAGGTTCAGCCGGAAATGCCTTTCAGCCGTGTGTTGGAGGATATTCGCCTGCGCGCGGTGTGCCGCAATCTGGAAGAAAGCAATGTTTCCATCGAACAAATCGCCCTGGCTTCAGGGTTTACCAATGCAAATTATTTGCATGCAGTATTTCGCAAGCGTCTGGGGATGACCCCATCGGCTTTCCGTAAAATGAAACAACCAAACCAAAAGTGAGGGTGATTAGAAATGAGTAAAACGTATCGTGTAGGGATTATTGGCTGTGGCGGGATTGCAAACGGCAAACATCTGCCAAGTTTGAGCAAGCTAGATCAAGTAGAACTGGTTGCTTTTTGCGATATCGTTCAGGAACGTGCAGAAGAAGCCAAAGAAAAGTATGGTAGTGCCGAAGCACAAGTATACACGGATTATCAAGAATTACTTCAGGATGAAACGATTGATATTGTTCATGTTCTTACGCCAAATATCTCTCACGCAGAGATTTCTATTGCTGCACTGGAATCTGGCAAACATGTGATGTGTGAAAAACCAATGGCCAAGACATCTGCTGAAGCGCAAAAAATGCTTGAAGCAGCCGAGCGTACGGGTAAAAAACTGACCATCGGATACAATAACCGTTTCAGAGAAGACAGCTTGTACCTGAAGCAGCTGTGTGAAGCTGGCGAACTGGGTTCGATTTACTTTGCCAAAGCACATGCGATCAGAAGAAGAGCAGTACCAACTTGGGGTGTTTTCCTTGATGAGGAGAAACAAGGCGGCGGACCGTTGATTGACATCGGTACACATGCACTTGACCTGACGCTGTGGATGATGGATAACTATCAACCGAAGGTTGTTCTGGGTACAACGTATCACGAGCTTTCACAAAGAGAAAATGCAGCGAATGCATGGGGCCCGTGGGACCCGGAAAAATTCTCGGTTGAAGATTCCGCTTTCGGTATGATCGTAATGGAGAATGGCGCGACAATTATGCTGGAATCCAGCTGGGCGCTCAATTCACTGGACGTGGATGAAGCGAAATGCAGCTTGAGCGGAAGCGAAGCGGGTGCAGATATGAAGAATGGCCTGCGCATCAATGGCGAGAAATTCAGCCGTTTGTACACCAACGAAATTGAATTGAGTGCAGGCGGGGTCGCTTTCTACGATGGAAAGAGTGAAAGTGCACCGGATGTAGAGATGAGAAAATGGATTGAAGCGATCGATAAAGATCTGGAGCCAGTTGTAACGCCTAAACAGGCTTTGGTGGTTTCACAGATCCTGGAGGCACTCTATGAGTCCGCACGTACAGGTAAAGCCGTTTACATGAACGAATCCAATTAAGCCTATCATGAATTTAAGAACCCTTTGTCCTGATTTTGAGGACAGAGGGTTTTTTGGTGTTTTATACGCTATTGATTCGTCTATACCATTCTCTACTTCTGAACGTATGATGAAAAAATATATATGTGCAGAAAAGAGGGTATGTCATGACTGGAAATAAAACGGGAAACGGTGTGTCCATTATTGTATGTACCAATCGGCCACAATTCTTTGACAACATCCTTCAAAATTACAATCGACAGCGCTATAAGAGAAAAGAGCTTATCATCATTTTGAATCATGACAGCATGAATCTGGAATTATATCAAAATCGCGTTCGAAAACATGCGAATGTTAGCGTTTATCAAGTACCAGAAAGCATATCGCTTGGACAAAGCCTGAATGCAGGGATTACCCGAGCCCGATTCTCGTTGATCGCCAAATTTGATGATGATGACTACTATTCACCATTTTATTTGAAAGAACAAGTGAATGGTCTAATACGAACCAAAAGCGATATTGTGGGCAAACATTCATGTCTGGTTTACTTGGGTGCTTCTAAAACGCTGCTTGTCAGATCACCCGAAGAAAAGAATAAACATGTGGAATTCATACAAGGCGGAACACTTCTGTTCAAAAGGGAAGTATTAAAGAAGGTCCGATTCACGGACCGTTCCATTGGGGAAGATGTAACCTTTCTAAGACAATGCAGAAAAAGAGGATTCAAAACCTATGCTACGTCACCATATAACTATGTGTATCACCGGAGACAAAATAAACAAAGTCATACCTGGAGAGCAGATGATAGCTTTTACCTAGCAGGAAGCAAACGGTTAGCTGTTACGGGAAATTTCAGATCATATGCAGATAAGGAATTATAAAGATAATAATTCAAACTAAAAAGATGTGTCTGTCTAATGCAGATGCATCCTTTTTTGCTTGGAAAACAGACTGAGTTGAAAACTATTTATAAATTCATTAAAAAAAAGTATTGCATATCTGTTTAGTCGGAATTATATTAATGGTATAAGGTCTAGACCATTTACAGATCGGAGTGTTTACATGTCCAGTACGTTTTCATTTCGTTTTGAGAAAGTATCTACCAAAAAGGTTAGTGAATTTATAAGGGAGCAACTTGAAGAAGCCATCATACTCAAAGAATTAATGAGTGAAGAACAGCTTCCTTCCGAACGAGACCTTGCCGAGATATTTAATGCCAGTCGAATTACGGTTCGCGAGGCGTTATCTGCGCTGGAGGAAAAAGGCCTGATCGAGAAACGCGTGGGGGCCAAAGGTGGTACTTTTGTGTTGCCACTGACAGCGAATTCTCATAAACGCACAAGAGAAGAAATTATGCGGGATTGGGATCAGATGCTGAAAGTGTTTGAATACCGGACCATTATCGAGCCGGAGGGGGCTTTTTTGGCTGCTGAGCGGATCACCGCAGGCGAGCTGGAACTGCTTGAAGCCTATATGGAGCAAAGTATTGAACCTCACTGTACGAGGGAATGGTTCCGGGCCCTGGATGTGAAATTTCATCTGACCATTGCCAAGGCATCCGGTAATCCGTACTGTGAGACGGCTGTTAGACAAATCCGGACAAAAATTAATCCGGCACTGGACTTGATGCCCTATGATGACCGAATTCGCTCCCTCAATCATGGGATACATATGGAGATTCTTGAAGCGCTGAAAGCACATGACAGCATCAAGTCCCGGGAGACGATGAAAAAACACATTGAATTCTCGGCTGATGCAATCTATGCCAGACTCGTTTCAGAATCCGATGAAAAAGAAGGGGATGAGAACTAATGGAACAATCACAACTATATCAACGCGCACAAGCACTTCAGCCCAAACTCATTGCCTGGCGGAGAGATTTCCATCGCCATCCGGAAATTGGCTATGAAGAATTTCGAACTTCAGAGATCGTAGCCAAACACTTGGAAAGTCTGGGTCTTGAAGTAACACGTAAGGTAGGGAAAACAGGAGTCGTAGGAGTGCTGCGGGGAGAAACGGAAGGGCCTACATTCGCACTTCGGGCAGATATGGATGCATTGCCAATTCAGGACCAAAAGGTGGCTGAGTACAGCTCACAGGTAGAAGGCAAGGCCCATCTGTGCGGGCATGACGCTCATACAACCATTCTAATGGGGGCGGCTGAGCTGCTAACAAGCCTTGGCCGACCGAAATCGGGCAACATCAAATTTGTGTTCCAGCCTGCGGAGGAAGGATTGGCAGGTGCACGTGCCATGATTCAGGATGGAGTACTGGAGAATCCAAAGGTGGACGCGATTGCAGGGCTACATATGACTCCAGGACAAGATACGGGTACCATCGGGGTTAGCAAAGGTGTGGCGTTTGCCTCGGCAGATCGTCTGGTGATTCGGATACTTGGCAAGGGCGGACATGCTGCCCGCCCGCATGAAGGCATCGATGCCATTGCTGTATCTGCTCAGGTCATCACTGCACTACAGAATCTGGCTAGTCGTATGGTAGACCCGCTGGAGCCGGTTGTGGTAACGATCGGTAAAATAACTGGAGGCTACATGGGAACTGCCATTGCGCCGGAGGTTGAGATGATCGGCACGGTTCGAACACTCTCCCCAGCCATTCGCGAACGCATGCCAGCCCTGATTAAACAGGTTGTAAGTGGTGTGTGCAGTTCGTTCGGGGCGGGTCATGAAGTCATCTATGGCGATGGTTACCCCGTTGTAGTTAACGATCTGGGTATGGTTGACCTGCTTACGGAGACCGTTGACGGACTCGAATGGGCGAAGGGACGGAGCATTATTCCGCCGTCCACGGGCGGCGAAGATTTCGCATTCTACTGTGAACAGATTCCGGGTGTTTTCTTCCGATTGGGTTCAGGGAACGAGGAAGAGCGAACTCGTTATCCGCTTCACCATCCGATGTTCGATCTGGATGAGACGGCCATGCCGTATGGTGTGGGCATGCTGTCGGCCGTAGCACTTGAATATTTGTCAAGACACACAACTTCTGAGGGGGAGCATGGAAAATGAAAAAAAGACAATGGACTAGCATGTGGATCACATTATTGGCTGTAGTACTGGTACTGAGCGCTTGTGGTGGCAAGAGCACTGGCACGGATAGCAATTCGGCATCAAGTGAATCGGGCAGTAGTACTTCTGCCAGCACTACACTTACCATTGCAGCTGCTACGGATATTGAGAGCTTTGACCCGCACAACAACAATAATACATCCAGTGAAGCGGTGCTGGTCAACGTATTTGATTATCTGATCAAAAATGATAGTGAACAGAAGAAGGTTCCAGGTCTCGCAACTTCATGGGAGCAAGTGAATGACACAACCTGGCGCTTCAAGCTGCGTGAAGGCGTGACCTTCCATAACGGTGATCCATTCACCTCAGCGGATGTAAAGTATACACTGGAGCGCGTAGCCAAAGACAGTACACTGAAACAAAACAGCTACTTCAAAAACATTGTTGAAGTGAAAGCGGTCGATGAATATACGGTAGATATTATTACCGACGGACCAGATCCGTTGCTGCTTAATCGTCTATCCAAAATGGGGGCAGGCATCTTGCCAGCAAAATATATTGAGGACAATGGTTTTGATCAATTCCTTAAACAACCGGTTGGCACAGGTCCGTACAAATTCAGGAAGTGGACAAAAGATGATCGGGTTGAACTTGTGAAAAATGAAAATTACTTCGATGGTGAACCGAAATGGAATGAGGTTGTATTCCGTGTCATCCCCGAAGCTTCCACACGTGTATCTGAACTGCTGGCAGGTGGTGTTGATATCGCAGCATCTATTCCGTCGACAGATGTTGCCCGCATTGAAGGCGAAGCAGACAAGAAGATCGTCAAAGCGCCGATTCAGCGTGTACTTCAGTTGATTTTCCGCCAAACAGAGGGCAGCGTCACAGCTGATCCGAAGGTTCGGGAGGCTATTGATCTAGCGATTGATAAGCAGGGTATTGTAGACAGCATTGCCGGAGGTGCAGGTATCGTGACTCGCACATCCGTAACACCTGGCAACTTCGGGGCAGATCCTTCGTTGTACAAAACATCACTGTATGATCAAGAGAAGGCGAAGCAACTGTTGCAGGAAGCAGGTTACGCAGAAGGTGAAGCGGAGATGACCATCTCGGTATCTTCTCAATACAAAGAGCCTGCCGAAGTCGTGGCAGCAATGCTGGAGCAAGTGGGCTTCAAAATTAATCTGGACGTGCTTGAACCAAGTGCTTTCAGTGAACGTTACAGTTCCAAATCATTCAAGGAAATTTTCATGATCGGAATTGGGAACTCCCTCTTTGATGCTTCCAATAACTACAATCGTTACATGTTGGACGAAGCCAAAGGTGAGTCGGACTATAACAATCCGGAAGTGGAGAAATTGCTCCAGTCTGCGCTGGTTAACATGGATCCGGCTTCCAGGGAGAAAGAATACCAGCAAGTACAACAAATTCTTGCTGAAGATCGTCCGGCTGTGTATTTGTACCAAATGGAAGGAGTTTATGGTATCGATAGCCGTGTGAACTTCGAGCCGCGTAGCGATGAAATGTTCTATGCTGACGAGATTACACCTGCACAGTAACATCAGACAGAACAACCTGTTATGACAAGGATAAGCCGAGAACGGCAGGGACTGTACCACGTTCCTGTCGTTCTTTTTTAAAAGGAGGTGGATAGAGAAATGGGCAAATATGTACTTAAGTCACTACTGCAGGTTATTCCGGTTCTGTTCATTGTTTCATTGATCGTTTTTATATTGGTCCGCGTCACGGGTGATCCGGTAGCTCTGATGCTGCCTGAAACAGCTACTGCGGAAGACCGCGCTGTATTAACGCAGGCACTCGGACTGGACCAGCCGTTATACACACAGTATATGAAGTTCCTTGGCAGCGCATTGCAGGGTGACTTTGGTCAATCTTTCCGTTATGGAGAACCGGCTTTACAGCTTGTACTGGAACGATTGCCGGCCAGCTTTGAACTGGCTGTTGCAGCGATGTTTTTTGCCATTGTTATGGCTGTACCGCTTGGAGTTGCATCAGCAGTCAAACGAAATACGTTTACCGATCTGATCATCTCCGGTATATCGGTCATCGGTAAAGCTATGCCGAACTTTTGGATGGGCATTATGCTCATTTTGTTATTTTCCGTGATGTGGGGAGTTTTGCCTGTATCCGGCCGCGGCGGAGTATCACATCTGATATTGCCTGCCTTTACACTAGGGGTCGGGCTTGCTGCTCAGATGACTCGTCTGATTCGCTCTAGCATGCTGGAAATTCTGAGTCAGGATTACATTCGTACAGCACGGAGTAAGGGGCTTGGCCGGATGGTCGTGATTGGCAAACATGCGTTTCGTAACGGATTGATTCCGGTCGTAACGATTATGAGTTTGCAGTTTACAAGCTTGATTGGTGGAACATTGATTACGGAGACGGTATTCTCCTGGCCTGGGCTGGGTCAGTTGCTGGTTGTTGCAGTCAACACCCATGACATGGCGATTGTACAGGCCGCTGTTTTTGTCATTGCGTTTATCGTGGTTGTAACGAATATTCTGACGGACGTGGCCTACCGGCTGCTTGATCCACGCATTAAATACGATTAGAAGGAGGTGCAATCGATGACAGGCAGCAATGAAATGCCAATGCCGGGTGCAGAACAGGAACATGAGAATGTACGTACACCAACAGGACTTCGCTACATCTGGAGACAACTGATCATCAGCAAGACCGGAATATTTGGCGCTGTGCTCGTATTGTTGGTTGTGTTAATCGCCATATGTGCACCTCTGTTAACGAGTCATGATCCTGGAGCAGTGAATCCCCTTAATCGCCTTAAACCTCCAGCTTGGCTTGATGGGGGAACGGCTGAATACTGGCTGGGTACGGATAATCTGGGCAGGGACATGTGGAGTCGAATCGTATATGGTGCGCGTGTTTCATTAATCGTAGGTATGGGAGCAGTCATCGTGTCCGGAATCATCGGTGCCATTCTTGGTCTCTTGTCCGGATTTTACGGAAAATGGCTGGATGCGGTTATTATGCGCGTAGGTGATGCATTCATGGCCATCCCTACCATTCTGTTTATGCTCGTTGTAATGGCTATTGTGGGGCCAGGGATTACGACGCTGATTTTGGTTATCGGTGTGACGAACTGGGTTCCTTTCACCCGTGTAGTCCGCAGTGAGGTGTTGAGTATCAAGGAACGGGACTTTGTTCACGCTGCCAGATCGATTGGTGCCAAGAATGGGAGATTGATTCTAAAACACATTCTGCCGAATATTTTATCTTCCTTTATCGTGATCTGCGGTATGAATGTTGGGACCACGATCATTATGGAAGCTTCGCTCAGTTTCCTGGGTCTGGGCATTAAGCCACCTGACATTTCCTGGGGAGGTATGCTCAGTGATGGAAGGCAATATGTAGCAACAAGCTGGTGGGTGGCAACTTTCCCTGGACTGGCAATTACCCTGACGGTTCTGGGTGTCATTTTCCTGGGAGATTGGCTGCGGGATGTACTTGATCCACGTACGGATACAAACAAGAAATAAGAGGAACGGGAGGGGATAGCCATGGATATGAATAAAAGACCGATCTTGCCAGAGGACTTATATCATTACCGCTGGGTTAGCCAGCCTGTAATCAATCAAGATGGTCAGGTGGCGTACGTTGAACAGACGATTGATCAGCAGAAAAATGAATATATTACGCAAATTCGTGGCGTTTCACTTGAAGGTAGTGGGGACAAGCCGCTTACAGATGGAGTAAAGGATTCATATCCTTCCTGGTCACCAGATGGAACACAGCTCGCTTTTTTACGATTGGAAAGTGGGGGTAAAGGATTGTGGACCCTTGCGTCAGGTGATACAAAGGCTATAAATCTCATCTCGTCTGAGCGCAAGCTTTTACAATTTGTCTGGTCCCCGGATGGGCAGTATATTGCGTTTACTAGCAAAGTTGTAGCAGGCAAAGAAGAAGCAATGGCTGACAAAACATCAAAGATAGACGAATCACTTAAAGTATCTCCCCTGAGGGGCAAGGTTTTTGAGCGCACGACACCGAAGGCAGAAGGCTCTGGCTGGTGGGATGGTCTGAATAGCCATCTGTTTGTATATGAGATTGGAAGTGGAACCATTAGACAGATCACAACCGGACCATGGAATGTTACTGCTCCGGTCTGGTCGCCAGACGGTCAGGCTATTTCCTTCATTTCCAAACAGGTACAGGATCAGGGAGTGGATGCGGATCTGTTGTACTTTGCAGACGTACATACTGTCAATCTGGCAAACGGCGAGCAGTATAGAGTAACGGATTCCAGTCTTCAGGTGAGCCAGTTCGCATATTCACCCGACGGAGAGCAACTGGTTCTGATTGCCAGCGACCGAGAGTACGGCAGTGGCAGTCACAATAGACTATATGAAGTGCCGAGTAGTGGAGGTATTCCAAAGCAGCTGGCACCTGATGTCGATATGCAGTTGGGGAACGCAGCACTTGGGGACATGAAATCGGCAAGCCCATCCCCGTCGCCACTGATGGATGACCATCATGCGCAACGTACGGCATATGTACTGGGTACCCAGGGTGGAAATGTGGACGTGTATCAAATCACCGAGGATGGGCATTGTCAATCCGTGACGGGAAGCGGGGAGAAGGATGTATATCAATATACCCTGTCACCTGATGGTAAGACGCTGGTCATTGGTGCATTGACTGAGGATCACCCTGGAGAACTGTACCGTGTGGATATTAACAGTGGGGACATGTTCAGACTCACCCGGCGAAACGATGAATTTTTGGCAGGCTTGGAAGTCAATGTACCTGAACGTATCGAGTTTACTTCGTCAGACGGATGGCCGATCCAGGGTTGGTTGTTAAAGCCGGTTATGCAGGAATCGGATACCAAAGTACCGATGATATTACAGATTCATGGTGGACCGCATGCCATGTATACAGGCATCTTCAGCCACGAAATGCAGACACTTGCTGCACAGGGGTATGCCGTACTATGGGTGAATCCCCGAGGAAGTATGGGGTACGGGCAGGAATTCGCCAGAGCTTGCCGAGGAGATTTTGCCGGGGGAGACTGTCGAGATCTGCTTGAGGCGGTGGACTATGCACTGGCAACATATGATTTTCTGGATGAAACACGTCTTGGTATAGGTGGAGGTAGTTACGGAGGTGTCATGACCAACTGGATCGTTGCTCATACCCATCGATTTAAGGCGGCAGTTACGCAGCGTTGTATATCCAATTGGTTGTCCTTGTATGGAACCAGTGATATTGGAATCTCTTATGTGGAGGGCGTAATTGGTGGCAATCCGACAGAACATGCAGACATGTTATGGTCCCGTTCTCCCCTTGCTCATGCGCACAAGATTCAAACGCCACTTCTGATTATGCATGGAGAGCAAGATTATCGTACACCGATCGGACAGGCGGAGGAGTTATATACCACGTTAAAACGATATGGAAAAACGACTAAACTGATTCGATACCCAGGCTCCAATCATACTTTGCTCAAAAGCGGAAAACCCTCGCTGCGCGTGGATAGCTTTGAACAAGTAAATGCCTGGTTTAATCAATACCTCAGAGATGGAGAGGGCGGAGCATGAGCCGTATTCGGTTATCCATTCCCGTAGCTATGTTAGTGGAAAATGTTCTAACGAGCGGTGAACCGAGCGAATTAATGATTGATTGTTTACAGAGAAAAGACTTTTCTTCGTTGTTATCCAAGATCAAGGAACCAACGATGGATCTGGTGGAGAGACTGGACACAGCAGCTGAGATAGGAGACAACTGGGAAGAGGCCATACGCAGCAGAGTCTATGAATTCAAATTTTTGCATATTAACGCCCTGAAAAGACTGCTCTATTTCCGGTTTAACCTCAAGGTAGAACAGGATTATATCCAGGAGGGACTGTCACTAAAACATATTTACCTGACCTTACAAGAGATCGAGTTGCTGCAATTGATGGTTGGCAGACAGTGGATTGTGAAAGAAGAAGAACAAAACAAAGACGAGCACAGAGACAAGGGAAGAGACGCATCGTTTCCCATCCCTGTTCATATCCGATTGAAGTACTAGCTAAAAACAGTTATAGAGCCAAAAGCCGCGATTTTCGCGGTTTTTTTATTTGAGTAGCTACGTTTTTCAAAAAAAAGTAACTTGACTTTTGCAGGCTTTTAAGCAGGTACTTGACAGCCGTATGGTATATTATAAAAAGCTTTTTAATGGGGAAAACATGATAATCATACAAGATGGGGTGTACGTGATGTACCAATATAAGGATCAAGAGTATGAAGGTGTACATTTTGAAGGACGTGACTTGCGGTATGGAGAACTGGTCAGTTGTGTTTTCAAACAGTGTACCTTTATGAACGCTTCGATGGAGGAAATCGAGACTAGCAACTGCCGTTTTATCGAATGTGACTTTAAAGGCGCTTCAATGAATGGCTCAATCCATAGAGAGTCGGCTTTTGAAAACTGCTTATTTGGTGGTGCTAATCTTTTCGCTTCCAAATTCACCTCCTGCAAAATGACGGGGTCGGACTTTTCCGGTGCACAAATGGATGGTATCACACTAAGTCAGGGCGATTGGTCTTATACGAATCTGAGACATACCCGATTGGGTAAACAGGATTTGCGAGGAATTCGTTTCTTTGAAGCGGACTTTACGGACACGGATTTTACCAAAGCGGATTTGCGAGACTGTGATCTTACAAGAGCAGTTTTAAGCAGAGCCAAGCTGCAAGGAGCGGATCTTAGAGGCGCTAATCTGGAAGGAATCGATCTGAAATCATTGGATATTAAAGGCGTACGTTTGGATCGCGAACAAGCGGTTCTGTTTGTACGCTCATATGGTGCGAAAGTAGACTAAGTTGAACATATACTGCTACAGTTCATGCCAGTATTATAGACAATTCAAAAACTTCATAAACTGCATGAAGCCACCAACAAGGTGGCTTTTTTGGCATGAAGATGTTCCTGTTCAAGCAAATTTGCAGGAATAAGAGATATAATCAAGAACTAATAAACATAAGTTTCAAATAAAAGGAGGCCATTATGACGACTACTTTATTTACTATTGTTGCTATTATTGGCTTTGGGCTTATAACAGGCACGATCACTATGGTTATGATATTTAAAATGCTCCGTAACAACAAACAGATACAACACACTCGAAAAAGGGTTTTAATGGAAGGGATTCCTGCGGAGGCGGTTATTCATGATATTACACAAACTTCATCCAGTATGGATGGAAGGCCGGGAGTACGACTGGATTTGACCGTAACCCAAGTTGACGGCCGTACCTTTCCCTCTGTCGTAGAGACATATATCCCGGTTACACATATTCCACAATTTCAGAAAGGAAATGTCATTCACGTAAGATACATAGCAAACGGAAATGAACGAAAGGTTGAAGTAGAAGGTGCTTACATGCCGTAATTGAACTTTTAAAACTCAGCTGAGACAAATATAGAACAGAAATCGATTTAATTTAGGGGGACATTTTTTTGAAATTAGTTAAAGCTTATGATATGGATTTGAACGAAGAAAGGTCAACGCATCTTCAGGCATTGCTTATTGCCAGTTTTCCAGATGTTTATCCGGAGGACCGTTTGTTTTTTAAACAAATTCCACATTGCAGAATATTAGCATTTAACCCAGATAATCAACTGATTGGACATGTAGGATTAGATTACAGAATGATGAATTTAAATGGAAAAGCAATAAGAGTGCTGGGGGTCATTGATCTGTGTGTTTCGACAGCATATCGCTCTCAAGGAATCGGTTCGTTGTTGCTATCAGAAGTGGACAAGCTGTCCAGAGGGCATATTGATTTTGTGCTATTATTTGCTGATCATGAGGGCTTGTATAGCAAAAATGGGTTCAAAATGGTCAGCAACACCTGTAAGTGGTTGAAAATTGACCATGAGACCTTAACTACAATTGGAGTTGGAATTGAGCAGATCGACGGATTAATGGTTAAAGAAGTCGGAACATTGCCTTGGAGTGAGGGAGAACTTGATTTTTTAGGATATCTGTACTGACTACAGCATCTGGATCAATGTAAGATTAGGAAATGAACATTCAGAAAGGAACACCGCTTGGAGCCACGAAGATCGTGGCTTTTTGGCGTGAGATATGTATAAATTCATAAAATGAATTTGTTGAAAAATGACAAGGTGATAAATTTTATTTATCGAAATGAAATTGAATTTCATTCATGGAAGTTTCATGAGTTCGTTTACATGACATAGAAAATATTTTATAATTGTCATCGGAAGATCTTGAACTAACTAAAAGTTATTAAGTGTTAAAAATAAATTAAAATGGCGTTAAAACGTCAACAGACATCATGAAAGAAGGCAATCAGTAAATGAACTCATTTTTTGTAGATTCTGATGGAAACTTAAAAACCTCTTTGAAAGGCAAGGATGTTCTGTCCAATCCCATGTTGAACAAGGGTACTGCCTTTAACAAAGAAGAAAGAAGAGAGCTTAACCTGAATGGCATCTTGCCACCGATGGTTTTAAATATTGAAGAACAAGTAAGTCGGGTATACCAGCAATTGCAGAATGAATCGGATAATTTGCGTAAAAGCATCATGCTCAGTGATTTGTTCAACCGAAATATTGTACTATTCTACCGTCTAATGAAAGATCATCTTAGTGAAATGCTGCCGATTGTGTATACACCTACGGTCGGACAAGCCATTCAAGAATATAGCCATCAGTACCATAGACCTGGAGGTCTATATTTATCCATCAATGACATGGATGGGCTGGAGGAAGCTTTCCGTAACAGTGGATTGCATGCGGGAGATGTGGATTTGATTGTGGTGACCGACTCGGAAAGTATTCTGGGCATCGGAGACTGGGGCGTTGGCGGCATTAAAATTGCCATTGGTAAACTCGCAGTATATACAGCAGCCGTAGGCGTTGATCCAAGCCGTGTATTGCCTGTTGTGCTGGACGTTGGAACCAATAATCCCAAATTGCTGAATGATCCATTGTATGTAGGTAATCGCCATGAACGTATTCGCGGGGAAAAATATGAGCAATTTATCGAAGCCTTTGTGAAAGAAACAACAAAGTGGTTCCCGGATATCCTGCTTCACTGGGAAGACCTGGGCAGCGTGAATGCCAGAAATATTATTCAGAAATACGGGGAAGAACTCCTTACGTTTAATGACGATATTCAGGGAACGGGTGCGGTCACACTTGCGGCGATTATGTCCGGAGTTCAAGTGACGGGTATGCCTCTTCGTGAGCATCGTGTCCTGGTATTTGGACCGGGGGCCGCTGGTATTGGTAACGCAGATCAGATTCGTGACGCTATGATGGAGGAAGGGCTTGAGCAGGAGGAAGCGGAGAGCCGTTTCTGGGCGTTCGATTACCGCGGAATCCTTACCGATGAGACGGAAGGTCTATTTGAATTCCAGAAACCATATGTGCGTAAAACTGCGGAAGTGAAAGATTGGGCGTTGAATGAGCAAGGGCAGGTCAGTCTGCTGGAAGCTGTGAAACAGATCAAACCAACGATCCTGATCGGGACGTCCGGTGTGACAGGTGCTTTTAATGAACAAGTTATCAAAGAAATGGCGAAGCATGTGGAACGTCCAATCATTATGCCCATGTCCAATCCGACCTCGCTTGCCGAAGCAGCACCAAGAAGCTTGATTGAATGGACGGATGGCAAAGCACTGATTGCAACAGGCAGTCCATTTGAACCTGTCATGTTTAATGACACATTGTATGAAATTGGTCAATCCAATAATGCTTTTGTGTTCCCTGGTTTGGGTCTGGGAGCGATTGTAGCGAAAGCATCGAAATTCACCAAAAACATGTTCACCGCAGCTGCAGTGGCCGTAGCTAATTCGGTAGACTCGTCTGCACCAGGTGCTCCTCTTCTGCCTAGAGTGAAAGAGCTGCATGCTGTTTCGTTCAAAGTCGCAGTGGCGGTTGCCAAGGCGGCAGTGAAAGATGGCGTTGCGCGTGTAGAGCTGAAAGACGTTGAAGAGGCTGTAAAAGCTGCCATGTGGCATCCGGTGTACAAACCGCTTTATGCGGCCGTTTAATAACTGAATACAGTGCGTGGTGACTATAAACCCTTGTGGGTCTAATCATATGGATTTGGATTTTAAAAGCGGCACGATTTGTTTCTCGCCTTGACCCATGGCTGTATTCCATGTTAAGTTTCTGATATTAAATTGTTGAGCTTTTAAAGGGGGATAGAGCGATGACTGAATTAGAGGTTGTAGATGTTTATGTGAACCTGTCAACGAACATGAACACTGACATGGTTCACAACATAACTAATCAGAAACCGGCACTTAATCCTCCTATGCATAGATTATCTTGGCGTTAAGTTCTCAGGCGCCAGGTTTCTTTATCATAGTCAGGTTGATGTAACGCAAAAAAGCACCGGTGAATGGCGCTTTTTTGCGTTTTTTCATTTGAGGATATTCCAATCACTCTGACACGAGGGATATGTCATTCATGCAAGAGCGGATTGAAATTCTGATTATGTTCAAATATAAAGTGAGGGACCATGTCGTGGTAAATTTCACGTCGGTTAACTTTTATATTTCACATAAAAAGGATGATCTTTATGTCTTTAATTAACGTTAGCAACCTAACCTTTGCCTATGATGGCAGTTACGATAATATATTTGAAAATGTGAGTTTTCAGCTGGATTCCGATTGGAAATTGGGCTTTACCGGAAGAAACGGCAGAGGCAAAACGACATTCCTCAACCTGCTGCTTGGTAAATATGAATACAGCGGAACTATTTCTGCGAATGTCAGCTTTGAGTACTTTCCTTTTCAGGTTCAGGATAAAAGAGCTATGACCCTCGATGTCATTGAAGAGGTCTATCCTGAATATTTGCACTGGCAGCTTGTCAGAGAGCTTAACCTGTTAAAGGTTTCGGAAGATATTCTTTATCGGCCTTTCGACTCCTTATCAAATGGCGAACAAACGAAGGTCATGCTGGCTGCCTTGTTCCTGAAGGATAATCGATTTTTGCTCATTGATGAACCTACCAATCATCTCGATATTCATGCGAGAAAACTCGTCAGTAATTATCTTCGCAGCAAAAGTGGATTTATTCTGGTGTCACATGATCGATCCTTTCTGGATAACTGCGTAGACCACATCCTGTCCATTAATAAAAATAACATCGAGATTCAGAGAGGGAATTTCTCCGCTTGGTGGGAAAATAAACAAAGGCAAGATCAGTTTGAACTTGCAAGTAATGAGAAGTTAATTAAGGACATCAAGCGTTTGTCCGATTCTGCCAAACGGACGGGTGGATGGTCGCATGAAGTGGAAAGAACCAAAAATGGTACGAGAAATTCCGGTTCAAAGGTGGATAAAGGCTATATTGGACACAAGGCTGCCAAAATGATGAAACGTTCCAAAAATATTGAGCAGAGGCAGCAATCCGCCATCCAAGAAAAGTCCAAACTTCTAAAAAATATTGAGAGTGCTGAACGTCTACAGATTCATCAACTGGATTTTCACAAAAAAGAACTTGTCGAATTGGAACATGTATCGATTGCATATGGCTCCAATACGGTATGTAAGGACGTGAGTTTCACAGTTGAAAAGGGGGATCGGATTGCACTCTATGGTAAAAACGGATCGGGGAAATCAAGCATCCTTAAACTGATCTGTGGTGAGGACATCCCTTATACAGGTCATTTTCGAAAGGATCACCAACTTAAGATCTCGTATGTGTCGCAGGACACGTCTGATCTCAGCGGCCAATTATCGGATTATGCTGTCACACAGGGAATCGATGAAAGCTTGTTTAAATCGATCCTAAGAAAGCTGGATTTTTCCAGGCTGCAATTGGAGAAAGATATCTCGACGTTTAGCGCAGGCCAAAAAAAGAAGGTGCTGATTGCTAAAAGTCTCAGTGAGCAAGCCCATTTGCATATTTGGGATGAACCTCTCAACTTTGTTGATGTCATCTCTCGTATGCAAATTGAAGACTTGCTGCTGGAGTACTCCCCGACCCTTCTGTTTGTAGAGCATGACAGTGAGTTTTGCTCAAATATTGCAACAAGAATTATCGAGCTATGAGCAAAAGGTAAAGATAAAAGGGATAAATTCCTAAGAGCCGCTACCTTACAACAACATACAATAATGCAATATAAACACCCCATTGTGGAGTCAGTCGTGTCATTGGATACGAGACTCACTTTGGAGGTGTTTTTTTGCGTGGAGAGCTATCCGCGATACTTGAAAGGAACAATTTTTTTCTTTGGGTACATATTCAAATTTTAACAGAGTTCAGAATTTAAGATTTCAAACTTACAAAAAATGATATAAATTTCTAGTAGATTCAAATTATTACCAAATTAAGACAGCGAATTTGCGACAAGGAGGTCGATAATCCGCACTAAACGCGATACCGTTTCAACTCGCTTTTGCACGCATTCCATCATATCCAACAGGAGGGATTCCATGCTTTACACCATTATAGTGCCAGTTAACCAGGACTATAACATTTTGAACCTGTTTACGGATTCATTGCTGCGGACCGTCAGCCCGTCCACTCAAATCATTTTTATCAACGATGGTTCCGGTTCTGCTGTTTTACAGCATTTGGAGAAACTGAAACAAGAGGTTAGAGAAGGGGTAACGATTGAAATTCTTCAGCATGATTTTCCACTCGGTTGTGCTGTATCAATCAACAGCGCACTTCGGCGAGCAGAGGGTGATTATATTTTCTTTCTGGATTCCGATACGATCCTTCAACCGAACTGGCAATCAATGATGAAGGAGACGATGGACAGCGACATTACGATCGGTATGATTGGCGGTGTTCTGCTCTATCCGCAAACGGGAGGTGTGCAGCATTGTGGTATTGCATTTGCTGATACAATTGGCCGCCACTTATTCCTGAACGCATCGCCTGATGATATTCCGAAGGAAACTTTTTCAGTTCAGCTTGTTGTATTCGCCATGTTCGGCATGAAGAGGGAAGTATATGAAACGGTAGGCGAGCTGGATGAGAAGTTCTTTAACGGATATGAGGATTTTGATTATCAGATGCGAGCACGGTCAGCCGGATATGATACGGTCATTAATCCGAATATTCTCGCCTATCACTGGGAACGGAGCAGTGGCATTCACCGCAACTTCAACCGGAAAAACAATCTGGCACGTTTCTGGAAAAAGTGGGGTGGGGAAATTGAGGCCGATGTTTGGCCATTCGTATTCGGTCATCTGAAAGAACAAATGGATAGCCAGAGTGAATATCAGCATCTGCCGATCGTTGGCATTGATCTTGCAGAGGTTCGCAGTGACGCGGAAACGTTCTGGACCAAGCTGGAGGAAGCTGACATTGCACCTGTTGCTGAGGTACGTGACTATTCCAACCGCTTTAACTCTAATGGTGCTATCTGGCTGCCGCAGGTTCTGGGCAAGGAGTTGATTCATAGCGAGAACCGATTACTGTTTCTGGTGGACAATTTCGCCCGGTTGCTGGAAAACCGTTACTGGATCGAGATGAGACACGCTCATCGGGCTAAAGATCTGATCATTGATCTGTATGGCAATGTCATCACCATGGATCGTATATATGACGGCTGCTGGCCTGGCTCCAAAGTTCGCTAACTCACAAACCAAGTAAACAGGGAGGAACCAAAGGTGAAATCAAAAGAGAGCACGCTGGATCGTGCCGTAAGGTTTACACGGAATCTGGAGTGGTTGGAACATGTCGAAAAGGTCATTCCGAGCGGATGCAGTACGTTAGCCAAAGCACCAGAGCGATTATTTCCGGGATATACACCCGTATGCTGCGCAGAAGCACGCAATTCCCGTTTTATAGATATCGATGGAAATGAATGGCTGGATTGTGAGATGGCCATGGGTACGGCGCCATGGGGACATGCACGGCACGAAGTTCAACTGACCGTTATCCATCAGCTGAAAAAAGGGACAAGTTATTCGATTCCTGCTGACATTGAACTTGAATGCGCTGAACTGATTTTGGAGCGGTTTGAAGGCCGCTACCCTTCATTGCGATTCACCAAAAGCGGCGCCGATGCAGTTAGTGGAGCCGTACGTCTGGCTCGTGCGGGAAGTGGCAAAAGCAGGGTCATCGCGACGGCCTATCATGGGTGGCATGACTGGTCTGCCTATGGATACTATGGCCGCGAAACGAAAGAGCGAGGCATCCCCGTGGATATCGAGCGCACAACGATCTGGATAGACAAGCCCTCACAAGAGCGTATCGAGGCCCAAATCCAATCCTCTCCCGAGGATATCGCCTGCATTGTCCTTTGTCCAAATGAATGGAAACGTGAGCCGTTGGCGCAAGTTGTATCCCTATGTCGGTCATTGGATATCATTGTCATATTTGATGAAGTCACCTCCGGTATTCGAATGGGCAAGCAAGCTACAGCTGGGGAGTATGACATCTGGCCGGATCTGCTCTGTATTTCCAAAGGTATGGCGAATGGACTGCCACTCGCAGCCGTAATGGGACCGGAACATTTGATGTCATTATCAGGACAGGTCAGATTCAGCAACGCCCATTCCAGCGAGACCACTGCACTCGCGGCAGCGATTGCATGTGAGCGATTGATGAAAAGCGCTAAAGTATGGCCTAGCTGGCGCGAGGCTACCATTCGGATTATGGATCTGATCGAAGCTGAACTCGTGCTTCTTGGATTAACCGATCAATTGGTGCTGAAGGGGACCTATGCAAGCTTCTCCATTAGCTCTATTTCGGAGGAAAACTTCCATACCGATCCTTTCCGTGAGTTTATGGTCAAACGAATGGCCCACTTCGGAATTTTTACCAAAGGGTACTTAATTTTCTCTGATGCACATACACGGGAAGAATTGCTATGGGTGGAGGAAGCTCTCTTGCAGACACTTTCCGACTGGAAAGAGATGCTGAAACAGGAACACCTTTCGAATTGAGATTTACGAAAACGTTTAAAATTTTATTCAAATTATATTCGTTGAACTATTCATTTACACGTGAACGGAGAGGACAGAATAAACCTGAAAAAGCGGAGCGCTCGCCTTTATCCCCGGATGTTCCCCTTTAAAAAAAGGAATTAAAGAATCTGGGGATAACAGCGATTGGAAGGTTGTTCTGTCATCGGAGTGGATTGTGTAAAATCTTTATTTCAACTTATATAAAACATCGACTAGGAGGAATATTCAATGAAAGCACTCGTATATCAGGATCTTAAACAGGTGACTTACCAGGATATTGAGGAGCCAACCATACACAAGCCAAACCAGGTAAAGATTAAAATCTATGGTTCAGGCATCTGTGGTACAGACCTGAATATTGTCAAAGGCAAAGTTCCGGCGAATAAAGGAACGATTATTGGTCATGAAGGTGTAGGTACAGTGGTTGAGGTGGGCGACGAAGTTCGTGGTTTCAAGGTGGGTGATCGGGTATTGGTTGATCCCACGCAATCTTGCGGTACCTGCTCCTATTGCCGTGAAGGTTTGTTCATCTATTGCGAAAACTTTGATGACTACCAAGTAGGTATGACCACTCACGGTACTTTTGCAGAATATTACGTTGGGGACGAGAAATATATCTACCCCATACCGGATTCCATGAGTTGGGAAACGGCCATGATGATCGAACCACTCGGATGTGTACTTCAGACGTTCATGAAAGCAGGGACTAAGCCAAGTGACTCTGTACTGGTCCTCGGTTCTGGTGCAATAGGTTCCTTGTGTCAGCTTGTGAGCAAACGATTGGCAAGGCTTACTGTAGGCACGGAAGTTGATCCATTCCGCAAAGAGTTCGCTTCAGAGATCGCGGATCATGTGTTCTATCCTCAGGATCTGACACTGGATAAAGTATACGAGATCAATAATAACAAGAAGTTTGATATTGTAGTGGACGCGGTTGGTAACCAGCTGCATGTAGGATTTGAGATGATTGCCAAAGGCGGCAAGATCATTCCTATGGGTTATGACGACAGCTATGAAGTGACGTTTAAATCAACTGCCGTGATTAATGATGGCATTAGTATCATTGGTGCGGTAGCTAATCACTCGATGATCAGTACAGCATTGAAATTTGCACAAAGTATTCCGGAACTGGAGCAAATGGTTACCTCTACGGAACTGCTGAGTGATTATGAACAGGCATTCAATGGGACAATCGGATATCATCTGCGTACCGGAGAGAAATTGCCCATGAATTCGGTTAAAACAGCTCTGATCTTGTAAGCATGTAGATATTGGCGGTTTTGCCGCTGCGAAAAGCAGGTATTCGCAGCGGTGAAACACCGCAGAAAAGGGGGGAGATATCGATTGAAGCTGCTACAGGATTTGCCGAGAAATCCGCGGTACTCCATCTTACTTGAACCGGTGTGGGCCATCCCGGGCACGATTGTTCTTTTTTATGCTCCTTTATATATGAAGGAAGCCGGACTTTCGGATATTGAAATTGGTTTGATCAATTCGGTGAATCTTTATTTTGCCTTTATATTTCAGTTATTTGCAGGTTCAATCACGAATAAGCTTGGGCGCAAGCGAACAACGCTGATCTTTGATCTGATTGCCTGGAGTGTTCCCATGTTCATCTGGGCTTTCTCCCAGAACTTTTGGTTGTTTCTGATCGCTTACCTGCTGAATGCAACCTCCAAATTTGTGACCGTTTCCTTCAACTGTCTAATTATTGAGGATGTTGAGGAACACAAGCGATCCAAGGTATTCGCCATTCTCAACATGATCATTACGGGTGCTGGAGTACTGACACCGATCGCCGGGGTAGTGATTGCCGATTTTGGCATTGTGCCAACACTGGCCAGTATTTATTTTGTCGGTGGCATTCTCATGACCGTCATGTTCTTCATTCGCAACCGATATACGGATGAGACCGCAGTAGGGAAGGAACTTATGGGAATGCATAGCCAAACCCGGGTGATCCAGAGTCTGGCTTCCAGTCTGCGACTTTTCGGCAAATCGTTCTATAAACGGAGGCTTTTACCGATTATTCTGATCACGGTGCTATCCAATCTGATCCTGCAGTTGAACTTTTTCCAGGTAATTTTTTTCAAGGAACAGTTAAACTTCAATGATCAGATTATATCATTTATCCCGGTCGTCACCGCTGTAACCGTCATGCTCTTGTATTTAGTCATTATCCCGCGTCTGAAACGGCGTTCAGAAGAAAAGTATGTCAGTTTCTCGATCATTTTGAGTACAGTGGGGGCAATACTTTTTCTGTTGATACCTGCGGGGAATATAGCCATGTTATTTCTGACTCTAATTGTACTGGCGGCAGGCAATTTCATCTTGCAAACGTATCGGGACTCACTGCTTATGAACCGATTAGGTACACATGAAAAAGCGGATATGTTCTCGGCGGTGCAGACCGTCATGACGTTAACAGCGATTCCATCAGGTTACCTGACAGGTCTGCTGTATCACTATAATCCCGTGCTGTTGTTCAGTGTCATTCTTGCACTTTACATCGTACTCATGGTCATTATGTTATTCCTCCCTGATCCTCAGAAACACTCCCAAGTGATTAGCACTTACAAAAATATGTAGGAGAAGGGGTTTTCTGTATATGAAACGAATATATAATACAGAAAATGAACCTGGGAGGCATAGAAATGACAAACGTATTTGCAACAGAAACAAGAAACCAAATGAACTGGATTAATGAGCCGAAGACCTGGTCTTATACCGATCAAGGCGTTCTAATTGTAGAAGCTCAGGCTGATACGGACTTTTTCCAGGACCCAGCGGGTAAGCATATCCGTGCAACCGCGCCATTTCTGTCGATGCCGGTGCCTAACGATTTTGAAATGACGACCCAGCTAACCGTGGACATGAAACACCAATATGATTCCGGATGTTTGATGGTGATGGCGGATGAGCGAAACTGGTGCAAGCTTTGTTTTGAATATGATGGAAAAGCGGCTACCATTGTGTCGGTAGTAACGAAGGAAGGTTCATCCGACGATTGCAATTCGGTTGAAGTTCCCGTAACCAATCCTTATCTGCGCATACGTAAAGTGGAGGACTGCATTTCATTCTTTTATTCACCCGATGGGGTGGAGTGGAAATTAATTCGATATTTCGGCATGCCGATAGAGGGGGAGATTCGGGCTGGAGTTGTTGGACAGTCACCAGCCGGAACGGGATGCACCTGTCACTTTTTATCGATGAATGTTACCCGTCCGGACGTGACTGCACGCTTCTAAGCCCATCTCCCTGCCATTCGGCTGATCATTGGAGGGAGAGAAGCGGAATGGTAAAAGCTTTTATTTTGGATTTTGATGGACTGATTGTGGACACGGAGACACCTTGGTTCTATGCTTTTCGCGATATTTATAAAGAGCATGGACTTGAACTTGGCCTGGAGCTATGGTCGAAGAACGTAGGGACATCATTTGAAGAATTTCATCCTTTTCAATATCTGGAGCAAGCGCTGCAAAAACCGATCGATCACGATCATATCAAGTTGCTCTCTGAACAGAAATACGAAGCCTACCTTGGACAGGCAGCAATTCTTCCAGGCGTGCATGAGTTGCTCCAGTCTGCCCGTAAAAAAGGGATTGGGCTTGCCGTTGCTTCCAGCTCTACCCGGGATTGGGTTCATGGTTATTTGCGTACACTCGGCATTTTCGAACTATTCGATGTTATTCATACAGCTGAGGATGTGAAGCGGGTCAAACCGGACCCGGAATTGTATCTGCTTGCTCTGGAGAGTCTCGGGATCGGGGCATCCGAAGCGGTTGTGTTCGAGGACTCGCCGAATGGACTGAAGGCAGCCAAAGCCGCGGGAATTCGCTGTGTCATTGTGCCTAACGAGGTAACACGTAATTTGGAATTCTCGAAGTATGATCTGCGGTTAACCTCGCTGGCAGAGATTACGATGGAGATTCTTTAACCCTGGTATTGCTTGCGTAACTCAATAGGAGAGATCCCTTCATATTTTTTGAATACGGATCCAAAATAACTGGCGCTGTTGAAACCGACAGCCCGAGCAATCTCGTGGGCCGTTATTCCGGCGTCATGGACAAGCATTTCCTTCGCTTTCAATAACCGATATCGTGTCAGATAATCAAGCGGAGTCATTTGGAATTCCTTTTTGAATATCCGATTCAAATGCTGCTCGGTGACGTCCATTTGCTGAGCCAGCATGGAGAGCGAGATATCCTGATCATAATTTTGCTTGATAAAAGTAACTAGTCCGCCCAGCTTTAATCGGGCATCCGAGCGTTCATAAGTACCATAACGATCGCCATCAATCGTTAACCTGACCAGAAGCATGTACAGCAATGCGGATACGTGCCAGATCTGATCCTTGTGTCGGGACTGCAGCGCCAACGTTATTTCATGCAACAGGATATGAAGCATTCCATCCGGCTTGAAGGCGCGCAGCTCCCCGATCTGCAAGGTATGCAGAAACCGGGGCAATAAATAGCCATTAAAAGACAGACAATCGAACAACAATGAATCACTCAGATTGTCGTAACGATATGTCACCTCTGGAAACAGAATAAGAGCTGTTCCTTCCCGAATTGAAAACTCATGATTTTGGGCTGTGATTTTCCCTGTTCCCCCGATACACTGCACAATACTGTAATCCCGTGAATGACCGTTCCAATTCATTAATTCATCTACAGTCAGCTGATTTTGACCTGTAATCATAAGCGGCATATCGGTATCCAGTGAATTCCCCGTACTAGGTTTCGGCATCGTTGTGTTATTCCTCATTTCGTTAAAGGTCGTGTGCGTAAATGGCGAAGATACAGCGTTAAAAGAAACATGATTTGAATTATATTACATAAATGACATTAATTTAAACGGTCTATTCACTTCGATGAACCACTTATCGAAAACCTTTTAGGAACACGTATCATCATGTCGATGCTTTGCCATTATCAGACCATATAGTATACGCTATAATGGATACAGTGATTTAGGAAAGGGATGCAGTCATGAAGAAAGTCATCGTCGTAGGATCAGGAATTCTTGGGGCTTCCACAGCGTATCAATTGGCAAAAAGGGGTGCGGAAGTTCTTCTTATAGACCGGAAAGATCGAGGGCAGGCTACGGATGCTGCTGCCGGGATCATCTCTCCCTGGTTATCTCAGCGCCGTAATCAGGATTGGTATCAGCTTGCCAAGGCGGGTGCACGTTTTTATCCCGGGTTGATTGAAGAACTCAAGAGTGAAGGGGAAACGGAAACAGGTTACGCTCAAGTGGGTGCTCTTAGTATTCATACGGATGTGGACAAAATTAACAAGATGCAGGAGAGGGCACACCTTCGTAAAGAAGATGCACCGGAGATTGCCGATATTACCTGTCTAGATGCAAAAGAAACTCATGAGCGTTTTCCTCTTCTGGAGGAGAGCTTTCATTCAGTCTACATCAGCGGAGCCGCGCGTATTGACGGGCGTGCGCTGCGTGATGCGTTAATCCGATCGGCTCAACGAAATGGAGCGGTCCTGATTAATGGTGACGCGACACTTCAATATGAATCGGAACGAGTAACTGGAGTGGTTGTGGACGGTAAAGTCATATCGGCTGACGAGGTTATTGTGTGTGCTGGCGCTTGGGCTAATGAACTGTTGAAGCCCTTGGGCATTGATTTTAAGGTTCATTATCAGAAGGCACAAATTATGCACTTGCAGGTTCACGATCGAAAGGACACTGGGAACTGGCCTGTAGTCATGCCTCCTTCGGATCAATATTTGTTAGCCTTTGATCAACAGAAGATTGTGATCGGAGCGACTCACGAAAATGATATTGAAGGATACGATACAAGAGTAACCGCAGGCGGAATGCAGGAAATTTTGAATAAAGGATTGGAACTGGCTCCCGGTTTAGCTGATAGCACGTTTCAGGAAGTAAGAGTAGGATTTCGTCCATTTACACCAGGTTTTCTTCCGGTAATGGGTGCTGTCCCAGGTTGGAATGGCTTGATTACAGCCAACGGGCTTGGAGCTTCCGGTTTAACGATGGGGCCTTTTATTGGAAGTCAACTGGCCATGTTGGCTCTTGGTATGGAGTTAGATATCGATATTCAGCCATATGACCTTGGAAAAGCTATGGTTGATCAGAAATGATTAATCAGAAATGAGGTGAACTATGACATATTCACAGCGCTTATCTCACGGCTACTCCTCAGATATCATCTATCTGGAGCACCAGATTGCCATCGCCGAGGAGGAATTGGCAAAGGCCGAGGAAGAGCGGCGGGCATACGAATCGGATTTAAACAAGTTGAGGACGTCTCCGGCGTATCATTTAACTTCAACGACGAACGTCTCTAATGAGCAACAATGGGTGGATGAGTTAAACAGATTGCAAAGGATGATTAAGGATATCCGGACCCGACTTAAGAACTTGCAAGAAGATTTAGGGGAACTTGAAGATTAATAGGAATAGTTTGACATTTGGAAAAACACATGTTGTAATAAGCCTGAGCTATTTGCAGGGGGACTGTTCGCAGTTGAGAAGGTTAAAACCTGACCCTTTGAACCTGTTAGTTAATACTGACGTAGGGAGCAAATGACATGTACTCATGTTATTTTGCCCTTGCCGAAAATAGGTCAAGGGCTTTTTGGTCTGCATTTTGGGGGACAGAACGCGATAGCTGGGTGTGAAGCGGGGACATTATGATTTTAATAAAAGGAGCAATGATCATGTCATTTTCGAGAACGTTAAAAGATAAGTCCAGAATCGTATGGGAAGATGGATACAACCATCCTTTTTTACACGAAATGGGGAAAGGCACACTGGATCAGGAAGCGTTTAAGTTTTATCTTCTTCAGGACTATACCTATCTGATTGAATATGCGAAGATTTTTGCCATGGGTGCGGTGAAGGCGACAGATGAAAAACTGATGACGAACTTTACGGTGATTCAACACGCTATTCTGTACGAAGAAATGGATTTGCATCGAAATTATATGAAGGGATTTGGGATTACGCTGGATGAAAATCATACGGTCAAACCATCTCTGTACAACAAGGCGTATACGTCGAATATGATGAGTGTTGCACAAACAGGTGGTGTTGCCGAAATCATCGCCGTCATTTTCCCCTGTGCGTGGACGTATTACGACTATGCCACAAGATTAAAAGAACAATATCGAGATTCGTTAGAGGGCAATTTCTATCAGACGTGGATCGAAAATTATGCAAGTGATGAATTCCGCGACTCATTCGAATGGTTCTATGATACACTGGATGCATTATGTGAACATAAAACCGAGCAGGAACTGGAGGCCATTGAAGACATATTCAGAAGAAGTGTTGAATTTGAATATCTGTTCTGGGAAATGGCTTATAATCAGCAACTCTCGTACTTCTGATGAATGAAATCTCAAATCTATTACAACCAGAGACAAGGATGAACATACAGATGAACAATCATGGGGAACGCATCTATTTACGATTTTTGAACGTGGAGGACGCACCGACACTGCTGGATTTGCAGTTCCGTAACCGGGCTGTTTTCGAAGAGATATCGGCAAGTGAACGATCAGAGACATTCTATACACTGGAGGGCCAGTTAGCCCTTCTTGAAGGCTGGAACAAGGCGAGGGAAGAAGGGAAACGGTACTCTTTCGGGATCTTCCTGAACCATACGCATGAGCTTATTGGGGAGATCTCTCTGTTCGAACTTGAACTGGATTCCATCAGCAAATGGATTGTTGGTTATGTGCTTGATCAGGCCCAGAATGGTAAGGGATACATGAGTGAAGCTCTGCGGCTAGCACTTAATTTTGCCGTGAATGACGGGGGAATAAAACGAGTGGAGGCAGGTGCACTTCCCGACAATGCCGGATCAATTCGAGTGTTGCGTAAAGCGGGCTTCCAGGAAACGGACCGTCAGAATATTAAAATCAAGGGAATTTGGAAGGAACATGTGATGTTTGCAGTGGATTTGCAGTAGAGTGTTGAATATCGTAACGTGAACCGCCTAACTCATCCAGAGGGAACTTATGAATAAACGGAAACAAATGTTATTGGACTCAGCACTTGTGCTCTTTGAGAAACATGGAGTAACCAACACTTTCATAAAAATGATTCTAGACGAGTCAGGTGTGTCCAAAGGAACATTTTACAAATTCTTTGGTTCAAAGGATGATTGTATTCTTGCCATTCTGGAGCAGCGTGTACAGGAAGACATGATGATTCGCAAAGATTTGGAGAGCCAAAGCTATGCTTCCGATTTTGATCTACTGGTGGATCAGATTATGGTCCCGATGATGTTGCCAGAAACAAAGCTGGTTGTGGAGTTATTCTACGTTAGCGCGGAAGTTCTCACTTCAGTGGAGAGGCTACGGTTTATTTTATTATTTCATACACAAAAAAGCGGCAGATTGGACGTAAAACTTAGGGTCCTGATCTGCCGCTTTTGGTATACGATACAATAGGCTCTACATGATGTAATTCATGTAAATGCTGTTCTTAATTTGTATTCATCGAGACTTTTTGTCTTACAGGCTGCTTGGAGTCTTCCTCCGTTGCTTGTTTGGTACGTTTGATGAAGAAGGAAAGTAGCAATCCGACAACGGCAATGCCGATAATGACAACATAAGCATCATTAATTCCCTGGATCATGGATTCCATTCCCAACTGCTGCTGGGTTAAGCCTTTGGCTGCCCCCGTTGCCACCATATCCTGTACATGTGCCGTTGTGCGACTGGTCATTACACTTACAAGCAATGAAGTACCCACAGCGCCAGCTACCTGTCTGACGGTGTTGGATATTGCTGTACCGTGTGGCCCAAGTCTTGGAGGCAGTTGATTCAAACCTGCCGTTTGGATTGGCATCATCAGCAGGGCCATACCAATACGACGACCTGTTGACATTAATACAAGGTAGGTATAGCTGGTAGAATCGGTTAGATCAATGAAACCAATAGTGGTTACGATCGTGATAACCATCCCGATAATCGCCAGCCATTTTGCGCCAAACCGGTCAAACAATCTACCTGTTATTGGCATCAGGAAGCCCATGACAAGCGCCCCTGGAAGCAATAATAATCCGGACTCCAATGCCGTGTAACCCCGTGCATTTTGGAGGTACAAAGGAAGCAACATCATATCAGCATACATGATCATCGTGATCGCGATATTAATGATCGTGGTCAGAGAGAACATATTATACTTGAAAGCCCGCAGATCGAGCAGGGGATTTGCAGACGCGAGCTGTCTCCATGTGAACAGTCCAAGAGCAACAACTCCTGCTGCAAGGCATATGATGACTTCTGCGCTTGACCATCCCAGACTTCCCGCCCGGCTGAAGCCATACAGCAATGCGCCGAATCCAATCGTGGACAGCAGTACGCTGAGCGTATCGAATTTGAGTTTGACCCGTTCAGATACATTTTTGAGATATACAAACGCAAAACCAATAACAATAACGGTTAGTGGAATCATCCCGTAAAACATCGTTTGCCATGTGTAGTGCTCAAGAATATAACCAGCAAGGGTTGGCCCAATGGCCGGAGCGAAAATGATGGCAAAACCGACCATACCCATCGCGGCGCCCCTTTTCTCAGGAGAGAACAAGGTAAGAATGACATGCATCAACAATGGCATGATAATACCAGCACCGGCTGCTTGCACCATACGTCCTGTTAACAATGTACCGAAATTACTCGCAAGGGCAGATATAATCGTACCGATGAGGAAAATAAACATCGAAGCTTGAAATAATTGCCGTGTCGAAAAGCGTTGCATGAAATAGGCTGTGATGGGAATGAGGACTCCATTCACCAGCATATAGCCTGTCGTAAACCATTGGGCTGTTGCTGCTGAGATATTAAAATCACCCATCAGCTCCGGCGTTGCCACACTCATAACGGTTTGGTTCAATGTGGCAAGAAATGCACCCAAAATCATAACAAACAGTATGGGGCCCTTTTTTACATCATCTCTTTCTTTTAATCTAGCCTGACTCAATCCATTCCATCCTTTCAATCCACACGTGACTAAATTTACAACGTGTTGTATAGTTTACATTGTATCTATTGAATTATATACATATTCCCGCAGATTACAATTTACGATTTTGGGTATTTTCGTTGCTTATTTTACGAAATAATAAAATATGTCGTCTAATTCGGAAATAAACGACTGATCATTTAAAATTGTAATTTTCAAAATTTGAGGAGTGATTTTGCATGAAAAACGATAAGAAGTCTGCTACAGATCCTCGTATACTTCGTACAAGACAGTTGATTCGTGATGCTTTTGTAGATCTGTTGCAGGAAATGGACATCGAGAAATTGTCCGTCAATCGAATTGCAGAACGAGCGACGATCAATCGGGTGACCTTTTATCTGCATTATCGGGATATCACAGACATGATGGAGAAAATGGCGGATGAGATGATTGAGAACATTGAACGCATTGTGGAGGAACATGCTCCTCAATTTGAGGATGCTGCCAAAGACGATGGTTGGCCAGTGCTAGTGAAATTGCTTGAACACTTTGCTGACCATTCCAAATTCTATCGCGTCGTTCTCGCTTCCAGACGAACGCCTATTTTTACGGAGAGGCTGTTGAAATTGCTATCGAAACTCGTTTCGGCCAAGATCGAAAGCTTGGAGCTGGGGAACTCTCTTGCACAAGCGGGTATTCATAAGGAGATCGCCATCTGGTACAGTTCCTCAGCCCTGATTGGTACCATTGTATCCTGGCTTCGCAATGACATGCCTTATGCACCGCATTTTCTAGCTAAACAGTTCTCATTAATTCGTGCGTATTCTTACAATGATTTGATTTAACAAAAAAACATCCAGCTATAGTCAGGCTCAACTATACGCGGATGTCTTTTCAACAGATTATAAAAGGGCTATTCTACTGTCGGAGTTCGTAATATCATATACAGCCCGATGAGTGCTGCCAGAGCACCAAAAATGATTCCGGACAGTCCATTGTAAAAGGTAGGATCTCCTTTGTAGGAAAATGACATGATTGCAGTTTGTGTTAAAGAAAGTGAGATCAATGATGAGGAGAAGTTCGTCAGTTTGATGGCTTCGATGACCGGTTCATTATTTCGTCTCGCCATAATGGCGCCCCCAAGAGAAACGGCGATTTCAGTAAAAGTAACGGCAGCTATAATGAAGGCGACATAGTGAGGGTAATGCGTCCTACTGCCTGTAAAGAACAATAACTTGCTGCAATAGATGATGTAGACCACACTTGAAGCGAGTACAATATTGCCTATAAATCGGTATGCAGCGTATTGTTTCTTTAGAATATCCTCCGGGCTGGAATCAGTAAGATTCGAGTCCTCATGTGCTTTTGCTGCGTAATATTTGGCAACAGCGATGCCGATATTATAAAAGGCGTTAATGCATAAAAAGAAGGAGAGCGAGAAGATTCCCAAAAATATTTTTCCAACTGCGATAAGGGCATTGAGTGGAATAGATAATTTTGCAAAGTAGATAATGCGATTATTTTTAACTTTAAAGACAGATTCCCCTCTATTCACTGGACGTATCCAATTCACTGTATCCCTCCCGAACGAAACCCCGATGTGCAAAGAATGAGTCTAGTGTTCAAGCATACCATAGTAAACCATATGGTCCACGTATTAAGTTTAGACATGTTCATCCCTGACTGTATGTAATCCTGTATAAATGATGCTTTCATTTGCTTCTCATGTGGTTAAAAATGGATAAAAGATAGAAGCTCACATTAGAGGAGTTTGCGATGAAGACTCGAGGTGGTCTTCTTTTTGCGTTATTTCTCTGTTTTCGTTAGGAACGGAAAACTGCTGAGCGAGAAGCTGCTGCTCCTGAATGAGCAGATCGACTTTATGGTGAAGATGGTCCAATTGTTTGTTGTAATGCTTGTAGGTATAGAATCCAATTACAGCCTTAATCGCAAAGAAAATGAAAGCTGCCGCAATAATCAATATATAGTTAGAAGCAATATGCCTAATCCAGCTGTTGATTTCACTTATCACGTTTAACCTTCCTTTCGAAAGAAATGCAATAAATGCAAGAAATGCAGATTACTTCTATTCATTGCCTTTACTATAGAAAAGATTACGTGGAAAATGTTCTCAAATGCTTTCTTTCGCAAGCATGATTTACTCATGGCAACATTGTGTTTATTCCTCTTATTCAGTAGAATTATTTTTAATTAATATTTTCCAAAGGAGAGCAAATACGTGCTGGAACTCAGCTTTAACGACCCGGAAAAACTGGTAACTGTAACACATGCCCTGTCAACTCGTTCCCGGATTGACATTCTCCAGCTTTTAAATGCCAACAAATTAAACATTATCGAAATTGCAGAAGCACTTAACCTGCCGGTGTCAACGGTAGCCAACCATATTAAAGTGCTGGAGGCAGCGAATTTAATACATACGGAAATGCTCCCGGCCTCTCGCGGGGCCATGAAGGTTTGCAGCCGCAATTATGATGATATTCATATTGCCCTGGATCGGGTAAGATCCTTTCCCGCACGGGAGACGAATGTTTATGAAGTACAGATGCCGATAGGGCATTACAGCGACTGTGAAGTTGAGCCAACATGTGGCATGGCGAGTACGGAGGAAATGATTCTCAAGGAAGACGATCCGGCGAGCTTCTATCATCCCAAGCATATTGACGCTCAGATCATCTGGCTGGCAAAAGGTTATCTGGAATATTTGCTTCCTATGGATATTCCGCAAGGTGCAACGATTGAAGCTTTGGAATTATCCATGGAAATCTGCTCTGAAGTAGCGACCTATAACAATGATTGGCCCTCGGATATTTCCGTTTGGGTGAATGGCACTGAGATTGGGATGTGGACTAGTCCCGGAGATTTGGGCTACCGCCGTGGTAAACTGAATCCGGCTTGGTGGTCTGATGGTTCCACACAATATGGCATTCTCAAAAAATGGCGTGTGGACAGCAACAAGACCATGCTGGATCAGGAGAAAATCTCGGATGTGTCCCTGTCAGATCTTGATCTGGAGGATAAACCCAAGTTAAGATTACGCATTGGAATCCATCCGGATGCCAGACATCAGGGAGGCATGAATCTGTTTGGGCATGAGTTCGGAGATCATGAACAGAACATTATTATGCAGGTAAGGTATACGATGAATGCGGGTGATAAGCATCCGAGATATGCCAAATAACGGTACTTCATTTATCGTGAGTATCGAGCGGTTTAAACCAAACTTGTTTCATCTGGAGCAGGGTGAAGGTATATCCAAGTCCCGTTCACATGCTTATGATGAAATAACACTGTTGTCTGCAAACAAATCCTGCCAGATAATAGAAAATAGCGCGACAGGAAGGGAGAGGAAAAAGATGAAAACCAGTACATTTCGTAACCCGGTGGCACTGCAATCCGCAGACCCATGGGTCTACAGGCATGTCGATGGTTATTATTATTTTATGCGGACACGTTCTAATTACCTGGAGCTTATACAATCCACCCGACTATCTCAGATTGACGAAGGGATGCGAAAAATCATTTGGTCACCGGAGCCTGGCGGGCGTTACAGCCATCATTTATGGGCGCCGGAAATCCATTTTTTGAATGGGAAATGGTACATCTACTATACCGCCAATGATGGGGGAGGGGACGATTCACGGCGGATTTGCGTGCTGGAGAATGAAAGCTCAAATCCCATGGATGGCGAGTGGATATGGAAGGGGGCTCTGGACACTCCTGTCCCTGGTCTGGATGGTACCGTGCTGAAGCTGGGTGGTCAACTCTATTTTCTGTACGCAGGCTACGGTCATTTTCCGGACTATGGGTCAGCGATCTATATAATGCGGATGTTTAATCCTTACACTCTGACAGGTGACCATGTGCTGTTAACAGCTCCGACCTTTTCGTGGGAAAAGCAAGGCGGGATGGCGATTAATGAAGGCCCGGTTACGCTGCTTCGCAATGGACGAGTTTTTCTGATTTTCTCGGCCAGCACAACCTGGTCGGATGATTATGCACTTGGCATGTTGACCATGAATGAAGAAGATGATCCGATGCTGACCTCATCATGGATCAAGTCACCACAGCCCGTTTTTCGGAAGAGTGCGGAGAATGGTGTATATGCGACAGGGCACAACAGCTTTACTACATCACCGGATGGTCTGGAGGACTGGATCGTATTTCATGCTCTTCCGGCACCGGGTGCTGATACCGGCTTACGGGCAACACGCATACAAAAAATTGAATGGAACAGGGATGGAACACCTGATTTTGGTGTGCCTTTCAGCGATGATCATGCGCTCCCAATTCCATCGGGAGAGTAAGACATAAGACTCAAGAATAGGGGATGGGTATGCCTATAGTTACAAATATTTTGTAATTAAAAACGAAATAGATAAATGTTATGATAAAAACGAATGTTTTCAATAGACCAAGAAAGTAATAATTTTTTTTGGCTTTGAACTGGATTTTACCGCATTGTAACAGCGTTTTAATGGTTTGATCCAGTTGATAAATAACTTTATCATGTTGTTTGAAGGAGATGTAAGTAATAATAACAGATATATTTTATTACAAGAAAATAAATTGAAAACGTTGACATCTAATTATTGTGTAATTATAATTTGATTCAAATCCAGAAAATCATATATCGGTTCAATCAAAGGTTAATAGGAGTGATTTACGTATGAATAAAGACAAGATGACATTGACACCACGCCCGGAATACCCTCGCCCTCAGTGGGTACGTAACGATTGGATCAATCTGAACGGAACTTGGCAGTTCGAAATGGATCATGGCAAAAGTGGAAAAGAACGAGGTTATGAACAGTCCGAACATCACCTCTCTGGAACAATCACTGTTCCATTCTGTCCAGAGAGTAAACTGTCCGGGGTGGCCTATACCGATTTTATGGCAGCAGTATGGTATAAACGTGAGTTCTCCATCCCGGATGCCTGGATGAATGGACGCATTTTGCTCCATTTTGGCGCTGTGGATTACGAAGCCGAGATCTGGGTCAATGGAAAAGCCGTTGGTAAACATCGGGGAGGCTATTCGTCATTCCATTTCGATATCACACCGTATGTTGCGTCGGGGACGAATGTAGTCACAGTTTATGCAGAAGACGATGTGCGTTCAGGACTTCAGCCGCGAGGCAAGCAGAGCGAACGATTCCACTCGCATGGCTGCGATTACACGCGGACGACCGGCATCTGGCAAACGGTGTGGCTGGAGCAGGTGCCAGAGGTGTATCTCTCCGACATGAAAGTCGCCGCTGACCCGGATAATGCATGTGTGCACCTGGAAGTGAAAATATGCGGTAACGCTGCTGGAGGGAAACTGGCTGCAACTGCCCGCTTTGACGGCAAGGATGTTGGATCGGCAACAGCGGTTGTTCATGGACCTGTTGTGAAGCTTACTGTCCCATTATCCGAAATCCATTTATGGGAGCCGGGCAATGCCAGATTGTATGATTTGGAGTTAAATCTGCATGGGCAGGATCAGACCATTGATACAGTAGGCTCGTATTTCGGACTGCGGACGGTAAGGCTGGATGGCATGGCATTTCGCATCAATGAGAAGTCCGTTTTTCAGCGGCTTGTGCTGGATCAGGGCTTTTACCCGGATGGCATCTACACGGCACCCAGCGACGAGGATCTGCGCAAGGACATCGAGATCTCCATGGGGCTTGGCTTTAATGGAGCGAGATTGCACGAAAAGATGTTCGAACCACGTTTCTTGTATTGGGCTGACCAGCTTGGTTACCTGGTATGGGGAGAACATGCCAACTGGGGACAGGATATTACAACGACCGAAAGCCTTGCCCGGTTCCTGCCGGAATGGATTGAAGGTATGGAACGTGACTTCAATCATCCATCGCTTATCGGCTGGTGTCCGTTCAACGAAACGTGGGATCGCGATGGAACGCGGCAGGATAACGATGTGCTCCGCATTGTCTATGAGATGACTAAACGTATGGACCCGACACGTCCTGTCATTGATACCAGCGGTAATTTTCATGTGGTGACGGATATCTTCGATTTGCATGACTATGATCAGAACCCGGAAACGTTCCGGGCCAGATATGAACCGATGAAAAGCGGCGGGGAAGTGTTCAATACGTTTCCGGAGCGGCAGACGTATGAGGGCCAGCCTTATTTTATTAGCGAGTATGGCGGTATCTGGTGGAATCCCGATCAGCAAGATGAGAAAGCTTGGGGCTACGGGGACAGACCGCAATCCGAAGAAGCTTTCATTGCACGTTATGAGGGCTTAACCAACGTCCTGCTGGACCATCCGAACATGTTCGGATTTTGTTATACCCAGCTATACGATGTGGAACAGGAAGTGAATGGACTGTACACTTATGACCGTCGTCCTAAATTCGACCCGGAAACGATTCGTCGCATTAATTCCCGCAAGGCTGCCATTGAAGATTGAACGTTGTAGGTTAGTTGCGTGCATGATCCATCATCCGTTAAGGAGCGTGACTGTAGATGAAACTAATCAATTACAGGAACAAATGGTTGCTGGCCTTATGTGCATTTCTTATTTTCCCAATGGGACAGACGACGCATGCAGCCACCGTGCAAAATAACTTCTACAATGTCGTGATGCAAGATGGAGCAGATCCATGGGTCTATAAGCACACAGACGGGTTCTATTATTTCACCAAAACAACAGGTGGCAACGTTACCATCTGGAAGTCAGCTCAATTAACGACCATTGATGCCGCTCCAACCACAGTGGTGAATACCGGCTGCTGCGGCATCTGGGCCCCTGAGCTTCATTACATCAACGGTGCATGGTACATCTATTATGCCAAGGATGATGGAGACAACGTCAATCACCGCATGTATGTTATGGAAAATACGTCAGCTGATCCTACACAGGGAATCTGGCAATACAAAGGACAGATTACGGACTCCACCAACAAGTGGGCCATCGACGGGACGGTATTACAGGTGAATGGACAGCTCTACTTCATCTGGTCGGGTTGGGAAGCAGATGCGAATGTAAGGCAGAATCTGTACATTGCCCATATGACCAATCCCTGGACGATCGATTCAAATCGCGTGGAAATTGCACGACCAACCTACGCCTGGGAAACCAATCATTCCCCGAATGTAAATGAGGGACCGCAGGTAATCGTTCGAAACGGAGTTATCAGTCTAGTCTACTCAGCAAGTGGTAGTTGGACCAACGACTATTGTCTGGGGCTTATTACCGCCAACGCCTCAAGCAATTTGCTGAATCCGGCATCCTGGAACAAGCGCAGTCAGCCTATCTTCCAATCGGGCAACGGCTTGTATGGTCCAGGTCATCATTCTTTTACGAAATCGCCTGATGGGACTGAGGACTGGATCATATATCATACAGCGAAATCCAATAATTCCGGATGGAATCGTGAGATTCGCCTACAGAAGTTCGCCTGGAATGCTGACAAGACCCCGAACTTGGGTACACCGGTGAATCCCAACGCACCTATTGCTTTACCTTCGGGAGAAAAGTCAATCGTTCGATATGAAGGAGAAGAGGGAACCTTTGGGGGGATTGCTTATGCGTCCCAGAGTCCTTCTGGTTCAGGCGGCATGAAAGCTGGTCATATCGATACGGCGGACAGCTATGTAGAATTTAACGTCAATGCAGCAGCTGCAGGGCAATATATTCTTCTGGCAAGGACGGCGAATGGCACAGCAGGTGGAAAATGGTCCAATCTGCTGCTGAGTGTGAATGAAGGTACAGCCAGCCCATTCTACATTACGAACAAGGGATGGGAGAATTGGGGGCTGTCTACAGCGAGAGTTCAGCTAAAGGCTGGTGTGAACAAAATTCGTTTCTCCAAAGGTGAAGGATATGGAGAATTGGACTTCTTTGATATCAAACCTGCAAATTAGAGAATCATAAATCCGATCTGAACCCTGCTGAGGTCCATTTGGACCTTGGCGGGGTTTTGCGTTTTGAAATTGAAAACTTTCTGATTCCATTCATATTCAGTTCATAAAAGTACGATATTCTTCCCCTATAAACGATATGGGAGGAACCACAATTGAACAATACACAGCAAAGAGCAACAGGTAATGAACTTGGAGATTGGGCCATTGAAGCAGAGGGGCTTGTAAAAATCTTTGGAGATAAACGTGCAGTCGATGGTGTGAATTTGAACGTGAAGGCAGGTACGATCTACGGCGTACTGGGCCCGAATGGAGCAGGGAAAACAACAACCATTCGGATGCTCGGCACGCTGCTTCGGTCCGATGGAGGATCAGCCAAAATATTTGGGCATGATGTGGTGAAGGAGTCACATATCGTACGTCAATTGATTGGACTTACAGGACAATATGCATCGGTTGACGAGTCACTTAGTGCCAACGAAAATTTGATGATATTTTCACGGCTCCTGGGTCTTGGCCGAGCAGAATCGAAACGTAAGACCGCTGAGCTGCTCGAAGAATTCGGCTTGACGGAGGCGGCGAAACGTCCGATCAAAGGGTTCTCGGGAGGTATGCGCCGCCGTCTGGATCTGGCAGCAAGTCTTATTGCTCAGCCGCCGCTGATCTTTCTGGACGAACCGACGACTGGACTTGACCCACGGACACGTGCACAGATGTGGAATACGATTCGCCAATTGGTCAAGACTGGTTCAACGGTGCTTCTGACCACACAATATCTTGATGAAGCGGATCAACTGGCAGACCGCGTTGCCGTAATTGATCAGGGTCATGTTGTGGCCGAAGGCACGGTAGATGATTTGAAAGCCTCCGTTGGCACTGCCTCACTTCAACTGCGCATCCAGGAACCGACACGGATTGAACACGCCCGTCAGATTGTGGAGCAGATCCTTCGGACAGATTCCAGCGTATCAGCGGAAGCAGGGAAGATTACTGCGCCGATGGCAAATGCGAATATTGCAGCAGATCTGCTGATTGCCTTCCGTTCGGCAGGCATTGATCTGGCTGAGATGAGTGTCCAGAAACCTACACTTGATGAAGTATTTCTTACCATTACGGGCCAAGATGCGAGTGGCAAAACGTCTCATACGTCTCAAGAATCAAAAGCAGTGGAGGAGTTGCAAGTATGAATAGTACAACAGCGAAACAAAACCCAAGCCGTAAGCTGAGAAAATACACAAGCTTTGGAAAAACCTTCCGGAATTCCTTAACGATGGCTTATCGCGGGATCTTGAAGGTTAGACGAACACCAGAGCAATTATTCGATGTGACGTTACAGCCGATCATTTTCACATTGATGTTTACGTACATTTTTGGCGGTGCAATTTCGGGAAATATTCAAGCTTATTTGTTGGTCATTATTCCGGGTATACTTGTGCAGACGGTAATTACAAGCTCAGTCGTTACGGGTGTGCAATTGCGTGAGGATATGGATAAAGGGGTATTCGACCGATTCAAATCATTACCTATAGCACGTATTGCACCACTGGCCGGAGCATTGCTGGCTGACACAATTCGTTATACCATTGCAACGTTCCTTACCTTTACAATTGGATATTTATTAGGATATAGCCCTGCAGGTGGATTGGGTCATGTCGCCATGGCAGGATTGCTGGTTATTGTGTGCGCTTGGGCCATCAGTTGGATTTTTGCTTTTCTCGGTGTTATTGCACGTACAGCGTCCAGTGTACAAGGGATTTCCATGCTCGTATTGTTTCCGCTCACCTTTGCTTCGAACGCCTTCGTTCCGGTAGATACGATGCCGAATTGGCTTCAGTGGGTAGTTAATGTCAATCCGATATCCCATTTGGTCTCGGCTGTACGGGAATTGGCGAATCAAGGGACAATGGGCTCAGATCTGGTGACCAGCCTTGCCGGAGCTGCGGTTATTGTAGCCATTTTTGCACCATTGACAGTACGGGCATATATGCGCAGAACGTAATTGGAAATCATCAAATTTTGCTAAAAAGTCTAGTATGTCAGGAAAGAGACGTTATGCCTTCATGGTATAAGGTCTTCTTCTTGACAGAATGTGGAGTATAAGGCAAGGTTGAAAAAATGGAGGTGGTCACATTGACAAGCATATTGGTCGTTGATGACGACCCGCATATCCGAGAGCTGGTAGGACATTTCTTGCAGCAGGAAGGTTTGCACGTACTCGAGGCTGTTGACGGGTTGGATGCATTGCGATTACTCGCTGACCATAAGGTTGACCTGGTCGTTCTTGATATTATGATGCCAGGCATGGACGGGTGGGAATTGTGCCGCCAGTTGCGGCAGCAGACGGATCTACCGCTATTGATGTTGACGGCCAAAGGAGAAACCTCGCAGATCATCAAAGGTTTTACCCTTGGGACGGATGATTATCTGGTGAAGCCTTTTGATCCGCTGGTGCTGGTTGCCCGAGTGAAGGCTTTATTGAAACGCTATCGGATTATGACTTCACAAGTGATCCTGCTTGGTGAACTGGTCCTGCGTGGTGATACGTTTGAGTGCAAGAAAGGTGATCAGGATATTGTGTTGCCACGCAAGGAATTTGAACTGTTATTCACCCTTGCGAGTTATCCTGGCAAGACCTTTACCCGTGATCAATTAATCGAAAAGATCTGGGGTTATGATTACGAAGGGGACGAGAGAACGATTGATGTGCATATCAAGCGACTTCGTGAACGGTTTCCGGAGGAAGAGCATGCTTTCGTCATTCGTACCATGCGAGGTTTGGGCTATCGCCTGGAGGTACGACAATGAAGCAGGAGGCTGGATTTCTTCATATTGCCAGAAACGTCGTTCTGGTATCTCTGGCTCTGTTTGCTTGCTGGACAGCAGCTTTCTACCTTACGAGATATGTGTATTCCTTTATCCCATGGGTACCACATGAATTGCTTGCTTTTCTGATCAATGCCATGCTTGGGTTCATTTTCTTTGGAATATGCATTACCATTATCGGTCCGCTGGTTAAAGGCAGGCAGTATGAATTTTTTAATGAGATGATTCAGGCTTTGAAAAGCATTTCCCGGGGGGATTTTCGTGTGAATCTGGATCCTGAATTTGCTAATAGAAACGGGAGACAGAGAAATCCCCACCCGTATGTGCAGTTAGTTGAAAGCATCAATGACATGGCGGCAAATCTCAAAGTGATGGAAGATCTGCGTCAGGAATTCATCTCGAATGTATCACATGAGATCGGATCACCGCTCACGTCAATCAGTGGCTTCGCCAGAGCGCTGAAAAATAAAGATATGGACCAGGAGAAACGGGAAAAGTATCTGACGATCATTGAGACGGAATGTGTTCGTTTGTCCAGACTCAGTGATAATTTAATGAAGCTCGCCGTTCTGGATTCATCCGAGCATGCATCTCACAAATCATCTTACCGCTTGGATCGGCAGCTGGTGACTCTGGTTCTGGCCTGTGAACCCCAATGGGATGACAAAAAAATTGATATGAACGTAGAGCTGGAGGAAGTTGAAATATTTGCTGATGAGGACTTGATGATTCAGTTGTGGATCAACCTGATTCATAATGCAATCAAGTTCACGCCAGAAGGCGGTAAAATTGATGTTTTCCTTACGCAAGGTGAAGGCAAGGTCAGTGTGCGTATTACTGACAGCGGACCCGGCATTACCAAGCAGGATCAGCTTCGCATATTCGAACGGTTTTACAAAGCGGATCAATCCCGTACACGTGCCTTGGGCGGCAGTGGGCTGGGACTTTCCATCGTGCATAAAATTGTGGAGATGCATGAGGGCACTGTCTCTGTGTTCAGTGAACCGGGGGAAGGTGCGACATTTACTGTACAACTACCGGTCCATTCATAATCATAAAAAGGGTAATCGATGGACGTGTCCGTCAATTCCCCTTTTTATTTCAATTCATTCTGCTGATATTGTACAAAATAAGGTATATAAGTGATAAGCTGCAGGGTAGCCATTACATAAGTCCGTAAGGAGTGAGTATTCTGCTGATATCTTCCACTCACCAACAGCGTTTGATTGACGTGATGAATTCATTCCCGATACAACCTAAATACTCCAAAGCACAGCTGCTGATTAATGATCTGAAATTAAGCTCTTCGGGAGCGGTAGAGATGTTCTACTCCCCGCATAATGAATATATCAATCCTGCCGCAAAAGTCATGCTTGTTGGCATCACACCAGGTTGGAAGCAGATGGAAATTGCTTATAGAACGGCGATCCAGGCTTTGAAAGCACACAACTCATATGAGCAAGCCTGTAAAGAAGCCAAAATAGCGGCAAGAATGGCGGGCTCCATGCGCAGCAATTTGATTCAAATGCTCCAGGAAATAGGCTTGCATGAATATGTAAGAGTGCCCCATGTGCAAAGGTTATTTGAAGCTGATTGTACGTTGTTACATACAACTTCTCTGATTCGGTATCCAGTCCTGGTAAATAAGCAAAATTACAATGGACATCAGCCTTCCATTCCTCAAAATGCCTTTTTGTATCAAGCCGTACTTGAGTCATTTCTACCTGAATTGGAACAGTTAAATCATCCTCTTATTATTCCATTAGGAAAGTCGGTGGAGGCTGTACTACATCAATTGCTAGATGAACATAGGTTAGTTGAAGGGAAAATTTTATGGGGATTCCCTCATCCATCTGGTGCCAACGGCTCTCGTGTGAAACAGTTTCTTCATAACAAGGCAGGGATGCAGAAAACTTTGAGGGGATGGCGTGATTAGATTACTTGCTTTTTGCTTTTTATAAAAATCAATAATAGTATAATGGTTACGACTACATGACATGGAAACAGGAAAAGAGGAAACACATGCCTACAATACTGGTTGCTGACGATGATCCGAATATTCGTGAACTCGTCTGTTTATTTTTGAGAAATGACGGATTTGAAACGGCTGAAGCCGCGGATGGCAAAGAGGCACTGACTGTATACGGCTCAACCCATGTTGATCTTGTTGTGCTTGATATCATGATGCCTGTCATGGATGGCTGGACGTTATGCAAAGAGCTGCGAAGAGCCAATCCTGATCTTCCGTTGCTCATGCTGACTGCGAGAGGCGAGACCTGGGAGAAGGTGAAGGGCTTCGAACTGGGAACCGATGATTATTTAACGAAACCGTTTGATCCGTTGGAGCTCACGGCTCGTGTCCGAGCATTACTGAAACGATACAAAATCGGCTCCACGCAGACGATCCATTTCGGCAACGTCATTCTGGATCGACAAACCTACAAGGTGACGAGAGGAACAGAGTCACTTACGCTGCCGCTGAAGGAGTTCGAATTGCTCTATAAGCTTGCTGGAACACCAGGACAAGTCTATACACGTGAGCAATTGATCGATCAAATCTGGGGCATTGATTACGCTGGTGATGATCGAACAATAGACGTACATATTAAACGCCTGCGTGAACGGTTCGCGACGACATCCGATTTTCGGATCGAAACGGTCCGAGGTCTGGGATACCGGCTTGAGGTTTACGAATGATTAGATCGTTATATATTCGTGTGGTCCTGACATTTCTGGTCTCCGTTATCGCCGGCACGGTCATTTCTTTTTTTATGTCCACGATGATATTCGAAGATCAATTGAATGAAAATGCTCAAATTAACATACGTAACTTCGGCCAGGATGTCGTGCAGATTTACAAGACCCTTCCATTAAGTGAAGCTGAATCGTTTGTCAGTGAAATGAAGCTACTGAATTCGTATCATATTCGAATTTACGATGCAACCGGTCAGTTCCAGTCTTATGGAAAGCTTAACGGACATAAATCGGCCCCGGTGACGAAGGAGCAACTAAAGAAAGTGTTAGATGGGGGCGTGGTCCAGGACAATCCGAACGGTATTGCCACAGTTCTTTTAGGTTTGCCGGTGAAAACGGAAAAGGGAGCGAAAGCCATGTTTTTTGAGACGCTCGCTCCACCTTCCTCCTTGTTTGTCGTCCAATGGGCTTCGATCTTTGCAACCTGTTCATTGATTGTAGGAAGTATTATCATTCTGATTGCTTCCATATTTTTGGTTAGACCGATCAAAAAACTGACAAAAGCAACGAAGCGGATCGCTGCTGGAGATTTCAACGTCAAGCTGAATATCAAGCAAACTGGAGAACTGGGCACACTGGCGCGCAGTTTCGAAGAAATGATGCATGATTTGCAGCAGTTGGAGCAGATGCGCAGGGAATTCGTAACGAATGTGTCGCACGAGGTTCAATCTCCGCTGACTTCAATCTCCGGTTATGCTCAAGCACTGAAACAAGTAAATCTCTCAGAGCTAGAACGAAGCCGATATCTTGAGATTATCATCGCCGAGGCGAAGCGGATGTCCAAAATGAGTGATAATCTGCTCAAGCTGAGTTTGCTTGAATCACAGTCACAGCAACCGCGACTTAGCACACTCAGCCTGGATGAACAGATCAGACGGGTCATTGTTACTCTACAGCCGCAATGGTCTGCTCGCAACATTCACTTTGAGCTGGATCTCCAAGCCGTTAAAGTCTTGGCTGATCACGACCAGTTGAACCAGGTATGGACGAATATTCTTAGCAACGGTATCAAATTTTCCAAGGATGGGGGCGTAATTCACGTCAGCACCAAGCAGGATATCAAGAACGTGATTATTCGAATCTCCGACACAGGTATCGGTATCCCTCTTGAAGACCAGAAGCGCATATTCGAACGATTTTTCAAGTCGGATCGATCTCACAGTCGCAAGTATGACGGCAGTGGTATGGGACTTGCCATTGTTAAACAGATTGTATCGCTTCATCAAGGGGACATCCGAGTAGAAAGTGAACCTGGTCAGGGAACGACCTTTATTGTTACGTTGCCCATCACTCCACCAACGGAATAGTTAGGCTTACTTACAGGATAATGTGGAAGTGTAGAATATTCATCTCATTGTTTAAACCATATTTTCAGGCCACGTTTCACATGCAAGCTGCCGCGCATGTGAAACGTGGTTTTTTTGGTTTGTTCATATTCAGTTCATATTGACGTCATGATGAGGACATCTGAGTTGGTTAGGCTTGGATTAACGTCTTGTTACGGCCAGTAAACAGATGAGGACAGGAGCAGATGAGTGTGACACAAGAAACAGAGAAGCAACCGTGGGGTGGAACCAGAACGAGAAAAGTGTTGAACATTTTGCTTAAAGTATTAGGTGCAATCGTTATAGTCATCCTACTTTTCGTGGCCACCGTGTATAGCGTTAACAAAATCAGCAGTCATTCGGAGCAAAAAAGAATGGAAACGTATGGACAGCGCGTGTCTGTAGATGGAAAACAGATGAATGTCAGCATTCAAGGAAAAGGAGAAGAAACGATCGTCCTTTTACCAGGGTTTGGAACAGCGTCACCCGCACTTGATTTTAAGCCGCTTATCTCAGAGCTATCCCCATATTATAAAGTCGTTGTTATTGAGCCTTTTGGTTACGGATTAAGTGATCAGACCGAAAAGGAACGCAGTACGGCAAATATCGTAAGTGAAATTCATGACGCGTTACAGAGTCTCCATATTGATCGCTATATCCTGATGGGTCATTCCATATCGGGGATCTATAGTCTGGATTATGTGAACAAATATTCAAACGAAGTAAGTGCATTCGTGGGATTGGATAGCAGTGTTCCAGCGATAAGTGAACAGAAGATTGATTCGTCAGATACACAACCGATTAAATGGTTCCGTAACTTAGGATTTGCGCGAGTACAATTGAAACTGAGTGCTGACCCTTATGATGGACTACCATATGATGAGCAGACCAAAGAACAATTGAACATTCTGATCCGAAAAAATATGTATAATACCACTCAATTAAATGAGGCAGAGAGCATGTATTCTAACTTTAAAGCAGCTGAACAGCTAACGTTCCCTGTAAATCTCCCTGTTCTTTTCTTTATTCAAAAGAATCATCCGGCAGCGGAGAATTGGATTCCCGAGCATGAGAAGCTAATAGAGAACACTGTGCATAGTGAAGTGGTGCTGCTGGAAGCGAATCATTATCTGTATCGTTCCCATGCCAAAGAAATTGCGGAAAAATTCAGGGGATTTATGACGTCCCGGTAAATATTAATTTATTTGCTTGTTCATATTCAGTTCATATTGACGTCACGGGGAGTACATTTTCACGGGTTAAGATTTAATTAGCAGCAGAGAAGAGAACCCAACAAACAGTTCAAGACAGGAGAAGATGAGAGTGACACAACCAGAGGAAAAGAAAGCGAAGAATGGATCGAGGGCCAGGAAAGTACGAAATATTATACTTAAAGTACTAGGAGCAATCTTAATTGCCATTATTTTATTTCTAGGTATTGTTTATATCACAAATGTGATTAGTAGTAATTCAGAGGCGAAAAAGATAGAGCCCTATGGTCAGCACGTATCTGTAGACGGGAAAAATATGAATGTGTTGATCCAAGGTGAAGGCAAGGAAACGATTGTGCTTCTGCCTGGTTTTGGAACAGCAACACCAGCGCTTGATTTCAAGCTGCTTATTGATGAATTATCTCCATATTACAAAGTTGTTGCAGTTGAGCCTTTCGGTTACGGATTAAGTGATGGAACAGAAAAAGAAAGAACCACAGAAAATATCGTAAGTGAAGTTCATGAAGCTCTGCAGCAACTTGATATTCATCAGTACATGCTCATGGGTCACTCTATTGCAGGTATTTACGGCATTGATTATGTGAACAAATATCCGGATGAGGTAACTGCCTTCGTCGGTATTGACAGTAGTGTTTCCACCCAACCAAGTATTACAGATGCGAAGTTCCCATTAAAAACGTTTGCTCTTCTTAGAAATACAGGTCTCTTAAGATTAATGATGAAAGTGAGTGCAGACCCCTATGAGGGACTGGCATTTGATGATCAGACCGTTGAGCAAATGAGAATGATCTCGAATAAAAATATGTATAATCCCACGTCATTAAACGAGATGGATCATATTTATTCCAATTTTAAAGGTGCTCAAGGTTTAACCTTCCCTAAAGACCTTCCACTTCTTCTATTTGTACAAGCGAATAATGAAGGTGTAGAAGGATGGATACCGCTGCATGAAGGGCAGATCAAAGATTCGGTACATGGGAAAGTAATCACAATGGATGGTTCACATTATTTACACCATACTCAATTCAAAAAAATTGCTGAAGATGTTAGAGCTTTTATGAACGAAGCGAAATAAATATGGTGTAAACGTACACTCTTTGACTTACCAGGTGTGTATGAACGAATATGAAAACCGTCCTGCGGGGCGGTTTTTCCATAGTAAATCCAATTCGGATGATGTCCGTGATGAAAGAGAGAGGAATTCAACATGAGATTATTTGAAATACTTTTAGTTCTATCCTGTTTCGCGTTACTCATAGACCTACTATTTATTAAAAGAAGTTCTAAGAAAACAGGCTTGGGTTTGGGTATAGGAAGCAGCGTTATATTATTAGTTCAATTGTTTGTTGAGGGATACAGATGGCAGCTGCTTTTGGTATATATCATGACGGCTCTATTCATAATCATAGTTTTACTCAGGCATTCCGAAAAAATGGTGAATCTAAAAATAGGGAAGTTCTTGAAATATAGTTTATCTTCCTTAATCGTCATTCTACTTGTGATATCTACTGCTTTGTCTGTATACCTACCTGTATTTAATTTGCCGAAGCCGGATGGTCCAGAGAAAGTGGGTACTCAAACCTTTCATTTTACGGACCAGAACAGAGACGAAGTCTTAACTGAAGATCAGAGCGACAAGAGGGAACTAATGGTTCAAGTCTGGTATCCTACGGAGAACATGAATAACAACAAGCGTGACACGCTGTTTCCAAATGATAAAGAAATGTTCAAAACGTATATTAAGAGCTTCTCTGCTTCTTTAAAACTGCCCGAATTTTTGCTCGACTACTTGAAGTATAGTCAAACCAACTCTTATGAAAATGTAGAAATATTACCTTCCACAAGTCCTTATCCCGTGGTACTGCTATCTCATGGTATGGGAACCAGTAGAGTTCTACAAGCATCACAGGCGGAGAATCTGGCCAGTCATGGGTTTATCGTAGCGACAATCGATCATACGTACAGCACCTTTGCGACCCTTTTTCCGGATGGCCGTGTAACGGGCTATACAACAAAGATGACAACCATAGATGACCGCAGAGAAATTGGGGATATATGGACAAAAGACGTGGAATTTGTAATCAATCAAATCGAAAAGCTGAATTCAGGTGCAATTGAAAGTCAATTCAAAGGGAAAATGGATTTAAATAACATCGGTGCGATGGGGCATTCTTTTGGGGGTGCAACGGCGTTTAATGCAACGTATTTGGATCCTCGAATCAAGGCCGGGGTTAATATGGACGGGTCACTGAATGAAGTAGAAAATAGAGATGATATAAACAAGCCGTTTATGTTCATCAGATCGGGAAGTTTTAAAGACTGGTTAGTCAATTTTGAAAATGATAGAAATTCGGATGACGAAGTAAATAAATTTCTTTCAGATGAGCTGCACATTATGAAAAATGTTATTGAACATGGGGGAAATGTGATTTATATAGAAGGAACCCAGCACTTCAATTTCACGGATCTTCAATTCTATTCGGAGCTGGTTAAACTGTCCGGGATCACAGGAGACATCAATGGTAAAAGAGGAGCAAACATCGTAAATCAATATGTACTTGATTTCTTTAATAAGCAATTGAAAGGAACGGGTGGCACTCTGATTCTGGGACCGAGCGACTTGTATCCAGAGGTGAAATTTATAGATCCCAAAGAACTTTAATCAACCTAAACATTTAAATCAGGAGATGATGTGAATGGGACGACAAAAGGGAAAACGAATGTCAATCACCGCCTTAACTCTGGCGTTAATGATGTTATCTCCAATGTCAGTACTGGCCGCACCAGCTACGAGTAACAACAGCAATCTGACGTATGAAGCAACCAAGAAAATTGTAGCGGAGAAAGCGAAGATCCTTACCGAGACGTACGGTACGACCAGTGTGCAATATGCCCTTATTGATGGTGGAGAGATTGTGGTGTCCGCTCAAACAGGCAAAAACGATCTAAGGGACAAGGTGCCTCTTACTTCAAATACAATCTATGGCATAGGATCAACTAGCAAAATGGTGCTTACAGCCGCTGTGATGAAACTAGTTGACGAGGGAAAGATGGATTTGGATCTGCCTGTTGTGAACTATTTACCTGATTTTAAGATGAAAGATCATCGCTACACACAAATCACACCGCGCATGCTGTTGAATCATTCTTCCGGTCTGTTGGGCAGCACTGGAAGCAATGCCACATTGTATGGAGATAATGATACGTATTCACATGATACGTTTCTAGATCAATTGGCGAATCAAAACCTGAAAGCCGATCCAGGAGAGTACTCCGTATATTGTAACGATGGTTTTACATTAGCGGAGATTCTAGTCGAAAGAGTTAGTGGCATGGGCTTTACTGCATTTATTCACAAATATATTACAGAGCCTCTGGACATGAATCACACCAAAACACCACAGGATGTGGTTGATCCGGCAGCAATGGCGGGAATCTATTCTCCTTTGGTTGAAGGCCAGCTTCCTCAAGAGAATTATAATATCATCGCTACTGGAGGCATTTATTCCACTGCTGAAGATCTTGTGAAATTTTCACAAATTTTCACGGGAGAGGTCGAGGGCATTCTTTCCAGTAAGTCGGTAGAGGCCATGGCGCAAGAAGAATACAAAAGAGGCATGTGGCCGGAGGATAGCGATACGTCTATATCTTACGGGTTAGGGTGGGATAGTGTAAATTTGTACCCATTCAGTGAATACGGCATCAAGGCTGTTACGAAAGGTGGAGATACCATATCGTATCACTCATCTTTAATCGCACTGCCGGAATATAATCTGGCTGCAGCCGTTACCTCATCAGGTGGGACAAGTGCCAAAGATCAGTTCATTGCGAGTGAATTATTACTCAGCGCACTTGAAGAAAAGGGGATTATTACAGAACGGAAGCCAGAAAAATCGTTTGGTGTACCAGTGAAGGCAGATGTACCTAAAGAAATAGCCACGAATGCAGGTATATATGGCGGCAATAATTCGGTTAAGAAGATCGAAATGAATACTGCTGGACAAATGACTGTATCCACACCCACAGCTCCAAGTCATCCGGCTCAAAAATACACCTATACAGCGGATGGTACTTTTGTTAACGATGAAGGCACGGAAAAGTTGAAATTCGTTAAGGAGAAGAATGGAAGGACTTATCTGTGGTATCGATCTTATATATCCTTGCCAGGACTTGGACAATTGGCTTTCTCCGAATATAAAATGGAGAAGCTGGAAGCCAATGAATTATCCCAGGATATTACGGCCTCATGGGAGCAGCGTGAAGGTAAAAAATATTACCTGGTGAATGAGAAATATACATCAACAGTTTATCTACATTCGTCACCAATTCTCCCGATTCATACGAGTAAGGAGACTCCGGGGTATGTGTCCAATAACAAGATTATTGGAGCAAACGAAGCAGTCACTGAGCTTCAGATCCCTGGCATGGCTGGACGTGATACCAAGGAGATTTATTTCGCCGAAAAGAACGGAGTGGAGTACATCACAGCTGTAGGTAGCATATACGCCAGTGAGGAACTTGTTCAACCACTCTATTCGGGAAAACAATCTGTAACAACGATTCAAGCAGATGGATATGCCAAATGGTTTTCGGTACCAGCAACTGTGAAAGGAAAAGTTATGACCGTTAAACGGCCTTCAAATGGTGCCTTTGCCGTATATGATCAAAAGGGGATTTGTATTAATCACACCGTGGTCAGTGGTAAGAATGAAGTTGTTTTACCAGAGAACGGCCGCATCGTATTTGCAGGTGAGGTTGGCTCCAAATTTGAAATTTCATTGAAATAGACGAAGTCTTCGTCCCCTTTAAGTAGACACTTAAAAACCCTCATAAATTCAGGAGGGTTCAAGTGACACTTGGAGGGGATATTTTTATGGCGAAAAAAAGGAAGAATTAAGGATCGTAAATCATCATGTACTCAAATTAGTTCGCCTGTTCATACTCGGTTCATATAGACGTCACGAAGAGTACATTTGTATGGGTTAAGCTTTTTTTAGCACCAAAGCAAGATACTCTAATACAGAGATAATGACAGGAGAAGATGCAGATGATACAACAAGAGAAAATGCAGAACGTGGTCAGGAGAACAGTCAAAAAACGAACTTCAATTGCAGCTTTAACGTTAGTGTTAACCATGTTAGCCCCGCTATCTGCAATGGCCGCACCGACTGCCACGAGTAACAGCATTAACCTTACGTATGAGACAACAAAGGAAACCGTAATCGAAAAAGCTAAGTTGCTGACTGAAACGTACGGTACGACGAGTCTGCAATATGCGCTCATTGATGGTGGAGAGATTACGCTGTCCGGTCAAACGGGCAAGAACGATCTAAACGACAAGGTACCTCTTACTTCGAACACAATCTATGGCATTGGTTCAACCAGTAAAATGATGCTTACAGCCGCTGTAATGAAGCTGGTTGATGAAGGCAAGATCGATTTGGATGTGCCTGTTGTGAACTATATGCCTGATTTTACAATGAAAGATAAACGATACAAACAGATTACACCCCGTATGTTGCTGAATCATTCGGCCGGGCTTTTCGGAACCTCTGTCGGTAGTGCTATACTGTATGGGGACAATGATACCTATGCACATGATACCTTTTTGGATCAATTGGCGACCCAGAATCTGATGGCAGAGCCAGGTGCGTATTCGGTGTACTCTAACGATGGATTTACATTAGCTGAAATTCTGGTTGAGAGAGTCACTGGTATGAGCTTTACGGCATTTATACACAAATATTTTACAGAGCCTCTGAAAATGAATCATACCAAAACACCACAGGATATAGTTAATACGGGAGAAATGGCGGGAATCTACTCTCCTTTGTATAAGGGGCAGCTTCCACGCGAGAATTATAATATCATTGCTTCAGGAGGCATATATTCCACCGCTAAGGATCTGGTGAAATTTTCGCAAATCTTCACAGGAGAGGTCAAAGGGATTCTTTCCAACAAGTCGGTAGAAGCCATGGAGCAAAAAGAATACAGAAGAGGCATGTGGCCAGAGGATAGTGATTCTTCTATGTCTTACGGATTAGGGTGGGATAGTGTGGACTTGTTCCCATTCAGTGACTACGGCATCAAGGCTGTTACGAAAGGTGGAGATACGTTATCTTATCATTCTTCACTCGTCGTACTTCCGGAATACAACATGGCTGCAGCCGTGATCTCTTCAGGCGGAGCAAGCATAACCAATCAATTCATTGCGAGTGAGTTATTACTTAGCGCACTTGAAGAAAAGGGCATTATTAAAGAACGGAAACCGAAAAAATCATTTGGTGTACCTGTGAAGGCTGATATGCCTAAAGAAATCTCCAAGTTTGCAGGGAATTATGGTGGCAATAATTCAGTTACGAAGATCAAAATAAATAAGGCAGGACAAATGACGCTCTCCTCTCTCACGGCTCCAAGTAATCCGGTTCAAGAATACACCTATACATCAGATGGTACTTTTGTGAGTGATGATGGTACAGAAAAGTTGAAATTCGTTGTGGAGAAAAATGGGAATACCTACCTGTGGTCTCGATCTTATATCTCCGTTCCAGGACTCGGACAGGTGGCTCTCTCAGAATATAATGCGGAAAAACTCAAAGCCAATACATTACCCAAGGAGATTAACGCTGCATGGGCAAAGCGTGATGGTAAAAAATATTATCTGGTGAATGCGAAATACACATCAATGCTCTATCTTAATGCTACATCGATCCTGCCTATTCAATTGAATAAAGAGAATCCAGGGTATATGTCCAATAATAAGATTATTGGAGCAGGCGAAGCAGCCAATCAATTGCAGATTCCGGGTAGTGCCGGACGAGAACCGATGGACATTCATTTCTCCAAAAAGAACGGAGGAGAGTATCTTACATTTTCAGGTTATGTATTCGCCAGTGAGGGATTGGTGAAACCAATCTATTCCGGTAAACAATCCGCAACAACCATTCAAGCAGATGGATATGCCAAATGGTTTTCGGTACCCGCTACTGCGAAAGGAAAAGTCATGACAGTGAAGTTACCTGCAAAAGGAGCCTTTGCTATCTATGATCAGAACGGAATTTGTATTAATCACAGCGTGGTTAGCGGTAAGAATGTTGTTGTTTTACCCGAAAACGGCCGTATTGTATTTGCAGGTGAGGCTGGCTCCCAATTTGAAATTTCATTAAAAAAGTAAATTAATATAAATGAATAGAGATTCAAGCGGCGGTACAACAAACGAACTCAACAGGAGAATACCATCATGATGAAAAAAATATTAATCATTTTGCTCAAAATATTCGGAGCCATAGTTATCGCTTTTGCATTATTTATTGCCACTGTTTATTTTGTAAATGTATTTAGCAACAAGTCGGAGGCAGGGAAAATCAAACCCTATGGTCAGTCCGTATCGGTTGACGGGAAAAACATGAATGTGTTGATCCAAGGAAAAGGTGAAGAAACCGTGGTATTGCTTCCGGGGTACGGAACACCTGCCCCAGCCCTCGATTTTAAACCGTTAATCGATGAGCTATCTCCATTTTACAAAGTCGTTGTCATTGAACCTTTCGGTTATGGATTAAGTGACATTACTGAAAAAGAGCGTACTACGGAAAATATGGTTAGTGAAATTCATGAAGCGTTACAGCAACTTGGTATTCAACGTTACACGCTCATGGCTCACTCCATTTCAGGGATATACGGACTGGATTATGTGAACAAATATGCAAACGAAGTAACTTCCTTTGTCGGCATCGAGAGCAGTGTCCCAACGCAGGGAGGTAACGATGATCCATTCCCAACCGGAACGTACAAACTGCTTAAAAAATCAGGATTCTACCGACTGTTAATGAAATTGGCCCCTGATCAACTGATTGCACCCGATGTTGATGATGAAACCAGAGAGCAAATTCGAATCCTTTCACTCAAAAATACGTTTAATCCGAACAATCTGAGTGAAGGCGAAAACTTTGCTCCTAACTTCAAAGTAACTGAGAACTTGACCTTCCCCAAAGATCTGCCTGTGATTTTCTTCTTACAAGCGAATGATACGGAAACGGAAGGATGGATACCTTTGCATGAAGAGCAAGTTGAAAATTCTGTACATGGTAAAGTGATGACATTCGAAGGCGGGCATTATTTACACCATACCCGATCCAAAGAAATAGTCGAAAACTTCAGGAAGTTTATGAATGAAGTGAAATAAACTTAGAATCAACGTAGTACCTTTCAGAATTGATTTCAGAAAGAACGAAACGCCCGTTCCCCAGTAGAACACCGGGGAAGGGGCGTATTTTCCATACTCATTATTATTGATTAGTTAACGTAATTTCGAACCTTGAACCAGCTTCACCAGCAAATACAATCGTACCATTTACAGGTAATGTAACTTCATTTACACCACTTACCACGGTATGATTCGTACTGATACCCGTCTGATCATATACAGTGAAAGCACCTTTCGAAGGCATTTTTACTGTCATCACTTTACCTGTGGCGGCTGCCGGTATCGAGTACCATGTCGCATAACCATTCGTTTGGATCGTTGTCTTCGATTGTTTCCCCGAATAGAGCGGTCTTACAAGTTCTTGACTGACGTAGACCTTTCCTCCTGCTGAGACGTATTCCACGCCGTTTTTCTCGAAGAACTTATATTCCATCGTATCCCTGCCCGCCAAGCCTGGAATTTGCAGTTGGTTCACGGCCAGGTTTGGATCCATAATTTTATTGGTATACACATACCCTGGTGCCTCATTGAACATATGAATAGGGATGATCGGCGTTGTACTGTCATATACCGTCGAGGTGTATTTTTCATTCACCAGATAATAAATGTTGCCTTCGCGCTTCTGCCAAGCGGCTGTTACATCTTCGGGTAATGTATTGGTTTCGAGCTTTTCTGCCTTGTATTCCGAGGAGGCGATTTGTCCAAGCCCTGGCACCGACTGATACGAGCGAGACCACAGGTAGGTATTCCCGTTATCCTCTTGGGCGAATTTCAACTTTTCTGTACCTTGCTCGTTCACGAAAGAGCCATCTGCGGTATACGTATACTTTTGTTCCGTACTGTTCGGCGATAATAGCAGAGACGTTGTTAATTGCCCTTCATCATTCACTTCCAACTTCAATAACGAGCTGCCAACAGCCCCATAAATGCCTGCATACTGCGTTAGTTCTTTCGGCATGGTTGCTTTTACAGGTGCGCCAAATGATTTATCCGGCTTCCGCGCTTTAATAATCTCTTTTTCCTCAAGTGCGCTAAGCAACAGTTCACTCGCGATCAATTGGTCGGTGGTGCTCGACCCACCTGAGGAGGTAACGGCTGCAGCCATGTTGTATTCCGGAAGTACAATTAATGACGAATGATAGGCAATCGTATTCCCGCCTTTGGTAAGTGCCTTGATCCCGTATTCGCTAAATGGGAACAGGTTTACACTATCCCAGCCTAACCCGTACGAAATAGATGAATCGCTGTCCTCTGGCCACACGCCTCTTTTGTATTCTTCCTGCGTCATCGCTTTTGCCGACTCACTAGAAAGAATGCCTTTGATCTCTCCTGTAAAGATTTGCGAAAATTTAACCAGGTCTTCTGCAGTAGAGTAAATGCCTCCAGAGCCAATCATGTTCGTGTTCTCTAGTGGAAGTTGTTTCTTTTCCGGCTGGGAATAAGTTACTGCCATTTGATTAGGGTCAACCAGATCCAGCGGTGTTTTGGTGTGACTCATGCCCAAGGGCTCTGTAATATATTTGTGTATAAATGCAGTAAAGCTCATGTCACTAACTCTTTCGACCAGAATTTCAGCTAATGTGAAGCTATCGTTACTATACACCGAGTAGGCTCCTGGATCTGCCTTCAAATTTTGCTCGGCCAATTGATCCAAAAATGTATCATGTGCATAGGTATCATTGTCCCCATACAGTATGGCACTACCGCTTGAGGTTCCAAGAATCCCGGATGAATGATTCAGCAGCATATGAGGTGTAATTTTTGTGTAACGATTGTCCTTCATTTTGAATTCCGGGATATAGTTCACAACCGGCACATCCAGATCGATCTTGCCTTCATCAACCAGCTTCATCACAGCGGCGGTAAGCACCACTTTACTGGTTGAACCGATGCCATACATTGTATTAGAAGAAAGGGGGATACGATCCTCCGGGTCATTTTGGCCTACTTGTCCGGAGATCACGATCTTTCCCTCATCCATGAGTGCATACTGCACACTGGTTGTACCATATGTTTCGGTAAGGAGCTTGCTCTTTTCCATCACCACTTTTTGGGTCATATCATACGTAAGGTTACTGCTGGTACTGGTTGCCGGTGCGGCGAGAGCAGACATTGGGGCTAACATGGTTAACATCAGGGTTACCGCCGCGAATGAAGTTCGTTTTTTCAGTGTCAATCTCATCTTCTCCTGTCTTATCTGTGAATTGGGAATCTCTGTGGTGGTACCTGAGTTAGTGTACTCTAGGGCGATGAACTGAATATGAATTGACCTGAAAAAATGGAAAAATACGGGTTGACAGAACAGTTTGTTGTGTATACAATCGTATACATAAACGAAATGTATACAGATGTATACGAAATTGGAGGTGCTTCTCAAATGAGAGAAAGACATATAAATGAGAACGAGCAACCTGATCGCCATGGACAGCGAGCCAGACGCGGTCGCGGGGAAGAAGAGCAACAAGAGAAACAAGAGAAACAAGAAAAACAAGAAAAACAAGGTGAACGTTCCAGACGCGGAAGAGGACATGGCGAACATCACGGAAAACGGGGTAACGGGGCACAAACGTTTCGACGTGGAAGAATACTTGTCTTTTTGGAACAAATGCAGAACCGAAGAGCCACATTGGCCAGACAGCTTGGTCAGGAGGAGTTCAGGAATATTCACCAAATGATTAGTGGAGAGCTGAAAGCCATTGACCAGGTTATTGATGAATATATCCAACTTTTTGAATTACAACTTGAAGAAGAAAGCCCTAATCAGGATCTGGAGAGTGAATAAGAATGATTCGTCGTTTTTTCTCATATTATCGTCCTTACAAAAAACTGTTTTTAATTGATTTTGGTTGTGCAGTAATAGCTGGTTTACTAGAGCTGGCATTTCCACTTGCGGTAAGCAAGTTCATTAATGAGTTGCTGCCAGGTCAAGATTGGCCGCTCATTATCCTCGCATGTATTGTATTGCTGTCGATCTATGCGCTGAATACGGTCTTGAATTATGTCGTGACCTACTGGGGACATATGCTTGGTATTAACATTGAGACCAACATGCGTTCGAAGATGTTTGCTCATTTGCAAAAGCTATCCTTCCGGTTCTTCGATAATCGTAAAACGGGTCATCTGATTGGTCATCTGACGAATGATCTTAACGATATTGGCGAGGTGGCTCACCATGGACCGGAGGATGTTTTCATCGCAGTGATGACATTAATCGGTTCGTTCTGGCTCATGGCGAACATTAATATGGAGCTTGCATTGATCACCTTTATCATCATTCCAATCATGGCCTGGGTCATTATCGTGTTTGGTGGGCGCATGACGAAGACCTATCGGCGCCTCTTCGGCGATGTGGGGAATTTCAATTCCCGTATTGAAGACAACGTAGGCGGAATTCGTGTCGTACAATCGTTCGCTAACGAAGAGCATGAGAAAAAACTATTTTCCGTAGACAACGAGAACTTCCGTAAAACAAAGCTGCTTGCTTACAAAACGATGGCGAAGAGTATATCAGTCAGCTACATGATGATGCGTCTGGTTACTGTGTTTGTTATGATCAGCGGTGCCTGGTTCTTTATCGATGGTAGAATTGATATGGGTGATTTCATGGCATTCCTGCTCTTGTCCAATATCTTCTTCCGTCCAATTGAAAAGATTAACGCCGTCATCGAAAGTTATCCAAAGGGGATCGCCGGCTTCAAGCGTTACTTGGAAATCATTGATACGGAGCCGGAAATCGCCGATGCGAAAAATGCCGTTGAGCTAAAAAGCGTACGAGGAGATATTTGCTTCGAAAATGTCTCGTTCGGTTATGAGGAAAATCGACGTATTCTGAATAATATCAGTCTGTCCATCAATCCAGGGGAAACCGTTGCATTTGTGGGTCCTTCCGGTGCAGGTAAAACGACCATTTGCAGTCTGCTTCCACGATTCTATGAAGTAGAGGAAGGCCGGATCACTGTTGACGGGATGGATATTCGTGAGGTTCAGCTGGAATCATTGCGCAGACATATCGGTATTGTTCAACAGGATGTATTTCTCTTCTCAGGCACAATTAAGGAGAATATCGCGTATGGCGATTTAACGGCAACAGACGAGCAAATCTGGGATGCAGCCCGTCGTGCATCTCTGGAAGAATTGATTCTTAGTTTGCCGGAAGGGATCAATACAGTCATCGGCGAACGTGGTGTCAAACTTTCCGGAGGTCAGAAACAGCGCTTGTCCATTGCTCGCATGTTCCTAAAAAATCCACCGATTCTCATCCTGGACGAAGCAACGTCCGCTCTGGATACCGAAACCGAAGCGTTAATCCAGAAGTCCTTGGCGGAACTGTCAGTGGGCAGAACAACACTTGTTATTGCACACCGACTGACAACCATCAAGAATGCAGATCGCATCCTGGTAGTCAATGCTGATGGTATTGCAGAGCAGGGTAACCATGAGGAACTGGTCGCTGCAGGGGGGATATACAGCAGGCTTCACCAGGTTCAATACAGCCATTCCTGATAGCCGAAAAACAAACCGTGCATTTGCGCGGTTTGTTTTTTTGTTTTTCAATAAAGTGACACTGATTCAGACTATAAGGTTCATCAATATTATATTGTTGACAACGTCCACTAAACGAATTATCATAATGTTGACAATGTCCACTAAAAGGGAGGGTTTGACATCGACTCTCAGCAAATAAATGCAGATATGTTGACTGAAATGCGGCGTTTTAACCGTTTTTATACCAATATACTCGGTGTACTTGATAAACATATCCTGGGAACGGGATACTCCTTCGCCGAAGCAAGGGTCATTATTGAAATTGGCATTCAAGGGGAGAGCATTGCGAACAATCTGGTGGATACACTGACCATTGATCGCAGTTACATGAGTCGAATTGTAAGTAAACTAACCAGAGAAGGGCTGCTGATGAAAGTAGATTCGGCCGCTGACAGCCGGGTTAGTTTGATTCGCCTGACTGAAAAAGGGCAGGAGCTTTACGGTGAGTTGAATGAACGTTCAGATCAGCAGATTGTGAAGTTAATGCAAGGTTTGGATGAGGAAGAGATCAGAGAAGTTTACGCTTCAATGATGAATATTCAGGATAAGTTGAACAAAAGAGCAGGAGAGACAAGACGATGATACGATTCGAATGTGATTACAACGAAGGCGCACATGAGCGCATTTTGCAAAGACTGATTTCAACGAACATGGAACAAACGAGCGGTTACGGTAAAGATGCCCATTGTGATCGGGCGAGGAGTCTCATTCGACAAGCTTGTGAAAATGAACAGGCGGATGTGCATTTTTTGGTTGGTGGTACACAGACCAATACAACGGTTATTGCCTCCATTTTACGTCCATACCAAGGCGTGATTGCAGCGACTTCGGGCCACATCGCGGTCCATGAGACAGGAGCGATCGAAGCCACAGGTCACAAAGTGATTACGGTACCAAGTGAAGATGGAAAGATCACAGCACATCAGGTCAAAGCGGTCTATGATGCTCATTGGAATGATGCGTCTCCGGAGCATTGTGTCCAGCCCGGAATGGTTTACATATCCCAGCCTACCGAGAACGGTACGATGTACAGCAAGGCAGAGCTGCAAGCATTGTTTGATGTGAGCCAACAGTGTAGTCTCCCGTTATTTATTGATGGGGCACGTCTTGGGTATGCTCTTGCTTCCCGGAATTGTGATACGACGCTCGCGGATCTCGCCCGCCTGTGTGATGTATTCTATATTGGCGGAACCAAGATCGGAGCATTGATGGGGGAAGCGGTAGTCATTTTGAATGACAAGCTCAAGCCGGATTTTCGTTATATGATCAAACAAAAAGGCGGCCTGCTTGCCAAAGGCAGATTGCTGGGGATTCAGTTTGAAACGCTGTTTGAAGATGGTCTGTATCTTGAAATTTCCCAACATGCGGTGGACATGGCCATGTTGATTCATGATTCACTTGCGGAGCAAGGCATTGCTTTCCTATATGATTCACCAACCAATCAGCAATTTCCAATTCTGCCAGATGACCTGCTTCAGGATTTACGCAGCCGTTACTCGTTCACATTCTGGGAAAAGGTGGACGACACTCACAGCGTCGTTCGTTTCTGTACCAGTTGGGCAACTCAGCGGGAAAATGTGGATTTACTGATTCGCGATATTTCCCAGAGTCTGAACAAATTGAAAGCCTGTGTATAGTCATTAATCTCTAAAGGATAGTACATTGGCGGAGTAAAACGCCAAAAAAGAAGTCGCCATGTTGATGGCGACTTTTTTTGTCTGCTGTTATTATGTTCCAAAAATGCACTTCTAAAATTGAATCGCGACCATTTGATGACAGGACCATTGTGGTATCGTGTAGCTCACGAGCCCGTTCACCTGATTGAATGGGAGACTAAGGTTCTGTGGCGCCAGATACACTTCCTGTACTTTTTCAGCCGCCGCAACCGTCACCTCTGTATTGATAAGTGGAGGGATATCCTCGATAACTTCTACACCTTGTCCTCTACGTACTGGAGAGGCATACAGCAGATGATTCACCCAACGGTTCGAGTTCGTCTGCATCTGCAGCGTGGTAACCCCTTGCGCAGGCAGATTGGTCATTAGCGACTTGTTGTTACTCAGTAAACGGTCCAGCGCGTAACAGATGATTTCCTTGACAGCCAAGCTCCCCTTCATCGCATAATCTTCAAAAACATTCCATGCGATATAGATTCCATCCTGACCCTCAGCCATGCCAGTTCCCGATTCCTGCAGATCAGAAGGGGTATGCTGGTGAGAGCAGAACGTGAACAAGTCACGGTTAAAATATGAATTTTCCTTACTGCCAAGTACGATGCCGTCTGTCGTGGGCACTGCGTCCTGTCCTTCGGTGTACATGACGAAAGAGGCTGTACGCAGCGAAGGAAGCTCAAAATTCGGACGGAAATAGGAGGGACGGAATGGGGAAACCTCCTGATATTCTACGCCCAAATCGAATTCAAAGCCCGTTCCATCCGGTGAGAGACCGGAACGGCCAGTGGCCAGAATTTTGCCGCCCCCGGCAAGAAAGGCTGTCAGTTTGGTTTTGATTAACTCTGTAATGCTAATGGCATCCGGCAAAATAACAACTTTATATTTGGACAGATCAGCCTGCAGATCGACCACATCGAAGAGAAAGTGGCCTTCCAGCAAAACTCTTACAGCTCCGGTATCGTGGTGGTGCATGTGCTGGTTATGAGGATCGCCTCCGGTTTCCCATAAGGCTGCCTCAACTGACAGCAATGCGATATCGGCAATAGCCGTAGTATCTCGACACCATTCTTCCTTCGCTTCTACCTCACGGTAAGCTTCCCCGATCAACGAATACGTGGCATGATCCATCTGACCACCCGGATGCAGCTGATCTCCAATGGAGCAGCGTGCCCCGTTCGCAAGACTCAGAGCAGTTTCATAACGCAGCGCGTTGGGATGTTTGTATCCACCGAATTCGCCCCAGGACGTATGGAATTTTCCGGTCATGCCGAGAAAATCCATGCCCAATGTCTGCGCATAACGAGCAGAAAGCGGGAAGTGGTCGTAGCCCCAGCCGCCCGTTGGTAGCGATTCCAACTCCAGATGGGTATTCACATGGGCGAGATCCCGCCGCCCACGGTCGACGTGACTGCTGTTGTGGAACACGGGTAATCCGGGTTTCACTGCATGCACAGTCTCATTCATTCGATTAGCATAACGAGTATACGTCTGTTCCCACAGTTTCTTCATATCTTGAATGTTTCGTGGATCGGAGCCCTGTGAGCGAATCTCGGCAACACAATATTGACAATAACATTCCCGAACACCAACGATATCGAGAAAGATTCCGTCCACATCATATTTCTTTACGACTTCCTCGACCTGTAGGGTGAGAACGTCAAGATAAGGGGTATTCATGCAAAATTGATGATATCCTGGCGTCATGAAGTCGGCTGTCCAACTGATCTGCTCCTGCTGATTGCGGATGAGCCATTGTGGATGTTTGCGGGCGAGCCGCTCATCAAGGCCAGCGGAGAGATAGACCGGAGTCTTCACACCTATCTCATGAGCAGCCTCAATCTGGGCACCCAGAAGATCGAAATTCAGATGTGGATGCATTTGATTGGCGGTAGTCGGATGATAGGCCCAGCCATGATGGCACTTGGAGAATATGGTGATGGAATCGACATGCCCGGTTTTGAGCATCTCCTGAAATTGCTGCTTCGAAAAATCACGGCCAATGCCTTCAATGGCTTCTGACGTATGAAAATCGAGATGAACTTGACGAAATTTCATGCTTGCTTCCCCCTGGTCATTAAATGATAGAATCATATTATATCTACCACTCTAATCGATCATCAGCTTTGATACAGCTGACAATTACGACTATATATAGCACATTATCTACATTTAGAACAAAGGAAGAATCTAATGCTTGTACTTGAACTTCAAGTTCCGCCGTTTCCGCTATTAGCAGCCATTGGGCACACCGAATGGCAGCCGGGGATGCAGCATGCCCAGCGTAGCTTTGATGTGTTCGATCTTATTATTTGCGCCAAAGGAGCGCTGTACATGGAGGAAGATGGCCTCCGTTACGAGATTGCGGAAGGTATGATGCTGGTTCTTGAACCTGGCAAAGACCACCGTGGCTATAGACCAACGGATGTGCAGACGGAAGTATACTGGATTCATTTCCAGCTGTCCTCTGTGCAAAAGATGATTTTGAAAGAAAAGACGACTTGGGAGCAGCCTTTGCTTCAACAAACAGACCAGGATATTGAGGCTCCCCCAGGAGTCATTGAAATTCCCAAATTCGCCGTAGTGGATCTACGTAACCTGGAGCCGATACTGAAAGAAATGCTTGAGCTGCACCATGTACTCACCCGTCAGCGTTCCTTCGAGCTTCATGTTCTGTTGGGCCAATTCCTGCTGCAATTACAGAAGGGAATGAGACAGAACAGCCCGCAGGCTCGCTCCTATTTTCTAAGCGAGAAAGTGGCAACTTATCTTGGTCAACGCCTCGAGCAGCCGTTTGATTCCGGACAGATGGAGCATGATCTGCTTTATCATTTTGATTACCTGGCTCGCTGCCTGAAGCAGTATACGGGGATGAGCCCGCTTCAATACAGGCATCACCTGCAAATGGAGAAGGCCAAGCGGTTATTGGCACATTCGGAGCTTCCGCTGAAGCGTATCGGCGAGTTGTGTGGACTGCAGGACCATAACTATTTTACACGGTTGTTCAAACGTCAAACTTCCCTCACGCCTGGAGAATACCGCAAAAAGCATCAGTTGTATTTCATGGAATAGATGTGATCAAACTAAAAACCGCCCGAAAGGACGGTGGAAGATAACGTATTCAATGTCGGGAATTTCAAATGCTCAAGATTTGAACTTTCGCTTCTTCCGTATATGCGTGGAACCTTCAAAGTTAGGGCAATGAATATGAATATGAATATAAAGTATTTAAGATCTTTGGATAAGCCGATGTGGCTTTCAGACTTTATGTTCAATAAAATTAACAAAAGCAGCCCAGATACGATAAAAGTACTGGACTGCTTCTGTTTTGTTGAAATGTGCCCCGGGACATTTCTTCGTATTATTTATGATCCTAATGAATGATCCTAATAGATTATTCTTCTGAGATAAATCTTTTGCCAAGCAACCACATTACGCCGCTAATGATTAGAAAATATAAAGGCATCATCAGCAATGAACCGTTATGCAGAGCACCCATTCCCCATGTCGTAAGGCTTACCAGCAAGTAGTAGCCCAAGCTGAATATAGCACCTGCTGTGCCAATTACATCTTGAAAATGAACAAGCGCAAGACTTAGACAATTGGGCAGAGCAATACCTGCGCCAATCAACAGAACAAACATGGCAGTTAACATGCAGATGATCTGCAAAAGATTGGGCAGCATAGACAAGCTGCTTCCAAGGGTCAGGAGCAGAGCACCGCTGGTCATGACCAGACAACCCAGACGAATGATCTTTTCCGGTGTGTAAACGGTCAATAATCGTTTTGAGATCATTGCTCCGACCACTGAGGCCAAGGCCACAATAATGCCCAGAAAACCATAAACGCCAGGCGACAGATCAAAGTGTTCTATGAAGATGAAGGGAGCTTCGGCATAATAACTAAATAAAACTCCGTTAATACCTCCGATCAATACGCCAAACACCATTACGCGCGGCATAGCGAGCATCTTTTTAACAACCGGAAGTATAGCGACTTTGGATCGTAAAGAAACATTCGTTGTCTCCGGCAGTTTAAGAAAAGCATATATGAACAACAAAACGCTCATTAGTACTAACGCCAAGAATACCCATCTGAAGCCAAGGGCCTGATCAATCCAACCACCAATAAGTGGCCCAACTGCCGGCGTAAATGCAATGACAGCAGAGATTTGGGCAAACATCGCATGTCTTCGATCTCCCGATACACTTTCTCGAAGCATGGTTTGGGTGATAATCGAGCCAGTTGCGGCACCGAAAGCCTGTACGAAACGGCCGACGAGAAGCAACTGAATCGATTCCGAATAAAAGCACATCAAGCTCCCGATCCCATATACGATGAGACCGCCCAGCATTGCAGGCCTACGACCTATCAAGTCGGACAGCCAGCCCCAGCAGAAGACGCCCAAGGCAAATCCTATAAAATAGATGCTTAACGTGAATTGTACGGAACTATTAGATACACCAAGTGCTGCTGCGATATCTGGCAGAGATGGAGTGTAGATGGTTTCGCTGATTTGTGGAAAACCGATAAGAACAATCATTAAAAGCAAAGATGGTACAGCATATTTCTTCATTATATATTAGCCCTCCTACAAGCTTATACTCTGTTATGACAACAAGAATATGAGCCTAGCTAGGGAAAGGGGGGCATCATGATGGCGAGACGACTATAAATCATCATTTGTTGAATTACCTTTCATCATTATAAGAGTAGGAGGGTTTGACAATCATTGTTAATACTCGGCCTAGGTTAACATGCTTGATATGCCAAGTCAACCAGCTCTAGCTAATCGTACGATTAAGCAGTTTTGTCCCAAGCTCTGAACGTACTAGACTTGGAATTATGAAATTTAATGAAGCTAGCTATTCGCCAAATGGCAATATAGGACAGGGCAACTACATTATTCAGGAATCCAAGAGTCTTGGGATCAATGCCTGAGATGAACAAGAAGTCAAAGAATCGGATCGAGAAGATAACAATAATTAAAACATAAAGAGATACATTTCTTTTATAATACATCTTGCCATCCGATTTCCGCTCGAATTGCGTCACCAGAATTAATGGGATCGACAGAATTGCACCTATAGCGATCGAACTAATCATTCTGCCTGATGTAAGCACCAATGTAGGGTCGAACAATTCAAACAAAGATGTAGAGATATAGAGGATCGGAATTAATAGTTTTCGACCTGATTCGTGCAATGGCTTTTTGCTGCCCTGGATCACGCCCTTCAAAATAAGTACGACAATTAATAATGAAATTGTTAAAGATATTGGATTCATGGTAAGCACCTCGTCTGTTTTTTTGTAACCTAAGTATCGAGGATTTTTAAAATTTATATCAGTGTACAAAGTAATTCGTTTAAGGTGACTTTTGTCATCTTCCTGTGATGATGGGGGCTTCTGTCTGCTGCATAAGCGGACAGAGCCCTTTTTTTGATGATTGTCTCAATAGCCTTGTCAATACACAACGATATGAATACCTTATGACATAACACAAAAGAGGAGGAGATTACATGAGTGAAGTAGGATATGGAAATGTTGGAGGTCTTGGTGGATACGGTGGTTTCACATCCATCGGCGCAATCCTTGTTCTGTTCATCTTGTTGGTCATCATCTCTAAAGCTTTCTTGGTTTAATACCTTTACCTTATGAACAACTCTGCCGGCATTCCGCTGGCAGGGTCTTTTTGTCTTGATTACAATTTGAAAGCGTTTGACATATTGAATTATCAATCTATAATTATGGAGTTATGCATTCAACATAGAATGGATGAAGGTAAGGAGAATAGGTTGGAATGACACTTAAAAAAAGGATCTTTTTGCTGTTTTTTCTCAGTGCGTTTATTCCCTTCATTAGTATATTTGCAATTTCCTATTACACCATTGATTCCATTTTTGCGAACAAGATCGATGATGGCATTCGGAGCAATTTACAGCAGGTGACTTCCTCACTGGAGAATTCGATCACCAACCTGAATCATGTTACACAGCAATTATCCTACAGTGGTACACTAGGCAAAAAGTTGGATGAGGTGTTGAAGCCATCCTCCAATATATTTGAATTGATTGAAACTCGGGATGAACTAAAAAGCGAATTAAATGTCGTCACGTTTACCAACCCGAATATAGGTTTGACATTGTATTATTTTCAGAAGGATAGCTCCACACAGTTTGGAAACTTTCCCATAAAGGATCGTTTTGCACCCGAATCTTTGCCTGTGCTCTCCAAAGCATATGGGATTACCTATTATGGTCCTCATGTCAGTATGAACCGGTTTGATGATCAGCTCGTCTTATCCGCCATGCGGAAGGTAAAATTACCCCAGAGGGACGATGTGTATATTTACGTCGAATCCGGTTTTCACCTTGCGCAGGATATATTGGGTTACAATCAGTACAAAGGAGATTTATCCCACTTGATCCTCGATGGAGAGGGAAACATTGTGTACAGTGAGATCCCGGAAGCGATGAAAGTTGGGGAGAATTTCTCCAGCTTATCGAAGGGTGCAGCATCGGACGGGATAGCTCGCGATTATCATTGGTTCAGACAGGATTCTACCCAGAACTGGAGCGTTGTGTCGGTGATCTCGCAGGCCAAGTATCAACAGGAGAAAAATCAGTGGTTGCTTCAAATATTGCTGGTCGCTTTATTTTTCCTAGGCTTCACCGTATTTCTGGCTTGGCTGCTGTGGAAGATGGTTTATAAACCCCTCGGTCTGTTCCATTCAGAGATCAACGGAATGTCTCAAAATCCACAAACAACAGGTAGCCAGGCCCGCACGCAGATTCCAGAATTTGATTTTCTGTTAGGTGAATTCTCGAATATGCAGCATCAAATCGGTGACCTCTTTAAAGAGGTGCAGCAGAAAGAGAAAATTCGTGCAGACCTTGAAGTGGAGAAGCTGCTGTACCAGATCAATCCTCATTTTTTGATGAATACGCTGGATACCGTGCACTGGCTGGCGGTAATGAATGGACAAGGGGAGATCGACAAGCTGGTACAGTCCCTGAATAAGCTGTTGTATTACAATTTGGGCAAATTAGGTCAGGTTTCGACGATGGAAGAGGAGATTGACGCGCTTAGACAGTACTTGATCCTGCAGCAAATCCGATATGACTTTGAGTTTGATGTGCGCATCTCGGCTGATGAGCACGTGCTTCAAATACCGGTACCTCGTTTTATTCTACAGCCGTTGGTTGAAAATTCACTTTACCATGGACTGAGCGACGAAGGTTTTATTCAAATTGAAGTAACACGCAAAGAAACGCTGAACATCATGATTCAGGATAATGGAGCAGGCATGACGGAGGAAGCGATTCAAAGACTTCTGAACAATCGTGTAGCAGATCATCAAAAAGTAGGGATGGGCATCGGGCTCAATTATGTTCACCGCATGTTACAAGCACAATACGGGGATCAAGCTCAACTGGTGATTGAAAGTGAATTGGGAACAGGGACAAGCATATTGCTTATACTTCCGATCAAAGGAGAAGATATCTAGGCATGATTAAGGTATTGATTGTGGATGATGATAAATTGGTGCGAAAAGGAATAAGCTCCGCAATGCCGTGGAACGAGTTCGGCATGGAGGTTGTTGGAGAAGCGAGTAACGGGGCTAAGGCGCTGGATTTTCTCGAATCCAACTCGGTGGATCTGATGTTAACGGATCTTGCGATGCCCGTGATGTCAGGCATTGAACTGATGCGCGCCGCAAGGCAGCTCTACCCCGAACTTCATATTGTCGTGCTTACTCTTCATCAGGATTTTGATTATATTCAGGAAGCGCTTCGGCTGGGAGCGATCGACTATATAGCCAAAGTCCAGCTTGAGAAGGAACAATTCGAACATGTACTGAATCGAATACATACCCGGATTGGTGAGTTCACGAATACAAGACGAAAGCTGCCGCAGCTAGGTGAAACCAATGTCCATTACCGTAAAGTATATGCACTGGTTTCACTGGACCGAAAGTCCGGCCAGAACTGGCCCATTGAAATCGAATCCAATGTAGACGAGGTCCGATTTGAAGTGGAACGGAACAGCTGGATGTGGGCAGCACCTCTGGATGATGAGCAGCTGCTATTCGATAGACTGAAGAAATACGTGAATCAAGTTCCTCAAGCTGCGCTACTGGTGATGTCCGATGTACAGGAACGGACATGGTCGCAAATTCAAAACTGGATTATGAATTATACAGAAACGTCCTTATTTTATGCATATGAACCCCAAGATCCGGTTATTGTCGTTTCCATGAACGAAGAAGACACATTTCCAATAGAACCTCGGGATGAGGATATGGATCGTATTAAACGAAGTTGGTTTCTCTCTCCGTGGACGCATAACGATCATTATTATAACCAGCTTGTTGAAGAGTTTAGATCTCTACGGCTGCAAAAAGGGCAGCTGATGGGATTACTGTACTCCCTGGTCATGGAGTGGAACCATCTTTTTGCCCAGACTACGCTGGGAAGAATCTCAATGATCCATTCTTTTCAATCCTGGTACGAAGTGGAACAGTGGATCAAACAGACCGCTGAGAGTATTCGAAAGGCGGATGAACAGACCTCGTATTCTCAGGAAATGATTGATGGGGTGAAAAAAGCCGTGATGATCATGCAGAATGATTTGGATCAGGCTTTTACAGCTTTAGGGCTGTCCCAGCAACTGAATATTAGCCGCAGCTATTTCAGCCAATGCTTCAAGGACATCATGGGGAAAACCTTTAACGATTATTCCCGATATATACGTATAGAGAAGTCGAAAGAGTATTTATTGAACACAAACAACACGATTTTCTGGATTGCAGAGCGGGTGGGTTATACGGATGAAAAATATTTCAGCCGAATCTTTCGCGAACTGACAGGTGTGCTGCCTAGTGAATATCGACAATTAGGCAGAACGGACAAATAGTGTACGCTCCGCACAACCGACTGGCGATCCGGTGAAAGAAGGGAAAGTAATGATCAAGAAGATGGCTGTGTGTGTTGTTGTCGTCAGCTTGATTGCAGGTATCGTATTTTTCAGTATTTCGTACTCTCGGAAAACGGCAATTGGACCAGCGACCAGCACACCTGACACTGCCGCCACCGAACCATTTGGCAAATATGAACATCCCGTTTCCATCCGGTTGGGATATGTGGTTGACCCCACAGGTACGGATCTCTCCGAAGGAGAGACCGTAGAAAAGAATAAGTGGAAAACGGTGATTAAGCAAAACCTTAACATTGATGTCGAGGTCATGTGGCAGGTATCCAAGGAGAATTTTGGACAGAAAATCGATCTGGCTATTGCCAGCAATGATTTGCCTGATGCAATGATTGTTAATCAGGTTCAGTTGAATGAGATGGTCAAAGCGGGAGAAATTGAAGATCTGACCAAGGCATATGCAAGCAGCGCTTCACCTGAGATGAAGAAAATCATCGACAGCACCCATGGATTGGCCCTGGAACAAGTGACCTTTGAAGGGAAAATGATGGCTGTTCCGTCTGTGACGGCGGAGGACTTCAGTATGCTTTGGATCAGGCAGGACTGGCTCGATCGTCTTGGATTAAAACCACCGAAAACGGTGGACGAATTGGAAGCAATAGCGAAGGCCTTTGTGGAGCAGGACCCGGATGGGAACGGGAAACGGGATACGATCGGGCTTGCCTCAAGCACAAGTCTGTTTAACGATTTTAACAACAGCGCTTTTGCCTTTGATCTAACGCCGATCTTCTCGGCTTATGGAGCTTTCCCCGGATATTGGCTCGAAAAAGATGGAAAACCTGTATACGGTTCGATTCTACCAGAGACAAAGGACGCTTTGGTCAGACTTCGTGATATGTATGCCAAAGGTCTGCTTGATCCAGATCTGGGCATCCGAAAAGAACCAGAGGAAACCGTCATTAGCGGACAGGCTGGGATGTTCTTTCAAGGTTTCTTTGCAGGATACTGGCCGCTCCCAAGCGCTTGGCTGAATGATCCCAAGGCGAACTGGCAGGCTTACGCGCTCCCACTGGATGCAAATGGAGCATTTCGTGTGAAGGTGGATAATCCCTCAAGTTCTTTCCTGGTGGTTCGCAAAGGGTATGCTCATCCCGAAGCGATCATTAAGATTAACAATCTGTACCTTCGGGATGAGTTCAAGTATGGTACCAGTTTTATGCTGAGCCGCAATTTCTTTGCCCCGGCAGATGAAGCTCGATATGAATCCAAAGCCGTGCAGGATATTCTGGCCGGAACCAAAACCCCAGCCGATTTCAAGGACAAGTCCGAATATAAGCTGCTGGAAAATACAGTTTCGACGATAAAACAAACCAAGCTAAAGCCTTATGATCAACTTGGCATTTCGTACTGGGATCAGCACAACGAGAATTTTATGCGTGGTTATTCACTGCTTGTGGGTGGAAGAAACTTCTTTGATCCGAATATCCATAAAGTTCGAAGCCTTACCTACAAACGTACCCCAGCAGTGGAGAGGTTGTGGAGCAAACTGTCCAAGCTGGAACATGATACATTTCTGAAAATTATTTTAGGGACTGCGCCGATCGAATCATTCGATCCATTTGTACAGGAGTGGAAGGAACAAGGTGGCGATCAAGTAACTGCTGAAGTATCTGCATCCCTGAATCAACGGTGAGTTGCTAACCTATATACGCTGAATTTTACAATTCTACACATTTGTGTACTAAATTCGAGATCATTCATAACCGGCAGACTCCTGTTTTAGGAGTTTGCCGGTTTTTCGTTGTGCCACACTCGCTGTCTACCCATTCTTATTAACGAGGATAGACAAATGTAAGTCGGCAGGTAAGATAAATGTTCACTTCGTTAATGTTGATCGTTGATCTTAGCAAAATGTGTACACATTTCTCTATCCAAACTAGCGTTTAATCCCTATCTCAATAAAGCTTCTCCAAGTTTTATAATGAAAGCGCAAACAACATGATAGAGAAATAATCAGAACGAAGGGGAGTTGAATTTGATGAGTAATAATTGGTCAATAAAAAGCAAGCTGTTGACAAAACGACTGGCAGTGCTGTCCATGTCCGCATTGATGGTATCCGTCCTTGCAGCCTGTGGGGGAGCTTCCAATCCACCGACTGCTGAGGATGCAGGTCAATATGAGGTAACGCCTGGAGATCCGTTCAGTGCTTATAAAGACGAAGTGGCGGTAACGATGGGGCGTGTTACAACGGCGAACCCGAAATTGCCGGCTGGAGATACATATGAGAACAATGCGTATACCCGTCTGGTCAAAGAAGCGTTTAATGCACAAATTAAGGACCAATTTGAGGCTAACGGTGAAGATTACAGTCGTCAGGTTTCTCTTGCAATCGCTTCCGGAGAATTGCCTGATATGATGCGTGTCGATTCCAAGGATGAACTTAAAGAACTGGTTGATAATGATCTGATTGAAGATATGACAGAGGTATACAAACAATATGCCACCGATAATATCAAGCAGATTTACGACTCCTACGATGGCCGTGCACTGGACAATGCCACAATCGATGGCCGACTGATGGGCCTTCCGGCGACCTCTCTGGACTCCGCACCAACGATGGTTTGGGTTCGTCAGGATTGGCTGGATGTGCTGGGAATCAAACTCGATGCTGACGGAGACGGTGCCATCAAGCTGGAAGATGTAGAGAAAACAGCAGAAGAGTTCCTGAAAAAAGATCCTGGGCAAACCGGGAAACCGGTCGGTATTCCTTTTGTGAACACCTTGAATACGACGGACTATAACGGTTCTGCCTATACCATGCTGGGTGTTGCTTCAACCGAAGGGGCATATCCTCAATATTGGATGAAGGGTGAAGATGGCAGCATCGTTTATGGTTCCACTACAAAGGAAACCAAGCAGATGCTGGGCATTATGGCCGACTGGTTCAAGAGAGGTATCATTGACCCGCAATTTGGAACCCGTACATTTGACGATATCACTGCACTCTACACCAATGGTCAGAGCGGGATTGCTTTTGGACCGTGGCATATTCCAGACTGGGGACTGAGCAGTGTCAAGCAGATGGATAAACATGCAAAATTCACGGCTTATACGCTGGAGGATGCAAACGGTAAGGTAAACGTGGCACACGCCAATCCATCCGGTCAGTTTATCGTAGTGAGAAAAGGATATGAACACCCGGAACTCGCGATTAAAATTATTAATCTGTTCTACGATAAATTGGCAAATGACAAAGATGTCGCAACTACCATGCCTGAGGCAGCTAAGTATCTGGAAAGCGGTGTAGACGGTTCAACCAGACCTTTTAATATTGAAGTCAACTCGGCAACATCCCTGCTGGATGATTACTCCGACGTTGTTCGTGGAATTAAAGGCGAGATCGGTTTGGATCAGGTCCGTACAACGGAATCCAAGAACAATATTGGCAGTATCCAAACGTACTTGAAAGACCAGGATACGGATGATGTAACAGCTTGGTCTAAATATCACTCACGCATGAACGGAGTGGGGCTGATCGATAAGTTGACACAGGAAGGCAAATTCAACTGGATGACGCCAGCGTTCTCTGGAACTACACCAAGCATGAAACAGACATGGGCTAACCTGACCAAAATGGAACAGGAATCTTTCATCAAAATCATAACGGGTGCAGAACCGTTGGATTACTTCGAAACATTCGTCACTAATTGGAAAAAACAAGGCGGAGACCAAGTGATTCAGGAGATCGAAGCCGAGACTACATCCCAAAAATAATTAAGCTAACACTGCTGACAGGCTGCGCTACGCAGCCTTTCTTCAGGAAAGGGGTTCATCCATGAAGCAGGAAAAATATAAAGCAAGAAACCGATTGGGCACGGGTGCCATGTATCATATGATGATGCTGCCAGGCATTTTATTTTTGCTCGTATTCAGCTACATTCCAATGGTTGGTGTCATTACGGCGTTTCAGGATTATGTACCAGCCAAAGGTATGTTTGGCTCGGAGTTTGTTGGGCTCAAGCATTTTATTTATATGTTCAAGCTGCCGGACATCGGCCAAGTGATCAGTAATACGTTAGTGATTGCCATTGCCAAGATTCTACTCGGCACACTGATGGCTATCATTTTTTCCATTTTATTAAACGAAATCCGCTTTAAGTTTGTTAAAAAATCCGTGCAGACCATTGTATATCTGCCTCACTTTTTGTCTTGGGTTGTTCTGGCCTCCGTGGTCGTTAACATGTTCAGCCTGGATGGAAGTGTAAATCAGATTTTAGCCTTTTTCGGTTTGGAAAATATTAATTTTCTCGGAAGCAACACCTGGTTCCAGCCACTGATTATCGGGACGGACGTATGGAAGGAATTCGGTTATAGCTCCATCGTTTATTTGGCTGCAATAACTTCAATTGATCCGGGTCTATATGAAGCGTCAGGGATAGATGGAGCGAGCTGGTGGAGAAAAGTATGGCATATTACGTTGCCGGGTATGCTGCCTATTATCCTGCTCATGGGGGTCATGAGTCTGACCAATATTTTGAGCGCAGGCTTCGATCAAATCTACAATCTGTATAACCCGGTTGTCTATGAGTCGGGCGATATTCTGGATACCTATGTATACCGGATTGGTCTCGTTGGCAGACAGTATAGTTTCGGTACGGCAGTTGGGTTGTTCAAGTCAGTGATTGGTATTGTTCTATTATTGTCCGCCAATGAATTGGCCAAAAAATACACCGACAGAAAAATTTTCTAAGGAGGCGAAACTTGTGTCTTATTCCGCAAGCCTGAAAGACCGAATGGGCCGGTTTGTCATCTACGCCATCGTTATATTGCTGGCCTTGATCTGCCTCCTTCCATTATGGAATATCGTTGCGATTTCATTCAGCAGCAGTGAGGCCGTATCGGCCAATGCCGTAGGTCTGTTACCCGTCAAGTTTACAACAGCCGCTTATTCAAAAATTATTGATGATGCGCAGTTCTGGCGATCCTTTGGCATTTCCGTTCTACGTGTGGCTCTATCCCTAGTACTCAACATGATTCTTATTGTTTTGATGGCTTACCCGCTGTCCAAATCGAAAAGGGAGTTTAAGGGCAGAAATATATATATGAATATCATGATTTTTGCCATGCTGTTCAGTGGGGGCATGATCCCCAGTTATCTGTTGATCAAAAACCTGGATATGCTCAATACCATTTGGGCGCTTGTACTGCCGGGTGCTGTCCCAATATTCAGTGTCATTCTTGTAATGAATTTCTTCGCCGCAGTACCAAAAGCGCTTGAAGAAGCGGCATTCATCGACGGGGCAAATGCATTGCAGGTCCTGTTCAAAGTATATGTGCCCGTGTCTATTCCTGCGCTGGCGACCGTATCCCTGTTCAGTATCGTGGGCACGTGGAATGATTTCTTCAGTGGATTAATCTATATGACCAAAGTTAGCAATTATCCGCTAATGACCTATATTCAGTCGCTTAACGTGAATATCGCAGAGCTTCTTCAATCCGGCACGAACTCTGCTCAGCTCAGCAATCTGACTGAGATTTCAAACAAAAATCTAAATGCAGCCAAAATCGTAGTGGCTGTCATCCCACTGCTGCTGATTTATCCGCTGCTACAAAAATATTTTGTAACCGGCATTGTTGTGGGTTCGGTAAAAGAATAATAGGTAATGGAACAGAATCCGGATGAGCAGAAACTGGTTCAAGAGAAAGGTGGTTCCATATGGGAAATAAAAAATGGTGGAAAGAAATTGTCGTATATCAAATTTATCCCCGCAGCTTTCAAGATAGCAATGGTGATGGAATCGGGGATCTGAGAGGTATATTATCCCGACTCGATTATTTGAAGGATCTTGGCATCGGTGCGATCTGGCTGTCACCAGTGTGCAAATCGCCGCAAGATGACAACGGGTATGACATTTCGGATTATCAGGATATCGATCCAATGTTTGGTTCACTTGAAGATATGGAATTGCTGATTCAGGAGGCAGGCAAGCGGGACATCCGAATTATCATGGATCTGGTGCTTAACCACTCATCCGACGAGCATCCCTGGTTTAAGGAAGCCCGGAAAAGCAAGGATAATCCATACCACGATTATTATGTATGGAGAGATGGTGTGGAAGGCACACCTCCCAACGATTTAGGTTCAACGTTTGGTGGATCGGCCTGGGAATGGGTGCCCGAGCTGGGACAGTATTATCTGCATCTTTTCTCTGTTAAACAACCGGATCTTAACTGGGAGAACCCCAAGGTACGGCAGGAGATATACGATATGATTCAATGGTGGATGGATAAAGGCGTGGGCGGGTTCCGTCTTGATGTTATCGATCTGATTGGCAAACAGCCTGATCATAAAATTACAGGCAATGGGCCAAATCTACACCAATATATGCGTGAACTCAGTAAAGAGACATTCCAAAAGGGTGATCTGCTAACCGTCGGAGAAACCTGGGGAGCAACGCCCGAAAGTGCCAAGCTTTATAGCAACCCGGACGGCAGTGAACTATCCATGGTCTTCCAATTTGAACATATCAGCCTGGATGAGCAGGAGGGAAAAGGCAAGTGGGACCTCCAGCCGCTGGATCTGCTTCAATTAAAGAAAGTGTTGTCCAGATGGCAGACCGAGCTGAAGGGCGAAGCCTGGAACAGTTTGTTCTGGAACAACCATGACCTTCCGCGGATCGTGTCCCGTTGGGGAAATGACGGGGAATATCGTGTGCAGTCTGCCAAAATGCTGGCGACTCTTCTGCATGGCATGCAAGGTACACCATATGTGTACCAGGGTGAAGAGTTAGGGATGACGAACGTTCGTTACCCTATTGAAGAATACCGTGATATTGAGTTGCTGAATCTGTATAAGGAACGGGTCGAGAATGGGTATGCTGAGGAAGAAGTTATGGAATCCATTTATGCAAAAGGCCGTGATAACGCACGTACGCCGATGCAATGGGATGTTTCCGAAAATGCGGGTTTTACGGAAGGTAAACCATGGATATTGGTGAATTCGAACTACACGGAGATTAATGCAGAAGAATCTATACATGATCCGCATTCCATTTACCATTACTATAAAACACTGATTCAGCTGCGAAAAGAGCATGAAGTGATCATCTATGGGGATTATGAACTTCTGTACCCGGAAGACACGAACCTCTTCGCTTACACACGAACACTTGGTGAAACCAAATTGCTAGTCCTGTGCAACTTTTACGGCAAAGTTATTCCATTCCAGCTTACAAGCGAATTTGCAGGAGATAAAAGTTTATTGATTAGTAACTATTCGGACGTTGTTTCAGAGAACACACTTCGTCCTTATGAAGCAAGAATGTATCTGCTTGTGTAGTTCAAAAGAGGGTTGAAGGCAAATAGCCTTCAACCCTCTTTTTTGACGAAAAGAAGCTTTTGCAAGAAAACGTCAAGCGCCATGGAATGTGAATGCTCGATGAGACGAATGATGGAGAAGCTGCGTTCCAGATGCAGTTGTCTGATTCGCAGTTCTTCGACTTCCCCGGTTGCCAGCTCCTTATGAACAATCCATCTGGATACCATTGCAATTCCGAGTCCCGCAGCAACAGCTTCCTTCACACCCTGACTGCTGGTGAAGACATAGGACCGCTTGGGACGGATCGCAGTCTCTTCCATAAAATGATCGCTAAACGCGCGTGTTCCTGAACCCGACTCACGAAGCACCCAGACCTGATCCTGAAGCATATTTTGCTCTACCACGACGGAACCGGAGAGGGGATGACCGGAAGGAGCTACTACGATCATCTCATCCTTCATGTAAGGGATAACGTCAAGTTCTGCCGAGGCTTGTGCTTCACCCTCCACAAATCCGATATCCAGTTGATTGCCCCTAACCGCCGACAGAATCTCCTGGGTATTGCCGATGGTAACTTGGATGTTGACCTGCGGATACTGCGCTGCGAATTCTGCCAGCTTCTTAGGCAAAATATATTCACCTATGGTGAAGCTGGCCCCGATCTGAATGCTTCCGGTCACCTCATCCCGCAGCATCTGGATCTCCTGTCGTGCTTCATCGTAGCGGGCCTGAATGACTTTGGCATGTTTGTAGAGGATCGTCCCCGCTTCAGTCAAGGACACCTGCTTTGGCGAACGATGCAGCAGCTTGGCTCCCAGCTCATTCTCCAGATTTTTGATATGCAGGCTCACCCCCGGTTGGGACAGATTCAGCAGTTCTGCGGCTTTGGAGAAATGGCTTTGTTCTACAACGGTAACGAAGACTTTTAACGCATCAGTTATCATTATAATTCCTCATTTAAGTAGTGTATTTTCATCGTTATAAGCCTAGTGAACTCATTTTAGCATAAGATATCCAATCAATCATAAGTTTTTGTAATGATTAGGATCGCAGATTCATATTTCACTTCCTTTCTGTCTGCTTCTATAGTGAGGATATACTTATCCAATAAGGAAGTGTGGAGCTATGATTTTACAGACACAATTGAAATTCGTTAAAAACATAAACGGTGTTAGGAACAGGGGATTTCTGCAGGGGATCGGACTGACTTTACTGCTCTCGTTTATCGCCAAGCTGCTGGGTTATCTACCACTCTTAGATATTATGGGTCAACTGGTAATTGCAATTCTGCTAGGTATCCTATACCGGGCGGTGCGCGGCGTTCCACTGAACGCTCAATCAGGGATATCCTTTTCCGGAAAACGATTGCTAAGGTTCGGCATCATCCTGCTGGGTTTGAAACTAAACCTTCTGGATATTGTCCATGCAGGCTACAAAGTCTTTGCGCTAGCGGCAATCAATGTTATTGTTACGATTTTTGTTGTCTACGGACTCAGCAAGTGGTTAAAGATCGACAAACGAATAGGGCTGCTAACCGCTTGTGGAACAGCCATCTGCGGTGCAGCGGCAGTGGTCGCGATTGCGCCACAGATCAAGGCCAAAGATGAAGAAACAGCAGTAGGTGCGGCCACGGTGGCGATATTGGGCACAATCTTCACTCTAGTCTATACATTGCTATACCCGGTATTGGGTTTAAGTGCGAATGGATATGGCATATTCACAGGCGCCACGCTTCATGAAGTGGCACATGTCATTGCTGGGGCTGCACCTGGAGGGCAAACAGCACTGGATATGGCAGTCATCGTGAAACTAACTCGGGTCAGCATGCTGGTGCCCATTGCGTTGATCATCGGCTTGTGGAGTGGACGACAGGCGCGTGGGGGAGAGCAAAAATCATCTAAAGGAATCCGGTGGCGTGAATTGCCAGTACCCTGGTTCATTTTCGGTTTTCTGGCTATGAGTGGGTTAAACACGCTGGGTATTATTCCGCAAGAGATGATCTCAGGACTTCTGGTTGTCTCCTATATGCTGCTCGCGATGGCCATGGCTGGATTGGGGTTGGGTGTGGATATTGCAACCTTCCGTCGTCTGGGCAAGAAACCTTTTTTGGCAGGACTGCTGGGATCTATGGTGTTGTCCATTCTCGGATTCATGCTTGTTCGTGGCTTTGGCCTGAACTAGGAATGTGCTTAAACCTAGGTATTCCCTTCATAACGTTAATAAAAAGCACGCAGTGGCCCTTAGTGGATCAATGTGTGCTTTTTGTTGTTCGAGAGGTGATGGTCATCAGATCCAGAACGAACACAAAAGGAATAGTATAAATCCATCACTTGAAAAAAATATAAATTTTTCCCTCTTTTGGTTCAAAAGTCTGGAATGCACACAGGAAAGTCTGGATAACGATGTACTTTCTGCTCGCAAGCCTCAAGGCTGCTCGAAAACATCCAAAAAGGAACATCAGAAGTCCGAATACCGTCTCTAGGAGTCCGATAAGGAGAAATGAAAGCGGTTTATAATAAATTTATTCCAGAAATGACAAAAGAAAGCGGTAAAACAGATCAGCTCTCCAAAAAACTCCCCAAGTTAAGTGGCGGTTACGCATTTCGGTTTCGCAAGCCTTGTTGTATGCCTTTGCTATTTTTTTGTCTTGTACTTTGATAAGGGGGTGATGATCGGCGCAGCGAAAGAATGAGGCAGATCAACCGTCCATTTTCATTGAAAAACCATTTTGCTAATAACCTGAGGAGGAATTGAATTTGCGCAACAAGTACATGATGTGGTCAATCGTATTAACGATGCTGATCTCGAACGTATTCCTGAGTGTCGGATTTCCATCTCCTGTATCAGCAGCCGAAAGGCCGGACCTGGCACAGGGCAAACAGGTGACCGCGAGCGGGTACAACCAAACATACATCCCGACCAATGTGATTGACAATAACCAAGCAACCTATTGGGAAAGTACCAATAGTGCGTTCCCCCAATGGATTCAAGTGGACCTTGGCACCAATACCACCATGGACCAAATTGTTTTGAAGCTTCCGAAAGTGTGGGAAAAGAGAACCCAAACGATAACGGTGCAAGGCAGCACGAACGGTTCATCGTTCACAGATATCGTAGCTTCTGCGGATTATGTATTTAATCCATCGGTGGGGGAGAACTCGGTTACTATCGATTTTCCTGCTGTTGAGACAAGGTACGTTCGCTTAAGCGTAACGGGCAATTCCGAGTGGCCGGCAGCTCAACTGTCGACATTTGAAATTTACGGTCCAGGCAGTGAGGGACCAACGCTACCTGGCCCCGATCCTGTGGATCCCCCAATCCCTACAGAGGGAAGCAACATCGCCATCGGGAAGTCGATAACTGCATCGTCCAGCACCTTATCTTTCGTAGCTGCGAATGCAAACGATAACAATATCAATTCGTACTGGGAAGGGGGCAGCAATCCAAGCTCACTGACGTTGGATCTCGGCTCCAATCATCAGATTACATCCATTGTACTTAAACTGAACCCGGATCCGGTCTGGAGCACCCGAACACAGACTATTCAAGTGCTTGGACATAACCAGGATACAACAACCTTCAGCAATCTGGTTTCCGCCCAATCATATACATTCAATCCGGCTTCCGGTAACACAGTGACCATTCCCGTTACAGCAACGGTTAAACGTCTGCAATTGAACATTACCGCGAACTCGGGCGCTCCTGCCGGGCAAATTGCTGAATTTCAGGTATTCGGTACACCTGCACCCAATCCTGATCTGACGATTACAGGTATGTCCTGGTCTCCATCGTCTCCAGTGGAGAACAATGCCGTCACTCTTAATGCTATCGTCAAAAACATTGGTTCTGCCGCTTCTCCAGCTTCAAGCGTCAACTTCTATCTGAACAACGAACTGGCGGGTTCCTCACCTGTAGCTGCTTTGCAAGCAGGGGCTTCGACTACGGTCTCGCTTAATGCTGGCAATAAAGCAGCTGCATCATATACGCTCAGTGCCAAGGTAGATGAGAATAACCAGATCATCGAAGAGAATGAAGGAAACAACAGTTACACACACACCTCTTCTTTGGTGGTTGCACCGATTACAAGTTCTGATCTGGTAGGCACGGTTTCTTGGAGTCCAGGAACCCCTACAGCAAACAGTACAGTAACATTTACAGTTAATTTGAAAAATCAAGGCAACATGGCCTCCGCAGGTGGTACACACGGAGTTACAGTGGTTCTCAAGAATGCTGCCGGAGCAACGCTTCAGACGTATAGTGGTTCCTATACCGGTACATTGGCACCCGGAGCTTCGGTCAATGTCAATGTAGGTACCTGGAATGCTGCAACCGGTAACTACAATGTGACAACTACCGTAGCAGTGGACAACAATGAAGCTCCGGTCAAACAAACGAATAACGTCGCTACAACAAGTTTGAACGTATATTCAGCCCGTGGTGCAAGCATGCCTTATACCCGGTATGATACGGATGATGCTACACGTGGTGGCAGTGCCGCATTGAAATCCGCACCGACCTTTGATCAGGCTCTGACGGCTTCGGAAGCCTCTGGCCAGCGCTATATCGCTCTTCCTTCCAACGGTTCCTATGCACAATGGACGGTTAGACAAGGGGAGGGAGGCGCAGGTGTAACCATGCGATTCACGATGCCGGATTCCACAGATGGCATGGGTCTTAACGGCGCACTTGACGTCTATGTTAACGGGACCAAGGCCAAAACGGTTCCTTTGACCTCCTACTACAATTGGCAGTACTTCTCCAGTGATCATCCGGGGGATACGCCAAGTGCCGGACGTCCGTTGTTCCGTTTTGATGAAGTGCACTGGAAACTGGATACACCTCTAAAAGCTGGAGACACCATTCGTATTCAGAAAAACAATGGAGATAACCTGGAATACGGTGTGGATTTCCTCGAAATCGAACCCGTTCAAGCGGTAATCCCGCGCCCGGCTAACTCCGTCTCTGTAACCGATTTCGGTGCGATTGCAAATGATGGAAAAGATGACCTTGCCGCATTCGAAGCGGCAGTCCAATCCGCGGTATCCACAGGCAAGACTCTATATATCCCTGAGGGCACGTTCCATCTGGGCAATATGTGGAAAATTGGTACGCCGACAAATATGATTAACAACCTCACCGTTGTAGGTGCAGGCATCTGGCATACGAACATTCAATTTACCAACCCTAATGCAGCCTCAGGCGGGATTTCTTTCCGTGTGCAGGGCAAGCTGGATTTCAGCAATATTTATATGAATTCCATGCTGCGTTCGCGCTATAACGAGAATGCAGTTTACAAAGGCTTTATGGACAATTTTGGTAAAAATTCAAAGGTCAGCAACGTATGGGTCGAGCACTTTGAATGTGGTTTCTGGGTAGGGGATTACGCCCACACTCCTGCAATCATTGCCGATGGCCTTGTGATCGAGAACAGTCGTATTCGGAACAACCTTGCCGACGGTGTCAACTTTGCCCAAGGCACGAGCAATTCGACTGTACGCAACAGCAGCGTCCGCAACAATGGTGATGATGGTCTGGCCGTATGGACCAGCAACGTGAATGGTGCGCCTGCCGGTGTGAACAATACATTCTCGTTCAACACGATTGAGAATAACTGGCGCGCAGCAGGCATTGCATTCTTTGGTGGCAGCGGACATAAGGCAACCAACAACCTGATTGTTGACACGGTTGGCGGTTCGGCGATCCGGATGAACACTGTTTTCCCTGGATACCATTTCCAAAATAACACAGGTATTCTGTTCTCCGATACAACGATCATTAACAGCGGCACAAGTAAAGATCTGTACAATGGTGAACGCGGAGCTATTGATCTCGAAGCTTCCAACGATTCCATCAAGAACGTAACGTTTACCAATATTGATATCCTCAACACGCAGCGCAGTGCCGTTCAATTCGGATACGGCGGCGGTTTCCAGAACATTGTGTTTAATAACATCAACATTAATGGTACTGGTTTGGACGGCATTGAGACATCTAGGTTCACAACCCCACATAAAGGTGCAGCAATTTACACCTATACGGGTAACGGTTCTGCCACATTCAATAATCTGACAACAAGCAACATTGCCAACCCTAATGTGAATCAGATTCAAAATGGCTTTAATTTGATCATTCAATAAAATTTATATCAAACAGAAACAGGGAGCTCTAAGAGTTCCCTGTTTTTTAGGTTACTTTGATGAAGTATGGGTGAACATTGATCCGGATCTGAAATATTGAAAAAATAGCCGCGCAAAGTAAGTTTTCAAGATGCCCCATATTTACTTCTGTAGTGACTTAATGTGAGAAGAGGCCAAATATATGTATAGCTGTGATAATGGGAATAAAAGTTCCCGGGCAGACCAGCTCCTGTTGGATAAGTGGTTCTCCAATCGTTCTCGTACATTGATGCAATAAGCCTTAGAATACCTTGATTCATCTCAGGTGTAGGTTTGGGTTGGACTGCAATTAGTGCGTCAAGTGCCCAAGCGGTCTGAGAAGGGGTACTTTCCCCTAATGGCACATAGTGAAGGAGTCGGTCACTTTGACAGGATTCTCCCCAGCCACCGTCGGAGTTCTGGATGCTTAAGAGCCACTGCGCTCCTTTTTGCACTGTATCATGGCTTGCAGGTAGCCCAACGGCCATAAGACCGGTTAATGCTGCCCAGGTACCGTAGATATAACATACGCCCCATCTTCCATACCATGAGCCATCCTTCTCCTGGTTTCGAATGAGCCATGTAGTTCCACGATTGATCCATTCATGCCTGGTGTCAAGCCCGGCAAAGTTTCCGAGATACTCTAGAGTACGTCCTGTCAGGTCAGCCTCTGAAGGGTCTGTGGCCGCAGATTTGGCACCGTCGATGGCGAGCCAGGTGAGCATCTCCTTGTTCGTATTTTTTTCGAATGCCGGCCAGCCACCGTCTTTATTTTGCATGGATAGGACCCAATTCAGCCCGCGATTCCAGGATTTCTGAAACGTTGGAAGAGTAGTGGACAAGCTTCGGATAGCCCGTAAAGCTGCTGTTGTATCATCTACGTCTGGGTTGATTGTATTCGACTCCGAAAATCCCCATCCTCCAGGGACTGTATTCGGATTATGGATGCTCCAATCGGCTGTTTTATCTTGCTGACGGGAGAGCAAATAGGAGGCCGCGAGTTGAATAGCGTAATGGTCATCGGTAAGACAAGCCTCCTGCAATGCGTAGGTGATTAAGGCCGTATCCCACACGGTAGATGGGGAGTTTTGAATCGTTGTTTTGCCTCCAGAAGAACGGCACTGCATTGCCGTGAGTCCTGTTATGGCTTTTGTGATCAGGGGATGCTGCTTATCGTATTTTAGGGCCAATAGGGCAAAGATCATGAGAATTGTACTGCTAGCGTAGCTGTATAATGTGCCATCCGATTCAATCCGCTCTATCATGAACTGTTCCGCCTTCGTTCTTGCAGTGTTGTGGATGTGGCGAGGGTTACCAAGCAGTCGGCTTCTCCCGCTTAGAATGTCGTCCTGCATTTCCTGATATCCGCGAGCAGTTGGCTCATCTGCAACATTTCGTAAGTCGGTCAGATCAGACAGATCGGGGGCATGGGGGGCTGCAAGGGCGAAACGTAAGTCTGCCATAATGAGCATGGGAGTGAGGTGAACTCTGGAATAACCGGAAAATTCAAAATAGTTGATGGGAAAATAGGTAGGGAACATCAGTATCTCCAGGGGGATCATAGAGATGGATAAAGGCCATTTCATTTGTCCAGTAGCGGCAAGTATCGCTTTGGTCAAAATGCTGGTAACTTTCCCGATACCTCCTTGGGACTGAATATACTGTTTGGCCCGCTGGATTGGCTCGTCCGTACTCTGGCTGTACCCGGAGTATAGCAGGGCGTAGTAGGCTTCAACCGATGCGGATAAATTTCCACCCTCTTCATCGGCGTACAATCTCCAGCATCCATCGTGTTGCTGTTCGTTAAGGATGCGATCATGCAATTCCCGGATCAGCGCTTCATTCGGGACTTCCAATATCCGAAAGAGAATGATGACATAAGCATCAATAACTGTACCGTTCTCAAAACAAAAATGCCAGGAGCCGTCTTGTCGCTGCTGTTGTAGCAAGGAAGTCGTCATCCGACTTATTTCCTTATCTATTGTGCTCAGTACATGGCTCATTCCAGGGATACCTCCAGAGTACGTCATTTTTGTATTATATGATGGTAGACCAAGGGAAATGAGGAGCAGAAGGAGCGTAAAATCCAGTCTATTCAGGGGTTCTCTATAATTTTTAATAAAAAAATGAATTTTACTGTTGAAATTATTTCCAATAAAGTGTATAAATATCTTTGTTAACGCTTACAAGATTTTGATCTATATCTTTCTCCGATACCCTTCAAAAAGGAGGTGGTAGTACAACAACATGCAATAACTGAAAAATTGACTTTATGCTTTTGAAAATGAAATCGATTTCATTTTGTAGTATTCAATATTTGGCAGCTCAAATTATAACAAATTAAAGGAGATATGTTGATGAAGATATGGAAAAAGAGTGCTTTAGTGTTGCTGTCCACTTTTCTGGTAACGGCGGGTTCATATGGTTCATATATGCCCAAGACTGCGCATGCAGCGGGTGAACAGGTGGAGGTATGGATTTCAACTTCAGACCCCAACTCCGAACCAGCAGTTGGACTTAGAACAGATGCGAGACTTACCAAGATTGCATCCAAAAACTTCAGCAGCAACTCAGGCAATGCCGATGTTACCATTACGGTAAATGAGAACAAAACGTATCAGCAGATGGATGGATTTGGAGTTTCATTAACGGATGCTTCCGCATGGCTCATGAACTACAAGCTGGATAACAATAAGCGCGCGGAAGTGATGGAGAGGTTGTTTGGTAACACAGGCATTGGGCTTAGTTTATTGAGACAGCCGATCGGAAGTTCTGATTTTGCCTGGGCCGCCTACACTTATGCCGATACGCCAAATGATACTTCACTCAATCAATTTACGATCGACCGGGATAAGGCTTACATTTTGCCCATGGTCAAAGCGGCACTCGCTAAGAATCCCAATATCAAAGTCATGGGTTCCCCATGGAGTGCACCTGCCTGGATGAAATATTCCAACAATCTGAACGGCGGCAAACTGAAAGCGGAACACTACGGAACATATGCGAATTATTTCAAAAAATACATTGAAGCCTACCAGGCTGAAGGTGTACCCATCTATGCTGTTACGTTGCAAAATGAGCCATTGTACGAGCCATCCCATTATCCTTCCATGGGGATGAATGTACAGGATCAGACGGGCTTTATCGGCGATTATCTTGGACCAACACTGCGCAATGCCGGCATCAACACCAAGATTATTGCATTCGACCACAACTTTCTGGACTGGAACTTCCCGAACCAGGTCATTACGAATCTGAAGAACGCAGGCAAGGGCAGCTACGTATCCGGCAGCGCATTCCACCATTATGACAGTGGGGACGGATCGACCATGACCTCCATGCATAACAGTCACCCGGACAAGGAAATTTGGTTCACGGAGGGTGGTTTCGGCAACTGGAATGATCCGCAGAATGGTACCTCATCAGGTTTCGATAATATGATGAACGAGTTCATTAATATTACAAGAAACTGGTCCAAATCGATCATTCTCTGGAATGCTGCTCTGGATCAAAAAGACGGTCCGGCATTGCTTTCACCGAACAACACGAACAAAGGCATGATTACCATCCGCAACTCGGACAACCGTAATGACGCTCCTGAAAATAATGTGACATATCACAAACAATATTATTTGCTGGGTCACTTTAGTAAATTTGTAGTACCCAATGCATACCGCATTGACAGCAACACCGGATCTGAAGTCAAAAATGTGGCTTTCCGCAATCCGGATGGTTCCAAAGTGGTAGTTGCCTATAACTCTTCCAGTTCGTCGAAAAATGTAAAGATCCAATGGGGCAGCCAAAGCTTCGTTGTCACCATTCCAGGCAAGTCCGCCATGACGTATAAATGGTATGGCAATGTTTCTTAAGGGATAGCAGGAATTCAGATTCCCGCATCTAGCAAGCTAGGGGCCGCGAATTTGAGGATACTACGACGCATTGGGCGCAAGACGCAATTTCCACTGCGTCAGGTCTGGGCATTGTGAATGGATATATTGATAACACCTTTGGTCCAGATGAACTGGTGACCCGCGAGCAAATGGCGACAATGATCGTTCGTGCAGCGCAGATCGCGGATTCAGATAGTACTATCAGCTTCTCCGATGGTGCTGAAATATCCAGCTGGGCTTGTTCAGCACTTGCTGCGGCCATTACCAATGGGCTTGTTAACGGTTATCCTGACGGAACATTGAAACCAAAAGGGAATACAACTCGCGCAGAAGCCGCTACACTCATCGAAAGAACTATTCAATTGACAAAATAATGATCAAAACAATTAAAAAATAAATTAACAAAATAAATTCAAGATTTTAGAAAGGCTGCTCTCCAGCAAGTTTAACTTGTTGGAGAGCAGCCTTTCTGTATTGTGTGTATGTTTTTATATTGCTTATTTCTCTTTGTATCTGGTTCATTCGTTTTTTACAACGATATCCCATTTTCGATAATGACACGATTGAGTTTGGTATTTACCGGATTGGAAATCGTATCACCCACAGGACATTTACTTTCTAGAAATTGTACAAATGATTCAACTTTTTCTTCAGATGAGCTGGTTTTAATATAGAAGGTGTATCGAATATCAGAATAACCGGGACGTACATCAGATCGGTTAAAAAATCCGTCAAGATCCAGATCACCTTCAACTTCAACTCTGAAATCATCAAGGACTACCTCGAATTTGGAAGCATAGACCCGGGCCACAATGGATTGACATGCGCCAAGGGAGGCAAGTAAAGCTTCTACAGGATTCATTCCTGTGTCTGTACCCCCGAGATTTGTTGGCTCATCGATGATCAGTTCGAATTGTCTTGCTTTAGTGATCACTTTAACCCCATCCTGTAGATGGGCAGTAGCTTTGAAAGTCTGAACATTAGCCATCCGATACCTCTCCTTTATAAAACATGGTATGTAACTTGGTTTAGTAAGGATTATAGTTCCATGAATCACAAGCTGTCAATATAAGGATGGGAATAGAATTAGATATTCACTCTTTAAATTAAGAAATGGATAGCCTAATGGCTGTCCATTTCTCTAACATTTCAACTTTTCAGCAGGTGTACTTATTCACTCATAATATGATCATATTTTTCCTTCAAACGTTGGATATCTGCTCTCGGCGGCGCGCCGAACATGCGGGAGTACTCTCGGCTGAATTGCGACGCACTCTCGTAACCAACCCGGAACGCTACATCCGCAGCATCAGCTGACTCAGCCATGAGGAGTCGACGTGCTTCCTGAAGTCTTAGCTGCTTCTGAAACTGAAGTGGGCTCATGGCGGTAATTTCTTTGAAATGTCGATGGAACGAGGACACACTCATATTAGCTGTCTCCGCAAGATCTTCGATCCGAAAAGGCTGCTCCCAATGCCGAACAATATGCTCAATGGCTTCTCGAATTCGATAGCTGCTGCTGCCTTCCACGGCAATCTGGGCCAGTTCAGCTCCATAAGGTCCCTGCAAAAGCCGGTACAGAATCTCTCGCGTATACAGTGGGGCAAGGAACGGGATTTCTTCCGGTGTATCCAGCAGCCGAACCAATCGAAGTACAGCATCCTGAATGGAGGGCTCCATCTGTCCAACAAATAGGGCACGTCTGGCGTTTTCTTTAGACGTGACCTTAATATTACAATCATTCAGTACTTCAAGAATCTGGTTCTTTGTAAACTCAAGCTTCAGAGCCAGGTATGGCCTATCAGTGGATGCTTTAATAATCTGACCAATCACCGGCAGGTTCATGGAAGCAATGAGATAATTGGATGGTCCGTATTTGAATCTTTCCTGTGCAAGCAAGATTTCTTTCAAGCCTTGAACGATCACACAAAAGGAAGGCTTGTAAACCCGGTAAGCAGGCTCGCTTATGCTGGAATGCTGATAGACATACAGGGAAGGGATTGCAGTTTCCTTAGAACTGTTATGAATGGAGTGACGTTTGATTAGTTCGGTGAGTTCCTGTTTCTTCTGAACTGCGTTATCGGACATACATATCCTCCTTGCGAGTTGTTCTTGCTTCATTATAAGACTTAACGACTTTAGACAAAAGTAGGCCTGAGAGGATCAGGCAATCAATTAAGACAAATGATATACCGCTTCGCTCCTTCAGTTCGGCATAATAATAGTAAGTTGGCAGGCTGAATAATCCAGTTTGATCCCAAAAGGAAAAATAAACTCAAGGTAAGTTAGGCTTACAAATTAGATCAGGAAAGGAAGTTATATGATGCAAAAACGGACACTTGGAAATAGCGGCTTGGTAGTTTCGGCAATTGGGCTTGGTTGTATGGGAATGAGCTACGGGTATGGTCCAGCTTCGGACAAAACGGAGATGATCGCGGTCATACGTGAAGCTGTTGAACGCGGCGTAACTTTCTTTGATACCGCTGAAGTTTATGGTCCATATATCAATGAAGAACTCGTCGGCGAAGCACTTTCTCCTGTACGCGATCAGGTTGTCATAGCGACGAAGTTCGGATTTGACATTCAAGGTGGCAAACAGAGCGGAATGAATAGCCGTCCTGAGCAGATCAGGAAAGTTGCCGAAGAGTCTCTCAAACGACTTAAGATCGAGGCAATTGATTTGTTTTACCAGCACCGTGTTGATCCGGATGTGCCGATTGAAGAGGTTGCCGGAGCCGTGCAGGATCTGATTCGAGAAGGTAAAGTGAAGCATTGGGGGTTATCGGAAGCTGGCGTGAACACGATTCGACGTGCGCATGCCGTTCAGCCGGTCGCTGCTGTTCAGAGCGAATATTCCTTATGGTGGAGACGTCCGGAAGAAGAACTGATTCCAGCGCTTGAGGAGCTCGGTATTGGTTTTGTCCCTTTTAGTCCTTTGGGTAAAGGATATCTCACGGGAAGTTTTAATGCGAAAACAACGTTTGATCATGGGGATTTGCGTAATATTCTGCCACGCTTCACTCCAGAGGCCCTCGAGGCCAATCATGTGCTGGTTGATCTGTTAAAAGAGAAGGCGGATAAGATCCAAGCCACCCCTGCACAGATCGCACTTGCTTGGCTGCTAGCCCAGAAACCGTGGATTGTACCGATCCCGGGAACGCGCAAGTCAAGTCGTCTCAAAGAAAATATGGATGCGGCGTACGTTGAACTTACAAACGAAGATGTACAGAGCATTAATGATGCAGCTTCAAAAATCACCCTGTTGGGTTCAAGATATACGGAAGAATTGGAGAGAAGAACGGGTCTTTGATCCATTTTAGTATGCCAGAAAGATGGGTGGAAAGGTTGAGTAAACGCTTATCGAACCAAGTGAAGAAAATTGTAATCGAGAGATTGGAGTCCCAGATCAAATGGGAAGAAAATCCGATTTTCAAAGAATTGTATCTCAGTTATTGGATAAAATTAACTTCAGATGTTGCCAATCAAAAAGAATTGTGTATAATTGGAGTCACATCAAAATATTCAAATGTTTTCTAGGGTTCCGCGACAGTTATGTCGGTCTGGTCCGAGAGAAAACTCACAGCCTATTGGTTGTGTCACGGAGGGACAAAAGCCTGGGAGATGAACTGCTTTAATGCAGTTTGTTTCCCGGGCTTTTTTTATTTTGGCTTCATGTAACGAATAATACACGTAGCAAAATTTGATAAGGAGTGGATAGAAATGAACAAAACCTGGTTGTCCGTCGTTATTGCAGCTTTATTTGAAGTCGGTTGGGTCATTGGATTGAAACATGCCAGTGATTTTTTGGAGTGGGGGGCTACACTGATTGCCATTATTGTCAGTTTCACCTTGATGATTGCGGCTTCCCGCTCACTTGATGTAGGGACGGTATATGCAGTATTCGTTGGATTGGGTACAGCAGGAACTGTACTGGCAGAGATTATATTGTTCGATGCGGCGATTCAATCTGGGAAAATGCTGCTCATTGGGGTTCTTTTATTGGGTGTAATCGGTCTTAAAATTCTAAGCAAAGGAAAAACAAAGGAGGTATATGAATCATGAACTGGGTATATCTTATTTTGGCAGGTGTCTTTGAAATGATTGGGGTTATGATGATTAATAAATTGCACAAAGATCGTAACCTGATGTCAATTATACTGTTGGTTGCAGGTTTTGGACTAAGCTTTCTGTTCCTATCGATTGCGATGAAGACTCTTCCGATGGGGACGGCATACGCCGTATGGACGGGAATCGGCGCTTCCGGGGGAGCTATTCTCGGCATGATATTTTATGGAGAACCTCGAAATGCGTTAAGAATTCTGTTTATTGCCATGGTGCTTGGATCAGCAGTAGGGTTGAAACTGGTAAGTTAATGGATTGGTTCGGGACTTGATTTTGAAAATATAATATACAGAAGTGCTTTTTAATGTTATCCTTATGTGTTACGTTTTGAAATGAGATATACGTCAAATGAATATTTGTTGCGTAAATTAAGGAGACCTAATGACATTTAAAGACTTGAATATTATACCCGCAATTTTGGAAGGCTTGAACAAAGCAAACTATACTGCCCCGACACCTATACAGGAACAGGCGATTCCAGCCGTATTGGAAGGCAGAGATTTGCTTGGCTGTGCGCAAACAGGTACAGGCAAGACGGCAGCATTTTCTGTGCCTATCATTCAGTTATTAAGCGAAAAGTCGAATGGCCCCAAAGCCGCACGTCATATTCGCTCATTGATTTTAACACCAACAAGAGAACTTGCGATTCAGATTTCAGATAATATTAAGGCATATAGCCGTTACACCGATATTCGTTGTGCAGCAATCGTGGGAGGCGTTTCACAAAAAGTCCAGGAGCGTGCCCTTAATCAAGGTGCAGATATTATTATTGCAACGCCTGGTAGACTGATTGACTTGGTCAATCAAAAGCGCATTGATCTGAAACATGTGCAAATACTGGTTCTTGATGAAGCAGACCGTATGCTGGATATGGGCTTCATTCATGATGTTAAACGGATTATCGCCAAGATGCCGAGCAAGAAACAGACGTTGTTCTTCTCAGCTACAATGCCTCCGGAAATTACAAAAATGGTAAAAACGCTGCTTGTTGATCCGGTAAAAGTAGAAATTACGCCCGTATCCTCCACAGTGGATCGAATTGAACAGTCTGTGTATTTATTGGAAAATGGCAAAAAACAGAGTCTGTTGAATCATATTTTGCAGGATAAATCTATTGTTTCGGCACTGGTGTTTACCCGTACAAAGCGTGGAGCTGACCGTGTAACTCGCGATTTGTCCAAAGTGAATATTACGGCGCAGGCCATTCATGGCAACAAATCTCAAAATGAGCGTCAAAGAGCTCTAAATAATTTCAAAAGCGGAGTTACACGAGTGCTGGTGGCGACGGATATAGCCGCAAGGGGCATTGATGTTGAAGAGCTGTCACATGTAATCAACTTCAACCTTCCTAATATTCCAGAAACGTATGTTCACCGAATTGGCCGTACGGGCAGAGCAGGGCATAGCGGAATGGCCATTTCCTTTTGTGAAAAGGAAGAGCTTCCGTTCCTGAAGGATATCGAGAAAGTAATCAAGAAGACCATTCCTGAAGTGAAAAATCATCCTTATCCGATGACAAGTGTGCCTACTTTTGTAAAATCGAATCAAACATCAAAGTCTGCGACCCATAAATCTGCAGCTGATAAACCAGCGAAGTCAAAAGCGAATCCGGCTCGCAAACCTAAATCCGAGTGGTTTAAGAAGAGCGGTAAAGCTAATCACAGTAAGCCAAATAGCGGTAAACCAAACCACAATAGTACAAGTCACAGTAAACCAAAGAGCAGCAAAGTGAATAAAGCTCTCTAAAAAAACGAGCAAAATGCCTTCTCCACTTCGTGGAGGAGGTTTTTTTTATGAACACAAAATCGATATGATATTGATAATCATTCTCAATAAGAACAGAATAATAGAGTGGAACTTAAAAAAATGTCCCAAGGCCAATGTTGTAGTGCCCCTAGCCCTGTAGAGGAAATGCCGGGACTGATTGATTTCAGTGTAATGGTTAATAAAAAGAGTAAAGAACACGAAGAAGTAATGGTGCTAATTCGTTGGGAATCAGAAGAAGCATGGAAGAATTGGGAGAAGAGTGATGTGCATATTAAAGGTCATCGGGAGAAAAGAGGACAGGAGAAACCCGAGTATCTGATTAGCACTACGGTAAATATGTACGAAGTACAGAAAGTGAAGACAGCTAGAGTATCGAATGCTTAATTCGAATGATGAAAAACCGATCTCATGATTTCTCTCATGGGATTGGTTTTTTTGTTTGTATGTCCATTGAAGTTTTGTCGCATCATTTCTATGTATAGGTTTTTTAATAAATACTATAATGCAGTCTTAAGAACGCAAGTTGACAGGTTTTAATTATTAAAGCTATTATAGATATCTAAGGTCTATAAAGGAGGTTGAACTCATGAGTGATGAAAAATTCAAAAAAAGTCATACTTCAGTACCCCAAATTCATTCAATGGATTTCTTATCTAATCTGGGAGTGGATATCTTGTCCTTATTGCAGCCCCAAACCGGGGAACGTATTCTGGATATCGGCAGTGGCAACGGAGATTTGACAGCCAAGATCGCAGCTGCCGGAGCGATACCGACAGGTATCGATCTATCGGAGAGAATGGTGTCACTTGCCCAACAGAAGTACCCTGACCTGAATGTTCAGGTGAAAGACGCTTCTCAATATCGGACCAATATACCCTTTGACGCTGTATTCTCACATGCAGCTATACATTGGATCAATAATCCTGCAGCTACAACCCGATCCATCTGGTTGGCCCTGCGCGAAGGTGGGCGATTCGTAGCTGAATTTGCCGGAAGTGGCAATGTCTCCATCTTGACCACTGCGATGAAACAGGTTTTGGAAGAGCATGGCTATACATGGGCAGGACGGAATCCGTGGTATCATCCTAGTCTTGGTGAATACGCCACCCTGCTGGAGCAGAACGGCTTTCGTGTCACATTCGCTCAGTATTTTGACAAGCCTGCTCCGCTCAAAGAAGAAGAAGGGCTTCGGAATTGGTTAGATAGTTTCACTGATTATTTCTTTAAAGATGTTTCCTCCGCAGACATGGAATCAATTTATCAAGCTATCTTGACTGAGGTTAAGCCCCACTTTGAGCGAGAAGGTCAATGGTTTCTCGACACTACCCGATTACGTATCGTAGCGATTAAAGAACCTGTCTGAGAAGATAATTTCTCTATTACTGGAAGAATAGTTGAAATGGAATGCTTGATATTTACATGCAAACGTACATTCGGTATCATTAGATTGGGTAGGAAAAGTTGTTGTCTTCTGCGCAAAGGAGAGATACTGAATTGAAGAATAAGATTATAGAGTACTGTTTGAAGAAAAAAGGTGCAACGAAGGATTATCCCTTCGGAGCCGATCCGGTTGTTATCAAAATTGCAGGGAAAATGTTTGCACTTATGTTTGAGGACAAGGCGGATAACGCTCGCTTGAACTTAAAATGTGATCCGATCATTGCGGAAAACCTGAGAGAGCAGCATGAAGCCGTTCAACCGGGGTATCATATGAACAAAAAGCATTGGAATACCATTGTTCTAGATGGTTCCTTGTCGGAGCAGGATATCTTTGTCATGATTGACCATTCATACGACTTGGTTGTCAAAACGCTGTCCAAGAGTCTTTTGGAATCCATATCGTAATTAGTCCACATGCAATAACAATTCAGGCAGCAGGTGTTCGGCGCCACTAGCAGAAAAATCAGCTTTTTTCAAAAAGTAATAGCGGTAGTCCCAGGATGTTAACTTCATATCCTGAGACTACCGCTATTTTAGTTACGTGCACATTGCACGTTACCCCAAATTCATTTTGATTAATTCTCCTAATTGCTCAGACATGACCTCGGGTGGATGGGGCATTTCGTTCTTGATCCACCACTCAACGACCCCTACATAAGACATGACCACATATTGGAGGATGATATCCTCACTTAATCCGGATTTTCTGGCCTGAGATAAGTGTACTTCCTCCTTAAAATCCTCATTAAGAAACTCAACCAAGCGGTTGCGGAATTGTACCGCTCCCTTACTGGCCATCATCGTCGAGAAGAACAAGTAGTTCTGTTCCAAATAGGTAAACCAGGGAATGATGGATTCTTTCCATTCCAAGTCGGCAACCGAATGGCAAATTTCACTTAATTCTTTGATATGCCCGTCAATGAGCTTGTCCAACAGATCATACTTATCTACGTAATGCAGATAAATGGTGCCTCTGCTAACGTCTGCCCTATCGGAAATATCCTGTAGAGTGATATCATCGAAATTTTTTTCTGACATCAATTCAATCACTGCTGCTTTGATGGCTTCTTGTGATTTTCGAATTCTTCGATCCACTTTGGTCATGTGATTCTCACCAAACTTTCTAAAGATAATAAACAAATTTATGTTTAATGTTCACTAATTAACGAAACAAGTCCAATTAACAATGGTAACCTTACTCATTCTGTTTATAATTATTAACAGATGTTCATTAATATATCAATATTTGTTTTTGTACAAGATCAGATCGCATCATAGATATCATAACAACAGTTGGGGGGATGAATGATGCAACGTTTATGGACAAAGTCATTTATTCTAATGACGCTGGGTTTGCTTTTTTTATTTACTGCATTTTATATGCTGTATCCTACACTGCCGCTCTTCATTAAAGAGATGGGTGGCAATGAAAAACAGGTGGGCTTGGCCATGGGAGCTTTAATGTTGTCTTCCGTTATCCTTCGTCCTTTTGTGGGTGGACTACTGGATCGATTCGGCAGACGTCCGTTTATGATTGGGGGGCTGCTTCTATTTATATTGGTGATGTACATGTACAACTGGGTTGGTGGAATCATCATGCTGATCGGACTTCGTATCATACATGGAATGAGCTGGGCTGTATCCACAACTTCCATGATGACAGCTGTGACTGACCTGATTCCATCCGCTCGGCGCGGGGAAGGTATGGGGTGGTTTAGCACCTCAATGACGCTAGCCATGGCGGTTGGCCCTATGATCGGTCTGGGGATTATGCAAGGCACATCATATCAGACGATGTTTCTCTTTGCTGTTGGTTTGTCCGTCGTAGCCCTGCTTTTGACGCTGGGAGCCAAAATGCCATTTCAACCACATACGGACAGAAAGAAAATCCAAATCTTCGAAAAATCAGTTTTGCCTGTGATGGCGCCAATCTTTTTTCTTTTCATTGCATATGGGGGAATTACTACATTTGTACCCTTGTTTGCGGAGCAGATCAAAGTCAATTCTGGCACATTCTTTCTGGTTTATGCCGCGACACTTGCGCTATCCCGGCCCATTGCCGGAAAGCTGTCCGATAAGAAAGGAGACACAGCAGTCATTGTCCCGGCGCTGATCATTACGATCATTGCTTTGATTGTGCTTAGCTTTGCAACCAGTTTACTTGGCGTGCTCGCTTCAGCAGTTCTGTACGGGATCGGCTTTGGTTCCGCTCAGCCAGCTCTTCAGGCCATAACGCTTCGCCTCGCTCCCGAGGATCGGAAAGGGGCGGCCAATGCCTTCTTTTCGACGGCGACTGATCTCGGTATCGGGCTGGGTGCCATGGCCTTGGGACTGGTATCCCAATACATGAGCTATCACATATTGTTTATGGTCAGTGCTTTGTCAGTCCAGGTTTCTTTTCTGCTTTTCATAATCTATGTAAGACGGTTGTTGAAGATCAAACAGACACTGCCTGCCAAAACGAGTGACTCTGTTTCATTGTAGTTGAATGGTAGTGTGTTAAATCAGAATTGTAGTATAATTTGTGCAGTGAAGAGCAGCAATTATTTCATGATGCGGAGGCTTACTGCATGTTCATTAGAGAGATAGAAGAAAAAGATAATCAAGAAGTAGAGTCTTTAATTCGAAGTTGTTTGATCGAATTCGGGGCCAATAAGTCAGGAACAGCGTGGGCTGACCCGAATCTGGGCGATTTTTATCATCTTTATCAGCGCGAGGGCTCCAGGTATTGGGTGGTTGAGCATAACTCCACCGTGGTAGCTGGCTGCGGTATCGGACCCGTGGAGGGATTTTCACATATTTGTGAATTGCAGAAGATGTATGCATTAAAAGAAGCACGAGGCACCGGAATCTCATATGAATTGCTTCAGATTTCCCTTGATTTTGCCAAAGAACACTATGAACAATGTTATCTTGAGACGCTTAACAACATGGTCGCAGCCAACAAGTTCTATATCAAGAACGGTTTTATTCCATTAGATGATCCGTTAAATGCAACAGAGCATTTCGCTTGTGATGCATGGTATATCAAAACATTATAATATTCACACCTCATGATGCACCAAAAGCCTAGTTCTAGCGGCAGATTGCCGACATTGAATTAGGCTTTTTGCATTTTATATATCCATATACGTTAAAGAAACGTCAAACAGAGCTGCTCCACAATGCGGTCGGGAGAGTTGCCGCGCACGTTTTTTTGAAACAGATATGAATCATTACTCATGGCGGTCAGGAGCATGTCCGTTTTGAACAAACTGATGGCTTGCGATTCGTCATTCCCTGTTGCCATCTCTTCGAATAATCCGAATAGCTGTTGATGCAATTGGTCATAAAGAGGACTTGAGGTTCTGGACTCTGATCCTTGATATACTGCATTCTCGATACCCGAGAGCAGCTCCGCATTTTTCTCTCTAAACTGGATAAACAACGTCAGCAGACCCCGCAATCGCTCAGATGGTGGATGCTGTGCGTTCTCCTGCAAATATATCTCCACATCATCGAAGAACAGCGCTGCGTTATCTTTGATCAAGTCCATACATAACTCACTTTTATTGCGGTATCGTCGGTATAAGGTACCCGCTCCAATCTGCGCTGCGGAAGCGATCTGGTTCATGCTGACCCGCTCGACGCCGTGCAGCTCGAATAGTTTGCTAGCTACATCCAAAATACGTTGGCGATTTTCGGCGGCATCCCGTCGTTCCGAGCGAGAGGCTGTATTGGTTCTATCCACTGTCTGTCACTTCCTATCCTTCAACGTCTAAAATTTGACAAGGGGAGAACCCTCCGTTTAATATCAAGAAGAGGTTAAGCGGAGAGTTCTCCTCTTGATTTTAAACAAAATGAGAGGGATGTGCAACCCATGGAGAGTCATCATAACCAAGCTGCACTTCTAGTCATGGATATGCAGAACATCATTGTATCGCAATATGCGAAGCACGAGGATGAACTGCTCCCGTTTCAGAAAGCGGTAGAAGCAGCCCGTAGACATAACGTACCCGTGATTTTTGTGAAGGTTGGTCATCGCCAGGATTCCCCTCCAATCAGTGAGCGTAACAAGTTGTTTGGAAAAAAGTCAAGCCGCGATGGTGGAAACGAAGCTAATCCGGCGATGAAAGTGGCAATGGACCTTCACGAATCGGTACAGCCGCTTCCAGGAGAGCTCGTGGTGGACAAGTTCCGCGTCAGTGGATTCTCAGGGAGCAACCTGGAAACACTTCTTCAATCCCATGGCATTCATACACTTATTCTTAGCGGTATCGCAACAAGTGGAGTAGTGCTGTCTACCTTGTGTGAGGCGGCGGATAAGGATTACGCGCTGACTGTACTTTCTGATGCTTGTCTGGATAGGGACCCTGAAGTTCATCGAGTTCTTGTAGAGAGCGTATTCCCCCAACAAGCTGATGTGCTGGCTGTAGATGATTGGATCAATGCATTAATGTAAACCAATAAAATGGTCGAAGCGAAGGGATGGTAATTATGAGTGAGTTAGATCTTAATGTTTCACAAAAAGCAGCACTGAGCCTGTTTAGTGGGGATAGTGGTGAAAACCCGTTTTCACTGATCAAGCAATTGCGTGAAACAGGTCCTGTTATTCCAGTATCCTTGCCAATGGGTGGTACAGATCGCGGGCAGTGGTTGGTCACACGAATGGAAGAAGCGTCACAGGTACTCAAAGATCATGCCCACTTCACAGTAGACCCACTCTCCATTGACGGCAATGAGAATATCCTGAAAGCCTATGTGGAAAACATAGATCCAGATGCTCCTCCAACGTTCTTTACCGGAAAATCGATGCTGTCTGTAGATGATCCTGATCATCGGAGATTACGCCGACTGGTCTCCAAAGCCTTTACCCCAAAATACATGGAAAGTCTTCGTCCACGTGTACAGCAGATCGCTGATGAATTATTGGATCAGGTTCAAGCACAGGGCGAGATGGACTTGGTCAAGGATTACGCCTATCCCTTACCGATTCATGTGATATCCGATATGCTGGGAGTGCCTAAAGCAGATCGCCCGCAGATCCAGACCTGGTCCTCCGCAATTGCACATGGTCTGGGTCTCGGAGTGCGTGAACCGGGAGTGGAGGAACACCTCCGAGCTTTCGGTGACTATACCGCACAGCTGGTAGCTGAGAAACGCAAACATCCTGCAGATGATTTGATCAGCCAATTGATTGCTATAGAAGAAGAGGGCGATCGACTCAGTGAACCGGAACTGTTATCCATGATTACATTATTGATCTTTGCTGGGCACGAGACGACATCCAATCTGATTGCTACGGGTGCAATAATGTTATTGGATCATCCTGAACAATTGGAGAAGCTCAAGGCTGATCTTAGTCTGGCACCTTCTGCTGTAGAGGAATTGCTGCGGTTTAACGGGCCTGCAACCATTGCCGGACCTCGTTTTGCGACTGAGGATATAGAGCTGGCAGGGCAACAGATCAAAAAGGGAGATATGGTCATCCCCGTGCTGAAATCAGCCAATCGGGATGAACTTCAATTTGAACAGTCAGAGGATCTGGATGTTGCCCGTCATATTCATCGTCATCTGGCTTTTGGTCATGGCATTCATTCTTGCTTGGGAGCTCCACTTGCTCGTGTGGAGGGAGATATCGCCTTTACAACCTTGTTAAAACGCATGCCTAATCTGCGACTTAATATTCCTCGGGAACACATTAAGTGGCATTTGGCACTAAGTTCGCAGAGCTTGGTTGCCTTACCTGTCGCATTTTAGCAGCAAGAGTTAGAGATAAGCTTCTATTTGTAAGAAGAAAAATATATACCCAAAAAATCCGCCATGTTTGGCGGATTTCTTGTGTTAGCTATAAGTTACATAACGATAGGCAACACTCCAGAAATAAAGCGGTTTGATTTTGATCTTATGTCAGATCGATCATCGCACATTAACGGGGAATTGTATGAAAAACGAAGAAGAATGATGAAGTGAAAAGTAATTTGATACAAAATAAATGTTTTGTTACAATATTATCGACTGAATTGAACTTTACGTTTATATTTCCTGTTCCATAATACATAAGAGGTGGTGAACGAATGCTTGAGTTGAGTTTTGATAATCCAGATGAGCTGGTCACGGTCACGCATGCGTTATCGACTCGATCCAGAGTGGATATTCTCCGACTACTGATCTCCCAAAACCTGAATATCGTTGAAATCGCGGAAGCTCTCAAACTTCCTGTATCCACGGTAGCCAGCAACATCAAGGTTTTGGAAGCTGCAAGGCTGATTAATACGGAACTGCTGCCTGCCTCTCGCGGGGCGATGAAAGTATGCAGCCGCAATTACGATGATATTCATATTGCTCTTAATCTGGAGAAAGCAATTCCCAAAGGCGACATCCAGGTGTACGAAGTGGATATGCCTATCGGTCATTATAGTGATTGTGAAGTGTCACCCACTTGCGGTATGGCGAATGGCGAGGGCATGATCATTCGAGAGGATGAACCTGCAAGCTTTTATCATCCGAAGCATGTCGGAGCGCAGATTATGTGGTTTCGAAAGGGATATGTCGAATATTTGATGCCGCTGGAGATTCCGGCAGAAGCGGTAATCGAATCGCTGGAACTGTCTATGGAAATATGTTCTGAAGCGCCAAACTATGATCATAATTGGCCTTCCGATATCTCTGTATGGATTAACGGTGTGGAAATTGGCATGTGGACATGTCCTGGTGACTTTGGAGATCGGCGTGGAAAGCTCAACCCGGCGTGGTGGTTTGAATGGTCAACACAGTATGGTTTATTAAAGACATGGCGAGTGGACAAAAACAAGACGACGCTGGATATGGAGAAAATTTCAGCAGTTGATCTGGCTCAGCTTAACCTTCAAAACAGCCATAAGTTAAGGGTGCGAATCGGTATCAAGCCGGATGCGGTTCATCAAGGAGGCATAAATCTCTTTGGACGACAATTTGGAGATTATGACCAAAATATCAAGATGACTGTACATTATGCCATTCATTAGAATGAGATGAGGAAGAAAGACCTTGGTTGCAGATATTATGTAACTAAGGTCTTTTTTTATTTAATAATTACATTAATTATGTTTGAAAGCGTTGACAAAAGATAAACACCCTTATATAATCCCCTATAGATACAGTAATAATGTAATAAAACAATTATATCGTTTGTATCTACAAATTAGAGTAAAGGGGATACTCGCATGAAAAAAAAGATCGGCAGGTTAGCACTGACATTATTGCTCTCATTCTCAACCGTTTTAAGTGCATGTAGCGGAGGCAGTAATGAGGCAGGTGATAGTGGCTCTGGTGATGGAAAAGTGACATTGTCCTTCTGGACATTGTTCGATGGTGGTGATGGCGCAAACATGCAGACATTAGTCGATGAATTCAACAAAGCCCATCCGGACATCGAAGTGAAGAATACCAAATTGGCCTGGGGTGAGTATTATACGAAGCTCATTACTGCTGTTGGTAATGGTAATGGACCGGACATCGGGATTTCCCATTCCTCCAGACTGCCCGATCTGATCAATCAAGGGGTTGTCACAGAGCTTGATACTCCGGCTACGGATGCAGGTGTAGACTGGAGCACCTATAACCAGAATCTCTTGGATGCGGTTACTGTAGAAGGTCAACATTATGCAGTCCCCATTGACACCCATCCCTTTATCATGTTCTACAACAAAAAATTGCTAAAAGATGCAGGCTTGCTTGGTGAAGACGGAAAACCGATCCTGGAGCAATCGGCTGACGGGTTTGTGAGTTTCCTTCAAACTTTAAAAGAGAAGCTGCCTGCCAAAACGACCCCGTTTGCATTATCCAATAATAATGATGACCCTTACCGCTTGTGGTGGTCGCTGTACTCCCAGTTGGGTGGTAACGACGTGGTGTCGGACGATCTGAAGTCCGCAGCCATTGATAAAGAGAAAGGCATCAAAGCCGCTGACTACATCCAGAAGCTTTATACCGAAGGTTATATCAAGAAAAATGATCCGGACTTCTATAAAAATTTTCAAAGTGGAACAGCCGCTATTATCATGACAGGGGTTTGGACGACAGGAACATGGGAATCCACCAAAGGACTTGAGTTTGGAGCTATGCCAATTCCGAAATTCTACGATCAGGAAGCAACATGGGGAGATTCCCACACCATTGTTTTGCCACTGACGAAGGATGAGGACCCGGCTAAGCGAAAAGCCGCGATGACTTTTGCTGACTGGGTTGCTGACAATGGTCAGGTCTGGGCGAAAGCCGGACATATTCCATCCAAGCCATCCGTGCTGGAAAAACAGGAATTCAAGGATCTGCCATACCGCAGTGATTATTCCGAAGTAGCAAGTGTAGTTAAATTCAGCAAACATTCCACCAAAAATGCACAAATCCGCGATGAAGCTGCCTTTAAATTTTTGAATGAAGTATGGGCGAACAAGATGACCCCGGCAGATGCCATGAACAACATGGAGACAGCCATTCAGAAAATAGTGAGTGAATAGAAGGAAGACGGGTCACGCAAGCCTGCGCATTCACCATCTCTAGATAAGAAATCGCTGGCTTGCGTGCCAATCAAAGGGGAGACGCATATGAAGATCAAAAAAATGAGGGCGGATATGCAGGCACTGGTATTTCTGCTTCCATTCTTAATTATTTATGGTTTATTTACGATCTGGCCCATGATTAAAGGTGTGGAGATGACCTTCTACAAATGGACGCTGATCAAGAAAATGGATTTTATTGGCCTGGATAACTTCCGAAAAGTGTTTCAGGACAGAGAGGTTTGGGAAGCGATCTGGCATTCAACCTTCTTTGTTTTCTTGAGTACACCGACCATGATTATGCTCGCGATTTTGCTGGCCTTGATCGCCAACCGAAAATCGTCATTGCAAAAGTTCTACCGGATCATCTTCTTTATACCAAGCGTACTCTCCGTCGCCGTCGCAGCTTATCTGGGTTTATTCGTATTTCAGCCTTATACCGGGTTTGTCAATTCCGTCCTGCACCTTGTCAGATTATTGCCTCAAAATGCCGAAATTTTCTGGCTGACGGAGACCGGACTCGCCTGGGTCGTTATTACCGTAATTACCTTGTGGTGGACAGTTGGATTTAACTTTATTTTGTATCTTTCCGCCATGCAGGAAATACCGGATGAAATTTATGAAGCAGCAAGGTTGGATGGTGCAAGTGATACACAAATATTTTGGAGGATTACGCTTCCTTATCTGACGCCACTGACCAAAACCATTACCATGTTGCAAATTATCGCTTCATACAAGGTCTTTATGCAAATTTATGTTATTACTGGCGGGGGACCGCTGGATCAGACACGCCCAATTATTCAGCTGATCTATCAAACCGGATTCAAGAACAATAACCTGGGTTATGCCGCAACGATGTCCTATATTTTATTCGTTATCCTGCTGGTGCTGTCGGCGCTGCAATACTGGATGACTAACCGGAAAGGGGCGGAATACTAATGAAATGGCTATATCGCACAGGTTCTGCGTTAATGGCGGTTATGTTTGCGGCCCCACTAGTGTGGATGCTGATGGTCTCCATTAAAGAAGAAGGCATGAAGATTATTACGGTCCTGGACTGGTTTAAACCGCCTTACTCACTTGCTGTCTATAACGAAATTCTGACAACGACAAAGCTGTCACAGTGGGTGGTTAACAGTTTGTTTGTCGCAGTGGTTGTGACCGTATTAACTGTTATTTTCGCGGCGATGGCTGGATTTGCCCTGTCCAAAGTACCGTTTCGTTTCCGTACATTTGTTTTCTTTTTCATTCTTGGTGGATTACTTATCCCCGGAGAAGCAACCATTATTCCACTCTATCAGGTAGCCAAGGATCTTCATTTGCTGAATTCATACAGTGGATTGATCATTCCTGCTTTGGCTTCGCCTGTAGCTGTCATCGTGCTCAAAAGCTTCTTCGATGGCGTTCCGAATGATCTGCTGGAGAGTGTGCAAATTGACGGTGGAGGCTTTTGGCGAATCTTTACCAGCATCATGCTGCCTTTGACACGTCCGGCCATGGCATCCATGGCGATTCTGACATTTATCGGCTCGTGGAACAATTTCTTATGGCCATTCCTTTCCATAACTGATGATAATCTGTTTACGCTGCCAATGGGTATCCCAACGCTAATGGGTCAGTATTCAGAAGATTACGTTAAACCAATGGTTATCAATGCAGTGGCTTCTGTTCCTATCATTATATTGTTTATCATTTTTGAGAAACAGATTGTTAAAGGTATCAGCATGTCCGGTATTAAGGGTTAACACTTTTTCAGGCCTATGAGCCAAATACAGAGGAGATCGGAGAGAACAAGATGACAACTAAATTTTACAACAAGGACTATCCAAGACCACAATTCGTACGCAATGAGTGGGTGGATTTGAATGGAGAATGGGATTTTAGTTTTGATGACAATCAGGCGGGTGAAAGCGAGCAGTGGTACAACCAGAATCAGTTCCCGGCAGGGACGAAAATCAAGGTTCCCTTCACGTATGAGACCCAAGCGAGCGGTATCGGGATTGAGACATTTCATCCTCTGGTCTGGTACCGCAGAAGTGTTCAGATTCCCCAGGAAGCAAAAGGAAAGCGGAGCATTCTGCATTTTCAGGGAGTGGATTATCGCGCAAAATGTTGGGTGAACGGAACGGTTGTTGGTGAACATGAAGGGGGGTACGCTGCGTTTTCATTCGACATTACCCCTTATATCAGTTACGGCTCGGAGAATAACATTGTGCTTGAAGTAGAAGACAGTCAGAGTGCGATGCAGCCTCGGGGGAAACAACGCTGGGTGGATGACAATTTTGAATGTTTTTATGTGCAAAGTACGGGAATATGGAAAAGTGTTTGGCTGGAGCATGTGAGTGAAGCAAGGGTTGAAGCAGTCAAGATGACACCGGATATCGATCGTCATATGATTCGTTTGGACTTTCAATTGAATGGGATCGAAGGCAAGAACAATTTGCGTTTGGAGACACGGATTGAGCTGAAGGGTCAGCATGTGCAAACCATCAGCCTGTCTCCAGACAGACCTTGGATGACCGTGGAAGCCAGTGTGAAACATGAAGCAGGCGGGCCGTGGAAACAGTCGTTATGGTCACCGGGCTCACCGAACCTGTACGATATCGAGTTCGTGATGTACGAAGATGAGAAAGAAATCGATCGGGTTCATTCCTATTTTGGTATGCGAAAAATATCGATTGAAAATGGGCAAATTCTGCTGAACAATGCTCCGTTGTATCAAAGAATGATTCTGGATCAGGGATATTGGACGGAGAGCCATCTGACCCCACCTTCAGTGGAAGCACTGATTGAGGATATCGATAAAATTGCCGAGATGGGATATAACGGAATTCGTAAACATATGAAACTGGAAGATCCACGCTTTTTGTATTGGTGTGATGTAAAAGGCATGTTGGTCTGGTCAGAGATGGCAGCTACCTTCGAGTTTAATGATGAGGCCGTGAGTAGATTCACCAAAGAATGGCTTGAAATTGTACCCCAGCAATACAACCATCCAAGCATCATTACCTGGGTGCCATTTAATGAATCGTGGGGAATACCGACGATTGGTCACGAGGTAAGGCAGCAGCAATTCACGCAATCCATATACCATCTGACCAAAGCCATTGATCCGTATCGTCCGGTCATTACCAACGACGGTTGGGAGCATACGGTATCGGATATTTTGACAATCCATGATTATGTGGAGACGGGAGAAGCTTTTCTGGAACGGTATCAGGATAAGGACTTGATCGTGAATAATAAGATTGCTTCCAATGGATGGAAGTTTGCATTTGCTGAAGGTTACCACTATAAAGGACAACCCATTATCATCAGTGAATTCGGTGGTATTGCTTTTCAGTCGGATAAAGGCTGGGGTTATGGCAATCAGGTGGACTCGGTTGAAGCCTTTATTGAACGTTTCCGTTCCATCACCGAAGCGATTAAAGCCATTCCTTATATCTCGGGCTATTGTTATACACAAGTCACCGATGTGCAGCAGGAGATTAATGGTCTGTTAACGGAAGACCGTAAACCGAAAGTGCCACTGGAAGTGATCCGCAAGATTAATCTGGGGTGACAGGGAGCTGAACATCATGCACAGCGATTGCATGCCGTAGTACAGCCGCTATTGGATTCTCCCGTAGTAGAAGGATTTTGTTACACCAGCTGACGGATGTGGAGCAGGAGATCAATAGTCTGCTGACGTATGACAGATAGCCCAAGATGCCGATGGAACAGATTTGGGCCATTGAAGGACATTATCCATTGTCCGCTGGCAAATAAGGAGGGGAAACGTATGTTGAACACAAAGGAGATAAGTAGCTCCTGGGAAGGTGATTTTCAAGGGGAAAAGGCCATTTACCTTCGCTTTGGTTCCAGTGAGGCCGTTATGCTGCCGGAGATCGGTGGTAATCTGGTCGCCTATCGTGATCTTGAGCGAGGGCTTCGCTTCCTTCATGAACCGTCACCGGAAGAGATGGAATCATTCAAGGCAAGACCCATGATTCATGGAATCCCCGTTCTGTTTCCACCGAATCGTTATGAGGACGGGCGGTTTGCCTGGAACGGGCAGACACTTCAGTTTCCGGTCAATGAGGAAGCAACAGGCAATCATTTGCATGGATTTTTGTATAATACGCCCTGGGTTGTGGATGAGTATGGACATACCGAGAAAGAAAGCCATGTCTCCGTGTCCATTACGGTTGATGAATCTCATCCGGTATACGTATGCTTTCCTTTTCAATTCAGTATTACATTACGCTACTCGCTGAGCAGCGATGGACTCATGCAGCATGTCCGGATTCGCAATCATGGAAGCTCCCGCATGCCGTGTCTGATCGCTTTTCATACCTCAATTAACGCTCCCTTTAATCCGGGAGGATCGGCCCGTGATTGCAAGCTTAAACTGACCATTGGAGACAGGTGGGAGTTGGATCAACGTATGCTGCCAACGACACGTTTTCAGTCCCTTACTCAGGAGGAAGAGCAGATGTGTGACTCAGGGGTATATCCGTTCTTTGCAGAAATGGATAACCATTACACTGCTGTACCGCAAAATGGAAGAAACCGGATGGAGCTTCAGGATATGAAGAATGGGGTGACACTGATCTACGATGTGGGAACTTCCTATAAACAATGGATGATCTGGAACAATCATGCGAAAGAAGGTTTTTTCTGTCCCGAACCCCAGATCAATCTCGTGAATGCACCTAATCTGGATATGCAGGCCGAGGAAGCTGGATTATTTAGTTTGCAGCCGGGAGAGATCTGGGAGGAAACGAGCAGATTATATTTGCGTCAATCGTAAAAATAGATATGAAGGGGAGCAGCCAGGACAGCTAATGCTGTGATCGCTGCTCCTTTTAAAAACCATTGAATACAGTGAATTTAGCCAGTCGTCCTCACTGGGCGCAAGCCATATAAAGAGGACTTTACCCATGAATTGTCGTGCATCCGATAGAATAAGGCGGAGAGTACACAATTACGACGAGTGAAGGCAAAATCATACCTGTAGAGAGACAGCGGCTCCGATATAATCTGCCGTCCAATAACCAATCAACGTTGCGGCTTTGGTTGCAATCGAGCCAGGAGCCGTAACGGTCAGCGCTACAGTTTGTTGGGATTCAGCGCTTGTCAGCCATCCTTTTTCCGTTACCTCGTGTTGAATGATCGGAATAACGGCATAACCGCCACCAAATGAAACGAGACCCACACGTATAAACATCATGTACAGGTCCCAATACATCTTAATCGCTCCGATTCGTCTTACTTAAACAAAATAGCCGGTGTTATATTTTTATTGTCATTTTGTTACGATCAAACAAAATAGGAGAAGGAGGGAGGTCCCTATGATGCAGGAATATGAGTATGAGCATGCAGAATTCATCGACTATAAGCCAGGTTATTTGGATAAAGAGGAACACATCTGGCCCGTCCGGGCGGGGCGAAGTATAGCGAAATCCAATTATCGGGTTGGTCCCAAACGTATCGAGTGTTATAGTCTTCATTTTGTGTATGAAGGTAGGGTCAGTCTTGAGTTTGATGGCAAGCGGGTAGACTTGCAGAAGAATGATCTGTTCTGTCTGTTTCCCGGGAGAACCTATTACTATCACATGCTTCCCTCGGAATCTCCACTGCAAATGAACTGGCTGGCATTGGATGGTCCTAAAGTCAAACCTTTATTGGAGCTGGCTGGTTTGACTCCTGAAAATCCGTTCGGCAAACAGATGATATCCACTCAGGTCCAGGAAACGTCGGAACGTTTAATTCATGCATTGGCATGTGTGGAACGATGGAAGCCAGCAGTATCGCTGGAGCTGCACGGGTTGGTATATGGATTGTTAGCCAGTCTTGTTCCAGACACCAACTATGGACAGCCTACAGAATTGGCTGGCTGGATTCATGAATGCATGAATTACATGGAATTGCATGCAACAGAGGGCATTTCCGTGCAGCAGGTCGCCGACTTCGCAGGGGTACATCGTTCTTACTTCTCCAACATGTTCACCACTCAGGTTGGTCTGCCCCCGTTAAAATTCATGCAGAGAATACGAATGGATAAGGCCAAACAGCTTCTAAAGGATACGGATGTTACCGTTACGGAGATTGCTTTGTCGCTCGGTTATCCGAATATATATTCATTTACCAGAGCATTCAAAATCTATTATAAAGTACCTCCAATCATGATGCGGAGAACCTCTAGCTGATCCTGAACATGCCGATGTCCGGTATGGGGAACGCTTACTTTTTTTGGATGCTGAAAAATTGCTCCCCGCCTTTCAACCCGATCATATGAAGTACACAGAACGAAGTGTTTTGACCGAGAATTGGCAGTGTGGTTACGTATTACATCCTTCATCCATCGATGTGCTGGAGTTTGGAAAGGCGGATCCATTATCTTGACATCCCGGACTATAGACAAATAGGGTTTCAGTACCTGTACCTATGTTCTGAAACCCTATTCTCTGTTCTATGGTGTCTCGACTCCCAGCAATCCGATACTTGCCTGATGAAAGCAGGCATTTTAAATAATCATTTGCGTTCGCTTATACAAAACAGGTATGGCCGCTGCGATAAGAATCACACCCATAATAGCGGGAGCTGCATGACCAAGGGATACATAGATTTGACCTCCAATGATAGGACCAATCATTCTAGCTAATGCCTGAAGAGATTGACTCCCGCCTTGAATCCTTCCTTGTTCACTAGAGTCGACAGACTTGGAAAGCATGCCATTGAAGGAAGGCCCGAAGATCGAATCACCAAAACCAAAGATAAACATGCCCACGATAAACAGTGGATAGAATGAGAACAAAGTAGATAACGCAATGAGGCTGTAGCCTATAATCTCTGAAACCATTCCAAGAATGGCGATCTGTTTATCACTAAGTCTTTTCAGAAGCTGGGGCATGATGAGACCTTGTGAGAGGATGTCCTGGACACCCATAATGGAGAACATAAGTCCAATGATTGCAGGCTTCCAATTGAAAGTATCCATTGAGAATTGTGAGAAAACGGCTTGTAAAGATCCGTTGGGGATCCAAAGTAAGAACGCTGAGATCAGTAATCTGTTCAAGTTTTTCATGGAAAGCAGATTTGCAAGCTGTATGAATGGATTAAGTCTTGCCATTGTAATTTCTTTCAGTCTATTTTTCTTGGCAAGACTCTCCGGCATAAAAAAGAATCCATATATCACATTCACCAAAGTTATGATTGCTCCAAAATACATGGGTGCAGAATAATCAATTTTGGCGAGTAATCCGCCTACAGTCGGGCCAATGACGGTGCCCACACCTACAACTGCACTTACCCATCCAAAGTATTTGGTTCTCTGTTCCGGTGGGATGATGTCTGCAAAATATGCAAAGATTGTGCCTATGCTTCCGCCGGTTATCCCTTCGATGATACGCCCCACAAAGAGTACCCAGAGAGCTCCACCTATGCCAAAAACCAAGTATCCGATTGCGGAACCCAAAAGACATATCAGGAGCAATGGACGACGGCCATATTTGTCGCTCAGAGCTCCAAGTACAGGGGCCGCAAAAAATACGCAAAAGGCATAAACAGAGGTCAGCAGTGTAACAACGATAGCTTGTTGTCCTGGACTGCTTATATAAGGCTGTACTAAGAATGGGACAACAGGCGCGATAATACTGAAGCCTATCCCGCAAAGGAACACAGAGATCAGACCGAATAATAAAGCGTGTTTGTTTATGGTTTGTTCTTTGTTCTGTGTATGTTGTGATCTTAATCGAAATTTAAACATTCAATTCTCCTCTCAGAAGGCGTGATTTTATTTCCTTGGAAACATTAATATCGTACAGCTGCTTTGTTTCCTTGTCAACAAAATAATAACAATAAAAAAACAGCCTGTTCTCAAAAATAGAGTCCGGCTGCCTTAAGTTTAACTTCATTATTCAGATTTACTCCGACTTCAGATCTGTACCCAGCTTCTTTATTTCTGCATCCAGATGCCGATTATACTTGTCCACGAAGTTAAGCATACTGTCAAATTGTTCGTCGGTTACCTGTTCAAATACGGCTTTATCTCGCTCGTGAAACTCGTTGTGCAGGTCCTCATGGATTTGATAAATGACTTTCCCTTGCTCCGTAAGCCTAAAATAAATTTCTTTCTTGTTATCCGACTTCTGATAGCTTTCGATCAGGCCTTTTTCGATGAGCTTCTTCGTTAATTTACTTATCGCACCTCGAGTCATATAGAAGGACTCCGCAAGCTTTGTTACATTGGAATCTGCATTTTTTTCAATGTATTCGATGCAATGTACTTCAGAAGGCTTATAACCCTTAAGACTTTCTTCCATCTTATCTTTATTAAGCCAAACCAGCTTGTTATATAAGTCCCTGAAACCCAATAGGACCTGTTCCTCTTTGTTCATGGCCTATCCTCCCACCATTGGTGCATTACAACATTATATTAAATTTTGGTTTCCAGTTCAAAAATAACAACATAATTTACCTCAGGATGGATTAAATAAACCCAGCATTAACTTTCAATTGGGGCATATAAAGTGAAGGTGCTTTTCTGAATAAACTTTTTTTCTTCACGACATACTACTTCAGAAGAGGTGGTAAAATTTGCAGCGAATCCATGAACAAGATCTTCACGATATAGAAAAGCAACTTCATGACCATTTCAAAAAGAGTTCGGATTTCCTAAGCAAAAACGTGGTTATCGCGGATCAGGAATTCAGAGCATATTACATGGAGACGCTTGTCGATCTTCCATCAACATTGTCAACGCTTAATCAGGCAGCTAGTGGTAGTGAGAATGGATCATTTCAAAATATGTTCAGGCCATTTGAAGAAGAGGCCTCCATGTCAATGGATGAGATATGCGGTCATCTCTTGCACGGAAAGCTTGTTCTGTTCAGCACAGAAGGGATGGCAGCTGTCATGGAACCGGAGCATACTGACATTTCGCGTTCTGTCAGCGCACCGGAGAGTGAGAATCCCCTTCAATCTGCATACGATGCTTTTACAGAAGATATTAATAAAAACATCGGTTTGCTGCGGAAAAAGATGATTTCCGAGGATTTGATTATTGAACGACGAGAAACGGGGACCCGGTCTACCAAGAAAATTGCCATGGTGTATTTGGAGGGAGTTGCCCAAGCCAAGGTCATCGCGTCTATTCGAGATAAGCTGGAACAAAACAAGGACAAGGAATTGACTACGGTAAGGGATCTGATGCGTATGCTGGGGCATCCCAAATTCTCCTTAACTCCAACGTATATCTCTTCGGAGCTACCTGGGGAGATGGTACAGAATCTGATGAACGGAAAAGTGATTATTTTAATTGATCAGTTTTCGTTTGCCTTTGCTTTTCCAGCCATCATCACGGATCTATGGTCAACAACGCTGGACGTTAACTACCCGTATTTGTTTCAAGTGTTTTTACGAACCGTACGGGCCATTGGCGCACTTTTGGCTGTTACGCTTCCAGGTTTGTATATCGTGCTGAATTCGGTAAATCCGGAATTGCTGCGAATCCAGTTAGCCATTACAGTAGCCAAGAGCAGGGAAGGGGTTCCGTATCCTTCGTTGATCGAAATGCTGCTGGTTATGCTGCTTTTGGAGATGATTATTGAGGCCACCATTCGACTTCCCAAAAACATTGGACCCACCATAACCATGATTGGCGGTATTCTGTTGGGACAAGCCATCGTTCAGGCCAAACTCGTCAGTAATCTATTAATTATTATTCTGGTTGCCTCGGCAATTGCCAACTTTGTATTGGCAGGCTATATGAACACGACCGGAATTCGAATGTACAAATACGTTGTCATGCTTATCAGTTCCTTTTTCGGGATATGGGGCCTTGAGGCTGCGATGATTTGGATTATACTGTATTTTGCCTCGTTGAATACGTTCTCCGTTCCCTACTTAAGTTTAAGCGTGAAAGGAAAGGCTTCGGATGAATAAAGCCCAGATTCTAACCATGTTTGTTCTGCTTCACCTCGCTTCGATCTTTGCCATCTTCCCTGAACGCATCATCTCTGCGACTTCCAAAGGACATTGGGAACCCATAACGATTCTCTTTTTGGCAGAGCTGCTGGTTCTATGGATGTACTTAAAGGCGTTGTCGCAGTTTCCGGGGAAAACAGTGGTGGACATCTGTAATGAATCACTGGGCAAGTGGGCAACGAGACTGATCGTTCTGCCGATGCTGATCTTCCTATATATCGAGCTGATGTTACTTATGTACTTTCAGTCAGTCGAGATTAAAGCCGTATTACTACAGAGAACACCGCCAGCAGCAACAACGGCACTTTTTATCATTCTCTGTTTTTATGCTATTTGGAAGGGACTTAACGTAATGATCCGGGCCAGCATCGGATTATGTATTCTCTTGATGCCATTCATATTCTTTTCCATGATGATCAGCATCCAGAATTTCAGAATCAGCTACATTTTTCCGATTTGGGATAGCGGAATGTCGTTTTTCTCTCATTCAGATTTCTATGTATGTACGGTAATTTTAGCGGGGTTTTTATTCCTTGGCATGATTCCCTCCAAACAACGGCTTAGTTTTGGCAAAGCAGCTGCTGCGGTGGGTATCATATTTGTGTTTGCTTTGGGATCTGTATATGTTCCACTTCTTGTATTCGGACAGGAAACGGTAATCAATCTGCAATATCCCATGCTCATGGCGTCGGATACCATTGATCTGGAGTGGGTTGTATTTGACTGGCTTCCAAGCTTCTACGTGGTGGCCTCCAGTGCTCTCGGCGTTTTGAAGGTTTCTGTTTTACTCTGGATTCTGGTGGCGCTGCTGCATCAGCTATTTATGCCGAAAATCAACCGATTATGGGTTCTTTCCGTGATGTGCTTATCCTTGTACGTGATTAGTCTGTTGATACCGGATGTCAACGCATTGAATTCATACCTGTACCTGAATTCTTTCTTTTGCGTTTATAGCGTTATCGGTTTTCCAATCATTGTATTCCTCGCCGCGCAATGGCAGCGAAAGAAGGTGAGTACATGAACATGCGCACCATAAAGACTCTGATTGTAGCTCTATCTATGATCATGTTACTTTCGGGATGTTGGGATACCAAGGATATTAACAAGCAATATCTGCCTGTTGTCATGGGCGTGGGGAAGGGGAAGACGGAGAAGTACAGGATTGTACTCCAAATCCCTGATGCATCAGGTAAAACCCAAATTCTTGACAAAGAGGCCAAATCCATTAGCAAAGCGATTGATTTGATACGTACGGATTCCGAAAAAAGCATCGAATTGGTACATTTGAGGCTGATGCTAATCGACAGAAAAGTAGCAGAACAGGGGATTGAAAACATTATCGATTTTGCCGTCAGAGCGAACGATATTTCGATTAAGGGCTTGGTGGCGGTGATTGACGGTGATTTTGAGAAGACGATGTACCACCAAATATCGCCAACACCTGAAATTTCTTCCTATGACTTCTTTAGCCAGGATGCCGGGTGGACGCCCAATCAATCCATCGTTCGCATATGGGAAGCTTACCAAAACGAGAATTCATATACGGAAGACATGGCCATTCCAATGCTCAAAAACGGTGTTCGAACCTTGTTCACCTTTAGAGGCACGGCCGTCATGCGGAATGACCGCATGGTAGGAACACTGAATCAGGAAGAGACGCTTTTGTTTAATTTATTTAAAGGGAAGTATTCAGGGGGAACCATTGAAGTGGCTCAGAACACGAGTGTTCTTATTCAGGATGCCAAAATCAAACATAGGACCCAGTGGTCGGAAAAAGGCCCTTCAATCCAGACGGATATTACGCTTGATGTCGTCATTACTGAAAGTCCTGAAGGAAAAGGCAATGCGGTTATTGAGAAAGAAATGAAGGAACAACTGAGCAGACAATTCAATCAAACCGTGAGAAAGATTCATTCCTTAAAATCGGATGTTCTAGGGATTGGCATGATATTCCGTCCCAAGATGTCAGAGAAACAGTTAAAGGAATGGAAAACCGAGTGGTTTCCGAAGCTTGAGCAAGATATCAACGTTCGTGTCAACGTTCTGAACGAGATTTATTTTAAAGAGAATGCCAACGATAATAAGAGTCAGGGGAAAATGTTAAAAAAATAGTTTAGTATTGTTTACTTCGCTATCAGCTATAAGCAGGAAAAACGTTATACCGTATAAAGTCGCCCTGGTGGCGACTTTTTTTATAATATAACAAAGGTTAAGCGTGACGTTCCTCTTATGAAAGATTCTCATACTAAGTCTGCTATCCATTTTGCTGAGAATTCGTTTATTTGGCCCCGTAAAAACAATATGTAGGCTAAGGAGTAATGAAATTAAGCATTCTGAGATTGGATAACTCTTCGTAAAATAATATATCCAGCTCAGCTCTAATGAGTATAAGGCTTGGTTAAGGGGATAATTGTTAATTGGAGAAAATCATTCATACTATACAGCTGTAAAGGAGCGGAATCATGTCCTTCTTTAGAACACTATCCGTACGGGCAAGGGAAGACGAGTTGATGGACGATTTCTCCATGGGGGGAGAAGAATTGAGCGAAGCGCTCAAACATCTGAGGCGGCTGAACAAAATATTTGCTGCTCCCGCGCCAACCCGTGCAGGGGTGGAAAAGTTATGGAAAGCGATAGGCAGTCCAACTACGCTGACTCTTCTTGATGTGGGAGCGGGTTCAGGTGATGTAAACCAGAAACTATTGCACTGGGCGGACCAGAAGGGAGTTAAGCTTGAGATTACTCTGGTCGATCTGACTGAGGAAGCATGTGAGGAAGCGAGAAACCTATTCATGAATGAACCGAGAATCAAGGTTCGACGTGCCGATGTCAGGGAATTGCCGGATGCCTCAGCAGACATCGTGACCGGCTCGCAATTTGTCCATCATTTTGAAGGAAAGCAACTCGTGGAGATGGTCTCGCATATGCTGCGTGCCTCTAAGTATGGCGTTGTCATTAATGATATTCATCGCCATCCTGTATCCTATGCGGCTGTCTGGATAACCACTCGAATGATCTCTCGCAATCGGTATATTCGTCATGATGGACCGCTGTCTGTTGCAAAAGGCTTCACGGGAAGCGATTGGCGGGACTTGAAGCAGCAGTTGAACCATGACACGATGACCTATGAATGGAAGCCTTTGTTCCGCTATTCGGTCGTGATACCCCACCATGGGAAGCTATCATAGCTACATTATATGGATAGGCAGTTATCATAAATGGACAATGAAAGGCGGGTGTTCTTGCGTGTCTGAACCAATGGATGCCATAGTCATCGGAGCTGGAATTGCCGGCAGTACCTGTGCGTTGCAGCTTGCCAGGCAAGGGCACCGCACACTGCTGTTGGATCGGCAGGAGTTTCCACGTCACAAAACATGCGGTGAGTTTATGTCGCCTGAGACAACGGAAATGCTGGATTATTTGGGGATCAACCTTAGTGAACAAGAGATAAAGCCAAGTACCATGGATCATGCCAAGATCATTATGCCTCAGGGCGGGGAGATCGAGGCGCCTCTGCCGGGATTGGCCTACGGCATTAGCCGATATGAGCTGGATCGGAATTTGCACAAGCAGGCCACAGCCGCAGGCGTTGAGATCGTTACGAAGGCAACGATAACCAACATTCGGCAGTTAGAGGATTATAGCTATGAAGTCGAAGCCAAACAAGGAAATGACGAGATTCAGTATAGAGCAAAAACCGTTATTGGAGCCCATGGCTCGAAGAAGCCGCGCGGGATGACCTCGCCAGCCGAGCTGCGGGATAAAACAGCATATGTGGGTGTCAAATCGCACTATCGGGGAATCACGATCCCGCCGCGGGTAGAGTTGTATTTTTGCAAGGGAGGGTATGTCGGCATTTCGCCGATTGAGGAGGGTATCGCTAATGTAGCTGCATTGCTGACCCTTGATGCGGTGCGTGGAAGCGGCAAGTCTGTGAAGGATATTCTGCTGGCTGCATCCCTGACCAACGAAAGATTGGCAGCGAGGCTTGCGGAGGGAAGTCCAGTCCAAGGAACACAGGTCTCGATTGCACCACTCCATCTATCCAATGTTCCTGAACCGTGGTCCCAATATCCTCATATTGGAGATGCCATGCTGATGATCCCTCCCTTGTGTGGTGACGGGATGTCCGTTGCGCTTCGTTCCTCACTGCTGTGTGCTGAATGGACGGACAGGTATCTTCACAGGAAGATCAGCTTTAAGCAGTGGCAGCACGGGTATTCGAAGGAAGCTCATCACGAATTCTCCCGACTGCTCCGGCGTGCACGACGGATTCAGAAGCTGGCTTTTGCCAAAACGAACAAATTTTATCCTGGTTTGGCCCGGATGGTTCCTGGGCTGGCGACTTATCTCGTGAAGGCAACACGATTATCGGAAATCAATCTTGTGCATCGGTCATAGATGCAGCATAGTGACATCCATAAAGTAAAACCTTAGGAGCATGGGGCGGCATATGTCAGCCTCTTTTTGTTGTTTCTCTGCCAATTTTGACGAGACCGTTTAGAAATCTGCCAAATACTCGTATAATAGAATCTAATTGTAGTTATACAGACAAGAGTCTGATTTGAATTCGGGAGGCATTATTTTAAGATGAACTATTCATTTTCCAACCGGATTGCTGCATTACAGCCATCCATCATTCGTGAAATCCTGAAGGCTTCTTCGGGTCAAAATGTAATTCCGTTCTCGGCGGGGAACCCCGCTCCGGAGACATTCCCTATTGAGGCGATTCGCACATTCACCCAATCGATTCTGGAACAGGACCCGGTAACAGCACTGCAATACGGAATTACCGAAGGCTATGCCCCGCTGCGGGATACATTGACTACACACCTGAAGGCAGGCTTTGACACGGGTAAAACATCGGATGAACTGTTCATCGTATCTGGCGCACAGCAAGGGATTGAACTTGCTTGTAAAGTATTCTGTAATGAAGGGGATACGATTATCTGTGAGAGCCCAAGCTTTATCGGTTCACTGAACTCTTTCCGGGCTTCAGGTGCAAACTTGGTCGGCGTTCCGATGGAGACGGACGGTATGGATATCGGGAAGCTGGAGCATGCCCTGCAAACCGAGCAGAATGTAAAGATGATCTATGTCATTCCGAGCTTCCAAAACCCTACAGGTTTTACCACCAGCCTGGAGAAACGCAAGGCAATCTATGATCTTGCCAAGAAGTATGGAGTCATGATTCTGGAAGATAACCCATACGGAGAACTTCGTTTTCGCGGAGAAGATGTAGCGACAATTAAGTCGATGGATGATGAAGGTCTGGTTATTTACGTAGGTTCCTTCTCCAAGATTCTGTCCGCTGGCTTGCGTGTTGGTTATGTTCTGGCTCCTTCCGAGGTTGTTCAGAAGATGGTTGTTGCCAAACAGGGAGAGGATGTACATACAGCCATGCTGCCGCAGATTCTGGCACACAAGTTCATGACTGAGTATAACTATGCAGAGCATATCAGCAGTATCCGTGCGATTTATCGCAGGAAGTCTGCCTTGATGATTGACAAGCTGAAGGAGCATATGGGTGAATCCATTACCTTTACCCAACCGGATGGAGGGCTGTTCCTCTGGTGTGATCTGCCAGCTCATATCCCGATGCTGGATTATGCCAAAACAGCTGCTGCGGAAGGTGTAGCGGTTGTTCCGGGCACTGCTTTTCTCGTCGATGAGAACGAACCCTGCAATGCCATCAGACTTAATTTCTCAACACCTTCCGATGAGCAAATTGTGAAGGGCATCGAAATTCTGGGACAGGTTCTGCACAAATTCTAATTGGAGGCATATTTCATGAATCAACGTTTTCGGATCACTCGATCCATGCAAGATAATAACCCGGAGCAATCCATCTCCTTGGAAGAATGCAAACAGTATTTTGCATCCAAACCGGACTTTACGTACTCACCTGTTCTTACCATCCAGGGACCGGAGAGTGTCATGTCCATCGATGGGGATTTCTTCATGTGGACGTATGAGAACCAGCAGATTCCATTTCGTCTGTATATGGGAGATCTGTATGTTGCCATAGTCAATGAAGCTGTTGTTCCACAAATGATCGAGGTTGCAACGGATTTACGAGCTGATGTGGTTGAAGGGTAAGCAGGGAATTGGAATCCAATGCGTCTGTTCAATTGTAATCATATACGTATGGAGAAAGTCGCCAATCTGGCGGCTTTTTTACTCTGTACCTACTCTTCAGTTTGCTTATTGAAATATTCAATCGATGGGGAATTGACGCTCAGGACCTGTTCGTGATAATTTATATAAATCACAAAATCCAATAAATCCAATGAGGGAAAGGGGTTTTACGCAATGTCGTCAATCGTGCTTGCTGCCGCCGAAGATATACGAAGCCAGGATTCAGAACTATTAATCAAGGAGCTAAGCGAAGAATTGGGATTGTTATATGGCGGCGATGGGACGGCGGGATTTCAGCCATCCGATGTGGAGACACCGCGAGCAGCCTTTATTGTCGCGCGTTTGGATGGATATCCGGTAGGCTGCGGAGCCATCAGACCCCTTGATGCTACATCCGTGGAGGTCAAGCGCATGTATACACGTTCGGATTTCCGTCGCAAGGGTGTGGCACAGGCCATTCTTGCCGAAGCAGAGCGTCTTGCGCTGGAGTTTGGCTATACCAATCTGAAGCTGCAGACTGGCCCCAAGCAGCCTGAGGCAGCGGCCCTTTATGAAAGAGTTGGGTACTATCGGATACCGATTTTCCACGGGGACTGGGACCAGGTACTCGCCTATCAGAAAGATCTGGTACTTAGCGCAAGCCACAGAAACGAGCATTCCTCATTGAACGCATAGATATCATCTATAACAAACGAACCGAAACCTCTTGTTCGCATCCAGAGATTTCGGTTCGTTTTTTTTGGTGTGTGAAAAGCTAATGGATTCAAGAATAACGGAATTCCTTTATTCTTTTATAACAGAAGCATTGACAGCGCCTTCCATCTGATTATTGTAGGTTCGGAATAAACCAAGGCGCCAGAAGGCTGCACCTTTGAGATCATACCGCTTGGCAAGACCCAGTTTATCATCAATGGAAGATGAGGTTTCACTATTTAAGCTGATACCGAGCAAAAGCTTTTGTTTCGAAACGCCTGCATCTAACGCAAGCTGGATGGCTTGATCCACAAGGCTGTTCGGCTCGGGAACCTGCGCTTTGGTGCCGACCGGATTATATTGATAAGCCATAATAATGATGTCGTCTGCCAATGAAGCGAGCGTTTTGTAGTCATAACCTTTATATGCACTATTTAATGGAGGTACGGCCAAAGATAGGGCGATGTCTTTAGGCAAGGAATCCTTCAATTGCTTGACGTAATTGTTCAGCAGCTTCTGCTGCTCTACAGCGTCCAGCTTAAAACCTAGTCCTTCAAAATCAAGAACAACCCCTCCAAAACCATTCTCAGCGATGGCAGCAGTTATGCCCTCAATGGACTTCTGGCGCATGCTGCTGTCACTTAGCACCTTGGTAAGTTCTCCGTTTCCATCCAAAGAATAAACCATAAGATACGGTTTAATACTCTGATTCGCTGCATCAGCAACGATGGATTGAGGGGTAACGTCACCGGCAGCAGCAGGAATTTGATACTCATCACCCTGAAGCGTAAATTGACCTTCACGATCGATGCGACTCCAGCCAAAAGCAACGGAGTTCATGGATGACACCAAATCGATTTCCTTATAGGATTGCAGCGCGTAGAAGGCTCTCAAATGCATTTCACGTTGAGGTGAAACAAGAGAAACGGTACGAGTTGATTGGTTCCAGCCTACATTAACACCGAACTGACTACTGAACGAACTGAGTGGAATAAGCACACGACCTTCACGCTGAACCGGTGGCGCTGCGAGCTTAACTTTTTCTCCATTGACGGTTGCTGTAGTGCTTCCCACTTGAAGCAGGACTTCCGTCGCCTGACCTTTTACTTTTCCAATCGCTTTCACGGTTTGCGTTTTGCTGTTCCATGTAATGCTAATTCCCAGGGCTTCGCCAACTGTCCGGAAAGGGACATAGGTTACACCTTTATCAATCAGAGGGGCTGCATCGAATTTCAGAGGAACATCATCCAGCAAGACCGAAATGGCGGGTGCAGCATAGGCATCATTAAGGTTTGCAGTAGTTCCGAGCAAGGATATGGCAAGAATAGCGGCAGCAGCAGTTTTTCCTATTCGTGTATGTAACATGTTTTTTATATTCCTCCAACTCATCAAATATAGTAGATTTGCAGCTCATCTGGACGGTAATCTAGCATAAAATAGTATAGCAAAATTTTCATAGAGTTCCAATTACAAGATATGATAGCCTTTTGAAGAGTAATAATTAAACCAGTGATATTAATTTTAGTCAGGATTCAGGAGGAGGAGAAGAATGCAATTGGACTTTCGTGAAAAATTGGAGCGTTATGCAGCACTTGTGGTCAACGTTGGTGTTCATGTTCAGAGGGAACAAACGCTTGTCATAACCGCGCCAATATCGGCTGCTCCGTTTGTTCGACTAGTTGTGAAACATGCTTATGAAGCCGGCGCTCATGATGTCTATATCGAGTGGAGCGATGATGAGATTATGCGTTTAAAGTATGAACTTGCACCGGATTCGGTGTTCCACGAATACCCGGCGTTCCGGGCAGCCGGTTGGGAGACTTTTGCCGAAAATAATGCCGCTTTCCTGACGATCACTGCACCCAATCCCGATCTTCTGCACGGAATAGATCCACAGCGGATCATGAATTTGAATGCATCCAAGGGTAAGGCATTAGCCAAATTTCGCAGCTACGGCATGTCCAACAAGGTCAGTTGGTCTATAGTTACGGTTCCATCAACAGCATGGGCTGCCAAGGTGTTTCCTGATGTTGCCGAAGAGTGCTTGATCGATACGATGTGGGAAGCTATCTTCAACGTTAGGCGGATTAATTCGGAAGACCCCGTTGAGGCATGGAAGACACATCTTGAGCTGCTTAGAAACAAGACCGATCAGCTTAATCGTAAACAATACAGAGCACTTCAATATCGTGGACCCGGTACGGATCTACGGATAGAATTGTCGCCTAAACATATCTGGGTTAGTGATGCGGATAACATCAACGAAAAGGGTGTTTCATTTTTGGCAAACATTCCGTCAGAAGAAGTATGGACTGCCCCGTTAAAGCAGGGGGTGAACGGCACGGTTCGCAGTACTAAGCCGCTAAATTATGAAGGATATCTAATCGATGACTTCACCTTGACGTTTGAAAACGGGAAAATTATTAATATTCAAGCAACGCAAGGGCTTGAGGTGCTAAAAAGATTAATTAGCATCGACGAAGGCGCATCCTATCTGGGCGAGATTGCGTTGGTGCCGCATCATTCTCCCATTTCGGAATCAGGGCTTGTTTTTTACAACTCTCTTTTTGATGAAAATGCATCCAACCATCTTGCGATCGGTAATGCTTATCCCTTCTGTCTTGAGGGAGGGAACGAGATGACTGAAGCGGAAAAGGCGGCAAACGGTGTAAACACAAGCCTCATTCATGTCGATTTTATGATTGGATCGGCTCATATGGACATTGATGGAGATCTTGAAAACGGAGGCCTGGAACCTGTGTTTCGTAACGGTAACTGGGCTTAGCACTATAAGACATGGCTAAATGTGGAATTGATTCAACCAATATTAACGATATCGCCAAGGCAGCAAAACTTAGCGTAGGCAATATCTATACCTAATTTACCTCAAAGAACGTAATTTTCAGTGAGGTTCTGCGTCGAGGACAAACGATGTATGGAAGGACTATTGCACAAATAGCAGACATGGATTAGACCTTTCGGAATATCCCGTTGAAGGCCAGCTGCCAGACATTCCAGATCCTGTGGAAGCATCCAATGACATGAAAAGCAGGGTACAGCTGATTATGGACATGGCTCTAAAAGATAAGTTGTCCATTCTTGAGCTGGGTTGGAGACTGATTGGGGCAAGAGGGCATATGCAATTACTGTTCTTCCTAATGAAGAAAGAGAAAAGAAGTCGCCTATTGGCGGCTTTTTTCGTTTGGGACGATATAAGTTCTTGTTCCCAGATAAAAAAATTCATCTTCTTTAAAACTATTTTCGACTCTCAGCTGTCTAACATGCGAAACAACATACAAAGTAAGCTTTATTAAAAATGCGGCAATAATCAAAATATACAGTCGCAACGGGGGTGGACAAACTGAGCAAGGTGAGTACAGCACTAACTGAACAGCAGTTCAGTGATCGTCTGGAGGCATGTAAAGAAAAGCTTTATCGCTTCGCGTTCTCTTATGTGAAAAATGAACAGGAAGCATTGGAAATTATATCTGAAGCCTCGTATAAAGGTTTTCTATCTTATGAAAAAGTGAAGAGTCCTGATTATTTTGAAACCTGGATGACCCGGATTGTCATCAATTGTTCTCTGGATCACATCAGACGAAAGAAGAAATACACGTATATGGAAGACAGCACCATACCATTTGCAGCCGAAGAGAGTTCCATGGGGCTTGAAGAGCAATGGGATTTATACGAAGCACTGGATCACCTGCATCCGAAGATAGGGCATTTATCGTTTTGAAATTTTTCCAGGATCAGCGATTCAAGGATATGGCGGAGGTACTGTCCTTGCCGGAAAGCACGGTGAAGACCAGGTTCTATAAGATCTTAAACAAACTCAAAAAACATCTAACCAAGGAAGAGGTTGATTTTACATGACAGGAAAAGAAAGATATGAACAGATCAATATTCCATCCGGCCTTTCCGGAGTTATTCAGCAAGCCCGTCAGCGCGCACGAAACCAAAAGCGAAGAAAAATGATGATCTGGCGTAGTTCATCCCTGGTTGCTGCCTGTGCTGCGGTGATGATAACAGCTAACGTTCCAGGTGTAGCCAAGGCATTATCCGATGTACCTGTTATAGGTTCTGTCGTCAAAATTCTGCAAGTTGGTGGTGGCGGAGAGCGCACAGATGGGGTTTCGGTTACAACGACCAAAGAATCGGATACACTAAACATTAATTTTCAGATCGATGGTGAACAGATCACCTCTGCTCCATCGTATACTGTGGATCACAAAGAAGGACCAAATCGCTTGATCTTCACCTTCAACGGGGTGCGTCATCTGGATTATGACAAGTTGGAGAAGGACATTAAAGCACTTAAGAATGTAAAAGATGTCTATCAAAATATCATTTTGGATGATTCCGCCATTGGCTTTGTGGTTGAACTTAAGGATGATGTGGATTATTCCGTGTCAGAGTATCAGCAGCCCGGATATTTTCAGTTGAAGCTTTTTTCCGACGGGAAGACAACGCAATCACATGAACTTTTCTTTGTACGTAGCGAAGACATGGAGCAGGGTGAAGCACTGGCCATGTTGGCTGAACAGTATTCTGCCGATGACAGCAGCGTTGTACAGACCCAAAATGGGAAATTCACCGTCGTTATGGGTGCCTTCGATAACCATGCAGATGCAGAGAAACACCTGAAAGAATTTACTGACCGGGAGGACTACAGTGAACCACTGCATGTCGACAGTTGGATGAGTAATGAAAATCCACAATAATGAAAGAGGCCTGCCTTAACGCAGGCTTCTTCTTGTAGACTTTATTATCGAAGTTCATTTCCGTTATCTTTTACGAGTCGCCCTATTGGCGGCTTTTTTTTGTTGCAACTATGAGAGGTGCAAATCAGTAATCTTACAACGTTGTCAGTTTTGTGTAAGTTTGATCGATAGGAGCTGTAGCAGCCTTAATATACACTTAAATCAATTCAACGCACTGTATTCACACCTTTAGGAGGCCAAACAATGAAAAGTGCAAATGCGGATCTATTGAAAATAGTAATTAAAAATATACCATCTATTGGGTTGAGGAGATCCTTCGGATGTATCGAGATACTTGGGCTGAAATAGATTTAACGCAAATTCGCGAGAATGTCATACAGATCCGCAAATTTCTACCTCGTTCGACCAAACTAATGGCCGTTGTTAAAGCAAATGCATACGGGCATGGAGATATTGAAACAGCCAAAGAAGCAGTAGAGGCAGGTGCGGACTATTTAGCGTGTGCCTTCATTGAAGAAGCCGTTCGCCTTAGGACTGCCGGCTTAAAACAACCGATTCTTATTTTGACTCCGATTCGTCCCGAACTTGTACCTCTGGCTTTGGAACATGATTTGATGCTTACCGTTACACAGGCGTCATGGTTTCATGAGATGAGAAAATACAAGCCTGTTCATACCCCGCATAAGGTATCTGTGCATGTGAAAATGGATACTGGACTTGGGCGAATCGGTATACGCACGCAAGAAGAGTGGCTTGAAATGGTTCCTTGGCTTAGAGCACCAGATGTAGTAGTCGACGGGTTCTATACCCACTTCGCGACAGCAGGTGAGGAAGACAACCGTTATCTACAGCTTCAGATTCAACACTTCCTGGAAATGAAAGAGTGGAGCAGTATGTCACGGATACCCATCAGTCATTATCACTGTGCGGGAAGTGTTGCAGCACTTCGATTCCCGGAATTGTGCATGGATATGGCTCGAATAGGAGCTGCAATCTATGGCTTTTATCCGGAAAAACTAGTGCCTAACATCCAACTCAATCCGGCATTCAGTATGCACAGTAGATTATTACAAACGAAAAAATTAAAAAAAGGCGAATATGTGGGTTACAACAATGCTTACCAAACAAACTCAGATCAATGGATCGGAACAGTGCCTATCGGCTATGCCGATGGATGGTCGCAGAGAATGCAAAATTCGGAGGTGTTAGTGGAAGGGTATCGTGCAGAAATTATAGGGAAAATCTCCATGGATCAATTGATGGTCAAGCTTCCGATGTATTTTCCCGAAGGATCAAAGGTGACCTTCATTGGCTATTCAGGTGAGCAGGAAATTCCGATTCAGGAACTGGCCCATCATATCGGTGGTGTCTCTCAAGAAATAACGAGTTCGATCACGGACAGAGTGTTACGAATGTATAAAGAAGGTGGGGTACTTCATCATGAAATCACGGGAAGTCGTACAAAAACATATTGAAATCAGCGTAAGTAACGAAGAATTATTTCAAGGGCACTTAGTGTTAATAAATGATCAAAACCCAATCAGAAGGCAAGTAAAAGTACATGAATTAGAGTCATTGGATTCCTTGCCTTCAATAAAGAAGTTAAATAAGCAGATGCTTCTGGAGAAGCAGTGCTTCAATCAATTTCATGCTCTGCTTAAAGCTTGTGGGGGGATGGATGAAATTGTCGCCGTCAGCGCATATCGCACAAAAGAAGATCAAGTCCAAATCTATCATGATTGTTTGATAGAACAGGGTTCCGAATATACTTCCAAATACGTAGCCTTGCCTGACCATAGTGAACACCAAACGGGGTTGGCTGTCGATGTGGGGAAATTGAAATCGAATATCGATTTTATTGCTCCTTCCTTTCCGGATACGGGCATTTACAAGTCCTTCAGACAACATGCCATTCAATTCGGTTTTATCCTTCGATATAAACAAGAAAAAGAATCAATCACGCGTATTGCTTATGAGCCATGGCATTTTAGATATGTAGGATATCCCCATTCCAAAATCATGGAAGAGAACAATCTATGTTTAGAGGAGTACATCGATTTTGTACAGCAATATCGGTACTCTGGAGAGCAGCTTACGATTAAAGAAAAGGACATGGCAATCCATATCTATTATGTTCCCGCAGATAAAGGGATATCTAGTCATATCCCGATCATGAGTTGTGATTCTTATCGCATATCAGGAACGAATCGAGAAGGATTCATTGTTACGACATTCTCTAAAAATTAAGTTATAGCAATAAGGATGATTCAGACATATCACATTTTAGGAGGCTCTTATGATGCAGAAGAAGTCGATTGCGGTATTGTTTGGCGGATGTTCAGGTGAGTATAACGTATCTTTGAGCTCGGCCGCTTCAGTGATTGAAAATTTGGATACCGAAAAATACAATCTTGTGTTAATTGGAATTACACAGCAAGGTTCTTGGCTCCGATATAGTGGAACGGTTGAGGATATTCGCAATGATCGATGGCATTTGCATCCGAGTTGTATCCCATCCTTTTTCTCGCCGAGTAGAGAAGTCAGAGGACTAATTGAGCTTGTGCATACAGAATATCATGTAACAACGATCGATGTTGTGTTTCCAGTGCTGCACGGCAAATACGGTGAGGATGGAACCCTGCAAGGATTATTGGAACTGTCGGGTATACCGTTTGTTGGATGTGGCATGTTATCCTCTGCGTTATGTATGGACAAGGAACTGGCTCATAAACTGGTGCAGGGAGCAGGTATAGATACGCCGCGTTCCCTTACAATACAACGGAGTGAACGGATGGAAGAAGCGCTACCAGCAATAGAAGCACTGGGCTTCCCACTCTTTGTTAAGCCGGCTAGATCAGGATCATCATTAGGCATTTCGAAGGTGAACAATAGGCAAGAGTTGATTACCGGAATTGAACATGCCTTCATACACGACAGCAAAGTTGTCATTGAGCAAAATATTAACGGTTTTGAAGTGGGTTGTGCTGTATTGGGCAATTCTGATCCCATGATTGGTGTAATTGATGAGATTGAACTACAGGGGCACTTTTTTGACTTCTCGGAAAAGTACTCCTTGATCAGTTCGAAGATTCACTTGCCAGCCCGCATTGATGAAGACATTGAAACGAAGGTTAAGGAGAGCGCTCTGACTATTTATAAAACGCTTGGATGCAGAGGGTTTGCCCGAGTAGATATGTTCCTGACCGCTGACGGAAGAATTGTGTTCAATGAAGTCAACACGATACCTGGTTTCACATCGAATTCCCGTTATCCCAACATGCTCCAAGCTGGCGGCATGACTTATGCAAATATTCTTAACCAGCTCATCGAGATCGCCATTGATGAGAACTGAGATCGGTTGAACTTGCGGTTGAACGGGGATTGGATGGATTCATTATGGCAGCGTAAAGATGATATTAAAAGGCGGACATTCCATAGCATAGGAATGTCCGCCTTTTATCAACGAATTCTTGAGTTCTTTATCTATTCAACTTAAACCGTTGCTGCAACGTGCTTTTCACGAGCAATCTTGGTTGCATCAACCATGTTGCGCAAGGAAGCAACGGTTTCTTCGAGCCCACGAGTTTTAAGACCGCAATCCGGATTAATCCAGAACAATTTAGGGTCCAATACACGCAAGGCGCGTTCAATCATGCTCGTCATTTCATCCACACTTGGAACACGTGGACTATGGATGTCATATACGCCAAGGCCAATGCCCAGTTTATACGTGTTCAACTCAAAGCTGTGAATCAATTCACCGTGACTGCGGGATGTCTCGATCGAAATAACATCGGCATCCATCGCTTCGATGGAATCAATCATGTCATGGAATTCGCAATAGCACATATGTGTGTGAATTTGAGTTGTGTCTTGAACCGTGCAAGTGGAGATACGGAAAGCTTTGACCGCCCAAGCCAGATAATCGGCTTGCTCGTTTTCCTTCAACGGCAGTCCTTCGCGAACCGCTGGCTCATCGACCTGGATCATGCCAATACCTGCTTGCTCCAGTGCTTCGACTTCTTGTCTCAGTGCATACGCCAATTGATATGCGATATGCTCGCGCGGGATGTCTTCACGCACAAATGACCAGTTCATGATAGTGATCGGTCCAGTAAGCATACCTTTTACAGGACGTTGTGTTTGGGACTGTGCGTATTTGGTTTCTTCAACGGTCATTTCTCCGGTAAATGCAACGTCTCCGAAAATAATTGGTGGTTTTACGCAACGAGAACCGTATGATTGTACCCATCCAAATTGTGTGAAGGCAAACCCTGCAAGTTTTTCGCCAAAGAACTCTACCATGTCGGTACGCTCAAACTCACCATGTACGAGAACATCGATCTCGATCTCTTCCTGAATTTTGATCCAGATATCAATTTGATCCCGGATGAAAGCAGCATACTGCTCATTGTTCAACTCACCCTTACGCCACAATTGACGTGCTTTACGCACTTCTGCGGATTGTGGGAAGCTGCCGATAGTCGTTGTCGGGAAAAGTGGCAATTTCCATTTGTCCTGCTGAGCGATATGACGCTCGGCAAACGGACGGGAACGTTCCGGCTGTTGAACGCTGAGTGTTGCCACGGCTTCTTGAACAGCAACACGATTACGCTCTTCGGATTGCTGAAGAGCCTGGATCGTACGATCAGAATTTTCAATTTCAGCGATGATTTCAGCGTTTCTTGAAGACAATGCTTTTGTCAACAGAACGATCTCGTCTAACTTTTCATCTGCAAATGCCAGAGCATTTTTCAGTTCGGATGTGAGTTTAGTTTCACGCTCTGTCGTTACCGGAACATGAAGCAAGCTGCATGAGGATTGCACGATTAAACGTTCAGGTGTTACGAGTTCAACCAGTTCATCCAACAGCTTCAGTTTTCCTGGCAAAGAGGCTTTCCAGATCCCGCGGCCGTCAATAACCCCAGCACCCAAAACTTTATCCGTAGGGAAACCGGACGCTTGAATGGACTGAATGTTACCCGTAGCCCCGTGTACAAAATCAAGTCCGATACCTTGAACCGGTAGGGCAACAATGTTGCTATAGTTCTCTACGGATTCAAAGTAGGTCTGCAGCATAATGTTTAGACCTGGTACAGCAGCTGCAAACGTCTCATAAATTTTACTTAGCAGCTGTAGGTCAGCATCACTTGTTTTGGTAACGAGGATTGGCTCGTCAATCTGTACCCACTGAACACCTTCATTTGCAAGCTCCTGAAGCACTTGTACATAGAGTGGAAGCAGGCGGTCCAGCCAAGCGTTTGTTTCGGACTTATCGTATCCTTTGGACAGCTTCAGGAAGGTCAACGGTCCGACAAGAACCGGTTTGCCTTCAATACCGAGCTTCTCTTTGGCTTCGCGATAAGCAAGAAGGGGTTTATTTTCCGTTAGGGCAGGGGAAGCACCGTCCAGTTCAGGCACGATATAGTGATAGTTTGTGTTAAACCATTTTGTCATTTCGCTTGCGGCTGCATCTTTCGTTCCCCGGGCAATTCCGTAATAGACGGACAAAGGTACAGCGCCACCGTCATATGCAAACCGTTTTGGAACAATTCCGAACATAACGGCAGTATCCAGAATGTGATCATAGTAACTGAAGTCATTAACAGGAATAAGATCGATACCTTTTTCTTGCTGCTTGCGCAGGTGATCTAACCGAATCTCCTGCAATCTTGCTTGAAAATCTGTTTCTTCGAGCTTGCCTGACCAGAATGCCTCCAAGGCTTTCTTCCATTCCCGATCCGCACCAATTCGTGGATATCCCAATACACTGCTTTTTGCCATGACGTAAAACTCCTCTACAATATGTTACCAAAAAGTTATCACATATCCGGAGTTATAATGTAATTCCATTAAGTTATATCTAGCTATAGCCTATGGCTATACCGGTGTAGCATGAAAGCAAGTAATAATGACAAACATTAAGTTATTATAAAACTTTACAGAAAACCGTCCAGACGGTATAGTTAAATGGAAGTTGAATAACGTTACGTATGTGGGAGGAGGAATGAGAGATGGTTGCATATTTTTTATTGGGTTTAGCGATTGTATCTGAAGTGTTTGGTAGTTCCATGATGAAATTATCAAACGGATTCCAAAAGAAACTTCCGATAGTAGGATTGATTTTGGGAATGGGTACAGCGTTCTTTTGTCTTTCACTGGCTTTGAAAACCATTCCGCTTGGTACCGCATATGCAACGTGGTCGGGTGTGGGAACTGCTCTTACAGCACTCGTTGGCATAGTGTTTTATAAAGAGAGCGTGAACCTCAGAAAAATCTCAGCATTAATTCTTATCATTGCTGGGGTTGTGATTATGAAATTGGCTCATAGCTGAGCAAGAATGGAGGGATGAATAATGAAGGGTTATTTTGCACTTGCCATTGCCATTATTGCTGAGGTTTTCGGTACTACCATGTTAAAATTATCGGCTGGATTCACCAATCTGCTACCTTCAATTGGACTTGTTGTTGGCATGGCGTTATCGTTTTATTTTTTGACAATGACTTTGAAAACAATTCCTTTGAGCACAGCTTACGCCATATGGGCAGGTGTAGGGACAGCAATAACCGCCTTGCTTGGCGTCATTTTATGGAATGATCCGTTCAACATGCTTTCTGGAATCGGACTCATTATGGTTATCGGAGGTGTAGTACTTTTAAACTTATCCAAAAGTCCAGCCAAATCATCAAACACAAGTCAGTCTTAAATAAACGTACATGAAGGAGGAGATCTGTATGAGAAGTAATTCAAGACGTCATGAGCTACTGGCATCAGCATCACATATTGTCGAACATTTGGGCATGGAGAAATTGACGCTGGAAGCTGTTGCTAAACATGCGGGAGTAAGCAAAGGCGGATTGCTTCATCATTTTCCCAATAAGGAAGCAATCGTTACTGCCATGATCGAGGAATTCGGGGATACGTTCTTCTCTGAACTACAGCAAAAATCAAGCGAAAGCATAAACGAAGTCGGGAAATGGAGCAGGGCTTATATCGAAACGACCTTCCATGACCCCCAAACGACTGCAGCTTTGAGTACTGCGCTTTTGGCGGTATTATTCTCAAAGCCCGAATTACTTGCAGCGTATAATGAAAAAAATAACGTTCTTCAAGAAGAAATTTTAAACGATGGCATTGATCCCGTGAATGCTGTTATTATCAAGTTAGCAACAGACGGGTTATGGTTTTCCGAGATTTTCGGAGTTGGAATCCTGGATCAGGATATTCGAAATCAAGTAGAAGAAAGACTCATGAAGATGTCTTTCGAAGCAAAATGAGAATGCTGTGCATCAACTCTTTTTTTCATATTTGAAGCCCGGGAACTTTTTTAATTAGAATTGCAATAAAACAGAGTTGAAATCAGAAAGGAGAGGTATTGCATAATGAGCCGAATAATGGCTTTCGCAGGATCAAGGCATTTTCAACTAAATGAGGTTACTGAGGGTGTATTTGCTGCGGTTGCAGTTCCCGGTTCAGGTTCATTGGGTAATGCCACAATCGTTGATTTAGGTGATACAACGCTAGTTGTGGACACATTCACGACGATACAGGCGGCAGAGGATTTGCAGGCAGCGACTGAGTACCTCACCGGAAGAAAGGCTTCTTATGTAATTAATACGCATTGGCATAGTGACCATACATGTGGAAATCAAGTATTTGTCCCTGAAGCACAGATTATTTCCACATCGATTACTCGCGAAATCATGGATACTTTTGTAAGGAACAGAATAATGCAGCAGTTGGCAAAACCTGAAGCGATTTATAAAGCTATAGACGAACTTGATGAACAAATACAACGAGAGACGAACAAAAAGTTAAGACAGGAAATGCAATGGGATAATGCCAGTGATCGTGAATATATGAAGATGCTCCCCGACCTGGTATATTCATTGCCGAACTTAACGTTTGATCAGCACATGACTATTCATGGCAGTAAGCGCAGTGTTGAACTTATTACTTTTGGCGGAGGTCATACCCAGAGTGATGCCCTGGTCTATATTCCGAAAGACAGAATTGCCATAATGGGCGACCTGGTGTTATCTAAACATCATCCGGTTCTCATGTATGCGAATCCTCAGCAATGGCTGGATATTTTGGATAAAGTGGAACAGCTGGATATAGAAATCATCGTACCGGGGCATGGAGAAGTATGCTCATTGAACGCACTGCATGAAGTCAGAGCTTACATAACGGATTTATTGGAAATCGTGACTGATGCTGCTCAAAGAAACCAAAGTTTGGACGAAATTACTGTACCATTAGCCTATCAGGACTGGTTTTTTACTACGTATTTCAAGTCCAATTTGCAAAGCATCTACGAATGGATCAAGAAAACGGGTAAAGATTGAACCTGTCCCAAGAAACCGAATTGCTTCATTTGACTTATGATGGCGTGCGTGTTCGCAACCGATTGTAAATAGATAGATCAGTACAGTAGCTCCTTAACAAATGTTGGGGAGTTTTTTTGTTTCTCCAACTGTTTTTTTAAGCTCGATTAGAAGGGACAGCTATACTTGATGCATAATAATGATAACTAGAAATTGAATTTAACATTTACACGAGAACGGAGAGGGCAGAAATAACCTGAAGAAGCGGAGCTAAAAGCTTTCTGGAAGAAAGCTGCATCGGAAGCATACACCTCACCTTTATCGCTGGATTTTTCCTTTGAAAAAGGGATTCAATACAATCTGGGGATAACAGCGATCGGAAGGTTGTTCTGTCATCGGCGTGGCAAGTGTAAATATTCTTTAATTCAATTTATATAGATCCTTGTTACGCTGGAAAATGTGGAAAGGGTGATTCGATGGGTGTACCTACTTTTCTTGAAACAGGTCATATGACAGAGGGTTTTCCAATCCGGGTGATTCATACCGAGGAACAGTTTAATTTTGCCGCACACTGGCATGAAGAGGTTGAAATGGTTGTAGTCAATGGGAAAAGCGCGAGAATTGGCATCAATAACCATATATTTAGCCTTGAACACGGAGATGTGCTGCTTATTAAACCCGGAGACATTCACTGTTTCTTGCCAGGTACAGATCATTTAACCATTATCCTGTTTCGACTGGAATTATTAACGGGAAGCTTCACAACCGAAAGAGAAACCCAGGACCTGGGTGAGCTTTTCAATAAAACAACGGTCATCCCGTGCAGCCTTTGTCATGAGAAAAACCTTGGGAAATATATAGATGCCTTAGCAAATGAAGAGAAGGATCGGCAGGCGGGATATCGCTGGTTAATGGTGGCCAGATTATATGATCTCATTGTTCATATGCTGCGTACAAAGGCACCGATTACAGATGAAATAACTTCAGCTTGGCCCTGTACGCCTTCCAAAAAATTCGAATTTCTCGAATCGGTCTGTGAATACCTGGAGGAGCACTACGCTGAACCCATTAAACTCGATCAGGTCGCAGAGCACATCAAATTCAGCAAATTTCACGTATGTAAATTGTTCAAAGAGATTAAAGGAATCACATTGATGGAATACCTGAATCATTTTAGAATCATCAAATCGGAGTGGGCGTTATTGTTTCGCGAAGAATCCATTCTGGATATTGCCATTGGTCATGGATTCAACAATGTGAACTCATACAACCGTCTGTTCAAAAAATATAATGACTGCACTCCGTCTGAATTTCGCAAGAAGCATCGTACAAATATCACAACATATGAAGGATGATTCACAATATTTGGAGAGAAAGCCTTCTCCAAAATCCATATACTCTAATAAATTGTAAGCGTTTCCTTTTTGAAGGAGGGGGCCCATGAAGAAGTTTAAGCTTAAATATATCTCCATGATTGCACTCGTAAGCGCAGTGATAATGGTGTCCGGCTGCCAACCCAATGGAGCCAACCAGCCCAAGCAGGAAGAAATTACCGTTTGGAGTTTTACGGATGAAGCAGGTTATGCCATTGAGAAATTCGAGGAGAAATATCCGGACATTAAGGTGAACTTTGTTAATATTCCGGGCAATTTCTATATCACCAAGCTTAAGTCCGCCTTACAGACAACGTCCAAGGCTCCGGATGTGTTTATGATCGAGAATGCAAATATAAGAGAGCTGATTGATGTGCCTTATCTGGAGAATTTATCGGCAGCACCGTACAACGCCAATGAACTGATTTCAGAGCAGTACGCTTTTGTGCAGGCCAATGAGAAGGATAGTGAAGGAAATGTTAGAGCAATCGGTTATCAGGGAACGCCTGGGGGCATTTATTATCGGAGAGATTTGGCTAAAGAATACTTGGGTACGGACGATCCGGAGAAGGTAGGGCCGCAAATTGATACATGGGAGAAGATATTCGAGATTGGAGAAAGGGTAGAGCAGCAAAGTGGAAATAAAGTTCACGCCCTTGCCAACTGGAATGCGATATCCAATTCATATGATGGTATTCCTTGGGTTAAGGATGGCAAGTTAGTCATCGATCCTACCTACATGAAGGTGCTTGACCTTGTTCGTGAAGCCCGTCAGCGGCATGTGCTTGCAGAGTTGGATGATGGTAGTGCCGGATATGCGGCTTCGATGCAAAAAGGCCAAGTGATGTTCTATCCTGGAGCAACCTGGGCATTGCAATACACCTTTAAGGCGAACGCTCCCGATACCGAAGGATTGTGGGGTCTTGCGCCTGGTCCATCCGCTTTTAGTGCCGGTGGAACTTATATTGCGATGTACAGCAAAAGTGACAAAAAGGATTTGGCCTGGAAGTTTATTGAGTTTTATAACTTTAATCATGACTTTCTGTCTGAACTTGCGAAGGAACAGGACTATTTCACAAGCAATATGGTCGTGAATGATCAGCTTGCAGGTTCTGTATCTTCAGCGTATTTGGGAGGGCAGAAGCATTTTGAATTTTTCTCGGAAGCAGCCAAGCAGGTCCCGGTATATGAGCGAACTAAATATGACTCAATCATTAACAATGACATCTTCAAAAATGTACTCCAGTTGTATCTCAATAACGACATTCTAACCAAAGAAGAAGCCGTAAAACGAATCAAGCGTGATGTCAAACTGAGATTTCCGGAGCTGGAAGTGGATTAGCTTAGAAGTAAGCAAATACCTTTTAATCATCCGATGACTGGGGGTACAAATCATGTTTGCCAAGTCAATCCGCAAAGACCATTACGGATACTATTTCATTGCTCCGTTTTTTATTCTTTTCGCCATTTTTGGACTATACCCCATTCTGTATTCTCTCTATATCAGCTTCACCAACTTTGACGGGATTACTACGCCGGACTTCGTCGGAATAGGTAATTATATTGCTGTTCTGCAAGATCCGTTGTTCTACAAGACGTTATTTAATACCCTGTTTATCTGGGGTGTCTCTGTAGTCCCACAGCTTACCGTTTCGCTTGTACTCGCCTTTATTCTCAATGACAAGTTGCTTAAGGGAAGAGACATTTTCAGAGCAGTTTATTTCTTCCCCAATATCGTTACCGCAGCATCATTGGGCCTGCTTGTAAGTCTGATCTTTGATTGGCAATCCGGCGGTTTGAATCATTTTCTGGTTCAAATAGGACTGATCAATGACCCGATTAACTGGAAAAATGATCCCTGGTTTATGCGACTGATCGTTTCATCCATCCTGTTCTTTCAATACTTTGGTTACTCCATGGTCATCTATCTGGCAGGCCTTCAGGGTATTGATCCCGCTCTGCAGGAAGCCGCTCAAATGGATGGGGCGAAAAAGAAACATATTTTCATTCATATCATCGTTCCAATGCTGCGCCCAATCATTCTGTTTCAGATGATCACGTCTATTATTGGGGGCATTCAGATTTTCGATCAGCCGTTTACATTGACGAATGGAACGGGTGGCCCGGATCGTGCAGCCATGACGAGTATTATGTATCTGTATAATGTGGCATTCCAAAGTACACGTTTTGGTTATGGGGCGGCCATTGCATTCTGTCTGTTCATCATCATTATCCTGCTATCGGTCGTATCCTTCATGATGACGAAGCGCAAGAGCCGTGCATAGGGAGGGGGAAATGAAATGCAAACCGTCAAACCAGTCGAACAACCAAAAGTCACTATACAGCAATACGATACTGTAAGGCGTCTGACACTGGGCAAAGTCATTATTTATCTATGTTTGATTAGCCTTGCCGTGATCTGTATCATTCCATTTTATCTCATGCTCATCTATTCCACTCATAATAATGCAACGATTGCATCGACATTTACGTTTCTGCCCGGACCGTTCCTGTTGGATAATTATACGAACATGGCTTCCAAAATCAACATCTGGCGCGGGTTTGCCAACAGCTTTTTCATTGCGGGAACGTCTACGGTGCTATCCTTGTATATCGGTTCCCTGACGGCATATGGCTTCGCGAAGTTCAAATTCAAAGGTCGCAACGGGCTATTCCTGTTTTTGCTTGCGACCATGATGGTGCCTGGGCAGCTCGCACTGATCGGGATGTATCGCCTGTTCAGTACGCTAGGCTTGCTGGACAGCTATGCAGCGATCATTTTGCCGGCAGCGGCGAATGCATTTAATGTATTTTTTATTAAACAATTTATGGAGAGCAGCATTCCGGACGAGATTATTGAATCGGCACGTGTGGATAGTGCAGGGGAGTTCCGCACGTTCAATCAGATTGTTTTGCCCATTCTGGGCCCGGCTATCTCGGCCCTTGGCATATTCACCTTTATCGGTTCTTGGAATAATTTCCTAACGCCGTTGGTCTTGTTCTTTTCCCTGGATAAATATCCGCTTCCGGTACTCGTTGCACTGGTGCAAGGATATTATGGAATGGATTACGGACTGTTGTATTTGGGTGTGGCGATCTCGATTCTGCCTATTATCATTGTCTTTGCGATATTCTCCAGACAAATTATAGGCAGCGTTGCCTTGGGTGCGGTTAAAGGATAGCATGTGTACGGAAAATAGTCGCCTTCATGGCGGCTTTTTTGCTATTTCAGGTAAGATTTTTATATCGCTGGGGACTTATATCATGGACATTGTTGCCTGATAGGTGGCGAAATACCATTTTGAAAGCCTTTCCAAAAATCTATGATATACTACGATATGACTGGCATACCATGGAAAAAAAGATATTCCAACTTATCGTTTTCTTCACTTTCACTTGCAAAGGAGATGTCACGATGTTTAATGTTCTTGTTGTTGACGATGAGAGCGTTCAAAGAGAAGGCATTAAGGATTTGATCTCTCACTACAGCTTTCCCTTTCAAGTACTGGAAGCTGAGAACGGGATGAGCGCAGAGCGAATTCTGGTTCAGAACGCGATCGATATCCTCATCACCGACGTCAAAATGCCGCTTATGGATGGACTGGAGCTTAGCAAACAAGCCAGGAAAACACAGCAGAATATAAAGATTGTCATCTGCAGCGGTTATGATGAATTTGAATATGCCCGCAGCGCGATTCGGCTGGGTGTAGTGAATTATTTGCTCAAGCCACTGGTTAAGGAAGAGTTTTTACAGGTGATGGAAGATATTACGCAAATACGTGCTTATGCCGGAGGTCCCGAACCGGAATCTGTGGAATCGAAGGTCATTCGACAGGTGAAGGATTATGTGAAGGATAACCATCAGAGAGATATTTCATTGTCCGAGGCAGCCCATGATGTTTATTTATCGCCAGGGTATTTGAGCATTTTGTTTAAAAAAGAGACCGGGGAAAACTTCTCGAAATATTTGACCGATTATCGTTTGCGGCGTGCAAGCCATCTGCTCGCTCATTCGAATATGAAAATCAATGATGTTGCAGGGGCCGTTGGCATCGACAATCATTCTTATTTTGCCAAGCTGTTCCGAAACAGGTTCGGTGTCAGTCCGTTACAGTTCAGAGAGTGCGGGGTGCTTCATGATCGGATGGATCAAGAGCAAATTCAATGATATCAGGTTCCGCAACAAGCTGCTGCTGTCGCATTTGGTGATTGCACTCATTCCGATTCTTCTGCTTGGACTGCTCTCCTTCATTCAGTCCTACCGAATTCAAATGAAGGAGCTGCGGAGCGAAGCAGAAGCGAGTCTGGACCAGGTGTCTAACATTATGGATTATAAGATTAATCGGTATAACACGTTAAGTGAGTTCATGGTGCTTAATCGGGATTTATCGCAAATATTTACGAAAGACTACGAGGGAAATTATTATCATATGTACCTGGATTTCCGGGACATTCTCGAGCCGTTGATCTCGAACATCCGGCTGATGGATGATGATATTGAAGGCATTACCTTTTATACGTCCGGGGATTTATTGGGAATCCGCAATAATATTTTGCCAATCGGGGATCTGAAGAGCAAGTCCTGGTATGACGGATTTCGAGGCAGGCGCTGGATTGTGGATGGGGAGAAGCTTTATCTCGTTCAGGAATTGATCAGCAATCCGAAAGACAGCAATTTCATGGTGATCTCCATTCAGCATGATCGCATCTTTGCAGATCTGGACAATCTGTCGGAACATGTAGCCGTTTATATTGAGGATGCGAAGCAGCATGTGATTTTTCAGGAAAACCACGAGCGTGCTGCTGTGGCCGCAGGTTCGAACGTTGGGGAATCTGGCGATCTAAGTCTTAGCCGCTCACTCGCCAACAACGGCTGGACGATTCACTATAATCTGCTGAATACCAATGCGTACGCCAATGCAATGAGTATTTTTCAAATTACGCTGTTTGTCATCATCCTCAGCCTGATGATTACCTTCCTGCTCATTTATGTCATTTCTAATAACTTTACGCAAAGAATTATCCATATCAAGAACAAGGTGGACAAGGTAGAGCGGAACAATCTGGATGTGATGATCCGAAGTTCATCCAGGGATGAATTTGGTGAGCTGACTAACGGTATCGGTAAAATGCTGACAAGGATCAACAGCCTGATCTCACAGGTGTATCACGCCGAGATTGCCAAGAAGGAAAGTGAATATAACAAGTTAATCAGCCAGATCAACCCTCACTTCCTGTACAACACACTTTCATTTATACGCTGGAGGGCCGAGAAAAGGGCGGATATCGAGACGAGTTATATGGTATCTGCATTAGCCCGTTTCTATAGGACCACACTTAACCAGGGGAAGAATATGGCCACCATTGAGGCTGAGGTGCAGCATATTAAGGCATATCTGGATTTGCAGCTCATCATGAACGATGGCCGATTTGATGTGGATTATCATATCAATGACGAGGTATTACATACCGAGGTGATTCATTTTATTTTGCAGCCGATTGTGGAGAATGCCATCAAGCATGGATTTGTGGAGGCAGATGCGTCCGATTGTCACATTCACATTGCGGTTAGCCGGGTGGAAGAGGGGATTAAATTAACCGTTCGTGATAACGGAGTTGGCATGACGCCGATGCAGACAGCAGGTTTGTTAACAGGAGAGAACGGCGGATGTGGTGTTCGGAACGTTAATGACCGAATTAAGCTGTATTATGGTCGGAATTACGGGCTTGTTATTCACAGTGAGCCAGGCAGCGGAACGGAAGTGTCAATCGTCCTTCCTGCCACATGATCGTGTGCAGTTATATTAAAAACATAGCATTAGTACTGAAGCGGTTGCTGTGGCAACCGCTTATTTCTTCCTGTAAGAATCTTTTAATACAGATAAATAAAGTGAATTGGAGGTCATAAAAAAAGTGTTACATATCCGAAAAATGTGGCATATACGCCATTTATGAAAACGCATACAATTTGGTTATCAAAAGCAAATCAGATAAAGGGGATGACAGGATGAAGAAGCGCAACAAGATGGCTGCACTGCTGATCGGAAGCATGATGATGGCTGTAATCAGTGGCTGTACCGGAGGCGATAACGAAAGCGCACAACCTCAAATTTCACAACAGGACTATGAACCTTATGGTAAATATGAGACACCCGTGGAATTTACGATTGGCCGAAATACCAATCATGTGAACAACCTGCCTGCCGGCGATACCATTGAAAACAATCTGGCTACACGCTATGTAGAAGACCGGGTGAATGTCAAGGCCAAGGTAGCTTGGGAAACAGATGATATGGATCAGAAGCTGTCACTTTCAATGACCACTGGCGATCTGCCGGATGTAATGCTTGTCAGCCGTGAAATATTTAATCAACTGGTGGATAACGATCTCATTGCCGACATGACAGAGGTTTACGAGAAGACAGCATCCGAGGGTGTTAAAAATATTTATGGTTCCTACGGAGATTTGCTGTTAAATCAGGTGAAGGTGGACGGTAAGATCATGGGTCTGCCCATGACGAATATCGGAAACCAGCACCAATTGCTGTGGGTCCGGAAGGACTGGGTAGATAAGGTCGGTGCGAAGCTGCCGGAATCTGTCGAGGATGTATGGAATCTCGCGAGAACATTTGTAGAGAAGGATGTCTCGGGAACGGGCAAAACGGTAGGCATGGTCATGGATTCCAATGCGATGAACTTTACGCCGATCTTTGCTGCGCACGGTGCCTTCCCCATGAACTGGATACAGAAAGACGGTCAGGTTGAGTATGGATCTGTTCAGCCTGAAGTAAAGCAAGCGCTGGCAGAACTGAGCGCCATGTATAAAGAAGGTTTAATAGATAAACAGTTTGCTGTCCGATCGAATGAAGAGAAGGAAGCTCTCGTCATCAACGGACAGGCCGGAATGGTATTTAATCCATGGTGGATCGGCTACACCAACTACAAGGACTCCATTAAGCAAGATCCAGAAGCAGTCTGGGTTGCTGTATCCGCACCAGTGGATGAGAATGGCAAGTTCAAGACGATCCGGCAAGACCCGGTGGGCGGTGGTATCGTCGTTGTGAAGAAGGACTTTGCACATCCTGAAGCAATAATGAAATCAGTCAATTTAACAACGGATTTCCTGTACTCCTTAACGGAGGACGCGATCAATTACAAAAAAGAGCATCCTGACGAGCTGCTGACCGATGCAAGCCGCTGGAACAATGATCCTACCCAGATTCCGATGCAAGTGGATTATGATGATGTGCTCAAGCGTTATTACGATGATCTGATCAAAGCAGATGAGACAGGTGATGCTTCTGCTGTTCAGGAAGATCGAGTGGTTTCTTTCAAGGCCTATCAGGAATTCAAAGAGAAAGGAAATGCGATTGATGCAAACACCTATGGTGAATACCTCTCCCGGATCGAAGGGCAGCGTGAGGCAAACAATCCGAACCTGGAAGTGATCCCCGCAGGCTTTTACGGAACAACCGAGACGATGAAGCTGAAGTGGGCGAATCTGCAGAAGCTAGAAGAGGAAACCATGCTCAAGATCATTATGGGAGAAGCGCCTGTAGATGAATTCGATACATTTGTCGACACTTGGAAACGTACGGGTGGCGATGAGATTACAGAAGAAGTTAACGAGATGAGCAAAAGATAACGATTGCGTGAGCTTAGGTGCGGAAGCTTGATGGTGGACTTCAGGACTTCCGCACGGGCTTTCGCCGATAAAGCCTGTCCAATTAGGCATGGTGGAGGTGGAAAGGACAATGGCGCAAATGGAAACAACCGTTAATCAAGAGCGGGAAGTGCGTTACGGGAGGAAACAGAAACGTAAAACCTTTGACGAAATGACCTATCATTTTATGCTGCTGCCTGGCATGATCATGCTCTTCATTTTCTCAATTGTACCGATGTTCGGGGTTGTGATGGCATTCCAAAAGTTCATTCCTGCCAAAGGAATATTCGGGTCCAAATGGGCAGGGCTATCCAATTTCACGTATATGTTTCAACTGCCAGACGCAAAGCAGATTTTCATTAATACATTGGTCATCGCAGTTGGAAAGATTGCTCTAGGGTTGATTGTACCTATCGTATTCGCTCTGCTGTTAAATGAGGTGCGTCTGAAAGTATTCAAGAGTACGATTCAAACCATCGTCTATTTGCCGCATTTTATGTCCTGGGTGGTTCTGGGCACGATGCTGACCATGATCTTTTCTTTCGATGGCATGGTGAACAACTTCCTTGAGTTTCTAGGCTTGGAGCGAATTATGTTCTTGGCGAGCAATGACTGGTTCAGGCCGCTGCTCATTGTGACGGACACGTGGAAGGAATTTGGCTACGGGACGATAGTTTATCTGGCTGCATTAACGGCAATTAATCCTGCATTGTACGAATCTGCCGCAATGGACGGCGCAAGTCGCTGGAAACAGACGCTGAATATCACGCTGCCGGGTATGTTCCCGACAATTATACTGCTGGGCACGCTAAGTCTTGGCAATGTACTGAATGCAGGTTTTGATCAGGTGTTTAACCTGTATAATCCGCTGGTATATGAAACGGGTGATATTATTGATACTTTTGTGTACCGTATGGGTCTGATCAACATGCAATATTCGTTTGCGACAGCAATTGGACTGATGAAATCGGTAATCAGCTTTGTGCTGATCGTGATTTCCTACAGACTGGCTTCGAGGTATGCGGGGTACAGAATTTTCTAGGAGGGTTAGCATGATTCAATCCAAATCGCTCGGCTCCAGGCTATCCCGCCTGTTGATTATGTTTGCGTTAATTCTGATTACGTTCATGTCCTTGGCGCCGATTGTCAATACCATTATGGTGTCTGTCAGCAGTAGTACAGCTGTTAATGCAGGTCGAGTCTATTTTTTTCCAGTGGAGCTGAATTTCTCATCGTATGGCCAGATTCTGAATGATACGAAGTTTTGGAAGGCTTTTCTGATCTCGGTCGAGCGGGTGGTGCTTGGAGGAGCAATCAACATGTTTTTGACCATTCTCATGGCCTACCCGTTGTCACGAAGCGTCACACAATTCAGATCGAGAAACACATATATGTGGATTATTGTGTTTACAATGCTGTTCAGCGGCGGAATCGTACCCTGGTATATGGTCATCAGCAAGTTGGGGTTGATCAACAGCATTTGGGCGTTAGTTCTGCCGGGGGCAGTTCCTGTCTTTAATGTAATTCTCCTCATGAACTTCTTCAAGGGAATTCCAAAGGAACTGGAAGAGGCCGCATTCATTGACGGTGCCAGTCCACTTAAAATTTTGCTCCAAATCTTCATTCCCATTTCCATGCCGAGTCTGGCAACAATCATGCTGTTTGTCATTGTGGGGCACTGGAACAATTTCTTTGACGGGATCATTCTGATTAACGACAGCTCCAAAATCCCGCTCCAGACCTACCTGCAACAGCTGAGTCTCACACGCGATCAGATGCAGAATCTTTCGGTCGAACAGCTGCAGCAGTTCAATAAAATCTCCAACACAACGTTGAATTCTGCCAAGATTCTGGTATCCATGATTCCCATTTTGCTGATTTATCCTTTTCTGCAACGTTATCTAATCCACGGTATCGTACTCGGAGCCGTAAAAGAGTAATTCTGGTTTTATCATTAGCCGTTCTGCCTGAGAAATGTGGAAGGGGGTGAAGGAACAAGGAACACGTAAGGGACAGGCGCGAACTTAGATGCAGCGAAGGATTAACCCTGCTTTATGAGTGAACTGTTAGTTATACATCAATTTGAGAAGGGAAGGGATCTGATGAGCAAAAGGAAAATGGTGAGCCTCACGCTGGTACTCAGCCTTATTCTGGTCACCACCATGGGGGCAACAAGCGGCGGCAAAAATCGCTATGCCGATCAGGCGCAGTGGGCGCAAGAGAAGCTGTATGAATATTACTGGGATGATGCATCAAAAATGATGAATAATGCTTATCCATCAACACCCGAAGGTGAACAGGCCTTAAATTACTGGTGGAAGGCTCATGCGGTCGATGCATTGGTGGACGGATACGAACGTACAGGAGACAAGGCGTACACTGCACGTGCGGAAGAGCTTGTTCGTAGTATCATTGCACGCAACGGCTCACTTCACAATGAATTTTACGATGATATGGAATGGCTCGCGCTTGCCGGGCTTCGTCTGTATGATGCAACAGGCAGTGAAGAGATGAAGGGATACGTATTGGAGTTGTGGGATGACATCAAGACCGCCTGGTGGGATGATGAGCTTGGGGGTATGGCTTGGAAAAAGGATCAGCGATATAACCGAAATGCGTGCTCCAGCGGGCCTGCCGCCATCTTGGCTGCAAGGCTGTATGAACGTTTTGGCGATGTGCGGGATCTGGAGTGGGCCCAAAAAATATATGATTGGGAGAAACAATATCTGGTAAATCCTCAAACAGGGCTGGTAGCGGATGGTTTGGTGCTGAAGGAGGATGGCACACTGGATGTGAATGAAGCATGGATCTTCACTTACAATCAGGGTACTTTTATCGGAGCAGGTGTTGAACTCTACCGGATAACAGGGAAGAAGACGTATTTGAAAGATGCCGAGAAAACGGCAGCAGGTTCTCTGAAGACCTTAACGGATGAGAAGACGGGTATATTTAAAGAGGACGGCGACGGGGACGGTGCGTTGTTCAAAGGCATACTGATCCGCTACATGGTTGAGATGTATGAAGTCGGGCATAGCAAAAGCCTGAAAAAGGCGATTTATCGCAACGCCGATGCCTTGCTGAAAGGTAGCCGGGATACTGGATTATTCGGTCAGGCTTGGGGCAAAGCAGCCCAGAACCCACTCGACCTTACCGCTCAGCTCAGCGGCGTATTTCTGCTGGAAGGGGCTGCCAAGCTGGAAGCAGGCAAAGCGGATAAGCCAGGTAAACCGGGTAAACCAGTGAAGAAGTAGGCATTTGAGTGGAAGATAGGGTAATAGGATAGTAATTATTCGAGGCCAGCGCCTGCCTGAGTCTTTCCAAGAGAAAGATCATGTGGTGCGGTGCTGTTATGTTCCGGTGTTATTGTTGAACTAATGGTAATTCAGCGGTGAGGTTTCATCCGAAAAAAGCATCGTACCCGATATCTCAGGGTACGATGCTTTTAGGCGTCTGCAATTTCATTGTAAGTATGGTTATTACTTGCTCGCGGGTAAGTGGTAACTTTCTCGGATTAAGGAGAAATAGTCGTCAGCACGGATCACCTTGAATTCCGATCCGAGCTCTTCAGTGATCGCCAGTGCATCGGATGGAGTCGTACTCCATGCAAGCAATCCAAGAGAAACGAACAACGGAGACTTGCCATCCCAATTCGCCTTCGCATCATTTAGCACCTGTAATCCGTCCTGTACGGTGCTTATCCCACGAATTGTGGATACGGGCAGGCTATCGTCAACGATTTCCACTCCATAGTTGTCTTCGTAGCTGATGAATAAGCCGGGTGCATTGTAATCCTGCGCGTAAGCCTTGGCTTTAAATGGCGTGAGAGGTACATTCTCGCTGTCTACACGGTTCAACACATAAGGAATGGTCATGCCGGTCTTTTTCATATATTTTTCGGTTTGCTGCAAAAATTGCCGGAAGCTTGTGTCGGGCCAAGCCCCTGGATAGAAGTATCCTGCACCGGACGGTCCTGCGATCAGCAGATCATTCGGGGTTGCTGTGTTCACATAATAATTCAATATTGCTGGTGCACCTTCGTAGAGAAGCGGGCTTGAAGTCCAGTTAATCGGAACCTTACCTCTGGCCGGATCATCCCACATCACACGCATCCGATGCTGGTTATACTGAAAATTATCGCCTTCCGTAAAGGTATACGTTACATAGATTTTATTCTCCAGTGCAGGTCGCGGAGATTTTTTCACCGGGGTGAGCTTCGGTTTGGTTCCCGAGAAAACAGTCAGGTTGCTGAACCAATCGGCTGCAAGAACATAGACGCCATATCGAGATGCAATCTCAACGGAGCTGAACTCACCTTCGACATCATTGCTAAACCAGCCAAGGTAGGGAGTTCCGGGTTTTACATCAGACATGATCTTCTCGAAGAGGGCTTTTTGCTCAGGCACATTGGAATCCAACCAGAATACCATCGCTTTATTAGCGACTGCATAATCCCTTAAATATGCGTAGGGCTCCCGCTGCTCAGCGGAGAGAGGGCGGATATTACCTGCGGATACTTTATACTGATTCCACATGTCCACTTCAGCCGTCAGATTCTGAGTACCTGCCGGAGGAGTGAATTCATACACAAAATAATTGCCATTATCGGCGAAACGGTGGCCGCCTTGACCTTCAGCGACCTTGGAATTTTGTCTATCATACAGGAATTGTTCTTCTTCCGGTGTTCCTGCGATGAAGTTTGCGATCTCTTTTCCATCCGCCTTGACCGTAACCTCATGTACAGCCGGTCCCCAGCCATCCTGAGTAAAGGCGTCATCAAATCGGAGATATACCGAAGATTTTCCCAAGAGTGAAGAAAGATCCAGGGAATACGTATCACGGTTGCTTGCATCCCGAATCTGTTGTTTTTCCTCCGCGATCGTAACAAAGGATTCAGGCATGCCGGACGGGATGCGAATCGCTGTATCCGGATCAAGTCCAATTAACATCTGGTGGTTCGTTTTCTTCCACAGATTCTCATATTGCCAGGTATAGGCATCCATTCGATTATTGAATTTACCCCGCAGGTCATCCATAATCTTTAATTTGTAAGGCGCTTTGGACAATTTGGCTGCTAACTCGGGACTTGCAACCACAGCATTCTTTAGTCCTGCGAGCGTGGTTGCTACGTTGATCGAATCAGGTACTTCGGGATCATATACAACCATGCCTTTGACTTCGCTGCGATAAGCAGAGAACACTTCCCAATAATCCTGATGAAGCGTGTAAGGCACCTTGATGTCCTTAAGCCAGGTCAGTTTTCCTTCTTCCTGGGACTCAATCAGATAGATTCGCGGTTGTTCTCTGTTAACGATTCCCTGTAATGTTCCCAGCAACAATTTGATGTCACCTGGCGCATCATAGATGTCGGCTGCGTCCAAATGTTTCGGGTTTTTGAAACTTGGCAGTTCACGGTGTTTGGACCCATCAGGTTTGGCTGTCTGTACATCCGTTTCCGAAGCTGAAGCAGCGCCGGCGGTTAATGAAAAAGCGCATATGAGAGCTAAACAGAGCATCGTGAATCTACGAGCCATGGCGAATTCACTCCTTGTTTTAGTCAAGAATTAGAGCTGTGCCTTCGTAATACCCACCCTCCTTTTTTGGTCAAAAGCCAATCCACACATCTCTATCCAACACATATTAAATATATTCATATATAATTTTACAAGAGGTTCGACAAAACTTCCCATATTTCCTGGAAATCAGGCATATTTAATGCGATGATATCAAGGAGATGTTGTTTGCAACTGCAGATAAGCGCAGCTTGTTTATTGCACTTGCAGGTGAAAGGATATATTATATATCTCAAATATTATGAATGAATTGGTGATGTGATCAAAATGAGTACAAATGATCGAATTCCACTGTATCAACAAATCCAGGACTATATCAGACATGTCATAACTCAAGAAAATATGAAACCCGGTGATCGCATACCGACAGAGAAGGAACTGATGGATCAGTTTCAGGTCAGTAAAATTACGGTTGCCAATGCCTTAACCGGATTAGCCAATGAAAAGTTAATTGCGCGTGTGCCGGGGAAAGGCAGTTTTGTAGCTGAAGAAACAGATAGTGCTTCTGTGGCCTCAACGCAAGCGACCACGATAAAGGGCAGAGAGGGAACGCTGTCTACGGGAATGATTGGCATCATTGTGCCCTCCATCCATGATTATTTTGCCATTCGGCTCGTTGAGGGCATTGAGCAAGCCTTGCGTGAGGAAGGATATCGCAGCATGATCATGTTTACGCATGGCAAGGTGGATAAAGAGAAGGACGTCATCAAGGAAATGAAGGCGCTCGGAGCAGAAGGTCTGTTAATTTTTCCTGTTGATGAAGAGAACTACAACGAGGAAATCCTCGGCATGAAGCTCTCGGGTTTTCCTTTTGTACTGATGGACCGTTATTTGCCAGGGGTCGAGACACATTATATTGCTGCAGATGGCAGACGGGGCACGAGGCTGGCTGTGGAGCATCTATGGGAGCTTGGACACCGGGATATCGCTATTTGCTCCGATTCACCTCTTCAGACAGTTACGGTTCAGGAGCGGATCGAAGGTTATATTGAGGCTTTAAAAGGCAAGGGCGCGTTAATCAATCCTGCTCATATGATCACGGATTTCCAGCCGTTAAGTGAACTTAAGGAGGCGGAGGCGCACCCTTTGTATCGATATATCCAAAACCGAATGGTCACAGCCTATGTTTCGCTTAACGGCAGGTTAGGTGTGCAAATCTATCAAATGGCCAAGCAAGCAGGACTTCGAGTGCCTGAAGATGTATCGATTGTAAGCTTCGATGATCCCACCTCCATCGTGGAGGAATTCAGTATATTTACCCATGTGAAGCAGTTTGAGCGGGATATGGGGTATCGGGCCGCTGTTAAATTACTTGAAGTATTACGTGGTCGTGGGGAAGCGAAAAGTTATAGCAAAATGCTGATTGAACCCCAGTTGGTTGTACGTCAAACCACCGGAACGGTTTCTCAAGCTTAATTTTCACAAGACAAGAAAACCTTTTCCGTAGAGAAGCGGAGAAGGTTTTTTTAGGTTTGTATAAAAAACATATTGAATATATTCATATCATATATTATAGTCTAGAAAAAGATGGATAGTCATACATTGCAACCCAAATCAAATACGAGCTGGGGAGGATAAGAAGATGGCACGAGATCGAAAGGAAGAGCGTACCGGATTTCAAGAATCTGCTGCTTACCATCCCGATTATGATCTGCAGACGGACTTTGTGATGGTTTACGGGATTGATGAGTCGATGCAGGAACGCATTCGGAAGTGGAAAGAAAAAGGCTATGTGGTTCACCTGATGACAGGAGTTGCTTGGGGGACCTACAACAGCTATCTGGATGGCGAGGTCGATGGGGCAACACATTGGGATGAAGCTCAAATGGACCGGGAAGGCAGCATGATTCTTCATGGGAGCGAACCAGTTATTCCATACATGGTGCCTACCATTTCCTTTGGCCGTTACATAGCGGATCGAATACGTATTGCCGTTGACGCCGGTGTGGAAGCCATCCATCTGGAGGAACCTGAATTCTGGGTAAACGGAGGCTATTCGGAAGCTTTTAAACGGGAATGGCAGTTGTATTACAAAGAGCCTTGGATTCCGCCACATGCTTCACCTGATGCACAATTTCGAGCTTCCAAATTAAAGGCATATTTATATACACGTGTCCTGGACCGATTATGTGCCGAGATGAAGGACTACGCGTTAAAACGTTATGATCGTGTTCTTCGCTTTTATGTTCCGACCCATAGTCTGATTAATTACACACAGTGGCGCATTGTTAGTCCACAATCTCAGCTCTTAGAGCTGCCCTCCATCGATGGGTATATTGCACAGATCTGGACCGGGACATCCCGAACCCCCAATGTGTATGAAGGGTTGCGTAAGGAACGTACGTTTGAAACCGCTTACCTTGAATACGGCGTCATGCAGGAACTGGTTCGGGGGACCGACAGACGAATGTGGTTCCTGCATGATCCGATCGAGGATAACCCGAATTACACCTGGGCTGATTACCGCCAGAACTATTTAAAAACGGTGGTTGCCTCACTGCTGCATCCCGGGGTTGCCCATTATGAAGTCGCACCTTGGCCACGACGAATCTTTCAAGGCACTTATCCATCCGAGGATGGCTCTGGCAAGGAGAAAATTCCGTCAGACTATGCCACAACTTTGCTCCAAGTCATGCACACCCTTGGTAACATGAATCAGGATGTTGAAACAGATGAGGAGTCATTACAAGTTGGTGTTTTTATTGCAGACTCAGCGATGTTTCAACGAATGAAGCCAGATCCCAATGCACCTCATGCCGGCAAATACGATGGAACAGATCCTGAAGGATTTCAGGAGAATGGCGATACAGAACTGCTCGATTTCTCTCCTTTTTACGGTCTGACACTACCGTTATTGAAACATGGTATTCCGGTCCGTCCACTTCAATTGGATAATGTAAGGCGGTATCCGGGTTACTTGGCAACTTATCGTGTACTCATACTGAGCTATGAATTTATCAAACCGGAATATCCGGACATTCATTATGCCCTTGCACAGTGGGTACAGGCAGGCGGAGCGTTAATCTATGTTGGCGATGACAGCGACCCGTATCACGATATTCGTGCGTGGTGGAATCATGACCGCAAGCAAGGGCAGTCAGATCCGACGTATAACTCCCCTCGAGCACATTTGTTTGAACAGTTAGGTCTGAAAGATACAAGGGAAGGTGTCAATACGGTAGGAAAAGGGGGAGTTTGCTGGTTGAATGAACATCCGGCTGACTTCACTTTATCCAAAGCAGGGGCTGATCGGCTGCGCCAATCTGTCAAAGAAACGATGGAAGTTGTCCATGGAGCAGAACTACAGTGGGAATCGAAGCCTTATTTCAAAATTAGACGAGGTCCTTATCAAGTCGTATCCGTTCTCGATGAATCGGTCAGCGAAGATGCAGTAGTCATTCCAGGTCCGATTGTGGATTTGTTTGATTCCAAGCTCACTGTGCTCAGCCAGGTGACCCTGAATCCGGGTGAGCAAGCCTTGCTCTATGATATTGAAGCGGGACGTCCAACGACTGAAGAAGTATCCGTCATTGCTGCTTCTTCCCGAATAGAAGGTCTGTCCCAGTCAGCCACAGGTTTTCGATTCATTGCAAAAGGGCCTGCCAACATGAAGGCAACAGCAAGGCTGTACTGCAATGCCAAACCATTATCTGCCGAGTATGTGGTTCAAGAGCAGTCGGCGCCTGTCGTGTGGGATTGGGAACCGGATTCAAAGACAGTGCTTCTTCATTACGAACATGGCAACGAGAACAATGCAGAGGTTCAAGTCCGCTGGACTTCCTGAATTCACAATACAACCTGATTGATGTAACAGAGAGGAGTATGCTAGCATGCCATACGAACCGATAAGGCTAGAACGGTTAAAACAGATGTTAAATAAACTTCGGGAAGCCATATATGAGCCGATGGCCGAATTGGAAGTGAATGCTTGGGTTACGCCAGAGCCCGTACCTTACGAGGAACGGATGACCGGCACGAAAGTGACACTCAAGCAAGGAGAACAATGGGGAGAGTTATGGGACTGTGCCTGGTTCCGTTTTGCAGGTAATCTTCCAGCAGTAACAGGTAACCAAACCACGGTCCTCTTGCTGGATGTCAACGGTGAGCTGTGTCTGGTTGACCATGAAGGATCACCTATCCAAGGATTGACGACGATTAACTCCGAATTTGATTTTTCATTAGGTCTGCCTGGCAAACGAGTCGTGCAGCTCCATGAGACATCTGTAAATGGACAGGAAGTTGAAGTGTGGGCAGATGCAGGCAATAACGATCTGTTCGGCAAGTATCGGGGAGGCACGTTAAAAGAAGCAGTCATTGCCTTCTGCAGGGAAGATATTCGGGAGCTTTATTACGATACCGAGGTGCTCTTGGAAACGGCAGAGCAGCTCCATGACGGTTCCGCTCGGAAGGAGAGAATTTATCAGACGCTCTATGACATTTCTGTACAGTTAACCGATTTCTCCAAAGAGCATGTCGAGCAGGCGAAGAAACGACTGAATGAACAGCTATCCCTAGAGGGAGGCGATCCCGTCTTAACCCTTAGCGCTGTGGGTCATGCTCATATAGACTTGGCCTGGTTATGGCCGATCCGTGAAACGATCCGTAAAGGAGCTAGAACGTTCTCAACTGTGCTTCGCATGATGGAGCGTTATCCCGATTATGTGTTCGGAGCAAGCCAACCGCAGCTGTACGACTGGATGAAGCAGCATTATCCCAAGCTGTATGAGCAGATCAAGGAACGTGTACGTGAAGGCAGATGGGAACCGCAAGGCGCCATGTGGGTAGAATCGGATACCAATGTGCCTGGTGGTGAATCACTCGTACGCCAGATTTTGTATGGCAAGCGTTATTTTCAGCAGGAATTTGGGCAGGAAATGAAATCGCTCTGGATGCCTGATGTATTCGGCTACTCGGCAAGTTTGCCCCAGTTATTAAAGAAATCCGGTGTGGATTACATGATGACTCAGAAGCTCTCCTGGAGTGAGTACAACCGGCATCCCCATCATTCCTTTCTGTGGGAGGGAATTGATGGTTCAGCTGTATTAACGCATATGCCGCCAGAGGATACGTACAACAGTCCGGCAGCTCCGCGTTCGATCATCAAAGCTGAACAGGGGTATCTGGATAAGAATGTATCTAACCATGCACTTATGCTCTTTGGTATAGGAGACGGAGGCGGAGGGCCTGGCGAAGAGCATTTGGAGCGGCTGACACGGGAGAAAAACCTGCTTGGTTTGTCCCCTGTTATACAGGAGCCTTCGTGGAAATTTTTCGAACGGCTTAATGAAGAACGTGAACGGTTCCAGACATGGCGCGGTGAGCTTTACCTGGAGAAGCATCAAGGAACCCTGACCAGTCAGGCGCGAAGCAAGCGGTATAACCGGAAAATGGAGAAAGCACTGCGCGAATTGGAGTTCGCCTCAGTACTTGTGGCTTCACAGCTTGGCAAGTCTTATCCGTCTGAGACACTGGAAACGATATGGAAGGAAGTCCTCCTGTATCAGTTCCATGATATCCTTCCCGGGTCTTCCATCAAGCGTGTGTACGATGAGTCACTCTTACGTTATGAATATCTTTTAGACCAGACAGAAAATATGATCAACGAAACCTACAGCCATATGGCAGCCCAGATCTCATTAAATGTCGATTCCTCATCCAGCTCCTCCGTGGTGATATTCAATTCATTGCCTTGGGACCGTCAGGAATGGATTCACACGAATGGAAGCTGGCGTAAGGTTCAGGTTCCATCCATGGGATACACCCTGGTCTCAGATCATGTGGACCAGGATGCTATAGATGAGATTGCATCATGCGCCCAGTTAGTTCCGGGAATACAAGAGTCGGAAGTTTGCGTTTCCGCTGAAGAACGCTGTGTGGAGAACGACACATTCATCGTGAAGTTTGATCCGAATGGAGCCATTATCTCCATCCGGGACAAGTCTGAAGCTCGGGAAGTCATTCCGCAAGATCTTCCGGGAAATGCACTTCGTGTGTATCACGACGAAGGAGATGCTTGGGATTTCAGTCATGACTATTCCGCACATAAAGGTATGCCATTAACACTTCATGACATTCGCGAGCTTCGTGAGGGTCCAAAAGTCGGGCTGGTCTTCGAATATAACTATGGAGAATCCACTCTGATCCAGACCGTGGTTCTGACAGAAGGCAGCAGACGTATTGATTTCGAGACGACCGTGGATTGGAGAGAGAACGGGAAAATGCTTCGTACTTCATTCCCGGTGAATATCCGTACAGATCAGGTTCACTGTGAGATCCAATTTGGCAGTTTGACCAGACCCACTCATCGGAATACTATGTGGGACTTCGCCAAGGATGAGATATGTGCTCATCAGTGGATTGATTTATCGGAACCTGATTATGGAGTCGCCCTCCTCAATGATTGTAAATATGGTCATAGAGCCATCGATAATGTGCTTGGTCTGAATCTGCTGCGCAGCAGCTCGTATCCTGATCCGGAAGCGGATCGTGCGGAGCATACGTTCACCTACTCGTTATATCCGCATCAAGGCAACCATGTTCAGGCCGAGATCTATCGAAGAGGTAATGAACTGAACATTCCGCTTCGTACCGTTTCCTTATCATCTGTATCTGCGAAGCAGAACGGTACGCTTCCGTATTCCAAAGCATTTCTTCAGCCGGACCATCCGCACATCATGGTGGAATCCGTCAAACAAGCCGAGGATGGAGACGACATCATCGTCCGTCTATATGAAACTTCGGGAACACATGCCACCACGGCATTACATCTTGGATTCCATATAACAGAAGCCTGGACGACTGATCTTATGGAAAATATCCTTTCACCCGTTTCATTTGCAGGAGCATCCGAGATGGTTCTATCCTTCATGCCATTTGAGATTATCACGTTACGATTGAAGCTAGGACAGCTATAGCTGGGATGGTTGACCGTCCATCATGAGAAAGGAGAGGTTGGAATGTGATCAAGACACGAGTGAGCAACAATCGATTGATGAAGCGAATCTGGCAGCATAAACTCTTTTATTTGTTTATGCTGCCCGGAATCGTCTGGTTTTTCCTGTTCTCCTATGTACCGCTATATGGAATTCAGGTTGCTTTTAGGGATTACAATTTCGTGGGCGGATTCACCGGAAGTCCATGGGCAGGCCTTAAGTACTTTCAACAGTTCTTCAATTACTACCAATCCGGTGACATCATCCGTAACACGATCATCATCAGTCTCATGAAACTGCTAATTGGCTTTCCGATGCCAATCATTCTTGCACTCCTCTTAAATGAAGTCCGAATGATCAAATTCAAAAAGACGGTTCAGACCCTTTCTTACTTGCCTTATTTCGTATCCTGGATCGTCGTGGTTACGCTGATGCAACGGCTCCTAACGCCGTACGGGGGGCCAGTCAATGACTTATTGGGTTCATTTGGAGCGGAGTCGATCCAGTTCCTGAACAATCCAACATGGTTCTATCAGATGATCGTTGGTTCAGACATCTGGAAGAATATCGGTTGGAATTCCATCATCTTTATGGCCGCGATTGCGGGTATTGATCAACAGCTTTACGAAGCTGCCAAAATGGATGGTGCAGGACGCTTCAGGCAGATGTGGCATGTATCGCTTCCAGGTATCCGCAATGTAGCAATCATATTATTCATACTCGCTGTGGGCAGTCTGATGAGCGCAGGTTATGAACAACTGCTTCTCCTGAATGGACCGGCAACCGCAAGTCTTGGCAGTGTACTGGACGTGCATGCCATTAACTCCGGGATACGAGAGGGGCGTCTCAGTTACGCTGCAGCTGTCGGACTATTCCAAAGTGTTATCGCACTCATTCTGGTTGTAACCGTTAATCGCATCGCCCGCAAAGTCAGTGATGTATCCCTGTTCTAAGGAGGTGACCTTATGGAACGAAAATGGTCCTTATTCTCGGTACTTAACTATATCTTTCTCGCTTTGGTTGGGTTTTCGATGATTTACCCGTTTATATATATCTTGGCTTATTCACTGAATGACGGTAAGGATTCGATGCAAGGCGCGATTTATTTTCTTCCCCGCCAATTCACGTTGGATAACTATGCTCAGGTATTCGATAACGCACGGATCTGGAAAGCCTATCAAATTACGATTATGCGCACCGTGCTGGGTACTTTTCTCCACGTTGTATTGTGTACACTCATGGCCTATGCACTTTCCAAAAAAACATTGCCAGGTCGCTCCTTTTTTACCTTTTACATCTTTTTGCCTACGATTTTCAGTGCAGGATTTATTCCATTCTTCATTACGCTGCAAAAACTGCATCTGATTAATAGTTTCTGGGTATACGTTTTGCCCTTGTTGTTCAACTTCATGCATATCATCATTATTCGGACATTCCTACAAGGCATACCGGAGGAGCTGGAGGAATCGGCGCGTATTGACGGGTATGGTGATTTTCAAATCTTCGTACGCATCATTCTGCCTCTTTCCGGGCCGGTACTTGCAACGATCTCGCTGTTCATTGGGGTAGCCCACTGGAATGACTGGTTCTCGGGCGCCTACTACGTCTCGAACAAAGATTTGATACCGGTGCAGACCCTACTGCAAGAAATGCTGACAGAAGCAGAGGCGTTATCCAATTCGATGCAGCGTGCAGCACAGCAGGGTGGGCAGACGGTTGGTGGAGTCGGCGGAGCAGGAGCAACACCTGAATCACTTCGAATGGCCTTGCTTGTCATTACGGTTTTCCCGATCTTATGTATATATCCGTTTCTACAACGATATTTCGTGAAGGGGGTTATGATTGGTTCGGTTAAAGGGTAGATCATCCTGACCTGAATTTGCTAGAGCTTTACCGAGATCATTTATTCAAGGAGGCGATTGGTTTGAACAGGATTTGGTCGAAAAGCGTATCCATCTTGCTCGTGTCCATCATGGTTGGAGGTTTGCTGAGCGGTTGCACGGATTCATCAGGGAATGGGGAAGGGGAGAACGGAAAGACACTGAAAATCTTGCACAATTGGAATGGCTCAGGTGGATCGGATAATGGAATGACCCCAGTCGAGGAAGTCATCAAAGAGAAAACTGGCGTTACCTTGGAGTGGGAGTATACGAAAGGCAGCGAGACGGAGAAAGTAAACCAGATTTTCGCCACTCAGGATTTGCCGGACATATACACCGGACCTGCATGGGGCGGCGAGCTGGACGGGATCATCAAGGCTGCCAAAGAGGGGCAGCTGGTAGATATATCCGATAAATTGGGGGATTACCCAAACCTGGCGAAATCCATTGCGAAAGAAAATGTGCCGCCAGCATTATACGAAAAAGCGATAGATGCGTATGACGGCAAGAAATATTTACTTTTACAAAATCAGCCCGCGACGAACGAAGATGGCATGGATTGGCTGTATGGTTTCTATGTTCGTAAAGATATCGCCAAGAAAGTCGGCGTGGACCCTCAGTCAGTCGTGACGAAGGAAGACTTCTATAACTTCCTCCAAAAAATCAAAGATGCCAACCTGAAGGAGAGCGGCCAGCCCGTGTTTCCACTGGGCGGCTTTAGTAACGGATGGTCCGTAGGCATCGGAAACACAATGTTCTATTCGGGAGCAAGCTATGTAGACAAAGGTGACGGAACGGTAGAGCATAATTTTTTCACCAAAGGATATGAAGAATACACGTTGTTCTATCGTAAACTGGTTGAGCAAGGGCTGATGGACCCCGAAGCCTTTACTCAAACAGATCCCATCGCCAAGGAAAAAATTAATCAAGGACGCATCGCTATCCTTGCCGCACATTATCCGGCCATTTTGGACGCCTCCAAAGAATATGTTACTTCACATCCTGGAAGCGATTACATCCCGCTTGGACCATTGGAGCGGGCAGATGTTGACCCGAGCCGGCCTGTTGATCTTGGCATTCAAGGCAACAACGTAACGGCCATCACCAGTAGCTGCAAGGGTGCGTGTGTAGATGCAGCGCTCAAGTTTCTCGATTACATGGCTTCTGACGAAGGCTTCATGCTGGCCCGGTACGGAGTTCAAGGGGTTCATTGGGATATGAAGGATGGCAAACCTGTACCGAATCAAGAATGGTTTGATAAGTTTACAGCAGATCAGACCGGTAAAGTTCGCAAGAACGAAGGTATCACCATCGGACTGGAATCGATTACGGGGCTTGACCGGATTAATTCGGCAGCAGGCGGCGACATCTGGGCAGACCAGGAAAGACTCGATGCCATGGAAAATGCCCGGAAAATCCTGCGTCCAAACGGCATTCATGTAATTACAGCCTATAACCCGGGCGATGTGATCACCAAATCACCGGAATGGGAAATGTTGAAGCCTTCCATGGACCGGATGGGAGATGCCTGGAAGGAAGCCATTTTTGCAAAATCGGATGAAGCGGCCCTTAGCATTATCAACGACCTCAGGGAACAGCTTCGGAAGACCGGATACGACCAAGCGATGCAGTTCACCAATGAGAATCTGAAAGGGAAAGATATCGTAACTGTTCAAATGCCGAACTGATGCTGAAGGATTAAATTACCGATTATCGCGGAAATCAAATAGGCTTTGCAGCGCCTTGGTCAACAAGGCGAGCGAAGCCTTTCCCTGTTGGATCAAGAAGCACAGTTTACATTGAAAAAATGAATTGAAGGAGATGAAACAAATGACAACGTTTAGACCACCATCCGTACCTTTGATCACGGTAGACCCTTATTTTAGCGTATGGTCTGCTGCGGACCATCTCTATGATGATCACACCAGGCACTGGACGAACAAAACTCAAGGTATGGTTGGCATGATTGTCATTGACGGCAAAATCAGAAGGTTTATGGGGAAAGTAGGCGTTCACGAAAATTCAGCCATTGAGGAGCCTGATGTGCTCATTCAGACGAATCTTACCGTTGAGCCTGTAACTACCCGTTACACCTTTGAAGGAGAAGGCATCGAACTTGAGGTTCATTTTACCACACCGCTATTGCTTGATGATCTTGAGCTGTTATCCAGACCTGTGACGTATGTTACGTTCCATGTTCGAGCGATAGATGGTCAAGGCCATCAAGTGAAAATCTATTTTGATGTGACAGGTGAATGGTGTGTACATACTCCTGATCAGCAAGTCACCTGGGAGTCTCATGTAATTAATGAACAGTTACACGCCATGTCTATAGGAACGGTGGAACAACCTATATTACAACGTGCCGGAGATGATACGAGAATAGACTGGGGTTATATGTATCTGGTGATTCAGCGATCTCATCAATCTCAATCGGTCATCCATGCGGTATCCAAGCGTGAGGAGTATGCCCGGTCAGGTCTTTTTAAGACAGGAGATGATTCTATCCAGCCAAAGTTCATATCTGGCGATATGGCCATTATGGCAACTGAAATGGATTTGGGTCTTATCCATGAAGAGCCAGCATCCCGCTACTTGATGCTCGCCTATGATGATATTCATGCGATTGAATATTTTCACCAACCGCTGAATGCGTATTGGAAGAAAGATGGTGTGACATTTGAGCAGATGCTGGTAAACGCAGCGGATCAATATGAGGAGGTAGTACAACGGTGCGCCCGCTTTAATCGGGAACTCTTAACGGAGAGTCAGGCTGCAGGTGGGAACCAATATAGAGACATTCTGGCATTAACCTATCGGCAAGCGATTGCTGCACATAAATTGGTTGCTGATGAAGCAGGAGAAGTATTATTTTTCTCCAAAGAGAATTTTAGTAACGGCTGTATCGCGACGGTGGATGTGAGCTACCCGTCGATTCCGTTGTTCCTGAGGTATAACACCGAATTGGTCAAAGGTATGATGCGTCCAATCTATAAGTATGCCGAAAGCTCGGAGTGGACGTTTGATTTTGCTCCACATGACGTGGGGACATACCCTCAAGCTAACGGCCAGGTTTACGGAGAGAACAAACTTGAATACCAGATGCCTATCGAGGAATGTGGCAATATGCTCCTGATGGCAGCAACGGTATGCAAGTATGAGAAGAACGCGGAATTTGCACGTGAACACTGGGGACTTCTCACAACGTGGGCTTCATATTTGCTGCAACATGGACTGGACCCTGACAATCAACTGTGCACGGACGACTTCGCCGGACATCTGGCGCACAATGCGAATTTATCGATTAAAGCGATATTAGGCATTGCCGCCTATGCGTATATGTGTGATGAACTTGGTTTGCCGGATGGTGCCGTTTATCGTGAAGCGGCTGCAAAAATGGCAGAGGAGTGGTCATCCATGGCGACAGCAGGTGATCACTACAAGCTGACTTTTGACAGCTCGGATGAATCATGGAGCATGAAATACAATCTGGTGTGGGATCGTCTGTTGGACTTCAACCTTTTCCCCAAAGAAGTGGCTGCTATAGAGTTGGCGCATTATCAGCTAAAACAGAATCGATATGGTATACCGCTGGATAGCCGTGAGACATACACCAAGTCTGATTGGCTCGTATGGTGTGCCTCCATGAGCGAAACGCAGTCTCAATTCGAACAGATGATCTCACCTCTGTGGGACTTTATGAATGAAACTTCGAGCCGTGTACCTGTAACAGACTGGTATGACACCATCACCGGAAAGCAGTTAAATTTTCAAAATAGGTCGGTTGTCGGTGGGTTTTTCATTCCTTTGCTGAGAAAGACATCTGTATCAAAATCATGATGAGACCAGATGATGAATTGGAGTTGAAAATCACGGATATTCATGCATTACAACAGCTGTTCAACAATCCTGAGGCGACGTATCGGCCACAGCCCTTTTGGTTTCTGAACCACAGTTTTACCAAGCCAGAGCTGGAAAACCAAATTCAATCCATGGTTGAAGCCGGTGTTGGCGGTGTTGTATTGCATGCGCGTCACGGGATGCAGGCCTCGTACCTGTCAGAGGAGTTCATGGATACGCTGGATTTCTGCACAAAAGAGTGCCAGAAGCGTGATATGGTGGTCTGGCTGTATGATGAGGACAATTGGCCGAGTGGAACACTGGGAGGTAAGCTGACGAGACAGTATCCCGAATATCGGATGAGATACTTGAGGGTTGAGGAACGAAGATATGTACACGATGCACAGCAGGAAATGTTATCTCTCGATTTTGCCACCTACGCTAACAATGAACTCATCGCAATTCTCGCTTATCGTGCCATCCAGCAAGAAGGGGAATGGCTGATATATGATCAACCTGAGGATATTACAGAGTTATGCGGACAGAAATGGAGGCCTGAAACCGACGAGAATTATATTATACTTGCCTGCTGGTCCTGTGAAATTGCTGAAGGGATCACGTTTGCAAAAGGGTATTATCTGGACACGTTGAACCCGGAAGCCGTGCAAGCTTTCATTCAGTCGGCATACGAGCCGTTTCAGCAATTTCAGCCTCATTTCGGAGTGACCATTCAAGGTGTATTCACGGATGAACCTGGGCTCATGATCCATGACGGTTTTTTTGGAGTCGAAGCCATCCGAACGTCGGTTCAGGATGTGAATGCAACTCTGCCCGGAATCGTATTCGCTTGGACACATGGGATGGTGGAGCGTTATGAGCAGGAGAACGGATATGATCTGATTCCAAGATTAGGCGCGTTGTTATATGGTATGGCCGATGGCAGCAGGTCTGCGAGGCAGGACTATTATGATACGATTACCCGTTGGTATGTGGAAGGTTATCATGAAGCTATTCGTTCGTGGTGTGAATCACACAGCTTGCTGTACATCGGCCATACGCTGGAAGAACCCGTCTGGGGGCAAGCTCGGTCGCAGGGTAATCAAACCCGTGTATTGCAGCAGTTCCATTATGCGGGTGTGGACTACCTGACACATGGAATCGGTACAAAGGAGAATCCACATCGTATCGTATCCGTAAAGACGGCCGCGTCTGTCGCACAGTTGGATGGAAAAAAAAGAGTTATTTGCGAGTCATTTGGTGCGAGCGGTCATGCCTATGCCATGCGACAAAGGCGGCTTGATGCCAATTTCATGGCATTTCTGGGTGTTAATTTGTTTATCCCGCATGCATTTTACTATTCGTTTGCAGGGTATCGGAAAACAGACTTTCCACCTACCGAATTCAAGCATGCACCGCATTGGCCGCATTATCGGACTTTTGCCGATTATCTTGGTCGGTTGAGTGTACTGGGTTCTTTCACGAAGCGTACACCTGAAGTCCTTCTGTTATCACCGATCCAAACGGTATATGAGCAGATGTTCTTATCCGGTGAATCGAAAAAGCATCCAGCTGCGGATCAAGTGTTCTCGTTATTGTCAGATCGCATGCTGCGCAGCTCCATTGATTACGATTATGTGGATGAGTGTCAGCTCAGAGAGGCAAAGATTACTCATGCTGGAGGATATCAGTTTAACGGAGTACTAAACGAATATTCAATTTTAATTTTGCCGGAAATTACGGTCATGTCTATAGTTATTGCAAAACAGCTTGTGACCTTTGTAAACCACGGTGGAACGCTTATTGCGGTTGGGGCAATTCCTTGTGATAGTGAGCGACAGCGCCAAGATCCCGAATTACGGAAGTATATGAACGAACTATATGGCTCCGATCCTCAGCCAGGGAAATTACAAGCGGTGGGCAAAGGGTGCAGCCTATTCTATTCCATGAAAAACACCGCTCATAACGACACACTTATGACCTTTTGTGTTCAGTTAAGAGAGTTAACGACATCATCACCAACTATTGCCTGGAAACAGATCGAGGGGCAAGCTGAGGATCTGATTAGCGTTGAACGCAAATTTGAAGATCATGTGCACACATGGCTGATGAACTGGTCGGAGCAGCCCGTGACCATTCAACTCCATCAAAACCCTGTGAAAGAACACATTGAAGAACAGATGGAAGAATGGAACTTGGAAAACGGGAGTATAAACCCGGTGAGTCATGATGCTGTTCTAACATTTGTACCGGGAGAGCTTCGTGTTCTATCCGTTAGACCTAATTATGTACCTGATCCGCTTCACACTGAAGATTCGACGCATCCCAAACCGCAAGAGCCTATAAATCATAAAGTGCAACATACCACCGATGTGTTGGTGTTAGGTGATCCTTGGCAGTTTCAGACCGTCGATCCCAATGTGCTTGTGTTGGACCGGTGGCACGTCACATTGAATGATCGTCATTCCAGAATGAATGCAACAATGCCAGGCCAAGTCAACACGTACCGGACAACATTTGTCGTAACAGAAGAGTGGATCGAGTTTATGAAATCACAGTGGGATGAAGTCCTTTTAAAAGAACCTGGAACTGATCGGATCTTCACGATTGAGCTAATCCTTGACGATATTGAGCAAAAAATCCCATCCCATATTGGTTTCCTCCAACGCAGACGTAATGTTGAAATCTTTGTTAATGGAGTACGGATGGAAGCACTTCGGCCCTCACTGTGGCAAGATACTCATTACGCTGGTGTGGATATTACCAAACATCTGGTGCAAGGCGAGAATGAGCTTGAAGTTCTCACGGTTTCATTGCTGGAACCTATGCCAGCCATTTCCTTTCCTGTTTATCTGGTTGGTTCATTTGCTATACAAAATCAGACTACATTAACCATTGAGCCAGAACAAATGACTGGGGTTTGGAACGTTGAAGGTTATCCTTTCTATTCGGGAGCAGGAGTGTACTCGCAGCAACTGGATTTGTCTGATGTCAGCTTGAATCCGGGAAATGAAATTTGGCTGGAAGCAGAAGACATTAAAGAGACGGCTTGCCTATACGTGAATGGGGAACAGATTGGCATCCGGTTATGGCCACCCTATCATTGGAACGTCACGCCTTACATGGTGCCAGGTAATAATGTTATCGACATTCATGTGGCTAATACACTGGAGAATCTATACGGAAAGTCATCACTACCTTCGGGCATAAATGGTCCGGTAAAACTTGTAACTAAATTATTAAAATAATGTACGTTTCAGGTTTAGGGTTTGGATTCGTCGGGGAAGAATATGAACACAATAAAGTCGCCATATTGGCGGCTTTTTTTGCATTGAATTCGAAAGACGGAGCTTAACTACGCTGGAAATAAGTATAGTTGAACCCAGTTATTCTTCAAACCTTTAAAAATAGTCTCTATATTTTTGGTGCAAACAGGAGTGAGAAACCATATTAATTATTATGTTAACTAAAAACATATTACATATATTATAAGTTAAATAAATGTAAGAGTTTACATAAGTTTTACGTCACGCTTACCGGATGCTGATCTCTACTTGTTATGCTTGGCCTGTTTGGAGTTACATAAGCCAACCAATCATACATACAAAGGAGAGAATTATGATCAGTCACCTTTACAAAAAAGTGTTATCCATCCTGTTATCCATTGCTTTGGTATTCGGATGGCTTGCGGGATTTGGGGGAGTCCATTCAGCCCAGGCCGCATCAATGTCTGAGCCTGAGATACTGTTACAGCGGAATGCCAATTGGCATTATTTCGATCAGGGTCAGGATCTACAAGCGGAATGGCGTGCTTCATACGATGATTCATCTTGGAATTCGGGACCGGCTCCATTTGGTTACAAAGACAACGGGAGTGGCATAAGCACTTCCTATTTTGGATCTCTCCAAACGGTAGTCAGCTATGGTCTGGACAAAAAATTAAAACCCCGCACTACCTATTTCCGGACCAACCTAAACGTTAACAAGGAACAAATTGACGGTTACGGACAAATTCTCGGCACATTTGGTATTGACGATGGTGCAGTGATTTATGTGAATGGTGTGGAAGTTCGTCGCTTTGGCATGCCTAACGGCGAGATTGATTACTCTACCAAAGCAACTTCTGGTAAGGATTTGCCGGTAATGTATGAGGATGTTGACCTCACTGCGCCGATGAAAGCCAATTTGCGTGATGGCTCAAACGAAATTGCAGTCGAAGTACATCAACAGAGCGACAGCAGCTCGGACCTGTATTTTGACATGGAACTTAAAGCTTTGGCTAATGCACCATCGCTGGATATCAGCAAAGTAACGGTTACTTTCTATGGGGATGCAACAAGTAGCAAAGGCTTCACTTGGTATACGCCTCTTGCATCTGCACAGAGCACTGTTCAAGTGGTGCCGAACCAAGTAGGCGTTGCCGACTTCAGTCAGGCCCAAAGCTTCAGTGGACGTGCAACCGTAGCTTCCAACTCCCCTGGAGAAATGGTGCATAAGGCGGAAGCAACGGGGCTTTTGCCAGATACATCCTATTCTTTCCGTGTTGGTGATCAGGAACTGGGCCTATGGAGTGAAGTTGGAACGTTCAAAACGGCTCCGGTTGACGGAGCGTTTACCTTTATCGACCTGACGGATACACAAGCGAAGGAAGAGGATGAGGCGATCCTGTCTGGATCAACTCTGTCCAAAGCACTCGCAACGGTTCCTAATGCTGAATTCGTTGTCCATAACGGAGACGTTGTAGAGAATGGTACTTCAGAACAAGAATGGAATTGGCTGCTTGGTCATTCGCAAGCCAGTCTCATGAACACGACCATTGCACCATCTGCTGGCAATCATGAGAATCAAAATTATGCGTTCTACGATCATTTTAATGTGAAGCAGCCAGACGGTGCTGCAACGGAAACAGGCGCATATTACTCGTATAATTACAGCAAAGCCCATTTTATCGTATTGAACTCCAATGAGAATTCAACGGAGTACGCCAACTTCTCGAATGAGCAAGTCGCATGGATGAAGCAGGATGTAGCGGAAGCAAAAGCCGCAGGAGCCAAGTGGATTATCGTGAATATCCATAAAGGTCCGTACACGACATCGAATCACGCCACGGATAGCGACATTATTGGTGCGAACGGTGAACGGAAAAAAATTGCCCCGCTCATGAACGAACTGGGGATTGATCTGGTCCTTCAGGGACATGACCATATCTATGCACGGACGAAGCCAATCAAGAGCGATGGTACCGCTGAAGATGTGTCCAAAATAACGGAGACCTTTAATGGACAGAGTATCGATTACGCAGTTAAGCCAGATGGAACCATTTATATGATTCCGGCTACAGCAGGAGCCAAAGTATACTTCAAAAACCAGAAAACTGAACTTGGTGAAGCGTACTTCAGCTTGTTCGAGCGTGCGGAAGAAAACCACGCACGGCAATATGGTGACACTACAAGTTTGGCTAGAGGTTATGTACAGAACTTTGTCTCCTTGACTATTAATGGAGACAAGCTGTCCGCCATAACGTATGAGATTGACAAAAATAAAAATAATGCTGAACCATTTATCGTGGATACTTTCGGGATCATCAAGAAATCGGATACCGTTCCTGTTCCAGAACAGGTAAACAAGGTAACGGTAACGTTCCATGGAGATCCTACCACGAGCAAAGGCTTCACATGGTACACTTCCGATCAAGTAACGAATAGCGACCTTCAGGTTGTGGAGAAAACATCTGCAACACCTGATTTCACACAAGCCAAATCGGTTCAAGGGCGCTCTGCACAGCCTGCGAATGCGCCTACAGAACTGATGCACAAAGCAGAAGTGACAGATCTGAAAGCCAATACGACCTATTATTTCCGTGTAGGGGATGCTTCCCAACAAGTATGGAGCGAGACAGGTACCTTCCGTACAGCACCGGAAAAAGGCAAATTCACTTTCATTGATCTGGCGGATACACAAGCGAAGGAAGAGGATGAGGCAATTCTGTCCTCGGAGACATTGGCCAAAGCATTGGCTACCGTACCGGATGCACAATTTGTCGTTCATAACGGGGATATCGTGGATACTGGTGTGAAAGAGGAACAGTGGAACTGGCTGCTAGGGCACTCGCAGGAAAGCCTCTTAAACACAACCATCGTGCCGTCCGCAGGGAATCATGAGGACAAAAATTATGCGTTTATCGATCATTTCAATATCCAGACACCGGTGAATTCCGCAACGGAGACGGGAGCTTACTATTCGTATGATTACAGCAATGCGCATTTTGTTGTGTTGAACTCCAATGAGGACTCGGATGAGTATGACAACTTCTCATTAGAGCAAGTCGAGTGGCTGAAGAAAGATGTTCAGGCTGCCAAGAAGAATGGATCTCAGTGGATTATTGTGAACATTCACAAGGGGCCATACACGACGTCAAACCATGCGACCGATTCCGACATTATGGGACCCAATGGAGTACGCACCAAAATTGCACCGATCATGGCGGAGCTTGGCATTGATTTTGTTCTCCAGGGGCATGACCATATCTACGCCCGCACAAAACCGATTGATCAAAAGGGTGCAGCACGGGAGCCGGAAATCATCACCGAGGTGATGAATGGAGAGAAAATCGAATACTCTGTAAATCCGAATGGCTCGATCTATCTAATTCCGGCAACAGCTGGTCCAAAAGTGTATTACAAAAATCCGAGCACAAGTCTCGGTGATGCTTATTACGGTCTTTTTGAACTTGCAGATGAGAATCATGCAGCCAAATATGGTCCTGATCCGAATGACAGCCGTCGTCCAATGCGCAGTCAGGTCCAGAATTTTGTGGGCATTACGATTGACGGCAGCAAACTGACAGCTGTAACATATGAAATTGACCAAAATCTGAAGGGAACAGACCCGTTCATTGTTGATCAGTTCGGTATTGTGAAGAAGACGGAACCATCGAATCCGGGACCAGGAACGTCCAATCCGGGAACATCGAATCCCGGCTCCGGTTCAGGTTCAGGTAATGGTTCCGGCAGTGGTAATGGCTCCTCCTCAGGAACCGGTAGCGATACAACAACCGGTAACGGTTCGAACGGCGGTACCGGCAGCGGAACTGATTCCGGCAACCAGCCGGGTACTGGATCAGGTAATAACGGAAGCACAGGCACTGCGCCAGCGTTGAAAGATACAGACGGACACTGGGCAAAATCTGCAATTGATAAAGCCCTGGCGGCTGGATTCGTGAATGGTTATGGCGATCAGACCTTTCGTCCAAATCAGAAAGTCACACGTGCCGAGTTCATAACGATGCTGGGCCGTGCCTTGAATCTGAATACCGTAAGCGAGAGTATTCACTATACGGATGATAACAAGATTCCTTCATGGGCGAAGCCTTATATTACAGCAGCTGCATCCGCTGGCATCGTCAATGGTTACGAAAATGGTTCGTTCGGCCCTAGCAAGACGCTGAGCCGGGCGGAGATGGTAACTATGATTGCACGCGCTGGCGGAATTCAAACGAATTCCAATGCGAAACTGGATTTCAAAGATGCCAAGGATGTCCCGGCATGGGCAGTATCCTATGTAGCTTCTGCCGTGGAAGCAGGTCTGGTGGGCGGTGTAGGTGGCAATCGATTTGCTCCTTTGCAGACAGCTACCCGGGCTGAGGCAGTTACACTTATTGTTGGACTTCTTGAACAATCGAAATAACGCTATATCGAATTCCCTCGAAACCAGTGCGGAAGTTTCCGCACTGGTTTCTTGTTTTATTCTGGAGATCAGGAAATATTAGTGACATTGCAAAAGAATCAGAGTCCCTGTACAGTGGATGAATCATTAAGCAACAAAGATTTCAAGAAGGGGAGTATCTATGAAGTCTCACACCTCTGAGCGGATTAAATTCCCGGCAGGGTTTTGGACAGGCTTGCATCAATTAGGGATTGCCGCCCATGATGTAGCTCGCAAGGCACAACTACCGCTCACGATTATAACTGAACCAGCTGTCACGACCGCTCAATATTTTGCGATCTGGCAGGCATATTCCGATCTCGTTGGTGACACTGCCGAAGGAATCATCAAGCTAGCAACCATCTTTGAAACAGGGAAATACCCACCGAGCGTCTTAGCGACCTACCACGCACGTGACTATCGTGATGCACTACAACGAATGGCTCGCTACAAACAGCTCTGCCCTCCTGAAAGCTTGCGTATTACTGAGGAGGGCGATGATTGTTCAATTGAACTGGAATGGTTAACTAACGAACACTCTGGTCCGTCATTGCTGGTTGGAGTCACACTGGCATTTCTCCTCGAACTGGGGCGCCGGGGAACAGGTCAACCTTTGACTGCGCGGCTTGTTGAATTTTCGCACACCATGGGCGATGTTCACACCCTTGAGACTTATTTTGGCTGCCCGATTCGGATTGGTGCAACCTGTAACCGGCTCACCTTACATCGTACAGATTTGGACCGTCCGTTTCTTTCATACAACGAAGAGTTGCTGGAAATCCTTACTCCCGCCCTGGACCGATCGCTGGACGAACAGCAGGGCAGTCGTTCTATTACAGACATGGTCAAATGGATTTTGAAACGCAGTCTTACAGGAGGTCGCCCCGACATTCAGGTCGTTGCCAAGGAATTGGGTATGAGCGATCGCACCTTGCAGCGCCGCCTTACAGAAGAGAATACAAGTTTCAAGCATCTGTTGTCGCAAGCCAGACATGAGCAGGCAAGAGCTTACTTGGCCGACCCTACACTGGACATTAAAGAAGTAGCTTTCTTAATTGGATATGAAGACCAGAACTCGTTCTACCGTGCCTTTCGTTCATGGGAAGGGGATACGCCAACGAATTGGCGTACGGAATATTTAGGAACGAATTCGCTATCCGAAGGACCGCCAAAATCATCAACGCTTCATTAACTGATTGCTTTATATCATTTGGCGTGTTATGCAAGAACTTTGGCGTAACACGCTAGTTACTCGGCTATGTAGACAAGGTAATATAAATCCTATCCGGAGCACAAGACTGTTTATAACATGATAACGAATCAGCTTGCCGCTACAAGATCATAAAAGGAGTAGTGTGATATGGATATGGGTTTATACGGTAAAACAGCTTTGGTTACAGGATCGACGAAGGGGATCGGGAAAGCCATTGCCATTGAACTTGCCAAAGAAGGGGTTAATGTACTCATCAATGGAAGGGATGATGCAGAGGTTGAGCGTACGGTTCATGAACTGAGATCCGATTTTCCCGCTACCTCGCCTCAAAAAGCTACAGCTGATCTGGTGGATATAGGTCAAAGAGAAGCCTTATTTGAGAAATACCCCCAAATTGATATCCTAGTGAACAATATGGGAATTTATGAAATGATGCAATATGAAGATATCAGCGATGAGGTATGGGAGAAATACTTCCGTACGAATGTGCTCGCTGCAAATGCATTGTCCAAATTTTATATGCCAAAAATGTTGCAAAATGATTATGGCCGCATGATCTTTATTGCGAGTGAAGAAGCCATCATGCCTTCAGGACAAATGCCTCAGTATTGCATGACCAAATCGATGTTATTATCGTTGTCCAAAAGTTTATCGAAATTAACGGCAGGAACAGAAGTTACCGTCAATACAATCATGCCAGGACCAACCCTCTCTGAAAATGTGCAACAAATCATTGAGAGCATCTACCCTGATGAATCGATGACTTTTTTAGAAAAAGAGAAGGATTTTATGCGCAAAAACCTGCCTCAATCCGAAATTCAACGATTTATCAAGCCTAATGAGATAGGCAGATTGGCCACATTTGTATGCAGTCCGTATGCATCGGCATTCAAAGGTTCTCCAATTCGTATGGATGGGGGAATGGTGCCAACTATCTTCTAAACTTGCTTTTCACTATACAACTGAACGTAAAGAACCTTGAGCCAAGCCCAAGGTTCTTTTTTCGTTTTATATATCCATAAGCTTAATCGACTTTAACGGGAACAAAACATAACCATTCAGAAAGTCGCCTGTTGGCGGCTTTTTTTATAGTTACACAAGTATGTTTGTTTTGTTAGGAATGATGTTCTCTAACGGTATATATACAGTTTCTTCCACCTGCCAAAATATACTCTCCACGTTCAATATGCACTTGATCTCCCAGAACCGTTTTGAATAAATGCAATTCATTCTTACATAACCCGGTACATACCGCCGCAGCTTCACAGATTGGACAATGCTTTTCTATAAATAAGAGGCTACCATCGCCTTGATCCTTAATCTCGGCCATATAACCTTCATTTGTTCGAATTTCAGCCAGTTTCTCCAGCCTTTCCTTCACGCCGGATGCATCACCAATGTACTGTAGATATTGCTCTTGCATGTTCTTGTTCCGCACACTCAGCAGCTTGTCCAGTCCTTCATTTCCGAAAGCTTCTTTCATGGAATTGATCAGACTGACGGATAACTCCGAATATCCACTAGGGAAAAAACGATCAGCAGCTGGGGTTAATCTCCATAGCTTGGTTGGTCGACCCATGGGACGAGCCTCTTCTTCGAAAGTAACCAATCCTTCTTCTTTCAGTGCATTTAAGTGCTGCCTAATAGCCATTCCAGATAACGCAAATTGGGAGGAGAGTGCCACCACATCCATTCCACCCTGATGCTTAAGCAGGTTAATGATTGCTTTTCGGGTACTGGTTGAGGCATCCTTTTTCGTTTGATCCCGGCTCATGGTGAACCTCCTTTTTAAACAACTGAATCTTCATTATTCCATACATTTTAAACAAAAACATTGACAAAGTCAAAAACGAACTGTAGTTTAAACTTTGTAAAGTAAAATGTTTACTAAGTATCCGGATACGGTGTATACATAAAAATCTCTTGGAGGTCACATATCATGTCGTCCCATTCTCAAAGTATTTTCAGTCCGCGTTATTTTGCATTATCGATAGGAATTATATTGTCAGTGATGGCTGTTGGATTTGAAGGTTTGTCAGTAACGACGATTGCTCCTTCCATTGCTGGAGACCTGAACGGTCTTAACCTGTTTGGCTGGATATTCAGTACATATCTGCTTGCACAGATTATCGGCACCTTGGTTGTTGGAAGGATTATTGATAGGAGGGGACCCGCAGTACCATTTACGCTCGCACTTCTTTTGTTTATTGTCGGGCTGGTCGCAGCCGCAATGGCAGGAGATATGTATACCATGATCGCGTCACGTGCCATGCAGGGTTTGGGTGCCGGAGCTATGATGACTTGCGTGTACACGGCCATTTCCTTAAGTTATCCTGATGAATTACGTGCCAAGATACTGGGAGCATTCGGTACGGCCTACGTTCTTCCGTCCATGCTTGGTCCATATGTTGCAGGGCTTATTGCAGATTTGTGGTCATGGCGTTTTGTGTTCTGGGGGATCCTGCCGATCCTGTTGATTTCAGCACTCCTTAGCTTACCTGCGTTTACGAAATTAAAATCACAGCCAGCAAAAGGGGAGCAAGGATCTGCCGCTACATGGATGGCGCTGCTATTAACGATAGGTACGGGGACTTTATTAGTGGGACTTGGCAAGCTTCCGTCAATTATTGGATTTGTTATCGTCCTTATCGGGGGAGTACTGATGGTATACCCACTGCGCAAACTGCTGCCGGAAGGAACGCTTGCTTTGCGAAGAGGTATGCCCGCTATACTCGCTACGCGTGGACTGTTCTTCGCTGCTTATACCAGTACACAAAATTTCTTGGTATTGGCTTTAATTGAGGTGAAAGGCATTACACCTTCTCAGGCCGGTTTAATTGTAGCAAGTGCTGCACTGAGCTGGTGTGTCATTGCTTATTTGCAAGGGCGTTGGGACTCAGCAGATCAGGGCCGAGGACGTCATACACGAATTATTCTGGGTGTACTGCTGCTTGCCATTGGAATTACCATCGTATTTTGGGTTCCTGTGGTGACCGTTACCGTAGCGGTTATAGGCCAGATCATAGCTGGAATAGGCATTGGATTAGCACATCCGATTAGCGGTGTTGTGGCGTTTTCCCAAACAGGAGAGGGCGGCGTTGGTAAAACTTCGGCAAATCTGCAATTTGCAGATTCGTTTACACCGGGCGTAGTCATCGGGATCGGCGGTTCCATCCTGGTGGTGTGTCAAGCTGGGGGGATGTCATTGCAATCTGGATTAATCGTAACGATGGGTTTTCATCTGGTGTTGATTGTCTTGAGCTTGATTGCCAGTACTCGGATTACACAAGTAACAGAACAAGTAAGAACCGGGCTGCAATTGTTAGGCTGGAAAAACAAATAAACGGGGGTAAGCCAAGGAAGGTGTGTTCATGCGATGTTGACTTCGGATACCGAGAAACTTTTCACAGCCTATCGTATTATCGGGACGAAATGGACGATCCATATCCTATGTACTCTTTCGCAAGGTCCTAAGAAATTCAGCGAGATTTACGAAAATGTGCCTTCCATCTCAGAAGCGATCCTATCCAAACGATTGAAAGGTCTTCAGGATGATCAGTTGGTAAAGAGAACAGCCCTGACACATCCCATACAGATCATGTATGAACTTACACCCAAAGGGGCCGCTCTAGCTGCTTTCATACCCTGTTTGATGGACTGGTTTACTACAAATATGAATTAGCGCAAAGGAATATCCTGCATTTGCGATCATCATTTTATCCGGAGGTTTTCTGAATGAACCATGTGTTAATCCTATCCGATACGCATCACATTGTTAAAAGTTTAAGTTTGTTGATTCAAACCGAGCCGTCGTTACATGTACTGGACGCTACTCGTGATGTGATCGGTAACATGGATCATCTTCCGGATAATTCTGTGATCATCGTAGATATGAATCTGGAGAATATCAAGCTGCTTATAGAACAATTTCCCGAGAAATATCGAGTGATATTGTATAGCGGGTCTCTGGAACTTATGGATATTCCTATCCATCTGCAATCAATAGGTTGTCGTTATTTTAATGCATATACGAGTCCTGAAGAAATCATTAAGATTTTAATGGGCTGCGTTTGAAAAACAATAGGTTAGCCAAAAATACGCTCCAGGGAGGTATAACAATGATTCAAGTCAGTGAAGCAGCAGAAGAAAAAATCGTTGAAATCCTGGCAAGTGCGGATACCCAAGATTCTTTCCTCCGAGTCGGTGTGGATGAGGGTGGATGCAGTGGTCTATCCTATACCCTTATCGTAGATGAACAGCAAGCAGAAGGGGATATCATATTAGATAAAGGTCTATTTCGTATATTGGTTCACACCAATACGGTTCCATATATTGAAGGGCTTGAGATTGATTACGAAGAGAGTGGAATGTTAGGGGGATTCACCATGAATAACCCTAATGCAAAAGTTTCATGTGGATGCGGGGCCAGTTTCCGAATGGCAAATTACCGTGGTGAGGTCAAAAAATGTGATTAATTGTCAGGATGACGGCATATTTTCAACCAATATCTCATATTAAACATACAATGAAGGAGCTTTTTATTCGCCGATCGTGCAATCATGTCTTTTCAACTCAGGGAGAGAATGTCATGAATATTTTTGAAAACCACATACCTTTGGAAAAATTGAAATGGAACGAGCCATTAAAAGACCACACGTATATAAAACTGGGTGGTAAAGCAGACATACTTATCCAACCTACAACGAAAGAAGAAATTGTTAACACGGTTAACATTGCAAAAAAACATCAAATACCGCTGACGGTTATTGGAAAAGGATCAAATGTCATCATCAAAGATCAGGGCGTGCGCGGAATAACGCTTTCTTTGAGCCAATTCGATCAGATTAAAGTCTGTGGAGACAAGATTGTCGCACAGAGTGGTTCCAACATTATTGATGTGTCACGTACTGCTTTGGATAACAGCTTAACGGGTCTGGAGTTTGCATGTGGAATACCCGGAAGTACAGGTGGCGCTTTATATATGAATGCGGGAGCTTACGGTGGTCAGATGGATGAGGTCGTTGAGCGAGCGCTGGTGGTTACTAAAAATGGAGAGTTGCTTAACATGGTCCGAGATGACATGCAGCTTGGTTATCGAAACAGTATCTTCCGAGCGGATCAATACATCATACTTGAAGTCGAATTTAAGCTTAAACCAGGGAACAAGGATATCATCTCCAGTACCATGCAGGATTTAACGTTTAAACGGGAATCCAAACAACCCCTTGAATTCCCCTCTTGCGGAAGTGTATTCAAACGCCCTGAGGGACATTATGTTGGAAAACTCATTCAAGAATGCAATTTACAAGGCACTCGCATTGGGGGGGCGGAAATTTCCAAGAAGCATGCTGGTTTTATCATTAATGCAGATGACGCCACTGCTGATGATTATTTGGAATTAATCAAATTAATTAAAAAAACAGTACGTGACCAATTTAATATTGAATTGGAGACGGAAGTCATTATTTTGGGAGAGTAGGCTGCTATGAACAGTGAGCTAAGTGTTGTCATCTATATTCTGGTTCTCCTTAGTTCACATGAAAATGAGAAGCTAACCAGTACTCAGATCTCTGAAAGGATTCGGGTGAACCCGGCGAGGATACGCCGAGTCCTTAGCTCGATCAAAAAAGTGGGATATGTTAAGGCAAAGGAAGGTATTGAAGGTGGTTATGTGTTGTCCAAAGATCCGTATGAGATAACCTTGAAAGATGTGTACACCCTGGTATCTTCCAAACCGCTTCAGATTCCCAAACCATCCATGATGACAAAAGGGAATTTAACAACCGAGGTAGATATACAGCTCGCAAGCATTTTCATAGAAAGTGAACAACAGTTAATGCAGCAGTTAGAAAAAATCACCCTAGGCAGCATGCTTCATGTGATGAAGGAATGTGCGTTGGAAACCGTGGAGTCGTTTGATGATGAAGAAGAAATCATTGGAGGTTAATGTCGTGAAATTAATCGGATTGTCCGGGTCACTGATTGGATCAAAGACACCAGTGGGTGTGGATGCTGTACTCCAATTCGTTAAAAATAATCATCCCGAAGTTGAAGTGGAACTCATAGATTTAAGAGATTATAGAGAGATTGAATTTTGCGATGGTCGCAAGTTGGAGGATTATAATGAACACACCCAGTCGGTGGTCCAAAAAATGATTGATGCCGACTTTTACGTGATCGGCACACCCATTTATCAATCCTCTCTGACAGGTGTACTGAAAAATGTATTCGACCTTCTGCCTGTGCAGAGCATTTACAATAAAGTGATGGGTTTCATAGCAACCGGGGGCACCTATCAGCATTATTTGGTTGTGGAAAATCAATTAAAACCGATTGCCGGCTTTTTTCGCTCCTATGTCGCCCCAAGCTATGTATATCTGAATAGTGATCATTTTGATGCTGAGAATAACATTAAAGATATTGAAGCCCTGAGTCGGCTGGAAAAATTGGCTGAGGAATTGATCTTTATGCAGATTCAATTAAAAGCTTCATCCTGCTGAACAAGGAGTCGCCAATTTGGCGGCTTTTTTGTTTTGAAATCAATTTGAATCGTTTAACACGAGTGTAACTCTTAAGCAATTCAATGCGTTATATTCATAAAGATTATAGATACGATAACTCTCTCAAGAAATACACATCTATTAAGGTAACTAATGTAGAAACTATTACAATGGAGGGTATTATGCTCAAAACGAAAAAGAATCGACCGTTTACGAATTTGAAAGGTCAACTATTCCGATGTATCGTCGCAAGCTTTACAGCTGTGGGGCTTCTTGCTCTGGGGGGGAACGCCGTTATTCTGTCTCAAGCACATGCAGACGCACCTGATGTTTCGGTACGCAACTGGTATTCCTACATGGGGATTTCGGTACCAGAACTTAAGCCTTCCTGGACTGCAAAGGTGGACAATTATTTGAATATGAACGAACCTTATATTGGTCATCAGGCAGTAGCAGAAGAGGGTAAGGTATTCACTTTCGCTGATAGCAAACTGATCTCATTGGATGCAAAGACAGGCAAACGGCTATGGTCATACGGAAAAGGATTAAAACCCTATGTTGTTTATCATAATAACGTCATTTACGGTCTTACTGGGGAGCATAAGCCTTATGCTTTGAACGCGAAGACAGGAAAAGCAATTTGGCAATCAGGCTCATCCACCTGGATCGATACACGATATCGTACAGAAATGTTAGTTCCAACGGGCGATACGCTTTATATTATCCAAGGCAGTACAACATTTGCATTTGATATGAAGACGGGCAAGCTGAAGTGGAGGGCTGACGAGCCGCTTGGTGAAGGAAACGGTACCGACTACCTGGAGGAATCTAATGGCGTTGTGCTTCGAACCTTTTATGTACAGGGGGCACTTACGTCCATTCAACTAAATGCATATGACAAGAAGACAGGCAAAAAGTTATGGGACGATTTCGGTCAAGGAGAAGCACTTCAAATTAAAGACGGTCTCGTGTATTCGGTTGATTATCATTCTTCCAAACTGACAGAATATCAATCAAAACCGGAACGTAAAGTGAGTGTGAATGCCTATAACCTCAAGACTGGCGTACAAAAGGGGAGCCTTGAATATAACTGGAAAATGAATGGTGATCCACCGTATGACTATGGGTATGGGAGTGTATTTGCAAGCAATGGAAAGGTATACATTGAACAAGGAGATCGGGTGGCGGAATACAACTTTGACAAATATACAGCTAATGCGGATCCTCTTCGGACTTATCCGCGCCCTTTTTATAAAGAAAACGGGCTGTCGCTTGGTATCGTGCAGGAAAGGCTGATATACAAAAATGAAACAACGGGAGAACTAGCGGGTATCAAGCTGGTGAATGGACAGGAAATCAAGTGGTATGGCGACGCCCCTGTTGCTCAAATTAGCGTGTACGGCAAAGGAATGTACCGGACGCAGCGTAACGGAACAATGTTCGGGATTAATATGTTGACTGCTACACCCGTCTTTCGGGTAACCACCGGGGCAGATTTACACGAAGCGACGCTGAAGACAGATGGTATGATCATAATACAGGCGGAGGGTAAACTCCTCGGTGTAAAGCTGCCCGCATCGCTGAGATAAGCAAAGGCTGAGTTGTGTTTTCATAAAAGAAAAGAACAAAGGTAGCGGGTCTGCGATCGGCTGCCTTTGTTTATTTTTTATCTCAAAAAAACAGAATTCATACTAAAGAGGTGAAATAGCCAAAAATAATTTTTTCTCATGCGTGGCTTTTTTGCTTCCTCCGGTGTCTAATTAAATGTAAATCAAGAGGAGGTTCCCCACCATGTCAGGAGCTCATGACACGAAACCTGTTTATCCGGATGAACAGGAAAGCATCGCCATCTTTGAGAACACGTATGAGCAATATCGTCAGAGAATCAGCAAATACTTCTCACTGAAATTGAATCCATTGGTTGCAGATGATTTGACCCAACAGGTGTTTTTGAAAGCGGTCGAAAATATTCACAGTTTTAAAGGAAGCTCTAATCTATTCACCTGGATCTTTAAGATTGCTCAGAACACGGTGAAGAACGAATATCGCAGGTTATCGCGACAAAAAGAATCTCCTTATGATTTTACAGATTATGAATCGCAATCGATCTCTCTTGAATTTACGAAACATGTTGATATTCGCATTGATATTGGCTCTGCGTTACAAAAGCTGGATGAGATTGATCAGGAAATTATTGCATTACGCTTTTTCGTTGACTGCACCTTGCCCGAAATATCCAAGATTGTTGGACGACGGGAAAGTGCAGTAAAGAACAGATTGTACCGGGCTTTGGAGAAATTAAGAAAAGAACTGAAAGAGTGGGGGGATATTGCCATCATGTCTATTCAAGACCTGATTTCCATTGTAAATAAAGGTGAAAACCAAGATACGAATGATCGTACGAAGAAAGTGCATCAAGATTTGTTCGATGAGCTCAACAATAGTGTTGAACGAGTGTCGACCAAATATAAACATCATCCATCACAAAAGGTAGTTATTGAAATTTATCCTGATCTGCCAACGTTCCATCAAGCTGTCGGCGAAACAGATGCTCCGAATTGGTTTATGGGCACATATGAAGGGCGTACTCTGAAAATTGTCTCTCCATTGGAGCCGGGACCGGAGCATACGTATCAATCCATTCTGAAAGGCACAGTCCACTTGTTCTCCATGTGGCTAATCAGCGATATTAATCCTGCAGCTCCGAAATGGATCAGACAGGGCATTGGGGGATATGAAGCTAAACAGATGTCCCAAGATTTCATTAAAGGATCAACGGAAGATAATATTCGTAACCAGTCGATTCCATCTTTTGATGAATTAAATAACGATACGTGGGATTTTGAAACAATGAAAGGTTTTCAGTTCTCTTATATGATGGTGGAATTTGTGGTTGAGCGATACGGGATAGAGGCATTAAACAAACTGATTCGTAATCCTCAAGATTTTGAAGGGATCTTTCAATGTAGTGAGACTGAACTGTATGAGCAATGGGTGAAGTATATAGAAATATAATAGAAATATAATAGAAATACAACCTTATACTTTTGTTTATAGGCTCGGTGATAAATCGGGCTTTTTTTGTATTCGTAAAGTCTTGGAGCATTGAGGTAGAGGAATTCGTTCATATTTGACTTAGAGTACACTCTAAGCTGTAAACTTGAGGAAGACACATCTGGAAGGAGATTATTTTGATGAACCAGGATAACAAGTCAAAAACCTTACAACATAAAATCGGTTCCGGATTCAACCATCGCACAACAGCTGAGGAAGTATTGAGTAACACGGATCTATCCGGAAAACTTGCCATCGTCACGGGTGGATATTCCGGATTGGGTCTGGAGACTACACGTGCACTCGTTCGTGCTGGAGCCAAGGTTGTTGTAACCGCACGTCGGCCAGCCATCGCCAAAGAGGCTCTTGCAGGACTAGCTGGTGTAGAGATCGATGAAATGGACCTCGCAGATCTCACCAGTGTCCGTGCTTTTGCCGATCGTTTTCTGGCAAGCCACCGGAGTATCGACATGTTGATCCTGAATGCGGGGATTATGGCTTGTCCAGAGACTCGCGTAGGGCCGGGCTGGGAAGCACAATTTGCTACGAACCATCTTGGACATTTCACACTAACTAACTTATTATGGCCTTCACTTGTCAGCCATGGAGGAGCACGGGTTGTATCCGTTGCATCAACAGGGCATCATTTCTCACCCATTCGCTGGGACGATATGCAGTTTGAGAACGGCTATGAAAAGTTTCCTGCATATGGACAGTCCAAAACAGCAACCATTTTGTTTAGCGTTGAACTGGATAGACGTGGTGCAGATCAGGGAGTGCGTGCATTCTCTGTACATCCGGGTGGAATTCTGACGCCGCTGCAACGACATATGCCGAAAGAGGAAATGATCGCATTGGGCTGGATTGATGAGTCTGGTCAAGTTGCCAATCCAAACTTTAAAACGCCAGAGCAAGGGGCAGCAACGCAAGTATGGGCAGCGACATCTCCGCAACTTGAGGGAAAAGGTGGCGTGTATTGCGAGGATTGTGACATCAGTGAGCCAGCTCCTGCGGATGGAGCCTTCTTTGGAGTCAAGGACTATGCTATCGATCCTGAGCAAGCCCGTCGTCTATGGGAAGTTTCCGCCCAGTTGACTCAAACGGATTTACCAATCTCTTAAGATCTGTTTTCTGTTCACGAGGAAAGTCGCCTGAAATGGCGGCTTTTTTTGTGTTGGAAATGCCCTTCGTGAACAGCATCCTGTGTAAAAAATGTTTTATAATAAAGTTCAAGATTTAGAAACTTAATCATTTCAAAAGAGAAATGTAAAACGCATCGAGTCCATGGACTCAATGCGTTTATTTATATTTGAAGTCATAGATTTATTTTTCAGTATAAGATCCTAATTGTTTCTGTGAAAAAGGATGAACAGAGTTTTTGTTTCTCAGCCACATATTGCCTTTAACAATTAAAACATAGACAGCTACAACAAAATAAATGGTGCTCCACATCCAATTTACTGGTGTTAACATATTCTGTTCATAGGCACTTTTAATGTACCAGATTCCAATTGGCAAATGCAGAAATATCGCTGAAAATAATCCGGGATTATATATACTTTTTGCCTTTATATTGGCGAAGATGCCATGCCAGATAATCTGAAAAAATCCCATTAATATAGGGGCCAAACCCAACCATACAACGGAAGAGAAGAATACGGGCGGTAAATAAAACACATAGGCGATAATCAGATTAATAATCATGGCTGACTGCTGATTTAACGGATATCTTTCAGGTGTCTTACTTTGGAACAAAACTTTATTAAACAAGCCTGCAAAGTAACCCGGCCATCGATATTCTTCAAATTGGTGCAGGAGTATGGCAATAAAGCTTAACCACAAAATGCTGTTAATGCGCGGAAGTGTTCCCCAATCCAAGATGAGATAAATACATACAAGGAATGCAATGATCAATCCCAAGTCCTGCCAATGTTTTCTTAACATGTTCAACTGAATCACCTCCATCATTATTTTTTAATGAAAGTATTTTTCAAAGAGCAAGTCTATTTGTGCATCTATAGGAGCAATCTTCACAGAAGCACCTTTTTCCAGAATAGGGCTCATAAGTGCGGGGAGAAAAAGCGCCCCAAAAATTTGTGTCATCATTGTGGTCAGTCTTTCCGGTTGTTGTTCTCCAGTGATCTCTTTTAATGTATTTTGAACTTTGGGGAACCCCATTAAATTTAAAAATGAGCCGTACTCCTGTTGAGATGAGAAATCTGCTGAACCCATAAGAATAATTCTGGATAATAATTCGGGATATTCACGGATGACTTGTAAATAATCCATTAAGAATTGCTTTAATCGATCTCGGGCGGGGATGGATAATTCATCGAGTATAGCAAAGGTATGCTGAAAGCTGCTCAGAATCATTTTAATAGATTCACTGATCAGATATTCTTTGGAGCCGAAGTAATAATTAACTAGGGATACATTTGTGCCAGAGGCTTCGGCAATTTTCCGAATGGTGATGCCTTCAAATCCACTTTGTTTGGTGAACTCCAGTGTGGCCTGCATAATCTTTTCTTTTGTTTCACTTTTCTTGTCTGGTTCCATATGTAAAACCTCCAATAAAGTCATTTAAACGATGTTTTAAACAGTGTTTAAATTTATATTAGCACGATTTCCTAATATTGCAAGTCATACATTTGGATTATTGACCATTAACTAAGAAACATCATAGCGAAGCCTTTCGTTAAGGCATGTTCATTTTTTCGTGGGTGTTCTATTATGAAATGCGAAAAGGTTGATGTAACAAAAATATCTCTAAACAAAAAGCGCTATACCTGTGGTATGTTTTACGTACGTATACTGCTTTAATGTGAGAGGAGATTGTATGCCACAAGTGAAAAGAGTAATTCGGAGCAAGTGGTTTCTATGGATAACGGGTGTTGTCGGTATTTTGATCGCTGCATTTTGCGTACTATCCTTCTTCCTCGTAAATTCGGTATCGGCTGCTTTTGAAGCCGGAAGTGTTGAAGAAAAATATGCTCTGCCCGGCACGTACGAGGTAGATACGCTGGAGATCAAGGACAAACAAGGCGAGAAGCTCTACAGGGTTTATTCTCCGCAATCAACGGATGTCTTGCACCCGGTCATCGCTTGGGGCAACGGAACGGGGGCATTACCTGACAATTATGATCAGTTGTTAAGACACCTGGCCAGTTGGGGATTTATTGTCATCGATACATATAGCCAAACCACGGGTACAGGAAAAGAAATTATGGCCGCGATAGAATATATGCTCAATGAAAATGAAGTGACAGTCAGTCCGTTTTATCACAGGATTCAAAAAGATCAGGTCGGTGCGGCAGGGCATTCCCAGGGATCAACAGGTGTGATTAACGCTCATACCAATTTTGAGAACGGGGATCTCATCAAAACGGTAGTTTCGATTGCTCTGCCTGATCTGAAATATTGTGATCCAGAGGATGTGTATGATACATCAGCGCTGAAGGTGCCATTTTTTGTTATAGGGGGAACCCGAGATTTCATCATCTCCCCGTCAGATTCCAACAAATTGGCGTTTGAGAATACCAATCCGGATCTTCCGGTCTTAATGGCCATGGCTAAAGGCGCAGCACATACAGCGATAGAGCAGGATGGCGGGCAGCATAGAGGTTATCTGACAGCTTGGATGAGATATCAATTAATGAATGATTCGGACGCAAAAACGGCCTTTGTTGGAAAGCATGCTGAAATAGGAACGAATAAACATTGGAAGGATGTTACTTCCGCAAATTTACAATAGTCATGGTTCACACAGCTCGAAGGACCCTTCTGAAATGGAAGGGTCCTTCTTCGTAATTCGTAATACTCTCATTCATTGGATTACTATAAACGTTTTCAGTAAAGGAATCCTTTTTGAATCCAAATAACGGTAACTATGATTTCGCCTTTGCTGTTGACTGTCTGGGAATAAGCATCGTTGGTAACTTAACCTGAAGATACTCACTGCTTGGATTCTCCACTTGTTTCAGAATGACTCTGCCCGCTTCTCGTCCGAGTTCAAGTTCCTGCTGGACAACAGCCGTGGGAGGAATGATACAAAACTCAGGAAATTCGACATCATCGAAGAACACGACAGATAAATCTTCAGGTACAGAGATTCCCATCTGCATCGCCGCTTGAATAACATGAGGGCTGAAATTGGAGGATAGAAGGGCCGTCATTTGCGAATTTGCCTGTAAGAACTTCTGAATCATCATGATAACCTCTTCATCGCTGTCACTCATGGCCAGACGTGTCATCTGTATACTGCGATCAATCAGAATATGACGGTCCTCCAAGGCTTTCTCATACCCATGCAATCTGTCCTCAATACTTGATGTCCCCTCAGCAAGAGTGGAAATAAAGCCAATTCGCCTGTGCCCAAGCTCATGAAGATGCTTAACCGCCTGAATAGCTGCCTCATGGTTGTCCGAGCTGATGGAGTTGGTCTCAACCCCTTTTAGATTACGGTCCAGAAGGACAAGCGGAAAGCGATTTAGCGTAAGCGCAAGAATCTCATTGTTATAGTGCTCACCCTCAACGGGATAGATAATTAGTCCTCGGACGCCTGCCTGTTTCATTTCCTGGATTTTGAGAATCTCCGTCTCTTGTGAATCATTGGTTTTGGCAAATAACAATTGATAGCCATTCTCTGAAAGGATGTCTTCAATTCCACTCAGCAGATTGGCGGTAAACCGATTGTCGAGACGGGGGAGAAGGAACCCGATTGTTGGTGCTGTGAGCTGCTCTTTCACTGCTGAAGTGATGTTATGAATCTCCTCGGGGCTGTGATCGTTAACAAAGGTGCCTTTGCCTTGAAGTCGGTAGACCACTTCTTTATCGACCAGAGCAGTGAGGGCATTTTTCACCGTGATACGGCTCACACTGAATTGTTCAGCCAGTTCATTTTCGGAAGGAATTCGGCTGCCCGGTTTCCAATTTCCGCTTCGAATCTGGTCAATGATATATGTTTCGATTTTCTTGTACATTGGCTTGAAGGTTCTCACCATCGCATTTTATCTCCATTCACTATTAGTTCGTTCTAAATATATTATATTAATACAACATATACAAGTGTTAAAAATCAATAACAAGTATGTAAGACAAAAAGATTAAAATTACGAACAAATATGATGAAAAAACCTTATAAATAAACAATTTGTTAGGACTGAACCTCATTAAGTTGTATCTAAAAATAAACATTTACAAGTAAAAGTATGTTGTTTATATTGTTTTTAAAGTTTGTTGGATAAAGCGTTTCCAATGAGCCTTCACAATCTTTGTAATACCACAAATTTTTTCGCAAGTCTTCCTTCATTCAAAAAGGGGGTGCAGCAGTTTTTAACGCCAATTTGTTGTCGTGGGATATTCATTAAGCCAGAAACGAACCAAAATTAAAAATAAGGGTGGTTGCGGGATGAAAAAAAGAGCAGGCATGATCGTTACTTTGTTAACTGTTTTCTCACTCATTGTAAGCGCTTGCGGTGACGCGCAGTCCGGGGGGACGGAACCCAAAGCGAGTAAAGAGCTGACGATGTGGACGTGGAAGGTTGCTTACACGCCAGGAATTGAAGCAGCCGCGAAATTGTATGAAGAGAAAACAGGGATCAAAGTCAAACTTGAGACCTTTACACCGGATGATACGTATCGCCAAAAATTCCAGGCAGCAGCCAATTCCAAAAATTTGCCGGATATCGTGAACTGGTGGGCAACGGCGGGCGATTCCATCGAGAACTCAGTGCTCGAACTGTCAGGTGAAATCGACGATGATCTATTGAACAGCTATTACAGTGCTGCAATGGACCCGATCATCGTTACACAGAGTCAGGTTGACTCTTGGAAAGAAGACAAGAATGCCACCACCATTCAAAAGTCACTGAAGACTGGACAGTTCTACGGACTGCCGCTTGATATCGGAGGATTCTTTACGTTCTATGGCAACAAGAAGCTGATCGAAGAAGCAGGGCTGACAGCTGAAGCGCCCAAAACATGGGAAGAGTTCGTCACCATGATGGAGACTGTCAAAGAGAAAACAGGTACTCCTGGGCTTGTGTTTGGTGCAAAGCTGCCTGATCTGTGGGAAAACTGGGCCGGTTCGGCACTGTCCATCATGCTGAACGAACCTCAAGGCTACATCGATCTGCTCGAAAGAAAGTCCAAACTAAGCGACCCTTCAAATCTGCCGGTAGTGAAAGCGATGGAGACACTGGCAAACAAAGATCTGCTGATGCCGGGAATTTTGTCAACGGATATTGATGGAGCAGACCAGGCGTTTGCTGCTGGCAAAGCCGCTTTCGATCTCGGTGGTTCGTTCACAATGTCTACGCTGCTGGCTATGGGAATGAGTCCTGACGATATTTTCACCTTCCCTGTACCCCCGCTTGAAGGATCTAAAATTAACAGCTGGACGACTGATCCATTCACGTTAACGATGTTGTCAGTGAATAAAGATTCGCAGAACAAGGCTGAAGCGCTCGATTTCATTAAATTCCTGACAGGTGATCCGGATGCTGCTGTTGCTTTTGCTAATGCGGCGTATACAGTACCTGCGCTGAATCTGGGTGATCGTGCAAATGATCTGGACCCGAACCTGAAATCAATCTCAGAAGCATTCGCTGCCGAGCCTGGCCCTTACAGTCAAGCTTCACCTGCAATCAATACGTATCGTGGCAAGCACAAAGAGTGGGAAGTGTATGCCCAGTCCATGCAATCCATGATCGAGAAAAAGATGACTGCTGAACAAGTCGCCAAGAAGTTCGACGACACCATGGAAAGTCTGAAAGCGAGCGGGAACTAGAACACCAAAGCAATCGGCAAGCCCCGTAAGGGGCTGTCGGTTGCCAAATTGAGAGCAAAAGGTGATTGATCATGATAAAAAGTCGAAATAAGTGGATGCCGTATCTTTTTTTACTGCCTGGCGTGCTTTTGTTTCTTGCCATCGGCGTGTATTCGGTCGGATTCTCGATCATGCTCAGCTTTTATAACTGGTCGGGGATCGATTTTTCCACAGCAAGGTTTGAAGGTCTGGCGAATTTCCGTCAGTTCCTGCTCGGTGATGATCCGATTGTAACCCGGAATTTCTATAATGCCGTTCTGCACAATCTGATTATTGCGGTTTCACAGGTTGTGGTCGTCGTTCCAATCGCACTTGTGCTGGCATTTGTGCTGCAAAATACGAAGGCAGCTACGTGGTACCGGACAATTTATTTTCTGCCGATGATCGCATCTGGCGTAGCTATCTTTTATGTATGGAAAGGTTTATTTGAACCAAGTGGAGCATTCAACTCACTCTTCTTATGGATGGGCTTGGATTTCCTTGCGGTACCTGGTGGAATGCTGGGGAGTTCGTCTACTTCTTTACTCGGTATTATTTTGACATCAATTTGGGGCGGTCTGCCTGGGACGCTGATTCTGTACTACGCTGGTCTGACTTCCATTGATCCGACACTGTATGAAGCAGCAAGTGTGGATGGTGCCAAGAAAACAACCATGATATTGAAAATTACCTGGCCGTTACTGAAGCCCATCACGCTTATTGCCGTCATTCAGATGGTGAACGGAGCCTTTCAAGCCTTTGAGAATGTGTTCATCATGACGGGCGGCGGACCGGCTGGCAGTTCGGAGGTTATTGGTACACTCGTGTACCGCACAGCTTTTCTAAACAATGATTATGGTCTGGCCAGCGCAATCGGATGGGTATCATTTCTGATTACAGGTGCCATTGCCATATTCAGTATTCGCTCATTCAAGGCAGACATCTAAAAGGAGGAGCACATGGTCAAATATATTAAGCATATCATTCTAATCTTGTACGGATTGACCTGCCTGTATCCTTTTGTCTGGATGATCGGCACTTCGCTGAAAACATCACAGGATGCACTAGCCAATCCACAGAGTCCGTTTCCACAAGCTGCACCGATGTGGTCCACATTTGGTGACGTATGGAACAAATTGAATTTCTATCAGTTTTTCATCAACAGCGTGATCGTAAGTGCAGTCGTGATTATAGGCGTTATTCTCATCTATACCATGATGGCCTATTCGTTTGCCAAATTTGTTTATCGGGGCAAAAAATTCATCTACTACACGTTTATTGCCTTGCTGCTCGTTCCAGGGGTAACCACATTGATTCCGCTTTATATCAACATGACCAATCTCGGGCTGCAAAACACGTATATTGGCATGATTCTACCCATGATTAATGGTGCTGCACCCTTCGCCATTTTCCTATTCACCAGTTACTTCCGCACAATCTCACATGAGTTATACGAGAGCGCCGTACTGGATGGATGCAACAATTTCAAAATCTACTACAGAATCTATCTGCCATTAGCGCTGCCAGCTATCGGAACCATTGCGATTCTGAACTTTATCGGAAGCTGGAACAATATTTTGTGGCCGATGATCATCGTGGATAGCCGTGATATGTTTACGTTACCGATGGGACTCATGTATCTGGATTCATCTTCTTTCAAGAAATGGAATGAACTCATGGCAGGGGCTTTGATTACGGTCATTCCAATCCTGCTTGCCTTCCCGTTCATGCAGAAGATGTATGTCAAGGGCATGACGGTAGGTTCAGTGAAAATGTAAATACACATCAACTAAATCATACAAGATTGGAATGAAATGAATGACTACAAAAACCGCGCATATTGTCGCACATTCTCACTGGGACAGGGAGTGGTATCTATCCTTCGAGAAGCACCGAATGTTGCTCGTTCAGCTCATGGAGAATTTAATCGAGACGTTTGAAAATGATCCGGAATTTACGAATTTCCATCTGGATGGGCAGTTTATTGTACTGGAGGATTACCTGGAAATCATGCCGCATAGGTCGAATCAGGTCCGCAAGTTAATTGAAGAGGGCAAGCTGATCGTTGGTCCATGGTACATCCTTCAAGATGAATTCCTCGTGAGCAGTGAAGCCAATGCACGCAATCTGTTAATTGGGATTCAAGCCTCAGAACAAATGGGAGGATATGCGAAAATCGGATATTTCCCGGATTCCTTCGGCAATATGGGGCAGGCACCACAGCTCATTAGCCAGGCAGGCATTGAGGTAGCTGTATATGGACGTGGAGTGAGGCCTGTTGGGTTCAATAACGAAATTCAGTCAGGCAATGAACATACCTCCAAATACTCGGAGATGTATTGGGAATCACCCGATGGTACTCGTGTACTGGCGATCCTGTTCGCCAACTGGTACAACAACGGCATGGAAATTCCGGTGGAACCAGAGAAGGCGAAAGTTTACTGGGCCGAAAAGCTGGCTGCAGCAGAAGAGTTTGCTTCAAGCTCGGAACTCCTGTTCATGAACGGATGTGATCATCAGCCGCTTCAGAAGGATCTGACACAAGCGTTAAAGACGGCCACCGAGATTATTCCAGACGTGACGTTTCGTCATTCCAGCTTTCCTGAGTACATTCAGGCTTTGCAAAAAGTGAAACCACAATCATTGGACGTCATTCGCGGTGAACTTCGAAGCCAATGGACCGACGGCTGGATCACACTTGTAAATACTGCTTCAGCAAGGGTATATATCAAACAGCAAAATGTAAAAAGTCAGACGTTACTGGAGAAAGTGGCTGAGCCATTGGCAGTCATGGCCTCTCTGTCCACAGGCATTTATCCACGGCATGAGCTGTTATATGCCTGGAAGACATTGTTGAAGAATCATCCTCATGACAGCATCTGCGGGTGCAGTGTTGACGAGGTCCATAGGGAAATGATGACCCGATTTGCCAAATCGCAAGAAGTGGCGGAAGCCATATCGGTTCAGAGTGCTCGTACAATAGCCGAATCTGTGGATACATCTGGCTTTGACGCAGATTGTGCGTTGCCTTTTGTAGTGTTTAACACTTCGGGACATTGTCGATCCAATGTGATTGTAACTAGGATGGATGTTGAGCGACGGTACTTTGACCACCAGCCTCCGCATGAAAAGTATCAGGAGTTTAAGCGCGAATATGAAGCCTTTGACTCGAACGATTGGGTTGTATTGAACGCGGAAGGCAAGCAAGTGGAAGCCGTAATCACACCCGTTGGACCGACATTTGGATATGATTTGCCAGATGATCGATTCCGTCAACCTTACTGGGCATATCAAGTGGATGTAGAGCTTCATGTCCAGAACATCCCGGGTTTTGGGTATCATACTTTTGCTCTTGTGCCTAAGCGTGTTTCTGGAGAGAATGCACTTAGCGAACTGACTACCACTGAACTTGTTACAGATGAGCAAGTGATGGAGAACGATTATGTGCGGATCGAGATTGCGGGGGATGGATCGTTTAGCATGTTGGATAAAGTGAACGGTCGTCATTATACAGGGCTTGGCATTTATGAGGATACGGGGGATATCGGAAATGAGTATATGTACAGACAACCGGATCAGGAAGTTCCGTTGACTACTCGGGGACTGCCTGCCGAGATTAAGCTGGTGCATCATACACCGCTGAAAGCCGTTTATGAGATCGTGCATAACTGGAAGCTTCCGGCAGGCGCAGATGAACTGCTGGATGAAGAGATCCGCTCCATGGTTCCATTTCGTTACCGGAAATCCCGGCGGCTTGATGAAACTAGGGAGGTGAGCATTCGTACAGAGCTAAGCCTTGAAAAAACAGGACGTTCGGTTGGCATTAAAAGCTATATCGATAACACGGTTCAGGATCATCGAATTCGCATGTTGTTCCAAACGGGACTCGAAGCAAGTCATGTTACCGTTGACTCTATTTACGAACTGGCAAAGCGCCCGATACAGCCGGAAGCGGAATGGAGAAATCCGAGCAATGCGCAGCATCAAAATGCATTTGTCAGTATCAGCAATGGTCGTGAAGGGCTGACGATTGCGAATAAAGGTCTTAATGAGTACGAAGTATTGGCTAATCAGAATACCATTGCTGTGACACTGCTGCGTGGGGTACGCGAGCTTGGGGATTGGGGAGTATTTTCAACGCCAGAGGCCCAATGTCTCGGACAGCACATTCTGGAAATGGAGCTCATCTCACATGATTTGGATGTTATTGAGTCCGATGCTTATGTGCAGGCGTACCAGTTCCCGGTTCCCTGGACTGTTCAACAGACAGGGGTACATGGTGGAACGTTACCCGCTACCCACGAGTTTTTGCAATGGGAGGGCGATCATCTCGCTTTTAGTGCGCTTAAACGGGGCGAGGCAAATGATGACATGCTGTTCAGGGTGTTCAATGTATCATCGGAGACGACTTCACTGAAGGTAACGCCTTCGTTTGAGGCTAAGGAAGTGTACGAAAGTACAATTGTTGAAGATCAAGGTGAAGCCATGAAGGTAGCGGATGAGGGAAGTTATGCTTTGAATGTGGGACCGGCAAAAATTCAGACGATCGGTATTCAACCCACAACACGTTTAATATAAACAATTCAGTCTTGGAGTTCTCTCCACTGCTGCGGATTGAAAACGGATGCATCATGTTCCACATACGACAACCCTGTTTTCGTGCAGCTTGATTACATGATCAAGTGAATGGGAGGTACGATTGTGAACAAACGATTAAGGTTAGGTGCCAGGTGTACCATTTCAGTGCTGTTGACGATTGTCATGTTATGTTCAGGGCTATACATCACACCAGCAACCACACATGCGGCAGCAGAGGGGGGAGATATTACTGAACAGGGAGACGTCCATCCAAATGATGTGTCACCTGACTCAGTAAGTATTACATTGGGGGAAACTCCTGTGCAGCAGGGCATAACGGCTCGTCCCGGCGATGGACCTTCAGCAGGGCTTCAAGTGGGGATGTTTGACGGCAAGGCGTATTGGAAAACCAATCAGACGGTGAATCCAACAAATCCGGCCGATAACATCCTGTATTTTTACTTCAATGTTGCGGATGAATATTTGTTTGAAAATACCGATCAGGACGTGTTCGTCACTGTTGAATATTACGATAGCGATAGTGGTGCGATGTCTCTGCAATACGATTCGAAGCAATCCAGTTTCAAGGATGCTCCTTTGTTCCGGTATGAAAATACGGGAACCTGGAAGACACATACCTTCAAGCTCAGCGATGCCAATTTCGGTAACCGCACCCATGATGCGGATTTCCGGATCGGGGTTAGCGGTGCAGGGGCACCAGCCAACAATCCGGAACTTCATCTGGCCAAAGTAACCGTCCATAAGCAAACTCAGCAACAGGGAGATACTCAGACGAAGGTCTATGATACGGAATTCCCTACATCAGATATCGTCATTGCAGATCGGAGCGTAACCGATTATGGAGCAATAGGGGACGGTGTCTCGGACGATACTCAAGCTTTCAAAGAAGCGCTGGCAATAGCCGGAAACCAAGGTGGCGGAGTTGTGTTCGTACCATCTGGAACCTATAAATTAACCGGAGAGCTGGTTATTCCAACAGGCGTTACACTTCGCGGAGATTGGGGGAATCCCGACGAGTATGGCGGGTTAGTCAAAGGTACAATCCTTGCTGTATATGGCGGCAAAGGTCAAGCTAACGGGAACAGCTTCATAAAGATGGAGCCTTCCAGTGGGGTAACACATGTGTCGATCTGGTATCCCGAACAGAATATGAATAACCCGGTGGCCTATCCATGGACGATGGAACAGCTTCCAGGTGACAGTGCCACGGTGAAAAATGTAACACTCGTCAATGCATACCAAGGGATTAAGATTGGCCCGGAATGGAACGAACTTCATTACGTGAAGGATGTATACGGCACCACACTGAAAACCGGTATCTTTCTGGATTTCACAACAGACATTGGGAGAATGGAAGGGCTTCACCTGTCCCCGGATGTATGGGCGAACTCTGGTTTGCCAGGAGCACCTGAACGGTCTCAATTGCGTGAATATATGATACAGCAATCCGAAGGTATTGTAATGGGGCGCTCGGATTGGGAGTATATGTCGAATATTCATATCTCGGGTTATAAGACAGGGATACGAATCACGACAAGAAGAGGAAGCCTTGAAACAGCCAATGCGCAGCTGTACAAAATTCAGATCGACGACTGCAACGTAGCGCTGAAGATTGAAGGCGTCAATGATTATGGATTGCTGGTGACAGACAGTCAATTCCAAGCGAGTGCTGGTCCGAATCCTGTTGCCATTTATGCAACGGAAGGCTTTCACTCCATTGCCCAGTTTAACAGCGTAACAGTGGGCGGGGAGCCCAAACATGCGGTTGTGAATGAAGGGCGTGGAACGTTGTCCTTTGAGAGCAGTTCTTTCGAGAATTGGAGTGAAGGAAGCGGAGATTACGCCATAGTTGCGAAGAGTGGTTCCATTATACTGGGCAGTTCTACCTTCGCCAAGCCGGATCGGCACCTGCTTCTTCAGGGAGATGTGGCAACAATTAATGCCATACATTCCGGACACGAAGGCAACCTTGCGGTGAACGATGAAAGTACCTCGGCGGAACTGAACATCCATCAGGAAGAAGATTTGGTGTTGGAAACGATCCCTAATGTTCCTTCAGTGGATATTGCAGTGCAGCCCAAGCCGGGAACTCGCGAATTGTTTAACGTAGTGAGCCAGCCCTATTTGGCTGATAACACAGGGAGTACGGATTCATCCCAAGCTATTCAACAGGCATTGAATGATGCCGAAGCAGCAGGTGGAGGAACGGTCTATATGCCGGCTGGCATATACCGCGTTGAACAGGCTTTGGTGGTCCCGACTGCCGTAGAACTGCGGGGCAATTATGATGTACCTCATCATACGATCGGGAATGGAACCGTTATCTTTACAAACTATGGAGAAAATGCTCCGGATGCCGATGCCTTCATTCAGCTAGAGGAAGCAGCAGGATTACGCGGATTATCCGTCTATTACGATCAACAAACATGGTCTGATGCCAATCCGGTGAAGCCTTATGCCTGGACTGTGCAAGGTCAAGGGAAAAACGTATACCTGATCGATACAACCTTGGTTAATCCTTATCAGGCTGTCGACTTTGGCACCCATGATACAAGTGGTCATTATATCGATTATGTAGCGGGATCACCGCTCAAGGAAGGCATATATCTTGGTGGCGGGTCAGACGGAGGATACATGCGGAATGTGCAGTTCAATCCGCATTATTATGGTCGGAACAATTATCCGAATCATCCATCGAATGATGAAGAATTTAATCAAATTTGGAATTATCAAAAAGAGAATCTGGACGCCTTCCGTATTGGGGATGTTACCAATCAGGTTATTTTCAATACATTTGTATATGGATCAAAGTACGGTATTCATTTTGAAGAACAGAATGGAAGAGGGCCCGAAGCTGTCGTTATTGGTCATGGTACGGATGGCAGTAAAAAGGGAGCCGTATTACAACATGCGGGAACAGCTGGTCTTTCGTTTATCAATACAGAGCTGGTTTCCATGAGTACAACAGACAAGGTATACGTGGAGGTTGGGCCAGACTTCGGCTCCAAAGCGGTGTTCTTCAATACGTCCATGTGGGGAGACACAACAAGATCCTTTGATATTCACGGAGGAGATATCCGCATACAGCAGGGGAACTTCACGAACGTTGGTGAAATCGGCATTAATGCAATCGGTGGTGATATTACCCTCTACAATTCCTATTTTCAACAGCCACGTACGAATCATGTGGTTGCAGGTCCGAACGTAGAGAAGATGGTGATATCCAACAACCTGTTTAATGGCGGTTTTCAGATTGAGAATGAAGCCCCTCCTGGAAAAGTGACGGGGACCAATCTGTTTCCTTTGGCACTCAAACTGAACCAGCTTGGGTATGATCCATCCAGACCAGGTGATCCCGGAAGCACGCTGACTTTGACTAATGTTGCAGGTGAGGCTTTACTTCAAGGGCAGATCGAACTGATTGAACCGAGTGTGTATAAGGCGATGTTTAAGCCAGTACGATTCGAGGGGCTGGGCATTGGGAAAAGCATGGATGTGGCGCTTCCCTATATATCAAGTGACTTGCTCAAATTCAGAGTAACGCTTGAAAACGGATTCCGTTATGAGACTTCAGTCAAACTGTCACAATCCTTTGCGGCACAAAAAGATGCTGTTGGAACGCTGCCATTCATTGAGGTTTCCAGTCCCGATCATTACAACAGTGTCGGTGGAAGCTGGGGAGGTCCGAATGACCTCAGCATTCAAGCTAAAGCAAGTTGGGATGCGGAAAATTTGGTTCTCAAGGTGGACGTCAAGGACGATATTCACCATCAATCCAATACCAATGGCGATATATGGCAAGGAGACAGTTTACAGCTTGGTATTGACCTTGGCAAAAAGGATGGTGCGGCCAGCAAACAGGTGAATGAGCTTGGTTTTGCACTGAATCAGGAAGGTGTCGTCACGAAATGGAGATGGCGAGCTCCGGAAGGCATTGCTACAGGATTATTGGAATCCGCTTCAGCAAACATCACCCGGGACGAGACGACCCATATTACTCATTATCAAATTACGCTGCCTTTTGCAGCACTTCATCAGGAAGGATATTCATTCCAACCTGACAAACCTATCGGTTTTGCATTGCTTGTCAATGAAAACGATGGCGAAGGACGATCAGGCTTTATGGAGTTTAATGGAGGGATCGGTACAAGTAAAGATGCACGATTATTCGGAAACTTGTATCTGCTTACGGGAGATTACGTGACATTGTTGGAGCAATCGGCCGAGGCGAGTGTCCATGCTGCGGAGCAAAAGAAAGATGTTACCTCTATAGATACAGCAGCCAACTTCGTCACTCTGCTACCTGGCGGCACGTTGAAGTCCTCATTACTCGTGAGACTCGCTGCTCTTACATCAGGTTCCAATCCGAATCCCGGGGGCCCCAATCCACAGCCAGGCTCGGGTTCTGGTTCGCAGCCAAGTGCTGGAGGGGGCTCTACGACTGGAGGGAAAAATGAACCAACACCCGCCGCTTCTGGTGCTGCAATGCAGCTTCAGCCCAAGCTGGATAAAGCTGCTGCATTGGCAACAGCCGAGCTCACCAACAAGATGATGGAGGATGCATTCAACCGCATCACCCCTGATCAGGACGGGAAAAAGAAGCTGATTGTAGACATCGAATCCGTGGATGGTGCTGCAGGGTATGCTCTGACACTTCCATCCAGCTTTTTGCAGGAAACACCATCTACCCATTGGCTGGAGATGCGAACAGCATGGGGAGTGCTGCTGGTTCCGAGCCATTTGCTGGCCAATACCCAAGGAACGATTGGAGAGCGTATTACCTTGGTATTAAGTAAGGCTGAACGAAGCTCTTGGAGTGACAAGCTGAAATCAGACTTAGGAGAGCGGCCTGCAATTTCATTATCTGTGATATCGGATGGCAAATCCGTTGCATGGCAAAATACCATTACGCCAATCACAGTAAGTTTGCCTTATCAGCCTAATGTAACTGAACTGTTGGACCCGGAAAAACTCGCAGTACGACGTATCGCAGATGACGGGCAAATGATCCCCATTCCAAATGGGAAGTTCAACAAAAAATCGGAACAAATGATTTTCAAAACACGGCAAAACGGAGTTTACGCAATTACTCAGGATAATCGAACATTTCAGGATATACAGCAGCTATCATGGGCCCGCCATGCCATCGAAGTTCTAGTGTCCAAAGGGGTTATTCGTGGAATGTCAGAGGCAGAATATCAGCCTCAAACCATGATCCGCCGAGCAGATTTCGTAACTCTGCTTACCAATGCCTTAGAATTACAATCTGATCAGGGAACCAAGGTGGAACGCTTCGCGGATGTACCTGAGCATGTTTATTACGAACAGTCCGTAAATATCGCAAGAACGCTGGGCATCATTCAAGGGGCAGGAGCGGATCGATTCTCGCCATCGTCTCCAATTACCCGGGAAGAAGCAGCGGTTATGATCTACCGAGCTATGCAAGTTATCGGTATGCAGCCTCTTCCTGAAGGTGAATCCGGTCTGAATGACTATAAAGATGCTCATTTGATTAAGGCATATGCCCGCGATGCCATTGATTCATTAACCAGATCAACCATTATGGAAGGAAGCAATGGCAGCTTCCATCCGCAAGATACAATGACTCGTGCTGAGACCGCAGTGCTGCTGTATCGTTTATACAACCGTTTGCCTTAAATCTTCCGATAGGATCGAAATGGAGCAGATGAGGAGAGTGAGCACATGGCTAAAATTACACGGATAGAATGCATACGTACAAGGCACGACGGAAGCTGGACCATTGTGAAGATTTCGACGGATCAGGATGGTCTTTACGGATTGGGTTCTGCTTCCGATCTTTATAATCCCGAAGCGGTGGTACAGGTCATCGAGCAACTGCTGGCACCATTACTCGTAGGAAGGGATGCATCCCAGATTGAAGATTTGTGGCATCTCATGCATATGAGCGGATATTGGAGAAATGGGGCAATACTTCATACGGCCATTGGTGGAATTGACATGGCCCTGTGGGATATCAAGGGCAAGGAAGCGAATCTGCCGGTATATCAATTGTTAGGAGGGGCCTGCCGTTCGGCAGTTCCCTGTTACGGCCATGCCGGAGGTGCTGATATCAGCGAGTTGAAAGAAGACGTTTCTCGTTTTATGGAAGAAGGATACACGGTCATTCGAGTGCAAATGGGAGGCTACGGTGGCGGGGGATTTGTCAGCGGCGAGGACGCAAATTTGCCGCGCGAGCCCTGGAGCAGCGGTCCTGTATTCGATGAACATGCGTATCTGCATGCCATCCCTGACATGTTCGAGAAGTTGCGTCTGGAATTTGGTAATGGGATTCAGTTTACTCATGATGTGCATGAGCATTTATCTCCCATTCATGCCATTCAGCTGTCGAAGCGGCTGGAGCCTTATCATCTATTCTTTCTGGAAGATGCACTTGCGCCGGAACAGATCGGATGGTATCGACAGCTTCGTCAACAGAGTGCTACGCCGCAGGCCGTGGGAGAATTATTTGTTAATCCTCAGGAGTGGACTGGTTTGATTCAAGAGAAGTTGATCGATTTTATCAGAGTTCGGGTATCGAAAGCAGGCGGAATCAGCGCTTGTCGCAAGATCGCTACGCTGGGCGAAGCCTACGGAGTACGAACAGCCTGGCAGGAGGGTGGGGAGAATGATCCTGTTAACCAGGCAGCTGCTGTCCATCTGGATATGGCCCTGTGGAACTTTGGTATCCAGGAAATCAATCATTTTAAACCTCATGAGTTGCAGGCATTCCCGGGACATATCGTCAGAGAGGGCGGATATCTGTATCCTTCCAATAAACCGGGACTGGGCATTGAACTGGATGAAGTGAAGGCCAAATCATTACGAAGTGACTCATGGGATCCCAACAAATATCATCGGCCGTATCCTCTGGACCGCAAAGCGGATGGGACATTGGTGCGACCCTAACGAAGTGACAAGAACAGACAGGAGAGATATAGGAATGAAGACGATTGCAGTTACAGGCGGAGGCGGAAAGCTGGGTTCACAGGTCATTGAGAAGCTGCAATTACAAGGTCATGATGTCGTATCGCTGGATAAACACCTATCTGACCGGGTGCGTTGCAGACAGATTATTGTCGATCTGAACGATTATGGTCAAGTCGTGGGAGCGCTTGCCGGAGTGGATGCGATTATCCATCTGGCAGCGATTCCTGCGCCGCTTCACTACCCACACACCTACATTTTCGCTAATAATACACTTTCCGGATACCATGTGCTGGAAGCAGCCTCTTTGCTCGGTATAAAAAAGGTGGTCATGGGCTCCAGTGAATCATCCTACGGATTTGCCTGGGCCAACAAACCCTTCGCTCCCGATTATTTCCCGGTGGATGAACAGCATCCGCAACAGCCGCAGGAATGTTACGGCCTGTCCAAGATCGTTAATGAGGTCACTGCCGAGATGTTTCATCGGAGAAGCGGGATGCAGGTGATTTCCCTCCGTTTTTCAATGATTGTTGGACCAGGAGAGTACAGACATCTGGCTATTGCGAAAGCGGAAACGTTCAAGCACATATTGTGGAGCTACATTGATATCAGGGATGCCGTGGATGCTTGTTTGGCTGCTCTGCACGCTGATTATGATGGGGCTGTTCACGTTAATGTTACTGCTAATGATACGTTAAGTGATCGCCAAACGACAGAATTGCTCGCCACCTTCTATCCCGATGTCAAAGATCTACGAACACCTTTCTCTAATCGAGAAGCCATTGTTAGTAATGGAATGGTGAAAAACGTTCTATCCTGGGGTGGTCCGATGCATTCGTGGGCGGATGAAGAACAGGAGCAGCTTACGCGCAACTAATATGAATAGGGGGATACTATGCTAAATTTCATGCAAAAAAACAAGAAGGTTTTGGCTTTTGCAAGTGCGGCATTATTGATTCTTACGTTGTGTTTGTCTATTTCTCCTTCCATCGTATCAGCAGCTTCCGCGTTTAATCAAACACAGGCTTCCAGTTATAACAGTCAATCCGGAGTCCAACTGGAAAGTTCCAGCGAAGGAGGGCAAAATGTCGCATTTATCGACAACGGCGATTACATTGTATTCAACAATGTGGATTTTGGCAGCGGTGCCAATTCAATCGACGTGAGAGTGGCCAGTAATAACAGTGGCGGTACGATTGAGGTCCGTCTGGATAGCCTAAACGGGATACTTGCGGGTACTGTTGCAGTTCCAGGCACGGGTGGATGGCAATCCTGGCAAACCAAGTCGGGGTCGATCAGTGGTGCCACTGGTGTACACACGGTCTATCTTAAATTCACTGGCGGAACCGGAAATTTGTTCAACCTACTCTGGTTCAAGTTCAGTGCTTCCTCCTCAGGCAGCGGAGGCGATGTCGTAGGCAAACTGTATGCCGGGTATCAAGGCTGGTTCAACGCAGCCGGAGATGGCTCGCCGAACGGAGGCTGGGTGCACTGGTCCAAAAATAGCAGTGCGCCATCAGCAAATAGCAACGTGAATTTCGAGTTGTATCCAGACCTTCGCGAATATTCCAAGCTGTATCAGACAAGTCTGGCGAACCTTGGTAATGGTTCTCCTGCCAAATTGTTTTCCTCATACGATCAGGAGACAGTCAACAAACATTTTGAGTGGATGCAAACCTACAATATCGACGGTGCAGCATTGCAACGGTTCGGCGCAGATGAGAGTGACACACCTAACAACTGGAAAAGCAACCGGGACAGCGTGGCCGTCAAAGTTAAGAATGCCGCGGAATCCTATAATCGCAAGTTCTATGTCATGTATGACATTACCGGCATGAATGCGAGCAATTGGGTACAGGCAGTTAAGCATGACTGGACGACCAATGTTGTGAACAACATGCACCTCCCATCATCTTCGGCCTATGCAAAACAGAACGGCAAGATGGTTGTTTGTATCTGGGGTATTGGCTTCACGGATCGGCCAGGTACTGCAGCAGAGGCGGCCGATTTGATCGGTTGGTTCAAAAACCAGGGGATCTATGTGATCGGCGGCGTGCCTACGTATTGGAGAACGGGTAACAATGACTCCCGATCCGACTTCATGAACGTCTACAAATCGTTGGATATGATCTCGCCTTGGTCCGTTGGCCGCTTCGGTAATATTCAGGAAGCCGACAATTTCAAAACAAATTTACTTCAGCCTGACCTGGCCTTCACCCAGCAGAATGGAATTGATTATCAGCCCGTTATCTGGCCGGGTTTCGCATGGTCCAACATGACCGGTGGTGCAAAAAACCAAATCCCGCGTTTGCATGGTGACTTCATGTGGAGGCAGGCCTACAATCTGAAGAGTATAGGTATCAATACCGGATATGTTGCGATGTTTGACGAATACGATGAAGGTACTGCCATTGCTAAGGCGGCAGAGAACAGCTCCATGATTCCAACCAATCCATATTTTCTGACGCTGGATGCCGACGGTGTTGCCGTATCTTCTGACTTTTACCTCCGACTTGCAGGAGATATCAATCGCATGTTCAAAAACCAGATTCCAGTGACGGCAAACCATCCAACAAGTCATCGATAGAGCCCAAATGGCATGATTTAACAAGTTCGTATACGTTCAGGAGGATATAAAATGACTACTAATGATATTGACTTTGAAACCACAGGCCAAAAGACTACATCCATGAATCCGGCAATCACATCGATATATACAGCAGATCCTTCGGCCCATGTATGGAATGATGGTAAAATTTATATTTACGCATCTCATGACATGGACCCAGCCAGAGGATGCGATCTCATGGACAGATATCATGTTTTCTCCTCGGAGGATATGGTTCACTGGTTGGATGAAGGGGAAATACTCCGTTCAGACGACGTTTCCTGGGGCAGACCGGAGGGCGGCTTCATGTGGGCGCCTGACTGTGCATACAAGAATGGGACCTATTACTTCTATTATCCGCATCCAAGTGATTCGAACTGGAATGATTCCTGGAAGATCGGGGTTGCCACCAGTCGCTATCCAGCGCATGGCTTTACGGATCAAGGGTATATCGAGGGGCTTGGCGGGTTTGCACTGATTGACCCGTGTGTAGTCGTAGACGATGACAATAGCGCCTATATCTACTATGGTGGGGGAAGTGTCTGTCTGGGAGGCAAGCTCAATGAAGATATGATGTCTCTGGAGAACGGCATGACAGAAATGCAAGGACTTGAGGATTTTCACGAAGCGGCCTGGGTGTTCAAAAGAAACAATCTTTATTATCTTACCTATGCGGACAATCTGGAAGACAACAACCGTATGAGATACGCAACAAGCGAGAATCCGCTTGGCCCATGGACGTACCGAGGGATTTTTCTGGAGCCGACAGGCTGTTCCACAACCCATGGCTCTGTAGTGGAATTCAAAGGGCAATGGTATCTTTTTTATCACAATCAAGCGATCTCTGGAGAAGGTACGCTGCGCAGCGTATGTATCGACTATCTGGAGTTCGATGAAGATGGTTCCATCAGACCTGTGGTTCAGACAAGGGAAGGTGTGTCCTCCGTCGGTCCAGCCCCGGTTCCTGTCCAGCCCCGGAGGGTTTATGCGGGTGCAGCTAGTCAGGTTTTTGGAGGAGCTGAAATCAGGACATTGCAATCCGGGCAAACCGTTGTCGGGAATCTTCAATCCTCAGAAGCGTACGCCTTGTTCAAAAATATAGATGGAGGCGAAGGCGGCAGAGCATCGATTGAGCTTCATTATGCGACAGGCGAACGACTAGCCAAATTGCATCTGACGGTCAATGACCAGGACTATTCCTTGCTGAATGCGCTATCCACTGGCGGTTTGCAGGAGTTCGGCGGAATCACCAATATCACCGTTCCTTTGGAGCCAGGCAATGTTAACACAATTAAAATTTCAGGTGGACATGGCGAGATCAATCTTTTAAGTCTCACCGTTACGCCGTTGTTGGATTAATACGTAAGAAACGGGATAGACGTCTAAACCTCAGGAGAGTTTTCCTGAGGTTTTTTCTTGTAAATATGAACGAGTGAGTTCTAAAAAAGATAAGCCCTTTTTTCCAACAAAATGCCAAATGAATGACAACGAAATGTTATTTCTATTTGTAACGGCTTACTTTATGCTAGATTTCAACACCCGATGAAGAGACAGGATTATGTCTGTACCTACGGTTATGAGGGTTAACCGTTGTGCAGAAGAAAACAAGTTCTTCGGATGTAAGACAGAAGCGCACGTAGAGAACCTTGATGTATTTGTAAGCGGTAACAAAAAAACAGACTAGGAGGAAATCATGTGAGGAAGAGTCGTCGATTCATGTTCACGCTGTTGGTCATTTTATTAATGGTTTCGTCAGTGCCACTCCCTGCCACAGCCTATCAAAATCCGCAAACGTTACCGGATGAATGGGGACAATATGGACTCGGGGACCCCTATGTTTTGAAATTTAATGGATACTATTACCTGTATGTAAGCACAAGAGATACGGACGACGGTGTCAAAGTCTGGAGCTCCAAAGACCTGGTGAATTGGTCGTACCGTGGATTAGCTGCAACAGATCCCATTACGCACGGAGCTTATGCTCCTGAAGTTGTTTACTGGAATGGCATGTTCTACATGTATACATCACCTGCCGGAAAAGGACATTACGTGCTGAGCAGCACAAGTCCTACCGGACCCTTCAATGTAGTAACGGGCAACCTTGGAAAGTCGATTGACGGTAATGTGTTCATTGACGATGATGGCTCGTTCAGCTTCTATCACGCAGCACAGGGCCGCATAGATGCAGCACCGATGAGCAGTCCGACTGAGATCGGAGTGAGTGCGTCAACAGGAGTGGGGATGGGAGGCTGGACGGAGGGTTCAACCGTCTTCAAACGAAATGGAAAATACTATATGACTTATACAGGTAACCATGTATTTAGCAAAGGATATCGGGTCGATGTGGCTGTTAGCACCACAGGTCCGAGGTCCGGATATGTTACGGATAGCACTAACCCGGTATTAATTCGTACAGAGGGTCCAACCGTGGGATTAGGACACAACACTGTAGTAACAGGACCTAATCTGGACACTCACTATATGATGTATCACAATTTGGAAGGTAACGGAATAATTGGACCACTGCGGCATCTGAACATGGACCGAATTGTATGGAATAACGACAAGATGATTGTGCAAGGTCCGACATCAACGGATCAACCCAATCCAGAAATGCCTGTGTTCTATGACTACTTCGATCGTTCTGCAATCGGAAGCAAGTGGTCCAACGTGAACGGTGGTAATTGGGGCATCTACAATCAGGAACTCATGTGGCAAAATTCAATGGGCAGCTCAACTTGGTATAAACAAGTGACCGCTTCGAGCAGCGCGTCGGATTATACAGCTGAATTTAACATGAAGGAAATGAACCGGGGAACGTCCACCAATCCGAGATACGGCGCTACATTCTCCTATACGAATGAGAACAATTACGGTGTTGCGCTGATCAGTTCGAAAAACAAAAGACTTGAGACATTTTTCCGAATTAACGGTGTAGATCAGGCTTGGCAAACATTCGATCTGCCTGCCGACTTCAATTATTCGAAATGGCATAACATACGGATAGAAAAATCGGGATCAACGTTTAAATACTACGTAGATGGTATGTTCAAAGCAATGCGTACCGCCAATATAGGAGCAGGCAAAATTGGTGTTCTGACAGAGGATACGCATGCGGACTTCGGCTATACTGCTTTTAACAACGATGTAAACGGAAGCAGTGCATGGAATGCCTCCAAGCCAATTCCAGGTACAATCGAGGCCGTTCATTATATGAAAGGAGGCGAAGGTGTCGCTTATCACGATACAACGGCTGGGAACCTGGGCGGGGCTTATCGGACTGATGCCGGGGATATTCGCCTGAATAACGAAGGACTGTTCAACTTGGGCTGGAATCAGACCGGAGAATGGTACAAATACAAAGTAAACGTGGAGTCAAGTGGGTATTACAATATTGATTTTCGCATGGCTACTTCTTTGGACGGGGCTCAGATTCGAGTGTGGGATGGTTCGACTGACTTAACGGGTATCGTCAATGTACCTAATACGGGCGGATGGGATAATTGGAAAAGTATTTCCAAGAAAAAGGTCTATTTAAACGCTGGACAACGGGAATTAAAGGTTGAATTCGTAACAGGCGAAGCTGATTTCTCAAGAATGACGTTTCATAAGAATGCTGATGTGACAAGTGTAAGTGATAATTTTAACGACGGCGACGACAATGGATGGACACGGTTTGAAGGAACCTGGGCTGTAGAGAATGGTGAATACAGTGCAGGGAGCACCGGACCTGCCAAATCGACATTTGGGGATACAGGATGGGCGGATTATACGGTCGAGGCGGATATCAAGATGATTGACTCGGGGGGAGATGGGGGTTTACTTGTCAGAGTGTCCAATCCATCCCATGGCACAGAGCTAGGCCAGAACAATTATGATGCTCTACAAGGATATTATGCTTATCTGACCACTAGCGGAGTCAGTCTGGGCAAGATGAATTATAATTGGGCACTCCTCAAGAGCAACGCGCAGTCATATTCCACCAATACCTGGTATCATATGAAAGTTGCCGTTAATGGTACAAACATCAAAGTTTATGTGGATGATATGGTCAACCCGAAGATCGATTATACAGACAACAGCCTGAATCCGTTCACGCATGGCAAAATCGGTGTTAGAACGGCAAACAAGCATACACATTTCGATAACGTATCGGTTACTCCCTGAACCGGAAGCCAAGCGTTGAGGATGAAAATGATTGTAACGAGAACTGGAATGCATATTAAGCCGCCAATTGGCGGCTTTCTTGCTTTTACTATACAAGTTATTGCAACCCGGGAGTGCCTTCCTCTGATCTCCTTCACCACCGTCATTTCCCATTAGCCAATCCAACCCATTTCATTGATAATTGAATGATGGATTCGACAGGAGAGGGTGGTTGGTAATGAAAAGTAGTGATCTGCTGATTGGATCGCATGTATCCTTTGGAGGAAAAGAGATGCTTCTCCAGGCTAGTAAAGAAGCCGCTTCTTATGGTGCATCTACTTTTCTGATGTACACCGGCGCACCGCAGAATTCGAAACGAAAACCTATTTCGCAATATAATATAGAAGCAGGTCATTTGCACATGAAGCAGCACGGCATTTCCAATATTGTCGTGCATGCTCCATTCCTGATTAATCTCGCCAACAGTTACAAGCGAGAGGTGTTTGATTTTAGCGTACAATTCTTGCGGGATGAGATCGAACGAACGGCATCGCTTGGATCAAATCAGCTTGTTCTTCACCCCGGAGCCCACGTAAACGCTGGATTGAACATCGGTATTCGACAAATCATTCGGGGGTTAAACGAAGTATTACAAGACGATAATCACCCGGAGGTACAGATTTCGTTAGAGACGATGGCGGGAAAGGGAACAGAGTGCGGAACAAGCTTTGAAGAACTGGCAAAGATTATCGATGGCGTGCAGCGGAATGAACGGATTTCCATATGTCTGGATACTTGTCATGTTCATGATGCCGGATACGATATTGTTCATCATTTTGATGGGGTACTTGAGCAGTTTGACGAGGTAATTGGCCTTGATCGCTTGAAAGTACTGCACATCAATGATTCCAAGAATGTGCGGGGATCGAGGAAAGATCGCCATGAGAACATCGGACACGGACATATCGGACTCCAGGCTTTGGATTATATCGTACATCATCCCCAGCTCGTGTCACTTCCGAAACTGCTTGAGACGCCGTCGATTGGCAAAATAAAATATAAAAGTGCACCTTATCGACATGAAATTGCCTTGTTAAGAAGAGAGTGCTCCGAACCCGTGCAGAAGGAAGAGGATTCTTTAGAAAACAGTAAATAGAGAGTATTCTAAACATTCGCTCACTCATTCCATGTTTATTCTCACGGGACATATGTTAAAATGGATGTAGAACGTTATTTTATACTAAAAAGGAGGCCGCCATGCAGCCAATAGAGCCTCAAGACATCCAACACCGGATCAATCAACTTCTCGATCAGGACCTATATTTACACCTCGAACTCACGTCAGGTGCTTACGCCAGTCACTTCGATAGCACAAGGCATCCGGGGTCGGCATTCATTTCCAATGCGGTCATACGATATACGCAAGGATCTATCTCGGGCACAGGCCCATACCGAGTTGGTTTAAAAACCACTCACGGCTGGATATACGCTGAAGGACTTACACACATTGACGAGCTGGAACAAGAACGACTCATCCTGGCTGGTCACGATAGTCAAGGAAAGCTGGTTGTAGCTTTACAACTTAGTCGGGAATTGTTCTGATGAAAGCGGAGGATCAAATAAGCATGAATAACAAACAGATTGAACATCAGCGCATTTTAGTTGTGTTTCCCCATCCGGATGATGAAGCATTCACTGCTTCGGGAACGTTGGCGAAGTACATAGAAGGCGGTGCTCAAGTCACTTATGCTTGCCTGACTCTAGGGGAGATGGGACGTAATATGGGCATTCCTCCATTTGCCAACCGGGTCACCTTGCCAATAATCCGTAAGGATGAACTCATAGAGTCCTCCAATGCGATTGGTATTCAAGACTTAAGGATGCTCGGTTTTCATGATAAAATGATCGAGTTTGAAGACCCTGAGCTGCTAGATGGCCACATTTTGGCGCTCATCAAGGAGCTTAAACCGTCACTGGTCATTACGTTCTATCCCGGGTATAGCGTACATCCCGATCATGATGCAACCGGAGCTGCGGTTACGCGAACGATTGGCCGATTACCCGCTGAAGAGAGACCTATCGTCTACTGCTGTGCATTCTCGAACAATCACGAGGAGAGCATCGGGAAAGCGGATGTGATTGAAGACGTGAGCGGATTCCTTGCCAAGAAAATGGCGTCGATTCGAGCTCACCGTTCACAATTCCAAGCGCCGGAACTTGTCGGCAAGGGGAAATTGGACGATGAACAAATCCGAAATCGGTTTGGAAGAGAAGCATTTTGGACCTATAAGTTCGATTAATTTTACAATCTGTACAATCTAATTCACGTAAAAAGTCGCCATTATGGCGACTTTTTTTCGTTTTAAACATGTGATGTTGTTTGAGTGTTAATTGGAGTGAGGGAGATAATCTGATGAGTTCCTGCAAAGAGTGATACAATTGAAAGAACTTCGTTCTACAAACCAATGAGTCGGTTTCAACTCCCATGACAGAGAATGAGGAAACCCATGAAACGACACGGCCGCAAACAGAAAATTATGATTTGATATCAGGGGGGGAGACCAAAAATGCGAAGCAAACGAATTATTCGAATTACTGCGATACTCATTTTACTTTTGCTCATATCATGCATCGCATTTGTTTATGTGAATGACAGACCTGGCGGACTAGCCGATCGGCGCATGTCCAAAGCAATGGGAATGAGTGAAACGATGCATATTCCTATAGGGAAAACTGCTGAAGAAGCGATTCAGAAGTTTAGAAATAATGATAATTCATTACACATCATTCATCAAGAACCGGTAGACGGGGGCATAATTTTGTTTAAACAAAAATCCGGCCAAGAGAATAACAGCAATCTTCAGATGGAGTATGCTCGGAAAATAATATTCGGATGGAAGTGGGCTTGGGGTGGCGGATATTCTATTGGTGAATCATCTCAATTCACGTCTGCAATGGATTATATGAGCATACCTGAATTGAATCATATATCGACACCTTTCCCTATGCTGTTTGGACATATATTAGACCCAGCTATTCAGCGTGTAACTGTCGAGTTCGAGGGGGATGAGAAACCAGTAGTTACCGAAGGCAAGATGGTTGAGGTGGGGCCGGAAAGCATAATCTGGTTTGTATCACTACCCTCGTCCGCAACAATTCCGTATGAAATAAAGGGATTCAACGAACATGGAGAGCTCGTCACCCATAAACAAATGGATGACCCGAATGGCATGGGTTCCATGGTTGTTGGAGAGCTTTAATGAGTATTCGTACGGAATCTGCGAGTAGGGCGGGGATCGTCAAGTTTGGAAAACAATAAAAAGGGAACAACCCACTGTTGAGGGTTGTTCCCTTATACGTTGCAAGGAAATTCGAGTTTACAAAAAAATAAGCAAAAGAATTCCGACGACAAAGCAATAGTATGAAAAGTAAATCAAGTTCCCTCTTGCCATAATTCCCATGAACCATCTCATTGAAAAGTAGGTTACGATAAGGGTCGTAATGAACGCTAAAATGTAAGGGATAGCCAACTGCGCTCGGTGCGGATCGGTTACGATGTCAGAGGCACCTAAAATTACCCCGCCGATGCTAATCGGAATGTAGAGCATAAAGGAAAATTTCAACGCCGTTTCGTGTTTCATCCCTACAGCAATAGATGCAATGACTGTTGCACCGGAGCGGCTTATTCCCGGAATAAGAGCCACTGCTTGAGCCAGACCCACCAGTATGGCGTCTTTCACAGACAAATCTCCATCTCTTTTGCGCCCACGAAGGTTTCGAATGAGCCATAGCGCAACCCCTGTAATCAGTAAACTAATCGCAACCGTATAGACAGAAGTGAAGATTTCCTCAATTTTATCCTTGAACAGCACAGCCCCGATCGCAGCAGGCAGGGTACCAATAATTATGTATACACAAAACATAAAATCTGCTCTGTACTCCGCATTGCGAGAAACTAGGAATCGCCAGCCTCCTACAATAAGCTTTTTGATATCTTCCCGAAAGATAAACATAATGGCAATCAGTGAGGCGGTGTTCGTCAAAATTTCAAAGGATAATCCGTTCTGCTCCATGCCAAGCAATCGTTGAACGATAATCAAATGACCGCTTGAAGAAACCGGAATAGGCTCTGTAGCCCCTTGTACGATACCTAATAACACATATTTCAACCATAAAATAAAGTCTTCCATTATATCCTCCTACTTATTATTTTCGATTGGCTTTGACATATTTCAGTTGGGCCACAATGATGACACTAATAATCACCAAAAGGAACCATGAACTGATCTTGCTAAAACTGACCAGCTGCCAGGAATCATGCTGGTCGGGGTATTTCCAGCCGTTAAAAAATGTAGCTATATTTTCAGCGGTCCAGATGAAAAAACCGACGATGATAAAAGCGAGTGTTAACGGCATTCGATAGGTAGTTAATCGTACCCGATAGATAATCCATGTTTTTCGAAAAACAATAAATACAAGAGCGGTCAACCACCAACGGAAATCGGGAATAAAATGATGTGTGAAAAAGTTGATATAGATGGCTCCCCCTAACAGAACCGAAGATGCAAATCCCGGCCAGCCTGTCATGTCCATACGCAATCTGCGCCATATTTGACACATAAAGCTTGCTACACTTGCATACATAAATCCGCTATAAAGAGGGACACCAAAGAGCTTGGTATAACCAGGCTCAGGGTATGACCAGGAACCCATCCACACCTTATACATCTCCAGTACCAATCCAATCACGTGAAATATACATATAACTTTGATTTCATCACGTGTTTCCAATCCGCTCCGGTACATAAGGTATTGGACTGTTAATAAAACAAGCAGAATGGCATCATAGCGATAAAGAAAGGGTATCTGAATTACGCTAGAAAGGGCCAACGTTCCAAAGATCGCCACAGGAAAAATGCAACTCATCGCCTGATGATAACCAAAATGCAGGAGCTGTACTAAAGGTTTCAAGTTATGCTTATCTCCTTCCCAAGCCTTGTTCATAATAATATAGATATGGTCCGATTGTAAAAAGAGAAAAAAAGATCTATATATTTTCCTATTTTCAATTCGAGCTTAATCAAATACAAATAAGGCCCCTCGTCACTGGAGGGACCTGGTTTTTGCGCTAATTCAATTATGCATTTTCAGACAACTTGTAGGCAGATTTAATCGTATGTTCGATGAGCGTCGCAATCGTTACTGGACCAACCCCGCCCGGTACAGGTGTAATTGCTGAAGAAGGAACGAAGCAAGCTTCGTAGTCCACATCTCCGACATTGCCTTTGTTATAACCTGCATCAATAACGACAGCGCCTGGTTTAATCCAGTCTCCTTTAACAAAGAGGGGTTTGCCTACGGCTGCGATAATGATATCGCCAAGCTTCACGATTTCCTCCAGATTCACGGTTTTGGAGTGGCAGGTCGTCACCGTTGCATTCCGGTTTAGCAGCATGGCTGAGACAGGTTTGCCCAGAATTGGACTTCTTCCGATGACAACTGCATGTTTGCCCTCGATCTGAATATTGTAGAAATCCAGAATACGCATAATAGCCTGTGGGGTACAGGAAGGGAATTCGGCTTCTCCAAAAGCATTAAGTGCGAAACCAAGGGTCGTTACACCATCAACGTCTTTCTCGATGCTGATGGCATCAAAAGCTGCTCTTTCATCGATGTGATTCGGTACAGGGTGCTGAAGCAAAATACCGTGTACAGAAGGGTCTTCATTGAGCTTGTTAATTTCTTGAATCAATTCATCTGTGGTGGTATCCGCAGAAAGAACGACCTTAATGGAATGCACGCCTAAGCGCGCACAAGCATTTCCTTTCATACGCACATAGGTTGCTGAGGAAGGATCATCTCCGACGAGAATGGTAGCGAGACAAGGCTGAATGCCTTTTTCCTTCAGAATAGCAACCTTCGAGGCCATGTCTTCCTTCATAAAATCCGCTACCGTTTGTCCATTTAAGATCAGTGTGTCAGTACTCATTTTCACATCGCCCTTTCAACATAAAAAAGAGGCAAGGAAATAAATATTCCTTACCTCTGCCCAGGCGTACGGCTTATTACAAAACCATATGCTCCCTCACGGTTCACCGTGTTCGCCAGTTACATATGATCGTTTAAATTGTTTAGATTGATAGTACTTGAAAAAGAAGAATTGTTCAATAGTTAATGGATTTCACTTTGATTTGTATGGGGGATTAGTTTCCCGGGTAGCCACAATCTTCGTCATATAGTTGATAACGATTATCAGTTGTGATATATTGTTAACCAGTAAACTATTTTATATTGAATTCCTGTATTAGTTTAATCATTTAAAGTTTTTTTATTGTTTATTAGTAAATAAGGAGCGATAACTGAATGGATTCAAACGATCGAACTAAACAGTTAGTGTATGACCAATTTATTCGATTTTTACATGTATATGAGAATCACAAAGATACGGAAATTGAACATTTTCTAAGTATCGCCCAGCGGGAAAGCATCGACAAAATCCCTCAGCACCTGACCGCGGTTCATATGATAGATTGCATTGGCAAGCATGAGCCTATTAACAACACAGGTATTGCCGACGCGATGAATTTGTCCAAAGCAAGCATTACCAAGATCGGCAACAAACTGCTGGAGGAAGGCTTCGTCAAACGTACGAAAATGAATGACAACAAGAAGGAGAGCTATTTCCGGTTGTCGCCGCAAGGAAAAAAGATCTTTGAACTACATGAACGTTTACATGTGCTTGAGGCTGAACGGTTCTATCGTGCTTTGGACAAATATTCGGAACCGGAGCTGAAAATCATACATCAATTTCTTCAAGACAGCAGCATGCATATGGAATCCAGATAAACTGAAGGAGAGTGAAACACTTGAGTCTGGCAGCATTGATCAGGGAACGAAGAAGTATTCGTAAATGCAATTCTGCACCGGTGGAGCAGGAGTTGGTTGTTGAATTGCTGCACAAGGCCACACGACTTCAACCATCTGTTGAAGCTGGGTCATGGCGTGTTGTTTATGCCGGTACTCCCGAAGCACGCAAACGGTTGGTGGACTGCATGCTGGAAGAGATGTCGCAGAGCAAACTCGGCAAGTTGATTCCGGGAAAACTGCTGGATGTGTTTAAAAAGAGGTTTACCGATATTCCTGCTCACGTCATTGTTATGTCGACTGTAGGACCGGATCGTCTGACCAATGACCGCAATTATGCGGCTGCCTGCGGGATGATGCAGAGCTTCCAACTGTTGGGCTGGGAACAAGGGTTAGGAATGCTGTGGGATACAGAGTCCATGATTCAGAATGAAGGCTTTTTCAGAGGAATTGGACTGCGTGAGGATGAAAGATTTGTTGGCATTCTTCATATGGGATATTACGACAAAGCGCCAAGAAGCCGAAAAAGAACACCAGCTGAGCAGAAGTGGACTGTATTGCAGGGTCAGACTACATAGAAGGGGAGGATGTAAAAATGGAATTGACCGATCTGCTAGGAAGCATACACAGTCCAAAAGACTTTTTGGATCGACCGGTGTCGCAGGAGCTAATTCTCGAATTGCTCAATCACGCGGTCTGGGCGCCAAATGATGGACTCCGTGAGCCGTGGCGATTTATTTTTGCCGATAACCGTAATGGGAAACTCATGCAGGGATTGCAGGAGTACGCTCCAGCCTATCTTCTTGTCCTGGTGAAGGAAGAGGCGGATCATCATAAGCGGGAAGAGGACTTTGCAGCCGTCTGCTGTCTGATCCAAAATTTCCGTTTGCTTGCCCATGAACAGGGCCTGGGTGTGCGCAGTACGTTGCATGACTGGATGTACGACCGGAGTCGTGCTGAAACGTTCGGCGTGCTGGGCAATGAGCGCATTGCTGCGGTTCTGGAATTGGGATATGGCACTGAACAGCCCGAAGGGAAAGCTGAGATAACTGAACCTCAGCTTCAGTTCGAACTGTTGTAGCGTGCAAGATGTAGGGAAGAGAAATCAAATGAATGAGGAACGTCAATGCCTTGATCGGGATTGTCGTTCTTTTTTTATGGGGTGTGTATCCGATTTGTAATTTACAAGTTAGCTAGAACGGATTCACACGACTAATCGAGAGATTCATCTATTTTATATAAATGATATTTCTATAATGTTTTAATTTCCTTGTTATACGAATTAAATTGTGTTCTATTCTGTAAAGTAGATAAATCACCATCTAAATTCTTCAGGTTTGGAAGGAAAGCTGCGGCGGCTGAGCAAAGCAATGGGAGCAGGCCCAAAGACAAGAATAAGAAAGGCAGACCATAGAGTTCTGCAACCGCTGCACCTGCAAAAGCACCTACAGGCTGTAGTCCACCACCAATGAGAAACCGTATTGAGTTGACTCGGCCTTGCAGAGGTCCAGGGACAAGCGTGCCATGCAATGAGGAACTGAGAGAACTAAAGAAAGGTCCTGCTGCACCAGCAGCACATAAAGCAACGAGCGCAAACGGGTAACTTGGGAATACGCCCAGTAAGGCGTTAAAAAGCCCAATGGCGGCTAGGCTGCACAGCATGACTGTCCGTCGTCTTTTGATTTCACCTATCCACGAGATGACCAAAAGTCCTATTAATGTGCCACATGCTGAAGCCGTGGTGAGTGTACCCATAGCAGCGGCATCCCGATCTAACACTTCGCGAACAAAAGGAATCATCATCGTCCAGATCGCTACAGAAGACATGTTGCTGATCGAAACCATTCCCATAATCGAAAGCATGGCCGGGAAGCTACGATAAAAGGAGAAGCCTTCATGGATATCTCTGAGATAAGCCTTAATTGAAAAGGAGGACTTGGCTGCTACTGGCTTCTGCATTGTGGGCAGATAGAGCAACGTGACAATGGCGGCGGTGTAACAAACGGCGTTAATGCCCAGCGTTGGCAATGCCCCAGCTATGGCAGTAAGTGCTCCGGCTAAGGCTGGGCCCAACAATGCAGCTGCATTACGGCAACCGTCGATCACCGCGAATGCACGCACCAGTTTGCGTTCATCTGATACTCCGGGAACAATGGCCATTGCGGTGGGCATGAATAGGGCAGAACATGCTCCGCTTAGTCCTGCGGCCAGAAAAAGGTGCCATAATTGCAAGTGGCCTACGAGTCCCAGAGTCAGAGGTAATAAGAGAGCAAGCAACCTAACAGAAGCAAGCACTGCCATGAACCGCCCACGGTGTAACCGATCGGATAACGGCGAGCCAAGCAATCGAATGACCACTTCTGGAATACTAAAACTTAGTGCCATCGCACCCATGGCCATCTTAGATGCGGTTATTTCATAAACAAGCCATTCCATAGCCAGAAGACCAAATACGTCACCAAATGAACTCAGAGTGACCGTAGCTAGTAAACCATAATAACTGCGCTTAAGCATGAGTGTTCCTCCGTGTGTGTAGGTTAAAGGGCATTATCATCATTCTTCAATATAAGCTGAGATCTGTTCCGAAAGCTTGTTGAGTGCTTCAAGACGTAAGCTGTAAGAGGTCGTTTTCTGGTTATAATGCACGATGACAAGCCCCGCTGCCCTCAATGAAATCAGGTGGTAGTGTACTGTGCTCTTAGAAAGTTTAACCTCGCTTACAATCTCAGTGAATGTTAACTGCTTTCCAGCCAACAGGCGGAGGATGTATAATCTGGTCTCATCGGACAATGCTCGTGTTAGACGCAATAACCGATGTTCAGGCCGGCCCGTTGCTGGTGGGAGAATATCGGCAGAGTAACTGGTGAAAATCACTTCATCAAAGATGGCTGAGGTGACAAAGGGACGAGCATGATATTGAGGGATTAGAATCACTTGTTTGAGGAGAGGGGTAGGGTATAGACGCATACCTTCCGTTGCTTCCTCATAGACCTCAAGATCATTGGTTCCGTTAAGACTGGACCGTCTGGTTTCAGCTTCTAAGGCAAGGCCTTCGATAATCGCCGAATCGATTTGACTGAAATAGTGGGCATCCCATTCACGTAGCGCTTCGGATGTCCGACTGCGCAGTTCCGGGAGATTGGAGGGAACGGACAACTTCACGTTAGCAGCGATGTCATATAGCTGGCCTGTGGTTAGGTCTTCAAGCCAATCCAAAAAACCACTAACTGACCGTTCTCCAGGACAACTCCAAATATAAGGTGCAAGGCTAAAATCGCCTACAAGTTTCATCGTCTCCCGCATTTGTTGCAGTTTGGTAGGTGCGAACCGATCTTGTACTTCTCTGACCCATAGTTTTCCAGCATCCAGAGCATTGTGATTCTGTTTGCTCATGAAAACCGTCAGGCTGCTTACACATTCATAAATGGGCGCGAAATCAACTTCCACTTTGTAGTTCATAGCTCGAATTTTCCCCTCGTCTTTCTTGTTCTATATTTATAGAACTACTAATTTGTTTCATTGTATACGAACAGTTAAAAGTTTGCAACAAAAATGCCCAAAGAGTTACCTATTCTCTTCAACGAAAAAAGACGTTCCACGGGTGGGCGAGCACCTGAAGAATCGTCTTTATGATTTATACTGACAGCAAAATGAGCAGTCCGATTTTAAAATAACTGATTTATACTCTCACTCTCCAAAAGTGTATATTGAAATTTTAATCTTGGATGAGTGCTGCGATCTGATCTTTCACTTTTACATTACTTAATCCCCCGTGGTAACAAATGACAGATGTAATGTCGAGATCTGCATACTTTTTCAACGAGAGCTTTGCTGCATTCATATCCGGTGTAGTCGGAGCGTGAATTCCCCCAAGCATACCGTCTACACTGTATATGGAGTCCCCAGCAATGAGCGTTTTACTTTCCTTCAAATAAAGACTGATATGACCGGGTGTGTGCCCAGGCGTGTGAATAACGCGAATCCCGCCGCAAAACGGCAGTTCCTGACCATCTATTAAAGTAATGTTCACTGTGCCCTTGGGGGGATTGTTCAGGTGACTATCTTTGATCAGAGGCAGTTCCCCTTGGATGTACGGCTTATCCAGTTCGTGTGCATATACTTTAATAGCGTTGCCACGTGTCTGCAAAATCTCCGGAAGATTCCCTATATGATCCACATCCTGATGGGTCAAAATCACCGCATTTAGTTGGTCTATCGAAGCGCCAGCCTGCTCTATTGCCACACGTAAATCCTCAAATTGACCTGGAAAACCAGTGTCTATTAGAATAGTCATTTCATGATCCTTTAAAAGAATAGGGTGGATCACATTCCCGTGATAGTCCAGATGGAGCATTTCGACTCCCTTTGAAATTTCCATAATATTCGTCCTCCGTAGAAAGAAATTGATAAGTAAAGTATCTCTTTGTAAACGAATCAAGTTCCTAAAAAGATATGGGATAGAAAAAAGGGAAGGGGAGGATATAACTTCTTAAAAAAAGTGTTAAGATGACATTTTGAGATATAGACAGTTCCTTCAAAAATAAAATTAATGGTAAAATAAAAAAAAGGAGGGGAGATCATTTAGCTTACACAGCTACAATAATTTGAGCAAAAAACTGAATTCAAAATGGTAAACTTTTATTATTGAGTAAATACACAGATGGTATAGAAATGTTGGAGGTGCAAGGTCATATTGAAGAAATTAATCTTGGCAACACTATTATTCTTAACGAGTTACGTATTATTCTCATCAAATTCAACGGAAGCTTCAACAACAGTTAAAACCGCTGTACATACCTATAAAGGTCAACCGTATGTTCAAATTAGTGGTGGAAATGCAATAGTTATAAAAAAAATAAATGATACTTTAAAGGAACATACAGTAGAAGTAGCTAATGGCAATAAGGCACTCCAACAGAATAATAGTGTAGCTTGGTACAAAACGAGCGTGAAAACAACGTACAATAATAATAAAATATTATCTGTAGCTTACACAGATGGACTTAATTACAGCGATGATAATATAGGAACATATGTATCCATTATTTATAATTTTGATCTTGCAACAGGTGACCAAATTACATTATACGATGTAGTAGATTCTGATCAAAAAAAGGCCAATCTTATGTCTATTTTATCTCATAACCTTCAGCTCAAGTATAATAAGGGAATTACAATTTATGAAAAGAGTATATATGATATTCCAATAAACTCTTCCACACCATTTTATTACTACGATAATGGTATAATTGTTCGATTTTATCCCTCTCAAGTTGCAGAATTGTCAGAGGGATTCATAGATATAAAGGTTCCATTCTCACAGCTAAATGAAGAAATAAATAGATTGGAGCCTCTTAGCACTTATTTAGATTATCTCCAAAACAATGTGACTGATTATGTTGATACTGAGATCGAATATTTTAATGGATACAGTATAAGGAATAGTTATCAACTCTTAAATGGTGAAGTATGGAAGCAAGTTGAGCCGAATTTTTTTAGCCTGCAATCCTATTCGTTGTATCCGAAAGTACGCATATATAAAGATAAAACACGCTATTATATGTGGGTTGAGGGTACAGATGACGCAGTAGAAGTTGAGAGGATTATATAATTTCCAAGCATAGCATTTATTTTCTCAGCCGCCCTTCTGGGCGGCTTTTTACATATTTGTTTTCTTGTAGGTACAAGTCGATTTTTAGAAGGAAAGCAGACATAAATCTAAACTTATTAGAGATTAATCTATAGTTTATCAGGTTTTTATGTAACCGCTATCATTCTATAATTTAGTCAGAAAGGAGGTTAAAGGAAAAAAGTGTCAATTGTTAAGAGAACTTCAACCGAGAATGAGACGAAAGTAGTAGATAGGACAAATACAATCATATTGGGAGGTATAATATGTTTAAATTTGGCAAAAAAATGTTGACGGTCGTGTTGGCAGCTTCCATGAGTTTTGGGGTCTTTGCGGCAACCTCAAGTGCGACAGATTATTGGCAAAATTGGACCGATGGCGGCGGAACAGTTAATGCTGTTAATGGATCAGGCGGTAATTACAGTGTAACATGGCAAAATACAGGGAACTTTGTAGTTGGTAAAGGCTGGAATGTGGGATCTCCAAACCGGACAGTTAACTATAATGCAGGTGTCTTTGCACCATCCGGCAATGGGTATTTGACACTCTACGGGTGGACAAGAAATGCACTCATTGAATATTACGTTGTAGATAGTTGGGGAACGTATCGACCAACCGGAACTTACAAAGGTACAGTAAACAGTGATGGTGGCACGTATGATATTTATACAACGATGCGATACAACGCACCTTCTATTGATGGCACACAAACCTTTGCCCAGTACTGGAGTGTAAGGCAGTCGAAGAGAGCGACTGGGGTCAACTCTGCGATTACATTCAGCAACCATGTGAACGCCTGGAAAAGCAAAGGAATGAATCTGGGTAGCAGCTGGTCCTATCAAGTATTGGCGACAGAAGGATATCAAAGTAGCGGAAGTGCCAATGTAACGGTGTGGTAAGTGATCCAAATTAAGCCATTTTATGAAAGTGAAACAGTTTCTTATACATTAGGGATAGGCTCAACACCTTTTCCTCAGTTCTACCATTAGTCCGGATATGTTGAAGGCCGTTTCAGTCAAATAAACGGTCTTCGACGTTGCCGGATGCGAATGACAGGCATCATAGCCTATTATTTTCCCATTAGCTTAAAGGAGATTTTTCAATGAGAAAGCTATTAATGTTTTTTTTAATAGCAATAACGGTAGTAATCAGTGCTTGTTCGCAGCAGGATAAACCTAAAAAAGAAGATAATCTTGTATTCGTGGAAGGCGGGACGTTTAAGAGCAGCAAGTCATTTTACGCTGGAAAAGGTGTGACCTTTCAGAACTTTTATATCGGGAAATATGAGGTAACTCAAAAAGAGTGGGAAGATGTCATGGGGAATAACCCCTCTGGATTCAAAGGAGATCAATTACCAGTAGAAATGGTGAGTTGGTATGACGCAATAGAGTATTGCAATCAAAGAAGTATAAAAGAGGGCTTAAAGCCGTATTACAACATCGATAAGGATACGCAAGACCTGAATAATAAGAATGAGAACGATAATATAAAATGGACAGTGACCATTAATGAGGGAACTAACGGTTACCGACTGCCTACAGAAGCGGAATGGGAATATGCCGCAAGCGGAGGTCAGGAGAGCAAGAATTACACATACAGCGGCAGCAACAACGCCGATGAAGTCGCATGGTATTGGAAGAACGCCGGGGACAAAATCTTAACTGGAGACTGGAACTGGCCTGCCATAGAGAGCAACAAAAACAAAACCAAATCGATTGGTACCCAAAAGCCCAACGAGCTTGGAATCTACGATATGTCTGGCAATGTAAGAGAATGGTGCTGGGACTGGTACAGCGATGCTGAGAGTCAAATCGCTTCATTTCGGGTTGTGAAGGGCGGGGGCTGGATCGGCGGTCTCAACAATAACGAGATCGCTTTTCGAGGCAAATTCGATGCAAATGGTTTTGGTCCGGATCAGGGTTTTCGTGTGGTTCGCGGAGAATAGTCTAAACGTTGTAAAGCAACCAAATATTTTAGGACGGCCTCATATGCTGCAAAGTAGGTCGTTGAACTTAAAGAGATGCCCAGGCTAATGTAGATTAGCTAGGGCATCTCTTTTTGAAATGCTTGTATTTCATTCTAATGCACAGGATCGGAAATGTGATGCATTGTTTGTCGTACAAATCCACCCTTTATTTTGCAGGATCAAAAAGTATCCTACGATACAAAAATGATCGGATCATACAAAAAAGTGCGTACTGTTCAACGATCAGGACACCTGATAATCTAACATTCGAAGGGCAAGTTGAATCGTCGTTCGATATAAAATCGTACTGAAGGGGTGGGGAACATGCCAGCATATCAGCTTCACTTGAAAGATAAACGGATCGTATGGGGAAATGAAATAGATGTTGAGTCCCACATTGGAGCATATTCACAGGACTCGATTAGATCACGCGAGAATGGGGCTTTGGATTGGAAATTGCCTGACGGCATATATAGAGCAAAAGAGGTCGTCATAGAGCTGGATAAACTGCTTGAGGCAATACTGGTTCAGCTGGGTGAACCGATAAGCGGTGATCCTTCGGTGTTATTGGATAGCCTTCAAGCCAATTTGGCGATCTCCGGTGATCTTTCATCACTACCGCTTGGACCTTTAGCTTTGAAGGATAAAGCGGGTGTTGAAATTACGGCACAGGCGGCACGCATTGGTGAACAATTGGTCCTCTGGGCAAGAGAGATTAATACTGAAAAGAGGGCACTGGCGCAATATGGACCGGAAACCCTTGGAGAACTGGAATTTAGAAGTCATTGCTACGGTCATACCCTAATACCGGAAGCAATTGCTCAGGTTTGGGGACCTGCTGGGGGACCAAGAGTTATGCAGTTATATAATGAATACTTGCACCAATTTGTATTGCTGCGGGATGCATTACTTCCCTTTGCCAATTGGGAACAAGTCCCGTTTGAAGTCAAGGAACACACACAATTCAAAGGATTACGTTTTCTGGAGCCTGCCCGTAAAGTCTTTTTAACTCAATTGCTCGGGAAGGAATTAACTCACAAGGGGATTGTCCAGTATGCACAGAGTGTGCTTAGCTCAGGTTTGACCTCTGCTGGTTACGGCTTTCAATATCCTTTGGGGACCATATTGCCAGCTGGCTTGGGAGAGTCGGCTGGCGAGGCTACACGTTATCTTCTCAAGTGGCATCCGGTACAAACCATTAAGACTGAAGAGACACAAGATATAGTTGCCATCTCATTCGAATATGAATATGACGATTATTATGCAGCACCACGTAACGAAGCAAGAACGGGTATACCTGGCAGCAAGGATCACCTTGACATTTCAGAAGATCAAAGTGATCTTCCATCCATCGCCCGGTTGCTTCCGAATACAGAGTCAGATCGAACAACCGTGCGTTTCAGTGTGGAGAGAGAAGGTCATGCATCATCTAGTGTGGATCTCGGTCAGCTTTTCAGGGGACACCGATTTTCATATCGGCCTGAAAAGGACAACCATTCCAAGGATGCTGCTGTGAAGCGAACATCGACCAGTATTCATCAGGTAGCAGACATTCTGTCGTATTCCGGATTGGTGACAAATACGGATAATGGAGTCCATGTCATACCAACAGGCGGAAATGAACTTGTACAGTGGGCTTTGTTAGGTAAGCTGTATCCCGAAAATGTGGTGTTATTGGACAAAGGAGATCAAGAGGAGCTGGAAGCAGCTTTGGTTTCTGGGAAGGGGTATGGAACGCAATTTCTGGTGTTGTAATGCCTTAAACCATTCATGACAGATGAGATGACGGCGGCAGCGTATACGTACAGAGCTGCTGCCGTCAAATTTATGAATACATTAATTTACGTTAACGATGTCGCGGCGAGAGTCATCATTGTCGCAGGATACTTCGTCGGGGAATTTCTCGATATAAGTCGTGCCAAATTTGCACAACATCTGCAGCATGGGGGCCAGTTCCTCACCCAGATCGGACAAATAATATTCTACTTTTGCTGGTGCAACCGGATAGACCTTGCGAATAATCAGACCGTCGCTTTCAAGCATTCTGAGCTGCATCGTAATCATGCGTTGGGTTGCGTCCGGAAGAAGTCGCTGTAGTTCATTAAACCGAATGGGACCTTTAGTTAAGTGATTGAGTATAGAAATTTTCCACTTGCCGCTAAGTAAGCTCATGACAATTTCCGAGGTACAGCGATAGGTTTTATTTCTAAAGTTAATCATCCTCCAACACATCTCTTTCACTTTGGTTTTGTACTCCCCACTCACATAAACCTTCCAGAACGGGTAATAACGTTTCCGCTTTATCAGTCAGTCTGTACTCGACTTTAGGCGGGACTTGAGGATACTCTTTCCGTTCGACCATACCATCCGCTTCCAATTCTTTTAGTTGAGAACTCAGTGTTTTAAAGGTAATTGCTCCAATTTGTCTTTTCAGTTCATTAAAGCGTACCGGTTGGTTTTCTGCCAAAAGATAAATAATGACCATCTTCCATTTGCCGCCAATGACAGACAATGTATAGCCAAAAGGCGTATCTTGAATATGTTTAACCTTGCCGTGATATTCAGCCATGCTCATATTTATGCTATCCTTTCGGGTAGTACCTGTCATAATAGTGCGTACTACTTTTTGATTTGCGTTCAGTTTATACTAACCTTACTTTGAAGTAAAGGAGAGAAAAACATGAATCAAAAAACAATACGTCTGTTAATGCCCCAATGGCAAGGGGGGAATAATCCTAACTACTCTTTTGGGGCGGAACTGCTTGCCTGGCTGGCTCCTGATAATGATCAACCCCTGATTCAAGTTCCTGTACAAGCATATGATGGAACTCCACTGGAAAATGAGAACGGTATAAATGGGAGAAAACAGCTCATTGAACAATTGGAAGCAGCCGAGCATATTATTTATGCTCACAAGCCTGACCGCATCGTTATGTTTGGCGGAGACTGCTTGGTCGAACAAGCTCCGTTTGCCTATTTAAACGAACGGTATCATGGAGAATTAGGCTTGATCTGGATCGATGCGCACAGTGATTTGGTTGGTTATAAGGGATATGATAACGGACATACGCTACCTCTGGGGAATCTTTTGGGAGAAGGGGATGAGGAGTTTGCAAAACATGTAAAAATCCCTTTGAAACCTGAAAATGTCTTTATCGCAGGGTTGGCGACACCTACAGAACAGGAGGGAGAAGTGATCTCAGAAGCGTTTGAACGATTAGGTATAACGACTGCAGAATCAGATACTGAAATGATTCAAAGACTTGGCATAAAAACTGCCGGAGCCGAAGAATTAACGAAAAGTACAGCATCCATCAAAGAGTGGATCAAAGAGAGTGGCATTAAACATCTGGCTATTCACCTGGATCTAGATGTGCTTGATCCAAAGGCTTTTCGCTCCTTGTTATTCGCGAATCCTGAAGGACCGTATATGTTCTCTCCTGCGGGAAGCTTGCAAATCCCTCAGCTCCTTCACTTGCTCAAAGAACTATCGGAAGAAGCTGATGTCGTGGGATTGGGTATAACCGAGCATATGCCATGGGATTCAATTAACTTGAAAAACTTGCTGGGTGAAATACCTATTTTAAATAAATAATATGATTTCATATACTCATCAACCCAATTATTATATTAGAGTAATAGGCTGACCCCAAAATACACTAAACACTTTATCATTGTGTGAAGTGTATTTTTTGGTGACTGTACGTGAGATAAAACCTTAAATAACATTGGGGTGCTGAGGATTTGAAGCTATGGCTGGTGATCTGGGGTGCTTTGTAAGACACCATTGGTCATTCACCTACATACATTATCTCAGGACAAATGACTATTGAAGTCAGTCATGGAGGTATTTAATCTTATGTCAATTAATCATCATTCGAATACAGCACATCCTTATTGGATCGAGAACGTGGGCGGGAGAGAAAGGGAAGCCATGATTCCTCATCCTGTAGTTGTGGAGGTTAGGCAAGTCGCATCCAATCAGATTGTAGTGACGTACGATCAGCCAGCGGATTTAGCATCAGCAACCAACATATCGAACTATTGGATAAGAAGTAACATGTCTAGTCCATCGGATATAGCCAGTGTAGGAATGGGAGAAGCCATCACGAAAGATAATTCGATTCGCGCTGATCGGGGGATGATAACTCCTATTAATAATTCCAAAACGAGATTTGTTATAACCTTCAACGTTAACGCGACTATGGGAGTACTTTATATTTTGCTTCCATGCTTTGTCAATTTGGAGGGTGAATCTGGTTTTTCCGGTGGAAATTGGGGACCGTTCAGCAGAAATATGTTTATTGGGTTGTAGTAAACCGTTGAGTATGGCATGAACACAAAAAGTCGCCAGAAATGGCGACTTTTTTATCAATATACAGGGTCAGATATCAAGTTTACGTGTACCAAGCCATTTCACCATTTCTGGGTCGTTATGAGAAAAGAACAGACTCTGCTTCGTATCTAATGCAGTAATCGATTCCATATCATTTTGGCTTAATTCAAAGTCAAAGATATTGAAGTTCTCAACAATTCTCTCTTTACGAACAGACTTCGGAATGACCACGATTTCTCTTTGTGTCAACCAGCGTAATACGACCTGAGCAACGGATTTATTTACTTTTTTCGCGATGGATACTAACACTTCATTCTGGAACAGATCATTTCTGCCTTCAGCAAAAGGCGCCCAGGATTGAATCTGAACATGATTCTCTTTCATAAATGCAGCACTCTCGATTTGTTGATTGAAAGGGTGCGTTTCAACCTGGTTTACCGCAGGAATTACCTCATTATGAATGATTAGATCGATCAGACGATCCATCTGGAAGTTGCTAACTCCAATGGCATGGACCTTTCCTTCACGATATAATTCCTCCATAGCGCGCCAAGAGCCATGCACATCCCCAAATGGCTGATGAATTAAATACAGGTCCAGCACATCCAATTGCAATCGTTCCAGAGATTTCTCGAATGCTTTTTTAGTATTTTCATATCCGGTATCCTGAACCCAAAGTTTCGTAGTGATAAATAACTCTTCTCTTGGTACGCCACTTCGTTTAATAGCTCGACCAACGGCTTCTTCATTTAGATACGAGGCAGCTGTATCAATCAGGCGATATCCTGCCATAATGGCATCATAAACGCTTTGTTCGCATTCATTTTGATCTGCAATTTGATAAACACCAAAACCCATAATGGGCATCTCTACACCATTGTTAAGTATTACTTTTTCCATGTTAAAGCCCTCCTTCTTATAGGTTTATTATGTACCCAATCATACTTCTAGCGTTATATCATTCATACCAAATGTTTGCCTAATTATCTCACAGGACGTATAAAATTGATTTTTGACCTTCAAGTAAAAGACTTCTATTCTGCTCGAATAGAAGTCTTTGCATCTCCCTCTGAAATTCCCATTTTTCAACCGACCAAGCCAATCGAAAGAGCTAACTTTTCTGTTTACAGCTTGACCCAGGCCACCAGCCCATCGGGTTGATCTGGGTTAATACCATGGCGTTCGGCATTTGCCAAAGCAGCGATTTGCGAGATGAAAATGAATGGGATCCCCCGTACCGCTGTATTAAGCGGATGACTAGTTGTGATCTCAAGGTCGATGAACTCCTGCGGGATGCCCATAGCCCGATCGGCAAACGTAATAATGGTGGCTCCACGCTCCTTAATATCTCTCAACAGATTGCGCTGATGCTCCATACCACTGTCCGACAAGGCGGCGATCACTAAAGTATCCGAACCCACAGTGACCATAGGCCCGTGCCGAACGTCAAGAAGATGGTATGCGTGGGCATGTGTCTTGGCAATCTCGGTCAGAGCGATGGCACCCTCGGCTGCCAGCCCTTGAAGTTCACCGTCTGCGAGCAGGACTGCGTTCGTCCAATTGAAGTCGGAGACGCGGCGGATACTGTCCTCTACACGTGCCATGTAGGCTTCACCTTGATGAATCGCTTCCTGCATATCGATAATCAGCTCCTCATCACCAGCAAGAAAAGCGGCAAGCAGCAGATTGGCTGCATACAGATTGGTTACGGTGCGGGTCTGGCAAACGCTATGGTCAAAAGCCCAGGGCAGTTCCAGAGGGAAGTCGGCGCTTTTGGATAACGGCGAGTCCGTTACACAAGAAATCGTTAATAAAGGAATACGTTGATCGGACTGGAGTAAACGCAGCGCTTCAACGACCTCACTCGTACTGCCAGATCGTGACGGCGCTATGATCAGGCTGCCCTCCAGCATGGGACGATAGCGGTCTGCATGGAGCATGAGATCACCGGCGGCAAGTGACATTGCAGGCAGGCCGGCACGCAAACGGAAGGAAAAAGCAGCCGCTTCGCTCAAGCAATAGCTGGACCCGGCGCCAACAAGGGTTACAGAGGTAATCCCTTGCGCTTGGACAAAGGCAGTAAATTCCGTGCGCTTGGCCAGTACATAGTTGTAGGTCTGCTGCAGGGCCTTATATTGTTCTTTTACTTCACGATACGTCAAACTCATAAAAATACCTCCCGGGAATGGTTTAGATTGATAACTTCAGTTTGTGATCTTTTCGATCAAATATATATTTAAATGATTGTGTTAATCATAATTATGCCTTTATAACCCACTGAATTGCAATAGTTTTCCAAAATAATGATTGATTTAATCAAATAAAAAGATTATTATGATCACAAGCTAGAAATTATCAAATGTTTCCCAGTCTCATCTGACCCGTGAAGGGAGGTGCAGGATCGTTCAAATCGTCGCGAGCGACGAAACCTTAAAAGGGGGAATGGATATGCCACTGATCTCGTCCACTGAAATGCTGCAAACCGCTCGCAGGGACCATTACGCCATCGCTGCATTTAACGTTCATACCCTGGAGATGCTTCAGGCTGTCGTTGAAGCGGCTGTAGAAACCGAATCACCGCTCATTATTCAAACTACGGTGGGCACAGTCAATCACTTGGGTCCGGATTACATTGCTCATGCGGCTAAGACCGCATCGGACTTAACGGATATCCCCATCGCACTTCATTTGGATCACTGCACTGATTTTTCAACGATTATCCGATGCATACGAGCAGGTTATACCTCCGTTATGATCGATGCATCCATGTATCCTTTTGAAGACAACGTGAACCTAACTCGTAAAGTAATGGAGGTTGCCCAGGCATCTGGCGTAAACGTGGAGGCGGAGCTTGGCAAGGTCGGCGGCGTTGAGGATGATATTGTCGTTGAGGAACAGCATGCTTCCCTGGCCGATCCGGAAGATTGCATGCAGTTTGTTGAACGCACCGGCGTAACGACCCTCGCTCCTGCGATCGGAACCGCACACGGTATTTATAAAGGAAAGCCGAACATAGATTTTGAACGAATTGAAAGCATTGCGAATCGAGTATCGGTTCCTTTGGTACTGCACGGTGGTTCGGGCATTCCAGCTGAACAGATTCATCGGGCGGTTGCACTGGGGATGTCCAAGGTAAACATAGCCACAGAGCTGCGTATTGCTTTTTCCGAAGCTATCAAAGATGTATTTGTAATCCATCCGGAAGAGAATGATCCACGTAAATACATGGCTCCGGCGAAGGAAGCAGTTAAACGGCTTGCCATGGAGAAAATACGGTTATGTGGAAGCACTGGCAAAGCCGGCGTAGTCCGATGATTACCACGGTCACACTCCATGCGGCCATCGACCGGACGTTGTACGTTGACCAGTTTGGCGTAGGTCAAGTGCATCGGGTGACAAGACAGGTTAATGAGCCAGGTGGCAAAGGCAATAACGTAGCCAAGGTGATCCGGCAGCTCGGCGGTGAAGTCACAGCTACAGGCATTATTGCCGGTAATAACGGTGTATTTATTGAGAGAAATCTGACTGAACGGGGGATACCGACTGCTTTTATCCAATCAGCGGGAGACTCACGAGTCTGCCTCAACATTGTGGATGATTCCAGTGGTACCTCTACCGAGCTGCTTGGGCAGGGTCCAAATATGTCAGAAGCTGAAGTTGAAGCGATCAAGGAAAAAGTACAGGAGCTCGCCATCCAGTCTAGTGCAGTTATTATGTCTGGAAGCTTACCCCCAGGTGCACCGGACACATTGTACGCAGAACTGATTTGTATTGTCCGTTCAGCAGGCGCGAGAGCCTTTCTGGATACAGGTGGAACAAGTTTCAGCATTGGGCTGAGTGCAACGCCCCATTTCGTGAAGCCAAATGAGCTGGAACTGGCCGAGTGGCTGGGGCAGAAGCCGAGAGACGTACACGAATGGGTCCGTGCAGCGCACATGTTGGCGGATCAAGGCATTGACGAGGTGTGCATAACACTCGGCAGTGACGGTGCTTTGGCTATTTTAAACGGAAAAGCATATATGGTGAAGCCGCCATCCATTCAGCCTGTGAATACGGTAGGTTGCGGAGACTCTTTTGTTGCCGGCATGGCATATGCAGGAGAGCGCGGCGATTCGGCCGAATCCAGACTGCGTACGGCTGTCGCTGCTGCTGCTGCGAATGCAATGTCTTCCAAAGCAGGTGACATCGACTATGTTCTCTTTGAGGAGTACGAACATCAGGTGCAAATTATACCTTTATGATGATTGAAGGTTTGGAAAATTGGCTTCATATCCCTCATGAATAACCGTTAGAGAGATGCTTTTCTTATGGGATGCAGTTCACGTCGACATATTGCAATCCATCCTTTCATCCTACACAATAGAGCTAGCACGGGCTGAAGTTAACGGATATCATGCAGGCCCAGACATATTAAAGGAGAGACTTATGCAATATTCAAAGGGTGAACTGCGCAGAGCACAAACATTGGAACTGATTAAATCGCATGGAAAAATATCGCTGCAAGAGATTGTCCAGACGGTTGGCTGCTCGGAAGCAACCGCAAGAAGAGATTTGGACGCACTTGAAAAAGCGGGCGAGATTATTCGAACAAATGGGGGAGCCATATATGAAGGGGGTCTGACGTCGGCGGTATCGGAGCTGCCTTTTGCAGCGAAACGCGATTTCCGACGGATGGATAAGGAACGGATCGCTGCCACGGCCGCATCCCTTGTTAAAGAGGGAGACATTATCTGCCTGACGGGAGGTACAACGACGTTCTTTATTGCGAAAGCACTCAAAAAGCAACGTAATATTACGATTGTCACCAACGCGGTGAATATCGCTTATGAATTGGCTGATGCCGAAGATATTCAGGTCGTGGTTATTGGCGGCGTTATGCGTTCCAAAAGCTACGAGTTATGCGGTCCGCTGGCAGAAAGTGTGATCGACAAAATTAACATTACGAAAATGTTTCTCGGGGTGGACGGAGTAACGCAAAATTTCGGCTTTTCGATGCATTCCGAGCTTGAAGCTCGTATTGCCCAATTAACAATGGAACGTTCCAGCGAAGTTTATGCTGTATTCGATCAAAGCAAGATTGAGAAAAGTGCTTTGTTTACGATTGCTCCCTTAACACAGGTGACAGGGGTAATTACGAATAAACAGCCGGAGGGATGGTTTGAGCAGGCGTGCCGGGAGCATCAGATTGCAATACATACAGCGACAGACCCCATTGCTTCTATATAAATACGCGTAAAACTCAAACGCCCTTCCCTTCATATGCTGGCTAATTTGCAGGACAAGGGAGGATATGCGAATGCATTTTTCCAAGTTTATGCTAATCATTGCGATGGTTTGTGTTGTATTCGCTGAAGCGGGCTGTTCCAGCTCCTCCTCATCCGGCGGCGATACATCCGCAGACCCGCAAGGCAAGGTGAAGCTGGTCTTTTGGAGTCATCAGGAAGACGCCATTGTGGGCGCATACAAGAAATTAATATCCAAATACCAGACCTTGCACCCCGATATAACGATCGAGTATCAGACCTTTCCATATGATGTATACAGCCAGAAGCTGAAAGCCTCATTCTCCGCGAAAAAACCACCCGATATTGCCGAATTTTTCGGCACGTGGGTACCCGAATATTCCAAGAACGATCTGCTTGTCGAAATCCCTGATAGTGAAAATGTGAAAAAAGAGTACTATGATGCCCCCTTGGGGGGATATTTGCGGGATAACAAGCTATACGGGCTGCCACTTGAATACAACATTGAGAACGGTGGCATGCTGATTCACCCGCAGATGCTCAAAGACCAAGGCTTCGATCACGCACCGTCCAACTGGACAGAGCTTGTGGATTACGCCAAAAAATTGACTGTCCGCGAGAACAATGTCATCAAAGTCAAAGGCTTCGATTTTGTATCAGCAGACAATATTACATTTACTTTCTTATCCCTTATTTTGCAGCAAGGCGCAACTTTTATGGGTGAAGACGGACATGTTAATTTCCACTCACCGGAGGCGGAGAAAGCGATGTCCACCCTGGTCTCGCTCGTGGCCGATGATCAAGTTACGGATTTAACCACTTTTGGCGGTGAGCTGGATACCTCTGACTATTTTTTTCAGGGGAAATCAGCCATGACCTATCGCGGTCCCTGGACGATTGCTGCGGGACAGAACAACTATAAGGTTGATGATTTTGAATACGTTTCGGTACCTTCCTTTACGGAAAATCCGCCCGTTTTTGCTGCCGAATCCGGTTGGGGGCTTGCGGTGTCCAAGAAAAGCAAACAGCAGGAGGCTGCACTTGATTTCATCCAATTCATCTCGGAGAAGGACAATCTCTCGACATGGAATACGGACACTTTTACCGTTCCAGCCAAAAAAGAAATTGCCGAAAACCCGGAGTTTCTGAAGAACAATCCTCATCTAAAGCCTTCGCTGGACATATTGGCGTTGGGTCAATGGATCGGGCCTATAGCAGACCGAGATTTCTTCTTCAAGCAGGTTAACGACAATTTCCAGCTGATGGCCAGTGGAAAGCAGAGTGTCGAGGACGGATTGGCGAATATCGAACAGACGATCAACAATAATCAGGATCAACATAAGTGATAGGGGTGCTGGGGCATGAGTACTGCTATATCTACCAACAAGGCGGACAAGGTTAACCCAGCGGTAAAGTCAACAGCTTACAGGGCAAAACGAAGGTTCATCATCATCTCACTCGTACCGATCTTGCTTCTGTTCGGGGTGTTTGCTTTCCTTCCCATCGCGTGGAGCCTGGGCTTGTCCGCATTCAAGTATGACCCGCTCAGCTCAAACGCGATATTTGTGGGGGCGGAGAACTATATCCGCATGTTCCAGGATTCCATCTTTCTGAAGTCACTGTGGGTAACCTTCAAATTTGTATTTATCGCTGTATTGATCAACATTGTCATTACGCTTTTAATTGCTTCAGCGATTCAGCGAGTCCGTATCCCGTGGCTTAAAAATGGCTTTCGGACCGTATTCTTTCTTCCCACGATCGCTCCGCTGGCGGGAACGGCCATCGTATGGAATACCATGTTCAATTACAATGACGGCTTGTTCAACATGATTCTCGCTAAGCTGAATATGGCGCCGATCCAGTGGCTCAGTGATCCGCATTATGCGCTCTACTCCGTCATCATGATGACCTTGTGGGCTGATATTGGCTATAATATCGTTCTTTTCATTGCGGGACTGGATTCCATCCCGGATATGTACTATGAAGCAGCAACGCTGGAGGGGGCGGGCCGATGGCATGTCTTTCTTCACATCACACTGCCACTGCTGCGCAGAACGTTGCTGTTTGTATCCATCACGACAGTTGTTTCCTATTTTCAGGCCTTCCCACAATTTCAGATTATGACCAAGGGCGGACCCTTCAACGAAACACGAGTGCTGTCACTGCAAATCTATGAACAGGCATTCTCCAGCTCCAATATGGGGTACGCATCTGCTATGGCAACCGTGTTTCTAATGATCATTCTGCTTGTGACGCTGCTGCAACTTCGATGGGGACGCACGCAATGGGAACATTGAGAGGAGAGGGGAGAAGAAGCCGATGCCGCGTAAATTCAGCCTGTGGGAAGGGTTTACTATCGCAGTTCTTGCAGTTATAGCTTGTGTTATGCTTTTGCCTTATGTCTGGATGGTGCTGTCATCGCTGAAAAGTAACATGGACATCGTCTCGGGTTCCGGCGGTTTTTTTCCAAGTAAGCCGAGTCTGGACGGATACCGAACGGTTTTTAGCGAGGCGCCGTTTGTTACGTGGCTGCTGAACAGTCTGGTGACTTCCGTCATCATAACGGTGGTCACCCTGTTTACCAGCGCTCTAGCCGGATATGTATTTGCCAAGCATCAGTTTAAAGGCAAGAAACTGCTGTTCATTCTGATCCTGGCAACCATGATGATTCCCTTTCAGGTTATTATGATTCCCACGTATCTGATCACTGCTGAGCTTGGACTGGTTAACCATTTGCTGGCGATTATTTTGCCCAATCTGGTCAGTTCTTACGGTGTATTTCTGGCTAAACAATTCATAGAAGAGATTCCACAGGAGCTGCTGGAGGCAGCGAGGATGGACGGTTCTGGTGAATTCAGGCTGATGCTTCGCATCGTTATGCCGCTTATTCTGCCGATGCTGTCAGCGTTGGGGATATTCACGTTTATGAACTCCTGGAATAACTACCTGTGGCCACTGATTGTATTAAATGATGAGAGCAAGATGACCGTTCCGCTGGCATTGGTCTATTTTAACGGAACGCACCAGGTCAATTACAACGTCGTCATGTCAGCTGCGGTACTGATTACAATACCGGTTATTATAATGTTCCTGATCTTCCAGAAGCAATTTATCAAAGGCCTAGCTATGACGGGCATGAAATAACGGGTGAGGAGAAGAGTTATGACTAAAATCTCAATTATCGGAGCAGGCAGTGCATTTACGCGAGAGATCGCTATGGATATCCTGCTGATTGAAGGCTTGGAGGGTGGCACCATTGCCCTGGTTGATATTGACGAGCGGCGGCTTGAGTTGGCACGCAGGCTGGTGCTTCAGATCGTGGAACGGACAGGGAAGACGTGGGAGGTGATTGCCTCTACGGATCGCAGAGAGGTCATCGGCGGTTCACAGTTCGTGATTAACCAAATTGAAGTAGGCGGGCTGAAGACGGTTCGTTATGAATATGAAATTCCGCTGAAATACGGGGTAAAGCAGTGCATTGGTGATACGCTGGGACCTGGAGGACTGTTCAAGACACTCCGTACCCTTCCCAGCTGGATGGAGATCGTACGGGATATCGAAGCGCTCTGCCCAGACTGCATCATTCTGAACTATACCAACCCGATGTCCGCGGTTACACTCCTGACTTCCCGCATTACGGATATCCCGGTAGTGGGACTATGCCACTCCATTCAGAATACGTCGGCTCAACTGGCCGAATATGCCGGAGTTCCTTATGAAGAGATGTCATGGAAAGCCGGAGGCATTAACCACATGTCCTGGTTTGTGGAACTGTCGCACGCCGGGAGGGATCTGTATCCTGTACTGCTGGAGAACATTCAAACTCCTGAGCTGCTGCGGCAGGACCCGGTCCGCTTCGATGCGATGAAATACCTGGGTGCTTTCGTCTCGGAATCCAGCGGCCATTTCTCGGAATATATCCCGTATTACCGCAAACGCCAATCGCTTATCGACAAGCACTGCAATACAGGTTATAACGGAGCTACGGGGTTCTACGCTGACAACTGGCCGATCTGGCGGAGAGAGAATGATGAGCAGATCGTTTCACAGCTTGAAGGAACGGCACCGCTTGAGCTGAAATCCAGCAATGAATATGCAGCCACGATCATCGAAGCAGTATTGAAGAATGAGCCGAAGGTCATTTATGGTAATGTTCCCAACCGGGGGTTGATTGAAAATCTACAGGCTGATGGTGTGGTGGAAGTGGCCTGTCTCGTTGATGGGAAAGGCATTCAACCTTGTCGCTTTGGAAGATTGCCCGAGCATTTGGCCGCATTGTGCCGCTCGAACATGGCTTTTTTTGATCTGGCTGTGGAATCTGTGCGGAGGGGCGACAGGGAAATGGCTCGTCATGCACTGATGCTCGACCCGCTAACTGCTGCCGTATGCTCCCTGGAGGAGATCGGAAGTATGTTCGATGAACTGTATGAGGCGGAACAGGGATTTGTTCCGGTATTGAAATGATGCAGAGACAGCAAACAAGTCCCGTTGTTGTCATCGCTGGCGAGCTAAATGTAGACGTTATTGTATCGGGAACGGATGTCATGCCGGAATGGAATCGGGAGAAAATGGTTGATGGCTTCGAGATAGTACTTGGTTCCTCTTCAGCAATAACGGCCTGTGCGCTGGCAAGCCTGGGAGCGGATGTGAGATTCGTTAGCGTAGTGGGAGATGACGATTTCGGCAAATTCTGTATAGCTGAGCTGCAGCGTATGGGCGTGAATACAGAGCATGTAACGCGATTGTCTGGCATCAAGACAGGGGTAACCCTCTCGCTCTCCACACCTGACGACCGCGGGTTGCTAACATACGCTGGAAGCATCCCGTTGTTGAAACCGGATTATATTCCAGACTCGCTGTTGCAGCAGGCCACGCATCTTCATTTTGGTTCCTATTATTTGCAGGATGGAATGAGACCTCATTGGAGAGAGCTCTTTACAAGATTGCGGGCAGATGGAATCAGCACGTCTTTTGATACCGGCTGGGATGTATCCAATCAATGGGACCGAGAAGGGATAAGTTCACTGCTGACCGTGACGGATTTGTTTATTCCCAGTGAGGATGAACTGCTGCACATTTTCCCTGCCGACGGGGTAAGCCATGTGCTTGATTCCATGCTTCCTGCTGTGGCAGGAATTGTAGCGGTCAAACAAGGGTCAAAAGGTGCTACACTACGCGAACTGGACGAAAGTACAATATCGGCCAGATCTTACACGTTGACCCCAGTCGATACGACTGGAGCAGGCGACTGTTTCAACGCAGGCATCATATATGGATACTTGCTTGGGATGCGAAGCGGTGAACTGCTGCAATTTGCCAATGCATGTGGAGCATTGTCCACACTTGGCATTGGTGGCACAGGAAGCCTGCCGACGATGGAATCTGTGCTTCTTTTGCAGGCTGAACATGAACAATAAATCCTGATTTTAATCTAACACAACCAAATGGATCAAAGGGAGCTGAGGATATGTTGAAATTCGGTAAAACATTGCTGGTGGGATTAAGTATGGCAGTAGGGATAGGTTTGGTTTCAGGAATTGAATGGTCCTCATCTGCTGGTGCAGCAGGTACGGATTACTACGTGGCGACAAACGGAAATGACTCCAATGCGGGAACAAGCAGCGCGCCATGGAAGACCCTTCAGCACGCAGCGGATGCTGTTCCAGCAGGCAGTACAGTGCATGTTCGTGGCGGCGTGTACAACCAGAAGCTGAAGATCACCCGCTCAGGCTCCGCTTCACAGGGACCGATTGTATTCACTAACGATGGCACGGAGACTCCGATTATTGATGGCACAGGACTTTCGGTTAGTGGGATTGAAGGGTTGATTGACCTGACCGATGTAAATTACGTTACCCTTCAGGGATTTGAAATTCGCAATTATACTACAGCTACCAAGGACGTCATGCCCGTAGGCATTTATGTTCACGGATCAGGCAGCTTCATCAATTTGTCGGGCAACAAAGTCCATGATATCAAGAACACAGCCACTCCAACTGGCAGTGATCTGTTGGGTCGTGATGCACATGGGATCGCCGTATATGGTACAAAGGCACCGGACTCCATCCACGATATTACGATTAATGGTAATGAACTGTACAATCTCGTGCTCGGCTCCAGCGAATCGCTGGTTCTTAACGGGAACGTGGACACCTTCTCGGTGACGAATAATGTCATTCACGATAACGACAACATCGGTATTGATCTCATCGGTTTTGAGGGGAAAGCACCGAATACGGCTAACGATCAGGTACGGAATGGACTCGTGAAGGGGAACAAGGTCTACAATATCTCTTCAAACAATAATCCTTCTTATGGAAAGTCACTTCCGAATAACAGTAATGCGGCCGATGGCATTTATGTCGATGGTGGCAAGGACAGTATTATTGAACAGAACTACAGCTACAACAATGATATCGGTATCGAGATTGCGTCCGAGCACGCCGGTAAATCCACCAGCAATATTACTGTTCGCAGCAACGCAGTCTACAACAACCGACTCACCGGCATTGCGATGGGCGGGTATGATACCAAACGCGGCTCCACAGTAAACTGTAAGATCGTTAACAATACCGTATACAAAAATGATACGCTTGGCGATGGCAGCGGCCAGCTTTTCGTTCAGTATGACACGCAAAACAACGTAATTAAGAACAACATTTTCGTAGCCAGCTCCACAGATGTATTGATTTACAATGAATACACCAAGAATTCCGGAAACGTTGTGGATTATAATCTTTATTTCGCCCCTGGCGGCAGTAATGGAGCGAGCTGGACATGGAAAAATAAAGATTATACAGGATTCTCCGCTTATAAAACGGGAACTGGCAATGACGCGCATTCCTTGTTCATTGATCCCAAATTTGTGAATGCTTCAGCATACGATTTCCATCTTCAATCTTCATCTCCAGCGATTGATGCCGGGAACACGGACAATGCCATTATCGGAACACTGGATATTGAGGGGAAACCGAGAGTACAGGGAGCTGCCGTGAATATCGGTGCTTACGAGTGAGACTTATAATCGAACGAATGGAAAGATACAAGTATCCATGGTGGACAAACCCTGTTCGATTACGACTGTCTCATTTAACGAACGGATCCATTTTTGTCCGCTGATTCAATAAGTTAACGGGCAGGTCACCTATGTGGCCTGCTCGTTTTTTTGTGCAACGGAGAAACAAATGGGTTGGAACCTAACCAAATCCAACTCATTTTTAATGGTGCAACGATCATATTTGTCCCTGTGATTGATGCTAATACATGGGCCACCTAAATTTATACAATTGCGGAGTTTATTCTGATATACTAGATGCTTATTTAATATGGATGTTGGAGGGAGGTGAAGATAGAAATGGATAGGCGGGAAGTTGTGTATTATGCTGCTTTATTTGTCTTTGGCCTTGTGATGCTGTGGAATGGACAATCGATTTTTCTGGTCGCAGGCATGATGCTTGCTACCACTCTTATTGCTTTTACCATTTACGTTTGGTATCCCATGGCTTGGGAAAAAAGGATGGATCGTGTAGAGAATTTTTTACGAAGAAATCATTATAAACCCTATATCTATTTTTATTATGTGACTGCCAACAGACTTGATGAAGAAGTCGAAATCACGATGGAGAAACTCAGAAACAATTCAACGAATAAATCAATGCAAGCGATATATCAGGCAGCTTACGGTGTTTATCGCAAGGATATGTTTATTGTTCGGCAAGCCGTACCCAATATGCGCAGATCCGATTATCGTACATATTACGAAACATGTCTACTTATAGAAGAAGGGATGGGTGAGCAAGCCAGGGAGCACCTGAAATCCATTAGAAGACGATGGATGCAATCTGCACTGCTGGCCGAAATTGAACGTAAATTAGGTCATCGTGAGATGGCCATTCAGCACGCTGAGGAAGCAGTGAGTGCCACCAACGGTGCCCAGCGTTATATGCTGGTTAAAGAGTATGAAAGATGTTATGCAGAAGAATAACACGTACCATCAAAGAACCGCATTATGAAGAGTCTAGTACAGTTGCGCTCTCAACAATTGAAAGAAGCCCTTCCTTTGTAGCATGGACGTGTCATGCAACCATTTCGTGAAGGGCTTCTTTTGTACATTCTAATTCAGTGCAGTTTACCTGACTGTTCTTTCTGTGAATCATTTTGATTCCGTATCTTCCTGTCATTCTTATCTCTGATCCTCGTTACACGCATAATGCAGCAGCATATGCACCAATTGCTCCGTCATCTGATCATCCGGAGGGTAAAGGTCATTGGAGCGGCTTGTAACCATTTTCTGAAGCATGCCCATCATCACCGTGAAAATAAACTGTGCAAGCTTGAGCGGAGGGGAGGGATTTTGGATGCTGCCATCAGCAATCCCTGTAGTTAGTGCCCCCAGCAGGAAGTGATTTTCCTTACCGTTATGGGTGAAACGGTCATACACTTCTCTTAACTCCGGATGAAAATCATAAACCTCATAATTAATATCAAATAATTGAATAAAGCGTATATGGTCGGGATGATTCTGTGCAAAATGGACCCACGCGTTCAACATAGCTGCAAGCTGCTCACGACCATTCTCATTCGGGATAGCGGCATGCCTGACATGATCCGTTAATTTCTCAACCAGCTGCATCTGTACCGTAAGCAGCAGCTCATCCATCGATTGAAAATGTTTGTAGAACGTCACTCGGCTAAGCTCCGCCTTGGTACATACGTCCTTGATTTTCACCTGAAGCAATCCGTACTTCAAAAAGAGCTCCTTGCCTGCTTCAATCAGATCATCACGATGTTGGTTCTTTATCTGCTGATGCCAGTTTTCATTCACTTGTATAGGGCAGTCCTTTCCTGGAACGATGTGCTTTCAACGTAAGGGAACATGCGGCCAGAAGCATAATGGCACCAAAAATATACGGGAAGTTCACGTTTTTGTCAAACAGCAGACCGGCTACCAGAGGGCCGAACACCGTACCAAGACTGGAATAGGTTGTATTTAATCCGGATGCATATCCTTGTCGATCTCCTGCGTTTTTGGAAATAAGCGAGCTGACTGTCGGCCGCAAAAAAGCATTAAAAGCAAAATACAGTGCCGATGCGAATAACAAGAACAGCAGGTTGACCTTAATTAACATCAGCAAGAGCGCAATGGGTGTAATGATTAAGGACAGGCGAATGAGCTTGATCTCTCCCATTCTTTTCACAATGAAGTCCAGCAGCCAAATTTGCACTACAATACCAATGATCGCTCCCATCGTAATGATGATGGAGATGGTTGAAGCATTAAAGCCGTATTTATGCTCGGCAAAAAGAGAGAAGACCGTCTCGTAGCTCATCAGACCAAAGGTCATCACCAGAATAATCAACAAGTAGCCAAAATAGGGAACCTGGAATGAACTCCAGAATTGTTTTCCGATAGCGAACCCTTTCCCTTTCGAATGAGAGCTCGTCCTTTTCTCAGGCGGAAGTGTCTCAGGAAGCAGCAGCGTGAGCAAGGCTGCAACAAGTCCCAATCCGGCAGCAAAGAAATAGGGCATGCGCACACCCATCTCCGCAATCAAGCCGCCAAGACCGGGTCCAAGCACCATACCGAGGTTCATGGCGGCACCGAAATAACCCATGCCCTTTGCCCGGGTCTCCGGTGTTGTAATGTCGGCAACATAGGCCAGATTGGCCGGAACCATCAAACCCAGACTGATTCCGCCGATGAAACGTGCGATATAGAGGAGAGGCAGGGAGGTGGACAATGCAAATATGATATCCGACACAACAACAAGAAACATGCCGGCCATAATCAATTTTTTTCGTCCAAAGCGATCAGCCCATTGTCCTCCGAGTGGAGAGAAGAGGAATTGAGCAGCTCCGAATGCAGCTACCAAAAATCCGGCAACCGTACCTCCTGCATGAAAAAGCTTAAGGTACTCAGGCAATATGGGGATCAACATGCCTTGCCCCAATAAGGCAATGAACAGATTTAACATGAGAATAAAAAGCGGGAATCGGACGGACTTGGGTAGTGAACTCATGATGAAACATTCTCCTTTGTTTACACAGTGTTAACCTTTACAATCTGTAAACCATCATAATATGCTATAATCCCAGTTGTAAATACATTTTTTTGGAAGAAGGGTGAAACTTATTGATTGACCACAACAATCTGGAAGAATACCAGGAGCCCATGAACTATGATCTGGAATTTGGCGGTGAGACCGGCAAGTATGACTTTTTCCTTGAGTTGGCAAAGAGCCATCCGGGGAACGTGCTTGAGCTTGCTTGCGGAACCGGATTAACCACCATTTATTTAGCCGAAGCGGGCATTCAGATAACCGGTGTGGATATCGTAGAGCCCATGCTGGCTTATGCGCGGCACAAAGCGAAGGATCTGCCGGTTGAATTTATTGAAGCAGATGCTCGGACCTTTGAATCTGATCAGCGCTTTTCCATGATTTATTTGACAGGAAACGCATTTCAGGCATTTCTGAGCGATGAGGATCAGATTGCGTTGCTGCAAACCGTTTATGCCCATCTGGAGCCTGGCGGCATATTTGTTTTTGAGATGAGAAACCCGGAAGGCAATGATTTGTCTGACGAGGAAGAAGAGAGTTGGGGCACGTTTGTCGATACGGATGGCGTCACCGTCAAGGTATCCGGAACCCAAACCTATGATGCGGGGAAGCAGATCATGCACTGGGTTACGATTCGGGATTGGGGACACCGCAAAACCATATCTCGAATTGCCTGCCGCTTTACGGATAACAAGGCCCTTCAGCATCTGCTGACAAGCCATGGCTTTATCGTAGAACATCAATATGCGAACTGGGATAAAACATCTTTTGAACCATCAAGCCCGCTAGTGATCAGCGTATGCAGGAAAGTATAAAGTTGAATTGAGATTACATAAGAAGAAAGGGAAAGGTTTGACATGACAATATAAAAATGCGGTTGTATCTCGTTTGTTGAAGCGATGGATTTCATAAATTTGCGGCCCGTGAATGAAAAATTGTCACTTGTTTCTGAACGTGTGTATACGATAGGTCTGGACTGCTCATTCTATAATTCTTCCTGTCAGACAATCCATGCGTGGCATCGCATCGGTTGTCTTTTTGTGTTGAACACCAATGTATGTATTTCAAAAGCACGTAGACATTCCGTCTCTTGAAATTCAATATGTCCATTTAGTAGAATGATTGAGCACATACGCTTGGATAGATAAGGTTACGCTATAATGGGGGTGTTTGGATGAAACGCATCTTACTTGTAGAAGATGACGAAAATTTTGTATTCGGGATAGAGTATACCTTGACGAATGAAGGTTATGAGGTCGTTCATGCCGGAAGCCTGAAGGAAGCCAGAGCTGCGCTCGCACAGACGGAAGTGGATATTATTCTGCTGGACATTAATTTGCCTGATGGAACAGGATATGAATTGTGCAGGGATATTCGCATGGATTCTCAGGTTCCTATTATTTTTCTGACTGCACTGGACGAAGAAACCAACGTGGTCGCGGGACTCGATCTGGGTGCAGACGATTACATGACCAAGCCGATCCGCACCAAGGAATTGCTTTCCAGAATCAAAGCGGTTTTGCGGCGTCATCCTCACCCTGAACAGAAGTCGAATATATGGAGGTCCGGTGAATTTGAAGTTCGGGTCCTTGAAGGGGCCGTTCTCAAAAATAAAAAGGAAGTTTTGCTGACCAGCATGGAGTTTCGGCTGCTCCTGATGCTGATGTCCAACCCAAAGCAAATCTGCAGCAGAACCTCAATCCTTGAAAAATTATGGGATGTCTCCGGCGAATTCATTGACGACAATACGTTGTCGGTGCACATTCGAAGACTTAGGGAAAAAGTGGAGCAGACTCCCGCTGCACCTCAATATATTGTTACGATTCGCGGCGTTGGATACAAATGGAATGCTGAAACGACAGGAGTATACAGCTGATGCATGAAGTGATCCGTAATCCGGAATGGAAGTCTGTCGCCGCCAAGTTGATCATATTGCAGCTTTTTTTGGCATTATGCGTATATTTTCTGATGAACGTTCAGCTTCAAAAAATCAATGATGCCATTGTTCATCAACAGGCAGCCTTCGTTGGACAAGTCCTGAGCAAGGAGCCCCAGCTGGAACCACAGCTCATTCATCATGTTACTCAGGGTGCGAATGAAAAGGACATTGCACTGGGTAAACGGATATTGTCCCAATACGGGTATACGGAACAGATGACGATTCAAGATCAGCCTGCACTCTCTGGCACAAGATTGCCTGTGAATGCTGCAGTGATCTGTTTTCTGTTTGGTATCCCTGTATTGTTGCTTTTATTTTGGGAGTACCGCAAACTTTTTTGCAAAATTCGCAATGTTGCGTTTGCAGCAGAGCAGGTCGTTGAAGGTCGCTTTGATACTTCCTTACCGGAAAGCATGGAGGGGGATCTCAGTGCGCTTGGCCACAGCTTCAATCTGATGGCAGGCAGACTGAGTCATAGTGTGGAGCAGCTTAAACAGGAGAAAACATTTCTAAGCCATCTGCTCACGGATATATCGCATCAACTCAAAACACCTTTGGCATCCCTGCTTATTTTTAATGAAAACATGCTGGATAATTCCGAAATGAAATTGGAGACAAGAAAAATTTTTCTGGAGCGAAGCAGGCAACAGATTGAGCGCATGGAGTGGCTGATCATCAGCTTGTTGAAGCTGGCAAGGGTGGAAGCGGGTGCAATTGTTTTTCACAAGCAAAAGGTCAGACCAAAAGACATTGTCGAGTCAACGGCGTTATCTTTGCATGCCTTGGCAGAACAAAAGGAACAGACCATTCTCATTCGGGGCGGGGAAGAGATGTTCCTGCACGCGGATGAAGAATGGTTAACCGAGGCCATCATCAATCTGACCAAAAATGCGCTTGAACACTCCCCGGTGTCGGGCAAGGTGTATATTACACTGGAAGAGGATTCATTGTTTGATTCAATCGTCATTCGGGATGAAGGGGAAGGCATCAAACCGGAGGAGATACCCAATGTATTCACCAGATTTTACCGAGGGAGGAGCAACGCCAAGCCGCATAGTACAGGAGTCGGTCTATCCCTGACCAAATCAATTATTGAAGGTCTGGGAGGCACCATCTCGGTATCGAGTGAACCCGGGAAGGGTTCCGAATTCAGAATTACATTCATTAAAACTGTGCATGAAGAGGAAGCTTACTAAAACGTAAGCTTCCTCTTCACTTTAACGTAAGCTTCCGTGCCTATAATAACTAATATAAGTTACAGCAAACATTCACAACTCTAAAGGAGGCACATGTCTTGGAAATTTTAAAGACCCATGATTTATGCAAAACATACGGAAGCAACGATGCAAGGGTCGAAGCATTGAAGAATATCAACTTAACGGTTGAACGGGGGGAATTTGTCGCCATTGTTGGTGCCAGTGGTTCGGGGAAAAGTTCTTTACTGCACCTGCTTGGTGGTGTGGATCGCCCAACTGGTGGTCAAGTGATCATTGATAACACAGATTTGTATTCTCTTGGTGAGAAAGATCTGGCTATATTCAGAAGACGCAAAATTGGATTTATTTTTCAGGCCTATAACCTGATTCCGGTATTGAGTGCTGAAGAAAACATCAAGCTGCCGATGCTGCTCGACAACAAAAAAACGGACGAAAGCTACGCAGACGAATTAATGAACGTACTCGGTCTGAGTGACAGAAAACTTCATCTGCCAAACCAGTTGTCTGGCGGGCAGCAGCAACGTACAGCTATTGGTCGAGCCTTGATTAACAAACCATCCATCATTCTGGCTGATGAACCTACAGGTAATCTGGACAGCAAAAACAGTAAAGAGATCGTCGATTTGCTCACCTTCTCAGTCCGGAAATATAATCAAACGCTGATCATGATTACGCACGATTCCAATGTCGCCCAAAGAGCCGATCGAATCGTAAACATTAAAGATGGAGTTCTGATGCAGCAATCCGGGGGCAAGCACGATGCATAAGTATACGAGACTTACGGAGAAATATCTGCTCGGTCAGAAAAAACGTTCCATACTTACCATTGTCGGAATCATTTTATCGGTAACGCTTCTCACCGCTGTCGGAACACTCGCCATTAGTTATCAGGACAAGCTGATACGACAGACAACACAGGAATACGGGGATTATGAGGTTTCATTCAAGGGAGTTCCTGGGAAGGACGTTTCCCGTATTATCAACCACGCTGTTATAGGCAGTGCAGGCGTCCTTCACCGCGTCGGTTATGCAGCGATTAGTTCTACAAGTGAAAAAGAGAAAAAGGAAAATCCGTTTTCTGCGCCTTATCGCTATTTAAATGTCAAAGGATACGATTCAGAGGCGATGAATAAGCTGCAGATTCAGCTGGAGAGCGGCCGTTTGCCTCAAAAAGATAATGAAATTATATTGTCATCCTGGAGTCTGGAGTATTTTGCTTCCAAGCCGACAATCGGCGACAACATCACGCTGAACCTCGGTGATCGGCTTGTGGCTTCCACTGGAAAGGTGAAGAGTGCTAATACAATCGGTGATTACGGTTGGGATCTGGATGAGAAGTTCCAGCCGCGAACCAAACAGAAGTATACCGTTGTAGGGATTATGAAGCCTGCCAAAAATGTGACATGGTCGTCAACCTTTATCTATTCAGCCATTACGTATGACGATCATCAAAAGACAGATCCGTCCAAAACGTATTTTATCTATGCCACCATGAAATCAATGGACAACATTCGCGAGAAGAGTGAGGCCATTCTTTCATCCCTGGCTTGGGGAAAAGTTGATCAGGGTGCTGCCCAGGCATTGAATCGGGAAGCGGTCAGCAAGAATGCAAGCATCGAATTTAATAATGAGTTGCTGAAGCTGTATGGAAAGAGTACCTATAAAAATGTTAACCAAAGCTCGCTTCTCGCATTTTCAGCAATTGTTCTCATTATTATGGGATGCACGAGCGCAGTCATATATAATACGTTCCATATTTCGGTGCTGGAGCGCATATCACAATTCGGGATGCTTCGGTGTATTGGTGCAACACCAGATCAGATTCGCAAGATCGTATTGAAGGAAGCAGCCATTCTTAGTTTAGTTGCGATTCCCATCGGTTTATTTACAGGAACGATTCTCATGAAAGTGTTGTTTTATAATATCAGCCTGCTGACGTTAGGCTTCTTGAACGATATGCATATGATTGTTTCACTACCCGTTATGGTTGCTGCAGCGGGGTTAGGATTATTGACTGTTTATGTGTCAGCCCTTGGACCCGCCAAGATGGCTTCCAGCGTTTCACCACTTGAAGCCCTGAAAGCCTCGGGTAGTACGGTAATAGAACCGGGTAGCTTCAAGCGCCAATCTTATATGAGTAGCCGATGGCTGGGTTTCGAAGGACGCTTCGCCAGCAGAAATATACGGCGTAACAAAAAAAGATTTCGGATCACGGCATTCTCCATGATCATTAGCATCGTGTTGTATATCGTATTCAGTGGGCTGGCGAGTTATCTGGAGACAACATCCGCATCCGGCATTGATTACTCCTATTCGCTGGAGTATGAGGGGGCGTCCAAACGCATCCCGAACGCTGTGTACACCAATATGACCACACTTGATGCGGTTGACCAAGCCTATACATTTTATAATCATCAGGTTCAGGCGATCATTCCAAAAGAAAAGGTGAACCCTGAGTATTACAAGGATCGGAAGGGGATGTACACGGTTGAAAAGGAGAACGGATATCGGACAGACAACAACTATCTGGTGTCTTACGGCATTAACGGACTTCATGAACTTCGAACTAAATTGACTTCGGGAAGCATTAATGTAAGCCAAATGAACGATGAAAATGGTGTCATCGTAATCCAAAAAATCAGCATGACAACAGAACAAGGAAAGCGTATGATCATTGATCAAACCCGCTTCAAGGTAGGGGACCGGATTCCAGTACGATCTCTGGAAGGAGATCGGGAATACAAGATGCTTACCGTTGTGGGAATAGCAGATAAAGAGCCGCTCTCCAAGGGATATGGGGAAAGTGCAGTTCTTGAATGGATAACGACACCCCAGGTGATAGAGAACATCACTGGTGATAATTCCTATGGCAGAATATTAATTCAGGCTAATCCGGAGGCAGACAACAAGCCCATTACCAGTTATCTCAAAAGCCTTGTCCAGAAGGATGCAGCCTATAGTTATCGTGATCGGGTAGAAGAAATGAAACAAGACCAAAACGACGCCAAGACCTTGGATATATTCCTGTATGGCTTTATCGGTGTAATAGTCGCGATTGCCTTTCTGAACATTTTAAATACCGTCAGCACCAATCTTATTCTTAGAACAAAAGAATTTGCCGTATTGAAGGCAATTGGTATGACTCAAAGGGAGATTGGTAAGATGGTTCTCCTGGAAGGAGTGTTTTACGGTGTCTTCGCAGCAGTTTATGGAAGCCTCCTGGGAACAGGTTTGAGCTATGGGGTGGCCTATCTGATGAGAAATGCTGTACAGCTGGAATGGGTCATACCCTGGAGCAGCATCGGCATGGCCAGCTTGGGTGCCATCGCCGCCACGCTGATGGCGTCCTACTGGCCATTGAGACGACTAGGCCGTGTTAAAATTACTGACGGGTTACGCGGGGAAAACTAGACCTTGTTGAAAACCTGTCTGCTAGAGCATGTCATTGGCGATCATTCACTGGGCGGTTCTTCAAAAAAAATAACCCCGGTGAAAGTCGCTAATGTCACAGCGTCTCTGATCAGGATTATCCAATATACAACAGGTTTACGTCTTACGTCTGTTAACGTCTTCGGAACGCTCCACCGCGCGCCAGAGCATAGAAAATCAAGAGAGCAATGACCGACCCGACGATCGCGGGTATGATATGAAATCCACCCACTACCGGCCCCCTCGGTCCCAACAGTTCATACCCTAACCATGATCCAATAAAGCCAGCAATGATATTTCCAAGCACGCCTCCCGGCACGTCCCGCCCAATCAGATTGCCGCTTAACCAGCCAATAAGCCCACCGACAATGAGTATCCAGATTAGATACAAGAATTGGTCTCCCTTCCATTGGTTTATTACAAGTTATGTTTCGTCAGGCGGAATGTTGCGGATCATCTGAGAATCAACCATGAAATCATTTCCATTTTAATCCAAGGGTAGTAAAATCGGTTGTACCACCACTCGTATGAATGCTGGTGCAGATGCAGATGGGGATTGGAGTTGGCCGGTATAGAAAGGAGGAGCTCGAATGTTCATATTTCGAAGGCCTTTTAGTTTAGCCTTGTTGATGATGTTTCTGATGTCAGGCTTGGCGGCTTGTTCCGAGTCAGAACAATCGGAAGATAAGGGTGCTGCAATGACAGAGGCTGACTCAACGGAGCTTGTGCAGAGCCTCAGTATGGATCCGGAAGAACCGGCATGGAAGCTGGATACCACACCCGTGAATCTAACGTGGTTCGTTGGAGCCGAATGGTACGGACACACTTGGGGTGAAAGCCTGACTTCCGAATATGTCACCCAAAAAACAGGGGTCAATATCGAATTTGAAGTATCAACTGGTGAACCAAGCGAGATGTTATCACGGATGTTGACGACCGGTAGTCTGCCGGATTTAATAACCATCGGCTCCTGGGAAAGTGCGGTTAACAAGCTTCGGGAGAGCAATCTCATCTATCCTCTGGAGGAGCTAGCCAAGCAGTATGATCCGTACTTTTACAAGGTAGCAGGTGATGGTGCTCTACAATGGTATCGGCAGGAAGATGGCCATACCTATGTCATTCCCAATGATGCGTACAGTCCCGAACAGATGCGTGCAACCGGTTTGACGGGAGCGAACCAAACCTTTCTCGTACGTAAAGATCTGTATGAGTCGATGGGCAAACCGGACCTCAGCACGCCGAAAGGTTTTCTAAATGCACTGCAATTGCTGAAGAATCAATATCCTGTTTATAAAGGCCAACTGATCAGTCCGTTTTGGGCACAGGGGAATGCATCTTACGGGATGACCGAATATTTGCAAAATTTGCTCGCGATCCCCCATGAACAGAACGGTAAAGTATACGACCGAATGACAGATCCCGATTATATTCAGTGGCTGAAAACATTTCGTACCGCTTACGAGCAGGGCCTGATTAACGTTGATTTCCTGGTCGACTCCAGCGCACAGGTGCAGGAAAAAACCAACTATGCCCAATATTTTATGATGATTCGAGAATGGACAGACATAGCAGACCTCAATTCGAAGCTGGCAGTCCGTACGAATCAGAGTTCATACTATATTGCTGTAGATGGACCCCGGAACAGCAGGGGAGAATCCGCCAAACTGTTCCCCGGCAGCATGGATGGCTGGATGGTTACGATGATTAGCAAATCCACCAAGAATCCTGAACGAGCCATCCGCTTCTTGACCTATCTGGCCAGCGAAGAAGGGCAAAGGGATGTATTTCTCGGCAAAGAAGGCGAAACATGGGCGATGGTGAATGGGAAACCGCAGTTGAAGGCGGAAATGGTCCAGTTGCTTGACACGGATAGGGAGCGGCTAGAAAAGGAATACGGCATCATGGATACTTACTGGATGCTGCGAAACCCTGCCTTCGTTAACCAGTGGAGACCGGAGAAGGCGCCATCGGTTAAGCAAATGGAGGATTTCGCGAACAAACAGGCGGATATGGACAGCGGCATCTACAAGGGAATTGATCCTGTAGGAGATTCCGATATAGCCTTATCCTGGTCGCGTATTTCTCAGAATTGGGAAGAAGTGCTGCCTGAACTGATTACGGCCAAAGATGAAGCTGCTTTTGATAAAATTTTCGAAAATTTCTTAACCCGCCGTGTGAATTACGGTTTTAATCAAGTGATGGAATACCGTCAGACAGAGCTGGAGGCGCGAAAAGCCAAGATGGCTGAATAACCATTCCCTGACATCCTCGCTCTCTATCAGATAACAGGTAATATATGGTATAACAAAGGTGGTGAATACATCAGAATGAAATACCTACTAACGAGATTGAGGAAGCTTTATCGCAATGCCCGTATTTCCCAAAAGCTGTTTCTGGCATTTAGCCTGATGATTGCCATACCTGTTATTTTGGTATCCTTTTTATATATTCGGATGCAGGAAACCCAGCTATACAAGGACGCTATGGCAGCAGGCAACAGTCACGTTTCATGGTTAAACGAACAATTGCGCAGTAGAATGGATATCATTGAGAACGCTTCCAACACTGCGCTCACTCAAAAGTCATTTGTAGATTTTATTCATTCCAATATGCTTGTGGATGGACTGCGACTGGTGAAATTTAAGCAAAACCAATTTGAGCAAATGCAAAACATCATTCAAAGCAATGCGATGATTAGTGAGCTCAGCTTTTACGTGGATAACCCAAACTTGTATGAAATCTGGCCTGAAATCTATCATTATCAGAAATTTTGGCCGCAGGATTACTGGACAAAGCTTCGGGATGAAGGTGGTGCGGCTTACCGCTTATTTTCTTTTAAGAATGGTGAACATACACTATCCTACTACCGGCTGGTTCGCCTTCAGGGTCAGGAGAAAAAACGACCTAGTATTATGGAAATTCGCGTCCCGCATCGTATGTTTTTCAGTGATCTGCTCCAGGAGAGCAAGGGAGACTTTTTTTCTGTTTTGATGAACGAAAGCGATCCTCCCCAATATGTGTATAATCCCCAGCATGAGTTTTCTCGACAAGCCGGAGAAGGACTGAACGATATCCTTGACGGTATTCATCGTCAGTTGGATGTACTGCCACAGGAGAATCCCGTTAAGATTAAGTTAGGAGATCAGAGCTACTATGCCCTATATCGCTACATCGCTCCGCTAAACACGTATGTGGTCGATATCGCCTCTCATCAGGCATTGATGAAGGGGCCACGAAGCTGGTACGCATTTGTGGTATCGATTACATTATGTGTATTGCTGCTCATCATGCTGATCGTATCACATACAACTCGGCGCATTTTCCGTCGGCTGGACAGCGTACTGGCTTCAATGCGTCAAGTACGAAAAGGGCAACTGGATGCAATGATTGATACCGGCCTTGATGAGAACGAAAGAGGGGATGAGATCGATGAAGTGGCTGTGAGCTACAACAAAATGTTGCATGAGGTCAGACATCTGATGACGCAGGTTGTGGACAAACAATTGATCGCCAAAAACGCACAGCTGCATTCCCTGCATTCGCAAATCAACTCTCATTTTTTATATAACGCACTGGAATCTATTCGAATGATCGCAGAGGTTCAACGGCAACCCGCTATTGCGAATTCATTGGTATCGTTAGGTTCGCAACTTCGCTACAGCATGCAGTGGCGCAGCGATACTGTTGCGCTTCGTGAGGAACTTGCCAACATTCAAAGCTACATTCAATTTATTAATTTAATGGAAGGCGGCAGCTTCATATTGACGGCAGATCTCCCGCAGGAGGTGCTCCGCTATACTATTCCTAAAATGTGCTTGCAGCCCATCGTTGAAAATACAGTGCATCACGCTTCGCCGTCAGGCGGGAGTGTGTGTATTCAGATCACCGTTTCAGTGCAGAATGACCGCTTGCTCATTAACATACAAGATGATGGAGAGGGATTAGACCCGGAGATGTTAGTTCGACTGCAAGCGGCACTGCGGGGAGACTCGGATTCGCCGATGGTTACCAGCAAGAACGGACTCGGTTTGGAAAATGTGAATAAACGGCTGCAGCTTCATTATGGCGAGGACTGCGGTCTTTGGATTGATAGTGTTCAAGGCGCTTATACCTGTGTAACGATACGTTTACCTTGGGAAAATGTAAATCTTGGAGGGTGGTAGGAGTGATCAATATTCTGGTTGTGGACGACCAAAAGCACATACGTGACGGTCTGCAGGCGATGCTGCATCAATTTCCTCTGGAGCTGAACAACATTTACTGTGCCGCAAGCGGGATGGAGGCGCTAATCCTTTTGCGCAAACATAACATTCATATCGTTCTTACTGACATTAGGATGCCGGACATGGACGGGCTGGCACTGATGGCACAGACCAAAGAGGAGCGCATTGAGGTGGAATACCTTATTATTAGCGGTTATAGTGATTTTACATATGCCCAAAAAGCCATCGAATTTGGGGCAAAGGGATACTTGTTAAAGCCTCTGAAGCGAGAGGATCTGCAAACTTCACTGGAGCATGTATGGCAAGAAATCCAGACACGGCAGGCCCTTACGCACAGTATGCAGCATGTCTCCCGTCTCGCACGAGAGACAGATCGTAAAGGGCTACAAATGTTTATGCAGGGTGCGTTAAACGATGAAGCCTGGATTCTCCAAATTCAGGAACAAACTCCTGCACTGTGGCACCATTATCGCCTATGCTTGCTGCGGGAGAAATGCTGGATTAACCAGCCGGGGGCGAGCAGTGTCCATAGCATGGAAGCTATTGCTTATGGTGTGTTTGGTAGACAAGGTTGTATTTGTCTGCAGCACAGCCCGTACCTAATTCTTGCAGTGAATGCAGCGCTAGATCCGGATGCTTTGCCAGCGGGGCTCAAGGAAGGAATGATCGACGCGATAACCGTTATGACTGACCCGCAGCAAGGATTAAAAACGCTGCCTGGCAGCTATGCACAATTGCTTGAGCTATACCGTCATAGTTACCTGTTTCCGGATCTATGTATCATTCTGCCAGCACATATTGAGCATATGGAGCAGCAGTGGCAACTTCCCTATGAAGAGCTGTATGATCTGTTCCAGTCTGTGGGGACCGACAACAGTGGTAGAATAGCTCAGGGCATTTCCGCAATATTTCACAAAAATGTGCTGCAGCGCTATCATATTCGCTACACCCAGCAGCTCTGCGGCGCAACAGTGCAGATGATGGAGGAGTATGAACAAGTTATTCGCCCCTACATGGGGGAAGAAGCGCTGGATCTTGAATCTTTGCGTAATCTCTTTGATTATCCTGGGATGCGGGATTATATTCAAGCGCTGCAACAGCAACTGCTTCGGCTGAATCAGTTCTATTTTGAATATAAGTGCAGCTATCGCAATTCGCAGGAATTAAATGAAGCCATCCGCTTTATACACGAAAGCTATCATAAGCCGCTGGATCTCGCGATGGTATCCAATCATGTGTCGCTTAATTACGCTTATTTCTCAAATCTGTTCAAGAAGAATATTGGCAAAGGTTTTGCCGAATACCTGCGAGATGTACGTTTGGATAAAGCGAGGCGACTCCTAGCCGAAACCGATCATAAGATTGTTGAAGTTGCTGCTATGGTTGGTTATGAAAACTATAAAAGCTTTACGCGGGCGTTCCGCCTTGCGATGCATATCCAACCCACAGAATATCGACAAATGATGCGCCAAAAAGGAGAACGTGAAGTGCAATACCACAGTACCTATCTATAAATTGAATCAAAACCCAAAAAAATGGGATACAACAAAAATAATTGTACCTTTCAGCGGATTATGCCATTCGATAGAATAAAGATATTCCCCGATGTAAGCGATTACCTTTATGCGCATAGATTGGGAGAAACTATGATCCTATCAAAGGAGGGCAATTATGAAACCATCTCACTTTACGGAGAAACGGGTTATGAAAAAGGTACTTGGCTTGTTCCTAGCGGTTGTGATGCTGGCTAGTGTTGGCGTGCTGCCAGCATCGAAAGTTCAAGCAGCTGGAACGACCGTTACCTCAATGGAGTACTTCTCACCGGCAGATGGACCTGTTATTTCAAAATCCGGCGTTGGCAAAGCCAGCTACGGATTTGTTATGCCTAAGTTCAATGGGGGGTCCGCTACCTGGAATGATGTTTACAGTGACGTGGGTGTTAATGTGAAAGTGGGTAACAACTGGGTTGATATTGATCAAGCCGGAGGTTATATCTATAACCAGAACTGGGGGCACTGGAGCGATGGCGGTTTCAATGGTTATTGGTTCACCCTTTCCGCAACAACCGAAATTCAACTGTACTCCAAAGCGAATGGCGTCAAGCTTGAATATCAACTTGTATTCCAAAACATTAACAAAACAACCATCACAGCGATGAATCCAACACAAGGCCCGCAAATTACAGCAAGTTTCACAGGCGGTGCAGGCTTTACATATCCAACGTTCAACAATGATTCTGCGGTAACGTATGAAGCCGTAGCGGATGATTTGAAGGTATATGTAAAACCTGTAAACAGCAGCACATGGATTGATATTGACAATAATGCAGCCAGCGGCTGGATTTATGATCACAACTTCGGCCAATTTACCGACGGTGGAGGAGGTTACTGGTTTAACGTAACGGAATCGATCAACGTCAAATTGGAATCAAAGACTTCCTCAGCTAACCTTGTTTATACAATTACCTTTAATGAACCTACTAGAAATTCATATGTCATTACGCCATACGAAGGAACAACCTTCACGGCAGATGCGAATGGTTCCATTGGACTTCCGCTTCCCAAAATTGATGGGGGTGCGCCTATCGCCAAAGAACTTGGTAATTTCGTATACCAGATTAATATCAATGGCCAATGGGTGGATTTGAGTAACTCCAGTCAGAGCAAATTTGCATACTCCGGAAATGGCTACAACAATATGTCGGATGCCAACCAGTGGGGATACTGGGCCGATTATATCTATGGTCTTTGGTTCCAGCCAATCCAGGAAAATATGCAGATTCGTATCGGCTATCCGCTGAACGGACAGGCGGGTGGAAATATTGGCAACAACTTCGTCAACTATACTTTTATCGGCAATCCAAATGCTCCGCGTCCAGATGTATCCGATCAAGAGGATATCGCGATCGGAACACCAACCGACCCGGCAATCGCGGGCATGAACCTCATCTGGCAGGATGAGTTTAACGGAACTGCGCTGGATACAAGTAAATGGAACTATGAAACAGGATATTATCTCAATAACGATCCCGCTACTTGGGGATGGGGAAATGCAGAACTGCAGCACTACACAAACAGCACCCAAAATATTTATGTACAGGACGGAAAGCTGAATATCAAAGCCATGAACGACAGTAAATCTTTTCCGCAAGACCCGAATCGGTATGCACAGTATTCTTCAGGAAAGATTAACACCAAGGATAAACTGTCCTTGAAGTACGGCAGAGTCGATTTTCGTGCCAAGCTTCCTACAGGTGATGGTGTATGGCCAGCACTGTGGATGCTTCCACAAGACTCGGTATACGGCACTTGGGCTGCATCAGGTGAAATTGATGTTATGGAAGCGAGAGGCCGTCTGCCTGGATCAGTAAGCGGTACCATACACTTTGGTGGACAATGGCCCGGGAACCAGTATTCGGGCGGCGATTATCACTTCCCGGAAGGGCAAACTTTTGCCAATGATTATCATGTATACTCGGTAGTCTGGGAAGAGGATAACATTAAATGGTATGTCGACGGCAAGTTTTTCTATAAAGTGACTAACGAGCAGTGGTATTCCGCAGCTGCACCGAATAATCCGAATGCACCATTTGATGAGCCGTTCTATCTCATTATGAATTTGGCAATCGGCGGAAACTTTGACGGCGGCCGTACTCCGAACGCGTCCGATATCCCGGCAACCATGCAAGTGGATTATGTACGTGTGTATAAAGAACAGTAAGAAAACAGCTGTTTTGGAGTCGTGTCTAGGCGACTCACCATAGTTTTCGGTGATGAGGCAAGATGAACGGAGAAGACAGGGAAGACCAACAACAAAAATGTTGTTGGTCTTTCTTATTTGAGCAGGTAGCCGGTTAGTCTCAAGCGAAAACTCTCTTCTCTACAATACTGGGCAGCCTTGGTCCAATTGTTGAACGAAGGGTGCTGTTTGGAGTCTTTATACCAAGCCTATTTATTTTGTAATTTCATGAAATTGCTTTTAATGACGGGAAGCTGCTTGCGCTGGTACCACAGAAGCTTCTTCACGAACTGTGGCTTGAGCTGCCGGACGAGTTACCACAGAAGCTTCTTCACGAACTGCCTCTTGAGCTGCCGGACGTGTTACTACAGGAGATTCTTTACGAACTACCTCTTGAGCCGATGGACGAGTTACTGCAGGAACTTCTTCCCGAGCTACTACTTGGTCATCCGAACGTGGTACCACAGAAACTTCATCACGAGGTGTCGTTTGAGCTGCTGGGCGTGCTACTACAGAAGCTTCATCACGGACTGCGGCTTGAGCAGAAGGACGTGTTACTGTAGGAGCATCTTCGCGGCCATCCGTTTGCTGCGATGGGCGCGTTACTGCAGAAGCTTCTTCACTCGCAACCACCCTCGGAGTATTGCTCGAAGCCCAAGCGGTTGTCACTGTACTAATTGCAGCAACGGCGAATAGCGTCGATATCGCTATAACAAAGGTTTTCTTGTTCACATTTTTTACGTTAAGCATAAATATTAATCTCCTTTTTAGTTGTTTGCCTTCCCCGGATAAAGAGGAGCAGAATTGTATAGGTAGATTCCTTGATCCTGCCACTACGTTCAGGATGGTTTCCCCATAGCGTTTACGATCCGCAAGGGACATTCCCTTTACGACTTCTTCATCGCAGGACAGTTCACTCCACGTATGAATATCTTTCGAAAGCATATGAACCAATGGATTGAACCAATGCAATGCACGGGCTACTAATATGAGCGCCTTGATCCATAGATCTTTCCTTTTCAGGTGGATCAGTTCATGATGGAACACCATACGTATATCCACGTTTGCAGAATTCTTCAGAGGCAGATAAATAGTAGGTTTCCTCAGCCCAATAAGAAAAGGACTGCGAATCAGAGCGCTGTAAGCGAGTCGAACCTCGCTCTTGAGACCCAGACTCTCCTTGATTGCAGGGAGCAGCATAGCAATTTCGCCGGTCATTGGAACGCTGGTTCGCGTAAGTTTTAATGTCTTGATAAATCTGTGGTAACAATATGTTTGCCATGCTGCAAAAGCTATGGCCCCGATTACCCATAAGCATATAAAAGTGAGAGCTGTGTTTGCTGGAATGGTCTGTACCTGAATGGCAGGCGTCGGATGAAATGATCCAGGTATCACATGTTGAGCAGTTATGGGTAACTCGTTTACTGTAGTACTGAATGGGAACAATGAAAACATCCAATTAAAGACCAGAAAAATGGGCAATAGATACAAGCCTAAAGCCATTTTCCCAATTCCAAAACGCCATTTTGCAGGGAAGACTTGAAAGGGAGCAAGGCGCAATAACAGAATGAAAGCGACAACGACACTTCCGGCAACAGTCAGCGTAGACAGTAATACAAGAATGGTATTCATAGATTACACCTACTTTTCTGAAAACCATTGTCTCAGCTCTGCAATGTCTTGATCTGAGAGCTTGTCGCCATCATACAAAGCTGAAATCAAATTTTTTACAGAGCCTTGATATAATCCATCCAGAACTTGTTGTGCCTCCAATAGCTTGTAGTCTTCGGGTGAAATACGGGGCACATATTTGTTGGTCCGTCCATCCCTTGTAGCTGTAAGGGCCCCTTTGTCTACCAGCCGAGAGAGAAAGGTAGAGATCGTTTGCGCCTTCCAAGCTTTACCCCTTTGGGAAAACATGGTCAGCAGTTCGGTGGAGGTGACAGGTGGCTCACACTCCCAGATCACTTCCATCAGTTCCATTTCAGTATCCGATAATTTTTGCAGATGGTTCACGGTGAACACTCCTTAACTTCGTTATGCGTCCATATCGAAGGTTATTACTACACTACGTAGTACATACAAGTTACTACAACGTGTAGTAGGTAGTCAAGTGTTGCATGGATATTGCAAAAACAGAGTCAGGTCTGTACTGCTATAAGCTTAATCTTTGATTAATTTTAATGCAGCGACGAATGTCTGGAGTATATACTTAGTCTTAAATCCTGAAATCACTATTGGGGAGGAACCACATGAATCTGTTTCATATACGAGCCACACTGCAAGAGATCGATTGGACGGAGTCGTTTCTGGAGAATAACTTTATCGGCATTGGTTGGCCTGCGACAGGAGATTTGGAGCACGAGCCTGCAGAAGAATGGACAGAGCAATTAGTTCAACACTACAGGATAGGAAAGACGGAGCTTCGTGATGTCCTGGACACGCTCCATACTTTTGCCTACGTCATGCAGGACGGGGACTATGTTTTGATAAATGATGATGAATGGGCATATGTAGGGGATTTGGGCGATTATTTTTACGATGATTCCAACGGAACCGGAGAGGAATACATATGCCATCGACGGGGAGTTACCTGGCTGGGGCGCATTCCCTTAGCAGAGTTAAATGATAAAGTACTTGCACTTGTGAGTCATTACTCAATCATTGCGAAATTCGAACACTCAATTACGCAGGCTCAACTGGAGCCCTGGGTTTCGATCACCTCTGTAGCTACTGAAGGAGATAATCATTCCTCAGTTAGAGTAGATGAAGCTACTATTCAAGAAGCACTCAATGTTCTAAAAAAGGCATTGCATAGCGAAGAAGAGGGCCTGCGAATCCGCGCAGCGGCGGCAATTTTACAATACGCCAAATCCTAGGGACTTTCTCACTTTGGTTCTTTTAATATCGGCTTCCTAGTTAGGGATAAGAGGTGGGACAAAGGACATATGTATATGAGTTGAAAAATAGTTAGTATTGACCAGACGCCAAATGGTGTCATAATATTTAAGCGACACACATGGTTTTGAATGAAATTAACTGCTTTTTCTTGGCAATCATATGTAAGAGAAGAATCATTTTAGAAATGCAACAATATGACTAGCATGATGAAGGATGGTTCCTGATGACAACTAATAAAACTAATCCCAAGGTTGATGAATATTTAAACAAAGCAAAGAAGTGGAAGCAAGAATCGGAGAAGCTAAGAGAGATCGTTCTTTCCTGCGGGCTGACCGAAGACTTTAAGTGGATGCATCCTTGCTACACGTTGTAAAATAAAAACGTCGTTATCATTCATGGATTTAAGGAATATTGTGCGCTTCTTTTCCATAAAGGAACCTTGTTAAAAGATAAGCAAGGTATTCTAATCCAACAAACAGAAAATGTACAAGCTGCTCGCCAAATCCGGTTCACTAATCTTCAACAAATCGTTGACATGGAAGCTATCCTGAAAGAGTATATTCTTGAAGCCATTGAGGTTGAAAAGGCCGGATTGAAAGTGGAACTCAAAAAGAATATAGAGTATGCTGTTCCAGAAGAGTTTCAAACTAAACTGGATGAAAATCCTGCGTTGAAAACCGCATTTGAAGCATTGACGCCTGGACGTCAACGGGCATACCTTTTTTATTTTTCCCAACCGAAGCAATCCAAAACCCGTGTGTCCAGGGTGGAGAAATGTACGCAGCAAATTCTGGATGGAAAAGGGTTGAATGATTAAACCTTTAATGTACAGGAAACAGCCTGTTTTGTTTTGAAATTAATTTATATGCATCGAAGCACCCGCCTTAGTGGGTGTTTTTTTGTTTTTTCATCTGTCGAATATGAAATCATCTTGTCAAATGTACTATTGCATGGTATCGTTGATAACGATTATCAATATCATTTGAAAAAGGTGGGTTTATTTTGCTGAAACGAAGAAACTCGATATGGCTTTTGTCTGCTCTCTTTATATTACTTGTACTAAGTGCATGCGGTCAGGCCGCAATGACAAGCAATACAACGGAGACCACTACAACCGAAGCTACGGACATGGAATCATCAACTGACTCCACTTCTGCTTCTGACGCCGATACAACAACAGGTGCCGAAGGAGAGACTGTTACATATCAATCGGATGCAGGTGAAGTGGAAGTACCTGCAAATCCGAAGCGGATTATCGATCTGACCGCATTTTCAACAGGGTACTTTGTTGCACTCGATGCTCCAGTCGTCGGAGCCTTGTCAGGTGCAATAAACAACAAGTACATCAAGGACCAGCTCAAAAGTCAGGGGACAACAGATCTGGGAGAGCAGCCAACAGCGGAGCAAATAATCAGCCTAAAGCCTGATCTGATCATCGCATACACAGGTACAGAGGGTCTCGACAAGTTGTCGCAGATTGCACCAGTGGTACAGTTACAATATGGTAAGCGCAATTTCAAGGATCTCATGTTGGAGATGGGCAAGCTGACCAATAGAGAAGCCGAAGCAAAAGACTGGATCACACAATGGGAAGCGAAGATCAATGGGTTGAAGCCAAAAGTGCTTGCCGCTGTAGGAGATCGTACAGTCTCCATTTTGAATCCATACGCCAAAGGATTATTTGTATTTGGTCATAATTACGGTCGTGGTGGTGAAATACTCTATGACGAATTTGGTCTCAAGGCACCAAAAAGGGCTCAGACAGAGGCAATTGATAGTGGCACAGGCTGGGCTTCAATCTCGATGGAAGTGTTACCGGAATATGCAGGCGACATCATCTTCACCAGCCCGTGGTCAGGAGATACAACCGATCCGAAGATTGTTTACGATAATACGGTGTGGAAAAACCTAACTGCGGTCAAAGAGGGCCATGTGTTCCAGCTTGATCCGACCTCTGATACATACAACGACCCTGTATCGCTTGAAGGTCAGCTGAAGTTTATATCAGACAGCCTGCTTTCGGTGAAGTAGTCTTTGAGTAATATATATTTTTTCAACCCTTTGGCGAATCTGGACCAAAGGGTTTTTCAATTTCATTTTCATGATAATATGAGATGAAGTATGCGAAATAAATCTTGGTTAGGAGAAGATAATATGGACGTTTTTGCAGAATATCTAGCACGAATTGATAACCTGGGACATCGGGACCGTACGGAAGAAGTTTTAGAATGGATTATCAAGAAGTACCCAAATTTAGTACCTAAAATAGCGTGGAATCAGCCCATGTTTACCGATCATGGCACATTTATTATTGGATTTAGTGTATCCAAACATCATTTGGCTGTGGCGCCTGAGAAGGCAGGGATTAATCATTTTTCCGATGAAATTGTGAAGGCCGGCTATGAGCACACCAAGGAGTTGGTGCGTATCCGGTGGGATGGACCGGTTGATTTTTCATTACTGGAACGAATGATTGATTTCAACATTACGGAAAAAGCAGACTGTTCAACCTTTTGGCGGAAATAGGCATGATCGATAGCCTACAACAAAAGACCTCGCTCTCACTTACGTCGGTGAGCGGGGTCTTTGTAATGGGTTATTCAGCAATTGGTTTGGACATTGCACCAAAATAATCTATGACTACGCTGCGAAACGCGATAGCTGCTTTCGAGATATATCTGTTTTTATGCGACAATAAAGCAATTTCCCTCACTAGGTTCTGATCCTCGATCCGGAGATATACAATTCGTTCCTGCGGGTTTCTTGCTGTATTGGGTATAAAGGCAATCCCAATCTCCGCCTCCACAAGTGCAGTTAATCTTGCAGGCTCATCTCCTTCATAAACATACTTCGGTACGAATCCGACGGATTGACATTTGGAGTCCACCAGATCACGAATACCATATCCTTTTTTCACCCCCACAAACCACTCATCCTTAAGCTCTTCTATTGTGATGCTCCTTCGATTCGCATATTGATGACCGAGAGGCACAGCAACTACAATTGGGTCCTGGAACAGCATCTGACATTCGATATCATCTCCCTGGATTGGAGGGGAAGACAGACAAAAATCAATTTCGCCTCGGTGGAGAAGCGTGCACATGTCTTCCAACGTAACCATTTGTACATGAAACTGAACATTCGGCTTATTTTTTCGGAATTCCCGCAGGATTCCTGGTAATGTGCTTGCTGTAGTCACTGCCAATTGAAGTGTACCGTGATCCGGGTTGGAGAGATCAGCAATTTCCTGTTTTCCCTGTTCCAATTCGAATAAGGCTTTTTCGGTCCGTCGAAGGAATGTTCTTCCGAATTCGTTTAACCGCAGTTTTCTGCCCAATCGATCAAATAACGGTGCACCCAAGTCATCCTCCAAACGTTGTATCGTCTTGCTCAGTGAGGATTGAGTGACATGCAGCTTACCCGCAGCTTCTGTAACATGTTCACATCGGGCTAACGTCAGAAAATAGCGTAGCTGAAGAAGTTCCATTTCGCACCACTCTCTTATTCCTTTTAGTTCATCAAATCATAACATAAAATGCGTTGGAATAAATAAAGGGATTCCATTAAGATGACAACAGAAGAAGGAGGGATATACATAATGAATGCTCGAAATATATGGTTAATGATATCTGTGGGCTTGGGAATCATGCTGAATCCGCTCAATTCCTCCATGATATCTATAGCAATTGCAAGACTACAACAGGAGTTTATACTTGATGTTACGACCGTGTCATGGATTATTTTTTCCTTTTACATTGCAAGTGCTGTGGCTCAACCGGTCATGGGCAAGTGCAGTGATCTGTTCGGCCGCCGAAAGATATTCCTTATCGGTCTGGTTGTTGTCTTTGGTTCCTCCATGTTAGCTCCGTTATCTCCAGACTTTTCTTGGCTTATCGTATTCCGGATCATTCAATCTGTTGGCACAAGCATGATGGTAGCCGTCGGAATGGCGATTGTAAGAATCCACGTTACTGAGAAACAGGCTGCTGCCCTGTCTATCCTTGCGATGTTCCTGTCTGGTGCAGCCGCGGTAGGCCCTTTTATTGGCGGTGTATTGATTCATTGGTGGGACTGGCAAAGTATTTTTCTAGTGAATATTCCATTGGTAATCGCAAGCTTTATATTCGCCTGGAAAACCATTCCCAAAGAAGCGACCCTCAAATCCAACTATGGCGACATGTCCATCAGAAAATGGTTCCTGCTGATTGATGCGCCCGGCATACTTTTGTTCACCGTCGCATTGGTGACTCTGCTAATGAGCGTGCTTTCCGTTAAATCAATCGGACATCTTTTAACTTGGCACCTTATGGCAGGAGGGATCGGATTGCTTGCATTAGCAAGTTTTATCCGACATGAATTGAAAACAGCGTCCCCCTTTATTCCGCTGAGGGTATTTGCCAAATATCCCGAAATGACCTGGGTGAATGTACAATTTATGCTGGTTAACACTCTGTTTTACGCTCTGTTTTTTGGTGTGCCATCTTATTTACAGCAGGTACGCCATCTGAACGAAGTTCATACAGGACTATTGATGCTAACCCTTGGTTTATGTTCACTCATCAGTTCTCCTCTCGCCGGACGCTGGATTGACAAATCAGGTACGCGGCCAGCTTTGATCGTTTCAGCGGTGTTAATGACGTGCGGGTCCATCTTGATTGTGGCATTGGATAAAGACTCACCAGTGGTGAATGTCATTTTGCCCTTAGCTGTATTTGGTATAAGTAATGGGCTCAACAGTGTTGGTATGCAGGCGGCTTTGTTTAAAAGCACACCCAAAGATATGATCGGTGTCGCATCAGGTATTTTTAATACATCGAGATATCTGGGGACCATTTTGTCATCGTTGTTGATTGGAATTGTCATGGGAGACACATTCAGTTTTATAGGATTTCAAACGCTTGGAATCATCCTGACAGTATTAGCTGCATCTTTAATCATCATGACCTTACGACGCCAGAAATCATCCGCAACGCAGACGTTATAGTGCCGAATCTCATAATTCATATCATTACGTAGTCATATATTGCTTTCGAAATTGAAGCGGAGACAACCCGATATACCGTTTGAAACAGGATGAGAAGTATGGAGCATAACGAAAGCCCACTTCTTCTGCAATGCGATCAATCAACCAGTCTGTAGTAACCAGTAATCGCTTTGCACGTTCTAAACGAAGTTCATTTAAATATTCAATTGGTGTTTTACCATACTTCATCTTCATGCAGCGGATAACATAGTTGGGATGAAAATGGAGAGCTGCTGCCAACGTTTCATTCGTGACCTTTGTCTTATAATTCTGTTGAATATATATTGCTGCTTGTTCTGCTAATCGTGTCTGCACGGAATCCATAACCCGCAAGCTGCCTTCTTCCAGTATGGAAAGCAATTCACCTAGCAAGCGCTGCTCCTGCCAAAAGGAGCTATCCATTTCTAGTGTCAATAATTGCTCCAGAAGATTGAAAGCCGCTTGTGGATTGGCTAATTTCGAATGTTTAGGAAGCCTTAACGTATAAGGATTGCCAAACGGTCTGGAGGAATCTTGCAACTCCGGTTCATAATCAGAAGAGGTCAGCAAGCTTTCATATCTTTCAACATGCTCGAAATGCAGCCAGTAAAATACCGTTTTCTGTGAACACGGCCTGACCGAATAGTGTTCTCCTTCTGGCAGCAGGATTAGTGAGTCTCCTTTTACCAAAGTCCATTGCTGATCATTCTCTCCAATATATAATTCTCCCTTGACCACAATCAGTACATCGTAGATACCAAGCTTTTTCCGGTTCGGATGTTGATCTCCGATTTCATATTCAGAACGTCCTGCTCCTAGATAATAGGGGAGTTGGGGGACGTTAAGCTCTATGATTCCATCTCCATTCAAAACAGATAACCCTCCCTATTAGTGTTAAATTTTATAGAAAAAAGTTCAATTCAATTCTATTTTCCCATGTAATCACAGCTTATAATTGAAAACCACAAGAGTCAATTTTATAGGAGGAATTCCATAATGCGAAAAGCCAAAGTAGCCATTCAAGACACCTTCTGGAAAGAATACTCCGAATTAGTCCGTCAGACTGTCATTCCTTATCAATGGGAAGCGCTAAATGACCGAATCGAAGGCGCGGAGCCGAGCTATGCCATCCGTAATTTCCGAATTGCAGCTGGCTTGGAGAAAGGTGAATTCGGGGGATGGGTATTTCAGGATAGTGATCTCTACAAATGGTTGGAAGCGGTTGCTTATTCGATCGGTAACCATCCTGATCCCAAGCTGGAGAGCATCGCTGATGAAGTGATTGATCTGATTGGTCAAGCTCAACATGATAATGGATATGTAAATACCTACTTCACCATTAAAGAGCCTGGAAGTCAATGGACCAATCTGTATGAAGCTCACGAGCTATATTGTGCTGGACATATGATAGAGGCAGCAGTTGCATATTATCATGCGACAGGGAAACGCATTTTTCTCGACATCGCATGTCGGTTCGCCGATCTCATTGATAGCTTGTTTGGAACCGAGCAAGGTAAAATTCAGGCGTATTGCGGGCACCAGGAAATTGAATTAGCTCTGGTTAAACTGTACAACGTTACAGGAGAACAACGTTATTTGAATCTGAGCAGTTATTTCATTAATGAGCGCGGTAACAAGCCAAGTTATTTCGTGGAAGAGTGGGAACGCCGGGGAAGGAAAAATATTTGGTCACAGGGGACTCCCAATCTTGAGGTATATCAGTCTCATCTGCCAGTGAGAGAACAAACGGTCGCTGTGGGTCACTCTGTTCGAGCAGTCTATATGTACACCGCCATGGCCGATTTGGCACGCCTCACGAATGATTCAAGTTTGCGAGAAGCCTGTGAGCGGCTCTGGATCAATACAACGCGCAAGCAAATGTATATACCGGCGGCATAGGTGCAACACATCTGGGGGAAGCATTCACGTTTGACTATGATCTGCCTAACGATACGGTTTATGCAGAGACCTGTGCTTCCATTGGACTAATTTTCTGGGCACGTCGGATGCTGCAATTGGAAGCCAAAAGTGACTATGCTGACGTCATGGAAAGAGCACTATACAATAATGTACTTGGCAGCATGTCCAAAGATGGACAACATTTCTTCTATGTAAATCCACTAGAGGTATACCCGGACGCAAGTGAAAAAAATCCAGACAAACATCATGTGAAGCCCGTACGGCAGAAATGGTTTGGTTGTTCATGCTGTCCGCCTAATGTGGCACGTTTATTGAGTTCACTTCATGATTATATTTATTACATATCTAATGACGGAAAAACGGTGTATGTGCACTTGTTTATCGGTAGCGAGCTTCAATGGGTGACAGGAGACGGTCTGCAAGTAACAGTACATCAACGATCTGAATTACCGTGGTATGGAAAGGTGGAGTTCTCGATTTCTTTGGCTGGTAATGATGCTAAAGCTGCTCCATTTGAGATTGCAGTCCGCATTCCTCAGTGGTTTCAAAGTCAGGATCCAATATTAAAGATCAACGGAGAACCTCAACATTATCGTAAGCATAATGGTTATGCAAAAATGGAACGTGCTTGGTCCGATGGTGATACAGTAGAGTGGATATTGCCACTAGAGACCCAATTGATCGCTGCTCATCCTCTGATCCGGCCAGATGCTGGGAAAGCTGCCATCCAACGCGGCCCACTCGTTTATTGCCTGGAGCAAGTGGATAATGGATCTTCACTGTCTTCACTCTCATTCGCAGAGGAGCCAGAGTTGAGAGAACACGAAACGCCTGAACTGCTTGGTGGCTGCATTACTGTAGAAGTTGATGGGCTACTTGTGGATGAATCCGTGTGGTTGGATAATCAACCTTACCAGCCGTTAAACAAAAACGTCAAACCAGTACAACTCACAGCAATCCCTTATTATTTATGGGGCAATCGACAAGCCGGAGAAATGAATGTTTGGCTTCGTACCTGATTCTATAATTCGTTTGTGACACCTTTCATTGAAAATCGGTAAAGAGACACAATTACTAAAAGTCGCCTAAATGGCGACTTTTTGCTTTATGGTCATGCTCGTTTAATACAAACAGCTTCTTTTTTTAAACGAAATTTAAGATACGCATTAAACCAATGTAAGGTTGATCTTCTATACTTGCCTCTGAGCTTCAAAAATCATTCGAGGGAGAGATTTATATCTATCATTCACGTTCATACACATCAAATCGAATCAGAATAACAGCTATCAGCGCACTCGCTATGATTCTGACCGCATGCCCGATCATAAGTACGGGTAGTGCTGCCGCTAATGCAGCTCCTGTATCAGCTATTTCACAAGCCAATAAAGATATTAAGGCTCAAGCGCCTATCCAATATCGAATTCAAGCCCGGCTGGATGAGAAGAAGATGATGATCGAGGGGAGTGAATCCATTACTTACCGCAATACAAGCAAAGATACATTGAAGCAACTGGTTTTTCATACTTATGCTGATGCCAACCTTTCGGAATCGACACAGACGACCATGTTTAAACATTCCAATGAAGAGATTAGCAAAAATAACCCTGATAAGAAACCGGAAGACTTTCTTGGAGGAATTGATATTGAGAAGGTGACGACCGGTGGGCAAGCCCTTGATTTCAGTAATAAAGACCAAGCTATGTCGGTGAAATTGGAGCAACCCCTTCAGCCTGGTGAATCCGTGTCGGTTCAAGTCCACTTTAATCTGAAGATTCCCTATGGCTCACAGCGGTTATCGTATTACAAAGATATTATCAATGGGGCTCATGGGTTCCCTGTAATGTCAGTCTATGATGAGGCCAAGCATGAATGGGATACCAAACCTTATAGTAAAACATTCGAAACGGATTATTATACTTCCGCGGATTATGAAGTTCAGTTCAATGTTCCCGATCAATATCAGGTAGTGATGCCTGGTACGATAACCACACGGGATGATGCAGAGACTGGACGCAAAGTGGTATCGACCGTAGCCGAGAATACGAGGGAGTTTGCTTTCTTTGCCAGCCCGAACTTCAAAGTGGACAGCGTAACCCGGAATGGCCTCACCGTAGAGTATTATTATTTTGACAACCAGCCAGGTAAGAAAAAAATCGTTGATGGATATATTGATCAAGCATTCAAAGCCATTGATTTTTTTAGTGATAAATACGGTAAATATCCTTATCCTGAATTCCGGATTGTTGAATCGTATGTAGAAGGTGTAGCTATCGAGTATTCAAGACTTATCCAAATGGGGCAAATCGGAATAAATTCTGCTCCAGAACAAGACACCGTATTTGTGCATGAAATCGCCCACCAGTGGTTTCATGCGTTAATCGGGAATAATTCGGAGACAGAGTCTTTCCTGGACGAAGGCTTTGCAGATTTCTCTAAAGTGTATTTCTCTGAGAAGCAGGGGGACACGATGAATGGCTTTAAGTCTATCCAATTTGACGATTCCACGGTGGATAAGGCCATTGCTTCAACCAATGACGAGGTGGGAGATTGGGCAAGCCCAGTTTATTACGATAAAGGCCGCCAAGCAATATACCAATTGTACCGTTCCGTCGGGGAAGAAAAATTCGATGCCTTTATGAAAGAGTATTTTAAACGCTATGTGTATCAAAATGCTACGATTGACGGACTTCTGCAAACGATAGAAGATGTACTGGGGAAAGAGACGCGAAATGATATGAATAAAGCCTTATATGATCCCAATTTTGTGCTGAAGCCCGAATATCAACTGTCGAATGAGGAAAAAACGGCATATCTGCATGATCAGTTTCAATCGCTATATGAATCAGCATTAACTCAGGTTCCGAATGTACCTTTTGAAACGATGAGCCGTGTGATGGATAAAGCCCTTCAAGGTGAGCCATTAGCCATTGTGGTCAGTGATCAGGTGAGCAAGTCAGCGAACAAACAACAGGAAGCCATGGTAAACCAACTAACAACTCTTCTGGATTTAAGCGGAGTGAAGTATGACGTGATCCGGGACCGGCAGGATTTGAAGCAAAAAATGAAAAAAGAATTGGCTACCAGCAACCTAATAGTACTTGGTAGTGCTAAATCAAATGGTTTTGTACAAGCTTTAAAATCCAGCATTATGGACCGTGCTAACCATATCGGTTTTCAATGGAAAACGACTATGAACCAACCGTCAGTTGCTGGAGCCTATGTGATCAAACACCCTTATAATCAAAATCGTTTGATGCTGCACTATTTCTGGAATGAAGATCATCTGAGCAGTGGGAGTCTTGAACCCTTTATGATGAAGATGCAGGAATCCACTGGATTCAGCAGCGCTTATTATCAGTACTATATGTTGAACAAGACGGGCAAGGTAACATTGGATAAAAAAGTGGAAAATCCACTTTCAAAATTATTTGTTGAGGAATAACTCGAAGTGTTCATTCTTATAAAGAAAGATTAAAATTTCCTTTTGCAATTGTCATTGGATGATCATCATATTGTCTGTTACAGAGTCGCCTATATGGCGGCTTTTTTATTTAAGTTCAATTTAGGTTTTTAAAACCTGTCCTGAAGGGTAAATATAACGTGGATCTTTAAGTGGATTGTCAAATAAAACGTTGCGGAGGAAAGTGAAGAATGTTAGGGAAAGCATTGATTGTTAATATACTGCAAATAATAACAATATAATGTGCAAAGACACCTAAAACTGTACGACAGTAACATCAATGACAAGAAAATGATCAGAATTCGGAGAACACCGAGATGAGGAGGACATATGAAAACAACCAAGGTCTCATTTTATGTACTATCAATAATTCTGCTCCTAGTGGCGGGGTTATCCGGATGGTCGGGGGATGCCAATGCAAACTCCAATTCAGGTAAAACCTATGTGATCGGCACGGACATCACATTTGCACCGTTTGAATATCAAGATGAAAATGGGGATTATGTAGGCATCGACATGGATTTGCTGGATGCGATCGCCAAAGATCAGAACTTCAATTATCAAATCAAAGCGCTGGGATTTAATGCGGCTGTGCAAGCTCTTGAGTCCAATCAGGTGGATGGCGTCATTGCCGGGATGAGTATTACAGATGAACGAAAACAAAAGTTTGATTTCTCAGAACCTTATTATCAATCAGGCGTCGTAATGGGTGTTAGCGTAAATAATGATACCGTAAAAAGCTACGAAGATCTCCGCGGTAAAAAGGTCGCTGTGAAAACGGGCACAGAAGGGTACAGCTTTGCTGAATCCATCGCCTCAAAATACGGCTTTACCATTGTTCCATTCGATGATTCTTCGCAAATGTATGATGATGTGAAAACTGGAAACTCGGTTGCATGTTTTGAAGATGAACCTGTCCTAAGATTTGGGATAAAACAGAATAACGGTTTGAAAACCGTTACCGATAGAGAAGACGGCGCTTCCTATGGATTTGCGGTAAGCAAGGGACAGAATCAAGAACTCCTAAAGATGTTTAATGAAGGATTAGTGAATATCAAGGCTAACGGTGAATTTAAGCGCATTACCGAGGAATATGTTGGCGAGAATGCCACTGTCGCAAACCAGGGTCGTTGGGAATTAGTTCAAAAATCTCTACCTGTGCTGTTCAAAGGTATGGGGAAAACACTCTTGTATACGATTATTTCGCTGTTTTTCGCCTTTATCATCGGCTTGATTTTTGCTTTTATGAAAGTGGGTCAGAATAAGTTCCTTCGAATTGTTGCTACTGTATTTGTGGATATTTTCCGCGGGATACCGTTGATTGTCCTGGCATTCTTTATTTATTTCGGAATTCCTCAGGCGATGGGCTTCACCATGCCACTGTTCCTGGCCGCCATTCTGACGTTGAGTCTGAATGCAGGGGCGTACGTAACGGAAATTATTCGTGGGGGTATTCAATCGATTGATCGTGGACAGATGGAAGCAGCCCGTTCATTGGGACTTCCTTATCGCAAAGCGATGATAAAGATTGTAATCCCTCAGGCCATACGGGTTATGATTCCTTCATTTATTAATCAGATGGTTATTACATTGAAAGATACGTCGATCTTGTCCGTCATTGGTCTGGTGGAGTTGACGCAATCCGGTAAGATTGTCATCGCAAGAACATTCGCCTCTTTCGACATTTGGTTGACTGTTGCGATTATGTACCTGATTGTTATCATCACATTGACTAAAATTGCTGACTACCTGGAGGTGAGGGTTCGTCGTGGGTAAAATTAAAGTAGAAGGATTAAAGAAAAGTTTTGGCACGAATCATGTGTTGAAGGGCATCGATATATCGGTCAACGAAGGTGAAGTTGTCTGTGTCATTGGACCTTCAGGTTCAGGTAAAAGTACGTTTTTACGCTGCATTAACCAGTTAGATGAGATCACAGCTGGACGGGTTATCGTAGATGATCGGGATTTAAATGATCCCAAAACGAACATTAACAAAGCTCGCGAGAACATAGGTATGGTATTTCAGCACTTTAACCTGTTTCCTCATTTTAGCGTGCTCAAAAATATTATGTTTGCCCCCAGAGAACTTGGGATTTTAAAAGAACAGGAAGCACGCGATACGGCACTCCGTTTACTGGATCGGGTTGGTTTGTCGGATAAAGCAGACAGCTATCCCAACCAACTTTCGGGCGGACAAAAACAACGCGTAGCGATCGCTCGTGCGCTTGCCATGAATCCGGACGTTATGTTATTCGATGAACCAACTTCGGCACTTGACCCCGAAATGGTAGGCGAAGTCCTTGGTGTAATGAAGGATCTTGCGAGCGAAGGTATGACGATGATTATCGTGACCCATGAAATGGGCTTTGCCCGTGAAGTTGCGGATCGGGTTGTCTTCATGGACGGTGGATATGTTGTAGAGCAGGGCACTCCTGATGAAATATTCGGAAATCCAAAAAATGAACGGACGATCAGCTTCCTCGAGAAAGTACTCTAAAACCATACCAAAAAACCTTCAAGAATTCGTTCTTGAAGGTTTTTTGGTATGTTGTAATTTCCTGCTTTTACACCCGGTCTGATGTCTCTCCATCACTTTGACAGCGGCAGCAACCTCTGTTAGCAGGGAAGACGCAAGAATAGGGCCCCCTCTCATATTACTCATCCAACTGGAAATTCTTCAACGAATATGTAGTCATTTGCATGTTTTTGGCGTAGTCGATTTGAAAAATACAGGAATAAATCACGTTTAACACGTAATCAAAGGCAATTTGTGATGAAAACGTACCGATCTTTGCATGTTTTGTTTCGTCATTCGGCACCTGGATACAGATCGTACTCATCTTGGCCAACTCACTTTGATGATTCGCGGTAATCGTAATAAATGGGATTTTTTCACGCGAGAAATGTTGAGCTGCCTTTAGGAAAATGGGCGATTTTTCATGATAGGTCAGAAAAATGGCGCAATCCTGCGCCGTAAGATTGATGGTATGGTAAGCCCATTCAGATAGCTCTGTTGTAATCACGACGTATTTATTGATTTTAATCAATTTATTCTGAAAACTCTTCGCGCGGATTTGAGAATCCCCCAACGCATAGATGAAGATTCGTTTTGCCTGATCCAGCAAATGGGCTGCTTCTGTTAGAGAGGCTTCATCCATAAAAGCAAAGTTTTTCTCAATCGTTTCTTTCATTAGTTCAGCTATATCTTTTGCCACCTGGAGTGAAGATTCACCAAGAGCGAACGGATAATTGGGATCGATATTGGAGATGTTCTGAGCATCCTGCTGAAACTCTCGAGCAAGCTTTATGCTGAACTCCTTAAACCCCGAAAGTCCAAGTTTATGAGTCAAGCGGTTGATGGCAGAATGTGACGTGTATGTAGCTTTGGCAAGCTCTTGAATATTCAAGTGAAGCATTAATTCCTTATGAGTCAGAATATAAGAAGCGATGCTTTTTTCATTTGGTGTAAAGTGGTTCATGTCTGTTAGTTGGGTCAATATTTTCAACAGGTTCACCCCGGAATCATTGAAATAATGTTGATGTAGAGCGTTCAGTAAACATTTTGTTTAAAAAGAGGGCATGAGAAATACAAAATATTGGTCAAATGTACCGTAATTTCTTCAAAGCCCCTCCGGCGGATTTTCTTCTTCTATAATAAATGAAAAAGAGCCTGAGGGGGAATTCATATGTTGACCATCGGTTACATTGGCAATGGCAAAAGTACAAATCGTTATCATCTTCCTTTTTCATTGAATCGGGATCATTTGAAAGTAAAAACGATATACGCCCGTCATCCAGAGAAAACGGAGTGGGAGAAAGCGCCTGGTGTTCTGTATACAGATGATCTTGCAGCTTTAATGAATGACGATGACATTCAGTTGGTCGTGGTCTGTACACATACCGAATCCCATTATGAGTATGCAAAGATGGCACTCGATCATGGAAAACATGTACTTGTGGAGAAACCTTTTATGCTGACCAAAGAAGAAGCCGAATCCATTTTCCAGTACGCCAAAGAAAAAAATCTCTTGATTCAATGTTATCAGAACCGACGATATGATTCGGATTTTCTGACGACCAAGAAAGTGATTGAATCAGGAAAGCTTGGCGATTTGCTGGAAGTGGAAATGCATTACGATTATTATCGACCGGAGATCCCGAATGCTACCACCCATTTTTCCAAATACAAAAGTTATTTATACGGGCACGGTGTTCACACCATTGATCAGGTATTATCCTATTTCGGGCAACCGGACAAAATACATTACGATGTTCGTCAATTGCTGGGGCCTGGCAGAATGAATGATTATTTCGATCTGGACTTTTATTACGCTTCGCTGAAAGTATCAGTCAAATCCAGCTTTTTCCGCTTAAAGCCACGCCCGAGTTTTGTAGTATACGGCAAAAAGGGGGTATTCGTAAAACAAACGGAGGATCGTCAAGAGGAACATCTGAAGTTATTTTACCTTCCCAAAGGACATCCCGATTTTGGTAAGGATTTGCCTCAGCACTATGGCGTACTGACGTATCTGGATGACGAAGGAATCTATCATGAAGAAAAAGTAACTTCTGAACAAGGCGATTATGCAAGAGTGTACGACGATATCTATGAAGCCATCAACCATGGCAAAGAAAAAGTGATTCAAGACCAAGAAACGATCGCGGTTATGGAAATATTAGAAAAAGGTATGGAGGAGTGTAACTAATATGAAACTGGGAATTGTCGGAGCCGGAATGATTGTAAGGGATCTATTGAGCTTTATTCATGAAATTCCTGCGATTACGTTGGAGGCCATATGTTCCAGACCTGCTCATCAGGATAAATTGCTGTTTCTGCAAGAACAGTATGGTATTGCACAAATATATTCGGAGTACAGCGATATGATTGCAAATGATGAAGTGGATACGATCTATATCGGACTACCAAATCATCTTCATTATGCATATGCCAGAGAAGCGTTATTGGGCGGCAAACATGTGATCTGTGAGAAGCCGTTCACTTCCAATTTTCAAGAATTTCTTGAACTTAAAGAGATTGCACGGCAAAAACAGCTGGTGTTGGTTGAAGCCATCACAAACCAATATTTGAAGAACTATTTGTCCATCAAGGAGAATCTGCGCAAACTGGGTGACATCAAAATTGTGGAGTGTAACTATTCCCAATATTCATCCCGCTATGCGGCTTTTCAGGCTGGAGAAGTGCTGCCGGCATTTAATCCGGAAATGTCTGGTGGAGCCTTGATGGATATTAATTTGTATAATATTCATCTGGTCGTAGGGCTTTTCGGAAGCCCGAAGAAGGTGGAATACTGGGCCAACATGGAACGCGGGATTGACACTTCAGGCATGTTGCTTTTGGACTACCGTGAGTTCAAGTGTGTGTGCATTGGTTCCAAAGACAGCACAGCTCCCAATGCAACGAACATCCAGGGCAATAGAGGGTATATTCATATGACGAGCTCGACCAACAAATGTGAATCCTTTGATCTTGCGCTTCATAAGGAAACGCCGATTCGAATAGATATTAAGGATCATCCTCATCGTATGTATGACGAGTTTGTTGAATTCGAGCGTATGATTCGTGAACATGATCTGGAGAAAGTCACAGCTATGTTAGAGCATAGCGAGAAGGTGATGGAGGTTATTGAACAAGCCAAACAATCCGCCAATCTTGTATTTGGACCTGATCGATAATATATTCTGAAATTCCAGAATGATTGTATTGTATCTTTTTGTGCATTTCCCAAGATGACTGTGTTAAAATGCGGTGAAAGATATAAAAAATTCATATGTCAGTGAACCAATAACAGTCTTCTTGGGGAGTATTTAATGATAACGATTAAAGATGTAGCAAAGTTAGCGGGTGTCGCGAGTTCAACTGTATCCTATGTACTCAACGGCAAAAAACATGTAAGTGAGCATACAAGACAGAAAGTACTTGCAGTAGCAAGTGAGCTTAATTACATCAAGCACGGAGCCGCATCCGAATTAAAGGGAAAACACACACAAACGATCGGAGTTATCGTTCATGATATGTCTGTCCCCTATTTTTCCGACTTGGTGAGTGGAATTGAATCCAGCGCCATAAGTCAGGGATATGACCTCATCGTATGCAGTTCTTTAGGCGGGGAGCGATCGACAGCCGCACGCTTTATCCGAGAGAGAAGGCTGGACGGTGTGATTGTAATCGCTGAAAATATTGAAGATGAGTTGTTGTTGCAGGCTGCCGAAACGGGGTTTCCAATTGTTGTGATGGACCGGGAACTTCATAGTAAGCATATTGTAAATGTTCTGATGGATGATGAGCAGGGTGGTTATATGGCAACCCGTTTCCTTCTGGATAAAGGTCACCGCGCAATCGCCTATATTAGTGGACCTTTAAGTTCGGATTGTAATCTGATGCGATATCAGGGTTATCTGAGAGCTATGCATGAAGCTGGGGTGGAAGAGAATGAGAATTGGAGACTTGGCGGCCAATTTCTGAAAACAGGTGGCTACGACGCAGCCAAGTTGCTAATGGAGGGAGAGCTTCCAACGGCAGTCTTTTTTGCGAATGATGAAATGGCCATTGGAGGTTTAGAGGCATTCAAAGAACACCAGGTTTCCATACCCGAAGATCTATCTATTATTGGATTTGATAACATACATGTAACTGAATACTTAAATCCACCTCTTACGACTTTTCGCCAACCCAAAACAGATGCAGGCTCCTTTGCTGGACATGTACTCATTCAGATGTTAAAAGGAGAGACTGTTGAGTCTACTTATAAGATCAATATACAGTGTGTCGAGCGTGACTCCGTTTCCTGTTATTCTATTATTAAAAGCTAAAAAGGCGGGACTGTTCATGTCCATGAGAAACGGAAAGATCATCAAAGCACCACAAGGACTGGAACGTGCTCCAGACAAACAAGGAAGTTTAAAGCAGAATGGGTTATCCGTCATTCAATTCTGTTTGCATACACAGGGGACAACAGGCTCCTATTTTCTGAAAGATCACATGTTGTTGTTCGTTATATCGGGCGTATACACGGTTCGCTTCAAGGATCAGGAGTACACTGTGCGAAGTAATGAAATGGTGTTTCTTCACCAATCGATTCGTATTGATTACATAAAGTCGGGTGAACCTGGATCTGAGTTCATGCTGGACTATATGATGTTTTTCCTTAACGAAAATATGCTTGCGGAGTTTGTTCAGTTTTCTGGATTCAAACCGACGGATACCGTGAATGAAATCGTGCCGGTGTCAATTATACCGGTCAATGAACTCACCCGCTCATATATAGCATCATTGAAACCCTATTTCGAAAATCCAGACGAGGTACAAGACGGACTGATCCGGCTTAAATTCATGGAACTCCTGTTTCATCTGGCACACGCCAATGATCGATTTTTACATCAACTTCTGCAACCAAATCATGATAAAAACAGCGACTTCGGCAAAATAATAGAGGAGAATATTACGAATCCCATTTCTATAAGCGATCTGGCTTATTTGTCTGGCAGAAGCCTGTCTACCTTCAAAAGGGATTTTCAGGCCCTATACCACACGTCACCCTTGAAGTGGATTCGTAATCAGAGGCTGCATAAAGCCAAGAAACTGTTGGCAGAGACATCATTGTGCGTCACCGATGTCTGTTTCTCAACAGGTTTCGAAAACGTTGCCCATTTTTCCAAAGTGTTTAAGCTTCAGTTCGGGCTTCCGCCCTCGGAGTTTAGACAGCAATGCAAACGAAGCAAGGCAAAAATCACATAAAGCCAGCTTAATCTGTCCATACTTTATAAACAAGAAACGATGTACCACTGTTGAGTAAAGCGCTTCGCGATAAATATCGTGAGACGCTTTTTTTCATTATTCGAGAACAAATGAGCTAAATAAACAAATCCAATGAGCTTAGCAGCAAAGAAATGCATCTATTTTCTTGTTATTGTTGTCTCATGCGTTACATGTTGTCGCAACCCAAAAGCTGAGGAGGATTAACCAATGGAATATGTGAAATTAGGAAATACAGGCATGGATGTATCTCGACTTTGTCTTGGCTGCATGGGATTTGGTGAACCGGGACGAGGGTTTCACCAATGGGTATTGGATGAAGAGAATAGTCGTCCCGTCATTCAAAAAGCGTTGGAGTTAGGCATTAATTTCTTTGATACAGCCAATGTATATGCAGGCGGAACAAGTGAGGAGATCCTGGGTCGGGCACTCAAGGACTACGCTAATCGAGATGAAATTGTCATTGCGACAAAAGTGTTTTCCCGTATGCATGATGGTCCGAATGGCGCCGGACTTTCTCGAAAGGCAATTATGAGTGAGATTGACAAGAGCCTCAAGAGATTGGGAACCGACTATGTAGATCTATATCAAATTCACCGCTGGGACAACCATACCCCTATCGAAGAGACCATGGAAGCATTACATGATGTGGTGAAGGCAGGCAAGGCAAGATATATTGGTGCTTCAGCCATGTCTGCATGGCAATTCCAAAAGGCTTTATATGTCGCCGAGAGAAATGGTTGGACCCGCTTTGTATCGATGCAGAACCACTATAATCTGATCTACCGTGAAGAGGAAAGGGAAATGATGCCTCTTTGTCAGGAAGAGAAAATCGGTGTAATTCCCTACAGTCCACTTGCTTCTGGACGGTTGACCAGAGATTGGCAGGAAACCACACAGCGTTCCGAGACGGATCAGGTTCAAAGGGCAAAATACGATGCAACAGCCAGCACCGATCGATTAGTGGTAGAGCAGGTAGCAGAAATCGCTGAAAAACGCGGCGTTCCCCGGGTACAAATCGCTCTTGCCTGGCTGCTGCACAAGAATCCGGTTACAGCTCCGATTATTGGCGCTACGAAGACATCCCATCTCGAAAATGCAGTTGAAGCTCTGTCGATTGCATTAACATCAGAAGAAATGGCGAGCTTGGAAGAACCGTATGTACCTCATCCGGTATATGGACTTAATGCTGGATTTAAGTCATAGCAATATGCTGAAGATGAGTTAATGGGTACGTTTACTACAAAGTAAATAGCTTAGAGTCTAGTAGTAACACCCGACATTAGTCGAGTTCCTCTAACCGACCACAGACAGACGATAACTTCATTTTGGATTGATATAATTCCATAGGTAAATCATTTATAACCAGAAGGAGAATCCAAAATGAAGTCTGTATTACGTTTCATGATTTATCTGATCATTATAGTTGTTGTGGTGGCCGGGGGAGGAACAATCGGGTTCATCAGCACGATGAATTCAGGAATGTCGACTTACGATACATCCGCTCCTGAATTAAACAATGTACAAGTGCCGGAATATGACGCCAGCAAACCGACAGTGGCTGTGCTGCTGGCAAACGAGGTCACCGAAGTATTTGATTTTCTAGTTCCGTACGAGATGTTTGCGATGACGGAAGCTTACAATGTGTACGGTGTTGCACCCAATCGGGAAATTAAGTCTCTAACCGGGGGACTTGATGTAATCCCGCATTATTCTTTTGCTGAGATGGATACGCTGCTCGGAAAAAGTCCGGACATCATTGTCATTCCATTTATGCCAATGTTGGACGAAAACCAATACGCACCTGTACGTGAGTGGATTCAGAAGCACTCAAGTGTTAACACAACATTACTCTCCATTTGTAATGGAGCAGAAAACCTGGCTGATACGGGTTTGCTGGATGGCAAGTCTGCCGCAACGCACTGGGGTGACGTTAACCGTCTCATCAAAAAATATCCCGAAATCCAGTGGGTGAAGGATCAGCGTTATGTTCAACATGGCTCGATTATATCTTCCGCGGGTCTAACTTCCGGTATTGATGCAACACTTCGTGTAATTTCGGATCAATTGGGTGATGCGTCTGCGAAGAAGGTAGCAGAGCAGATGAACTATCCATCATATGATTACGTCTTAAACCCGCATATGAAGCCGTTTAATGCCAAGTTGAGCGATATTTCGTACATAATGAATAATGCTTTTCAATGGAAAAAGGTGAAGGCCGGGGTGCTGTTGTATAACGGAGCAGATGAATTGGATTTGTCTTCCGCTTTTGATACGTATGGTGCTTCCGGTACTACAAGGACACTGACCGTCTCCAACCAAAATGACCCCATTGTAACGAAGCATGGACTGAACATCGTGGCGCGCTATCAGATTGAAAACGTGCCGAAGCTGGAGAAAATGATTATTGTCGGTGCAAATGCGGATTCTGTCGCCGCTGAGGACATCAATAATTGGAGAAACAGTGGTAATCGTGCGGAACTGCTGTTTCTGCATCGTGATGCATCAGAACGGTTTGCAATGGAACCTGCTTTCGAAGATCTGGCAGAACAAGAGGACATCCGAACTGCGAAATTTGCTGCCAAGCGCCTTGAATATCGTGCGTCCGATCACCTGAACCTGAAGGGCAGCGCCTTTTCCTTGGAAGCGTTTCTCATTCCTGTGCTGCTCGGCGTACTGACTTTTCTTATTATTCTCTATATTGATTTGCGTTTCATACGCAAGAAAAAGAAATCCTAATGGCCTCAAATTAAGATGTTCTCTAAACGAAGAAGTGAGTAAGACTAATCAGGTTAATGGAAAAGAGATTAGGTGGCTAATTATGAGCCACCTAATCTCTTTTTTTAATTATTTCTTTAAAATAGCCGGATTCAGTTCATAAGGGAAAGTCTCTTCGATGGTCTCCTTTTTCGTATATCTACTATTTAATCTCATTACTCGAATTCCGGAAACTCTTAGGTGTTTGGTTTTGATGTTTTTTGAAAGACTGAATGAAGTTATTTACATGATTAAAACCAACCCTATGAGCTATTTCGGTTACTGTATAATCAGTTGAAATTAGTAATTCCGCGCTTTTCTTGATCCGGTACTTAATTAAGTAATCATACGGTGTCATATGAATGGTTTTCTTAAAACTCCGGGTGCACTCCGAGATGCTCAGATGTGCTGTATCAGCAATTTCTTGCAGTGTGATATTCGTTGAATACTGCTGATGGATATAGCTGAGCATGAGTTGAAGGCGCTCTTGCTGAAGCTTTACATATTTGGGCGCCTCCTCGGAGGGAAGCGTAATATTATGAATCAAAATTAGCCACAATTGAACGGTTTTGATCGAAACCTCATATTCCCATCCCCACTTTTTTGTCATATCAAATCTCTTTTTCATATCCCATAACATATCTAGCACATTCTGTTGCCATTCTACATCCCCTTTGATTACCAGCGACACCAGTGAAGAGTCTGTATAAGGTAAAACATAATTTTTCTCCATGGCACTATCTGCGTAGAAGGCTAACAGCTTTTCAGGGAAATTAAAACTCACATATTGACCGTTGTGGGTCAGATGGGTTGTAACATGCAGGACTCCCTTATTAATTAGGATAGCTTGACCCGCCAGTAACTCATGATCAACACCGTTAACCTGTATAACCAACCTTCCTTGAGTAACCAATGTAATCTGTAGTTCTTCATGCCAATGCAAGTCATTAAATCCTCTACCTTCAGGAATAATTTTCTCGGAATTAGCTGTGTACATAATGTATGGAAATGAAGCATCAGGGAAAAGAATCGTCTCGTGAAGCTGCTTTGACATTTAAATGTATCCTTTCAAATGGTGATATTTATATACAATATAGCGATATTATTACACAAATAAAACATTAACGATGATATTATTATATCCAATCTTTGTTTTATCACTATAATCCTGTGCACAGAATTTGGATAGAACATGTTGAAGGAGTAAGTATGAAAATGAATAAATCGTTGTATCCGCCTCATCCGTACCTGTTGCTTTTTATCAGCATTTTGTCCATCTCGATATCTTCCATATTAATAAAGTCCTCAGAGACACCAACCTCTGTAGCTGGGATGTACAGATTGTTCATAACGGTAATACTAATGCTTCCTTTTGTTCCTTGGAAAAGTCTTCGAAACCTTAAGATGAGCAAAAAAGATTGGAGTGTTGTATTGTTAGCCGGACTCTTTCTCGGGTTACATTTCTTATGCTGGATGGAGTCATTGGTGCATACCTCCGTTGCAAGTTCCATGGTCATTTTATCGCTGCAGCCCTTATTTGTAATGTTGGGGTCATACTTCATCTTCAAGGAACAAGCAAACATGGTTACGATTCTATGTCTGGTCACAGCCCTTGCAGGGTCAGTTATTATCGCATGGGGTGACATCGGAGTATCTAGAGAGGCACTGATCGGAGATGGATTATCTTTATTGGGTACCATCGCAGTTTCGGCATATATGCTTGCTGGACAAAAAGTCAGTCACAAAATCGATGCAAATGTGTACAGCGTTATTGTCTTCTTCCTTGCGGGGATTGTCTTGCTTATCTACAGTCTAATTAATCATATCTCCCTGACCGGATATAACACTTCAGATTGGATGTATTTCTTGTTGCTTGCCATCATTCCAACCATTTTTGGACAATTTCTTATTAATCTATTATTGAAATCTTTAGGTGCAACGACGCTTTCTGTAGGCATTATTGGAGAGCCTGTTCTTGCAATCATACTCGCCTTTGTATTTCTGGGAGAAACCATCTCTCTGTTTCAATTTATAGGCGGGATGATGACTGTACTTGGCATGGGGGGGTATTTTTGGGCAAAATCCTGGCGATATACCGTTTCTGAAGTTCGAGCTTGACGTGGATTTATACAACGAAAACGATAAGACAAGTAGAAGAGGAGAATATATATGGCTACTATTGATGATTTTTTGAAACTGGATATTCGCGTCGGAACCGTTACAAAAGCTGAGTTTTTTGCAGAAGCGAAAGTGCCTGCGATCAAACTTGAGATTGATTTTGGACAAGAGATTGGAATAAAAAATTCCAGTGCACAAATTACCAAAAGATATGCAGCAGAGGAACTGATCGGACAACAAGTCATAGGGATAGTCAACTTTCCGCCGCGCCGGATAGCCGGGTTTAAATCAGAAGTATTGGTTCTGGGAGGAATACCCGAAAAAGGGGATGTCGTTCTGTTAAAACCAGATATCGAGCTGCCTGACGGAACACCGATTGGATAATAGATCATATTGTCATATTGGCGTAACAGACAACAGGTAAGATGGCTATCGAGGTGATTGATCATGAAGAAAATATCAACCAAGTCGAGTTGGCCCATCGGAAAAAATGTTTTACTCTCGGCGGCCATTTTGGTTGCATTAGGTGGATGCAGTTCTAACTCTGTTTCGACAAAGCCATTGGAGATTTCAGGGATGAACAGCAGTCAGGAGGAGAAGCAGGCTGTTCCTTCGGAGAAAATGAGCTACTGGAATGAACAGCGAAAAGGGACTAATTTTATGAACTCCACATCTCTTCCAGATAACTATGAAGCAGCCAAGGAACAGGGCATTGAGTTCGTCCGGCTTGCGCCCGATAAGTGGAGTAAGGATCGGGATTTTTTGTTCAACGATAAGCCGGATAAACATATTAACGCAGACTTTTTGATAGGCAGTTCGGATAAGTACGAAGGTATCGTGGAAGAGGATTTTGCCCGACTCAAAGCGGATCTTGACGCCGCCGAGGCTAAAGGGATGAAAGTGATTATTACAGTGCTTAGCTTACCGGGAGATCGCTGGCGGCAGTTCAACGGGGCCAAGAACGATGATCGGATCTGGAATGATACTGAATATCACAAACAGGCCGCTCAGTTTTGGAAGGATCTTGCAGCAAGATTGAAAAATCATCCTGCCGTCATCGGCTATAACCTGATTAATGAACCTCATCCGGAAACGGGTACGGGCTTTCATGACTTCTGGACACAGGATTATTCGGAGTGGTATGCCAAAGTGGAACATACCGCAGCTGATCTGAATTCACTCTATGACACGATAACCAAAGAGATCAGGACGGTAGACCAGACAACTCCCATCATTGTAGATTCGGGTCTCTACGCAACACCTTGGGCTTTTACGTACCTGAAGCCGATGGATGATCCTAACGTGCTGTATGCTTTTCATATGTATGAGCCTTATGAGATGACAAGCCAGAACCAGAAAAAAGGATTTACGTATTCTTATCCGGGGAGCGTAAAGGTCGGAAATGACGAGACGGAAAAAGAGTTTGACCGTCAGACCCTGAAACAATTTGTCGAGCCTGTCGCCAAGTGGGCGTCCGATCATAACATACCTGCGAACCGGATTATAGCTTCCGAATTCGGAACGAACCGAATGGTTCACGGTGCAGATCGCTACATGTCGGATCTGATATCTATCTTTAATGAGTACGGATGGCATTGGGCTTTCTATGCATTTCGCGAAGATACGTGGGATGGGATGGATTATGAATTAGGCAGTGAGAAGCCCAACTGGAAGTATTGGGATGCCATTGAAAAAGGGGAGCAGCCTGCACGCGGTACGGCAGACAATCCACTCTGGAATGAGATAAGAGCAAGTCTGACGAATTGAAATAGAGAAGAGAAGGATCACCAATGTATTCTCACTTATTCTACTAAAGCTAGAATGTAGAACAGCCTCCGAAAAATTATTCGGGGGCTGTTCTTAATTTGAAGTTCATTCTGATAATGAATTCTGGAATAACTAGCAGCAAAGCAATAGAGCCATAAATACTTATAATGTAGCTTGCAGCATAAACCAACCCGAAACCTTGATGAAGAAGGGAAGTGATGAGGTGAATCAACATGTTCGTGAAACAGAAGGCATAACTACGAATCATCCAGTTCCGGTGTTGGATCATTCGTTTCTGTTTAATCTGAATGAGAGCCGTAATCGTAATGAACAGCCAGATGATATTAAGCGCATTGAAGCCCATACTGCTTATTTTCCCGCCAGTGGCGTAAGGTGCCATATAACCGGAAGTCAGTACAACAAGCACTACGGATACAATGTAAACATAACCGTTTATACGGTGGAACCTGCGGCTCTTTTTAAAAATCCGATTAGAGAAGTTGACCAGTCCAGACGCCATGGCCAAACATGCAAATGCAACATGAACGTACATGACATTCAGCCAGATCGGAAGATGAAGCTCACGCTTTAAACCCGTCTTGTGGCTTAAAAAGTCTGAGGCTTGTGGGTCTATCCAATAGTTCTTCACCAAAGCATACACAATAAATAAAATACTGACACAGGCCAGCCATCCGTATAATGTTCCTCGTTTCTTCATATTCACCTACAACCCCCGAGATTCCTTTTTGTGCAATATGACAACCAGGCTAGTTTATTCGTTTTCCAGTTAATTTGGAAGCAGGAAGAAGGCCAGCTTTAGCGAATCCGCTCATCTGATCTCCATCCACGGCAACTTCGAATTTAAGATTCAAACGCATGGGTTTGGTAATCGGCAGGGACCAGGTCAACTTGTTGTCGCAGAGTACAGGGTTCACAAAAGGGATTGTTTCATCACCTTGTGTGGCCGTGCCCTGAATCACATTGGAACTTGTCGTTATGTAGAGCTTGACCTCCAGCTTACCTACAGGTGTAGCGATTGTTGTGTCCCAATTACCGTCAAAGATGGATGTCTGTGTTTTTTCGTTAGGCAATATGTCCGAGATTACTGTCGTTTGATTCATGACAATGCTTGGTTCGTTGTCCGTTAACGACTTGTGAGTGCTGGGTATCATGCCTTTCGTTCTCCAAACGGTTCCTCTTCGCTCATACTCAAACAACTGTTCTATCACGTGTGCAATACGCGGTCCCAGTTCACGTTCGACCAGATACAGCGCAACATCGAGTCCCGAGGTCACACCGCCACCAGTAACCAGATTACCATCATCCACTACGCGTGCCGGGACAGGAATTGCCCCAGTCGCACCAAGTAAATCCATACCCAAATGATGCGTTACCGCATGTCTGCCTTCCAGGACTCCTCCCATGGCTAACAAAAGGGAACCACCGCAGACGGTAGCGATTACGATGTCTTTGTGTTCGAGAGCTGCCTTGACCTTAGTGGTCAATCCCGTATTCATGGCTTTGCCCAGAATAGCTGGAATCGAGTCTGGACCATCTCCTTCAACATCACCAGCTGCACCAGGCACAAGTATGATACCCTCACGTTCCGGGTCCAGTGTGTCGATCGCTTCGATTGTCAATCCATTCACACCGCTTGTCACAGCTCTTGGTCCTTCAGCCGTGACCAGTTCTACCTTGAGTGCCTTGTCCGTATACGTGGAAGCCGCGCAAAATACTTCGTAAGGTGCAATAGCATCCATTAGGTCGAAGCCGTCAAATAAGACGATTTGAACAGTTAACATTAACCCATCCCCTTAACTATATTTTGTCAAAAGATCTTTCAGCAAGTGATATTCCTTGTCGTCAATTTCTCCTTTAGCCATTCGACTGGACGAAGTAGGATACAGGTCGTTCTTGCTAACAGGTAGAATCATAACAAATGAATATCTCAAAGAAAGTCGTAGAAAGGTCACAAAACGATAAACAAATCATCACAGAGTACAGCTTCATCTTGGTAATGGAAGAAAAAATGATAAACTAGATGGCAGAGGTGGGATAAGCATGAGTAATTATCATACGATACTTGTTGTTGATGATGACGAGAGTATCGTCGAACTATTAAGAGACTTTCTAGAGAACGATCATTTCCATGTAAAGACTGCTTGTGAACCGGAGCAAGCGTGGACCATACTTCAACAACATTCGATAGATTGTATTGTTCTGGACATCATGATGCCGGGACAAAACGGATTTGAGTTATGCCGTCGAATTCGAGGGGACAGCAATGTTCCAATCCTATTCTTGAGTGCCCGCAGTGATGATGTGGACAAGATCCGTGGTTTGACACTCGGCGGGGATGATTATATTGTCAAAACTGCTTCGCCTGGGGAAATTGTGGCCAGAGTGAAAGCCGTTTTGAGACGCACTACTTCCAGGCATCCCATGGAAGGGAAGATCTTGGATTATGGACGCATCCAGTTGAATCTGACAGCAAGAGAGGTCCTGATTGAAGGGGTGAAAGTCGAGCTTACACCGAAAGAATATGAGTTGTTGCGATTATTTGCGGAACACCCGAGGCAGGTTTTCTCCTACGAACAACTGCTTGCAAAGTTTTGGGAGGGTGTAGGCGACAGGCACACCATTCGCGTTCATCTGAGCCGGCTTCGTGAAAAAATTGAATCCGATCCAAACCATCCACAATTCCTCATCAACGTGTGGGGAGTAGGATACCGCTTTGAGGGAGTGTAACATGAGAAAACTTCGCATTCGTACATTTACTATGCTTTGCCTATTCTTCTTGCTTACGATGCCTTGGATCTTTTTTGTCACGGCTCACTTTATGGACACTCAGTCGTTTAGCATCTCTACTAGCCAACAGCAAAATAAAACGCTGCAAAGACATCTGAGCGAGATGATTCACACGATTGAAGCTGGCACGGATAAATGGACGGATACCGGTTGGCAAAACGAACTTCATACCAAGTTGAGCAAAGCAAAGATGGATGTGGTGATTGAATCTGCGTCCAATTCGGAAATATATCGTTCCACCCAAAAGTATCATAGTAGATTATCGTCGACTGAGCAGTTTTCTGTCATAAAAGATGGACAATTACTGGGAAGGGTAGTTCTTTATCTTCCCAAATCCAACGGAGTTCCAATGCTTGCAGCATTTATTGGGCTGCTGCTTGCTTTCTTTGTGGTTGGAGTTGAAATGAGACGATTCCTCCTTAAACCACTTGAGAAGATGAGCAAGGCGGCCAGACAAATTGCAGCAGGGCATTGGGAAGTGCAGTTACCCAACTCCAGAATTACGGAAATCGCCGAAGTCCGGGACGGATTTGAGGTTATGGTAAAAGGACTCGAGCAATCCCACCGGAAACAAGCGGAGCTCGAGGAAGAACGCAGATTTGTCATCGCTGCCGTTGCACATGATTTACGCACACCGTTGTTTGCCTTGCGGGGGTATTTGGATGGATTGGAACAAGGTATAGCTCAGTCGCCGGAGAAGGTCACACGGTATATTGCCGTATGCAAAGAGAAATCCGCCCAATTGGATCGATTGGTTGAGGACCTCTTCACTTTTACAAAAATGGAGTACTTGGAAAGTGAACTTAACACGAGAACGCTTGATTTAACACAGATCCTCCGAAGATCGATAGAGAGTGTGAGTCCACAAGCTGAGCAGAAACATATTTCTATCTTAAAGCAATTAACTGATGGTTGTTTGATTAACGGAGATTCGTATGTATTGGAGCGTGCGATGAACAATATATTGGAGAATGCGGTTAGATATACGTCATCAGGTGGCTCAATAACAGTCCAATGCTGTAAAGACGGCAATAAAATCAGGTTTATGATCCGTGATACCGGACCTGGTTTCTCTTTCGAAGAATTAGAGCGCGTTTTTGAACCTCTGTATCGCGGGGAAACGTCTCGAAGTCGTGCAACTGGAGGCAGTGGATTAGGATTAACGATCTCACAACGAATGATGAAGCAACATGGAGGCGAACTTATGGTAAGCAACCACCCTGACGGTGGAGCAGTTCTAACAGGATGTTTACCGCTAGCTGACTTGAATTAAAATGATCGGCAACTCCTTATCTCCTAAAACCATGGTTGGTTATTTAACATGTATTACGTGGATTTTTGACTTCAGACTGGAAGAGAGGTAAACCTGACCTCAGCTTCCAGTCTGGATATCCTGATATTATGCTTGATTTGTTAACGTCTTAGATATAATATGTTCATATGTTTAAACTCTTAAACGTAATGGAGTGATTTAAATGCAGGCTATGGTTATTGAGAAATACGGGAAGAATGTTCCCTTGATACAGAAAGAAATGCCTGCTCCTCAAATCGGAGATCATGATGTATTGGTGGAAATCCATGCAGCAAGCTTAAATCCGATTGATTTTAAAATAAAAGAGGGCAAGGTAAAGCTCTTGTTGAATTATAAGATGCCATTGATTCTTGGGAATGATTTTTCCGGGGTTGTGGTCAAGGTTGGTAAACAGGTGAACGCTTATAAACCTGGAGATGAGGTATATGGCAGACCTCGTAAAGACCGAATTGGAACTTTGGCTGAATACATTGCTGTCCATGAAGAAGACATCTCGCTGAAGCCCCAAAACTTAAACTTTGAAGAAGCAGCATCCATACCACTGGTCGGTCTTACGACATATCAAGCTTTTTACGATATTTTGAAGCTTCAGAAAGGCCAAAAAATATTAATTCATGCAGGATCAGGAGGGGTTGGCACGTTCGCCATCCAGTTGGCCAAATTAATGGGAGCTTACGTCGCCACTACTGCCAGCGATAGAGGTTACGAATTGGTCCAATCCCTTGGTGCGGACCGTATTATCAATTATCGTAAAGAACATTTTGAAGAAATGCTGTCGGAATATGATGCGGTGTATGACACATTAGGAGGCGAGGTACTGGAAAAATCCTTTCAAGTACTTAAGCCCCATGGAAAAATAGTATCCATTTCCGGCTTGCCAAACGCGAGATTCGGGCGAGAAGCCAATTTGGGCTGGTTAAAGACCACACTGCTATCGATTGTGAGCCATAAGATTACAACTCTTGAGAAGAAAAACCAAGCAAGTTATCATTTTCTCTTTATGAAACCAAGCGGGGTTCAATTAGAGCGAATAAAGGGTTACGTGGAGGAAGGTCTCATTAAACCGGTTATTGATAAGGTTTATGATTTTGAAGATGTCGGGCAAGCGTTTCAGTATCTCGAAGGGGGAAGTGCCAAAGGGAAGGTCATCATTAAAATGAAGTAAGAGTTCAATAGAGATGGATTCCGTTCTTGTCCGAATGGAGAACAAGAACGGATACTTTTCTGATCGGACAGAGTAATGAATCAAAACCCAAATTGGATTTCTTTTTATTTTATCGGTATCCAAATTTGAGGTGGCTGGTGCGGTCCTGGATATACTTCCAGCTCGGGTATACCTGCATGCTCGTAAGGATTGGAAGGGAACCATTCGGAGATAATCTGCTTCCATAAGCGCTGCATACTTTCTGGCATCGGACCTTCGATTTCAAAAACACTCCATTTGCAAGCCGGAAAGGTGAATGAGGATAACCCTTCAGGTACTTCACCATCATACGCCGTAGCAATCCAGTATTCCATCTGCTTCACCTGGATTTCGTTCTGATCCACACAGACGCCTAGCAACCCCTTAATTACACCATTATTCAATTCAAATAAACGATCTTCTGTACCACTCGTATACGCATCCTGCCACATCTTGGCTATGCCTCGTAAGTTTTCCCCATCAATATAAGAGAAAGCCTGCTTTATCCCAACTACGGTAAAGGCATCTTGTTCAACAATTCTGTGATTCATCGGTTCTGCTCCTTTTAGACTTAATTGAATAACCAAACGATTATACGATTTGATAGAAGTACTGTTCTTACGCGCTTCACTGGGGGCAATTCCGTGCTGCCTCCGAAAAGCTTTGGAGAAAGATTCAGGAGTGTCATAACCATACTTGAGCGCCAGATCAATGATTTTTTGATCACTTTGTATAAGTTCATTGGCTGCCAAGGTTAACCGTCTTCGTCTGATATATTCGGCTACCGTAACATCAGTTAATAAGGCAAACGTACGTTGAAAATGAAAGGGAGAAATATGAGCTTGAGCTGCAATTTGCTCCATAGTCATATTTTCGAACAAATGATCTTCGATATAAGCAATAGCTAGTTGTAATGATTCGATCCAGTTCATACGATGAACCACTCCTTGATTCCAATAATAGATGAAAACTGATTCAAGAACCTGTCATTATGTGCTTTAATTTGTCCGGTTAGGGAAGGAGGAGAGGGAAAACCCAATCCACACGTAAAAAAAAGATGACCCCTGATGATTTCAAAGGCCATCTTTTGGCAAACGAAAAAAAAGAATTGAACGAAAAATAACGCTATGATATAATCGTTAGCGCCATTGACAAAAAAAATAAAGTATGTACTTGTTTTTATCCCTACTTTAATTTTACATCTGGAATTTTGATTTGTCAATGCTCTTTTTCATCCCAAAAATAGGAAAAGGAGTGGTTCGGAGAGATGCAAACAAAAGAGTGGCAGCTGGAACAGGAAAGACTGGACTCTGTAAGGAACAAACTACAGGCCAGAATCACAGAATTGGAGCCAGAGGTTGCCGGGATGTGGGACCAGGCTTCGGAAATTCGCAAGCGCTTTTGGGAAGAAGTAACGATCAATACTAGCACCCAAGAAGATTTCGAAGAGACCTTCTACACCATTAACCAGCAGTCCGCGGTATTGGCCGAGCGGGAACGGGGTCACATGCGGTTGACGCAGCAATGGAATAACATGAAACGTCTGCTCCCGTCCCCCTATTTTGGCCGCATCGACTTTCAAGAGAAAGGTCTGGCCCACAACGATCAGATCTATATCGGCGTATCTTCCTTTGTCGACGAAGACGGATTGAGCTTTCTGATCTATGATTGGCGTACACCGATTGCGAGCATGTACTATGACTCTTCCCCCGGCATAGCGTCCTATGTGACGCCGATCGGAAGAATCGAAGGCACAATAGAGCTCAAAAGGCAATTTCAGATCCAAAACGGACAAATCAACAACATGTTTGATGCAAATGAAACGATTGGTGACCAATTGTTGCAGCAAGTGCTCGGCAAAGGTGCGGATTCACAAATGAAAAGCATCGTGGCAACCATTCAGAAGGAACAAAACGCCATTATCCGTAACGACACATGCCGAATGCTTATCGTACAAGGAGCAGCCGGTAGCGGTAAAACTTCCGCAGCCTTGCAGCGAGTGGCGTACTTATTGTACAAACACCGCCAGACGATCAGTGCTGATCAGATCGTCCTGTTCTCACCGAATCCGATGTTTGGCAGTTATATTTCCACTGTTCTTCCGGAGCTCGGTGAAGATAATATGCAGCAGACTACTTTTCAACAATATCTCGACTACTGGCTCGGCTCTTCGTTGCGTCCGGAGGATGTGTTTGATCAGATTGAATATGTACTGACCGCGCATGAAGCTCCAGGCTATGAGGCTCGGCTTCAGGGGATTGAATATAAAGCCTCCGATGCTTTTCTGCAAGCCTTGCAGAACTATGGAAACTGGCTGGGGCAGGAAGGCATGCGATTCAACAGCATTCGCTTCCGGAACCGTGATTTGATTACTGCGGAGCAAATGAGAGCCAAATTTTACGGTTATGATCGTTTCCTGCCCTTGCTAAATCGCGTTGTACTTTTGCAGGAATGGCTGCTGAAAGAGCTGGCTTCCCTGGAACGGATGGAACGTGAAGAAGCGTGGGTGCAAGAAGAATTGAATTATCTCGACAACGATCAGTATGCGGATATCTTCGAAATGCTGCATAAAGATAAGGAAGTATTCGATATCGCGGAGCAATACGCTCAAATTCGCGAGAAAATAAGCAAAAAGCGTCGGGAAGATGAAGGTGATTTTGACTTTGCTCAGAAGGAGGAGGACCTGCTCAGCCGCAAGATCGTGAAAGAACGTTTTAGCCCACTAAGAAAAGGTATCAAGAAATTCTCGTTTGTTGATATCAAAGGCATATATGGCGAATTGTTTGTTGACGAAGCCACTTATCGGCAGAAAACGAATGCTGCGGTTATCCCTGCGCTATGGCCTGAGATATGCAGTCAAACCAAGGACAGCCTGCTCCGGAACGAGTTATTCCATGAGGATGCGACTCCCTGTTTGTATGTTAAAGAACTGATTGAAGGTGTCCGAACGAACACAGAAATCAAGTATGTCTTCGTTGATGAAGGTCAGGATTATTCAACATTTCAATATGAATATCTCAAAAAGCTGTTCCCAAGAGCCCGCATGACCGTGCTCGGCGATTTCGGGCAAGCGATTTTCACGCAGGCTACCCATTTGACCGCAGCTGATTCACCACTGGTCCGTCTCTACGGTGAAGCCGAAACAAGCCTTTTCTCCCTAGTACGCAGTTACCGCTCTACGAAGGAGATTGTTGAATTTACAAGAGCGATGCTTCCAGACGGAGATGAAATTGTACCTTTTGAAAGAAAAGGCCTAAAGCCCCTGCTGACAAGAAGCAACGACAGAGAGAGGTTGGATGCACAAATGGTGGCAGATATCGCGGCGCTAAGAGCCGAGGGCTTTGATTCCATCGCTATTATTACGAAGACCGCCGCCGAAAGCCTCAAGGCCCATGAGTCGTTACAGGTTCAAGGAGGCGAAACGTTGCAGCTCGTTACGAAGGAAACGTTCAACTTTGAAAAAGGTGTAATGGTCATCCCTGTGTACCTCGCCAAAGGTGTAGAGTTCGATGCAGTCTTGGTGTATGATGCTTCCTCTGGAGCTTATGGTCGAGAAAATGAACGCAAGCTTCTTTATACGGCGTGTACGCGCGCTATGCATCGCCTTCATCTATACACGACGTGCGATTGGTCGCCTTTCATACAGGCCTTGCCAGCCGATTTGTATGAGGAATCAGGGACCTTTACAACGGAATAAACATGCTCGTATTGTCTGATCTAGCTGCGTATACGAATGGAGTCAATCAAACAAGTAGAACGAGTCGCCTTTAAGGCGACTTTTTTAGATTTTATATGTCATTAATATAGACGAATTTGTTAGCTGCAGCCTTTGGATTATTTCCATATTGTTATACTCATCATAAATTTTATTATATGGGTGGACTAAGATTACAGTTATATAATAGAAATACGTAACCAGAAGAATAGATTGCATACATAAAGTATAGAGGAGCTAAGATCATGTTAACCCAAATGAATTTACAGGGAAGCTGGGAGCTTCAACTGGATGAACATCAACAAGGCGTACAAGGCCCATTTGACGATACCATAACACTGCCGAACACGACTTCTCATGCACGTAAAGGAAGAAAGAATCATGTAGCTCACATTGGGTCTTTAACCGATGAATATTCTTTTGAAGGTTGGGTGTGGCTGAAACGGGAGATTGATATACCGGCAACGGTTGCTGGCAAGAAATGCAGTTTGTATCTGGAACGCACGCGCATCACCAAGTTATGGGTCGATGGTGAAGAAGTTGGAGCGCAGAATAGCCTTAACACCCCTCATGTGTACAGCTTGCCGGAAGGGTTATCGGAGGGGAAACACACCCTCACCATCCGGGTCGACAATACGGACTATCCGACGAAAGGCGGACATCTTACATCCGTTGATACCCAGACCAACTGGAACGGAATAACCGGAAAGCTGGAGCTTCATTTTTACGACGACGTGCACATGGGTGAGGTACAGATCTATCCCGATGCTAAAGAGCGAACCTTCAGAATCACAAGTACATTGTCCAAATGCATACCAGGTACTGTATTGTCTGTTACTGCGCAAACCTTCAAGCCCCTTTTAAAAGAGACTCATGGATATAAGCCATCAGATGGAAATCATGTGGTGAATGAGCAAACCTATCCATGCAGCAAGGACGAAGTTAATGTGCTCTACAAGATGGGAGACGACGCATTGCTCTGGAGTGATTCAGACCCACATCTGTATGTGCTGACCCTTACTCTGTTGGGGGAACATGGCGATGTGCTGGATACAACCGAAATCATAGCAGGACTGCGAGATTTTGAAGCTAATGGAGATGCTTTCACCATCAACGGTCGGAAGACCTTTCTTCGCGGAAAACATGATGGTCTAATCTTTCCGCTTACAGGTTACGCGCCAACCGATGTGGATGAATGGCTGCGAATCCTGAGCATTTCCAAATCCTATGGTATAAATCATTATCGTTTCCATACCTGTTGTCCGCCTGAAGCTGCGTTCACTGCTGCAGATCTGCTTGGCATCTATATGGAGCCCGAATTGCCATTCTGGGGAACGATCACGGATGAACTTGACCCACAGCATAATCAGGCTGAACAGGACTATCTCATTCGTGAAGGTTTTGCTATGCTCAAGGCGTATGGGAATCATCCTTCTTTTGTAATGATGTCACTTGGTAATGAACTCTGGGGCAGTAAAGAAAGACTGAATGCCATTATCAAAGCGTATAGAGCATTTGATTCACGCCATCTGTACACCCAGGGTTCAAACAATTTTCAGTTCACTCCGGTTATTCTAGAGGAAGAAGATTTTTACTGTGGTGTACGCTTTTCCAAAGATAGACTTTTCCGCGGCTCCTATGCCATGTGTGATGCCCCGTTGGGTCATGTGCAAACCGACGTGCCTGGTACCCTGAAGGACTACGACGACATGATCTTGCCAGATAGGACAGCTTTGGTGAGTGAGGGAATTCAAGGAGAAGAATCGGAGATTCAAATTCAATATGGCACGGAAGCCAAGACCGTGAAGGCCGCTTCTGTTGAAGAACAGCTCATTCCACATCTGCCCGTCATTTCCCACGAAATTGGACAATATGCCATGTATCCGAATTATGAAGAAATCGAGAAGTATACCGGGTCACTGAAGGCAAAAAACTTCGAGGTGTTTCGGGAACGTTTGCAATCCAAAGGGATGGGACATCTGGCTGAACCCTTTTTCAAAAGTTCTGGCAAACTTGCAGTAGCCTGCTATAAGGAGGAGCTTGAGGCGGCATTTCGATCCAATCATCTGGCAGGATTTCAATTGCTCGATCTTCAGGATTTTAGTGGGCAGGGAACAGCACTGGTAGGCATTTTGGATGCCTTCATGGATTCGAAAGGGCTAGTTACTCCCGAGGAGTGGAGGACGTATTGCTCGGATGCTGTCCTTCTGGCCCGATTCGAAAAATACAACTACAATTCGGGTGAAGATTTCAATGCCCATATTCAATTAAGGTACAACCGAGCAGATTCATTGATGGGTCATGCTGTGGAGTGGGAAATGCGTGATTCGGATCAGCGAATTGCAAAAGGAAAAGACGACATTTCCTTTGTCTCTGGAGAAACTTGGTTTGAGATTGGCCAAATAAAGTTCAAGCTGCCTGATGTGAAAAAGATGACGCCAATCACTCTATCCCTGTATATTCCAGGTACCGATATTCGGAAGCAGTATGACCTATGGGTATATCCTGAACATGATGTGACAGCTATTGAACATGACCATATTTATAAGGAATTGTCCGATGAAGTCATTCACTTACTGGAACAAGGCGAGAGTGTGCTGTTACTCCCAACACTGGAGGATAACGAACATTCAATCGAAGGCACATATTGTACCGACTTCTGGTTTTATCCGATGTTCCGATCCATTTCGGAAAGCATGAACAAGCAAGTTCCCGTTGGCACGCTTGGTCTATTAATCGATAACGCGCACCCGGCATTGAAGCACTTCCCAAGTGAGGCGTATTCCACGTATCCTTGGTGGCACATCGTTATGAATTCACGTTCTATTATTATGGATAACGTCGCAGAGAATGTTCAGCCTTTCGTTCAAACCATCGATAATTTTGAACGTAATCATAAGCTGGGGCTGCTGTTTGAATGCCAGGTTGGAAAAGGCAAGCTGTTGGTTGGGGCCATCAATTATGATAAATTGATTAGCCAGACGGAAGGGCGGCAATTCCTTTACAGCCTTGCACAATATGTAAAAAGTGAGGAATTCCAACCGGAAGCGAAGATAGAGCTGGTTGAGCTTCAACAATTGTTAGGCAAGAAATGGATTTAGTTAACGAAGCTATTATTATGTAAACTAAATGAAATACCAGTTTCATTTCTTTCTGCCTTAATGACATAAAACCTCCATCATATGTAAACCGTAATGGGGTACGCATGAAGGAGGATACATATGAAGAAAAATCATGTGCATCAAAAAGAAGAAGAGAAACTGAGCTGGATTAGTCTTTCCTTATTCGGAGCGGGATGTACACTGGGAACCGGATTTTTCCTCGGAACAAGTCTGGCTATTCATTGGTCCGGTTTATCCGTGCTAGTACTTTTGGTGCTGGCTGCCGCGGGGACCTATTTTGTATTTGGAGCATTGGCACAGATGACGGCAGAAGATCCGAAAGAAGGGGCTTTTCGAACATATGCCGGTGAAGCGTTCGGCCCGTGGGCCGGTTTCGGAAGCGGATGGATGTATTGGTCTTCCGAAATGCTGATCATGGGCAGTTCATTAACGGCGCTTGGATTGTTCTCTCAATTTTGGTTTCCCAAATTCCCATTATGGACGTTTGTTGCGGTATATGCATGCATTGGATTATTCATCGCCGCATTGGGAGCGAAAGGGTTAACTCAAACGGAGAATGTGCTGGCCTTAATCAAGTTAGCCGCAACGGTTGCTTTCATCGCGATTGCAGCAGCGGCTTGTCTGGGCTGGTTAGATGTGAAGATTACACCGCAGAAAATAACGAATGAATGGTTCCCTCACCAAATAAAAGGCGTGTGGACCGGGTTTATTTATGCCTTTTTTGCCTTTGCCGGGATTGAGGTCATGGGTTTAATGGCAGCCAAGCTGAAAGAACCTAAGGACGCAGTGAAATCAGGCAGAGTGATGTTGTTAACCGTCAGTACGCTGTATGTTGTGGCGATTGCCTTAATCCTTCTTCTGGTTCCTGCTGCTAAATTAACACCGGACGAGAGTCCTCTCGTCAAAGCGATGTCATCGATTGGATTTACGGTCGTGGTTCATATTCTGAATGGGATTTTGATTATCGCCGGGTTCTCCACGATGGTCGCTTCAATCTATGCGATTACGTCCATGTTGGTTAAACTGGGTGAAGACGGAGATGCACCGAAGATGTTTACGAAGACTTGGGGAAAAAAGAACATGCCCCTATATGCATTAGGATGCACTGCGGCCGGATTAATCCTTTCTACTCTCCTGGCGTTATGGATGCCTAAGAGCCTGTTTGAATATGTAACAACCGCAGGCAGCTTGGTATTAATGTATACCTGGCTTCTGATTTGTATCACGTATATCAAGAAAATGAAGCCAACAAGCTGGAATCGCATCAAAGTATGGACTGCTATGATTCTTATCCTAGCTGCAGTAGCTGGGACAGCCATGGAAAAAGCCAGCAGAAGAGGTCTGCTGGCCAGTATAGGTCTTGTTGCATTGATTGCCTTGATTACTTACATTGTAAACAAAGTACGAAAACCGCGACCGTCACCCTCTACTGAGCCATCCAAGTCCTGAATGGGTGTCTTATATCAGCTATTTCGTTAATTTACTCATGGCTTGCTTCATACGCATGAAGGGACACTTGGAAGGGGTCTGCTCGTCATCGGGCAGGAAATATTGTTTCCATTCCAGATTATCCTGCTGTCCATACCACATGAGCGAAGGGTGAGCGGGAACGGCATCATAGGCTGCCAAACGTTTGCGAATCAAGGTTTTCATTTTCCGGCCAAGAGGTGTGCTGTCATTAATCGATTCAAATACCCACCGTGGTTGAAAAGCAAACATAAGATAAGGGAAGTGCCTGCTGGCTCTAAGCTCGTGCGCGGGAGTGGCACAGAAACAAAAGTATGGCTCCCCGCCAAAGCAAAATTCCCATGTGGCTTCATGCGGATCAGTCGAAATATGTTCAGGCCAGGAGGCAGTATCAAGTGAGCTTACCCGGTTAAGCATCTCCCAGAACAAGGACTGATACTGCTCTACCGTTGTGTTATTTCTCAAATCATCCGGTGTTTCGCATATGACAACCAAAGAAGCATAGTGTCCCGTATCCCGGGAAACAGGCCCATATTGACGAAGCAATTCCGCCATGTCTTCAGCAGAAGCTTGTGTACGTGGATCCCTTGTGAATCCGTATCTTAGATGTCCTGAAAGAAAACCCATGCGTCCGGGTACACAAGGATACGTATTCCCCTCATCTGCAATCATATTGGCAAATTTAGAATATGCGTCCTGCTGCCATTCGGGTAGACCTTTGAATGATGCATTTATTTCATCGGCACTGAACAGCTCTGCCATGAATTCCCCAACTCCATTCCACATGATACCGTTAACGTATTAATGCGGAAGGCGTTGGGTGACTGTCCAGTGTAGTTTTTATGTCAGAAAAAGATGGATCGTATTGCTTCAAGCCCGAAGTACAGGCCAAAACCGATCAGACAGATACCTGAGATGATGGAGATCCAGCGCAAAATGGTTTCGTTGCTGCGTTTATGAAATCGGCTGGCCATGCCAGCCATGATGACATCCCAAACAAGGATTCCTATGAAAATACCAGAACTGTATAGTAGCAGATGAGCGGTGTCGGTATGCTTCACCGTTGTAGCGAGAATTGAGCCGTAAATGCCCAGCCAGAATAAAATATTCAGGGGATTGGATAAAGCCATGAGAAAGCCAGAGACAAAGGATTTTCCAATCTTTGCTTCCGCTGTAGAAGAGGTCTGGATGCCGTCTTTTAACTTGGACAGTGTTTCCACACCGGTATACACCAGAATAAAGCTGCCAAAAGACCAAAGAAACGAGCGCATGAACGGCGTGTCCAGAAAATGAGCAACTCCAAAGTAGATCAGAAGCATGTACACCAAATCGGCAAACATGGCTCCCAGTCCCAAAATCCAGGCATGCATAAAACCGTGCCGGGCTCCGCGATCCAGCTGAGCGGCATTAATCGGACCAATTGGAGCGGATAGTGAGATTCCCAGAATAATATAACTAAACAGTACAGACATATACGCGTTCACTCCTTAACGGGTTAGACGAATTGTACCGGTAAGTCATACACATATGGGTACAAGTCATCGTATTCCCGTCTGGAGCAAATTAGAACAAGCCGTGTATCACTTAATCTGCTATCGGCTCTACATCCAGCTGGATGGCTGTGCAGTGATATCCGTTGCATGAGCTTTCTTCACATGGGCAGGCGGATAAACCGATAACCAGATCGGTCAATGCCTCCATCTCCACATAATCACCGGCGCGCGAATCTGGAGCTACGACATCAATTTTGCCCAGATCATCTACGACTGATTTCATAAACAGATTAAACGGATAATGCTGATCCGGCGGCAAGATCCCGAACGGTTCAAGTGCCTGATTTAGGTTATGATAGCAGCTGGCATGATCCTTTTTGCCATATAACACTTCATACATTTCCGGACGACAGGCGGAGTTGAAGAAATCATGAACACCAACCGTGTCACGAACGATCTTGAGCAGTGGCTGATATTGATTGGAATACACGGATTGTCCTGGTTTGATCCGGTAGGACCGCAGCACATCCATCGTTACACCAGGGTCTAGTCGATTATTGGCATTTTGAGCATCATATGCAACAAAATCAACGACCTGCTGACCCTCCAAATCGGTCACCCGAATTAATGAACCTTTAGTTACCTTGACGGCATAACCCGTTTTGGCCGGGATACGAACAGACTGTTTATGGCGTTCCGCTGTATTCATATTCATTCGTCACATCCTCCGCTGTTTTTGCTTTCAGTATGCGGAGCTGACATGGCTTTCATGCACTTAGGCAAACATAAAACTCACTTTGAAAATGATATAGGTTGTATTCAGTGTTTATACTGGAAACAGTGGATTACCCTTCATGCCGACCCATAGTTCGGATGTTTCCAGCTGACCGGCCAGATGAAGCAACCAGTCCTCACGGCCTTTCGTTGCCATAATTTGCACACCCATGGGGAGACCTTCAGGAGTCAGATGCACAGGGACACTCATGGCGGGTTGACCCGTCAGATTCGCGAGCTGAGTGAATGGAGTGTAGGTTAGACTTGGTTCAAACATCTCATAAATCAACTGCTGCTGCTGGATCTTGTCCAAATCGCTAATACGCATCAGATGTTGAATCTGTTCATCATGAGGCGTTAATTCGCCGATTTTGGGTGCTGGAAAAGCATTGACAGGTGTGACATAAAAATCATACCGTTCAAACAATGTGGACATCTGAGCTGCGGCAACATCCCATTCGGCCAAACTATGTACGAACTCGGCAGCGGATACTTTTTTGCCGGCTTCAGCCAGAACCCAGGACTCGATCTCCATATCATCAGAGGTTAAAGCTCTGCCCATAGAACGTTCCATGGAAGAGATCATCGCCGCCATTTCGCCGCTGTTCATCATGTAATAGTTCTCCATCAGTTTGACACCATTAACCGGACTCAGCTTTTCTTCAACCTCATGACCTTGTTCTTCCAGCCAGCGAACCATCTTATAAACGGCTTCTTTGGCTTCATCACTCACAGGTGTACCTACAGGTGAAGCTGTCGTGTATGCAACCTTCAATTTGCGTTGATGAGGATAGTGCATATCAGCCAAGTAGCTGCCTGGAAAGAGGGGGGCATGAAACGCAGCTTCGGGTTGAATCACTTGCAGTGTATCCAGTAAAGCAGCACTGTCGCGAACGGAACGGGACAACGCAAAATCAATCGAAGCACCCTGCCACTGACGGCCAACGCCCGGTCCAACAGGTGTCCGCCCACGTGTAGGTTTGAGTCCGAACAGGCCGCTGAATGAAGCAGGGATTCGGATGGAACCGCCACCGTCACTGGCTCCCGCAAGGGGTACAATACCCGAAGCTACTGCGGCAGCGGCGCCTCCACTTGAACCGCCTGGCGAGTGCTTGATATTCCATGGATTTCGACTTGGACCGTGAAGGCGGGGCTCAGTAATATTTTTCAGGCCAAATTCTGGCGTATTGGTATGTCCAATGATAATGAAGCCTGCATCAAGCAGACGGGATACGAAATTGGAATTCCGCTGTGCATGATGCTCACGGAGAAGACGAGAACTCGAGGTGAGAATTTCACCTTCTAGGGATTGAGAGATATCTTTCAATAACAAGGGCACGCCGGCAAAGGGCTGCTCTCCCGGGCGAACCATACTCGCTTCCTGACGGGCGCGTGTTTCATATGTACGAATGACTGCATTAAGCTGTGGGTTCACTTCTTCCAGGCGTGCATACGCCGCTTCCAGCAATTCGACAGGGGATATCTCCCGTGCGCGAACCAACTCAGCCAAACCTATGGCATCGTAGGATGTATATGAAAATGATGAAGATGAAGACATGATGATCGTTCCTCTCTAAATTAACTTGATCTACTATTTCATAAGTCATCGTAACACCGGAATAGCGAAAAGACAAAAGGCACTGTACATCTTGAAGGATGTGCAGTGCCTTAATTGATTGGCTTTTATATAAAATTTAATTTGTACGAAGCTTTGGTGCACCATCAGCCGGAGTCGCTGAGCGTTCTTGCTGTTTGGAGATGGCGAATAGGGCGATCCAGATGAGGATGAAACCCAACAGCTGCTCCCAGGTAATTAAAGTACGGAATGCAATCCAGTTTACCAGTACACCGGCCATCGGGAAGCTCAGTTCTGCAAGTGTTGCAACTGAGGCCTTGGTGGAAGAGAGACCTTTGTAATATAACAGAAGACTCAGTAAGCCTGGCAGTAAGGCCTGACCCAGAATATTAAGTGCCACAGCCGCCTGTTCACCTGTAGCGGAAGGGAATGTCCAGGCAGCACCTTCGTTCCACGTCATAAAGATCAGCAGTGGCAAGGCTACGACAAAGCGCAGGGAGGTGACCGTTTCATAACGGGTTTGCCCCAGCATCAGCCGCCCCATAACCGTTGAACCGCCCCACAAGGCAGCTGCACCCAGTGATAACAGGCTGCCTGCATGAATCCAATTGTTCCAGTTGCCAAGGGGAAGAGTGAATCCGAACGTGAGCAGGTATGTTCCTGCAAGTGCTATGATAAACAGTCCACCGAAGCGACGAGGCAATGTTTCTTTCAACAAAAGCTTAGCCAGAACAATCGCAAATAGCGGCTGCATCTTTTGCAATAACAAAACCGTGTTGGGATCGTTATGCGTGAGCGCAAGGGTAAACAATACTGTAGCGAGAGCAGATCCTCCCCAGGAGATAAAGATCACGGCAATCCAGTGCCGTGCACGCAGGTTTTTCAGATCAGCCCGGAACTTCCATAACACGGGAATAGCTACAAGGCTGACAATAATATGTTCCACCAGTACAATCTGAGTGGAGGTCATCGTTTTAAGCAAAATAATGCGGAACAGCGGATCTACACCCCAGAGGGCGGCGCCAAGCACGACGAGCCAGAATCCGGTATTGCTTCGTTCCTTGAGGTAAACTGTTGATGCATGTTGGGTCTTTTCCATATTCAGGACTCCTTCGTCAGAACACGGAATCTTCAGTTGGCAAAGTCGACAAAAGCCCCCGTTTTGGTATACACCAAATAAACGGGGGCTCAATCATTGACATGTCGTACGAAAATAAGCCTTTCGTTAACGGCATGTTAATGTGTTGATCTTCTCTCATCCGGACTGTACCGTCGGCCTTGGAGTCACACCAAGTCAGTCGCTGAATCCCTACATTGGGTCAAACAGCGAGTCGCGGGCTGGTTCCGAAGAACATCACCGCCGGTTGGGAATTGCACCCTACCCCGAAGATCCTATTCAATTATATTGTGTATTGAACAAGCTGTAACATTAATAAGTCCATCTTATTCCTGTAAGCGCTAGCAGTTCAAGTGTTTTTTTAGAATATGATATTCCAGCTTCCCTGTTGTCTGCGTAGTAATACAATCTGTCCTGCATGATACGCATCGTGGAGCAGCCAGCGGGCAAGTGCATGTGCCCATTTTTCATCCGTATTCATGTAAGAGGCTTCAAGATCAGATTCTTCTAATGAAGCGAGCTGATCACGAAGCTGTCCGGCTAATAGTGTTGTATTTTGCATAAGTGTACTCCAGCCAGTGGTATCGGAAGGGTCGCCAGGATCTCCAAAGGTGGATTCATTGTTTTCGGCAGGTGTACCGGAGGGTGTTTTGCCCTGAATGCGACTCAACAAACGATGATTATAGTAATACATATGGTTGACCAACTGCCAGATGCTTAATCCACCGGATGATGGAACCCAGGTTGCCTGTTCAGCAGTCAGTCCTTCGATTGCCTTGGATAAAGGCACAATCCAGTTACATTGATCCCAGGTATCATCTTTCTGAATGAGCAATAGTTCTGTTGCTGTTGTAGTCATTGATTTTTCCTCCCTAAAATAAGTTCATGGTAACTAGCTAAAGTGCAAAAATGTGGTTACAATTAATATAACCCAAACATGAATGTTTGTAACTATCTTTTTCGTTTTAGGAAGTTACAATTTAGCGGAGGTACGTATGGATAGACTATGGACTGATTTTGTGAACAGTGATTACCACGACTGGCGTGGTGGGGATCGTTCAGAGGACAGGGTTGGCAAAACCGAATGGCAGCAAGGATTTCTTAAACAATGGCAACTGAATGCATCTGTACCTGCTTCTTCTGAAGAGGAGGAAGCCTTGAGAAACTTTAGAAATGAATTGCAGGCTCTTGCAACTCGTTTATCTGAAGGAAATCCATTATCGAGCAAAGATCAGGAATGGCTTAACGCCAAGATGAAGGAAGGTCAAGTCATAAGAATACTGAACGCTGGAGATGAGGGACTGAAACTTTCACTTATTCCTGTGGGAACTCGTTGGCAGCAGGTCATGGCAGAGGTCGCAGCCGATTTTGCAATCACAGTAGTTGAAGGGGATGGGGGAAGAATTCGTATCTGTGACAATGCAGATTGTCGCTGGATTTTCTATGACGATACACGCAGTAGAACCCAGAAATATTGTGATGACAAGATGTGTGGTAATCTGATGAAGGTTAGAAGGTTTCGGGCAAAACGGAAGAAGGAACAGCAGCAAGAGTAGGCGTATACACTGAAAGTGTGATTTGCTGTACTTTGCGACAACCAGGAAAATACTCCAAAGAAAATATTTAAATCCAGAAATTGCATGTTACCAATAACTGCTATATAATATATATGTACTTAAAATAATTCAGTTAGTAGTTCAGTCAATTCAATTCAATTCAGTCAGAGATTAACACTCGGGATTCAAGCGTATATCCAACAAAAAAACAATGATTGGAGATGTGTCTTGTGGGGACAAGTTATCTACTGAAAAATGGTTGTGTATTGTCTATGGATTCGTCGGTGGGTCAATATAAGCGGGCGGATGTTCTCATTGAGGATTCTCTTATTACTGCTATTCAGCCTGATCTGAGTTGCACGGAAGCGGAAGTGATAGATGCATCGGAGATGATCATACTCCCTGGACTTGTAGATACGCACAGGCATGTGTGGGAGTCGCTTGTAAAAACAGCGGGAACGAACTGGTCACTGCCGGTCTATCTGCAAAATCTCTACTATGGGGCGATGGGAAGTAAACTCCGGCCACAAGACAGCTATATCGCCAATTTGCTAGGTTCATTGGAAGCGCTTAACGCAGGAGTGACCACGCTACTTGACTGGAGTATGCCGTATTCACCGGAGCACACGGATGAACTGATTCGCGGACTTCAGGATGCGGGGATTCGGTCGGTTTTCGCTTATGGTGTACCGGGTGAGACTACCTACTGGAACAGAGAGAGCCAGCTGACGTATTCGAATGATGTGAGAAGAATCAAGGAACAGTATTTTTCCTCACGGGATCAGTTGCTTACGTTCGGCCTAGCTATTCGTGGACCGGAGTTCAGCCATTGGGATACCACAGTGAAGGAAATTCAGCTTGCCCAAGAGCTGGATGCGATATGTTCCATGCATGTTGGCTTTGGAAGCTGGGGATCTGTAGATCGTTCGATAAGTAAAATGTATGAGGCTGGTTTACTGAGCCCAAGTCTGAACGTCGTACACGGTAATACGATGGATACGGATGAGTATAAAATGTTGGCCGATAGCGGCGCCTCACTGTCTGTTACACCGGAAGTGGAGATGATGATGGGGCACGGGTATCCGGCAACGGGGTACTTTCTCGAACATGGAGGAACTCCAACGCTCGGAGTGGATGTTGTAACATCAACAGGTGGGGATATGTTCTCCCAGATGAAATTTGCACTTCAGGCCGAGCGTTCCAGAGGCAATGAACAACTTTTGCAACAAGGTGAAATGCCTGGGGAGCTAAATCTGCAATCCAGTCAAGTGCTAAGATTTGCAACTTCTGCTGGAGCAAAGGCTCTGGGACTTGAAAGAAAGATAGGCACACTTACGCCAGGTAAAGAAGCAGATCTGATTATGATCCGAACCACCGACCTTAATTTGTTCCCGGTGCATGATCCGGTTGGAGCCGTCGTTCAATTTGCCAATCCATCGAATGTGGATACCGTGTTTGTAGCAGGTCGGCCCGTGAAGCGTGAAGGCAAGCTGCTGCATGTCGATCTGAACGAGGTTCGTCGGAAGGCTTTGGACAGCAAGGAATATCTGCTATCTCAATATCGGATGTCGGATGCAGAGCGAATTGTATTTTCATAAGTTAGATGATCCATGTGAATGAAAGAGTAATTCTTTTTCAGAATTCAATAGAGTGGATGTCCTTATCTGAATTATGGATCTAATAGTGTTGCGAGTGTGGGCCGCATACGGATATGCGGCTCTTTGGCGTACCTGTTTATGGTGCGTCATGACAGAGGGAGCAAGAAATAAACCGCAAAAAGAGGCGAAAAGTCACTCTATTTACATAGTTGCATGTAACAACGAGTTAATAATGTTTTGTTATAGAAAAAAGGGGTTAAAAAACTGCGCATAATATAAATTATACGCAGTTTTCGTTTAAATCGATTTTCATATTCGTCCCTGTCCAACAGATCATGATAATTTCCGCCTGAATCGCACAAAATATACGATCTTCCCAAAATAAATTTAACAAAGCAACGCGACAAAGTGTAGAAATCAATAGATTTTTGTAGTTGGCTAGTAAGATAGAACAAAGGGCTTTTTCATAGAACAGATGAACCAAACCAAAATTCGTAAAGTATAGGACACATTCATATTTTCAACACGAGAGGAAACTGTGTATGAATCAAAACCAGAATCGATCTTCCCTGTTTAGAAAAAAGCCGATTGCCACCGGAGATAACGAAAGCAATATGTTGAAAAGGGTGCTTGGCCCATTGGATCTGATGACTCTAGGGGTAGGTGCGATTATCGGTACGGGTATCTTTGTACTCACAGGCGTTGCTGCCGCAAAATATGCAGGTCCCGGTTTGGTACTGTCTTTTCTGCTGGCAGGTATTATCTGCGCCTTCGCTGCTTTGTGTTACTCGGAGTTTGCATCCAGTGTGCCTGCTTCAGGAAGTGCGTATACGTATAGCTATACCGCTTTTGGCGAAGTCATTGCCTGGATTCTTGGGTGGGATCTTATTCTGGAGTATGGATTTGCGAGTGCGGCTGTTGCCAGCGGCTGGTCTGGATATTTTCAAACGTTATTGTCCGGATTCGGGTTGCAAATCCCCCATGCGCTCACCAGTGCATTTAGTCCCGAAAAAGGAACCTATTTTGATGTCACCGCAGCGGCGATCACATTAATCATTACATTCCTGCTCACCCGTGGGGTGAAAGAGGCTGCTCGTGCCAACGGAATCATGGTAGCGATTAAAATTATCGTGGTGCTGATCTTTATCGGTGTGGGTGTGTTCTATGTACAGCCAGATAACTGGCAACCGTTTCTTCCGTTTGGCATCTCAGGGGTAACCGCAGGGGCAGCAACAGTATTTTTTGCTTACATTGGTTTCGATGCGGTATCTACAGCTGCGGAAGAAGTGAAACGTCCTCAACGGGACTTGCCGATCGGTATTATTGCATCCCTTGCAATCTGCACCGTACTTTACATCGTGGTATCGTTAATCCTGACAGGAATGGTGCCCTTTCACATGTTGAATGTGAGCGATCCGGTTGCTTTTGCCTTTGAATTTGTGCAGTTGAAGGGCTTGTCCTGGATTGTTTCGCTTGGAGCGATTACGGGAATTACCACGGTATTACTTGTTATGATGTATGGTCAGACACGTTTGCTTTATTCCATGTCACGGGACGGACTGTTGTCTCCGGTATTCTCCAAAGTCAGTGGCAAAAGCCAAACACCTGCTACGGGAACTTGGGTTGCTGGAATCATCGTCGCTTTATTCTCGGGATTCATCTCACTTGGCCATCTGGCAGAGTTGACCAACATCGGAACACTGTTCGCTTTCGCGGTTGTGAGTCTGGGGATTATCGTATTGCGGAAAAACAACCCGGAACTGACAAGGGGATTCCGCGTGCCTTTGGTTCCACTGATTCCTATTCTAAGTGCTGTTGGCTGTATGTATCTCATGACACGTCTTGCGGCTCTGACTTGGATTACGTTTTTCGGCTGGTTGATTATTGGTTTAATCATCTACTTTGCCTACGGTCGTCATCACAGTCATTTGAATCCGGCACGGCGTATATCGGACTCGTTCAAAACAACAAAGGGGAAATAGCTGTCATAGCTGATTCCTATATTGTAGAGATATCGTGAAAAGTAAGTAAATTTATTTGTCACACTGAAACTATACGATAATAGAGTCAACTGTATTGTCTCATACTGCATCGCCAAAGCGGCGCGGTATGGGGCTTTTTTTGTGTGAGCTGTTCGTTTGATATGAAAAAAACGGTAATATTTAAGGTTATATATGGGTATCTAATAAGTCATATATCTGTCCTTGTGAGCGGAACCGGGGTTGCGGTCAGGGCAAATATGACATATATTTGGGGGTGTGACATGCCATCAGACATAGGAGAGGGGATGTATCATGAACACACCATTACATACCAATCAACATCACCAAAATTCGAATTTCGGTTTTGCATTGGCTGACTCAGCCGTACTTGCCGAGACGAAGCTAGTCCTTTCACATCCAGAAGACACAAATGAATTTCAATTAGATATTGATCCGCAGCGCCGCTTGAAGGATGGACGCAAAGTATCGGTAGTTGCACAGCATATGGATGCACCGCTGGATCGGCAAGATGCCATTATCATATATGGGGAAGAGCTGGGATTTGCACAATATACCGTTGCTCTGCGACCAGATAGTACATGCTCACTCACTCCCATTGAAGGAATAGATCATCCGATCATGTTGAATTGGGGTGACTTTGCAGAAGGGGAGTATGAGCTGCGAATTTCACTGCATGTCAAAACACCCCGCATCGCAGAGGGACCATTGGAGCCCGAGCAGCAAGCCATGGTGAAATATGCTCAGGTGGTAACTGTAGCGATATGTCTGTTTCCAGCCGAAGTTGTACAGATGAACGCTGTACCCGAGAAGGTCTGGACACGGGATAATCATGTGTTTGACTCCTACGGCAGTGGTGGCTTTATTCTCGCAGATCTGCCTCGTATGGCGAAACGTGTAGAAGATCTGATCGGTTCTGGAAACCATAATCTGATTGAACAATTCAGTCAGGGTGACCTTTCGGACACCTTGCTGGAGGACGGTCTCATGGCGATTGCCTGGGGAGTAACACCATGGTGTTATTCAATATATTCAGCTCCAGATGAACATTCGAGAACTATACTTTCGGTAGACAAGCTGGGTGATGAACCTCAGACCACGGGAATATACCGTGTGCATCCTGAAAGTAAACGATTAAGTATCGTACCGATAAACGAATTGGCATACTGGCCATCATGTACTGAGAAAGCATGGCCTGTCATCGATGTTGCGGGTGAAGGGGAGACGTTGCATATGGACTTGTATGTTCAGATCTGTGAATCAGTGAATGGACTGCACGAAAATCCACTGCCTTCATTTGTACTCACCCGCACCGAGGGACAGCCCGAGGCGATCATCCCACTAATAGATGTCGTAATTGTAGATTAATAAATAGAAGTGTGGTGACGAACACAGATGATGACCGAAGAGATTCAGGAGCAATACGCCGATGAGCTTGAAGCTTTTCATATATGGATGAAAGATGCGGGGTACACGGGACATACGATAAAATCATACACAGGTGACGTTGCCGAATTTCTCGTCTCTATTCATGGAAAGTCACTGGATCAGGTCAAAAAACTTCATGTTTTATCGTTCTTGTCCCGAGCTCGTGAACGAGGGGTCAGTGACTCGACGCGGAATCGGAAACATGCAGCGGTGAACTGTTTTTATAAGTCATTGATTGAGCTTGAATTGGTGACCAATAACCCCGCTTCCGGAATCAAGAAATCCAAAACCGAGCAAAATCGTGCCCCCGTCTTCCTTGACGAAAGCGGTTTGGAACGATTTTTGCAATCGGTGGAGGGCAAATATCGTACACGAAACCTGGCTATTTTTCTACTCATGGGATACATGGGATTGCGGGTCGGAGAGGTGCATGCCTTGAACTGCAAAGACTATAATGCGGAACGGCGCACGCTGGACGTTTTCGGTAAGGGCCGAAAATGGCGTACATTGCCTGTGCCAGAGACCGTTGCCGAACTGTTATCCCAGGCTCTTCAGGAGCGAGTGGATCCATGGCGGGCGAAAGAAGAGGCATTATTCGTCTCGCAAAAGGGGAAACGATTGTCGATTCGCAGTATTCAGCTTATATCGACCGAAACCTTTGAACGCTTTCAGCAGGAATCAGCCTCCAATCAGCGTGTGAACTACTCCAGTCATAAACTGCGTCACTCATTCGCGACCATGATGCTTAGACGTGGAGCAGATCTGCGAACGGTTCAGGAGCTGTTGGGTCACTCCTCCATTCAAACGACCACGGTGTACACCCACGTAACCAGCCGTGAGAAGGAAGAAGCGATGGCCTTGCTGGATGTCAAACTTCCTGCGTTTGTGGCTGATATGTAAAAGAGAAGCTCGTTTATATAATAGAAGAAAGTAATGGTAGAGAGGGACTGAACCCCTTTTGTGAGACAGGGATCCAACACCTTGCAAGTTTAAGCAGCCAGTCTTCGGAAATTTATCGGAGACTGGTTATTTAGTTTCGCTCGAATCCGAAATAAGTTATAGTAGGTGATGTAGTCTCGAACGGTCTGTTCAACGATGGCCGTCGTTGTACACATGAGATCTTCGAGGTAGAACGTTTCAGACTTTAGTGTGGAATGAAACGACTCATTGGGGCATTATCATTAGGCGTTCCTTTACGGGACATGCTCATGGTAATGCCTTTTTCCTCTACTACCGTCTGGTAAACTTGAGAAGTATACACGCTACCTTGGTCACTGTGGAGCAGCATATTTGTCCGCTTTGGAAGTTGATCCAGCTTATCCAAAACCAAGGATGTATCCTGCTTGTCCGCTATACTGTAAGCGACAATCTCTCCGTTGTACAGATCCAAAATACTTGAAAGGTATAACATTTTATTACCGAACGGCAAATAAGTAATGTCGGTCACCAGTTTTTGCAAAGGAGCTTCTGCATGAAATTTGCGTTTTAGAAGATGTTCCGCAGGTTTTGCAGGTTGCTCCGTGTTCTTTCGTTTTTTCATCCTCACTTGGCACTGTAAGCTCTCGTACTGCATAATCCGCTGTATTCGTTTATGATTTATGGGGCCTTCAATCCGGAGCAAGGCAGTGATTTTTCGATATCCATACCGGAAATTGTGCTGAGTACAAAGCTGAATTACTTTCTCCACCATCGGATCTGGACGCTTGTTCTCCCCGGTTGCTTTCCACCGGTAGTAAGTCGCTCGAGCAATTCCAAGCCATGCACAAGCCTCCGATATGGTTACTTCTTTTCGAATGGACTCGATCCAAGCAATAACGACTTCTGCTTCCACCTCTTTTCCAGTTCCTTGTACTTTTTTAGCAAATTCAGTTGTTGTTTCAAAAATCGGTTTTCTGCTTTGATTTTTTCGAGTTCTGTCGTGTGTTCTGGACCTTTTCCGTAGCTATATTGCTTTCCAACCGGTTGCTCTAAGCGGTACAATTCTCCATTTCGATACCATCTCATCCACGTTTCTAACTGTGTCTTATTTCGTATTCCGAGCTTATCCACCACGGGATAACTCACTCTGGTTGCCATTACAAAAACACCTCCAAGATGATTTCCCTATCTTACGACAAGGTTTCATTCTCTTGAAGGTGTTTTGATTTGTCTCACGTTATGGGGTCAGTTCAAGAAGCCTGTCCAAGTGACAGGCTTTTTTACTTCTCAAATGCTGAATTATGCGATGGTCTCACTCTTAGCAAAAATTTGAATACCTTATGAAATAAGTTGAGGTATTTGAGTGAGTGAAATGGTTAAGAGGGGAGGGGTATAATATGGCTACTTTATCAACTGGACCTATTGAGAATAATCCGGTTAGTGGCGTAAGGCCAACGCAACAGTTGACGATTAAGATCGATAATAGGGATCTGGTCAATAATGCGAGTATTTTGATTCAAGGATTTTATTTGAATGGGACCAGAACTCTGTACGCACTTGAACTAATTAGTATAAATCCAAATCAAGCAATTACGAAGAACTATTTTGCGAATCTAGATGTATTTGAATTTGTCTTTACAACAAGTGGTGTCGCAGAACAGCAAATAGAAATATCAGTATGGGGAAAAAATTCTGCAGGACAGCTTGTAACGCCTCACCGTATCGTATCCTCAGAATTGTTAGGAGCAAATGGCACAACGGGAGTAACGGGGGTTACTGGAGTTACTGGTGCTACTGGAGATACTGGGGTAACCGGAGTTACTGGAGTTACTGGTGCTACCGGAGATACTGGTGTAACCGGAACTACCGGGGTCACTGGAGTCACTGGAGTTAGCGGAGTAACGGGAGCTACTGGGGTTACTGGGGTTACTGGAGTTACTGGGGTTACTGGAGCTACTGGGGTTACTGGGGTTACTGGGGTTACTGGAGCTACTGGTGTTACTGGAGCTACTGGAGTTACTGGAGTAACGGGAGCTACTGGTGTTACTGGAGATACTGGTGCTACTGGAGATACTGGAGCTACTGGGGTTACTGGAGATACTGGTGCTACTGGGGTTACTGGGGTTACCGGAGTTACTGGAGTTACTGGAGTTACTGGAGTTACTGGGGTTACCGGAGTTACTGGGGTTACCGGAGCTACTGGTGTTACTGGAGCTACTGGAGTTACTGGAGTAACGGGAGCTACTGGTGTTACTGGAGCTACTGGTGCTACTGGAGATACTGGAGCTACTGGGGTTACTGGAGATACTGGTGCTACTGGGGTTACTGGGGTTACCGGAGTTACTGGAGTTACTGGAGTTACTGGAGTTACTGGAGTTACTGGGGTTACCGGAGTTACTGGGGTTACCGGAGTTACTGGGGTTACCGGAGTTACTGGAGTTACTGGAGTTACTGGGGTTACCGGAGTTACTGGGGTTACTGGAGATACTGGTGCTACTGGAGATACTGGGGTAACCGGAGTTACTGGAGTTACTGGTGCTACCGGAGATACTGGTGTAACCGGAACTACCGGGGTCACTGGAGTCACTGGAGTTAGCGGAGTAACGGGAGCTACTGGGGTTACTGGGGTTACCGGAGTTACTGGAGTTACTGGAGTTACTGGGGTTACCGGAGTTACTGGGGTTACTGGAGATACTGGTGCTACTGGAGATACTGGGGTAACCGGAGTTACTGGAGTTACTGGTGCTACCGGAGATACTGGTGTAACCGGAACTACCGGGGTCACTGGAGTCACTGGAGTTAGCGGAGTAACGGGAGCTACTGGGGTTACTGGGGTTACTGGAGTTACTGGAGTTACTGGGGTTACTGGAGCTACTGGGGTTACTGGGGTTACTGGAGTTACTGGAGTTACCGGAGTTACCGGAGATACTGGGGTTACTGGAGCTACCGGGGTCACTGGAGTCACCGGAGTCACCGGAGTAACTGGAGCTACCGGGATCACTGGAGTCACCGGAGTTACTGGAGATAATGGAGTTACTGGTACTACTGGAGATACTGGGGTTACTGGAGATACTGGTGCTACTGGGGTTACTGGGGTTACCGGAGTTACTGGAGTTACTGGAGTTACTGGAGTTACCGGAGTTACCGGAGATACTGGGGTTACTGGAGCTACCGGGGTCACTGGAGTCACCGGAGTCACCGGAGTAACTGGAGCTACCGGGATCACTGGAGTCACCGGAGTTACTGGAGATAATGGAGTTACTGGTACTACTGGAGCTACTGGGGTTACTGGAGTTACTGGAGCTACTGGGGTTACTGGTTCTACTGGAGATACTGGTGCTACTGGAGTTACTGGTGCTACTGGGGTTACTGGAGATACTGGAGCTACCGGGGTAACCGGAGATACCGGGGTAACGGGAGCTACTGGGGTTACCGGAGTCACTGGAGTTAGCGGAGTAACGGGAGCTACTGGAGTAACTGGTGCTACTGGAGTTACTGGAGCTACTGGGGCTACCGGGGTTACTGGAGTTAGTGGAGTTAGTGGAGTAACGGGGGTTACTGGGGCTACCGGGGTAACGGGAGCTACTGGGGTTACCGGAGTTACTGGAGTTACTGGGGTTACTGGAGTTACTGGAGTTACTGGAGTTACCGGGGTAACCGGAGCTACCGGGGTAACCGGAGCTACTGGAGCTACTGGAATTACTGGTGCTACTGGGATTACTGGAGCTACTGGAGTTACTGGGGTTACTGGTTCAACAGGCACAGTTGATCCTACTGTAGCTATAGTGGGGGTAGGCCCAAATGTTAGCTCTCAGTTTAGCGAATTAAGAACAAGTGAAAAAACGCCGATCATTGAATTGACTTCGGTGTATGGTCTATCTAACCTAAGAGACATCGTAACCACACTGGGAGCTGCAACGGTTGGAAGTAATAACACTGAGTTTCAATTAAGCACAACAGCATCTGGAGCAGATACTGCCATTCTACAAAGCTCAGAGAGAGGAAGATACGAGTCAGGGTATGCTGGAGAAGCAGGGATAGGTGTCCGGTTACCTGTTGCGCCTACTGGGACACAAGTGGTAAGATGGGGATTTTTTGATGACCAAAATGGCTTGTTTTTTGGTCAGAGTGTTGCAAATGGAATATTTGTAGCAGTTAGAAGAGCAGGTTCTGACACCATTATCCCTCAAGCATCCTGGAATGTTGATAAATTAAATGGAACAGGTCCTAGTGGAGCGACGCTTAGTCTGGCTAAGGGAAATATATTTCAAATTCTATATACTTGGTACGGGTATGGTGTCATTGAGTTTAGAGTCGTTATTCCTGATCCTACGACTTTAGCGCAAGAAGTAATTACCGTTCAGCGATTTTCACCAACCGGGCAAACGAGTCTGGCCGACCCTAATCTTCCTCTCCGTGCAGAAATTTCGAATAGTGGAACGGCCTCTGCACTTAATTTATTTGTTGGAGGAAGACAATATAGTATTGTGGGTAGATATAGTCCCGTATTCAGAATTACTTCTGAAAGAAGAACCGTAACTGCAACAGGAACCCTTACACCGATATTAGCCTTCCAAAGAAAAACAACCTTCCCAGCAGGTTCGGGCAGAACGAATTCAGTCAGTGTAAAACTTGAAGGGATCGACCTTGTAACATCAGATGATATTTACTACCAGATCATATTAGGTGGAACAATTGATGGAGCCTTTGCAGCTTTTCCAACGGCAACGACGAATATTCCAAACTCGGAGACAGGTCTGTTAGTAAATAGTACGCTAACGACCATTACTGGAGGTCAAGTACTATTGCAAGGCCTAGCAGCTGGCGTTGAAGGAAGTGCCAGAATTTTAGCTTCTGCTTCATTATTGAATTTTCAATTACCAGACACTGAATTTATCACACTGGCTGTAGCCAACTTAAGTGGCGGTACGAATTCTGTCACAGCAACCTTTAGTGTCACTGAAGAATGGTAGTCAATAAAAAGCTGGGAGAAGAATATTCACTTCTTCTCCCTCTTTCTGCAAAGGAGGAAAAACATTGTCAGACATTATCATCTCCAATATTGGACCAAATGTCAGTTCCCAATTCGATGAGCTGCGCGTAACACAAAAAACTCCGATCGTAGAGTTAACTTCTGTATATGGCCTATCGATTCTAAGAGATGTAGTAACGACTACTGGGGCTGGCACGGTTACAAATGATGCGACTGAATATAATTTAAGCAACACTGCCAGTGGAATAGACTCAGCCATTTTAGAAAGTGTATTGCGGGGGAGATATGAACCAGGTTATGCAGGGGAGGCAGGAATAGGCGTTCGTATCCCTTCACTACCTACGGGTAGCCAAGTTGGACAATGGGGATTATTTGATACTCAAAACGGAGCCTTTTTTGGAGTGAATAGTACAAATGTTTTCGTATCCGTACGTAGAGCTGGAGTTGATACAACAGTTCCTCAAAGTTTATGGAACGTAGATCCATTAAACGGGACAGGACCAAGCGGAGCGACATTAAATTTGTCTAAAGGCAATATATTTCAAATCATGTTCACATGGTATGGTTACGGAGTGATCGAATTTAGAGTTGTCATACCTGACCCCGTAACTTTAGCGCAAGAGGTAATAACCGTTCATCGATTCTCCCCAACAGGTCAAACAAGTTTTGTGGACCCGAATCTTCCATTAAGAGCACAAATCGCTAATAATGGAACCGGTGCTGCTTATAGTATATTTGTTGGAGGAAGACAATATAGTATTATTGGAAAATATGATCCAACCTATAGAGTCACTTCCGAACGAAGAAGAATTACCAATGTGACATCAACAATAACGCCTGTCATTTCATTTACTAGAAAAGCTGTGTTTCCAGCAGGTTCAGCTAGAACGAATTCGGTACAGGTGAATTTGGAAGAAATCAATATTATTTCATCCGTTGATCTAAGTTACCAAGTTCTTGTGGGGGGGACGCTAAATGGATCTTTTGTTAATTATCCCACGGCTACAACCATTATTCCTGATAGCGAAACCGCACTGCTGGTCAACAATATCTCTACAACAATTACAGGAGGAGAAGTGGTGTTTCAAGGCATTACAGGAGGGGGAGCAGGGAATACCAGAATATTGGCCTCTTCAGAACTTTTGAATTTCACTCTTCCGGAAAATCAGGTTGTAACTTTAGCCGTATCGAATATTGGTGGTGCAGGTTCGAACACAGTTGATGTGGTATTTAGAGTAACTGAGAGTTGGTAAATATTATCAGCTACAGTGTGGTAGCATCTTGATAATTAGGAGGGAACAAAAATATATAAATTAAAGATTAACAAAAGATATATTATGTAAACTTATTTGTGGATTATATGAATAGTAAGCACCTGAATATCCGTTATTAAGGGAATTCAGGTGCTTACTGGTTTTTAAGTATACTATTCCAATCCAGCGATTTGTTCTTTTAATTTGTTAGCAGAGGCCTGGAAAGCGACTTTCTCCGTCTCATTCAAAGGCAGTGGCAGAATCTCACGCACGCCGTTGCGATCAACCACACATGGAACACCCAGATATACATCTGATACGCCATTATAATCTTCCAGCAATGTGGATACGTTCAGTACGGAGCCTTCGTTGCCCAGAATGGCAGCTACAATTCGGTCCAAAGCAAGCGCAATTGCATAGGAAGTGGCTCCTTTGGCATTAATAATCTCATAAGCCGCATTTTTGGTCCGGTCGAAGATATCTTGTTGTGTTTCTTCATCCAGCTCCAGATTCGTTCCTGCAACGTTGGCGAGACTCCATACGGGTACTTCAGAATCGCCATGCTCCCCGATAATATGAGCGTGAATGCTGCGTGGATCAATTCCTTTGTTTTTACCAATCAGGTAACGGAAACGTGCACTGTCCAGTAACGTACCGGAACCAATTACGCGAGAAGCAGGCCATCCGCTTTGTTTCCATGAGGTATAGGACAAAATATCTACAGGATTCGTTGCAATCAAAAGAATACCATGGGAATTAACTTCAGTAATACGTTCAATGATCTCTTTGAAAATGCTTGCATTTTTCTTCAGCAGATCAATGCGAGTTTCTCCTGGTTTCTGGGAAGCACCCGCTGTAATAATAATGATGTCTGCGTCTTTGCAGTCGGAGTAATCGCCTGCCCAGACTTTAACGCCTCCGGTAAAAGGGAGACCGTGGTTCATATCCAGCATTTCGCCAGTAGCCTTATCATGATTCACATCCACAAATACCAACTCGGACGAACGCTGTCTTAACATCAGCGTGTATCCTGTTGTTGTTCCCACCGCACCCATGCCTACAATAACGACACGACTTGGTTTGAGCGCTGCACTGTTTACCATTTTCATATCCTCTCCTTTTTGGGGTATACTTCCATTCATATTAAGGGAAAAGCGTGCGAAAAGCGAGTCGTGTCTATAAACTTTTTCACATTTCATGTCTTTTTACGGAAAATTTCGTCGAAAACCTGGTTTATGTTTTATAGAAAAAACAGATGCAGCAAAAAGATCGCTGTCTGCTTCCAGGGAGTGGAGATGAACCTTTTCGACATCGTTTGTGGTAGAATAGGAGAAGTGGATTCAGATGAATCGTAAAAACAACATGAATGGACAGGCATGCGCGCCTGCTTATTGGATGAGAGAGGTGGAAACCACTTGCGTTCGCAATGGATCAAAATCGCGCAGACAGCACTGCTGTTTATCGGCATAGCTGCACTGCTCGCGGCTTGCACCGATTCGGTAGAGACCCCGGTGGCAGAGCCTCCGCAGGAGCAAGAAGATAACGGGAATATGGGCCAGACCTTAACTGTTGTTCCCCCCGCAAACAGTACACAAGCTGCGGATACAGCCAAATATCAAATTCAGACCCGTTTAACCGATTTCCAGTTGCTTAATGGTAACGGTGGATTAGCATGGGGAGTGACGCGGAACGCCCTGCGTCTGTATTATACTCAGGATCAGGGAAGTACCTGGACTAACATCTCACCTTCGGAAAATGTACAGTTTCCTGCTAATCCGCAATATGGACAAAGCATTTATTTTGTAGATCGTACACATGGATGGATTGTTCGTGAAGGAATGGGCGGAACAGATACAATGGTGCTGCGCACGAACAACGGAGGAGCGAGCTGGAGCCTGTCCTCTTTGTCGAAGACGGATAAGGTGACGGCCATTACATTTGTTTCTCCTGAAAAAGGCTGGATATTGACTACAGTGGATACTTCCATAGGCAAGCAAGACAAGAAACTCTATCTTACAGAAGATGGCGGTATTACCTGGAATCAGATGACATCCAGTGACGAGGACGGCAAACCAGCATCTGCGGAGATCCCTACACGGGGGTATACGACTGGGTTGACTTTCTCGGACGCGGATCACGGGTTCTTGACCGCTCTAGAGTTCGGTACGCCAAAATTGTACGTTACAGCGGACGGTGGCCAGCATTGGAAGGCGGGACCGTCGTTCTTTGACCGAAACAAATTTAACGGATGTGGTAATTTTAATATCAGCTCTCCACAGTTTTTTGGACGGGAAGCTCAAACAGCTTGGATGTCGATATCCTGTTCTCAAGGGGAAAGCACCAAATTCAACGGTTTTTTCACAACCAATGGTGGAGAGAGCTGGCAGTTATCAACGTTCAGTTTGAATAAACAAACCGGAATCAATCGTGGTCTGACTCCTACATTTCTGAATTCTTCGGAAGGCTGGGTCATGCAGAATGAAAAGACTTATTATACGAAAGATGCTGGCAAGACATGGAAGGCACTTCCTGCAAGTCAAGTATTGGAAAACATTCTCAAAGAATACCCGGAGATCGTCAAGCTCCAAATGGTTTCTTCGAAACTAGGCTGGATTTTGGTCGAAAATACGGATGCCAAAAGATCGCTGTTGCTGCAAACCGTAGACGGCGGTGTGCGCTGGAAAGTACTATAATTGCTCTAGAATAGAACGTCTTTAGAAGAGGAACCTGCGGGTTTCTTTTCATTTCACTTACCTTGTGAATTAAATCACAATAAATCCCTTCAAATGATGTTATATTGAATTCAAGAAGAGATGGGAGTGATGAACATGAGAACGAATGAACAAGCTCAATTCACGCAAGCGGACGAGTTAACCAGATACATGCTCCAATTATGCTACACATGTGATGATGCCAACCGTTGTACCACCGAGGAAGAAGTTAAAGCCTGCATGGCGAAATACGCACAGGCAGATGAACCGGAGCAGACGGATGGTGGGGAAGTAACCCGAGGGTTCATGGATCTGATGTACGCTTAGTTATCAAAACTGATCAAAAAAAGCTGATATATCAACGTTTTGCCCCCAACAGGGGGCTTTCTTATTTTAAAAAATCACTAAAAAAAATCACATTTCCTGCAGCACACTCATTTTTAACACTTCAGCAAAATGTTTTTTTAATTTTTGGTCCGCATTATTTTGCATTTTCTGAGTGACATGAGTATATAATCCCAGAGTTATTTTTTTCATCTCGATGACCCACTCGTTGCAAAATCAATTGAGAAGAATTAAGCTTGGGGCAATTAAAATCTTAGCAACCGCATTGGCGTTAGAATTATTGAAAGACATTGAGTTTAGTAAGGAATCTGTTTGTTAGAAAATGAATTACAGTATAAAGGAGAGATAATGAGTTCAGCTCTCCTTTTTAGAACTAATAAATACAAAGTGAGAAAATGATCGCGAAATTAACTCCTAACTATTATTGAAATTTATATTAATCGTTGGAATAAACTGTAGCATTGAAACTTTCAGGTCCTAGGCGCAGGTTGCTAACATTGTAAATTGGATTATAAGTGAATATAGCGTACACAGAATAGACAAGCTGCCCATTCACGGGTGGTGTCACATTATAATCTGAACCGGAAAAGCTTAACACGCAAGGACTGAAAAATGGGTTGTCCAGAACGATTGTACCCGCACGATAAACAAGCTGCTGAGAACTACCCAATCCTCGGTAAACTTCTATGACAAGATTTCCGTTAACAGGCAGTTGATCGGCAGTAACTTCAACAATACCCGAAAAAAACGTCCGGATAACCATCCCTGGATTATTTACCTGTAGTCCAACCTGAGCGAATAATTGTGGGACTCCATTCGTAAAGCTGGGGGTTACAATGTTCTGTCCGTTGGAGCCTTGGGAAGTCCGTGCATCTAACGTTTTAACCATGAAATTTCCTCCTTCCTTATTTTCATAGAGTCCTTTTAGCATTGAGTTAATCGTCGCTGTATACAACCGCATTGAAGCATTCTGGGCCAACGCGGCTGGCTTGCTCTGATGGAGATGCCGGAACAAATGTCACAAAACAAGAATAGATAAGCTGCCCGGTAGGAGGAGGAGGCACATTGAAATCAGAACCATCGAAGCTTGCCAGTATGCTTCCCTCAGAAGGAAATATAGGTTGGGAAACGACATAAATCGGGGTACCTGTATGAGTCGAGCCTCTGAATATTTCAAATCGAATGGAAGAAGGTTGTGAGGACAAATCTGCTACCGAAATCCGATAGGTTCCGTTAAATTGAGTGCGAATAACTAATCCTGGATTAACAATGTTCAGACCAACGATACCCACCAAAGTAGGAGTATTTGGAACGAGCGGGACATTAAACGGAGCAACGCCGTTAGACCCAAGCGAAGTCCGGGCGTCAAGCGTACGAACCATAATGTTTTCCTCCAATCTATTATTTTGAAATATCATATGTTTCTGGTTTGAAAGAGTTATCCGCTTAAAGGCAAGAAGTTTCATTGAACTATAAAACTAATTTATGCTTCATCAACAAAATGATGGACGCTAAATAGCATATAAATCATACTTTTAGATTTAAGATGTACTGACTATTGACTTGGTTATGATGAAACGCACAGCTTCAATAGCGGCATAATTTGGGGGTTGGTCTGCTGTGCGTGGAGTATTGCTGTTCTTTGTAATACTGGATTATTTGACGGGTGTTGCTGCAGGTGGAGCTACTGGAAAACTTAAGAGTAAAATTGGCCTTATCGGGATTGCCCGAAGGTCTTTATTTTTGCCATGGTCGCGGTTGGGCACTTGGTGGACGGTATCTTGGGAGATGGCCATTTTTTTCTACATGTATTGTTTAATCACATAACGCGTCCGGTGCTTGTTTGACCGCAGCTCAGCTGCAGCTTTGCGGCCCAGTAATCGTTTGAGGATCTGGACCGCTTGATAATATTTATCTGCCCTACTTCACATAAATGTAAGTGATGTCTCCTGTGCTGTTGTACTTCAAGGTAGTTGCATTCCCAATCTAAAAATTTGTGGCACTTTTAAATTTTTTTAACATATATTTAATTCATGGGTCTACCTCCTACTTGTACTTGTGAGCATGCCCCCCTACAGGGATAGCAGGGGGTATTTAAATACTGTATCTATACAGAAGCCGAGCCACTCAAATGAATGTTGACGTACAATATTATTGTAATAAAATTCTCATTTTTTCAAATGAGAGGAGGTTAATTCCAATGCCAAACTCTACGGGATTGATTTATAACTCGCCAACAAGTGGAAGTATGGCCACCCAGATTATTGTAACTTGTATAAACGACTCTCTTAATATTCCTGCAAACATTGAACTAGAAGTATTTAAATGGGATACAACTCAAAATGCAAGAGTTCCTATCGGTCATGATTTATTCCAAATTGGACCTCAGGTCTCCCGGACACTTGTTTACCCGCTCATTACAGCAGCGTTTTATGAAGTTCAAAGTGACTACTTTAGTGCTACGAGTACAATTATTCATGTATACGGTGTAGATTCAACAGGTGGAGTTATTCAACGTGTGTTACAGTCTGAAATGATATGGGTTGATAGATTTACCAACATCCCTTAATTAACGAAATGGAGGTAAGCGATTTGCCAGTTGTTAATATTACAGGTGCACTCGGTGGGAATCAATTTGAACCCTCGATCGCTTCCAACGAGTTACTTCCTAATATTATGTGTGCCGTTGCTGTTGATACAAGTACAGGCCCTACACTTATAGGGTTTTATCGCTCTACCGATACTGGACAGACATGGTCGACTACTATTTTACAGCAGCCTGCAGGATATGCTGGTGCAGAAGCCCCAACCATTGATTATACCTTTCCGAGCACGTTTATTGTGACGGTTCACATATTTAACGGAGACAATGATGGTACGATTATTAGCTATACATCCCTGGATGATGGAGTGACTTGGTCACCTCCAGTATTTGTGAACAAGGGATATGGCCTTATTGTTCATAATGATGAGCCTTTTATTGCAGTAGATCGCTCTCCAGGGAGTCCGTACAGAGGGAATGCTTATGTTGGCTACACCCCTCTTGCTACGTTGGCCTCATCTATTTTTTTGCAAAGATCTTTGAACCAGGGAGTAACATGGGAAACTCCAAGCCGAATTTCAAGCCCCAGAGGTTTTCATGATAGAGCGGCTATTGCAGTTGGATTTAGTGGCGAAGTATACGCAGGATATATTACTACAGGCCCGGATACTCCGTATGCTTTATTAAGAATCTCTTATGATGGAGGAGCTTCATTCCAACCGCCGGTTAATCGACAATCTACATTAATTTCTTCCGTGGTACCCGCACCTTCGCCATTACCCGTTCCCGATTATGCTTTTCGAGTGCAGACAAATTTGAGTTTGGGTGCTGATATATCCAATGGGCCAAACAGTGGTTCTGTTTATGCGACCTGGAACGATGCAAGGAATGGATACACCGATATTTTCTTGTGTAAATCTCCAGATGGACTTTTATGGTCAGATCCCGTTAGTATTACCGGAGCACCAGCAGGTTCACAAAATTTCTTTCCATCCATTACTGTGTCGCCATTCACGGGAACAATAAGGGTCATTTATTATTCGAATCAAATCAATGGGTTTCTTTTAGACGTTTATGTTGCTGAATCATTTGACGGAGGAGCTACCTTTGCGAACCGCAGACTCACGACAACCTCATTTAATCCCAATGGCAATTCTCCAGTACCGACTGTGTTGATAGGAGATTATATTACTGCTACAACATATGCTCCGGACAATCTGGCAGCAGTTTGGATGGCAACAACTCCTCCTACTGGGAAGCTCGATGTTTACTTTGGGTCTTAGTTGGCAAATAATGATGTATAAATAGGATTAGCCCACAATATTATTATCCTTGTCACATATAATTTAGAGCGAAACTTACATCGTAGTAGCTCTAAGTTAATGGGGCTTTTTTCTTGTTGTATAAAGAACGTGAGTTCGCATATAATGCAAACAAATGTTCTTATCGAAAGGATGAACATGCCAGTTAAATACTTGGGTTGGTTGAGATTATTTATGAGGATCAAAGCGGCAAGATCACAAAACGACGTATCCATACGCTGGGAGGATAAGTCTAATACGGCCAATATTGTGATCCTGGAGGGATGGGAGCGAGAAGAGGAAAAAGCCTAAGCTGCCCAAGGCAATGTCGCCAACCAATTCATCGAATATAAATTACTGGACTGAGTATTAAGGGGCGTGTGTAGTATGGCTAGTAAATTGACAGGTAACGGTATTTTTGAAGGATCTCGAATTATTCTTCCCGAACATCGTGAGGCCTTTCTTCAGGAAATGAGTTGTGCAGGAAAGACGAGGAAAGCCGGTACCGGACGAACAGGAGATCCAGCTCATTGAAGAAGCTATCTTCGAATCGTATCAGGAACGCAGGTCAATCAAATTGACTGTATTCAATCCGTTCGACGATGAAGAGATAAAGGGAGTAGTGGAATCAATCGACAGGCAAAGCAGACGAGTTAAACTTGTACGTGGTGATGAAGACTACAGTTGAATTCAGATAGAAAAGAGCAGTAAGATGGATCTGATGTACGCTTAGACTCATAGGATGAGTATCCAATATTCTTAATATTACCGTCAATTCATTAAGAAACGTCTCTAAACGGGGACGTTTCTTTTTGGGTGTTTGAATAAACAATAAGCTTGAGTGTCACTGCTTGTTTACTTCTCAGATAAGCTCATATGAATTGTTATAAATTTGGATTGTGTAGAGGCCTTTCCGCAGCCAACTCTATACAGGCTTGGCTTTATTAATATGGAATGTTATACCTCTGTCGGCTAACGCTGTCAGAGTCTTTTTTTGCATTATTCCTCTTAAAAAGGGCTAATCTACCAAGCAAATAGCCTTTTTTTCCTAAATATAGGTTGTAGTTTAGTTGAGAATGGTTTTCCGTCCATACACTAAACTAACGACATACGTACATTAAACTATGTCTATAGGGAGGTGTCCAAACGATGAGCAGTTCAGAAGAAAAGAAGCGATCTAGGAGAAAAAAGGTAACGGTATATCCTTGCAAATCTAAAAGAAAAAATTGCAAAGTGAAGGTGGCAAAGAAATTAGTTAAGGTTAAATGTCCGCCGCCTAAAGTGAAAATTATTACGCCTACGGTTACTGGTCCCACAGGACCACAGGGAATTCCGGGAATTCAGGGCGTACAGGGAATTCAGGGCCAGCAAGGGGTGCAAGGACCACCTGGAGCTCAGGGTCCAGCCGGAGGCCCTCCAGGTCCACAAGGACCTCAAGGTCAACCGGGACCAGCGGGAGCCATGGGTCCACAGGGACTGGCTGGTCCAGCCGGACCGATGGGCGTGCAGGGTATTCCTGGGGAACAAGGACTTGTGGGTCCACAAGGACCTCAGGGTGTGCCCGGCCCAGCTGGCGCTATTGGACCGCAAGGCTTTCCTGGTGCGACTGGGGCCACGGGCGCAGCTGGTGTTGCGGGTCCAGCCGGTGTCACTGGAGCTACGGGTGTTGCAGGAGTGGCAGGTCCAGCGGGGCCTACTGGGGTGACAGGCGCAGCTGGTGTTGTGGGTCTAACGGGTTCCACCGGTGCCACGGGAGTGGCAGGAGTGGCAGGCTCAACGGGTGCCACTGGGGTGACAGGTGCGACAGGTGTTGCTGGTCCAACAGGCGTCACAGGAGCAACGGGTGTTACTGGAGCTACAGGTGCAGCCGGAGGAGTTCTGGGATTTGCTGATTTCTTTGCGCTGATGCCCCCTGATAATGCCGCAACGGTTGCTCCAGGTACGGATGTAAGTTTTCCCCAAGATGGTCCAACTAGTGGAACGACAATTACTCGTACGGGACCTAGCTCATTCAATCTGGCAGCGATAGGCACTTATCAAGTACTATTTCAAGTGAGTATCAATGAAGCGGGGCAACTCATACTAACCCTCAATGGTGCTGACTTGGCTCCAACGGTCGTTGGACGTGCAACAGGAACATCTCAGATTGTAGGGGTAGCCTTAGTACAAACAACCGTTATTAACTCAATACTGACCGTACGGAACCCCGCGGGTAATTCAACAGCGTTAACGATTACTCCTCTTGCAGGCGGAACAAGACCGGTATCGGCACATCTTGTCATCACACAATTAGCTTAAACTTGATCAAAATCTATATTGCTTGTCTGGGATCTGCTTAGATCGCCATTCAGAATGATAACATCGGTTAGCTTGACTGAGATACCGGTCTTTCATCAGGCTGTTATCTCAGTTGGAGCCAACGTTGGATCTTTAAGGAAAGCTGAACGAGATGATCTGGCTACATAACTGGCTTCATTTGGTTTGAACAAAGACGTATAGGTTAATCAGATCTCCCGTCAATTTGAATCGGAATAACAAGTTCCCTGTTAACGTGCATATATATTACAGGAGACGGGTCAAGACTCCGGCTGTCCTAGGTTTGATGAACGGAGGGGAGAGACATGGGCATTGAATCATCCTGGATGTTTGATTTTTTTGGAACCGTCTTTCCGGTAGTATTTGTCCTGATTATAGGTATTGTTCTTCTGTCGGTAGGGAAAGAGGTATGGAGATGGGGGCGCAATAACTCAGAGCCTCTGCTTACTGTACCTTCACGGATTACCAGCAGGAGAATGCAGATGAGTCAGTCGCACTCCGAACCAGGAAGTACAGCCCGTACGCTATATTACATCACTTTTGAAGTGGAGAGCGGGGATCGTCTCGAATTCAAGGTGAATGGTGATGAGTACGGCTTGTGCGCGGAGGGAGATGAAGGTCGACTCTCTTTCAAGGGAACGCGTTATGTAGGCTTTGAACGCTACAATCGTTTGTATTCAGAGCGTGTACGCGGATAAACCGGCTGGCTTGCGCCATAGTGGCGTAAGCTTTTTTTAATATTCTTTTATGGACAAGCGTTTCTTAATGGGGTTAACGTGTTTGTATATAAGAAGAGACTTTATTCAAATTATGGTTCATATTCGGTGAGTTGATGTAGACTTATGTGATGAATGGACCATCCCAATAGAGGAGGAACTAATGATGTCATTTACAGATCAAGTCGTGGTTGTGACGGGAGCAGCTCAAGGAATCGGTCGAAGTGTAGCTGAGGCCTATGCGGTTGCAGGGGCTAAAGTCGTACTTGCCGACTATGAGGAAGCGGAAGGGGCTGCGGCGGCAGCTTCGATTCGCAATGAAGGTGGAGAAGCGATTTTTGTTCAATGTGATGTACGTCAAGAGAAGGATATAACGAACCTCATTCAAACGACAATGGATGAATTCAAGCAGATTGATGTGCTCATAAACAATGCAGGTGTCTCCAGATGGAAATCTCCCTATGAGTTAACGCTGGAAGAGTGGGACGATATACTCAATACCAATGTGCGAAGTTGCTTTCTCGCAAGTCGGGAAGCAGCCAAACATATGAAGCACAACGAAAATGGTGGAGCGATTGTGAACATGGCCTCAACACGTGCCTTCATGTCAGAGCCGGAAACAGAGGCCTATGCTGCATCCAAGGGTGCGATCGTGGCGTTGACGCATGCGATGGCGGTCTCCTTGGGTAAGGACAAAATTCGGGTCAATTGTATCAGTCCGGGATGGATTGAGACAGGCAATGTTGAAAAATTGAAGCCAGAGGACCATGAACAGCACCCGGCAGGACGTGTAGGCGTTCCTTCGGATATCTCCCGTGCTTGTTTATATTTGTCCGATCCGAGCAATACCTTTGTCACAGGGACCAACCTGATTATTGATGGGGGCATGACCCGAAAAATGATATATGAGGACTAGTACCGGGATTTCTCCGGTCAATTGTAAACTTTTGAAAACATAGCAGAAATAAGCCCAAGTTAAGCACTTGGGCTTATTTGATTTTGATAACTCGGTTGCTATAATAAATGTGATTTTACCACAGTACAGGAATGGAGGGAGATTATGTTCGGGAACTCATCCCGGAAAGTGTTTTGGCTACTACTGCTGATTGGAGGGATTATAATGACAGGCTTTGAATCTACTGCTGAAGCTGACGCAGATATACGAGCAGCCTGGGTATGGCAGGCCAAGTCTGTCAGTGATGGAGGAAATGAGCTGCTGGAGAATGCGGCTAAACATAAGATTAACAGACTATATGTGAATGTGGATATGAATCTGTCAGAGGAGGTCTATCATACATTTATATCCAAAGCCAGCAAGGCTGGAATTGCAATTGAAGCTCTTGGTGGAGATCCGTCATGGGCAGTCAGCGGTCGTGAAGGTCCGATGCTCAAGCTGGCGTCCTGGGTGAGTAAGTATAACCTGGCCGCAAAGCCGGAAGAGCGATTTGACGCCCTTCACCTGGATATCAAACCTTATGTATTGCCACAGTGGAAAGAAGATGCCAAACCGCTGGTGCAGTCCTGGGTTGTCAATATGAAGCTCTTGCTGGAACAAGTGAAAAAGGATGGGGCGGTTGAAGTGAATGTCGACTTGCCTTTTTGGCTGGATTCTTACACGGTGACGGGTAGCAGAACGACTGACGATGCGGATAACGAGTCGTTGTCACACTGGTTTATCGGACAATTTGATCATATTACGCTGCTCGCTTACCGTGACAGTGCGCAAGGAAACAATGGAATTATACGTTTGGTAGAACAAGAAATGATATGGGCTGACGCCAGAAATGGCTCGATTACCGTTGGCGTAAACACCAAGCCGATGCCTGGAGAAGAGTTCACGACTTTTGCTGGCAAAGGTGCGGCGCAATTGGAGAGTGTCTTAAGTGAAGTGGCATCTGCATTCACAGATCATGCTTCCTATGCAGGTTCAGCTGTGCATGACATCGTGTACTGGGGGCAGCTGGAGCCAGGGGAAGTACCATTACCAGAGAATCCATCCAATCAACCTGAAATCCGAGGAACCTATATCTGGCAGGCTTCTCAGGTTACGAATGACGGTGGAGATCACATTCTGGAGTTCGCCAAAGCGCAAAACATTAATTGGTTATACGTCCGGCTTGATTTGGATCAACCGTATTCCAGCTATCGTAGTTTTGTGAAACGTGCACAGGCTCAAGGTATTGAGGTTCACGCTATGGGCGGCCATCCAATCTGGGGTAAAAAGGAAAATCGGCCACGGATACAACGCTTGATCGACTATGTGAAAAATTATAACGCCGAATCGGAACCGGATGAACGTTTTAAGGGAATCCATCTCGATATTGAGCCATACACCTTACCTGAATGGGAAAATGATCGGGATACGCTGCTGACCGAATGGGCTGCCAATATTGCTTATTTCCATGAAGAGACGAAAAAGGACAGTGATCTGGAAACGAGTGCCGATCTGGCCGTTTGGCTGGATACGTTCCCGTTACCGGGAAGAGACATGTCTGTCAGTGAATACATGATCACAACGCTGGATCACGTCTCTCTGATGGCATTCCGCAACATTGCCGAAGGCTCCAATGGAATTGCCGACGTGGTCAGTCAGGAAATGAAAATTGCGGATCGTTTGGGTAAACCGCTGTTGATCTCGGTGGAGATGAAAGAGAATTTTGAAGGTAGACATATTTCATTTTATGATAAGGGAGCAGCGGAGATGGAGCGTCAGCTGGCACTGCTTCCAGATCTGTTAAGCGAGTATAAAGCCTACAAAGGCAATATTGTACATGCATACGATTACTGGATTCAAGCCAAGCCCTGAATAGGCAGGTTATATAGGAAATGTTATGTCTCGGGACTTCACATAAGGTGAGGTTCCGGGCTTTTTTTATGGTAAAAAAATAAAATCGTGTCACCGAATGGGCATCTGCACAATATTATATACGGTGATGAAGAGGTTCAACAAGGGAGGAAACAGGATATGGCTGTTATTAAAGCCAACTCGGAAGACGTCAAGCTGCTCGCTAGACTGATGAGAGCGGAGGCTGAAGGTGACGGCGAACAAGGCATGCTGCTTGTAGGCAATGTAGGGGTAAACCGGGTGCTTGGTGATTGCTTGGATTTCGGTGATATTCGGGACATTAATCGAATGGTGTTTCAGAATCCGGGTGGCTTCGAGTCTACGCAAAAAGGGTACTTCTACCAACGGGCAAGACAATCAGAAATACGCTTGGCACAGCGTGTCATTAATGGTGAACGCTTCTGGCCAGCCAGCAACTCTCTGTGGTTTTTCCGTCCCGTGGGGGAATGCCCTCCAACCTGGTATAACCAGCAAAATACAGGCCGCTTCAAGGCGCATTGTTTCTTCAGTCCGACAGGCGAAGACTGTCCATCCGTATATTAAATTTTGGGAGGAATCATGATGATTAACCAGCCTTATCAACCAACACAGGTTATGGGCCAACAGGCCAATTCGCAAGTCCAAGGAACATCCTATAAAATTGGTAACGGAATGCCGATGATGTCGCCAACTCCAGGCATGGTTTCACCTAGCTCCACAAGCGTACCTCCGCTCGTATCAAGCGGTGCTCCAATGACACCTACGGGTGGAGTTGCAACCACAACTGCGCCACAGTTTGAACAATCCTACATCGAAAATATTTTACGGCTTAACCTGGGTAAATGTGGAACATTCTACATGACTTACGAAGGAAACAAAGAGTGGAATGCCCGCATTTTCCAAGGTATTCTGGAAGCAGCTGGTCGTGACCATATCATTATCAGTGACCCGAACACTGGAAAACGGATCATGCTTTTGATGGTCAATTTCGACTACGCCACATTCGATGAGCCGTTGTTGTATCAATATCCAGGTGTGATCGGGAACTATCCGCAACAACCAAGCAGACGTTAATTAGCAGGGAAAAGAGAACATAATATAATACGGCCATACACAGGCTGTCTCGAATGCGGATGTTATTACGCAAACGGGGCAGCTTTTCCTATATGATGGTATAGAGCATTAAAGAAATAAACAAATAAACAAATAAACAAATAAAAAATGAACCTAAACAGAAGTAACCTTTTTCTCAAATCAAGGCACTTAAAGATAAATACATCAAGCAGCAAGCGCACAGGAAGGAGCAAAACATATTGAAGACATGGATCGAGGGAGCAATCCAGGGGCAAGCCGAGGCTTATGAACAGCTGGTGACGCAATTTCGCGGGATGGCACTGGCTGTCGCCTATCAAAAATTAGGGGATACGTTCCTGGCCGAAGATGTGGTACAAGAGGCGTTCACAGAGGCCTTTGCGAATTTGTCCAAACTGGACAATCCCGATGCTTTTCCCGGGTGGTTCAAAGTTATCGTGGAGAGACAGTGTTACCGTCTAATGAGGCGTAAGCAGCATGGCACTGTCCCGGTTCTGGAGATTCAGGATGTAATTCAAGAAGAGGATCAGACTCATAATCCCGAAGAACAGGCTTTGAAAGGAGAGGTGCATCGCCTTCTGCGAGATTCGATTTCCATTTTGCCAACCTCCATGCAGCTTGCTGTTGAACTGTTTTATTTTCAGGGCTACTCCCTCAAGGAGATGTCGGAATTCCTCGGGGTTCATGTTCCGGCTCTAAAGAAACGGTTGTATGACGCCAGATCCAGGCTCAGACGTGCATTGCCTGTGGCGGATGTGATTTCAGTATTTAGTGATTTATACGAAGGAGGAAAAGGAATGCTTCACATTATGAATGGTGATCATGCGGCAGAACGATTAAGACAAAGCGGAATTCAAGGTGAAATTTTGGTCTGGCGAGAGCTCTATTCATTTGGACCGATAACGAGAAATATGAGGAATGAGAAGGATCGAAGTGAACGTGCACAATATTTGGAGCAGCACTTGGGCATTCCGCAGACGGAATATCTGAAAATCAAGGAACTTGAGCAGACACTTCGCTCTTTCCATCAATATGAGGAGATCGTCCTGTGGTTTGAGTATGACCTCTATGATCAGGCAATGCTATCGTACTTGCTGCACTATTTCAAGGGACAGGACCTGAAGAATAGCAAGCTGAATCTGTTATGCATCGATACCTATCCGGAAATAGAACATTTTCGGGGGCTTGGGCAGCTTACACCCTCACAGATCGGACGTTTATCAGGTACCTGGCACGTGATGGGGGCAGAGGAAATTCAGGCTGGCAGTGAGTTTTGGACAGCGTATGCATCATCTGACATTCAGGATCACAAGGACTACTTGCTGAAAAATACATCGGTGCTCCCTTTTGCACATGCTGCATTCAAGGCCCACCTGTCCCGTCTGCCTTCTGTATCGAACGGACTGGGCATAATTGAGCAATCCACACTGGAGGCCGTAAGAGAGGGCGTGGGTAGCCCTTATTCATTATTCAAGCATGTTGGAGATCAATTGCATATCTTGGGAATGGGTGATCTGGAGTACTGGGCTCATCTGAAGAGAATGACGGAGGAACCTCATGCTTTACTTCAAATAAGGGGTGTACAAGCTTTTCCTACCTTCCAGCAGCATCATGACGAATTCCGCCATGGTGTCTTGTCTTTGACCGAATTCGGTATTCAGGTGCTGAGCGGGGAAGCAGATTGGGCACGATTAAGACAAGATAGATCCTGGATTGGCGGTCTTCAAATAGGCGAAGGGGAAGACACGCCGTGGCGCTGGGACACCGTTAATGAGAACGTAGTGATTTTATAGAGAATGATGGATGCAATCAGAAACTGAATAAAAGCAATAGAAGCAGTAAAAGCAGTAAAAGCAGTAGTGGCAGTGAACATTAATTGGTAAGCTAACATGCATCTGATCTCATTATCCATAAAATCATGAAAAAAGAGTATCCCGCCATGCCTGAGCATGAGCTAGGATACTCTTTTGTTAGTTCAACCGTATTCTACTTGGACGCATCCAACTTCAATGCGGTTACCATTTTGCGGAACACGTCCGTATTATCGTGATAGCCTGAGAACAGGCGTGACCCGGGTCCCGAGGCATTGATTGGCACATCGTCGAATGTGTGGACTTCCTGACCTTCATCATGAGGCAGATTACCCGTGTAGTGAACACCGTCCGGATCTTTGTCCGGGTTAGCGATATACCATGTTTTGTCCTTCACATTAGGGTCCTGGATGGTAGGACTGATTGGTACCGGATTAGCGAGATAGTCCTCATTGTTATCCGGCATATTGCCCCAGCCAACAGCAATCTTCCATTCGGAATCCGGATTGTCCGGGAAGCCATCTCCGTTTGCATCCACGTACGTCGGGAACTTGGAGTCAGCATATGTGCCGATCAACTCACGGAGTTCGTCGCCCGATTTACCTTTGGCGGCTTCCGTATTATACGTTCCGTTGAGGGTAAGAGAGTGACCGTGGTCGGATGTGACGATGACGAGCGTATCCGGGTGTTTTTTCGCATATTCCTTAACCCGACCCACCGTTTGATCGAATTCAATTGCATCCCATACGGAACGTTCAAAATCCATCGTGTGAGCCTGTTTATCAATCGATGCACCTTCGACCATCAGGAAAAATCCGTTTTTATTCTGTTCCAGTACCTGAAGGGCTGTGTCGGTCATTTCCATCAATGTAGGTTGGTCCGTGTCCTTGCCCACAATATCGGTATTGTTGGGCTTCGTGTATTCTCTGTCATAATATACGTTCATGTTGCCTTTGCGGAATAATCCCAGCAAAGATTTGGTAGAGGCAGACTTGTCCAGATTCGTTGCATCTGTAACATAGGTATATCCTTCTTTTTTGAACTCCTCCACAATATTGCGTCCATCTTTGCGTTTTCCGCCGTCAGCTGCTGGAAGGAACCACTCCAGTCCACCGCCCAGAATAACATCTGGTCGATTCGCTTCATTCAGATACATACTTGCGATCGCTTCTTGTTCACCGCGCTTACGTGTATGTACAGCCATTGCAGCAGGTGTTGCATCTGTCACATCCGCAGTCGTTACAAGGCCAGTAGCCATGCCACGGGTGCGTTTGACCAGCTCAACGATGTTTTCCACCTTCGGATCGTCAAAAGGGTCTGGTGTATTGTCCGGGTAGACCCCCTCGGCATTGACTGCCGTTTTGTGGCCAGTTGCATAAGCGGAAGCACTATTGGCCGAATCGGTGACGATGGAATCCATACCAGACGTCGTGACCATGCCCATAGCATCCATTTGCTCCATCTCCAGCCAACCCTTGAATTTGCCTTCGTTAATACCCTTGGATACAACACGAGCGGCGGTGCGAATATTGGCACTCATGCCATCGCCAATCATCAGAACGACATTTTTGGCTTGCTCACCGTTTGTTAGTAGGGCCGTGTCTTTGGAAGGATCAAACACTTGGTATACGACCCTTGAATATGTACGCTTGCCTGTAGCAATCGTTTCCGCGGTTACCACAATGGAATCGCTCTCTTTAAAAGTAACATCCCGGATGGTGTATTCCGTGCTCAAGTCGGTGCTGCTTGTCCACGTTCCGGACTTGCCGAAGTATTTGTCCGGAGACAAGCCATTAACCTGGATTTTAATGTCATTCGATTTCAGCTTGGCACCGTTCAGCTCAACCCGAAAATCGAGCTTCTGGCCTGCCAGAATCTGAGCGCGGTCAATAGGTAAAATGGTAAATGCGGCGGGGGCCGTCTGTTGCTGGGCAGATACGGGTTCAGCATTGACCTGCCAAGGCAAGGCTGTAATCGCAACAGCCGCGCTGAGTAGTAGAGCATTCCATTTCATAGCATGATGGCTTTTCATGAACATACCTCCGAGATCAATTTGTTGTTCTATTTGGAAGTATATAGCTGAATGATTAACTGAGCGTAAGAGAAAAATTAAACCGTAAGCAAGAAGATGCATATATTTGTTAGTAAAACGTAAAAAAAACGGCGTATTCGATACATTTGTTAACGAAATAGCCCGTATGCATCATTTCGTTGTCATAGGACACGGATTGACTGTGTAGTGTAGAATAATATAATAAAAGAAGCATATCCTTGTTATTCGACAGAAGAAGGTGGAGGTGAACGCATTGGGAAGTTGAAACTGCATATGAGCGGCAGAATGGCAAATATCCTACATTTTCGAAGGAGGTGGACCTATTTGCCGAAGAATGACGGCGAATAGGATGATAATTTGAGTGACCCCTTACCGAGTATATTAAATTTATTTTTAATTGCTTTGCTTGTATTGATGAATGGTTTCTTTGTCTCGGCAGAATTCGCGATGGTCAAAGTTCGTGGCAGCCGGATTGAAGCTTTGGTGGAGACAGGTAATAAAAATGCGATTTATGCTTCCAATATTGTACGCAACCTGGATGCTTATCTGTCCGCGTGCCAATTGGGTATAACGCTTGCTTCACTTGGACTCGGGTGGCTGGGAGAGCCAGCGATTGCTCACCTGTTAGAGCCCATGTTTACTGCATTTGGACTGGGTCCAGTATACGTACACGGCATCTCCATTGCGATTGCTTTTGTTATTATTACGATTTTGCATATTGTACTCGGGGAACTTGCTCCCAAGACGATGGCTATCCGCAAATCAGAGACGATCACGTTATGGTCTGCGGCGCTGCTTACGTTCTTTTACAAATTAATGTATCCCTTTATATGGGCATTGAATGGTATGGCGAACAGCCTGCTGAGAGTATTTCGCATGGCACCGGCCTCGGAGCATGACTCAGCGCATAGTGAAGATGAAATACGCATTCTGATGAAAGAAAGCAATAAGAGCGGTTTAATTGACAATACTGAATTGGCGCTTGTTGATAATATATTTGATTTTACGGCAACAACCGCCCGTGAAATTATGATTCCGCGGACGGAAATGATCTGCCTGAATGCCAATCAGTCCATGCTGGAAAATCTGGAAATTGCCAGTGAAAGCATGCGTACCCGTTATCCGGTTTATAACGGCGACAAAGACCATATTATCGGATTTATTCACATTAAAGACCTGATGCGATCTCAGCTTACAGATACCATCTCGGTGATTCGTCCGATTCTCGCAGTACCCGATTCCACTCCGATCAGTGACCTGCTCAAGCGGATGCAGCGCAGCAAGACACAGATTGCAATCCTGATTGATGAGTACGGAGGAACCTCCGGCCTTGTAACGCTTGAAGACATCATGGAAGAGATTGTGGGCGAGATTCAAGACGAATTTGACCAGGAGCGTCCGGCGATTGAGAAAGTGGATGAGATGGAATACTCCATTGACGGCCTTATGCTGATTGAAGAGGTTAGTGAGCGCTTTGGGCTGGATATGGACCGGGCGGATTATGATACGATTGGCGGCTGGTTATACTCCAGAGTAGAAACCATCCCACCTGAAGTAGGGCAGTCGGTAGAGTATGGTGGATATGTCTTTGTAATTCAAGAGACCGAGCATAAGCGGATTTCGCGTGTAAATGTGATTAAGCTGGATCTGATGGTTGAAGGCGAAGGCGCCTAATCCAAAGTATTATTTTTGGAGACAGGAGATCCCGGTCTATAGAGAGTCCGTACGGTGGATTATTTCACTGTGCGGCTTTTTGTTTACCCTATTATCGTAGCATGCACGGCTTCAAACAGGGTATAATGGAACAACCTTGCAAGATAGGAGAGGTTGAGATTGAGCTATCGCATTGAGGTTGGATTTACACCTGTATTTGAATTCATGGCCAGTTTGCATACATATATTTGCCGAAAATCGCATAAAAAGATTGATTTATCCACAGCGTGGGCCCAAGAAATAGAAGGAGAGCTAACCCCTGAGCTTGCTGCTGTCTTGCAACATATGAACGTGGATGATGATTGGAAATGGATGTATCTGCTTGTCTGTCTGCGAGTGGAAGCTGAGGAGCCGGAGGATTTTATTGAATGGTTCAGCCAACGAACAGTGCTTGACCTTCATGACATTTTTAGCAAGTACAGTTTCCCGTATACGGATGATATCGCTGCTTTCCAGACCAAGATGACCTATGTTTTAACCGGCTGGAATGAGCAATATTTTCGCTTGCTTGATCCCGCCATCTTACAACATCTGCGCCAGGAGGTTCAGAACCGCAAGGAACAGTTAAGTCAATCGCCTCAGGAAGAGGTACTCGACGATGCGACCAACGGGTTGATGTTCCGGGACATGAAGGGGCTGGATAGACTACTGCTTGTGCCACAATTTCATTTTCAGCCGCTAAATGTCATCCTGCATTTTGGGGATACGCTGCTGTGCCATTATTCCTCCAGATTGTATATGGGAGATCATGAGTATATTCCGACCCATCATTTGCGTGTAATCCGCAGCTTGGGAGAGAAGAACAGACTGAAAATCATGCGTTTTCTGCATCAGGGACCACGTTCATTTATTGAAATTGTTCGTCACTTGAAGCTCTCCAAAGGAATTACTCATGACCATCTATCCAAGCTTCGTGGAGCAGGGTTGGTCTATGCGCATTTTGAAGGAGAGAGTCTGGTTGAGTATTCACTTCGTCTTCATGCTCTGGAACAAATTTTGCCGAATGTCATGAATTATTTGGAGCAATAACGTTTATCAAAATGTGGTTTTTAGAAAAAAAGTATTCCTTCGATACAGCCGTATGTTTGTTGTGGCCGAACTGAAATTTATTCAGGAAATCCGCGCAAAACATACGGCTATTTTATCGCTTTAAAGTGGATATTAATGGGTTTAATATAAATATTTTTTTGTGGTTCTCTATTTACAGAACCGAATGTGGTTCTTATAATAGGGCTTATCGAACTTATACCTTACTAATTTCATAGGAATTGTATATATTCTGGATTATTTCGGGAATTAGGAACGGCTGAGCGAGAAAAAAATGGATCATTTATGAATTGGGGAGGATTTTATGAGAGTGAAAGGTTTATCCGTGGCATCATTAATCATCAGCAGTGCGATTGTGTTATCGGCATGTGCTGGAGGTGGGGGAGCAGAGACCAATACTGCTGGAAGCGTAACAACAAATTCGGGCACTCAAGCGACTCCGGTTTCAGCAGCACTGGATGCGCCATTTCAGGCAACGGACTTGAATCAATTACCTGAGACGGCAAAAAAAAGAACGGATACGGTGATTGTGGGACTTACGGATCCCAGCGGGGCTTTCACACCGTACTTCCATCAGAGTGGATATGATGGCAACGTGGCTTCATTGCTATTTGCTTCACTTGTAACCGTAGATGAGAAAGGTTTACCTGTTCCTGATCTCGCTGAAAGCTGGGATGTGTCCGACGATCAGTGTACATACACGTTTCATCTAAGAAAAGATTCCAAGTTCAGTGACGGCTCCGCGCTCACCGCAGATGATGTTGCTTTTACATGGACAATTCTGCATGACAAGTCATATGACGGTGGATTTGATATTTTCTCCACCAAGGTGAAGGGCGGGAAAGCGTATACCGAAGGAAAGGCAGATCACATTGAGGGTATTAAGGTCATTGATCCGTTAACGATCTCGGTCACCCTGGAACAACCAAACGCAACTGCTCTGCTTACATTGGGCTCAGAGGTATTGTCCAAAGCCTACTACGGCAAAGACTATCAATTCGGAAAGCTCGAATACATTAAAAATCTTCATGCAACACCTGTAGGCAATGGCCCTTATAAACTTGAAAAGTTCATTCCAGGTCAGGAAGTTCGATTCGTTGCCAACGAGTTCTATTACAAGGGCAAACCAAAAACCGAGCATTTCATATATATAACATCGGAAGGAGACACCTGGCAGTTTATTGAGACCGGAGAGATCGACTTCACTTCGTTCACGGCTACCCAAGAGAATATTGATAAGCTGAAAAAAATCCCATACCTCAACCTTCTGCCTTACACACCAAGTACATACGGATATTTACAGCTTAATCTGGAGCATGAACAGCTTCAGGAAAAAGAAGTACGTCAAGCCATCACCTATGGCCTGGATCGTCAGTCCATCTATGTGGACGCAAACCAAGGGGCAGGTGCTGTTGCCAACATCCCGACTTCACCTATTTCCTGGTCATATACGGAAGAAGGTATTAATCCATACGCCTATGATCCGGACAAAGCTAATCAATTGCTGGACGACGCAGGCTGGGTGCCTGGAGCGGATGGCATCCGTGAGAAAAACGGGAAGAAGTTGTCCCTGCATTTCCTCGGAACGAAAAGTCCGGCCACAGATATCTTCATTGCTGTAGCCAAAGAAAACTTTGAAGCGATTGGTGTGCAGTTCCAGCCTGAAGTGTTTGCCGATTTCAACTCACTTGTCTCCAAAGTGGAGGGCGGCGATTACGACGTGGCTTCCTTCTCCACACCGATGTTAACGGATCCTTCAGACGGGGTACTGCAATTTGTGGATGGCGAGCTTAAAGGGTACGACAATCCCAAAGTGAAAGAGCTGTACAACAAAGGTCTGGCTACGACAGACATTGAGGAACGCAAGGCAGTATACAAAGAGCTGTACCAATTGCTCAACGATGAGCTGCCTGTCATTTTCACCAGTTACAAAAAAACAGTTTACGCCTATAACGGTCGCATCGATGGACTTTCTGTCAGTCCATACCGCGGGATTGCAACCAGCTTGCCGGAATGGTCTCTGAAATAAGCAGGGGTATGAATCAAGAAACATCAATACTGGAATAAACAAAATGTCCCTTGTGTTTGCGATGTCGCAGATGCAGGGGACGCATTGATAAGGAGCCTGATATGAGCACTTACATTGTGAAACGGATGACATATATGGTTCTTATTTTGCTGGCCGCTTCCGTTCTTATCTTCAGCCTGTATGCACTTACCCCTGGCGACTACATCTCCAGCAACATTAAATTAAGTCCCGAGCGCAAGGCCGAGCTGCGAGAATTGTATGGACTGGACAAGCCTGTTATCGAACGGTATCTCATCTGGATGAAAAATGCTGTACACGGGGACTTCGGATATTCATTGGCACAACAAAAACCCGTGCTCGCGCTGTTTAACGAATATATCTGGAATTCATTCCTGTTAGCTGCTGTGACCACGTTCCTGACCTGGTTCATCGCGGTTATTATCGGTGTGATTGCTGCCTATAAGCAGTATTCGTGGTTCGATACTTTTGTGATGATAGGCATATTTGCAGCCATGTCCGTGCCTTCTTTCTTTATCGGATTGTTTTTGATTAAACTGCTGGCGGTTGACCTAAAATGGTTGCCTCCAGGGGGCATGATGACCACGGGAAGTAATGCTACCGGTCTGGCCTATGTCAAAGAGGTGATTCAGCACATGACCTTGCCTGTAATTGTGATGACTCTGCTTGGGGTAGGCTCACTTACCCGTTACTTCCGCAGCAATATGATTGATGTGATCAAACAGGATTATATTCGAACAGCACGAGCCAAAGGTTTAAAAGAAAGCAAAGTGTTATATACCCATGCCTTGCGCAATGCTCTGTTGCCTGCGATAACACTGATTGGATTCGAGCTGCCGTCCTTATTCGGCGGTTCACTGATTATTGAGAAAATATTCAGCTGGCCCGGTATCGGCCAGTTATATATGCAGTCCTTCTCGCTGCGGGATTATCCGCTGCTGATGGGCTTTACCATGTTCATCGCCATCCTGACTGTCATTGGAACGCTGCTGTCTGATGTGCTCTATCACATCGCAGATCCGCGTGTCCGTTTGCAATAAGGGGGGCTTTGAACATGACAATCTCTTCATCGCCTGTAACGAGAAATGCCGCAGAAGCTGCCTTACCTTTAAAGGTTCCACCCAAGTCTTCTTTATGGAAATTGTCGATCCGAAGACTGCTCAAGAACAAACTTGCTGTTGGCGGATTCATCGTAGTTTTATTGATGTTTGTGGCTTGTTTCATTGGCCCGTTGTTCTCACCTTATACCGATAACAAGATCAATATGACAGCGATGAAACAAGGTCCCGGCATTCATCACTGGCTTGGCACAGATGCGCTCGGCAGGGATGTGCTCACCCGTGTGCTGATGGCTGGTCGTATCTCGCTCACTGTTGGTTTGGCTTCCATGGTTCTATCCGTATTTATCGGCTCCTTGCTTGGAGCTATCGCCGGATATTATCGCGGCATGGTTGATCAGGTCATTATGCGGATTGCTGACTTGCTGCTCACGATCCCGGGACTGCCGCTGCTGTTCATTTTCGGTGCGTTGTTATCGGATTGGAAAGTTCCGCCGGATTCCAGAATGTATATCGTCATGCTGATGCTCAGTTTTGTCAACTGGCCCGGTATGGCCCGAATGGTACGGGGACAGATGTTAAGCTTGCGCGAGCGTGAATTCATGCAGGCTGCTGTTGTTCTTGGCTTGCGTGACCGTCGCAAACTGTTTCACCATCTTCTGCCCAATATTGTCCCGCTTCTCATCGTCATGGCGACTCTGAACATCGGAGGGTCCATTCTCAGCGAATCGGTACTCAGCTTTTTTGGACTCGGTGTCATGCCACCAACGCCTACATGGGGCAATATGATCGATGCGGCCAACAACATGATTGATTTTCAACAGCATCCGTGGTTATGGATTCCGCCAGGGCTGTCCATTTTCGTGACCGTTATTGCGATCAATATTTTTGGTGATGGTCTTCGAGACGTATTAGATCCCAAACAGAAGAGAAGGTGAGCACGCCTCATGCAAAATATGATTGAAATTGAACATCTTGAAACTCATTTTTACTCAGAAGAAGGCCATGTCAAAGCCGTAGACGGTGTAAGCCTGAACGTACGAGAAGGGGAGACGGTATGCATCGTTGGTGAATCGGGCTGTGGCAAAAGTGTAACCGCCATGTCAATCATGGGATTGATTGAGGAACCTGCAGGCAAGGTGGTAGGCGGTGCAATTCGTTTTGGTGGACGGGATCTGCTTCGTGAAAGTAAATCTTCGCTGCGTGCCATTCGGGGCAATGACATCTCTATGATTTTCCAGGAACCGATGTCCTCGTTGAATCCCGTGCTTAAGATCGGTGAGCAATTGATGGAGCCGCTGATTGTACACTTGAAAATGAGTAAAAAGCAGGCTCGCGCACGAGCGGTTGAGCTGATTGCCGAAGTTGGCATTTCACGCCCGGAACAGATTGCGAACAGTTATCCGCACGAGCTGAGTGGAGGTATGCTCCAGCGCATTATGATTGCCATTGCCATCTCATGTAACCCGAAACTGTTAATCGCGGATGAACCAACCACCGCTCTTGACGTGACGATTCAAGCGCAGATATTGGATATGTTACAGCACATCAAGTCCCAGTCAGGAACCTCTATTTTGATGATCACGCATGACCTTGGCGTTGTAGCCGAAATGGCGGATTATGTCGTAGTCATGTATGCAGGCAAAGTGGTGGAAGAGGGGGAAGTTGTGCAATTGTTTGAATCTCCCAAACATCCATATACTCAGGGATTGCTTCGCTCCAAGCCGATTATCAATCAACGGCAGGACGAATTGTATTCGATACCCGGACATGTACCTGATCCGCTATCCTTAAAAGATTCCTGCCATTTTGCTGATCGTTGTGAGCACTGTATGTCGATATGCACCACGCAAATGCCTACGCTGAAGCAGCTTGGGCCCGGACAGAAGGCTGCATGCTGGCTGTATGAGGAGGCGTTGAGTCATGTCTGAACCTCTATTGGAAATCGAACATCTCAAAACCTATTTTCCAGTGCGCAAAGGCTTATTGAATCGTACAGTAGCCCATGTGAAAGCGGTTGATGATATCAGCATCACGATTCATGAAGGCGAGACGTTTGGATTAGTCGGGGAATCCGGAAGTGGCAAGAGCACCGTTGGAAGAACGATCGTGCGCTTAACGGAAAAAACGGAAGGACAGATTCGTTTTCAAGGTGTTGACTTGCATCATTTGTCTATGCAGGAAGTGCGGAAGATTCGTCCGCAGCTTCAACTGATTTTTCAGGACCCCTACAGTTCACTAAATCCGCGCATACGTATTGGTGATGCGATCGGAGAGGCTGTATTGGATCACGGATTGGCGACCGCAAGCGAGGTGCGTGATCTTGTTAAGGAAGTACTCGGAGCCTGCGGATTGTCATCTTATCATATTGACCGTTTTCCCCATGAGTTCTCTGGCGGACAGCGACAGCGGATCGGGATTGCAAGAGCTTTGATCTTAAATCCCAAACTGATTATCGCAGATGAACCGGTATCAGCACTGGACGTGTCCATTCAGGCTCAGATTATCAACCTGTTCAGACGGCTTCAGCAAGAGCGCGGCCTTGCTTACCTGTTTATTTCGCATGATTTGAGTGTGGTGGAACATCTGTGTGATCGCATTGGAGTAATGTATCTGGGCTCCATGGTCGAGACTGCCTCCAGAGATGAGTTGTTCGGCAATCCACTGCACCCGTATACAAAAGCTTTGCTATCCGCTGTACCTGTGCCGATTCCCAAATTGAAACGGGAACGAATTGTGCTTAAAGGGGATATCCCCAGTCCGGTGAATCCGCCAACTGGCTGCAAATTCCATACACGTTGTCCATGGGCAGAAGATATCTGCAAGCAGCAAATTCCAGCGTATCGGAACGTTGGAGCGGATCATTTTGTAGCCTGTCATTTGGTCTGAAGCATCGGTATTGCGACGATGGAGCATGAATGATGAGGTCGGCATAAAATGACGGTGTATTTATTTGGATTGATGTATACGCAAGAGGTTCTCCTCATTTGTGCATCTTTCATGTGAGATTTATCTTCTTCTAAACTCGATAACGCTTTTGAGCCAAACTTCTCCATAACTCTACTCTACTATTTTAAAAAGGATTTTTTTTGAAACCATATAGTTTCACATTGCGTAAACACCTATGAATATCCAAAATATGAAATTGGAGGAATGAACTAAATGATGACAAAGAGTTTGAAGCCTTTCTTAAAGGTGACATTAGCAGCCGCATTAACTTTACCCATGATCTTAGCAATACCTGATGGAAAAGTCGAAGCTACTCCAGATATTTCGAGTGTTAAACCCGTAGCCTTGACCTCACCACCACCGGAGAGCCAAAGCATTCAGAGCTTGGCTCAATTCGAGAACATTTATCAAGCAAGTGGCAATGTTATTCCTGTAGGAGGACTCACTGCATTGGTGAGTACAACGACAACAACTTACACCAAAATGAACAGTATAACGGTACAGTATAGTCTCCAACGATGGACAGGATCCGATTGGGTCACATATAAATCGAATTCTGTCACGAAAAATAATGTTTCGGCATTGGATGCAAGCTCCAGCTGGACTGTTATAACTGGTTACTATTATCGTGTGGTGAGCATTCACAGCGCAAATAATGGCTCAAAAACTGAAACAAGCACACATACATCATCAAATGTGCTTTTCTAGTCAACTTTAATGACTGTTCCAAGGAAACCTTTGATTCTGAAGGTTATTGGCAATGGATAACATCTCTTCTTCGCTGAGAGTACCGAACAAGCTGACGTTGGTTGAACCCATCATCCATTGAAAAGAGTTATAACGAGGGCCAATTGACATAAAAGCCTCGCTACCATCGCCCAGTTTAACGACACTTGTCTCTCGAAGTAAAGGACCTTCAACTATTTCACCAGGTTGGATCCAGGCATAATCAAATTGTAATATTTCTTCTTGTCTATCTTTGATTTTACCAGTGTAGAGTACTCGCATATGGTTTGATTTAATATTACTGTCTATAGGGAGTGGCAACTCTGCATCAAGCATCAGCTCGAACTTGATGTCGGTAAATCGCTCGGGGATTACATTTGAAAGTAGAAAGTCACCAATAAACCCTGAGCGTGCTTCTTCTTCAGTTACTTCAACAGGAACCAAAATTTGTGTTGAATCTATATCGAATTCATAGGGATTGTCATCATAATTTTCAGGGGGAATTTGAGGAGCGTCCTCGATACCACGCTCAGGTGGTGCAGACGTCTTTGCAGCTAAAGGATCCAATCCAACAATTTCGTTTGTGCGGTCTTTAATGATAATGGATTTCATTCCATTACCCCAATCTTTGATCGTTTGCACAAAAGGGGACACTGCCTGTGTGTCCGTAGGAACACTGAATAAAACTGCACCTAAGGCGACTGAAGCGGCGATAACGAAAGAAAGCCGCAAGGTCCGCCTTCTTTTTTTGCGTGCGTTAATCTTATTAATTTCATATTCAACTTTAAGCCAGGAATCATGCATAACTTGGGAATTTGTATTCTTTGGATCTAGGGGAGCAGATACAGCCTGATGGAAGGCTTCGTCAAAAGCCATATCAAACGCGGCATCGAAAAAATCGTCTTCCAGCTCTGAATCGAATGAATCAATATGCTTATCGGACTTGCCTTTGCTCAATGCTTCCACCCCATTCCTTATGTAATTTCTTTTTGATACTTCCGCGGGCTCTGAACAAACGTTGCTTCACAATTTCTTCGGATGTATCAAGCAGATCAGCCATTTCCCGATAGGAAAGACCCTCTTTCCAGCGCAGCTCCACGAGTACACGATATTCCGGCTTAAGCTGTTCCAGATAGAACTCGATGGATTCCTGCATCATTTGAGTCTCCACCGTGCTCTCTACGGAAGCTGCCGTCTGATTAATTGTCTCCATATCTATAAAAACACTATCCGTATCCAGTTGGTTACGGTTATTTTTATTTTTTCTCAGATAATTAATGGCGGTATTTCGTGTGACAACCTTCAGCCATGCTTTCAATTTGACTTCGTTGTCGAAGAGAGGTTTGTTTTTAATGATTTTGATAAAAGCTTCCTGAATGATATCTTCTGCTGCAGCACGCTCTTTGATGATGTAAACGATAAGACCATGTACCATATTATAATATTCGTAGTACACTTCTTCTTGAAGCTGAGGGCTCAAATTATGGAAATCTGAGGCTAAGAGTAATTGGAGCCGATTGGCCATGATGTTCTCCTTTCTGGTGAACAATCCACAAACATTGGTATCATTTCATTTTACAACATTATATGGAAGCGATACAATGGGAGGTTCGTCCGACAGATGCAGAAAAAGTATAGCCGAATCAAAGAGAGGCCACCTCACTAACCAAGTAAATTATGGTCAGGAGTGCGGCCTCTATGTGTTATTTAATAATCGTAGAATAATAGAAACTGGCTTAGAATGCCCAGTCGCCGTTCAGGAAGATAGCTTCACGCTCGCCATTGGCTGTAACGCCGTAAATGTTCGTTTCCGGCGAACCCATCATGAAGTCTACGTGAGTAATGCTGGAGTTCATGCCGCGAGCTGCAAGCTCCTCGGTTGACATGGTTTTGCCACCATCAATATTGAAAGCATAGGAACTACCGATAGCGAGGTGACATGAAGCATTCTCATCATAAAGCGTTGTGTAATAGAGAATACCACTTTCTGAGATTGGAGAATGGAAGGGCACCAACGCAACTTCGCCGAGATAATGCGAGCCTTCATCCATATTGATGAGTCTTTCTAGTGTATCCTGTCCTTCTTCGGCATGGAAATCAATGATGCGTCCGTTTTCAAACGTAAGAGAGAAGCGGTCAATGATACTTCCGCCATAACTAAGCGGTTTGGTACTGGACACTTTGCCGTTCACCCCGTATTTAGCAGGTGCGGTGAACACTTCCTCTGTCGGGATGTTGGCCACAAAACGAGTGCCTTGTTCGTTTATACTACCCGCCTGCGCCCAAATGTGTCCTTCTGGAAGCTCAACCGTAAGGTCGGTTCCCGGTGAGACAAAATGCAGAGCTTTGTATTTTTTGCTGTTCAGGGCAACGGCTTTGTGCTCCAAGCGCTCGATATGCTGCTCCCAAGCCGCTACAGGATCTTCCAGATCGGCTCTTACAGCGGCAAAAATGGCTTCCCAGAGCTGTTTCATCTGCTCGGCAGGGGGAAGGTCAGGGAATACTTTGGCGGCCCAATCCGGGGAAGGACATGCTACCCCTGTCCAGCTCATTTTGTCGGCCTGCTGGTACTGACGATATTTGGACATCGCCTGACCGTATGTACGCTGGTGGGTGGAAATGCGTTCTGGATCGATGCCTTTCAGCAGGTCCGGGCTGGATGACAATACAGTCAAGAACGCAGCATTGTTCGCTGCCAGCTCTTCAAGTTCAGCGGCATGCCATTTCGGCGGGTCTTGGAAGGAGTCCTCAGGCGCCATTTCAAAGCGCAGCCGATTAACAGCTTCATCTCCATATTTGACGATAACTTTTTTTGCTCCAGCCTCGTAGCCTTTACGCACCAACAAACGCACGAATTCAGCTGTATCAATCATCGCGCTGATCACGAAGATTTGTCCGGGCTGAACGTTGGCTCCGACTTTTACAGCCAGTTCAGCATAACGATCCAGTTTTTGTTCAAAACTCAACATATCAAGTTCCTCCATATCATGAATTCCCCGCTTACGCAGGAAAAGAGAGGAGTGACCCTCTCTCTCATTTACACCGTTTTAAATTAGAAAGCCCAGTTGCCTTGCAGGAAGATTGGCTCTTCGCTACCTTCGGAAGTGACACCGTGAATGTTCATTTCTCCTGATCCAATCATGAAATCCACATGAGTGAGACTGGAGTTCATGCCATGGCTGATCAATTCATCCTTGGACATCGTTTTGCCACCTTCCAGACAGAAGGCATAGGCGTTACCGATAGCCAAATGGTTGGATGCATTTTCATCAAATAGCGTGTTATAGAACAAAATATTCGTATCCGAAATCGGTGATTGATGTGGAACGAGAGCTACCTCGCCCAGATAATGTGCGCCTTCATCCATTTCGATCAAGCTTTTCAATGAATCAAGTCCTTGTTCAGCAGTATAATCGACAATTCGACCATTTTCGAAAGTGAGGGAGAAGCCGTCGATCAGGTTGCCACCATAACTCAGTGGCTTGGTGCTGCGAACTGTGCCGTTAACTCCGGTTTTCAATGGAGCGGTGAACACTTCCTCTGTAGGCATATTGGCAACGAAGACATGTCCCTGCTCATTGATGCTGCCACCGGATACCCACAGATGGCCTTCAGGAAGCTCGATCGTCAGGTCTGTGCCAGGGGCTGTATAGTGAAGCTTTTTGTATTTCTTCTCGTTAAGCAGATCTGCGCGGGAGTCGAGATTCAGCAAATGTGTTTTCCATTCTGCGACAGCATCCTGCTCACCTATGCGTACGGTTTTGAAGATGACATCCCACAATTTATCGATTTGCTGCTCTGCCGGGAGATCAGGGAATACTTTGGCTGCCCATTCAGGGGAAGGAACAGCCACAATGGACCAGCTGAACTTGTCTGCCATTTGATAGGAACGATATTTCTCCATCGCTTTACCGCGAACTTTCTGACTAGTCACGATCCGTTCTTGAGGAACGCCTGCCAGCAGGTCTGGATTTTCTGCGATCACATGCAGGATGGCGGCACCTTCTTCTACGAGTTCAGTCATTTCCCCTGCAAACCATTTTGGTTCAATGGAGAAGGATTCCTCTGGTGCGAGATCATAGTGAAGACGTGTAATAACCTCATCGCTCCAGTTCACTTTGACCAGCTTGGCACCTGTGCCATAAGCGGCTTTAACGATCAGGCGTACAAAATGCGCTGCCGAGATTGGTGCATTCACGACGAGAGTCTGCCCAGGATGCACATTGACACCGACTTTGACTGCCAGTTCGGCATATTGTTGTAAATTCGTTTCAAAATGGTTCATGCTATTTGTTCCTCCCGTTTGATATAATGTCGTAGCTGTTTGTTATTATAGTCCTCATTACAGGTATGTAAGGAGTCAGTATGGTTCCCTCATTGAATAAGGTATACGTTGCTACGATATATATTGTACAATTAACCAATAATAATTACCAAACTAGGTTTACCATAAATTATGGAGACCTGCAACTGATGAGAGATTAAAGGAGAGAACGATTGTGAATATTGAGATTATTCGTGCAGAGATGCGTCGTGAAGATGAGAAGAATTATGTGGGAAATACGGTTTTTCGTGCAGAAGGCGAAAAGTCCGTTTATGAGATTACGTTTATGAGCAAGAACGGCAAGGACTGGGATTATAGTCTGCATTTCACTGAACAATCCGGTGATGAAGACGAATTGCTGCGTATGGACGAGCTGCTGGAAAACGATGACGATATGTACAATCAGCTGCTTGATGCGGCACTGGACGCTTTCCCTGCATAATAGGACCGAGAGGTTCTTGTTCTAATATGGAATGCAGCTGATTATACTAGACGGTGTATGCCTGAAACAGGGCGTCCACCGTCTATTTTATTGGGAATAAGGAATAGTTACTCCAGAAAAGGGAAGTCTATGACAGATGAATGGAACCAGAGAGACAATCCGCCTGAATGGGAGGTAACCGTGAATGGCATCTGACAATCTGATTACAGCAGGAATGACGGGACTTGAAGAAGTCGCGCACGATATCCTCAGTCTGCGTACACTGTTCGTTAATGTTGTGTTCATCGGGGAGCCTGGAAGCAGGAACTGGGTGCTCGTGGACACTGGAATGGCGAGTTTCACTGATCAGATTCTTCATGTTGCAACTGAACGCTTTCCTGGTCCACCGTCTGCGATTATTTTGACACATGGTCATTTTGATCATGTAGGGACCGTCATCGAACTGGAACAATTCTGGGGTGTCCCGGTGTACGCACACCTGCTGGAACTGCCTTATTTGACAGGTGTGAAGGATTACCCTCCGGCAGACCCTGCTGTAGGTGGCGGTTTGATGGCACGGCTGTCATTTGTTTATCCTAATGAAGCTATTAATCTGGATGATCGGATATTCAGTCTGCCGGATGATCATTCCATCCCAGGTGTTTCTGGCTGGGAATGGCTGCATACACCCGGTCACACACCGGGCCATGTGTCGCTATTTCGAAAAGAAGACCGTATTCTGATTGCGGGAGACGCCATCGTGACCGTGAAACAGGAATCACTCTGGAGTGTGCTGCTTCAGGACAAACAGTTACACGGTCCACCCGCATATTTCACGACGGATTGGCAAGCGGCCCATCGATCGGTTCAGCATATTCGAAGACTGGAGCCCATGGTTGCTGTTACCGGGCACGGACATTCCTTAACCGGAGAAATGCTGAGAGATTCGCTGGAGCGGCTCGATCTTGATTTTGAAGAGAGTGCCATCCCGGATCACGACAAATATGTGGATTAAGCGAACTGATGCGCTGCTTGGGCATAGCATTGAAATCAGGAATGATTTCATTACGGCAGCTTTAGGGGATGGAGACAGCCACGGAGCATCGTAGCTGTCTTTTTTGTCGTTCTATCATGAATTTGTTCTCTATCATAGATTGGTATTTTGTGCGCGGTCATGATATAGTCGAGCCGTATAATATAACCTTAGTATGCAGGAGGTACATATAACGATGACACAGCAAAATGCAGCTTTCGAAGAACAATTTGGAGGTATACCAGCCGTCTGGCTTCGTTTTAATCAATTCGAAGCGGCTGTTATTCCGAGCGTGGGTGCCAACCTTGTCGCTTTTCGTGATACAGAGCAGGGATTCCGTTATTTGCGTGAGCCGGACCTGGAACATATGGACGAATTTATGGCTGCACCTGCCGTATACGGTATTCCGATTCTTTCCCCACCGAATCGCTATGAGGATGGTCGCTTCCCCTGGAACGGTGAAGTCTATCAACTTCCTGTAAACGAACCAGCTACAGGCAACCACCTGCATGGATTCCTGCATGATGCCGAGTGGAAGGTTGTGGGCTACGGATCTGACGAGCTGGAGAGTTATGTTGTGCTCAGTCAGGAAGTGAAAGAAGGACATGAGTTCTATAAGTACCTTCCGTTCACCTTCACAGTGACGCTCCGTTATTCACTGAGTAGTCTGGGACTTCAGCAGCAATTGAATGTCCGCAATCACGGGAAAGAACGTATGCCGAATTTGTTCGCATTCCATACAGCCATTAGCGTTCCTTTTGCACCGGAAAGCCAGGCATCTGATTACACGGCTAAAATAACGATTGGTCAGCGTCGTGAATTGAATGAACGTTCTTTGCCTACGGGACAATTTCAACCGCTTACACCAGAGGAAGAGCAATTAAAAGGTGAGGGCGTTAATCCGTTTTTTGCAGCCATGGACAACCACTACACGGCTGAACCGCAAAATGGTCGCAACTATATGGAGCTTACCGATCATCGTACCGGTGACAAGCTGGTATATGATGTCGGGACGTCTTACAAGCACTGGATGATCTGGAATAACAACATGGCTGGTGGGTTCTTCTGTCCTGAGCCTCAGATGAACCTGGTTAACGCTCCGAATGTACAAGGCATTCCTGCTGAAGAGATCGGTCTTATTGGTCTTGAGCCGGGCGAATTATTCGAGCAAGCCAGCCGTCTTTATCCGATCAAAGCGCAAAAATAAATACTCGAAGGATTTGCGTCACGCTTACATTTTTGTCGAAAAGGTGAAAACCGGTCAGGCAATCATGTATAATATGACAAGATACACAAGCTTTGCTCATAAAAGTATTTTGCATAAATCCCAAGGATGACTTTGGAATCAACAGATGCAAGATGCTGTGAAGAAAAGAATGTATACGTATTTTTGTAGGGACCCAAACCATCTTTTTGGAGGAGGAAAAGCAAGTGGAATACCGCATTGAGAGAGATACGTTAGGTGAAATGAAAGTACCAGCCGACAGGCTGTGGGGAGCTCAGACGCAGCGCAGCAAGGAGAACTTTCCGATTGGTCGCGAGCATATGCCGATGGAAGTTGTTCGTGCTCTTGCCATTTTGAAAAAAAGCGCTGCTGCCAGTAACCATAAATTAGGTAAATTGTCCGCTGCCAAAGCGGATGCAATCGCTTATGCTGCTGATGAAATTATTGCTGGCCGGATTGATGATCATTTCCCGCTCGTGGTGTGGCAGACGGGTAGCGGAACACAGTCCAACATGAACGTAAACGAAGTTATTGCCAATCTGGGTAACCAGCTGCTTGAACAAAAGGGCAAGGAAGAACGTCTGCATCCGAATGATGATGTGAACATGTCCCAGAGCTCCAATGATACATTCCCAACGGCTCTGCATGTTGCAGGGGTACTTGCTGTTGAAGATCAGCTCTTGCCAGCAATTGCGGTGCTAAAAGCCACCTTTGCAGATAAATCCGAAAAATTCAAAGATATTATCAAAATTGGACGTACCCATCTTCAGGATGCAACGCCAATTACACTCGGTCAGGAGATCAGCGGCTGGGAAGCGATGCTTGATAAGAGTGAACGCATGATCCGGGATAGTGTGAATTATATGAAAGAACTCGCAATTGGTGGCACAGCTGTAGGAACCGGAATTAATGCACATCCTGACTTTGGTGATTATACAGCCAAGGAAATTGGCAAGCACACTGGCAAAGATTTTGTATCCGCACCCAACAAATTCCACGCGCTTACAAGTCATGATGAAGTAGTCTATGCCCACGGTGCAGTTAAAGCGCTTGCAGCTGACTTGATGAAAATTGCCAATGATGTTCGCTGGCTGGCTAGTGGTCCACGCAGTGGTCTAGGAGAGATTCGTATTCCAGAGAATGAACCGGGCAGCTCCATTATGCCAGGTAAAGTGAATCCAACCCAGAGCGAGGCGATGACCATGGTGGTTACGCAAGTCATGGGGAACGATGCGGCGATTGGCTTCGCGGCAAGTCAGGGTAACTTCGAGTTGAATGTGTTCAAACCAGTTATTATCTATAACTTCCTGCAATCTGTTCAGCTCCTTGCTGATTCCATCGTTGCATTTAACGATAAATGTGCGGTGGGCATTGAGCCTAACCTCGGCCAGATTGAACACAATTTGAATAACTCGCTTATGTTGGTTACCGCTCTTAATCCGCATATCGGTTATGAGAATGCAGCCAAAATTGCCAAGCTTGCGCATAAGGAAGGACTGTCTCTGAAGGAAGCAACATTGCAGACAGGTTTGCTTACGGAAGAACAATTCGATCAGTATGTTGATCCAGCGAAAATGATTGCCCCGAAAGCTTAATCAGTCATTATCATGCGAACTTCATTCCAATAAACAAGCGACCTGCATACGCAGGTCGTTTTTTAGCTCGTGATGTTCTTGAACTAATGCTTGTCAGTCTATACGTATACATATAAAATACATATGCGACTATTTTTTAATTGATCGGAACTGTTTATTTCATTGGAGGTTTCTGCGTTGTCGAAAAAGAGAAGATTTACGATTCGCTCCAAAATTCTATTGGGCTATCTAGTGGTTGTGTTGTTATTTGGTGCCGTTTTGCTAGTATTATCTGCCCAAATTGATGCATCGCAGAAGGAAATTGATTTTATCAGCCACCACGACCTGGAAGTGCATAACCTGACCAATGCCATTGAGAAAAATGTTCTAAATATGGAAACAGGACAGCGGGGATTCATGATTACCGGGGAAGAAAGTTATTTGGAACCTTACAATCAAGCGCTAACCCAGTGGAATTCCAATTATGCCGAACTGTATGAGCTGGTTAGTGATAACCCATCCCAGCAAAAGACTCTGGAAACCATCAATACACATATTGTCCGCTGGATTGATGTTGCCGGATCAGCCTCGGTGGCCTTAAAGAAACAAGGAGATCAGGAGAAAGTCATTGAATTTTTCCATTCCGACCCAGGGAAAAGTGAAATGGATCTGTTAAGATCCGAGTTCGAGAACTTCCGCAATACAGAGTTGCGACTGACGGAAAGCCGGGTGAAAGAGCTCGCAGCACGAAGCTCCACATTGCTTACCATTATGTATACCTTATGGGCTGCCGTTGCCGGACTATCTGTTGCCGCTTCGCTCGTCATTTCGGGCAATATCGTCAAGACCCTGCGTGAAGTCAAACATACCATCAGCGACATATCACAAGGTGGCAATCTCACACAGCGTATTATTGTCCGTACACAAGATGAGGTCGGTGATTTAGGTAAAGAGACGAACTTATTGCTGGACACGGTACAGGAACAGAATCGACTTAAGGATCAGGTTGCCAGCATAGCTACACTCCTGCAGAACCCTACAAGTTTGGAGGGACTGTCAAGGTTGTTTCTAAACCAAGTCGCGATCCTGCTAGAAGCCCCTTATGGCGTGTTATATGCGATGAAAGAGAATCGTCTCATTCGTGTAGCTGCGTATGCAGCAGATGGAGAGAAAGAGCGTTCCCTCGGTAAAGTATCCGTTGCACCGGGTGAGGGATTAGTAGGTCAGAGTGCGATTGAGAAGCGAGTTTTGCAGATGAACGACTTGCCTCAAAATTATATTCGCATCTCATCGGGACTTGGTGAAGCGTCAGCTGCATCACTCACAGTAGCGCCGGTGGTATTTGAAGGTAAAACGATAGCTGTTATCGAACTTGCTTCCATGAAGCCAATCGAACCAAAGGAAACAAAGCTGTTAACCGAACTGATCGAAATCTTCGGGGTTTCTCTTCATTCCACCATAACACGCATGGAATTACAGCATTTGTATGATGAATCCCAAGTGTTGAATGAAGAATTGCAGGCTCAATCGGAGAAACTGCAGGCACAGACTGAAGAGATGGTATCTCAGACGGAAGAATTACATATGCAAACAGAAGAGCTGCATATACTGAACGAGCGTCTGGAAATGCAGAAAAATGCGGCAGAGACTTCTGCCAGTGAACTTGCAAAAGTAGCGGATCAGCTGCGGACAAGCTCTGGTTACAAGTCTGAGTTCTTGGCGAATATGTCGCATGAACTTCGTACTCCACTGAACAGTATGCTGATTCTGTCCGAGATTTTGGCTGAGAACAAGCATCAGCACTTAAACAGTGAAGAACAGAAATATGCTTCGGTGATCCATGCATCAGGTAAGGACCTGTTGAATCTGATTAACGATATTCTCGATCTTTCCAAGGTGGAAGCCGGGGAGATGGAAGTGGATTTGGATGATGTGCATCTTGAAACCCTGCCTGAAGCAATGAATCAATATTTTTTGAAAACGGCGGAGCAAAAAGGGATTGATTTCCGGATTCAGCTTCAAAGCCCTCTTCCGGAAACAATTGTTTCCGACGAGATGCGGTTACACCAGATTTTGCGGAATTTGCTCTCCAATGCATTCAAGTTTACCAATGAAGGTGAAGTGGCCTTAACCATCTCCAGAGTGAGTCTGGCCAATCTGGAAGACAGCGGGGCAGAGAAGGAGGTTATAGCCTTCTCGGTTAGTGATACCGGGATTGGCATTGCTGAGAACAAACTGCTGCAGATCTTTGATGCGTTCAAGCAGGCAGATGGAGCCACAGCCCGAAAATACGGCGGAACTGGACTGGGACTGTCGATCTCTCAATCCCTTGCCAATCTGTTGGGAGGATCAATCTCAGCAACGAGCCGTGAAGGACAAGGAAGTGTCTTCACTTTATTCCTCCCACTTAGAAGGGAAGAGCCTGAGGTTATGCAGAACCCCAGATTGTTCTTGAACGAGGTTGCCGTGACTGATCCTGAAATTAACAGTGCTTCAGCAATGAATTCAACCAAAATCGAGATGTTACTGACTCCACTGGAAGAATCATTATTGAATGGTCGTCAGGTTCTCGTTGTCGATGATGATATTCGAAATGTATATGCGTTGGCAAATGCCCTTGAGCAGTATAACATGAAGGTGATTACAGCTCAGAATGGCTACGAGTGTCTGGAGATGTTAGAGAGCGGAGAAGCGAATCCGGATATTATCTTGATGGATATCATGATGCCAGAGTTGGATGGGTATGAGACCACTCGCCAGATCCGTGAGAGATTAAATCTCAAGCAGCTCCCTATCATCGCTCTGACTGCCAAAGCCATGAAAGAAGATCGTGATAAATGTATTGCAGCAGGGGCCTCGGATTATATTAGCAAACCGCTGAATATAAAAGAGGTACTGTCTCGGATGAAATTATGGCTGAGTCATGAAACGTTGGGAATTTGATCTTTTTCGTTTGTAATTCAACCTGTATCAACTCCAAAATAAAACCTATGCCCGTTGCGCAACGATTGCTGCAATTGTGTCATGGGTTTTATTTTTTTTCTCATGTAAGCTATTCGGATGAAATTGATGTTATAATACTTAACAACAATCGAGGTTTATTTCAAAATAATGGGTGTGTTCAAGTGAATAACCTTTGTTTTCGTTCATGTTAAGGATATAAAACGTTTATTGCGTTATATATATGGGAGGTAATGTCCATGCAACTTACGGTTAAAGAGGCTTTACAGGTGTACCCGTTGTCTGAGGCCAGACTGGTTGCGGGTGGGGAAGGGACTTCACGGATGATGAAATCCGTTAACGTCATGGACGCTCCAGATATAGCGGATTGGATCAAATCCGGAGAACTGCTGTTCACTACCGCATTTATCATGAAAGACAACGAGACCGATGCACTTCGTCTGATGCGCCGCCTGAACGAACGTGGTTGTGCCGGGCTTGGCATTAAATTGGGCCGATTCTGGCAGGCCATTCCGCAAGGGATTATCGAGGAAGCAGATCGGCTGCGGTTACCGCTGCTGGAACTGCCGTTTCAGTTTACATTTTCCGATCAGATGAATGCGTTATTCAAGGCAGAACATGAACGCAGCAATCGGTTACTGCACGAGGTGGTGCAAAAGCAGAAAAAATTGATGCAGTTTGCATTGCAGCAGCAACCGCATCGGAATGTATTTGCCGAACTGGCTACCGTGTTAAATTATCCGCTTGCGGTTATTGGCTCCCGCGGCCATGTGCTGTATGGCAGCGAAGGCATTGCAGGAGATGCGGTAGTACAGGGTTGGCCCTGGAAATCCGTCATGCACCGTGTGAAATGGAATCAGGGAAGCTGCCACCGGGTACCCATCAAGCAGAATGATGAAGAATACGGATTTTTGCTCGTCTTTACAGACTCGGCGCTATCTCTTAGAGCAGAGGAAGAATTATTTCAGCAGGCTGCGGATGTCTTGGCATTCTATATGGATATGACCTATCGAGAACACATTAATCCCACCGTTCAGGATGAGATGCGTACGCTGCTAACCCAATATCTAGAAAACAAAATGACGGTAGAGGAACTCACCAAGCTCAGCGAGAATAAAGGCGTTCATCTGTTCCAGGGGACTTATCAATGTGTGTTGATCACGCTGGAACCGTCTGTATTTGCAGAAGGGAAGCTGCTGAAGCAGATTCACCGCGAGTTGCAGTACAATCCGCTTATGCAATTCACGGCCTCACAGCATTTTCAGATCGAAGATGGCATACTCTCCATCTATACCTGTCCAACAGGACGGGATTATGGAGAGGAATTATCAGCATTCCTGCTAAATCGGTTCGGGGATGTTCTTGCAGCACAGGAAGCCAAGGGAGCATCTGCACCCCGGTTCTGGATCAGCAAAATGAAGCATGAGCCGAAGTCGCTGCGCGAAGCCTATCAGGAATGTCTGGATACCCGCCAACTGGCTCGCCGTTTCGGGATGAAGGATCGAGCTCTCCAGTTTGAGATGCTGGAATTCGCCTATGTATTCCAACATGTTCCGGATAACATCATGGAGAATTATTGCAATAAAGTACTTGAGCCTTTATTGGCGAGGGACGGCGATCCCAATCAGGTACTGATGAATACGTTGGAATCTTTTATCGAGAATGATGGACTCATTAACGAAGCTGCGAAGCAGCTGTTTGTGCATCGGAACACCGTTACCTATCGGATGGAGAAAGTCGGGAGTTTGCTGCAAATGGACTTTAAGAAGACTAATGATCTGCTGAAATTAAAGCTGGTGTTCACCTTCCGCAAGTTTGTGCGGGATAAAACAGCGGCTAGGCCGTATTCGCAGCATCATTAATCTAAAGTTTGACCCCTTAATACGTTAATACTTTTATGGTCATAACCATTATCCAAAACAAGTGTTGTGCAGCATGACAATGAAGCAGGCATGTTAGATAAAACCGTATTTCCCTTGAGGAAATGCGGTTTTTTTCGCTTTTCATTACATTTGAACAACCAAATCCCGTGCACTGATAACAAATCACAGAACTGATGTTATGTTATATTACAAAATTGCGTAAATATTATTGTCGCAGTACAGAGAGACACTTAAAATGAAGAACAACAATCCACAGAAGACCGGAGGTTCTAACATGGGCGACTTCATTAAACTCGTTAACAACTGGTCTATCACACAGTTCGTGCATACGTTTGGCGGACTATTCGAAGAATCACCTTGGGTGGCGGAGCGTTCCTGGCCTTCACGGCCATTCGACTCTTTTGAACACCTGATGAAGGTGATGAAAAACGTAGTGCAATCCTCCGATGAAAAGGTCCAGTTGCAGTTGCTTTGCAATCACCCGGATCTCGGGGCGCGAATCAGCATGAGCAGCAATTCTGTTCAGGAACAGGCTGGGGCAGGGCTTGATTCACTTTCGGCGGAGCAATATAACGAGCTTAGCAAATTGAACAAAGAATATACAAGCCAATTCGGCTTTCCTTTTATATTGGCCGTGAAAGGTCACACAGCTCAGTCCATTCTGGAGTCCATGAGGAAGCGCAATCGGAGAGGAAGAGAGGAAGAATTCCAGACCGCCCTGAAGGAAGTGTTCAAAATTGCTTCCATTCGATTGGAGCAATGGCTGGTGCAGATTGGTCATGAACATGAATTTGAATTAAAGCCAACCGAAGTAAAGCAGCGGACCATGTATTACGGCAAGGGAGATGTATGGATGTACCGTTCATACGCCAAACCGTTGACGGATATTCAGGCCATACCGGAATCTCCATTTACAGGACGTAATAATATCCTGTTCGGAATGAACATTAAAGTAGCCGTTCAAGGCGAGGAATTTCTGCCTTCTTTTGTCGAAGGAGATAATTCTCTCGTCGTTGCAACGGATTCAATGAAGAATTTCATCCTGAAACATGCTGCGGATTACTCCGGAGCTACAGTCGAAGGTTTCCTTGCTTATGTCAGCCGACGTTTTCTGGAGACATATCCGCAGATGACCAAAGTTCAGATGACAGCAGATCAGATTCCTTTTGAAGATGTGCCTGTTCGCAGAGAGGGAAGCCTTCGTGCAAGCGAGCTGGTATTCCGTTATTCCCAGAATGATCGGGCTACGGCTGCAATTGAAGCGCAGCGAAAAGGAAATCAGGTCGAGCTAAGCAATCATTTCAGTGGTGTCGCAGATATCAGGCTTATTAAGGTCAAAGGCAGTGAATTTGCCGGTTTCGTCAAGGATGAGTACACCACCTTACCCGAGACATGGGACCGTCCACTATTCATTTTCCTGAATATCAATTGGCGTTACGAAGACCCGAGAGATGGCATAGACGATCAGTGCGGACGTTATGTAGCGGCGGAGCAGGTAAGAGATGTAGCTGCTGCCGTGTTCCATGCGTGTCGCTCGGCATCCATTCAGCATCTGATTTACCAGATTGGACTTAGGCTCTTGCGTCGATTTGGACAGCTTAGTGAGGTTTCATTTGAATCCAACAATCGGACATGGGAAACGGTGCTGGAGGAAGTCAAAGAAGGAGAAGGCAAGGTATTCACGGAGGGCAGACCTCCTTATGGATTTCAAAGCTTCTCAATGACAAGGGATGATCTTGAGGATGACCATTGGGGCTCGAAGAAAGAAAGGGAGGCATGATGTCGGTGGCTGGAGGACGGATTACTACGCATGTGCTGGATACTTCCAAGGGCGTTCCGGCCGCGGGCGTGCGGGTTGAACTTTTTGTATTGCATAGGGATGGCGAGAAGGAAAGTAGAATGAAAGTTGCTGAATCGGTGACTAATAGCGATGGGCGTCTGGATGCTCCGTTACTTGAAGGCGGGAAGCTTGAGCAAGTGGTCTATGAGCTTCATTTCAACGTTGAAGGGTATTACGCACAGCGATCTCTTGAAGAATTGGGGCAGACATTATGGACAGTTGTACCGATTCGGTTTGCCGTATCGGATGCTGCAAGTCACTACCACATTCCTTTGTTGATTGCGCCAGGTGGTTACAGTACATACCGGGGAAGCTGAAATCTATGAATCCGGTTCTGATCAGGGGAGGGTCATCCATATGACAAAGTTAGATATGATCATCCGGGGGGCCCGGGTTGTATTGAGAGATAGCGTGGAGGAACTGGATATTGGGATTACGGGTGAAAAAATATCTGCTGTGTCCTCACACCTGGAGGGTGATGAAGACACTGAAATAATAGAAGCAGATGGCCTCACCGTGATGCCAGGGGCGGTGGACATTCATGTCCATTTCAATGAACCTGGACTCGCGAGCTGGGAGGGATTCAAATCTGGATCAGCATCACTGGCTGCTGGTGGAATTACGACGTATGTTGATATGCCGCTTAATGGTGTCCCCCCAACGATAAGACCGGAGGCATGGGAGTTGAAAATGAAAGCAGCCAGCGGTCAATCCTATGTTGATTATGCGTTCTGGGGAGGACTCGTTCCCGCTAATCTGTCTGAGCTTGCGTCTTTGGCCGAAAGAGGTGCGGCGGGATTCAAGGCATTTATGTCCGAACCTGGTGGAGAAGGGGAAGACATCTTCGCCAGAGCGGATGACGATACACTTTTGAATGGCATGTACGAGATTACAAAACTAAACCGTGTGCTGGCGCTTCATGCCGAAGACGAAGCGATGGTTGCTGAGCTTGGAGCAAGAAGTATTGCAGATGGACGAATCGGCCCGATGGATTACGTGCAATCTCGCCCAGCAGAAGCGGAGGTTCGGGCGGTGTCCCGAGCGCTGCAGTATGGGGAGCAAACCGGATGTGCATTGCATTTTGTGCATATCAGTACACGGGAAGCGCTTGATCTGATTGCAGCGGCGAAACAGCGCGGACTGGATGTAACTTCTGAAACATGCCCGCATTACCTGACGCTGACAGATGAAGATGTTGTCCGGTTGGGAGCTGTAGCCAAGTGTGCGCCGCCATTGCGGAGTCAGGCTGAGCAAGATCGGTTATGGGATGCGCTGGAAGCAGGTCTGATTGATGTTATTGCATCTGACCACTCACCCTGTCCGCCATCGATGAAACAATCTGATCATTTCTTTGAAATCTGGGGTGGCATCTCTGGGGCACAAAGCACGCTGCTGCTCATGTTGGAGGAAGGACATCTTCAGCGAAATGTAGCCCTTCCGCTGCTAGGAAGAATCCTGGCTCTACAACCTGCCAGAAGGCTTGGATTGGAGAGCAAAGGTGAGATTGCCATCGGCAAGGACGCGGATCTGGTACTGATTGATTGGAAGAAGAGTACCACCTTAAATGCGGAAGACCTGCACTACACACATAAACAGAGTCCTTATGTGGGACGCACATTTTCCTCCAGCATTGCAGAGGTGTTCTGCCGGGGCACACGAGTATACAGTTCAAAAACAGGATTATCGGATGAACCTGTGGGACGGTTTATCCGTGCTAACTCATCTGTTCCGGTTGGCGTTGAAGGAATGGAGGGGGGATCATGACGGATTTTGAAGTACACACGCCTTCGTGGACGGAACGTCCCATCCAGCCTTTGCCGCAATTGGAGCAGGTGGAGCTGAAAGGCATGCTTGACTGGTTGTCTACATATGGCGCTGATCCCCAAGGAGGTGTGACACGTCTGTTGTACGACCAAGCATGGTGTAAGGCACAGCATGCGCTTGCGGAAAAAATGCAGGAGAAAGGGTTGGCACCGGAATTCGATCAATCAGGCAACCTGTATGGAACTCTGCACGGTAGAGGTGTGGGTTCAGGAGTGGAAAAAGAAATCGAAGCGGCACCGATTGTTACGGGGTCCCATATCGATACGGTGGTACATGGTGGAAAGTATGATGGCGCATATGGGGTAGTTGCGGGAGTGCTCGCCCTAGAGTATCTACAGAAACATTTTGGGGACCCCAAACGAACACTTCGAGTCGTGTCCTTATGTGAGGAAGAAGGTAGTCGATTCCCCTTCGCTTATTGGGGATCACGAAGTATAACGGGGGTAAGCGGGCTGGAAGACGTTCAGCATTTGAAGGATCAGGAAGGCATTACCTTTGCACAGGCGATACGTGATGCAGGCTTTGGACCAGATAGCAGCTATAGATCGGCTTCACATAACTACGGTGCGTTTATCGAACTTCATATCGAGCAAGGTCAGGTCCTTGAACGATTGGGCCATTCGATTGGTATTGTATCGGATATTGTAGGCCAGAAACGCTTTAGCATTACAGTAAGTGGCGAAGCCAATCATGCCGGAACTACACCGATGACCTGGCGTAAGGATGCACTTGCAGGTGCAGCCGAGATGATTACTGCTGTAAGACACATTGCGCTTGAAGCGGGAGAACCACTTGTAGCTACTGTTGGACGAATAACAGCTGATCCGGGGATCGGTAACGTTGTTGCATCCCGAGCCGTATTCTCGCTCGATATCCGGCATATCAGGCAAGAGAGCATCAACCAATGCTGGCAGCACATGCTACAGGAATTTAGCCGAATCGCAGCGGAGCAACAGCTCGGACTGAACTGGGAGGAGCACTTGTCTGTCACCCCTATTCCGATGAACGAACAGATTACGTCAGACATCCGAGCTATCTGTGAAGTGGAGCAGTTATCCTATATTCACATGCCAAGCGGCGCAGGACATGATTCGCAGATCTTTCAGCCGGCTTGTCCTACGGCGATGATTTTTGTCCCCAGCCAGGATGGAATTAGCCATAATCCCCTTGAATATACAGCTGAAGAGGACCTGATGAAAGGTTTCCGGGTTCTGGTTCAGCTACTCTATAAATACGGTTACGGGAGTTGAGTGAAGATGTCCAACTATAAAGAATTGTCCCCGTCCTTGCGGACGATCATGACACCGGGGCCAGTTGAAGTCGATCCAAGAGTGCTTAGGGCATTGTCCTTCCCGATCCTGGGGCAGTTTGATCCGGAGTTCACTTCCCTGATGAATGAGACGATGGCCATGCTGCGTGAACTATACATGACAGATAATGAGTGGTGTTATCCGGTAGATGGCACATCCCGCTCAGGTATTGAAGCTGTGTTGGTCAGTCTGATTCAACCGGGGGACAAGGTGCTGGTTCCCATCTATGGACGCTTCGGACATCTGTTGGTTGAAATTTCGGAACGTTGTGGTGCAGAGGTTGTTTTTTTTGAAACAGAATGGGGAACGGTTTTTGATCCCGAAGAGGTTATCAAGGCGATCCATGCCCATAAGCCGAGTTTGGTCGCGATTGTTCACGGCGAGACATCAACCGGGCAAATGCAGCCTCTCGCCGAGATTGGCAAAGCCTGCCGCGAACTTGATATTTTACTCGTCGTTGATGCTGTTGCCACAATCGGCGGTACACCTGTGGAGACGGATGCCTGGTATCTGGATGCGGTGATGGGTGGAACGCAGAAGTGTTTGTCCGTTCCATCCGGGATGGCGCCATTAACGTATAACAGTCGTGTGGAGAAGAAGCTGATGAGTCGCAAAACCGTCGAACGGGGACTCCGGGATGCGACAAGTGCTCGGGCTGAAGGCCGTACAATTGCCAGCAATTATTTTGACCTAAGCCAGTTGCAGGACTACTGGAGCTCGGCGCGGTTAAACCATCATACAGAGGCAACTTCGATGCTCTACGGTCTTCACGAGGGGCTGCGGATTTTGCTTCAGGAAGGTCTGGATACGCGTTTCCAGAGACATCGGATCAATGAACGTGCGTTAGTCGCGGGCATTCAGGGCATGGGGCTCAAACTGTATGGAGACATGTCCAGTAAACTTCCAATGGTCACCTGTATCGAAGTTCCGGAAGGCATAGACGGAGAGTCGGTACGCAGCATGCTTCTGAACGATTTCAGTATTGAAATTGCCAGTTCGTTTGGACCATTGAAAGGCAAGATTTGGCGTATTGGTACAATGGGATTCAGCTGCCAGCGCAAAAATGTACTGCATGTGCTGGGTGCCCTGGAGGCTGTCCTGTTGCGTCATCGCCACACCTTGCCAGCAGGGGAAGCCGTGCAGGCAGCTCTGGATGTGTATGCCGGGAAGGAGGGTGTCTTATGTTGAACCAGATGCCGATATCCAGGGAGGTGATGGTCACCTCCCCGCATTATTTGGCGAGTGCGGTTGGCAGCGCAATCCTTCAGCAAGGGGGTAACGCTTATGATGCTGCTGTCGCTGTAAGTGCCGCACTGGGCGTAGTCTACCCCCACATGACAGGACTTGGCGGAGATGCTTTCTTTTTGATTCATGATGGAGCAAGTGGTGACATAACTGCTTACAACGGAAGCGGTCGTTCAGCAGCAGGCATTCATGCAGACACATTCAAAGCGATGGGGATGAGCGCCATTCCTCAACGAGGCGTGCTTAGTGCGATTACCGTTCCTGGAATGGTAGATGCATGGTGGGAAGTCTGGTCCCGCTATGGGAAGTTAAAGTGGGAACAGTTACTTGAACCAGCTGCGCAATATGCAGAAAAAGGATGCCCTGTATCCCGAAATCTGCGCCTGTGGCTGGAACGTGATGAGGATTTCATTATGGGGCATACACCGCTGCGAGCGGTATTTGCCCCTTTTGGTACACTTTTGCAGGAAGGGGACCTGCTCCAGCAGCCTGATCTTGCCACCTCTATTCGCCTGATTCAGGCAGGCGGACGCGATGTTTTTTATACCGGGGAACTGGCGGAGCAGCTAACTTCGGCTATTCGTGAGGATGGCGGCATGCTTGCTCCAGCGGATTTCGCAGCTCACAAGGGAGATTGGGTGAAGCCGATCACTACCGATTACCGTGGCTATCAAGTCCATCAGATGCCGCCCAATTCACAGGGTTTCTCGATGCTGATGATGTTGAATATGCTGGAACATATTGATCTATCGTCCGTGGCGCGTACGTCCCCCGAGTTTTATCACCTGATGGCTGAAGTGGTCAAAAAGGCTTTTCGTGACCGTGATCGGTATCTCACAGACCCGGAATTCAGGGATATTCCGCTGGAAAATCTGTTGTCCAAGGCTTATGGAGATGAATTATGGAATGAGATCCAGTCCGCTCCACCTGTGGCACAGCCTTTTCTGTCCAAAATGATGGGTCAGGATACGGCTTATGCGGCGGTTGTGGACAATGAAGGCAATGCCGTCTCGTTTATTCAGAGCCTGTACTTTGATTTTGGCGCTGCTTATGTGCCGGGAGATACAGGTGTGATCATGCAGAACCGCGGGTCCTTTTTCTCGCTTGATCCGAAGGACGCCAACGTATTGGAACCCAGTAAACGCTCATTCCACACCCTAATGCCGGGTCTTGTCACTCGTAACGGGAAACCATATATGCTCGTAGGCACGCAGGGCGGTGAGGGTCAACCTCAGACACAGCTATCGGTTCTTACGGGGGTGCTGGACTATGGTCTGAACATTCAGGAAGCCATTGGGCTGCCGCGTTGGGTGTATGGGCGTACCTGGGGCGAGGAAGGTGACACGATGCGAGTGGAGAACCGTTATCATGACGACGTGTGTGACATGCTTGCCCGATGGGGGCATAACGTCGAAGCCAGAGCGCCGTGGGACGGGATTATGGGGCAGTCGCAAGGGATTGTCATCCGTGAAGATGGCATGATCAGTGGAGCAGCAGACCCCAGAGGAGATGGCATGGCTATCGGGTGGTAACGTGATTTATGTACTGGATCAAGTATAGATCCAAAGAAGATTATCCTCATTGTGCAGGATCAGAATAAGTAAATTTACGCAGATAGATACGGATGGGGGAGATTATCATGGGAACGATCCTGCTAAAAGGTGCACAACTCGTCACAATGAATGCAGAAGAGGATGTATTTACGGGAGATCTGATAATTGAGGATAACAAAATCAAAGAGATTGCAGAACATATCGATGTTCAGGCAGATCAGGTCATTGATGCTCGAGGCAAAGTGCTGCTGCCAGGTTTTATCCAGACGCATATTCATCTGTGTCAGACTTTGTTCCGTGGACGTGCGGACGACCTGGAATTGATGGATTGGCTTCGTCAACGCATTTGGCCGCTTGAGGCGGCGCATGATGAAGAGTCAGTCTATTACTCGGCAATGCTCGGCTTGGGCGAATTGATTTCCAGCGGGACAACGACGATTTTGGATATGGAGACCGTGCATCATACCGATTCGGCTTTTCAGGCGATGGCACAGAGCGGCATTCGGGTGATTTCCGGTAAAGTGATGATGGATCACGGGGATGAAGTTCCTGAACCGCTGCGTGAAAATACGGCTACCTCGCTGCAACAAAGTGTCGATTTGCTGGAGAAATGGAACGGATTCGGCGGTGGCCGCATTCAGTATGCATTTTGTCCACGCTTTGTCGTCTCGTGCACCGAAGAATTGTTGGTTGAGGTACGTGACCTGTCGAATAAGTACCATGTGAAAGTGCACACCCATGCCTCCGAAAATCGTGGCGAGATCGAACTGGTAGAACACGAACGTGGCATGCGCAACATTGTCTATCTGGATCATATCGGTCTGGCTACTCCAAGACTGGTGCTTGCCCACTGTGTGTGGCTGAGTGAGGAAGAGAAGGAGATTATTCGCAAACGCGGGGTAAAAGTCACCCACTGCCCTGGATCGAATATGAAACTGTCCTCGGGTATAGCAGATATTCCCGATCTGCTGAATCGTCAGATTGCGGTAGGCATTGGTGCCGATGGTGCGCCGTGCAACAACAATCTGGATATGTTCCAGGAGATGCGCCTGACCGCGCTCATTCAAAAGGTGCCTCATGGTCCAACAGTGATGGACGCTCGGACAGTGCTGCGCATGGCGACGATGGGTGGAGCGGAAGTACTCGGAATGTCCAAGGAAATCGGCAGTCTGGAAGTGGGTAAAAAAGCAGATATGTTACTGCTGGATCTGGATGATTTTCATACGTACCCTTCCTATGAGACTGATGTGTACTCCCGTGTGGTCTATTCCGCAACTCGCAGCTGTGTAGACACCGTTATTATTGATGGAAGTATCGTGCTCAAAAACCGGAAGATTCAAACAATTGATCGCGGCATCGTGCTTCGTGAATCGGATAAAAGCATTGCAAGATTGATGAAACGTATCTAATCAACAGCAACCAGACGAAACTCATCCAATAACTATCTGAGCAGAAGTTGGACATTCAATCTTCGCTAAGAAGTACTGAGTCGCTTCTTCGGATTCGGATTCAAATCCCTGAAAGGATGGAGACAACGATGGAAATGCATGATCTGTGTGCAATTGCAGCGGGGGAGCCGCGCTGCGTTCTCGCAACAGCGGTCAAGGTAGAAGGTCATGCTTACCGTAAGCAGGGTGTCTCTATGCTTTTGACCGAAGATGGTGCGATGTATGGCAGTATCAGTCCGGGTTGTCTGGAGAGTGATCTGCAGGCTAGGGTGGACCGTGTGCTGTCTACACAGCAGTTGGAGTTCGTGGAGTATGATATGCGTCCGGAAGATGATCTGTCCTGGGGGGAAACGATTGGCTGCGGCGGGTTGATTATAGTGCTGCTAGAGCCGGTATGTGGCGAACTCTGGTCGATCTTGTCCCGTATGCATACGTATTTTCAATCTGGATCAGCTGTGGAGCTAACCCGTTCATTCTACGATCAATACACACGGATTCATTATGTGATTCAGCCTGCTGAGGATGCAGAAAGCAAGACATCATTATACCCTTCTCCAGTTGCCAAAGGAGCTTCTCTAGGTCCAATAAATACAATGATTATAGAGGAAACACCGATACCGCGACTATCGTTGGTCGTTATTCATTCGTCAGAAGCTGATGCTACTGCATCTAATTCTGGAGAGAGTAATCTTCAGAAGGATGGATTGACTGAGGCAGAGCGGTGGGATGTCCCTCTACAGATCTCTGCAAGATATGAGCCCAAACCCCGTCTGATTATCATTGGAGCCGGAAATGATGTAATTCCGGTCGCCCTTCTGGGAAAATCAGCAGGATTTCATGTGGTCGTAGCAGATTGGCGAGAAACCTTATGCACCGCTGAACGCTTTCCGGGGGTTGAACTTATTCATGGTTTCCCTCGTGAGATCATGCATGTACTGGATATCCAAAGCGGGGATTATATCGTATTGATGAGTCATCAATTTCCGAGAGAACGGGAGTTTCTTGAATTACTTGAGGATCGGAATTATGCATACCTTGGTATTATGGGCTCCAGAACACGGACAGCACGTTTGCTTAACGATCTCCCCCCGCTAAAACATTTGCATTCACCCGTCGGCTTGACCATTGGTGCTGATGGACCGGAAGAGATCGCAATCAGTATCGCAGCAGAACTTATTTCCTGTAAACGTACAGTAGTTGCCGCAGAGTGTCGCAACGCACAGAGGGGGATTGCACATGCGACTGACGGGCATCGTGCTAGCGGCAGGTAAGAGCAGCCGAATGGGGCGGGATAAACTGTCTATCGTCATGCCTGACGGAAGATGTTTGGCCGCATGGACATTGGAATCCGCCTTGAATTCCGATTTGGAGAGAGTCATTTGTGTGGTCAAACCCGAGGATTCATTGGCATGGATCCCCTCCATGTGGCTCAATGAAGCGTCATATGGCTGTACTCCAGATACGAGGACGAAGCTACAGATTGCAATCTGTACCGATTATGCATACGGTATGGCCATGTCCCTTCACTGCGGCATTCTGTCTGCTATGGCATACAGGCCAGAAGGTGTGATGATGATTTTGGCAGATCAGCCGTTATTGCAGGCACAAGATATTAACAGGGTTGCTGAGACGTTAGCAGCCAACAAACGGTGTGATTATGCAGCAGCTACGGATGGCGGTGGAGGCAAGCCTCCGGTCGCCTTTCGTGAGCATATGCTGGGGCCTCTTTTGTCGCTCAGCGGAGATGAGGGGGCGAGAAAAATCATGCGCAATGCCAAGTATGCAGGCACGCATGTATCGTTGTCTGATTTTAGCTTTTGGGATGCGGATACCGAACCAGAGCTGCAGCGCATTTTGGATTATGTGAATGGCATAAAATGAATGAAAATCAAGACAGAAGGAGCGATTCCTTGTGTATTATTTCTTGAAGTAATGAGGTCAGCCAGACCGTCTGGTTGGCCTCTTTATTGTTTTTTATCTAACGGGTTATGAAGTAGCTTGTGTTAGCTTTGGAGAGTTAATAATGCATCAGGCACAAATCAAAGAATCTATTTATACATTTATCCAAAATGATGTGAAGATAATTGACCTTATTGCTGCAGTCCCATATGATTTGAAGAATTATTTGGATCATTCGTTCATATCCAACACCCCGCAGACAGATTCCAGGTAGAGAAGGGAGATGGAAGGATGGTCATGCCGGCATATGGGTCTGGAGCGCAGCCAACCGTTTGGCAGCCCGTTAATCTGGATGAACTTCAAGCTTTAAAGAATGAACTGTCCGGAAAGTATTGTTATGCAGCAGGGGCCACATTATTGCGTACTCAGTGGGAGGGCGGCCTCTTTCCTGTACCTGAGCATATGATCAGCCTTGCTCGTATTCCAGGTGCAAGCGGCGTATATGTGGATGGAGATGATCTGGTCATTGGAGCAGTGACGCGATTAAGTCATTGTGCCACAGACGTTCTTCTGCAAAAGCTGCCCATTTTACAATCTGCAATGAACGCTATCGCCGCTCCTTCTATTCGGAATATGGCGACAATTGGCGGAAACATTGTATCGGGAGTAGGCGACTCCATTCCCGCACTGCTTGTCTACGATGCACAGCTGTACTGGATGACGGACAATGGCATGGAGACGCGCAGTCTTTCCTCCTGGCTGAACGGCGGTCGTGAAGGCAGTCGCAACCCGAATGATGTGTTAATCGCCATTCATATTCCGATGAAACATACGTCTTTCCTTGAAGTCGCGAGCGAACGGACATCTGTAACGCGTGAAATTTCATTTTACCGCAAGCTGGGTCGGCGGGAGACCTTTACAGCATCGCTGGTGACGATTGCATTTCACGGAGAATTGGGCGCAGATGGTCGTTGGAATAAGATTGCAATCGCAGCAGGTGGAGGTTCAGGCATGGCCATGAGACTTCCTGAGTCGGAAAAACTGCTTCTTGGCGTGGAGGCTTCTGTTATGCAAGCTTCATCTCTAGCTGCCACAGTGATGGCGGAATTCGAAACGTATAGTGATGCATTCGCTACAGAACAGTATCGCAAACAAACGGCAGGTAATTTGCTCGGTGCCGGACTCTGGGAAGCACTTCGCTTATAGAAGAAAACCATTTTGAAGAAGCAAAGCGTGAGCCTAAAAGATTTTGGAAAGGGAGAAAGGGGAGAGAGAGCATGCTGTTGAATCGGAATAGTAGTGGGAAACGTTGGCATCTGCGGCCAGATGGGGTAGGCAAAGTAACGGGACAGCTTCAATATCTGACAGACATGACGCTGCCCGATATGATCCACGGAAGGGTCCTTCGAAGCTCTTATCCTTATGCCCGCATATTGTCTATCGATATTACCGGAGCGGAGGCTATGGAGGGGGTATTTGCTGTACTCACCTCCAAAGATGTGCCCGGTTTGAACCTGTTTGGCATTGCAACTCCGGATCAGCCTGTATTTTGCGAGGATGTTGTTCGTTATATCGGTGATGCCATTGCCGCGGTTGCTGCGGATTCCCCGGAACGTGCAGCGCTCGCTCTGGATGCCATCCGGATTGAGTATGAGGAATGGACTCCACTGGACAGCCCAGAAGCTGCACTGGCACCTGGTGCACCAGAGCTCCACGAACATGGCGCAGGCAATGTGTTACACCGTACCGAAATCAAACGAGGCAATATAAATGAGGGCTTTGCTGCATGCGAACATGTTGTGAGTGAGACTTATTATACCCCTCGTCAGATGCACGCCTATATGGAGACAGAAGGCGGTTTATTTGTTCCTGATGAGAATGGCAGACTCCATGTCTACGCGGCTACACAGCATGGTTACAAGGACAGAATGCAGCTTGCCCGAATCATTGGGTGTTCCGAAGAGGATATCCGGGTGATCTCCTCTCCGATAGGCGGTTCTTTTGGCGGGAAAGATGAGCTGAATGTACAGCCTTATGGAGCACTGCTTGCTTTAAGGTGCGGACGTCCTGTGAAAATGCACAATTCACGCAAAGAATCCGTACGTGCAGGCTTGAAGCGCCATCCGATGAAAATTGAGATGCAGACCGGAATCAGCCGTGAAGGCATGATCCAGGCTCACCGAGTCCGCATTACCGCAGACACCGGAGCATATGCAACGCTGGGAGCACCTGTCCTGAATTTTTGCACAGAACACTGTCTCGGGCCTTATTCGATTCCCAACGTAGATGTGGAGGGTGTCTCGGTGTATACGAATAATGGCGTGTCGGGAGAGTTCAGGGGATTTGGCGGTAATCAGGCGATCTTTGCAATAGAGGGTCAGATGGATCGACTCGCAGAGATTATGAATATGGACCCTTGGGAGTTTCGGAGACGCAACATGAGGGAAAAGTCCGATCCTGGGCCATTGAATCAACGGATTCTGGTCACGGATGGACTATCGCAAGTATGGGAGGCGATGGATCGTTCGGAATTATGGCAAAAGCATCTGCATCCCCCGGTAGAACCTTCTCTGCCTACCTGGATTAAACGTGGTGTGGGTGCAGCCATCGCCATGCACGGGGCAGGGTTGGGTTATGGCATACCCGATCCGGCGGGCGGTCGTCTATCCCTGAATGCCGAAGGTAAGATTGAAGTGGCATTCAGCTACGAAGAATTCGGTCAGGGACTCATCGCCACGCTTGAAATGATGCTCTGCGATCTGTTCCACTGCTCAACCTCCGATCTGAGCATCATCATTGGGGATACGGATCGAGTGCCGCACAGTGGTTCAAGCACCGCTTCGCGTTCAACGACGATGGCCTGGATGGCTCTTCAGCGATTACAGGCACCATTCCGCTCCAAAATCTTGTCGGTAGCCTCTACCTTGTCAGGAATTCCGGCTGACGAACTGATTACTGGAATAGAGGGAGTATGGCGCAAGGATCAGCTTTCTCCAGAAGTTACAGCGAATGAACCGACGATGAATTCCAAAGTTCTTGTTTCTTACGTTGATCTGGCGAAGCATGGAGAAGCGGAAGAATGGATTTTTGATACTCAATTTGAATACCCGACCACGCCGGACAATGTTGTAGGTGGGCATTATTTATATACGTATGCTGCGGTAGCAGCAGAGGTGGAGGTAAACACGCTAACCGGGGAAGCCAAATTGCTGGATACGAGGCATGTGGTAGCTGCTGGCCCTGTCATCAATCCAATGGGATTCATTGGACAGATCGAAGGCGGGAGCGTAATGGCGTTGGGTTTTACATTGACCGAGGATGCTGTGATGCAAGACAGCCGCTACATGACAACCAATCTGGACACCTACTTGATTCCGACGATTCGCGACATTCACACCAACCTGGAAGTGGAGGCAATTGAAGATCTGCCCGAGGGCGATCCTTTTGGACCGCGGGGCATTGGCGAGATTGGTTCGGTGGCGCTTGCTCCGGCCATCACCGCTGCAATTCATCAGGCTACCGGGGTGTGGGTTAATCGTTTACCGGTTCCACGAGATCAACTAATCAAACCACTTAGCGTCTCGCTTCAGGAAGGAGTGAGCTCATCATGACTGAGCCTTTGAGCAACTTCTGGACAGCCGTTGTGAATGGGGAAAAGAAACAATTGCACATCGCCCAAACGACCCGTCTAGTGGACGTACTGCGCTCGCATTTGAATCTGACGGGAACAAAAGTTTCCTGCGAAGTTGGCCGCTGCGGTGCATGTATGGTTCTGATGAATGGAGAGCCTGTCAATTCCTGTCTCGTAATGGCTTATCAATGTGCTGGCAGTGAGATAACAACAATAGAAGGGTTGCTCGGTGAAAAGGAAGGCGAGTTACATCCAATTCAACAGGCTTTTGTGGAAGAGGGCGGCTTCCAATGCGGGTATTGTACACCCGGAATGGTCATTTCCACCAAGGCTCTCTTGGACCGCAATCCGCAGCCAAGTCAGGAACAGATTGAAACGGGATTATGCGGCAACCTGTGCCGCTGCACTGGATATGGAGGAATACTACGAGCGGTAAACAAGGTGATCGATGAGCGCGATAGGGTGGGTTCTACCCCATGATCATGGAAGAAGTGAGGTCAGAGCTTTCTCTGAATTTCAATATCATAAGAGTTTTTATAGACCAACCTATGTTCTGGGGGTTGGTCTTTGCTGTTGTTGTTGTTGTTGTTGTTTGATGAAACAACATACGAAAATGGTTCGATGCGGGCATTGCGAAAACTTGTTCGTTAGTATACTTTTCATTTGACCATATGTTACTTATAATAAATGTCCTATGAAGATGGTGTAATTGATATTACACACAAGGAGGGATGATTCGTGAACAAATCGGATCGTATGCTGGCCATTGTACTTGAGCTGCAGCGGGGGAAGGTTCAACGTGCGGAAGATTTGGCCCTCTTGTTTGAAACAAGTGTCCGAACCATATACAGAGACATTCAGGCGTTATGTGAGGCAGGAGTTCCTGTGGTGGGAGAACCCGGAGTAGGATATTCGCTTATGGAAGGATACTTTTTGCCTCCGATCAGCTTCACAGCTGAAGAAGCGGTAACACTTCTCATCGGACTTGATTTTGTGGAGCAGCGCTTCGATAACTACTACAAAAGTACATCTCTTACGTCCCGTTCCAAAATTGAAGCCATCCTGCCCGTGCCTCTTCGGGAAGAGGTGGGGCAGATACAACAGGGTATCCGTTTACTTCGTTCACCTGACAGTGATGCACGCGAGCGAGAGATCGAACATATGGGAATCATCCGCAAGGCAATGCAGCTTAAGCTCAAAATTCGTTTTCATTACCATAAACCTGGAACTATGAATGAAACCGTGCAAAAGACCATTCGTTTGGCCTCCCCTTACGGGGTGCTTTGGATGCAAGGTTCATGGATGCTGATTGCCCGATGTGATTTGCGACAGGAGATTCGTCATTTTCGTATATCCCGGATGAGCGATCTGGAGATTAGTACAGATTCATTCGATCTTCCTCCTGATTTTAATATTCATAGCTACTCACCACCTGACAACCGTGATGTTCATGTCCGTGCATGGTTTCATGGTCGAATTGCAGATCGAGTGATTGAAGCGAATAATTACTACATGGAGAAAGCAGAGCTGCAAACAGATGGATTATACGCAGATTTTCGTGTAAGGCATCCAGAAGATGTACTGCGTTGGATACTTGGCTGGGGAGCCTCGGCTCTGGTTTTGGAGCCTGAATCGTTGAGAATCCGTATTCGCGAGGAAGCAAGCAATCTCCTTAAACACTACTGACATAACGTTGTCAGTAGTGTTTGTGTATGATCGGTTTATAACCGATTGAAGGAGCTGTGTATTGGTATGGAAACGAAAATAACAAGGAACAACGATGAGATTCGACGAGATTTTGAACTGACGCTGGAACGTTATTTGCAGGAACTGGAGCAGATGAGCGATGCTCAGTTAAGCTACAAACCCAGTGAGACTGAGTGGTCGGTGGGCCAGATGTACCAGCATTTAATTCAGTCTGCGATGAAAATGCATTTAGCCAATGTTCAACTTTGTATAAGCCCAGACGAGAACTCGGGTAAGAAGAAAAACCAGGGGAAAACAGAAACAGGGGAAGTTGTTTTTGCGCAAGCAAGTTTTCCACCAATACGTATCCACGTTCCTGCTTCTCCTGAGTATACTCCACTACAACCGGATGGAAGAGAAACAATAATTCAAGGATTTAATGAGGTCAGGGATGAAATTCGGAGATTAGAAGTGCTGTTGGAAGGAACAACGCTGGAATCTACGTTGCCACATCCTAGGTTCGGTGGTTTAAATGCTGAGGAATGGTTTGCATTGGTGGAGATGCATTATCGTCATCATTTCTTGCAGCTTGAGCGTTTGAAAAAGGCATGGGAAGAACAGGTGCAGAGATGAATGAACAGGCAAAGCATGATTTGATGGCAAATAATACAGAAATTCAGCAGACTCATACGAGAGAATTTCTGTCCCATCAGTTAGATATAGAAGCAGAATCTGATGAAGGAAACCGCTACTGGATCGGGGTCGTGTCTGCATCCCATGTGGAAAAAGGGGTGGAAGGGGGCTTCGCCCAGCTCTGTCACGGCAAGGTAGCTTCACTGCGAAGAATGAATGCAGGAGACTGGCTGATCTATTATTCGCCCCGAACAAGCATGCAAGGAGGCAAGGTACTTCAAGCATTTACCGCCATAGGGCGTATAATAGACGATCAGGTGTACACGTACCATGTGTCGGATTCCTTTGTACCGCATCGGAGGAATGTTCACTATTATCCTTGTCAGCAGGTGAAGATCGCTGATTTACTGGATCAACTGATCCTTACTAGGGGACAGGCGCGATGGGGATATCCTTTTAGATATGGTCATTTGCAGATTCAAAGAGAGGATTTTCTGAAAATTGCAGTTGCCATGTTGGGGACTGAGGCAGAAAACCTTTTGACGGGAAATAAAAAGAATTGAATTTTTAACAACGTAATAATTATTATGTAAACTTATTATTTTCGATGACATCCATAAGCTGTATCTATATTGTTAACCATGTTTAAGGGGTGGATAGAGCAGGATTTAGGTGGATTTTCAGTTCGAATTTTTGAATGATAAACCTCACTTATAAGGTCTTCAATATTGTTTCGTTGAAAGTGCAGAATGGTTGTAGCAACCTTAATTAAATCGTTTTCGAGGAACGTGGGAATGGATGATAATTCTCTTTGGCAATGTAAGTTTAATTACATAAATAACGTTGTTATATGAATTATTATTGCACTAATCTGTTCCTGAGACACACTCAACGCAATGAATATGGAGTATCGAAAAAAAAGATGAAGACACTGCTACAAACCAGATATAATCCGGTGGAGTAGACCTGTAACATGGCATGTTCATTCGTGTGTAAATGTGTTCATTTATCGACGAGGGACAGAATGGTCTCATTTCTCAAAATCGGGCTATTACGCCCGTTTTAGATCAATTTCATATGGATTTGCGATGGATTTAGTACCGCTTTCAATGTATGCTTTTGGAAACTGGAAAGGAAGTGGGAAAAATGGAACGCGAACTGGCGTTGGAAATTGTCCGAGTAACAGAATTGGCTGCGTTAGCTTCAGCACCCTGGATGGGGCGGGGCGACAAGAACAGTGCAGATGAGGCGGCTACTTTGGCTATGCGCGCCATGTTCGATTCCGTGTCCATCCGCGGCACGGTGGTAATCGGTGAAGGAGAAATGGATGAAGCACCCATGTTGTATATCGGCGAGGAAGTCGGGAACGCTGAGGGACCCGAGGTTGATGTGGCTGTAGATCCTTTGGAAGGTACAGAGATCGTAGCCAAGGGCCTGAACAACGCTTTATCGGTTATTGCAGTGGCGGGAAAAGGCAACCTGCTCCACGCACCGGATATGTATATGGAGAAGCTGGCTGTAGGGCCGGCTCTGGTGGGCAAGGTCAGTATCGAAGACCCGGTTGAAGTGACGTTGGAGAAAGCTGCTGAAGCATTGAACAAAAACATTTCTGATCTAACTGTCATGATTCTGGACCGTGTACGACATGAGAGCACAATCAAGACATTACGCAAGGTTGGTGTGCGAATCAAGTTCCTCAGTGATGGTGACGTTGCTGGTGCGATGGCACCTGCTTTTCCAGAGGCAGGAATTGATCTGTATGTTGGATCAGGCGGAGCACCGGAAGGTGTACTTGCAGCAGCAGCCTTGTCCTGTCTGGGGGGCGAGATTCAAGGTCGCCTAATGCCTGCGAACGCAGATGAATTCCAGCGCTGCTTGCAAATGGGGATCGATAATCCCTACAAAGTATTAACGATGCAGGATATGATCGGCACGGAAGACGTCATTTTTGCAGCAACTGGTGTTACCCCAGGTGAGATTCTTGGAGGAGTGCGTTACCTCGCAGATGACCGGGCAGAGACCGATTCCATTGTCATGCGTGCCAAAACCAAAACCATTCGTTTCATCCGTTCTCAGCATTTCCTTCCTAATAAGGAAGTGTTGCACAAAGTGCGGCAGCTTCAATCGACACCTGAGCCTTCGGATCGCATTCAAAGTCATGTCACTATTTTGGAACAGGCTGAGTTCAGTCAATCATCCGTCGGTAACGGCGTGACGACCTGATGCAGGTATGGGCTCTAGTTAGTTGGGCCAATAAATAACAATTTGTAGACAGTTGAATCATTAGGGAATGTAGGACAAGTTACAAGAAAATATAGTAAGCAAAAGGTGGGGAATTTGTTTACACAAATCCCCATCTTTTTTTGTGTTAAAAGCATTGACAACGGTTACAACACATGAGAAGATGTACGCGCGTACATAATTAATTGATACATGGCACCGGTTTTGCATGTGTTCAGGAAACATGAAGGAGGTGAGATCCATGGCATCCCGTAAAGAAGTGGCTGATCTTGCCGGTGTTTCGGAAGCTACAGTTTCCCGAGTTCTTAATGGCGTTGGTCCTATTAAAGAGGAAACCCGCCGCAAGGTTATTGAAGCTTCCGATCAATTGGGTTACGTGCCCAGCGCACTGGCCCGCAGCTTTGCGAGAAGTAAAAGTGGTAACCTTGGCGTGGTGCTGCCCTATGTTCCGAAGGCGCACTTGTTCTCGGCGTATTTCTTCTCGGAAATGCTGAGCGGCATTGGGAGCAAAGCCAGGGACAACGGCATGGACCTGCTAGTCATGTTCAGGACACCGGGTGAAGTGATGAATTATACGGATCTGTTCCGCCGTCAGAAAGTGGATGCTTGCATCATTCTCGGCGCGCGAGATGATCATGGGGAACTGGCTGCCATGCAGCAGCTTAAGCAGGAAGGACATCCCTTTTGCATTATGAGCCAGCACTTTGCAGGCGAATCATTCATGGAAGTGGATGCCGATCATGTGGAGGGCAGCAGGCAGGCAATCCGTCACCTTACCGATCAAGGGTATCGGAACATTGCTTTTCTCAATGGACCAGACAGCTATTCCAACAGTCAGGAGCGGCTTCGGGGCGTCCAGATCGGGCTGAATGAAGCCGGAATGCAGGTGGATTCCAGTCTATTGCTGGAGGGAAATTACAGCAGACGAAGCGGTGTGGAGGCAGCTGCCACCATCGCAACCCGACTTGACGAGATTGACGCTGTATTTGCTGCGAATGATCGGATGGCGATCGGTGTTATGCATGGTTTACGTGAGCGTGGGATCAAGGTTCAGGATTTCCCCGCGTTTGTGGGTTACGATGACTCCGATGCAGCCGAGATGGCGGTTCCGCCGCTGAGCAGCGTCAGGGTTCCCTTTTATGAAATGGGTGAACTGGCTGCATCCAAGCTTATTCATGCATCATTGGGGGCAGCAGCTGCATCAGTGAATTCCGAAGTTCCCTCAGAAACTGCAAGGCAGTTATTGCCTACGGAACTGATTATCCGTACCTCTTCAATCCGTAATTAATACATTGCTAGTTATATTCCAAAGGAGGAAATGACCATGTCAAATCGTCTTCGTGTCGGAATGGTTGGATACAAATTTATGGGGAAAGCCCATAGCAATGCTTATCGCAGTCTGCCGATGTTTTTCCCGTCTGCACCGCTGCAGCCCGATATGTCGGTAATCTGTGGACGTAACGAGCAGGGAGTTCAGGAGGCTGCCAATCAGTTCGGCTGGTCTGAAAGTGTAACGGATTGGCGCGAGCTGGTGCGACGTGATGACATCGATCTGATCGATATTAACGCTCCAAGTGATGCCCATAAGGAAATTGCGCTGGAAGCCGCTCGCCAAGGTAAACATCTGTTCTGTGAAAAACCGCTGGCACTGTCGCTCGCTGATTCACGTGAAATGCTTCAGGCTGTGGAAGAAGCAGGGGTTGCTCACATGGTCGGATTCAACTACCGTTTCTCTCCTGCTGTGCAGCTGGCCAAAGAATTGGTGCAAAGCGGACGTCTGGGCAAAATCTATCATTTCCGTGCGTTTTTCCTTCAGGACTGGATTATGGACCCTTCGTTCCCGCTGGTGTGGCGTCTGCAAAAAGAAGTGGCCGGCTCCGGTTCGCATGGCGATCTTGGCGCACATCTAATTGATCTGGCACGTTTCCTGGTGGGTGAATTCAAGGAAGTGATCGGGATGAGCGAAACGTTCATTAAAGAGCGGCCGCTGGCTTCGGAAATGACCGGACTTAGTGCCAAAGGCGGTTCGAACGCAGATGCTCCGAAGGGCGAAGTGACGGTAGATGATGCCACTTTGTTCCTGGCACGATTTGCAGATGGTGCGTTGGGAAGCTTCGAGGCTACACGCTTTGCAGCAGGTCATCGCAGTACCAACTCCTTTGAGATCAACGGCAGTCTGGGCAGCGTTCGGTTTGATTTTGAACGGATGAATGAACTGGAAGTGTATTTTACGAATGACGATGAAGATGTGCAGGGCTTCCGCCGTGTTCTGGCGACTGATCCGGCACACAAATATGCTGAGGCGTGGTGGCCTGCAGGACATACGATTGGATTCGAGCACACGTTCACACATGAAATGCTGGAACTGGTGACTGCGATCTCCGAAGGACGGCAGCCTGAGCCAAGTTTCCATGATGGGGTTGCCTGTCAAGCAGTATTGGAAGCCGTTGAACGTTCCGTTACAGAGCGCCGCTGGGTGTCGCTAGAAGAAATGTAAGTATTGAGCCACTCACTGAATTGCGAAGTGGACATCATGGTGGCACTCATTTGAAATAAATAAACTAGATTTTAGCTAGGATGTTGACCTCGGAGAGGTCTTGAGTTTGCGTAAGGTCCGATAGAGAATGACAATAACTTAACTTCCGGAAAGCGAGTGATCAGTGATGAGCAAAGCACTAATCGTATGGGGCGGCTGGGATGGACATGAACCAGAGCAGGTAGCAGCAATTTTTGAACGCATTTTGAAGGAAGAACAATTCGAGGTTGAAGTCTCAGATACATTGGAAGCTTATGCGGATGCAGAGAAACTGCTGGGTCTGGACCTAATCATTCCGCTGTGGACGATGGGGCAGATTGAACAGGAACTGGTCAATAATGTATCTGCGGCTGTCCAGAGTGGCGTGGGTCTTGCGGGTCTTCATGGCGGGATGTGTGATGCGTTCCGCAACAACGTCGACTGGCAGTTCATGACGGGTGGACAGTGGGTTGCGCATCCAGGGAACGACGGCGTGGAGTACACGGTAAACATGAAGCGTGGTTCCAGTCCGCTCTTGGATCATATTGAAGATTTCCAGGTGAAAAGTGAACAGTACTACCTGCATGTGGACCCTGCAGTGGAAGTGCTGGCAACAACACGTTTCCCAATTGTTAACGGTCCTCACGCAGCCAATGGCCCAGTAGATATGCCAGTCGTTTGGACCAAGCGCTGGGGTGCAGGCCGTGTGTTCTACAATTCGCTCGGACACCATGCAGATATTGTGGAGATGAAACAAGTTACTGAAATGATGCGTAGTGGTTTCAAATGGACTGCCGCAGGTAAAGCACTTGCGCATAGCCGTACGAACGAATTGGCGGAAGTTTACACAGGAATGGCTGATAACCAAAGTCACTAAATTATATTCAATCTAATTCACATCCGTTGAGAAAAAATATTGCCCCACATCACAGCCATCTAGAGTTTTTATGGAAGCGCTATATCCAGTGGGAACAGAAAGGGAGTCCAAGCATGAAAACAATGAAAGTAGGCATTATTGGCTGCGGTAAAATCAGCGGTATTTATATGGAGAACTGTCACCGATTTGAGGTGCTCGATCTTGTTGCGGTTGCGGATCTTGACCGGAGCAGAGCAGAGGAGCAAGCAGCTGCTTATTCTGTTCCTAACGTATATACGGTAGATGAAATTTTGGCAGACCCTGAGATCGACCTGATTATCAATCTGACAATCCCTGCCGTTCATGCGGATGTATGCTTGAGAGCGCTCGAAGCAGGCAAACATGTATATGTGGAAAAACCACTCGCCGTTACACGCGAAGAAGGTCAGACGGTTCTGGAAACGGCCAAGCGTAAAGGTCTGCTGGTAGGCTGTGCACCAGAGACGTTCTTTGGTTCAGGCATACAGACTGCACTCAAAGTGGTAGAGGATGGTGTCATTGGCAAACCTGTGGCAGCTACCGCATTTATGATGAGCCGTGGGCATGAGCACTGGCATCCCGATCCGGAGTTCTACTATGCAGCCGGTGGTGGGCCGATGTTTGATATGGGGCCTTACTACCTGACTGCGCTAGTACAATTACTTGGGCCAATCAAGTCCATTGCTGGCATGACGGGCAAAGCGATGGAGCAGCGGACGATCACGAGTGAGAAAAAGCGGGGTCAGAGCATCCCTGTAGAAATTCCGACGCATGTAGCGGGATTGCTGCAATTTGAGCAGGGAGCTATCGGCACGCTGATTACGAGTTTTGACGTATTTGGCGGAAGTGTATTGCCACCGATTGAAGTATACGGCACCCATGGAACCCTACAGGTTCCTGATCCAAACACATTCGGCGGTCCGGTTCGTTACCGGTTGATGGGAGATCAGGAGTGGACTGAGGTGCCTCTTCTTCCAGGATATCAGGAAAATACACGTGGCATCGGTGTTGCAGATATGGCTTATGCAGTGGGCAGCGGTCGCGCTCACAGAGCAAGTGGAGAGCTGGCCTATCATGTACTTGAAGCCATGTGGGCATTCCATGATTCTTCGGATGAGCAGACTTTTTATAAAATGGAAAGCACATGTCAGCGCCCAGCTGCACTGCCGGCAGATCTTCCATTGTACACACTTGATCAATAATCGATTAAGTTAGAAGAATAGCCCTGACTCCCGATGCGAGGGAAGCAGGTCTATTTTCATTTTATATCAAGGCATGATCAGGGTTTCAGGGTTCGAATCCGGCCTGGCTAATCCAAATTTCATCTTCCTCAAAATGTGCCTTCATTCGCTCGACTACCATTTTGTATGCCTCAGGACTGTACCAATCTTCCTTGCCCACTTGTTCGTAAAGTGGCTTCATGCCAAGTCTCCGGGTTCGTTTGCCCTCACTGCCATCTCCCATAAAGTAATCATCAACGCAAATACGATCAACAAGCGGCCTCAGGATGGCTGCAAAATTTTCGCTGCTGGGTAATACTGGCGCAATAGCAGCCTGTGTGGGGATACCGGCATCTCGGAGTTGTTCCAGTGCACGCAATCTGCCAGCGATTGGCGGAGCTGAAGGACTGAACTGCTTGCGGATATCATCCAGATCCGTTTCCACGGTCATGCTAACCCGGACCCGGTCACCCAACTTTTGCAGCAGATCGATATCTCGGGTCACCAATGGACTTCGGGTCTGTACCAATATAAAATCAGGTGGATGCTGGACCATGACTTCTAGCAAAGACCGCGTGATTTGCTCCTTATATTCTATGGGTTGATACGGGTCTGTACTGGATGACATAAAAAGAGTGACTTTACCTTTTGATTTCGCACGCTTCAGCTCTTTGGCAAACACATTGGCGGCTTCCTGTTTCACATCAACCCAGCTGCCCCATGGTTCATTACGAAATAAAGAGACGGGCATTTGCCTTACATAACAGTAGGAACAGCCAAAAGCGCAGCCTGTGTAGGGATTCAGCGTATGCGTATAACCATTAAGGAACCCGGTTCCTTTGTTCAGCAATGTTTTAGGTACTTTGTATACCAAATTGGTCTTCATGATGGATCACGCCTTTGTTCACGATAATTGGCAGGTGTGCTGCCTGTATGTTTTCGAAATACAGTAATAAAATACGCCGGATTGGCTATGCCAACCTGTCGACCGATATCTGAAACAGTGAGCCGGGTGCTTTCAAGCAATTTCCGGGCTTCGGTGACTCTTTTTTCCTGAATATACTCCACCGGAGTTAGACCTGTAATCCGTTTGAACACCCGATGCAGATGATATGGACTCCCGTGACTCACATTTGCAAGAATATCTAGTGTTAGAGGCTCGGCAAAATGATGTTCAATATAGTCTGTTACAACAGAAATCCATTCCTGATCAGGGATTCGCTCGCCCGTTGGTTTGCACCGTTTGCATGGACGGAAATGTAGAGCTAATGCTTCTTCAGGGTTGTTAAATATAGAGACATTCTCATATTTGGGTGCTTTCGACTTGCAGGAAGGTCGGCAAAAGATGCCTGTTGTTTTGACACCGTAATAGAATTTACCATCAAAGCTGCTGTCGTTGTGGATAATGGCATTCCACTGTTTGTCATCTATAGGAACAGAATCTGTTTGATAGGAATTGTGACTTTCCAAAAGAATCACCTCAAGTTTTATTATACCCCTGATTTACGGAGATGGACGAAGTTTCAAACAAAAAAGCAAGATATCAATATGTTGGAAAAGGACATCCCTTCAATCTGAATGAAATATAGGCTACAATGTACAGGATGGCAAGCTGTTTAAGCGTGAAATTTATTTATGAAAGAGGTAGATTGAATGATTCGTTTTGGCGTGGTAGGTACCAACTGGATTACAGAGAGACTTCTTGAGGCCGCTGCACAAGTCGAAGGATTCGAATTGACCGCCGTATACTCAAGGACTGAAGATAAAGCTAATGCATTTGCAGATCAATATCAGGCTGCACTTCGATTCACCAGCCTCGAAGAGATGGCGACGAGTGATGGTCTTGATGCGGTGTACATTGCAACACCCAATACCTTTCATGCGGAGCAGGCAGAGTTGTTTCTGAGAAACGGCAAACATGTACTGTGCGAGAAACCTTTGGCTGCCAATGGGGCAGAGGTCCGTCGTATGATTGATACAGCGAAAGAACATGGAGTTCTGCTCATGGAGGCGATGAAATCGACCCTTGTTCCCTCGTTCAAAATGGTACAATCTCACCTACATAAAATTGGCCCGGTACGTAAATATGTGGCGAGCTATTGCCAGTACTCTTCCCGGTACGACAAGTATAAGGAAGGAATCGTCTTGAATGCGTTCAAACCCGATCTTGCTAATGGAGCGTTAATGGATCTTGGTGTGTATTGTCTCTATCCATTGATTACGTTGTTTGGCGAGCCTAAACAAGTTCAATCCCAGGCATTAATGCTGGAATCCGGGGTAGATGGACAAGGCAGTGTCATTCTAAATTATGATGAGATGGAGGCGGTAGTGACGTACTCCAAAATCTCCAATTCTCATGTTCCAAGTGAAATTATGGGCGAACGCGGCAGCATCCTCATTGACAAAATTGGTTCACCCGAACATGCGGAGATACGCTACAATGATGGTACGGTGGAAAAACTCACTGCCGAGCAAATTTACCCGTCGATGTATTATGAAGTGGAGGAGTTTGTCAATCTGATTCAGCAGGGCAAAAAGGAATCGGACATGAACACGTATGAACGCTCCTATGTTACCATGCAGGTGATGGATCAGATCCGGCAGCAGATTGGTCTTGTTTTTCCTAACGATTAATTCTGGAAAGTGAGCTGAGACGAGATGAGCAGAGATGAGCAGAAGAGCAGAGTAGCCGGCCTGGAGCTGGCACAGATTATTTTTATCGGGCGAACCTTCGAGGAATATATGAAGATGTTCAACCTGACCGTGGAAGAAATTAAAGGTAAGTCTATTCTCGATTGTCCAGGTGGGGCTTGTTCATTCAGCAGCCATTCGCGAAAGTGGGGTGCAGATCCCATGGCAGCGGATATTGCCTATGAACATGAGATCGGCCAACTGGAAGTGAAGGGACTTCAGGATATTGAACATACGATGAAACAAATGGAACAAGTACAAGACAAATATAGATGGGATGATTTCGGTTCGATCCATGGCTTGGAAGAAGAACGTAGACGTGCAATCACCGATTGTGTAGCGGATATGAGACGTTTCCCTGACCGTTATGTGGCTTCTGTACTGCCGGAGTTACCTTTTGCCGATGAACAATTCGACCTGACGTTGTCTGCGCATTTCCTGTTTACGTATGCAGATCGTCTGGATGCCGAATTCCATCTTCAGACGATCCTTGAGCTGTTGCGTGTGAGCAAACGGGAGCTGCGTATTTTTCCTACGGTAGACTTGTCTGGCAAGCGTTATGAGCATATGGATCAATTAAAGGCTATACTGGAAGAACGCGGATATATTACATCTGAAGAGAAAACTTTATACGAATTCCAGCGTGGAGCACACACGATGCTCCATATTGTGAAATCCCGGTAAACATACCTGAATTGCAACAGCACAGACAGCACTTCATTCATGAAGGTTTTAATAGGATACGCATGACCAGAACAGGTTAGGAGGTTTTATCGGATGAAAAAAGTACTTATACTTGGTGGGACACGGTTCTTCGGCAAACGTCTGGTTGATCATTTACTGTGGGAAGGAAAGTCTCAAATCACCGTCGCAACTCGCGGCAAAACGAATGTAGACTTTGGACCCGAGGTCAATCGGATTAAAATGGATCGAGAGGACCCGAAATCTCTTGCCGAGGTTGCGCAGACCGACATGTGGGATATTGTCTATGACAACATCTGTTACTCGCCGGATGCGGCGAAGTCGGCTTGCGAAGCTTTTGCGGGGCGTACCCAAAGATACATTTTGACGTCAACGCTCTCCGTATATGGAGATCCTCGACCTGGATTTACGGAAGCCGATTTTGATCCGTACACCTACCCGGTGCAATATGGAAGCCATGAAGATTTCTCGTATGGAGAGGGTAAACGCTTAGCGGAAGCTGTGTTTTTCCAGGAAGCGGATTTCCCGGTGGCGGCGATGCGCATTCCGATTGTACTCGGAATTGATGACTACACGCGAAGACTCCATTTTCATATTGAACATGTGCAAAAAGGAAAACCTATCGGCATGCCCAATCCGAACGCCGAGATTGGTTTTATCAACTCCACCGAAGCCGCGAGATTTCTCACTTGGCTTGGACATTCATCCATGACTGGACCTGTGAATGCAGCTTCCAAAGGAGCGATAACCCTTTCCGCGATGATGCATCTGATCGAAACGGTAACAGGCATGCAATCCCAGGTACTGACGGAAACGATCGAAGAAGACATGTCACCCTTTGGAATTTCGGAATCCTGGACTATGGATACGTCCAAAGCAGAGCAGGCGGGATATACGTTCGAAGCATTAATGGATTGGTTCCCGGGTCTGGTTCGCGAAGTTGCTCTGGCACTTCAATCCGAGGGATAAATGGAACTAAAGAATATTTACACTTGCCACTCCGATGACAGAACAACCTTCCGATCGCTGTTATCCCCAGATTTTTTGGATTCCCATTTTCAAAGGGGAAAATCCGGGGATAAAGGCGAAGCGTATGCTTCCGATGCAGCTTTCTTTCAGAAAGCTTTTAGCTTCGCTTCTTCAGGTTATTTCTGCCTCTACGTTCTTGTGTAAATGCTTAGTTCAATTTATATAAATTCCATATATATAAGAGGTACAATTAATAAAAAACAGGACGCGGTCAGAGAGATACTCTCCGATGCGTCCTGTTTTTATTTGCTTCAACAAAACAGTTTCTCTCAAGTCAGAGTTGATCTTCAATTGATTTTCCTCTTTATTGGGAAGGTATAGAGGCCGAAGCGCGAATACGCAGCTCTGATGGCATAATAACGGTCTGCGGTTCTTCGGGAGCCTTACCTTCAATTCGGTCGATGAGCATCTGCATGCCGATGGCACCGAAATCATAGGCAGGCTGTGCAGCAACCGTGAGAAAGGGATCAAAGGCAGAAGCCAGATCGAGGTCATCAAAACAGACGACCGAGATATCTTCAGGAACACGCAGCCCCCGTTTACGTAAAAGTCGAATGACGCCAATGGCAAGCATATTATTTGCTGCAAATATGGCTGTAGGTTTGTGTGGATGTGCAAGCAAACTGTCGATACCTACTTCATCGCTGAAATCCCGATAGCCCGTTCGAAGGATTAAGTCTTCATCAAAGGGCAGCTCGGCTTCCCGGAGCCCCTCCATGTATCCTTCTTCTCGCAGCCGCGCAGTCGAAACCTCGGAAGAACCATTAACCAGAGCAATGCAGCGATGTTCCAGATTCGTCAGATATCGAATCAATTGAAGCGCACCATCCCGGCTGTCTCCAGCGATAACGTCAGATGTGATTCCAGGGACAGTGCGGTCCAAAATAACAAACGGAATATTGCGTTCCTGAAGCTGCTTCAGGTGATTCAGAGAGCGGTCCCCTGCAGGTGCAAACAGTACACCATCGACGCGGGTAGACAGAATGGTTTCCACATAATTTTTCTCCTTGTCGTAGTCCTCGTCGCTATTGCTGAACAAGAGACGGTACCCACGCAGATTGGCAGCATCTTCAGCCCCCCGGGCCAGCGTTGTATAGAAGGGATTCGTAATATCTGTAATCAACAATGACAGCATCTGAGTCCGTTGCAGCACAAGACTGCGCGCATTCGAGTTGGGTATGTAACCAAGTTCTTCGATGACCTGTTGTACACGCTCACGTGTCGCCTGACTGATGCGACCTGTTTGATTAATGACTTTGGAGACGGTCATAGCGGAGACGTTGGCTTTTTTGGCAATATCATAAATGGTAATCAATAGGATCTAACCTTTCCGCAACATAGTCTTTCCATTCTATAGGATAATGCCGATTGACAGCAACATAGGCTCATGCTATCTTAGGGTTACCGATAACCCTAATTATAAAAAAATTGATGTATTTCAGTCTAACCGTTCTTCATTTTTGCTCATATCGCTTCCTTCATACTCCATCACAGGACAGCAGAACGGAGTCAATAATATAGAGCGGTTTATTTAATCAAGTATTTGTAAACGCATTCATAATAAGAAAACAACTGACCGTTGACATGCAATCGTGGTGTATTACCTCGGGTATCGGTGAAGAGAAGGAACAGAATCCTAATTGGCCCCATCAAACTACAAACAGACAAGTCACAAGTAATTCGTACCTATTCTATGAAACCATTGAAGGAGGACGTTTTAGTATGACACATCAGGACTATCGTTATAAACAGGCATTTCCCAAGATTGGTATTCGTCCCACAATTGACGGCAGACGCAAGGGTGTTCGTGAATCCTTGGAAGAGCAGACGATGCGCATGGCAACTTCCGTTGCCGAACTGCTCGCAGCAGAACTTCGGTATCCCGATGGATCACCGGTAGAATGCGTCGTTGCCGAATCCTGTATTGGCGGCGTGAACGAGGCAGCGGCAGCAGCGGAACTATTCAGTCGCTCCAACGTGGGTGTGACCATTACCGTTACACCTTGCTGGTGTTATGGAACAGAAACGATGGATATGTCTGCTTCCATTCCTACGGCGATCTGGGGCTTTAACGGAACCGAACGTCCGGGCGCAGTATATCTGGCAGCAGTACTCTCTGCCCATGCACAGAAGGGAATTCCGGCTTTTGGTATCTATGGCGAGGATGTTCAGGACGGAGGAGATACGACGATTCCTGATGACGTTCGTGAGAAATTGCTGCGCTTCAGCCGTGCGGGTCTTGCCGCTGCAACCATGAAGGGACGTGCTTATCTGTCCATCGGCTCGGTATCCATGGGTATTGCCGGCTCCATCGTGAACGATTCCTTTTTCCAGGAGTATCTGGGCATGCGGAACGAATATGTGGATATGAGTGAACTTACTCGTCGTATAGAAGAAGAAATCTACGATCCTGAGGAGTATAAGCTGGCACTGGCTTGGGTGAAGGAGAACTGTAGTGAAGGACCTGACAACAATCCTGCCCATCTGCAAACAGATCGCAAACGTAAAGAGTATGAATGGGAAACGGTTGTGAAAATGACGCAGATCGTACGTGACCTGATGGCTGGCAATCCGAAGCTGGCGGAGCTGGGATTCACTGAAGAATCCATGGGCCACCACGCAATTGTATCCGGGTTTCAGGGACAACGACAGTGGACGGATCATTCACCCAACGGTGATTTTCTGGAGTCCATCCTGAATTCTTCCTTTGACTGGAATGGCAAACGCTCCCCTTATCTGGTGGCAACAGAGAACGACAGCCTGAATGGTGTGTCCATGTTATTTGGTTCCCTGCTTACCCATACCGCGCAAATCTTCGCAGATGTACGCACCTATTGGAGCCCGGATTCGGTAAAACGCGTGACAGGGCACCAGTTGGAAGGAAAGGCAAAGGACGGTATTCTGCATCTGATCAACTCCGGTTCTGCGGCATTGGACGGTACAGGGCAACAATCAAGAGCGGGTGAGCCTGTGCTCAAGCCTTTCTGGGAAATTACAGACGAAGAAGTTCAGGACTGCCTGAAAGCCACTTCGTGGCGTCCGGCATCTGTAGAATATTTCCGGGGCGGCGGCTATTCGGCTGATTTCCTGACCAAGGGCGGTATGCCTGTTACGATGACGCGTCTCAATTTGGTGAAAGGACTTGGTCCGGTACTGCAAGTGGCTCAAGGTTACACGGTCGATCTGCCTGAGGATGTGCATGATACGCTGGATCAGCGGACAGATCCGACTTGGCCATCCACCTGGTTTGCACCTGTTCTGACGGGCTCAGGAGCTTTTACTTCGGTTTATGAAGTAATGAATCAATGGGGCGCGAACCATGGCTCCATCTCTTATGGACATATCGGAGCAGATCTCCTGACACTGGCCTCCATGCTTCGTATCCCGGTGAGTATGCATAATGTACCGGAATCCGAGATTTTCCGTCCACGTGCCTGGGGACTGTTCGGCACAAGTGAACCGGAAAGTGCCGATTACCGGGCATGCAGCGTCTTTGGACCGTTATATCGTTAACATCCAAACGGCTTGTCGCAGAAGCGAAGGAGGCATGAGAGATGGGAACTCAAGCAACGCATGTGCTTGCTGCCGATTACGGCGCCGGAAGCGGCCGAGTGGTTCGTGGGACTTTTGACGGGAGCAAGCTTTCTTTAGTGGAAGTGCATCGATTCAGTAACGATCCTGTACACCTGGGAGATGGATTGTACTGGGATTTCCTGCGACTTTTCCACGAACTGAAACAAGGGATTGTAAAAGGCATGCAAGGCATCTCCCAACCGGTCCGTTCCATCGCTGTGGATACATGGGGAGTCGACTATGGATTAGTGGACAGGGAGGGAAGATTATGTTTCAACCCACGCCATTACCGGGAATCGCGTAATGCGAAGTGGATGGAAGAAGCCCTGCGCATGGTGAATGAAGAAGAGTTATATTCCATGTCCGGCGTCCTGCCACAACAGATCAATACGGTATTTCAACTGCTTGGAAGTGTGCGCGAGCACTCGGAAGTTCTGCGGCCAGATGTGCGCATGTTATTAATGCCGGATTTATTTAACTATTATCTATCTGGTCAGCAGGCCAGCGAGTACACAATTGCAAGTACAAGCGGACTATTGCATGCCGGAGATGCCCGTTGGAATGAACAATTGATGGGCCGACTGGGTATTCCGGATACGTTATTCCCACCTCTCGTACAGCCAGGCACGGTGCTGGGGCAGTTAACGGATGACTTGTGCGCAGAGCTGAAGATTGAACCAATGAAAGTGATATCGGTAGGTTCACATGATACAGCATCTGCATTGGCAGCCATTCCTGCAACAGATTCGGAATTTGCCTTTATCAGCTGTGGCACCTGGTCACTCATGGGCGTGGAACGCGACAATCCTGTATTGGATCATCATAGCCGGCAACTGGGATTCACCAATGAGGGCACGGTAAATGGCAAAGTGCGAACCTTGAAGAATCGCTCAGGCCTGTGGTTATTGCAGGAATGCAAACGGCAGTGGGAACGGGAGAATCAACGTTTTACCCATGAGGAGCTGGTCCAGCTCGCTGCTTCGGCAACCGCTCATCAAAGTTTTGTATCGCCTGGTGATGGAGTGTATTTGGCACCAGGCGACATGCCAGAGCGAATCCGGCAGCAGTGCAGTGCCAGCGGGCAAGCAATACCCGAAACGACCGGAGCCATTGTGCGTTGTATTCTCGAAAGTTTGGCACTGGAGTTCAGACAGACTCTGGATGAACTGGAGCTAATTACAGGCACCCGGCCACGAGTGATTCATATGGTCGGTGGCGGTGTGCATAATCGCTTATTGTGTCAATTTACAGCGAATGCAGCAGGAATTCCGGTGATAGCGGGTCCTGCCGAGGCAACTTCAGCCGGAAATTGCATGCTGCAATTCCTGGCACATGGCGAAGTGAGCAGCTTGTCCGAGGTGAGAGAAGTTATGGCTTCTTCCTTTTCTCCCGAAACCTATGAGCCAGAAGACACCGCAAGGTGGCAGGAAGCCTACGTAAGATACCAAAATCTGAATCAAACATTGGCGAGCAAATCCAATTAGATGAGCATTTGGTAAAATGCTCAAAAAGAAAAGTCAAAGGAGTGGAGCAGAACATGTCTGAACAACAGGTAAGGGAAGAATTGACCAAATATGCCCGCAGAGCGGTTGCTCAGGGGCTGGTGGTAGGACCAGGGGGCAATCTGAGCGCTCGTTCCGAAGGAACGATGCTGCTTTCGCCGAGTGGTTACGCACTAGAGGATCTGGAGCCTGACGAATGGATCGCGATTGATATTGCGACAGGAGAGACACGTGCCGGATCGACACGCCCTTCCTCCGAGGTGTTGATGCATCTGTATAGCTATCGGGTCAATCCTGATATTCAAGCCATTGTGCATACACATCCGGCATACACCATCGCTCTGAGTCTTGTTTTCGATGAATTGCCTCATTTGTTCCCTGATCAGTCTGCACTGGTGGGAGATATTGGCTTTGTTCCTTATGTTCTGCCCACGACCAAACTTCTTGCTGATGCGGTGGCTGCCAAGGTTGAAGATCACACAGCGCTTATTCTGGTTAACCACGGATTGGTCACGACAGGTAAAAACCTGCGCGAAGCCTACTACCGCACCCAGGTGGTGGAGGAAAGCGCCAAGGTGTACATGATCGCCAAGGCAGCAGGGGAGCCAAAAGTGCTTACTGCGGAAGAATACAAAGAGATCCAATCTCTTGAAAGTGAAGCCTACCGCGTACAGCTGCTGCAACAACTCAAGTCATAATTGAATATTTATAATTAAACGAAGTATATAGAAGGTTATCTCAATAAGAGCAGATTACGTCCTCCAGAAAAATCTGGAATACAGGATGTGAATTGCTCTTTTTTTATTTTGGATCAAACGGGTAGTACATGGTCGAAAAAAATACATAGTAATTGGGTAAGAATTATTGAAAATATTGACAATTGAAGGTATACTGTCGTTAATCATCAGTGAGTAACAATAAAAGAAATACAAATATTTATATATGAGGAGTGAATTTAGTGGGTCCTGAACTAAACGAATTGGAGTTGGAATACGAACTGCTGAAGCAGCTTCGGGACGCGAGCGCTCCCATCGGGGCCAGCACGTTGGTTCATACCCTGGGCAAAACGTACGGTCTAAGTCAGGCTACAATCGGAAGAAGACTTATGGAGATGGACGTTGAAGGTTTCACGATACTGGAGGGACGGAAGGGAAGGATTCTGACCGAACAGGGGCTGGAGCAAATCAAGATTCTGGAGAAGGATTTACAGCAAAAGAGTGTGAATTCCCAGCTCATTCAGATGCTGAACCATTCCGGTGAAAAGGCTCTGCTCGATGTCCTTGTAGCCAGAAGGGCTCTGGAACGGGAGATTGCTTCCCTGGCAGCACAAAGAGCCTCAAAAGAATACATAGTGCTGCTGGAAGCCTCCATTGCTACCCAGCATCAATTGCTTTCCCAGAATATTATTCCTTATGAGGAGGACCGGGAATTTCACAGGCTGTTGGCTTATGCGGCTCAAAACCAGATTTTGCTGCATGCCGTTGAACTGGTCTGGGAGACAAGCCGTGATTTCCTGGAAACAGCTTATATTAGGCAAAGAGTAGGAAGCGAACTGGTTGTGGACCATCAGCGGATTCTGGAGGCTGTAGCAGCGGGCTCCCCGGAACAGGCTGAAGCGGCCATGGTGAATCATATTAACCAGATGATTGAGGATGTCAAACGATATTTTGCCATGCAGAACCTTAATATAACTTCGGATGAGACCCGGTGATAAAGGAGTTGAGCTTGTGAGAACAATGTATCGATTAGGGATAGATATCGGAGGCACATTCACGGATGCCCTGATTATGGACAATCATGGCAGGGTGATTGCGGCACTAAAGACGCCATCGATTGCAGCAGCTCCGGAACAGGCGATCTTTAATGCACTTGATCAGCTCAAGGAAAGCGGAATCGATCTTCATGAGATCGATTTGTTTGTACACGGAACAACGCTTGGTGTTAACACCCTAATTGAGCGTAACGGCGCAGTTACAGGTCTGTTGGTCACCAAAGGGTTCCGAGATATTCTCGAGATTCGGAGGCTGCGACTCGAGGATACTACCAATCTGTATGGTGACAAGACCGATGCGCTTGTTCCGAGACATCTCGTTAAGGAAGTGGATGAGCGAGCGCTTGCGAGCGGTAGCATACTTCAACCACTGGATCAGGAGCAACTGCTTCAAGCGGTAGACGAGCTGGTGGAAGAGGGGGTTACAGCCTTGGCGATCAGTTTCTTGCACGCTTATGTCAATCCTGATCATGAGCAGCTCGCGGAAGAGTTAATCAGGGAACGTCATCCGCACCTGTTTCTCTGCAGAAGCAGTGCCATTTGGCCGCAGCAGCGTGAATTCGAACGCACACTCGCCACGGCCATGAATGCATATGTCGGAGAACGTATGGGATCATACTTTCTTCGTCTGCAAGAAGGAATTGGCGCTTACGGTCTGAAAGCCAATTTGCTGTCCACGATGTCCAATGGTGGAATCATGACGGCGGCCAGAGCGGCCAAAGAGCCTGTACGTACTCTTCTGTCCGGACCTGCTTCCGGCGTAATCGCCGCAACCCATATTGCCGAGCAGGCCGGCATTCATCAAGTCATCACGTTCGACATGGGCGGGACAAGCGTTGATGTTGCCCTCATCGATAAAGAGCCTGCCTATTCTACCGAGAATAAGGTTGGGGATTTTCCAGTCATCATTCCCGCTGTGGATGTAACCGCGATTGGAGCGGGTGGGGGCTCCATTGCCTGGCTCGATTCCGTAGGTGTACTCAAGGTAGGACCACAAAGCGCAGGAGCCAATCCGGGTCCAGCCTCCTATCATCGTGGGGGAGAAGAGCCAACAACAACGGATGCTTATTTGCAAATGGGCATTTTGCAGGCTGATCGATTCCTTGGCGGACAGATGCGTCTCTACCCCGAGCTTGCAGAACGTGCTCTTGGCAATCTTGGCGAACGACTTGGACTAAGTCCCACGCAAACTGCACAGGCCATTCTTGATGTGGCCACCGCCAATATGTATGCCCAGTTCTCGCCGCTCATGGCACGCAAGGGTGTTGATCCCCGTGACTTTACGCTGCTCGCCTATGGTGGAGCTGGGCCGATGCATGCTTTTCTCATGGCGCGTGAAGTGGGCATTCGCCGAGTGCTGATCCCACCATCTCCAGGAACACTTTGTGCCATGGGCTGTACGGTTGCCAACCTTCGCAATGATTTCGTTCATACCTTGCACAAAAGCAGTCAGACGCTTGAGCCTGGCGAGTTATCGAATCTATACACCAGACTGGAGGATCAGGGGCGTAGTTGGGTTGAGGAGGAAGCACGCGGCGGAGTGAAACTGGAACATATCTATTGCTTATATAGCGCTGACATGCGTTATGAAGGTCAGGCCTTTGATTTGGAGGTTGCGCTCACATCCGAAGAAATCGCCGATCCTGAGAAAGCAAGGAACAATTTCGATATGTACTACCAAAATGTGTTTGGCATCAGCCAGCCGGAAGCTGATGTGATGTTCGTCAGTCTGAGAGCGACCATTGTTGGCATTCTGCCCACCCAAAGCACAGCATCTCCGGCAGAGTTACCTTTCGATGAGAGTGAAGCAGAAGAACGGATTATCACTTTTGACCAAGAACAGCGAACAGCAAAAGTTCTAAAGAGGGGACAGATCCCACTGGATATGCCCATTCACGGGCCCATAATTGTGGAGGAATATGATACAACCATTTTCATCCCGCCTGGCTTTACGGTATATCGGGATGGTTACGGGAATGTGATTGGGGAGGTGGAGCAATGATTGGCGACAAGGTTTTTCTTGAAATTTTCAACAACCGGATTCAAGCTGCGGTGGAGGAAATGGCCAATGTCGTGCTGCGCACGGGATTCACCGCTTTTGTTAAAGAAACGGGCGATTTTGGAACCTACCTCTTGTCACCATCCGGGGAAACGTTTGGGTCGCCATTGGAGACGGGTTACAATCTGTCTCTTGGCATCCCCGCAGCGGCGACGATAAATAGTATTTCAGATTGGAAAGAAGGCGATCTGGTCATCTGCAATGATCCTTATTCCACCAAAGGCATGGTGACACATCTACCGGATGTTCATCTGATCAAGCCCTATTTTCACAAAGGGGAAATCATCGCATATGGCATGTGCTTCGTTCATTCATCCGATGTAGGAGGTAAGGTACCGGGGAGCGTATCTCCAAGCGCCTACGATATTCATATGGAAGGCATTCGTATTGCTCCAGTCAAGCTGTATGAAGCAGGCGTTCTTAATGAGCAAATACTTCGTATGTTTCTGGACAATAGCCGCATTCCGGAGCAAAACCTCGGTGATCTCAAGGCACTGATGGCAGCCTTGAATCGGGGGGAGCAGCGACTAGAAGAGCTTATCGGCCGCTACGGTGTAGAGCGAATTCAGCAGGGTATTGAGCATTTGCTGGAATACGCTGAGTTGAAGGCACGCGCCATCGTACAGGAGATCCCGGATGGTTCGTATGAGTTCTGGGACTATCTTGAGAAAGGCCCTGGCGGTTATCCCATCCGATTGCGCTGCAAAATGACAATTGCGGGCAGTGATATTCATCTGGACTTTAGCGGAACCGACCCTCAGGTCAGAGCTTCGTTCAATATTCCTACACACAATCAACAGGGGCATTACATGTTGGTTCCCGCACTCATTCGTTATTTCCGTACGCTCGATCCAACGATTCCATGGAATTCGGGCATGATTCGCATGGTTCGAAATTACGCACCACCGGCTTCAGTTCTCAACCCGGAGCCGATGGCAGCGGTTGGCGCACGAGCAGCTACCTTTATTCGGCTAATGGATGTCATCACAGGTGCTCTTGGCAAAGCCCAGGCCAGCAAGGTCCCCGCTGCAGGAGCCGGACAGGCATGCATCGTAATGATGGCGATGACAGATGCATCAGATGGCAAGAAAAAGGTTGGTGTGATCCAGCCGATATGTGGCGGTTCAGGAGCAAGACCGATGAAAGACGGCATTGATGGCATGGATTTTGCAGTGGGTCATCTTCGAAATATTCCTGCGGAAACAGTAGAATCCGAGATGCCTGTGCTCATAGAGCATTATGGCCTTCGTGCTGATTCTGCTGGTGCTGGAACCTTCCGTGGTGGAAGCGGAATCGACCTGTGTGTCAAAATTCTTACACCAGATACCGTAATGACCGCCAGAAATATGGAGCGTATGGAGTTTCATCCGTGGGGTAGGCTTGGCGGAGGTGTAGGTACCCATGGGGAAGCGATTCTCAACGCTGGACGTGCAAGTGAACATCATCTGGGAAGAATTGATGAGTTGCTGCTCCAACCCGGAGAGACGGTGACGTTTCTTTCACAGGGTGGAGGTGGTTATGGTGATCCATTTGATCGGGATCCATTGCTGGTTCTGGAGGATGTTAGAAGAGGGCTGGTATCTACCGAAAAGGCTCTTGAACTGTATGGTGTAGTCATAGAAGGCCGGAACCTGAACGAGAGTGAGACCAGACAGTTGCGGGCTAAGTGGGAACGACAGCAGGAAGAATTCGATTATGGCTGGACAAGGAAACAGTTCGAGGCCATATGGACTGACGAGATGCAGGTATCGCTGAATCAGGCACTGCTGAATGTTCCGCTGGCACTCAGAGACTACCTGAAGCGTCAGACTATGGGAGTCGTGGAAGAGAAGCAAACAGCGGCCGTTTCCGTAGCACCACATGAGATATCCGGCATTATGGAAGGGTTGCGTCAGAAAATAGGTTTGCAGTGATCAGTTACATGAAGGAAAACGATCTAATTTTGTCACATCCATAAAACCAACTAAATCGATGGGGGGAATTTTGCATGTTTAAATCAAACAAGAAACGCTTTCTCAGCCTCGCCTCACTAACACTGGCCGGTACACTGGTGCTTTCTGCATGCGGTGGAGCAAGCAGCTCCAGCAATACAGCAGGAGAGTCCGACGGAGGAAGCGGAGACAAGGTTAAACTGACCATGTTTATCTGGGCTGGCTCCAATCAGGATGTCGTTCCAAAAGAAGTGGTTGCAAATTACGTCAAAGAGCATCCAAACGTCGAGGTTACCTTTGAGGAATCATCCAACGCAGTCATGTATCCGAAAATGGTCGCTGGCAAGCAGGCAGATCCCAACAATCCGGTTGTCAACTTTGGTTACTTTAATGCAGATGCGACGGCAAAAGGCTTGAACGATGATATGTGGGAGCCACTGGATACAAGCATCGTGACCAATATCAAGGATATCCCGGATCAGTTCCACAAGCCTGACAATAAGGGTGTCGTGTGGGGAGTTTCGAGCTTCGCTCTCGTCTATAACAAAGACCTTGTAAAAACACCACCAACAAGTTGGAACGATCTGTGGGATAACGAGGAATTCAAAGGCAAAACCGCACTCTGGGACTACATGTTCTATTCCTATATTTCTCCACTTCTTGCAGTCAAAGGACAGGAGCTTGGCGCATCGTATGAGAATCCTGAGCCAGCATTCCAATTCTGGGCAGATCACAGTGACCAGATCGGCACATTGGTTACATCCAATGACCAGTTGAAGGCTCTCCTGGAGTCGGGCGATGCTCTGATTGCTCCTTTCAGTGCACAGGTTGCACAGACATGGATTGATGGCGGTTCTCCACTCGCTGTAGCGTATCCGAGCGAAGGAGCCATTTCTTTCCCGTACACACTTCAGGTTGTGAAGGGGTCAACACCTGAGCAGACACGTGTAGCCAACGAAATTATTAATGAGCTGCTGAGCGCAGACGCGCTGTCACAATACGCTGAAGCAACAGGTACACCGGTAACCAGCACAACTGCTGCCGTTCCGGATAAGTACAAGGACGATCTTTCCTTCTCCGTGGAAACACAGAGTAACGGGATCAATCCGGACTGGGATGTTCTTGCTCAGAACAGCTCTTCCTGGAAGGAACTATGGGACCGACTCGTCAAAACCAAACTTCAATAAATGATGGTCTCAGACAAACCACGATAACGGGTTCTATTTCGAACCCGTTATGGACGGGAGGGAAACAAAAATGAGTAGTGAACAAGAACCCGTTTCCATTGAAACAAGAGGAGTCTCAAAGACCTACGGAGAGCGAGCCGCGGTTAACCATGTATCACTGCAGGTGAAGAAGGGAGAATTCGTTTCCCTGTTAGGTCCGAGTGGCTGCGGCAAAACAACACTTCTGCGGATGCTTGGCGGACTTGAGCAACCGGATCAGGGGAGCATTTTGCTGGGAGGTCGTGATGTAACCGGCATTCCGGCCTATGGTCGTAACAGCAACATGATTTTTCAACAGCTTGCGCTATTCCCGCATATGGACGTATTCAACAACATCGCTTATGGGCTAAAGGTGAAGAAGTTACCGAAAGCCGATATCAGGAGACAGGTACACGAAATGTTAGAGCTGGTACAACTCGGGGATTATGGCAGACGAGCTGTTTCCCAGTTGTCCGGGGGGCAGGCTCAACGCGTAGCCATTGCTCGCGCATTAATCAACAGACCCGAAGTTTTGCTGCTCGATGAGCCACTTTCCGCACTGGACATGCAGCTGCGTCTGGATATGCAGCGCGAACTGAAACGCATACAACGAGAGTTCGGCGGTACGTTCATCTTTGTAACGCATGATCAGAATGAAGCCATGAATATGTCAGACCGGATCGGTGTCATGCGCGCTGGCAAGCTGCTGCAATATGCTGCACCTGATGAAATCTATGAAAGACCGGCAGACAGCTTCGTGGCCAAGTTCATCGGCGATACCAACCTTCTGGCTACAACGGTGCTTGGACAGGAGGAGAATGGAATCCAGGTTGAATGCTTCGGGTATTCGCTGCTGGTGAAGACAAGTGAGGGCACCCCGGTTGCCCTAGTAGGTGCCCAGCACTCGTTGTCCATTCGCAACGAATATATTCGTCTTGGAGAGGATGCAAACTCTTGCCTGAACAAGCTGGATGGTCGTGTCATAGAAGCAGTATACGGCGGGGCAAATATCCGTTACACGATCCAGATTGCTGAGGGGTTTCTGGTTCAGGCCAGTGTACTGCACCAGCGGGGAGCCTCTCGTTATAGCCCGGGGGAGCCGATTCGGATTGGCTTTGATCCGGAGGACGCGCTCTTGTTATCCGAACCGTTGCTGCATGATCGGGTACAGGAGGAAGGGATATGAATCGGATTGCGGATCGGATCGTGAATCTGTATTCATCCAAAAACCGTCGGTGGATTACCCAGTTGCTGCTTCTGCTGCCTGCTCTCGTCCTGATGGGCATCGTGTATCTAGGTGGTCTGCTTATTTTTGGCAGGTACAGTTTTGATATCTATGAAAATGGCAAGCTCATCCGGGGCTGGGAGTGGGATGCCTATCGGGCTTTTCTGTCCGATCCTTACTATTGGAAGCTGATAGGCACCACATTTCGCGTTGCCTTCAAAGTTACACTATGGAGCCTGCTGCTTGCATACCCGCTAGCCTATTGTATTGCCAGCCTGAAGAAACCGGGCATGAAGCAATTGCTGCTGCTGCTTACGTTTCTTCCGCTGCTGGTCAGCGCGGTTGTTCGATCTTATGGTTGGCAGCTGTTGCTATCCAAACAGGGCTTCATGAACTGGATATTCATACGACTTGGAATCACGGATGAAGGCTTCAGTATGATATATAACGAGACTGGTGTAATAGTCGCACTTGTTCATATTTTTCTGCCATTCATGGTCTTTCCGATCCTGAATGTATTGTCACAAAGTGACGCTTCGCTGAAAGCGGCTGCTCAGGATCTGGGAGCAGGAAGCTGGCGGACATTCCTGACGATTACCCTGCCTTTATCAGCGAGAGGTATTGCTAGCGGGGTCCAAATTGTATTCACGCTATGCCTCACGGCCTTTACAACGCCTCAACTGATTGGTGGAGGCAGAGTCATGACACTCCCGGTATTTATTTACCAGCGAACACTGGATACCAACTGGCCGATGGCTGCGGTAGCAAGTATATTCTTGCTCGTTTCTTCCATCATCGTTTCACTTTTGGTCAATAAAGGAGCGGAAATGATGATGTTCCGTCGTTCCCGGAAGGGAGGGCAGGCTTATGGTTAAATCGAACAGGTTCACCAAGCTGCTGCTCTATATATTTGCAGGGGCCGTGGCGGTTTACCTACTATTACCATTGCTTATGATCCTATTGACATCGGTAGGTTCCGGATCGGCCAGTACATTCCCGCCGGAAGGTCTTACCCTGAAGTGGTATGCGAATCTGGGAGAGCAGACTCAATTTCTGGTTGCATTTAAGAACAGTTTGATCGCCTCCACAGGAGCGGTACTGCTGGCGCTGATTACCGGAACACTTGTGGCGCTGGCTATCGTGCATTACCCTTTCCCGGGTGCTGGCATCTTGAGAGCCTTTTTTGTATCCCCAATGGTTATGCCAAAAATCACGCTCGGTATTGCGTACCTAATTTTGTTCTCCAAAATGCATATTGCAGGTGGATTGTTAGCTCTTATTTTGGGTGAAGCGGTCATCGTGCTTCCATTCGTGCTAACGCTTGTAGGCAGTGCATTGGCCAACCTGCAGCCCGCACACCGAGAGGCGGCTGCAGACCTTGGAGCAGGTCCACTGCGTATCTTTTTTACAATCACATTGCCACAGCTTAGGCTATCTCTGCTCCTTTCAGGGTCAATCGCATTTGTCTTCACTTTTGACCAGGTAGAGGCTGCATTACTGCTGCTTCGTCAGGACAGCTACACCTTGCCAATACAACTGTTCCTGTACATGGAGAAGTGGCAGGACCCAACGATCGCGGTTGTATCTGTCGTACTTATCGCTTTTGCACTGGCCTTGTTCATGATCATCAAGCTGGTATTGCGCTCAGTACCCGGACTTGAGAGTTTGTTTGGGGGCAGGAAAAACAAAAGGAGGTCTGGATTATGAACAATTCACATCATATATCCCATAGCTCGGGTCTAAACCGGGACCGGGCGGAAGACGTGATGAAAGCCCAGGGGCTTAGTGCCCTGATCGCAACAACTCCGGAAAATATTCACTATGTCATCGGCTCCCAGCTACGCGCAAGCAATTGGACAATGCAGATTTACGCCATTCTGCCTGCCGATCGATCCGCTCGACCATGCATCGTCATTCCGACGAATCGTTTGGGCGTTGTGGCTCAATTTGGTATCACGGGAGTAGATATATTTGCCTACAGTGACTTCTTCGTGGAAGGTACGATCGAAGGCAAACCTTCTACGGATGATATTGATCTGTTCTACTCTCTGCTACAAACGACAGTCATTCATCCGGGGCCTATAGAAGCGCTTAAGGCTGCACTGAAACAGCTCGACATCGAGAATCAACCGATTGGAATCGATGAGATGCGAATTGCTCCTGAACTTTTGGCACGGGTCAAGGAGGATGCTCCTCAAGGAGCGGTTGTTCACGCGTACAAGCTATTTCGTCAAATCCGCTTGGTTAAGACACCTTTCGAGATTGAGCAGCTCCGACAGGCTGCCCAAGTAAATGAGAGAATTGAGCAAGAGCTGATTGATCTGATCGCAGCCGGTGTTCATGAGAAGCAGCTTGCCGACCATTATCGGCTGGCTGTGATGAGAGCAGGCGGGACACCTGCAATGACTGCGGTAGGGGCGGGTCCGCGCAGTGCGCTGCCGCTCATCGAAAATTATTTTCATACCATCGAGTCAGGAGATCAGATCCGCTTTGATCTGTGCTTGCAGTTGGAAGGATACTGGGGAGATACAGGACGTACCGTTGTAGCAGGAGAGCCAACTCCCTGGATGACAAAGCATTTTAATGCTGTAAAAAGCGGATGGGAGACGGCACTTGAAACCGTGCGCCCTGGCGTCAAGGCTTCCGACGTATTTCATGCGGCTGTGTCTCGCGTGCAGCGTGAGGGAATTCCGCATTACCGACGTCAGCATGTTGGTCATGCCATTGGCTTGGAACTGTACGACGATATGACCCTCTCTCCTGGTGACCAGCGTATACTGGAGCCCGGCATGGTACTGTGTGTGGAGGTACCTTATTATGAGCTCGGCGCTGGTGGCTTCCAGATTGAGGATACGGTTGTTGTAACTGCGGATGGATATGAGTTTTTGACCCATATGGAGCGAAAACTGTTTATCAAATAATGATTAATGGAAGGCTTCAGCCAAGCGATCAGTCAGCAGCCGATTATGGAGCATTCCTGTCGAGAAAGTTGGAGTATCATGATTCAGCAGGGAACTAAGACGTTTCGTAACATTAGCCTTGCGCTGTTTGCCGGAGGTTTTGTGACTTTTGGATTACTATACACCCTCCAGCCCCTGATGCCTGAGATTAGCGAGGCATTTGCGATCTCGCCAGCACATTCCAGTCTTACCCTCTCAGTTACAACAATTGCCATGGCGCTGACCATGTTGTTCATCGGTTCCTTGTCCGATTCATTGGGAAGACGCTTTATTATGACAGCAGCGTTAATAGTCTCATCTATTATTGCTATAATTAGCGCGTTTAGCCCTGGATATACCGAGCTGCTTCTGCTTCGCATTCTCCAGGGAATTGCACTTGCCGGACTGCCCGCGACAGCTATGACATATCTTTCCGAAGAGATTGAGCCTGGCAGTCTAGGATATGCTATGGGCCTCTATATCAGCGGAAATTCGATTGGAGGTATGGCTGGTCGTTTTATCAGCGGCGTGATCACTGACTGGCTCAGTTGGCGTGCTGCAATTGGTTTTATCGGTATTCTTGGCCTATGTGCGGCCGTTATCTTCTGGCTTGTTATCCCGCCATCCCGCCATTTTGTCAAAGCGACTCCTGGATTCAAAAAAATCATTCCGCTTTTGTGGTCACAGTGTCGGAATCCAAGGCTACTATGCCTATATGGACTGGGCTTTCTTCTGATGGGGGGCTTCGTGACGTTGTTCAACTACATCGGATTTGAATTGACAGGAGAACCTTACGATTTAAGCCAGTCCGTTGTCGGCAGCCTTTTTGTTGTGTACCTTATGGGTACGTTGAGCAGCACCTGGATGGGTAGGCTTGCAGATCGGTATGGAAGATCCAATGTCCTTGGAATCGCGCTGGGTATTATACTGGCCGGTGCAGTTTGTACCATTCACCATGAGCTGTGGGTCAAAATCATTGGACTTGCCCTGTTTGCCTTTGGTTTCTTTGGCGGACATTCCATCGCAAGCAGCTGGGTTGGTCTCGTGGCGGATCAGCACAAATCCCAGGCCAATGCCTTGTATTTGTTTTTCTACTACGTGGGATCAAGTGTCAGTGGAACTGGAGGGGGACTACTTTACAACCATCTGGGTTGGATTGGCATTGTGGGCATGATTGGTGTGTATGTGGTAATCGGCTTTATTCTGTGTCGGTTGCTTGTAGAAAGGGTACAGGAACATAGCAAGCTTAATTTTTAACAAAATGAAACATAGATCAAAAGTTTGTTAATAAAGCACTCATTTTGGCCCATAATCATCCAATAGTCCCTGATAAAATAACTAACTTTTTTCGACAAGTCTTGCATATCCCGAAATACCGAGTATAATACTGGGTAAATAGATGCAAAGGGGATGCAATAAACGATGAAAACACATGCTGAATTGAACTCACTTCTTGTTGACGATTATCTGGATCTCCTGAACATAGCGAAACAGCTGGGTGATGTGGAGTGGAAAGAGGCCATTCTGCAAGCACTGCAAGAAGAAGTGGATGCTAATCGTCATCTGGATTCAACCGAGGTCAGACAGGATCTTTGGAGTCAATTTGAAGATATTAACGAACAGATGCACGATCTGTTACTGCAACTGAAAAATGCCGATGGTCCCGAAGAAAAAGAACAGATTATTGAAGCCATTTGGGGACTGAAAGTAGACCGCCATGCCATTACTCGTAAACTTGAAACGATGAGCCGTGCCAGCGCTGGACATCAATAAAGCTCTATTGTTTAACATAAAAAAATAAAACCCGCATGCCGCCCTATGGAATTAATAATTCAGGGGTTGTCATGCGGGTTTTGTGTTGTTGCTGTATTTTTGTAATGAAGATTAAAACTGTTTGGCGAGTGTACGTGCCTCTTCTATGGCTTGCCGTTTGATCTCGTCTGCCCGTTCCTTGTACTGGTTATGTCCTTCCACAAATATGCCTTCAAGCTTCGGAACACCCAGGAAAGACATAATAATGCTCAAATACCGATGTCCGGATTCCATTTGGGCAGCAGGTCCTTCGGAATAAATGCCGCCACGGGCCTGAATATGCAACGCTTTTTTGTTGGACAGCAGTCCGACCGGGCCCTGTTCCGTATAACGGAACGTTTTACCAGCCACGCAGATGGAGTCGATGTAAGCTTTCATAATTGGAGGAAAAGAGAAGTTCCACATCGGAGTTACAAAAACATATTTGTCAGCCGCGGCAAATTGATCGGATATTTCATTCAATCGTTGGACCTTGGCCTGTTCTCCAGAAGTCAATTCGCTGCCGGATTGAAGCTTACCCCAACCACTGAACACATCTGCATCAATATGAGGAATATCTGAGCGATACAAATCCAGATGAATAATCTCATCTGAGGGGTGGCTTTCACGATATGCATCCACAAACGCTTTGCCTGCAGCCATGCTGAAGGATGTTTCATGATCATGAGGATGGGCAGTAATATACAATAATGTAGACATAACGGTTCTTCCTCTCTATGATGTTTTTTTGTCAAAAAGGGCCGACATTAATAAGCGACCGATGTAGTATGCATCGTTTGTAACGTTTTATACCTGGATAGTGACCTGGTACTCAATCATGTATAATACAATGGTGTACGGTGAATTCGAACGATAATAGGAATGAGTGAGATGAGCGCATATGGGAATGGATCTGGAGAAGCAACGATTAAGCATTGAAGCAGCGAAATTGTATTATCAGTCGGATTACAGCCAGCAGGATATTGCGGTCAGGCTGGGCGTGTCACGTCCAACGGTATCTCGGTTACTTCAATTTGCGAAAGATCGCGGTTACGTTCGCATTGAAATCATGGATCCGCTGGAGGATATCGACATTATCTCAGGGGAGCTCAAGGCCAAATATAATTTGGATACTGCGCTTGTATGTTTTGCCCCGTTGAAGAGTGATGAAGAAATTTTGAAGCATATTAGCAAAAGAGCAGCAGATTACTTACATGATACGGTGCAGGATGCGGACATTATTGGCGTAACCTGGGGGACAACGATGAACGCCGTAGCCCGTCAGCTTCGTCCCAAGCAGGTCAAAGGCGTAGAAGTGGTTCAACTTAAGGGAGGCGTAAGCCATTCCCATGTGAATACGTATGCAGCAGAAATTGTTCATTTATTTGCGGAAGCTTTCCATACAGTTCCTCGATATTTGCCTTTGCCTGTGATCTTCGACAACATTGAAGTCAAAAAAATGGTGGAAGCTGACCGACATATTGGCCGGATTGTGGAGCTTGGCCGACAGGCGAACATTGCCATGTTTACCGTAGGTACAGTGAAGGAAGATGCACTTTTGTTCAGACTGGGGTACTTTAATGAAGAAGAACAGCAATTGCTGATGCATTCAGGTGCGGGTGACATTTGTTCACGTTTTTTTGATGCCGAGGGCCGATTGATCAGTGAAGAAATTAACAACAGAACCGTCGGAATTGATCTGGCCGAGCTGCGAAATAAGGAAAAATCGATTCTCGTGGCCGGGGGCAAACGTAAAATAGAAGCGATTCATGCTGCGCTCAAAGGTCATTACGCCAACATTTTGGTAACAGACCAATACACAGCCCAGGCTTTGCTCCGATTATAATTCAATGGATGACAACATCTGCCACGCGACATGGGCGGATGTTTTGCTTTCTTAGGCAGAAGCTATATTATACGATTCATCCCAGTGAGCGAAGTCACATGTTTAATGAAGTTTCTATGGAATGTGTTTAAATCTCAAGATTGAACAAAAGTTCATATTGATTTTTACATATGTTCATGTTAGGGTAGGGATATAGAAAATAACTAGTTCAGATAAGGGGAGATTTAATTGACTACACCACAATTAGCCAAAATGATCGATCATACCTTGCTTCGTGCAGATGCAACACAAAGTGAAATGGCCAAATTGACCGAAGAAGCGAAACAATATCAATTTGCTTCTGTATGTGTTAACCCGGGCTGGGTTGCTTATGCTGCTGAACAGCTTCAAGGGACTGGCGTAGATATTTGTACCGTGATTGGTTTCCCTTTGGGAGCTTCCACTTCCGAGACCAAAGCATTCGAAACCAAAGACGCCATCGCTAAAGGTGCTACTGAGGTGGATATGGTCATCAACATTAGCGCTCTGAAAGACGGTAAAGATGACGTTGTTGAACAAGATATCCGTGCAGTTGTTGAAGCCGCAGCGGGTAAAGCTTTGGTGAAAGTCATTATTGAAACTTGTCTGTTGACGGATGAAGAGAAAGTACGTGCATGTCAGGCAGCAGTAAAAGCTGGAGCTGATTTTGTCAAAACATCAACTGGTTTCTCTACGGGTGGAGCAACACCAGAAGATATCGCTTTGATGCGCCGTACCGTAGGTCCGGATGTAGGTGTTAAAGCTTCCGGAGGCGTGCGTAGTCTGGAAGATATGCAAAAAATGATCGATGCAGGAGCAACTCGGATTGGTGCCAGCTCTGGTGTGAAAATCATGCAAGGCGAACAATCTACATCTAATTATTAATTCGTGAGTAACTTCGCTCGATAAATTTCGCTAGATGGAATGGTTGGATGCTTTAAAAGGGTTTAACTTGTTCTTCATATCTCTCGATGGATGTGGAGAACAAGTTTTAAAGCTGATCCCAATTTTCTATATTTTAATTAAAACAGGATCATAAAAACCGAATTTATTGTAAGCGCTTCAACCGTTTTCTGAAAGGTTAATTCATCACATAAATGGGAAACCTTTGAGCTGAATGAACATCCGGCTTAACTACCTTCAAAGGAGAGATAGAATGAAATTCCTAATTGCCCTTCTTGGTATACTTGTTGTATTTGGACTAGCCTATCTGGTCAGCAACGGTAAGAAGAAGATCCGATATCGTCCACTAATCATCATGATTGTTCTTCAACTTATATTGGGATACGCTTTGTTGAACACAGAAGTAGGTACATTTTTGATTGGCGGTTTCGCGACCGTATTTGAAAGTTTGCTTGGCTATGCGAATGACGGTATCTCATTTGTATTCGGTGGCTTGACTACCGTTGGTGCAGACAGTGGGGGCGCCCCGTTCTTCCTCAGTGTATTGATGCCGATCGTCGTCATCTCAGCGCTCATTGGGATATTGCAGTATATCCGAATCTTGCCTTTTGTTATAAAATATATTGGTCTGGTATTAAGCAAAGTCAACGGAATGGGCAAACTGGAATCATATAACGCGGTTGCTTCGGCTGTATTGGGGCAATCTGAAGTGTTCATTTCTGTAAAAAAACAAATTGGGTTGCTGCCTAAACATCGGCTGTACACCTTGTGTGCCTCGGCGATGTCCACGGTATCGATGTCGATTGTCGGTGCCTATATGTCCATGATTGATCCGAAATATGTGGTTACGGCGCTTGTGCTGAACCTGTTTGGCGGTTTTATCATTGCTTCCATCGTGAATCCTTATGAGGTTTCCCCGGAAGAAGATATATTGGAAGTACAGGAAGAGGAAAAACAATCCTTCTTCGAAATGCTGGGCGAGTACATTATGGATGGTTTCAAAGTTGCGATCGTCGTAGCTGCAATGTTAATCGGTTTTGTTGCTTTGATCGCACTCGTTAACGGGATCTTCAGTGCAGTGCTCGGCATTTCGTTCCAGGAACTGCTTGGTTATGTGTTTGCACCATTTGCCTTCATTATGGGTGTTCCATGGAAAGAAGCGATTCAAGCGGGAAGTATTATGGCTACCAAAATGGTATCCAACGAATTCGTTGCCATGCTTGATCTGACCAAACAGACTACATTGTCTGCCAGAACAACAGGGATCGTATCTGTCTTCCTCGTATCGTTCGCCAACTTCTCCTCGATCGGTATTATTGCGGGGGCGGTGAAGGGACTTCATGAGAAACAAGGTAATGTGGTGGCCCGCTTCGGTCTGAAACTGCTTTACGGTGCATCGCTTGTCAGCGTGCTGTCTGCGATCATCGCCGGACTGTTCTTGTAAAGCCGGATTATTGGAAGGAGTGCTTAAGTTATGTCAACATTCAAAAGAGTACATCTGATCGTTATGGATTCAGTGGGAATTGGTGAAGCGCCGGATGCAGCGGAATTCGATGATTTCGACGTCGACACCTTTGGTCACATTGCACGTGAACGCGGAGGTCTGAACATGCCGCATATGGCCAGTCTTGGACTGTCCAATATTAAAGAAGTTGAAGGTGTCCCTGTAGCGGACGCGCCAAAAGCTTTTTACACCAAGATGCAGGAAGCATCCAGAGGCAAAGACACCATGACGGGTCACTGGGAACTGATGGGCCTGTACATTGATACGCCATTCCGTGTGTTCGCAGACGGGTTCCCAGATGAGTTGATTCAACGCATTGAGGAAAAAACAGGCCGTAAAGTGATCGGGAACAAACCGGCCAGCGGCACGGAAATCATTGATGAATTGGGCGAAGAGCATGTGAAAACAGGAGCCCTGATTATATACACTTCCGCAGATTCGGTTCTGCAAATTGCAGCCCATGAGGATGTTGTTCCACTGAAAGAACTGTATGAAATCTGTGAGTTTTGCCGCGAGATTACTCTCGACGATCCTTACATGCTGGGCCGCATTATTGCCCGTCCGTTTGTAGGCGAAGTGGGTAACTTCAAGCGTACAGCTAACCGTCATGACTACGCGCTCAAACCTTTTGGCCGTACCGTGATGAATGAACTTAAAGATGGTGGATTTGATGTGATTGCTTTGGGTAAAATCGCAGATATCTACGATGGCGAAGGGGTAACCAAGTCTGTACGTACCGTCTCCAACATGGACGGCATGGACAAGCTGTCCGAAACGATGGATGAGGAGTTCACTGGACTCAGCTTCCTGAACCTGGTTGACTTCGATGCCCTGTTCGGTCACCGTCGTGATCCACAAGGCTACGCTCAGGCGCTTGAAGAGTATGATGCTCGTCTGCCGGAAATCTTCAGCAAAATGACGGACGACGATCTGCTGCTCATCACAGCTGACCATGGTAATGACCCAACCTACCGTGGCACGGACCATACACGTGAGTATGTGCCACTGCTTGTGTACTCCCCACGCTTCAGCGAGGGTAAAAAGCTTGAACTGCGCAGCACGTTTGCGGATGTGGGTGCAACAGTAGCTGAGAACTTCGGCGTGAAACTGCCGGAATATGGTACAAGCTTCCTGAAGGATTTGAAATAGTCAACATTTTTATCTTCAACTGAACATGGGGAAAGCTGTTATTTTCTTGAAACATAACTTCGGACAGGATAACCTATGGGGCAGCTTCGGCTGCTCCGGTTCCTGCCCTTCATTCAATCATATGGATAACTGGAGGAGATTTAATTATGAGTACACATATTGGAGCTAAACCCGGAGAGATCGCAGAAACAATCCTTTTGCCAGGAGATCCATTGCGTGCAAAATTTATTGCAGATACGTACCTTGAAGATGTTGTTTGTTACAACGAAGTTCGCGGAATGCTCGGATTTACGGGTACATATCAAGGACACCGTATCTCGGTTCAAGGCTCGGGCATGGGGATTCCATCTTTCAGCATCTATGCAAATGAACTGATCAGCGAATACGGTGTGAAAAACCTGATTCGTGTAGGAACTTGCGGAGGTATGCAAGAACACGTTCGTGTTCGTGATGTTATCCTTGCTCAAGCTTCATGTACCGATTCCAGCATGAACAAGCTCGTATTTGGTGGATATGATTTCTCCCCGATTGCGACTTTCTCCCTGCTGAAAGAAGCCTATGACCGCGCAACGGCCAAAGGCATGAAAATTCACGTCGGTAACGTATTCAGCTCCGATTCTTTCTATCGTGACGACCGTTCAGTGACTGAAAAATTGATGCAGCACGGCGTACTGGGCGTGGAGATGGAAACAACCGCGCTGTACACACTCGCAGCCAAATTTGGCGTAAACGCACTCACGATCCTGACTGTAAGTGACCACTTGCTGACAGGCGAAGAGACTTCCGCCGAAGAGCGCCAAAAAACGTTCAACGACATGATGGTCGTAGCACTGGAAACAGCAATTACGCTGTAATTGTTGCATTCTATATTCAAAAGTCAATTGATTTTGATCGAAACTTTTGTTTGAAACACGTAGTGAAGGACCCGGAATCGATTCTGAAGAAGCGAAGCGTACGCCTTTGTCTCCGAATTTCAACCTTATCAAAGGTTATTCAAAGAATATTTGGAGACAACAGCGATCAAAAGAACGATCCGGAGCCGGAACGGGTTAACAACAAAGTGTTCTATAAGATGACAACATGATATTGTTGCATATTATATTCAATAATCAATTGATTTTGATCGAAACTTTTGTTTGAAGCACGTAGTGAAGGACCCGGAATCGATTCTGAAGAAGCGAAGCGTACGCCTTTGTCTCTGAATTTCAACCTTATCGAAGGTTATTCAAAGAAATTTGGAGACAACAGCGATCAAAAGAACGATCCGGGGCCGGAACGGACTCTGCACAAAGTGTTCTATACAAATCACCCACAACGAAGGAGAGATCATCATGAGAATGGTAGACATTATTGCTAAGAAACGCGACGGAAAAGAACTGACAACAGCTGAGATTGATTTTGTTGTTCAAGGATATACACAAGGCGAAATTCCGGATTATCAAGTCAGTGCTTGGGCGATGGCCGTATTCTTCAAGGATATGACCGATAAGGAACGCGCAGATTTGACGATGTCGATGGTGAACTCGGGCGAGACCATTGATCTGTCCGCAATCGAAGGCATCAAGGTAGACAAGCACTCCACAGGAGGCGTTGGCGATACTACAACGCTGGTACTGGCACCGCTCGTTGCTGCTCTGGATGTTCCTGTTGCCAAAATGTCCGGACGTGGATTGGGTCATACTGGTGGTACAACAGACAAACTGGAATCTGTTGCAGGTTTCCACGTTGAGTTGGAGAAAGAAGAGTTCATCCGCCTCGTTAATGAACATAAAGTTGCCGTTATCGGTCAAAGTGGCAACCTCACGCCGGCAGACAAAAAGCTCTATGCATTGCGTGACGTTACAGCTACCGTCAACTCCATCCCACTGATCGCCAGCTCCATCATGAGTAAGAAAATTGCAGCAGGTGCAGATGCGATCGTATTGGATGTCAAAACGGGTGCTGGTGCATTCATGAAGACAACAGAAGATGCAAAAGAACTGGCACATGCCATGGTAAGCATCGGTAACAATGTTGGACGTAAAACAATGGCTGTCATTTCCGATATGTCCCAACCACTGGGCCTCGCTATCGGTAACGCGCTTGAAGTGAAAGAAGCCATTCTTACGCTGCAAGGTAAAGGACCGAAGGATCTGGAAGAACTTTGTCTGGCGCTTGGACGTCAAATGGTATTCCTTGCTGGCAAAGCAGACTCCCTGGAGCATGCTGAGGAGAAATTGAAAGAAGTGATTCAGAACGGTAAAGCACTGGATAAATTCAAGGACTTCCTGGCAAATCAAGGCGGAGACGCTTCAGTTGTAGATCACCCGGATCGCTTGCCACAAGCGAAATATCTGGTTGAAGTACCAGCGGATAAAGACGGATATGTAGCTGGTATCGTTGCTGACGAAATCGGTACTGCTGCAATGCTGCTCGGCGCAGGCCGTGCAACGAAAGAATCCGAAATCGATCTGGCTGTAGGCTTGATGCTCAACAAAAAAGTGGGTGACCCGGTTAAAGCTGGCGAATCCCTCGTAACGATCCATGCGAATCGTGAAGACGTAGCAGACGTAATCGCGAAGATCAAAGAAAACATTACCATTGCAGATCATGCGGATGCACCTGTATTGGTGCATGATATCGTAACTGAATAATATATCAGGCAAACAAGATTAACCTTATGCCTGAATTTAAAGACCCGAAGCCATGCATTCCATAGCTTCGGGTCTTTTCTTATTTATTCTGTATCTTATCATACGCCTTCACCGAATCTGCGCTGGTATAAATGTAAGGAGTGGCTGGCTGATCGACTGGAGTTATTTTCGACGCCTGAATCTCAATGGTATCCTCTCCATTCACTTGAGCCGATCCAATGGTGCCATCGATTTGTACCCAACTGTCTGTAGGATAGCTGTTTGCATTTGGGACATGAATCATCACGCCAAAGGGCGCCGCGTCTGCCGGGCAGCACATCACAAGAAATCGCCCTAATGCAAAATGAGATTTGTGATCCATGCTTTTGTCTCGATACACAAACCCGGTAAGGCTGATGGCCTTGCCTGCAAATTGTCGTTGGAACATATCGATCGAACCCAATGTCTCGGAGAAAATTTCAGGATATACCTTAATGACCGATTCCGCATATAACTTATCTGCGAGTTCGGCAAATTCACGACTGTACTCATCCGGGGGGACAAATTGTACTTTCGTGGCAGGCACAGATGATCCGACAGGTGCAGTTTTTTTGGATAGATCTTTAATGTCCAGTTCTGCTGTATCAGGTAAGGGTTCTTTTCGACGAATCTCCGGAGGTCCATAGGATAGAGACATGCCTTTCTGACTGGCCATGGAACTGCCTAGTGCCTGGTCGGGCATAAGAAAACCCAGTACTAAAGGAATGGCAATCAATCCATACATCAGCGAGCTGCGTACCCATCCTGAAGGAGGTGGATGCTCACAGTCGCAATGGAGCTGGTTATTACCGAATAGTCCGTGCCAGCCCATGATGGCGGCAATAAACAAAAAGGGAACAGGGCAGCAGAGAAGCAGTCGCTGCATCGTCGGAGCCAGGTAATAATGAAGAGAATCCGTTGTATTCAAATGAATGATGTATACAGCGAGCCCGCCGATCCACAGCGCACGAATCAGGTTATGCCATTGGATAGGGTGAGATTTGGTAACCGGAGATTTGGTCACTGTATAACCCGGATGGTTCATGTAATCACCTCTTTGATCATTAAATACATTCATAAATGCTCATGCTAAAAGGTTAATCAACCATGACCCTGTGAAAACTAAAGCAATAATGGCCAGGCTCAAGCCAATAACAAACCGGGTGCGGAAGGTGGAGAGCAGCATCAATGTGCTTTTGAAATCAAGCATTGGACCGAGAACAAGAAAGGATAATAGCGGCCCTAACGCAAACGTGTGAGAGAAGGCTGAGGCTACGAACGCATCGGATGTTGAACAGAGAGACAATACATACGCAAAGCCCATCATGAAGGCATAGGAGGCGACAGGACCGTTACCCAGAGAAATGAGATCACTGCGGCTGATAAAGGTTTGAATGCAGGCTGTTATTAGCGCACCAATCACCAAATATTTGCTCATATCGACAAATTCGTCACCCGCATGGATGAAAAAGCTGCGCCAGTTTTTATCATGCGCGTGATCATGATCGGCAGAATGGGAATGAGGCTGTGCCATTTTAAATCCGGGATGTGTCTTGACCTCCGTCACTGTAGCCTTCGGTTTACGCAAAGGATTCTGACGGACGAACATATACACCAGACCACCGATGGCAGCTGCTACAGCAAACGCCAGTCCCATACGGGCGATCGTAATTTCGGGATGGGAAGGAAAAGCGAGCAGGGTCGCGGTAAAGACAATTGGATTTACAACAGGGCCGCTAAGAATAAAGGTCACCGCGATATAGGGCGGCATGCCTTTATGCATCAGCCGTCGCACGACCGGGATCATGCCACATTCGCAGATCGGGAAAATGATTCCCAGCAGACCGGCTACCAGCACACCTCCGACGGGGTTCTTGGGCGTTAGTTTCCGAATCATTTCCTCAGAAACAAACCACTGCATTAGCGAAGATAACAGCACCCCTATGAGCAGAAATGGAGCGGCTTCGAGAAAAATGCTGATAAATACGGTTTTCATATTTTGTAAGGCTTCACTGTTCCACGCCTCTTTCAAATTGGGAGCCATCGTGATCAACACGGGAACAAGAAATGCACAGGGAATCAGGAATGACAGGAGCTTAAGATGGGCTGCCATTTTCATAGGATAAACCTCCAGAACCGGGACTTTGGTAAAATATATGCTTGTACCGTCCGCATCATACTCGTTCCCTATAATTAATCAACATTTTTACGATTTACATATCTGGACCAAAACTTGTTAGGTTGACAAAAGAAACGAGGTTCAGGTATAGTTTGTTTTATTAATCGTAATAATTACTATTAAAGAATGGTTATTTTCAGTCTAACGGTCAAGTGGAAGCTACATAAGCATTCCGATTTTTTAGTTTAAAAAGGATAAATGGAAGGGAGTAATGGAAATGACAGAACAACAGATACAACCCCGAGTTCCAGTGACTGTATTAAGTGGATACCTGGGTGCAGGCAAAACGACATTGCTTAACCATGTGCTCCATAATCGGGAGGGCATGCGAGTGGCTGTCATTGTAAATGACCTGAGCGAAGTTAATATTGACGCTGGCTTGATCCGGGATGGTGGTGGATTGTCACGTATTGATGAGAAGCTGGTGGAGATGTCCAATGGCTGCATCTGCTGCACGCTGCGTGAGGATTTGCTGAAAGAGGTGGAGCGGCTTGCGCTGGATGGTTCGTTTGATTATATATTGATTGAATCGACAGGTATTGGAGAGCCAGTCCCCGTTGCCCAGACATTTACGTATATTGATGAAGAGCTGGGAATTGATTTAACGAAATTTACGCGGCTCGATACGATGGTGACAGTAGTGGATGCTGCCCAGTTCTGGCGCGACTTCTACTCCAAAGAAACGTTGAAGGATCGGGGCCAGGAAGCAGGAGAGGACGATGTACGGGGGATCGTTCATCTACTGACGGATCAGGTTGAGTTCTGTGATGTGCTGATATTGAACAAGTGTGATCTGGTATCGGAAGAGGAGCTGCTCAAACTTGAAAAAGCACTGCACGCGATGCAGCCGGAAGCCCGACTTATTCGCACTACACATGGACAGATTGACCCGCGGGAGATATTGAATACCGGACGGTTTGATTTTGAAAAAGCAAGCCAGTCTGCGGGCTGGATCCGCGAATTAATGAAGGAAGAACACACACCCGAGACAGAGGAGTATGGTATTCACTCCTTTGTGTACCATCGGAAACGTCCGTTTCATCCGGAACGTTTGCTGCGCTGGATTGCGAAATGGCCTGATAGCATTGTACGTTCCAAAGGCTTAATGTGGCTGGCTACACGTAACCATATGGCGGTGTCGTTCAGTCATGCGGGAACATCCAAGCAGTTGGGACCAGCCGGGTTGTGGGTAGGCGCAATGAGTGACGAAGAGCGACAAATGCATTTTGGTGATACACTTCCGCCTATTCCGGATTGGGATGAGCAGTGGGGCGATCGGGTTACGAAGCTGGTGTTCATCGGGATAGATATGGACCGACTGGAGATCGAACGGACGTTAGATGAGACGCTCCTTACCGACGAAGAGATGCTAATGAACTGGCGAGAACTGAAAGATCCATTTCCTGCATGGAGTTGACAAACGTAAAAGCATGGGCTAAACTCATCAAATAGTAATAATTACGATTAAATAAATCAAAGGAGGCCCTATCCATGAGAGTCATTGTAACTTTAGCCTGCACCGAGTGCGGAGATCGCAACTATACAACTACCAAGAACAAACGTAACCATCCGGAACGGATCGAATTGAAGAAGTATTCACCACGATTGAAGAAGATGACCATTCACCGGGAAACAAGATAAAATTTTTTTATCATTTTTACATCGTAATATTTACGAAAAGAGGAAAAACCATGATTCTATCTTCCATGCGTGATGTGGTATTCGGATACGGCAAAGAGCCCGTCATTGACCAACTGTCGCTGGATATTCATGTGGGGGAGTTTGTCGGCATTACAGGACCGAATGGTTCTGCGAAGACAACCATGCTGAAATTGCTGCTGGGGCTGTTACAGCCCTGGAGCGGCACGGTACATATGAATGCACAGTCCGTACGTGGCAGTAAGCTGAACATCGGATATGTACCCCAACAGGTAGCATCGTTCAACAGTGGATTTCCCAGTACGGTGATCGAACTGGTGCGATCCGGATGTTACCGCAAACTCGGCTTGTTCCGCAGATTTACATCCGAGCAGGAAGCCATTGTGGAACGAAGCTTGCGGGAAGTCGGCATGTGGGAATACCGCAACGCCAGGGTTGGCGAACTGTCTGGTGGACAAAAGCAGCGAATCTGCATTGCCAGAGCCTTGGCAGGCCAGCCGCAGGTGCTTGTACTGGATGAGCCGACTACAGGCATGGACCGGCGCAGCCGTGAAGGGTTCTATGATCTGATGCGCCATTATGCAGACGTCCATGGACTAACCATTATTATGGTCACCCACGGATTGGAAGAGATGGGCAATCGATTGGATCGGACGATTACCCTGGAACGGCAAGAAAGTGAGGAGTGGCAGTGTTTGAGTACGAATTCATGCAGCGTGCTTTCTGGGCAGGCGGACTGATCGGAGTCATTGCTCCAATTTTAGGAGTTTATCTGATGCTGCGACGGCAGGTGCTGATGGCGGATACATTATCCCATGTTTCATTGGCAGGAGTTGCTCTAGGTTCTGTGATGAACCTGGACCCAGTGATCTGTGGGTTTGCGATTGCGATTATCGGCGCATTGCTGGTGGAACAACTCCGGCGAAATTACCTGACATATAGCGAAGTACCTGTAGCGATCATTATGACGTCGGGGCTGGCCCTTGCTGTGGTGCTCATGAGTCTGAAAACCAATTTGTCCAAGACTTTCAGCTCTTACCTGTTCGGTTCCATCGTTGCCGTTAGTGATATGCAGTTGTGGATTATGGCAGCTGTGTGCGTCATCGGACTGATTTTTTTCATTGTACTCAGAAGGCCACTGTACAATTTGACGTTTGATGAAGAGACAGCTTCTATTGGAGGCATTCAGGTTAAAGGTTTATCCTTTGCCTTTGCTGTCCTGACAGGAATGACTGTTGCTTCAGCCATGCCGATTGTTGGCGTATTGCTTGTGTCTGCTTTAATTGTACTGCCCGCTGCTCTGGCACTGAGATTGTCACGCAGCTTTGCAGCAGCAATCCTTATTGCTGTCGTCACCGGATTAATCGGTATTTTTAGCGGACTGACAACCTCTTACCATCTCAACACACCACCGGGAGGAACGATTGCTCTCATCCTGTTGGTCTTTCTATTGATTGGAATATCAGCACAAAAGCTGATTGGACGATATAACCGTAAACGTCATCGTAAAGAGAGAAAACAACAACGTGCGACTCTATTCATACATTCAAGGGAGAATACGCCACATGAAATTCAATAAAAAATCAGCTCTTGCCTTATTATTTAGTCTTACACTTATCGTAGCCGGTTGTGGACAAAATCAGTCCGCTTCCGATTCCGGTATCAGCTCGGCCAACACGCCGGTACCAGCAGAGACTGAAGAAGCGAAACTGAACGTTGAAGTCAGCTTTTATCCAATGTACGAATTCACCAAAAATGTAGCGGGCGATCTGGCTAATGTTCATACACTCGTTCCAGCGGGCATGGAGCCGCATGATTGGGAGCCGACACCACAGGATATTGCGAGCATCGAAAAAGCGGATGTGCTTGTCTATAATGGGGCGGGAATGGAATTCTGGATCGATCAAGTTACAGATAGTCTGAGCAATGCCAAACTCATTCAAGTGGAAGCGAGTCATGGCATCGATCTGCTGGAAGGATCGGAAGAAGATGAGCATGATCACGAACATGCCGATACAACGGACACGCATGACCATGCGGATGAAGCCACAACGGAGGAGCATGATCACGATCATGACGCTGAGGCAGAAGAGGGACATACACATGATCATGATCACGGTGGCCTTGATCCACACGTTTGGCTGTCACCTGCACTTGCTGTGAAGGAAGTTCGGAATATCGAGGCAGGACTCGCACAGGCTGCGCCTGAACATGCGGAGCAATTCAAGCAAAATGCCGATGCCTACATTGCCAAACTGGAGGCACTGGATCAGGATTTCAAAGCAGCAGTAGCAGACAGCAAACGTAAAGATTTCATCACACAGCATGCTGCATTCGGCTATCTTGCACAGGAATACGGTCTGCAGCAAGTACCGATTGCCGGTCTGTCTCCTGAACAAGAGCCTTCCGCAGCGCAAATGGCGTCCGTTATTGATTTTGCCAAGGAGCACCAGGTCAAGACGATTTTCTTCGAAACATTGGTTTCATCCAAAGTGTCAGAGACTATCGCCAGTGAAGTAGGCGCCAAAACGGCTGTGTTGAACCCCATTGAAGGGTTAACAGAAGAGGAGATCGCAGCAGGAAAGGATTACATCGGCGTAATGCGGGAGAATTTGGAGGCACTGAAGCTGGCGCTGAATGAATAGCATTTGTGTTTCTTTAACAAGTTGAATTTACGTAAAAAGAAAACCCATTTGATGCCTGTCATCGAAAAAGGTACAATAATACAACATGCTGAGGAATGGCACAGCCATTCCTTTGCCTTTGGCCACGCAGAGAGCACAGGGATGTGCTCTTTTCGTTGTTCAACGTGACGGAGATCATGAGGGGAACGGGAGGAAACGCCTTATGGATATACATGAAGAACAGGAAGTGCTGTTAAGCCAGCAGCCTGCCCATCTATGGAGAAGACGCAAGCTGGAGTTAATGCAGTGGACGGAACGCGAGAAACAGACCGTGGAAGCGAAAAGAACGGAGATTTGGAACGATGTCGAAGTGGATGCCGAGCTGGTCGCTGCCTTGACTTTGCTTCACAGAGCGGGCGTACGTACCGAGTTTTCTTGCGCTGGTGTAAGCCCACTAGATGAACCGATAGATCATTCCCTATATGCCTATGTTACACTTGTACAAAACGAGGCAGCTGATCGCTTTGTGAACTTTGCGCTGTCGAAGATGCGGAGCAGATTGCTTGCTACACTGGAGACAGGAACGGGTCGATATGATCTGTCTTCTTTTTTCATAGGTCATAACCGGAGTTTCTGCTGGTGGATGCAATATTGCGCCGCACATTTCACGAATCGAAACGATAATAGTGCAGACACGTAGTACAGTGATATGTATTTTTTACTCGGAGGCAAGGGAGGTAGGACTCGATTGAATAAATGGCTCAAAACCATACTGTTTCTGGTAGGTTCAGCGCTGCTGACTCGCTTTATCCCGTTTTCTTCATTGTTCCGTAACCTGGATACGATGATTCACGAATTTGGCCATGCACTGGTAACACTGTTGTTATCCGGCAAAGTATTGCGCATTGAATTATACGCTGATCACAGCGGCGTTACATATTCATCCATGCTGACACCAGGCAGATCTATATTGGTTTCCTTAGCGGGGTATGTCACGGCGTCTCTCTTTGCCTGGCTGCTATTCTATCTTTACCGGAAAGGACGGCACATGTGGGGACTTGGCATCATGACGGGTGTAGCTCTTGTGTCGCTTCTCTTCTATGTAAGAGGAGAATTCGGCATGCTCTGGCTTACAGGCTTCAGTGCGCTGAATGTTGTGATTATGATCTTTGGTGCCAAAATTGCGAAATTCTATTATTTATTACTGGCCTTCCTCACATTGGAAGAGTCCGTGGTTAGTGCCATGTATGTGGGGCTCATGTCCTGGACACAGCCGTCCCGGGCAGGGGATGCAGCCAATCTGGCACAACAGATATTCCTCCCAGCGCTGTTCTGGGGAACGTTATTTGCACTGTTTGCACTGTGGTGTGCGAAGGGAGCACTTACGCTCTTTTTTCGAAAAGAAAGCACGGCCCGCACGTCAAAATCTCGTGGATTACGCGGGCGGAATGTTTAGAAAACAGAAAAGGCACTTCCTTTTTTTTAAAGGAGAGTGCCTTTTTGCGTGTCTCGGGTCAATCTCCAAGATTTTCCCATAACACATAAAAGTAATAAATTTCTTCCATGATCGCCTTATCATCCTCCGCGGCAATACCGCCCTTCATCCGGGCAAGGGTACCCAGAATATCGTAAATCGTCTCACGCTCCACACTGAATTGTATGCGATTGACGATCTTGTCCCAGGCTTTCATCGCATAATCGATTTGGGATTTGGCTTCAGTCCATTTTTTGCCCTCAACCTGTTTCTGCAATGTTTGTACAGATTCAAGCAATCGATCATCAGCACCAAAGGGCTTTTTGAGAAGGGCTCCGCTTGCCATAATCGCAACGAACACAAGAATGAGGCAGATCGGAAGCACATACAGCAACCAGAAACGCGTTTTCATTCAATCGCCTCCTTCATGTAAATTTAGAAAGGCCCCTCATAATCGCCCATATCGATTTTTTCGGTGATCTTATCCTTAAATAGATCAATATACAATTTATCGTTAGGCAAAATAGCAGCAAAAGCAATATCCTGTATCGTCACTTTTTGCTTCTTGAGCTGCTCGCTGAGCCAATTCGTATCTTTATTTCGTTCCTCCAGATTTTGCTTAATCAGCACGCCATCAATGATAATCTCGGTCATCAGCTTGCTCTTGGCAGGATGCATATGCATGTCCTTCGCGGTTACCGGTTGATTCTCGGGTTTCAACACAACAGAGAGACTGCCGTCCGGTTCAAGAATGGCATAATCCAGCGTAGTGATGTCAAATACATCCTTTTGCCGCAGCATCATGGTCAATTCGTCGAATTTCACCCGCATTTTATGCAGGTTCTGTTCAAGGATTTTACCGTTCTGGATGACCAGTGTAGGGTCGGAGTCCATCAATTTGGAGATGGTACGATTTTTCAGCGTAATATACTGAAAGATAATCGTGATAGTGGTAAAAATGGTCAAGGCCACAAAATGAATCCACGCCTTGGAAGATAGATCGGTCGCAAATGTACCTGCAATGGAACCAATCGTAATACCGTTAATGTAATCAAAATACGTCAAGTTGCCCATTTGTTGTTTGCCCAGCACCCGAGTATAGATGATCAGGGTCAGAAAGGCGATAATCGCTCGCACAGCAACAACCCATGTTTCTTCCATCATGTATGTATCACCTTCCTTCGTTTCGTCTTACAAATTGAAAATGTGAATGCTTGGAGAGCCAAGCTTCATTTCCACACAGCATAATTGTGGGCTATATCAAGCTTTTCCTAGGCTGGATAATCTTATTCTTGAACGCAAAAAAACCGAAACCTGGTTAAGAGCTCCAGGCTTCGGAAGATCATTTGAACGTGTATTTAATTCGGTCAGTCCAAGTAAAAGTAAATAATATTGCGGTTATACGCCCGAGTAAGCCATAAACCCGCCATCCACAGGAATGACAGTACCTGTAACAAAACCGGACTGTCGTTCATCTGCCAGCCACATCAGCGTGCCCAGCAGATCTTCCGGTTTGCCGAAGCGGCGCATTGGCGTGTGCGCAATGATTTTGCTTGAACGTTCGGTCGGCGAGCCATCCGGCTTAAGCAGCAGATTACGATTTTGTTCAGTCAGGAAGAACCCTGGTGCAATGGCGTTTACCCGAATTCCCGATTCAGCCAGATGTACAGCAAGCCATTGCGTGAAATTGTTAATCGCCGCTTTGGCTGCACTGTACGCAGGAACTTTGGTCATGGGCGAAGGGGCACTCATGGATGAAATATTAATAACGGTAGCTGGAACATCACGTTCAATCATTTGTCTTGCGAAGATTTGGGTAGGGATGAGGGACCCGACAAAATTCAGATCCATCACCTGACGGAATCCCTCGACACTTACATCAAAAAAAGTAGTGATATCCGGCTGCTCCAAATCTTCCTGTCTGAAAATTTCATTCGTGGTATTGGCGCTGGCATGGTTGCCACCCGCTCCATTAATAAGGATGTCGCAAGGTCCTAGCTTCTCCTGAACAACAGCTGCTGCCGCTATTACACTATCGGCCTGGGTCACATCACAAGCTACAGCGATCGCTTTTCCACCCGCAGCCTCGATTGCCGCAACGACTTCTTCACCTTTGGATACGGTACGGTTCAGAATGGCTACACTTGCACCATGGCGCGCGAGCTCTTCAGCCATGGAACGACATAGAACACCTGCCCCGCCAGTAATTACAGCTGTTCTGCCTTCCAGACGAGTTGATCTTTCTTTGGCAAAGTCACTCATGCTTTTGACCTCCTTTGCAGGGAGTCCCAGACGCCCCACAGATACATAATTCCCAGAGCACGATCATACAGTCCATATCCGGGTCTGCATTGTTCTCCCCAGAGATGACGTCCATGGTCCGGTCGTGCATAACCTTCAAATCCAATATCGTGATAGGCTTCCACAACACCGGCAATATCGACATTTCCATCCTGACTACGGTGGGATGTCTCGATAAAGTCTCCGTTATCGTAGATTTTGACATTACGGATATGGGCAAAAGGAATACGGTCCTTGAACTCGTGGATCATACCGATAATATCATTGTTCGGATTGGCTCCAAGAGAACCGCTGCACAGCGTTACACTATTGTAAGGGCTATCATACAAGTTCAGATATCTGCGAACATTGTCTTGACTCGTAATAATCTTCGGCAGACCAAAGATCGGCCAAGGCGGATCATCCGGATGAATGGCCATTCGAATACCTAATCGTTCAGCAGTAGGAATGATCTCCTGCAGGAAATAACGGGCGTGCTCCCACATATCTTCCTCTGTTACATCCTTATAGGCTTCGAACAGACCTGTTAAATACTGCAATCGCTCCGGTTCCCAGCCAGGCATCGTCAATGCAGAATTTTCGGTAATGCGTCGAACCAATTCCAGCGGTTCAATGTCGGCAATTTTACTACTCTCATAGAAGAGGGCGGTAGAGCCATCTTCCATCTCCTTATGCAAATCCGTACGCAGCCAATCAAAGATCGGCATGAAGTTGTAACAAATCACTTTAACCCCTACCTGGGCGAGTTTTTCCATCGTTTTTTTGTAATTCTCAATATATTGATCACGTGTAGGCAGACCGAGCTTGATGTCTTCATGAATGTTAACACTCTCAACTACATCCAGATGTAACCCGGCCTGATCTGCAGCAGCTTTGACTGCCAGAATTTTGTCCATGGGCCATTCCTCACCTGCTGGTACATCATGCAGCGCCCATACAATGCCTTCGACACCGGGAATCTGCCGGATATGGTCAAGTGTTACGGTATCATTGCCTTCTCCAAACCAGCGAAAAACCATTCTCATCACATTCACCTCATCAAGATTAGTTTAAAGAACAGGTAGATCCATCATCATTGAAAATAGGAAGGGTATGTATCCCGCAGGACAGCCAGATCCGTAACGGTCTGATGCAGATGTTCCTGCATCATGTGCTCCGCCGTTTGGGCATCGTGCTGTTGTATCGCCTGAACCATGGAACGATGCTGTTCGAGCAAGTGATCCCAATGATGATCCGAAGACAGACGGAGCATTCGACTCCGGTTCAGATGCACGTTCATATGCTGGATCACGGACCAGGTGTTTTTTTTGTTACAGCCTGCAAAGAGAGTACTATGGAATTCCTCATCCAATCTGAACATTCGCTCATCGTCCGGTTCGAGTATGCATTCCTGCTGCTGTGCAAGGTTCTGCTCCAATATCTTCATGTGTTCATCTGGAAATTGCACACACGCAAGCCGTATGACAGCACGCTCAAGGTGCTCACGCATGAAACGTGCTTCCTCCACGAGATCAACCTGAATCAGAGATACATAGGTACCTCGCTGCGGATAGACTTCCAGCAGACCTTCCTGAGCGAGACGGACAAAGCTTTCTCGAACAGGGGTCCGACTTACATTGAACTCAAGCGAGATTTCTTTCTCCGAGATGGCGGTACCGGGAGGCAGCTTCAAACTCAGAATCAACTGCTTCAACGTCGTATAGACCGCCTCACGTGAAGAGAATGCCTGTTTGTTCCGAGAAGACGGGTTTATTAAGGATGATAATAATTCGGCTTTGGACGAAGACCTAGGGGGAAATTCCATAATCTCAACTCCTTCAAGGATATACTACCATACTTGTATGGTAGTGTGGAAGCGCTTTACATAAGTTAATCTACATTTTATTGAATACGGCTTGCTGTTAGCAGGGTGGTGGAGTAAACTATAGTCATTAGGTTCAAATGTTTAAACCAACAGACATGACAATTGTGATATCTGTAGAACATATAGAGGTGAAACCATGGGACAAAAAGCGATTTCTATTTTTCAAACCTGCATCCCCTTATTCCAGGTACTTAGCGACAATCATCGTCAGGCGATTTTGCTTGCTCTTAGCGAGAAGGGCAGCATGACAGTGAATGAAATTACAGAGCAGTTCAACCTGTCACGGCCTGCTATATCTCATCATCTCAAGTTATTGCTTGAAAAAGGGCTCATCTCTGTAGAACAGAAGGGCACACAGCGATATTATTCCGCTTCATTAAGGTCCTCGGTGGAACTATTGAAGGAATTGGTTGGGGCATTGGAAGAAGAGTGTTTATAAGCAAGAGTTGTTAAACATGCCTAGGCATGTGGTCTATATGTTCGTATGTTTAAACCAATCATCATTAACTCGAAGAGGAGTTGTCGTATATGAATGTTATGCAGGAATTAAGCGAACATGCAGTCGAAGAAATTTTACAGCAGCAACGGCAGTTTTTTCGCTCAGGGGCTACTCGTTCGGCAGAGTATCGCATTACACAACTAACCCGGTTGAAACAGGCGATTCAGAAGTATGAGTCCAGTCTCACCGAGGCGCTCTATCAGGATTTGGGCAAAAGTGAGTTCGAATCGTATACTACAGAGATTGGATTCATGCTGGATAGTATCACGCACACCATTCGGCAAGTGAAGAAATGGGTCAAGCCGGTCAAAGTCAAAACCCAATTCGCGCTGATCGGGTCCAAAAGTTATATCATTCCTGAACCCTATGGTGCGGTATTGATTATTGGACCTTTTAACTATCCATTCCAGCTGTTAATTGAACCCCTGGTTGGCGCGTTGGCAGCAGGCAATACGGCAGTCCTCAAAGCGTCAGAGAACACACCAGCCGTCTCGGCTGTTATACGCGAGATGATTAGCTCGGTATTCGAACCAGCATACGTTCGAGTGGTCGAAGGAGCCAAAGATACAACCACGGCGCTTATTCATGCGCCTTTTGACTATATCTTTTTTACAGGAAGTGTACCGGTTGGCAAAATCGTCATGGAGGCCGCTGCCAAAAATCTCGTTCCGGTGACGCTGGAGCTTGGTGGTAAAAGTCCGGTCATCGTGGATAAGCATGCAGATCTTAAAGTGGCTGCACAGCGTATTATATGGGGAAAGCTGCTCAATACGGGCCAGACCTGCATCGCTCCGGATTATTTGCTTGTGCATGAACAGGTGAAAGAATCGTTGATCACCGAAATGAAAGCAGCAGTGGAGTCGTTCTTTGGCACAGATATCCAGCACAATCGAGACTATGGGCGAATCGTCAACAAGGCCCATTTCAAGCGTCTCACGACGCTTATTGAGCGCGATCAGGATCATGTCATCTTTGGTGGTCAATCCGATGAGAAAGACCGCTTTATTGAACCGACGTTTATTGATGCTGAGTCGTGGGAAGCAGCAACAATGGAAGACGAAATTTTTGGTCCGATCCTGCCGATTATCAGTTATTCCCATATAGATGAGGCGATTGCAGGTATTGTGAAACGGCCGAAACCGCTGGCGCTCTATCTCTTTACATCGGATACACAATTACAAGATAAAGTGATGCGAGAGGTTTCTTTTGGGGGAGGATGCATTAACGATACGATTACCCATGTAGCCAACCCACGTCTGCCGTTTGGAGGGGTAGGACATTCCGGCCTTGGCTCGTATCACGGGCGGTATAGCCTGGAGACCTTCTCTCATATGAAAAGTGTGCTCAAAAAGAGCACCAGATTGAACTTATCTATTTTATATCCGCCATACGATAACAAGCTGAAGACGATTAAACGTCTATTAAAATAAAATAACTGACGTTTAATCGTAAGCAAGTTAAATATCATACTGGAATGATGTTCAAAGGATGAAGTTCATTCGGGAGCAGGCTGTTCCAGTCTATAGCGTGTGGGTGATGTCCCTGACCAGCGCTTGAATTGACGACTGAAATGGGCAATATCCTTGTAACCTAACATGGCAGCGATGTTCTGAACCGACAACTTAGGGTTGCCCAGCAGAACTTTGGCTTCATGCAGAACCATTTCAGATAAATATACACGCGGAGACTGACCATATACCTGCCGAAATACACGGTTACAATGTGAGGAACTGATGCCCAGCTCTGCTGCAATATCATCAATGCCATAATGGCTGGTAGACTCACGTCCCTGCTTAAATTGCTGACTCACCAGTCCTTGCAGCCGATTACGAATTTGATGGGCCAGTTCGATCTTCTCATATCCATCCGTGAACAATTGTGCGGCTTCCTGAGAGACAGCCTCCCATAAATGGCCGAACAACTCAAATACCGCCGATTGCAGCTGCATGCGCTGTACCATCGTACTCGCCGCCCGGTTATCCGCTGAAGACATTAATTTACGAAGTACAGGCTCGATCTGGCGCGTAACCGGACTATCTGCATCGAACAAAACCTGCTTGATTCGTGCAAGCAACGAGAGAAATAACTGATCATCGATATCAAAATGCATGCAAAAATACGTAAACCCCTTGCCGTTATGGCTCAGGCTGGAATGAATGCTCCCTGGAGGAATCAGGAGTAATTCGCCAGCCTTTTGAATATACAGCTTGCCGTCCACGGTCATGTATTGCTCGCCTTCCGTTACATAATTCAGCTCATATTGTGGATGTTCGTGGGCTGGATAATCCCAATCCGACCCCACACTTCGTAAATGTATAGCGAACAAATTCACCGTTGTTTGTACATCCGGGTAAAACACCTCATGTACACTCTCTCCCAAAGCGGGAGGCAAATAGGTGGAAGACATGGAAGACCCCCTTGATAAAAAGTATAGAAACAGATGTAACCGCTTTATTTATATTATAGTCTACTAGCTTGATTTGGGTAAATATCCGATTGATTTGACCATGGTCTATGGTGGAATGCCCATGGTAGGATGGGGCTAATGAAAACGTATGCAAACCATTTTGAGAGGGGTCATCGTTCATGAGCACTTCCAAATCCATCTTTTATAATGCCCATCACTCACCGATCGGGGCTTTTGCCAGCTTTACGCTTGGTTACAAAGGAGCCAAAGGCGGACTAGGCCTGGAGCTTGGCAAGCCAGCAGATCAGAATTTATATATCGGTTTACAATCTCGCGACAGTGACTACTACGAAGCTTTACCATTTTTTGAAGCCGTTGAAGATGCCAGCGTTCGATATGATGTGGAGAAAGGGGACAATTCGGATTCAGATCAGGTGTCTTCGGCCTCGACGGAAAGTGAATTGAGCACGCCAACGGCAGTTGCAGCACAGGGAACACGCCCGTTAATTTCAGCGTTCCGCGATGAAGAGATTACGCGCGAGTTTACTTCAGGAACAGATACATGGACGGCGGGTGATCTGACTTTCCGTATTTACTCACCTGTGCGTCCTGTACCCGAACCGCTGAGTGGCGATCGTGAAGCACTAATGGATGCGCTTGTGCCTGCGGTGCTGGTGGAGATGACGATTGATAACACGCAAGGACAGCAGCAGCGTAAAGCATATTTTGGATACCAGGGTAATGATCCTTACTCAGCCATGCGTATCATCGGAGGACCTGAGGGTGGGTCATTAACCGGAGTTGGACAAGGTCGCCTAACCGCCATTTTATCTGCGGATGAGGGTCTATGGCCTGCTCGAGGATTTACACTGGAGAAGATATTGCAGGAGAAGCATCGTGAGAATCTCGCGTTCGGCCTGGGCGAAACAGCTGCCCTGTTGATGGACGTTCCCGCCGGAGAGAAGCGTACATACCGATTTGCCGTCTGTTTTTATCGCGGTGGGATCGTTACTTCGGGTATAGACACAACCTATTGGTATACACGTTATTTTGCAGATATCCTGGAAGCGGGGAAATATGCGCTTGACCGTTTCAACGAGCTGACTGCTTCCTGTAAGGAAGTTGAGCAACGTCTCGGTACAGCTGCTTTGAGTGAAGATCAATCGTTCATGCTTGCCCATTCCATTCATAGCTATTATGCAAGTACACAACTGCTGGATGCGGACGGCGAGCCGTTCTGGATCGTCAATGAAGGTGAATACCGGATGATGAATACACTCGATCTGACTGCAGATCAGTTGTATTTTGAACTTGCCTTAAATCCCTGGACCGTGCGTAACGAGTTGGAGTGGTTTGTGAAACGCTACAGTTATACGGATCAAGTGCGGTTCCCTGGCGAAGAGAAGGAATATCCGGGCGGCATTACGTTCACCCATGATATCGGCGTAGCCAATGTATTCTCACGTCCGGGACACTCGGCATATGAACTGGTGGGTATTGATGACTGCTTCTCGCAAATGAGTCACGAGGAACTGGTTAACTGGCTCTGCTGTGCAACGGTATATATTGAACAGACGCAGGACCGGGAATTTGTTAAAGAGATGCTGCCCGTCATTCGGGATTGCTTCGAAAGCATGTTGAACCGGGATCATCCGGATGAAAACCAACGCAACGGCCTGATGGGGCTGGATAGCAGTCGTACCAAAGGCGGAGCCGAGATTACCACTTACGACAGCCTGGATGTGTCACTTGGACAATCCCGCAACAACATCTATCTGGCAGGCAAATGCTGGGCCGTCTATGTAGCACTGGAGAAGCTGTTCGCTGCAGAGAAGCTGGCTGATTTGTCTCATCACGCAGGACGTCAGGCAGATCGCTGTGCAGCCAGTATCGCAGCCCAGTTAACCAATGGTGGCTACATTCCGGCAGTGATCGCCGAAAATAATGATTCCCGTATCATTCCGGCTATTGAAGGCTTGGTGTTCCCATACTTCACCGGCTGTGAAGGCGTGCTGGATGTTAATGGTCGTTTCGGTCCTTACCTGGTAGCGCTTCGAACCCATTTTAAAACGGTTCTTGTCCCTGGTACATGCCTGTTTGAAGATGGAGGCTGGAAGCTGTCCTCTACGAGTAATAACTCATGGCTCAGCAAAATATATCTGTCCCAGTTCATCGCACGAGAACTGCTGGGCGTGGAATGGGATGAAACAGGCAAGGCATCTGATGCTGCTCATGTAAACTGGCTGCTGCATCCAGAGGAATCCTACTGGTGCTGGAGTGACCAGATCCTGGCAGGTGTGGCGGTCGGAAGCAAGTATTACCCACGCGGAGTAACATCGATTCTATGGCTGCTCGAAGGCAAAGGTAATCGTCTGGAGCAGATCTATGCCAGTAAGGAGGCTGTACAATGAGCAACACAACCGTTCAACCCAATATCTCCGGCCCGCAATATGATGCGTGGCTTGGATATCTTCAAAGTCAATCCGCAGTGAAAGGGGCCGCCCAAAAGGCAGTCCCTGCATGGAGCCATACCGTGACTGTGGTGGAACATGAGGAAATCATATCAACAGCAATAGACGAACTGACTCAGGGACTCGATAAGCTGTTTGGCATCAAACCGAAAGTTAGTCAGGAAACTGCCAATCAAGTGAGTGAGTCGGAATCAGCCCACCGGGAGGCACAAGGGATCTGGCTTGGCACATGGACGGGCTCAGAAACCGTGGCTCAGGCCTTCAGCGACACGGAGCGCTCTACCGTGCAAGGAGAAGGTTTTATTATCCGCGAAGATAAGGCGCAGGGGAAGCTGTTTATTGGTTCTGAAACCCCTCAAGGTGTTCTATATGGTACTTTTCATCTGTTAAGGGAGCTTGTTCTGGAGCAAGAAAACTCTAACGATGTACATCCTGCTGCGGGAAGATTAAGTTACATTTCAGAGCAGCCTGTTAATGCATTACGCATGATCAATCAGTGGGATAATGTAGACGGCAGCATCGAGCGTGGTTATGCTGGAAAATCCATTTTCTATGACAATGGGGAATTTACACATGATCTTGGGCGTATTCGAGATTATGCCAGATTGCTTGCTTCTACAGGTATTAACGCCATTTCAATCAATAACGTAAACGTGCATCAGCGTGAGAGCCTGTTCCTGACGGAACGTTTCCTGGGTGATGTTGCGAAGGTTGCTGCCCAATTCAGAGCGTACGGCATCCGGTTGTTCCTGAGCGCCAACTACGCAAGCCCAATAGAGATTGGTGGATTGCTTACGGCAGATCCGCTGGATGAACAGGTCCGTGAATGGTGGAACATTCAGACAGCCAAGGTATATGCGGCAATCCCGGATTTTGGCGGCTATCTGATCAAAGCGGATTCAGAAAATCGGCCTGGACCCTTCACATATAACCGTGATCATGCTGATGGAGCTAACATGCTGGCCGAGGCACTTCGCCCATTTGGTGGCCTGGTGATTTGGCGCTGCTTCGTCTATAACTGCAAGCAAGACTGGCGTGATCGCTCCACGGATCGTGCACGGGCGGCATATGACCACTTCAAGCCGCTGGATGGCCGATTTGCGGAGAACGTCATTTTGCAGATCAAGAATGGGCCGATGGACTTTCAGGTTCGCGAGGCCGTATCCCCGCTGTTTGGGGCAATGGAGAACACAAATCAGGTATTGGAGTTCCAGATTACGCAGGAGTATACGGGCCAGCAGCGGCATCTGTGTTATCTGATCCCACAGTGGAAAGAAGTATTGGATTTTGATACGTTTGCCAAGGGACCGGGTTCTGAAATCAAACGCATTGCTGACGGTTCTCTGTACAACAGGCCCTACAGCGGCTTTGCCGCAGTATCCAATATCGGTGCGGATGCTTGCTGGACAGGACATCCGCTCGCTCAAGCTAATCTATACGGATATGGCAGACTTGCCTGGAATCCGGAGCTGTCATCGGAAGAGATCGCGGAGGAGTGGGTCAGACTTACATTCGGACATGACGAAGAGGTCGTTCGTCTAATCTCTGGCATGCTTTTGAATTCGCTCGATATCTATGAAAGTTATACGGCACCGCTCGGTGTAGGCTGGATGGTTAATCCGGAGCACCATTATGGTCCTAATGTGGATGGCTATGAATATTCCAAGTGGGGGACGTACCATTTTGCCGATTGTGATGGCATTGGGGTGGACCGGACCGTGAGCAGTGGAACGGGATATACGTCCCAATACCATCGGGAAAACGCCGAAAGATATGAATCCGTAGACTCCTGTCCGGACGAGCTGCTATTATTTTTCCACCATGTCCCGTATACACATGTTCTGCATTCTGGCAAAACGGTCATTCAGCACATTTATGATACACATTTTGATGGAGCAGAGCAGGCGGAAGCATTAGCACAGACCTGGAGACAGCTGGAAGGCAAAATTGATGCGACTGTATTTGATAAAGTGTCTGCGTTACAGGCAGGGCAGGCGGAGCATGCCAAGGAATGGCGAGACATGATCAATACGTACTTCTATCGCAAAAGCGGTATTGCCGATGAACAAGGAAGAGCGATATATTAATCTGGATACAAGAGTCGGATCTTCTTCGTAGGAAAGAACAACGTTGGCATACACGAGAAGGAGGGAACATATGGGACATCATCAAGTACCCAAGACCATGAAGGCTGCTGTCATGACAGAGCCGGGGCACATCATCATTGAAGAACAGGCTGTACCACAGCCGGCTGAAGACGAAGTGCTCATTCAGGTAATGGCCGTTGGCGTCTGCGGATCGGATGTGCATTATTTTGAACATGGCAGAATTGGCCGATTTGTCGTTGAGAAACCGATTATACTTGGACATGAATGTGCAGGTATCGTAGCAGCTGTAGGCTCAAAAGTATCACGGCTGAAAGAAGGAGATCGGGTCGCCATTGAGCCCGGGGTAACCTGCGGACGATGCACGGCATGCAAAGAAGGTCGTTATAATCTGTGTCCCGATGTGCAATTTCTGGCCACGCCTCCGGTGGATGGAGCATTTGTACAATACATGACCATTCGGGAGGATATGGTTTTCCCGATCCCGGATCATCTGTCTTTTGAAGAAGCAGCCATGAACGAACCTTTCTCGGTTGGCATTCATGCTGCAAGACGCAGTAAACTGGCTCCGGGCACCACACTTGCCATTATGGGCATGGGTCCTGTTGGCCTGATGGCCGTTGCAGCTGCCAAATCGTTTGGCGTAGAACGCATCATCGTCACCGATCTGGAGGAAGTGCGATTGGAGGCTGCTCGTCGTATGGGCGCCACCCATACCATTAATGTAAGGAACGAGGATGCACAGGCGGTGATCCGTGAGTTAACAAACGGCGTTGGAGTAGATACAGCTTGGGAAACTGCGGGGAATCCGAAGGCGCTTCAGTCGGCTTTATATTCGCTCCGCCGAGGTGGCAAGCTTGCTATTGTAGGACTGCCTGCACAGGACGAGATTGCCCTGAATGTTCCTTTTATCGCGGACAACGAGGTAGATATTTACGGAATCTTCCGTTACGCCAATACGTATCCGGCGGGAATTGAATTTCTGAGCTCAGGCCAGCATGATGTGATGTCCCTGATCACTGACCGTTATTCGCTTGAGGAGACGCAGCAGGCTATGGAACGGGCATTGCACAACAAGAGCGGCAGTCTGAAGGTAATGGTGTATCCGAACGGCAAATGAATCTACTTCAAAGGAGCCCTGAGATTTAGGGTTTCTTTTTTTGTATTTTTCGTCATAAAAGGATTAAACAAGCTTCCATAACGTGGTATAATGCTTGAAGATTTTAATATATAAAATGATACACACCACATTGGTTAAACAGCATCTAGCGAAAGGAACTGAAGGTTGTGAGAACACATGAATTTATGATTCACTCTGATTTTCACCGGGATGATTTGATGTCTGTTTCTTCTCAAGCGTCGCGTTTTGCCTCGGATATTTCATTGTCATTTATGGATGCCAATCATGAGCATCGTGTAGATGTCAAAAGCCTGCTGGGAATGGCGCTTCTTCCCATTCGACATGGCAGTATAGTGAGATTGCAGACACGGGGAAGAGATGAACTTGAAGCATTGGAATATATGCTAAATGTGCTGGAGAAGGGCTTATCTTGAACTCTGAAACCTGTGCAAATCACAGTGAATTGTAAAATATTTATCGTTTCTTCAATTCCGACTGGTACTTCGTCCAAAAAAAGAGTATAATAAAATTTAGTTCTATTCTAAGAAGTACCCATATTAAAGGAGTGTAAATAGATTATGCCAAAAGCTGATATCCATCCAAAGACACAAACAGTAATTTTCTTCGATGCAAGTGCTGATTACAAATTCCTGAGTTCTTCGACTAAATTTTCGAACGAAACAATGGAATGGGAAGATGGTAACTCTTACCCAGTAATCCGTGTGGACACTAGCTCCGCATCCCACCCATTCTTCACTGGTAAACAAAGAAACGTGGACATCGGTGGTCGTGTTGATAAATTTAACCGTAAATACAACATCAAATAGGTTGTCCAACCATTACAAGAAAACCTCGGGATTAGTCCTGAGGTTTTTTTGTTTGTATGCCGTTAGGTAGACCCATGCAATCCAAAGTTAAAAGTAATTCTAATCCCCCTACATATTCAACTGCTCTAAAATTAATTCAACCAATTATTGCGCTTACAATACTTTCGGATGTACACTAGGAAACAGAGTCAGTCATATTGGAGGAGGAAATAGAGATGAGCAGCATCAACCATATGGTAACGTTTACACTTTACGCAGGTAAAGATACACCTGAAGCAGAGGCATTTTTGAAAGAAAGCGCGGATGCACTGGCGAATATTCCGGGTGTAGAGCAATTCCAGGTCCTGCGTCAGGTGAGCGAAAAGAACGAGTTTGATTACAGTTTTTCGATGGTATTTGCCAATCAGGCTGCCTATGATGCCTATAATGATCACCCGGTTCACCGCAAATATGTGGAAGAACGGTGGGAAAAAGAAGTTAGTCGCTTCCAGGAAATCGATCTCATTCCGCACGGGAAGTAATAAAATGATGAATCTCATTGAAACCAAACAGAAGATAACATGAACTTCGAAATCGTTTTCCAGTTAGATTCCAGTTTGTTTAATATGAGTTAAACTATTTTTGAAATCCTTCTTTCTTCATCGCTAAAATTTCGTGATTACACATGTGTGACTCAAAGGAGCGATTTATCACATGAAATTGGATCTTTCAGGTAAAACGGCGCTGGTAACTGGTGCAACCGGTCAATTGGGAAGGGTCATCGCTTGTACGTTGGCAGACTGTGGTGCTGACCTCGCGCTGCATTACATAAATAATGAAACGAAGGCGAGAGAGCTTCAGGCTGAGATTGAAGCCATCGGTCGGAAAACGGTCATTGTTCAGGGCGACATCACGAAGCAGGATACGGCATTTCGGATGCGGGATGAAATTCAGTCCAGCCTCGGCGATGTGAATATCGTGGTTGCCAATGCGGTCATCCAATATGCCTGGACAACGGTGCTGGAACAATCACCAGATGATTATATAAGCCAGTTCGAATCATGTGTGATGCAGAGTGTGTATCTCGCCAAAGCATTCATCCCTTATATGAAAGAAGCCAGAGCGGGTCGATTCATTGGTATCAATACGGAATGTGCGATGCAAAATTTTGCCACCCAATCTGCATATACAGCTGGAAAACGCGGCATGGACGGTTTGTACCGTGTGCTGGCGAAAGAGGTAGGCGAATATCAGATTACCGTCAACCAGGTTGCTCCTGGATGGACAATCAGTGAACGCGACCGGAGCAGTGAGCCGGGACATGATGAGGGTTATATTCAAACTGTGCCGTTGAAACGCAGGGGAGAAGATCAGGAAATTGCCAATGCGGTAGCATTTTTGGCATCCGACCTGTCCTCTTTTATTACAGGGGCTTATATCCCGGTCAGTGGTGGCAATGTGATGCCTGCCATATAATATTGATTTATGGATGTGAATGAATTACTAAACATGCAATGAACCACTTTTAAAACCATAACAGCCCATGATCCGTTTGTCAGTCCATGACAAGCGGATTTTTTATATATCCATAAATACATATGATTTTGTTTCTAATTTCAAAAGATTGGGGTAAAAGAATAGGTAGTTTAACGCGGTGGAAACATAACTCAAAATAAGCGAATAAAGGAGACCGACCTGTCATGAAAAAAACAATTGCAGACGTTCTGGTCGAAGCACTATTGAACGCAGGCATCAAACGTATCTATGGTATCGTTGGAGACTCCTTAAATGCGGTACTCGATTCCATCCGTCGTTCGGGGAAAATTGAATGGATTCATGTCCGCCATGAGGAAGTGGCTGCTTTTGCGGCCGGGGCAGATGCCCAAGTGAGCGGAAGTATCGCTGTATGTGCAGGCAGCAGCGGACCGGGAAACATGCACTTGATTAACGGTCTGTACGACTGTCATCGGAACCGTGTACCGGTACTAGCCATCGCTGCTCATATTCCGAGTGATGAGATCGGGAGCGAGTATTTCCAAGCGACTCACCCAGAGTATTTGTTTCAGGAATGCAGTCATTATTGTGAGGTGATTACAACAGCCAAACAGATGCCGCGTTCCTTTACGATGGCTATGCAGACCGCAGTGGCTCGTTCAGGAGTTTCCGTTATTATATTGCCAGGTGATGTAGCGGCTCTGGAAGCGGCTGACCTGCCTGTGCCAGAGCATGTATATCATCCCACACACCCTGTTGTCCATCCTTCCGAACCTGAACTGCGGAAACTGGCGGAATTCCTGAATCAAGGCAAAAAAATTACGTTGCTGTGTGGCGCAGGCTGCGCCGGTGCTCGTGAACCGCTGATGCAGCTCTGTGATCGCTTGAAATCCCCAATGGTTATTGCTTTGCGAGGCAAGGAATATCTGGAATACGATAACCCGTATTCGGTAGGCCTCACCGGATTGATCGGGTATTCCTCCGGATATCATGCCATGATGGACTGTGATGTGCTCCTGATGCTGGGAACCGATTTTCCGTATCGTCAATTCTTCCCGGAAGATGCGGTTGTACTCCAAGTGGATATTCAGTCTTCACATCTTGGTCGCCGCACAAAGCTCGATTATGGCGTGTGCGGAGATGTGAAGGCTACGATTGAAACATTGTTACCTTATTTGACGGAAGAGCATAGTGACAAACATTTGCATAAAAGTGTGGAACGTTACGAGAAAGTTCGCAAAGAATTGGATGAGCTTGCCGTAGGAAAACCCGGGAAGACGCCAATTCATCCGCAGTATTTAACCAAGGTCATCAGCGATGCTGCGGCGGAAAATGCAATCTTCACCTGCGATGTTGGTACACCTACAGTATGGGCGGCCCGCTATATTGAAATGAGCCGCAATCGCCGATTGTTAGGTTCATTCAGTCATGGCACCATGGCGAATGCTCTTCCACAGGCAATTGGAGCGCAGGTGTCTGATCCGGGAAGACAGGTGATTTCTTTGTCCGGTGATGGCGGCATTGCCATGCTGATGGGTGATCTTCTGACGCTTAAACAGCATAATCTGCCGATTAAAGTTGTCGTCTTTAACAATGGTGCACTCAGTTTTGTTGAACTGGAGATGAAAGCTGCCGGATTGCTTGAATCCGGTACCGAGCTTGTAAATCCCAACTTTGCGATGGTAGCTCAAGCGATGGGCCTGGAGGGGATACGGGTTGAAGATCCGGCTGATCTGGAAGGGGCTGTAGAGCGAGCATTGCAGCATGATGGCCCTGTTCTGATTGATGTTGTGGTGAACCGTCAGGAGCTGTCCCTGCCTCCGAAGATTAATATAAAACAGGCCGAAGGCTTCACCTTATGGATGATGAAGGCGGTGCTGAATGGGCGTGGCGATGAGCTGATTGAACTGGCTAAAACCAATTTGCTGAGATAAGGATGACGTTCGCCTTAGCATTATCGTGCTATGTTGAAATGTCGATCTGACTATGTAATGTATGAAATTAAACTGTACGTCTCACCAAAAAGAAGGGGAATGTTACACGCTTTTATTAAGAAATTCCCCTTCTTGAGATGTGTAGTATGTGATGAATATTATAGTATGTAGTCATATTATATGATTTGTTTTTAAGCCGTAACTCCATTAAAATAGGTAAAGTCAGGCAGGATTCAAAGCTTTCTACCCTACATATGTTGCATTCCGATGCAAGACCGCTTCATATTGAATTAATCGATCCGATGACAGATGACGAACACACATGGAGGAGATCAAAATGAGTCACGAAGGAAAAATAGCTATTATCACTGGAGCAGGAAGTGGATTGGGCCGAGCAACCGCACTGAAGCTGGCTGAGAAGGGTGCATCTGTTGTGGTCGTTGATCTCGTGGCAGAGACGGGTCAGGAAACTGTAAAACAGATTGAGAAGCTGGGCGGTAAAGCCATTTTTGTACAAACAGATGTAAGCAAGGCGAACGAGGTAGAGAATTATGTTAACAAAACGATCGAGGAATTCGGTCGAATCGACATGTTTTTCAATAATGCCGGGATCGCTGGTCCGGGTATCAAATTAATTGAGCATACTATCGAGCAGTTTGACCAAATCATTGATATTAACCTGAGAAGTGTATTTTACGGATTGAAGTATGTGATTACCGAAATGCTCAAAACAGGCGGTGGTTCCATCGTCAATACGGCATCTACAGCAGGTATTGTGGGTGTTCAAGCGGTTGCACCCTATGCAGCGACGAAACATGGCGTAGTTGGACTAACACGTACAGCGGCTATTGAATACGGCAATGAAAACATTCGTGTAAATGCCATTGCCCCAGGTACGATTGAAACTCCGATGGTGGTTCAGTTTGGTAAGGATAATCCTGAAGTATTCAAAGCAACCCTTGACAGCATTCCGTCCGGACGTCTCGGTAAGCCTGAAGAGATTGCCAATCTGGTATCCTTCCTGCTGGGAGACGAAGCACCTTATATTAATGGCGCTGTTTATCCTATTGATGGTGCTGTAACCGCACAATAAGGCATTTATCAGACATCATAAGAAAGAGAGGCGACTGTAATGTTACAGTGCCTCTCTTTTTGTGTGCTAATATTTTCAAGCTTGAGCTTACCCTTTATCATGCCACATTGGAAGATTCAGTCTGAGCTGTAGTGGCAATTCCCGGACGGTAAGCAAAAATAATGATGATCATTGCAATAACCACCCCTGCAGCTCCAATCCAGGTGATGGATGACAATGAAACTGCGCTGACGGCAATTCCCCCGATACCTGCACCGGCAGCCATGGCCAGTTGCATAACCGAACTGTTCAGACTCAACATAATTCCGGACGATTCCGGAGCCAGTGTAACCAGATTATATTGCTGTGTTGGGCCGGAAGACCAGGCGGAGAAGGACCATAGAATCAACACAATAAAGACGATCACACCCGAATGAGCCGTGATGTTCAGCATCAACAGACTTACGACATGCAAGGCCATTCCCAGGATGAGTGTTCGCTTTACTCCCATACGGTCTGCGCTGAATCCTCCTGATTTGGAACCAATCAGACTTGCGATACCAAAAGCCAGCAAAGCGGAACTTAACACCGTTTCGTTCATGCCTGCAACAGTTACCAGGTAAGGTGAAATGTAAGTATACGCAATGGAATAGCCTCCTAACCAGAAAAAGCTGACAAGCAGCGCGAATCCAATACGAGGTTGTTTAAGGAGCGCTAATTGTTTTTTCAAAGGAACGGGTGCTTCGCCTTCAGATGGCGGAATCGTAGAGGCAATAACAATCATGGCAAGCACACCCAAAATCGCGATACCTGCAAAAATCAGTTTCCAATCCCAAGCTGCAGCAACCATTCTTCCCAGTGGAACCCCCACGATTAGGGATGCGGTAAACCCTGTAATGACCGTTGCGATAGAGCTGGCCTGTTTGCCTGCAGGCGCTATTTTGGCAGCGACTGTCAAGGCTGTTACAACGACGACTCCGGCTCCCAGCGCCATAAGGATACGTGCAGCGATAAAGAGCCCATAGCCAGGTAAAAGGTAGGCCAAGACGTTACCTGCGACAAAAAGTCCCAGAAAGTAGAGCAGCAGCTTTCGTCGATCCATACGGGATGTTAAGGCGATAATGATGGGCGTACCAAGTGCATAAACGAGTGAAAAGATTGTGATCAGCTGTCCCGCAGCAATCAACGATATATTCATGGTGTCCGAGATCCGATCCAGAATGCCTGCAATGACATATTCGGAGGTCCCTACAAGAAAGCTGACCAAGGCCAGGACATAGATTTTCCATGTGTTAGACATGAGTATATAACCTCTTTCTGTTTATAATTATTATATTTTTAGAAATATAGAAATAAGGACGAGAGAACAGGATGAAGAAATAACTAACACACCCATGAAACAAGTCTGAGCACTTAATCTATCCATGCACCCGGGTTTTATGGCAAAAGGAGATTAATACGACTACGGTGAGGCTCAGCAGACCGAGTATCAATACCCATATATTGATTTGATATTTCTAGTATTATAGAAATAATAAACAAAAATTTTATCTATCCAGCAGATAAGGAGCGAATCTCTGTACAGTATCTGTATTCAGGGTGTAGTAAATATACGTACCTTTCTTTTGTGAGGTTAACAAACCACAATCGGAAAGCTGCTTCAGGTGATGAGATAAAGTGGAAAGCGCCACGGTTACAAGCCGATTCTCCAAATCAGCTGGACATAGGTTGCTTTCACCCGAAAGAATCTGAATGATTTTATATCGCGTTTGTTCGCCCAGCGCTTTATGAATTTTGACGGCCTGTTCATTATCAATCGGATTGGGTTGCATTAAAATCGGTCCTTTCGTCTTTATTTCTTATTTCTACAAATATTGAAATAACTTTATCATGTCTTTTGAAAAAAGTAAACTCCCTGCGAAGATCGTTGTTTTCAGTCGAACATGAATCAACTGAAAGCAAAAAACCTTTGCAAGGAGTTGGGAAGTCTATCTACATACTAATTATAAGCGTTCAAGATATTCAACGTATTCTTTGGCATCTTTCAATGACAGGTTTCTGGCTTCACGAGCCTTTTTGATTGCAATTATTTTTTTGCCCTGTTTTGCAAGTGCCTGCAATTCTTTATCAAGTTTGGTCAGATCAGCGTGTGTCGGTGTAGGTGTAAGTGGAGACACATTCACTGAAGAAGCGTTATAACTGAGAGGGGAGTGTGCGTTAAGGCCTGAACCATTCTCCAGACGTTCAACATCCCTTTTCAATTCATTCAACTGGGTCTGCAAGCTGATGACGCGAACCAATAAGATAAGAATAAGAAACAAAAAAACGACTAAAACAATGGTGTTTATTTCCATACAGTCAGGTGCCTCACTTTCCTTTCTTCAAATACATATTTATTTAAGCTGTACCGGAATTTCCTTAACCCCACGAACAATCATGCCAGGTCTCCATTCAAGTTCATTAACGTCTGTCTGAAGCTGCATATCGGGAAAGCGGCGAAGCAGTGTATTAATCGCAATCTCGCCTTCAAGTCGCGCGAGAGGGGCTCCCAGACAGAGATGAATGCCTTTGCCAAAAGCCAAATGTGGGCTCTTCTCACGAGTGATGTCAAAAACATCCGCATCTTTAAATTTCTCTTCATCCCGATTGGCTGAATCCAGTGCTACAATGACTAGTTCACCTTCAGCGATGTGATGTCCATGAAATTCTATGTCCTCGGATGCCCAGCGAGATGTGCTGAATTCAACCGGACCGTTATAACGCAGCATTTCTTCAACAGCATTATGGATTAACTCAGGCTGCTTGATCAGCAGGTCGCGTTGTTCCGGATGCTCCAAAAGGGCAAGTACACCATTACCGATCAGATTGACAGTTGTTTCGTGCCCGGCGATGATCAGCAGAGCGACAACACCAAGCAGTTCCTTTTCAGTGAGTTGTTCTCCTGATTCTTCTGCTACAACGAGCTGACTGATCAGATCGTCACCCGGCTGCTCACGTACTTTGGCAAACCAATTATTCAGGTAATCAATGAACTCCTGGGCATGCTTCTCAAACACTTCGGAATGCTCCGCACTTGTCGCATCGATAATGGAATTGGACCATAAACGGAATTTGTCCTGATCTTCAAGAGGTACACCCAGGATCTCGCTGATGACAATGATCGGTAATGGAAATGCAAACTCATCAATCAGATTCATCTTATCCTGGGAATTGAGATTATCCAGGAGATCGTCAGCAATATCTTGAATATGGCTTCTCATGCCCTCAATCAATCTTGGAGTAAAAGCCTTCTGTACGAGTCCACGTAACCGGCGATGATCAGGTGGATCGGAAAAAAGCATGTTATGCACGAATATATTTTGTTGATCGGGTCCATAACGTTTGACTACGTCCTTACTGAAACGGTTGTCTTTCAACACTTCCACTGCATCCTCATATCGGCTAATAATCCAACCGAAATCACCATGAGGAAACAGGACTCTGTGAATTGGATCATTTTGTCTCAGCTTTTCGTATACGGGGTAAGGGTTCTGTGTAAATTCTTGAGTGAACAACTCAGACTGTGAAGTTTCATTAGTACTCAAATGGTTAATCTCCTCTCATCAAAAGCTCGTATTGTTACGCATCTTATCTAAGGGATCATATGTTAATTTCGGTGGCTTCATACGAAAAGCCTGCACCATCTATATATTCAATATTGGATGGATTGAAACCTTGTTTTTGACTAACAAATATGGTATAGAAAGCCTACTTAATTTTAGATAGAATAGCACATGGAATAAGGAATAAAATCAAAAGAAATGAAGTAAAGACACAGACTACTGGGCTGTGTTTTTTTGTGAGATTGGACTTATGCTGCTTGAACCATATTACGTGGTGTTTAATGAACTATAAGGACGTATGGCCTATAAATTGAAGTTGTCTACAACAACAACGAGGATTCAAATTAGTTTTGAATGCAACCTCCATGATGCAATGATATAAGTAATTCACAATTATGCTACGAACTATGTCCATTGGCTCAGGAAGAATGCCGATAAGAAGGACGTTTCAACCATTTTTGGCGTTTTCTAAGTCCGTTCAAAGGCTGCTGTGATAAGATAAAACGTAATAAGAACATACGATCTGTTTGCGAGAGGAGAAACCTTGACGATGGAGATGCTTAAGCCACCCGCCGAGACACTATATGAGACAGAATTAAGGGCTTTACGAGAGGAAGATACGGGAAAACGTCCTCCAAACTGGCTGCTGTCCCCGGCCTATGTCAGAGATTTTATTATTGGCAGAGAAAAGCCTGCGATGTTGAATGGAGGTGAGGTTCCCATTACACGGAAATTTTATGGCAACGATGTTCTCATTGAACGTGCAGTCGTGACACTGGCAGGCAATCGGGGTTTAATGCTTGTGGGTGAACCCGGGACAGCCAAGACCATGCTCAGTGAACTGCTGACCGCTGCCATTTCTGGTACCAGCCTGAACACAATTCAGGGTACGGCAGGTACAACCGAGGACATGATTAAATATTCCTGGAATTATGCCATGCTGCTGGATAAAGGCCCGTCCGAAGCCGCACTTGTACCCTCACCGTTGTATAACGGAATGAAAAAGGGAATTCTTACCCGTTTTGAGGAAATTACACGTTGTCCTGCTGAAGCACAGGATAGCCTGATCAGTATTCTCAGTGACAAGGTGATGAGTATTCCTGAACTGGATGGCGGTGTGCTGTTTGCCAAACCGGGGTTTAACGTTATTGCTACGGCGAACATTCGTGATAAGGGAGTCAATGAAATGAGTGGTGCGCTGAAGCGCCGTTTCAATTTTGAGACGATCAAACCGATCAGCAGTGTGAAAATGGAAGCAAAAATTATTGAATCCCAGGCTCGCAGCCTGTTATTACATAGCGGGATAGACACCGAGATCAATTCGGATGTGGTTGAATTGCTGGCCACGACATTTATGGAGCTTCGCACGGGAATGACGCGGGAAGGTTACAAGCTGGATACGCCCCAAGCGTCCATGAGTACGGCTGAAGCTGTATCTGTATATGTACAGAGTGCAATGACTTCTTATTATTACGAAGACAAGGGAATCGCATTGGATCGGCTGGTGCAAAACATGCTAGGGACGATAGCGAAAGAAAGCGACAAGGATCTGTCCATTCTCAAAACCTACTTCTCCAAGGTCGTGAAGGAGCGTTCGAGAGAAGAAAGGATTTGGAAGGATTATTACGAGGAAAAGAAATGGATCGGTTAACAGGAAAAGCGGATTTGGATGTTGCCCAGTTACAGACGCTATTTGAGTCCCGGGTGTATAACCTGAACAACGGAACGGTTTATTTCCCCATACGCCATCATAGTCCAGCCTGTTCCTATCATTTGCTGCGATTGATTGAAGAATACAAGCCGGACTTCATTCTAATCGAAGGCCCTGAGAGCGGCAATCCCTTACTTCAAGTTCTGGCTGATGAGGCGACCCTACCTCCTGTTAGTCTTTACTACACCTATGAGAGTGAAGAGGAGAGAGCGGCCTGTTATTATCCAATGCTTCGTTACTCTCCTGAATATGTAGCGCTGAAAGAAGCAGCTCGGCTGAGCATCCCTGCAACTTTTATCGACCTGGATTATCATCATTTCTCCAAGCCCAACAAGGCAGAACAGCGGGAAATTTCCATTCAAGATGAAACTTTGCTCGCAGGGTCTGAGTTTATTAACCGTTTATGTCAGAAAACAAACTGTCGAAGTTTCGATGAGTTGTGGGAGAACGTATTTGAGATTGGTGGTCTGGGGAAGTCAACACAGGCATTTGTACAGGATGTATTCACGTACTGTACCTTATCCCGGATGTGTTATTCAGCGGAGCGCTTGCACAGTACAGGGGATTTGGCAAGAGAAGCTCATATGAGAAGTCGTATCAAACAGGCTGGGCAGGAGCATGCACGTGTGCTTGTTATCACTGGCGGATTTCATACGTATGGACTCCTCAGTCCCGAGAATCATGGGACGGACTCAGAAGAGATGACGATGCAAGAGCATGCGAAGGCTCACAATTCGGTGCATCAGCAGATGTATCCCATGGTCTATACGTTTGCCGAAGCGGATCGGCTGAATGGGTATGCAAGCGGCATGCCTTACGTGAATTATTACGAACAGATCTGGACCCAGCTGCTTCGGCGAAAGAATTCCGTGTACAATTTGACCGCTTTGGACTTGTTATCCCGACTAACCCGCAAGCTGAGGGAAGGACATGAACATGTATCAACCAGCGACGCTATTGAGGCGTACAGTATGGTTCAGGGACTCGCAGGACTGAGAGGAAAAAGGGAAGGCGGAGTCTATGAGCTGATGGATGCAACACTTTCTTCCTTTGTTAAGGGTGAACTTACATTAGCTTCAGACAAACCAATACAAGAACTGCACAGATTGCTAACCGGGGATGTCATCGGAAAAGTGGCTCCCAACCCATTCAGTATTCCAATCGTTGAGGATTTCAAAGAACGTTGTACAGAGTCCAAACTTCAAATTCGTACTACAGGCCAACATAAAAAGGTACTTGATCTATACGCCAAACCTGATCATCGTCGGCAAAGTCAATTGTTTCAATGTATGGTCTATCTCGTTCCGGAGTTCGCGAAGCGACAATCGGGCCCGGATTGGATTGCACAGCGTGACATGAACCTTGTTCGGGAGACGTGGGTATATACCTATTCCTCAAGAATTGAGGCTCGATTGATTGAGAATTCACTCTATGGAGGCACAATTCGGGAAGCCGCTACGCGCAAGATGGAAGAAGAGATGCAGGGAATACCGGATCATCACAGCGGTGACCTTGCTAAATCCATGCTTCAGGCTTTACTTATGGGTCTGCAGGATACCGCAATGAAGCTGTATGAACAAGTGAAGTCGGCGCTCCGGAAGGATGGGAATTTCCTGTCGTTGTGTGGAAGTCTGCATATTTTGAATCGAATTCAGCAGCATCGCAGACTTCTTGGGTTGTCTGAGGAACCGCAGCTCCTTAATCTCGTGTCTGAAGCTTATAACAATGCCGTTAACAAACTGATGCAGCTCTCAAGAACGAATCCGGATGAACATGAAGCGATTGTCCAGGGACTGAAGCTGCTTGCCATGCTGGCAGAGTCGTCCGAAGATCATTTTCGGGATGATACCTTCCGGGCACACCTGGATGAACTTCTGTCAGACAGCCAACTTCCGGCACAGCTGGAGGGGGTGTGTATTGCCATCTCTTCAGGACTTGGCGACAGACATAGAGAAGAGATCGTGGATCGGGCACGTGCATATATTCGGGGATCGCAGGAACAGTCCCGGCAGACTGCACTTTATCTACAGGGCGTGTTCTCTGTAGCACGGGACGCTTTTTTGTATGAAGATCAGCTTTTATCAGAATTGAACTATATGATCGAGCAGCTTGATTATGAAGAGTTTATTCGCATGATTCCTGAGCTTCGTTTGGCGTTTACCTACTTTACCCCCATGGAGACAGGCCTGATTGCGGATCGGGTTGCGAGCTTGCATCAGGTAGAGAACGAAGAGATGTCATGGCCTTCCGTTGACGAGCGATTGCTGATCCAGACCAAAACATGGGATGAAGCCCTTCGGAAGGAGTTTGACGCATGGAAGCTAATCTGAATGAGCTCAATACAACCAAGGAAATGGTGAAAGACAATGCTGAGCTGAATCGGGCAGAAACCTTAAACCGTTGGCGCCTTATTCTAGGTGAATCCGCCGAAGAAGGACTGTCCAATGCTGAAGACTATTCCCCTGATGATTTTAAATATACCGAAGTCGATGAGATTCTCGGATATCTGTATAATCGCGAATACGGTGAAGAGCAGGGTTACAGAAAAGGGGGAGGAAGGGGCCCTTCGGATCTATCCGTTCCCAAATGGTTGCATAAGGTCAGGGAATTATTCCCGAAATCAACGGTAGAAATTCTGGAGAAACAGGCGCTTGACCGGTATGGCCTAACGGAATTGTTAACGGACAAAAAGCTGCTGGAATCCCTCGAACCCAATATGAACCTGCTCAAGAACATTATGCAATTTAAAGGACGAATGAAAGGCGACGTGTTAAAGAGTGCCAAGGAAATCGTGCGAGTCGTGGTTGAAGATCTGCGACGCAAACTGGAATCTCAGACCAAAGCGAGCATTATGGGGAAACGCAGCCGTTATGCATCCAGTTCGGTGCGTTCCTTGCGCAATCTGAATTTCAAGCAGACGATTACCAAGAACTTGAAGAATTATGACAAAAACAATCGAAGATTTGTAATTGATCGTCTATATTTTGACGGGAATATCCAGTCTCATAACAAGTGGGACATCATCATTGGTGTGGATGAGAGCGGAAGCATGATGGATTCAGTGATATACAGTTCGGTGATGGCCAGCATTTTCTATCGCCTGAATGCACTGCGAACGAAATTGTTCATTTTTGACACACAGGTTGTCGATTTGAGTGACAGGCTGGAAGATCCGGTAGATGTGCTTATGAACGTGCAGCTTGGCGGGGGAACGCATATTACCAAGGCACTCCGTTATGGTGAGACGTTAATCGAAAATCCTGGGAAAACGATATACATTCTCGTTAGCGATTTGGAGGAGGGTTACCCGATCCAGCACATGTATAAGGCATGCAAGGATATTCTGGATACGGGCTGCAAATTGCTTGTGCTGACGGCACTCGATTTTAACGGAGATACCGTGTACAACAAACATGCTGCGCAGACGTTATCCAATATGGGTGCACATGTAGCTGCGATTACCCCCAATGAGTTGGCAGACTGGATTGGCGAAATTATTACGTAATTGGTTATATACAAGATCATTTATACACTGATATTCGAGGAGGAATGTGTAATGTTAACCGCAGACCGCGCAGTAGAAGCTTTGGTGGAGAAGTTTGCAGAGGTGTGTTCCAATGAATATTCGTTGAAAACGGACCGAATTTCGGAAATCATTGATTATGTGATGGGAACGACGGATAAGTTTCCGGATATGTTGGGTGGTTCCAGCCATTATGCGTACCAGACGATAGAAGTACTCATGAAAATTGCCAAAAAGGATGACGGAGATATCTTTTTTCGAGCGGGAGCCATTGTAATTCATATGGAATCCAATTATTCCAGAAGGAATTCGTGGAGAACCGATGGTTTTACGCTCTGCCTTGGAAACGACTCGGAAGCTTATGGACTGAGTGGAAAGAGCAAAACCAATGATCGGATGGGCGGGTTGCTGTCCCGTTTGGAGAAAATCAATCGTTATGCTGGAGAGAAGGAAATTCTGGATGAATTAAAGAGCAGACTGAAGGGGAATTCCCGGGATGTAATCAATGGAATGATACTCCTTCGACTCTATTCAGATCTCAATGATAGCCCTTCTCATCTTGCCCAGGTGCAACAGTTCACTCAATCTCTGCCTGCATTGTTTCAACACGTGATGACCCATGATACCAGTAAGCTGCGGCACGAATTGCATACATTGATTGAGCCACTGGTAGTTTGCAATTTCCAAACGAAACATAACAGATCTGCATATGAATTAAATGATGAATTCCTGCGAGAGAAGCATAATCAGGTTATAGCTGAGAACTATTCGAATTCTTCTCTCTCCAAAAAGGAGCAGCTGTCATACAGTGAGTTCGACAAAACGATGATCCTTTTGAGCAATGCTTTGTTGTATTTGGTTAACATCAGTGGTGGCAAACACCGTTTCCTTGAAGACCAAAGTGAGACCGGTCTTATTTTGCTCGAAGCCATAAACCAATTACATGAGATCTATCCACTTGAAGTTCGGCGCTATTTGTTAAGTATGGATACAAGAACGAAAAATGCCAATGAGTTGCTGTCAGGGCTGGTGCCCCTGGACGAGCCATATCAGCTCATTGAAATGTTGCGTAATGAACTCGAATCGTACACCATACCATGGCAATTTCTGCAATCAACGATTGTGAATGATCCGCAACAAGCAATTCGTGCATACCACATATTAAAACCACCATTCCTCAAATTGTGTATTCAAAAAGTGCTGGAGGACCATGGAATCGCAGTTCCAGATGTGGATGAAACGGTTGAGCAAGCCGTATTCAGCTCTCTTCGACATCCATTAGATGGAGGCAGACAGGGAATTGCGATTGCACGATATTTAAACGGGGAGAGTTCCCTTGAGGACTACTGGGAAGATCCGCATAGTCGTGGACTGTTTAATAATCTGAATCGTGACAAAAGGCGCGTTCATAACTTGATCAGCATTAGTTTCCTGCCTTTGGATTCGGAGGCGATGCGTCGGTTCGTGATTCTGACCACGCATCCCGAGTGGACTCTGGATATCGTTTCTGATATGTATCAATCTTACGCGTTTAGCGGTGAGAAGCTGCTTGCACTTTACGGCCAAGATCCAGAGGTGAAACAAGAAAAATTGCTGTCCAGCCTGATCTCTCTCAACGGTATGACCGATTATAAGTACAAATCGATGCCTCAGGATGAATATCGCCGGATCATTCAGCAAAATCTGGACTTTGCTCTGGGACAGTACAAGAAACTGCCCACGGACACACGTATCTTAATCCTGGAAATCACCTTTGAACAACGTCAAGAGCTATCGACTAAACAGGTAGCTGAAGCGATTCGTGCCGGGTTGCAGGATTCATCCAAAAAGGCAAATGGCGTAGCATTATCTGAATTCAATCGAATTCCTGACCCGGACTTATACATGACAATATATCGTTCGGAGAAAAAAGCGGGTGTGAAAGAAATGGCTCTGAGCGCCATCCGCAGTCTGGACAATAGCAAGGATATATACCGTGAGCTTTTGAAGGGTGAGAAGTCTGCGGAATGGAAGAACCTGATTCAGATTCTGCTGGATACCGCGGATCAAAGCCCAGAGTATGCTCATGCGGCACTTGCAGATCAGGCAGATGCCAAAAAGCTGACCAGACTAAGCTGGTTGTCCTTGAACGATCTTCCTTCTCTGATACGTTCAGAGGACAATCTACCATTAGATGATCGAATCAAGCAATATATCTTGGTGCAATCAATAGATCATACATCTGCACCGAACGAAAGACTGAATGAACTACGTGAATATGTAAGCGAGGAGTCGCTCGCACGGTTTGCTGGTGAGCTGCTGCAGTTGTGGATTCAGGTGGGTGCTTCTGCGAAAGAAAAGTGGGTGATGTACCTCTCGGCACTCTTTGGCGATACTCAAATTGTGAATATCTTGGCTCCCCAAATTAAGGAATGGACAGAAAACAGCCGAGGCGCCATTGCCGCAGATGCTGTAAAAGTATTGGCCTATCTTAAGGAACCTTCTGCTCTCATGGCGATTGACAAGATTAAACGCAGTGTGAAGAACCGCCAGGTTAAGGGTGCGGCTGAAGAAGCGTTGCAGCTGGCAGCGGATAATAGGGGACTTACCTCGGAACAACTGGAAGATCGACTCGTCACCACACTTGGTTTTGATAAAAATGGGACGATGCAGCTGAGCTACGGGGAGCGTTCATTCCTGATTAAAGTGAATGGAGATCTGCAAGTCGTTGTTGTAAATGAAGAAACGGGTAAATCAGTGAAGAGTCTACCTGCTCCAACGCAGAAAGATGATGCTGAACTTGCAGCACAATCTAAGGCGCGTTTCACACAATTGAAGAAGGATCTCAAAACAATGGTTAACATCCAGGCGCAACGTCTGGAAGAGTCCTTGTCCAAACAACGGCTGTGGTCTGCTGATGAGTGGACAGCATTGTTTGTACAGAATGTAATCATGCAGAAATTTGCTGTAGGTCTGATATGGGGCACATATGAAGATGGTCAGTTGGTCACCACGTTCCGTTATATGGAGGATGGCACGTTTAATACCGTCGATGAGGATGAATACGAGCTGCCTTTGGAATCTCTAGTGGGATTGATTCATCCACTCGAACTGGACCCATCTACGCTAGAAGGATGGAAAACGCAGCTGGAGGATTATGAGATCAAGCAGCCGTTTGAGCAGCTGAATCGTCAAATTCATGTGCCTGAGGATGAAGACAAAAACAAGGTTGAATATGACCGCTTGCCGGAGTCTGATTTCTCTCCCACTGCATTCCCCAAAGCACTGGAGAAATACGGATGGATCAAAGGTCCAGCACAGGATGGCGGCTGGTATCATGAATTTTACAAAGAGTATGGAGATCTTGTCGCAGAACTGCGCTTCAGTGGTACCAGCATTTCATATTATGAAGGATTGGAAGATATCACGCTGGAATCTCTGCACTTCTTCAAACCTGGCAGTCAGAAATACTATTATTATAGCGATCACAAGTCCATTGCTTTGGGTGAAATTGCAGGTCGTGTGTTCAGTGAGACGATCTATGATATTTTAAGAGCGTCAGGACGTTGATCACGTGAGTGGATTTGAACTGAAATTTCGGATGTTTTCGAAGCTGTGTACGGAGGATTATTTGATTCGATATGCTAACAAGGGATTGTACAAAAGGTCTCTGAAAGAGTTGGATCATGGCGTGACTGTGCAATACACTTGGAATGAAGCCTCTGTGAATTGTCAGTTGACTGATGGTACACATTGTATGCTTGAAAATACGCTGGATCATTGGGAATGCTCCTGTCCGGCAGACAATATTTGCAAACATGTACTGATTTCGATTTTGTATTATCAACGGGAACATCAGACTGAGGATACATTAAATCAGGGTGAAGAAGCGTCAACAGCAGAGTTGGCACCTGAGTCTGGTCTGGATAAAATGCATGTTCATCAGGCAGGTCAAATTCAAAATACACATTCCCATGGGATGAAGTCCCGCTTCCGCTGGATAGTTGAATCGGATCTTGCTCCTTTGATCAAATCATATCGTTCTTCGTTGATTGAGGAGGTTCTGTTCCGATTAAGATATCCAGAACAGATTGAAGTATTGGAGGATTCTCTTCTAACGGTGCGTCTGGTGAAACAAGAAATTGAGGTTTCGTTTACAGAAGAAGCTAGTCTGGCTAAGGCCCTGTGCAAAGTAAAACAAACTGCCGGTAATATGGCCAAACTTGAAGCAATACTGCGGTATCGGATGCAGCAAGGTTTGGATGATACGGATGCCATAAGTGGAAGAGTCCATGATACCAAGTTTTCACTTCAAACAGTGAAGGAATGTCGTTCCATGCTGACAGGCCTGCTAAAGACGGGACTTGCTCGTCTACCGCAATCGTATATGGCCCAATTGGAGACATTGGCGATTGCCGCTCATAGTGGTCATCTTCCCGACATTGAGCGAGGTTTACGTGGGATTCAAGGAGAACTGCAACTATTTTTTAACCGACACGTACGGTTCTCCATGCAATCGATGCTTGATCGGATAAGCAAGTTGTATCTTGCACTACAGGTGCTTGAACAAGAGAAGGTATCTGCGTTCAAACAAAGTCAGCTCATTGGCAGTTTTCGAAGTAAATACTATGCGGTTCCAGAGCTGCATCTGTATGGACTGGGTGCTGATGCATGGGAGACACGCTCCGGTTACCGTGGAATCACTTATTATTTCTATTGCTCTGATGATGCGGAAATCTATACGTACAGCGATGTGCGGGCTGTATACTATGAAGATAATCAATTCTCATATACAGAGCATTATGGTTCCTTCACTCCATGGCTGCCCAATCTGACTTTTCGTCAATTTGCCGGTGAAGAGATTCAGTTTCGCTCGGTGAAAGTAAATGAAGAGCATAGACTCTCCTCCGGGGAAAGCGCAAAGCTTACACTGTTGCCACGAACATCAGTGGAAGAGGTGAATCTGGGCAAGTACATGCAAGATATACCCTCCGTACTCGCTGAAGATGCACGCTCATTTGAGTTGTTTTCCGTTCCGAAAGAACGACTGGCGATGATCAAGGTTGCCCGGGTTGTAGAGCATCGCTTCGAGAAGCAATCACAGGACCTTATTCTAACGATGGAGAGTGACCATGGGGAGACGTTGGATCTGACTCTTCCTTATTCAACGGAATGGGAGACCATGATCAAACGGCTAGAGTCTGGCTATGGAGCAGGAACACTCGAAGACTTCTATGCTTTTGTACGTATAGAGCAGCAACGGATATACCCGATCAGCTTCCTGAAGGGTCCAACAGTGATCAGTCTGAAACTGGATATGGGTTATGGAAGGACGGGAAGAGTTGGAAGACTATAATCAGTTGATGCAGAAGATTAGCAGCTGGTCAGAAGAGCTGTTGCTTCGCGGATTATCCCAATTCACACTGAAAGATATTGATGTGTTGGAACAATTAATTGTAGAGACCTCGAGATTTCAAATGACTTTTCTTCGCGAGATTTTGGAACACATGATAGAAGAGGGCCGAAAAACCGCTTTGGGGAGCGGTAATGAGGAGCTTATGTTGCTTCATTATTGCCGCCTCACACAATATGTGCAGCTCAGCACTCAAGAATCATCCTGAACTAATCGGCACATAAAGAATTGCAGAAGCATGAGCCTCTGCAATTCTTTTTATTTTATTTGAGTAAAATGGGTTTTTGAATCTTCAAAGTTAACGGTTATATTCGCTCAGATGTCATATCCCCGCTTATGATGCATACCCATACATTAGGCGAATGCTGTCTTAAGGAGGAAACAGGCATGTCCATGAGTGAACCTCTGTTAACGCAAATTGTCAATCAACATATTCCGGCTGGCGCGACTGTCGTCACCATTGATAAACCGGTCAAACATCCGGCTATTTATGCTTCAGATTTAACCGGAGATGGAATGCCGGAGATTGCTGCTGTATATGAGCAGGGCGGTGAATTAATCCTGCTTGTTCTGAAATTTTACCAGGGTCACTGGATCAAGATGTCTTTGACGAAAGGCTTGGGTTATGGAGTTACCTTATTGACAGCGGCATCTGTGACATCCACGGCGCGGAACAATCTCATTGTCGGCTGGCAGGTCGGTGCGATCTGGTCAAAGCTTGCAGTATACGATTGGACAGAATCAGGACTGACTGATCTCGCGCCAGAAGATTTGTATTACAGCCATGCGGAAATCATCGATATGCCTGGTCCCCACGGCAGAGATGGCAAAGTAGAAATTGCACTCTGGATTCATGATACAGGTGAAGCTTATCGGGTCGAGATCATCCGCTGGCAGAATGGTAATTGGGTGCCCGCAACAGATGTGTATCCATATTACTTTCCTAAGGTCGTACAGTATTATGAACAATTGACTGAACACTATCCAGACTACACTTTCTATTGGTACTATCTTGCAGATGCCCAGTACATGGCCGGATTATCTCCTGCCGCGCTCGTTTCGGTCCAACAAGCATTAAGATTCAATGAACCATACCCTTCGCGGGAAGCACTGCTTGAGCTGGAAAAGAAGATTAGGCAAGCCATGGGCACAGAGGGGCCGCGTGAAACGACGTGGTTATTTCCGATATCGGTCAGAACGACAACTGGAACCCGGTGGGGTTATATGGACGCCCAAGGTCGTATTCGAATTGAACCGATCCTTGACGATGCCCAAGACTTTCAACGAAATGGCCTGGCTGTCGTAGTGAAAGACAGGAAGACTGGCATCATCAATCTTAACGGACAATTTGTCGTTCAACCTGTATACGATTCCATTAATTCTTTTACAGAAGGTCGGGCCATTGTCATTGATGCCCAAGGGTTCAAGATGATTGATGAACAAGGCGCAGTATTGACCAAACGGGCATATCCCTTTATTGCCGATGTGAAGGACGGGCGAGCGCTGTTTTACATTTCAGACAACAGTCAGGCAGGCGGGGAAGTCAGTCGTTACGGTTATTTGGACACCTCTGGAAATGAGGTCATTCGGGCGCAGTTCGCTTCAGCGAACGATTTTCAGGATGGCAAGGCCGTTGTGCAGATCAAGGAAAATGAATATGCTTTAATTAACCGAAATGGTCAGCGGCTGGCAACGTATCCATATGCCTATGTAGGTCCTCTGGGTAACGGATTACTTCCTTTTCAGAAAGAAGCATCAGGGAAATACGGTTATATCGACGAAAGTGGTCATATCCGGATTCAGCCGAGCTTCACTTCGGCATTTCCGTTCAGTGGTGGGTACGCTATTGTGAATACAGCGGAGGATTACAACTCCATCTATGGCGTTATTAATACACAGGGCACATTTACCATCCAACCCGCCTACAATGACATTCGAGATCTGGGAGAACATCGGCTGGCCCTGGGGCAAGCGATTGACCCCAAACAGTCTTTTATCGGTTCGGTCTATGCAATTGCAGATGTCACTGGTAGAAAACTTTCGGATTTTGTATATACGGATGTATCAAATTACAAGGGAGGCCTGGCTTCAGTCACGAATGGAACACAAACGTTCTTTCTGGATCTTCATGGGCGACCTGCATCGGGATACCCCCGTGTTGAAGGCTCGGGCACACTCGAATGGGTAGCTCCCGATCTGATTAAGGCGTATGTCGACCAGCGGGTATCCTATGTAAACCGGGCAGGGCAGATCATTTGGCGGCAAAATACAATCGTTCCCCTTCACCCGCCATATCGTGTACGCGAAGAAAAATATAAACCCAACCCGGATTACCTCGTGTATTATCCGCAATTGGAAGGGTTAACGGACCAAGCCGTTCAGCTTGCAGTAAATGCCAAGTTAAAGGCACTATCCCAAGTGAAGCCATTCCCTGCGAATCAGAAGCTGGGTTACACATATACAGGAGATTTTGATATTACGTTCTACCAACAGCAATTACTTCAGCTTAAACTCACGGGCTATAACTACCCGGCTGGTGCTGCACATGGCATGCCGACGATGATCTATGCGATTATTAATCTGAGCACCGGTCAGATGTATGAACTTAAGGATTTATTTAAACCGAACAGTGATTATGTGAAGGTGCTTAGCAAAATCGTAGGAGATCAGATCAAGAATGATCCGCAATACTCTTATGTTTTTCCGGACACATATGAGGGAATCAGCCCGGATCAGCCTTTTTTTGTCACAGCGGATGCACTGCACCTATACTTTAGCCCTTATGAAATCGCTCCTTACGTCGCGGGATTCCCGACATTTACGATTCCTTTTGCCCAGATCAAGGATATTATTAATACAGAGGGCTCATTCTGGAAAGCTTTTCATGCTTAAATGAAATGTTTCATCTTAGTGATGCCACAAACAGACTTCACATACTGGGGAGGATGAAAGCTGCTTTGCCTCGCGTATTATAAACATCTTTTTTGCTCATGATTACTCTTTTGCTATTTCAAAATAAACGATTTCACATAATCGAATGTGATGCTTTTTTCCAAGAACATCAAGAGTTACGTAATCACTAGAAACATCATCCAGAATACCTATCAATTTGCCGACAGTTGTCGTGATGACAATCTTTAACCCTATGTGTTGGAATAATAGCTCGGTGAATTTGGGCTCCACATAATTCGGTAATGCCAAAGTATTCTTGTGTTGTACATCTCTATTCAGATAATATTGCGGAGCTGCGGATAAGGCATAATCTTGTGGATCTCCATAGTACTTGAATCTATGCATGTGCTTCATCCTCCTCGGTCTTAAAATAATAAAACATCTATAACGTATGATAATACCTTAGGTGTTCCATGTCGGCCTTCAAATGAAATGTGTTAGACTTGGTTTTAATGGTGTAATGTGGTAGAGATATGAACAGTATATACACCCAGATAGGTGATGGTGAATACCGGTTCCCATGAGCTTCTTAAACCCATGTTGAGCTAGAACAAAAGAATGAAAGGAGTTAAATAACGTATTTATTCGTCTTTTTAGTAAAGAAAGTTTGGAGGAAACATTTTGTATAATGCAGGTTTTTGGATAAGGCTCGGCGCCAGTATTCTGGATGCTATTATTATTGCATTGCCGTTAATGGTTATCGCAGGACTGATTACAGGAAACTTTGATAGTGATGAACCTATAGCCAAAATATTAAGTGCATTGTATTCCATTTTATTGCCCGTTTTCTGGTACGGTAGAACGATAGGAAAACGTATTTGCGGAATTCGAATTCGAAAATACGATACACATGAGCCCCCTGGAATTGGAACCATGCTGATGAGAGTTGTTGTTGCAGGACTGGTATATGGAATCACATTCGGCATTGGTTTCATTGCGAGTGTCATCATGGTTGCTGTACGAGAAGACAAACGTGCAATACATGATTTTATCGCAGGTACCGAAGTGGTCTGGGACTAAAAATGAGATAGCGAGCTCTGCCGTAATATATTCGTGATATTCCAATCCACTCCTATTCACCCACGTGACAGACGATGAACAGTGTTCATGGTCTGTTTTTTGTGCTGTCATAAGTACACTCACAAACCCGCGCCAACACTGTAAATTCAATGCATTGCAGATGATGATATAGAGAATTCGTCTATCGTTTTGGCTAAATGATCATTTGGTTCTGACGAAATCAACATGTCATTTCATCTTTTGCGAATATCGCTACAATGCACTCTCCCTTACTCTGAGGTAGAGCACAGACATTCCCAAAAGGTGGAGGATAAGGTCCATGAGAAGAAAAGTGTTATCTACGAGTTTGATGATTCTGTTATTAGGTACAACGATCCTGGGGTGTTCGTCCGGAGACAGTAAAACGGGCGATGCTGATAAAGGGACACCAAGCGGATCAACGGAAGCAACAACCTATCCAATTCAAACGGATAAGACGCTTACGTACTGGGGTGAAATTAACGGAAACTTGATCGGGGTCAAAAATTCGCACAGCGAAATTCCATTCTTTCAAAAATGGCAGGAAAAAACCGGCGTACCACTCAAATTCACGGCACCACCGACCGGTCAGGTCAGAGAATCCTTTAACGTAATGCTGGCATCCGGGGATTTGCCAGACATGCTGGAGTACAATTTTATCGGAGATTTCCCTGGTGGACCGGAGAAAGCCATCAATGATGGTTATATCCTCAAGCTGAACGATCTGATTGACCAGTATGCTCCGAATCTGAAGAAATACCTGCAGGACAATCCGGACATCGACAAGATGGTCAAAACGGACAGTGGCAGCTACTATGTATTCCCGTTCATTCGGGGAGATGAGTATCTTCGTGTCTTCCAGGGACCCATCATTCGTAAGGATTGGCTGGATGAGCTGGGACTGCCTGTTCCGGAAACGATTGATGAGTGGACAACAACCCTGAGAGCTTTTAAAGAGAAAAAAGGCGCATCCGCTCCGTTCTCTGTTGTAAGTAAGCCACGATTCTTTAACGATTCCGGTAATGGTGCTTTCCTGGGCGCCTTCGGTGTAAACCGCGGATTCTATCAGGAAGACGGACAGGTCAAATTTGGTCCTGCGGAAGAAGGCTTCAAAGAATACCTGACGTTATTCCAGGAATGGTACAAAGAAGGTTTGATTGATAAAAACATCTCGACAGCGGATACCAAATCCGTTGACGGCAACCTCGCTTCGGGTGCTACGGGCGCTAGTGTTGGTAACGCAGGCGGAGGTATCGGCAAATGGCAACCGCTCGTAGAAGCAAATGATCCGGATGCCGTTCTGGTCGCTGCACCATATCCGGTGCTTAACAAAGGGGATATTCCTAAATTTGGCCAGCTTAACCAGGGTTATGCCTCGGAAGGCACGGTTGCCATCACGACGGCAGCCAAAGACCCGGAACTCGCCGTTCGTATGCTGGATTACGGCTACAGTGAGGAAGGGCACATGTTCTTCAACTTTGGTGAAGAGGGTGTCAGCTATAACTTGGAAGGAGATTATCCGAAATTCACGGATTTGCTGCTGAAGAATCCGGATAAACTCGCTCCTGCACAAGCGATTTCACTATATGCCCGCAGCAGCTATAACGGTCCATTCGTTCAAGACAAACGTTATGCCGAGCAGTTCTTTGCATTACAGACTCAGCGTGATGCCATTGATGTATGGAAGAATACACAGGCCGCCAAATATAATCTGCCTTCAATCACACCTACACCTGAAGAAAGCTCCGAATACGCGACCATCATGAATGATATCAACACGCTCGTCGATGAGATGACCATCAAGATCATTCTGGGCAACGAACCAGTGGATCAATTCGAGAGCTATGTCGCGAAAATGAAATCGTTACATCTGGATCGAGCGATTGAAATCCAGACAGCAGCACTCGAACGCTACAACAACCGGTAATTGTAAAAGGGGAGGGCTCTAGCCCTCCCGATTGAAAAGAGGTGAAAAGGTACATCATGAGCAATCGTCAATCCTTTAGAAGCCGGTTCGTGCGGGACTTTATGATGAACAAGTATTTATACATCATGATGATTCCCGTTATTGGATATTATTTAATATTTCATTACGGTCCGATGTACGGCGCAATTATTGCCTTTAAAGATTATTCTCCGATGAAGGGCATTTTGGGGAGTGATTGGGTTGGGCTGAAGCACTTTGAAGAGTTTTTCAACAGTTATTATTTCTTGCGTGTGCTGAAGAACACCCTTCTTATCAGTTTGTACACCCTGGTCTTTGAATTCCCCGCACCAATTATTCTGGCGCTGCTCATCAATGAAGTACGCAAGCGCACATTCAAGCGGGTCGTTCAGACGATTACGTATATGCCGTATTTCATCTCTCTCGTCGTCATATGCGGTATTATTACGGACTTCACGAACGCGGATGGTTTAATCAACCGCCTGATCATGATGCTTGGATATGACGGTCAGGCGATGCTGCAAAAGCCGGAGCTGTTCCGTCCGATCTATGTTTTGTCTGAAATATGGCAGCGGATCGGTTGGGAATCCATTATCTATATCGCTGCGTTGATGAGCATTGACCTGGAGCAGTACGAAGCGGCGAAGATAGACGGAGCGAGCCTTCTCAAGCAAATGTTTCACATTACGCTACCCGGATTGCTGCCTATTATTACGATCATGTTCATTCTGCGGATGGGTAATATGCTGAATGTCGGGTTCGAGAAAATCATTCTCCTTTATAATCCGGTGACCTATGAAACGGCTGACGTAATCTCCTCCTTCGTATATCGAAAGGGATTGTTGGAGTTCGGATGGAGTTACAGCTCGGCAGTCGGTCTATTTAACTCGGTGATCAATCTCGTTCTTCTGATTTCGGCGAACTATATCAGCCGCAGAGTGAGTCAAAACAGCTTATGGTGAGGTGGTAACTTTGATTAAGGAAAGCGGTTGGTTTGACCGAATCTTTACGATCTTCAATTATACGTTTCTAATCCTGCTCGTCATCGTCACATTGTATCCACTGCTCTACGTGTTATTCGCGTCTTTAAGTGATTCGGCGCAGCTGTTAGCAAACAAAGGTCTCCTGTGGAAGCCGGTCGGCTTCAGCCTGGAAGCTTACAAGAGTGTACTTGCCAATCCAGGTATAGCCACAGGTTTCCGTAATACATTGTTTATTCTTGTGTTCGGCGTTATCGTCAACCTGTTCATGACTGCGCTTGGTGCATATGTGCTATCCCGTAAAAACGTGATGTGGAACAAGGTGTTCATGTTCTTTATCGTGTTCACGATGTTCTTTGGCGGCGGATTGATTCCACTGTACCTGGTAGTAAAAGGCGTTGGCCTGTTAGATACATTGTGGTCGACCATTCTGCCTTTTGCCATCAGCACATTTAACCTGATCATCATGCGAACGTCATTTATGGGCATACCGGACAGCCTGGAAGAGTCGGCCAAGATTGATGGAGCCAATCACTTCACCATTTTGTTCCGTATTATTATCCCATTGTCCATGCCAGTCATTGCCGTGATGATTCTGTATTACGCAGTCGATAAGTGGAACGGGTGGTTCTATGCATCTGTATTTATCAAGAGCAGAGAACTGTTCCCATTGCAATTGGTGCTGCGTGAGATTCTGATCGCCAATTCTACAGAGAGCATGTCGGCCGGTGCATCGGCTGGGGATCGCTTCCAGATCGGGGAAACCATCAAGTATGCAACGATTATGGTAGCGACGATACCCATCCTGTGCATCTATCCGTTTTTGCAGCGCTTTTTCGTTAAAGGTGTCATGGTTGGTTCATTGAAAGGTTAAATCAAAGTATTGGAGAATAGTAAGGAGGTATGACGTTACATGAGCGTATTAAATGAAGTGAACAAGGAAGTATGGGATCAGATTAAAAGTAAAGCCGATCAGATGCTTGCTGCCATAGGTGATAAGTCTCCGCATGTCGCTGGAGCAAATGGCATCTATGACGACATGAGAATCGATTGGTGGACCTCGGGATTCTGGCCGGGCATATTATGGATTGTGTACGATATGACGGGTGATGAGAAATATAAAGAGGCTGCATGGAATTGGGATGAAAGACTATCGGCACGGTTCCTAGAAAACAACTACTTTGATCACGACGTGGGCTTTCATTTCCTGCCTACGGCCGTCATCAAATACAAGCTCACCGGAGATGCCGATGCCGCAAGGCGCGCTTTATTTGCCGCCAACTTCCTGGCTGGCCGCTTCAATACCAAAGGCAGCTTCATTCGGGCTTGGAATGGAGACATGCTGGGCTGGTCGATCATCGACACCATGATGAATCTGTCTTTGCTCTTCTGGGCATCTGAGGAAAGTGGAGATCCTCGTTTCAGCCATATCGCCAAAGCTCATGCGGATATGGTCATGAAGCAATTTGTGCGGGAAGATGGTTCTGTGCATCATATCATTCGCTTTGATCCCGAGACAGGTGAACGTGCAGAAGCGATAGGGGGGCAGGGAGCGGCGCCGGATTCGGCATGGAGTCGGGGAGCGGCGTGGGCTTTATATGGATTAACGAATACGTATCGGTATACAGAGGACCCGGCATATCTGGATGCTGCACAGCGTGTGGCGAACTTCTTCATTTCCAGCCTGCCTGAGGATAGCGTTCCGCATTGGGATTTCCGTGCTGAGCCCGAAGAAGGGGAGCAGATCCCACGAGACAGCTCCGCTGGTGCCATTGCTGCTTCCGGATTGCTTGAGCTTGCAGATGTACTTCCTGATCCGGAAGGCAGACTCTATGCTACCGTTGCCAAACGTATCCTGAGTTCCCTGCGGGATCATTATGGAACCTGGGATCTTCCTGAGCACGAAGGTATGCTTCTCGAGGGAACCGGTCATAAACCGGCAGGTCAGAACGTGCATGTCTCTCTTATATACGGTGACTATTTCTACGTTGAGGCGAGTGCCAAATTAAACGGTTGGAAGCATCGCATTTTCTAAAAAATGTATAAGAATATTTAAAAAACATTCTCCACTTGATACGGAATGCCCGATAGACGAAAGTAGTCTATTCGGGCTATTTGTGCTTGATTTGACGGGGAAAATCGGTGGTTGCTATCCTTTTTGTCAATCGAATTGAACTTTTTATCTATATCCCAATTGCGCTCTGACCGTTATAATAAATTCCTGATCCAAACATAGATAATCTACGAAGAGTTGGGTGATGAGTTGTTGCTAAACATTCGATATTTGTGGCAAAAACGAGAAAGCATAATTGTGACCTGGCTTGTCTCTTACAGTGCTGTTTTGATTGTGCCGATTCTGATCAGTTTGGTTATTTACATGCAAGCAAATGAGACATTGAAGAGTGAAATACATCGGGCCAACGATTCTTTATTGAAGCAGATGCGTTATACGATCGATACACAAGTTGATCTGATGAAGCGGTTAAACATGGAAATGACATGGAGTCCGAATCTGCAGACGCTGATGTATTCCAATCAGCCGGCCAAAGAGGCGCCTTATACGGCTTACCAACTGGTAAAGGAACTCCGTCTTTATAAAACATCCTACGCATCCATCGATGAATTCTACGTCGTGTGGAAAAAAGATCAATCCATTCTCCGTTCAGGTAATATTCGGGATATGCGAACGGCATTTCATACCCTACATAACACAGGTGCAATGTCTTTCGAAGCGTGGCGGGATCAGATGCTGGGTACAGAGACGAATCAGTTCGTCATACTGCCACATCAGAATGCAGCACCGGCGGAGTCTTCGATTGCGTACATTACACGTCTTCCTGATGATTTGAATGGTCAGGAGACCGGTACGGTTGTTGTCATGGCGGATACGCGAAGGTTCCAGGAAGCGATTGAGAGCATTTCAGGTTTTAGTGATGCCACGCTGCTGATTCTGAACCAGAATAACGAGATTCTGATGAGCAATCGTCCGGGATCGGAGGAATTGAAGCCATTCATGAATGGCAATCAGGTTCAGTTGGATAACGCGAAGGTAGGCAAATCAGAGATGTTTTACATGGACTCCGCGGTATCCGATCTGAAGTATGCATTGATTATTCCCAGCAGCCTGTATTGGGAAAAGGCAGTATATGTCCGTAATTTTACGTATATCAGCATCGTGGTGAGTCTCATTAGTGCAGGTGTATTGACCTGGTTCTTCATGCGCCGGAATTACTCCCCAATCCAACAGCTCGTGGAATCACTAAAAGACAAAAATAGTCAGAACGAGCCTGCTGATCGGAACGAACTTCGGTTTATTCAGAAGGTCATCATGAACACACGTTCAGAAAAGAACGAGATTGCCCAGCAGTTGCAGAAACATCAGCAGGTGCTGCGCTCCAATATGATTAATCGGCTTCTGAAAGGGAAACAGGATACGCTCGTGCCCTATGAAGATGCATTCCGTTCCTTTCATATGCCGCTGTATTCAAGTGAATTTGCTGTTATCCTATTTGTAATCGAGAATGAAGAGAATCTCTATGGAAAACTGCCGGGTATTGATATCAACGAACGAAACAAATTGATCCATCTCATTATTTCCAATGTGGTTGAAGAACTGGCTTCAGAGCGTCAGCACGTCGGATATGTGGCTGAAGTCGATGATATGATGGTCTGCCTTGTAAATATGAAAGCGGATTCTTCGGATTGGAACCAGGATCTTCATCACATTGCGGCAGAAGCGCAGCGCTTCCTGGAGCGCTATGATATGGAACTGACGATCTCGATCAGCGGACGCCATACGTCGTGGATTGGTATCGCCGAAGCATACCAGGAAGCAGTAGACGCGATGGAATACAAAATGGTGCTAGGCAAGAAAGGCATCATTACCTATGGTGATGTCCGCAGTGATGCGATGGCGGATGACCCGTTTGGCTACTACTATCCGCTTCAGGTGGAACAGCAGCTTCTTAATTTCATCAAAGCGGGAGATACCGACCAAGCCAGCGCTTATATGAACGAGATTACAGAGCGAAATTTTGATAAACCGATTATGTCGCTCACACTTGCACGTTGCCTGATTTTTAATCTGGTAGGTACAATGATAAAAGCTATCAATGATCTGGGGGATAGAGATAATCATATTCTAACCCAATACCCGCAACGGATTGAGGATATTATTGCCGGGGATACCATCCAGGAGATGCAGGAGGCTTTGCAGAATTTGCTTGAGGAGGTATGTTCCTATGCCGCTGACAAGCGCGCAACAAATGTATCGCAAGAACGTGAGGATTCCCTGCGTCATCTCAGTACCCAAGTCACACAGTATATTGAGAATAACTATACGGACGTGAATCTGAACGTCAACGCTATTGGTGAGCATTTTGAACTGAAGGGCAGCTACTTATCCAAACTCTTCAAGAATCAGACTGGTGAGGGTCTGCTGGACTGTATTCATAAGTGCCGTATCCGACAGGCTAAAGAAATGATTGAGCATAAACAGGCATCCATTAACGAGATATCCCGATTGGTCGGATATAACGATGCAGCAACTTTCATCCGGGTATTCAAGAAATACGAAGGCATTACACCCGGAAAATATAAAGAAATCAGTTAATTGATATGAAAGGAGACCGGAACATGAACGTAAAGAGGGAGTTGGCCTTCATAGCAAAGTTGACAGGATTCATCCTGCTGCTTGGCATGCTGACTGCTTGCGATCAGAACGGGACAGAGTCTGATGCCAAGCTGGATGAACGTTCCGGCTCATCAGAGTACCAGACCGTCTCAATTGCTGCACCCAATGACGCTGGGAAATTAACTTACTGGGCAGAATTGAATGGCAATGCAGCAAGCATTAAGTCCAGTTTCAATGAGGTTCCTTTTTTTCAGGAGTGGCAGCGGAGAACCGGCGTCAACCTGCAATTCATCCGGCCTCCCGCCAATCAGGCCAAAGAAGCGATTAATGTGCTGCTTACGTCCGGAGAACTGCCGGATATGATTGAATACGAGTGGAGCAATTATCCCGGTGGGCCGGAGAAAGCGATCAAAGACGGATATATTCTGAGATTAAACGATGTTATTGATCAATACGCACCTCATCTGAAGCAGTACCTGACGGAGCATCCAGACATTGATATGCAGATTCGCACAGCCAGCGGAAGTTATTATGCGTTTCCTTTTATCCAGGGAGATGATAAGCTGCGAACCTATCAAGGGCCGATTATCCGGAAGGACTGGCTGGATGAACTTGGACTTGATGTGCCAACCACGATTGACGAATGGCATACGATGCTTCAGGCATTTAAGGACAAAAAGGGAGCTGACGCCCCGCTTACTTTTCTGGGTGTTCCGAATCCGTTGTTTGGTATTGAAGGCGGCGGTTTTATTGGCGCATTTGGTATTAAAAAGGGGTTCTACGTGGAAGATGGCCAAATTAAGTTTGGGGCACAAGAACCTGAATATAAAGCGTTTCTCTCCTTATTTCGTGAATGGTACGCAGAAGGACTCATTGACAAGAACCTGGCCGCCGTCGATTCGGAGACTCAGGATACAAACATGACCACAGGACGCAGCGGCGCGAGTATCTGGAATGCAGGTGCGGGGATCGGTACATGGCTACCCATCTTGCAGGAGACGGATCCCCATGCAAAGCTTGTGCCAGCGCCATATCCTGTCATGAACAAAGGAGATCGCCCGAAATTTGGTCAACTTGCTCCCGCGATCGGTTCCAGTGGAGTCGCCATATCCAGCAACAGTCATCATGTAGAAGAAGCAGCACGGATGCTGGACTACGGGTATGGGCCTGAGGGACATTTGCTGTTCAACTTTGGCATTGAAGGTGTTAGTTTTAAGATGAAGGACGGGTATCCAACGTATACCGAGACTATTTTGAAAAACCCTGATAAGTGGTCACCGGCACAAGCGCTTGCGATGTACACCAGAGCGAGCTATTTCGGTCCATTTGTGCAGGATACGCGATATATGGAGCAATATTATATTTTGCCGGAACAGAAAGAGGCGGTGCAGTTATGGTCAAGTACGGATGCTGTTCTGCATCAGGTACCAACTCTGCCCAAAACCGAGAAAGAAAGCACGGAAATGTCAGTCATCATGCAGGAAGTGAACAAAGTGGTGGACGAGATGTCGCTTAAAATCATTTTTGGGATTGAGCCGGTGGATGCTTTTGATACCTATGTCGAGCAAATCAAGTCCTTACAGATTGATCGTGCGATTGAGATTCAGCAGCAGGCGTTAGAGCGATATAATCGCGCTGTATCCTCTAAATAAATCCTTATATTGCATAAAATGGGCATTGAAGTGTCGTTTTTGTTCATGTAATTTCTTTCCCTCGTGCTCTACAATCGGTTATGACATGCTGAGTTGGCATGCACATGACTCTTGCTTGAGCAGGATCGGAGGTGACTATAGGGTTTCTTGAAACCGCTCACATACTCTGGAATCCAAAAGGAGGAGAACGAAAGCATGCGTAGAAAGTGGCCATTTTTATTGCTGGCATTTACGTTGATCATTGGATTATCTGTACCTGGAATCCAGGAGGTTCGAGCGTCAGAGGGCGACTCACAGCCATCTATTGATCGTGCCGGTGAGAATCTGTCTCTGGGTACGGATGGCAGAAGCAGACTCTATCCAAAAGATTGGTATCCTGGATTTAAAGATGAACAGGGAAGGTTTCTGCATGACTTTTCGTATGCCGGTTATCAGCGCGGGGAAACAGAACTACCTAAAACGGCTAAAAACAAACGGATTGACGTTACCAAATCACCGTATTTTGCCGATCCTTCAGGTGGCCGTGATGCAACACAGGCTATTCAAAAGGCAATTGATGCTGCTGTTGGGTTAGGTGGGGGTGTCGTGTATCTTCCCAAGGGTACATATCAGGTTAACCCTCAGGACGGCAAGGATTATTCACTAAACATTCCTGCAAGTCGTGTAGTCCTGAAAGGTGACGGGATGAACAAGACTCATATCTATAATGCACAGCAAAATATGAAAAACAAGGATATTATCCGGATTGGTAACGGAGATTGGAAGAAAACCGGAATTTCCACGAAACTTCGCAAATCGGTTACAGATCCAACCGTCCTGCTACCCGTTGAAGACACAAGCGGGTTGGCGGTGAATGATTACGTGGTCATTTCATTCGAAACGACGCCAGGTTTCTTACGTGAACTTGGCATGCAAAACAAGTGGTCGTCACGTCTCGGGAAAGTAGAACCGTTATTCTATCGCCAAATTGTAGGCGTAGATCCGGAGAACAAAACGATCACGCTAGACATTCCGACGCGTTATCCAATGAAGCTGCGTGATGATATTACGATTAGTCAGACCGCAGATCCGATTGTGGAGGTAGGGTTGGAAGATTTCTCGATTGCAAACATTCAAAATGCGAAGTCAGGGCTTGGTGAAGATGACTTCAAAGTCGTTGGGACTGCTGGATATGAAGCTGATAATGCCAAAGCAGTCAATGTGATTGCAGTGGCGAACAGCTGGATTCGAAATATTAACACCTATAAACCAGCGGGCAATACAGATTATCATCTGTTATCCAAAGGGATTATTCTGGATCGTACGAAGAACGTCACAGTCGATCATGTAACCATGCAGTACCCGCAGTATCGTGGAGCGAATGGGAACGGTTATTTATATCAATTTATTGGCAATGATAATCTCATTATGAATAGTAAGGCGATAGGAGCTAGACATAGCTTCACATACGCCAACTTCTCTGCGAACGGGAATGTCCTGCAAAGTTCGTATTCTGAGAAGCCATCATTATTGACTGATTTTCATATGTATTTGAGCATGGCGAACCTGATCGATAACCTGGTCGTTAACGGGGACGGGATCTCTGCCATTACACGGGATTATGGATCATCCGAAACGAATCGTCATGGAGTGGTAACCACTGAAAGTGTGTTTTGGAATACAACCGGTCAGGCGGCACACCCTAGTAAATCCGGCATTATTGTAGAATCAGAACAATTCGGGAACGGATATGTCATTGGAACAAAAGGAAAGGACACCGGCGTAAACGTTAATATTGTGGGTTCCATTCCGGATGCGAATACGCTGCCATTTGATATGGCGGAAGGTATTGGACAGGGCGATCGTTTATCCCCGCAAAGTTTATATCAGGACCAGAGCAAGAAACGAATCAAAGATATTCATCTGGGGCTTCAATCCCTGTTAGTGAATGGCGAAGCTATAGGGGGTATGCAGTTCTTAAGAACGGATTACGTTCATATTTTGCCCTATGGCACAACCGAAACGCCGATCATCTCTGCAAAAGCTTATGCCAAGGATGCAAAGGTTAAAATTAAGCAACCGCAAGGAACTAATGGAACTGGAGAGATCACTGTATCCTATCGGGGGCACACCCAGAACGTGCGTGTGAAGTTTAAGGTAGCTGATACACCCGTACTTCCAGAGAATATCTCCATAAGTCCCAATAAAGCAGTACCCGGCTGGAGAGTTGCAGGGAATGCAATCAGCGCAGGCGGAAGCGGAGAATTATCTTCGTTTCTGACATTAGATAATGGGGAGATTGTAAACATTGCAGAATTGAACGTTCCTGTGACGTACACATCGAGTGATGATACGATCGGATATACGGAAGGGACTACATTCCATGCGTTAAAAGCGGGAAAGGTCGACATTATCGTGAGCTGCGTCTTTAATGGCGTAACGGTCGAGGCACGGGAGAAATTTGAAGTCAAAGAGCCTATGGCCGAACCGGAAGGACCGTTCGCTGTTGTAACCAAAGTTACGGCAAGTGCAGATGATGGCAATCTGCCGATCCATACGATCGATCGTGATCCAGACTCCAGATGGTCTGCAGATGGAAAGGGACAATACCTGCAGTTGGAGCTTGAGCAACAGACTCAAGTAGGGCAGGTAAGCATTCAATTCTATAATGGACATACGCGATCCAATTATTTCGATTTGGAGATATCAACTGATGGTATTAATTACCAAAATATATTAAGTAACGTGACCAGTAAAAAACAGGCTGCTTATGAAACATTTGAATTTGAACCGGTTCAGGCAAAATACATTCGTTATGTTGGGCAAGGAAACGAATCCAATACCTGGAACAGCATTATTGAATTTTGGGTGCACGTGAATTAAAAATGACGTAGGATAAAAATCAAAAGAAATTCAGAGAGTCAAATATAATATGCGCTCATTATAAAGCTGGAATGAGTGCATATTATATTTAAGATAACTGAGTTGTGTGATACGACAAATATAATATGCGGGATCACATATTTATCCATACGAAATTAAAAATATCTCGGGGGTTATAAAAAGAAAAAGCCACATTTATCCATGAGATTTAACTGATTGTTTCATTTGAATTATAACAACTGTTTCACAAAACTCGTATTTTGTACATATGTATATCTGATGATTCTAGTCCAAGTCTGAACCATTGGATGCTATGACTTTTGTATATTGACATAAAGTTCCCTACCAAAATGACACAAAGTACCCTACTTTCACGCAATCATGCCCTCAATGGAGTGAATTTCGAACTTGATCTGTTCCTTTAGTAATTTTTCTAGTCTAGTAGGCAACTTTCTGATGTCATTCTCCAGTCTGGTAGGCAACTTCATGTCATTCTCCAGCCTGGTAGGCAACTTTACGTGTCATTCTCCAGCCTGGTGGGTAACTTTATGTCACTCCCTCCGGATTATTTATCCATGTTGTTTACAGCGCTTCTCATTTGATCATCTGTTAAGTGCGTATAAATCATTGTAGTTTGTATTGAAGAATGTCCTAATTGATTCTTTAATTTTGGGACATCATTATTCTCAATATGATAACGTGTGGCAAATGAATGCCTCAAAGAATGAACCGTCAAAGCCGGCTTTCCAAAGGCTGTTGCATATTTCTCAACAAGTTTTTCTATAGAACGTTGTGTTAAACGTCTATTTTTACCTTTGCGTCCTACAGGTGCTGAAATAAACAAAAATCTTTCGTTTTTTTCTGGGGTATATCTTGTTTCCCTTATCTGCAGGTAATTCTCGATATCTAGGGATGCTTGGCTGCTAAAATAAACATATTGCTCTTTTCCCCCTTTTCGGACTACTCTTACAGATGATTTCGTCAGGTCTAAATCCTCAAGATTGATTCCGGAAACTTCCGATAATCTAAGTCCTGATCCTAAGATTAATGAAATTATTGCCGTATCTCGTTCACGATTAAACTGATGGAAATTCATGATACGTTTATTTGTTTTGTTTAATTCGCCATAATCGTATGCTACAAACACTCTAAAAGCTTCAAAATCATTTTCTCTCAGTATTTTCCCTTCCATACGATTCGCGATCGTTTCCTGACTTTCTTTTACTGCATTCAAGTCCATTTTAGCCATAACATTTCGTTGTATATAAGGCTTTAAATCAATTGTTTCGGCTTTATTCTGTAAGTAATCAAATAAGGACTTAAGAGAAGAAAGCTTACGGTTTATTGTTAGCTTATTATTCCCAAGTTGATACTCCAAAAAAGACAAAAAGCTTTCTGTTTCACGTATCGTTAATGTATCTAGAGTGGATAATTCAATTTCTGTTCTTTTTTGAACTGTGGTAAAGTTCTCTGTAATCAGCCAATCAAAAAAGATAATATAATCGTAGCAGTAATTAAGAAGTGTTGAGGTAGAAAGCTTACGCTTCTTACTGTCAATAAATTCAGTAACATACCAAGGTAATTCACTTAACTTATCGTCAATTCGACCCATAAGGTGTAATTTAGCTTGTTTATCCAAAAGCAACCACCCCCAAATGAAATTAACTTCTAAGTAATTATTCGTCAAATTATTATTTTACGTAATTTTAATTTACTTGTAGAAATGGTACAAGTTCTTGTCCTTGGCTTGTCGGAACAAAGAAACACTTGTACCCCTCCCACGCTAAAAAATTTAATCATTCATCGGTCGAGATTTCAAGCAACTGTTTAATTTCGTCGTCATTCAGAATTAACAACTCTTTTATTTCTTTTAAATTGGTATCTTCATGTGGATTGAGATTAGCTATACTCCTAAAAAATTGACTGAGAGTGGGATGAGTATAGATATTTTGAAGCATTTCCATATAGCCTCTGAATTCTTCCATGTTAAAACCAGCATGCCTTCCGTCGTATGTCATATAAATCTCTTGATTATATACCGATCCCTTATGAACTATTAAGAAAACCCCATTGAACCATCGGGACATTTGTTGCTCACTAGTATCCTCTGGGTTGTATGCCACATACTCTCCTTTGGTGTTAATATTTAAATTTTCATAGCATTCCACTTCATTATCACCGTATTCTTCCATTTTCCAATCTTCGATTGACTTCACTACGTCGGGAAAGATTGGTTCAAGTGTGTCGAACTCTAATCGAAAGTAACTAAATCGCGGATCATTATTAGGTAACTCCCACACTAATCTCTTTAATTTAAAAATATGAGGTTCTGTGCCCAAACCAAACGAAAGCTGAATCATGTTTGGTTCTGAAAGCCACGAGGCATGCTCGATATTTAAAAGATCCATTCCTCCCCCCTCATGTAAAAACGTATGGTTAAAATTAGAAATGGCTAGTTTTTGAAGGATTTCAACTACTTTTGTCCCGTCTCGCCATATTACTGTACTTGGCGAAATTTGTTCGATCACAGAACGTTCTACAAATTGCCAGGCACTTCTAGATGCTCTTATTGAATCTCTCGCAATATGCTCCCAATGTTCAATCCGCTCAATAACTTTTGCCATTGTTGGTCTCTTCTCTGGGTTCTCATATGTAGCATCTTGGATAAGTTCATAAAGTTCAACTAAATGTTGTTTTGGATATTTTTGGTTCAACTTATGATTTTCGTGAAAATTAAACTGTCCATCAAATGCAAATTCTTCTTTGGCCAACACCATCCATAGCGTTTTGACAAATGAATACACATCTGCTGGTCGATGATCCTCTATTTCCTTCGGTGTACGCATCTCAGGAGCCATTGTTTTACGGTTCCCCAATGTTTCACCTAAACGTGTCAAGTCTTCTTTCTCAGGAAAGTCGATAAGGCCAAGATCACTAAAGCAGTAGCTACCGTTATAATACAATATATTATCTGGTTTAATATCACGATGGCTGATTCCTCTTGTATGCAGTTCTAATAAAACCTGAGCGAGTTGTTTAAAGATATCTACTAACTCATATATGTCATGTAAATTATTTGTGATATTCTCAAGTGGTGTTGCTACTGGCATGACATAAAAATACTTACCCGTGTTTTGGCATGGAAGTTCGTAATGTATAATTGGAATAATTCCGTGCTGCCCATTTTGACTGAGTTCAAATCCTTTTTGTGCTTCTATCTCAAAGCGTCTCAGCCGCGTCGTTGTAATCTCATCTTTTAATGATCTGATTACTTTTGGTTTTTTAAAATGTGCAATTTTAACAGCTACTTCTTTCTGAGTAGAATCAATGGCTCGAAATACACTCCCATTACCTCCTCCACCCATTCGTTCTTTTTCCATTTTATAATCTAATAAACTCATGAGCCTCTCCTTTATAATTTTATCCGCATTGAACTTTATTGCTTTAGAACTAAAAATAGCCACTAGTTTAGTGTATCAAAGATATCTACAATTAAAAAGGATTAGCCTGAGCCCATTTAACGACTGCTAATTCTAAAGGATCTAGCCTACGTTCGAGAGATCGGAACCAGTGAGTTCGTTCGTCTTTAGGAAGACAACTACCAGCAGCTAGTAACGCTCTTCTCATCCATGGATTAAAATCAAATACAGTTCTTTTACGTGCTCTAAACCAGTGCTCATGATGTGCTCTTCCCATCGAAAGTATTAACTCTCTTTGTGAAAATTGATCTGTAAATTGTCCAAAGAGAGTTGGCAACCTAGTCTCATTGTCCCATTCAGTGTTCTCGGAAAATAGATTCAAAATCCACATGCGATGGAATTCAAGGTGAGAGACAATAGCATCATTCCCTAACAAAGCTAAAAACTTGCTTCCTATTTCACTTCTAGCTGACTCATTTAACGAACGGACACTTTTGGCCATTCGTACAACATCTGTGAAAACCGGATAAAATTTATCTGCGTTATCTAGAACGAAAACTAATTCTGCGGTAGCATCTAACTGTCCCAACCGTCTTAATATAAAACGAGTTAGAGAAATATCAATATCGTCTTTACTTGCTTGTTCTCTTAGGATATCTTCAAGATCCATGTTATCGATCTGTTCCCTTTGCTCAAAGGTCAGGTCTTCCAATACAATGTCACTGTATAGATCTATTCCTGCATCCCTTATGATCATCTCGAAACGTTCTGACAAACTTGAGAGAGTAGCTCGACGTTCAGATCGTAAATGATTTTCTAGAAAGTCTTCTACTCCAATTATTTTGGTCTTGTTTTGTTGAAGTGTAAGACCATGATTCTCAAATAAAATCTCCGCTAGAAATGATAATCGATGATGAGCCTCTCTTTCCGAATTACAGAATATCCTAAAATCATCACAGTATCTTACATATGTTACTCCTTCGGAAAGTAGAGCCTGATCAACATCGTCTAAAGCTATTTCAGCAATAAGTCTGGATGCCGCAATGCCTACAGGAATGCCGTATGAATATCTTTCGTTCCACTGAGATAGCAAACGTTTTAAAATACTAACGTGACTCGCAAGAGATGTAGCATGACTAAGTGCATTTTCTATGCGGTGGCTATACAGTCTTGGGAAGAAATCAGCAATATCTGCTACAATTACATGAGAAAACCCACCTTCATCAGCAATTCGTTCCGCCTTGTGAATAAAAGTATCAAATGTGAAATTTTGATCAAACATTGTTCCATCAGGTTGGGGATTAAATCTGTAAGAATGAACAGTTTCTGAAGTAGTAGGTATGCGTCTATGTTCTAGATCTGTTCCAATTTCATATATGAGTGCACTGTATATTAAAAAGTCAACTGGATCTAACTGGGTTGAAATTCTAAAACCATAACGGTGTTTTGGACTTAGACATCTTCGTAGAGCACGAGTTTGCCATTGAAATAAATCCGTTGTTGAAAGCCAGCTCCTTATGTTTGACCAGTCATGTCTCATTGCATCAAATTCAAAAGCAGATGGAAAAAACTCTACGTAACCGTATTTAGTAGCATGTTCTAGTGCCCAGTCTAAACTTGTGGTACTTAACCTCAAAATAAACACTCCTATCTGCGAATGTAATTACTTACGGATGAAGTAGAAAACAACTATTGGAAAGTTATTAATCTCGAGATCTAAATTTTATCATCTTCTCTACTCATAATTCGGTTTGCTTCTCGAGCATAAAATTCTGCAATACTTTTTAGAGTAACTGCAAACCGCTGAAATCCTGCATTTTCAGTATCTTCGGCTTTACGTGAATACTCATCAGAAAGCTTGAGCTCAGGTTTTGCAGTCGGATCGACCCAATGTGCTCCTCGCGAGTTAAGTACCCCAGATCTAAATCCCCTACGAATAGGATCTGCGTCTTTATCATTCAATGCAATAGCCACAGATTCATTTATCCATAGACCTCCTGCGTCGGGTGGAGAATGGACAAGAACGTGACCAACATTAATTAGTGCAACTTCCATGTGTCCTGAGTCTGAACAAATTTCTTTGACACGCTTAAGCCATTTTAAGAAGAATTCATCGTCAAAATCTCCATTTTTGCGACTGCCTGGGGGGATTCGCCAACCATGAAGTAATTTCCAAGCATTTGAAGCAATTGATTGCGATTCTTCGTTTGAATCGACTAATGATTCACTCTTTTTAGAACGATATATCTTACGGATAAGCTCACAAAAGAACTCAGGATCTTCTGAAATATGATACTCCAGTAGTTTGGGAGCAACTTTATTACCGCCTCGATTCAGTAGAGGCAAATAGCCCCATTCAATGTGAAAAAGATCCACTAATTTAACTTCTGGAGATTGATGCAGTATTTTAATTAGTCCTACGATCATACTAGGCTTTATGACATAGCTTGGCTCAGATGAGGATAAACCTGCTTCCAGTGCTTGCAAGCATTGTTTGATATTCAAATTATGCTTCCGGTGTTGGACCACGTTAAGACAATGAATTGCAGCAAAAGGCCTTCCATATTCAATTAGTTTGTTTATTGCAAATGTTAGATCGCATTCTTTCTGATGGGGATTCACATCTGTTTTTGTCCAATATTCATACTCGTTTTCCATTAACCACTTGGCAACACGATCCCAAGTCTCATTACTGAAAGGTAGATAACAAAGAAATCGATTGATTTTTTCTACACTCCAGTTTGCTTTGTGCATCTGGTCTACCCAAGACCAACCGTTTCTAGCATAACGTGACCAGATGTAACCTCTCATCAAAGATATATGATTTTCATCTTCAGATTCTAAATAGTTTGAGAATAAAATTTCATCATTGTTTTCACTTGCTACAGCCCCAAGGCTTATACCTACGTAATAGGGAGATTGCACCCTATATGAAAATTCAATTACTCCATAAATGTCAGTCATTTCTAAGATTTGTATTATTGCTTGTTGACGCTTCACTTCAAGTTGTTTGCTGTTTTCTTCCCAATTCTCCAGATCATCATATAAATCAGGATCATATTCACCGAATAGTCTCTGATGTAAGAGTATTGGATTTTTAGGAATCATATTTGTTGTAACTTTTTCAAGAAGCTTTATCAGTTCATCATCTAAGGCCCATTCTGCTTCAGAGAAACTACGATGTTTTGAGATGAGATTCATAAGTTTATTCCATATAAAAAATCTTTCTTCTTCAGGCTGTTCAATAACTTTCTCGGAGGACAATATTTCAAGTAGCAAATTAAATGAAGTACGTGGAAGTTCATCGATGTGATCAATAAGCTGATTTAACAATATTGTGTTCTTACTAGCAAGAGAGATGGCCAGATCAGAATAAAACTCTACCTGTTCCCAATATTCACTTTGGGAAGTCTCTTCTCTCCATTGCTCAGGTATACTGTCACGCCACAACGGTTTGTGCGACCCCATTGAAGTCTGCTTCTGATTTGGAAGCAGACTGATTAGTAATTTCCATGCAACTTTGGGCAGCTCTTTGGTTAACGTTTTAACAGCAACTTTACGTTTTTGTATCGGTGCAACAGTCTGTGGAAGCCAAGGCAGTAAAATTGTTGTAAGTGAATTGGCTGGACGATTGGACCATGTTCCACCAGGGTCAAGGCTGGCTAGTTCACCAAGTATTACACATACTCTCACTAAATATTGTTCTTCCCAAGCTAAAGATTCAAGCGCCCATAACAATCCAGTCAAATAATTCCCACCTGTAACTCCACTACCCTCTTGTGAAAATAGTTCAACAAATGGGCAATATTCTGAGTGCAATGCTTGTTCAACCGTAAACAAGAACTCTTCTGGAGCAGCCTCTGCTAAAACTGGGAGTAATTTATTTAAGCTCCCCCAAAGCTTCCAGTCTGCTCCCTCAAATATCCCGCGGATAGCATGTATGGTTACCGTTTCAGGCAAACCCTCAGAACAATTAATTAAATCTTCTCCTCGGGTACCTAAGAGTGCTAAAGATTGGGCTAATCCATTTCTGATATATGAAGAGTATGTTAACTTTTTCCCATAAACTCCTGCTGCAAATCGTTCTTCTGAAGGAAGTTCAAAAGAAGGATCTGGTTCAGAGAGTACTGATATGATTAAACCTTTTAGATGGTTCAGATTCTGGTCAAAAATACGAGGACTTAGTATCGACCATAGATCAGTTCGATTTTTTGTTTTCCAAACCCCATTACTGAGTGAGAGAGGACTCTCATTTTGCAAAAGCATCTCTCTTGCTTGAAGTAGCCAATTTGGATGATCTTTCTCTAATAAAATATTTAAAATTCTCATGTCAGTTTCATTGTTTTCTTCCCACATCCCTATTAAGTTAATTAAAGCAAGTGTGGATGCTTCATTAAAATTAAACCAATCTGCTTTTCTATTTTCAGACTTTATCAATAGCTTGTCAGGTATATGAGATACATTTGAAAGTTGAAATAGTTCTTTTAAATCGTCTGGAAGCTTTTCAAATGTAATGGTTCCAGCATTCTGATTCCATGTTTGTACAATATCTACAATGCGAGGCCAAACCCAATGAGGATATTGTTTATCAAATTGTGCGATATGTGAATGCAAAAGTGATAACACAATTCCCTCTTCTTCTCCGAGATCATAAGCTAAAACATAAAAATGATTTAAGAATGAATAAAAATCATCATCTGAAATATCGGTGTTATTATTGGCCAACTTCAAATGGTGTCTCAGAACATCTAATTTGATTTTGCTTTTAGACGGACTAAAGTTAGATTGTGTTACGTTCCTTTTAAACTCCTCTAAGTCTTTGGTGTGTTTTGCCTGATTTAATATCCATCGAACATTATGTGAATCAGTAGCATTTAATGGACCAGTAATAAGAACAATAACATCCTTTTCTTTGGAAAAGATATTGGAATTATTAAAATCGTTCCAGGCAGCTTGCATTACTTCTGAGAGCATACTGTCTCCATAGGTAATTCCAATTTTATGTTTAATCTGTGCAAGCATCTTAGCTTTTCTCTTGGAAATAGGTTCTTCAACAATAACAATTAAGTCATCAGTATTAAATCCATCAATTCTACCTTGAAGCTTTATTCCGATTACCGGCCATTGCGGTAAACAAGGTACTATTCCCCCAGTAAGCATCAATGTAACAAAAGAAGCTTGGACATGAGCCTCAAAGTGTACTCCTCCGCCCCCGGTTGAAAATGGATTGCTCAGTTGTTTATCTTTCATAAAGATCAATCCTTATCAAAAAATATTTCCCCTACATAGAGATCTGAATTAGATCATTTTAAAAACTTGTTTTTTTCTAAGCATTAGAATGGTTATATCTTTGATATTCCACTGGGTATCTAATTGTCACTCAAAACGCTCATTTTGATTCTGTTCTTGAGCTTGCTCCCAATTACGAATCCGATTAATTTCTTTTTTTAAAATCGGCTCTTTATTCTTAGCCCACTCTACAACAATTGGATTCTCGTATTTCAATAAGCTTTCTAATAATGGAAGACGTTTTAACATTACATCAGCCAGTGAGTCTGACCAATGATTTGGATGAAAAACATGCATTAATTGTTCTAGAATTACGGTCGGTTCAAAATAATTATCTATCAAATACTTTGCTATTGATGTCCATTCTATTTGCTGCGATGGAGATGTGTTTTGATAAGCATCAATGATGGATGCCATTAAAGGGTATCGCTCAGTTTTCTTTACATCACACCAATTGATTATCAGCTCATCAGATATCAAATTTAGTGGGTTAAGGTTTAATTGCCCACTAAATATGTGAGCAATTCTATAATCCATCTCTTCTGTGTCCCTTACAAACACTTCTAAAAACTCAAGCGGTTGAACCTCCACCAAAGACAAAAAAACATGATCAAGATCAGAAAAAAACACATTATCTTCTGTGATTGAAGAATATAGCTTAGTAGCAATACGTTTAGCGTTACGTGTAGATTCCACTTTTCTAAAACAGATCTTGATTATTTCAGACACAAAATGATGATTCTCAAATGAACGTTGAGTAAAATCATAATTTAAAACCAATTCTTGCCCTAAACTGATGATATCCTGGCTTAAGTCCTTGTTATCTCTGAAAATTCGCATATAAAATAATTCTATAGCTACAGCTAATCCATCTTCTTTTGAACTTATAAGACGTATTAATTCGAAGAACTTTTCATTAAAGTCTATATCATGAGTTTCTATTAGAGCTAAACTTCCGAAAGACGAAATCGGTGCTTTTCCGAGCTGAAGAGACCTCTTCAGACGATCTAAACCATCAGTATCTATTACAACGGACTGAAGCGATGGAAAGACTTCTGAAAGCAATTCGTGATCGATTGCTTCATCCAAGATTTCTTCAGCAGAACTTTTATCAGTTAATACAAGATAATATAAGAACCCTTGTAGTAAATGATACTTTCGGTTTGAGGGTGTAATTTCACTCAGTTTCTCTACCATGTGAGTCCATAATCTTTTTGCATCACTGGCTCCTTGGGCCAATCCTTGTCCTAAATCATATATATTTCTGTTATTAGTACTCAGGAGATGTATTAATAAAGAGTTAAGGATATCTTCTTGGTAACAAAGCTTGTGTCCGAGCTCATATGAAAGAGTTTTAACCTTAGTAAATGCTTCTTCAGTTTCGAATATATCATTGGGGTATCCCTGACCCTGTAAGGTTAACAGCATTACTTCATCATATAAGCATCTGGGTTCCAACAATGTATATAACGAGTCAAGTCGTGTTGAAACTTCATCTGACATTCTATCAGAATCATACCTTTTAGTTTTTTTAACTGCATACCAAGCTTCATACCATGTTTCTTTAGCAGCCAAAATTCGTTTTACAGCAGATTCTAACACCTCATAGACTTTTGCTCTAGTCCAAAGCCCTCTGAATTTGTTACATAAAACTACCTTTATCTCATTTGCAAATGGCTTATCCGATATACCAATTGTCACAGCATATTCAATAAACGTTCCATACCAAGTTTGGATTTCTTCTTTGGATTTTGGATAGTACCCGTAATCTCGCACGTGAGCACCGAAGTTAAAGCTATTAATAGCTGAAAAATTTAAGGCTTCTAGTGATGCATCTAAGAGGTATATTCCAAGTTTAACTTCATTATCAAGATCTGATTCTATGAGGCAGGATATAATCCTAAGCCTTTGCTCAACAGAAGCGTGCGTTCCTGAAAGATAGATATAGAAAAGAGATTTTAGTGTAGTACGTATTGAATTGTGGTTTTCGTTAACATTTTCTGTTAGAGCAAAGTTACAGAGCAACCTAGTAGATCTTTCAAATAAGTCGCTGTCATATGCTAGGGATCTCAATAAATTTGTGTAGTAATAGAAATCAGAATTTTCACGCGAGAAAAATATCGATTCATTATCTTGCTCATTAATTTCCTCCAACCGTGAAAGTACTAACTGAGGATGAAGAGGAGCTACGTTTCGAAGGATATTAAGAGTATCCTTATTGAGCTTTCGAAAATCCTCTAATAGACCACCGCTTGAAAGCCAATCCTTAGATATCTCTTGAGCTAATTGACTATTGTGGAGATATCCAAGCCTTCTTGAAAACGATTGTAATAATCTCGGATTAGCATGTACTTCAAATGTACTTCTAATCAATTGTTTAGGAAGATTCTCCAGCGCATTTTGAGCCAGTTTGTTAGCTATGGCATGTGGTAATACAGCTCTCCAAGAGCTTCGTTGCTGTACAAGATCTCTCCTCTTTAGTTCAGCTATGTTCTGATAAAGCTCTAATACACTCATTCCAGACAACTCGGCTAGTAAGGTTATTTCGATACTGTTTGGCCCAACAGTATCAATACTGAACGAATATACAAGTGAACAGATTTCAGCTGCTTTGAGTAATTTGGAGTCAGTATTATTTCGTTGTATGAATAATCTATTGAACAATTCTGCATCCCTGAGATGAGAGATATTATCTCCTATACTGATTGTTCTAGCTATTGCAATGGCAACACGTGCATTTCCACCAGAAATTTTTGCTATTTGTCTTACGGTTACGCTATTTATGTGTTTAAATCTTCTACTGATTACTTTCTCAATTATCTCAGTTGATGAAGGTTCTAATCGGAAAACCGCTGTTTGTTCGGGATGATCATCCCTGACATCATACTCAATTGTGAGTAAACTTATGTAATTATCATTGGCATATAACTTAGTTAAATGATTATGAAGATCAGGAGGACAATTATCTACGATCAGTATTCCTCTTTTTCTAAGTGTTTTAAGTCTTGCAGCAAAAGATCTAGGGTCGGGAATCGGAGCATCACCTAGATCAGTGTAAAAAGCCAACGAATTATTGAGAGCTTCTTCACCAATTCGTTTATCAAATAACGCTTGAACTAAGCGTGTTTTTCCCACTCCTGATAATCCGATTAGACGAACAGAAGAACCCGGTCGCCCTAATATGGTTCTCAATTCATGAATACCTTGTAGCAGATCCATACTCTCTGTAGAAACACTTGAAGAGTTAGACAGACGAGACGTACCATCCAATAAATATTCTTCTTCTGTGCTCTCAGTATGGTTTGCCCAGTTACTGAATGCTTGCCATCCTTGTATTGGTTGACCAATCTTGTCTCTAACCCATAGAACAATAGCAGGGTGACTTCTCACCCAACTTGCAACCCGCTCACGATCATAAAAATCCACTTTCAATTGAGAAGCATTATTGTAATCCGATATGGCTTCCAGCATAGCTAATTTTCTACTTTTTAATGAAGAGTCTGAAGTTGATCCCTGGCTACTGATTATTATGTAAGCACCGTTATTATCGGCCAAATCTTTTATCACTTGTCTTAGTATCTTGTTAGGACGCATTTCTAGTAAAATTTCACTCCGAGGCATATCAGGTTTCTTCACTTGGAATGCTGTATGTGGTCTTGGAATGAAGCCATCGTTCATTAGTAAAGAATTTGCCTCAACGCGTACATCTATTCCACCATCTTTGGCATTTTGATTACCTCCCCAGGTCACACCTGAGGTCTGGAGTTGCATTGATGATAAGTCAGCTTCACAAAGTAGTCCAATTAAGGATCTCAAATCAGAATCATTAAGTTGAGCGATCTCATCACCCGTTATTTCAAGCATAATCATGCCCCCTATTTGTTGCTAACTTTCTATTGTAATTAGAATATCGTCCAAAATAGAAATCAGATTGTTACGTTGCCCTACTTTCTTATAAACAATAATTTCAGTGAATTCTTCGAAAAGGTTTTTTGAATATGTTATAGCTGTTACTATAAATATGGATATAGTTAAAACACCGAAGAATATAGCAAATTGCCCCTCGGTAGATTGATAGATATTCATTCCATAAATATGTTTCAGAAGATAATTTAAGTTTGGTGCAAGAACTGCTATTAATATACTTGGTGCAATAAGTGCCGGCATTTTGTCTTTACTATTGTCTGTCTTATATGAGTCCATCAAACGTTCAATTTTCCATTTTGAATAGAGGTTATGCTCTATTAGATATTCTGTAATAAGGTGAACCTGAACTTCATGAAAACCGTCGATCCACTTACCTTTTTCTGTTTTAACAGAAAACTCTCTATTAAGTATAATCCGAGATTTATTATTAAACTGTTTATGTATACAAACAAATAACACAAAGAAAACAGTCGCAGATATGATCGTAATCAAAGTCCAATTCTCGGTTAATAACAGTATTAGTAAAAAAATTGAGATTGGCACGGTTAAAATACATGTGATCATATATCCCCAAAATAAAAATGGCATATTCTTGTAAATAAGCACACGTGCCCTCACTTTATTCGTGTAATAATCAAGTAATCTGTTTTTCATTTGATCCTCTATTTCTTTGAAGTTTTTAAATTATCGATTGTTTTGAGTATGTCATTCACAAAACTCTCAACTATCTTAATTTCTTCAATGTCTCTATTTACAAGAAGTTCGTTCATTCTATCTAGAATTTCGTGTGCTTCCTTGTTGAACGAATCATTGACATAATTACGAAATAGCTCTTCTGGTGTAATATTTAAAGCTTCGAGAAGTTTTTGCAAGGTATCTAATGATATGTTCCTCTCTCCTTTCTCAATCCCACCAATATAAGGCTGTGGAAGATCTACTTGTTCCCCTAAATTAGCTTGGGTCAATCCTTTTGATTTCCTCAAAGATTTTATTCGTTCGCCTACAAAAGCATTAATTTTTATCATAAGCACAATCACCTCTCTTTTAAGAGTAGGTGTACTTGTGCATGAAATAAATATACTTGTACTATATATTACCATTAGAAATTATATAATATAAGATATATATTTTACTGAGAAAAATATATATTTAAGGGAGTGAATCTAATGAGACAATTACCTCATCAAATAGTTATAGAAAATGTAGTACAAACAAAAATGAGGGGGAAAATCACTTATCAAAGCTCGTTTCCAACCTCCATTGCTATGAATCTAACTTATGTTAAGCCATTCAACGACCCCTCCGGGAAAGGATATCAACGGCCAGTAGATCCAAAGCGTGTTGATGAATTTGCATTATATCTTTCCAGAGGCGAAAACGCATTATTCACACCAATTTTATTGAATGCAGCTGGTATGTGGGAGTTTACAGCTTATGATTCTACTAGACCAATGTTCGGTAGGTTATTTTGTAAGAGTAAAGCATCTTTAATGGATGGACAGCATCGACTTGGTGGGATTAAACGTTATATCGAAGAAACTCAATCAGAACTTAATGTTCCTTTCATGGCATTTCATTTTTTAGATGACGATGAAGAAATTCAACTCTTCGATATTATTAATACAAAAGCCAAAGGAATTGGAACCTCTTTAAGCAAATTCCTGAAAAGAGAATCAGATGAATTAAGTTGGCAAGCTACTGAGCTATTAATATTAAAAGACAGTCCTTTCTATCACATTGGTAGCATCACGGGTAAACGCAGTAAAGGAAGGCATATTACTCTTCAAAATCTTTATCGCATGTTAAAATACTTTTTTAAAGACACTGAGACTACAAAACTATCAAAACATGAAAAGGTGGATCTTGTACTTGGATTTTTCAATATAATGCGTCAAGAATATCCTCATGAATGGATGAACTATAAAGAATACAAACTTACTCATATTGTATGTTTGGACGCGTTAGCAATGGCTGCATCCAAAGCGTTGTCTAACTGTAAGAAAGAAAACTCAACACAAATAGACCATCAAAAGTTTATCAAGTCAGTAAAGCGCCTGAAAAAGATTGACTGGTCTGTTAGTGGACCTTTCAAATATTTAAAAGGTATCTCTAGTTCAAAAACATTAGCTTCGGAGTTAATTGAAATTATGGAATTAGAGAACTAATCCTAAATGTGGCTTCTATCTCTATTTAACGCAAGTTGCATAGGATGAAATGATTCTTCGTTGGATGTTCTTCTCTTTGATCTTATTGTAGGATAAGGACATATCAATTCATTTTCAGAAAAATAATGATTAAGGTTGTTTTGGTCCCAGAACTTCTGGACTTTATCGGAGAGCTTACCTGGAAAAGAAAAGGCCAATATTGTTTCCTTCAGAGTTAAATCTTTATTCTCAATTATCTTATCAACTGAATCGGTGAGATACAATTTGAAAAGATGTAAAAATAAATAACTATAGGTGTGTGAAATTAACCAACTGATATATGAGTAATTGCTTTTTTTTGTAGGAAATTTAGCTAAATAAGAATTCATAATGTCGAATATTGGGTCTTCGTCTAAATAACCTAAAAATGAAACATTCTCTGAACAAAAACTGGTTCGGCTATAAGGGATTGCGTCTACATCATAAAAATGTACAATCTTCATTATCTTTTGTTTCCACTTAACATATGCAGATGCATAAGGGCAGATAGGAATATCCATTCCTTCCTTTGTTTTTATAACGGAGGTATAACGTTTAATACAACTTTTATGCTTTTTCAAAATAGTTCTTCTTAAATGTTTCGCAACTGAACTAAACATTGAATTTCTTATAATTTGAAACTCGCTCATAACAATATTTTGATGATTTGAAAAAAAAGTGATATGATTTTTTGCTGTGTTAATGTTTTCGAATTCTCTGTTGTTTTTTCTAATGTATTTCCCTTTTAAGTACGGAATGTTATTTATCCTTTTAAGATGATCTGAGGTCTCCACGCTATAATGATCGGGAGTTGTATCCCTCTCGATGTAATTTAGATAAAACTTTAATAATTGGGGTGTCTCATTAATTGAGGTGTGAGGGTATAGATATACTGAGCTCAGGTTACTTTTCTGCAGCTGATTTAGACTTAGCCATTGTATAGCAAGTTTATCTGACAAATCGTTACTTCTGTACGCCTTCCAATGTGTATTAAGGGATACGCCCCTGTTGAATTTTTTGTATTGATGACTACACATACACGTTAATGTTGATTCAAAATAAGTTTGATCTTTAAATAGTTCATATGGATATTTGGCTGAACAATTGGGACATTGATCATACAATGGTTTCTGATGAAAAGGACATTGTTGAAAAAGACCAAATTGATGCAATATACTATGGTAACCGTCAATTAGGCATTCACAACAAAAAGTTAAAGACTTTCTCCAATACCAATTTCCTGAGAAAATTTCCTGCATTTCTCTCATTCCGCCATCATTCAAAAATCCAGATATGTTTTTAATTACATCAGAATTATACTTTTTTAATGAGAATCCTAAAATGTTTATAAATCTATTATCATCAAAACTGGGCATTGAATACAAATTATGATTTCTTGCACCAACAATAGTCTTTTTTTTGATTGTCTCTGAAGTCCCAAACAAATGAAAATAGTCTCGTTTATTAAGTAAGTTAGTGAATTGAATTTTTTGAAAAATAGACCAGGGAGATTCAAACTCAGATATCCAATCTGTATTCCAAGTAATTGAACCATCTGGCTTTGATAAGTAAACCTTTAGTTCAGGAATCATTTTTAACCACCTTTTCAAATCGAACTGATATATCTAAATTAAGTCGTTGTATAGCTCATTTTCGATATAACCCGACTTACCTAATGAGTCTAACCAATGGCTAGACGTCAAATGGTCAACATTTTTACCTAAGACACCGTATTTTTTAAAAGCATATTCTATAGTAAGCGTTAAATATTGCATCGGTATCTCTAAAGGTTTAGTAATTCCTTTTTCTTTTCTAATATTGGATATAGTAGAAAATAGCTCCTCTGTGGATGATTCTAAACGAAATCCTTGCTCATATGCTTCCGGAAAGAAGAATCTAGTGTAGGACCAACCACTATTTGTAGGGTATTCAGATAAAGAGTCATAACCGACTAAACAGGTTTGTAGCTCATCTTTTGTTCTTACGCCTGAGAATTTGTACTCATGAACCATAAAGCGACCAACAATTTGTCCCATTTTTGAAGCAATAAAACCTGATCTAACATGCTTTAATTCTTCTTGGCCAACTAAGATAACTGTCATGCTAATTCCGAATTCTTTCAAATAATTATAAATATCCATTAAAATATTGTATTGAACTGGAACAAGACGCTGGGCATCATCAATAAATAGAATTAACCTTTTACTTCCTGAACTCTCGATTATCTCTTGAAGATATTTTTTTAATCTTTCAGCTTTCATAGTTTTTCTTCCTGAGAAAGGGATTCCGTGTCCAAACTGTACCAATAATTCTTCATAGAAAGTGGTTTCATTAATTCTTGAATTTTGCTCACATTTAAATTTTAGAATAGGAAGCTTCTCACCAAAATCTATTGGTAGTTCCTTTGTTAAGTAGTCGATAGCCCAAGTCTTACCTAATCTAGGTCTGCCATAGGCTATTCCGCCTGGTGCTCGGTTTTCAATCCATTGCTTAATATTTTTGTACATTCTTCTCACTTCTTTAGTGCCTATGAAGTAAATTCCAGTTTCGATGGGATGAGTCTTTGGGGGTACATATGGCCTGTTTATATCTGAAACATCGATATTCATCAGAAATCTTCCTTTCAAAAGTTGTAAGTTCGAAAAATTCGATCATCGTCATCGTCTTCTTCAATAAATAAACTGTTTACATCCCCTGTTGACTGGACATCTGGAGCAAAGAATTGCTCTTCTTCTTTTTCATGCTTATTTGTAGATGCTGCTTCGGCTTTGTTTAGTTCCCTTTGTAATTGTGCGATATGATTTCGTTCTCTCTTTCCAGTCTTAGCTTTAGATGCTTTATACTCATAGTAGATTTGAAATGGATCTTGATAAGTAGTAAAGAATATTTTCCTTTCATTCTTTAATTTATTTATAGCCTTCCTTGTTCGTAATGAATGAGGTGTTATCCCCCAAATGCCATATGCAGTAAGGTATCCAAACTCACTACCATCACTCAAAAATACTTTTACTGTTCGTATATCATCAACGTTTACCACAATTGTTAATTCCGTGCCGATCAGGTGAGGACTATTACTAAGAATATCGCTTTGATATCGAACCCCTTCATAATTTATGAATGGTCGTTTTCCTTTTTCTATATTCCCACTCACTCTTCTTTTAGTTTGAATCATAAAAAAAATGGCGTCTTTTCTTTTTTCTGGTTCAAGTACTCTTGGTTCCATCCCTCTTTCAATTCGTTGTTTCATCAATTGAAGAGGAGAAAAGTTTCTAATTCCACTATGGGGAATACCATTATAATCAGAAACTAGAATATGAGTTAGCTCCTCTAGTTCTGATAAAGAAATATCAAACTTTTTTGCTTGTTGTTCTGGATTTTTACGAAGAGGATCAGAAGGATTGCTTCCAGTGGTACTCACTAATTTATGGTATCCAAGCACTTCAAGGGAACGGAATAATCTTTCAATAATGCCTCTTACTTCTGGAGCCTCGACCGGCCCAGGCTTTAGAGTACAACGAACTACTTCATAAAGACGATCGGTTACGATATTTGATAAATTTGCTTTACCGTTGTCATAGCTGAATTCATCCCAAAGAGCCCATGCCGTTTCTGGAATTTCAGCCGAAGGTATACCACCTTTAGGATCATAATCGATACCAGGTATCGAGAATTTTCTTTTTTCATAAGGGGTTACTGTATTGCGAATACAATGCAAAACATCGTCTTTGTTATATTCTTTATTTACACAGAGGTGATGACCTAATATTGCTCGAGTTGCTACATCAACTATTACAAGAAGCCATACCCGCTCCACAACTTCTGTAAATAAGTCTCCTTCAGGGGTTTTAAATGTGATAGTAAACATCGCATCAATCTTATGCCCATCAAACTGAACGCGTTGAAAAGGCTTTTGTAATATCAATTCATGTTTTGGAGATGTTCCCATCCGTGATTGCCTGGCTGCTTCAATTCCGTAACGCTTTGCACCTTCTGAAAAATGATTATTCTCAATTTTTTTAAAGAAACGGTATAATGATCGATATCCTTTATCATTTGTATTAAACGGATAGTCATGTATTCCTATACCATTCTTTTTGCACAAACTTAGGAATAATCTATGGATCCCATCAGTCGAGATTGTGGGCATTGTAGAATTTTTTCCTTTTCGTCTTAAATATGCTGAAGTGATCTTCTCTCTAATTTCTGGATATTGTTCAAGGAGTTGATTGAAGGCCCCACTTAATTTGGGCTGTTCCTGTTGTGGGAGAAAAGTTGTGGTTGCACTTCTATCATACTTTTTGGTTCTCTTATGAGGGATTAATGCTCTAAATCCCCAGATAGCTTCAGTTATTGGATCAAATTCTAAACACTTCTTTATGAAAATAATTAATTCTTTTTTACTTACGCCTGTTTGTTCTGTGATTTTTTCTAAAGTTACTTCTTCGTGAAGCATGTATAGGTTCACTGCAGCTTCTCGTTTTTTGAATATCTCTCTATCTTCAGGTTGAAGTTGCATGATATTAACAATTGGCCATTTTGAGATGTCTTTATGTTTCGGATCAATATTTATACTATCTAAGATACGTCTTCTCGACATTCAACTGCACCTCCGTCAATCCACAGAGTAAATCCTGTTCTTTATTAAAAGTAAGTATCTCATGGAGGATTAATGCAAATATAGAATTCCTAATTATGACAGGATGATATTTAGATTGAATAGATTTTTCTAAATCACGAATTGTCATAGGGCCGTTAAAAGCTGATCTATAAATCAGCTCATATACTTCTGGTTTTATTTCAGAAAGTGGAGTGAAAAATGGAATCAACGTTTTTTTATTTGTAATAATAGTGGGATTTTGTCGTATATCTTCTTCTGTTAGAACACAATGTGTCTTGTTATTATCTGCGCACCATATTTTTTGAGCATACATTTCATTAATTGCTTGTTCGCTTGAACGTTTGTTATCCGGATCTATTTCATAGGAGTAACGTATAAACACAAACTTTTCTTCACTTTCTGATTTAATCCACATATCAAAAACTGTTTCGACAACTTTACCTGCAATAGATACATTTATTTTCAACGGTCTTTCACAGTAACTCATTACGGAAATATCGGATTCCGTCAGAACCCAGTGATCATATTGAAGTGAATTGTATAGTCTAACCTCTCTATTTAACCTTCTACTAAATACAAAAAATCTATTCCTACCCATTTCATTTTTTATCTTATTAATCGGTGAATACAAGTGCAACAATCCTCCAAAATTTGTATTTTGAGCACTATATTTTATATTCAACCTCATATACTGTACTCCTTTGTCTATAAAACACTTTTTTTGTCGAACAATACATAAATTTATCTATATAAGAGCGAGCCATGGAATTGTACATGTCCATAGCTCGCTCTTTACCATCTAAGGCAATATTATCTTGATCTTATTTCTGACTGGCATCATATGCTTCCTGAATAATTTGTGCGTAACGTTCCAACCCCATTTGGTTCATTGTATCTAGATAAGTGCCCCATTCGCTTTCCAAGTCAGCATCCCCGGTGATGAATCTGGCTAGCATTTCTTTTTTATAATCAATAATGGTCTTCTCCAGATTCACCAGTTCGGCAGCCTGCTCTTCGTCATAAAACAGTGGAGGAATGACTAGACTGCTGTCAGCTTTGTAAGGTTCGTATTGCTTAGCAGCCTCAAAGAGGATAACCTCCAGTGGAAATTCGTCGTTTCGTTTTTCTCCGAGTCGTAGATCTGCTGGATAGTAACGAGGTGCACGGGTCTGCCAGCCAACATTGCTGTCTGCCGTTTTTTCCTTTAATTTCTCCCAGACTGCTGGCTTGCCATTGATTCCCGTTCCCTCTTCAGCCCAGTCCCAATACTCGCCCATCGTTCCTGTGTCTGAGCGAAGACTGACCTCACCTCCATCTAATAGGCCATCTGCCCATCGGAACGCAACTTCAGGATATTTGGAGTTGTTTGTAATCACGATGCGTCCCGAAGTGATTCCTTCATACGGATTCGTCCATGCGATGCGCGTCCCGTCAGGGCCAGCTAGGGGTGGAAGAGCAACGTACTCTTTATATCGCTCCTGCCCGTATGCTGTGCAACCATATAAACCGCCAGGACAGCTTCCAACTCTAGGAGCATCTCCTCCCTCACCCATCTGTCTGTACTGCGCATTATCCTGCGTAAACGTTTCTGGAGCAATCAATCCCTCCGAATATAGGCGCTTCATGTAAGCCAATCCTTCTTTCCATGGGTCTTGTATGAAAGCAGCGACAACCTTGCCTTGATCCAGCATCATACCTGTCTGGGTACTTCCCATTGGGTTATAAATAAAAGAGTTCATCAGGAAACCTTCAATTTCGGTATTCCATCCTCCAACAGCGCCCGCAAGTGGAATTTCGTCGGCTTTCCCGTTTCCATTGGGGTCTTGTGTCTTAAAAGCTTTCAACACGTTATAATATTCTTCAGTTGTCGTTGGCATTTTAAGGCCCAGATTATCCAGCCATGTTTTGTTGATCCACATCCGTTTGGCATAATCACAATGAAAACATTCCCCGATGTCTGGAACGCTGTAAATATTCCCGTCAGGAGCAGTAATGACTTGCTGCACTAACGGTTTTTCATCAAAGATCTTCTTCATGTTGACGCCATATTTTTCAATCATATCGTTTAGAGGCAAAAATGTACCGGATTTTCCATATAACATCTCGGTAGCTGGCTTGATCTCCATGCCGATAATCATATCCGGATAGTTGCCACTGGCAAGGGCTAGATTAAGCGTCTCTTCGAAGCCATTCTCGGGAGCAACCTCAAATTGAATGTGTACATTGGTTTTTTCTTCGTACCATTTTGTAAATGTATTTGTATCAAAATCAACCCCCGATGCTCCGCGGATAAGTACCTTGAGCGTCACTTTTTCTTTGACGATAGGAAAACTTCCTGGTTCGGTCATATTGTCCTCAACAGTTACAATTCCCTCGTTCTGCGAGGACTCAGTATTGTTCCCGGCAGGTGAGCAAGCGCTTGTAAGGAAGACGAAAACCAACATTAACATCCAGAGCAACAGTACATTTCTTCTCATCCTCTGACCCCTCTCTTCCGATTCCTGATGGAATGTATATCAGGGCAAAAGCGCAAAACGTTATGCTTCAGCCTTTTAATGAACCGATCATCATACCTTTGACAAAATACCTCTGCACAAAAGGATACACAACCATAAGTGGCAACGTAGATACCACGATAAGCGAATATTTCAGCAATTCTCGAATCCCTTCTCGCTTGACGAGCTCCTCTGTGCTACTCATGGTGGAAAAATCAATCTGATTCTGGATCAGGATGTCTCGCAGCACTAATTGCAACGGAAACAGTTGTGGATCGCGCAAATAGATCATCGCACTGAAATACTGATTCCAGTGGCCGACCGCATAAAACAACGAGATGACCGCTACAATCGGACCGGATAAGGGCAGAACAATTTTCAATAAAAACTTGTAGTCATTGCATCCATCCATCTGTCCTGCTTCCAGAAGTTCTCTGGATATGGTTGTCTGAAAATACGTTCTCGTAATGAGCATGTTCCAGACTGACAGGGCCGCAGGCAAAATCAGCGCCAACCGGGTATCAAGCAACCCTAAGTCCCGGACAACGAGATACGTGGGGATCAGCCCCCCGGAAAACATCATTGTGAACACAAACAGAAAAGTAAATATGCCTCTGCCTTTTAAGTCATGACGGGATAACGGATACGCCGCCAATATCGTAAACATCACATTGATAAAAGTACCTGCAACCGCATAAACCAATGAATTCATAAATCCTGTCCAGATCATACCGTTTGCAAAAACAGCCTTGTATCCGTCCAATGTTGGTTTGACAGGCCATAACCAGACCTTTCCGGATACAACCGATTCGCTTGCACTAAATGATGCGCTGACGATATACACCAGAGGATAGAGCACAGCCAGAAGCAGGATGATCAACACACTGTGATTGATTATGTCAAAGATGAGATCTCCTTTACTTTTGCGAATGGATATGTTTGACATCGTTCTCCCTCCCCTATGCTTACCACAGACTGTTGCCTGTACGTCGTGCCATCCTATTCGCAATGACAAGCAGAATAAGCGCAACCACATTTTTAAATAAACCGATGGCCGCCGCTGCCGAATACTGCGGAACAGCTCCTTTAAGACCGATATTGTACACGTACGTATCAATAATTTCGGATGTACGCATATTTAGTGGATTTTGCATTAAAAGCACCTTCTCAAATCCCAAATCCATGAAATTACCCATTTGCAAAATAAAGAGAACGGTAATGACTGGGATGATGCCTGGCAGATCCACATGCCACATTCGTCTTACTTTTGAGGCTCCGTCCATCAATGCGGCCTCATGAAGCGTGGGATCGATGGCTGACAAGGCAGCCAGATAAATAATGCAGGAAAAACCAATATTTTGCCATAAGCCGGACAATACGTAGATCGTTTTGAAATATTCTGGTTTGGCCATAAAGTGAACAGAATCAACCCCAAAAAAACCTAAAATAACGTTTAACGCTCCGGTTCCAGGCTGCAAAAATTGCATTGTAATTCCGACGAGTACCACAACTGATATAAAGTGCGGAGCATAGGTTATCATCTGTACACTCTTTTTGAAAAACGTGTTTCGGACATAGTTAAGTCCCAGCGCCAGCAGAATCGGCAATGGGAATCCCACCGCCAATTCATACAGCGCCAAGGAGAGCGTATTTTTCAGTATTCTTACAAATTGATACGAGTTTAAAAAACGTTCGAAATGCAGCAGGCCAACCCAATCACTTCCCCATATTCCTTTGGTTGGAACATAATTTTTGAATGCAATTAGCGTTCCATACATAGGGACATACTTGAAAATAATCAGGTACGCTAAAGGAAAAATCAATAAGCTGTACAATTGCCAACTTTTGATCCAGGGTCTCCCACGATGCCCGGATTCAGTCATCTCTTTTGGTGGTCTGGTTGTAACCTGTACTTGCGGCTTCTGCATTCATTTTCTCCCCCCTTATGCCATATTTGGTTATGCAGCGAATACACAACAAACATAATGAAAACGCTTAATTTCGTAAAGTTTCATTTTTCAGATTCATGTGCAATCTTTAAGATTTACATAATTTAGTTCTTCTAACAACGAATTATATATAAAAAAACTTGGCACTCTGCATGTGCGCCAAGTTTTTTTATCATAATGTGAAATCTTCCGCAGCTTCGTTGCTAGTCTATATTTGCACTCTATCTGTGCTGTAGATTTGCCTCTATTACGCTTGGCGGTACTCTGAAGGTGTTCTTCCTTCACTCCGCTTAAAGGCTCGAATGAAGGAATTCGAAGAATTATAACCGATGGAAACGGCTATTTCTTGGACGTTGCTATCCGTTCCATTCAAAAGCTCCTTGGCGCGGGCTATGCGCAGTTGCTCCAGATATGTGGAAAAATTGCTTCCTACCTGTTCCTTGAAAAATTGTGAAAAATATGCCGATGATATGTTGAATTCCCTGGCTACCTTGGAGGCACTAAGATCGGAATCGAAGGCGTTCTTCTGAATAAAGGCAGTCAATCGATCGCGCAATTCTATGTTATGGCTCCGTTTATTTAGGTGAATGAGCGAACCGAGCGACAGGAAACGGTCATGAATTTGTCCATAATAGTCAACAGCATCTCTGACACAACGAATCTGAACATATTCTTCCGGACTGGTTTGCATATTTTTCAATTCGATCAACACTTTAGCCAACGTGCCAAGAAGTTCATTGAGGAACAATTGCAGCATGGACAAGCTCAGTTTGCGGTTTACCATATTTTCTTGATACAGACCGTGCAGCAAGTCCTGCATTCGTTCTATGTCCCCCGTCAATGTGCATTGGACAAGCATCGCTTCGAGTTCGGGAGGATAGTATGCAAATGACTGGTTTTCAGGCTGGCCGTCGTACCAAACAAAACGATGGCGTGGGTCCCAAACATACTGGCGAAATGCTGTCATAGCCTCCTGATACGCATGTGGAAGCTCCCATAGATTTGTTACCATACTGCTCGCGGTGACAACCACATCCAGCTCTTCTTCCAGGTAGAGAGAATGATTTCCTAAAATATGAAGTAGAATTTGTTCCACTAAACGAAGATCTTGAATTTCTTCGTCCCCACAACAGTAAATGATGGACAGATGATATGTATCCCAATCGTGCACGTGGATGCTCTTTGCGGCATCGCTGAAGCGCAGTGCCTCTTTGACAATTATTTTTTTGCCCTCGACTTCCCTCAATATATCCGCATCAACGCCATCTCCATATCCTGTGAAATGAATGGTGATTACAAGATAACCGGTACTGTCGAATTCGAGCCCCGCATGTTTCATAAGTGATTGAAGATGGTCCTCAGAACTGAAGTACCCTTTAAGCAGCTGTTCATAAAAAGTGGTTTGAAGGATAGGAAGCTGCTCCTTGTGCAACTTCTCCATAATATGCTGACGTTCTGACAAGCCGCCTACCTTTTGCTCAATCCAACTATATGCATTCCCGAAAAACAGTTTGGGTTCGCTCTGTTCGGTAAAGTGGCGGGTCAGCCTGTGTAGGGAAAGGCTGTGGCGATGTGCCAGTCCGATGGAGATAACAAGTCCTAGGAATACAAAGATCAGTAACACGTAGAGAATGGACTGTGTAATTTCAAGAGAACGCTCGGCGACAATCGCTTGGGGATGAGCAGTTACAAAGGTCCAGCCGAGTTGATGAGACGTGGTGGATGCTGTGATCATATCCTTAAGATTTACATCTTTGACCACGGACGGAACAAGGCCTTCCACACCGGTACCGGACACGTAACTGATGATCTGCCCCTTCTGATCTGCAATATAAGACAGGCTGCCTTCCGATAACTGCATGCTGCCCAGTAGCTCATGAATTTTCCGATTATCCATAAGAACTAGCAGAGCCCCATGGACTTCCCTCCCGTTGCCCATTGGGCGAATGAAGGGTATGCCAGAGACAGTTTTCCCAGCCAAGGTCAATTGCATAGCAGGCTGGAAGTTTCCGTTCAGTTGAAAGAATCGGTCCTGCCAATGATCCCGCGAACCCTCATCGTATTGGAAGTATAATTCGTACAATTGTGGAAAGGTATAAATTTTATCACTGTTTACAGCCATACTACTACGCTTGAAAAGCACAAAATAATCCAGAATGAAGTCATTACTCAAAGATAATTGCTTCAGCGAACTGCTGACACTTTTAAAACGGTATGGGTTGGCCTGCTCGAAAGGTTCGCGAATAATCAACGCTCGACGAACGGAGGGAAGCGAAACGATATCCCACATTGTCTGCTCCATCTCGGAAATACGAATCTCTAGCGTTCGCCTAGTTTGTTCAAGAGCCATATCGTTGGCATACAAAATATCTTTTTTAACGATCTTTAACGATTTACTATAGGTAAAACCGAGGCAGGAAGCCAGTAAGATAACAACAGCAATATAGGGAATCACTAAACGAAAGAATAGCGGTCTATTATTCAACCATTTTCTTACCACGGCAAAATTCATTCACTCACCTCTCCTCAATTGATAACGGTTTCAATTGTGGTCATCAATTTTACTTACTTAAATGCGTTTTAGCTTTTCGCTGCTGTGTTCCTTCAATTAGTTGAAATTACATAGGTGCCATTCCTATATATCGCCCCCCCTTCCCATACCTCAAATTCCCAATTCATTAAAAGCAATCAGTCTTCATCCCTTTAGAAAAATGTCCGATGCATTCCTAATTCCCAATGATTATAAATAATGTCAGCTACTTTGGCTGCAGAAGTGGTCGGAGCTACTTCATACCACCATTTTAAAATGCTCATCGTTGTGGAGGCGTACAAACGCGCAAAAAGTTCCTTTCTTTCTGAGAATTCGTCCTTATCTTCTTGGGTAAATATGTTCCGAATTTTATTCTCCAGTAAGGACTGCATATCCTCAAAAACATAAAGTTCCAGATTTTTATTCCACAAAAGAAGATACCATTCTTTCTGACTCCATAAATGCTCAAGATGCTGGACTATAACACTACGAGTCTGGGAGGAACTTTGATCGTCAAACGTAATAAACGTCAGGTCAATAGCACGATCAAGGTCTTGAAGAGTCGCTTTAACTAGTTCATCACGAAGATGGTACTTGTCGGTGTAGTATGTATAAAATGTCGAGCGATTGACTTTCGCAGCAGTTGAAATGTCTTTAATTGTGATTGATTTAAATGTTTTTTGACTGACACATAACGAAAATCCACTTTTTATGTGTTCGAGTGTTTTAAGTACTCTTAGATCTTGTTCCGTTTTCATTTCGTAACACCTTTCTCTAATCCAACAAATGAAGTGCCATCTGTAGGTTATCCTACAAATTGGACAAACTCTGCTTATATTAATTTAATTTTTATGCTTTTATAATTGACATGTGACAGAATTATGAATTTAATTGTTGGGAAAATCAAGTTAATAATGGACAAAGATTAATCTGTGTACAATAAAGAATTTCATTTGCTTAAAAATTATAAGCACACAACACAGCGTTATTCAACCTAAGAAAAGGATTTTCCCAGACATAAAGAATTCAACACAAAAATTAACATGTTGCAGGAGGATAACAATGTATAACTTAATGGAAAAAAAGGCAGGGTTCGTAACGGGAGCAGGCTCAGGTATTGGCCGAGCTAGTGCAATTGCATTTGCTCAAGCAGGTGCAAAGGTAATGGTAGCTGATATCAACAAAGAGGCAGGTCTTGAAACTGTACAACTAATTAATGACTTTGGAGGCGTTGCAAGCTTTGTTAGAACAAATGTAGCTGTTGAAGGAGATATTATCAGACTTGTACAGACAACAGTATCGGAATTTGGACAACTGGATTTTGCTCACAATAATGCTGGAATCACACTGCCCCCGGCCCCCATGGCGGATTCTTCTACGGAAGACTTTGACCGTGTGGTCAAAATAAATTTGTATGGAACTTATTATGCCATCAAACATGAAATTCAAGCTATGTTGAAAACGGGCGGCGGAGCAATTGTTAACACATCTTCTGGTTTTGGTCTGATCGGCGGTCAGAATCAAGCAATCTATTCTGCTACTAAATTTGCAATAAACGGAATTACAAAAAGTGTAGCTATGGAATATGCTGAAAAAGGTATTCGTGTCAACGCTATTTGTCCGGGAATGACGGCGACTCCAATTCTTAGCTGGTTAGACAATGCACCAGAACAAGCAGCATCGTTTAAATCAACAATTCCAACCGGTAAGTTGCAAACTGCCGAGGATCAAGCCAACGCAGCTGTTTTCTTGTGTTCAAATCTTGCAGGTCAGATTACAGGCGTTGCCTTGCCTGTTGATGGCGGTTACACGGCTGGCAGATAAGCACCAGAAATGTAGGCCTCCTCTATATGTGTATTTTGCGCCTGAGATGTGCATTGGTTGCCCTGACCCCATTGGGAAAGGTTATCCGATGCACTTCTTTTTGTATCCATGGCGATATAGTTACTGGAGATTCTGCCTGTAAATAAGTTTTTCACTTCTATAAAATTTTACGTTTCTAGCGTTTCTCATTCTTTCGGAACATGGATGGTGATACACCTTTCCAATTGCGAAAAGCCTTGCTGAAATGATATTCATCATGATATCCGCACTGTCTTGCGATTCTTTTAAATGTGTAGTTCGTATAAGTCAGATAACGTTCAGACTGACGTAGCCTCACCTCAGTTAAGTATTCCTTGGGAGATTGTCCAATATGACTCATAAACATTTTACGAAGATAAGATTCGGATATGGCATATTTGCTTGCTATTTCTCGGATGAATAATTGTTCCTCAAACCGTGTCTCTAGTTCTTCTTTTATCTTAAAAATAATGGAAGTTGTGTTTCCCGGTTCAGAAAAATGATCCGGGCGGTGCAATATAGCAAGTAGTTTCAATAGCAAAGCACAACTTTCCATCTCACGATAGTGATTTCCTAATAACCACGATTCCGTGATTTCATTAAAAGCATGATCTAGTCGTAAGGCTCGCTCTGAATGATATCTGCTGTAAAATGGAATGTCCATCCTGTGAATAGATTGAGGTAACTGCCACTCTGGTGTTTGATATGAAACCGCACAACAGTCAAACAAAATCATACTAATGGTCAAGGGTGACTCTTTAGAATTTTCCATATGCATCTGTGCGCCAGGTTCCATATAAAATAACATTCCCTGAATCACCTCATAAGTTTGATCTTCAGTATGGAATGTTCCCTTACCTTCATGAATCCAATAAAAGGTATGTACAGACGTATTGTTGCGAATATCCGACCAATCCATCGGTGTCTGCTTCCGTGAGCTCCATACGATTCGAACTACCAAATCTAAGGGATTATACATTTCGTTCAACCTCCTACACAGACTATCCTACAATGTTTGTTGAGATAAATAAAATCAAATTTGGAGCGATTTATACATCCTTAAGATCGAATTGACCATGGATAACCTCTTCCCAATTCGTTAACTTAAATGTATTACCGCACATTGTATTCGACATGGGAGGATTTTGAAAAATGATTAGACTTTTTGATACGCATCATACTCGGATCAGCACTGAACTTGAAGGTCTGTGGGAGTTTTCTCCCGTAGATACCATAGGCGAACGACCAAAAGAATTTCCTTTTAAGCTACCTGTTCCAGGATGCTGGGAGAGTCACCCTCATTTTGGCACCTATAGAGGGAAAGCTGTATATAGAAGAGTAATTTCGGTATCCAGTCAGACCCATATCCGGTTGGAATTCAAAGGGGTGAGTCATACGGCCCATGTCTATTTTGATGGGGAATTTGTTAAAACCCACTACAACGCTTATACTTCATTCGAAGTTATAATCCCCAATGCTATTGCTGGAGAACATGAAATTTTAGTGTATGTTGACAACTCCTTTAGTGAGGCATCTGCGCTACATTTCCCTAATGACTATTACACTTATGGTGGCCTTGTTCGCCCTGTTGTTTTGGAAGAAATAAGCGATTTGTACATTGAAAATATTATGTTTACTCCCCTACTCCAAGCAAATCAATGGAATGGACGATGGAAAGTGATGATTCGCAATATCAGTCAATCTCCCCAACAAGTTCAGGTTATTGGAGAACTTGCGGGAATAAAATCTATTCTAGGAAGCTGTGAGGTTGGGCCTGGGGGACAAGCAGAACTTATCCAAACAGTATCGTATCCGAATGTGTTGGAGTGGTCTCTTGACAATCCAAGTCTCTACCAGTTGCAAACCAAACTAATAACAAATGAACAACTAGTAGATGACCTAGTGGACAGGGTTGGATTTAGAGAAATTAATATTTCAAACGGACAGTTACTTTTAAATGGGCATGAACTCAAGCTAAAAGGTGTTAATCGGCACGAAGATCATCCCATGGTGGGATGTTCATTTCCTTTATCGCTCATGGTAAGAGATTTGGATCTAATTGAAGAAATGGGATGCAATGCAGTCCGGACGAGTCATTATCCGTATGACGAAAGGTTCCTTGATTTATGTGACGAGCGTGGGATTGTGATTTGGGAAGAGAACCACGCTAGAGGATTGAGTCTTGAACAAATGCGTAATCCCAATTTCGCGTGGCAGAGTGAGCAAGTAACTCGAGAAATGGTCGAACAACACTTTAATCATCCCTCCATCATCATTTGGGCTATATTAAATGAATGTGCCAGCAATACGGAGGAAGGCAAAGTCCATTATGCCAAACAACTGACCATCATTCGCGAATTAGATCCTAGTCGCCCGCGTTCTTTTGCATCTCATCACAGAGATCAGGAACTGTGTTTTGATCTTGCAGAAATTGTATCATTTAATCTTTATCCCGGTTGGTATACGGACGAAAAGCCTGAGGAATTAGCTTTGGAAGCCATTCAGTGGGCCAATAAACTGGGTGGCGCAGACAAACCCATTATCATGAGTGAATTTGGTGCAGATGGATTTTATGGCTTTCGAAGTAATAACCGGGAAAAAGGCTCAGAAGAACGGCAAGCTGACATCCTGCGCAATTGCTTAAATGCATATCAAGCATCAACAGATATTTGTGGCATGTTTATATGGCAATTTAGTGATTGCAGAGTGACTGAAGGCGAAGGGTGGTTGCTGACTCGCTCCTGCACACGGAATAGTAAAGGACTTGTGGATGAATATCGCAGGCCCAAGCTTGCGTATGACGTTGTGAGCTCCATTTATAAAAGAGAAGACAAAAAGTAAGATAACCATTATGTTTACAATGCCATAAACTTTGCTCGGATAGACAGGTGCTCTGGATCATCAGGAGAAAACAATTCCGATATGATATTTATAGCACATGCGTGATCCATCCTTCCATCATGCACCTTAAATATATAACATAGGGCTATTTTGCAGAATTGACACATTCAGTCCTGCAAAATAGCTTTCTTGTGTGATTGCTTTATTACGCCTAACATGACTTCAGTTTTTAGCGATTGTAATTTACGTGTTAGAATGTGGAATCAATACGCGCAGTTGTCCGCCATCGAGCGATAACCTAATCTGGCTCTTTATTTCCGGAATGATCTCCTTATTTCTTGTATCCATCAACGTGTGTTTATACCTCAGCTCAGTTGTTACAAATTCGTCACTCGTGTTGACAACTAATATGGCCTCTACACGATCCAATTTCCTGATCTGGTAAGCTAACGCATGCTTTTCCGAGCACTGAATCGGTTCAGTTATCAGGCCTTCGCAACCTGTTGGATGAGCAAATAAAACAGTCAGTAGTGGTTCATTGCGTCCAGCTTTTATTCTCAGATAGTTCAGCTGTGAATTTCCTTCCACCAATGGTGCAATGGGATAACTTCTTCCCCACTCTTGGATGATATCAGCACACTGAGGAAGCAGACTGATTGTTTCTAAATCAATACCGTAATGCCCGCTGGATAAGGCACGCTGACCTTTAATGGACGTTGACTTAGCTGCTAAAGGCAGATTCATTCTCGTCCCTTCTTCCGCATTCCGGATCACATCCCATAAAATCAAGGCATCCAGTCCATTTTTCATATATGCAATATGACGAGTATGGCTGCCTGGACCTGTCGGACTCTGAATACGTATCGTTATCTCATCTAACAGATCAGAAGTACGTAGATGCTGGACTTCGCTCACTCGAGGCATATCGACGTATTGCCCTTTATGGCAGAACTGGATTACGCTATGAGAGGAGGAGCCTTTATACCATGCAAATGTGCTGTCAAAATAACTTTCTACCCCTGGATCGACCACAAGCGGAATTCTATTTACATACCAGATAAAGGAAGCTTGGTCATGGTGTCCATGCCCTACGGGTGTCCGGCTTGAGATCACCGACAGATATCCTTCATCCGGACGATTAAAGTTCTGGCGGAAAAGATATAAGCCAATATCTTCGAAACTTCGCGATACCAAATGTAGTGTTTTTGAATCTGAGGCCAAAGTATCGATGCTAGATGGCATGAAGAAGTTTTCCAGCATATTCGATTCCACGCCGAATCCGCATAATGGCTTTCCAGCTCTTATCCAAGTCTCATATACCTGTGCACCAAGTTCTGGATCAGAGGAGATGATCTCATCCACATACAGCCCAAGAACCGCGAAACCGCCTCCGTTATCAAGCGTGTGATCTCCAAAGTTGGGTGTGCTGATTTTGTTGTCAAAAAACATATAGGGCGGCGTTTGTACCGACAACGCATATTTGAAGGTACTGCTGAACCGAGTACCTTGAAACCAGTTCTCTCCGGTCATGTGGCGAAGTGTCTTGGCGAATGTACCATAACGCTGGATGACAGCGAACAGATAACGGATTGACTCTGGCCAGGAGCCATCCTCGTTAATGTGATAGTCCAGCTGGCCCTTTAGGATTAACCTAGCATTATCCAGCCATTGTCTTGCATGTGGCATCTCCGGAAATGCCAGTGCGAGCATCGCCGCTCCTGCCGCCATGTCTGTATGCCAGTTACTGGTTCCCTGCTGGGCGCGATAAGCTCCAAGTTCTGTTCGATCACGCAGATCCATCAGATCACGGATCAGATAATCCAGTTGAGCCATCATCCGTTCGTATTCCTCTTGTGAGAATACATTCGCATCCCGGATCAGTGAATACGAGGTGGCAATCAGCGTAGTGACACGTCCGATCTGTACTGCGCCATATGCATCCAGCCCGTCAGGACGTACATTGTGAACAAGCCAGGACTCCACTCCCTGACAGTAATCATTAAGCAACCATAACATCTGGAGTTTCACTTTCTCAGCATAACTCCGCTCGCCAGTCATGGCATACATCAGCGCATCCGCCTGAAAAGATACCGTAAGCTTAAGCTCTGGATTGCCCGGTAGTGATTTCTTGTTATGAATGCCGTGGAAAGAACCCACTTCTCTGCCGACTGCATCCTTGAATGTGAGCACAGCCTGAACACCCTTTTTAAACTTTCCTTCGACCTTTGCAAAATACGTGAGCGTATGGTTCACTCCCCCTTGCAACGGGATATCCTTGTCATAAATCCAGGCCCCCTCGTCTTCTGACGTCGGGTTTTCCAGATAAATGGAATGACTGCCGTCCTGCACATATTCCTCGCGGTCTTCCCAGTGCAATACTGGTTTTCCCTTGATTGCCACGGGCGCCCAGTGTTTCGGAAGCTGCTTCCCTTCATTGAATCCACTATTTTCAATTTCCAAATTGGCATCATGTGCAGGCAGAATGCTTACACGATCAATCCAGACATGACCCAGTTTGTAATGCTCCTCGTTGTCTTCTGAAGGAAGAACGAAGGCAAGGGATGCCGATGCTGCATTTTCTGGCGGGGTGAAGGTAAGCAGTCGCGAGCGAGTCCACAAGCCAAATTGTTTATTCAGCAAAGTCCAGTCCGGTTCGTCCTGCATCACGGAAGCGTACGATTGCAGATCAGCCAGACTTCTCCGTTCAGACCATTCTCTGACCTTCTGAAATTCACGTTTGAGTTCGTCATTGCGTTCCGTTTTTTCACGAAGTTCGGTCAATCCCTGAGTGGTGAAAAATAAATTCCACTTTCCGTGCAAATCGCTTCGTAAAACCCGGCTGTGCCTAAGATGACGCATAGCGTTGAGAAGACGAACCAGTGCACTGCCAGACACAGACACCTCTTCTGTCTTTAGCTGTGATCGGGCTAAGCATTCCGCATTGGACAATTCCTGCTGTACTTGCTGATAAGCTTCGGGGTCAACCTGTCCCAGTTCGCTACCGGGCTTTTCATTCGCCAGGACTTGCTTCGCTCGCTGGCATATTTCTCTTACTTTTTGCTGCCAAACATCCTCCTGAACCTCATCCCAGAACAGTTCAATCAGAGGTCTTTTTTGTTGTTCCGATTGGTTACAGGTGTAAAATCCGCAAGGTAGCTCTCCCTCTCCCAGGGTCAGTGCCAGCTGCAGCTTTCCTCCCTTCTCCATGGAACGAATGACATACTCGGATAAATCGGCATAACTGAAACCTTCAGCGAAGCCTAGTTGGAACGAACGTAGATACTGATCCGCACAGGGCTGCATCTTCGGTTGTTGTTCAATTTGGCGGTATGTCAACTGCTCCAGTGTCTGGAAGTGATGATTTGAATGTTCTAAGGCATACAGATCTACGCTTTTCCCATCGGTATGATGATTAACAAGTCGCAGACGGGCATGACGAAGCCTGCGTTGATCTAGAGAAGGTAAATCGAATGACAAATAGGCGATGCTGCCTGGCTCCAATTCTACGGCTGGGAGGTCACCCCGTGACAGATCTGCTGTTCTCTCGTTTACACATCCAATGGAAGAAGCATATACCTTCTCCGTCTCATAACAGTCTGCCATAATATGCTGATAGGTGTACCATTCTATAGCAGGTCTGAGCCCATACGTGCCCATGTTGTAGCTGGGTGCCATCGTACAATGTTCGGTCACTGCCTGTATATCCTCATCCGGTCGTGGCTCAATAAAAGCGCGATTACGGACAAATGGTGCCGTATACGTCCCATTCAATGCCGCCTCTGCTCGTGTAATTTGATCCATCAGGGCTACCTTTGCCCCTTCTGTGTATTGCTCTGCGTCTATTAAAAGTATCGCCCGGGCTTTGAATACAAGACGGATAAGCTCTCGTCGATACGTTGAAAATTCAAGCAGGTTATTCTCTTCATTGATGACTCGGTTCGAACAATGTACCCTGCTCAGGAATTGGTCCATTCCATCGAGTAGATGCCGGATCGTCGATTTGTCACGCTGTGTTTGTTCTTCTGCCTCCACCAGTGTGACAATGGTTTTCCAATCGCTTTCAGCATATTGTCCCGGTTCAGTTCCCACCACCGCGCGTTCTACCCAATCTTTGGCCAATGTCAGCACAGAGCCGGTTTCCTGCGTTTTCACCATGATTACTAATTCCTTCCCTTAAACATATTTGCCGTTACACCTCTTCGGACAATAAGGCAATAGCCCAAGGCCCGATGTTAAAATCGAGTGTTAGTCTACCATTGCTATCAGCCGTAAATTTCCTTTCGTTCAATTGATTTGCATAGGCAATCAGCTGTTCGGTCTGCTCTCTGCTCGGGGAATTTGGACTACCCATCTCATTCCACAACTGCACCGCAACGCCATGGTCGCGATCGACGGTTCTCAATACATATTGCCCCCCCGGAGTAACTTGCTCCACGACCAGATTGAACGTTTTGCTGCTGCCGAAGGACTGTGCTGTTTGCGCTACGGTCTGATCAGGATATACGGACATGGGTACCGTCCCTTTATAGTCTTCTGGATAATTGTAAAACAACCCGCGAAGTTCTCCTTTATCTGTGCGAGTAATCACCGTACCTTCATTTCGTGCAAGTTCATGCTCTCCAAGTTGATTCAGAAACGAATAGGCATGGAAAGTTGGTTTCGGTATACCTTGCAAGTTCAGCATTCCGAATCCGCCATGAAAAGCCGCCGGCCCTGCGCCAACTTCTTCAAAGACATCTGTGAATACCCAGTAAGACAAGGAGTCGATCAGGTCAGACACTTCGAGATTCGTCTTGACCACATACGCGGCTGCGGGCAAATAGTCATGACTACAATCTCGCGAAGAAGGACTGCTGCTCCATTCGGTGAGATGGATTTCGACATCTGGATAAGCGCTGCTTGCAATCACACGTTTCAGCCATTCAATATCGTCTTTAGTAGAACTGGCATGTCTGGATCTTCCTTGAAACTCACCGTGCCCATCCAGGGCAAAGTCTGTCGGGTATGGATGAGTTGATATAAAATCAATGGGCAGTTTCTTTCGCTCACAAAAAGCGAGGAATTCCTCAATCCATACCCCTTTCCATTCCAGCGAGTCTAAGTCTTCCGTTACCAGTGTTAAATGGGTGGAGATGTCTTCTAACTCACCATCAAACCTTGCATCCGGAACAAAATTGCTCGTAGCCGGTCCACCGACGCGAAGACGGTCATCGATAGCCTTGATTGCTGCGACAGACACTTGATACAACCTGAAATATTGCTCCTTCGTTCCATCCCAGAATGCACTCAGGTTCGGCTCGTTCCAGACCTCGAAGTACCAGTTCTTAACTTCCTCCAGACCATATCGCTGGGTCCAGTGTTCAACCAGTTTTGAGATTAATTTCGCCCATTTGGCATAATCATTCGGAGGTGAAACATTACCTTTCCACCAAAATTGGGTACGTTCCGTGGACGCCAGATCGTTTGGCATAAAGCCAAATTCAACAAAAGGACGTATCCCCAAGTCCAGCATCGCATCAAATAGTGCATCAACATACTGGAAATTGAACACTTCCTGTCCATCAACGATCTTGTATACATGCATATCATCGTGAAGCAAACCATGGAATCGTAAGTATCGGAATCCCCCATATTTCACTGCTTTGAACAAGTGGTTCTGCCAGTCTGCACGCAGTCCTTCATTGGCTCTGCCTGCCCCGACACAAGCTGACCATATATGATTTAATGGTTTGGATTCTCCCTGAAAATTAATATTCATCTATACCCCTCCGTTATCGATTCGTTCTCGTATTGTAATCATGCGTATCGGCCAGTGTAATCAGTTACGGTATCTACCGAACAGCTCATAAGTGTATCCTGCTTCCAGTTCCAACGTTATCTGCTCGCCGTTTGTGTTTATATCGTCGGAAAGGTTAGTACCAGCTCCCTGCTGTCGGATCTCGTTGATCTGCTGTGCCAGAATACTGGCCATCCCGGTCTGTGTAGCGGTAATGCAGGCAACTAGTCGTCCGTCTGCAAACCATTCGATATCCACGATATAGCCACCACGCGCTTTCAGCCCCTTTACTTTCCCTTCAGACCACGCCGGAGGCAGAGCCGGGAGAATCGACAACGTTCCGGTGTGACTTTGCAATAACGCTTCAGCAATACCTGCTGTCGCACCAAAATTGCCATCAATCTGGAATGGCGGATGATTATCCAGCAGATTCGGTAACGTAGAGTGTTTTAACAGAGATATCAGATTTTGATAGACTTGTTCTCCATCAAGCAACCGGGCCCAGAAATTAATCAACCATGCCCGGCTCCACCCGGTGTGACCTCCCCCGTTCTCCAGACGACGTTCGAGTGTTACACGTGCAGCACGACTAAGCTCTGGCGTATTCGTAGGTGTAATACGATTACCAGGATACAGGGCAAACAGATGGGACATATGGCGGTGTCCCGGTTCTGCTTCCTCGTAATCCTCCAGCCATTCCATGATCTGTCCATGCTTCCCGATCTCGATTCCGGGAAGGCGATCTCGAACCGAAACCAGCTGATTTCGGAACTCCTGATCCTTGTTCAATTGAATCGACGCCTCGATACAACCTGTAAATAACTCGTGTAGAATCTGGTTGTCCATGGCCGGACCATAACATAACGTCCCCTTTTCCCCACTCGGTAGCATGTAGGTGTTTTCTGGAGAAACAGACGGACTCGTCACCAGTCTCCCATCCGGAAGTTCACTCAGATAGTCGAGGAAAAAGACAGCAGACTCCTTCATCGTTTCATAAGCCCGTCCCAGAAATGGCAAATCGCCACTGTACAGATAATGCTCCCACATATGAAGACATAGCCAGGCCGCGCCCATCGGCCAGTGTGTAGCTGGCATATACGTATCCTGTGGAGCGGTGTCTGCCCAAATATCCGTATTATGATGGGCGACAAACCCTTCACATCCATACATGACTTTGGCCGTGTGTCGCCCAGGCTCTCGCATCCGTTCAATCAGATCGAACAGAGGTTCATGGCATTCAGACAGGTTGCATAATTCGGCTGGCCAATAGTTCATCTGGGTATTGATATTTATCGTATACTTACTATCCCATGGCGGCGTAAGATGTTCATTCCATATACCCTGCAAGTTGGCGGGCAATGATCCGGGCCGACTGCTCGCTACGAGAAGATAGCGACCGAATTGAAAATACAGACCCACCAACCCATGATCTGATTCACCAGCCTTTACACGTTCTAGTCGCGCGTTGGTAGGCAGATGCTCCAATTCCTTATTTACTGGACCTAACTGGAGTGACATCCGATGGTACAATGCCTGATAATCCTTCCGATGCCGTTCTTTCAATGTATCTATGGAATACCTGGCAAGCTGTTGCAGACGCGTATCACATTCCTCTAGCGGTTGATCGTAGCGAAATGATGTTGCCGCGGTAAGTGATATGAAGACTTCATCCGCGTTTCCCACCAGCAAAGTTTCCCCCAGAATCTGTACCGAACCTCCAACCGTCTGTACCTGTATGGCTGCCGCGTAGTCGACTCCGCCCCCGCCTGTACTTCCATGCATCGCCATAGAGTTGTCTCTTAGGCGAATCATTCCATCCATATGACGTTTGCGTACACCCCCGGACAGCTGCACATCCACATGGATGCTTCCTGGTTGATCAGCTGTCAGATGAATCATCATTGCATTGTCAGGATAACTAGTGAATATTTCCCGCCGATGTGATATTCCGTTTTGCATATAGGTTACCGCAACATGTCCTTCCTCCAGATTCAACTCACGGCGGTAAGACTGAGGTGCATTAATCTTCCCTGGCAATGGATTTCGAAAGGTTAACGTCAGGTCACCCAAAGGCAGATAGTGACGCTGGGATTCAGGAACTCCCGAAAGGGCAAGCAATGCAAGACGTTCAGCTTCCTGAAGATGCCCCTCCATAAGTAAGTCACGAATATTCCCCAGATGTGCAGCAGCATCCGGATTGTTCCGATCCGTAGCCCCGCCATACCATAAGCTGTCCTCATTCAATTGAATAACTTCCTTCGTGATGCCGCCATAGATCATTCCCCCCAACGTACCGTTACCAATGGGCAGACATTCGTTCCATTCTTTCGCTGGCTCGTCGAACCATATCGTAGATTGATTACTGTTAGCGTTTTCCTTGACCATGCTCATTTTCCAGCTCCTCTCCATATGCTGTGACTATCATGCCTATTCATCTTCTTTGAAGATCGGTTTCAGCCACAGTTCGAAGGTGAATTCTTTGTCATCCAACCGATAAACATCCAGCAATTGTGGCCCAACGGACGATGAACCCACGCCACTCATTTTATAATCCAGCTGAACGACCGTTTCCTGTCTCGGTTTAAGATCATACGTATGTGAAGCAGCAGCCAGATCTTCAGGTGTATAGTGTGATGCATTGAAAGAGAAGGGCTGGGAAGAAGCAAATATCATACCCATACCGAGCAAATTGGTAACCATCGCCCATTCCGTTCCAAAGCGAGACCCGTTCTCCTGTGGCATGACATAATCATCCTCGAAGAGATCATGTACGCGTGTAAGATATCTGCCTTTGCGTGCGCTCCGATGTTTATCCAGATAGCTTTCATGTGGTCCATACCCGTAATATTCAACTTCCTCATTCCCGGCAGGCATGATCCATTCTAGTCCGAACCTCGGCAGATAAGGGAAATTCTCACGTATATTCACACGGTTCTGCAATTGGATTACACCGTTGTGTTGCACATTCCAGATCGCTTCACCATGCAGAATGGGATACCGATCTGAAGCGCCTATAGCGTACTTTACGTTTAGGGACACACCGTTTTCCTTTTGCTCCCAGGTCGTTCCATATATTTTCGTTTTGGCACGGTCATACCCTTCTTCACGCCATTTGCCCAGAATATAGGTATCGTTATCAATCGGTGCGCGCCAAATGTGGAAACGAAGCGGTTCTGCAAGCATTTCCAGCCCTTCCCGTGTAATACTTGCAAATGCTCCTTGATCCAGATTAAATTCATACCGATATCCGTGACCTGTCATCACCAGAGTTCCTTGAACCTCTTCCGCGTGAATGTGGCGATAAGCGATTGCGGTGGCCGTAATCTGCTCCTGGACTCGGATAAGCGATTGAGTTTCATTCATTAGAAATTGGGCAAAAGCTACTTCATATCCCATGCTCGCCCATGCGGTCTCCCGATTGTTCCAAAAGGATAGAGTTAGCTCTGCCGCCTGACTTTTCAAGGCGGATAACACATACGGAAGCGAAATGTGCTGATCACACCCGGCTTCTGCTTCAAGCTGCCAGATTTGTCCCTGCTGCACAGTGACTCCACCCGATGTGATTTTCCAGTGTAGCCCGATATGGGACAAGTCTACAAAGTCATGACGATTCATAATGCTGAATAACCCCTGCGTCAGATCTATAGCTTCTACACGAATTGGAGCATGAATCTGCTTCAGCTCGATCAAACCCGAGTGTGGCTTTCGATCTGGCGAGACCAGGCCATCAATACAGAAGTTGCTATCATGGGGCGAATCTCCGAAATCCCCGCCATAGGCATAGTAGGACTGACCGTCCACTGTCTTGGAAGCAATTCCGTGATCTGACCATTCCCATATACATCCTCCCATGAGCTGCGGGTGTGCATAGATGAGATCCCAATAATCCCCCAAATCCCCGCAACTGTTTCCCATGGCATGGCTGTATTCACATAAAAACAACGGCTTATGGTTGTTCTTGTCTTCTACATAATTGCGTACTTCATCGTAGGTAAAGTACATCTTGCTCTCAACGTCCAGCAATTGGGTATTTGGATGTCCTCCAAATTGCGAAGCGGTTCCCTCGTAATGCACTAGTCTGGATTCATCCCGGCTTTGAATCCATTCAGCCATGGCAATATGATTGTCGTGGTAGCCTGACTCATTGCCCAAGGACCACATGATGACGGAGGCGTGATTCTTGTCTCGCTCTACCATGCGAATCGCACGTTCCAGGAACGCTTCCTTCCAGACTGGATCGGCAGAAAATTGTTGGTAACAGCCATTTTTGAAGTTCCCTGCCTGCCCAATGCCGTGGCACTCCAGATCTGCCTCATCAATGACATACATACCAAATTCGTTGCACAACTCCAAAAAACGCGGGTCATTGGGATAGTGAGCTGTCCGAATCGTGTTGATATTGTATTGCTTCATTAACTTGATATCTTCAATCATGGCTTCCATTGGAATGGTTTGTCCCAGCAATGGGTGGGAATCATGCCGATTTACACCCTTCAGCTTGATTGCCTTGCCATTGATGCGAAATACCCCTTCATGCACATCTACCGTTCGAAAACCTATAGAAGAGAGCAGTACTTCATCCCCTGCTGTTAAATATAGATCGTACAATACTGGATTCTCTGCACTCCACATGCCAGGTTTTTCAACGTCCAGTTTCAATGTGCCCTTGTCTTCAATCACACCCTCAGCTGTTGCAATTTGCTTTCCTGAAGCATCTTTGAGTTCAGCCTTTACGTTCAAACGGCCTGTTGTTTTAATCTCCGACACCAGTGTGACCAGATTACCCCCTGCCGTAAATTGCTGTTTATGAAATACATCACGCATATGGGCTTTATCTCGTGCCAACAGATATACATCCCGATATATTCCTGAATACCGCCACATATCCTGATCTTCAATGTAAGTTCCATCGCACCACTTGAGTACCATCAAAGCCATGCGATTGGATCCAGGCTGAAGATAGGTTGACAGATTAAATTCTGCTGGTATTCGGCTGCCTTGACTGTATCCTACATATTGACCGTTGACCCAGAGATAGAAACAGGAATTCACGCCTTCAAATACGACATATCGTTCTTTGGCATCCCATTCCGATGGCACCTCGAAATCCCTTACATATAACCCTGCAGGATTGTCGTCGGGTACGAATGGCGGATCACACGAAATCGGATAGTTATAGTTAATATACTGAAGCTGATCGTATCCGTTTACTTGCCAACAGGAGGGGACTATTAGATTGTCCCACCCGCTAGCATCATAGCTCTTTTGATAGAAAGCTTCATGGATCTGAGCTACACTCGCATGGTACTCAAATTTCCATTGGCCGTTCAACGTCTGGAAATAGGGTGACTTGCCCCTCTTTCGTGTCTTGGCACTCACAGCATCATGATATGGAATGTAGTAGGCTCTTGCTGCCTCCCGATTTACGTGTAGAGTGGTTGGATCCTCCCAATGTTTTGTAATGTCCAGCATATCAACATTCCTCTCTATATGTTCTATGGGATCAACTAGCAATTTCACTTTTTAGAAAAAAGTAAAGCGTTTTCAATAAAATTTTATAAATGCTTGAGCTAAACTAGGGTATCTCAGCATTTTGCATCTTTCACTTCCTCGCAAAACCTTATCTATGTGTATCCTATATATTTTCCGGTGGCAAGAGAAGCCAAAATCCACTTGCAATGGTACCCAAAAACAACTGAATTTCAAAAAAAGGCAGAACGCCAAGAGTTTGAACTTCTCCCTAGCGTTCTGCCTTTTGATGATAATGTATGATTCCACTGATTAATTTTGATATTGCTTCTTAAACTCGGAAGGCGTCATGCCTACTTTTTTCTTAAAGACGTCGCTGAAGTAGGAGCGTTCATCATAACCAACCTCCATGGCAACTTCCTGAAGCGTCATTCCCTGTAAAATCAAAATTTTTGCCTTCTCAATTCGTTCTTGCACCACAAATTGCAATACCGATTGGTTGGTTACTTTTTTGAACAGGTTGGAGTAATAGCTGGTACTTAGATGTACCTGTTTGGCATAATCCGCTACGGATGCATTCAGGTGCAGATGTTCTCGAATATAGGCGATAGATTCATTAATGACCACATGTGCAGTTTCTTTCTGCTTCTTGCCTATGTTCTCACAATACATATGACAGATTTCGGCCACGATGGACTGTAACTCTGTCAGTGAATCTGTATCATATGTCAGCTTATGAATCTTGCGATCGAAGAAATGTGGTTCTACAAACTCCAGATCTTCGTTGATGGCATTACGAACGTTGACCATTAACTCAATCCAGAACATTTTGACTTTATCGGGTGTAGGCATGGCTTGACTGTCTTTCCATTCACTAAAAATGCCATCCAGTACCTCATTAATTTTGCTCGTAGCCCCGGAACGAAGCAAGTAGACCAACTCACGTTCTTTTTCCGACGAAAATTTCACATAGGTCGCGTGATTCTCCGCATAGATTGGATAAGCGAATACACTGTTACCTCCAGTGTAGAAGTTATAGGACAAGGCATACATGGCCTGCTGATACGTGATGGGTAATTCATGAATATGCTCCACCTTGGTGCCGACGCCAATGGATATAGAATAACGCGTGTATCTCTCCACATTCTCTCGGCAGGCTTCAGCGATTTTCAGCATTTCCTCATTGTCAGCATCCGCACGATCGTTCACAATACATACGAACCGGTTAATATCGTCCCTGAACACAACGGCCCCGGTAAATGTACGAATCGTCTCCTCCAAAATATTCTGTAATGAGAATCGCTGTAATTCAACATCACTTACACCGGCCTTATTCGTGTAATAATTATCCATCTCCACGGTAAATACCGTGAAATAATGGTCATTCATGTTGACGTTCAGAAAATCCCACTTCTCCTTCACCGTTTCCGGATGGGAAGAATAACGCACCAGTAGATTCAAGTACTCCTGCCTTAGCAAGGGCATACTTTCGCGCAATTTCCGTTCCACATCCATGAGATGATGACGACTTTCTTTTTCTTTTTCCAGCTGTGCCGTGGCTCTGCATATCGTTTCCAACAGCTCATCCGGTGTAAAAGGCTTTAAGATATAATCAAACCCGCCAAGATTGAGTACCTGTTGCGCGTAGCTAAAGTCCGAATATCCACTAATAAAAATAAGTTTCGCACCGGATTGTTTCGCCTGCTCAATCATTTCAATGCCACTCAGTTTCGGCATCCGGATATCTGTAACGATAATATCGGGTTGTTTCTCTTGAATGAGCTTTAATCCATCGAGACCATCATACGCGGTACCCACCACTTCTATGGCATAATCGTCCCAAGGCAAGTCATGTGCAATCCCATCAACGACAGCAGGAATATCATCCACAATGACCAATGAAAATGTGTGCTTCATCTTAAGATGCCCCCTCGATTTCAAGTGGAATGAGAATTTCGATGCTAGTTTGTATATATGGTGTACTGGTTACATTGAATTCTGCTCTGCTTCCATAGTACAAGGAAAGCCGTTTACCAATATTTCTGAGAGCAAACCCTTCACAATCCGACACATCAAAATGCGGATTATCTGCCTCATGCTCCTGAACGTCGAAGCCTTGACCATTATCAATCACTTTCATCTGCAGGAACTTATTGACTACCTTAACCCTGATATGAATCTGTCCCTCATTTCGATAGTCTTTGAAACCATGCAGGATGCTGTTTTCTACCAACGGTTGCAACAACAATTTTAGCGTGGAAAGCTGCTTAATCTCCTCATCACATTCAATCGTGTATTCAAATAGGCTCGCATAACATAGCTTTTGAATCTTCAAATACTGGGTTACATGCTCCAGCTCCTTCCCCACCGTTGTAAGCTCTTCCCCATTGTTCAATCCCACACGGAACAGAGCCGATAAGGACATAATCATCTCTCGGACTTCTTCCTGTTTGTTGGAGTGAGATTTCCACAGGATGGTATTTAACGTATTATACAAAAAATGCGGATTCATCTGAGCCTGCAACGCCTTCATTTCGGCGATTCGTTCGGCATGTTGTGCATCCATTCGCTCCCTAGTAAGAAGTTCAATCTGATCCAGCATGCTGTTAAACCTGAAGCCGACGTGTGTGAACTCATCTTTGTATTCGCCTTGAAAACGAACGGACCAATCGTTATGCTCGACCTTTTTCATGACGGATTGTAACTGATTTAATGGACGCAGCAGTAAACTTGTTAATTTTCGTGATACCAGCAATGCCAATAGACCGAATATAACGATGACACTGATCGTGACGAGTTGAATCAAACGTACATCTCTCAAAAGCACATTTCTTTCAGTAAGGTGTACAATTAACCAGTTATCCGGAAAAGCCACCGTGGAATAATTGACCAGATAGCGAATATGGTTGACCGTATATTCAAAATGTCCCTTATTATCCTTCAATCGGCTTCTGAAATCAGCGTCGGCAGCCAGTTGACTGGAGAGGGAATCGGCTTCAAATGCAAGTTTTCCATTCTCGGTAAATACAACAGGAATGGCATCTCCACTGTTCTTGAGCAAGTACTCCTTCAAGGCACTCTCACTTACATCAACGACAATATGTGTATCTGCCGGTGCATTCTGTACGATAGGCACAAACATCAGACTGAGCACGTTCTGACCAGTTCTAAACAGATCATCCGGATGTGATTCCACCCATCCTGCAAGATGCCCCTTTTCTAAAAAAGGATATACGTTGCTCTCTGAGAAAGGAATTCCCCCAGTTCGATTATCTGGGTTAGAAAAGTACTCGCCAACAGGAGTGTTAATCAAGATGGACGTGATGCCCGGCTCAATGAGCTTCATTTGAAAAATAGGCGTTTGTAGTGACTGATTCAACTTGAAATGATCATAATAGCTGAGTTCACCGCCCTTTGCCGTTCTCTTGAGCAACTGATTAAACTGATCGCTGGACATAAAAGTTAGAATGGCAAGGCGAATTTTGCGCAGTTTTTCCTCCAAAGATTGCGCTGATTTATCGATAATCCCTTGATTAAGGGAATACGATTTGTTCTCCAGTACCCGGGAGGCAATAAGATATGATGTTCCTCCGCAGACAACTACAGCAACCATCGTAAACAAAATTAGTGATAATTGTATGCGCTCTCGGAATGTAGTTGAATATAGCCATTTTTTCATATTCATTCTCCCGATGATCAATAATTCATAGTATACCGTACTAACCGCATAAGAATATATAGCAATAGAGAAGCCGTTTGGCTTCTCCATTGCTGCTACACTGTTATGTCACTATTGGATACTTAGGTAACGAGCGTAAGCATCATTGTAGATTTGGATGTATTCTTCTACACCAAGATTTTTCAGTTGAGTTTTGTATGCCTCGAATCCGGCCTCCACATTTTCACCACCCATGACCCAGGTCTGCGCTTTCTCTGCAAAATACGTATCAATCTGGCCTTTCAACGCATCTAGACGTTTTTGCTCCTCTTTTGTGAAGTTCAATGTTGGCAGTACATAATCATCAGAGATGATGTTTTTATCCTGGTATTCCTTAATGCCTTTCAAAGCAATTTCATTCGTCCATTGTTCTTCATAAGAGAAGTCCTGCCATGCCCCCATTTTCGGCAATTGCGCGCCAAAGGCTTCTACCAAGTAGCCATTAACCGCCGGTTGGCTTAAGACTTCCTCTGTAAATTTCGGTTTGCCATTAACCATGGTGTAGGACTCGCCTTCAATCCCGAAGTTGAACAATCGACGTCCTTCTTCACTCCACCAAAAGTCAAAATATTTTACTGCATCTTCGATATGCTTGCTTTGTGCCGTAACGCCCCAACCGAAGCCACTAAGCTGAGCACGTTTGCCTACTTCATACACTTTGCCGGAAGTACTTGCAGGCGGAGCAAACGGGATAAAGTTGAGATCTGGAACATCTTTGCTCAGAGATTGGTTAAAGTTAGCTGTACTCGCAAACCAGTCATGTGTGGAACCCGCAGTGTTGTTGCCCAACAAGACCTCTCGTGCTTTAGAACGAGTATAGATTTCTTTGTCGATCAAGCCTTCCTTATACCACTTAGCGATGTTCTCGATTCCTGTTTTGAATTGGTCCTCATAAGGACCATATACGATTTTTCCATCTTTAATATAGAAAGAATGATAAGCATCCCATAAAGGAAGCAAGCTGTATACCCCAACAACGTTATCACGTTGCATGAAAGGCACTTCATCTTTTTTGCCATTGCCGTTCGGGTCCTGGTCACGGAAGGCTTTTAAGACTTCATAATATTCATCTACTGTCTTTGGCATATCCAGATTCAACTTGTCCAGCCAATCCTGACGAATAAACCAACCTGTGGAAGCGCTACCATCTGCGACAAAAGGAATGGCATATATATTTCCATCGGCAGCAGTAATCGTTTTTCTCACTTCTTCGTGTTCATCAAGAAACTTCTTGAAGTTCGGCGCCAATTTATCGATATAATCATTCAGTGGTTCCAAAGCACCTTCGGCTCCAATGGAGTTCAGATCCGCCGTATAATAACTCACAATATCCGGCAATGTACCGGAAGCCAGCATCAGGTTATAGGCCTGCTTCTCCTCCCCGCCAGCAGAAGCCACGTTGTTCAAAGTTACCCCGGTCAGTTCAGCTGCCTTTTTCAGGACAGGTGAGTCCATCTTGACTACACCCGCTTCATCAAAATAGAAGATGCTCAGATTCGCTGTTTCCTTACCTTCAGTGCCCTTGGATGAAGTCTGTGTATTGTTCGTGGTATTACTCGCAGTATTGCTCGAACTACACGCTCCGAGTACAGTCGCACTCACTAACAGAGATGCCAATAATAAAGACGCTTTTCTTTTCACACAAATGCCCCCTCTGTGATAGTAAACCTTCTATATCAAAATGAAGTCTTGTTATGACAACATTCGGATATTTACTTAACCCTTTAATGAACCGATCATGACACCCTTAACAAAATATTTTTGTATAAATGGATAGACAGCGATAATCGGAATAATGGCAACCACGATTGTAGCATAAATGACAGTTTCTCCTGTTGTAAAGGAAACATCGTTCATCATGTTTTCCGATGGTTTCATCTGTACAACAAGTCTGTTCAGCAGAACCTGTAGCGGGAACTTGCTCTCATCCCGCAGCATGATCATGGACCAGAAGTAGCCGTTCCATCTCGATACAGCGTAAAACAATCCGATTGTAGCTAGCGGAGCCTTCGAGAGTGGCAGCACGATCCGCATCATAACACCGATATCGCCTGCACCGTCAATACGCGCTGCCTCTTCAATCTCCTCGGGAAGTGACTGGAAGAACGTACGCAGAATAACAAAGTTAAATGTACTTATCGCAAACCCGATAATTATACCAAAACGATTATCCAGCAAACCAAGACTCTGGAAGTTCAGGTACATCGGAATCATACCAGCATTGAAAATCAGTGTGAAAGAAATGATCAAATTAATCGTTGTCCGGCCTTTCAGCCTTTTCTTCGCCAGTGGATATGCACCACAGATCGTCAAAATCATACTTGTTAATGTGCCGACAACCGTGTAGAAAATCGTATTGCCATAACCGGTCCAAATCCCTTTCTCACCCAGCACTGAAGTATAAGCTTCCCACGTAATTCCTTTTGGAAGCAAAAGAACCTCTCCTGTCACTACTGCCTGTGGGGAACTTATAGACGCTGACAGGACATATAAGAACGGATACAAGGTCAGACAGGCGAACAAACCCAGAATAATATAGTTGAATACATAGAATACTTTTTCTCCACGACTCTCCATCATAAGCTATCACCTACCATAGTCCAGATTCTGTATATTTCTTGCTCAGTTTATTTGCAGCGATGATGAGAATAAATCCAACGACTGAGTTAAATAATCCTACTGCCGCAGCCATATCATACCTTCCGTTTACGATACCTTCACGATAGACATAGGTACTAATAACATCCGCAGTTGCGTAAGTTACCGGTTGGTAGAGAAGAATTATGGCTTCATACCCAACCTCGAGCAAGCTACCGATCTGCAGTATGAGCATGATCATGATCGTTGGAAGGATTCCCGGAATCGTAACGTGAAGTGTACGTTTCCATTTGCTCGCTCCATCAATAACAGCGGCTTCATACAGTTCCGAATTAACACCGGATAATGCAGCAATATATATGATGGCCGCAAACCCGGTACCCTGCCAAATGTTCATGGAGTTCAGTATCGTTCGGAAGAAACTCGCATCAGCCAGGAAGTAAATTTTATCGCCACCAAACTTTTCAATAATCAGGTTGACTATACCGTTTCCGGGAGCCAGGAAGTTAGTGACAATTCCTGCTACGATAACAACCGATATAAAGTGGGGCATATAAGTAAACGTTTGCACAACTTTTTTGAATTTGGAACTCTTGACCTCATTGAGTAGTAGAGCAAAAATAATTGGTGCTGGAAATACAAATAGCAATGCGTACAAGCTGATAATCAGTGTGTTCTTTAACACCCTGTAGAAATATTCACTTTGTAAAAATTCCTGAAAGTGTTGAAGACCTACCCATTCGCTACCCTGAATTCCTTTGAATATGCTATAGTCCTTAAATGCAATCTGTATGCCGTACATCGGCTTGAATGCAAACATGACATACCATAATAAAAAGGGAACTAGTAGCAAATAAAGGAACCAGTCTCGTTTAATCAAAGCCCATAATGTAGATGTCCTCTTTACGCTCTTGGAACTGTACGTTTGAATTTTCGTGTTTGTCGTCACCTTGTCTAAGGCCTCCTCCAGATCCTCGTCTATATGTTTGTTTGCTGTGAAATCATCTTAACATGGAATATAAATGACCCATGAGGTAAAATCCAACGCCGTTAGTACGGAAAAACAACTTTGTTTTGTAATAAAAATGTTAACCAAAAACGAGGACTCGCTATGTAAGCAAGCCCTCGTTTTCATTCTCAGCGGAATATAATTAAATGCATAATTTAAACAGTTCACCAGAAATACAAGTCAGTTCCTTTTAACTTATATACCGCTTCTATAAAGTAGTAATCTCCATAAATAATAGATTGATGATGCTCTTTGGCATGATACGCAGCTGATCCATTTTTGAGGATACAATCGCAATCTGTGGTCCAGTCTGCTCTGTCTTCATCCAATGTTTTCAGCAATTTAAGGGCAGGTTTCAGATATAGTTCCTTCTCATGAAGTTCGACTGCCTTTGAAATCTCAATAAGTCCGCAAGCTGCAATTGCTGCAGCCGTTGAATCTTCATATGCTGGCTCATTCGGTTGTCTAAAGTCAATAGGAATAATTCCATTATCCGGAATGTTGGCGATAAAGTAGTGAGCAATGCGTTTCGCCGTATCGAGATATTCCTTTTTACCTGTATGAATGTAGCTCATCATAAATCCGTACAATCCCCACGTCTGACCTCTCGTCCAAGATGAGCCTTCACCATACCCTTGCCCACCATAAGATTTTATAACACCGCCTGTAAACGGATCGAATTCTACAATATGATTGACGGAACCGTCAGGACGTACAAATGTGTTCATGACCGTATCGGCATGCTTGAGGGCAATCTGCATAAATCGGGGATCTCCAGTTTCTTCCGTTGCCCAATAGAGTAAGGGGATGTTAAACATACAGTCAATAATGGCCCATCCTCGAGTGTCTTCTCCACTGATGTCGTTCCATGCGCGAATAAACTCTCCCATCGGGTTGTAGCGTCCTGCCAACAAGTTGGCAGCGTGAAGCGCCCGTTTGCGAGATTCAGGATTCTTGGTCAGTTTATAGTTTGCGACACTGGTTGGTAGCCACATAAATCCCACATCATGATGCAGACCGTAATACTGCTGAAGGCCCGCATCGAGCTTGTCTTCTGAGATGTTTGCAACATTTTTGTATTTCTCTTGACCCGTATTGTAGTACATCTGCCACATCATTCCACCCCAGAAACCATTGGTCCACCAGTTAATCCCGTCTGCATGTGTACCACTAGGATTTTCGACAGATCGGTCATCATGTACACCATTAACGGTAGTGTATGGAATTTTGTTTTTGGATTTTTCGCTCACCCAGTCTAATTTTTGAATAATACGTTGCTCAATATCTTGTAGCCAGACTCGTTGCTCTTCTGTATTTAACATGCCGGTTCCCGCTTTCCTGTTTTGGATTCTCATTCATCATCTAGTTGGAACAGCATCAGTGTATCATGCTAAAACCCGCAAAAGTTTTGCTGCGTTTAATGAAAATACCGTTCCGTTGCACTTTTGACAAATGATAAAGCAATGCTACAATCTAGTAAAAATGGTGTGGAGTGATTTTCATGGAAGTCGGTTTTGAATCAGTCCCGTTTCATGGAAAACCTGTGGTGTGGACAGGTCGTCATCGAACAAGCAAAACAAACAGTAGTTTTTATCATTGGCACCAGTGCTGCGAGTTTTTGATCGTATTTGAAGGTAAGGGTACAGTGGTCATGAATAACAAGACCTATCCAATCAAGCCGGGGATGCTCTATGTATTCCAGCCATTCGAAATACACAAAGTCTTTGCTAAAGTAACTCATGAATGTCATTACGAAAGAGCAGTGATCCATTTAGATCATGTGGTTATAGATCAGTATTTAAAAGACTATCCACGTCGCAGAGAATGGTTTGATCGTTTGTGCTATTCCAGTGAGATTGAGCGCGCATTTGACTTAAGCAGAGATATGGATCTTTTTAGCTACTGTGTGGAAGATTACGGACAAATTGCTCACATGGAACAAGGTGAATCCCGGGAGGAAATTACCGTATTCGTTCTTCAGTTTCTTAGTGCTATGGCAAGGATCTTCCCTAAAGATCAATCGGAACCCAGTCTTACTCGGCGCAAGAAAGAACATTCTGAGCTTATTATGCAGTGGTTGGATGAACATTATATGGAATCTAACATTCTCAACAAGCTGGCAGACCAACTGCATTTCACAAGATCCTATGTGTCCCGGCTTTTCAAGAATGAAACTGGAAGCAATTTGAGCGAGTATCTTACTGCCAAACGAATTAAAGTAGCAGCTCATATGCTGGAAACGACAACTATGTCGGTGGAATACATAAGTCATCACGTAGGCTTCCAGAATGTTTCACATTTTATCTCGTGTTTCAAAAAAACGTACCAGGTCACACCTTTGAAGTATAAGTTAAATCAAAAAAAGAGCGGGTTGGAGAGCCATGAAATATAGCGTTCAAAACCTGCTCAACGAAGAAACCTCCAGACCCGCAGCGAAAGCAGAAATTTGGAGGTTTCTCAATTGAAATAAGATTTAGAGAAATGAATTTGGCTAGCTTTAGATCAACTGTTCCTACTGAACACTTACATTGTCAAATGTAGCAGTTGTAAGCGTCGTGTTTGCATGAGACGTCACCGCAAGTCCTACATAGGCTGTACTTGCAGCAGAAATGGATGACGAACCTGTCTGAGTCCATGTAACACCATTCGCAGAAATGTAGGTCGTTACGGTGTTCCCCGATCTGGTCGCTCTGACCCAATAAGGTGCACTCACCGTTGCGGACGTCGTAGAATTCGTGATCGCGCCAGGTGCCGTCCGATTTTGGAATACGGCGAGTCCTGGTTTCATAGCAGCATACACATTACTGGCATCCTCAAACAGAGATTCTCGAATCATGACTCCTGCCTTGGCAGATGAATGGGTATTCGTCAGACTGGCAACACGAGCTGTAATCGTCCGGTCTCCTTTTAACGGCACATAAGCAAATCTAAACTGATCTGATTTATCCCAGATATCACTTCCAGCCCCTTTTATTGTATAGGTCCCGGCACTATAACTGTAACTTCCAGCAACACCGACGCTACCAATATCCTGCGAAGAAAACGGGATCTGTGCATTCGCAGATGACAGTGTCGTAGCACTTACCGTGCTGCTTGTTGTAGATGTGTTTGACTTCGCATCATAAGCACTTACTTGATAGTTGTAAGCTGTAGAAGTAGTCAGTCCAGCATCGGTATAGTCCGTAGTTGGTGAATATCCCACAATGGTCCCATTCCTGTAAATTTTGTAACCACTTACAGCAATATTATCCGTTGAAGGTGACCAGCTCAAATTAATAACTTTGTCAGACAACGGTTTGACGGTTAAACCCGTCGGTGCTGATGGCTTCGTTGAATCGGTAGTGGTACCCAGTCTGTATGCAAATGTGAGCAGAGCTGCATCCGTATCTGTTGCTGGCATGCCATTCATATAACTGGTTGTATACGGAGCAGTCAATCCTTTGCGTGTTACATAGTGAGCATATATGATTTCATTTTGTGCCCATCCGATGGTAGCACTTCTTCCCGTTCCATTAATACCACTCCAAGGTCCCATGGTACAACGTCCGTATGTTGAATCCCATGAAGTTGGTTCATTGCCCAGATTATAATTGGACCAATATTCCGAGCCAGCTAAGAGTCGATTATCTCCATCTCCAAACAAATCAACACCCTGCTTCCAGGCGATTTCTGCCACAACCGTTAAGTTGCCAAGTCCACCAAGAGCGTGAACCTGATCTCGCCCCGATTCGGAAATCTGCCCTGTAGACATAACATTTCTCGTCACAGAAGCACAAGCATTCGTTCTGAAATTAGATATTGCAGAATCAAACATCGTCTGATTGTTCGTGAATATCGCGATTGAAATCATGGATTTCATTGCGGATCCACCCCAGTTTGCATCCCCCGGGGATTGAATATGAGGATAAAAAACGTTGGTCAACATATTTTCCAGTTGTGTAATATTTGCTGCAGCCCAGCCTGAGTTGCTATATCGTAACAATTCGCCTGCATTGGCAAGAAAAATGCCATTATCACCTGCAGCAAGCTGTGCATCTGTTCCAGCAATGCTAGTTAATGTGCTCGACCAAGCATTCAGAATCTCAATGGCTTTATTAGCATACGCTTGTGTTCCTGTCACATTCCATAGGAGAGCGTTATAATAAGCTGCTCTCGCATCGTTCTCTAAGGCACTATTTCCATAATTCGTACTCGTACATGTTGAAGTAGAATCGTTCCTGCAAACCGTACTATAGGGTCCTTGTTTTGCATAAGATGAGGATGCTTTGCTATCTGTTTTGAAATTTGCTAATGCTGACTTCCAAGGTTCAGTGTTCTGATTGGCAGACATTCTAGTGAGATCCGTAGCATTATGCATAATTCCAGGATGAGTAAATGTTGCTGCTTCTGCCGTTTCCGGTGAAGCTACACTATACGCAGGGATCAGAAGCATGATGATGACTAGCATAGTACTCATGAGCTTTGCTTTGGTAGACCGTTGTGGCATAAAATCACTCCTTTAAGATGGATGTGGACAAGATAAAAATGTAATCGCTTACAAATGTATTCTACTTGTTAATTTACATATAAAAACAGGCAATATTCGATGAAAAAAGAGGGTAAATCCAACTTTCCTTACATTCTTCCTTTATCCTAACCAATTCAATTCCTTAACACATTTAAGATCACGGTAACTGCCTCTGCGCGGGTCACATTCGTGTTTGGCGAGAAACGATTGTTCCCTATCCCCTGCATAATGCTTGATTCTACAGCCTCATGAATGAAAGGTTTCGCCCAAGAAGAAATATCGGCTGCATCAGTAAATTCATTCACGTAAGTCACATCATGTTGTGTCTTGCCGAGTGCGCGAACAGCAACCGATGCCATCTCGGCACGACTCATCTTCGCGTTTGGTCGGAAGGTGTGGTCGGCATAACCGGTAATAAGTCGCTTCTTCACTGCTGCTTGCACGTGGGAGGAAGCCCAAGCCGGGATCTGGTTCGCATCGGCGAAAGTTGCATCTGATTCATTCACATCAAGTTTAAGTGCTCTGCTAAACATAACAGCAAACTCGGCGCGAGTGACCTCATGCTTAGGACGGAACGTGCCGTCCGTATACCCGTCAATAAATCCGGCATCAACCGCCTTTAAAATGGAAGCCTCTGCCCAATGCCCCGTTATGTCACTGAAGCTGATCCCTGATTCCGCATGTATGGTCTCCTGCAGTGCAGGTGTCATGCTAGACATATTTAGCTTTGAGTCCACCAGCTTGATATTCTGAAGTGTAATCGTGCTGTTACCAGCACGTTGCACACTAAATTGCAGGGTCGTCAATAGTTGATCCCCACTATCACCTTTCACGCTGCCCACTTTGGTATGGGCAATCTTGAGATAATTCCCCTCCGCTTTCGGCACGACCGTATATCCAACAGTTCCTGCGCTTGCTTTGGAAAAATTAAGCCTATTTGCATCAAATTCCAGATTCATTTCATAGGCATACAGATCCTCAAGGTCATGTCCGATGACCGAAACTTCAACGAGATTGTTATTAATAGAATTCAGTTTTAACTCAAAGCTTGGACGCGCTAACTGCTCTGTTGTGGCTGCATTCACACTCGTTGTACAGATCATCAGTAGCACCAAGAAACTTGTCCACACCTTCCTTATTTCTATTTGCTTCAACTTGGTCTTCGATCTCAATGGAGACCCTCCCTGTCACATGAATGATCAGAAGGAAGGCGACAGGTGCGCCCTCCCTTGATCATACCTATTTATTTTGCAGCCAGTCACCAACAATCATCTGAGCAACAGCAGCCAACTCACGAATGGTGATCTCACCCCCATCGAACAGATCTGCTTTCTCAATATCGGTCCAGCTTGCATCTGTTGATTTTGTTCCATAATACTTCGCAATGATAGAGAGATCTTTGATACTGACTTGAATCTGGCCTGGAACAAGAGTAATTATCTGTGCAGCAAATGTACTTGCAGCAGATTGTAAATTTGCTAATGCTTCATCAACACTTGATTGTGTTGCCGCTGTATTGTTTTTCACCTCATTTGCCGTATTCAGAGCAGCTTTAAGGATCGAAATGGCTTGTTGAGGATACTGACCAATTTTTGTTCCAGCAACAGCTTTGTCCAGTTGTTTTTGAACGGATTGGATCTGAACTGCCAACCCAGTATGGTCTGTCGGCTGAGGGGTTACAGTATGAACACTACTCCTGAATGTAGTAATGGCCGTTTTCAAAGCAGTGACTGCTGTGTTCACTTCGGCCTGAGTGCTCCCAGTGTTGTCGCGAACGACCATCGCACTTTGAATTGCCGCATCGAATACATTTTTGGCCTCAAACGGGTACTGCCCCTGTGATGATCCTACAACAGCCGTTGCGGACAATTGCTGTGCTTGCAAGATCGTCTGTTGTAATTCAGCTTTGCTTACGCCGATTACAAGCTCTGTAAATGCTTCAACCGCCCGATTCAGTTCTATAACTTTGGCATCTACTTCAGCTTGGGTTGCCGCCTCATTCGTCGTTACCGCACTTGCATGTTCGATGGCTGTAAGGAGCACTGCTTTGGAACCAACCGGATACTGTCCGGTATCGCTGCCTTCCACTGCCGTGTCATGCAGGGATTGTGCGGACTGGATTGCAGCAGTTAGCTGTGTCTTATCGACTTGAATCTGAATAGTGATTGACGCTGTCGAGGTATCCAGCATGTTAGAATTTCCGTCTGCGGAAACTTCGAAATTACTTAAGCTGACTTGTGCTTGGCCAGTGGTCGCATCTGTCTTGACTTGCCCATGCAAATTGATAAGATCGCCCGAATCGTTAATCTGATTCTGGTTTGTGTTAGCCACAATAAGGAGAATTTCACCGGATTCCGGTTTCACCCCTGTTCCGATGATTTGCAAGTATTCTTCTGAAGAAGTCACTGCTCCATCAGCAAGAATAGTAAGTCCTTGTTCGTCCTCGGTTGTTGGGAATTGCAACTTGTACGTATCGTAAGTTACGGTCAATTGTGCCGTTGTGAAACCATTCGTGACGCCATGTACACCGATGTTCAAGTCCACCGTTTGCCCCGGTGCAGCTGTTAATGGTCCGCGTAGTGTAGCCGAATTTTCCGCTCCTGGCTGTGGTTCTGCTATTTCTTTTACCGTGATGGTCCAGGTAGCAACAGTTGCTGCACCTTTGGCATCAGTCGCTTTGAATTGCAGTACGTAGCTCCCTGCTGCTTCTGGCGTCCAGCTAAATTCACCCGTAGCTGTATCCAGCTGCGCTCCTGCTGGCAGACCTATACCCGCATACGTGATGGAATCCCCTTCCGGATCCGTAGCAACAAGCGTCTGCTTCACCTCTTGACCTGCCGTCACCGTCACCGGAGACAAATCGGCAAATATTGGCGATTGGTTAGGCTCTGGAGCAATTGCTGCTTTTTGGTAGAACTCAAGCTCTGCCACATTGGCATTGCCCTTAGGTGTGTAATACCGAAGATATCGATATCCCTTATTGTTCGTCATTCCCACAAAATACCACTTGGCAGTAGAGATGGTTCCAATAGTGTACAGAGTCTCAAATGTTGTACCATCATTCGAGCCTTGAATCACAGCATCCTTCATCCGATTAAGATGGGTACTGCGCGGATAAAATTTTACACCGCCCAGGATTGGTGCATTGTTTTGACCTAAATCAATCAGAATCCAGCTTGGATTGGTTAACGCATCTGGTGCCGTTTCTATATTGCCATCAAATGCCCGCCATCCATTACTCTCGGGAGTCCCGATTCCTGTTGAGTCACTTGCATCCCACTGTTTGGATGAAGCCTTGACCATCGATTGCGTAACCTGAATCGCAGATAGGGTTGTTACATCTATAGGACTGCTTTTTGCCGTTTCTCCTGCGTTGCCTCCAGCTGCTACCTGGTAAGCATACAACGTACCGGGTTTCAGATCAGCATCGCTCAATTCAGTCGAAGTGGTTTCTTTCCACTTGGTATAGGTGCCCCCAGCTCCTTGCTTGCGATAGATGGTGTAGTAAGTTGCTCCTTTGACTTCCTGCCAGTTCAAAAGTACGGAAGTCGGCCCCGTTAAAGCTGCAGTCAATCCTTCAGGGGCCTTATTCTCCTCTTCAGGGTATATGGACAGCTTCACTTCCTGATCGACGTAATTGGATGTATCATCCTGCGCATAGATATGGAAGACATATTCACCTGGCGCAAGTCCGACTGGTTTAACAATTAACGTCCCGCCTGCCTTTCCATTCAGTCCACTACTGTCAATATAATCCTGATTATCCGTCGATAAAGATACATTCACAGAGTCTAGATCTTCAATGGATACCTTCAAATTCATATCTTCGCCATTCTCGTAGGCCGCTACGCTTGTAAGTTCAAACCCTTGTTCACTTGTCAACTTGATTACTGGCGAGGTATCGGCTGGATCAAGTGTGTAGCTGCCCAGCATGACTTCTGTGTCTTCATTATCCGTCATGATGGAAAGGAAAAGACTTTTCAAATAGGTTGGGTAGTCATCCGATTTTACATATTTATCTGATATGTTAGTACTCACCCGAAGCCACTCGCCTTTAGTATCCGGCACTCGGATCGTAGCAAAAGGGGGAGTGGATGAATCTCTTTGCAGCTGCAATTTGGCCGCTCCATTAGTTCTGACCGTAAAGGAAACAATGCTGTCCTTGGTACGATCCACTTGAAGTGCGGCCTTGCTCAAATAAACAAGGCTTTCGTTCTTTGTCAGAATATAAGAGCGGGTGCCTTCTTTGCCTGTCTCAAATGTACCGGAAATCGGAATAGCCTGATCGGCAATGAAGTTGGCTTGACTGCCAATTGTTTCTACGTTCGCCAAACGATTCCGTTCAATATTCCGGTATGTCTTAAGTGTAATTGGCGAGCTGCCTTTATACCTTAGAGTGATATCATGAATGCCCTTGATCTTAGCCAAGTCTGCTGATGCAACTTCAGAGGTGAATTTGACCATAGCATTGCTCGTATTTGGCATTTTGTAGGTTGCTACCAGTGTTTCCCCGCTGTATAACAGCAGTTTGTCAGTCGCATCTGTTGTTTTGGCCTGTAATTCAATACTATTGTTACCACTATCAAAATTCATTTTGCCGAATGTGATTGCCCCTCCTTCACTCAGATTCACACCGTCTGAAGCTTTAGTAGCTTCTCCGGAGAGGACACCTGACAGAGCTGTATGTTCATCGCCTGCATAGCCATCTGAGAATGCGAACCAGTCGAACGCAATCTGATATGACAATGCGTTTGCGCTGCCATAATACTTGAATGCGATCAGATGCTTACCTGACAAAGGCTTACTTAGCTTGCTTGAGACCGTCGCATAATTGGTCCACCATCCGGTGTTCGGTACCTGCAAGGTAGTTAGTACTTCACCTTTGGCAAGATCAGCTGTCGTAACATTGGTGCGATCAAGTCCGCCCACACCATCCAACAAGATTACATCCACTTTAGTGCCCACATTCGAATTACTTGCAGCCCGAATCGTAATCTCGTTGTAACTGTCGTCTAGATCTAGGTCATACCATGTGTACTGATTCTCATAGCGAACGTCATACAGTACGGAACGCATACCGTCCATATCCTGAAACGTACTCGTGCTGGTGGTTTCACTCCTACCCACATAATCGAACGCCTGCAAGCGGTCATATGCTGCTGTCACTTCCATATACGGCGGATTGCTTAGTGGCTTTGGTGGACCAACCACCTCACCTGTCGCCAAGTCATTGGTCCCCTGTAACAGAACATAAGATGGGATCGCTTTCAATCCACCTTGCTTTTCGATAGCTTGTGCCAGATATTTAATCCTTTCATCATCAGGATCCAGTGGCTGAGTCAAATGATGCATGTAGTATCCGTATGTGACTTCAGACGCGTACCCCAATCCTCTGCCGTTATCACTGACGGTATCAGCGTAATTGCCTGTTGGATCACCAACCACAGCATTGCTAATATTAACTGGTGTATACAAGATATCGTAACCCAGATTATATTTGGCAAGCTCATTGGCTCCAGCCAATATCCGATTGTCGAGGAATTCGAACATTCCTACACCATCTGAAGCCTCCGTCACTTCTCCGAATGTTGGTGAAGCCGGGTCCGGGTTGACCTTCGTACCCTGGATTTCAGTCATGTAGGCAATCATGGATAATGTGGACGTATTTCCTGAAGCGTGGCCCATATCGCGGAACATTTCCACAAGTTGTACATGGGGCTCGACAGGTGCACCCGTTCTTTCATTTTGTGTGACATAGCGAATCTGATGGAAAATATCACCGGATTGCCCTTTGAACGTTGCCGTTTTATTGGCTGTTGCCCACTCCACAGCCTCTTGGTACCATTGCTGATTATCCGAGAAAATAGCAGCCATCATATAGGCCTGAGTGATAATACCATGCTGGTTCATCCAGCGACCATTGTTATGATAGAAGTTGCCATCGTAGAAGGCCATCAGATAGTTCTGCGTAAAATTCGTCGTATCCGTATCCGTCCACGCCCATTCCCCGCTGCCCTCCGTATACCGCAACAATTCGGCAGCTCTAACCATGTTAACCATGGCATCACCGATACTAATATGCGAATCTGTAAATCCTTTTGGATTGCCCGGATCAATTTGGGACCAAAGACGAACAATGGTCATTGCTTTCTCACGGTAACGAACATCACCTGTAGCAGCCCATATGACTGCGTGGGTAAATGCCGCTTCTGCATCCACCTTGGCTTCCTTGGCTTTTGCATCATTGTCAATCTTGGTGTATGCGGGTTTCGTTTTATCCAGCTTACTTTGATTCCGAATATCATAATCCAGTGATCCACTGCGACTGTTCCTGAAGTCCTCGAATGCACTTGCCCACGGCTCTGCGCCAATGGCAACCTTCTCCTGCATCAGCTTCAGTGCATCACCAGTGAAACCTACAGAAGGATGAACGAATCCCTCTTGGCTTACCGTCTCCAAGATTGCAGGCTGGGTATGGATAACCGAATCATCAGCGGATACCCTGCTTGGAAAGGTAGTTATAACTAAACAGAGACTTACTACTAACACACGAATAACCATCCATTTTATAATTTTGCAGCACTGCTTCATTTCACAGCCTCCTGATTCAATAAAATGTCGAATTAAAAGTAAACGCTTCCATAAATAAACGATATCTCCTTCCCTTAGAATGTTTTCTTCATGAAGATATAGATAAATTGGTTAGAAGTGTACCCAAAATCCGATGATAAAAGTGGGCAAATACTATTTTTTTCACATTCTCCGTTAAATTGGGGAATTTCTCTTGTGAGTTCATGAGACGAGTGCTACAATTTTGAAAAAAATATGGATTGTGAATGGATTGTACATATGAATCGCGGATCTTCACGGGAGGAAATCACCGTATTTATGCTTCGGCGGCTTGTTAATCCATTGAGGTTCCTCATCTTAATTCGCGTAATAGAACGTTGTTTTTGTTAGACGCAGCCTGATATTTGGGACCCGTCCCATAGTGTCCTGAAAGCGGTTTACATCCTTAAAGTTAATGTCATTCCTAATCTTACAAACCGAGGTGTATTTATGATTCATTTAACCATTGAAGTACAGCGTGAAGATGGAACTATCCTTGCCGAACATACCGATACGAACCACACTCATCTGGTATATGATCAACCGTATCAACCTGGAGATTCTATTGTGCTCAGAAGTTCCAGGGACGGCGTCTATTTGTATATCCAGCTGGATGATGCTTTGAATCCGGATTTTGTATATCTGTCTGGGCAAGAGTACCGTCTAAGCATCCCTTTTAATGAAAAGAAAACCTCATATTCTCCCAAGTCATTTACGGGTCAACTACATTTGCTGACTGTTCGGGTTGCATCCACTGAGGAGATTAGAACTTACAAAAATCTTGCCGCAAATTCACATGATCATCATACCAACTCAACGTTGTACCCGCATGCTTCGGCTAATGTTGAGACGCGTGGTGAGGCCGTGTTTGCTGCCCGAAATGCAATTAATGGCAATACGGTAACCTATTCACATGGAGAGTGGCCATTTGAATCATGGGGAATTAATCAACGACTAGATGCAGAATTCACACTTCATTTTGGACGTCTTGTTGAAATTGATAAGATCGTATTGTACCTGAGAGCTGACTTCCCCCATGATAATTACTGGAAGCAGGTTACCTTGTCTTTTTCTGATGGCAGTTCTATAACTTCATCTCTTGAGAAATCCGGAAAAGCACAGGCTATTCTCTTTGAACCAAGGCAAGTGGAATGGGTGAAACTTAGCGAATTAATTCAATCTAATGAACCTGCACTATTCCCAGCACTTACACAGTTCGAGGCATACGGACGAGAAATTTAAGCAGTAGTAACGGATAAAGAAAAAATTATTGAAGAATCATATCCTGATTCAATTATCGAATCGTAGTAAGTCAAAGTTTTTATTCACCAAATATAAATACCCGCCTGTCCCTATCTATAGGACAAGCGGGTATTTACTTACGACGGATTATAAATCTTCACAAGGTAACAGCCGAGTTGGAATTGGATGAATGGTTATATTCCTATCTTTTGTCATTTCCTAATTAATCCTCAGCTATCCTGTCCGTTAGTTCAATAAAGGCAGCCGATAATGTTGATCCGCTGCCTCCTTTGGTACTATTGAGCTATCGTTTCCTTTAGCGTAATTGATATCTATTGTAATGTATTCATATGCTCTTATTTAGTAAGATTTCCAAAGGCTGACACAAAGTTGCCTACCAAAATGACACAAAGTAAAAAAATGATTTAACCCTATGAATCCTTTCTCTCCAGGGTAGTAGGGAACTTTATGTCAAATTCCAGCCTGGTAGGGAACTTTATGTCACTATACATTGACACAAAGTTCCCTACCAAAAAATAAAAAAACCTTATTCTATAAGGGATTTCATGGTTGGTAACTTTATGTCATTCTACAACTTTCTTGTACCAGCCAAAGCTTTTCTTTCTTATTCTTCTTAGCGTCCCTTCGCCAGCGTTATCTTTATCAACATAAATATATCCGTACCGTTTTTTCATTTCCCCGGTGGACGCGCTAATCAAGTCAATGGGCCCCCAGCTAGTATATCCCATCAGATCAACGCCGTCCTGAATCGCTTTGGAAATTTGCGAGAGATGCTCCCGCAAATAATCGATGCGGTAATCATCATTAATGACGTCGTTTGCTTCTACGTGATCTACTGCTCCCAGACCATTTTCCACGATAAACAATGGTTTCTGGTAACGATCATACAAAAGATTTAGAGCAATTCTTAATCCAAGCGGATCAATTTGCCAACCCCATTCCGATGAAGGCAAATATGGATTTTTCACTCCACCGAATAAATTGCCGGCCGTCGTTTCCTTCCCATTCGGATTTGCGCTAACTGCACGGCTCATATAGTAACTGAAACCAATGTAATCCACGGGGTAACTCTTCAGAATATCATCATCCCCGGGTTCGGTTTCAAGCACCACGTCGTTCTCTTTGAAAAATTGCGCGGCATAGGAAGGGTATCCCCCTCTAGCTTGTACATCTCCGAACATCAATATCTCCCGCTCTCCTTGTAGCGCAGCAAAAATATCTTCAGGAGCACTCGTTAACGGATATGCAGGAATATAGGCTAACATATATCCTTTAAAAGATATCCTTTGGCACCCAGGGATAAACCTTCGACCATAAGTTCGTCCTCGTTATATGTGGTAAGAATGATAACGGGAATAAGCAGGCCTTGTTCTTGCATCCGTTTCATGGTATCCAGTCCCCCAAGTCCCCCTGGCATGTTAAGGTCCATCAGGATGACATCCGGTTCAGAAATTTCCATCAGTTTTAATGCTTCAACACCTTCGTCGGCTTCTCCTACAATGCAGTAATTGTCGTCTGTTTCCAGAATAAGCTTCAGACCTTCTCGTACAACCCAATGGTCATCCACAATCATGACTTTGTGCTTCATGCGGCTATCCCTCTCCTCCTACCGATTATAATGGAAAGCTTAAGTGTACAGCTGTTCCTTGTGCATTACTGTCAATCTCAATACTCCCGCCAATGAGTCTGGCGCGCTCCTGTACACCAATTAAGCCGTAATGGCCATGTAATTTTCCGATGCGATCCGTGTTAAACCCTTGGCCGTTATCGATGATGTTCAGGTTAAACTTATTATTGCTATGGCTGGTAGTTATCTTGACAAGGTTCGCTTGTGCGTGCCTAGCGATATTCATAAGGGACTCGCTCAAAATATGCAAGATATGCTCCATCTGCACTTTGTTCAACTGTGAAGAGAGCTCTCCCTGAAATTCAGTTGTAATGCCAGTCGCCTGTCGGAATCGTTCCAGTTGCTCTTGAAACGCCTCGCTCAGCGTGATGGAAGGGTTTGATTTCGTGCGTAAATCATCTATTGCTCGTCGTGCATCCGCCAATGATTGTCTGGCTTGTACCATGGCATTGCGTATGATCTCCTGTGCTTTGAGCTGGTTCCCCTTTTCTTGATGAATACTTGCAGCCTCCAATTGCATAATAATTCCGGCAAGGCCTTGGGCCAATGTGTCATGTAAGTCTCTAGCCATCCGCTGTCTCTCACCAGTGAGTGTAAGTTCCTCTACTTTTTGGTGAGCCAGCTCTAATTCCCGCAAGAAATTTTGGGTTCTGACACGTGCATTAACTTGTTTGTAAAACAATGACGCGTAAGATATGACTACAACCATCATGAGTAAAAGTAATAAAACAAGCAGTGCCGCCTCAGGGCCAGTTCGATTAAATAAAGTTAAAGAACAAAACATGGCATAGAGCACAAATGCAACGAAAACGACTTTTGTTGTTTCGAAATAGATCGCAACGGTTTGCCCGATCAATACAGGTATAAGACCAATCAGGATCGCCGGCATGCCATCCGGCATAAGAATAGCACTAATGTATATTAAACTTGCTTGTATTATAATATATAACGGCTTGGAATAAGCAACGACTGAACCTGTTATCCAGTAAAAGTAACTATGGGCGAGCATCACTATGACGAAAAAAACACTCGGGATAATAATGGGTGCTGACATGGTCTGTAGTATAAGGGTTGCGGTGGTAACAAGGCATAGCCATATTAACACAGGGAGCCGCGAAGCGGATAAAGGGTCGATATGTTCTTTTGCATCTGAAGCGGTATTCAGTCTTCTCTTAAACCACATTGGATTCACCTCGGTATCCAGTATACCTCTTTTCAACATGAATAATAGTACTTTAGTACATGCCCCTTCGGACATAAGAAACGAAGAGCGTTAAAAAAATTCTTTTTACACGTTTGCTAGCCAAATCCCTTCTCGACTGAAGACCAAGACTATGTACAGGAAGGTTTTAGATCTTTGAAGTGTTGGGTTTTTATCAAATACCTTCTAGCCTTGAAGCCCTAGTCTGTTAAATCACTCATAAAGAAACTCATCTCTAAACTTAGATGTTTATCTAATCGGGAATAGGAACATGTTGTTGTCTATTTCGGTAATTCGAACAAGTTCTTGTCCTTGGCTTGGGACAAGAACTTGTACCGATAAAATAAAAGAGCCGCTAAAATAGCGACTTCAATGGGACCATGTTCTTGTCCCTCGACACCACCCAACGAAGGACAGCAGGATTCATTTGATCAGGCGCTTCTCCATTCGTTCCAACTGGACATATGAAAAGTAGCAAAAGCATATCCACACTTGCACTGAAATGCATGTTCTAACTGTCTATTCGACAACAAGAAAGGTATCGTTGATCTACAGTTAGGGCAAGTATTATTCAATTTTAGATCATGAAATGCGCATTCATCCAGAAGTTTAAACTGATGCAGCCAAGAATGATCCCCCCTCCCCGTTTTCAAACTCAGTTTCGTCGATAGGGATAATTCCTTTGACATGACCTACGAATACAATAACGCACACCTTGCCGGCGTGAGTTTCAACACTCATACTGCGTAGAAGCTGCCGGGCTTTTTGGTGAGAAGCGGGGAAATCCTACAATTCTTCAGAATAAAAAGCTTTAGATACGGATTCCGTAGCTTTATCAATAAAAGCTGCAATTTGACTGGGGCTTTCCTTCAGACCACTACTCACCCACTTTTTAATAATAGCTATACTGCCATGAGCGGTGAACGTATACCAGGACTCAAATAATTGTGGATCAAAATATTTTAATTCCGTCTTCCATCGTTCAATAGTTAAATCGTGACTGATATAAAGGATTCGTTCCAATAATTCTTTATCGCCATGCTCTGAGAACAGAACCTCACATATCGTTTTATTTGCTTTGATATACTTACATAATTCAAAAGATAGCGTTTGAGGGTTTGAAGTACTCATCCCAACTTGCTTAATGTCTTCGTAAAGATCATTTTCAATTGTTGAAAGAAGCTCAAACTGATTAGCATAGTGTGTATAAAAGGTGTTGCGATTAATCCCTGCTTCTCTGCAAATGTCGGTCACGGTAACTTTATTGATAGACCGTTCTGTCAAAAGCTTCAACAGGCTTTCTTTGATAACCATTTTTGTATATCTCACTCTGTGATCTGTTTTTTTGTCTGCCATAATATCCTCCCAATTTGAAATAATGAACAAATCTAAGGTGGTTTGTATGATAACTAACATATCTCAATCGAACAGCCTGTTGTTTAAGTAACACAGTGAAATTATAATTTATTTGAACGTTCAATTCTATTTTTAAACTTAAATGGAGGTGAAATATGAGTGATATAACTGTAGTGCCTGTATGGATAATTCAAGATATTATCGTCTTAATTGCTGCTGTTCTAATGGTTTTCTACATCCTTGATAAGGAAACACATCCCAAAACGGTTCTACTGCAGTTTATAGGTTTTGTGTTTTTTTACGCAGCCGTTTTTGAAATTACTGCTTCATCGCTTGGGGAAGGTTTTTACGCCTATGGGCGGAGTATTTTAATGTTATTTAATATACCGATTACTGTCCCTATTATTGAGTTTCTGATCATTTATTCAACTTTGCGTGTGCTAAAGTCTGTAAATATACCGTCCTGGACTAAACCATTTATTACGGGATTGAGCGCTATGGTTTTTGACTTTTCATTGGACCCGGTGGCTGTTAAACAGATATTTCAGACTACAGATGGACTCATGGCAAGATGGACTTATTATCCGCTAGCCGGTGAGCCTCAAATCTATGGGGAACCTGTGATGAATTTCACAGGATGGATTTATATAGCGGGATATTGGACCATCTTTATTCTAATTGGTGAATGGTGGCATAAAAAGAAAGGCTACAGTAAATCAATTGGTTATATCTATCCGTTTCTGTCGGCCATTCTGTCATTAGCGTGTATGTTCTCACCTTTATCTAACTTCTTTAATTATATGGGGCCGTTCTTCGAAAGAACCTCTAATATGCAATGGGTGATGTTGATTACACTTTCTGTAATTACAATCGGAATTTTAGCATTAGCTTTTATAAAGTTTTGGGACCGGAAGGTTAATTATTCACTCACTCCCAAAAAAGATTTTTCTATCATGTTTACTTTCGTGGGGTTCCCCCTAGTCAATACTATATTTTGCATTATAGGAGGTTACACGGAAGTGTTGTGGCTGGTCGCTCTGGCTCAGATCCTATTATTGCTAGTCTGTATTGGAATTTACATTATGGGTAAAAAAAGCAAGTTCAATCACGAAATAACCATAAACCCAAGCATTGAGGCAAAGACACACTTTCATTAATATTCCTTTTCGACATTTTTATTTTGGTGCTTCTTGCCTACATGAAAAGAAATAGACCGACCACCCTAAGGTATCAGTCTATTCCGACCACCACCGAGCGGCCGACTGCTCTTTATGTAGTTAATGTACACTGGAGTCGTGTTACAGCACGGCTCCTTACTTATTCTTACCTCTGTATAACAGATACTATAACGGTTTATACAATTAGTTCTTTTCAGTTATTTTGTTTCGCGCGTTTCACGCACTCAACTGGCTAAAGCCATAATAAAAGCCTGGGCAGTATGCACCCAGACCTTTCACCTGGTTTTGGTTTACCATCCGATAGCCGCACCATCGCAGCGGGGGTCTGTGCCCCCGAGCAGGAAGCCATTGTCATCAATCATAATGGCATGCGCATGTCCCATGACTCTAGCAAAATCTTCAACTTTTTGTACCTTGTGTCCGGTGAGCTGTAAGCGCTGCTGCACTTCTGCTGCGATCCGGCCCTCCACTCTCAATTCTTGCGTTGCCTCTCCCCATGTTCTTCCCCACACCCAGCGGGGTTCACGTACAGCGGTCTGGGGGGCCATGCCATAATCCACCATGCGGGTCAGCAGCGCGGTCTGTGTCTGGGGCTGACCTTCTCCTCCCTGGGTACCGTACAAAATATACGGCTTCCCATCACGGCATGCCATTGCCGGCATCAGCGTATGAAAGGTTCTTTTGTCCGGCTCCAGCCTGTTCACATGTGTCGGATCCAGGGAGAAGAATGAGCCTCGGTTCTGCAGCAATATACCAGTGTCTCCCCCAACCACGGCCGAGCCGAACTCAAAGTAGAGACTTTGGATAAATGAAACGGCATTGCCCTCACTGTCTACTACCGCCGCATATGCCGTATCATGACCTACCGGTTGAGAATCCATCGGCAGGGCTCGCTCCATATCAATGCAGGCCGCGAGCTTCGCAGCATAGGATTTGGATAGCAGCTGTTCCAGAGGAATGGATGAAAATTGTGGATCTGTCAAATAACGATCGCGATCACGGAAGCTCAGCTTCAGCGCCTCCACGAGCAGGTGATAGTACGCATAGGAACCATGCTCTATACTGTCCAAATCAAACTGTTCTAGAATTTGAAGCGCCATTATACCGGTAAAGCCCTGTGAATTCGGCGGGACCTGATAAAGATCAAGCCCTCGGTAACTCCCTTTGATCGGCTCCACCCATTCACCTCTGTGTCTCGCAAAGTCCTCCAGTGTCAGTAGACCTCCCTGCTCCTTAAGTGAGCGAACAATCTCCTGACCAACACTGCCTGAATAAAATACGTCTCGGCCCTGGTCTGCAACCTGGAGCAGGCTGCTTCCCAAAGCAGACTGCACAAAGCGGCTGCCTTGCTCCGGAACTTTACCTCCGGGCAGATAGATGTCGGCTGTCTGTGGATAAGCTGCCAGCACATCGAAACGCTCGGCCGTATTGACATGCTGGTCCGGCGACAGCGGGAAGCCTTCCAGCGCATATTGGATCGCGGGCTCAAGCACCTCTGCCAGCGTCTTCGAGCCATATTCCTGTAATATGGCATCCCAGCCGTCCACCATACCCGGCACGGTAATGACGCTGCGGGGTCCCCGCTGCGGGATGGCTGACTCGCCTTCAAAGCAGCTGGCGGTAATCCGACTGCCCGAACGTCCACTCGCGTTATATGCCCTGACCTTTCTCTCTTCGGTGCTATAGGTCAGCCAGAAGGAATCGCCTCCCAGTCCCGTCATATGTGGGTATACGACAGCAAGACAGGCACTCACCGCCACGGCGGCATCAAAGGCGTTACCTCCCTGCTGCAAAATACGCGATCCTGCCGCACTGGCCAAAGAATGAGGACTGACGACCATCGTCTGTGTGCCTGTGACTTGTGGAACCATCTTGCCACCTTCTTTCTCTTCTATGTTCAACTGACGGAAATTCCTGTTTGTTGCAAATCATGTTACCATTCAGACGCGAATGTCTGAGCTGTATGCAAAGCAGACTGCCATCTGCCCGAGGCATACACCCAGCGACTCATTTTTGTACCTGATAGCAGCTGCGTGACATCCGAAGCATCCGTGACTACAAAGTTGCAGTCATGTCCTTCTTCTATTCCATACTTGTTGCAGCCCGTGATTGCAGCAGGTATATCCGTGATCATCCGCAGCAGCTGTGCTAAATCCCGTTCACTGCCCATATGGGCCGCATATGATGTGATTTGGGCGATCTGTATCAGATCCCCGCGGCCGAACGGATGGAACGGGTCTTGAATATTGTCGGAGGCCGCAGCAAGCGGAATGCCTTCTGCAAGCAGCTCGCGAATGCGTGTTGTGCCCCGTCTTACCAGGCCGCGATCTTCCCGTCCTTGAAGATACAGGTTCACCGCAGGCAGCGTTACCGCGTTCAGACCGGCTTCCTTCATCTTCGCCATCACATGCTGTGCATCGTTTTCCGTCATGGCAGACAACGAGCACAGATGATCTGCCGTCACTCTGCGCTGATAACCGTAGTGAATCGTATGCTCTGCTAAGCTCAGTACGGTCTTTTTTCCTGGATTATCACTTTCATCTGCATGCAGATCAATGGGTACTCCGAAACGTTCTGCTAACCGAAAAATCCTGCCAATCTCTCTTTCAGAGTCGTCTGCCAGATGAGGGGCTCCGCCCAGTACATCAATTCCCATCCGCAGTGCTTCCTCGATTGCCTCATCCGCAGCTTCTTGATTGCCGCGGAACGGAACCATGAGCGCATATTGAATAGTCATACTACCCTTCAACTTCTCCCGTACCTCCAAGGCTGCCTCAATTGTCCGAAAGGCCACCTCTCTCCCCAAATGAACAGGGAAGTCAAGGTGGCTCCTTATGGTCGTGGTTCCGTAGCTCAGTGCCATTCTGGCGGCAGTCAGCATGCGTTCCGCTAGCTGCTCCTTGCTGAATGTCTGTACAGCCTGGCTGTAATTGAGAATGGCTTCATGAAGTGTGCCGGATCGGTTCGACACCTGCTCAAGCGAGAAGGCCTTATCCAGATGCATATGACAGTCAACCAGGCCAGGAAGCATCATCCCACCCTGCAGATCGATGCAATCCGCGTCTGCGAGCCGTTTCAGATCCGATCCAGCCTGGTGCGGGACCATCAGACGGGAAGCACCGCTCTCCCGTGCATCAAGAAAACGATCCTGCCGACGGATACTAACCCATTTTCCAGCCTCCGCCTGTAGTTCATAAAGACAGAGGTCTTCCCGGCGCGGAAGGCATACATTAATGAAACGCAGCCCTGCACTCATTGTGCGGTAGCCAGCGCCTGAAGCACGGCCAGATCCTCCTCGTCAAGCTCGGTGGCCGGACCCGCTTTGATCATATCCGAGAACATTTCGTCCGGCACCATGGTCGTCAGACAATACAGACGTGTGCTGCCCGTGTTAATAATATCGTGATGGTTGCCCGGTGGAATGATAATGAATGAACCTTGGCGGATCGGCGTCTCATATTCGTTGCCAACTTTGGCTAGCCCCTCCCCTTTTAACACATAAAAATATTCATAAGCTTCCCGGTGTTCATTGGATGGAGTTCTGCCTCCAACCTCGAAGATCTCCACGAATGAAGTGAAAGGAACCTGCTCCCTGTCGCACAGCAGGATGAACTTATTCGTATCCTGTGCGGAAATTTTGTGGACGGGACAATTCTCAAAGTTACCAGCAACCAGACCTGGAATGTTCACCATATACATTCAACCTCACTTTGACTGATTTTAATTTACGCTTCGCTTTTTATCTTTTTACCGGCAGCCTCAAACAGGATATGTCCTGTTCTGTACTGCGAACAGCCGTGGTGGCAATCTTCAACCCACCTGTTCCCGTGCTGTTCATCTCGTCCCTAACACCGTTTGGATGCCGGGCGAATAACGGGAAGGCGCTGCCTGTCAACTCAAGCCGGACATACGAGCCTGCCGGAAGGGTGGCCGCCAAGGGACGCAGCCGGATCTGCGCTGTTCTCCATTCATTGGAATCATCTGCTCCTTCACTGCAGATTTCCGTGCGACCCACACTCAGTAGCCGGGCCGCCCCTTTCTCGGATACGGTCGTGAGGATAGCCACCAGATCCGTCGGACCTCCCAATGTTTGGTACTGCACGGATAACACCGGAGACCCAAAAATAGGGATATCCTCTGCAAGCGGTCCTCCCGTGTATACCAGAATCTCTTGCCGTTCCTGAATAGCAGCTCGGTCGGTGGGCAGGTAAGAGTCCAGGCGCATCGGCAGACGTGAGTCGTACACGAATACATCCGGCACAGCCTCCTCCACATCTTCCTTATGCTTTTCGAGTCTCCCGCCTCCTGCCGCACCGTTCGCCGGGGTCTGTGACCCGGACAGATAAAACCATTCGGACGGAGAGGCCCCATCCTCATATAGAGAAGGCAGCTGTTCCGCCGTGTGCCATTCATGACTCAATTGGTCAAAATATCGGATCGGCAGTTCACCAGGCAGTTCCATGTCTTCCTTGCCCTTCAGCCAATAATCAAACCAGCGCAGCTGCTCCAGATGATGACCACCATCCGCCTGCTCGCCATGATCGATTCCGCCCGCTCTGCGCCCCCATGGAATATGGGCCCACGGGCCGACAATGAGCCGATGAAAGCAATCCGGCGTGGCCGTAGCTTGCAGAGCTTCGAACGACTGTAACGTGCCCATGAGGAAACCGTCATACCATCCCCCAATATGAAGCGCAGGCACGGGTTCCTTTACGATATCGTTGATCCAGTTCATCTTCTCCCAGTACTCATCGTACGCTTGATGATCGATCCAATCATAAAATGCGGGAAAGTATTGCTCCAGAATCGGATGTCTTTCATTCAATGGCATTTTCCAGAGCATCTCCTCGGGGCTGCGCATGAGTCGTGAGCATTGCTCTGCCGTTTCGAAGTCACCCGCTCTTTGTGCCGTGTCACGAGCCAGCTGGAAAGCCCACGGCAAATGGTTGCCAAGTGCGAAGGAGCCATGCGGGTAAAATAAGCCGTGGTACATATCTGCCGGACACATGCTCGGTGCAATCGCCTTGAGCGAAGGGGGGTGAAGGGAAGCTGCTGCCCATTGTGTTAGGCCTTGATAAGAGAAACCGTACATGCCTACTTTCCCGGTCGAGCCGGACAGACCGGCTGCCCATTCAATGGTATCCAATCCGTCCTCAGCTTCTTGAACAAACGGATTAAATTCGCCTTCCGACTCTCCCCGTCCCCTGACATCCTGGATTACCACGATATATCCCTTATTTGCATACCAGACGGGGTGGGCATGCGTAACGGTAGAAGCAATCGACCGTCCGTAGGGCTGGCGCATCAGCAGCACAGGATATTCTCCCGTCTCGTCCGGCAGGTATATATCTGAATACAACGTTATGCCGTCGCGCATCGTGCAAGGGACCTTTCGCCGGATGACCACATTTCCAAATTTCATGCAACTCGCTCCTTTGCTGTAGATACGGATTGACTATTAAAATCCGCATGGCACGTTAATTGCTTGCAGGTTGCGCCATTCTTCCGTCACCCGTTGATCAGATACCGCTAACTGCCGAACGCTTTAATTTCTCCTGATTCAAAATTCCCTTCGGGTCATTGCGATGTTTGATTTCCCACAAACGATCATGGGCGTATGATCGCCCGCCTTCCTTCAAATCCCAAGTATGCGGATTGTTGACTACAACCCGGTTTTTCTCGTAACATTCCATCAGCCGATTCAGGTTTTCCTCCGTTGTGAACGGGACCAGCGGCAGGCCGGAGATCAGCAAATTCCCGTTTTGCCGGGCAAACTCGATATGATTCATCACTTCCGGATATTCCTTTTTCATTGATGAGATTTGCTCAAGGGCACTGGATGGTTCAAAATTCAACTGCAGGTAAGTCAAGCCAGGATCAGCCTTGCGCGCCCACAAAGTTGTATGATTCCATGTGAAATCGGAGACACCTACACCTTTGTGATACTGTTCGGCAGAGACCTTCATAGCCAAGTGACCTCCATACTCCGATAGGATACGTTCAAGCTGGGATTCGTTGGCTGTATCCACTTCCAGTAATGCGACAGCATGGTCAGCGGGGAGATCAAGCGGGAGAAAATAGGATGGTACCGGCCATTCATGGATGGAAATTAGCCTTTTCACCAAGGAAGTGTCCTCAGCTACCGACTGCCCGAAGCGAAAAGCCTGTTCAAAACGGTCAAAGGTCACTGCCCATTGCATCCATTCCACTCGGGGAGCCAGATTGATTTCCACTTCGGACAAAATGCCGATTGTACCGTAAGTATGCAGGTAAGGCAGCACTTCGTCTCCCTGGAGCTCAATGGTACGGGGATGAACCTCAACGGTCTTGATTTTTAGAGAACGTACCAACCCATCCCAGATCGTCCCCCAGCTGATCGAACCGATGCCGCCAAAACCGCCGCATAAAAAACCGCCGATCGTCGCGGATTGAAAGGTGGAAGGCATCGTACGCAGCTCGTAACCTGCCTTGCGGGCAGTGGATTCCATTTTGCCGAGTCTGGCCCCGGCCTGGATCCGCATAGTGCCTTCTCCCATTTCGAGCACCCTGTTGTATTTGGCCAGATTCAGGACGATTCCGCCTGTGACCGGAACGCATTGGCCATAGTTGCCAGTGCCGTTCCCCCTGATGGTCAGCGGAACTCCCAGCTCTGCTGCTATGGAGAGCAGATCGTCAAGTTCTTCCTCGGTGCGCGGACTGGCGATGCACTCGGCGACCTTACCCTGCAGCTGACTGGCCAGCACAGGAGAGAAGTGATGATAATCCATCGAATATTTGGCAAGGGCTGCCTCCTCCCACTGCAGCAATTCCGGATCCATGCGTTCTTTCAATACGGCTATCCAATGTTCATTCATTCGGTTCCCCTCCCGTATGTTGTAAAACTGATTTCCTAAAGGTATCTCTTAGGAACTCGGCAAGAACTCATCCGTAAATACTTTGCTGACATCAGGTTCCTTTTTCAAGGCCCCAATCTCCTTTAGCTGCTTTCCGAGCTCCGTCCAGCGTTCCTCTGTCATGTAGCCAACACCATGTGTCGCCGCATCACCTTCATATACAAACGGGATAAGCGCTTCTGCCGCATAGTTCAGCTTTTCTTTCGTAAAATCAGGATTTTCCTTTAAAATGACGTCATTCACGGTATCATAATTGGTCTTGTAATAATCCCAGCCCTTCATCGAAGCCTCGACATAACCGCGCACAATATCAGGATGATCCTGAATATACTGCTCCGTTGTGAACAGCACATTGGAATACGGGTTATAACCGGCATCTGCCAGTAGCAGGAAATTAATGTCCACATTCTGCTGCTTCATCTCGTAAGGTTCACTGGTTACATATCCCTGAATCGCAACCGTTTCATCGGCTACAAAAGGAGCCAAAGAACCGGTATAAGCCAATTCCTTCACGTTACCCAATTGGTATTTACTCTTCACAAAATCCCAAAACACCGAGCCTGTCCCCACGTATACGGAGCGGTTGTTCAAATCGGCCAAGGAGGACATGTTCTGATTGGCATGAACCATAAGTCCCTGCGGGCTTTTCTGGAATATCGTTGCAATCGCTACAAGAGGAATTCCTTCTTCACGAGCGACCAGCAATTGATCCGCTGTAGCCAGTCCGAACTGCGCCTTGCCTGAAGCCACGATCTGTGTTGGAGACACCTGCGGCCCACCAGCCTGGATGGTCATATCGAGACCAGCCTCATTGTAGTATCCTTGTTCCTTTGCCGCATACAGACCCCCGTGCTCTGCTTGTGCAAACCAGTTCGTCACCTGTGTAATTGCCGTGAGTTCCTCGCTTCCCCCTGTAGCAGAGGCATTCTCAGCCGTTGGCTGATTCCCGCAAGCTGTCAGCAATGTGGATAAGGAAAATATTGCTGCGAGTAAAACGACAGTTCCCTTTTGTCTGTACTTGTTCATCTCATTACCACTCCCCAAGGAAAATTACTGATGATTTATACGACTTCCCCTACCGGATTTCGAAGCGTCATAAAGCCACTGATTCTACACTCGGCGACATCTCCTTGCTGAATCCGAACGGACCCGGGTGTGCCTGTCATGATCACATCTCCCGGATAGAGAGTCATCATCTGTGAAAAATACGAGACAATGAACCATGGATGATACATCATGTGAGACACCGTATTGCTATGAATAACCTCATCATTCAATACAGTTTCAACGACGAGGCTCTGCAGGTCACTTATTTCATCAGGTGTTATTAGTTGTGGTCCAAGACTGAAAAATGTATCGAATACCTTGGATCGCTGCAGGAATCTGGGGTTCCGTGCGTGAATGTCCTGGTTAGTCATATCCAGCGTTGCGGCAAAACCTGCAATGACCTCCTGCGCACGTTCTTCCGGCACATTTTTGCAGGTTCGGCCGATGATAATGCCAAGCTCTGCTTCTGATGTCACATTCACATCCTGAGCCGTCAGCTGGATATACTCTTCCGGCCCGATCAGGCTTGAGTCTGGCTTCATGAAGCAGACTGGCTCACGCTCTGGAGGAGTAGATGCGAGATCGATCGCTTTTTGCACATAATTCATGCCAATTCCCCATATTTTACGAGGGTGGCGGAAGAGAGGAGCAGCTATGGCTCCTTCTGAAGGTATGAAAGGGATTGATGAAACTGCTCTATCCCCGTGCCTCTGATACCACTGGATTAGCTCCTCTAGCTGGCCTTGCTTCAAGATCTCCATAACGGAGGTGCCCCATGTGCTTCCTTCCGCCCTGTTGATCTCCTCCAGAAGAAAGAATCGCTCCCCATGTTCAATCGCGGCCTGTTCACCATCGCCGTGTTTCAGACTGGCGAGCTTCACAAGGTGCTTCCTGCTGGCTGCTGAACCGGTTCAGTCCCGCGGACATCGGTGATTTCAAAATCACACAGTTCCTCCAGCGCCTCTGACAAAATCGTTGAGATTCTATCCTGAATAATGCTGCCTTTCTCCGGCGTGGCCGTTGTAGCATCACCAGCAATGCCTGTAGCAGAGATATCAGCCATCTTCCAGGCGAAACGAATTCTCCCTTCTAATGTAAGAAAGCGGTAAGAGGACATATCAGGAAGCTCTTTGACGAGGAACTCCTTCTTCACCCAGTCCGGTTTGATGGACATCACGAGAGAGGTCTCATAATCGCCACCATGAATACCGTATTCCAGCTCCTCGGAAGACAGGAGATCCTCTGCCACATTTAGACTGCTGGGACTGAGATAGAAAACCATCATCCCTGTTCTGATCCGTATTTCTCGTGATACTGTATTTAGCAAATCCACGTTGCCGCCATGGGTGTTAAACAACAGTAACTTGCGAAAACCACTGGCCTTCAGACTTTCTGCAATGTCCAGCATGATGGCATGCAGTGTGCTCGCCGATAAGGAAATGGTGCCCGGAAGTCCGATATGTTCATTGCTTTTGCCATACGAGACCGGAGGCAGCAGCCAGATCTCCTTATCCGCCCGCACCCGCTCCAGCGTTTGTGATAATGTCGCTTCCCCAATCAAAGTGTCCGTATATACGGGCAGATGGGGGCCATGCTGCTCCACAGCTCCGACTGGAAGAATAACCAGCGCCTTATCCTTCGGCAGTTCTTTGACCTGTTTGCTTGTCAGACGGGGCAAAAATCGTTCCTCCCACGCTGTTCCTTCATATCGTTGAAACATAACTGACACCCTTTCTCCTGCGGCTTTATTGTTTTACGCGTAGCTTCATGTTCATATATCGAATGATGCTCTTATCCTTTTACTTCTGAATTTACTGCTGAAAGAAAGGATGTGGCCCATTCCAGCAGACGTTGATCCTGTCCCGGACCGGCAATGATCGAAATACCGACCGGGCAGCCCAGTACCTCCGAAGCCGGAATCGTAAGCTGCGGCAGACCCGACAAGCCGGAAATGCAGGTTAAACGCATCGTTTTCACTCTTCGTTCTTCAATTAAAGGCCCGCCCAAGCTCAGCTTCGGGGCCGCTCCAGTCGTCGTCGGAATCACAAGCACCGTATCCGTTCTGAGCAGGTCAGTCATGTGCTTGCACACCTCGACTCGGCGTTTGGCTGCCTTCTCCTGATCGGCACGTTCAACAGTGCTTGCCCAGGAGAATCGCCCGGCCGTATCTGGTCCGAAGGTCGGCTGCTCACGTTCAATCCACGCTCCGTGCTCCTGCCATATTTCATAGCCCTGGATCGTCCTGAACATGGTCATCCATTCAGGTAGACCCTGCGGGGCGATGCGAACCGTTTCATGGCTCGCAGCCATGCCGCACAGCAACTTCAGGTAAGGGGTAAGCGCCTCTTTGCTCTCCGTGTCAGCAAGCTCCCACGCATCCTCACCGATGAGCACCCGGCTGAAGCCTGTACCCGAGTCTGTCTGCGGAAAAAGCACTTCTCCTACCCGGCACAGCGTCTCGAAATCACGTGCCATCCAGCCGACGGTGTCGAAGCTGGGAGCGAGTGGGATAACGCCTTTCGCGGAGACGATGCCATGCGATGGACGCATTCCATAAATTCCACAGTACGAAGATGGCACACGTACCGATCCTCCTGTATCCGTTCCAAGGGAGAAGTCAGCAAGCCCAGCGGCGACAGCTACCGCCGATCCGCTCGATGAACCTCCAGGGATACGATCGGGAGCTTTTGGATTTACTGGTGTTCCATAATGAACATTTTCACCATTCAAGCTGAACATCAGCTCATCCGTATGCGTCATGCCCGTTAGCCTTGCTCCTTGCTGCAATAGCAGGTTGAGCGTTTCCGCGTGTTCCGCCTCGGGCCCATGCGTCTGGAGCCAACGTGGATTACCCGCGCCATTTGTATTGCCACGGACGGCAAACACATCCTTGACCATAAAGCTGAGTCCGTTCAGCCTACCCTGCTCTGTCGGTTCAACGTTCACCTGGTTGACAATGGCGTTCCATTGGTCCTTCATTGCTTCATCCCATCCTTCCGCTCAGCCTTCTAACGATGCCAGCTCTTCCGAGGTATTTCTCTCTATAGCAGTCGCTCCCCCGCTCAGCTCTTGTACCAACCAGGTGGAATCTGTAACGAAGCCATAACATTGCTTGATATTGTACAATGTCGCTTCTATGCAGAAATCCGGGGAGCTTGTTGCCGAGCAATCCTCCAGAAGTATGCCGTCATATCCGAGACAAGCCGCGTCCTGCAGTGTATGCATGACACACTGATCGAGATTTACCCCGGCAAACAACACCGTTTGAATATTAAGATTGCGTAGAATACTGTCCAGTGGTGTATCCCAAAACCCGCTCATGCGATATTTATCCACATAGATATCATCGGGGGACGAATCCAGACCATCGACAATGGCCGTTCCCCAACTGCCTTTCTCCAGCACCTTGGAGCCGTTCCCCGGTAGCGGGTCCCCGATGCCGTTGCCCCGCCCATTCGAATTGTATACATGAAGCACGGATGGCGGCACGTTCATTCGGTCTTCCCGGTTGCCCCAGTTCACCCATATCACAGGCACTCCCGCTTTGCGCAGCTCGGGCATCAGTCGGTTCAGCCGGCTGACCGGGTTAAGGAGCGGAGAGGTATCGACCCCAATGGAATCCAGCCATCCACCCGGTGTACAGAAATCATTCTGCATATCGATGACAATAACTGCCGTATGCTCGAGATCAAATATGACTTCCTGCGGCTGTGCAGGGAGGGTTACTGACTTGCCGTACTTTTGCGTTCGCCTTAGATCCACCAGCGTTTCGGACACTTGCCAATAGCTCTTTCGATTTCCAAGTTTGAACATATTAAGTCCCCTCATTTTTCTGAAATTTCTGATTTGAAGCTTCAAATACGTTTGGTTCAGGTTTATGGCTTCATCAGATACTCCGTTGTAAACGCCTCGGTAACATCTAGTGCCTTCGTTAATCCTCCGCCCTTGATCATCTGATCCTGGAGAGTACTCCAGCGTTCCTTTGTCATGTAACCAATACCATTTGCCTCAGATTCCTTGTTAAGAATAAAGGGTTTTTCCTGCACTGCTTCATAATTCATTGCTTCTACCGTCATATCGGGATTGTAGGTTTGAATAAACGGGTTTACCTTTTCATAGTTGTCTAGATAATAGCTCCAACCTTTCTGACTTGCCTGCACGACAGCTTCAACAACATCAGGGTGCTCTTTGAGGTAATCTTCCGTCGTGAAAAGAACGTCTGCATAGTTCGCATAACCGGAATCGGCGATTTTCAGAAAGTCCACCTCAACCCCCTGCTGAGAAAGTGCGTAAGGCTCATTCGTGATGTAACCCTGATTGAGCGAACTAGGGTCATTGATAAAATTGACAAGCTGCCCGTTATACTTCATTTCTTTTACATCTGTCAGATTGTATTGGCTCTTGATATATTCCCAGTAAGGCACCGCTGTACCGATGTATACGGTTTTGCCGTTCAGGTCTGTGAAATCCTGAATGTTCTCCCCCTTGTGGTACATCAGAACCTGAGGTGTGCTTTGAAAACCGGCAAGGATACCGACAACAGGGATTCCCTGTTCCCGCGCCTTCAGAATTTCATCCGCATAAGAGATACCGAATTCAGCTTTGCCTGCAGCGACAAGCTGCATGGTTGACACCTCGGGGCCTCCTGGCTGAATTGTCATGTCGATCCCTTTGTCCTTATAAAAGTTCTGCTGCAATGCCGCAAAATAGCCTCCATCTTCCCCTTTGGCGTACCAGCCCTCGATCAGTTTCACCTGCTTCAGTTCTGTTCCGGCTTCCCCTCCCGCCGGGGCGGCGGATTCTAGAGCGGAGGAATTGGAGCATGCGCTTAGAAGCAGTAGGATCAAAGAAGCAGCCGACAGCAGCCATTTCTTGTAACGAAAGTTCATATGATGTTTGGACATGTTGGATCTCTCCCCCGGTTCTGGTATCATTTCATTGCTGATTCATGCCAGGACTTCAAAAGTTTGTTCGACACCATGTTGATGATTAGGAAAAATGCGATTCCTAGGGCGGATGCCGCTAAACCGCAGGCGAACAGATAAGGCGTTTGCAGGCGGGTTGCCGCAACGGTAATCCCGTAACCGAGTCCGCCTTGTCCGCCACCAATGCCTGCAATGTATTCACCCACGATCGCTCCGACAACCGAACTGGAGCATGAAATTTTCAGTCCTGCCATAATGTACGGAAGTGCCGCCGGAAATCTAAGCCTCCAAATGGTTTGCAGCTTGCTTGCATTATACAGATAGAATAAATTTTTCATGTTCTGATCCGTTGAGTTCAATCCGATCAGCGTATTCGATAAAATCGGGAAAAAACTGATTAAGAATGAAATGATCACAATGGCATTTATTCCCGCTCCGAACCAGATCACTATAATTGGCGCTACCGCAACGACCGGAATAGTCTGTAGGATAATAGCGTAGGGATATACGCTTTTTTCTACCGTTTTGGACAGGGCCAGTAGAATGGCCAATGAAATACCGAGCACTACACTGATCGTAAAGCCGATCAACGCCTCAACAATGGTTGTGCTTACCGACGTAATCAGATTCGCGCTGTTCTCAGCAGCGGCTGCAGCAATATCGGATGGCTTGGGCAAGATATATGGGGGCATTCCGAGTATCCGCACGATTAATTCCCATCCGCCGATAAACAGGACAAACACGACGATTGGCGGCAGAATTTTTTTCAGCAGTCCGATGACTGGGCTCTCTTCTCCCGGATGATGGCTGCGGGCATTCTCCTTCCCAGAAGCTCGGATACCTGGTGTCGTTTCAACGGCTGGATTAGCTACCATCTCTTCCATGTTGCTTCCCTCTCCTCTCATTTCTGGCTATCAATGATTCAGAACATTGGACACGCTGCGTACATATTCACCGAATTCAGGCTGGGTCCGGAATTCATCATCCCTCGGATAGGCAAACGGAATATCAATGAAATCGGAAATTTTACCGGGACGAGGCGTCATCACCACGACTTTTGTTGATAGGAACACACTTTCGAACACGTTATGCGTAATGAACAGAACCGACATCTTCTTGTCCTGTTCCCAAATATTTAGCAGCTCATTCTGCAGCGTCTGCCTGGTAATTTCATCAAGGGCGCCAAACGGTTCGTCCATTAACAGCAGCTTGGGGCGAGATATCAACGCTCGTGCAATAGATACTCTCATCTTCATTCCGCCTGACAACTCACGAGGCAGCACCTTCATATAATCCTTCAGCCCTACCAACTCTAAAACCCGCTCCCCTTCGGTAATTCGCTCCTTTTTGGATACGCCACGCAAAGTAAGAGGCATGGTGACATTATCAATCAGCTTGGCCCACGGGAGCAGGGTATGCTCCTGAAATACAAAGGCAATTTCATTCTGTTTACGTGCTTCCTTTGGGGAAGTACCCAGCACGGTCAGATGACCGGAGGTCGGTTCCGTCAAACCGGCAATCATATTGAAAATGGTAGATTTCCCGCAACCGGAAGGACCGACAAAACATAGAAATTCTCCTTCCCCCACATGCAGATTCGCATGCTGCACAGCTACAGTGCCATTGGGGTAGATTTTGCCGACATCATCGATTACAAGCATGGAACGGCTGTCCTTTTGGGTCGCTGCCTGTTGATTTTGGGTGAGCTGCATCTGAATCCCCTCTTCTCTTTGAAGTTGTGTCCTATCATATAGCCAAAAAATATGCGTGTAAATATTCCTCACACAATTTTGGTTTTTTATCTAATGGTATACGCTTTACGTTGGTTCAAAAACAGAACATTTGATGTTTTCGGTTAACTTATATGACACACATATAACAAAAAGGATTGCAGGAATTCGACAACACCCTATATAATTGCTTAAAAGTTACGTGGTGTCCGGTACCTGATTCAGATATGTATCGTTTAGGAGGAATGATTGACATGCATTTAACGATAGAAGATGCGTTGGCGGTGTACCCGTTATCGGAAGGCAAGTTAGCAGCCGGTAAAAAAGGAATTTCTCGAACGATTAGCTCCATCAATTTGATGGATGCGCCGGATGTGATCAACTGGATGAAAGAAGGGGAACTCTTGTTGACTACAGCGTATGCGATTAGGGATTCACCCGAGGAATTTGTTAATTTGCTGCAAAAGCTGAATGAACGTGGGGCCTCCGGACTTGGCATCAAGCTTGGTCGATATTGGGCGGAAATACCAGAGATAGCCCTGCTTGAAGCTGATCGACTGGGCTTGCCCCTAATTGAGCTGCCTTTTCAATTCACCTTCTCCGAGCAGATCACCGCTCTCTACCAATCCGAGTTCCAACGCGATACCCGCCGGCTGAATGAATTGCTTGAAACACAGAAAAAGCTGGTTGATTTTGCGATGCAGGCGGATGAGTACACCAATTATTTTCAAAGTATCACAAGCATTTTAGGGGTTCCTTTGGCCATCGTTACCTCTGAAGGACAGACCTTGTATAACATGACCCGCTGTTCCGATATGGAGCTGTTAAGCGATTGGCCCTGGAATCAGGACAATCGGTTTTATAAGTCTGCGAGCAACCTGTTGTATCGGGTCCCCCTGCTGAAAAACGGAAAGTCTTACGGTTACTTGCTCATACAAACTGAAAATCTGCTGGAAGCACATGAAATGGAGGGCATTTTTCACCAAGCTGCCGTTATTCTTTCCTATCATCTGGAGGTCATCCAGAATCAGGAGGCTACTGCGGCAGGCAGTCGTCTTGGCACGGCCATGGAACGTTACTTAAAGGGGAATGCCTCTTTGAAAACGGTGCTCGAATTTGCCGAAGCATTGGGAAGCAAATTTTGGAGCACGCCTTACGTATGCATGGTATCTTCCTCAAGAGCGGATGCTTGGGACCATGAAAGTCAGAAGCGCAAACTGAGGGAGATTCAGAATAGGCTTCAGGATCATCCCAAAACATCCTCCTTGGAATCCAATCATTTTTATGTGATGAACCGCATATATTCACTCTTCCCCCTTCTAGAAGAAGAGGCCAAGGATCGAAGGAAGTATGAGGATTCGGTACGTTTGTATGCGGATTTGATGCATTCATGGGACCACGGAACAAGGACATGTTTTATCAGTAAAGTAAGAACGGGCATGGAGGAGTTCATCGACGGCTTCCGGGAGTGCGGGGATGCTGAGAGAATCAGTACGGAGCTTGGTTTAAGCGAACCGGTTGTCATGTTTGCTGACCTGGAATTTATTTATCTCTTCAAGCATATTCCACAGGAGGTCATGGTCAGGTATTGCTCTTATTTATTCCGTCCACTGCTGGACAAAGAAGAGGAATACACCAGCGAGATGATGCACACACTTGAAGCCTATTTCGCCAACAACGGCCAAGTGAATGAAACTGCACGTGAGCTATATATCCATCGCAACACAGTACTGTACAGGCTGGAGAAAATTTCGGGGCTGCTGAACCTGGATATGAAGAATACCGATCATCTGCTGCTCTTAAAGCTGGGACTTATGTTTAGGCATTTAATGTCTCCCGAGAGACAAATTTAAAAAAGGTCTAGGGTATACCTAGGAGCCTCGATTCCTGGTAACCGGTCAGAGCTCCCCGCGAATTGGCCTGGTTGAAAAGTTTGGGTCAATTTCGAATGAGCAACCAGTATTCAGATTGAACAAAAATGCTCAAACAAGTTATCTTTCAGTCGAATTATCATCCAAATGTAACTATTTACTTAATTCCAAATGTTTTTAAACGGCAAAGTCTTATATTAATGTGCTTTTTCCCGCCACACCTGGGGTTAACAATCACATGGTGAATCCTGAGGACCTTAACATTAGTTCTGTCATGATAATATTTAGATAACAATCTAATCCGCAATGACACAATGTTCTTGTCCTTTTCGGCAAAGGAACCAAGTTCTTGTCCTCAGTTTAGGACAAGAACTTGGTTCCTTAAAACAAAAAAGCCGCTATAATAGCGACTTTGAATGGAACAATGTTCTTGTCCCGCAACAGCTTATTCGTTTAGCAGTTGTTTCTTCCTTACCTACGCAAAAATCCTAATACTACAATAACATTCTATTTTTCTACTAAACTATCTATTACTTCTCCCAAAGGCATTTATTGCGGATCAAATTACGGTGCAAACCTGGTGAATCCTTTTCTATGTTTTAATATGATATCAGAAGCTAGACCTTAATGGCTCTCCAGCACGCATCCAATGTTTGCCGAATCTGCTCCTCGCCAAAAGGGTATTTTCCTCCCAAATACCCCCTTATTGAAGTAGCAACCATGCCTTTGATGAGATGACAGCAAAACATTGGATTCATTTCGCTGATGATGCCCTGCTTCTGACCTTCTTCGATAACAGCAAAAATTTCAATCATCGCAGGATTCATCATATTTCTCACTTCTTCGTCGATGTAAGGAGAATCGCTATATCCTTCCAGAAACAGAATTTCTTTTGGGTAATTCAGCCCGTAATCCACCATGTGTCTCAGAATTCCCTTGGTTCGTTCATAGACTGTGAGATTAGGGTCATAGCCGGTCATGATCACTTCTCCCATGTGCATGAGTACACTTTTATATAGCTCATTAACTAGCTCTTCTTTGTTTTTATAATAATTATAGAAGGTGCTGGAGCCAACATTGGCTCGTTTGAAAATTTTTGGGAAAGTAACGGACTGTATGCCCTCCTCAATGATTAAATCCAGCGCTGCAATTCTAATATCCTCTCGCTTACCCATGTTCACCCCTCCTTTTCGGAAAATATTTTCTATCAAAATTATAGATCTGAAAAATAACGATGTCAATTTTAGAATAAAAATTCCACAAAATCGATGGAAAATAGATATTTTCTGTGATTATCAGAAAAAAAACACAGGAAAAAGAATTAAAATTCTATATTATTGACAACTACAGCCTCAATACGTATATTTTATTTAGAAAATATTTTCTAAACCTTTAACAAACAACATAAAACCTTATTAATCAGGAGGTCATATTAATGATTATTTATAAAGGTAAAGTCGCTCTGGTCACAGGTGCTTCATCTGGTATAGGAGAGGCCTACGCAAGAGAGCTTGCTGCAAGAGGCAGTCATGTCATTGTGGTTGCACGTTCGAAGGATAAACTTGAGTTACTTGCCAAAGATTTAAAGGCTACTTATGGAGTTAATACTTACCCTCTAGTCAGTGATCTTTCAAAGCTGGGGGCTGCTGAAGAACTGGCCGAAAAGGTTAAGGAGCTTGGACTTAAGGTGAACATTTTGATTAACAATGCAGGATTCGGAACAGACGGCCGGTTTGAAGAAACCTCTATGGAACGTTATCGCGAGATGGTTGATCTGAATATCACCTCACTCATGGATATGACGGCTCAGTTTTTACCCTACATGCAGCATCATAAGGATGGAATTATCGTTAATGTTTCTTCTTTTTTAGCTTTTTATCCATTTCCATATATGGGGGCTTATGCCGCTACCAAAGCATTTGTACTTTCTTTCTCGGAATCACTCTGGGCAGAGAACAAACACTTGGGAATTCGTGTTATGGCACTATGTCCAGGAGCGACCAAAACAGGATTTTTCGATAAGGTCGATGCTACGAATTTGCCAATAAACGTTACGGGTACTCCTCAGTCTGTTGTAAAGACCGCCTTTCGTGGACTTGAGAAAAACCGTATCTATGTGATAGACGGTGTCGGCAATTACTGGATCTCCAATAGTGCCCGTTTTGTCACACGTAAATTTATGGCTGCCCTCTCTGAACGTCTTGGACGTCCTGCATCGAAGAAATAAAAGTTGATTTTTTGGAGACTCGCTACCCATGAATATATTAAAAAGCTTGAAAACAAATCGTTTGAAGAAAATATAGATTGATTCAGAGCAGCTAGGTTACGTAAAGTTCAGCGGGGAAAATGGTCAATTCGGGCCAAACTTGCGTGGCACCCGATTATGTGCTTGTCCATGAATTGGTGAAGGTGAAGCTAATCAGCGAATTGATCCTGACGATTAAGCAGTTTTTTGGTTCGGAAATCGTCAAAAGCTGTGATTATGGCCGCATTGTGAGCGCGAGGCATTTCAACCGGTTGAAATGCCTTCATTGAGAAAGGCAAAGGAGAAATCATATACGGCGGTTCATCCGATGAGAATAGCGGCTTTATCGAACCGACTTTAATGGGATGGTCGCCACATGGAGTTCGGCGACTATGGCAAATGAAATTTTTCGGTCCAATTTTGCCTATAATTAGCTATAGCAGATTGGAAGACGCAATCGTGTACCTATTGCTGTAGCTGGACAAGAACGGCATCAGAGAAGGCGGATCGTACCTTATCGCTGCCTTTAAACGACAAAATGGTGCCGATAGCCATAGCCCCATAGCCGCAACGAAATAATGAGCCTAATCCGACAGTGCCCGCATGATGTTGGATTTTGCCTCTGCCGCAATCGCTTCATTCCCGTCATCGACCGCTTGCATTAAGATCAGTATGGGGATGTATACCGCGATCAGCCGCGCCAGCAGCTTCGTTTCCTCGTCCGCTCCTCCGTACATTTCGAAAAACACGCCGCGAGCGTAAGGTGGTAAAAAGCTATAAGCAACGCTCAAATCGCAAGCCGGATGGCCTACGCTCAGATCGCCCCAATCAATGATGCCGGAAACGATCCCGTTCTCATTCACAAGCATATTTTTGAAATGAAGATCTCCATGTAGCACTGCATTCACCGCCTCGACACGGTCCTTTTGCAGCCTGCTAATATACGCTTCGATCACACCGGACTCCTCCGGCGACAAGTGTTCAACCACCTTCGATAGAAATCCTTCCAATTTCACTTTGCGCGATGCTATGTCCGTCAAGTTTCGATGATCTTGCTGAACTCCGCACTTCAGCGCCGTCTGCAGCGGAAACTCATGCAATCTCCGCAAAAATTTCGCCAGCGTCTCTGCCGATAAAGCCCGGCGTTCTTCCGTCAAACCGATTGGGAAATCTCCTGGCACGTAGGCATAGCCAAGAAATGGTGCCGGGTATTCGTCACTTGCTTCGCCATAAAACAACGGTTTCGGATAGGGGATGGTCATATATGCCTCCAACTTCGGCAGCAGCTTCCCTTCCATACGAATCGAGCCAACTGCAATAGATCTTCTTGGAAACCGGAACACGTACTCGTCACCGATGAGAAAAACCGTATTGTCCCAGCCCCAGCCCAATCGCTTCACTTGCTTCGATGACAGCTGAGGGAATTGTCTGCCGATCAGCGTCCGCGCCTGCTCTTCGTTAACCTCCCACTCCGCATCCCAAACATTCGTTCCACCCATGAATTGTCTGCCTCCTCGTTCCTTACGTTATTTAGATGTTTACATTCCCTGGAAGTTACGCATAACTGCCCGTTAGTTTAATGAAACGAAGAGCAAGTTGCCGATTAGATATACGCCTAATCGGCAATCGGACTATGTTCTTGTCCTTGACTTGGGACAAGAACTTGTACCGATAAAATAAAAAAGCCGCTAAAATAGCGACTTCAATGGGAACATGTTCTTGTCCCTCGACATTAAAGCTGCACTAATTTTGCCGTCAATTATACCTCTCCACTGAGTGCTCTACGATAGTTCCTCTATTTCTTTCAGAACATCTCTGTAAGTAATCTCATTGTTTATTAGATGTGGATAGCAATTGAATGCTTTGTCAAACTGAGCGTCTGTAACTTTTATATACCCGTTACCGATCATTTCTTGATCCGTTTCATCTGGGTCGCTTAACATCTTATACTCTATATTTTTTTTAAAAAAATTTCTTCCCATGATTGACCTGATTAGCTTTCCTTTTAAGTTCCATCTACTGTCATTGCATTATACTGCTGATAAGTAAGACAGTTCCAGATAAAGACTTACCGATCGTTTCCCACCAAGAAACGATTATATAGTTCACTTTTCCTCTCAGACATGCTACGACATTAAACTGCTATTAAAGAGAATCCTTTTAAACTTCGATATCTTGAGATTGAGCCTGTAGGTGATGTAATAAATCCCTTCAAAGATGAAGCATATATCGCAAAGAGTCTAGGGTCATGAGATGACTTTCAAATGAAAAAAGCCGTCAAGAGATGAATGACGGCTTTTTTCGTGTAACTAGTATATTCGAAAGGCTTCCCGTTGTAGAACGCACATCATTCCATCTAGCTTAATCTTCTGCAATAATAGAGAAAGAATCAAATCCTATTTGATTACTCATTTGCAAAATGATGAAGATCTTCAAGTTCCACATAACCAACTCTGCCAGTTTCGTCAAATTTAATCCTTGCTCGAAGGGGATTATTTAACTTGTCTACTTTAAAACCAACCAACTCTCCTACCATATTTCCTGTAACCACAAAGAGTTGATGAAGCAAATCCAGTACAGGCATGTGAGGTTTACCATCTGGAGTTTCAGGAATTGACCAAAACTTGCAATCTAGAAAAATCATTGAAGTAATTGGAGCTGTGTTTTTTTCACCATTATCTGTCTCACGGTAATAAACTTGGGCAGCATCCTGGAATACCTCCTGGATCGTTCCTCCCCTCCCCTCTGAGAATATGATCCCGCAGGAAGCAAGGGTTACAAGAACATCCTCCCATATGCTATTGAGAAAGTATTTTGCGACATGAGTGGCAAACGGAGTAAATGGTTCATGACCATAATGCCACGTTGGAACAGCTAAACTTCGATTTATTGGTGTTAGGTGGTTCTTTAGATCATTAGCAATTTCCCAAGCTGGAAGCATCCATCCGTGCAGATTAGTTAATAATTCCTCGTTAATACTTTTTCCGTCTTTACTTATAATGTCTTTCATGTTTTTCGGAAATTCATCGTATGGCTTTTTTGCTAATTTTTCGATGGCAGTAGTAAGGGATTCTTCTGATCAACCAGCAAAAAGTGCCCCAAGGTGTGTTGCTTCCATGCCGCCTGGCCCCCCACCACTTACGACATTGAAACCAGATTCAGAGAGCATTTTAGCAATTTGTGCAACCTTTCAGTAAGATTTTCTACCGCGCGGCTCTTTATGTTTGCCCATGATTGGACAGGACGGCGTCCTACCTGCATCTCTTTCGCTAAAAATGCATTTATCTCTATTCACGCGAATTTTTAAATTCATGTGCTTTTTTCTAGCCACGTGATCTTCATCATGATACTATTTAGGTAAAAATCTAATCCGCAATGACACAATGTTCTTGTCCTTGGACAGGTGATTGCTTCTGACCCTGACGTCCATGTAGTAGTGTTAGAACATTGTTCCATTGCCTTCCTCCTTACCTTTTTGCGACAACCAAAAGCCGTTAATCATCATTGCACAGATTAACGGCTCAAAAAATTTAATCTTTTCACATATGCTTCAACTGATTTTTGTAATACTTTCTTTTCATCATTCCTGAATGCTTCTTCTGATCAGCATCGCAACATGAGGTGTATAAGACTTCATAGTATAAATATTACGTTTGGCGCTTTCATGTTGATATGGCGGCTGACGAAAATTGCTAATTGATAGAGTTACTGAAGTTAGAAGTCAAAGCTTATAAGCATACCGTTTTCGGTGGTGTAACCTTAAGGGTTAAAATCGGAGATCATATTGACGATCGTTATGGAATAGCAGTTACTTTTACTGATGGCACAGGTTCTTATCAATAAGTATCAACCGGCTGATAAAGTCACATACAACAAATCCCATGTTCAATGAAGCCAACCCTCTCTTATGATATTAACCTTTTTAATGGATGTTCAAAAAAATAATTTAGTAGAACCCTTTTCCCCTTGAGAGAACAAAGGGTTCTACTAAATTATGTGTGATGATTTTGGCCTCAGCATTCCTGTGAATCTCCAAGCAATACATAACTTAAATGGCACCGAGTCCTCTTCCCTCTTTAAACATGACTGCCTGCTTCTCTATAAATTCTACAGCTGACAGCTCATTATTCTTCCAGTTGAGATACTCGGCATTCAGGACTGACCTGGTGTAATTGTGTTCAAATTCATTTGTGACCGCCCCAAGGTTTGCCTTTTTTCTTGGCTTCAGCAATACCCTCAGCCAGTGCTTGCTTAATGCCTTTACGTTCCTCTTCGGCAAGCCAGCTAAGCATCTCACAAGATCCATAATAAGCTGCCCTATCCCTGAAACTCCTAGTACTTTCTCGTATCGAGAATCCTAATGTCAATCACCACAATATGAATTTTTGCAATGATCAGCCATTGCCTCTCTTTTCTACTTCTTATTCCACCCAACCGTTTGATGAACTTAACAAATTATTTATGCTGGCCAGAGCATTTTTAAATATTAGATACTCATAAAATCGGTAATGAGGACGGTTTCTAAAGTCTAAGTAACAAGTGTAGATTTGTCTAGGTCACCATCTAATCGGATTTGACACAATGTTCTTGTCCTTTTCGGCAATGGTACAATGTTCTTGTCTCGCGACAAACTTGTACTGACTGCGCTAATTCCCATTGCTCACATAGCGGGTGGTTTTTTGTTTTGCGCGTTCCATGCATGCACTCAACTGGCTAAAGCCATAATAAAAAAACCTTGAGGGCAATTAGCCCATCAAGGTAACATAAACTAACCTGTATAAATTAACTCATTATAATACGGGTTCCATTCTCCAGTTAGAAATCTAGCATTGACTGCCTTTTCTAGACTAACAGGTGACCAAGACTCCAGTTCAGGGACTTCTTCGATCTCTGAAGCACTGGGGTCTTCATTCACAACATCACCCATATGATTTACCAGCATATACCCATCCTCAGTTTCCACTTTGTACAACGGAAATGTCATGCTTGGTATTGATCCATTTCCAATTACACTCCAGATACCATCTTCAATCCTAGAGTTTACAGTCTGTATTAAGAAAATAATTGGTTTAGACGTAATTTCACTAATCGTTGGGTGTTCCATTGATACCAAATCATATACAATCATACAATCTGATATCCTTCCTTCAGAAACAACTTGGCCATAACAATAACGACCCTGATCAAGTCTTATTGCGAAGACATCTCCTAACTTCACCTTAACCCTTTTTTTGCCTGCCATTATTAGTCTCTCCCTTACTATTTCTTTTTAGGTGGGCTAATAACGTCTTCTTTTCACCTTTTCTCACTAATCTGATTTCGTTTATTTTGTAATGTTCCACCATTTTTTTTTGCAAACCACCATATTGGTTGATTTTTTTCTGCTCAAGCACATTCAAATCTTCCCCACGCTTGGCGCGCGCCCCACTTCCTTAAATTTATATTCAGCAAGAGGGTTACTTCTGTCGTGTTCTTTCTGTCTTGCTTTGTATCTGGCATCACTTTTTGCCTGTCCAATATACTTTCCGCCATTCTTATCAGTACGTTTATATACAACGCCTTTTTTACTCACCTTAGCAGCAGCCTTTTAAGCAGCCTTCTTAACAGCAGCTTTGACTACTTTTTTAGCGACTACCTTTACAACGAAGACAATAACAAATATTATAAATGGATTATTTCAAGCGTCATCCACAAATGTAATAGGATTATTTACTCCGTAGCTGTACCCATTTCGATTCAGCGGGTTATCCAGATCCAAATCTTGTTCAGAGTCCAATGAAATGAAGGAACCAAGTTATGTTCTTGTCACTCGACATGAGTACATGTGGAAATTTAATGATTTATATTTAGTTTACTAAGTATAAATCAAAAGAATAGAGAGTCACACTATATTCCTCTCCATTTGTTGCATGAGTTTTCTTAGTATCAACCGTTCTTCCGTCGAAATCGATTGAAGCAATTTCTCCTGCTGTTCCCTCCATTTAATATCGACCGGCTTTTCTAATTCTTGTCCTTTGTCCGTTAGATAGATACGCATGATCCGCGCATCTTCTACATCACGTTTACGATATATAAAACCGTTCTGCTCTAATGATTTAACCATGTTCGTTACTGTAGGTGGTTCACATTTCAAGTGTTCACAAAGCTGCATCTGGGTTACCCCATCACCCAACCATAGACGATACAACAAATTATCTTGCCCCACATAGAGATTAAGTTCTCTAAGAGACTCACTATAATTCCGACGCATCTGGGAAGAAATTCGATCTAATGACTGTCGAATATCACAATCAACCGCATCTGTCATAAATTATCCCTTCCTGTCATTCAAATAATATTTAGCCCGCTAAATTTATCACGATAAATTACAGTTGTCAATTTACCTTAGAGAGCTACCGCTATTATCGGTAGTTCTAAAGTTCAGGAAATTCAGCTTTGTCATAAACCTATTTTTTTGCAAATCCTTGCTTGTTCAAATAACTCATCATTTGAGGTTGAATACTTCTCTGGAGATGATCTTGGATGTGGTTACTCCATCCCTTTACTTTTTTCACAGTGAAAGGGGCTCTTGTCGGTCGATTTTCATAATACTTCAACATCGTTTCATCATAAGTTGCTAGTTTTTCTTGATTAAGAGAACTGTAATGATTTTCAAGCAACACCATAGATTGCGGTAGGCGAGGTTTCAGATCAGGTTTATCTCCAGCTGGAGTACCTATGCATAATCCCACCAAAGGAATCACATATTTCGGTAAATTTAATACTTCAGATAGTTCGTTAATATTAGCTCTAACCCCACCAATAAACACACCGCCAAGTCCCAAAGATTCGGCAGCTGTTAACGCATTTTGCGCCACTAGTCCGGCGTCGAACGAACCAATTAACAGAAATTCTATATATTCAATATCCACTTCTGGGGCAATTTGATGATTGCGATTAAAATCTGCACAGAAAATCCAAAACTCAGCCGCTTCTTCAATATAAGGTTGATTGACTGAAAGGTTTCTGACTTTTTTCCGAGTCACCGGATCAGTGATTCGAATAATGGAAACGGCCTGTAAGAGACTGAATGATGAAGTTTGATTCGCTGCCTGAAAGATCGCATTGATCTGTTCCTCAGTCAGGGGTTGAGATGTATAAGAACGAAACGATGTATGGTTATGAAGCAACTCAAGTGTCTGATTCATTAAAATCCTCTCCTCTATCCGTTTATTTCATATTCCTTGTGGTACAAACCGCGCTCCTGCAAGATGTGCACATCGAAATCCGCAACACCATAGTGGAAATCACTTATTTTAGTTCCGAAAATAATTAGCCTGCTAATTAAATGTTAAATGATTTTACTATTCAGTAACATTGACACTATCATAAATATATTTGTTGCATCTGCAAAGAGGGCAATATGGATGAACTTAGTACAACTTTTTGTACCTTTAGATGATGCATAATCCTAACCAATAAGAATCCGCAGCAACAATGTGATTGAGTGCTGCGGATTCTTGTGTTTTTTAGGTTAAAAGTATTGGCGTTCACCCGTCTGTGCTGATTTTTCAATGGCATCTAGTAATTGATGAAGTTTCACCGCATCAGCAAAAGTAGGTGCTAAGGTTGTACCTTCTTGAATATCTTGTGCGAATTTACGATAAGCCTGAGCCATATTCAGAACAAATCCGGAGTCATTTTTTAGAGATTGTGGGCCCCAGTAATAGGAATCGGGAATAGTTAGTTCATGAAGTTCGTTGTCAGTAGCTCCTGCACCGCGTAGTTGGTGTGATCCAAATTGAATGGATGCGGGCGCACTCAGTACGATCGTTCCCTGATCTCCGAAAATTTCAAGGGTAAGTCCTGTCTGGTGTTTAACGCCACCTTGAATATGAACACTGGCAGCGGCACCACTCGTTAATTTTCCAGCAATCAGTATCTGATCATCTGTCGTCTTCTTAATAGTTTTCTGAATATCCACCAATTCAACTTCAGGAAACTGCTGTGCTGTGAGAGCAGAAAGTTCGGTAAAGTCTCCAAGCATGTAGGTAAATGCATCCAGATTATGTCCACCTACAATGGTCAGCAAGTTTCCTCCTATCTTCCGATCAAACAGGTAGGCATTGGACTTATCACTCACGCCACCCATGGCATCAATGGAGATCTTTAAATTGGCAGATAACACTTTACCCACATAACCTTCTGCTAATAAATCTTTCACATACTGAACGGCTGGGGCTTGTCTGGCCTGTAATCCAATCGCATTTGGTAATTTTGCGGACGCTACCCATTCCTGCATTTCAAGTGCTTCACCTGTATTCGATCCCAGTGGCCATTCACAATAGATCGGTTTTCCAGCAGGCACGATGGCTTTAACGGCGCTAAAATGTTCCTTGACGTTAATACTGACAACGACCATGTCCACTTTAGGATGTTGAGCCAGCTTCTCCATGTTATCAAAGCCGTGATCTGCGTAGAACGCTTCTGCGCTTTTCTTCGCACTTGCCATATTGCTCGTACCCACTGCTGTAAGCTCAAACTCATCCAAATGCTCTATAGCTGGAATATGTGTACCACTCGCCCACCCATTATTAATGGAAGCCCCTATGATTCCTGTACGAATTTTATTACTCAATGTAAAACATCTCCCTTATTTTAAATATATTCTCTCAGCCGCTCCTGTTCTTTGGCGGATCAATCACTTATATTAATTCATTGCTGCAGCAAATTCTGCAGAATTAACCCATGTCATCGCAGCTGAAATAATAGGATATTCAATACCAAGTAGTTCTGTAATTCGGTTTTTCATCATTAATATCTCCTCTTGTTAAACGAATTTTAATATTTACTTCGTGTATTTATTCTCAGGGTAAGGTAAACCTAAATTCCCCCGAAGTGTGTCGTCCTCATATTCCTTGCGGAATATGCCTTTATCTTGCAAGATGGGAACAACTAATTTAATGAAGTCCTTAAATCCTGCTGGATGATCTTGTCTAATGAGCAAGATATCCATGACGCCTTCTCGATACCAATGTTCGATTTGTTCAGCAACGTGCTCCGCCGATCCGATCAACCCCGGTTTAGGCATTCCATAACCTTTAGGCATCCATGATTCGATTTCCCTTAGCTTTTCCAGGGCTTCTTTTTCCGTTCTACCAACGATCGGATTGTGAGAAGGCATCATCAACAGGTCATGTGGTGAACGGCCCTGATTTTGTACTCTACGTTTCAGTTCAGCAGTGAATGCTTTGAGGTATTCCAAATCATGTCCAGGAGCCATGATAACTTCCGCATGCTGTGCAGCATTATCCATGAACTCCGGGGAAGTACCCGCTTGAAAGACCACGGGTCTGCCTTGCCTCGATCGACTGATATTTAACGGTCCCTCTACGGAAAAGTAATTCCCAGTATAATCTAAGGAATACATTTTACTCGGATCATAAAATATCCCTCGTTCCTTATCACGTATAAAGGCATCATCTTCATACGAATCCCAGAGGCCTTCAACAATCTCTAGAAACTCTTTTTGCATGGGATAAAGATCTGCTTTTCTTAAATGGGACCGACTGTAATTGGCTAATCCTCCAGAATTCGATGTAATTGCATTCCATCCTGCTCGGCCCTTGCTAATCTTGTCGAGTGAAGCGATTTGTCTGGCAACCGTAAATGGATCAGCATATGAAGTCGCTATGGTTGCGCCCAAGCCAATGGAGTGTGTTACCATACTTAGTGCAGACAAAATGGATACGCCCTCAAACATGCTTAGATAGTGTGGGATCATGCCCGGTCCAATATGACTTACGTCTGCCAAAAAGATGAGATCAAACTTTCCCTGTTCAAGTTGTAAGGCTTTCTGTACGTAATACTCAATATTTTCACTGGCATCAGCTGGAATATCAGGGTGTCTCCACCCCGAGTAATTCCAACCCACGCCATCAATAATTCCTCCTATTTTAAGTATTCTTTTTTCCATGGTTGAATGCTCTCCTTTTCACGTGCTCGCTTATTTTCCTGTGATAAGCCTAATTCTTTGGCCAACAATTCATGCCCTTTCTTACGGCTCTCTTGATTGGGGTAAAAGTCTGCAATCATGATTTCATCCACTAAACTTGCTTTCGAAAGCTGACTGAGCTGCTCTGCAACTTGTCTAACACTTCCAATCACAAAGCGATCCTTATTACGTTCCCTAGCCAGCTCTTCATGAGGCGTGTATCGGTGATTTTTGGCTTCTTCCGGTGTAGGAAAAGTAAGATTTCTCTCCCCTGTACTCATCTGTGCCCACATTAATTCCGCCGGCCCCGCGGTATATTTAGCCTCTTCCTCCGTTTCAGCTGTAATAACGATCGTCGCTAACATACTTTGAGGTTCAGTTAAATAGGACGAGGGCTTAAAATTCGAACGATAAGCTCTCAACACAGGAATAGCGCGTTGTGGTGCCAAATGAGCTGCGAATACAAACCCTAATCCTTTTTCCAAGGCAAAATGTAATCCGCCCTCGCTAGATCCCAGCATAAACATATCCGGAACCATTGAATGATCCCCCGGAGGATGGATGTGATTTAACGGGTGGTTGGCTTTAAAGTCACGGGCAAAGAAGGAAAGCAAGTTATCTAATTGCTCTGGAAAATCATTCACTTCCATTAATTCTTGGGATCTTAACAATGCCCACATGGTTCTGCCATCCGTACCTGAGGCTCGGCCAATCCCGAGATCTACACGCCCTGGATGTAATCCTTCAAGAAGCGTAAAGTTCTCCATGACTTTCAAAGGGCTATGATTTGGTAACATGATTCCTCCAGAACCTACCCGAATGCTTTTAGTGTGAGATGCTGCGTGCAGACTCAGTAAGTCTGGTGAAGTACTCATCAAAGTTGTTGTGTTATGGTGTTCAGTGAACCAATACCTGTTGAACCCCCACTGCTCTGCTAGTTGAACCATATCTGTCACGTTCTGAAGACTCTCCGTAGCCGAGGTACCGTTATAGATATGGACAAAGTCTAAAATTGAAAGCTTTAGTCCGATTGATGTATTCACATCAGGTACTCCTTTCTGTTTTCACACTTATTATTTAGCTTGCTAAATATAGAATTAAAAAATATACTTATTACTTAGCTTGCTAACTATAAAACCAAAATGAGTTTATATTTTGACACTTTAGCCAAACTAAAATGATTTTGTTTTAGTTGTTGATCCAATCATAAGTGTATCCGTTTCGTTTGCAAAGAGGGCAATTTAAATGAACCTAGTACATTTTTTTGTACCTACAGATTAGGAGAGATATCAATGAAAGTCTGTAATGATGGATTTGAACAAGAGTTTATGGATGAAAAAAGTGATATGTACGCAATAGCCTTTGCCCAGAATGTTCTTTCCGGACGTTGGAAGTACTTTATACTGTGGTTCCTAAAAAATGAAACACGCCGTTATTCGGATATCAAAAAATTCCTTGGAGATCTTTCTCAAGGCTCTCTTACCAAGCAACTTAAGGAACTAGAGAATGATGGCGTTATTCGACGTGATGTTTATCCGGAAGTTCCTCCAAAGGTTGAGTATTCATTAACAGACAAAGGAATGAAGTTACTCCCCGTCCTTGAAAAGATGGAAGACTTCGGTAAAATGTACGGCGGAAATAATTAATTTGAGGAATTTGAATAAATAATTGGCGATTTTTTTAGGCTTAATGAGATTTTGAGTGCATGTGCTAATCGTTAGATATACATCTAATCGGTAATCGGACGATGTTCTTGTCCATTCCGGCAATCGGTACAAGTTCTTGTCCTTGGCTTGGGACAAGAACTTGTACCGATAAAATAAAAAAGCCGCTAAAATAGCGACTTTAATGGGACCATGTTCTTATCCCTCGACAGGAATGCACTCCGAGAGTTTAATTCAAAAAGTCGAGCAAGGAACTCTTATTGGGTCCCCTGCTCGACTTTTTCCATATTATTCTCTGATCGCAATTTTCACATTGCTGAGTTGAGCACTGCCTTGACTGACGAACAAGCCCAGCTTCCCTTGAAGAATATCATACATTCTGGCACTCATCGCAATGTCATCGTCCACGTAAATTTCGCATATCGATCCGTCAACATACACTTTGATTTCATAAGGACGATTGGGAATAAGCTGAACGGGGCGTTCCAGCTCAACCTCATAAGGGAACGTCTTCCCCCCCTCTTCCGACTGCATAATCGCCCCCCGAAAGCTAATGCGGTTCCGCTGTGGTTCCAGCGTGACATAATAGGCCGCATCTAGAGTGACTTTTGTCCGGAGCATCAGCCCAACACCTTGAGTTTGTTCAGAGAATGAGACAACAGCCGATATTTTACATTGATCGGGTAAATCTTCCGAAGTTGTACAACCGGCAAACCTATACGGTGACTCGCAAGAGATCGATCCGTCTGCGAACTCCCACTCTCCAATAATACCATTGAATTGAACAGGCAGCGTTTTGACGAAAGCGGCATCAACCGTTTCCGGTACTTTTACGCCAAGGGTTCCATCCGCCCGCTGAACGATTTCATGCACAATCAGATTCCCGCCCCAGTCCCAAGTGTCGTAATCCTTGCCAAGGGACTTCGGCGGATTCCAGCCGAATAAATCGTCATTCTTCGTCGGATTCCATCCAAACAGATAGCGCTTCTCACCGTCTGAAACGGATTTGGCAGCATAGTAGGCACGACCGTCGAAGGTATCTTCCTTTGGAGTAATCCAAGGGCCTTCCAGGGAACGGCTCATCCGGTAAAAGGTCGCGAATCGTCCGGTATAAGAGGAGTAGATCAAATACCACCAATCCCCGATCCGAAACAAATCGGGACATTCGTGAGCCCCCACGTGAAGATTTGGCGAGTACAGGGGCTCGCGGTACTCCCAAGCTTTAAGATCCTTGGATGACAGCAGCGCGGTGCATCCCTTTCGATTAGTTGGCCCTTTTGCCATCGCTGCAAGCAACATCCAGTACTGGCCTTCCTCTTCATTCCAGAATACGAAGGGATCACGCCAATCGGATAGCTCATATATTCGGTCGTCAGCGGTAAAGGAATCCTCAGGGATCGCCTCCCATGTCTTGAAGTCTCTGCTTATCGCATGACATACCAACTGCTTGCCTTCAGGAAATATGCAATAGAACATATGGTAGATGCCGTCCACTTTCAGAACGTGACCGGTGCCGCCTTCGATCTTGCAAGCTCCTTCTTCCCGATAATTCACAAAATCCTTCGTTCCGACAAGATACCAGCCGTGATCGAGGTCCTCCCGGTAGTTATCTCTCCATCCGTGCAGATAGAACAGCTTAAACTCCCCGTCTTCATAATATGGAATAACGTCTCCTACCCATGCGTTATCCGGCCGATAGAAAAATTCCTTCATCTTTTATGCCTCCTGGTGTTTAAAGTAACTAAGCGGTCATTAACTGAAACAGGCCTATAATCATCGCTTGTGCACCGCTCCTGATACCAATAAACCGTGGAGGCATACAAACATTGGTTATTTGGGCCCCATTGATTCTCTTTATATTTTTCAATAAATCCCTCGAAGGAGTTCATGAAGGGAATGTTATCACAAATATGAAATCGGCTAACCGAGGTATGTCCGTTCGCATCCAATTCGATAAACGGCTGACTGGCGAAAGCACTGTCAAACATCGGGAAGGGAGGCTCAGCCGCCCAGGCATAGCCGATATAGTCCTCGCTGCCCGTTCCGAAAGTGGACGGAAAGGATTCGCCATCCACGAAAAATTTCTCGTCCCCTTCTCCCCACCACCAATCAATCGTTTTTCGATCCCAACGCCCATACCACCAGGTTTCGGCTTCCTCATCGGGTTTCTCCCAGGTATTGTACACGTGAAGGTGAACGCCGCAGAACCTTCCCCGGCCTTTCGTCATCAGCAGAGGCCAATCCGGCCAGCGATCCCCGCCTTCCTTGAAGCGCTCCACGTCCAAATCCAGATAATCGTCCCGGTGCCATTTCGCATGAAAACGCAGGAGATCGTCAGTATAAGATGTTGTTAAGGGAAAATAACGGATATTAGCTGATATCTCACACGGCTGCGTTCCATCATTTTCAATTTCGATCCTGGCGCCTTCCGAGAATGGCATGTACCAATAACTGTACATTTCATGTTCATTCATACCGAGAGGCAGTGAGCGGTACGGCTTGATGCCGGGAGCGCTTCCAAAAAAATCACCCAGTGGAGCCCATACGGAGGGATCTACTCCATTGTCCCATTTCATTGAGATGGCCAACTGCCTAACCAAGATCCGCTGCTGTTCCTCGCTCTTTCGTCCAAGGTCAGTCCTGATCCGGATCATGGAGATGGCGCCGGCCCCCTTTTTATCAAAAAGCACTGCCTTGCCCCCTGCTGGTACGGATACCGTTACGTTCTCGAGGGAAGACCCTTCCGTATTCAAGGAAGAATCGATTCCTCTTTGCTGTAATACCCGATCCGCTTCGGCCAGTGCAATAGCTGACTCCTTGTCGATGCTACCATCAAAAGACGGCAGTTTGACTTCGGAAGGGAATGAAGTATAAGTGATGTGGTAATAAGCGCCCCAACCTTTATCCAACAGCACCTTGCAATGTTTTTGAAAGGAGATCGGAATGAAGCTGTTTCTTCCGCGGGATAATGTTGGCGACAGATTCGGAAAATTGGCCGGGGGCCCTTCCTGGTTGAATTTTTCAAAATAATCCCGGAAGGGCTGATTGATCACAGGGGTATCGGCATGATCAATATAAATCCGGATATGTCCATCCTCCGGAAGCGCAGACCAGAATCTCCAGATCACGCCAGGACCGCTAAGTTCCATAGCGACGATGCTGTCCCCTTCCTTGCGAATGAAGCCCCCTCCGTCATCATTGGCGCCCCAATTCTCGTATAAGCCGGTCTCGGCAGTATAAACAGAACTTCGGTCAAAGCTTGAGAAGCACCCCGATTTCTCACCCGCCTGCGGCGGTACCGCCAGCGATTCAAAGTCATACAGTCTTCTCACAAGGTCCTTATATAAATAAGATGGCTGCTCTTGCTTGGCTTGAGTCATACTGTATACTCCCTCCTTTCTTACCTGTTGATCTTCTCCATACTGCGATAATTTAAGTCATAGACCTCTCCTAAAGCGGATATATCCGCTTTTTTCTTGCTTCCGGCACGCTTATCCATTCCCTGCAAATCCTTCAATATCTCTGCGGGAATTTCGATCTCTGCATCACTGTCTGATCTTCAGAGCGTTCTTTTCATCGTTGGCCGATGTTCTGACCGGGAACCCACCTGCCGTTCTTCCTTCTCCATTTCGAATGACAAGCTGCTCTGACTTGCTCGGTTTGTTTGCGGTGACCACAGAGTTATTCGGAGGGCTGATAGGACCGGCTGGGTCGATTGAATTGGTCGGATTATTTGGATTAGTGGGGTTATTCACCTTAACAGGTACATTGAAGTCATCGACGTTAATATGTCCAAAACCACCTGTGGATTGGTCAACCACCTTGATGTAAAGCTCCTCGCCGATATACGCGGACGCATCCCAAATCTTCCGTTGATACTCTTCATAATTGGTGGCGGTTTCTTTGAATAACTCTTTGCCGTCCGATACCCGTACCAGCGCAACATACAGTTTATCGATATCGCGCCCGCCGCTGACCAGAAAATTGAGTTTACCGTTCCCGCCAAGGATGAAGTTCTGTGATTTAAGCGTTCCCGTTAAACTGTCGCCGCCGGCTTCCTCATTGAAGCCCCACAAATGATAGCCTCCCGGAATTTTATGCGACGGGTTGAAATAAATCGTGTCCCAGAAAAACTGGGTATCGGTCATATGGACATTCTGGAAGGCGTCTCCTTCCGTTATCCAGCCTGTTAAGTCGCCTGTGGCAAAATCATGGTTAGGCAGGTCCGTAATATCGGTGTATACGGAGTTGTCCCAGTTGTCAGGCACATCGACCGGAGCAGCCGGTTCACCCGTCAAGGCATTCATATTCCATACTTCCATTGACTTGACCGTTATATCGTTGTCGCCCCAGACCTGCAAGCCCAAGGAGTCGTATCTGCCTACATAGACGCGGGTTGTCAGCTTTTTCTTGTAATTGGCAAAGGCTTCAACAACCGAGCGATCGAGGAAAATATGGAGCTTCAGGTTCTCTCCGTCCAAATCCACGTATCCGCCTTGAATACCATCCACGCGTACATCCGGATCAATGCTGCTTTTTGTCCGATCTACATTAAAGGTCCCGTTTGTCTTGTCATAATAAATCAGCGTCTCTTCTTGGCCATTATCGGAGCGCCGCACCTTGAGCCCAAATTTCTGGGCTTCGCCCGGATCAACTTCCATCACAATCTCCAGCATGTCGCCTTTGACATTTTGAATCAATTGATTGGCGGCAGCCAGATTTTTGTCCGAGAAATCAACTACCTTATCTCCCCGGAGACTCTGCAATTCTTGAATGGGCTCAATGCGCAATTGATCATGGTCGTCTAGGCTTAGGGAAACTGGCAGTGCCAGATTATGAGCCCATCCGGCTTGATATTCGGCTTGCGGCGTTCTTACATTTTGCACCATGGAGTAAACGACCGTTCTTCCGTCAGGTGTGACCATACCGCTCTCTGCGGTTAAATAGCCATCGCCCACATCCATTTTGGAGGGTGCCTCCTGGTCGGGAATAAATTTGAAGTGATCCCGATCCCAGGTGCCTATCCAATAAAAGACCTCAACATCTCTTTGCACATCGTTCGCTGGAGGCACTTGCTCCGGTTTCTCATGAGGATTGATCATGAAAATATACTTTTGATTTCCTGCGCTATCCGTGCCTAACGGCAGCAATACCGGCAGTTCCCATACCGTACCGAGCTCCGGATACAGGCTTCTGTCGCTAACGAATAAAGGCCCCTTATACTCCCAGTTGTACATGTCGTCGGACACATACACCAAAGCTGTGCCGCTGCTGAAGTCTTGAAGACCTGATGTCACTAACTGATACCACTTATCCACCTCTTCGTCATACCAAACGAACGGATCGCGGAACTCGTTATGGATGCCGTTCCCGTTCTGTTCCGTCACCGGATCAGGATATTTCACCCATTGTTCCAGATTGGGGTCGGACAAATCTGTCGGAGTCGCCAGCCCTGTTCTTTGATTCGGCGACAGGGAGTCATTGCCGGCAGTATAGAACAGAACAGGATTGCCGTCTCGATCATACGCTGCACTGCCTGACCATGCGCCGTCTGGATCAAGGGTGCCCGCTTCGGGGGCAAGAGCAGGCCTCACATTTTCCCAATGTACCATATCGTCACTCACCCAATGTCCCCAATGGATTTGATGCCAGTATGGACCTTGCGGGTTATGCTGATAAAACAAATGGTATTTGCCGTTATAATAAATCGGCGCATGCGCTTCATTCATCCAGTTTTGTGGAGGCATCGCATGGTACTGAGGACGATGCTGATCGCCATCAAACACACTTGGATCCTCATCAATATCGCCATTCGGAATTTCCGGGACCGAACCGCCGTGAAGCGACTTCACATTCTCATACTCAGCAAGGATCTCCTGATCAGTGAGGACTTTGTTTTGCAGCTTCACTTCATCAATGAGTCCAGAGAACATATTGTAAGAGAACAACCCCGCCAACTCTACCGGTTTATTATGTTTACCAATGATCAGGTTTTCGGTAGAGGGTGTGATCGGAACGTTGACAGGGGTCGCTTGGGAAGCCACTTCCTCACCGTTCAGGTACAACTTGATCATTCCATCCTTTTTGTCAAACGTAGCCGCCACATAATTCCATTTGTACTTTTCGAGTGGATGATCTTTTACCCATACCTGAATCCACTGGCCGCCAATTCCGACCTGCATGGACCATGTACCGTGCCGGTACATGCCAAGCGCGAAGCCTTCCGCCTTATCCTGATCGGACTGGTTCACGATTGCAGACAGCTTGTTTCCATCTCCCCATTCGTAGCTGCGCGGCGCGACCCAAGTTTCAAGCGTTAACGCGTCACTTACAGGAACTGCATTCTTTGCATTGACCTCGATATTATTTGAGTATCCGTCGAACAGCAGGGCGCCGCCTTTTACTCCGCGCGGAGTCCATCTCGGTTCCTTGGAGTCCATGTATCTGGCGTTGTTAAATACATAGTTCACATCGTGTTCAAGATTGCTTACTTTCTCAAGCGCCTTTTTTCCTGCGTCTTCATCAAGACTCATGTGAAAAATGGTACCCGTACCATGAGCTTGAAAAGCATCAACGGAAATACGAGCTTGATTGGATTGATCGATAACCTTGATATAAAGCCGCTTATTATAGTATTGCTGCATTTTCCAGGAAATCTTCTTATTCGTACTGACATCCCCGGTCTTCTCAAGCAACGTGTCAGTACTGGCATCATATAATGCGACGTAGGCATGCTGCGGATTGACGATGTCCAAAACAGTGAAGTTAATAGTCCCGGTTCCCTGCAGAGTGAAGGTGCTAGAGGTAATCGATCCCTGTCCTTCCAAGGAAGATTTGGCAAAATAGTTGCCTTCTTTACCCGCTTGAGCTTCATTGTTTACTTGAAAAGCGTTGCCCTGGGCGGTCCAGTTCTCTAAATTTCCGGTTTCAAAGCTGGAATTCTGGATTTCAGTCGGCAAAATGTTATCTGCCATAACTCCTTCTTCCGGTACGAGTTCATTGAAGCTGTTGAAGGCGTCCGCAAAGATTACTCCCCAATCCGAGTGCCCATTATCAACGATCTCCACATACAGCTTCTTGCCGATATACTTGGAGAGATCGGCTTTATATTGCTCCATATTCGCGAGCCTCAGGCCCTGTGCCGGATCCGGGAACCCCGACTCGTTAAATTCGGTGTTACCGTACCTGGCAATCAGTTCACCTGTGTCCGCATTGATGACGCTCACATACACTTGATCCGTATGCTTGCCTCCGCCCAATCTGAAGGTAATCCAGCCTGTTCCGCCCAGCTCGAAGGTGCTGGAACGAAGCTTACCTGTCGCATCCTCGTTATACTTCAATCCGTTTAAATGATAAGTGCCTTCCTGGTTATACGGGATTTCTTCAACCCAATAGGTTGTTTCGTCCGACACGCTGTTCGGACCAAACGCCTCGCCTTCTACAACCGTCCAGCCTGTTAAATTCCCTGTTTCAAAGCCGGGATTTTCGATTTGATAGCGTTTGAAATCCGGCTTGATATCCGTGGCGGCAATTCCTACGGCCGGCTCGGCTTCATGGTACATGAAGAAGGCGTCCGCAAAGATCACGCCCCAATCCGAGGTTGCATTGTCAACGATCTCCACATACAGCTTTTTGCCCAAATATTCGGAAAGATTCGCCTTATATTGCTCCATATTGGCAAGCCGCAAGCCCTGATCGGGATTTGGGAAGCCAACGTCAGCGAAGGCGCTATTGCCATACCGGGCAATGACTTGCCCCGTCTGGGCTTCCACGATATTTACATATGCCTTGTTTGGATTTTTGGCACCGCCAAGCTTGAAGCTGATCCAGCCGCTGCCACCCAGCTCGAAGGTGCTGGAACGGAGAACGCCGGTTGCAGCCTCGTCATGCTTCCAGCCATTTAAATGATAAGTACCTTCCTGATTGTACGGAATTTGTTCCGCCCACCAAGTGGTTTCGTCTGATACGCTGTCCTGACCAAACGCTTGGCCTCTTACAACCGTCCAGCCTGACATATCCCCGGTTTCGAAGCTTGGATTCTGGATTTGATAGACTGTATCCGTAACTGATAACCCCTCGTCAGCCTTAGGGGTTAACGCCTCCCGAGCATCTACTCCAGGAATATCGGCTGCAGCCGATATTCCTGGAGCAACAAGCTGGAGAACCAATACCCATATGACCATTCTGGAGATCCAGGTTTCCCTTGTTCTTACGTTCCTCATTCAAGATCCTCCTCCATGATTTCATATTCAGAAAACATCGATACCGCATTTCGACATGCTCTCCCTGTAACAAGGATGAATAGTCATGAAGGAAGGAGAGAAAAGATAAACGTATATGTGAAGCGCTTCCAAACTGCAGAGTACAAATTTTCCGAGATTTGCTCCCTTTATCCAAAGGGTGTAAGGAGCGCCTAAGCGCTCTTTTTACCAAATCGATTTCATCTCCCATATATCCATCGATTTAACCAACAATTCCCCATCTCCCCAGATCTCAAGCCCCAAAGCATCTTTACGGCTTGGATACACCCGGGTCGTCAGACTTTTCAATCCGTTTGCATAGGCTTCGACCATGGAGCGGTCCAAATAAATATGAAGCTTTAAATTCTCCCCTAGCAGTTCCAGCTTACCGCCTTGGATCCCTCGGCACTTTTCTCCCGGATGAAGCGTCGTTTTCGTTCGATCAACCAAGAGCATCGATTGGTTCCAATCATAATACAGCAGGGTTTCTTCTTCGTTATCCGGCGTACACCGGACCTTGATGCCGAGTCGTTTGGCACTGCCAGGCTCCATCTCCAGTTGAATCTCAAGCATGTCTCCTTGTACATCCCCCAGTAGTATATTAGCCTCAGCCAATGATTTGTCCCGGAGCGATAACCGCTTGGCACCACGCAAGGATTGGAGCTCTTCAATCGGCTCCATTCCCAGCCGTCCGTCATCCCTCAAATACACGCTTAACGGCAAGCCGCCATTATGAGCCCAGCCCGATTGATATTCCAGCTCGGACGTCCGGTCACCTTGCGCTATCGTGAACACAATTTTGCGGCCGGTCTTTGGATCAACCATTCCGCTCGGACCGGTAAAATGGAAATCACCGACGTCAATCAATTGCGGCTCCTCTTGATCGGGAATAAATGATAGATTTTGTTTGTCAAGCTGCCCTATCCAATAGAATACCTCGACATCCGCTCCCTGTCCCACTGGACTCACCAATAGAAGATGCTTGTTCACTCCCTGCTTGTCGCTTCCAAGGGGAAGAAGCACAGGAAGCTCCCAGATGGGTCCGAGATAAGGGAATTTCTGAATATCCGCTTTAAATAATGACCCTTTGTACGTCCAATTCAGCATATCCTGTGATGCAAATGCGAGCGCTGCTCCACCTTCGCCTTCGATCCCGGACCCGACCAAGGCAAACCATTCGTCATCGTCCTTCCACACGAACGGATCCCGGAAATCTCCGAATACGCCCATACCCTTCTTCTGCACGATCAACGGCTCCCCGTGTTTGACCCAGTGAACCAAATCCGGATCTCCATCCCGGGAATAGGTGCTTCGGGCAAGCGCCACGCTCTGATTGGGCGAAGCACTGTCATTGCCCGCCGTAAAGAATAAGACAGGCAGGCCGTCTGCATCATATGTCGCGCTTCCCGACCATATCCCGTCCGGTGCGAGCTGATCATTTTCAGGGGCTAATGCCACAGGAAGATCAAACCAATGCACCAGATCCTTACTTACCCAATGTCCCCAATGGATCTGATGAAAAAACGGCCCAAGGGGGTTATGCTGATAGAATAAATGATAATGCCCGTCAAAATAGATCGGCGCATGGGGCTCGTTCATCCAATGAGCCGGCGGGCTGACATGATACTGCGGTCTATGCCGATCCGGCAGCAGTGGCGTCCGATCCAGCTTGATCTCATCATATGTTAATTGTGGATGGCTTCCTCCATGGGAGGTGTCCAGCACATGCCGATAGGAAGTGGCCACCTCATCCGCGCTCAGAGGCCGATTATAAATCTTGAGCTCATCGATGATACCGCTAAACATGTGCAGGCTGAATACTCCCGCCAGCAGGTTGCCGTGATTATTTTTGCCGATGAGCAGATCCTCGCCCACAGCCTCGGCCAAGCGGGAACCACGAGGCAAGACGGCCGAAGCAATTTCATTGCCATTCAAATACAGCTTCATTTCCCCTTGGTCCCCATCGAACACGGCACTCACGTAAGACCACTCATTCTTAGGCAGTTCATGGCCGTCCGACGACCAAACTTCCTCCCATCTGCCCCCTTCAAGACCGACTTGGAAGGACCAGGTGCCATGACGAAACATGCCAAACAGATAACCCTGCTTGCGATCCGTGTTGTAGCGATTCACAATGGCGGACAACTTGCCCTCATCTCCCCATTCATACGAGCGCGGTGCTACCCATACTCCGATGCTTAGCGCAGAAAGATATTGCGGCCCGCCATTCGCATCTCCCTCATTGAGCGGATGGGCAATATAAGTCGAGTAGCCGTCGAAGAGGAGTCCGTTTCCCAAAACTCCCTTTCTCCACTGCGGATCGCACGGTTCGGTAAACTCCGCTTGTGTAAATACGTACTGAATATCATCCCGATCTTGGGAGACGCTCTCCATCGTGCTGGCTCCGGTTCCTTCATCGAAGGCCCAAGACATAATCAAACCCTGATTGTTGGGTATTTGGTTCACGATTCATCCCTCCTCGATGTATTTCCTGTGTTGTTATTGGAAATATGAATGGACTGAAGTGTATGGACATACAGCGAATTCAGTACAAACTGCCCTGATTCCGTACTTATTGAAATATGATCTACCTGGGCAACCGGAAAAATTTGATCCGTCAGCACAACCAGGCCTTCATTCGCATACACTTCAAGCGAATTGCGATCCAGCCAGATATGTAGCTTAATTTTCCCGTTTTCCGGAGCCAGCCTAACTCCATGCTGACATGCAAACGAAGGATGGAAGTCCGTTATGCCCGATTTGAAACGATCGATGAATAGCCATTGACGCACAGGGTCATAGCCGATGATTGTTTCACTCTGCCCGGACGATTGCATTTTGATATGAACCTCGCCCGCAGTACGAATATCGATGTCCGCTTCAATCTCCAGTAGATCATCCTTTGTCTTTATCATCAACGGGACATCCTGCGTAACCGTGACATCAGACCAGCTTTTCGACTCTTTCCGCAGCTGTACTATTTCCCGGACAGGCATTTGGGTTAGCACGATGCCCTCGTCCCGACTGGTCAGTGACAGGGCGCGAGGCAGAGTCATTGCGCCTCTCCAGTCTCCGGTTGGCGTCTCGTTTGCATATTTCCAGTTGCTCATCCAACCGATGATCACACGTCGTCCGTCTTGTTCATGCATATCTGACCAGGTGACCCCTGCATAGTTGTCCCGACCGTGATCCAACCACCTGATATGATCAGCCGAATTGTCGTTGATGAATGTATTTCCGTCGAACTCTCCGATAAAATATTGCGTGCGTGATCCTTCCGGAAAGGCAGGGTTATCCCCAATGCTAATGATAAGTACCCATTTGGAACGTCCACTGTCATCGATTGGCAATTCAAAGAGATCCGGGCATTCCCAAACGCCGTCATGCGAGCCTTCCTCTTGCCCGAATTCCCCTGTTAATGTCCATTCACGCAAATTTTCCGACCCATAAAACCGAGCATGATCTCCCGCTACAATGGTCATTACCCACCGCTCACTTTGTGCATGCCAGAACACTTTCGGGTCCCGGAAGTCTACCAGATCCATTTCGGCAAGAATCGGATTCCCCTCATATTTATGCCAGGTTCTTCCTTTATCGCTGCTGTAAGCCAAGCTTTGCCGCTGGCGCGGCTGTCCGGTCTTTGGACAAGTATCCGCTTGGGTAAAGATCGCAATCAATCCATGAGAGCCCGCGAACAGTCCGCTGCTGTTATTAAAGTCAACCACACAGCAACCAGAAAAAATGGCTCCATGCTCATCAGGGAACAGAGCGATAGGTTCATGTTGCCAATGAATCAGATCATGGCTTACGGCATGGCCCCAGTGCATCGGCCCCCATTTATTACTATAGGGATGATGTTGATAAAACAGATGATATTCTCCCTCATAATAGACTAATCCGTTCGGATCGTTCATCCAATGGGATGGAGGCGAAAAATGATATCCCGGTCTATATCTCTCATCCATAAGCTGTTTATTTGACTCCATTACCTTATTCATTTCCTCAGTCTTCGACATAGATTGAAGAGCCCCTTCCCGTCTTGTTAATTCCATGAACATCGATTTGATAATTATTTGTTTAAACTTGCGTTATAACGATCCAGCCCCTTTTGATAGATCTCCATCAATTCGTTCAACCCCATCTTATCCAGGTTCTTCACATAGCTGTCCCACTGCTCATCCACGCCGCCATCAACAATGAATTTTCCTCGCTGGGTATTTACATATTTAATCAATTCGGGCTCGATTCGATTGATTTTGTCCAGCTCCTCTGGCTCAAAGAAGATACTTGGGTAGTTTTCCTCTTCCATATAGGGATCGTAATATTTCTCCAAGTCTTTAACGCGCTGCTGGGCTCTAGGCTCCAGATCAACTACTTTTCCCAAATCTTCGATGGTAATGACGCCAGGGCCGCCTGCGCCTGGAGCCACTTTTTGACGGAATTCGCCCGCGGAAGTGCCCTCAGGAATCGGCAGGTTCACCAATTTCCCATTTTCGTCCTTCTTGAATACGACATCCAGCGGACCCCAGTGGATTTGAGCAGCCATGTACGGTTCATACTGCTGGTCGATCCAACGCATTGTGATTTCCGGGTTCTGGTTTTCTTTAGTAATCACGAAAGCACCGCGTCCTGGGCCGCCACCGTTGCCCCGACCGATCGATTGATCTCCGTTCGGTCCTTTGAGCGGGGACAGCAGAGCATAATCTTCGCTTCGCTCCGTTCCAACCACCTCATCGACTTCCCACCAGATATAGGAGCCGAGCGTTTCGACTGTTGTTTTCCCTTTGGCCAGATACTGAGCAGCGTCCTGGGTGAACGATTCAGGATCAATCAAGCCCTGCTTATACCATTTTTCATTAAAATATTTCAACGCTTCCTTATATTCAGGCTGCGTAGCAGTAAAGATCACTTTTCCGTCCCGGACGACCCGATGTTCCATGTTATCCGGAAGTCCGAATGCTCCGAATATCCCAGCAATATCCATACACCACTGCATATGCATAAAGCTCAGCGGAATTTCGTCGGCCTTGCCGTTACCGTTTGGATCCTGTGTTTTAAAGGCAACTAATGCTTCCGTATATTCATCCAGTGTCTGCGGCATTTTCAGCCCCAGCTTGTCGAGCCATTTTTTATTGATAACGTGAAAGAAGGGGTTTGTTCCAAGATTGTTCTCTTCCCAAGAAGGCAGTCCGTAAATATGCCCATCCGGGGCCGTGATCGAGGATCTGATGTCAGGCCTGCGTTCTAAAAGCGCTTTCAGGTTAGGCGCATATTGATCGATTAAATCCTCCAATGGAAGAATGGTCCCGTCATCACCGTATTTGACCAGTTCGTAATCTGAGAATCCTGCTCCGTAAAAAGCGTCAGGCAAATCTCCGCTGGCCAGCAACAAATTTTTCTTCTCGGTAAAGTCGGTATCCGGAATGTTCTCCCACTCGATCTTAACGTTGGTTTGCTCTTCCAGCTTCTTGAAGATTTCCATTTGAGAATACTCTGGTGCCAAAGCAGCTTTCGGGGATACCATCCTTAACGATACCGGTTCATTCACAATCGGAAGACCCGTTTTGTTAAAACTCGCAGCGGAATTTTCCGACTGATTCTTGGAGTCTCCTGAACATCCACTCAGCGCAAAAGCTCCAGCCATCATAAGAATTCCCGCTCTTTTGAATACAGTTTTCATCGTGCATAACCTCCCTCAAGATCATTCCACAAGTTGAATATCTTACCTGGTCTTACTCTATAGTGGTCTGGATGCAGATATATCGATTCTGCTGCACATCCCCCCTTTCAAGTACCATGACAACATCATCCCTTGATCGAGCCGATCATTACGCCTTTGACAAAGTACTTTTGCAGGAAAGGATACAATATCAGCAGCGGCAGACTGGATACCATGATGACTCCATATTTAATCAGTTCCGTTACGCGCATCTTCGCTGCGTAGGATTCGACATCCACCATCATGCCGGAGTTTACTTGGTTCTGGACGAGAATATTGCGAAGCACCAGTTGTAGCGGATATTTGCTTTCGTCGTTCAAATAGATCAAAGCGTCAAAGAAACCATTCCAGAAGCCGACGACGTGATACAGCACCATGACAGCTAAAATGGACTTGGATAAAGGCAACACAATACTCCAGAAAAATCTAGTGTTGGAACATCCGTCGATCGACGCTGCTTCCCTCATTTCATCCGGGATGGAGGACTGAAAGAAGGTCCTTACGATAATGACGTTCATTATGCCACCGGCACCCGGGATCACAAGCGCCCAGATCGTATTCAGCATGTGAAGATCCTTGATTAACAAATATGTCGGAATCAACCCGCCGCTAAAAAACATGGTGATCAGTAAAAACCACATGATGACCGACCTTCCAACCAGATCCTTCCGTGCTAACGGATAAGCTGCAAATACGGTAACCGCTACTCCGATCAGGGTTCCTACGCCAGCGTATAATATGGAGTTCGCATACCCGATCCATATGGAGGAGTCATTGAATATTCGTTCATAGCCGTCGAGCGTGAACCCCTTTGGTAATAACCATACTTCCCCTGAATAAATTAGATTGGGATCACTAAATGAAGCAATCAGCACAAAATACAGCGGAAATAATACAAGCAGCATAACGACGGTCAAGAAGAAATAGTTGATAGCGTCAAACCATGCGTCTCCTCTGCTTTTTCTCTTCAAAAATTGGTTCAAAGTCAATCCCCCCTACCACAAACTGGTTTCGGTTAATTTTTTGGCAATTCGGTTAACGGTGACAATCAGGATGATATTGATGACGGAGTTGAACAGTCCGACCGCTGTAGAAAAGCTGTACTGCGCCTTCTGAATCCCCAATTCATATACATAGGTCGGAATAATATTGGAGGTGGCATAATTCAGGTCACTTTGCATTAGAAATGCTTTCTCAAAACCGATGCTCATGACGTTCCCGAGTGCGAGAATGAGCAGGATGACAATTGTCGGCAAGATCGACGGAATGTCCACATACCATACACGCTTCCATTTGCTGGCTCCATCCATAATCGCGGCTTCATGCAATTCGGGATTAACCCCGGCAAGCGCAGCCAGGTAAATAATGGTGGCGAAACCGGTCTCTTGCCATACCCCGGACAAAATGTATAAAGGACGAAACCAGCCTTCGTCAGCCATGAATAGAATCGGTTCTCCACCGAACCAGGAAATGATGAGGTTCACGATTCCGCTGTTTGGCGATAAGAAAACATGGAGCATACCGACGAGTACAACGGTAGAAATAAAGTGTGGCGCATAAATGACGGTCTGGATAAATTTCTTGTATCCCTTACCCAGCATCTGATTCAGCATAATTGCGATAATAATAGGAGCCGGGAAGCTGAACACAAGCGATAGAAAACTGAGTGTTAGCGTATTTTTCATGATCGTCCAGAAGTTATAAGAATTGAAAAAATCAATAAAATGCCGGAACCCCACCCATTCACTGCCCCAAATGCCCTGGCTTGGTGAAAAATCCTTAAATGCAATTTGTACTCCGTACATCGGGTAGTACTTGAACAGGAGATAAACCAGAATGATCGGCAGCAGGAACAGGTACAGTTCATAGTTGCGTTTAATTCGACTCCAAGTTTTGCGATTTTCTTTGATCAGGGTTTGTTCTCCTCCGGAATCTCGTGAAATCACCGTCATACTCCCTTTCATCATAAAATTACTATTTGTTATTGAAACGTTTCCAATTTATATGAAGCGCTTCCACATTAATTGAAACGTTTCCAATTTAACATGAGAAAAACGTCACCCGGCTAATCCACCCGGTGAAGCGGCCGTGGCTGCTGATGTTTTTCTAAACTACTTAAAAGGGTGAAGCTTTTTGTTCTCAGGAACCATCAAGTCGTTTCACCTTGTCTAAATATGACTGGAAGACGATAAACTTCCCGGTCCAATGTTTCCCCATCGATCTTTTGGTAGAGCAGCCTGATCGCCGTACGTGCCATCTCCTCTACAGGTTGTCTGATCGTTGACAATATTGGATGGAAATAAGGATGATCCTGAATGCCATCATATCCGATGACCTTTACATCCTCCGGAACGCTAATGCCCAGCCTGCCGGCTCTTTCTATATATTTGGCGGCGAACATATCCGTAATGGCAAAAATACCATCCACATCCCCATGCTCTTTTAGAAACTCATCATAATAGGCATCATCGTCCAAAACCGGGTCTGGCTTCTCGTATACAACGTAGTCAACCCCCATGGTTCTGGCTTCCTGAATGAAACCTTCTCTCCGATTCATGGTTTCACTGAAAACAGAAGTGACACTCCCCATAAAAGCCGGTTTTTTGGCTCCTGCTTTGACAAGTTCCCTTAACGCCAGGCGCCCTCCTTCATAATTGTCCGACGTAACACATGTAATTTTCTTGTTGAAGTGTCTATCGATACTGACAATCGGAATGTCATTGCTGACATAATTTTCGATATCGTTGTACGTAATGCCGACAATACCCGCCACTTTGTTTTGCTGCAGCATATCAAGATAATATAATTCCTTTTCAGGTTTGCCACCGCTATTACACAGCATGAGCTTGAAACCTTCCCGATCCAGCTCATCTTCAATGTAATAAGCCAGTTCGGAAAAAAAAGGATGCCAGATACTCGGGAGCAGCAGGGCTACCATCTTGGACTTCCGCATTTTGAAGTTTCGGGCAATCTCATTAGGGATATAATTTAACTCTTGTATGGCCTTCTCGACTTTTCTGCGTGTTGCGGGTTTAACGGCGCCCGAATTGTTAATAACACGGGACACGGTTCCCACAGCTACACCAGCTAAGCTGGCTACATCTTTAATACTTGACATCTAACCCCCCCGCCTATCTCTCTGATGAAATCCATCATAACACCAAGTTGGAAACGTTTCAATATATTTATTTGAAGCGCTCTCTTCTATTACTTTTCCTACTGAACGGGGGAATATGACCAGGTATAATTATTTTCAATGGCCGAGTTAAGCTCTGACACATACCAAGCTTCTGGATCGATATCTTTAAACGTTCCAGCATACTGTGATGACGATGTGTACCTCAAGGCACGATTTAGAATGATTGCAAATTCAGCTCTGGTTACTTCCTTCTTGATCCCAAAAGTCCCGTCGGCGTAACCTTTAACAATTCCTTTTGAAGCTAGAGAAAGAATTGCTTCCTTTGCATAACTACCATCTATATCAGAATAGGTTTTAGGCTCTGTTTCTTCTTCAGGAATAACTTCAACTTCATTGTCACCTTTGGGTCCTGGAATTGTTACTGTTCCATTAACTTCTGTTCCTCCATTGGCGTTGGTTCCACTTGTCGTACTCCCCCAGATGATGGGTTTGTAACCGCCCCACCAGTTCCTGGTGTTGCTGGAGTAGTCGGCGCGGTGCCACCTTCATTACCAGTACCTGGGTTGGTTGGTGTTGTACCGCCGCCAGTACCCGGATCGACAATCGTCCAAGGGCTGTCTAACGTTTGGAAGCAGCGCTGATGACGGCATCCGTACTGAACATGAACAAGATGGCGATTCACCTGGATTCGCCCGATTAGCAGAATGTAGAAAAGAAACCCACGGTCATAAATGACCTGAATTCCTCGGTACGTTGACAAGGCACTTTTTCTCCTCCTTCGGGAATGGAAAGATTTCAGAGCAGCTTGTCCACCCCGACTTCATTATGATCATGGATCGAGCCTATGGAAAAATCGAGCGACTGGATCGCTTCAAAACCAGCAACCAGTCTTATGTGGTCAGGCTCCGAGATAACGTTTATTTGCACCAGCCTCGCTCCCTGCGTAGACATCCATCGAAGGATTCTGGTGTGATCCGGGACATTTCATGCCAGCTAGGTACGCCCCAAAATCGTAGTCAGGAACGTCACCGGGTGATGGTTTTTTAAGGATTACGAGGGTCGAGAAATTCGAGTGGCTACCGATTTAATGGAGGTCAGCGGTGAGCAAATTGCTCAAATGTATAAAGCTCGCTGGGAAGTCGAACTCTTTTTCCGTTGGATTAAGCAAAATCTGAATGTGCCCACCTTATTTGGAACAACGAAAATGCCGTTTATGGTCAGTTATATGGCGCTTTAATCGCTTATGTTTCCTCAAAAGTCTCTATGAGTCGGCAAAAATGAACGTACCCAAACATGTAGAGCTTTCATTTATTCGTTTTTTCGTTTGTTTCTTACGGAACAATTGCCCTTTGAATTCGATTTACATAAATTAGATATTCAACACGCGTGTTATGGTTACTAAAAACGTCTAATATAATCAGGATTTATATAAGTCCTAGCATTTATTTATTTGTTGATAAATTGCATGATTCCCTTAGGAAAAGTATCCTCTACCTCTGTTCTTTTATCATACAGATTGTACCAAGCCTCAGCCACTTGATCGGGATCAAAACTTGTACCCTGTTTGATTAAAGGACTAATGGATAAATGACCCACAAATACTCCAAGAGGAAGCAAACGCTCGTGTAAACTAAGAATATAGTTTCGGAGTCCTGACATGGCAATACCTGAATTTCCAAACATAGAGCTTGGACTCATTGCGGAAAGATCGCTTGTGAAAAGAAGAGCTCCTTCACCCCGTTCAATCATTTCTGGAAAGACTTGTCTAGCTGTATTAATAGCTCCGATGACAACATTGTTAAAAAATTGAAGTGCGCTCTCATCAGTCGTTTCCAGAACAGATGTTGTAGTAACATTTCCACTATGCGGGCTAAACTCCAAGACATCGATGGTACCGAACGTATTCTTAATTTCTTGAAAAGCTCTCATAAGTTGCATTTTGTTAGTGATATCGGCAGCAAAACCCTGAGCTTCAATTCCCATCTCACCAAGCTGCTCTGCATATTTGTCCAATTTCTCCTGTGTTCTTGAAACTAAGGCGATACGGAAACCGTTTTTTCCAAACGTCTTGGCCAGCGAGAATCCCAGACCTGGTCCTGCACCGATAATTACCATTGTTTTCAATGTATACTCACCTTCCATAGAGACATTAATAGTCATGATATAGCCCAACATTATCAAAAAGAGTTGCATAAGAGTTCAAAATCTTATCAACCTTCTTCTATTCTCTGAAACAAATTATTCAGCGATTGGTTTTCGTGACTTCAATCGCAAACGGGGGCCGACTTCCTATAGATACAAATACTCTTCTGTACGAGTATTTGTATCTAATTTAGACACTGGCAGACCTCCCGGATTCTCCTACTTGATAACGATCTTCAGACGTTGAACCTATGTAGCTGATGTCCCATCAGGACTACTCCTCCCTCATTTGTTAGTGTCCATCTCTCACTTTCTCTAAACGAATAAAAAAACTTCTTTATCTCTGTATTCACAGTCTGCTGTTCTCAAAGTGATCTTAGCACATAAGAAAAAATAAATAAAGTTGAGTTACTTGACTTAACATTATTATTCGCTTATATTTGTCCTTGTAAGTATCTTGCGATGGAGGTTTTAACATGACTAGACTTAATGGTAAACGAGCACTTATTACGGGTGGCACCAGCGGAATTGGCTTGGAGACAGCCAAACAATTTCTGGCTGAAGGCGCTGAATTGATTGTCACCGGAGTAACCCCGGCAAATGTAGAAAAAACACAAAAGGAACTCGGAAATCAAGTCCTTGTGCTTCAGGCAGATTCCCGAGACCTCAACGCTCAACTTCAACTGGCTGAACGCGTTGAACAACATTTTGGCAAACTGGATATTGCCTTTTTAAACGCAGGCGTATCTGACTGGCGTCCATTCGAGCAAATCGATGAAGAAGCCTTTGACCGCTTGTTTGCCATCAACGTAAAAGCTCCATTTTTCTTAATGCAGGCATTGACTCCAGTGATGGCGAACCCATCCTCTGTCGTTTTAATGGGATCGAGCAGTTCTCATGCCGGATATGCACATTCCAACGCTTATGCGGCTACTAAAGGTGCCATTTCCACCCTGACCAAAGCCTGGAATTCCGACTTATTATCGTCTCACGGAATTCGCTTCAATACGGTGAGTCCTGGACCGATTGATACCCCGCTTTACGATAAGAACAAGCTCGGCGTGTCTGACGAAATTCGTGAGATGGTTATTAACCGCATTCGTGAAGGGATTCCGGCTGGACGCATGGGTACTGCCGAAGAGATTGCCAAAGCTGTTGTTTATCTGGCTTCGGATGAGTCCCGCTTCACCATTGGCGTTGACTTGGTTCTGGATGGCGCTCAAACGATTCTCTAATATGTTAGCCCTATTGCTGCTTAAGCCCTCCGAGGGTGCTTAGGCAGCTTTTTCTTTTAGAACACGATCAACTGTTGTATAGTAGAGAAAAGGGTGCTATCCCTCTGATAAGACTTAAATCCAACTTTGGAGTGGAATTATGGGAACAAAATCAACTTACCATGAACGTATAAAGGAAGAAAAAAGGGCGTGCGCGATTGCCGCTGCACAAGAACTTTTTTTTGAAAAAGGGTATGCGCGTACTACTTTAGCTCAGATTGCAAAACTTGCTGGTCTCTCTACAGGTACACTTTTCAATCATTTCCCGACGAAGGAATTGATTTTTGAAACCATCGTCAAGCATTTTTGGGAGCTTGATCCCGAATGGGACTTTCTACCGGTGCTCGGCTCTCCCCTGCAAGGATTAATAAAGTTCGGACGAGACTACGCATGCGTGCTGACTCGTGATGGAATGGCTCCTTTATTCCGTGTCGTCATTGCAGAAGCCAAGCAGTTCCCCGAGCTCAGTCTTTTTCATTATGAACTGGGCGAAGGCGCCGTGCATCAGAAATTGACGCAATATTTAGTAGATGAAGTTCAATTGGGTAATATAAATCTGCCGGATGCGTCAAAAACGGCCAATGAATTTATGAGTCTAATTGCTGGGCAAGTGCTATGGCCCAAAATGTTGCTGCTTGATTTCAGTATTTCACGAGAGCAGGCTTTTCAAATAGCGGATGAGGCTGCTCATACGATTATAAACAAGTATGCTGACTAAAAAGACGAATACGAGAGATCTCCCAATATGAGACTTCCTCGTATTCGTTTTATTTACGTTCTAGTCGTAAGCGCGCACTTTGTTTGGAGAAATGAAGAACAATCAGGGTTTATCTCCTAACGAATATCTACGAGTAGCTTAATGAAGAAAAAAATAAATCCCCTCAGCTTATGATCCCCTTGGGGAATGCTCCTCTGCCTCCGCTCTGTTCTCGTTCAGAGCATACCAATACCTGAATTTCCAAATATGGGACTTGGGCTCATTGCTCCATCCCCCTGTGTGAAGTCTGTACGCCATAGATTTCTGTAAAATACTGCATTCTTTGCTTTTTTTGATGTAACTACTCCTTAGCTCTTGTGTGCTTCTAATTCTTTCAAGGTAGGATAGTCCGTGTAACCTTTGCTTCCCCCCGCGAAGAAGGTTGTAGGATCTGCCTCATTTAGTGGAGCCCCTGTTTTAAGGCGCTCTACTAAATCCGGATTAGCTAATGACCATGCACCAACTGGTATGATATCAGCTATGCCGTTGTCAAGATCGACACTCAGATCCTCCAGAGCATGTCCTGCCCGGTTGACTAATAGTGGATTGGTCCAAATGGAGCGGACGCTCTGGAGCAGCTTTTCATTTCCAAGATGCATCACATGAAGGTAAGCCAAATCCAGCTTCGCTAATTGTTGGACCAGGTAGAGATACAGTTCAGGTCCTTGTTTCCCATCCTGAATTCCTCCAAGAGGTGTTCCCGGTGAAATACGGAAGCCTGTTCTTTCTGCGCCAATTTCTTCTACAACGGCTTTCGTCACTTCAATCGCGAAACGGGCCCGGTTTTCGATCGATCCTCCATACTCATCCGTCCGTGTATTCGAATTTTCACCAATAAATTGATTAATGAGATATCCATTTGCTCCGTGAATTTCAACGCCGTCTGCACCGGCTTCAATAGCTGCTGCTGCTGCCTTACGGAAATCGGCAATAGTCGTCTGAATATCCTCTTTGCTTAACTCGCGCGGAACTGGGATGTCCTGCATTCCTTTAGCAGTAAACATCTGTACACCGGGAGCAATCGCTGACGGCGCAACGGGCTGACGATGATGGGGGGTATTGTCGGGATGTGACATCCGGCCAGCATGCATTAACTGGATGAACATAAATCCGCCTGCTGCATGAACGGCATCCGTGACTTTTTTCCACCCTTCAATATGATGTTCCGTATAGATCCCTGGTGACCACAGGTATCCTTGACCATCATCGGATGGTTGTGCACCTTCCGTAATTAGAAGCCCCATCGATGCTCTTTGTGCATAATAAAGGGAGGTTAATTCACCCGGCGTACCGTCTTCTTCTGCTCTGCTGCGTGTCATCGGTGCCATAGCTAAACGATGCGGCAATTTCAGGTTACCGACTTTGGTTTCACTCCACAATTTGTTCATTCTGTACACTCCTCTTCAATGTTTAGTTCAAAACAGTACTTGTAATTAAGAAAGATGCGGGTATAGAGTAGCAACTCCACCGGAAAGTCCAGCTTGAATCATTCGACTGTTATCATCGGCAAGAATCTCAAAGCTGTCGCTTTCGATGCCATCAATAGCCATTCTCGCAACATCCGAAGGGTTCGATTTGGGAGCATCTACACCGGCTGTCATGTCTGTCTCCATAAATCCTACATGTAAGCCTGCAACTCTAATCTGACGAGGGTACAAATTCAAACGCAGATCGTTCGTCAATGCCCAAGCTGCAGCCTTCGCAGCAGTATAAGCACCCGCAGTTCCGCCACTGAACCAAGATAATGCGGAAAGAATATTCAGCACCGTACCTCCACCGTTGTTTTCGATAACCGGGGCAAAAGCGCGAACCATGGATAACGTACCGAAGAAATGCGTATCCAATTCCAGCTGGATTTTTTCCACATCCCCTTCCAGCAGAGAAGCGCCTGTAGATGATCCTGCATTGTTGATTAAAAGGGTAATGTCCTTAGCAAGACTGGCAGCTGCTGCTACCTCTTGAGGATTGGTTACATCAAGCTTTACAGGTGTAACCCCTGGAATATCGATCGTCTCGGGATTTCTTGCCCCTGCGTAAACCTTAGCCCCTCTAGATAGAAGTTCAAGCGTAAGCTGGCGGCCAAGCCCCCTGTTTGCTCCAGTAACAAATGCGACTTGTTCAGAAATGTTCATTGTATTAGCTCCTTTTTTTGTTTTTTGATGGTAATCATTCATTATAAAATCGGGCGTCCAAAGGCTGAATCATTCAAGAATGATCATTCTAATAATAGGAGAATAAAGCACCGTTTATGAAAGTTTATTTTGATGAAGGATAGATAAACGATTTAAGAACGATCATACTAGAAAAGGCATAGGGAATGATACAATCATACTATCTTAGTCGGATCTTTAATCATTATTTAATTAGCAGTTGAATCGATGCATCGGCTATATGCTGCAATTTTTCCGTGGGTATGGAGGTTCTTGTCATTACTCTTATCCCTACATAAACAGCATGCAGATGTTCCGCTTGGTCTTCAGCACTAAAATCAACGCTAAACTCTCCATTCTGCTGTCCCCACCAAATAATATCTTTAAACAACTGTTCTGATAAAGCAAACAAATCTCTGGTCTTTGTATCTACTTCGGTATCCCGCATTGCCAATTCCACAGCTGAATTTACCATCAAACAACCGGAAGGTGAGTCATCTTCACTCCAGATTACGGAACTGAAAATAAGCTGTAATGCCTCCGCAGCAGTCTTTGAGCGTTTAACCTCTCCTGCAAGCCCAGCACTTAATTTATCGTGAAATCGGTCCATCGCTTTCAGAAACAGCGTGTGCTTGTCGCTAAAAGTGTCATATAAACTTCTTCGGTGAATCCCCATATGCTCCACTAAGTCCGTTATCGATGTCTTCTCGTAACCCTGTTCCCAGAAAAGCTTCATCGCCTTATCTAATACTACATTCTCTTCGAATTCCTTACTCCTTGCCATTCGGTTCCCTCCCTGTTATTCAATATAACATATTGAGAACGATCGGTAAATAATTTTAAAGATGTCATCACTTATTAATGCTTACTGCTTTGATTTAAGGAGCATTCGCCCCCAAGTATGTGTGATGAAATCTGGAGCGAACTTCATGGAAAAGCGCATAACTTTCGTAAACCCTGCATTCACTCGAAGTTTATTTTTTTCCATCCCTTTAATACCCACATGTACAAGATTCTCTAATGGCAAAGAAATGATCTTATTCAAGAAGCCTTCGTCAAAAGTGTCTGTGAGATTGGTTTCGGAAATAACCGGTGGACAAAGTTCCACTACATGGATGTTTTTAGCCTTAGCCCGAATTTGCTCACGTAACGCATCACTAAACATGTGAATGCCAGCTTTTGTAGCAGAATACGTAGGTGCGTTGGCAATAGTGATATTGGCAAGTAGAGAACTCATGTTAACAATCATTGCCTCCTGTTGTTTAGCTAACAGGGGTAACAATGCCTTGGTCGTGTAGATTGTCCCGTTCAAATTTGTGGCAATTTCTGCAGTAAGGTGCTCGTAAGTGACTGTTTCATCAAACAAGTCGAATTCGTGTATAATACCTGCATTATTCATAATAATATCCAGTTTGGGATAGTGAATGGTTAGTTCTTTCGCAAGATACTCTACACTATTGGGATCACTAACATCAGCCACTATGCCGATAAGGCCCGGATTGTTTTTTACAACCTGGTCGATTCGTTGTTGCGAGCGCCCAGTTATGATTACCGTATTCCCCATATCGAGCAAACGCTTCGCAAAAGCAAAGCCGATTCCAGACGTACCGCCGGTCACCAGAATGGTTCTGCCTTTCAATTTCATGATCATCACCCCCTTTCTTTAAAATCGGATAATAACTTTCCCTTTAGGATGACCTGTTGCAACAAGATTTAGAGCTTCATTGATATCTTCAATGTGGAACTCTGTGGGGTCCACCGCGGGAACAATCCGGTTCTCTTCAATAATCTTAGTAATTTTCCGTAATTGCTCTCCATCGCTGCGTACAAAGACAAAATGATATTCGATCTTCTTTTTCTTTGCTTTGTGATCATACTTGGCCCCGGCAATATGGAATAGCTTTTGTTTCCAGCCCGGCAAGCCCATTGTTTTGGCGAAACGTTTATTAGGGCCTGTCCTTAGAGACAGAAGATGACCGCCTGGTTTAATAATGGAGAGTTCATGATCAAATTCACTGGGTCCCAAGGTATCGATCACATAATCAAGATCGCGAAGTCGTTCCCAATAGTTCTCAGTCGTGTAATTAATGTATTGATCAGCTCCAGCGGCCATTGTACGTTCCTGTGCTGTTGGACTTCCGCTAACGATGACCTTAAGCCCCATGCTTTTGGCGATAGGAATAGCCATTTGGCCAAATGAACCAGAGCCGCCCGGAATGAACAAGCTTTCGCCAGCTTTTGGTGTTAGCTCTTCATGCAAACTTTGATAGGCAGTCAATCCTGTTAGAGGTGCAGCCGCACCGGTTACAAAATCCAGATTACCCGGTAGGGATGCGATGGCATCCGCATGAATCGCCGCGTATTCGGCAAACGCCCCGATTTTTTGCAGCGGCAGGCGTGAATAAACAGCATCACCAACTTGGAAACCCGTGACGTTCTTGCCAATCTTCTCAACAATACCTGTGAGCTCATTACCGAGTGTCAGTGGGAACTCATAGTCCTGGATTAACTTCACGCTTCCAGTCGCGATAAGCAGTTCCAAGTGGTTAACCGCCGCAGCTTTCACCTTAACCAAAACTTCGTAATCCGTTATTTCCGGGACTGGGATATCGCGCACTTCAACTTTAAACTGTTTTGAATATTTAGTAATTTGTGCTGCTTTCATAAAAATATCCTCCTATACGCAATTTACCAAGTAACATTTGTTTGGTTTTGTAACTTGCGAAGCAAGCATAATATTATTGGTTACAAAAGTCAACATTTGTTACTATATATTTTATATGCTAAAATAAATTGAAGGTATGATTACCGGTTGGTAAAGACTAATGAACGAAAGAAGGGTAGGCAGCACGGTGTGAGACTGGGGTATGGCAGTAACTGCTCGCTTCAAAAAGCCTCATATTCACCTGCCAATACAAATGGCTAAAATCACGCAGCAGCTTATTATTGAAACCGCCGAGGCATTAATTGAGCGCACGGAGAAATCCGAAGTGACGCTCTCACAAATAGCGGATGAATTGAATATCACTCATGCAGCACTCTATAAGCATTTTAAAAATAAACAAGAACTCTGGGCAGCTGTAGCTAAAGACTGGTTCAATCTCATGATTTCAGAACAAATCAGTATAAACATGGCTAACTCGGCCTCACCTCAGGAAGTGCTCCACGATTGGCTTTGGGCATTTGTGAATGCCAAAAAACGCGCTTATAACGAGAATCCCAAAATGTTCGCTTTGAATACACAATATGTGGACAGTAATCCAATGGTATTACGTGATGTGCTCTGGGATTCATATCAAATTATTGATAGGTTTATGGATTATAACGATCCTCACTTTGAACGGGCAGAGGCAATCCTATCTGCTTTTGCGGTGTTTAGTCTTCCCTCTTTTAAAGAATCCTGGAATTCACCAGACTACCAAGAGCGGTTTGAACGCATCTGGAGTTTAATCAAACAGGGGGTTTGATATGATATCTATATAAAACAAGGAGCAGTGCGCCGCACTCATCGAATTATCCTCAAGGAACGGAAGATGATGAAGTAATTCTTGAATATCACCAATCATTCAACAGCTTTTTCCAGAAAATCTTCGATTACGATCTCGCAATGGCCATTTCGGACACAATACACCCAATTGCGATTATCAAGCGTGATAGCAAGTTGGTCCAAGAAGTGAGCAATCCCTAGCTTTCGGACAACGGTGCTAACAGCTCAGTCATTTGCGAGCACCCTTCTTAATTTCTAACTTAGCCATCCTTCCATAAGGAATCAACTGACTGAAAGAAGACCCTCAAATCACCATACTAACCAGCTACGTATAATAATAAATCCATGTCTCCAAAAGTTGTTGAGCTAACCTGACCGTTAGCTTAATAAAAAAGCTGGAAATTTCAATTAGATATACATCTAATCTGTAATCGGAACATGTTCTTGTCCATTTCGGCAATCGGTACAAGTTCTTGTCCTTGACTCGGGACAAGAACTTGTACTGATAAAACAAAAAAGCCGATAAAATAGCGACTTTAATGGGACCATGTTCTTATCCCTCGACATCAAATCCGGGTTTGTCATCATACCCCAAATGCTCATGTAAGGAAGAGATCGAATCAATTCTGATCATTTCGTTCATCATATCATCCTTTAGTTATTACCATTAGAATTTAATTCCCGTCATTTCCTCTGAACGTTTCCATAATTCTTTAGTTGAACAAAAGCAGCCGATCATATGGATCAGCTGCTTTCTTGGTAACATTGAGTTATCGTTTCCCGGTAGCTCAACAGCGTCATAAAGCAGAGCGTAATATGCTTTCAATCCCCCTTATAAGACAATCCACTGCTCCACCGATCGCTTTGTTAAATCATGCCTCATTACGCTAATAGCTTTAATCTAACAAACCTACAGTAAAGGCTATTCCCCTTAACAGTAGGTTATTATAGTTGTAATCTTTTAACATTGAAGGTTATTTCAATATTTTATCACATTAAAATAACTTCGTTTGAAAACAAGATCAAAATCGTATGAGAAGTCAGCATAATATTTGAGAGCAATTTCACGCTGAGCATAAAAACGTTCTAAATCTTCCTTTTTCTCATCTTCAGTGTACGTGATAAGTGAGTTAACAGCTTCTTTGTAAGCATTTATACTTTCATTTGCACTGGCAAAAGCAAACGAAGAAGAATAATCCATGATAGGAGTGAAATTTTCAGTATTAAAGCCCTTAGATTCTATTTCAACATAACGGATTAACTCCATTAATTTTGTGGTATCAATTTCATTTTGCAATAACAGATTCCCAAGGATATTCGTTATTTCCTGATCTATTTTCTGAAAATGATTGATGAAGGTATAATGAAAAGCATTTAGTTCCTCTAGGTTTTTAGCATAGTAGAGATTTCTATTGACCATGGTGAGCGTTGAATTCTTAAAGGATACTGAAAAGCCGGCGTCTCTAAATATATTAACCGGGACATACAATCGGTTGTTGATTATTGTGGGCTCCACATCAGTTTTTGTTTTTATTTCTGTATTGTTGATTTTAATACTAATTTTCTCCGATACACTATTCGCTGCAAATGTTGCGACTGGGACACTTAAGAGCAATAAAACAATTGCACCAATATACATTTTCTTCATTTTTTCACCTCTCATTTAATGATTAGGGTCATTCACTCAATCATTGCCCCGTAGAATTAAAAATGTCTTATACCCCCTTATTATTGTAAATATATTCAAATTTATCTTATCATACCTTCACGCTAACCTGCCCATTAGTTTTATGAAACAGATAAAGATTCTTATCAACCATTGGTACCACTTCCTTTACAGTTTCAACGATAACCTAGTCCTTACCTTCGATCAGAGAAAAACTAATTGACGTTGCATCAATAAGAAATAAAACAATAATCCTCCTATAACCCCCAAAAAAGCATATAAATCCATAAACATATACGCTATTAAAATAGAAGTTATTAATGTCACGACGATCCCGATCTTTATATTAGAAAATTTGTAGACCATAAAACCCAGAAATCCAGAGATTAAAGTCGTGATAAAAGGAATAAAAAGGTACATATTTGCTAATCTTCTAACTAGCACTAAATTTTTACAATGGTATACTCGGTTCACACTAAATTTTGGGAGGTAATAAATTTGATTAGACAGATTCCAACTTATAGAATCATATCATTAGCTCTTATCCTTTTCTTACTGGGTACGCTCGTTTACCCTACGTCTTATTCCAGCGCCTCTGCTAGCTACTCAGATAAGGATTATCAAAAAATTGCTGAACATATGAGAGAAGATGGTTCTTCACAGGATGATATTAACAGTGTAATCAAGAAATTAAAAAAAGGAGAAATACTAGATGATGAAAAACCAAATCCAAATGCTTTAAGAACAACAAATTTGAATAACAACAAAAGTTTAACGATCACTCTACTAAATTATGTGTGATGATTTGGGCCTCAGCATTCCTGTGATCTCTAAGCAATACAATAACTTAAATTGCACCAAGTCCTCTTCCCTCTTTAAACTTGACTGCCTGCTCCTCATAAATTTTACAGCTGACAGCTCATTATTCTTCCAGTTGAGATACTCGGCATTCAGGACTGACCTGGTGTAAGTGTACTCAAATTCATTTGTGACCGCCCCAAGTGTTTACCTTTTTTCTTGGCTTCAGCAATGCCCTCAGCCTGTGCTTGCTTAATGCCATTACGTTCCTCTTCTGCAAGCCAGCTAAGCATCTCACAAGATCCATAATAAGCTGACCTATCCCTGAAACTCCTAGTACTTTCTCGTACCGACAATCCTAATGTCGATCACCACAATATGAATTTTTGCAATGATCAGCCATTGCCTCTCTTTTCTACTTTTTATTCCCCCCAACCGTGATGAACTTAACAAATTATGTATCTCCCTCACGGATGAAACGCTGTACAACCTCACCTTCTCGAACTTCATCTGTATGTTGGCCAGAGCATTTTTAAATATTAGATACTCATAAAATCGGTAATGAGGACGGTTTCTAAAGTCTAAGTAACAAGTGTAAATTTGTCTAGGTCACCATCTTATCGGATTTGACACAATGTTCTTGTCCTCAGTTTGGGACAAGAATTCGGTTCCTAAAACAAAAAAAGCCGCTATAATAGCGACTTGTATGGAACAATGTTCTTGTCCCGCGACACTTTTAAATGTCTCTTTTTCTTCCCGGTAAGTAGTTAAACTAACCTGTATCACTGTTTATTCAGTGGGTTTCTATGGCTAAAGTAATCTCTGGCGCGCTGTTCATCTAATTTCATTTGTATGATTAACTCGTCAAGACTGGCAAACGTAATTTCTTCCCTCACATATTTTAAAAATTGAAGTGATACGTTCCGCCCGTACAAATCGCCTGAATAGTCTAATAAAAAGGCTTCAATAAAATAAGATTCTCCACCCACAGTAGGACGGTAACCAGCGCTTATTATGGCGTTATATTGCTCATTCTCCCGATCTCCTTCCAATATTACTGAAGTCCCGAAATAGATTCCGGGTTTTGGAGATACATAGAGGTCAGCTTCCCCTCCAAGATTTATGGTTGGATAGCCTAGCGTTCTTCCCAGTGCTTGACCATGCACCACGGTCCCCTTAATAGTATATGGGTGCCCATACAGTTGTGTAATTCTCTCCATATCTCCCTGTATCACTAACTCACCAACGGATCTGTTGTCAGGAGACAACGACTCAGCCGTAATATCCTTATAAGTCATCATCATTTGCTCCTTTAAAATCCATATTTCGCTTCTTCAGCTTCTCGGATTTTGGTGTAAGTCTCTGCTAATATGAAGGTGTCTTCCACTAAGCGGTCTATACGAAATAAGACATCATCATTCACGAGCTCTTTACGAAGGAAATCTTTTTCTTCTATGAATACATAGGTTTGTACAATTTGGGCTTTCATGAAGGTCAGAATAGGTTTTAATTGTTGTTCTGCAACCAGGAAGTGTCGCTGAGAGCCTGCCGTAATGATCATGCTTACAACCTTCCCTTGGAATGCTTTTTCAGGTGCCAGATCAATAATATTCTTGAGTGTTGCTGGAATGGAGGCTTGAAAAATAGGGGTTCCGATCACAATTACATCTGCCTCCATAATCATTTGGATGACGAATTTCGTGTCTCCTTCATACTCCATATAATTCCGTCCATCACTGAATTGGACATTGAAGAGTGCCAGATCTAACAGTGTGACATCTGAATCCGGGTACTTTTTGTGGATAGAGCTTACGGTGTAATTCATAGCAATTCTGGTTTTGGAGCCGATCCTCGAACCGGACAATACGACAACTTTCATACTTTTGACCTCCAATGTCTTATTTTTTTGCAGTATGCTTCTTTATAGCGGGTAAATATACATATTGATCATACCAATTTAGAATAAAAGGAGTTCCCTCATGCAGCCCGAACGGAATGAAACGAAGACCACAAAAGATATGAACTTGCAAGTGTAAACCAATCGGTTTATACTAATACAAGCAGTACAGAGAGTGAGGCGATCCATGAACAAGCCCCCTTCATGTTTCTGAGCTTATAGCTTCTGTATAAACAAAAATATAATAACTAATGGAGGTATTTTTCATGTCTAAAGTAAATGTAGGTTTTGAGAATGAACAACCAATTGAACTGTATTATGAAGATCATGGTGCGGGAAAACCAATTATTCTGATTCATGGATGGCCTTTGAGTGGGCGATCCTGGGAGAAACAAGTTCCTGCCCTAATTGAAGCGGGCTACCGTGTTATCACATATGACCGTCGTGGATTCGGTCAGTCTTCTCAACCTTGGGATGGTTATGACTATGATTTATTTGCTTCGGATTTGCATAAATTGATACTGCACCTTGATCTGCGTGATGCCACATTAGTCGGATTCTCCATGGGTGGCGGCGAAGTTGCACGTTATGTGGGAACCTACGGAACAGAACGTGTTTCTAAAGCCGTATTTGCGGGCGCGGTTCCCCCTTATCTCTATATAACCGAAGATAATCCTCAAGGAGGATTGGATGATGAAACGATTGCAGAATTCCAAAACGGGGTAAAAGCGGATCGGCTAGCATTCCTGGATGGTTTTACAAGCAACTTTTTCGCTGCTGGAGACCGTACAAACCTTGTGAGCGAGCCATTCCGTATCTATAACCGTGATATTGCAGCTCTGGCTTCACCTAAAGGCACATTGGATTGTATTGCTGCCTTTGCCCTTACTGATTTCCGTCAGGATCTGGAGAAGTTCAACATTCCAACACTGGTTATCCATGGCGATTCAGATGCCATTGTGCCTTTGGAGGTGAGCGGACAACGTACTCATGAATCCATCCCTGGCAGCCAACTGGTCGTTGTCGAAGGTGGACCACACGGATTCAATGCGACCCATTCTGAACAATTTAATGCAGCATTGATCGAATTTTTGCAAGGTTAATTTAAATTCTACGGATGACTTTAGCTAAAAAAACAAAATGAGAGAAAAAGTAGAACGCCTCCTATAGGGGAGACGTCCTGCTTTTTCATTATTTCATAGGATATGCATATGAAGAATGAACACCCTCTTGATCATTGGTAATGCACAAAAAGAGCCATTATGCATATGATTGATGGCTACTTGGTACATTATGAATCTGAACCGATTCGAAATTTGTATTAAATTTCGGATGTAAACTTGCATTTATAAACCGATCGGTTTATATTAATACAAACGGTATAGAAAGTGAGGAAAATTTAATGAATAATTTAACTCCCCCATTCACTCGTGAGACAGCAATCCAAAAAACCCGTATGGCAGAAGACAGCTGGAATAGCCGAGACCCTCAGCGCGTCTCACTTGTATATACTGAGGATTGTTATTGGAGAAATCGGAGCGAATTTATAACAGGCCGCCAAGAAATTGTCTCTTTATTAACTCGAAAATGGGCCAAAGAACTGGAATATCGCCTTATCAAGGAGCTTTGGTCATTTACGGATAACCGTATTGCAGTTAGATTCGCATATGAATGGCATGATGATAGTGGCAATTGGTTCAGATCGTATGGAAACGAGAATTGGGAATTCGCTGACGACGGCTTGATGAAGCGTAGATTTGCTTCGATTAATGACATGCCGATTAAGGAAGAGGAACGAAAATTTCATTGGCCTCTCGGCACGCGCCCCGCTGAACACCCAAGCCTAAGTGAGTTAAACCTATGACGCGCACTGTTTTTGAAAAATCTGATGTTATCCCTCTCGTTACTGAGGTATTTCGTGAATTAGGTTATGAGGGTGCATCTTTAAGTAAAATTACAGCCCGTACAGGTCTATCTAAAGGAAGCTTATATTATTTCTTTCCGGGTGGAAAAGATGAGATGGCTGCTGAAATTCTTGCTCATATTGATCAATGGTTTATCAAGAACATTTTTGAACCGCTCGAAAAGAATGAATCCCGGGCAGCCATTGACCATATGTGGCAAGAGGTCGATACTTATTTTCAATCTGGTCAGCGTATATGCCTTATTGGTGCATTCGCTTTGGACGAAACAAGAGATCGATTCGCTGCTGTAATTCGGCAATATTTTATAAGATGGATTGAAGCCTTAAGCGCGGCACTAGTTCAAACAGGTATCTCTAAAGAGACTGCAGACCAAATTTCAGAGGAAACAATTGCTAGTATCCAAGGGGGATTAATTTTGAGTAGAGCACTTCATGATGAATCCTATTTCGAACGTACGTTGGCAAATCTGTCACAACGAGTCTCAACTTATGTTTCTGAAAGCAACTCTGGTTACTGACACAAAAGTTTTTTTTAGTATACTGGCGGAATTTCTTCTCACCAAAATACAAGTGATTTTTTCTTAAGGATTTTTAGCAGCTTTATGGGAGGTAAATGTCATGAGCAATTTTGTCACAGATCAATTAGGTTTTGTTCGCCGTCAGGCAGTTGATTATGTGAGGAATATAAATGACTCTGTCTCGGAAATAATTCCAACAGGTTTGAAAAACAATATAAAATGGAATCTAGGCCACATGTATGTCATACATGAGAAGTTCGCTTTCCAACTTACTGGGGAAGAAACCAAATATCCTGCTAATTTTAGTAATTTGTTTGATCCAGGAACTAAACCGACTGATTGGAATATAGAGCCTCCAACGTTGTCTCAATTAATTAACTTGTTAACTGAACAAATTGAAAGGGTTGAATCGATACTTTCAAACAAATTGAAAGAAGAAATCAATCCTCATTACAAGTCTTCTACAGGACTTATCTTTACAAATGTAGAACAATTGCTAGGTTTTTTGATTTACCATGAAGCAATGCACTTGGCAACAATTAAAAATATCAAAAGCATAATTAACAGTTAGGTTTAGTAAAGAAATTTGTTGAAATTAATGTCTCCATGAAATATTGAGTTATCTTACTTCGTTATTGGTAGTGTCCCTTCACTAAAACAAACCGACCTTAAATTCTACTGAAATCGAAATAAGGTCGGTTTCTTTTTTATAACTTCACCTTTCTAATCGGAATTTTCCAATTCAGCAATCGGTGCAAGTTATTCTCCTCAGCATCGACTAGTTCCAGTACCAAAATTTCGATTCTGAAATACCTAGCCTCTTTTTTATCTATTATCAAGTTTTTTGTTCGTAAGAATGTAAAAACTATCCTAAATTATGCCGCTTATTGATGTTTAACATTTTGTTTATATATCCATCTAATCGGAAATCGGACTATGTTCTTGTCCCTCGACATTGACACAAGGACCAACTGTAGTTGTAGCCACTTGCGAAGAATTGAAGTCTCCTCCCTGTTTACTCCACAAGTTTGTAGCATCTGCATACATCCAAGATGCCGAGTATTCCGTCCATGCTTTATTGACACTATTCAGTGTGATGTCCACATTGGTATTATTCGAAACGGACGCTAACCAGAGGTTCAAGTCAGCCGTTAGAACCTTTGCTCCTTGTGGGATCGTCGATGTATCAAATTGAATGAGTGAACGAATGATATTTGAGCTAGTAGCGTCTTTATATAGACCTACTCCTAGTGTTGTGTCTGTTACTCCAGTTTGTTTCGGAAAAGCACTACGTATATTGGGTATGTCGGTTGAAATTTGATAATGGTCGGGTCTATGGTGACTGGGTATACACGTGACGCGTCATTAAGCTACGCCAGACTGGGGATTACATCAATGTATAACTGTCCCTTTTTTTTCTTTCAATTCATAGTGAATATCGAAGGAAAGAGATTCTTCAGGGTAAGCATTAACCCCCTCTACTTGTTGATAGCCTTCAGGTATAAAGGAATCATACATTAACGGTTTGTATATGATATATTCAGTATCGCCTGTAGATGGGTTAACCAAGGAAACGGAGCCATCCTGTTCCTGGCGATAATCCAGATTACCTAGGGTTAAGGCGAATGAGTAATAATGTCAGAACCCCCATTAATTAATTTTTTACATAGGTTATATCATCAACTCTTCGTCTATCGGATATTCCCATAGTCCCAGTTTTCCCTTCACTGGAATATAGGTCTTCAGCAGACGGAAACCCACTATTTCCCACGCAAAATAACCTGGACTGTAATCACCTAACAGGATGTCCTTACCTGACACAACCTTCCCGCAATCCAGAATGGCTGACGTATGATTAGCGTCAATGACTTGGTAACAATTTGAAAGCTCGCAAGTTGCAAGGATAACCCCCGTAGGGAGGTTTTGTTCCGTATAGCCATTCTTGGCGAGTAAAGAACGTATCGGTTCATGTTTGCAGGCTAACTTATCGACTTTCTGGCTTGCATGAATGGCCAACGGACCGCGATACCGGGTCTTCCAGGATCTGGTTTCATAGAGAGTCTCGCCTTGGACAAGCAGAGTCGCCCATGGTTGAATCATAGATAATACTTTCATTCCTCTACGCTCCATTTCTGTTCATAATGAATTACTATTCCCCAAACATTCTCGAGACTTTCCATATCCGCATGATGCGACTCAAGTGTAATTCTTGCTTTGACCATTGAATTCGATCCTCATAGGCCACTCTCTACCGCCTTAGAACCATGTGTAAGACTGCCATCCCGAAGTTTATTACCGTCCTTACCAAAATTTCAATTTTATTATTTAGATATACATCTATTCGGTACTCGGAGCATGTTCTTGTCCATTCCGGCAATCGATACAAGTTCTTGTCCTTGGCTTGGGACAAGAACTTGTATCGATAAAATAAAAAAGCCGCTAAAATAGAAACGTGTAGATTACTCAACCGTGCTCATTCATCAATAAGATTTCCCCTTCCTTAATTTTGAAACTTCGTCGATGGCCGGTAAGGCGATTCCAATCAGCAATGCCGCCTCCCAGGCCCCCGTCGTGTTGTCGATTTTTTAATAATTTATTTTATTCTCTAGATATATTGAAACCATCCCATCATTATCTTCATCAATTAAAGCAACTTCAGAATCAGATATCCATTTAAGCTCACCTAGATGCCTAGCATAGGCGAATTCATTCGGATTTTCTGAAATCACTTTTTCTAACAGTATTTGTGTTCCGTCTCGGTGCATAATAGAAAGGTATATATCCATGCTTTCTACATTGTGTTGACAAATAACCTTAGCACTATAGTTCTTTTTAGGACTCTTGATACTTCATAAGCAGTTGGAGCGTCGTTTTTTTCTCTGTCTCATTTTTTACGCTGAAGTCATCTAAATTAAATTTAATTTAAACTACACAGACTCCTGAATTAATAATCCTCTCATCCGAAATGTTTTCAACGCAATCCACAAGAATTTTCCAACAATCTTTCGTTTTTTGTTTTCCGATTAAACGTTCAAACATAGCAGTTATACAACGCGTCTGCAAACTTAATAAACGCCGTTTCCGTTTCCATTTCCAATTTAACTTTTAATCCTTTTTTGTCGCAGTTGATTCGACATTTTCATCATCAATTATATAAGGGAAATCTAGATCAATTGCTTTTAGATACAATACACTCATCTCCCTCTATTTTTCCCATGGACGTGGTTGTAGATGTCTACTCATTGAATTGCCTTTTTTCAATAGACTCATAGCATTCGCTTTCTCCCAATCGAGGGCTTCCTGTCTGTTACGCATGTTAGTTTTCACCACTTTTGCTTCGAATGTTATACTTCCTGCATCTTTATTCCATTTATTCACTTGGCTATTTGCTCGTGGGAATGTACCATTTTTATTTAACCGTTGACCACTAATCCCCGTTTTCACAACATCACCTGATGACTTGTATAGTCTTTACCTTTGATCGAAAGAAACCTAATTCCTGATACAAAAAAATCGTTATTCACGCGAATTCTTAAATCCATGTGTTTTTTTCTAGCCAAGTGAACTCCATCATGCTGCTATTTAGATAACTACCTAATCCGAAATGACACAATGTTCTTATCCATTTCGGCAATAGAACAATGTTCTTATCCCGCGACAGATATCCTTTACTCTTGAAGAATAGCAAAGAACCGCTAATCCACATATTTATGGATTAGCGGCTAAAAAATTTTTCTCATCATAAAAACTTCAACAGATTATTGAAGTATCTTATATTCAACAGTTTGGACCATCGCGTTGAGGAGTTAATTGAAGGTTCGGAGTACTTTGCGGCGATTAGCTGGAAATGTGCTCCTTGTAACTCTGACCAATACATCGCCTATGGCGAGCTTGTAGTCAAAAGTCGTGAACTTCACATCGAGAACCTCTTGAGGATCACAGAAGCGATTCTGATGGTACTTTGCCTTTGCGGCCCATAGTATGTCTTCCTTGCAAATAACTCTAAACTTTTCATAGAATTAAGTTAGTAACATGCCAGCTTTCAATCTTCAATTTTAGAAAGGCGATTTGATTTTAAAGAATTCTTTATACGTTATTGGTTTTCGGCCAATCAGACGTTCAAGATCTCCAGACGTCTCCGAGAATTCTCCAGTGTTGATTGCTCGCACCCAACCTAATACGAAATCAGTCATAAGAACAGGCAAGCCATTCGCTACCATGGTATCTATATATTCTTTTTCGCTAATTGCCTCATAAGGAATATTTATCTCATTAATCTCCGAGAGGGCCTCAGCAATGTCCGCAAAAGAGCCTCCCTCGCTACCACTTAAAGTATATGACTTATTTTCGTGCCCGTTTTGAGTGAGAACGGCTACGTTGGCTGCCGCCAAATCGTCCAGAGATGCAGCGGCTACTTTACCGGAACCCGCGGGTACTCGCACGCCAACTTTAAGCGCATCTCCGAAATACGAAGTCATGACTTCAAGATACGGTGGATTCCGCAAAATGGTATAATCTAATCCGGATGCTTTAAGCGTTTGTTCAGCAAATAAGTCTGACATCGATACTTCGGGCACAATAAGATTTGAATTTTTTCTTCGTATGATCGACGTGAAAATCACTTGTTTGACACCAGCCTGTTTTGCAGCTGCGATGACATTGAAATGTTGCGTATTGCGGTCGGTAAATGCTTGCGCGGAAATAAGCATAACTTTTTCAACACCATTAAAAGCTCGCAGAAGTGAGTTATAATCAAAATAGTCGCCCTGGTGAGCTTCTATACCTTCTTTAACAAACTTTTTCATTTTTTCAGATTCTGGATCACGTACCAATACAGCGACCTGATTTGACGGAACTTTTTTAAGAAGAAGCTCTAGTGTCCTGCTGCCGAGATTACCTGTTGCTCCAGTAATAAGTATTTTACCCATATGAATAACCCCTTTGTACTTTTATTAATGCTTTTATCTTATAACTAGAAACCAATCACGACTTCCGGATCATTCACTTGTTTTATGACCATATGATTGACTAAAAGTCCTAGTCTTCGGCTTCTCTTCCGTGTAATTCTTAATCCATTCCATCGGAACACTGTTAAAAGCTTTGATTACCCGAGCACCCGGAGCATATTGCGCTACGATTTCACTCGAATTCTTTCCTGATAATTCACCAACGAAAGGTTCCATATTTTCAAAACGGTTGGTAGCATCAATAAGAACACGGCCTGTCCAGTCAGGAACCATAGACAAAGCAATAGGCATTTGCGGCCACATTACGCTCAAAATTACAAAGTCCTGCTCAGCTGCTTCTAAAGGTGTTCCAGATTTTGCGCCAGTACCGAGCGAGCTTACCGACTCTGAGAGCGTTTCGGGACCACGGCAAGGTAAGTTGACCATAATGTAACAAGATAAGTTACATTATAATCGAAAAAAAGGTTATCATATCGTCCACATCATCTTTTATCGTGAAGCTAGCAAGAACTCTTCCATTGATTAAGTTTGGCAGTAGATCGAGCGACTCTTGTTTCACGGTGAAATATTCAGAGATGATTTGTAAAATTCTAATTTGGAGGCTACAGAATGGATTGCAAGTGATAATCCTTACCTTTAAAAAACTTACCGTCTTACATTCGTCAGTGTACTTCCCCATTCACCGACTGGTTCAAGCCAGCTTACGATTCTATCATCAATTAGGTTGGTAAGTGCACCTTCATACTCAGCACGATAAGGTTTATTAAGTTCGTGTTGAATCCAACTTTCTCTTGTACCCTGCCAGATCTCATAGATGACAAGATCGTCAGAATGATCAAGATCATCGGAGACGATCGCATTGACAAAGGTAGGTTCACTCTTGAAGTTGCTAATCATTGCAAATAGACTTTCACGGAAAGCTTCTTTCTTACCAGGCTTAATTTTAAAACGTATATTGAGAATTATTTGACTGCTGTTTGTTGACATTGTTAGAACACTCCTCCTATTAATTTTTTTATTTTCTTCATGGTCACAAGTCTCATTATGTACTATGTATCACTTTTAAAATAGTACGTACTTTTTGGTTATATAGTAACCAAAAAGTGATAATTGTGATAAAATGCAGCATAAATTGATTTTTTAAATTACTCTATTCTACATTTAATCTCCGATATTCATCCTTGTTCCATGTCTTCTCTGCATAATCCTGACCCCAATTACAAAGAGCTCGCAAAGTGGGTTCAAGTGACATACCCATTTCTGATATTGCATATTCCACTTTTGGTGGTACCTGATTGTACATTTTTCTTATAATCAAATTATGACTCTCCAACTCCCGCAATGACTGTACTAACATTTTCTGAGAAATTGATGGAATGAGCCTTTTCAATTCACCGGTCCGTTTAGGACCTTTTATTAAGTAATACAGTATAAGAGGTCTCCACTTTCCGCCAATGACATCTAAGGTTATTTCCAGATCACAATAAAAAGTTTTCAATTGAGAAACACCATCCCTTATTTTATTTCCATTATTATAGTATATGTGTTGATTAAATCCACCTCCCTTGCCATATATTCTGTCTGTTTTTATCAATGCTATTACATGGTCTGTTTAAATCAGATAATTTTCAAGACGATTAAACTAACGGGAAATGATTGCTCAAAATGCCTGAGTTGTTTATCCTTTTTCAAGATTCAAATGCGAAAAAAAAGAGTTGGACGCGTACCTTAACTAGGAATGGATAAATCCAGTTCAGTCAGGGGCTTGCTCCAGCTCTTTTTCTTTGAATACTGTTCTCCGGTACCGCCAACGGAAAGGCCAAGCGATGTCAAACCCTCTTCGAGTGCCGGCTTTATCATTCATCCTGGATTCCCGGCAACTCATAACGTTGTTACAAATGGTAATCCTAAAACATCAGCTATTGTTCCGCGTTTTTATTAATTACTCCTTTAATCCTTCTAACTCCAGCAGCAGAAGATTGTTCTTTTTTAATACTGAACTTTCCTAAGTTTGTTGTATCTTCTACATGAGGTCCTCCACATACTTCTCGACTCCAAACTTTCCCTTCGTTATCTTTGATTGTATACACCTTAACGATATCCGGATATTTATCCCAAAAATTCCCTTCAACATTACTTTCTTTCGCTTCAATTTTAGACAGCTCTGAAATATAGGTAACTGCTTTTGATGAAATCGCATCATTCACATACTTTTCCACCTCAGCTATTTGCTCTGGCGTAAGTTTTTCATCATGGTTGAAGTCAAACCGTAATCGTTCTGAAGTAATATTACTTCCTTGTTGATGAACATGATCACCTAAAACTTCCCTTAAACCAGCAAGTAATAAATGAGATACCGTGTGCAGGGCTGTCGTTTCTGTTGAATGTTCAGCGAGTCCACCTTTAAATTTACCCACAGAAGCAGTTCTGCTCTTTTCAGCATGTTTGTTTGCCGCCTCTATATAAGACGCCTTGTCCTCCATCCTATATCCACTTTCAGTTAGAAACTCTTCCGTCAACTCCAAGGGAAACCCATATGTTTCGTAAAAATAAAAGGCATCTGCACCTGTAACTTTACCCTTATTCTTAAGATGTTTTTGTATTTCAAATTCTCCTTGCTGTAAAGTTCTATAGAAAAGATTTTCTTCCTTATTTACTATTTCGATAACTTTCTTTTTATTACCTATCAAATCTTCATAAGCTGTTGCTTCATCGATATAAACTTCAGACAACTCACCCACAAAACTTCCGTGTATACCTATTTTTTTACCTGCACGAATCGCCCTTCTTAATAACCTTCTTGTTATATACCCTGCATCACTATTAGCTGGCTCCGCACCATCATTAATTAGAAAAGTAGCCGCTCTCACATGATCAAGTATGATTCTAAACGACTTTAAATCGTCAGTATATTGTTTACCACTTAACTCCATCAATTTTTTCTTGGGATTAAGGAAGAAAGCCGTATTATAAATATCCTTGTCACCATTAAGGGCTGTTGCAACCCTTTCTAATCCGCCTCCATAATCAATATTGGGATTTTTCATTTTTACAAATCCTGTGTCTTCTTTTTTGTAACACATAAATACGTTGTTCCCAATTTCTAAAAACCTCTCGCTTTCAGAAGCAGGATGATCCAGTGAATCACCGTCTGGCTCAAGATCGTAGAACATTTCACTATCAGGCCCACCGGGTTCACCAACAGGCATATTCAATGGACTTCCGGATCGGCTCCACCAATTTTCTTTTTCATCATATAAGAATATTTTCCCACCTCTAGATACCCCATATTGATACGGATTATCTTCAACGATAGGTTCTATACCTACTGATTTAAATTTTTCTGACCAGATTTGAATGGTTTCCGTATCTTTCTGTATATTCAAATCATCACTTCCTATAAAAACACTGATATATAGTCTGTCAGGATCAATTCCTAATTCTTTAATATGCCAATTCCAAACGGCATCGATTTGCTTTTTCTTATAGTGATCTTCATTTGCTTTAAACTCCCATCGACCTACCATTTCAAAAAATGTCAGATGCGACGTATCTCCTACTTCATCAATATCGCCTGTCCTTAAACACTTCTGAATATTAGCAATGTCATTGCCTATTGGATGCTTTTCCCCCAATAAATATGGAACCATAGGTTGCATTCCACTTCCCGTAAAAAGCGTTGAGGGATCATTTTCTGGTAACAAGCTAGAAGAGGGTACTTGGCTTGCCCCTATTCCTTTCATAAAGTCAATGTATGATTTTCTTAACTCATCTGGTGTCATTTTAACCATGCTCAATGCCTCCATTTTAATTATTATTTATTCTTGGAAAATGTTTTTACATATGTTTAAACGAAAAAGAATAAAACAAAAAAGCCCTAAGCTGACATATTACATGTCAACTTAGGGCGAACGATTATGTCCGTGGTACCACCTAAATTCAGATTTCTCTGCACTCAATCAATACGGGATATCTCCGATATTGTTTCCTGAATAACGGTGGAACTCCGTTGAAGCCTACTGAGATTCCTCTGTTCGGTTCACAGCTCCGAGACTGCTTCACTATTAGTTCAATGAAGATTCGCACCAACCATCTTCTCTCTGTGAAATCCCTAATACTTACTATTTCTCATCATAGCCTTTTCGTTTTAAATTAAACCAAATGCTATCACACTCAACTTACTTCGTCAAATCAATCCCACATTTTTATATGTTATACGTTTGTTTATTCTTCATCTGCATTGGCACTTCTGTTGCTTTGCATCCTTTTGGACAGTGTAGATTAATTATTTGATTTTTATTATGCATCGGGCCCCCCGCGAGTCCGCCACCTTTACGAGGTGGACTGCGGCGGCGAGCTTACGAGCAAGAATCCACCCATAAAATTTGTTCCAAGAATTCCTAAGTTTATGCGTATTCACTCAATGTGTAGATATTCATCTAATCGGCAATCGGTAGAAGTTCTTGTCCTTGGCTTGGGACAAGAACTTCTACCGATAAAATAAAAAGCCGCTAAAATAGCGACTTCAATGGGATCATGTTCTTGTCCCTCGACAGTAATCATCTACGGGGTAATCTTCGGCCCATATGGCAGCTCCCCTTCAAGAATCTCGGCATGGCCGGATAATGCGGTGCTCGTTAGGCAAATTGAAATAGTCCGTTTTCAGCCTCTTCAATGAGTCTTCCAAGGTCTAGCGGATATCCAAAACTACGCTACTACAACGTGATACTTCAAGTACTGTAAAGTCCATCAATTTATCTGTCGGCTTCACTTGAACCAGTAGTATAAGCAACGTCATACTTAACCCTCGCCTCTACAACTTGAGTGAAATTTTCTCTTCCCCACTGCCTTAACTCTTTCATCGGTTTGAGCAATGTTTCCCCTAATGTTGTTAGAGAATATTCCACACTTGGAGGTACTGTAGGCGTAATGTGTCGTTGGACCAATCCATCACGTTCCAGCTTGCGTACCGTCTGGGTAAGCATTTTTTTAGATATCCCTTCAACTCTCCGTAGCATTTCTCCATATCTGATTTTACCGTTTTCCATGGCATATATAACAAGTGCAGTCCACTTGTTAGAGATAATGTCAAGAACCTTGCTATAGCCGCAATTGGATAACGAAATATCAGATTGTTTAGTTATGGATGAATGTACCAAATAGTTTCCCTCCTAGTGCTCTATGAAATTCCCAGGACACTTTAAAGTGCCTATTTATATCATTTTATTTTTTGTATTACTGTATGTCTATACCAGTACTGAACAGCTTGAGCTAGATCTGCCATAGCAAAGACACCGCTCAAGGGCAAAACCGGGTGTTCCAAGGAGATGTGCTCCCGAAAGGGGTTACCTTGTACTGGATTACTTCGATAGGTAGGTAAATAAACATGACAAATATTATTAAGATGCATCCCAAGCTATATGTATTGGATAACGGTCGAATGAGCATGGATAAAAATTGGATCATCTCCATGCATAATCCAGCAACAATTAATAATCCGAATGCCCAGACACAATTTGTGGAGTTTCCAATTTATACGGTATTGATCGATCATCCTGAGGGGAAAATCTTGTTTGATACAGCCTGCAACCCAAACTCAATGGGCGCTCAAGGGCGCTGGACACAATCGACCCAACTGTCGTCTCCATGGGTGGCAAGCGAGGAATGTTACCTGCATAACCGATTGGAGCAGCTTAAGGTTAGACCCGAAGACATCAAGTATGTTGTTGCCTCCCATTTGCATCTGGACCATGCAGGATGCCTCGAATTGTTCACGAACGCGACCATTATCGTCCATGAGGATGAGTTTAACGGAGCACTGCAGACCTACGCCCGCAATGAAAAAGAAGGAGCCTATGTGTGGGCTGATATTGACGCATGGATCAAAAACCAGCTGCAATGGAAAACGATCAAACCGGGAGAAGACAATTTGGATCTGGTGGATGGTATCAAAATCTTGAATTTCGGAAGCGGTCATACATGGGGAATGTTGGGTCTCCAGATCGACATGCCAGAAACCGGCGGAATCATTCTATCTTCCGATGCCATCTATACTTCGGAAAGTTTTGGTCCTCCTGTCAAGCCGCCTGGGATAATTTATGATTTGATCGGCTATCGAAACACAGTAGAGAAAATTCGTACATTGGCTGCCCGTACGAATTCCCAAGTCTGGTTCGGTCATGATCTGGATCAATTCAGCAGTTTGAGAAAATCTACTGAAGGATTTTATGAATGACTCAACTTTCGCATACGAACGGAAAATCATCCATGCCACCATTAACCGCACGCGGGCTTCACGCAACATCGCTCTTTTTGGGCAGGAGTATCAAGCTACAGCTTCCGAATGCCGTTCATCTTTACAAATCGGTTGTGTTCAAGAACGTTCCTATCGAGTAGATCGAGCCCCTGCTCTATTTAAGAGCAGGATAGCTTTCATTAGAACTACCCTTTGAAGTGATTTAGCAACAATTGTTCAACCTTTTTTAAATATACAGCTATAGTTATCATCATTGGAATATTCACATTTCTCTAACTAACACCAATATTCCTTACCTATGCTAGGACGATTTGCTTTAACTGAATAACTGAACTTCTTAGTTCTTTCTCTTGTTCCAAGTAAGCACATAACGCTTGAATAACCGATCTCTTTGGCTCAGTCTGAGCAATCTCGCTATTCAACAATTGAACAATTTCTTGCAATTCCTTACGGCGTTCTGCCCCACCCTTCCAAGCCTCAATAATAGCAATCACTCTGCCGAGCAACTCTTCGGTAATCCGTTCTTTTTCACCGTTCCAGTCGTTTGAGCCTGAATGAATAAAGGTATCATATGCGCTTTGCCCGAGCAGTCCATTCGAACCTGACTTGGACATGTGGTTGACTAACGCATCCATCTTATCAACGATAAACCAAGCTGTATCCTCAACGGACAATAGATTCTCTTCGGAGATGACGCGCTGCAGATAATCTTTAATAAAAGACCGGTAAATAAAGATCAAATCCCAGAGAAAAGGCTGAATTTTAGGGCCGTAGACTTCTAAAAGCCATGATCTGTGCCACTCCATCATTCGCTCGCGAACGTGATTTCTCAATTTGCGGAATGTTTCGTACTGCGTAATTGGTAGATCAATGAAATCCACCATAATATGACGATATTCCATGAAATACTGAAAACGAAATACAATCTGATCCACTAGTCTCTCCTGAGGGCTCCCCTTTCCGATATCTTTCAAACGTTCAGCCCGATCAAAATAAGCCATTTGGCAATGGTCGAAAACCTCACACAACAAATCCTCTTTAGAAGGAAAATATTTGTAAACGGAGCCCTTTGCTATGGAACAGTCCTGGGCGATTTCCTGAATGGATGTTCCCAGGTAACCTTTTTCGTTAAACATTTTAGAAGCCGAATAAATGATATCTTGCTTCGTTACGCTCATGCTCAAGCATCCCCTCTTGACAACTTTGAACTAATAGTACAAAATTATGAACACCAAGTCAATGAATAAAAGTTCAATTTTATGAACTTACTATTAAGGATGATCAAATTGAAATTGGAGTGTGATTAACATGAAAGAGCATTTATATCAATTTTCTAAAACGGCATTAATCGTAATCGATCTGCAGAAATGGATCGGAAACCAGTACGCCCCTCATTCAGCAGAACAAGTTGTCGAACGTGCCGCTGCCATGGTTCAAACTTTCCGTGAGGTTGGTGCCTTCGTTGGACTCGTACGTGTTTCTTCGAAAGATTTCAAAGATATGCCCCATCCGCTGCTGGATCAAGAACCGCCAGCGATCAATCTAGTACCTGGATGGGATGAAATTGTGCCTGAAATTGGAGTCACTACTAACGACCATCTAATTACTAAGCGTCAGTGGGGTGCATTTTACGGGACGGATCTGGATCAGCAGTTACGCCGGAGAGGCATTACTACGATCATACTCTGCGGAATTGCTTCAGGAATTGGGGTTGATACAACTGCGCGAGAAGCATTTGCTCATGGGTATCAGGTGATTTTTGCAATAGACGCAATGACCGGATTCAGCGAGGCAGAACATGATCACGTAAGAAAAGTCATCTTTCCACGTATTGGCCGATTACGCACTACCGACGAGATTCTCGCTTGTGCAGCGCTTCAATCATAGATCCACATAAAAGAACTTAATAGATGAGAGGTCCGACAACAAGCACGCATCGGGAATGATACCTTGTTAATTTTTACGACACCCTTCTTTCTAAGTTAAAGCAAAGGCACTCATACCTTTGCTTTGCTTTGCGTTACTTATCTAATCTGTTGACACTTAGATCACTACCTAATTTTAGTTGGTCCACTATTCTTTGTAATCCATTCTAGTCTAGAGTTTAATAGTTGTTCCATGAACAGAGTTACCTTCGTCTGCTAAAAACACGGATTAGTTAAGCCATTAAATAATTTGGACGTCCGTCTATTTTCTGAAGCAGAAAGCTTTTGGCCCCTCTCTCTAGGATACTGTTCACAACAGCAGCAACAAATATGAATGGCTGTTTTGGCATATCCTTGTGCTGCAATTAACCTATCTAATCCCAGAGAAATGAGTACACCTAAAGTACCAAAAAGGTAAATGTTTAAAAATTTCATTAGCGAATGATAAAATCTCATGACACCTAATCGGTAATCGGACTATGTTCTTGTCCCTCGACAATTATTTCTTAATCAAGTCACATGATCTCAAAAAAATGCCGCTTTTATAGCGACATTTTCTGAGATCACTTCATTTATTTACAAGAGGAGATGTAATTATGCTTTTGGAATTGCCCCTATTTGTTGGAGCAAACCAAGCATATCGGGTTGACCATACTCTTCAATAATTTGATCATTAGAGATCCGATAAAAATTCATTGCATTTACTTCAATTTTCTTTCTCGTTGGTGGAAACCCGAGAAACTCTCCGTCTTGTGTGCCCTTCATGACAAAATGAGCTGCTATTAGATCCCCTTCTGCTACCAGCTCTTTAACAGTCCATTGTATATCGGAAAAACCAGATCTCATCATATGAATTATGGAGAGATAACCACTTGGACCATTCATTGGTTCTTTTTGCATAGGTACATAAAAAACAGCATCTTGAGCAATCAATTCTTCAGCAAGTTCTTTGCTTGCCGTATTAATGAAGTTCGTGAAACGATACATCAATTGTTTGTTTTCTGTAATCGTCATATTTAAACCCCTTTCTATTTTCATGTGCAAATGTCATTGGATATAACAATCTTACCGTTTGCGGTGTTACTTTCCATTAAAAGATGTGCCTTTCCAATCTCCTCGAGTGTAAAGACTCGGGCAATAGGTGGGACTATACCTTGTTTTTGAATATGCTCAAATAAAGAGATCAGTGTACTTTCTTTGATAACTTCACTGGTGAACGCTGTGAAATATATACCTGAGGGTATATCCACTAAAGGTTCAAAGGCATCAAGAGTCCATTCATCTCCTAATATTCCTGACATGCAACAAATCCCTCGTTCTGAGATGAATTGCAAGGACTCCTTTACCGTCGTTGTACCAACCAACTCTAGAACCTTGTTTACCCCATTTGGAGCAATAGCATACACCTGTTCTCTCAAATGTTCATTATCGAGCAGTGCATAGTCTGCTCCAGCTTGTTGGAGAAGTGCAAATTTCTCTTTGTCTCGAGTCGTTGATATAACTTTTGCTCCTACACTCTTAGCTAGCTGAAGTGCTGCTAAGCCTACGGAACTTGTCCCACCACGAATAAGTAGCATCTCTCCTGAAGTCAATTGAAGACATTCAAATAAGGATGCATACGCGGTATAATACATTTCTGGTATCGCTGCAAGTTCAGTCCATTTCATATCGCTAGGAATAGGATACACTTGGTCCGAAGGTATAAGTGCATATTCAGCATAACTTCCGTCAAATGCACGGCCTAACCCTCCCATTAATGAAGCGACGGTCGTTCCCTTTATAAATGTGCTATCTGAAGGATCTTCAATCTCCCCTACGCATTCGATCCCAATAATACGCGGGAATTGAACGGACGGTGAATGCCCCTGTCTAGTGAACATTTCGGAGCGATTTATTCCAAACGCCCTGATTTTTACAAGTACCCACCCAGGTTTGACTATAGGAATAGGTACTTCAGTGATCTGTAGTTCTTTTGGGGTACAGACCCTTTCCAATACAACTGCCTTCATTATTTATCTCTCCGATCTCAAATATATTCGTTTCTCAAACAGCATGAATATTGCGTTCGTCACAATGGCAAGTCCTGCTGACAATAAGCCCCCCCACAAAATCTTATCGATATTCATGGTCCGTAATCCATCATTTAATATCGTACCTAGCCCTCCTGCATTAATGAAGGCAGCGATGGTTGCCATGCTAATGGTTGTTACCGAAGCAAGTCGAAGGCCAGTAAACAGAGGCTTGATTGCCAAGGGTACCTGGACTTGAAATAAGATCTGAAATCGGCTCATACCTACCCCAGTAGCAGCTTCAATAACAGATGGTTCAACATGTTTCAAAGCTGCAATAAACTGACGTAGAAGGATATATTGGTTATAGGCAATGAGCACGGTAATGGCTGTCGTTTTCCCCAATCCGGTCACAGGGATCATGATTGCAAACAAAGCCAAGCTCGGAATGGAATACAAGATTGAAAACATGTAAATGAGTGATCTAGATACCTTATCAGAGGCCAGAGCTAAGATGGTTAAGACGATTGCAATGATCACAGAGAGCAGCATGGTCAAAATGAGAATCTCCACATGCTCCAACAATGCATTTCCCAACTTATCCGGATGCTTAATGGCATAGTCGATCATGTTAAGTTCCCCCAGAAACGTTCTTGCTCCTTCGAAGATTGAATGAGTGAGTACACAAAATCATCTGCAGGATGAGTTACAATTTCTCTCGGGGTATCGAATTGACAAACCTTACCCCGATTCATAATCATAACCCTGGTTCCCAGCTTGAATGCTTCATTAATATCGTGAGTCACGAACAAAAAGGTTTTTTTCATTCCCCCATGAATCTTTAAGAGTTCATCCTGGAGATTTAAGCGCGTAATAGCGTCCAAGGCCCCAAAGGGTTCATCCAGCAGCATAATTTTGGGATCGGTTGCTAATGCTCGCGCAAGACCGATTCTCTGTTGCTGTCCTCCGGACAATTGTGAAGGATAACGTCGTTTGAAGTTCTCTGAATCTAACCCAACCAAAGCTAACAATTCTTGTACCCGATCTTCGATTTTCTTTTTGTCCCATTTCAAAAGACGAGGAACAGTAGCAATATTTTGTTCAATATTGATGTGGGGGAACAAGCCTACTTGCTGAATAACATAGCCAATTTTTCTTCTAAGTTTTACAGGATCAACTCGAGCGATATCCTCGCCAAATATTTTAATAATCCCGTGGGAAGGATCGTTAAGCCGATTCACCATCTTCAATAAAGTTGTCTTTCCTGATCCAGAGGAGCCGAGGATTGTAATAAACTCCCCTTCACTTATCGACAAGTTCACATGATCAACTGCATATGCATTGGAATCTGAATATGTTTTGCTCACATCATGGAATTCGATTGCTGTTGGAGTCATGTTAACGCCATCCTTATTTAATGGAATCATAAAATTCTTTTGCCACATCTTCATATTCTTCTTTGTCTACGTCCACTTTTGCGTTTAGTGCGGTTACGGTGTCTGTATCCAATACCGAACTAACCTTATTGATCACTTCAGCGATGCCGGGATCCGTTGAGAGCACATTATCACGGATAACAGGCGCCAAGTTATAAGGTGGCCATACTTGTTTGTCATCTTCCAATAGGGTGAACTCGTCTTTGTTCACCAACTGACCTTCAGTGGTATATGCAGGCGCAACATCAGCCTCATTGTTTCTAAGCACTTCATATTTCAAACTGTTATCATATACTTTGGATGATTTCCAATTGAGCTTGCCATACACTTTCTCCAATGCTGGAATACCGTCAGCGCGCCGGTCAACCTCTCCTTGGGAAGCAAATCGAATCTCACCGGCATGTTTTTGCAAGTCAGTAATGGTCTTGATCCCTAATTTTTGTGATACTTCCGTTCGAATAACGAGACCCGCTCCATCATTTGCTTTTGAATAATCGAGCCATGAGATATTAAATTGCTTTTTGTACTCTTCCTTGACTTTTGTATACACTTCATCCGGATCTGTCATCAAATCCATCTGTAATACGGCTAACAACCCCGTACCTGTGTACTCTGGATACATATCGATATCGTTATTAACAATCGATGAATGAATGATGGAACCCGCAATATTAGGAACACGCTCTACTTGGTATCCCGCGTTCTCCAAAGCCAAAGCATATAGCTCCCCGACAATTAAATTCTCAGTAAAGTCTTTTGAACCAATTCGTATAGTAGATCCATGATTATTCGTTTTATTACCACATGCACTCAAAATTATGGACAAAACAAGTGTGATTGAAATGGTTAAAACCAATTTTTTCTTTATGTTCTTTTTCATTTGTGTGGACCCTACCTTTGCAAGAATTTATATCTAAACAATACACGTTCAGACAGGTCTAAAATAAATCCTATACCAATAGCCAGAATCGCTACTGAAATACCACCAATTAAAAGTAAATCCGTTCGATTGAGTCCTAAACCGGTAAAAATAATTTCTCCTAATCCACCAGCTCCAATTTTGGCAGCCAAAGTGGCGCTGGCGATAATTTCAATCGCAGCGGTTTTAATCCCTGTCAATATCAATGGTCCAGCCACTGGAAATTGGATTTTCCATCGGATTTGTCGTTCAGACATCCCTACACCTTGTGCAGATTCAAGTAAAGACAAGGACACACTTTGTAACCCGGATACTGTATTCATTAAGATAGGAGGGATTCCTAAAATAATGAGAGCAACAAGGGCGGGCCTAATTCCAGTACCCATGATAGGAAGCAACAGAAGTAAGATCGCTAGGCTGGGAACGATTCGTAATGTTTGGAATAACGAGATGATCCATTTTTCGGAACGATTGTATTTAGTTGATAAGGTACCTAATGCAATCCCGATAAGTGTAGAACCCATCAATGCCAATAAACTGATCTTTAAATGCTCTTTCCAAGAATTCAAGAACGTTAACATATGATTCGAAAAATAGTCACTCAGTTGCATCCATAAACTTTCTTGCAAACTCCCTCCTCCTTTCATTCATTTTCATTTGCTTTTCTCATCGACAGAATTATAATATAAGCAATGTATTCGTTTTGAAAGTAGGCACCTTTTTGTTATATAGGAACCTAATAGTAACTATTGGAGGCGATAATGTAGTGATTTCAAAAAAAGAGTTGCCGTTGTGTCCTGTGGCAACGACAGTTGGCTTGATAGGTAACAAGTGGAAGTTATTGGTTATGAGGGATCTTTTGAAGGGGACTCAACGATTCGGAGAACTTCGTAAAAGTATCCCGGAGATCAGTCAAAAGGTTCTCACTGAAAATTTACGTTCAATGGAAGAGGATGGAATTGTCATTCGTACGGTGTTTGCAGAAGTTCCTCCGAGAGTCGAATACAGTTTAAGTGATTTAGGAAATTCACTGAAGCCAATTATATTCTCTATGGAGACATGGGGCCTTGGATACCAGAAACTCAATGATGAACTTCCAGACGATATTCATCAGAGTGAATGAAGTCGAAGTGTTAATCCACCGTCATTTCAAAATAAAATAAGCTCCTCTATTATTCCCATGGAATCATAAACCCTGTATTTTCATCTTCAAGTTAAGTCAATGGAGGACTCATGCGTCCTCCATTGACTCGTAAGAGAAAGTTGATCTTCGAACACCAGTTTCTGCAATATTTCTATTGCATGAAGAAAAAACGGGCAAGATCCTCACAAAATGAATGGCTATATAAAATCAAAATGGATATGCGCTGTTTTTAGATACATGAATGATTTCAGATGGAAATCTTGCCTTAAAATATTTTTCCACTTTCAGATGAATGCTTTTCTCGTACCATTTGTCCCAGCCGTTCGCAGCAAATAATTTTGGCATTTTTAAACGCTCAGATCTCATCCCCATTTGACCATCACCTATCAGTAGCGTATCAATCCAAATTCGATCAGTTATACCTTGTATCATGTTAGCGAAATTAGGTGAAAAAGGTAGCACTGGGGAAATAGATACTTGTGTATATATCCCTGCATCATTTATCTTTTTCAAGGCTTTAACTCTTAAATCTATTCCAGGAGCATAGGGTGAAAAAATTCGTTTCACATCTTCGCGATCTGTCTCGATTGTCATTGAAACCAGAATCCGACATTTTTCCTTTAATTTAAGTAGTATATCAAGGTCTCTGGCAACCAGAGGGCTTCTAGTTTGAATTTGAAGTGAATCTGGTGGGTTTTTATCCATTTCTTCCAATAGGCTTCTTGTAATGTTTGCCCTCTGCTCTACAGGTTGATAAGGATCTGTGGCTGATGACATGAATATACTTATGGGTTTATTTTTGCGTCTTAGAAGAGAGACTTCCCTTACATAGTTTTCTGCTGCATTTTTCTTGACATCCACCCACAATCCCCAAGGAATATCCTTAAACTTTTGAATTGGCATTTCTCTGACGTAACAGTATTCGCAAGCAAATGCACAACCTGTATAGGGATTTAGCGAATGAGTAAAACCAATATCAAGATAACCCTTTACTTCACTTAATATTTTCTTAGACACAATGTCTTTGATTTCAATCGGCATGATGTTACCATCCCCTCAATTACTTTCGTTTAATCTCCCACTTAATCAGTTAATTGAACGATCACACTATGCATGAACCGCCTTTCTTTTTATCTTAAAATTTCTCATGCTACTTGAAAAGTAGGCACCTTTTTATTAGATAGGAACCAGAATGTAACTATTGGGTGTTAACAACAAAACAACCGTTTTAAGAACAGTTGTTTGTTGTCATTAAAGATTAAACTATTGTTTTTATAAGAATGTCCTTATTCTGAACCTGTGTCTTATCTGTGGATACAACGGCTTGGTAACTTTCCGAGGTGGTAACAATTAAAAAAGGTTCCTTCCTATTTTTTTAGATTTAGGTATTCTAAAAAATGTAAAACCGTCCCTCCAATGCTGCCTATTCAAGTTTTAACTACATGTGCTTTTTTGGGATATACATCTAATCGGGAGTAGGAACATGTTCTTGTTCAATACGGTAATCGGTACAAGTTCTTGTCCTTGGCTTGGGACACGAACTTGTACCGATAAAATAAAAAAGCCGCTAAAATAGCGACTTGAATGGGATCATGTTCTTGACCCTCGACAACAAAGACTGAATTTTTTTAAAGTTCCCTACTTTCATGCAATTATGCCCTTTAGTCTTTATTTAACTGAGCAGAGTTAGAACTTGATCTGTTGGTCCCCTTTCTTGCAGTACAATTTTATTTATTATCCTCAAATTTATGTGGCTCTTTAACAAAACTTTTTAAAATAAATCCACACGTTATACAAATTACATGAGTAACATCTGATCCTAATGTTAGCATCTTTTTCATAGGATATACCCTAGCTTCGCCGTGCGACTTGCCCTCCCCAAATTTTGTTCCTCCACATTCAGGACAACATTCTTCGTTTCTCATCCCGAACCTCCTTCAATGAAATTATCTTTTCATTGTTTCTATATAGTCCATATGTAACTTTCTATTATCAACGTAAATCCCATTTTTTTGTAAACGGCTATTAGAGCAACGTGTGAAATCGTATCATCTGAAACTATATCATCAGTAGTATGAGTCACACCTTCTTTAATACCCATTTCAATTAGACTGTCATGTAACAAAGGAACTACCTTAAAAAATGTGCTACAACCCAACCGATCGCTACTATTTCTATAGGCGTCAAGTAGTACTCCTGCAAGGTTATTCCCTTCCTTCTTCAAAATACAAAATTAACTTATAGCAGCTTGCTAAGCGGTAATAAGGCATGATGCAGATGTCCTGCCATATGGTATTGGTATTTACGAACTTCTAACGAAGATACTTCAGTGGTATAAGAGACACCCGTTAATTCCCAGAATTCTTGCCCAGCTAGTTGATAACCGTTATAACACGGATCTCCAAATTGTATCTTAGTTACATTTTCTGACGGAATTACTACGTAAGAATTATCTTTTGTTTCTTTCGAAAATGAACCCATTATATGCACACTCCTTGCTTGATTAATGAAACTATCATTTTATTCTTTTATTAATGTGGCTCAAAGGGTTCTCTTGTTTGGTAACTTTGTGTCATTGTACATCTGCATTATATCTATAAATGAACTAACAGGCAAAATAACGATTAGAAAAACGCCTATCGCAATGAGAACATGTTCTTGTCCCGCGACATAAACAGCTCCCTTTCTTTCACTTCTGTGTTTTAATTTTGCATGCCTCGGTCCGTCCTGTTGCAAACTTTATGCCGTGTTCTTTATCTTATAAGCCACAGACCACGGAAATGTCCGGGCTGGAGGGTGAAAAAGAAGCTGCAACAAAAGGTCCGGGTAACGCCAAACCTCTTGATGCAGCTTCTTTTGTATTTCAACTGGCTTTGCACAGCGAATTCATAATCACTTTAAGCCTTGCGAAGCATTTGTCTCTCGCTTAGCTGTGAAAGCATATCCTTCGTCATGGCCTTCAGGTCGTAGCGGGGAAGAAATCCCCATTCTGTTTTCGCTGCCGTCGCATCAATGGAATGCGGCCAGCTATCGGCAATCGCCTGTCTCTTCGGATCAACGTCATAATCGAGGATAAAGCCGGGAAACTCATCCCGAATCGCTGCAGCGATCGCCTCCGGATCGACGCTCATTGCGGTGACATTAAATGAATTTCGGTGCATCAACCGGGATGAATCCGCTTCCATCAATTCGATGATAGCATTCAGGGCATCCGGCATATACATCATGTCCATGTTTGTGTCCTTGGCGATATAAGATGTATACCGGCCAGCCGTCACGGCTGCGTAATAAATTTCCACGGCGTAATCCGTCGTTCCTCCGCCGGGAGGCGTCATATAAGATATCAAACCCGGGAATCGCAGCCCCCTCGTATCCAGGCCGTATTTGTGAAAATAATAATCACAAAGCAGTTCGCCGGACACTTTGTTCACACCGTACATCGTATTGGGCCGCTGGATCGTATCCTGCGGGGTATTGTCTTTCGGAGTCGAAGGCCCAAAAGATCCAATGGAGCTTGGAGTGAAAAATTGGCAGCCGAGCTCCCTGGATACTTCAAGTGCATTCATCAATCCGCCCATATTCAAATTCCAGGCAAGCAGCGGTTTCTCCTCAGCAGTAGCCGACAGCAGCGCAGCCAAATGGATGACGGTATCCACTTCGTACCGCTTGGCGATTTCGAACATCGCCTTATCATTCGTCACGTCCAGCAGCTCGAATGGCCCGGATCGGGTAATTTCGTGGGCTGATGACCTGAGATCCGTAGCAACAACGTGATCCACACCATAAATTTCACGTAATTTAACAACTAACTCAGAACCGATTTGGCCCAGTGCCCCAGTCACCAAAATCTTGTCCATAAGACATTCCTCCCGAAATATACTCCCGCGAATGCAGCTAAATCAGCTTCATTTCCTTGCCAACTTTCTCATAAACGGAGATCACCTGGTCGAGCATCTCCCTGGTATGGGCAGCTGTCGGCATGTTGCGTATTCTTCCCGTTCCTTTCGGAACCGTCGGAAACAGGATTGCCTTGGCGTAAACTCCTTCTTCATAGAGCCGTTTGCTGAACTGCTGAGTGGTTACTTCATCGCCAATGATACAAGGTGTGATTGGCGTTTCGCTTTGGCCTACATTATATCCAAGCTGGCTCAGGCCATTTTTCAAAGCATTGCCGTTCTCCCACAGCCTTTCGATCAGCTCTTTGTCATTCATCAAAATGTCGACAGAAGCACTGCAAGAAGCGATTACAGCCGGAGGTAGCGATGTCGAGAACAGAAACGGACGGCTTCTCAGCTTCAACCATTCGATCAGTTGTTTTTTACCCGCCACATAACCGCCGACAACGCCGATCGCCTTGGAAAGAGTACCAATTTGAAAGTCAATGCGGTCGGACAATCCAAAATGCTTCACGGTTCCCGCACCTGCTCCGAGAACGCCCGAACCGTGGGCATCATCCACATAAGTAATCAGATCGAATTCTTCAGCTATTTTCACGATTTCGGGCAGCTTTGCTATATCACCATCCATGGAGAAAACCCCATCGGAGATGACCATAATTTTATGGTACTGACCGGATTCCTTGGCCTCTTTTGCCTTCTGTCTTAAATCATTCATATCCGAATGCTTAAAGCGAATCACCTTGGCTCTCGACAGGCGGCAGCCATCAATAATCGAAGCGTGGTTCAGCTCATCGGATAAAATCGCATCATGCTGGTCCATTACCGCGGATATAGCAGCCATATTGCAGTTAAATCCCGATTGATACACGATAACGGCTTCCGTTTTTTTGAAACGGGCCAGTTTTTCTTCAAGCTCAATATGAAGATCCATCGTACCATTAATTGTTCTCACAGCCCCTGCGCCTGCCCCGTATGTCTGCGACGCCTTAACTGAAGCATCAATCAGGCGGTAATCTGTTGCCAGTCCCAAATAGTTATTGGAAGACAAATTGATTAGGGACTTTCCGTCGATACGAATAACAGGACCATTTGCACCCTGCAGCGTATCAATGACGTTATATAGACCTTTAGTCTTTAGATCTTCGATGCTCGAACTTAAAAATTGGTCCAATGCTTGACTTGACATTCCATTCCCTCCTCGATATACGTATGTCCTCGTACAGGAGACATAGTATTCTTCAAAAAAACCTGTTATAAAAGGAATTAAACTAATTTCAATGTATCATCTTTTTTATTTATTGTACACATGTGGCGGACAAAAAATAAAAATATCCGCAAAAAAACATAGCGATTGCTTCCCCCATTCCCGGAAGCAATCGCTACTAAATCTTTGCTTATATCTTTTGCTGCTCGGAACTTCTTGTGCAGCCATTATTTCTTTTGCTTATTCCTTTAAATCAATCGATTTACCCCGGTTCAAACGGGATTCTTCCGCGGCAAACGCAATGAGATGACTCCGTACGGAAGCGCTTGCCGAGGTTAGGCTCTCCTGACCACTACAGTTCCATAGCTATAAACTCCTTAAGGTGCTAGCATTACCCATGCCAACAGCGCTGTTCGGATCATCATGTTCGCCTGTAGCAATAGCTGCCTCTTCAATATAATAGACACTCGTTTCTTTTGAAGAATGTCGACGCCATCATGCGATAAACGGGGGGCCGTGGAGTCGATGTCGTGTTCGACACCATCGGCGGCAACACATTGTCGCGCAGCCCGACACGCAAGTACTCCTTGAACGAAGCTAACAGGTTCTTGTCCCTCTACAATACTCAACACTAAGTCACTTTCTCTACTCACTACAGCATCTTTCAAAGGACCATCAAGAATAACTCCCAAAGCAACATCTTTTCCTCGAAAACTTGCGGCTGAATTGGCTTAATCAGATATTGAAAGGTGATGACATCGAAGCTCTCCACCATGTATTACGATGCATTATCAGACCCTAAAAGGCAGTTCAAGCTCAAAAGTCGCCATATTGGCGACTCTTGAGCTTGAAACCTTCTCCATCCATTCCTATGAAAAAACCGGTCTGTTATTCTGTTTTTTTGGGGAAAGCATGGCGGTAATATCGTATTACCTTGCGATACATCGTCTTATCCTTTAATTGATTGAATATAAATGGGTCCGGTTTGACATTTACCTCTATAATCCAGGGTTTCAGACTGTGATCAAGGCCGATATCCACACCGATTTGCATTAGATACGGGTACTTTTTTTTCATATGACGAGCTATGCGCAGGCTAAGCTCATTCATCTCCTGAACCAGTTTATTTCTGCGTTTTGTGGATGCATGCGATTGTAGCAGCTTGTGAATATCCATCGGTGTACCACCACTATGATAATTGGTTACGATTTTCTTTGGATGACCCAGTCGCCCTATGATTCCGGTAGCTTCCCAATGTTTGGTCGGGCTTAGCTGTATCATGACTCGGATGTCAAAACGTCTGTTATTGTGCTTAAGCAGATGGATTCCTCTCTGAATCAGATAACTTCTTTTATGCACCAAACGAGTCAGACTGCTATAAAACGATTCAAAGCTGTCAAACGTCAGGCGTTTTTGCTCTATCTGATAGACAAAATGTTGATGACTGTCCATCTCGGCCTTAATAACACCCATCCCGAAAGTACCTCTCTCGGGTTTGACATAGACCATTCCATATTTGCTGATCATGGATTTCAGATTCGTTTTGTTATATTTCTGTGTGTCGGGGATAAACGGTTTAATTGATTCATTATTAATGATCAATTTTGTTTTTAACCATTTGCTTCTTAACGGCTGCAATTTATCAACTCCCATGTCGTAAACTCTCCCTTCAGCCACCGCATCAAAGCTCGCTGTTTGATCAAGATCCTGCATGCATTATATGTAATACCGATAAAGGAACCCTCAACAAAAGCCCTATTCGTAAAAAATGTATATTTGCACATGCCCTGACCAAAACACTTTTGCACACATACCATATAATAAGTCATCACGATTTGTGCAAGGAGTTGAGAAGATGTCCGTCGAGCCTGGAATCCGGTTGAATAATGCGCCTAAGATTGATGTTCTTATACCAGCGATAGAGAAAGATTTGGCTACCCTTCCCCTCGTCATCAATAACATTCGCCGTTATGTAAAACATCCCATTGGAGGCATTTATATTGTTTCTCCGGTCAGCACCAAAATCAGAGAACTTTGTTCCCGTAAAAACTGTATTTTTGTTAATGAGCGATCCGTCCTGCCTATAACCAAAAACGAGATACACTACCAGTCCTCCCGATGGAATCGGTCAGGCTGGTTATATCAGCAGCTGCTCAAAATGAACGGAGATTCCATTGTGAAGGCAAAATACTTTCTAGTCATGGATGCGGATACCGTACTGATTAAACCTCATTCATTTCTTGTAGAAGGCAAAACAGTATTTTACTGCCGTGACTGGAGCCAGCCGGAATATTTCAATACCTACCGTAAGTTGTTAGGCATGAAAGCTCCGCGCCCGCGCTCTTTTGTCACCCATTATATGCTGTTCGACAAATCGAAACTCTCTGCCTTAAAACAGAAAATCGAAGCGGTTCATAAGCTGCCTTGGTACAAAGCGATCATCTCCAATATCAATAAGAAGAAGCAGTTTGGTTTCTCCGAGTATGAAACGTATGCCAATTTTATGTATACGAAGAACCCAGGCAGCATGGTCCTTAGAAGTTCCATGAATAAAAGTCTGAATGTGAACGCTTCTTCGTTAAAAGAGCAACAAATCCGTAATCTGGCTCTTAAATACCGTTCTCTTTCCTTTCATAAACGGAAAATCTATAGTAAAGCTCCCTGAGCTTAAGGAGGAAGCCCATGCATATCGTACTGCTGTGCGGCGGCTCTGGCAAAAGGCTCTGGCCGTTATCCAATGAGCTTCGCTCCAAGCTGTTCATAGATATACTTCCATCACCCGCTGGAGGTAGGGAATCCATGATCAGCAGAGTATGCCGCCAGCTTGACAGTTCATGCCTAACGGATTCAACGCTCATTATTTCACATCAGGATCAGGCTAATATTACGGCTCGACATACTCAAGGCAAAATACCAGTAATCGGGGAACCTTATAAACGAGGCACTTTTACTGCGGCGGCCTTAGCGACGTTATATCTGCAATCCTTCCGGATGGCCAAAGATGACGATGTGATCTGTATCGCGCCAGCTGATGTGTTCGCAGGTGAAGATTTTTTCAGCAACTTCCAATTACTGCCGGACATCTTGAAACATTCTCAAGCCGATATCGCTTTAATTGGGACAAGGCCTACACATGCTTCAGAGCAGTATGGATACATCCTGCCGGGTGGGGAAGAACGTAATGCTTATGCGCCCATAACACAATTTATAGAAAAACCCGAAGCCACTATTGCTGAAACTCTGCTACAACGTGGGGCACTATGGAACTGCGGTGTGTATGCGTTCACCGTCGAGTTTATGATATCCCATATTAAAAAAATGGGGCTGCCGGTTCATTATGATCAATTGTCGTCCCTGTATGAAGCGTTGCCTGAACGCAGTTTTGACAAGCATGTTGCAGAAAAGGCACAGCGGGCCGTAGTCCTGCCTTATAAGGGAGTATGGCAAGATATCGGAAGCTGGGATACGCTGTGCGCAGAGTTAGATTCCCATGTAATCGGACACGGTGGAATCTCGGGCTCTTCCTCCGATTCCTATATTATTAACGAGCTTCCCTACCCCATCCAAGTCATTGGCGTGCCAGGTATTATCGCTGCCGCAAGTCCGGACGGCATTCTCATTGCCAACAAAAATAATTCAAATGAAATTAAAGCGCAATTGGGCAACTTGCCATTAAAACCGATGTATGGTGAAGCAACCTGGGGCAGTTATCGTGTCATTGAGAGTTCGGTAGAAGATGAAAATACAACTGTAACCACATTAAACATAACCGTTCTACCGGGCAAACATATCGGGTTGAAATGGCACCGGGCAGGATGTAGAGCGTGGACGGTACTTGCAGGCAGCGGTCAATTGCTTATCAACGGACAGGTCACACAGATGACTCTGGGCACTCAGTTCGCGATGATCTCGGAGAGCGTCTATTCTATTTTCGCTGAAACCAGGTTGGTCTTCCTTGAAGTACAGATCGGCGAACCCGAGGATGAGAACAACCTCCTTTTTGAAGAAGAAGACTGGAATATAATCGTAGAACGTGCAGGATCGTATAACTATGGAGTGTAAATTGAATATTCAAATCTTAGCCCCGTCCATTCGTGGGGGCTATTTGCTTTGCGTATCGAACGAAACATGGGGTAAAACCAAATCTCAGTGTGCTAGGGAATATGTTCTTGTCCCTCGACATTTTTGTACATTGACATAAAGTTATTATATTCGGGTTGCTCATACATTCGCCTCTATTCTTAGAAATAAATGATTTCGAATTCAGTTTATCTATCTTTACATATGAAGAAAAAGCCAACATTTAAGCGCTGGCTTTTTATTATAAATCGTTTTAAACTTCTTCTTATCTGCTGCACGATCTCGCAGTTGAAGCTTTCCAGCCTAAATAAATGTCGCTTAAACTCGTTCAACAATTTTATGATTCGTTAATATGACTATTCACTCGATGAGATTGTTAGCCATTGTACTCGTTCAGTTTCTCCCAGACCCACTCATTTACATACCCTAACTCTTTAATTTTCAGGGCAGTCTCTTTAAATGGTGTAATATCCCCTGTGAGGTGATTTGATGAACAAGATTTTAGCGATCTCGATTTTGGGAATGGGTTTAACAGGTGCTGTTTTAATCATCTCAATTGCTCTGTTGTTTAACCCCCCAATAGGAAATGTGTTGAAGATGGTTACTGCTGCTTCAACATTATCTTTTATTATATTTGCTGTTTCGGCTGTGGTATTTCGTCGGCGATTAGATAATGAAAAAAGAGAGTAATTTATTTATACTTCCTCGATTTAGGACGAATGATGCCCAGTAGCAACCCTAACAATGTTTTTACTCAAGCAAAAAAAGCATCTCCTTCAGGAGATGCCTTTTTTGTGCTTATCTTCAGAAAATAATGAAATATATCTCCTCCAACAAGGTATTCTCCCCTACAAGCACCCGTGCCAGAAAATAGAATCTTCTGTTTTAAGATATATGTAGTTATAATACTGAACATAAGTGCTTATCCCAAGGTGATCTTCTCCATGAGAGTACCGATCGAATTTTATCTCCGAAATTACTAAATAAACAACCTCATTTATGTTGCTCTTTAGAAAAATCCTTCTTCAAATAAAAATAACTAAAAGAGCCCACCTAATACTTAGGTGGGCTCTTACTCCTATTTCCCGTATAACTTTTGGGAACGGATTCTCTTTGGAGTAACTTTAAATCAATGCGTAAGCGGAGAAAGTGCCGCAGTTACATCTCTTTCTTACTCATCTTTAAGAATCCAGTCGGTCAGTTCTTTGTCACAACATTGCGATTCCTCGAACCTAAGTGGGACAATGTGCTTGTCCCTCGACACTAATAGTTAAAACATTCCTGCTCTTGTGATGTCTCTACTCCGGAATAAATATCGCCAAATGCAAACTCGATAATGTAGTTAGCAACATCAGGAGCGATATCTTGCAATGATTCGACTAGACGTTCTACTGCTCCGCCGCCCGCGCCTACTGCCATTAATTTGTTCCATCCTAGTTGATAGCGTTCTGTCGTCATTGAGTATAAAAATGCTGAGATGAAGAGGTTCCACGGTATGGCAACAGCCAAGTACCCAGTCGAGCAAAAGCAATCTTTCGCATATTTAAATAAATCAACAAAGCTTATGACTGAGACAAAATTCCTTTTACAAACAATGAAACACTGTGCTTGTAGAAATCTTCCTCGGTGACGAGTTGGGACTGATATTGCCCGTGAATCAGCTCGCTCATCTGAAATCCGTAGCACATCGAGAGAAAAGACATGGCGGCAAGGCGCTCATCCTGTCTGGCTATAACTTTTTTCTTCTGCAAGCGTTCAAAATATTCAACCAGCAAGGAGTGCAGCTTCACCGGCGGATCGGCCAGCACTCTGTCCAATTCGGGAAACATTCCTTTGTCGCGGATGCCAATCAAAATGATGTCCGCATTTTTATGGAAAAACAATCGGTACTGTTGACTTACATTCAGCAGATCGACTTCCGGATTATCGGTCGCGTCCTCTTTTAACAACTTCTCAAATTGCGGAATATCCGAATGTCTTTCAATGATGGCTTCCAATATGCCTTGCTTGCTTCCAAATTGCCGGAAAATCGTAGATTCATTGACTTTAGCTTCCGTTGCAATGGCTTTGGTGCTTACTCCCCGATAGCCCTTCTTTTTGATGAGCCGTGTCGCGGCTTCAATGATTCTGTCTGAAGTTTGCATTGTATTTCTCCTTTTGCATATGTTAAACCTATTCTACTACAAGTTTTGTATATGCAGCAGGGTAGGGATTCATCATTTTTATAAACGTTTATTTAAGGTAAATCGCTTCTTTTTTCCCAGCGGCTTGGTTCCGTAATCTTGACATGATCAGGCACCAATTGCGTGAGCGTGCCTAATTTATCAAATGTAATCTGGATTCGGTCAGAGGGCAACAGCCATTCTTCGGTCTCGATTGCGCAGCAATCCGGGATCGTCCCCATTCCTATAATCGTGCCCGGGAGTGGCGTGAAAACTTTGAGAACCTCCTCTATCACTTTTGCAGGGTGTGCAGAATACTCGGATGTGCTTCCCTTCCAGTGCAATCTCTCCCCGATGCGTACATCCACATCCAATGCCAGCGGGTTGTCGATTTCATCCGGCGTTACCAGAAATGGTCCTATTCCTTTGCTGCGATCGAAATCTTTGCAGCGCGTCGGTCCGGTCATCGTCTGGAAATCCAGCCACTGCACATCGCGGACAGTACTGTCGTTAAAAATAACATAACCTGCAATACAGTTCCCCTTCCCTGTAACAAAGGCCAGCTCCGGCTCGATATCCAGGTAGGATGAGTACGAAGGCCAATGAATCGTATCCCCATCGCCAATTAATGCATTATGGTTACACTTATAATAACTGAAAGTTACTTTATTCGGATCTTGCTGGAATTTTTCAGAAATTTTACTTGTAAGCTCTTCTCTTTCCGGCCCTGTATATTCTCTTTGCAGCAGATTTACGCCAGCATTTCTCAGATGTCTTGGCGTCAGCCCGAAATCGATAAGCGCAGCCGGATTCGGAACCGGCGGTAGCAGGTTTACGGCTGCAATCGGGCTGATTTCATTTTCATTGAATTGATGCAACTGTTTGACAGCATATTGCATCATTTCCTTAGCTGCATCATAACTTGCCGGCAAATAATGAAGATAGCTTTCCATACTTTCAAGACTGTCAACGAATGTTCCCTGCTTTTTCATGATTGCAGCAAAAGACACGACAAATCTCTCGTTAATTACAAACCCAAACAAAGGTTCCTGGGATGTATTGGTTTGAAAGGTTACTAGTTTCATGTTGCAGCGCCTCCATCCATGTAGTGTGATGTTGTTCTGTTAGTAGCATACAGTATGGAATTAATGCATGCAAGTACATGCTTGCATTTCTGTTTTCCATTTTCTATAATGAGGACATAGTCAGTATGACTTACCAAAAAAAACATATACACGAAGGAGAATTTTTATGAAGTATGGACGTATTATTCAAAAACCTCGCGTTAAATTTTTTGAAGTCGCAGATGATGTCTTTGCCGGTATTTCGCCGTATCGCGGGATCAGTTGGGCCAATGCCGGGTTCATCAACAAGGGTGAAGGGCTAGTGTATGACACGTTCTTCGATTTGTTCCATGCGCGGGAAATGCGGGAGACTTTTAAGGAAGTAAGCAACGGTGGCTCTCCCGCATATGTGGTGAACTCGCACTATAATAGCGACCATGCCTGGGGAAACAAAGTGTTTGAAGATGCTTGCATTATTATGCACAAGGAAGCGTCCAGAGAGCGTCTTACTGAAAATATTGCCTGGATGGACAGCGTCATCAGAAGAGGAAAGGATTCTCCGGAATCTACTTCGGGCGAGCGGTTTTTTGCAGCGGAATTTGAAGGATTCGACCTGAAAGGCGTAGAATGGGTGCTCCCAAATATTGAGATAAAGGACGATATCAACATCCGTCTTGGCGATACGGAAGTCATGATTTACAACGTTGCTCCGGCCCACTCTGACAGTGACTTGCTGCTGTGGATGCCAAAAGAAAAAGTGCTGTTCGCCGGCGATGTCGTGTTTAACGGGTGTACGGCATACAGTGAAGAGGGAACCCTCAATTGGGTTAAAGTGCTTGACCGCATTATTGATGAAATTAAACCCGAAATCGTTATTCCAGGACATGGCGCCATCTGCGGCCTGGACTTCGTGAAGGAGCAGAGAGACTACCTCCTGAACCTGATCAGCGAGTTCAACAAGTATTACAATGACGAAATTGATGCCTTGTCCCTGACCAAGCAAATTGATATTTCCCGCTTCCTTCATTGGATTCAGCCAGAACGCTTGTATGTTACAGTGGACATCCTATTGAAAAGCAAACGAGGGTTACCTCCCCTTCCAATTTGGAACGAGGTGCCTGCTAAGCTGGAAGACATGAAAGTTTTTTTGGCCGGAAAATATGGTAATCAAATCAAGCCATGGGACCCTATGAGTGTTTGGCAAGAATGAATAGCAATTTGAAGCTAGCCTACGAAAAACAAAAAATGGAGTTGGACTTATAAGTTACTAGTAGAACTCTTCTAAAACGATATAACCTGCCCGTTAGCTGAATAAAAGCAGCCGATCACTTGAAGTGACCCCTTAAAGTTAGACAAATATTTTATGCAATTTGTTGGGCATGAGCCCGGTATTGTACCGGACTCATGCCTTTTAATTTTGACTTGATGCGTTTGTGATTGTAGTAATCCATGTATCGTGCTAGCTCTTGTTTGAAGTGATCTACACTTTCAAATTCATGAAGATAAAAAAACTCTGACTTCATAATGCCAAAGAAGTTCTCCATTACTGCGTTATCATAACAATTCCCTTTGCGTGACATGCTCTGGGTAATCGCTTGTCCCTTTAAAGCCTGTCGATACTGTTTCATCTGGTAGTGCCAGCCTTGATCCGAATGCAGGAGGAGTTTATCCTCGTTGGACAAGCGTTTAAAGGCTTTATTTAGCATCTCGGAGACTAAGGAATACGTAGGGCGAGACCCTACTGTGTACGTAATAATCTCACCGTTATACAAGTCCAGAACAGGTGATAAATACATCTTTTCTCCAAACAACTTGAACTCTGTAATATCCGTAACCCATTTCTCATTTGGTTTTTTTGCTAGAAAATTACGATCCAGTACGTTGGGTGCAATTTTACCTACAGTTCCTTTATAGGAACGATATTTCTTCATACGCACCACTGATTTCAAGCCTAATTCTTTCATGATACGCAGTACTTTTTTATGGTTAACTCGATGTCCACGATTAACTAGTTCATCACAGATACGACGATATCCATAACGCCCGTGATGTTCCTCATAAATGGATTGAATAAGGAGTTTCAGGTCTGCGTCTAGATCGGGCTTGTCAAACTGCTTCACCCAGTAATAGAAGGTACTACGTGGGACTTCAGCGAACGCTAATAATGCAACCACCGGGAATTCAAGCCTTAATTCATAGACGACTTGCGCTTTGTCTTGTTTGGTGATTTTTCCTTGTTTTGAACTAAGGCATTCAACTTTTTTAAGTAGGCGTTTTCCATACGCAAACGTTCTAATTCAGCTTGTAGAGCTTCAGTCGATCCCTCAGCAGGTTCTTGCTTTTGAAGTCCTTTTTTATTCTTATCCGTCATACAATGACGCCCCTTTATCTTTGGTTTTAGGGCGTCGATCCCATTTTCATTGAACTGACTGCGCCACCTTCGAATAACCCCTGGAGAAGAGATATTGAAAATGACCGCAGCTTCATTTGGAGACGTCCCATTTTCGTTCATATAGTTGAGTACGTCTAGTTAATAGGTTAGAGAGTAAGCTGTATAGGTTTTTTCAAAAGCTTTTAAACCGTGATATTCGTATTGCTTGATCCACATACGCAGGATTTCATGATTAATTCCTAAGGATTTCGCAATGCTTTTAATCCCTTCATTTCCTGATAAATATTGATGAATAGCTTCTATTTTCAAGTCTGAATTAAATTTTGACAAAAAAACTGCACCTCCAATTGTTAGATGGTGTCTAACAATTGGGGTGCAGTTCAACTTTGATCAGCTGCTTTCTTTCATTTTCCGATAATTTAATAACACAAAGATCTATCAATAATTTAAAGCAGTTTTTAAAGATGTTACCATTATATGATAGAGTACCTGGGTTTCATCATCGACAATAAACGTGATCGTATACACAACTTCAATATTTTGGATTGGATCATAGATTGAAATATCCTGATAGGTGCCATCGCTCATCTTCTTATAAAAATACTCTATGATGCCTTGACCGCTCACTCCAGATGACCCATATCGATCTATAATATCTGATAAGGTACTTTCACCCAATACAATTCCTTTTTTTGTAAGTAGTGAAGAAGCTGTATTAGGTGAGTATTGCATGTATGAGTCGGTTTTCCAACCATCTAACTCTCCACTCTGGTTAAAGTGTGCAGTGAATAACGGATATGTATCAGAATCAAAAATATTCTTTCCTTTAGATTCTCCGAATTGTACATCAATTGATTTTTTCGAATCTCCAAATCTAAGTTCTGGAGAATCGCCAAGAATGTACAAATTAAAATCCTCATCAGTAACAGGCTCTGTACTAAAATCAGGAATTACTTCAGAAGATATGTCTATCAGATCAGGAAGAAGACTGAGATCTGTAGAAACTTTTGGTCTTTCATAGATCTTAAGTCTTCCATGAAAAGCAAGCTTGCGTATCCATTAAAGTGCTTCTGCCCTCGTAAGTGTACCTTCCTCATCAAACTGCTTTGGAATATTAGCTTCACTGTTGGTAATCCATGTACGATCAGATAGGCGACAGCATATTGGCCAGTATAATGAACCCCTTGAGTTGCACTGATAATTTCGGCAGCACGTAGTTTGGTAATGGACTGCATTCTCATCGCAAAGTTGTTTTCTCCAGTTGTCGGATGGTTATATCGCTTAGCTACCCTGTAGAGACCTTCTGTCCAACTCTCACTGGGTAGGTATGCACTATTTGCACTTGCATTTGGAATAGCCATACTCATTGCTCTGTATAACATCTTGAGGAATTCAGCCTCTGTTATTACTTGATCAGGCTTAGAGCTGTAATTGGAATATCCATTAATTATATTTTCAGAGATACCCCATTGAAAGAGACGCTTGGCCCAGTGCTCGTTCATGTTTTCTGCCAGGAATTCCCCTCCACATCAAAGTGGCTATATTTTTGTCATTCTGCTCCTGCATCTCGGATTCGGCTACTGCAGTTGTAGATCCCAATAGTAATGCGGCTAAAACCAAGCAAGCGGTCATACGTTTAAGACTGATCATTATCGTACCATCCTTCTAGGATTAAATCGTAACTATAATAATTTATCAGGTGCTTGGCTCGGGATACAAACTTGTACCGAATGTAATAAAAAGCCGCTAATTTAGCGACTTCAAAGGGTTAACATTTTGTCTCAAAACAATTCACAATATAGATGACTTGTCATGCCAGATGATTAGAGCAAGTCAGCTTTGCTTTAGGTGGGATTCATGAATAATTTTTTCGCAGAAAAGAACATTTGTTCTTTTTTTGGGTCATTTGAATATAAAAATGTATTATATTGTTTTTACATTATTATTATAGAAAAAAAATAAAAAAAAGTCTATATTTTTTTCTGGGTTCTGGCTATATTTAATCTACCGATATTTTCCAGACAGTTAAAAAAATTAAAAAAGTGAGGTAATTGAATGAAAATAAAGTCATGGGATTTAAACTTAAAGATACGGCTCAGTGCGGAAACCATATTTAACTTACTTTACTGGATGTATTTTCCCTTTATCACGATTTACTTCAGTCAATCTTTAGGAAATCACATTGCGGGATTATTGATGACAGTCCCTCCTTTAATCTCAATCTTCGGAAACATATTAGGAGGATATCTCGCGGATAAAATGGGTAGACGATTTGTAATGTTATTGGGTGCCTCAATCCAAGCCATAATGTTTGTCGGATTTGCTGTTACAGGTAATGATTGGATAAGTTACATATCTTTTATAGGGATAGGTCTAGGGGGCGCTGTTTATGGCCCGGCGAGTGATGCAATGGTCGCTGATTTAACTCCTCCTCAAGAAAGAAGACAGGTTTTTGCAACGTTTATTACCGCTAAAAATATAGGAGCAGTACTTGGGCCAGCACTTGGGGCATTTTTCTTCTTCAATTATCGAAGTGAATTACTGTGGACATGTGCTATTGTAATGTTATTATATGCACTTGCAATTTATTTAAAAGTATACGAATCCATGCCAAACCACGAACTGAAAAGATTAGAAAAAACTACTTTCAAAGCTGCATTCAAAGAAGAATGGAGCGGTTATGGAACAATTTTTCGTGATAAACCATTCTTATTATATCTCTTTGGTGGAGTACTTGGAGTCATAATTACAATGCAATTAGATTTATATTTAGCGATTTATGTGAATGATTATGTTCCAGCTCAAGATCTGTTTAATTGGAATAACTTTAACTTATCGCTCAATAGTAGTGAAATATTAGGTTGGATGCTGGGTTTGAATGGACTCTTATTTGTATTCTTTGTCCTCCCTGTAACGAAGTGGTTATCGAAGTGGAGTGATAAAAATGTTTTTATACTTTCAGCTGTTCTCGCTGGTGTAGGAACATTTTTATTAGGTTTTACCACAAACATTTGGATTCTATTTTTACTTACAATTGTTTTTACTTTCGGTGAGATTGTTAGAGCACCTGTCATTGATAATTTTATAGCTGACTATGCACCCGAAAATGCAAGAGGGAAATATATGGGAGCATCACGATTGCAGTTCACAATTGGTAGGTTTTTAGCCCCTGTAACTGTATTTATGTCTGAATGGATATCCCCTATTGGGATATTCAGTACAATACTAATTCTTGCTGCTTTGAGTGCTCTCGTATATATAAGACTTTATAAAGTTTATGATAATTCTAAAATTGAAAAGGTTGAGGCAAGTTCTTCGGATCTTACTCAGTAATAGGACAGTTCACTTTAGTCATTATGGTATGACTGCATCACAAATCTAGGTGAGGCAATCATACCATAATTTTATTAGGTTTTTATGAACCTCTGAAAACACAAAGAACCCTAAGAGGGCTACGATGTGTAGTTGACCAATATTTTAAATTAGTATTCCAATAACAATCATTTGCTAGTTAGATCTCAAAGATAGAGTTTTTTTGTGCTAAAATGATTATCCAATAAACTGTAATATTGCTTCTCTTCTTGTTCATTTTCATAAACAATACAAAAACTCACGTATCCACCTACCTCAAGTAGAATCGGTAAGGATATTAAAATTCCTTTACGTTTTGAAGAGTCATAAAGTAGATTATTGTCTTCTAAAAATTGGTGAAAAGTTTCAAAAGCAACAGGTGTCCAATTGAGTGGGGAGTGATATTGAACTACAGTTCTTTCTGGCTCTTCTTTAGCTTTAACTACTTTATTAGCTATTGAATCATAAACATGCAGAGAACCGCCTACGCGAGAGTTTACCTCAGTGAATACTATGTTATCATCTTTTTCTATAACTGCATCAGCAGACAAATAACCACGATATCCAATGGATTGATAGAACTTGGCAAGTGATTCACCATAAGTTGTTAATTTTGTTTCTACTTCCTTTGAGATACCTCTTAAAGGAGCTATTTCTGTAACAAGCCTTTGATTAGTATATCCTAAACGTCCTGAACCCGTAAAATAAACACCTTCATCGTTAGCAAAAAATTCAGCATATATTGTTTTTGCATCTGGAATGAACTCTTCTATAATAACAGGCCTCTTTCCATTTGCAGAAGCCCAGTTCCAACGCGAGTCTAAATAACTTTTAATAGGGTCATTAGCTGTACTCAGTACATGCATATGAACTGCCCCTACATGACCTACTCCCAGACTTTTATCTCTTATAAGCAACTCATTCCCCGCTCCTGCTCCATTGTGTGCCTGTTTAATCATTACCGCATCATTAATTGACAATAGATTTCGTATTGCTAGTTCAGCTTCTTCAATTGAGTGGCAAACCCTTCCATCTGCAATAGGTGCGCCTGCTGCCGTAGCAAATACCCTAAAATAAGCTTTGTTATTAACCAGTTCAACTCCATTTTGTAAGAAAAAGGATGCGCCTTGTAATTTATCTGATAAGCTAAGTTTCTCTACAAAGTGTGCAATAGCAGGTGATGGCCACATTGGTAATACCTGAGTTACATTATTTATTTCTTTTCGAATGCTGTTTATAAATTGTTCCTCATATAAAGCCTGGGGATCAAAATGTTTTTCATTGGATTTGTTATTAGACGTAACGAAAAACTTAAGGCTGTTTGCATCCACCCCAGTTAGAGATGTAACATGCTGTAGGAATTGCATGTCTGGTTTAGAAGGTAGAATGATTAAATCTCCATCTTCAGCAAACCAAATAACTCGTTGCGAAAAGATGCGATCATCGTTGCTCAATTTTAGTATTGAATGTTCAATATGATTTCCGATTATTATTTTCATATTGTGTAGTCCTCCAGCCCACCGTCCCTTACTGTATCAAGAGTAAAACAGTGGAACCCTCCTCCAAAAAGTCTACGGTGACGATGTTTTACCGGGACAACTGTAAATCCTTCTTTTTCAAGTGTCTTTATTAAATCAACACATACCTCATTCACTAGTACAGTTTCTGGATTAACTGATAGAACATTCAAATCTATATAGGGACTTGTTAATAATAAATCGCCATCATCATAAGTAGGAAAGTTGGTTGCGCTTGGTTCTGGAGGTACTATCATTTTCCATTTTTTAAACGGTTCAGGAAGTAAATCTTTTAGATCTTTATGTCTAGCTAGAAAAACTCCTGGTCTAAGTGCTAACAACATACTATCAATATGGTTATCACTCATCCGATAAACTCTGTGAATTCTATAACGGTTCTCGACATGTCTTTCAAGCCAGTCACAGGCTAATTTATGATTTTGGTTTGCAATATTAACGATAATATCTTTACCTAATCTTAAACACTGCGCACCATCGAGCATCATCTCAAATCCCACATCATAAGGAGAACTTTCGGGATCTTCAATAGGTTCAGTAGGCCCACCTAATGTAGTCTCTAAATCACGTGCATAGGAAAGATCAAAAGACATGTCTGTTAAAATTGGTCTAGGCATGGTGGTCCAAGTCGCGCCGGCTTCAAAGTACTTCATAAATATTGGAGCTAACAATCTAGTTTCTAAATACCTAGATCTAATAGCTGGAGGAGTTTCAATGATTTCATCTCCCAAAATTAAAGTGTTATCACGAACGTTTAGAGCTGGTACTGGTGCACTTTCCCACCCAAGTCCTTTGATATTTTGTGGATTAAACGGTAAAATCATAGGTCGATGAACAGTTACATCGAATTTTTTTAGTAAATTCACAAGATCTTCCACGTCTTCATTGAGTTCCTCAACATACTTTTGTTTGATTTGCCAGTTGAGATCATTCACCTCTTTGGACGACTTATTTAAACGGGGATATGCCCAGTCCGATTTAAAAAGGTTTTCATGAAAGAATATATCAAACGATAGATCTCTTTCATGCGATATGTAGTTTTGGGCTGTTCCAACAATTATCTCCTTTAAAGGAGACCAGTCATCAAAGCTATTTAATTTCATCTATTAATCACTCCTGTTTATATTTTTAAAACAAAATATTCAGAGCCAGACTAACATAATTATGTACTGTCTGACTCTGGCTCATTTTTGTTATGTTAAATTAATGCGTGTAAATCATAGTAATCACCTCCATAGAAGTATTACTATTGAGAATTATTAGTGCGTGTAGATCATAGTATTCACCTCCGTTTGAAGTAATACTCAAACACTCTTAATGTGTATAGATCATAGATATCACCTCCTTCAAGTAGAAAGATTGTATGAATCAAAATAATTAAATGTTACTAAATAACACTGGGAGTTCGTCGATGCACCTAACCGTTGCTGTATTCCTTCTTGTAGGAGTACGAACTAACTCAAGACATCTTGATTCAGAAAGCAGAGAATGGATTAATTCGCCTATTGCCAACTTCCCAAATAAAGTGCCTACGCAAGTATGAGGGCCCCAACCAAACCCTAAGTGCTTATTATTTGTTCTATTTAAAATAATCTTATCTGGTTCTGGAAATGCAAGGGGGTCTCGATTCGCTGCAGCCAATAAAGTTAGTACAATATCTCCCTTTTTTATTGCTGTGCCCCTAATTACAGTGTCTCTTGTAGCAAATCGACTCGTCCCCTGTGCTGGGCCATCAAACCTTACTAACTCATCAATTCCAGATGAAAATAATGATTCGTCTTTGAAACTTTGAAGAATTTCAGGATTGTTTATTAAAGCGAGTACCACATTACCAAACGTAGCATATAAAGTACCGAAGCTAGCATTAAACATAGTACCGGTTGTATTTCTAATATAGTAACTTGGCACATTGGCTTTTTCGCTGTTCGCTCTAATATACGGCAGTATACCGGTCGTAGCGTTTGACTCAAACCATAAATCAACTAGCTCGTTTAATTTTTTTCTTGCTTGTTCTCCAGGCTCAAAATTTTCAGGGGACAATCCTGAATCCATTTGGTATGCAATAGCATCAGAAATCTCCATGTATAGTTCCAATTCTGGTTCTTCCACTCCTAGTAATATAGAAGTCAAGCTTAAAGCAAGAGGAGCAGACACCTCTTTCATCCAATCAAATTCCTTATACGTTTCCTGCTTTTGAAAGGTACTATTTATAGAAGTACGTATTTTCGCCCTAATATTCTCAATATCTTGCGACTTGAAAGCCTTCATCATTAGAGCTCTTAAAGGTCCATTTTCCGGAGGGTCTAATGACTGTAAATTTTTTCGAACATCTGAAATTTCCACTCCAACTCTTCTCATATCTAATGCAAACAAATCAGAATCTTGTAAAACCTTCATGCAGTCATCATGCCGAGTCAAGACCCAAGATTTCATTCTCTCATGCCAAAATATTGGCGTGGTTTCCCTTAATTTTTTGTAGATTGGATAAGGATTCTCTAAAGTGTCCGGATGTAAGGGATCATACGTAAGTACAGCACTATCCATATCACACCAGCCTCTCTGGAATTTTTTATAATATATTGAATATAATTCTACTAAATAGTTGAAATTCCTTCTTTTTTGTTACATTTTTTTGCTTTAAAGCAAAATATAAGATTTTATACGGATTCCAGACAAAAAAATCATCATTGTTAAGTGAATTAGCTAAAAATCTTGTCACCACCAAGTATAAGTTGATTTCCTATCTTAAATCAGTCACCTCCTAGCCATTTCAAACTGCCAAAGCCATGTGTAGAAGTATTGTGAAATATGTGAGACTCGTGTATCTTGAGTAACTGTGTAAATAAAGAAGCATTTGTCTTCTAGGCGGTTACCAGACATCACCCTGTATACATACTAGAAAACGTTGGTATATCTTTCTTTCATTTAGGATTTATATAATAACGAGATCGTAGCATGGCATCTTTCCGAGCTTAATGACCTCTATAAATTTCGACACCTTTTCATTATTAAAGTGCTTATTAACCGAGCTTGTTTTATCCATTCCAAATGGGATTACAGTTCCAGTGGAAATACTTCGTAGCGTTGATCTTAATCCAACCATTTGCCTGTTAGTCTTTAAAAGAGACTCACTACTCACTCACACTTAGATATTCACCTAATCGGAAATGGGATTATATTCTTGTGTAATTCGGCAATCAGTACAAGTACTTGTCCTCAACAGCTCGTTTCAGTCGGTATTTCGACTTTATTACTACCTAACCAACCCATTATGGTACTTAATGAAGTATTAAATATACGTCATCAATGTTTAGATATACATCTAATCGAAAATCGGACTATGTTCTTGTCCATTCCGGTAATTGGTACAAGTTCTTGTCCCTTGACAGTTTTTGAACTTTTACTCGTCATGTGAATACCTCCATGATTTTCTCTGCCTCGAACTTTACAATGTATCTCTTTAATTAAATATTGTCTTACGGCTTCCTTAACGCCTTTGGGTTCACCATCCCATTGAACGATTGCCCCCCTTATAGCTGCTTTTCTTTTCAATCCAATAGAAGAACGTCTTAAGGTGTTTAGATATGCTAAAATTGAACTCTCATTTATTCGCTTTATCTGATCGCGATCATACTCGGTCAACGGAATAAAGGGCTCCTTCTTAGAATCGTAAACAATCAGTCTGTATTTACTGGTCACTCCTTCGGGACAAAATATATGAAAATAGGATCCCACTTGCCTCACCGCCACAATCATTTTCTGCCACAAAAAAAAGGACCTCCCACACTCTCTTTTTGTGGATGTCCGTATATGATGTGTAACACTATATAAAAGTACTGTAGCTTCATAGCTTGGTCAACAAAACTTACATATTAATATTACGTAGGATTTTGTACATATGCTCCTACGATATCATAGCTGTTCTGTTCAAATATATGCCCCGTACGCTGGTAAACAACGGTCACTTCGCGATCAGGACCACCATCTAACGAAGGAGCCATGAGTTTCACTTTCGGGAGGTCGCCAACTCGCTGTTGTTTAATAAACTCTTCATTCGTTTTACTCATTTTAATCCCCCCATAGAGATAATTTAATGTGGTGATCTGGGCATATCAGTAATATCAACGTTTATATGTTCAGTTAGCATTAAGGTTACATCTACTTTCACTTTGCTCCACAATAGTGTCATTTTATGAAAGTAAACCTCTTACGGAATAATTTATTGTTAAACTCAGTCACTCATCTTCATGGATCAGAGGTTTCGCTTGATAGTGAACTCAAGTACGATGCTGTATAATTCGTTCTTTATGTTGTGCAAGCATCATGCGGCTCGATTCCCTTAATCCATTGGCCTCCAGTTTTTTGCTCATTTGTAATGCCCCCTAATTTTAGATGCTCTATCTATCGCTTGACCGGCAGCCGTAATGGAGCTCGCTCGTAGAATGGCAATATCGCCAAATCGATCCTTAATGTCGTCCATCACCTGATCAATGGCTCGTTTTTGCTCCTGATCATCAAAAACGATAGTTGAAATGTATCCGCGTTGGATAATTGAGAAAGGGATACGCCTACACGGCGTACAGGTTGCCCGTCCCAGTGTTGATGAAATATGCGTTTGGCTATCTTGCACACATCAACAGTTATGTTTGTAGGATCAGACAGTTTAACCTGCCTGTTAAAACCCGTTGGGTGGTCAAAATCCGCTCCAGACACATTCACGGATACGATACTACCCATCAGCCCCTTTTTGCGGGCTCTTCTGCATACTTCTGTGCAGATATCGAGGATAACCACTTCGATCTCCCAAGCCTCTGTGAAATCCCTAGGCAGGGTCATTCCGTTTCCGATATCCTTTTGAGTACTGTGCGAGTTGACGGTTACCGGCGAATTGTCGAGCCCATTTGCGACTCTCCAGATGACCTCTCCATTAACCACCCCACTTACTTCTTAATTTAGAAAGAGGCGTATTCGCCAGGCTCTAATGGTTCGGATGCCCATCTTCCACATCAGTATGGATGACAAAAAAGTGATCATAGATCAAGGTCCTTTTTTTCATGGTACAAAAGCAGAACTGCAAATTGGTGATTTATTAGAACACCAATTCTTATCAAATTACCAAGAAAAAAATTCTAACTATATATACTTTACTGCAACATTAAATGCTGCCAAATGGGGTGCTGAATTGGCAAGATTCAATGCAAAAGAAAGAATCTACATTGTAGAACCATTAGGAGATTTTGAAAGTGATCCAAACTTAACTGATAAAAAGTTTCCTGGAAACCCAACACGTTCATATAGATCTAAATCGCCACTTAAAATAATAGCTGAATAAAAGCAGCCGATCACTTTGATCCGCTGCTTTCTTTATATTATTGGTTAATCGTTTCCTGTCACTTTAAATTAACTTTTTCTCTATATCAAAAAGCTTAGAAATGCGGGGAAATAGACGAAAGGCATTGCCATAAGCGATCATCTTCGCGTTTTCTTCGCTGATCTGCTGTGCTTCATGGAATACCGACTCCCGCTGTATACGAAGGACGCTGTCCGCTGGCCATGGTATGTCCGCTCCGAACAAAATCCGATCAGGCGCAATCAACTTTTGGATTGTGCCGAGGTTCAACGTGGAATCATAGTAAAGGTGGTCCAGTTTGGCTATTTCGGCTTGAAATTGTTCCGGCGTTGTTTCAACCTGAATCGAATCTTGCCCAATGGCGGCAAGCGCAATTCTCCATTTGATATACGGAACCATGCCCCCTGTATGGGGAAGAATGAATGTAATGGATGGATATTGGTCAAAAATGCGATGAACAGCCATCGTAGTGACGGCCCGCGTCGTATCGAAGGTGCCCTCAAGCAGTGCAGGACTAAGCCCAGCGATTTTTTGCGGTATGAGGATGGGGTGCAGAAACACAACAGCACTGCGCCGATCTAATTCGGTTAACAATTCGGTGTAATCCGGATGGCTTAAATATTTCCCCTGATAACTTGTCAGCATTGCAACTCCATCCATCCCGAGAACATCAAATGCATACAAGGTTTCTTCCATGGCCGCTTCGGGATTCGGTAGTGGAAGTGTTGCAAACGCACCATACCGTTCAGGATGAAGTTGAGCATACGATGCGAGCTCTTCATTCATTTTACGTGCCAACGCATTGGCAGAAGATTGGTCGATGATCGTCAGGTCTGACGGGGCTGAAAGGAATGAAAACGAGATGTCACATACATCCATTTTTTGCATCCCGATCTCGGGCGTCCACTTCGGCATAAAACTTGGAATCTCCATTCCCAGCTCCCGCTGCTTTCGTTGCATTTCTTTAGAGATGATATGGTGGTGAACATCAATGACAGGATTAAACATGTATGATCAGCTCCTTCTATTTATTTTCAAGCCATTGGTTTAACTGGTTTTGCTTTTCCGTCAATATTTTCTCTACGCCTGCATTCTTTAGTTTGTCGATATAAGCACCCAGTTCTGACGGGTCAAAAGTTCCTGTCTGAAAGCCTGCATCATACTGGTTTTGGACGTTGGCCACCGCGGTAATTTGGGTTTTGACCGGATTGATGTCGAAGCTGAAGCCCATCGCCCTTGATTTTACGGCACTCTCGTTTTCACCTTTCAAGTGATCCCACATGTCAGGATCGTTCCCTTCCCATATATAGGACAGGAAATTGTTCCCCACGGCATATTGGTTTGAATCGTATCCTGTTGCAGTAACACCTTCCGGCTTGCCGATCAGGTCATTATCCCGCTTAACATAATGCTTGCCCTCAATACCGTTGGTAAACAGATTAATGACTGCTTCGTCCGAGTAAAACAGTTCCAATACTTGAATCGCCTTATCCGGCTGCTCACTGTTCCTTGCCAAAGACATCATGTTCGAAGCTACGCTATTACGCGTCATATACGAGTCCTCAAGGGGTACGCATACTAGTTCGGTCCTAGCCGCAAGCGATTCCGAGTAACACTCATTGATATTCCGGATATACGAGAAGGCTTTGCCTGCCTTGATCAGATTGGACCCCGTTTCCTGTGACGTTGCCACGTCTTTGCTGAAATAACCTTTTTGGTACCAATTACGCATCAGGTCAGCCATTGTGGAGAACCGCGAAGTCGCAAAAAGATTCTGCACGGTGAAGTCCTCCCCGCCAAAATCCAGTACGCCAGGTGCTGTTCCCAATGGATCAAAATTCAGCATGGCTTGTCCGGGTGTTTCCTGCGAGGTATAGCTGACAATTGGCGTGACACCCGGCTCATTGTCCTTGATACGCTGCAATACAGCAGAGATATCATTCCAGGTTTTTATGGCGCTAAGGTCAATATCATGCTTATCTGCAAGCTCTTTGTCCATCACCAAACTGGGAGAAAGTGCCCAAGCTTTAATGCTGGGAACGCCATATGTTTCGCCATTCATCTTCCCGGCTTCTGCAGCTTCCTCCGGAACAGCCTCCAGTATCTTTTTACCGAATTCATTCAATGATTCTTCCATGGGCAGTAACTGCCCCCTGCCGATTTGGGATTCAAGGCCGAACCAAACGCTGGTATACACCAGATCCAGTTTCTCGCTGCCCGCCAGCATCAAGTTCATTTGATTGGCATAGTTAGATCCATTAACAGGCAAGAGCTTCACAGTGGCGCCTACCTTTTCCGCTGTAATATCACTGATGGCTTCCTGAATTTCCTTAACATCCGTTACATCCCCAAAAGCCGGATACGTCATGACCACTTCGTACATGTCTGTTGCTGAAGCTTTACCAAGTTCTACTCCATCCTTACTGTCTGGATTTCCGCATGCCGCCAACAATAGAGGGGCCGCACAAATTAAGGACATTACCTTTATGAAACCCGCAGGTAATCTTTTTCTGAACATCTTCATTCACTCCCCATGTTTGCTTTTGGATGTGACATCTCGGATACGAAGCATGACTAACCTTTTACGGCACCAATAGTCAATCCCTTGACGAAGAATTTCTGGAAAAACGGATACGCTGCGATCAGCGGCAACACGCCGATTACGGCAATAGCCATTCTCACACTGCCGAGAGGTACGGATGAGACAACAGCCGTCTGGCCAGACAAACTGTTTTGCTGCAAGTACTGGACATCAGACAACATTCGATTAAGAAGGTTTTGAATGCTGTAGAGGCTTCCGTCATTGATGAAGATCAGACCGTTAAACCAATCGTTCCAATACGAAATCATGAGCATCAGACCAATGGTTGCCAGGCTTGGGAGAGCAAGCGGGAGAACGATTTTGCAATAAATAACCCATTCGTTGGCTCCATCCACATAGGCCGACTCCACGACTTCGCCGGGAATGGACGTGGAAAAGAAACTGCGCATCAACAAAATGTAGAACCCGTTGGTCAGTAAATTCGGGATGATTAGCGACCAGATGGTATCTTTCAAATGGAAGAGGTCCGTATAAACCAGATACATCGGCACCAGCCCCCCATTGAAAAGCAGGGTGAAAAATACGAAGAATGACAGGAACGAACGAAATGGAAGCACATTTCTAGATAGCGGATAAGCGACCAGGGTTGTGATCAGCAACCCAACGATCGTGCCCACGCCCGTGATGAATGCCGTAATTCCATACGACCGCAAAATCAACGAATACTGATTAAACAGATACACATAAGCATCGAAGCTGAATTGAGCCGGAAACAAACGATAACCATCCCTGATAATGGCTTGTTCCTCGGTTAGGGAAGCGGATATCAGAAGTATAAACGGAAACACTGCAGCGATTGCCATCATGATGAGCACGAGGTGAACAGCCATTTGATAAATCCTATTTGAATACATGTTGTCCTCCCCCCTTAGCTAAAACAGCGCCAAATCCCGGTTTTTGCGACGAACAATCGCATTGGTCGTCCATACTAACAGAAAACCGACTATGGACTGATAAAGTCCGGCAGCGGATGACATTCCGAAATCCCCGAAAGTCATCAATCCACGATAAACGTATGTGTCAATGACATCTGTAGTCGTTTGCAGTGCACCCGAATTCAGCGGAACCTGATAGAACAATCCGAAATCGGAATTGAAGATGCGTCCCACTGCAAGAAGTACCATAATAACCATCGTAGGTTTAAGCAGAGGAAGGGTAATGCTCCAGACTTGCCTCCACTTGGATGCTCCGTCCAGCGTAGCGGATTCATAATATTCCTGGCTGATGCCTACGATTGAGGCCAGATAAACAATGCATGTATAACCGACGTTTTTCCACAGATATACGACGCTTAATATAAAGGGCCATTTACCGGAATCCGCATACCACGACACGGGGTCAATCCCCAGCAAAGGAAGCACGTAATGGTTAACGAATCCGTTTTCTTCGTTGAGCAATGCCAGAACCAAGTAAGCGACAATGACCATCGAGATCAGATAGGGCAGCAAAATGATGCTTTGGTACAGTCGGGAGGCGAATCGCTTTTTTACCTCGTTCAACAATACGGCCACAGCTATGGAGAGTACTGTTCCAAGCACGATAAATGCACCGTTGTAGAGTAACGTGTTTCGGGTAATCACCCAAGCATCCTGTGTTTGGAACAGATAGGCGAAATTATCGAAGCCTACCCAGTCACTTCCCCAGATTCCTTTTGCAAAATTGATATCTTTGAACGCAATCACAATGCCGAACATGGGCAAGTAATTGTTGATGAACAGATAGACAATGCCTGGCAAAATCATGACCAATAACAGCCCATGCTTTCTGATGTTTTGGATGCGGTTTGCATGGAAACCTCGACGCATGTCTCTCTCCCCCTGTTCGTAACAATGATGTTTGGTTTTTGTAACTCCTCCAATATCCCTCCTATTCTGTTAATGTCAGTTTATGTGACTCGGAATTGTTCTTATAAGAATAATACGATGTAAGGAAGCCTCAGTCATTGGTGTGATTCACTAAAAAAAATGATTTCATTTGGATTATTACACCAAAAGAAAAGGCTGTCTAAATTTAAGTGTCATGTATTATCACATAAATTGCATTAAGCAACGTTTTATACGTCATCTGATCAGCCTTTTCATGCCAAAAAGCAACGCACCTGAAAAAGGATGCGCTGCTTCATGTATATTAAAGATTGTTACGAATGGATGGCTGCCATCTGTCTACTGTTCGGAAACATTCGACCACCAACAAGCACACCTCCCGAAAATACAGCTTCGCGTGAAGGTGCCGCCGCCAACGCATGCATGGCATTTATGGCATTTACCAACGAGAAAGTGCCTCGTTCACCCACTTTTGGAGTTAATGGCGCATTGGATATAAGCTTGTACGTTTCTAACAGCCAGAAGTCTTCCACCCAACCGGATGCTTCAGCGAGACGTGACCCACGGGAGAGCATATCGCCATTTCCGAATGGGCTCCATGAATCCAAAATGTTATCGGAACCGATATGCACGGATACTCCCGTTTCCATCAACAGTTTGATAGGGGGCATAGGCCTGTCAATGGGCACACTCGTCATGATGGCTACGCCGGTCGCACACAACCTTTCTGCGAGTGAGCGCACCTCCGTTTCCCCAACCTGGCCCAAACAATAGGCATGGCTTACCGCGGTACGGCCGGACATACCGGCTTGTTCTGTCAGTTCGGCGAAGCGGCTGATCGTGTATATTCCGAGATGACTCGGGTCATGCAGATGCAAGTCGATGCCCGCAGAGAATTCTGTCGCAAGTTCAAACATGGCTTCCAGACTGGCATCCACCCGGCGGTCCAGTCCGGCCGGATCCACACCACCAACATAGTTAGCTCCAGCACGAAGCGCTTGCCGCATAACGGAAACGGAGTCAGATCGAAGCAGGCCTTGCTGGGGGAACGCCACAATTTCCATATCGATGCGTCCTTGGTATATCTCACGCACTTCCAAGATCTCCTCAAGATGAGAGAGGCCAATTTGCGGATCCACGTCAACGTGTGTGCGGATTGTCGTTGTACCTTGGGCAAGCATTAAATCCAACATTCGTTTCGCACGTTCTCCCGCCCCGGTCGGTAGTTCCGCCAACATGCTTTTCTCAAATTCCAACTGTCCGGGCAGCGTGACAAACGGCTGCAAAGACTTCCACGGCTCACCGATAAAATGCTTGTCCAGATGGGTATGCATATCTGCCATTGGCGGTACATAGTGGAGCCCATCCGCGTCAATGACGCTTGTCGCCCTATCGGCAATATTTACAGATGCGAGACCACCATCAGTTCCGGCATTCTCAATTCTGACAATAATTCCTGTTGCTTGATCAATCGTTAGATCGAACAGGTTTTCCGACCATTTGACATTTTTTACGAGTGTTAACCCTTTCTCCATAACTCCATCCCCTTACATCATAATCAGATTGTTTCGATCTCATCCGACAACCACGGTAATTCCAAAGGTTTTGAGTCAGTACAAGCTACCTGTAATCCCGATTTCCAGACCGTGCGGGCCTCCGGTTTATTAAGCAGCACTTCCCTTTCCGACCGCTCTCGGAACAATACCATATCAGCCGGAGCGCCGACCTTAACACCATAATTTTCAATGCCTAACGCCTGTGCCGCGTTATGCGTCAGCATGTTAGTCAAGATGAGCGCATCCCGTTTGCTGCCCATGTACGAAGTGACGGCCAATAGCCAGGCGGCCTCAATCGGGTCTGCCTTGCCAAACGGTGTGAATGGATTGCGCACATTATTGACGCCAATTGCCACATTCACTCCACAATCCTGCATCAGTTTCACGGGAGTCAGACCTCTATGATAACCTTCTGGGCCTTCTCTTCCATTCAGAAAGAGGTCAGTCATCGGCAGCGTAATGACGCTGATCCCGGCATGACACAGAAGCTCTCCGATAGCCAAAGCTTCGTGTTCTGGGAGGGAACCGAGCGAGGTTACATGTCCGGCGGCTACATGCCCCTGCATTCCTGCAGCAATTGTCCTTTTTGCAATTTCCACAACGGCACGGTCGTTGGAATTGACCGAGAAATCCGCGTGAAAATCCAGCGGTTTTCCGTACTTCCCTGCCAGACCAAATGCAAAATCCAAGTGCTCCCCCAGGTCTGCATCCTGATAAGTGATTCCTCCAATCACATCGGCTCCCATACGAATGGCCTCTTCCATCAGCCCAGCAGTCCCTGGAATCTTAAACACCCCTTCTTGGGGAAAGGCAACTACCTGTAAATCCAGTAGATGTCTTAAGGATTGTTTGAGACGAAGAGCAGATTCGATAGCTCTGAGTCCGAGAACCGGATCAACCTCTGCATGGCAGCGCATATGGGTTACACCATTCCTGACGGCTTCCCGAATGACAGCCAGCGAGCGCTGGTACATGTCCTCCTTCGTGAATGAACTTTTCAGTTTGGCTGTTATCCGAATCGCATCCTGGAGAGACTCCGCCTCCCGATCCATGGAATCCAGCAAATATGCTTTTTCCAAATGAATATGCGGCTCGACAAAGCCCGGCAGCAATAAGCCCCCTTTGCCCTGCACTACACAAGACGCTTCCGTTTTCCTTTCCCCGCATGGCGCGATAAATGCAATCTTGCCTGAGGATATCCCGACATCCATTCGCCTTACACCCCCGGACAACACCGTATCCGTGATAAGAAGATCAATCATTACAACCTCCATCCATGTACGCTTTTATTACACGCAAGAAACACTTTAAGCATAATTCACTCCTTATAAGAAATCATTGGATGAAAAGGATAAAAATAATTAGCAATATTGGATGATCAAACCAAAGATATTTACTCTCCATGATCATAGTGTTATATTACTTAACAACAAAACAACTTGTTCCAGAAAGGGATGGGTCGATGTGCTGCTGACAGATTTGTTGAATAACAGCATTTACGATGATGCTAGAGTGATCACGGGGCATAAGGGTTTAGTACGCGAGGTTCAAACGGTCAACATTATGGACTGTCCGGATATCATTCGGTTTCTGAGGCCCAACGAGCTCTTGCTGACCAACGGCTTTTTCATGAAGCAGCAGCCAGACATGTTCATTCATCTGATCAGGGACATGCAGCGTCTTCATTGCTCGGGCTTGGCCATCAAAACCAGGCGCTTTGAATTGCCGATCCCCGATGACATCCTTAGGGAAGCGGAGCAGAACGAATTTCCCATCATCGAAATTTCCGATGTCCGTCTATCCCTCGGCGAAATTTTACAGCGATCGACCAGTGTTATTCTGAACAATAAGAGCGACGAACTGCAATATGCACTCAGCATCCACAAAAAATTCTCTGAAATGATCATGCGCGGCAAAGGAATTTCCGGCATTATCGATTCCCTGTCCAAACTGTTCTCATCCCCAGTCATCCTGTTAAACAACAAATGGCAAACCATCTCCGCCTCCAACCAGAATACAGGTGTTGCTGAGCTCACTACGGCCGCAGTAACTACACTTCAAGACTTGCCCGATATTTCTAACCCCACTTCGTTGTGCTTCATCGACACATCAGTCCGGGAACGTTGCTGTATGCTGGTATATCCAGTAAAGACTTACCGCCACGAAGGCTATTTGTTATCCTTTCATTCGCCGGATCAATGGACTGGCCTTTTCGGTCTGACGCTCGAGCAGGCCTCCAACGTCATTGGAATGGAGCTGACCAAATCACAGGCTGTCAAGGAGCGCTCCCGCAGACACAAGAACGAGTTTTTTTCCGATCTGATCGAGGGATACATCACTTCTGAGCAGGAGGCGCTGAACCGCGGCAAGAGATATGGACTTATCAAGGGGCATGCATGCGTCGTACTGACCATGCGTAATGACGAGGTGCATCACATGCATCAAAGATTTCCTAAATACGAGGGTTCTACGTCTCCGAAAGGAGATAATATCACGGAGCAAGAGGAGCAATACGAGCACATCAAACGTCTTTTTGGTGTGTTAGAACATTCCTTCGTCATGTTTACCAAACATGATACCTACTGTCTTCTGCTATCTATCCCTGAGTCGGGTTGGGATGAGGCAAAACTCACCGAGCAGCTGTCAGGATTACTTAGAGAGCTCCATCATGAGACTGGACTGAGTCTCTCTATCGGCATTGGTAAACCTGCAACAAATGTACTCGGCGTTCGACATTCTTATACAGAAGCCGTTAATGCAATGCAATTCGGCTACTGGCTAAAACGAAAGCAATTCGTCCAATCTTACCAAGCAAAGGATATCGGATATTTATTCCATATGCTTCCCCACAACGAACTGAAACAATTTTATGAAGCGACCTTGAACGGATTGCTGCAAGTTGCAGATGAACATGAAAAAAAAGAGCTGCTGCGCACCTTGAACGCTTTTTACGATACACAATGCCAGCTTGTCGAAACATCCAAGCAACTTTTCGTTCATCGAAATACGGTGGTGTATCGACTGGAAAAGTGTGAAAAACTGCTGGGTGTGAAACTCAAAGATCCAGCTGAAAGCTTACGAATACGCATAGCGATAGCCATCGAACCTCTACTACTTCAAAAAGATTAAGTGGGAAATCGTCTCTTTTTCCACTTAAAGTTATTCCGAAGATTGAACAGGCCACGTAAACAAGCAAGTTAGTATCGTGTGTAGCTTTGAAAATTTCTTTATTGTCCCAATGAGGATCATTTTCTGAAGAGTAGTGTTGGCCATCAGGTGGACGCGAACGTATTCTTGAACAAAAGCTTTAATGTACCTCGGCTTACATTGGAAATAAAACCCATTATACAATGAATGTTACTTCTCGAATTTATACTAATTCGATTTTAACTAATTGTTGGCATAACCAAAAATTTCCTCTGCTCAACAAGATTAAATCCATCGTGTTCCCACCCTTCAAGGTAAATTTTATCGGAAATAAAAAATGAATACCTTGCAATTTCTGCACGAATAAGTCAGCAAAAAACTTGCCCTTATTTATGATAAGGTTTCCCGCGAAAACTGAAGAACCTACTTTAAAAAGAATTGAGGGCGCTTACCTTCAGCGCCCTCAATTCTACACGTCATATAGATTTACCACTGGGCCATGTCGATAGCGCCTGCTCCTCAATAGCTTCCAGCATTTCACGACAGAAGTCAGCCCTGGCTTGAACAGCCATACCATGAAGCACCGTCATTACGTATGCAGCCAGGACTGCAGCATTAGCATTTTCCGGCAGGTCGCCTTCCTGCTTTGCCCGTTCGAAACGGGCACGCAGCGATGCCTCTCCATCCGCACGCGCATCAATCAGAGCTCGCCGAATTGGTTCGGCTTCGTCCGAGCCGGCCAAGGCGCCGTGAATGCCCAGACAACCCTTGCGATCCTTGTAACGGGTATGCAGCTCGGCCGCCGCGTAGAGGATTTTTGCAACTACTTCCCGTGAGGTCGGCTGCTCCAATGCCTCCGGGAAGTAATCTGCCCGTTAGTTTAATGAATTAACAGCAAAATACCGATTAAATATACACCTAATCGGAAATAGGAACATGTTCTTGTCCCCCGACACCCTAATGTCTTCACTGAATTTCTCCCTTCACTCTTTCATTTTGCACCAAGTCGGACTTTCTCGACACGAAGAAGCCTCCGAACCGGGTCGGAGGCTTCTTCGTCTTTTGATGTTGAGTTTGCGATCGCGTTCGTGGGGACTTTTTTTCTTAGCTTGAATAATCCGACGCGTTCATAGTGGGTCTTTTGATCGTGATGTAATAGGTCGTTCCTTCCGTTCTTAGGTACTGATCAAGTGTTACTTGAAGGTGGAGGTGTAATCAATGGTTCCTTTCTAAATGAAGGTTTAATTGATGAGATCAGTCTAGTCTTCGCCCCTATTATGGACGGAACTTCTAATATTATCGGTTGGTAAAGACTAATTAACGAAAGAAGGGTTGGCAAAACGGTGTGATACTGGGGTATAGCAGTAACTGCTCGCTTCAAAATGCCCCATATTCACCTGCCATAACAAAGGGCTAAAATCACGCAGCAGCTTATTATTGAAACCGCCGAGGCATTAATTGAGGGCACGGGGAAATCCGAAGTGACACTCTCACAAATAGCGGATGAATTGAATATCACTCATGCAGCACTCTATAAGCATTTTAAAAATAAACAAGAACTCTGGGCAGCTGTAGCTAAAGACTGGTTCCATCTCATGATTTCAGAACAAATCAGTATAAACATGGCTAACTCGGCCTCACCTCAGGAAGTGCTCCACGATTGGCTTTGGGCATTTGTGAATGCCAAAAAACGCGCTTATAACGAGAATCCCAAAATGTTCGCTTTGAATACACAATATGTGGACAGTAATCCAATGGTATTACGTGATGTGCTCTGGGATTCATATCAAATTATTGATAGGTTTATGGATTATAACGATCCTCACTTTGAACGGGCAGAGGCAATCCTATCTGCTTTTGCAGTGTTTAGTCTTCCCTCTTTTAAAGAATCCTGGAATTCACCAGACTACCAAGAGCGGTTTGAACGCATCTGGAGTTTAATCAAACAGGGTGTTTGAAAGGATAATTCTATATATAACAAGGAGCAGTGTTGCCTGCCTGAGGTAACTGCTCCTGTTTTATTGCCAATGTTGCCGTCCTTACTTGCCGGCAAACCCGCCATATGAGATTGTTGGGTAGATTGAGAATGATGTACAGATAAATATCTTGATTTCCTCTAGTATTGACTCCGTATAGATATTCTCAGTAATTTGAAAACGAGAATGAATGTACTAGGCGTAGTATACATTGATTGCCGCTCCAGCTGCGAATATATTCCTGCATACACCGTCCTCTCTTGAATTTCATATAATTTTCGGATCGTTTTCTACCCTTTCCCTACCTTCATCTGCTTGCAGTAATGGATTGCAATTCTTCGATATGGCCGATATGATAATCGGCTAGATTGCTTATACAGGCCTTGCCGATGGCCGCGACCCACATGCCACCTCTGAACGCCGCTTCTACGCCAGCTTCCGCATCTTCCACGACCAAGCAGCGGTCCACGCGCACCCCCAATTTACTTGCCGCCAGCAAAAATACTTCGGGATCCGGCTTGCTGCAGCGAATTTCATTACCGTCCACGACAGCATCGAACATATGCGAAATTCCAAGCCGCTCAATAATAAAGGGAGCGTTTTTGCTAGAGGATCCAATCGCCAACTTTAATCCTTTTTCACGCAGCTTATCCAGAGTATCTAAGACTCCAGAAGGCATGTCCGCGTCAGATAAAGATTGCAGGTGGTCTTTGTAGTAATCGTTTTTCCCCTCGGCCAACTGCATTTTCTCCCGCGACGAATATGCACGAGCCGCCTTCTCCATAATGATGTCCATGCAAGCCATACGGCTTACGCCCCGTAGCCTATAGTTAACCGACTCGTCGAAAGGGATGCCTTCCTCGCTACACATCCTCTTCCATGCCAGATAGTGGAAATGGTCGGTATGTACGAGCACACCGTCCAAATCAAAAATAACCGCTTCTATTTTCATAATTCCTCCAACAGGTTCTTCCTACCGCTTCGCTTCCCAGCAGTCGCAGAATGGGTTTACCGGGCTTATGCCTTTAAAATCCGATCTGCCTAGCAGCTTTTCGATAACTGCATCAATAATCGTCTCACTGCCCGAATATGCGTTAATATACGTTTGTACCTGCGGCACATCGAGAAGATGATATGGACTTGAGACAGAAACGAACGCCGTCGGGAGCTCCCGCACAAACCAAGGAACATCCGCGGCGAGCAGCGGCTCCCAATCGATACGCACCGTTGTCCGGTTACTTGCCGTCTCGATGTTAGCCACGTAGAGCGCCAAATCATATTTTTCACGCAGCTCCTCCACGCCGCTAAACACTGCACTGAAGTCCACATTTTTATTGTCGAAAACAGTGACGTCAAACCCTTCTGCTTCTAATTTAGCAATCATGTAAGGTGCAATCGACGTACTGCGATGACTTCCTTCGTCTCCAAGCACATATAACAGCATGCGTTTATGCGAATCGACAGCGATCGGGAGCAGTTGCTGCGTATCTTTGACGAGTGTGACCGATTGATCTGCACACCACTTCGCCCATTGTTTATGCTCTTCACATTGCAAGATGGACAGCTCTTCCGGACCAGGAACAAGCGTTCCCTCCTGCTGCTGCTTATCCAAGCCAAGCGATGCTTTGAGCGCCAAAATGCGCGTGACCGCTTCATCTAGTCTTTCCATCGTCAAGATCCCGCTTTCGAGCCCCTTCATCATATAATGGAAATCTTCGCGTATATTTTTGTTGAACAGGAACATGTCGCAGCCGGCGGCGATCGATTTTGGCACAGCGAGCTCGCGCTTTTCAGCCATCATAAAACCAGCCATCGGCGTAGCGTCCGTCACAACGAGACCGTTAAAACCAAGCTGCTGCCGAAGCAGCGTTCCGATCAGTTCGGGTGAAAGCGTAGCAGGCATCAGTTCCTCGTCGGCAATGCCGGGCACAAGTTTTCGCGAATAACCAGGAAGCATGATATGACCAGCCATAACGGTCTCAGCCCCCGCTTCGATCAGCTCCCGGTACACTATGCCGAAGGTCGATTCCCACTCGTCCACAGACAGCGAATTAACGGTAGTCAACAAATGCTGGTCGCGCTCGTCCACCCCATCGCCGGGGAAATGCTTGATCGATGCGGCCACGCCGCTCTTCTGAATACCTTCGGTATACGCCTTTGCCATCCTTGCAACTCGAGCTGGGTCGGAACCGAACGTCCGAACATTCGTGATCGGATTACGGAAGTTGAGATCGATATCGACAACCGGAGCAAACGCCCAATTGCAGCCGACGGCACGACCTTCTCTCCCGGCTACAAGCCCTAATTTATATGCCATCTCTTCATTATCCGTCGCCGCCACTTGCAGCTGTCTGCCGAAAAAAGTACCGTCAGAAGCAATTCCGTTGCCTCCGGACTCGAGATTAGCTGCAATGAGCAACGGCACCTTAGAATGTTCCTGCAAAAAACGGTGTACTTCTTGACTTTTCTTACCTGAATCTGGTCGGAACAAGATGCCTCCCGGTTTTATCGTTTCGATGAGCGTTTTCAGCTGTTCGCGGTCATCCGTTATCCCGATCGGACAAAACAGCTGCCCGACCTTATCCTTCACATCCATCGCAGCCAGCGTTTCATTGACCCACTGAATATCTTTTTCCCGCAAATAAAAAGGTTTTGCTTCTAAATCCACCAATTTTGTTTCCCCCAAATTTCAATATTAAAAAAGTACAAATCCCTGTATATAAGTGTTCCCAGGATGAATGATATATGGCGGTTTCAACCATGCAAAGTCCGGCGCATCCTTACCCACATCGCACTGCAAGCGTCTACGTGCATTGTGATATGTTTTCTTTTCGGCAAACCAAAGAAGTACCAATCCACATTACTCAGGAAGATTAACGCAGTTAAAATGAGACATCTCTCTTCCCTTTATACCAAGCAGAATCTTTGCAGAGCCTCCCGTTTGGGCTTGTCCAAACCGAACTCCTCTTTAAAATATGCATCATACCCTCCATAAGTACTCTTGATCGATCCCAAAGCGGCAGACAAAAACGCTTCGTTAACCGTGAGGATATGGTTCAAATTTTGCAAAATCGCTTCGTCCGCATGTTCAGCCAGCCTTTCAAGAAGGGTTCTGTTGAACGTTTGCAACGTCTCATTGCTTAAGAGATAGTCTTCCATAACCGTTTGTTCAGGGACACCCAGCGCAAGTAAGATGAGCGCGGCTCCAACCCCGGTACGGTCTTTGCCTGACGTACAATGATGCAGCAGCCCCAATCGATCCGGATCCTGAATGGCTTCCATCAAATGTTTGTACGAAGGATTGGTAATTGGAAGTTTCATATACAATTCCGTCATGTAGGTTTCTGCGCTGAAACTTTTGAAGAAGTCACTTTTAACCAATGCTTTCATAAGATGGCCTTGCGTATCCTCCCCTTCAGGAGCGTCCGGAAAATTCATATGTTCATGCTGATCCTCCGTGTTCGCCGGTATCCGTACATTTTTTGCATTAGGGAGAACCGGGTCCGGCATGATGTGCGATTCACGATCTCCGCGGTAATCGAATACCGTTTTGATATTCAACGTTTGCAAGAATGTTAAATCCTGCTCCGTTAAACCGGTCAAATGATCGGAACGAAAGAATAGGCCGTATTTTACGGTGCGGCCATCGGACGTTCGATAGCCTCCCATATCTCGGAAATTATGCACGCCTTCCAAGGGAATGACTCGATTGGCGGGAAATGCGGTAAATTGACTTGTTGACATAGCTGCACCTCTTTAGCGAAATTATTATTCTATTCTTTCAATAATCACTGATCATTCAATTCTATAGGTCTTTCCGGGATCGAAGGGTCAATAAGGCCGGCACTAACCCTTCCGAAGACGCCTCAATGCGTATCTCTCCTGCCTCATCCAGTGACTGAATCAAGGCCATGGCGTAGCCATTGAACACGCTTCTCGTATTTCCTCGATCCGACTCATGGCATCCTGGATCTCCGTTCCCCAGACCAAGCAGCCTCCCTTTACCCGTAATACGGAATTGTATCTGATTACTGGCAATGGGCACCACTCTTCCCGATTGATCCCTTACTGAGACTGTGACTATGGAGACATCCTGGCCATCGGCGAGCAGTTCAGAGCAGTTAGCCTCCAAGTGAATCGCGTACGCGTCCGTCGTAGTTTCTTTTCGCTCTATTGCTACCACCACGCCATCCCGATAAGCAATGGCTTCGAGAATTCCGGGTTCATAGGCTACTTGCCACGATAATGTGATCTCACCCGCTTCAGCATCCGCTTTCTTCTTGCCCAGGGTTTGGCCGTTCAGTATCAGCTCCACTTCGCTGCAGTTGGTATACACGCGAACCTCTACTTGCTGTCCCAGCCGGTCTGACCAGTTCCAATGCGGCATAAGATGAACGATAGGCTCATCCTTCCAGATCGATTGATAGAAATAGTAAGAGTCCTTTGCAAATCCGCAATAATCAAGAATCCCGAAATGCGATAGCACGGACGGCCACTGAAATGGCGTCGTCTCCCCGCGATAATCAAAACCTGTCCAGATGAATAACCCACCCGAAAAACGATTATTCAAGAAATAGCGCCAGCTTCGTTCAGGCGTTGACGTACCACCAGCTCCGCCCAGATTTCCTACATCCATCTCCTTACCGGACATATGATATCTCGATCCGTAGCTGGAGCATCTTCCACCTTCCGGGTCATCCTCATAGACGCCTCTTGCAGAGAAGAAGGAGACATTCTCCGTATTCAGCACTTTGGATTCCGGATGGGATTGGAACCATTCACCGATCGATTGGCCTCCTATTACGGTCTCGCCATAATTAACGCCATTGACATCGACGTCCATGCCTTTCTGACTTAGATTGGCCGCTGTAACAGGACGGGTGGGATCGATTCGTTTTGCCAAATCCTTCGTGCGCCTCAGCATCCGATTGGCTTGATAACTGCCGCTGATCTTCTCTTCATTACCGAGACTCCACATAAAGATACTTGGATGGTTGCGGTCACGATACAGCATCGATTTCAGATCATCAAGCTTGATCTCCGTACTCTCCGTGATCCGGTTCTCGTTCATGACCAGCATCCCAAGTCTGTCGCAGGCATCCAGCAGCTCCGGGGCGGGCGGATGATGGGCACAACGGTAAGCGTTACAGCCCATTTCCAGCAAGCGTTTAATTTTATATTCATGCACACGGTCCGGCAGCGCGATGCCCACGCCAGCGAAATCCTGGTGATTGCAGGTGCCTTTCACTTGTACATACTTGCCATTCAGGTATAATCCGTCCCGTCGGTATTCCACCGTACGGATCCCGAAAACGGTCCGATACGTGTCGATAATTTGACCTCCATGAAGAAGTTCAGTCACGGCCTCATACAGATGCGGCGTGTCCTGCGACCAGAGCAGCGGCTTCGCTACTTTAACCGATTGAAGAACCGTTTGTTTGTCGATTCCCAGCGTTTCACAGTCGGTTTCCGTGATGGCAACGAGCTCCCCAACCGGATTCAGAATACTCGTTCGGATGCCGTACTTCATCGTCTGCGGATATTCGTTGCTTACCGTCGTTTCGATCGTAACCGCGGCCATTTCATTGTCAACTTGCTCAGTTCTGATAAAGGTTCCCCAGCGGTCCACATGTAAGTAATCATATTTGGTTAACCAGACATGGCGGTAGATGCCTCCGCCTTCATACCACCAGCCTTCATCTCCGCCGGTTGTATCCGTTCGGATCAGGATTACATTATCCCCTTCCTCATCCCCATATTTCAGCAAGTCCGTGATGTCATAATGAAAGCTAGTGTAGCCGCTGAGATGATCGCCGACGAAGCATCCATTCACCCAAACTGAGCTGTTCCGCATCACTCCGTCAAATTCAATGATGATCTTCTTGCCTTCATCCTCCTGTGGAATTTCAAAGACCTTGCGGTAATAGCCCACTCCATTGGGCAGATAACCTTGAAACGCGCCACCGCGTTCCGGGTTGTACGGCTGTTCTAACCGCCAATCATGTGGCAGATCGACGCTCACCCAGCCGGTGGTCTTATCCTTGGGTGTATCCGAACCGTACATTTGGGTAAGATCGAAGTTCGGATCTCCCAGATATTCTCGAGCGATGTTCTGGATGATACGTGCAGCTTCGCCGATCGCAAATGGCTCATGTTTCTCTTCCCCCAGTGCATTTGTCAACCCCGCGATCATGCCTGCTTTTTTCACCGTCTTGACGATCTTTCCAACCTCACCGAAATGAAACATCCAGTTTCGGTCAAAATTTTCCCTAGTTCTCATATGCAGCGGCTCCTTTATGCGCTTAAACTATTTCTGGGTTTTCGCCCATTCGTCAAGCTGCTTCTGTTTTTCGCTTATAATCTTATCGATGCCCGAAGCTTTTAATTTACTGATAAATATCGGCAAGTTCTCGACCGGATCCAACGTACCCGTTTCCAATCCTATGCTGAATTCGGTTAACACGTTATTGACCGAAGCCATTTCCGTTTTCACCGGATCCACATTATAGATGAAGCCCAGTGCTTTTGATTTTTTCGCGCTCTTATTGAATTCATCTAATTTCTTCAGACCGTCCGGATCTTCCGTCGACCATGTGTAGGATAGGAACTGATTGCCGAACATCCATGGCGCATTGAAATTATAGGACGTGTTCTTGACATCAACGCCTTGTGGATAATCAATCACGTTATCCGATTTCTTCACGTAATGCTTCCCTTCGATTCCCCATGCCAACAAGTTATACAACTGCTTGTCGGAATACAGCTGGTCGAGGAACATCATCGCTCTGTCAGGGTCTTTCGAGTTTTTCGGAATCGACCACATCATTAAGTCAATAAAGCCTGTGGTCGAGTAAGCAGGCGTCATTTGAACGGATACCATCGGTTTGCCGACACGTCTCGATTCCTGCGCGTCAAATCCGGGCTTCATATTAGCGAAGTAGGAAAACGCTTTATTCGCCTTGACCAATTCCCTGCCGTCCGCCTTGCTTGTCGCGGCATCCTTCGGTATGAAACCAGCCTGGAACCATCTTCGCAATACGTTCAATTGATCTGCATATTCCGGCGTTTCATACCAATCCATGACTTTCATATTATTATCGTAGTTCGGTAGTACGCCGATTCCATCACCTAAGCTGTCGTAAGTAACATAACCGCCGGTAAATATGGAGAGCCCGGGACTTCTTGGGACGACTGGCGACATATTCGGCTCGTTATTCTTAATGACTTGAAAGACCGCATCCATATCGTTGAGCGTTTTAATGTTGCTCAAATCGATCTTGTACTTTTCCACAAGATCTTTGCGCATCACGATGCCGTAGTTGGCAGCCATATCTCTCGCAGTCGGAATGGCGTAAGTTTTGTCGCCAATTTTGGTCGCAGCGAGTTGATAGGGTTCCAACACCTTTTTTATTCCCGATCCGTGTTTTTCCACGAGATCGTCAAGCGGAAGCAATTGACCTTTTGCCACTTGCGTACCGTACGTGTTAGCGTACGTAAGCATCAGATCCACCTTCTCATTGCCTGCGAGCATAAGATTGGTCTGCTGCTGCCATGCGCTGACGCTAATCGGCGTCAATTTGACGGTTGTATTGAATTTCTCCTTCGTGATCTTGTTCATTTCATCCTGGACGGCTAGCAAATCCTTCTGGTCGTTTCCGGGGAATGCCATCACTACCTCATACGGCGACTCACTGCTAGCTGAAGAACTTGACGTTTCCTCGCTCTTTGTGGAACAACCTGCCAACACCATTACCGACGTCATAACAATTGCCAGCCCAGACTGCATGATCCTTCTTTTCATAGCCACACTGAAACCCTCCTAATAATTTCCACCTTTATGCTAACCGGCGTTTGCCGGAAGTAGCCTTACCCTTTTACCGATCCGATTGTAAGTCCTTTTACGAAAAACTTTTGGAAGAAAGGGTACACAATTAGAAGCGGGATAATCCCGATGACTGCCATCGCCATACGTACCGTCTCCGTCGGTATGTTTGCGGATGAGTCGAATTGAGTTCCGGAGAAATTGCTATTGCTCAAAAATTGGATGTCTAGCAGAATCCGGTTTAACATGTTCTGCAGACTGTACAGCTTACTGTCCGTTATATAAATCATGCCGTTAAACCAGTCGTTCCAATAGTGTATCGTTTGAAACAATCCGACGGTCGCCAGAATCGGAAGGGATAGGGGCAGCACAATCCGGACAAACGTTACGAATTCTCCTGCACCGTCAATTTTGGCGGATTCCATAACAGGAGCTGGAATAGAGTTCGAAAAAAAAGTGCGCATCAACATGACGTAAAAAGCATTAGTCAAAAGTCCTGGTATGATGAGCGCAAACAATGTGTTTTTCAAATCAAACAATTGCGTATAAACCAAATACGTGGGCACGAGACCGCCATTAAACAACATGGTGAAGAATATGAAGAATGACCAAAATTTGTTCAAGGGCATATCCTTACGTGTCAACGGATATGCCAACATAGAAGTAATGATCATGCTGATGACCGTTCCAATCACCGTAACCATAATCGTAATTCCATAAGATCGAAGTATTGTTTCGATATCATTCCATAAATAACGATAGGCAGATAAGCTGTATGCCTCCGGGAAAAAGGAATATCCATGAAGTACAATCGACTGTTCGTCTGTTATAGAAGAAATGAACAACAAGATAAATGGCAAGATACACGAGAGCGCAATGATCATCAGAATGATGTTAACACTCCACTGCCATATCGAATTTCTACCTTTCAAGCAGTTTTCACTCCTTTAAATTAATGCATTGTCACTGTTTATCTTCCTAACGATATAGTTTGACAATAATACAAGTACAAAACCGACAAACGATTGATACAATCCTGCTGCTGAGGACATACCTATATCACCCGACGTCATCAGCGCACGGTAAACGTACGTATCGATCACGTTCGTCGTTGATTGCAATGCTCCTGTATTAAGTGGTACCTGATAGAACAGTCCAAAATCCGAGTAAAAAATACGCCCGATCTGAAGCAATGTCATAACTGTAATAACCGGCATAATGAGCGGAATTGTGATACTTTTGATCTGTCTCCATTTGCTTGCTCCGTCAATGATTGCGGCCTCGTAATATTCTGGATCAATTCCGATGATCGCGGCCAAATAAACAATACATAAGTAACCTGCACTTTTCCATACATGTACGAGAGTCAAAATGTAGGGCCAATATTCCGGTTCGCTATACCATGAAATATCAGACAGGCCTAGTACCGGAAGAATCGTATTGTTTAAGAAGCCCGTTTCCGTACTCAGCATCGCATACACTAGATATCCTACAATGACCATAGAAATCAGGTAAGGCAGCAAGATAGCGCTTTGATAGAAGCGGGATAAGAACCTTTTCTTCACCTCATTGAGAAGAATCGCTACGCCAACTGCAATGATCAAATTAAGAAAAATAAAGGAAATATTGTATAAAATTGTGTTTCTGGTGATCGTAAGTGCATCTGTTGTTTTAAATAAATATTTAAAATTTTCAAACCCTACCCAATCGCTACCTATGATTCCTTCGCTGTAATTGTAATCTTTGAAGGCAATAATCAAGCCAAACATAGGCAAGTAATTATTGATTACAATGTAAATGAGTCCTGGCAGCATCATCAGATACAGCGGGATGTATGGTTTTAGCCTGCCCTTCCTCTTCCTTCCGCTTATTAAGTTCATGTGCTTTTTCCTTTCTTGTTGTTTTAACCTCATTCATTTTATTTATGTTTACCACTAGTAAACACCTGTTTACCACTAGTACACTTTTATGATTATAGAGATCATATGTTATGGAAACGTCATCTGATTGTAAAGATAATATAAAAAATAGGACGCAACGCAGTCATTAACAGGACACTTCGAATTCGCGGTTTTTTTATGCATTAATAGAGGAGGGAGTGACGGGGATAAGAAAGCAAAAAAAAGAGATGCCCTCTAATACCAGAAGGACATCTACATTTATTGACATTATTTTAGTAGAATTGCTCATTTCAATGCTTGAGGCTTCAGAAAGGTTAATGCCATATCTAACATATGATCCAGAACAACATCAGGTTCGACTCCTTGGTCCAAATGCAGTACCTTGCCTCTTAAAATCATACGTTGCAAGGTAGCCATTACGACATTACTTAATGTAAACGTTAATATTTGTACCTCGATATCGCTTCGAATCGATCCGTCCCGAATCCCTTCTTCAAGTAGCTCGTAATATGGATGGGTGCGGCTTCTCATGAAGGATATAAATCGACCTTCAAGGAATTCATCAGCATAATTTTCATGATATTTTGTATCGAACATGGCTATAAACCGCACATAACTGGCATATTGCTTCGAAGTGCCTATCATTTGCCTCAGCAGGTGCCCAATTTTTTCAAAACCATTGTTTCCCTCGGGTAAATTATTTGTAACAGCTCTCCAAAAATCGGTTAAAACATTGATTTGAACTTCAATTACAATCTCATCGAAAGATCGGAAATATTTATAAAGCGTTACTTTGCTAACGCCGCAGAACTCGACAATATCTTTGAGCGTTACCGAATACAACCCCCGTTCGATAAACAACTGCTGCGCGCCTTGAATAATGTCTTCTCGCCGCTTATTTCTATGCTCCTCTAACTGTTTTTTCCACTGGTAATTCACGATTATCCCCCTTCCTGCATGCTTAAATACCGTCGAATTCAACGGGTCCTGTTTTCAACACGAGTGTGGTTGGTAAACTTGTTTTTCTAAAAAAGCGTAACTACGATGGTCATAGCCCCGTCAAGTAGACAATAAAAAAAGAGATTTTATTATGAGGCGACTTTTTCTCGAAATTCAATCGGGGAGATGTCGCTCAATTTGTTTTGGAAACGTTCCGTGCTGTATAAAGAAATATACACCTTAATTTGCTTCCTTGCCTAAAGCGGTTTGACCTTTCTTCGTTGACATAACAAAATCCCTTCCGATATCCAGTGTTTGAGTTCATTGTAACATGCCCTCTTTATTCACTGTTTACCATGAGGGCATAATACCACATTTCGTTTAATGCTGCCTCTCTTTTTTACACATTGATTTTCTGTGTATTTACATTTATTTTGTTGATATTACTTGTCCCGAGGGTAAACTTTTTAACAGATCTGATCACGATTAATTACTTTATCAGTAACTGACGGATTGCCGGCATACCAGTTTAATTTCTCTCTTTGACTTATGACTCCTTCCGGAGATGAAACTTCGCTTAAACCAGTGTAATGCCAACTATGTGCAGATAGTATGAATGAACGGTTTATTCTCATTCTGTAAACGAAAAGCTTCCCTTGCTGCTTCAATAAACGATAACATGATTGGTGAAAGCCATTTGTCTTTATGCCACAACATCTGTGTATACACCCGCAAGTCCGGAATTTGCCATGGGAGGACAACAAGTTCTCCGCGTTCAACTTCGGCTTCTACAACGATTTCAGGAAGAAAACCGATGCCGATTCCGGAGATCGCACATTGTTTAATAGCTTCGGCACTTTGAAACTCTAGATACGTGATGTTATCAATGCCCTCTTTCTCAAAAGACCGGTCAAACATCGTTCGATATGGACAACCCTTCTCATTCGTCAGGAACACTTCTTCATGAAAATCTTCCAATTGCAGCACAGTCCGTTTGGCGAGTGGGTGATCTGGAGCAGCTAACAATCGGAAATGTTCTTCCAGCAAAGGTTCCACGGAAAGTCCACTCGAACGAATAGGTTCGTCTAGCATATAAACGATATCCGTGGTTCCCTCAAAGAGCGTTTGCTTGAGCTCTTGATTCGGAACTGAGCGAAAGATTAGACGAACTCCCGGATGCTGCGAACGAAACCGTTTGAAGACAGGTGGAAGACGGTAGGAGCAAATAACCTCATTCGCACTTATCGTTAAGGTACCACTTAGTTTTTCATTATCATGGACAGCACTACGAGCTTCGTCCATTTTTTCAAGAACGCCTTGGGCGTGTGTTAAAAAGCGTTTACCCGCAGTTGTGAGCGCGAGTTGCTTGCCCAACCGATCAAAGAGGCGCACACCTAGCTCATCTTCCAATGCTTTAATTTGCATCGTGACGTTGGAAGGAACGTAGCTCAGCACTTCTGCTGCCCGCGTGAAATTTAATGTTGTTGCAACCGTGCAAAACGTATTCAGTTGGCGAAATTCCATTGATGTTCTCCCATCATCTTTCAATTTTATTGAATGCTGACTTGAATTTCATTCACTTTTAATGAGACTATCACGGCTCTATACTAAGCACAAGAGATCACAGTGAGCATGTGGTTTTTCATTTTGAAGGGAGCGACTATACGATGGATTATGAAATTTTTAATTTGGGTGATGTCATCTTACAATCCGAAGTGACGTTACCAAACGCTTATCTCGCTTATAAAACTTACGGAAAACTAAATGAACAGAAGGACAATGTTATTGTCTACCCAACAGCTTTTGGAGATCAGCATGTTCAGAATGAATGGCTCATTGGCAGCGGGATGGCACTCGATCCAGAGAAATATTTTATTATCGTTCCCAATTTGCTGGGCAATGGGCTATCTTCCTCTCCCAGTAACACGCCTCCTCCATTCGATCGGGCTAACTTTCCACTGGTAACTATCTATGACAACGTTCGATTACAGCACCGACTGCTGACCGAGAAATTTGGTATTCAAAAGATTGCTCTCGTCGTCGGGTGGTCTATGGGCGGCATTCAGGCATTTCAATGGGGCGCTAGTTACCCGGAGATGGTCGAACGAATTGCACCTTTCGGAGGAATCGCCAAACCTTGGCCTCACACATATGTAGTTCTGGAAGGCGTGAAATCTTCCCTGCTATCTGCAGTCGGCTTCGACTCAAGTAAACTAAACCAATTGACTTCTGCAGACATGCGCGCCGTTGGACGGGTGTATGCGGGCTGGGGACTATCACATGCGTTTTATAGAGAAGAGCTTTACCGTGAGATGGGATTTGACACATTGGAGGATTTTGTAGCCGGTGTCTGGGAAGATAGCTTTATGAATATGGATCCTCATAATGTTCTGGCAATGTTATGGACAGGCCAACATGCTGATGTTAGTGCAAACCCTTCCTATAATGGAGACTTTGATAAAGCACTTCAGAGCATAAAAGCTCTTGCCTGTATCATGCCGGGAAGCACGGATCTCTTCTGCACAGCGGACGATAATGAATACGAAGCTAAGCGTATACCTCATGCTGTCTTGAAACCAATTCAATCGATCTGGGGCCATTTTGCCGGTCGTGGAATCAACAGTACCGATAATCAATTTATTGATGACAATCTAAAACACTTGTTGTCACTTCGCACTAATGAATAGATCGTCAATTACATCAGATGTCTGTCAGGCCTAACAGATGCCCTGTTCTTTAGCCCGATTATATCTCTCATGAATTCATTACCTAACCGATCGGATTTGAGGTCACCAGAACTTACCTATTTACCTATGTTCTTGTCCTTCGATAAGAGTTGCTGCCGATGAACTACATTATCAATTCTAAATTTAAACGACCGATTCCCATGTAGAAATTTTTGGAATCGGTCGTAAGCCTATTTCAGAATTGCCTTATTTAAAGGGATCCTTATGCCATAAATGGTCACCCCATATGAATGGCTTACCAACATCGCTAACTAAATATTAGTCCAGAAGGCTATAGATCTGTATGCTCTCCACCTTGGCATCCTTGATATGAAACGACATCACATCCACATAATTGGATGGCTCGTAACGGAAGTCATCCTCCTCATTAGGGGCCCCATCACCAAGCAGTTTCCCCTCAGGATAGGCATTTTTGAGTGTATCGAGGCTATCTCCTGCTTTAATGTTTCTCACTGTCGCGTACTTAGGATCCGTAATTTCGATATGAAAGATGGAGTCTTGTTTCCCCTCCGGTATACTGATGGTTTTAATCTCCAGACCAGGATACGTATAAACCTTTTCTGTAAAACCGATTAACGTATCCATGTTTGTTCCATCGTCGGCAGTGTACGTATGAGATTTCAGGTTCTCCGGTTTGCCCAGCATCTGTTCCATCTGATCTTCATTCGCTGTATCCGAAATCGCAATGGTTTGCTCATTATAGACAAAAGCAAGCTCCTTCAGCACCACATTGCCTTCCTTTTCCATCGAACCTTCCTTAATAGCTTCAGCACTCTGTCCTTCCGAATTTTCTGAAGCAGGCGCATTAGAATTTGATGTTCCTTCCCCTCTGGCCTGTTCGTTCGACGTGTTTTTTCCAGCCGAGTTCTGAGCCGCTTCTGGCGACTTGGCACCACCGGACTGACAGCCCGTTAGTGCCATCGTTAGTAAAATACTCAGCAGTATAAAACCTGCAGCTTTCATTGTTAATTTCATCATGATCCCTCCATAAAATGTGTGATTTGTTCTTATGAAGTGATTATAAATAAAACATTTGTTAGTCTCATAACAGAAATGTACCAATCTTGTAACGTTACTTATTTAGGCTTGGATTTAGATGCAGGGCTACGCACGAGGCAAAACAATTGTAACGGTCGTCCCTTTTCCCAGTTGACTTTCGATGTCGATATATCCATTAAACCGCTCTACGATCTCTTTGCAAATGGAAAGTCCAAGACCTGAACCATTTGCTGTGCTTGCATTTTTCGCCCGGTAAAAACGTTCCTGCACTCGCTCCAGCTCATCGCCCGCAATGCCTATGCCTTGATCACATATCCGTATAACTACTTCGCTTGGCGTATGTTCCAACCTCAATTCGATCAGCGATGGACTGCCTGAATATTTGATGGCATTGTCCATAAGATTGGCGATCGCATGGGACATCAGCATTGGATTTACGTTGGCATGAACTCTCGCCGTACCCTCATCATCCGTTTCTTCCTCCGCCTGACTAACTCTGATCTCTATCCCTTTACCCTTAGCCTTGGCTCCCATATTCATTGCGACTTGCTGAATCAGTTCGTTCATTTCCGTCTTCTCGACTTCCAAATCGTTAGCACCAGCCTTATCGAATCGGGATAGTAATAACAGTTCATTAATCAAGCGGGTGAGCCGATCCGATTCCTGCAGCAGATGAGCATAGATTTTTTGAAGCTCCTTGTTCTCAGTCTCCCCTTCCACCAAGTATTGAGAGAAACCACGAATGGCTGCCAAGGGTGTTTTTAACTCGTGAGAGACGTTGGAGACAAATTGTTTCTGGTACTGAATGTAATCATGAAGCTGTCGCCCCATCGAATCCAGCCCATCTGCCAGCATGCCCAGCTCATCCTTCCGTTTGAGATGAACTCTCCGAAACTCCTGTCTGGAGAAACTTTGCGCAGCGCTAAGCAGTATCTTAATCGGCTTGGTTGTGTTGCGGGCAATCCATAGACTGGATAACGTAATCAGCACAATAAATCCGCCTGCACCTACAAACAGGATATAACGGATTTGATCCATGATCGCATAAAAGTAGGAAATGTCCTCCACGAACTCATACACATAAGCGTTTTCGTAGAATTGATCCTGAATGGGAGTCGCAAAATAAAGCAAATGATCTTCCGTGACGGTGTAGGCGTAACTGCCGCTCAGGGCTTTATCAATATTCTTTTCAAAAATAAGAGGCTTGCCATCATTAATGATGATGCCATCCACAGCCAAGCCCAGCAAGTGCTTGGAGCTGTCATAGATACGTACTTCCTTGCCTGAAGCTTTCAGCTTCTCCAGAGCAAGTCTGACAATTTCCTTGGTCTGGGGCTCTCCTGACGATGACCTATGCTGTGCCAACACCTCACGGAAGGACAACTCGGATAGATCTGCCTTCTCCATCATCTGTTTCTCAATGGTAACGAAGCTGTAGTAATCAATAGCTTTATTTACCGCAAAAATGATGATGCCAAAAGACAACACGGAGAAAAATAAATAATTCAGCAGTAACCGGGTTGCATACTTCAGGCCTCGCCACCTCCAAGTTGATAGCCAAATCCATAGATCGTCCTGACATACTTCGGTTCGTCCGCGTTATCCTCCAGCTTCTTCCGTAATCGCATGATGGTCATATCCACACTGCGGCTGTCTCCCATAAAGTCATATCCCCATCCGATCTGCAGCAGTTCATCCCGGGTAAAGATTTTGTCTGGTCTTTTGAGTAACGTTTCCAGAATTTTAAACTCTTTGGCCGTTAAAGAGACGGGAACATCATTTTTCAGCACTCTCCGGCTCTCCAGGTCAAAAGTAAGCTCTTCATGAATGATGCGTGTAGATGTCACCTCTGTTCCTTCACTTGATTCCTCCTTGCTCTCGTTTCTTCTCAGAATCACTTTGATCCGAGCGAGCAATTCGCGATTATCAAAGGGTTTGGTCATGTAATCTTCCGCCCCTAGCTCTAGTCCCAGCACCTTGTCGATTACCTCATTTTTGGCAGAGAGCATGATCACAGGAACGGTACGTTTTCCGGTTATTTCTTTGCACAGGTCATATCCGGAGCAGTCAGGGAGCATCAAGTCAAGCACCACCAGGTCCGGCCCAAAAGTATCCAGCAGCTGCAGGGCTATTTTACCGTTTTCAGCCGTTTGAACGACGTAGTTTTCTCTTCTCAGTACGAGCTCAATTAAATCTCGAATTGCGATTTCATCATCAATGACTAGGATTTTCTTCAAATGTACACCCCTATCTAGCCTTGTTCCCCAGCTTGAATCATAATTCACCCTCATCTTAGCACAGACACTTTAGATTCCTCCACCAACTTGAAGATGAGGTACATTTCACTAGCCTACATAACTTGTAATAAACCCGAAGAAAGGAGAACAATCCATGGATCTGCTCTGGGTACTCATTGTTGGTGGACTTATTGGCTGGTTAAGCGGCAACTTGATAGGGCGGGACTTACCGGTCGGTTGTACTTGGGAACGTAATTGCGGGTGTTATCGGTTCCTGCTTAAACGGAACTGCTGGGGCTAAGGGGCCGGTGTTTGGCGGCTTTCATATTATTCCAGCCATCGTTGGCCAAGGTACAGGATACACATAAAAGGACCGAAAGCATTCATCGTAGAAGAATCAGTTGATAAATGGGAAATACAGCCATAAAATCAAAGAGTATGAATCTTGATTTTCCAATGGACGGTGAGCTACAGTTTGATGCTGCGTATATTGGTTATAAGTTTTATTCAAAGAATGGTAGAAGAATGGTATAGGCTATGAAAGGTGGTTTACCAATGAAGATTCTAATAGTTGGCTATTTTAACGAGACCTCAAAATCAAATATTGCGAGGTGTTTTCCGCAAGAATGGAAGGTTGTAGTTGTCCCGCCCGGAGAAGAAATGCTGCATCATATCGAAGATTGCCATGTAATCATCCCTGAACATATTAAAATAGATCACAGCCTGCTTTCTATCGCAAAAAAATTAAAATTGGTACAGACGGGTGCAGGGTTTGATAATGTAGATGTCCCTACTTGTACACAATTCGGCATTTGGGTGGCCAATGCTGCAGGAGTGAATGCACAGGCAGTGGCCGAGCACGTAATGGCACTGATGTTATCATACTATAAAAACATACCGTTTCTTGATTCTTTCATGAAAAACAAGATGGATGAAAATCAATTGGACTATACAGGGAGTGAATTAAAAGGCAAAACGATGGGGATTATCGGTTTGGGCGCTATCGGAAAAAAAGTAGCTGCGTTTTGCAGGGTCTTTGATATGAATGTGCTGGCTTATGCGAGAGATGCCAATGCACAATCGGACGATTCTGTGAAAATGGCGGATTTCGATACTCTTATTAGCACATCTGACATAGTCAGTGTACATGTACCCTTGAATCAACAAACCAAACAGCTGATCAACAAAGCTGCATTCAAGAAAATGAAGAATACCACTCTTTTTATCAATACATCGCGCGGCGGGATTGTCAACGAAAGAGACTTGATTGATGCATTAAAAAACGGGGATATTTCAGGCGCATGCCTGGACGTGTTTGAATCTGAACCACTTCCTATTAATAGTGAGCTCAGGAATCTGAGTAATGTGATACTTACTCCCCATACAGCAGGAATGCCTAATGGTCGAAAATTTCATGAAAAAAGATATGATTTCTTTATCAAGAATATAAAACGTGTAGAAAATGGTGAAGAGCCTGAAAGCAAGCTCAATCAGTTATTATAGCTATGGTGCCATAAAAATAAGCTTTTGGACGCAGCTTCGTGGATCTAATTTAAGTCCGGGCGGGGACGAGTGATGTTAAGTCAGGCCAGCTGTTGCTGCGTATCACTCCATTGGTTGTATCATGATGATAAAGCCAAGGAAGACGCTACCTATTGAGATTTACTACATCATGTTTATTTAGAGCTTAACTAATCGGTAGTTAATCTATGTTCTTGTCCCTTCCGACAATCGGTACAAGTTCTTGTCCCTCGACATTCATCTTTAATTTCATGGGATAACTCACTCTGGTTGCCATTACAAAAACACCCCCAAGATAATTTCCTTATTTTACGATAAGGTTTCATTGTCTTGAAGGTGTTTTGATTTGTCTCACGTAATGAGGTCAGGCCAATCGCTACATTGGTCTGTTACTGCTTTTCTTTATAAAGACACGTATTCCTAATGAGTATAACTGCAATTAAGTAAGTACAGTCATCGCTTCTCTTGTAAATGGAACCAGATCATCGGTACGTCCATCTTGAATTTTCTTAGCCCATTCAGGGTCGACCAGAAGAGCACGTCCTACAGCAACCAGATCAAACTCATTATTCTGAAGTCGCTGTACCAATCCATCGATACCGACGTTACTTGCGCCTTTACCCTCTGTGAACAGACTTGTAAAGTCACCATCAAGACCAATCGATCCAACGGTGATTGTCGGTTTGCCAGTCAGTTTTTTGGTCCATCCAGCAAAATTCAGATCAGATCCTTCGAATTCCGGCTCCCAGAAACGGCGTGTGGAACAGTGGAAGATATCGACTCCAGCTTGAACCAACGGTGCGAGAAGCTGCTCCAGTAATTCCGGTGTTTCAGCCAATTTAGCCTGATAATCATCTGTTTTCCACTGAGATAAACGCAGTACAATCGGGAATTCCGGTCCCACTACTTCACGGCAAGCCTCGATCACTTCAACTGCAAAACGTGTGCGAGCCATCATATCTCCACCATAACGATCCGTACGAGAGTTGGTTTTCTCATACAGGAATTGGTCGATCAGATAGCCGTGTGCTCCATGGATTTCAACACCATCGAACCCAACACGTTTCGCTTCCGAGGCTGCTTTTGCGAATTCCTGAACGATTGTAGCAATCTCAGCTTCCGAATAATCATTAACATGACCTTTGGCTCCCATATGCCAGATCTGTGGAATAATTCGACCGCCAGCTTCGTGTACTTCAGATACAACATGTGCCCAGCCATTCATTGCAGCTTCCCCATAAAAGTGCGGTACATTGGCTTGATTGGATGCATCCGGGTGATTAATTATTGTCCCTTCCGTTACAATAAGCCCCACTGCGTTCTCTGCCCTGCGGCGGTAATAGCCCGCAACATTCGAACCCGGGATACCGTCCGGAGAAAACTGACGCGTCATCGGCGCCATTACGATTCGATTGGATAACTTCAGGTGACCTAACTCTATAGGTTGGAACAATGCTTCTACGGATTGAGAATAATTCATAATAACCTCCACATATTTCGTTTTATATAAATTGACCTAGGAGATGTTAAACAGCTACAAACCTGGTTAACAGCTAGACGTTACTTCCAAATGAATCAATACACGATTTTTATCGAAAAGCCCCACCTCCTTCAAGGTTTCGTGGTGTATTATTCCGCCTTCCATTATTTTTGACTTCGTAGTCAAGAATTTCACAAAAAAAAGATCAAGACATGATCATGCCAAATGAAGTACGCAGAACCGTCTCGATCTGTTCACGGGATGAACCTGATTTCTCCATAACTCTCACACCAAGAATGGTGTTATATAGATAAGATGCAAGCTCTATACTCGTAAACCGGTTGGAAATTAACTGCTGTTTCTGGCCACTGCTTATGATTTTCTCTAATATCAGTTGAATCTCTTCTGCCATGAGCTCAGCTTCGCGTGTGACCTGCTCGTCATCTGTTCCGAATTCGAGTGATGCATTCACAAGTAGACACCCTTGGCAGCCTTTTTCACCATCTAAAAGTGAATACCGTAAGGCATCCAGTTTATCACCGGGTGACGAATCCAGCGCTTCAATCTCCTTCAGTTTCGCTATGACCTGTTCACGGTAGAGTGCCAACGCCTTCAGGAACAACGATCGTTTGTCTTTAAAAACACAGTATAAACTTTGCTTTTTGACTCCTGTAGTACGCGTAAGGTCCTCATAAGAAGTTGCTTTGAAGCCTTGATTCCAGAACACTTCCATAGACTGGTGTAATACACGATCGACATCAAATTCTCTTGGTCTGCTCATGCAATTAATATATCAGTTATTGACCACGCAGTCAAAAATATTACTTCCTTTTTCAAAGAGGATGGTTTTATTTAACTTAACTCTACAAGAGTTAGCCCTTCTCTCCCTCACTAACTATTGTAGGCCCAAGCTCATTTAAATCATTTGATTTAGTTCTTGCCCTTCCATCAGGAAACGATAAAAAAAGCCGCCAAAATAGCGACTTGAATGAGAATATGTTCTTCTTGTCCCTCGACATCTAAGACATTCCAGCTTGCTGTAAAACATCTTCTAATTTCAATTTTCCAACAACTTGATACCCTTTATGGTCTCCCAGTGGTTTAATAATGACTGTCTCCATACTCGAGAGTTCTCCTAATCCCAGACCGCTAGGAAAAGAGTGAGCTACAATAAGCCTGTTCGAATTCGTTGAAGCGGTTTGCTCCACTTCATTTGTAAATGCTTGAATTGTGCTGTTTATATTTTCCGTGTCCAGATTTTGACTGAGTTTATATATGTTTAACCAAAATGTATTTTCTTTAACATTTTGTGCACCAAAAGCAATCTGAGCAGTTTGGAGAGTTCGACAAAGGGGGCTTGCTTTCACGGGGAAGTGGACAGGGATATTTAGTTTCCGAATAGCATGACCATACTTCTCTGCCTGTTCCTTTCCAACCGCACTTAAATTCCTCTGTGTAGAGCAATCTGTCAGACTAAAATCTGGTTGATCTACTCCCACTGTTGCATCTCCATGTCGGACATAAAGGATGTAACCACCTTTTTGTAGATCATTTATGAGAGAAGCTGTGGGAATTTCCGATGCTTCGACTGTATGATTTGCTCCAAAGAACAATAAAAGACTGATGACAAAAACGGATACACGGTACATGGCTCTTCCACCTTTTTCTCCCTACTCTCCCCCTTGTTATCATTTTTTATTCAACATTTCCTCTCCTTAAGGGAGATCGAAAATTGATAAATCCTTCCCTCTGAAAAAGAGGACTTTTACCACACCTGTTTCAATACACGGCGGTTTGTTTTATTTTATCAACAGCTGGCTTTCCGAATGATTACTAGCTGGACTAGCACATACTAAGGAAAATTTGGATGAAGATTACATAACGGAGGTCTCTTCATGGTATTTACCATCACAATTATCATCGTTGCACTGTTTGCAATATGGGGGGCCGTCGCCCCTGATCAGCTGGCGGATGTGGCTAACGTTGCCTACAACTTCTCTATTCACAATTTTGGCTGGTTTTATTTGTTAGCGACACTGTTCTTCCTGATCTTTGCTTTCTATCTGGCATTCAGCCGATTTGGCGGGATCAGGCTAGGGGATGACGATGATGAACCGGAATATTCTACGATTTCCTGGCTATCCATGCTGTTTAGCGCTGGTATGGGAATCGGACTGGTTTTCTGGGGAGTTGCCGAGCCCCTGTCCCACTATTTATCTGCACCGGAAGGAGCAGAAGCCGGAACTGCGCAGGCAGCAAGACTTTCCATGCGTTATTCCTTTTTCCACTGGGGGCTGCATCCTTGGGCGATCTATACCGTCATCGGTTTAGCGCTTGCTTACTTCCAGTTCCGGAAAGGATACAAAGGGCTGATCAGTTCCACCTTTATCCCTCTGATTGGTGAGCGTCTTGCCGCAGGCTGGCTTGGCAAGTTCATTGATATTCTGGCGGTTATCTCCACCATCTTTGGTGTTGCGACTTCGCTTGGATTGGGTGCACTTCAGATCGGTGGGGGGCTGAATCACTTATTCGGTATTCCTAACTCGGTTATGACCCAAGTTGTCATTATCTCAGTTGTAACCGTACTGTTTCTAATCTCGGCAACCTCCGGACTGGATAAAGGGATTAAGATTCTGAGCAACACCAACCTCGTTATAGCGGTGCTGTTGATGGTGTTTGTGTTGGTAACTGGACCAACTTCTTTTATATTTGACACCTTCACAACAACCCTGGGCAGTTATATGCAGAATATTATTAATATGAGTTTGAGATTGACGCCGTTCTCAAGAGAAACCTGGATTGGAACATGGACGTTATTTTACTGGGCATGGTGGATCGCTTGGGCTCCCTTTGTCGGTACTTTTATCGCAAGGGTATCCAAAGGAAGAACCATAAAGGAATTTGTAATTTACGTCATGGTTATTCCAAGCCTTTTCGGATTTGTCTGGTTCTCCGTCTTCGGCGGAACAGGACTTCACATGGAATTGTTCAATGCATCCCATCTGGCGGAAGCCGTCAAGGAAGATGCGACAACCGCTTTATTCCTTATGTTGGAGCAGTTGCCTTTAGGCACGATCGTAGCATTTATCGCTACTCTCCTGATTATGATCTTCTTTATTACGTCGGCTGATTCGGCTACCTTTGTGCTTGGCATGCTGACTACAGATGGCAAGATGAACCCGAGTACAAGAGTGAAATTAACTTGGGGAATCATGCAGTCCGCTATTGCGGTAGTGTTGCTGATCAGTGGTGGATTGAACGGCCTTCAGACGGCCTCCATAGTTGCTGCTCTGCCGTTCGCTGTTGTCCTTATCGGGATGTGTTTCTCCCTGCTCAAGGCACTGCAGTCCGAGGACAGAGAGCGACGTCAGAAGGAAAAACGGCAGCGCCAAAAGCTGAAACGACTGCTGGAGGAACATGAAAACTTGCAGCCTGAAGTTCCGGGCACGTAATGTATCTTGTTGATCTCGTTAGAAAGTGTCCCTGTCTTTTCTTCGAGAATTGTAGTACAAGCTTCTCCTTGTTCTATTACACGCAAGTACATAAAAAAAACCAAAGTTCCGATCGGAACTTTGGTTTTTTTTATGTAACATTTGGTGCACAGCGGACGATAATAAGTACGAAGCTAAGCGTATACCTAATGCTGTCTTGAAACCAATTCAATCGATCTGGGGCCATTTTGCCGGTCGTGGAATCAACAGTACCGATAATCAATTTATTGATGACAATCTAAAACATTTGTTGTCACTCGCACTAATGAATAGATCGTCAATTGCATCAGATGTCTGTCAGGCCTAGCAGATGCCCTGTTCTTTAGCCCGGTTATAACTCTTTTTTCTGCGATCGTACTTCCTTTAACGAATCCAGTGAACTCTGAAGACTGTAGCATGTTCTTGTCATCAATGGTACAATTTCTTAGCCTTAGCTCGGGACAAGAACTTGTACCGATAACATAAAAAAGCCGCTAAAATAGCGACTTCAATGGGAATATGTTTTTGTTCCTCGACATTACTGCAACAAAAAAGCATTCTTTCTTACAACTGCGTGAAAAATATAAAAAACCACCCGTTCGGGCTATTGCATAAGACAGATTAACCGATCTTTAAGCAGCATTGCTGCAAATAGGACGAGAAGATTTTTTTATTCATTAGCATGTGCTTGTTATCCCCATCCAACTTGCTGAGTAAAATCCCTCCCTCCAACAAGGAAAATGCAAATGATGCTAGCGCATCCACATCCAGATCCTCCCTGAACTCCCCAGCTTGAATGCCGTCACGAATAATACTTTTCATCATATCCAAGAAGTTATGCATCCCTTGCCTTGCCTGACCACAAAGCTCCAAATGCGTATCGTCACTTTCTACAGCTGTATTCTGCATGGGACATCCGCCGATAAATGGGGGATCGTGGACGACATTCTCATAAACACGAAAAAAAGCAACCAACTTTCCTGACGCAGACTGCTCTTGATCGACCGCTTCAGAAAATTTACTGGCGACCATACTGGCAGCATAATTGTAGGCTTCAAGCGCTATCTCGTCTTTACTGGCAAAATGTCGATAGATGCCCCCCTTCTTAATTCCTGTGTCGGCAATAATATCGTTTAGCGATGTACCCGCATATCCTCTCTGGTTAAAAATTTCAGCCGATTTCATAATGATATGTTCCCGTGTTCTGTCTCCTTTTTTCATGAGTTCCTCCGTATGAACCTTTTTTTATTTCATTTGTTTTAAATGAATTATTCAATTCGCCTTGCAATTCACTAATATCATGCTAATATAAAAATACCGATCGGTTTCTTTTTATATTATACAACAGGCCATTCTAGAATGAAATAGCGCTGGCCCATTTTTATATCATCACTAGCGTTCGCTTATTGGAATAAATAAAACTCATAGGGGGATTTTTCAATGACTGTAAAAGTAGGTATAAACGGTTTTGGACGAATCGGACGAATCGCTTTTCGCCGAATTCAAGATGTGGAAGGCGTCGAGGTGGTAGCGATTAACGACCTTACGAACGCTAAAATGTTAGCTCATCTGCTCAAATACGATACGACGCAAGGTACTTTTCAGGGTGACATCGAAGTAAATGACGGAGCCTTCAAAGTAAACGGCAAAGAGGTTAAGGTTTTGGCTAAGCGGAATCCTGAAGAACTTCCTTGGGGAGAGCTTGGCGTTGATATTGTTCTCGAATGTACAGGCTTCTTCACTACGAAAGAGAAGGCCGAGCTTCACCTGAAAGGCGGAGCGAAGAAAGTCGTCATTTCCGCCCCTGCTACAGGCGACATGAAAACGATCGTTTACAATGTAAACCATGACACACTGGACGGAACGGAAACCGTTATTTCCGGCGCTTCCTGCACAACCAACTGCCTGGCCCCTATGGCTAAAGCTCTGCACGACAAGTTTGGTATCCAATCCGGGCTGATGACGACCGTTCACGCCTACACGGGTAACCAAAACACGCTTGACGCTCCGGATCCAAAAGGCGATTTCCGAGCTGCGCGCGCCTCAGCGGAGAACATCGTGCCTTACTCCACCGGTGCCGCAAAAGCCATTGGTCTGGTTCTCCCGGAACTAAAGGGCAAACTGGATGGGGCATCTCAACGTGTACCTGTACCAACAGGTTCTGTTACTGAACTCGTTGCCGTTTTGAGTACAAAGGTAACAGTTGAGCAAGTTAACGCTGCTATGAAAGAAGCTTCCGATCCAGAAACGTTCGGCTACACGGAAGACGAAATTGTATCTTCCGATATCAAAGGCATCACATTCGGTTCGCTTTTCGACGCCACCCAGACGAAAGTTCTGACTGTCGGTGACCATCAATTGGTGAAAACCGCAGCTTGGTACGATAACGAAATGTCTTATACAGCCCAATTGGTTCGTACGCTGGAGCACTTCGCTAAGATCGCTAGATAAATAATCGTAAGATGGAGAGAAAGAAAATTCTATGAAGAATGCGCTCTACAGTACGATGATCGATTGTTCGGCATTAGTCTGGTTTTGACCGGAGGCGCGGCGGTTGAGCTATACCATCAATCCACGGCGCCGCCAGGCGGAATATCCTGAATTCCGAACCGAAAGGATGATTTACTTTGAAAATTCTCGTCACGGGAGGCACCGGCCTGCTCGGTGGCCGCCTGATCCCAAAGCTCGTGGAGGATGGTCACCAGATTTTCGCCTTCACACGCTCTGTATCAGCTCACGCCAAACTCAAGGCCATGGGTGCGACGCCGGTCGATGCCGATCTCGAAAGCAGCACGCCAATCGTTTTACCGATGATCGATGCAGTTGTGCATGCGGCTGCCCTTTTCCGCTTTTCAGGGCCTCGCGAACCCTTCTTCCGTACCAACGTCGATGGCACCGCAGCTTTGCTGAAGGCAGCTGAGTCCGCCCGTGCGAAGACATTCGTCTACATCAGTGCGGCAGGGATCCACATGGATAACGGCGGTACGATTATCCGCGACGCTGATGAAAGCGCGCCGACTTTCCCGAATCACTTCTCCGCCTATCTGGCGAGCAAGGCACGGGCAGATTCTTTGGTTCTGGCAGCCAATAAACCCGGCTTTCGCACGATCGCGCTTCGCCCACCGGCTATCTGGGGGCCTGGTGATCCGTTTAGCCGAGCGCTTCCCGAAGCAGTCAGATCTGGACAGTTCGCGTTCATCGACCGCGGTGATTACCCTTTTTCAACCTGCCATGTGGACAATGTGGTTGAAGCCATACAATGCGCTCTTGAACACGGAGAAGGCGGCCATGCCTACTTTATCAAGGATCAGGAAGGGCAGACTTTCCGTGAGTTTGTCGCCTCGCTTGCGAACTTGCAGGGCTTGTCCATCGATAAGATGCGTTCGCTGTCCTACTGGCTCGTCTCTGCCATTGGCCGGCTGTTCGACACGATCTGGGCCGTCACACGGAAAGACGGCGATCCGCCGATCTCACGCTCGATGATACGCATGATTGGGCGTGAGTTCACCGTCAACGATGCCGCTGCACGTCGAGAGTTGGGTTATGTCGGAAGAACTTTGCGCGACGCCGGCTTGCAAAGCTATGAGGAAACATCTGCTCGACGATAGGGCTTTGGAGGGCAAACGACGGCAATCGGTGGTAAGTTGTTTCCTGGGCTGGCTCTTTTGGCCAATTTGGTAAGCATGAGCACTACAGGATCATCAAAAGCCTATTAGCGTAATAAAGGAGCAGTCGCCGCCGGCGATACTGCTCCTTTATTTGTTCAACTTAAGTGCTCCGTTAGTTCAGTGATTTCTACATTAAGTATGAGATAATTGCTGCTTTAGACAGTTTTGGCTTTAGACAGTTTTGGACCCTATCCCATACTGAAAGTACTTAGGGGTGCAGTGGACATGCAATTCAATTCCCACACTAGCAGCAATTTGCTCGATCTCTTTATCGTCAAAGAAATTCTTCACTATAGTAGCATGATCACCATTATTAAGCTTCCGAACCATCGTTTGCCCAGATGTCCCCACTACATGGGACTCACGGGTTCCTGCTACTTCTCGATCATCGATAAAAAACATTTTCCCTCCGGGCTTCAAACAGCGTGATACCATGGTGAAGAAGCTTGCCAGTCTCTCTCTGGGTAAATGAGATATCCAAAAAGTAAAAGCAACTGAATCGTATAACTGATCCGGAGACCAACTGAAAAGATCTGCAATGATCGTTCTTACATTGGGTTCAGATGCCACCGGATTATGCGAAAGCATTTCTTCGGAACCGTCTACAAGGGTCAATATAAGGGCATCTTTTAAAAACAGACTACTCCAAGTGCCCGTCCCCGCCGCAAGTTCAAGAAAGTCACCATGAAAATGTTCAGCTTTAAAAGCTTCCTTAATCGTACGGATCTCATCGAACCAAATTTGGTTGGCTTCGTCGCCTTGATTAAATGTGCCTCGACGGTACCACCAGTCATCATACTCTGGAGCTCGTTCTTTATAATATTTCAACTGATCCTGAAGCTGCTCATCTGTCACACTTTCGTACGAAGCATCGTTGGTTTCCTTGCTGTTCATGCAAACATCATTCCCTTCTCCCATCAGGGCTTATGTCAAAGATTTTTCCTTTAACAAAAGTCCTAATAAAATTAAATTTTCACATACTTTCGTTGAATATCTCCTCTAATTTTATAATCATAAATACAACATTTATATGATTCATCAACTTTAAACTTGAAATTATTTATTCTAAATCATTATGTAATTCACATTCAATTTAGATGTTCTAACGTTGTTTCTTTAGGTAAAGTTTTGATTCTTGCTATACCGAAAAAAATTAAAAAAAGCCGCTAAATTAGCGACTTTCAATGGGATCATGTTCCTGTCCCACAACACTATTTTAATATTTATCGTTTTTTTCCTTTTTTAAAATGTAATGACAATTTTACCTACAGCGTGGTGAGTCTCACTCAAAGCATGTGCATCATAAATACCCTGTCTACTAAAAGGGAATGTTGCCCCTACAATCGACTTAATCTTTTTCTGTTCCATCAGATCTGCCATTCTCTGCAATTGATCACCATCTGGTTGTAGCCAAATCCCCTTTGCTGATACATTGTGAGACTTAGCCATATCATGATTCGGTTCACCAACAATGGTAATCAGTCTTCCGATATTTGGCTTAAGCACCTTATAGCTATTCTCAGCTACTTCTCCACCCATCGTGTCGAACACTAAATCGATATCTTTTAGAATCTCTTCAAAGTTTTCCTTTTTGTAATCAATGACTTGATCAGCACCTAATGAATAGAGAAGTTCATGATTTTTTTCACTTGCTGTTGTAATAACATGAGCGCCGGCATACTTTGCTAATTGAATGGCATAAATACCTACACCACCAGCGCCAGCGTGAATAAGTACAGTTTCGCCTTCTTCTAAATGGCCATGAGTAAACAATGCCTGCCATGCTGTTAAACCAGCTAAAGGTACAGCCGCAGCCTCCTCATATGAGATTGAATCGGGTAGTTTTGCCAGTAGGTGCTCATCAACTGCAGTATACTCAGCATACGTACCAAAACGAGTTGTTTCAGGACGACTGAATACTCGGTCCCCAACTTTCCACTTCGTAACGTTTAAACCAATTTCAGTTATGACTCCAGCTACATCCCAACCTAAGATAATAGGAAATTCCCAATCAAACATTTCTTTCAAGTAACCCTCTCTTAATTTCCAATCGATTGGATTAATGGATGTAGCCTCTAGTTTTACAACCACTTGATTGGCTTCTGCACTTGGTTTATTCACTTCCTGCTCAACTAACTCTTCTTTACTCCCATACTGATTAATCACAACTGCTTTCATTTTTATAACACTCCTTTAAGCTAATAGCCTGTTACGTGCAATTCCCAATTATTTATATATATCTTTCACTGAGCGTTCATGAATATTATCCTTACTTATTTTTTACGACTAGGATAAAATTATGCAAAAAAATAATCAAATTATTAAATATTTATCAAAATACCTTCGACTATTTATACCTAATCGTCAAGGGGAATATGTTCGTGTCCCTCAACATTTTTCCGCGGCCGAGTTGTTTACGCATTATTCCAGACTGCTGAAAAATCGCTCAACAAAAACATCCCCATATATTTTCTTCATATGCGCCGTGTTAAAAATATATTGTTCCATATGCTCAAGCTTGCGCAGATTGCGTACTAGTACTTTCCGATCATCGTCAGATAGATTAGGGTCATCGTCTATCTTCTTCAAAGCATTTTTTACACGTGAGGATACCTGTTCTACATACAAATGGTTTTTTGATTTTGGCGGAATACATTGCGTCAGGTCACAGCCCACAAAACGAACACCATCAAGGATGCAGTTTTCAAAATTGGCGATTAGCTTTTGTTGGCCATCTCCCTCAAACGTAATATCTACTAGCTTGCCGGTAAAGGAACAATTGACGATATTCGCCGCTTGTAAAATCCGGTCACTAAATCTACATTTATAAAAAGTACAGTCGATAAACGTAGCATTCTCCAATGTCATGCCTCTCATATCGCAGGCGGTGAATTCGCAATTGGTGAAAACAGCTTCGTTCCTGGCAATGCCAACAGAGCGCAAGTCGGAACGAATAAATGTACAATGATCAATCGTACTACTGGCAAAAAATCTCGCATTTGTAAGATCGCAGGTACTAAATACAAGATGATGCAGGTTACAGCTCCAAAATATAGGTGAACCAACATTCGAATTTGTTATGGTCGTTTCGCTTATCGTTTCGTGTTCATACCTGACAATATCGGTAAATATTTCGTTGTCTACTGTCATACCAGACTCCAGTCTTCTCATCCCTATCACCCTATCACCCGCTCGAAGTAATTGCGCTGCTGAATTGTAGCGGTACCTTAATAACCAACTTTCATATTTTCACTTTATACATATTGTAACAAATTTAAAATACCTCATGTTAATGAACATAGCAGTAGTTTCAATCACTAATATTCCTAATTTCGATACGACTTGACATGTGAATTGATTATCGATATAGTGTGAATCAGTTCACACTTTGAATAAAGGAGTATTCTATGCCCAAAAATTCTTTCTTTCGTTTAGATGAAGCAAGGCGCGGAGAAATCTCTAATAACGCTATGCATCTTTTTGTTGATAATGATTACGAAGACATTACGATGAAGATGGTTTTGGATCGATTGTCCATGCACCCCGGAACATTTTATCGGTATTTTGAAGACAAGGATGACCTTTATTGTCTCTTGGTACGTAATGTTACCGAGAAAAGAGCTGCGTATTTTAATAACAGTAATGAAGATTCACTTTACCGGTTTTTCCTGACTACCTTATTTGGTAACGTTAGTGACACTGTGACCGAGCCGCTGAATGAGTTGGAAATCAAACTCATTCAAACATTTTTAAACATTCCTGAAAACACTTTGCTTAAAGTATATCTGAATGTGCTGAAGGGCGAGTCATTCCCCTTAATCAAGGACATTTTACGCCGAATGAGGGTTGATGGATATCTAAGACCGGATATTGACGATGACCTGATTTCTTTTATGTTTGAGTCCATGCAGTTTAATTTAGTCATGTTTTTTAGGGAATTCGATATTAAGGATTCTACGCTGCAACATAAGCTTAGCAAGTACTTTGCTGACTTTATGAGTCATGGGCTGCTTGAAGATCATACATATTCTGAAATGGTTAGTGATCTCAAGAAAACCAAGGAGTAGACAGGATTCACTGAAGATCGGATGTAATCGGTTCGCAGTTTTGAAAAACGCTCATAGCGCAATCTACGTACTTCACATTTTCCACTTTTATTAATGAAAGGGGAACAAGAATATGAGAACTTATGACGCATTTCCAGAACCAATTGGCGAGTATACTGTCGGTCGAACCCAGATGGATTTGGAGTACACCGCATCAGATCGCTCCAAAAGAGAACTGACAGCGTTTGTGTACTATCCGTCCGATAGTAACGAAGGTAAGACGACATCAACGTACATGTTTCCTGAAGTCTACGAAATGTTGAAGGAGCAGTCACTTGTCACTGCATATCTTAAAGGGGAGGATTTTTTCTCTATAGATATCAAGACTCAGTGCTACGACGACCTTGCTCTCTCCGGGAAGGAAAAGCGCTATCCGGTGTTATTCTATGTTTGCGGCGGGGGCGTTTCTCCAGAATGGGGTACAGTGATCTGTACAGACTTGGCAAGCATCGGATATATTGTGGTAAGCATCGGCCATCAGAATAGCACAATGTATAAGCGTAAAGATGGGCGCCTGTTTAATGTATCAACGGGTTTTTCGAATGCCATTACAGCGCTTTCTGAAGATCCGGAGATGCTGGCGTTGGCTGGTAAGATGGAGATGCGGCCTGACGAGGAAACTGCCATAGAGATGTGCCGTAAAGTGCTTGCACTGCCGATCCTTGCCAAGTTAACAGAGTATAGCGAATTACAGGCAGAAGATGTAAGGTATGTTGCCGATTGTCTTTACAAACTGGACTCTGGAGAGCTGAATTCCATCTTTAAGGGCAGATTGTTGCTTGACATCGGCATAGGCATAATCGGACATTCTTATGGAGGGCTAACGACGGCGATGGTTTGCCGGGACGACGACCGGTTCGCCTGCGGGATTGGCTTGGATAGCGGTGCGTTCGGCCTTCAGGACAGCGACCTTAAGAAACCCTTCTTGTTACTGTTTTGTGAACCTAACTATAATATGAATGCGATAATTGGCGCTAACAATAGCATGGCAACCTATTATTTCTCTGTTGATCGTGTTGCGCATCTAGATTACTGCGACATCCTGTTTACCTATGCTAATGAGGGACTCAGAGGCGAACGGGATGCTGTGGAGATGCGAAATCTGGTTACAGACTATTCAAAGAACTTTTTTGATCATTACTTACTGCAGAAGGAAGCAAGTGTGGAAAGTCTGGCATACGATGGCGTGGACTTGATCAAGAAGACCAGCAACAAGTGACATAACTAAGCGGTTGCTTATAGACGCATTTCAAAGAGTTAGTCGTACAAACACAAAGCCGATAAACCTATTACGCGTTTATCGGCTTTCTCATATTTCAGGTATCGTTGACATAATAAATGTTGGTCTAACTCTTCCGGTAAGCAACCTTATGAAAAGCATTAATATAATGAAATAGTGCTTCACCATCATCAGGTACATGTGTGCTTCCATCCAGGGGCAGCATCATGGCCTGATACGACTCTGGAACCATTCTATATTGATGAACATAGGAGGTTAGAATGAACCCGTTGCGCTGCCAGAACTGAATACGTTCCTGATGAGCCTCGGTTTTCCCGGACTCCGCCTCGATGATCATACCGTTGATCTCGTGTTCTCTTAACCCCCAGGCTCTGAGTTGCTCCAGCATCCAAGACCCGATGCCCGACCCGCGCAGCTTCTGTTCAACCGCGAGGTAATCGATGATCAGGATGCGGTTCGCTGCCTTCCCCTCCAGTCCAGTAACAGCCATCGCAACGACTTCTCCTTGATGCATGCCCGTGTGTAAGTAACCAATCCCCCTGTTCAGCATATTGCGCAAAATCCCTTTTGTCTTCGCCCCGCTTGGAAAAGCCTCATGATAAATCCGCTCCATCCGCGCCCATAATGCTTCATCCCACTCCACTATAGTTGTAAACTCTAATTCCAGCATTACATTCCCCTCCAGTTTTTTATCAGCGCTTAAATTCTGTATCTCAAGTAAAGGAAGTAACCAAGATAACATTTTAAAAAGATCCATACCTCAGATATCTGTTATGTACAAAGCGGATGAACACGTGAAGAAACGATGATTTCAGTATTTCATTATTTTGTTGGGTAGTCCACCTTTGATTGTATTATACTAAAGCTGATTGCTATTGGGTTCATCGTCATACTTTTTTAGTTGGTCACTGACCAAGCCATCAACTAAAAAAATGCAGGATAGTTCAGACTTATTCGAATTTCAGGTTACTGAGTTATGAAATATAAAACAAAGAAAGCAGTTGATCACCTGGTCAGCTGCTTTCTTTGTTGATACACGGGTTATTTCATTGCAAAGATTGTTTAGATTGTTAGAAAGTTGATGTTTCCGATATAGGGCCATAACTAATCATGTGGAGGTTATCGTAAAGACTTGGAAAAGCCTGTTCTCCATGTGGTATATTGAGGAATCCACCCGCATTCGTTCTTGGCTTTGCGGTTCGAGGCCCCTCTCTCCCACGGGCTTGCTCCCGATTGAATATCTGGTGCTGGTGCACCCAAGGCTTGAGCGTATACAGGGAGCCAGTCTGTCCCTTTAGCTGGTTCATCATCCACAATGTTATACGTACCCGTTGGCCAATCCAGCGCCAGCAAAGCAGCATTCGCAGCATCTTCGACATGAACAAAAGAAGATACCCCATCCGTTGCCTTTACTTCTTTGTTACTGATCTTCTCTGCTATATCCCCATTTTTAGCATACCAAGTTGCAGGTCCATACAGAGTGCCATATCGCAAAATGACATACGCAGGCATTTCTTTTACGGCTTCCTCCAGAGCCAATACTCCGTGAATTGTAGTATGTCTAGGCATAGGAGCATCCATGTCCAATGCTGTTTCTTCCGTCGCAGGAGTCGTGCCAGGTTCATATGCCCAAGAAATACTCTGTGCGATGATTTTTTGTACCTTCGCCTGTTTTGCTGCATCGACCAAATTTCGTGTTCCTTCAATTCGTATGCGCGCATTTTCTGCCGAACTGCCTTGACTTAATGAGGTTAATTGATGAATAACAACATCAGGTTTAACTTCATTTAGAATTTCCACCATTTGTCCTCGATCAAACACATCTGCAAGAATGGCTTTGGCTCCTAACTGTTCAATGGCCTCTCTTTGCTCTTCTTTCCGCGTCATGCCAATAACTTCGTGACCAGCCTGTATTAATTGCGGCAGCAGCAGTCTGCCAATAACACCACTTGCACCAGCAACGAAAATCTTCATAAATATAGACCTCCAAGTTCATTTTTTATGTTCTAATATTGAGACATTTCTCGATCTTTTTGAGCACATCAACGAATCTTATTTTTTGAATTTTTTCTAGATACCATAGATAAGGATATAATCCCCATAGCTATAGAAATGAATACCATTGCCAATATTCCTGCATTAAAATGACCCATACGGTCATGTAGATAGCCCGTTAACAAAGGGCCGGCCGCTCCAATCAGAAATCCTATACACTGAATCATGGCTGCCCAAGAGGCCGCCTCTTCAGGGGAGGAGGTCATTTCAACCGGAAGCAAATTAAGCAGTGCAAACAGCATACCTGATCCCAAACCACAGATTACCACAGCAAACCATAGATAAGTTGAACAGAAGATAAGCAACAGACCAGCGGCTTGCATCAGGGAGGATACGATGAGCCAGCTCCGTCTTGAAGCGTGCATTTTGAGAAGCTGCTGTACAACAGCACCACTTGGAATTTGTATCAAAGCGAACAAGGTCACCATAATTCCAGCGTGAAGCATGGATGCACCTGCCGCAATGAGCATTAAGGGAAGCCAGGCTAGAAGAGAATAAAATACGAGAGATAACAACCCGAATTGTACAGCTAGAATCCATGCTTTTCCCTTATGCCAAGGTATTTCCAATGATTTTCCAAGTAAAATCGCCGAATTAGCTTTAGAACTCAAAGGCTGTCGTTTCAGCACATTGAACCATAGTGGCAAAGCCAGAATCACAGGTATCAGCCAGAATGACAGTGACATTTGCCAAGAATGAAGCCTCCAATGCAAGGGTGAAGTAAGGCTTGAACCAAGTGCTGCTCCCAATGCTAAAGCCATGGAGTAGATTGCAATCATGGAGGGTGCACTGTCAGCCATATGCTTTTTAATAAAACCGGATAACAAAGGTCCCATCATCGCAATACCAATACCCGATAACAATGTAGTCAAAAATAACAATGAAGCGGAATGGATAAACAGGCGTAATAGCGTGCTCCCTCCGATCAGCATCAAGGACCAGGTGATGACTCGCTCAATACCGAGCCTTTCACTTAATTTTACAGAGAACGGAGCGAGTATTCCCATACATAACACCGGAATAGAAACGAGCAAGCTGGATACAGCACCACTTAGGCCAAGATCATGTTGAATGCTTCCCAAGACAGGTGCAATGGATGCAACGACGGGTCTCAAATTGAGCGATGCCATAAAAAGTGCCGCAACGCACAGCCAACGATTCAATACGTAGTCTTTGTGGATTGGTACGGGAGATACCGTCTCAGGCGCTATACTCATCGTGGGTGCTCCAAGGCAGTTGGTTCTACGGTTTCTCATGAGATTAACTTCTTTCTGTTGGATTTGGAATTGGCATGATTTATGATAGCATGATATATTGGTTATCATTAGAGCCATTTTAGACATGTTTTAACCATACCAATTCATTAAAAAGGAGATCCCTCATGCAACCCGGACGAAACGAAACGAAAACCAGACAGGTATACTCGTTTATTAGAGACCGAATTATGCAAGGCAGTTACAAGGCAGGAACTCCCCTTCCCTCCACTCGGGAGCTTGCCAAAGAACTTGGGGTCTCACGCGCCCTTATTGTCGAGGTATACGAGCAGTTAACAGCTGAAGGATTTCTGGAAGGCAAACAAGGTTCGGGAACCTTTGTAAGAGATATAGGGACAAGCAGACCACTACATATACAGCCTGAAGAACTTGTTGCAAGGAATGAGAATGTCTCCCCTGCAGCTGAGAATCGCTTACCATCTATCGATTTTCGTCCCAGCTTTCCTGCTCTTGAGCATGTTCCTTTCCAGAAATGGAAAAGAGCTGCAATGGATGTGTATCATGATCTTCCCCCTTCTATGCTGGGGTACCAGGAGGATATGGCTGGCGACATTGAGCTTCGACAAGCCATTTGTGAGCATCTTCTCCATATCAAAGGCCTTCACTGTCTACCTTCGCAAATTATCGTCACGGCTGGCGCAACCCAGGCGTTTTCGATACTCAGCAAGCTTTTATTAAGGCCTGGTGAAACGGTTGCAATAGAGGACCCCACGGCAACATTTATTTATAACCTTTTCGCTGAAACGAACTCCCGAATTATACCTGTGCCCGTCGATGACAATGGTCTGTGTGTAGAGCAGCTGCCAACCGATGTGAAGCCCAGATGTATCTTTGTGACACCTTCTCATCAATTTCCGTTCGGGAGTATTCTGTCGATCAGCAGGCGCCTCCAATTACTTGACTATGCTCGAAGCTCAGGAGCTTACATTATAGAGGATGATTATGATAGTGAGTTTCGTTATGGCGGGATGCCTGTTCATGCCTTGCGTGAGCTTGATGCAGAGCGGGTAATCTACGTAGGGACGTTTAGTAAAAATATGTTTCCTGCACTAAGGCTTGGTTATATTGTAGCTCCGCAAGAGCTGGTAGACCCGATCGTGCAGCTAAAACGTACGAATGATATGCAATGTCCTGCCTTATCGCAATTAACTTTAGCCCGCTTTATGAACGAAGGGCATCTGAAACGTCATATTTTGCGGATGAAACGAATCTATAATAAACGAAGAACTCACCTGATTACGGCGTTAACGGAGACGTTTGGAGAAAAGGTACAAATATCGGGTGATGCTGCGGGGTTGCATCTTATTGCAACTTGGCCAGGCCGAAACGCTGATCTTCTGACTGCAATGGAGCTTGAGGAGCATCGTATCAAAATCTACCCTGCCGAGCGATATACCATTCGCAAAGATCAGTACAACGAGAGTCTTATCATGGGGTTTGGCAATGTAAACGAGGCACAGATTACCGAAGGGGTTCAAACTCTTGCGCAATTTATATAAGACAGTAAGCCGTTATGATCAGCTAACCTGACTGTCTAAAAAATGCAAGTAAAAAGGAAGGGCCTCTGCCCTTCCTTTATTAACATTCATTTCATTGTACAATCAGATGATTCCTTCATCGAAATAGGATACCTGCACATTTTTCCTGACGATTTCTTGTAGACTTTCCTCATAAAATGGCATTAGCGCATCCGCTTCTTCAAGACGAATCCAGGCTATTTGTCTGATCTCATCTGGTCTTGAAATGCTCTCTGCTCCGCTCACAATACATGCCTTGAAGGTTACACATATCCCGTGTTCTGAACCATCTCTCTTTTGATACTCATTAATAGCTACTACTCCTTTGAGCTGTACATGTAAGCCGGTTTCCTCGCATACTTCACGAATAGCAGCGACTTCTAACGTTTCATAAGGTTCAACTTTACCTCCCGGAAGAGACCACGCCTCTGAGCCTTTGTTTTGAACCATTAATAGATGTGAATCGTTCGGATTGGTGATCAATGAATAAACGGTATGCACTCTGTCCATCTTATAATCCTTTCTAGATGCTTACGATAATGACCCCGAGTAGAATAATAGCAATGCCCGCCCATTGGCTTTTCGTCAGCTTTTCTTTTAAAATCAAGCCGGCCATAAGTATGGTAACGACACTATATAATGAAGTAAGTGCTGTTGTGCTCGTTGTATAATCAACGGATTGTCCCATATTAAAAGAGAGTAAAGCTCCTGTATCCAGCAGGGCTGCTGCAACCAGAATCAGACCGGTAGACAGGCCTATGCGCGGGAGTTGAATTCTTTTTACCCGTAGAAGTACAAACGCACAGAAAAATTGTATGATCCGTGTGACGAGTACAGGAAGAATCACACCCAGATGAGGAGTAATGTATCCGATCGCCCAAAAATAAAAACCGATGCAGATTGAGGCGATAATGGCTTCTGGTATGCCCGACAACGTCACTTGTTGTCCGACGCTTTTGCTTGATCTCGTTACCGTCAACACACCAATGATCAGCAGCATGACACCGATAATTGAATTGAAAGGCAATCGTTCACCGCCAATAAAAGCGAGAATGGCAGTCACCACAGCAAATCCAGAGCCGATGGGAGAAACGATGGACAAGGTTCCCTTTTCAAAAGCTCGATATAACAATAATGTACCTACAAAGTTGACTACACTGATGCCTGCTATTCCAATCCATACCATGGAGTTTTGATCAATATGAGGTGATTGTGTAAGTACATACCCTCCCAGCAGGAGTGAGGCAATGAACTGAATCCCCAGCAGGGCAGGCAAAGTTTGAACCTTTCTGGTGGCCTGGGTAACCATAAAGTCCGATAAACCAAAACATAGTGCTGCAATCAGGCCAAATAACATACGTTTATCCTCCAAGTTTAGCTTTCTGCCCATGAATCCGAGTTATTTATTAATTATGATGGCGACACAGAACTCCGGCTACTACCCTTATTTTTACGGTTCAAAGTCCTCTTTTCCCCATACTTGTATAACAATACAAAGCTAAACATAAACAGACTTGCAAAAAGTGTGACAAGAGGTAAACTCCAAACTTTATCTTCAGGAAATACAAAGGTTAGTAGCGGTATAGCGTATAAGGCAGGAATTCGGACATGAAAAAGGCGTGTTATCACGACGACTAAAAACATATCAATGAACGCAGCCAGAACCGGCGAATCCACCTGTATAACAATGAGAACGCCAACGGATGCAGATAGGGTTAGGGTAAATCCTTGCTTAAACGCCATTTTTGCTGTGTAGATCGGCTTTTGGAGCGATTCGTAAACCACAACAAAAATAGGTGGAATCACTGCCATCTGTTCATAACCCAGTAACCAGCAAATACAGAGCCAGCATAGTGAAATGGCTAAGAAGATTACCATGTATTTGTATTGGACCTTCGACTTTGCTGCGAGATTTTTATGGAGCTGAAACACGACAACTCCGGCCATTAAGGTCAGTGTGAACACAAAGACAATTGATACAAATGACCAATCTTCTGTATGAATAGCAAGTGGTAATAGACCTGTAGCAATGGCGGGTGCAAGATTCGAGTGTATTAATCTCAGAAATAACATCATTATAGATAGAGTAAGCATTACCTTTATCGGATAATTGGTTTGGAACTGATTCATGCCCAGACCGATCGCAGCAGTTACGGTCGGTGCAATGAAAATGACGGAAGGACGTCTGATCCACCCTGGTTCTCTGTATACCCACATGGCTATAGCCATTGCTGCAACCTCTGGTAAAATAATCTCTGCATGTTGTAACCATACGGATAAACTAACCATCAATAGAATAAATGATATCGCATGAACGTAAGGCAGCTTGCCTGTTTTGTTCATTGCGGGATCTGTTACATTCATATGCTCCCCTTCCATTCCAACCTCAAACCATTGCTCCTGCTGGATCATTAAATTGTTGTATAGTTGAACAGCATGCTGTTAGATTTATGCTAACATGAACCTTTTGAATGTTTTAAGTACCACTATATGCATTTTTTTGCATACCAATTTTTGAGATTCTCATAAATCTGCCGAAGGGAGTTTCATCTTTCTTTATTAAGGCAAACGGAACAATCCTTGAACCGGACGTATTTGCTAGCAAATCAGTTATTGTCCTTAGCTTGGACACGATCGTGTAACGGTAAAATAAAAAGTCGCTACATTAGCGACTTTAATCAGAGTATGTTGTCCACGGCTGATTTCTCAATGTGAATCTTATCCTTCATCACTTCAACAAAGTGGAAAGTTCGTACTTTGGTTGCTCAAGAAAATCAATTCCTTTTCAAAATGCCCAGATATGCACTCCAAGGTCCAACATCAGTTCTGTATCTCTCTGCCATCACCCTAACAATTTGCGCCATATGCGTAAAATCATGAACGACCCATGCAGAGAGCAGCTCCTTCAACTTAACGATGCCGAATTCCGGATGTAGGCCAGTCTTTTCAAGATAGGAAGTTGATTGAAGGAACTCCTTTAGCTTGGAGAGGTTCTTCATTCTGATGCTGCCGAACTCTTGCAGGGCCTCTTCAACGGTTCTTTTAGAAATGTTCTTCAAGTGGGAGAAGCGGTCAAATGCAGGAAACAGATGGTTTTCCCCTTCGAATAAAATGGATTCCACTCGCGGAATCCAGTTATGCTTCTCTGCTTCAATGAAGTGTTCAACCACTTCGTGTGTATTCCAGGTTCCTTCACCTTCATTGCTTTGCAGCCATCCTTCAGACAGACCAGATAAGAAACGTTCCAGAGTTTGCGGCGTGCGCTCCAAAATTTCAATAGCTTCATTTAAATGAAAATTAATTTCAATGCACCTCTCTGTCCTAAATAATACATTCCATCATTTCTTACTGCTCCACATACCTTTATGCTTTACAGGCTTCTCGAACGGAGACCTACAAAACAGCTCAATGGCATCCTGGTGGAGATGCTTCTATTAGATTCTTTCTTTAGCATTTGCCCTTGTTCCTTCTTGTCATCAGAATAATCGGTAAAGTTTTTTTAGAAATTATCTCTGCGCTATCGGTCAATTTCGGTAGCTGCAATGCTTTTTCCGCTCCTTTTCGAGACAAACTTCACTCCATATTCAGAATTTCTTTAGAAAATTCCTTTCAAGTTCTTCAGAGTTTATCTCTACTATGGATACGTTAATAAATCCGTATAGGAGTTGAGCATTTGAAGCTTTCTAATCATTCATACACTAAATCAGCATGGCTTTCACTGATTTGGCTTTCAGCAGTTCCAATATTAAATATTTTCTACGGTGTATTAAATCGGCCTGGTGATCATGTCAATAGTCTTGCAACAAGTCTGGACCACATGATCCCTTTTGTCCCATCCTTTATCATCCTATATGTATTATGGTACCCGTTCATTACAGGTGCATTAATAGCACTTGCATTCAAGGACAAGAGAACCTACTTTCAAACGTTAATCGCACTTTGCAGCGGTCTGGTGATCTCGTACATTTTCTTCGCTCTGTTCCAGACAGCGATTGATCGGCCGGATATACGGAATGAAAAAGGCTTTATCTACACTATGGTCAGTTACATCTACAGTCAAGATCAACCATACAACTGTTTTCCAAGTATTCATGTGCTCACCAGTTACCTGATTCTTAGAGGAACGCGTGTATTTAGACGAGCCATATGGGCGATGACTTCCACCCTTTCCATTCTTATTATGGTATCAACCGTGCTCGTGAAACAACATGTAGCGGCAGATATTGCGGGTGGTATTCTGGTCGGAGAGCTTTGTTTCCGGTTGGCGGGCATTGCCCGCATTTCGATCTCATCTCATAAAATGGAGTGATATGAACATTGACAATTCATTTACCATGGCTGCTCCGAAAAAATAGTATTCGTATGAATATTATCATCAGTTTTGGTTTCAGTTTATTAGTTGCCTTCTTCATGACCTTTATGTTTACATTTTTGCTTGCTGCATTCCATCCTCTAGGTAAACTGTATGAATTTCAATTTCACCTGGCATACCTTATTCCGATCATATTCACTGTTATCTTTGTATTATCTTTTTTCATTTTGACTCATCACGTCGTTAGAGAAATCATGAGTTTGGAGAGTGCGATACAAGTCATATCGGAGGGGAACTTGAACCATCGAGTACCTCCAATGCTGCTCATTGAGTTAAGGGGGTTCTCGTTTCAGGTCAATTCCATGGTGGAGTATCTACAAGAGCAGATGATAAAGGAACGTGAGGAAGAGATCTCCAAAAGAGAATGGATCGAAAAAATAACCAATGAGTTGCACAAACCTCTGGCGGATATCATCGGAAACGTAGAGTTATTAAAATCATATCAAGACAAAGAAGAATATGTGCAGATTCTAAATGTAATCTATACTGCGGCATCCCAATTACGCAAGTTAATCAATGATTTATTTCAATATGCTCGATTATCTTCTAATGATACCCGTGTCACTTGATTACCGCTCCTGAATATATGCACCTCATCAAGTCTTTCCAGTAAATTGGAAAGACTTTTTTGTCTTCAGCGTAGTTGTTTGGCTTTACTTATGTATTCTTTAGATTTTCTTCAGAAATATGATCATTAATTCCTTAGTTTTTTTCATTATGATTTCTATATCAACAAGAGAGGAGGCAAAACAATGATCAGTAATACGATCTTAGAGCTACTTCACCAGTATGGATATCTGATTTTTTATTTTGCCTTCTCATTAGGGCCTTTCGGCATTCCAATTCCGAATGAAATCACGATTATCAGTGGTGCCATTTTAAGCCACACGGGAGTTATCCATTCGTGGATCACATACTTCTGTATTTTATCAGGACTGTTAACGGCCATTACCTTTGCTTATTTTGCAGGGAAGTTATTCGGAACCAAGATAAAACACAGATTTCAACATCATAAACACTTCGTCAAGGCTGAACTGATTCTAAATAAACGCGGCAATTGGGCGATGTGCCTCGGTTTATTCATTCCAATCGTGCGATATGTTCTCCCTTTGCTTATTGGAATGAGCGGCGTGCAGTATCGGAAATTTGCCCTCATCTCATATTCCAGTGCTTTGCTATGGACCATAACGTATTTTACAGCGGGCATCTACTTTGGCGTTCCCATTCTATCCACGCTTCAATTATTCCATTTCTAACTTGGTCTGATAACTTACCATCACATATACGGAGGAACCACAAACATGAATTCCAATGAACCCATTTTATTTCTGAAAAGCTTTCTTCAAAGTCCTAAACATGTTGGCAGCATCATACCCAGTTCGCGGTTTCTTGCCAACAATATGGTGAATCAAGCGTCTTGGCTAGAGGCAAAAACAGTGGCCGAACTCGGATCGGGTACAGGTGCTATCACTCGTTATATTCAACAAAAGGTGCAGGACTCCACTAAAGTCCTATTGTTTGAGATGAACGAAACAATGAGAAATAATCTGCACACCGCATACCCTGAATACTCCTGTTATCCAGATGCCGCTCGATTAGTAGAATCCATGAATCAAGAGGGCGTTCAGCAACTGGATTACATTTTTAGCGGATTGCCCTTCTTCAACTTTGAGCCTGAATTAAGAAATACGTTGGTAGAACAGATCTGTATGGCACTCAAACCTGGAGGGTTATTCATCGCCTTTCAATATTCACTTCAAATGAAAAAAATATTATCCGAGCACTTTATCATCGAAAAAATAGAATTAGTGCCTTTGAATATCCCACCTGCGTTCGTTTATGTCTGTCGCAAAAAGGAAACAATTTAAACATCTTAGACTATCGTTTACACTGAATATTATCCCCTTTATAAGAAATATAAATCAATTTAAAACAGGTCATAAAAGGAGTGTTGAATTGTGAATACCGTTCTCGTGGTTGATGATGAACCCGATATCCGTGATGTCATTCATGTCTATTTACGTAACGAAGGATATCATGTCATTGAAGCAGCCAATGGTGAAGAAGCGCTAAATATTATTAAAACAACATCGGTCCAACTCATAATACTGGATGTCATGATGCCTATTATGGATGGAATCAAAGCCTGCTTCAAAATAAGAGAAGTATCATCCACTCCGATTATTATGTTATCCGCCAAGGAAGAAGACATAGATAAAATCACAGGCCTGACTACCGGGGCTGACGATTACATGGTCAAACCGTTTAATCCGCTAGAATTACTGGCTCGCGTTAAAGCTCAGTTACGACGTCAAACACTGATTGGCAAAGCTGAATTCAATTCACTTATCCTGATCAAGGACCTTGTCATTGATACAAGTAAACATTCCGTGAAGCTCAAAGAAAATGACATTTCGCTTACACCACTGGAGTTTTCTATTTTGGTGTTGCTTGCCAGCCATCCTGGACAAGTATTTAGCTCCGAGAAGATTTACGAAACCGTATGGAAAGAACCTTACGGGTATTCAGATAATACGGTGATGGTTCATATTCGTAACCTGCGAGAAAAGCTGGAAGTGAATCCACGAGAACCTCAGTATATTAAAACGGTATGGGGAGTGGGTTATAAAATTGATTAAACGATCTAACTCTTCTCATCGAACTCGAAAGAAGAAAATTCAGGTTAACATTTTGATCCGAATCATTTTGAGTACCATTGCTGCAGCTGGCTTCAATAATATGCTCATTTACCTATCTATAGATGTTTTCAAAGCCTGGGAGCAAGCCTGGTTCCGCAATTCGCTTCCGTATGTTATTGCTCCAATTTTCATATTAACTTTTATCTTAACCTTTCTATTTTTAACACGTCGAATGGTTAAAGATATCATTCACTTGGAGCAAGGGCTTCAATTCATTTCGGAGGGCAATCTGGACTACCGTGTACCCGTCAATCGACAAGATGAACTTGGACGCGTCGCTTCCAATATCAATCATATGACTGAACAGTTGCAGATGCAGATCATTAAGGAGCGTGAGCTGGAGAAATCCAAGATGGACATGATTACGGGTATCTCTCATGACCTGCGCACACCGCTTACCAGTATCATCGGCTATATTGAGCTTCTTAGAACAGAATCATTTCAAGACAAAGCAGAGTATGACCGCTTCATTCAGAACACCTATAACAAAGCAACGCATCTAAAGAAGCTGCTCGATGATCTATTTGAATACACGCGTCTAACCTCAGTAGATACCCAATTGGATTTAAAAAAGGTTGACCTATATCAGCTATTAGACCAGTTGTTGTTTGAATTTGAACCTTTAGCTCAGGAGAATGGTATCCATATCGAGAAAGAGATCGGCAATGCCCCCATTATGGCCTGCGTGGATAGTGATAAGATTGCTCGGGCTATCGATAATCTTCTCATGAACGCTCTGAAGTATTCCTTTAAACCTGGTGAGATTCACATTCGAATGAGTATGCACCATGAGCACATTACCATTGAAGTCGAAAATAAAAGTGCGCCGCTCACAATGGAGCAAAAAGACAAACTGTTTGATCGTTTTTATAAGGTGGATTATTCAAGAAGCAGCGAAGGCATTCAAACGGGTTCAGGTCTGGGTCTTTCGATAGCAAAAAATATTGCGGAGCTACATCAAGGTACCTTGACGCTTCAACATACGCATAACGTATTTACGTTCCAGTTAAACTTGCCTTCCAACGTCAAGTGATATTTACCTTAACTCGTCCCTTCATCTTTCAGAGCTCGATTGGAACATGTCAATGAATACCACGAAATGAAAGAAAACTTAGCAAACTCAGCAACAGTGTTTTTGTTTGAAAGAGACAAAAACATGAGGAATCATCTTAGGGTGGAATATCCTGATTTCATGTTCCATTCCAATGCATCCTATTTATTGAAAAGAATGAATCAAGAGCGTGTCCATCAGCTTGATTGCATTATTTGCGGATTACCGTTTTTTAATTTTTCAAGGGAAATGAGAGAATATATCCTTTCTCAGATCACTACGGTATTAAAGCCTGGAGGCGTGTTAGTCTTATATCAGCACTCCCTTTATATGAAGAAAAAATTATGTTTGATAGGGCTGCCCTTTTGCAAGATGGCGAAAATGTGATGTAACAGTTTGTTTGCGCAAGCGATCACGTCCACCTTGGTAGGGCTTGTCCTCTTTTCTTTTTTTTCTCGTAGTACGAACAGATCCTTGCAGGATGCTTTTTACGAGTTCGACTTCTGGCAGGCTTGCCGCCATCTCCTCTCCATTTGCTTTCAACCTCGTCCAGTTGTCCCAATCATTGTCACCAATGGCCATCTGCATCAATACATAATGATAATGAAAAAACCTCAGCTAGGTTAACCAAGCTGAAGTTTTCTTTAGTTACCAACACTGTTGGAGTGTTCTAATTCCCTTAAATTTGCATCAGGCGCTTTGAATACCTTTAATAACTTCAACCTTTTTATCTCCTGCTGTCTTCGCTACCTCTAACGTTGTTTTACCTTGGATAGCGACGATCACGCCAGTAGTCAGCATAGAAACGATTAAAGCTGTGCTGAGAACTGCGGAAAGTTTCTTCTTGATCATAACCCATACCTCCCATATTTATTTACAGGTGTCCATTACCCAACACGATGTTCCGCTTTTAGTAACTTAGACTTCATAAATCAATTACAGTATTTCACTTTTTTGTTGGGTAATTTGCTTGGTGTTTGTATTATAACGTACTGACAAAGATTGTAAAAGAGTTTTTTCAGAACTGCTAAACAAGAACCTAAATTTAGATTTATGCTTAATATACTTCTAAATCTTAACAGAAAGTGCTGCTTCGCATGCTGACGGTAAAATGGATAACGCATCAGCGGCTTATCACAATGGCAGAATAGAGCCTTACAAATCTGGCTGCCTACTGTCAGATTTAGCATGGCCATAATGAGTAAAGGTGAGAATCTTTCAATTGAATCTAGTGAAAGATGATCTTTGAAAATGATTACCAATAGAGATAGGAGTATGCCTATGATCATAATAGCCAATAAACGTCTGTGGAACGGTGCACGGAGGAGAGCGGTATGCCCGGTAACGAAAATTTCGTGTAATTGCTCGTATTCCTTTTTTTCGAATGTGCGCTGCTCGTTGACATGAAGGTTAGACGAGGAAGGTCTGCTAAGATCATGATCTGTTGACTGAGCCATTCTCTGTTGAAGATCAGCAATCCATATTTCTGGATTTAACAATGGATCAGCAGGGTTTGTTACTGCGCGCACTGCAGATGTGAAATCCGTATGTTTTAGTAAAACATACCCACAGCGCCTGTTAATTCCGATAAATCGTCTAAGGTCATGTTTTTTTCTTTTCTGTACTTTTTCAATGCACCGCCAATTTGTAATACAATTTGTTTTGATTCATCGATTTCATCCATTTGAAATTCACCTCAACAAAAAAACTATATAGCTAGTATATTGTTTATCTAGACTCTTCCATACTTCCCTAACGTTCTTATCAAGGGATGCGAAAATGCTTGGCAACGTATAAAACAACTGATCGATTTCTTGCGATTAAATTAGATATTCTTCTAATCAAAAATCGAATTATGTTCTAGTCCATTCCGGTTCAATAGAACGTGATAAGATTATCTTGATAAAATTGAATTAAAAGGATAAAATGACGAGCATCAAACGGGTTTTATTCTAAGAATGGTATCGGTTATGAAAGGTGTTTTCCACAAGACTGGACGTCGTAATTGTCCCGCCCGGAGAAGAAATGATGCATCATATTGAAGATTGCCAGGTAATCATTCCTGAACATATTAAAGTGGATCACAGCCTGCTTTCAAACGCCAAAAAATTAAAATTGATACAGACGGGTGCAGGATTTGATAATGTGGATGTCCCTGCCTGTACACAGCTCGGCATTTGGGTGGCCAATGCTGCAGGAGTGAATGCCCAGGCAGTGGCCGAACACGTAATGGCGTTGATATTTTCTTACTATAAAAACATACCTTTTCTTGATACTTTCATGAAAAACAAGATGGATGAAAATCAATTGGACTATACAAGCAGTGAATTAAAAGGCAAAACGATTGGGATTATTGGTTTGGGCGCTATCGGAAAAAAGTAGCTGCGTTTTGCAAGGTTTTTGATATGAATGTGCTGGCGTATGCGAGAACTGCCATTGTACAATCGGACGGTTTTGTGAAATTGACGGATTTCGATACTCTTGTAAGCACATCGGACATAGTCAGTGTACATGTACCCTTGAATCAGCAAACCAAACAGCTGATCAACAAAACGGCATTCAAAAAAATGAAGAATACCTCTCTTTTTATCAATACAGCCCGCGGCGGCATTGTCAACGAAAGAGACTTGATTGATGCATTAAAAAACAGGGATATTTCAGGCGCATGCCTGGATGTTTTTGAATCTGAACCGCTTCCTATTGATAGTGAGCTCCGGAATCTGGGTAATGTGATACTTACTCCCCATACAGCAGGAATGCCTGATGGTCGGAATTATCATAAAACAAGATATGATTTCTTTATCAAGAATATAAAACGTGTAGAAAATGGTGAGGAGCCTGAAAGCAAGCTCAATCAGTTATGATGTTTTGATGCAATGAAAATTGATCGTCCCCTACTCCCTTACCTTCAATGATACCAATCTCAGCAGCTTTTTAATTTCGTTAGCTGTCTATCCACCCTTTTATATTTTAGACCTCACCAGCAGAGGAAGCATAAAATACGTCTCCATGCATGTGTTTAATTCTATCCCAGTTTGCGGGATTGGTTGTGTCTAGGGATCGGTTCTCCATTATTGCTTGATATAGAGCAGTTTTTTCTTCCAAATGAGCTAAGTGCTGTTTGGCTTCTTCAAACTTGGCAAGAGCTGCTTCCCTATGCTCCATCATAAGTGTGTAACGTTGTGGAATCGTTGAATCTCCTTCGAGACAGAAATCAACATATATCTTAATGATTTCGATCGGCATCCCGGATTGTTTGAGACATTTAATCCCATGTAACCAGTTGATTGATTCTTCGTCAAACATTCGAATATTATTCTGATTGCGCTGTACACTTGGCACCAAGCCTTTATCTGTATAAAAGCGAATAGCATGCTCGGTAAGTCCTGTTATCTGCGCGGCTTCTTTGACGGTGTGCATGAGAAGACCTCCTTGAAAAAATAAATTGCGAAGTATGCTTGCCTTCGTGTAACACGAAGGTGATAGGTTTATTGTAATGCAACTATACCATTAAGGGAAAGCCCTGTTGAGGTGCCCAAATTTTGAATCTAAGGGCTGTTGCATACTACATTTAAACATTAGGAGGAATTACAATGCAAACCGTAACATTAAACAATGGTGTGAAAATGCCGATGATCGGCTTTGGTGTTTACCAAGTTCCAGATGCTGAAGCATGCGAGAATGCAGTATATGAAGCGCTGATGGCAGGTTATCGGTTGATTGACACTGCATCCGGTTATTTGAATGAGGAAGCGGTTGGACGTGCGATTAAGCGCAGTGGCGTGCCACGTGAGGAGCTGTTCATCACGACCAAACTCTGGGTTCAGGATGCCAGTTACGAGAGTGCTAAGCTGGCTTTCACCAAATCCTTGAGTAAGCTACAGTTAGATTATCTCGATTTATATCTAATTCACCAGCCGTTTGGCGATTACTACGGCGCTTGGCGTGCAATGGAAGAACTGTATAGTGAAGGTAAAATCAAGGCGATCGGTGTCAGTAACTTCCTGCCCGACCGTCTGATGGACCTTATCGTGCACAATGAAATTGTGCCAGCTGTTAACCAGGTCGAAACGCACCCGTTCTATCAGCAAACCGAGAGCGCTACCTTTATGAAAGAACAAGGAGTTCAACATCAGTCATGGGCTCCGTTCGCTGAAGGGCTTAATAACATGTTTGGCAACGAAGTGCTGACATCGATTGCCGCAAAACACAGTAAGTCTGTCGCACAGGTCGTGTTGCGTTGGCTTGTTCAGCGTGGAATCGTTGTAATTCCAAAATCAGTGAATAAAGAGCGGATCGTCGAAAATTTCAACATATTCGATTTTGAGTTGAGTACCGAAGATATTGAACAAATTTCGGCGCTGGATACACGGGAGAGTCTTTTCTTATCGTACCGCGATCCAGAAGTCGCCAAAATGATGGGTAACTGGAAAATTGATCTGTAAACCTGAATAAAACCTCATATTACGTGTGGTGAACTAGAAGCTGGTCTAACGGAGAGCGAACTTTGGGAAGGTGCTATAATCATCTTCTTATCGATTAACGTCATAATAAAAGAAAGGGTTTCAGTGCTTAAAGCTTCTATTCGATGACGTGCTCGTTGCGATACACCACACCTATATTGCCAGTTGGAGGCCTATAGCAGCGAGCTTAACTGGTGACTTTTCTGGCTTCAGCCAACCTTCACTATGCCCTGCTTTGTGTCAAATCACTCTATAAAAAAGAAAAGGCTCGCAAGGCAGGGTATGATGATTTCCCTGCCCAATACGAGCGTTTACGTCAAATGCACTCAAACGGTTGATCCGGGTGTGTACTTTGAGCAATCGTTTCATTTCATGTAGCGATATTCTAATAGATCCTTCAAGTTTGAGATTTTCCGCAGCAGCTTCTCCCCGACATTGGTTTCCCTCACCAGCTTCCGCTCCAGTTCTTTGTCCACCAATCTTTTTAGAGATAACACGTCCGTTCCGTTACATAACACATCTTCTTTTGAATTAAATTTCTGATGGGCGACGAGCTGCATGCCAAAGGAATTGTACAACAAGGTATATCCGGCAATGCCCGTTGTGGACTGATAGGCTTTGGAAAAACCGCCGTCAATCACGATCATTTTTCCGTTTGCTTTAACAGGACTCTCTCCACGACTTTCTTTGACTGGCGTGTGACCGTTAATGACATGTCCGTGATCTGGATTCAAATCAAACTCCTGCAAAATTTTTCGAGTGATCTCTTCATTTTCACGTAAATGGTAGTAAGGGTTCTTTCTCTCCTTATGTGCTTCTTTATCTTGGATAAAATACCGTTCAAAAGTGGTCATTTCTCTCTTTCCAAAGAGCGAGGAACATTCCCCTGTCCAGATGTACCATACCATATCCGTCGCCAGATCTTCTGTCTCTTCCGGATGGGCAAAGGCGTAACGTAAGTGATCTTCAAAAACATCGAGCAACTGACGGCCCGCATACGTCTTGTCTTCAATCTGCATTTCTTCCATATTTCCTTCTTCATCCAAAGGAATACAGCCATGGATTAACAAATTCCCGTTGTATTTTAAATAAAGGCTGCCCTTTTTCATAAGAAAGTTCATATGTCTGGCCAGCTTTTCGGAATGCTGAACGGAGAACAGCAGCTTTTCCATCACCTGGCGTTCTTCCTCCAGCAATTGTTCAGGCTTCTGCGGATTTACGGTTGCGAAACAGGTGTTTTCCAGCAGGTATGTTTTGCCGCAGATGTTGATTTCATTTTTGTCGTAATCAACCTGCTCCAGCAAAAGTCTTTCAGACATATTAAAGTATGGGCGTCTCTTGATAATCGGGATTTCAAGTTTAAACTGGATCATGGCAATGGCTTGATGAATTTTGGTGATCTGCAGAATTTCCTGCTCCGATAGGTTATGACCAGCCTGTAGCTTAGGTCTGAACGATAGATTGTCCTCATAGTATTTCTCCGCCAAGTTTAGCAGTGGGCGAAGATTGATTCCGTATACATCTTCGATGATATCCAGATTGTCGTATCTGGCGCAGATCCGGATAATATTCGCAAGGCAGACCAGAGAACCTGCGTAGGCGCCTATCCAGAGCACATCATGGTTCCCCCACTGAATGTCTACAGAATGGTAGTTGATTAACGTATCCATAATTTTATCGGGGTCCGGCCCCCGATCATAAATATCGCCAACCACATGAAGATGGTCAACCACCAGGCGCTGGGTCGTATAAGCAAGGCCGATTATGAGATTGTCCGCCTGGCCCAAAGATATAATTTGCCGATATATTTCCTCGTAATAAGGATCTTTATTGTTGGTCGAATCCGTCTTGTATAGAAGCTCTTCTACAATATATACATACTGCTCCGGCAGAGCTTTACGCAATTTCGAGCGTGTATACTTGGAAGAGGCGTAAGAAATAAGCTTAAGCATGTGTTCAATCGTTTGTCTGTACCACTGGTTCAGAGCCTGTTTATTGCTCAGCTCCCCTATGACCAGCTTTATTTTTTCTTCCGGATAATAGACCAACGCTGCAAAATCATTGATTTCTTGATCCGTCCAAACCTTCCGGAATAACTCTTTGATTTTCTCTTTTACCGTACCTGAACCGTTTCTTAGTACATGCTGAAAAGCCTGAAACTCCCCATGCAAATCACTGACAAAATGCTCAGTTCCCTTCGGCAGATTGGAGATCGCTTCGAGGTTGATGATCTCTGTTATGATTTTTTCTTCCGTATCATATTTCTCGGCCAGTAGATCTAAAAATTGCTCATCCAAAACAGATGTCCCCCTTCAAGGAAGTTATGTGGTATTGATTTTATAGGGAATTTCCAAGGGAAATCCTTTTGAACAATAGCTAAGAAGAAAAGCATTAGGTTTTTGGTAACTCTTTACTGTATGGTTAACAATAAAAATAAAATTATTTATTATATGGTGATGATCAGCATTGCCTTCCCCATCATACTCCAGTTCCTCATATATGAACAAATTTCATTGAATGGATTTACTTCAATAGGAATAAGTTCTTGTCCCGCGACACCTCTCTTTCTAATGACAAAATAATTAATGCTCTAGGGTTGCCAAAAACTTTCCAGTGCCTTTTTTATTAATCAAAGCAACTTCAAAATCAGATACCCATTTAAGGTCGCCTAAATGTCTAGCATAAGCGAATTCATCTGGTTGCTCTGAAATGACCTTCTCTAAAAGTACTTGAGTACCATCTCGTTGTAAAATAGATATAAATATATCCATGCTTTCTACATTATGATGGCATATGACTTCAGCATAGTACTTCTTATTAGGGCTCTTGATGTTTTTCTTCCAAGTCCATTCATTAACATAACCTAACTGCTCTATTTGCAAAGCGATATCTTGAAATGGTTTAATGTCCCAATTGTTACTTAGAGCAAGTTTTTCTATCCCATCCATTAGCAGTCGAAGCGTAGTCTTTTTTTTCTCCAACTCACTTTTTGCATCGAAGTCATTCAAACTACATTGGATTGGCACCGAACACACACCTGAATCGTTAACAATCCTTTCGTCCGAAATGTTTTCTACACATTCTATTAGGACTTTCCAACAATCTTTCGTTTTGTACTTCCCAAATAAACGTTCATACATCGCTGTAATACAGCGAGTTTCCAATCTGAATGAACGTCTCTTCCATTTCCAATTCAACTCATAATCTAATTTTGTTGCTTCGTGGTACTCACATTTTTGTTTTTTTATTATAGATTCAATATTTTCATCATCAACAATATATGGTATATCTAAATCAAATTCTTTTAGATACATTTTGATCCTCTCCTTATATGACTCCCATTGGCGTGATTTTTGGTGTTTACCTATTGAATTGCCCTTATCCCATAGTTTCTGCGCATTTGCGCTGATTTAAGCATGCAATAAAAACCCCCGTTGATTCTAAGATAATATCAACAGGGGTTTAAAAATCAAGATTGTTTTATTTGTTTACATGAAATGGCCTTTTGATTAATTTCAGTCAAAACACGTCACTCACAATGATATTTCCCCATAAACTTTTTAATGTTTTACCATTAATCTTAACTTGATTTAATAGTTGTTCAACTGATTCGTACATAACTTGTGCTTCTTCATTTTCCTTAATACAGTAACAACCACTTACATTATAACTGATTAAGAAATGAGTATCATTCAAGATAAATTCTATTTCATGTCCGAGATTTAAATCTTCGGTGAATTCGTTGTAACTATACACCTTGTGTCTCCCTTCACTATCTCCAAGGACCTTTCAATGTCTCATCTTCGGTTACTGCATAATTAACTTCTTTCCAAACTCAAAACCCAAGTTTTAAAGGAATCTAGTATCTCTTCTAAATTTGTTGCTCCCCCTGCACCGTGAAACACTCCATCTCTCACAATACAATAGAACCAATCTTCTTCATTTCTCTCTTCTTCAATTGACTCAAACGGTACGTCTTCTAAATAAGTATCTGTCAAGTCGATTTCGACAGACCAACCGGGATTATCCACAGTATCAATTTTCACACCGTATGAATGCTCCCAATCACCATTACAGTTTTCAAGATACCAGTTCTGAAACCATTTTAATGTGTTCATCATACTTACCTCTTATTCGGAATTTCTTCAAGTATAGCTGGTCTATCTCGGATACATTCTTAATTTCCTCTACAGGTCATTTTGAACTATCGTTTCCCGTTAGTGAAATGTGATGCTCCCAGGTTAATAAATACTATTATAAATGTTTTTTTAATTCTTGAACAAAATCAATCGGCAGCATAGGGTCATCAGAAGCGGCTACTCGTTGAAGCTCTTTTAACCAGTTCATTGATTCTTCATTTAAATTTGACACATTGTATTTTCCTTCAGATATCCTTTCATAAAATGGCGGAAAAACAATTTATAATATTCCGTTTTATTTTCAAATTCCTTAAACGGATAAGAAAGTGCATAATACAATGTAATCCCAATATCGTTTACGAAATACGTATAACCGCAATCATCAAAATCGAACAAATAAATGTCTCCGTTATGCAGATAAAAATTACTTTGATGAAAATCAGTGTGAGTCAAACCGTATGTATCTTTGGACTTGGGCAGAGAATTAAGCTTGTTAATCTTTCTTTTAGAATTGAAATCATTACATCATCAGGTCGCAGGTATTTCTCCGCCTTTAATTGAACTTCTTGGTCCCAGGTCTGTCGTTTAAACGCCGGATTGCTCCATTTATAACCCTTAGTGGCATGATGGATTTTCCCCAGAAATTCGCCCCATTTTTCGTAAAGCGATTCATTCCAATCTGCATCCGACACTTCTTTCCCAAGAGCCATTTCGTATGAAATGGCTAGGAACGAACCATTTTCTGCAGCAATTTCTTCGGCCATATTACCCCTGGTCGATGGAACAGCATTTGAAACTGCCAGTCCTTTATTGGACAAAAAATTTAAAAATTCAATTTCACCCCGTATATTATTTCTTGATCTTCTAATTGTATGTGAGATTTTTAAGATGAAAAATGCATTGTTTTTCTGGTATTCATAAACAAAGCTTTCATACCCCCCTAATAAACGAACAGTGTCATTATTAATGTCATATCGCTTTGTTGCTTCGGTAAGAATCTCTTCAGTAAATTGCTTCTGCAAGGGCGATCGAGATAATTGATAGTATACTTGATTTCTCGTATCATCTTCTATCCCTTCTTTCATTTATAATTTAAGTAGCTTCATAATTCTTTCAATCGTAAATTTTGACGACCATCTAATCGATCCATTCGTGAATGCTTAAAACATATCATATAAAATTCCACTTATTTCCCTGATATCCTGCCCGTTCGTTTAATGAAAACAGCAGCTGATTTTCTGATCAGCTGCTGTTTGTCGCATTCTCCAATTGGATCGTGAATTGGCTTATCCGAAAGTGAACCAGAGCATTGAGGTTTTAATGTTATTTAGAGTTACATCTTATATGGGAAAAAGTGATTTTTTTAATTTTTAATATCATATGGACGAATGTGTTATTTTGTTTCGATTAAAATCTCTTTATTCTCACATGACGTATAAATCAGTGTTTGGACTCTATAATTCATCGAAGTATCAATAAAAAGTATCAGCAAAGAGCATGCAAGCTCCCACTTCGGCTGTCTCAGTCCCTTCGTAGCAGTAGATAACCCTGTATCTAGCGTATTGACACAAGAGTCATCCATTTTTTTGCAAACAAAAACCGCTTATATCAAGCGGCTCGGAATGATTGTCTTGTTTTGAATCACGACAGCCGTTCAACATTAATTAAAGGCTGTATTTTGATGTCGAAGTCAACATTAATTTTCATATTTCCCCAATATTTCAACCATTGCTCTTCCGTTAGTTCTTTAGAAAACGGCTTAAGTGAATGTGTTCCGACCTCTAAGGGATCCACTTTCAACCGTTGCATACTTTTTAATAATTCTGACGTTTGTTCCTCAAGGTATACCTCAATCTCATGAATTAAATGTTCCAATGGTTCCTCGCTTTGAATATTCTTTTCTCCCTGGTATTCCTCAATTCTTCCTTTCAATCCTACATGTAAAGACAAGGATGAATAGTCACTCGATAGTTTCATGCGAATATTGGATCGAACACGTCCTAAACTGATAGATAACTTTGGAATGGCCAAAACTTTCAAGAAATGATCGTTATCCAGAAGTTGAAAAATTTCATCGCTTACGTCTTGAGTGACCATTACTTCTTTATCATTTCGGAAGAAGGCCGTTCCTACGTAATTGAAATTGTTCTTATCCGCATGAAAAACCGGCACGATCGGATCCTTAAGAGGGGAATATAACATCTTCATAAATTGATGAATATTGACAATGCTCATTTCACCTTGGTTATGCTCCTCGTAATGCTTTAACATCCGATAAAGAAAATAATCTTGGTTTTCTTGCTTCGTCAATTGATTTTTTATGTATTCATCAAAATCGCCTCTGACAATCAATAAATAGACACGCATTGAAATATCGGGATCAACCAATATCGTATTGATCAGCTTTTCAATGCCACCTTCTTTTGCCAGTTCCTCATTGATTAATAACATTCGCAGCTGTCCCTGCTTCAATTCTCGATAATAAATTAAATTAAACTCCTTGCCTCCCTGCTTTAACAGATCAACTTCCTTGGAGAGAAATCGTTTTTTTTCTTTGATGAGTGGTGGTACTAAAGTGCTGATTTTAAACTTTCCTTCCGTCCCCTTGTCAATCGACCAGAAAACTACCGGAGCGATCTCTTCGATCATATTGTTCTCGACATATGGAGAAGAGCAACCGACTATCCACATAAGGCTTACAATCGCCAATAAACCATAATGCTTGTATGGTATCATGCCTACATACTCTCCTTTCGTTTAACCACAGTGAAAAGGATCGTAGGAACAAGTAAATAAATGATTGCGCCGAGCCAAATTTGAATGTTCAGTAACATCTTTTGACCCGGAACCGTTTGCCATAACCATTGATCCATTATGATGATACTTATCAAAATGACGAACCAACTCGACAATAATCCGATCCGAGTTGTGCGTGCATTCATTTTTTTCATAAAGACTCTTCCTGCTCCATAAAAACACAACAGAAGAATTGAAATGTCAAATACATAATTAAACATATGGAAAGAGATAAGTATGTAATCGATTCGTTCTAAACCGCTCGTTTGAATGTATCTTCCCATATATACTACCGGAAAATTGATCTTGTTTAAGAAGTTCGAACCGTAAAACAATACCGTAGCAATGAATAATAATGAATATTCGATAATCGTCAGCATGTTTCCAATGACAAGATATTTCGATATTTTTTGATTGGAGCTTAACCATGGAACCATAAAGACCAAATATACTGGACCGGAAAATGCCGACCAAATAAACAACAAACCCTGCCATGATTGTCCAGACCATTCGGTGGGTATTAGAGGATATAAATCGCGGTAATTTGCAATCGGCGGAAAGAAAAAAGGTATAAACATGATTAAGATCCAAGCCCCACAAAAAAAGGCGATGACGACAAACCGCAATGTTTTCTCCATTCCATGTGAAGCCACAAATAAGCTGATCGAAAGAATAAAAAAGATCAGCCACTTTTTATTCATTGATGGATAAATAAAATTATGGAGCATTTCAACGTAACCCAGTGTTATGATTGAGATTTTTAACAATATGATCAAAAAACCAAATATTGCGAAAACTTGAACTGTCCGTTTCCCAAAAAGCTGTACAATTCCTTGATAGCCTCTCTTTGCATAACTGGAAGTAAACCATTTGCACAGCATCATCAAATTAAGTTGGGACAGTAACCCCAAGGCGACAATTCCCCAAACCATATACGAATGAACCAAATAAACCGGCATGATTAAAATAAAGTAATGCATTTGCGTGCGATTGACCAATAAAAGGAAATGGATGCCGCCAAGGGTGAAAGTTTGATTGAATAAGGATAAAGTCTTCATTTCTTCATCTTCTCCTGTCGCCATTTCTGTAGTGGTTTTAGATTATTCGGACGCGTTTTCATCCAAATCAAAGGTCCGCGAATAAAGAGGTCAATCCAATCCTTTCCATAAAAAGGAGAAAGCGGCGCTAAATAAGGTTGACCTAATGACGTTAATGCATGGATATGTGCAAGAATCCCGATCAGCCCGATCACGATTCCCGGCAACCCAAGAAACGATGCAAGGATAAGAAGAAGCACTTGCAACAGAACCATGGATTTTGTCATTTGATAATTGGGAACTAAAAAGAAAGCAATAGCGGATATACCCATCAAAACAATTAATACTTTACTTGCAAAGCCTGCTTCTACAGCTGCTTGTCCAATGACAATACCACCAATAACCCCTAAAGTTTGACTGGTTTTGGTCGGCATTCGCAAACTTGCTTCTTTGATGATTTCCAGCGTTACGATCATGAAAATTCCTTCCACAAACGGAGTAAAGGGCAATTTGCTTCTCGATTCCAATAATACGAAGAGAATCGGTAGTGGAACCATTTGGTAATGAAATGTCGTTAACGCAACATAAAAAGGAATCATCGTCAAAGAAATAATAAAACTTCCATACCTCATTAAACGTAAAAAACTGGCTACCGGCCAACGAAGGAAGTAGTCTTCTGGCGATTGAAATAGATGAAATAATGTAATGGGACAAATTAAGGCAAACGGTGAATTGGAGACTAATAGAGTCAGCTTACCCTCACCTAAGGCGTACGCACAGGCATCCGGCCGATCCGTTTGTAGAAACTGCGGAAAGACTGTATGGTTATGATCTTCAATAAAAGCTGCAAGCTGTGCGGAGTCTAAAAACTGATCGAAATCCACACTTTCAATTTTCTCTCTTGCAAGGGAAACAAATTCCGGATTAATTATTCCGTCTATGTACATTAACACAACCTTCGTTTTACTTAGTGATCCGATAGTGAAGCTTTCCGTTTTTAATGTCGTTATAGGCAAACGCCTGCGCAACATTGTAATGTTTTTATCGATTTGTTCGCTGAAGCTGTCTTTCGCTCCATATATAACAGTTTCCGTTTGGGAAGGTTCAACTGCCCGACCAAGAGGATTTTCCAATTGTACGCCTAGCCATTGATCGTTGACTGAATCGTATAGAAGAATAAATCCTTGCATTATTTTTTGCCCAGCATCTTCAATCGATATAACTTCAGAAACTTTGGAATTGATTATGCATGATGAAACCGAATGGCCAGCAGATCGCTGAAGTGGCTGAAGAATCGCCTCGTTTAAACGCTCTTGATCAATTAACGTTTTTATAAATAAAAGATGGACTGAAGCACCGGTACCTATTCTGTGCTCAATGATTTCGGCATCATCCATATGGTTTAATTTCTGTTTTAAATCATCAAGCCATGTAGACATTTGATGATTTTTCATTTGAGGGTCGTGTTTTTCAACCATGGTCTTCTCCTTTATTAAAGTAATCAAAACCATCATATGGTTGTTATCTTACCCTGCAACTAGAAAATCATACGACCGGCAATTTGTATTTTAAACCGTACAACGTTCGAGAATGAGGTAGAAATCTGGATCAGGATTCTTTTTTCGGTGAGAATGCATGTGGTACAAAATGATTCACGCTCCTCACCACAGGCTTACAATTATTGGAATTTTGAAATACATTGAAAATCTTAATTATTATTCGCTCTTGTTCATGAATACGGAAAATCGACCGAGCTATGACATTGCCAGCTACGCAGGACCAGCAATATCGGGAACAACATGCTGCCAGATTAATGGAATGATGGCATTAAGGTACCCTTTGCATCTATCACCGGCTTCCTCTCGGGAGCAAAAAACAAAAAGACAGGCATCAACTGATACCTGTCCTATCTCAATTTCGTCAGAATTTCTGTATTACCCTTAAATAAAGGGCCTACGGTCCAGTACTTTATTCAAGATTCGGTCACTGATTACCTGTTCGGGAAGCACGGATTGAACAAGTGCCAAGGCACATACAGCACCGCATAAACTATGCAAATCTCCATAAGGTTCTTCCTCAGCGGATTTACACAAAATGAACTGAATTAATTGTTCGGAGACCTGGTTAATCATCGCCGCTGCCTCATCCCCTCGATGCTCTGTTTGCTCCTTAGCACTGATGAAAGTATACAGCCAGTCCAGTTGATTGAAGGTAAACTCCAGCTCCGACAAAGGCAATTGTTGACTAATAAACATATCCAGACAGGTATTGATTAATTGTTCAGGGTAACGGACTTTTCAGGTTGACGTTTCCCATGAGCATTAGCCAATAATCTCAATATCGCGAAACAGGTCATTATAATATAGTTTCCACTTTGAATTAACTGAATCCGGGAATACTCCTTTTATTCCGAACTTCAAATTAATCAGTTGTAGTTAGACAAGAGTGCATGGACTGCACCCCCATGGTTGGTCTCTGTCATACCATGGGGGTGCAGTCCAGCGTCGCTGCTTCTTTTTTTGATGTCTTCAGGGAACAAAAACCTCCGGGTAATCCTTTCGCCAAGCGCCGATGCATCCAACTAAACAGGCAGTATAACAAGTCATTGCACTGCCGTCCTCGTTCGTTTCATACTCAATGGCGACATTGATACCGGATTCGCGCCATGCCAGAAACGGACCGGTGCCCCCGAGCCAATCCCCTTCTTCATACAATGCAGGTTGACCGTATTCACGAATCAACTCATCTGGCGTTGAATTCATTGTCATTCCTGCAGGAAGCTGTCCCGGAAACGGGGTATGGATTCGGTCATCCGAGCCAGGAGCTAGAAAATGGACGGCCCCGATCATCCATTCATCCGTGTTCAGATCGTCACGTCCAGTCAGTTCATGAAGTTTCGGGGAGCGATAAACGTCAAGGCGGATAGATGACTTTACAGACCAAATAATGTCGTCACTAAAATAACCGCTCGCCTTCGGTATACGTTTGACACCGAAGGATTGCAATACTTGTTGAACACGCCTGGAATCGTAAGGCTGACCCAGCATGGCAATGAGGTGTTCAGACGGTTCTTTCATGATTAGTGGCACACCTTTCTCTTTGCTCAAGCACATCCAGCTTTGGGTACATCATTGTGCACAAAGCAACTTTTTTAGCATAATCATCAACATATTTCGTGCTCAGATTACCTTTTTCCTGCCATAAAAAAAGAAAACCTTTATCACAAAATATCGATTAGAATAAATAACAGGAGCAATGTTGCTAATAAAGAACTCCCTAAACAAATCAGCACAATCTATGATCTCGGCGTTTCCTCGCCCTTTGATCCAAAAATCATATTCACTATCCTCTCCATTTCTTTGCTAAAGTGTTTATTGATGGGTTCATAGTTCTAGTTGATATACTTCCGATCAATTTTGACCATAAACCAGCCTTCAGAGTTTCAGTAAATCACTTGTACCGCTAAAATAGCAACTTTAATGGGAGCCTTTTTATGTCTCTCGACACTTATTTAATGGGGGTAGTCATTCATGAAGTCGAAATTTCCCCGCGCCCCACAAATACCACTTCTCGAGCTCCTGATTCTCCCCGCTCATCTCCAGAAAATCTGGGTCCAGGCATCGTAGGCACGTTGCGTTAATATACTGTTAGTTGAACAAACACAACTACAGTTTAAGTACAATCTTCCCCTTTGTTCGTCCGCTTTCCATATGTCTATGAGTCTCTATGATCTGCTCTAAAGGATAGCACTTCTCAATAAAAGATTTTATTTTGTAATCCTCCATCAGTTGACTTAAAAAGTCTATGTCTACATTTTTCGGCATAAAAGTTAGTACATTCTGACGAGGACAAACGTATTCCGCATGAGATCCGAAACAACTTCCAATAACATGATCACCAACCTTATAGTTAAATGTATTAATCAAAGCATTTCGTACCTTAAGCATCATCCTATCGTCTTTCTTAATGGATGGCAGTTTTATATCCCTTATCTCCAGAACATCAGGTAAACCATAAGATTTGCAATCCTGTTTTTATATATATTTAAGATTCGAACTTTTTAACTGTTTAAAACCTAAGAAAATTACTGAGTAGGTCTTTTTAAATGAGAGTATATTTGCACGAATACTACAGCCAATCCTACCATTAGTAGTCCCAAGACCTCAATAACCGATAAATTACGATGTAAGATGAGAACATCCAATACAGCTACCTCCAATAACATCAAATTGTTGATTAGACTATTTTCATAGGCTCGCAAGTGCTTTTGAGTCCAAGTCCATAAGGAGAATGCAAATGAACCATTAATAATCCCCAGCCAAAGTATGATACCAACAAGTGGCCAAGAGATGCTTGGTAAACCTTCAAAAATGAGTCCGATTATTAACATCCCAAAGGCACCAATCGCCATGGGCATGAGAACTAGATCACCCAGATTCGCTTTTTCGTTTTTAAGTAAGTGCCTCGTTAATGCCAGATGGATAGCATATCCAGCACAAGAAGCGAGTATTAGAACAATTCCACTAAAGTGGCTTCCCCCAAAATCCCAAGGGAAATAGAAAACGACAACTCCAGTCATTGCTACCAATATGCCTAAAAAAGATGAGCGACCACGTAACTCTCTGAGCCAAAAAACATCTAGTATAATTAAAGCGGCAGTGTTACCAACTGAAAGTACCATGCTCGTTTGTGTTGGGGTGACCAGCATTTGCCCCGCGTATTGCAGTCCCTGTGCCATCATATATCCAGTTACTCCAAGAACAACGATATAATATGGTTGTAATTTGATACGGCCTCTTTTCTTTTGAAGATCCACTTCTGGTGCTATATTTTTTCGATTTACCAAAATCAACCTAATGAGTACCAAAGTGATTGTAGAAACGACGTATCGTAATCCAGCTAAAGTAAAAGGTCCAATAGTATGTTGAAACGCTATCTTATTTAAGATGTAGGATGTCGACCACAGCAAGGTGACCAAAACGGCCGCACCAATAGCGAGAAAATAATGATCTTTAACTGCACCTATACGACCTGAGTCTTCGTTAGTCAACACAGCCACCTCTTTCTTCGTGAACAGTGAACCATTCTCTGATACACTCCTTTGCCTTTATTAAAGCTGGCCGATGATGATCATGGCTTCATTTCCATAACATTCTCCTCCCTATTTGGCTGCACTTATGGTTCGTATGTTATGATTGTAGTTAAAATAAGGGAAATAAAAAGAGTATAGTTTTAAATTTTAAACTTCCCCTTTTATTTGGAGGTGAATCTTCTGCAGTTATCTGAACATTTCTTCAATCTCAAAAAATTGTTTAGCACGCTCGAAGCACAGATTTCACACAAGACGACATTACAGGAGTTGGGCACAGTATGGAACTGCACACCACGTAATGTAAAGTGGATCATCCGTCGTTTATGTACGGCTGGGTGGATTGCATGGTCTCCAGGACGAGGACGAGGTAATCGCTCAACGCTGACTATATTAACTTCGGAAGCGGAAGTAGTGCTCGCACTTGCCCAGGAGGCAACGATTAAAGGAAGGTTTCACGATGGAATACGATTACTTGAGAACCACCACGTGGACGATGTAATACGTGGCAGATTTGTACAGTGGCTAGAGGGACAGTATGGTTACCGCGTAGATAAGAATGAACATTATCAATTAGACACGCTGCGTCTTCCCTTTTATCGAAGTATGACTAATTTAGATCCGGCTTTTACACTTCGGCGTACGGAGTGGCATATGGCCCGGCAACTCTTTGATACGCTTCTTATCAAGAATGATGACAATAACGAAATCCTTCCTCATTTGGCTTATTACTGGGAAACCGATAATACTGAGAGTACATGGACTTTTTACATACGTAAAGGGATACTCTTTCATGATAATACCGAACTCCATGCGAAGGATGTTGTCTATACTCTTGAACGATTAACTTCAACAAAATTTGGGCGAACAGAATGGACTGAGCTTCCAATAGATAAAATCAGGGCCATAGGCCCATACTGTGTTAAAATTAGTCTAAGACGACCTTATCACCTTCTTCCACAACTGCTTGCTTCTCCACGTGCTTCAATCCTCCCCCTCTCTTCGGCCAAACGTTCACCTGGGGAATTTGCACGTCTTCCCATTGGAAGTGGCCCGTTCCGAGTGGTAGAAAACGATGACTCCCAAATTGTTCTTGAAGCCTTTCCTGCTTATTTTTCGGGACGAGCTCAGCTGGATCGGGTTGAACTGTGGATCTTACCGGAAACCCGTTATCGTTCATTGCCGCTAAGGGAATTAGCTGGGGACACGCTTCCCTATATTCATCCATTTCAACTTCACCCACGAAACAATCAACCTCCTGACATTGAAAGAATAGAAACAGGATGCACTTATATGACATTTCAACTAAACAAGCCAGGACCTCTAGAATCTGACGATTTTCGACATTGGCTTAGTCTTGTAGCCAATCCACATCGCATGAATGCAGATCTCAATAATCATACCTATAGCCCTGCTTATAGTTTTTTTCCTGATTGGAGCATCATCTCTGAACAAATGTTAAAGCATGACTATCTGAATTATGGTCCCAGCTACTTAAAATCAGAACCAAATTTTCTAGAAGGACCACCCGTTCATCCACAACAAACACTATCAATTCTGACCTATCATATATTGGGTGATTCCTTGGAACGAAACGCTCGCTGGTTTAGCGAGCAATGCGCTATATATGGAGTGAAAATTAACGTAGAAGTTCGAGATTACGAAGAGTTTATTCGTCCAGAGATTATCGATGCTGCCGATCTTGTATTAGCTAACGCTGTTGTTGATGATAATTCGGTTATTTCTTTTTTACGTCTTATGTTTGACGATCGTCACGTCGTACGTAGGCACCTATCCCCGGAGGTTTATGAGCATCTAAACATTAGATTGCATAAGATCGAAAACGAGCCAGAAGCAAACAAACGAATTCTAATGACCCAAGAAACAGAACAATGGCTTAGAGATAAACGGGCTGTATTCTTTTTGTACCATCTAAACCAGTCCACTTACTACGATAAACGTTTAATAGGAATGCAGACAAACGCTTATGGCTGGGCAGATTTTTATAGACTTGCGTTACGACCGTCCTTTGATTGAGAAAACTTTTAATCTGAACAAGTTCTCTCGCATTCGCGATAGGAGCTTGTTCAATTAAAGAAAATAGTCTCAGGACTAGGAACTGCCCTATAGACTTGATGACCATCTGTCTGGTCGTCATCGCTATTTCAATACCTTGACCTTTCGAGATCAGTGAACCGGGTTTTACGTCCAGCGGATTGCTGCGGTCTGGCGAATAAAATATCAATTTCTCTTTGTCGGCGATAGCTAGCGCAATATCTTCTTTCTGGCAAAGCTGGGCAAAAAACGGTGCAGCTTTGAAAATACTATCCAATAATTCAGAGCTACTTACTGTGAATTCCAATCGAACCTCTCCTCTGTCCGCATAATAACTAGACTTTATGTACTCTAAAATATTGTACCTGTAAAATGTTACTTCATTGTTAAGCGCGACTTGTATGCTTTACATATATATCTTCTTCTCCGAGGACTAATACAGAGACACAACAAATCACAATGGTACATATTCATGTCCTCATCTTGGGACATGAACTTGGTTCCTTAAAACAAAAAAGCCGCTATAATAGCGACTTTGAATGGAAGAATGTTCTTGTTCCGCGACACCATTCATTTTTTACTCTTTTCTACTACTTCTTCTTTTTTCTTTTTCTGAAGAAATCGAACTTGATCACATAATCAAAAAGAGAGGTAATTACAACAACTCCAAGTGGAAACAAGGAATATACCCATAGCGGATTATTTGGAGCTTCACCAGGAGGGGCATCAGTTAAATAAACATAAAGAACAACACAATAAATTATGGCCACTGCAATACCTGTTATATTTCTATTTTTCATAGTTGTTTTTCCACCTCTTGTACACAGAAATTCAAAGCATTATATCTTCCACTTAAGAATATCATAACCCATATTTGGAATAATCTATATCACCTATTAAATACTCTATAGTATCGATTGTAAAAATATTAGATTCTGTGAACCCAGGCCTCCGTCTCATATCTTTAGATCCCCTTTCGTACCCAACATAGCTGTTAATTCTTCAACATGAAAAAACTCCCCTCACAGTAACAGGATTTATCATTTCACCTGTCCACCGTATGGGGAGAAAACAACTTTTAGTAATAAGGTCTTAATGTTGTAATAACATTTGGCTCACTGTGACAGAAAAAGTTATCACTATTGTTAAGCCAGATACACTTTCGTATTAGGCTTTACTGTGAAGGGTAACTAGGTAACCGTCTGGGTCGGCAAATGTAAAAGTTCGTCCGAATGGTCCATCTATTGGTGAAGACGTAATCTTTACGCCTGCTGCAATAAGCTTGTTGTGGATTTCTTGCGTATTGGGGGCATGAAGCCACAGAGCGACACCAAGTCCAGGCTGAGTACCTGAACCGAGTTCTGTTTCAGGCAACAGGTCACGAAGAGCAAATGCAATAGGCTTTGTTTCGAAGACTACAGCATGAGGTGGCCCAGCCTGTGAACGAACCAGTCCAAGATAGTTTTGATAGAATTCTGCAGAGATTTCAAGCTTACTGGATTTTTGAAAGATTCAAGTTCAGAGACTACGACATCTGCCCCATATCTAATCGGTAATCGCCCTATATTCTTGTCCATTCCGTCAATATAAAAAGCCGCTATAATAGCGACTTCAAATGGGAATATCATATTCATCGTTGAACTCAGACTAATTCACTTTAAAGGAACTTAATTAGCTCTTCTAGCTCATCAACCAAAACTTTGGCAAGTTCAAAATTAGTATCTTTTAAAGCCAATTCGATTTTCATTTCAACAGACTTTTTCTTTTGTTCCGTTTCTAGATAGTTTTCATCAAAATGACTCGCATAAATCATCTCTCTAAATTCTTGTATACTCATCTTGTTAATCGTTTTGTCCTCAATAATTAAAACATAATCCATACCATTTACAACAGAATAGAAATCATGAGAAATCATGAGAATCGCACCTTTGTAGTCCTCAATAGCTTTCTCCAATGCGATTTGTGAATAGATGTCTAAATGGCTTGTTGGTTCATCAAGCAGCAATACGTTGGCTTGACTGGCAGAAACTTTAGCCAATTGAAGCATGTTTTTTTCTCCACCAGATAAAGACTCTATCTTTTGATCAAGGATTTCTCCTTCAAAGCCATAGTCCAAAAGATGCAATCTAATCTCATCATAAGTTTGAAACCCAGCATCAATAAAGTCGTTTAGTATGGTATTCGAATCCTTGAGCATTTCGCCTTGAAACTGAGATAAATAAGCCACTGTAGCATCAGCATTTATTTCAATAGAATCCTGATTATTTTGGAAGATTTCGCGGAGTAACGTCGTTTTCCCGGTACCGTTTGGACCGATTAGGGCTATTTTATCTGTCGATTTGATCTCAAAGTTCACATTTTCCAAAAGTAATTCGTCAAAGGAAACGCTATAGTTATTGACGTTAACCACAACGGTGTCTTCCATTTCCTTTTCGATGCCAAAACGGATATTCGGCTGCTTGATATCAACAAATGGTTCTTTTATTCGACGCGCTTCCAATCTCTCTTGAAACTTGACTCTGGCTTTTAACGCTCTGCCTCTGGAGGCTTCCGAATTATACGTGGCGATCTCTCTAAGATTGTCGATGATATGATCGTACCTCTCAATTTCTTCAGCTTCAGCTACCGCAATTTCTTGCAGCTCGATCTTCGTCTGAAGCAACGAGAAGTTATAGTCGATGTATCGCCCGTCAAACTCTTGGATCTCCGTGTTTTCAAGGTGTATTATTTTATTGAAACAATGATTCAAAAGATAGCGATTGTGCGTAACAACGAGAAGCATTCCCTTGTGGGAATTAATCAATTTTTTAAGTGCATTCAGGTTTTCAAAGTCTAGAAATACATCGGGTTCGTCCATGATCATTAAGTCTGGACGATTCAGCATTTCCTTCATTACTTGAATAAGTTTGAATTCCCCGCCGCTTAATTCGGATACATCAAGGTCTTTTAGCTTCATGAGGTTGGCAAGGTTTAGCTGCTTATTAATGGTGTTTTCGTAATTATCCCCATCCATCGCCTCGAAGGCATCCAAAGCCAATTGAACCTTTTCAAGCAGCGCATCCATATCCGACGTGGTGGCCATCTCCGCATACATAGCTGTGATTTCATCTTGTAACTTGATGAATTCTTCTCCGATATATTCAAAAACGGTCATTTCTTTCGTTTTCTCGACTTGCGAGAACTGACTCACATACCCAATTCTGCAATCGGGGTCTATCTCTAACTTGCCCTCGAACAAATATCGTTCAGGATCCATCAGGATATCGATCAGTGTACTTTTCCCACTGCCGCTTGTTCCGATAAAAGCGCAATGTTGTGCCTCTTCAAGCGTAAATGAAATGTTATTATATAGTTCTTTTTGTGGAAACGAGAAGGATAAGTTATCAACTTTTATCATAGTGTTACCTTTCTTTATAACTAAAATGGTGGCTAATATTAAATGTATTGTTAAACACAGACTTTTAGAGTAACACTGTTTACCACCAAGTACAATCCATTTGTTGCCCTCACCCCCACTTCGAAATTCAAATACTTTCTATAGAATGGTGGCTTGTTGGACAATTTTCAGAATCAACCACTGCGTACGATAATGAAGATTCATCTAAAACATGGACGAAAAAGCAGCCTGGACGTTTATCCAATCCCAAGAGTTTTCTGCACTTCAACCTATATGTATATACAAATTTAGGATTAGTCTTCATTTACCCCTTCAATATTACGATAAATAGTATGGGGTTATACAATAACCATATTATTTATTACTTCCAAGGGGGAACAGAACGTGAGACAGACTCGCAAAAAAAAGATGGATTTAAGGTTCAAACTGTATTTGATCATTCTGGTTCCGCTGCTGGCCATGGGCGGTCTAATCATGTGGACCACTATCGACTCTAGTGAAAATGCATCATTAATGACCATGCAGCATAACAATCAGCAGCTGGCAGTGAATACTGCCTCTCAACTAGGTCAGGAATCGGAATTAATCACGACTTTATCCTCTACTGCTTCAGAGGAGAGCAACGAATACAAAAGTCTTAGAGACGAACTCGTTAAAGTTAGGCTTCAATCGGGAGCCTTATACGTTTATATGTATAACAAAACTTCAGACGGGTGGATCTACACCGTGGATGGAGCAGATTGGGACGATAAGGAATACAGCCCTTACGGGACTGCAATGGAATTCAAACCCCAGATTCAGGAACGCTTGTTAAGTGGTGAAGTCGTCACAACGGGCATTGTAGATGATCCAACCTGGGGACAGCTATTGTCCTCCTTTACACCAATCAAGGATTCGCAAGGTACTATTATTGGCTATCTGGGCATTGATATTTCTGCTGCAGCAGTGAACCAAGTCTCCGAGACATCCTTGAATAATGCTTATCGGACCATTATCCCGATTTTTGTGGTTGTACTCGTTCTATCTTTGGTTATGATGCTATTCGTAGTAAGGGGCATTCTCGGACAAGTGCGCGATATTAAGTCAAGCCTCGAACAGGTTGCTGATGGGAATCTCAAAGTCGTGTCCAAACATATGACAAACGATCAGCTCGGTGACATCAGTGATTTGATTAATGTCATGGTTGCCCAATTGACGAACATTCTGTTGGGAATACAGCAAGGATCCAATACCTTGCAGCATTCCTCGAAAAATATTGCGGAAACGGCTCAAACGAACCTGCGTCAGACCGAAGAACTTTCCAGAGCGATCGAAGAAATTGCCATAGGGTCTACGAAACAGGCCGAAGAGACAGAACAATCCGTCCAGCACTCAGAGAGTCTCGGCAAAATAATGGATGAAGTAGGTTCATATGTGCAACAGTTTACCCATACTTCAGAGCAGTTATCTGCCGTGCAAGTACAAGTTACACATGAACATGAGGTTCTGCTTGAAAAGAGCCGCGAGAATGCGAAGCGTGTTGAGCATCAGCAGGAAATTTCCAGTTCACTGACGACTCAATCGGAACTCGCTTCCTCCATTAGCGGACAAATACACAACATTTTAAAACAAACTCAAATTCTATCGCTGAATGCTTCAATCGAGGCAGCCCGCGCTGGCGAAGCGGGAAAAGGCTTTGCGGTCGTTGCTGGTGAAATGGGACAGCTCGCTCAGCAATCCGAACGTTCGATTCAGGAGATTGATGAAATCCTGAGTTCATTTGTTCAAGAGATACATCGTATGGGCAGTCATTTTGATGCGAATATGGTGGCGGTCAAGGAGCAGGAAGAACAGATCGCTGATTGCCTCCAGACGTTCAGACAGGTTAGCCGTTTATCGAACGAAGTGCATGAGCTGGCTCAACGTTTGGAAAGCCGTACGGTGGATATGCACTCTATTCGTCAGGAAGTGGAGCAGCACTTGAGCTATATTGCTTCCGCAACCGAGGAAACTTCAGCCATGGCCGAAGAAGTCACTGCAAGTGCTGTGGAGCAGCAGCGATCGGCCAACGAATTGTCGAACATATCCGGCCAGCTCGCCAGCCTTGCAGGGAACCTCAAATCATATTCTGATCAATTTCAGATCGAAGTCCGTAAATCAGATTCATAATAATAAAAACCCCGTTACCTGTCGATTCAGACTGCGGGGTTTTGCTTTAATCTACCTTACAATTTTCTAATTCTACCTTGTAACTGTGCTCATCTTTGGATATGAACTTAGTTCCTCAAATCAAAAAAAGCCCCTAAAATAGGGACTTTGAATGTAATAATGTTCTTGTCCTGCGACAAGCATACACAGAATAGTGCATGCCTTTTCTCTTCAGTGCATATATACACAATTCGGAAATTATCCAACCAACCACTCCATTCCATTAAAATGTATGAATTATTGCTACAGAATCGCTTTTTGAGCCTTAATAGTGGAGGAGAAATATCAAAATCTATCCGACATATTGAAGAATTAACTGGTATATTGCTACGGAAAGCCCTAAAATACTCGCTTTCATTTTAGATGGATGATATCTTTTGCTGCGAAACAAGTACAGAAAGATCACTATAAATCCTAAGGGAATCAACAGCTGAAAGACACCTTCTGTTGTATAACGAGAATAAATTGGAATAATGGAAGTACTGATCAAAAAGTAAAAGAAAACTGTAAAACGTCTTGTTTCTAAGTGTTTGCTCCACCTTACTAAAAAGAAAAAAATAATGATTCCGATAATTGTAATGTGTAAAGGGGGGAGAAGAATAGAAACGTTCCCAAATTTGAACTCCATTTTGCATTGCCCTCCTCTTTTTAATCATCACTACTTTTTGTTCCGGATTGGGGAAGCATGTACATTATATGTTATAATTGAAAGGTTGATTTTACCAAAAGAAAGGAGGAATGTAAAAAAAACATTGTTGAGTTTATAGTTTTCGCTTAAGATTTTAGCTTTATTATGGAACCATTCCAAACAGGTGGTGCCAGGCAAAGAACCAGTAGGTATTGGGTACTTCATAGATCGCGGAACAAATATCCATGTCACAAATTTAAGAGGTACATCTCCCATTGATGTGGCGACAAGCTATAAACCAGACAAGATCATCCCATTTTTAGAAGAATATCGACCATTACATCGAGACTAGGAGGAACTCATATCATGAAAAGGATCACCAAACGTACTTTTCTAATCACTACTCTAACAACGTTCATTACTATTTCCTTAGTCCCCATCGCCACTTCAGTATCTGCTTCTGATTACAAGCAACTTCCAAAGCCAGAGTGGACCTATGACGTACCTACCGATACGACAACCCAAATACATAGTAAGAACTATTATTTCACAGGAAATATCTTCTACCCGATCGTATCAGAACAGACTAACTCTCAAACTGCATATACATTCTTGTATCAGTCAGATCGCTCTACCGGCAAAACTAAATCCGTACACTCCTTACTAGCGATAGACGACAAAACTGGAAAACAGAAGTGGATTCATAAATCGCCTATGCCCTACAATTCGTTTGAAATAGATCAGAGCGGTAACGTCTACTACTTCGATGAGGTAAATTCCGGTAACAAGAAGGTATACCAGTTGATCTCTCTGGATTCAAATAACAAGCCACGATGGGTCAAAACATTCAAAGAGCACTTTCAATTCAATATCCTAGAAGATGGGCGCATAGCCGTGATTACTTTCACAAAAGACACCAGTGTGATTACTCTTTATACAAAGGAAGGCAAGCCGCTTATCAAAAGGGAGTTTCCTGGCCACGTAAGACATATTCAGGGGAACTACGTTGGTTTGTTAAATTCTGATGCTCCGAGAAACACGACGACAATTGATATTTACTCCATTCCTACAGGAAAGAAGATTATTTCCGCTGTCCAACCGCAGGATCACGTCAATATTGTGCATGCTGACTTTGAAGTTCTAAGTGGCGGAACTGTGATTGTTCCCATCTACGATGCAAAGATGGAAGTGGAAACCTTGCACGGCTATAAGCCTAACGGGGAACACAAATGGATCAGACCATTGCCTAAGCCAGCACAGGATGCCGTTTTCGGTACAACGTATGCGCATAATATGTACGATTCTTTGTACGTATCCTTAGGAAATAATTATCTGATTCAAGAGAAAAATAAGCTTAGTCTGTACAATACTAACAATCAATTGATTGCGACCAAGACGTTTACTGATTTACCTGCACAAGGACTGTTACAACGACTAAATGATCAGAGCATTGTCTTCGGAGCCGTCGACAAAACACAAGCTTGGTATGATTCATCTAAACCGGAGCCTAAGAAAGCCGCCTACTATATTCTGGACTCAGACACACTAAAAATAAAAAACTCTTTTGTAATCGATGACGCACTTTTTCACCAAGCCGATGTTCGTTTTCACGATGCAAATACATTCTATATCCAGATGAGTGAAACCATTGCCAAATACATTCTAGAGTAGCATATGCAGGCTGGAGTTCCCCCCCCATTTTAACGATGTATGCCTAGCCCCTCTCCAGGAGCGAAGTCATACATCGTTTTTTTTTATCAAATGAGCAGCCTGCAGAATTGCAGACTACTCATTAGTTTTATTGAGATATCGTTTCCTGTTAGCTTAATGAAAGAACCTTATTTTTCTCTTGTAGGGCCCACGTAATCTCAGATTCATTTCCGACTAGAGTTATCATTCGCCTGCTAGATCTTAAATGTTTTCCTTTATCCAAGAACGCAGCTTATCTGCATAAAAAGCGCGTTCATCTAGATCAGATGGAGAACCCTTTGACAGATAAAGTTGATCATTCATATATCTAGGGTAAACATGGAGATGATAATGCCACACGTCTTGATTGCCAGCAGGCTCATTATGTTGCCGCGTAGAAATCCCTTCACATCCATATGTACTTTTCATTGCAAATGCTGTAAGCTGAGCCGCGCGGTGAATTTCAACAGCGTAATCCGCAGGAAGGTCAAAGATGTTCTCGAAATGTTGATTCGGAATAACAAGAACATGTCCTTTATTTTTTGGCCACCATTTGCTCGCTATAAATGCCGTTACCTTTTCATTCTGATAGATGATATCCCTTTCTTTTGTTCCCTGATTGGGGCGTTCGATCCCCCAAACACAACAAAATGGACATTCGTATCCTTCGGGCTTATGTGAAAATAATGCTGTCATCTTTCGCATTCCACTCCTTTCATATTTTTCCAACCACCTATTAGACGCAGGCCGTTTCTGTTCGTTGCGTTATCCTCAATATTGGTAATCAATTAGAGCTCTCCTTCACACCGGCATGCACGGCTCTCTTCCCATGATAAATTGGCAAGGCTTTTTGTCTTGAACGTAGTAGTATCGCTTTGCTAATGTAATCTTTAGATTTTCTTCAGAATTATGCTTATTAATTCCTTAGTTTTTTTCATTATGATATCTATATCAACAAGAGAATATCATTGAATGCAACCATGGAGGTTACCGCGATGAAAACATCCGAACCGTTTCTTTTCCTGCAAGGATTTCTGAGGAACCCCAAACGAGTAGGCAGTCTCCTGCCCAGTTCCAAATTTCTAGCCCGTAAAATCGTCCAGTGTGTACGATGGGATGAGGTTAGAATCATTGCTGAGCTGGGGCCAGGAACAGGTGCCGTCACACGTCTAATGAAAGCAGAATTACCGAAATCCGCATCCGTGTTTTTATTTGAAAGAGACCCCAAAATGAGAAGTAATCTGAAGAAAACATATCCTGAATTCATGTTCCATTCGAATGCATCCTATCTTTTGAAAAGGATCAATCAAGAACATATCCATCAGTTGGATAGCATCATTTGCGGACTGCCCTTTTTTAATTTTTCCAGAGAAATGAGACAAAACATCCTGTCACAGATTCATACAGCGCTCCGACCTGGAGGCACACTAGTTTTGTACCAGTACTCACTTCATATGAAGAAACGATTAGCTGACTTATTCGATATTGAGAAAATTCAATTTGTGCCCTTCAGCTTCCCTCCTGTTTTTGTGTATACTTGTCGCAAAAAGAAAGATGAAGGACACAGTGAAACGAGAGAAGCAGTTTACTAACCATACGAAGTGTTAAAGAAAAAAACCATCTATAAAAAGATGGTTTTTAAAGGAAGTAAGATTACCGTGCCTTCTCAACACGATCAATAAGTTCTTGAATCACCTCGTCAGGCGACCGATCAATCATCCAATTTTGCCCAAACATCTGGAACAATTTCACCACAGGGAAGTCCTCCCAGAATCCAACGAATTCTTCGTTTAGATACACCTTGTCCGTTACATGCTCGTTCATTTCATCCAGGCACTCTTCTAACACTTTTTTTGCCACGGAATCGCTCAACCATTCGCTGAGCAAGCTGAACTTGTGGAACGTGACTTCTTCCTTTCCGAAGTTGCAATGCAAACGTTCGGTGATCCGAATGTCTCGGGATGAGCTACCCAGTGCGATTTGGAAAAATCCACTCTCTGCAACCCAACGGTTATACTTGGTGTTGTAGTATGAGAAGTCTCTCTCTTCAAGCTCGAAGACGATTCTGCGTTTTTCGCCCGGCTCAAGCTCGATTTTGGCAAAAGCTTTTAATTCCTTCTCTGGACGGGTCCAATTGCATTCCTCATCGTGCACGTACAATTGAACAACTTCTTTCCCTTTTCGCTTGCCTGTGTTTTTCAGTTGAAAGGACACCGTAACCCCTTTCTCCACTTGAACTACTTCGAGGTCCGTATATGAAAACGAAGTGTAGGACAAACCATGACCGAACGGGAATTGTGGTGCAAGTTCTTTACGGTCGTAATATCGGTAGCCTACAAACAGACCTTCGCGATAATACAGTTTGCCGTTTTCTCCCCGAATCCGCATATGGGACGGGTTATCCGACAACTTCACTGGGAAGGTCTCGGATAATTTGCCTGAAGGGTTCTCCTGTCCAAACAATACTTCTGCGATGGCTCTCCCCATCCCTTGGCCCGACAACCAAGAATGAACAACACCAGGTACAAGCTGAACCCATGGACGCATGACAAGAGCGGAGCCACTGCTTGTTACCACGATGCACTTAGGCTGAACCGCTGCAACCGCCTGAATTAACTTCACTTGATGCTCCGGAAGATCGATGCTCTTCAGATCGCGCATCTCCGATTCGGCATATTCCGGTTGGCCAACGAACAGGACTGCCACGTCGGAATTCATGGCCAAAGATACACTTTCCTTAATCAAGTCTTCCTGAATGGAGTCATCCTCCGGGTAACCTTCAGCGTAACCCAATGTTACCGAGCCTCCGGCCAGCTCCTTTATTTCATCCCAAGGAATGTCGACTCTAGTAGGGGTTACCTTTGCACTGCCCGCCCCCTGAATCCTAGGTTTCTTGGCAAACCGTCCAATTACAGCAATCGACGAGATCGAATCCGGCTGCAGCGGAAGAATCGCGTTTTCATTTTTCAGAAGGACAATACTTTCGGCTGCCGCTTTACGTGCAAGGGCATGATAGTTTTGATCTCCGGAAGAGTCTGTGGCTTGGTTGCTCGTCACCCGCTCGACCAGCTTCAAAATGCGGGCAACACTCCGATTCAGCTGTTCTTCGGAAAGAGTCCCGTTCTGAATGGCTTCAACGATCGCTTTGGTATTGTAATGAGCAGGACCCGGCATTTCAAGATCAAGTCCAGCCTTCAGGCCGCGAATCCGGTCATTAACGGCAGTCCAGTCGGACAGAACAACACCTTCGTAACCCCATTCTTCTCTCAAAATGTCATTCAGCAGATGTTCATTCTCGCTTGTATACGTTCCATTTAACAAGTTATAAGAACACATAACCGTCCAGGGATCAGATTTTTTGATGATACGTTCAAAAGCACTAAGGTAAATTTCGCGCAGTGTCCGCTCGTCTATTTCCGAACTGGTTACCATTTTCTCAAACTCCTGGTTGTTACCAGCAAAGTGCTTGAGGGAAGCTCCTACCCCCTCGCTTTGGATACCGTTAATGAATGATGCACCAAGTTCACCTGTCAAACATGGATCTTCCGAATAGTACTCAAAATTTCTTCCGCCAAGCGGTGTTCTTTTCATGTTGACTCCCGGTCCGAGCAGTAACTCGACATCCATGGCCTTCGATTCACGACCTAGCGCGACTCCAACCTCATACAACAAATCCGTATTCCAAGAGGAGCCTATCGCAGAACCCGTTGGGTAACAGGTCGCGGGAACATTCTCTGTCGTAATTCCCATTTCTTCGTCACTGTTCGTTTTACGAATCCCGTTAGTTCCGTCATACATATGAACGGGCGGGATATTTAACCGCTCAATTCCTTTGGTCATCCACATATTTAATCCCGCGCAGATTGAGGCTTTTTCGCTAAGAGTCATTTCCGTCAGCAATTCATTAATCGATTTGTTCATGTCAATCCATCCTTTTTAATCAGTTTTGTTCCTGTTCCTTTTTCAGTTCTTGAGCGTCATATAGTTTGAAAAACGGGAACCAGACAACGAATACAATCAGCAGGATTACCGCAAGCAAAATGAGTCCGTTGACGCCGGACATAATGTAGGTTGAAAGTCCGATTGGCGTATACCACAATTGAAAGATCTGGCTCGGAATTCTTGCAAAACCCATATCTAATGCCAAATACACAATAATCGGCGTGATCAGTCCGTTGATCCACATCGGTACCATGAGAAGCGGATTGAAAGCAATCGGTGCTCCGTACACGACTGGCTCGTTAATATTGAACAAGGAAGGGATAATGGTCGCCTTGCCGACAGACTTTAATTTTTTCGATCTTGCCAGCAGGAACCAGACGACGAGTGGCAAGGTCGCACCCATTCCCCCAATACCAAGCCAGCCGGAGAAGAAGGTTTCGAAGGTATTAATATTGACCGGATCTTGTCCAGCTGCGACGAGAGCGGCATTCTCTTCGATTGCGGGTATCCATATGGCGTACCAGATCGGTGTCATGACCCATGGACTTACGCCGAAGGAATAGAGCACAACACCGATGAAGTTAAACAATACAAACCCAGTCAGGCTTTGCCCCATCGCATTGATGGGTTCGAACACGCTTACGATCAGTGCAAAGATATCGAAATGAAGCTGGTATACGAGCAGCCATCCAGAAGTTAACACCAAAGCAATAGGGACGAGAAAGTCGAACCAATCCATGATGAACTCGGGAAGAGATGATCCTTTTTTGAAAAACGAGAATTTATTGCATACATTCATGACAAGTGCAACAAATACCCCCACCAAAAGCGCCGTGATCATACCGGAAGGACCAAATCGTTCAAGGATGAACTGAATGGTTCCATCTTCATTCACGCTCGGATTAAGAAGCATAACGAACAGGGAGACCCCTGACATCCCCGCAAGCAGCTTAATTTTGTGGCGATCCTTTTTTTCCATGACTACATACGGCGTCAAAAAAGCAATAAACAGACCCAACAAACCAAAACTGAATGTCGTTATGGGTGTCAGGTCCGGCATTCCCGGAATGAAATCCTGCAAAATCGAAATTAATGTAATGATCGAACCGATAAAAATCATCGGAATAGCGACCATGATCGCTTCTTGAATCGACGAAACCCAAATATTGTTCGTAAACGCCTCCAATCTGGGCGCAAACGATTCTGTCATCCATTTCATAAAACGCTTCATCCAAACTCCCCCTACTTTCCTCTTAGCTGCTATAACCATAGTATAAAGTTTTATGTTAACGCTTTCTTGTTGTAACTTGCCGCATCTTGGTTCGTTTTTTGTCCTCTTCATGCCTTTAGTTCTATCTTGTCTGCTTCAGCTGGAATTAAACAACAAAAAACACCCCTCCCTTTCGGAAAGGATGCCTTCAGTTGAAGATTACACAATCATTTAGTACTGCCGATCGAGGGTAAGCAGCGTTATACCATGCGGCGGGAGCAAAATTTCTTTGTACCAATGTTCACCCTGCACGATTTCTGACCGGATTACCGGACCGCTTCTGCCGTTTAAATAGGAGATCTCTTCGGCTGTTAAAGAATCTGGTGAACCCATACGGATCCACTCGTCAAATACAGATCCGTGCTCCCGATCCAGTCGATAACTGGTGCATTTATACGTTCCTGAAAGCATATGTAACGAAAGTTCAAATGCCTTGATTCCTTTTTCCTCAAACACGTCATAACGCGATGAACTAGATAATTCCGACCAATCTCCACTCGCAAACAGCTGATCTACATGTACGTAGTGATAGAACAGGAACTGTATGCTTCCGTCACTTTTTCGAGTTCCGACATAACCGTTTCCCTTTACAAGCATCTCGTCCCCCAGCTTTTGCATTAGCTCAAACGCATAATACGCCGGCTTTTTCAGCCCGTCACGATTGATCAGACCAAAACCTCCATAGAACGGAGAAGCAGGAACGATGCTTTCTTCGAATACGTCAGTAAAGGACCAGAAAGCCATCGCCTTTACGTCGCCGAGCGTATTCATGGTTTGGTAGATAACAAAAGGAGCCATAAACATCGTATCGTGCAGCAAGTTTCGGTCATACAGTGAAAAATTCCACTCCGTCACATGAAGCTCAACATGGCCATACGATGACGCATTCATTTTTTCCCGTAAACGTTCAATGCTTTCCTTATAAAAAGAAGGCGGCATAATCTTCGTCAGACGATCTTCATCAATTTTAAGTTTCGGATACTCCGAATAAATATGGAACGAAAAGAAGTCTAGGGGCACTTCACGTTTTTGGCAATATGCCAAAAACTCTTCAGTCCAAGTATCGTTCCAGAGGGAGCCGTAACCCATGGCAGGGCCTCCTGCTTTCAGTTCGATCAACACCGATTTGATCGCACAAACGGTGGATTCATAAAAAGCAAAGTATTCTTCCTTGCTCCCTGCCCAACAGACTCCTGCCAGGTCAGGCTCGTTCCACACTTCGAAATACCACTTCTTCACTTCTTGCGCTCCATATCGATTCAAACAATGGCGAATAAATTCACTGACAAGTGCTTCCCATCGGGCGGGATCGGACGGAGGACTGATATTCCCTTTCCACTGAAATATCGTTTCATTGGACCTCGCAAGTAGACTCGGCATGAAACTTAACTCCACAAATGGCCGGATCCCCTGATCCAGAAGGAAATCATAGAGCTTGTCCACGTAAGACCAGTTGTAGACTGGTGTTCCATCCTCATTCTCGCTGTACACCATCATCTCATCATTGAATATGCCATGAAACCGGATGTAACGAAACGGAATTCGCGCCCTCAATTCGGCCAACTGCCTCCGCCAATCTTCGCGCAAACCTTCTGCTGCTCTGCCGGCAGTCATGGTAATATTCCAGTGTTTCTCATAAAGAACTGTAGTGTGGTCTTTCCGTATCTCGATATGATGTTGCTCTTCCATCAAGGCTTTCGTTGGTGGAAGCGGCACCTGCTGCGTTTCCGATTTCTCGTCCAGATACCGATACAATGATCCCATCGCGTTTAACGTGTCCATCTCATAATAATCCCCGCTTGAAGATTCCTCGTATGTTTTGGGCTTTCGGTTCTGGTTCGTATTGGGTGATTCTGGCGCGAGCGAAGCTTCGCGGTAGGAGCCGGGCGTGCAGCCGTACTTTTCTTTGAAGTATTTGTTGAACAGCTTTACATTGGCGAAACCACAATCCAGCGCGATTTCCGAAATTTTTTTCTCACTCCCTGCCAGTTGTGCCTGGGATTTCTCCAAGCGAATGAGCGTTAAGTATTTTTGGAAGGGGATTCCGATTTTATCGGTAAAAAAATGGGAGAAATAATGCAAGCTCAAATGCTCATAAGCAGCCATGTCTTGTAGCGTAATCTTCTCACTGTAGTGGCTGTCAATGTACGCAAGGACCCTGTTCAGTCTTTTATAATCGTACTCCTTGCTGCTCTCCTCTGCATCCAGATTTGTCCCATCGGAAAAATATCGCAAAAGGCATCCACATAACATCTGCAGTCTGCCTATCGTGTAGCTTCGATAACCCTTCGTTTTTTTGTTGATCTCCCATACCATTTGAGCGAGGTTTTGTTTGATGCTAGTTAAACGTAATTTATCCCCATCATTATTCAGAGCAGAATTACAGGAGATAGACGCATTAGTGTTCAGCAATTCTGGACCGAACTGCAATGTCAGAAGTACATTGTCTTGATTGGTCCGTTCAATCTTATGGACAGACATGCTATTGACCACGATTACATCATCTTCATGAAGCGTGTACTGCTTTTGATCCAAATACATGATGATTGAGCCTTGAAGGACATACACAATTTCAACTTCCTTATGCCAATGAAAATCAACATGTTTCACGCTGTTTACAAAGAGCTTCATGGGTAGGTCGTCCTGATGCTGTATAAACTCGTATAGATACCGAATCGACTTCTCCTCCCCTCGTATTAAATTATTATAGACATAGCGTTTACAATAAAACAAAAGACTACACCTAATCGTAAGCATCTGTGCTATAGAATCAATATAAACGCATGATAAATACATAATGATTTTTCAAAAGCAAAAACCCGTTATTCCCTCACACAATCTAGTCCACTTCTCGTCTGACCATCAACCCAACCCATCGACCTCCAAAGTGTTTATAAGTATGAAAAATAGTAATGCTCCTACCTTCAATAATTAAGTGCTAATATAAATACCACTTTTACAGAACGTATGTTCCTGTTATTATGTAGTTATAGTGTTTTGTTCTAGATTATATTCCCACTTAGAAAGGATTACATAATATGAATTTATATAAGTTTGAATTAACGGTTAATGGGTTTCTTTTACGCGTTCATTTTAGTGCCTCTGAAGAAAGTGGATTAAAATGGTGTAAACGAATTGCTTCTGAATTCCAGAGTAATGTTGCTAATTTGGAGATAAAAGTTGATGTACATAAAAAGGAGAAGCAAAAGAATGCATGGGAATATCACGGAAAACCTTATTTATATGATCGAACATTGAGGAAAAAGCCACTTACAAAGAAAAACAATGTAGCTGAATCAACTGCTGCTATGTAAAGGGAATTAAAAGAAGCGGAGTATACCTACAAACCCAATCTGGTATAACGGATCGAACCCAGTTTTTATACAGACCCGTTCAAGCAAGCCGGAAACATGCCGACAAGCAGGTACGGTCAGGCAAATCGCGGCTGCGAGTAACATAGCCGAGAACCTGATCCCGATTGCCCGGCAAGTTCCAGGTACCCGATCGTGGTTATGAGCCATTCTTTTCCGGCAATATCCGTGTCAGTAGCTATGACCTTGATCATCTAACCCTGTTTGCTGTCGTAAATTTTTTTCAGCAGGTCCGCAAACTGCTGTTTATCGCTTTCGGACAAACAATTCGTCATCTGAAGGCTGAACTCATCCAAAATCCGTTTCAGCACAGGTTCGAAATCTTTCGCTTTTTGCGTTGGATAAAGCCGTATTTTTTGCGCTATCGATCATTCAATCTAAGTTCAATAGATTAGGGGTTATTCCAGAAAGTTCCCCGCCATTTTGCCTATAAGGTATGCCTGAAACCAGGTTTACCTTTTTTTAGTCGGCTCTCAAATGTTTTCAACTGCTTGTCACATCGAAAAAGCGAATAAACTCTTCAAGGATCGCACCCAAGAAGAGTTTATTACAAAAGTTTTAGCTTATAGAATCGATGTTCGTGAGGATGTCGATACAGAACGGTATCTTAGTAAAAGATATGTGTCCAATTTATACTAATGCATGTGGTATATAAAGTTCTTCTAAACGGGTAATTTCTTCAGGCGTTAATTTAACCGATAACGCTGAAACCGCATCTTCGAGATGGCTGATTTTGGTCGAACCGATTATTGGTGCTGTGACCTCTTCCTTTTGCAGCAACCATGCAAGAGCAACTTGTGCGCGCGGGATCCCTCGGTTAGCTGCAACTTCCGCAACTCTTTCTGCAACTTTGCGATCAGCTTCTTCCGTTTTAATAAACAACGCTTTTGCTATTTGGTCATTCTCGGATCGCGAGGTCTGCTCATTCCACTCCCGGGTTAACCGTCCTGCCGCCAAAGGTAGGTAAGGAGTGATACCAACCCCCTCATCTTTGCAAAGGGGGAGCATTTCTCTTTCTTCTTCACGATAAAGCAAGTTAAGTCTATTTTCCATGGAAACGAAACGTGTCCAGCCATTGCGCTCCGCGACATGCTGCGCTTTGGCAAATTGCCATGCCAACATGGAAGATGCTCCGATATATCTAACCTTTCCCGACTTAACTAAATCGTGAAGAGCCTCCATTGTCTCCTCAATTGGTGTATTAGGATCCCACCTATGGATCTGGTACAAATCGACGTAGTCTGTTCCAAGCCGTTTTAGACTGTTATCAATTTCATTCATGATGGCTTTACGGGAAAGCCCCATTGCATTCGGACCTTTGCGCATCGGAACAAATACCTTTGTAGCGATGACGGTTTCATCACGACTGGCGAAATCCTTTAATGCACGTCCAAGAATTTCTTCACTTGTTCCGTCAGAATACATATTAGCAGTACTAAAAAAATTAATGCCCATTTCGATTGCTTCTTTAATGATCGGTCTACTGTCCTCTTCATTCAATGACCATGGAGTATTGCCGCGTTCAGGTACGCCGAAGCTCATGGTTCCAAGACTTAATTTCGAAACATCCAAACCGCTTTGTCCCAGTTTCACATATTCCATTTAATAACACACTCCTTATATTTGTAGGGCAGGCGTTACGCCTTATCGATGAAGCCCGGGCATACAGCGTTGACCTTAATGCTTGTGGACTCAAGTTCTGATTGCGAAAGCAAGTGTAATCGCATTGAGAGCGGTTTTAGACGGACTATAAACGGCGCCGAACATTTCACGATGCGAATTGGCAGGGTCTGCGTTTAAAGTCAACGAACTCGAGCCGCTTTTTCATCCGTTTTTTCTCCTTCCTTTGCTTCTTTGCAAATCTTTATAATCTTCGTAGGTTGACATATCAACCTAAAGATAATTTCATCTCTTTGGTTGATATGTCAACTCACAAAACAAACTGTAACATCTTGTGGTTGACGTGTCAACCATGGTATTATATTCGCATGGATATTAACGAACTAAACGAAGACGAAATGCGAATATGGAATACGTGGAAAGGCTCCTTTAAACGAGTCTTCGGTCGCGTTGTAAAGGAAATGTCTGAATATACAGGACTATCAGAAGGTGATTTTGGAGTATTAGACCGTTTAGTCCAATTTGGAGATGGTAAACTTCGCCAACAGGAACTAGCTGACTCGATGGACTGGGATAAGAGCCGATTATCTCATCATCTAACGCGTATGGAAAAAAGAGGTCTAGTTCTGAGGAAACCACTAGACACAGAACGTGGTGTGCAAGTCATTATTACTTCCGCCGGAAAGTCCGCCTTGGATGAAGCCCTTCCCATTGTCTCAAAGGCAATACGCAAGTATTTTCTAGATCTATTAACTGATCAAGACATTAAGTCAATAACTGAATTGGCGGAACGAACCAAAAAAAGTACTGCAATTGACAATTAACGGGCCCCTCACGCTGAAAATAGCGGAGGGGTTGCTTTCTTCATTTAAAATTTTTCTTGCATTAACTAATTTTCATAATCCTCCCAAATGATCTGCTCCATAAGTAAGCGCATAAAAATGTACCCTAACCCCAGACAATAAATCCTTGCGTTACAAAATAAATCCAGGCCATTTTATCGACAACGAAACTAAAAAAATGATTTCATCTAAGATCCATATTTCGCATCATGAGCACTTGCTCAACATTTGTTGTGAAACCTAATTTTATCAATAGATCGTTCAAAAGTTGATTGGATTTACGCAAATTAGCTGTCCCTCGCCTGCATACATAGTCTAACGGGGCGAACAATTCACTGAGAGCAAGCTTATAAATCTCCTCTGCATCGTCCCGTCCAGGAAGGACCTCACATTGATAGAGCGAAATGGTTACCAATTTACCCTCTTGATCAAATGTTCGCTTATACAATGCATAGCATACAGGCTCGCTATCTTGTCTAATGATTATAGATTCACCCTCCTTCATGCTAGGCCATTGTGTCTGCCAAGCAGATAAACCTCGATAAAAGTCTAGCGCGTATACATCACGGGGCAATCCTTTGGTGATAGAAAAGGGATGCGCAACAGATCGCTTCAGTAGTTGGGGATCTATTGTACCCGTATGTTGTAAAATCATTAATCGATCCGTAATTTCATACCCCACATACTGATATAGCTTGATCGCACTCTCATTCTGGGTGAGTGCTTCAAGTATCGCAATCTCCACGCCTTGTTCTCGGTACAACTCTAGATTTCTTAACATGAGCGCTCTGCCAATGCCCTGTCCTCTAAATGTAGGCGCAATACCTGTGCCACCGTTCCATGCCACTTTCTTTCCATCTACGTCACGAAATCCATTCATGACAAACCCTGCAGGTTCACCATCCACATAAATAGCGAGTGAATTCTCCAAAGAAAGTCCTTCGTTAACAATCCTAGTCATCAAAGCCTCAATCGTCATAACAATCTGTATAAAATAACCCTCGAATCCTAGATTCCAAATACGTACATTTTCCTCGATCGATAGCTCACTTAGTTTCCTAAACGTTATTGTCATAAGTACGAACCTCTCTTTTACTTCGTTTAATGTGATCATTTTCGCCCAATCTAATAACTAATACCCTATTAGGTACCCACCCCTTCTCACCATGTGTGGTATGAACAAAACTCCATTCATTAAGTTCAAATTCTTTTTCAACTAACATACCAGGAGTAACAGTCAATTCGTATGCGGAATAGTGTGCTAACACAGTCGCTTTGTTTTCCTCAGTTGGTTTACTTAATATTTGTTTTGGTACCCAGCCTCTCTTTTTCGAATGGATTGCTTCACAAAAAATCCAGTTTGGAAATTCAGTATCTTCTCTGCCGTATATAACGACATCTCCTATAGCTAAAACAATTGGATCAGGATAATTTGAAAGATGTGGGTATACCACTTTATATTGCTTCATAATATGCCTCCAAATTTTAAATTCAACTGTTATTAACCAAGTTACGTCCAACACCGTAATGATTGGTTCCTTCACGCCATATTCATTCAACCTACTTACCTGCATGTTAGCTCAAAGAAAAAGAAACAGACTCCCAACCTCAGGTCTGCCTCTAAAAAATAGATTTATTTAAATTTCACTTGTTTCCGTTTCGTTTCGAGTATATCACTCATATATAACATATGTAAAGAACACTTGTTCCCTTTTATTATTTCTGGAGTTACAATAACCTACCGTTAGCTTAAAGATCTGTTTTCTACGTTTAGTCTTTCTTTTACTTGCTTTCAGTTTTGGGTTTCATGACAACTGAAAATACATTCGTGGATAATAATAGTAACAACCCCGGATACAATGTAAAATACAAACTTTCTTTAGAGAAAATCCCCATAGGATATAAGGCTCCACAAGCCATCAATATATAAGCTGCTATTTTCACCAATTTATACATAACAAACCCTCCAATTAAACGCTTATTTACTTAAATAAGTCAGATCGGTAACGTCTACTACTTCGATGAGGTAATGTCCGGTAACAAAAAGGTATACCAGTTGATCTCTCTGGATTCAAATAACAATCCTGCTGGTCAAAACATTCAAAGATTACTTTCAATTCAATGTCTTAGAGATGAGCGCATAGCCGTGGTTACTTCCACAAAAGACACCAATGATATCACGGCGTACTCGGTGAGTCGCATTATCTTGGCAGCTCTTTGACCGTATGTACGAGAAACCCTCCTTGAGCTTTTTTAAGACGGCTTGCCTTCGGGTAGAACCAGGTTCTAAGCTTATTGTAAAGCAATTCAGCCATATGTGAAATCGGCGTGCATAACGAAATCGTACCTGCCGTCAACTAGATTGCTATATAACGACTTTGAATGGAATAATATTATTATCCATCGACAATAGCCCGCTATACAAGCGGGCTTGATAATCCTTTTCATTAAGTTAAGGAATATAAGGAGTTGCCTCTACACTTTTATTGTAATTACTGGACTACCCACAGAAATATTTTGTGCCGCCACCCCAATTACTGATACATAATTGTCAGAGTTCCAGATACAAGGCTATACACAGTCATCCCTGCTTTCGAAACGGATGGATTTGAGTTTTTACCAAGTTCTTCAATACCGGAAACAGCTACGGAATCCTTTGTAGGCTGCCATCGACACAGGTAATAACACAAGAATCAAAGTTCGAAAGTAACCAGCTCCATCAACGAAGGCGACCTCTTCCAGCTCTTTGGGGACGTTGCGAAAAAAATTCAACAACAGGATCATGTTCCAGATGGATACCGCTTCAGGGAGAATCATCACCCACATCGTGTTCAACAAATTCAGCTTCTGAATCAGAATATAAAATGGAATCAATCCGCCACTGAACAACTGTTATGATGGTTTTCATTCTTGCTACTACGGCAAAAGATTTAATCCCCGTGTTTGTTTTTTCCAACAAAAGTGAGTATTCCGTACTGGGAAGTGTTTCTCCAGCTTTCATTGGTCTTATCATTCCATTTGGCTACGTTCTGCTTGCCTCCGCCCTGGTTGTCGTTAATTTGAAGATCCAAACCAAGAACATTTCCTGCTTTGGGTGTTAGTGAATGTAACTTGATTCTGGCTTCTACGAGATATCCTTTATTCGTTTTCTTCACAGCGCTTACAAGACGTCCGGGTGAGGCACTGCCTGCAAAGGTTCCTACATTGTCTGCACTGATTCTGAACTGGGCATCATCATATTGAAAATACGGTGTGCGCTGGTGATTTTCGTCCAGGAAAATCTCAACCGAATCCTGGTCCCATGGGTTAATACTATCTGTTATGATATTTGGATCAGTGACGTCGACCAGCAGATATAGATACTCACCTGACCATATTGCGCGAGCCACTGCTTCTGCACCTTCAGTCTGATTCAACCGTTTTACCTCAAAGGGTACAGCCTTATTCCATAGGGCGTCTTTCTTCCCATCAATCTGAACAATCCCTTGCACAGCTTGTGCAGATTTGGGCATAGGGGCGAGTTGAATCACGCCGTATTTGCTTGTATCTTGTTCCTGTGATTGTGTTCGATCATTCCAGTACAGTGGATTATAAGGCTGTGTCCCACTTGCACCGCCATCAGTCACACGGATATCCAAGCCGGCTTCATATTCTGATCCGACTTGGATACCACCCCATGGAATGGACAATTCAACCGAATATCCGTTTTTTGTCTCGCGTACACGATATGAACGTGGCTCCGCGCCCTCAGCTTTGCCCAAACGCTTAATGATTACGTGTCGGTCATCTGCTTCATAGGAAGTGGTCTTGCCATTATTGTGATCGACGAAGATATCTACTCTGTCATTCACATCTGCCTTCGCATCCCGAACATCCACAAGGATATACAAGTTGCTTTGATCCCATAAGGTGCGAAAACTGGCTGATCCCGAAAAGTTGCCCTTCAATGTAGTAGACACCGCTTTGTTCCAGAGCGGATCTTGTGACTGTTTTTTAATATCTGGTTTACCTGAAAGTGATACGGCTCTCTGCGTCAACACAGGCAAGCTGGATTCATCGACGAGTCCCCAGTATGCTTTTTTGGCCTTCAAGGCTGAATCAAACAGCATAGCCTGGTTGTTGTAAGACTTCTCATCCTGCAACCCCCATAAGGTAACGGAAGAAATGTGATCTTTGTGTTTTTTGTACAAATCCAACAATTCCTTATAACGATACGCCTGTTTTACCAAAACTTCATCCGACATCTCTTCACCAAATGGAATTCCGCTATCCACATCCAGTTCCGTGATCTGAATATCCAATCCAAGTTCGGCGAACATGTTGATCGTTTTTTCAATTTCCTCGATGGGCGGGGATTCCAGGTTATAGTGCGATTGCAAACCCACACCATCGATGAGCCCTTTCTCTTTCAGTCGTTTGACCAACTTATACATATGTTCTCTTTTCTCAGGGATTTCCGTGAAGTATTCGTTGTAGTGTAATTTGGCATCCGGATCGGCTGCACGAGCGAATTCATAGGTCTTTTCAATGTAATCCGGACCAATTAGTTCATAAAAGGGACTTTTACGTAAACCGTTGGCATCACCATTGCTATCCGCAATCGCCTCGTTTACCACATCCCAGGCATAGATCTTGCCTTTGTATCGGGTCATGACGGTTTCAACGTAATCCTGAATCCGGGCAAGCAGTAATTCTCTACTTGCAGGGTTACCCTGACGATCCTTTAGCATCCACTCTGCGGCATCAATATGCCACAACAACGCATGTCCGCGTACACCCATACCATGCTTCTCGGCGAACTGAACATATTGATCGGCTGCCTCGAACTCATAAACACCTTCGGAAGGAGACATGTACTTTGGTTTCATCTCATAGGTTGCGGTCAAGCTGTTAAAGTGCTTTGTGAGCAGTTGTCCGTATGCGCCTTCCAACTGCCAGCGATACACTGCCGCACCAATGGGGAAATCATCTTGATACAGATCATTCAGAGACAGAATATCTTCTTCAATCTCCAGTTGCTCTGCCATAGTAAATGATACATCATCCACATAGAACGATAACGTATCTACGCTATCATCAGAGATGTAGGGTGTTTCGATGAACAAATTCAATTCAGCGGGATCATCGCTATACTGAAATTTTCCGGTGATCTTGTGCCATGTATTCCATTCCGCCTTGGCAATCTTCACGCTGCCGATCGGGTTCCAGCTTTCGGCAGTTGTTTTTTTATATGTGGTGAGCTGTAGCGTTTGATCCGTGGTGGGCTCCTGGGTAAGTCTTACATATGCCGTAATTTCGTACTCTTGGTTACGCTCAAGCAGATCTTTCATGGATAACATCGCTCCTTGATAGGAACGCTCACGGTTGGCAACCAACATACTGGACTGACCTTCGTGTGCTTCCTGCTGTGTCACTGTCAGTCTTTCGTTACCTATACGTGGAGTCCATCCCTGAAGTGTACCGTCTTCAAAGTTTGTGCTCAAATGACTTTCCTCCACTTCCGTAACTGCCTGGGCTGCATGTGAGACATTCGAAAATGGAAACATACCGAGTACGAGCACAAGAACCAAGGCTGCAATATTCCATTGACGTAACCGTTTCATACAATTCCTCCTCTTGATTTGGTCTAAGTATTTCTGAACGGATTAACATCCAGATACATAAATTATAATTTTAAAGATAGCGCTTACATATAGAAAATTCCCAATTATGATAATAAAATGTTATCATTTGTCAATGTCATATGAGTTGAGGAAGCTGGAGTCCGTTCGCAAAGGTTCGATGAGTAAGGTACCATACGAATAGATTTTTGCAAAAAAAAGACCGTTTCCCGATAGAATACGAGAAAACGGTCATCGTTAGAAAGAATCATTTTTTCCTGTCTGCTAACAGGCATATAAACATACTAGAAATCAAGGGCATCAGATATTCAAAGAATCGCGTGCCATAAGTAAATCAATATAACTTTTGTTTTATAATCGTTCCTCGTGACCCTGTTCCTCCTGCACAATTCGAGCAATGTGAATCATCAAATATAATAATTCCTCGTTTGATATGGAGATATCCAGCATGTTTTGCACATAGGTTTTGATCATCTCCGCGCATTTGTATTCAAGCGGATGCTCCTTCACCATGTGCTGAAAGATGAAATCTTTCGGCGAATTGCCCAGCCGACCCTCTTGTAAACGCTGGATGAAAAATTGTAGGTGTGTGACGAGTCTCACATAATGGATGGAGTTTTTGTTCAATTGCATATCAAAGCTATATTGAATCAGGTTAAAAATATCTTTTAACATCTTAACGGATTGCATGGTGCGCTCCATATTCTGCTCATGTGTTTGGGCATTCACAAAATGAAACGCGATATTCCCTGCTTCCTCTTCCGTAAGCTCAATGCCAAGTTCTTGATTCAACATGTGGACGGCTTCCATGCCCAGTTCGAATTCGACGGGATGAAACCTCTGGATCTCCCACAACATGCGATTCTGTAATGATACACCTTTTTTCCATCGTTCAATGGCAAAAGACAAGTGATCCATAAGCGTAAAGAAGATTTGATCGTCAAGAGACAGCTTTTCTTTTGCATTGGAAATCAGTTTGTTTATGACATTCACATGTTTTTCTGGCATGTTTTCGATGGTTCGTACGTAAGCCTGAGCAGACGGATTATTTTGCAGAATGAATCGTTTCTGGATATGCTCCTCTTCGAGACACTCACCGACTTTACCTTTGAATGCCAAACCTTTGCCCATGACAATCACTTCTTGCCCCTGTTCATCTTTGGTCAGTAGCAAGCTGTTATTCAATATTTTGATTACTCTCATGCTTTCATCACGATCCTTTATTCTTTCGTGACCGCCTGATCCGAATTTCCGATACATCTACCATTTTGTTTAATGACCTCTTGATACCACGAGAAGCTTTTCTTCTTCAAACGTTTCAAGTCTTTCAGATCCTGTTCACCACGGTTTACATAAATCATGCCGTAGCGTTTCCCATAACCCTGATGGGTGCTTACTACATCAATAACGGACCAAGGGCAATAACCAATCACATCCACCCCATCCGTTAGAGCGAGTCTGATCTGTTCCAGGTGTTTCTCGATAAAATCAATTCGGTACGTGTCGTTGACAGTGTGATCTGCTTCCAGTACATCTGGAGCTCCTATGCCATTTTCCGTAATTAAAATCGGGAGATCATATCGTTCACTTACCTTACGCAATGTCAGCCTTAGGCCAACCGGGTCAATGACCCAGCCATATTTTGTTTTTTTCGTATAAGGATTCTCTGCGGCACGGTACACTCCCTGCTCGCCAAGCATAATTTGCTGATCACCCGCACGAGCTGTAACATCCGACGCATCGCCCGTACTGGCGGCAATGGTTGCTGTTGAGTAATAATTGATCGCTACAAGATCGGGATGGCCTGACTGGATGTCTTCCATGTCGTCCTGCTCAATAATCGGCTCGATGCCACGTTCCTGCAAATAACTCCAGAATAATGGATTATACCGTCCCCACACCGATAAGTCGAGAAACCCCCATCCACGAATGGTCTCCCAGTTATGTGCAGCGATTGCATCTGCTGGCCTGGAGGTTGCCTGGTACATGGAAGTCATGTTTAATGCAGGACCGATCTTGCCGTGCGGGAGCATATCATGAAATAGTCGCATTGTTCTGCCTTGAGCCACAAACATGTGATGATTTTGCTGATACAGTTCCTTACTGGAAGGCAAACGTCCGCCCTTCGGTGTACCAATAGCACCTGGATGAAGAATCATCGTATTTTGCTCATTAATGGTCAACCAATATTTCACTTTATGCCCGTATTGCTCAAACAAGATACGCCCGTACTCGACAAAGGCATCGATCGTCCCCCGGTTGTTCCATCCTCCGGTTTTCTCAAGCTCGTAGGGGAGGTCGAAATGGTACATGGTGACAATGGGTTCAATGCCATGTAACAGCAACTCGTCAATCAATTGGTGATAAAAATCGAGGCCTTTCTCATTAATAGCCCCTACGCCTGAAGGCAAGATTCGAGTCCATGCAATGGAAAAACGATACGCTTTGAGACCCATCTCTGCAAAAAGCTTCACGTCTTCTCTGAATCGGTGATAGTGATCGCTCGCTACTGTGAAATCGGCGGTTCCGGCCGGATGATCACACATATCAATCACGGACAGACCTTTGCCATCTTCGTTCCAGGCTCCCTCCACTTGATAGGCCGAGGTAGAGCCTCCCCACAGAAAATCATTGGGGAATGGTTTGATGTGTTGATATAACATCTCAAGCACTCCTTCATCTTAATGTTGATCTACATATATATAGGACCGTATTACGGTTGTTAGGTAAGGTGGATAATCGTCGCTCCAACCTCCACAGGACTCTGCTTCTCCAGCTTAATGTCCGAGAAATGATCCGAATTGGCGATAATGATCGGGGTTATGACTTCGTAGCCTTCCGTCTTGATGGCATCGATATCAAAGCGGATCAATAAGTCCCCCCGTTGTACGTGATCCCCTACTTTTATGGAAGAGTCAAAATGTCGCCCCTTCAGGTTGACGGTATCCACTCCAATATGAATGAGCACCTCTTCTCCATCATAACCATTTAATTTGACCGCATGTTTGGAGTCCATGAAAGCCGTTACTTCACCTGCGATTGGTGCATACAGTTCTCCTTTGGCAGGAATAATGGCAGCGCCTTTACCCAGTAATCCCAAAGAGAAGACATCGTCTGGTACACGGTCTAGATGGACTAATTCCCCTTGCATCGGGCTGGCGATCGTAAGTGGGAGTAATTCATTTTGGCTCGGTACATTTGCATTTGTTATTGTAGAAGACTTTGTGCTTGGGCTGTTGTCTTGAACAGGCTGCCCGGAAAGTGGCTTGTCATCGTTAACGTTGGTGTTGCCTTCTTCTTCATCGTCCACTGGATCTTCAAAACCAATGATCCATGTCAGAGCAAAGGTAACGACAAAAGCGATTAGACAAGTCACAATGGCATGAACGATGTTCATCGGATTGCTGCCAATGAAGGCAGGTAACGCGGCAAGCCCTGGAGACACGAAGGCATAACGTACTAATCCAGTCAGACCAGCATATATCCCTGCTACACCACCACCGATCATTGCGGCAATTAAGGGTTTCTTCAGTTTCAGCGTTACGCCGTACAAGGATGGTTCCGTGATGCCCAGCACAGCGGTGAAACCGGATGAAGCAGCGAGCTGTTTCAGTTTTTTGTTTTTTGTTTTTAATGCTACAGCAAGCGTGGCCCCACCTTGAGCAATATTGGACGCAAGCATTCCCGGACCGTTGATCATTTCATATCCATTTTTGGTCAGTTGGCTAGTTGCAATCGGCGTCATCGCCCATGCAGTGCCTGTCACGATCAGGAACGGTTGCAAAGTGCCCATTAACAAAGGAATCAGCCAACTGGCTCTGGCATTAATTGCTTCTGCACCCATCGCCACCAGATCATTCAGGTATGTTCCGAAAGGGCCGATGGCCACTAATGCAAGTGGTGCTGTAATCAACAGCACAATCATCGGTTTCGTGAAAAATTTGATCATGGAAGGTGATACTCGATCCGCGAAACGTTCAATGTAAGACATGAGCCAAACAACAATAATAATCGGCAGGACGGAGCCTGCATAGTCGGTTAGTCGAACTGGCACACCGATGAAAAACACGTCTTTTCCTTCCGCCATCAGGGCGCTCCATCCCGGGTGTAATAACACGCCGGCAACGGTCATCGCCAGAATTGGACTTGTTTCAAACTTAATGGAAGCTCCATAAGCCAGCAGAATAGGCATGAAATAAAACGCCGCGTCTGCAATGGTATTAAGGATATAGTAGTTTTGGCTTTCCGTCGTTACGAGGCCTGTCAGCACAAGTACGGCTAATATCGCTTTGATCATACCCGCGCCAATGATTGCCGGAATGACCGGAGTAAATGTCGTTGAGATCACGCTGATGAATCTGGAGATCCAGCTCTGTTTTTGTTTTGGTCCGTTATTTTTGCCAGAAGCTGATGTGGTGTCCGCACTTCGAGTTGCTGAACCCATCTGTTGAGTGATAACTCGGTAGACCTGCTGTACCTCATTGCCCACGACAACCTGGTATTGTCCACCATTGTTCACAACGGTAATGACTCCTGGGAGTGCTTTAAGTTTTTCTGTCTCCGCTTTGGAGATATCGTGAAGTTCGAACCGCAGTCGGGTTGCGCAGTGCGTAAGCCGAGCGATATTATCCTTCGTTCCAACCAATTCCGTAATCTCTTGTCCCAACTTGCGATAATCCATACCTTTGCCCCATTTCTGAATTTGGATATAAAAAAGACCAAAACGATATGCCTTCCCCTACTCACATAAGGAAAATGCAAAATCATTTTGGTCATGCCTGCTTTACCAGTAACAGCCAAACACTGCTAATATTCAATTCGCTTTTGATGTAAACGTTTACTGGATCATAATATCACACAACAAATTAGTTAGCAATCACTTTATTCGACATTTTTCTGCATTTTGATATGAGAATGGTTCTCCATCTGCCAGCTTTCTTACTCGTCAAACCGATGGCTATATAAGCGAACATGGCGAATGGAGATTTATCCATCAACATGTATCATTACCAACAAATTTCAGAACGGGCCATGCTTATTAAAATGAAAAATCAATTGGTTTTATACCTGCTAAATATTTATGGTGCATAGTAACCTTGTCATATTAGCGTCTTGTTTTTTGCTTTTCGGATGTTAAAAGCTATAACCTGTATTCAACGAATAATTCTAAAGAGGTTCAACATTATGCAAAAACGTCCTCTGCATCGCTAATTTCCAATGGTTATTTATAATGTCAGCCACCTCCTCGAGCGCCTCTACGATGCGTCCGTCTGCCCAGTATTATATTTTAGCGTTTCTCGAAGACAATTACTTTCCTTGCAGAAGATCTTATGTACGGAATTACTAGCTTTGCAATACGGCTAAAGGGTAGTGACACGTAAATGACTTTGCGACGGACAAAAGTCACGCTTTCTATCGAACGATATTTTTTGTTATTACTGTTCTTTTCGTTTAAAAAACATCTTGCCAAGAATAAGTCCCATACCAGATGAACAAATAAGATATCCAAAGAACAAGAAAAGTAAATATACTCCATGAAGATCTTCAGCAATCTGATTTGCACCTACAAACCAAGCAGAACGAAAAGGATACAGTAATGCTACCCAGATAATCATTAACAAAAGAACATAATTAATTGTTTTTCTCAAAATAAAGATCCTTTCAAATTCGAGTGGAAAGCGTTAAGGCCATTAGCTTCAATAAACTCAATGAATTTATCAATGAACTTATCATTATCGACTTCTCCCCCCCCCCTTTTAAGATTATATTATCCGATTAAAACGAGATCATCTATAGCTATATTCCAATTTGATCAGTGCTACTGGAAGTTAATTTCCATTATCAGCCCAACCATGTTACGCTCGAATCGCAAAACAAAGAAACTACGGTACCTTATTCGGCACCGCAGTTTGTAATCAATCATATGCTTCCTGTAAGATTTGAATGCCTCAGTAAATTCCTTTGAATCTCATATGATTTAGGTAATGTGAAACTTTCACGGTATCATTTTGTCCTGAACAGATTGTGCTGTATCCAACAGTTTAAACTACTGCATCTCAGCTAGACGTAGTACATCCTCCAGAGTCAACCTTTTAACGATCTCATACCCCATATGATTTCCCAGCGGATTTAATATTACTGTCCCCATATATGGAATGTCCCCTAAACCCATATCCTGTGGAAAAGAGTGAGCTATGATAACCCTATTGGATGTATTAGGAGTTATACGTTCAACTTCATTTGTAAAGGCTTGAATGATATTCTGTGCATCCTCTGTATTGATGTTCTTGCTTAGTTCGTATATGTTCATCCAAAATTCATTTACAGTTACATTGGGTTTGCCAAAAGCAGCTTCCGCAGTTTGCACAGTTCTACAAAGTGGACTCGATTCAACTGGAAAAGTAACGGGTATATGGAGCTTTCGAATGGCTTCACCATACTTCTTTGCTTGATCCATACCTCTAGCACTTAAATTCCTTTGAGTGGAACAATCCGTTAGACTAAGATCTTGTTGATCCTCTCCTAAAGTTGCTTCCCCATGACGAACATAAAGGATATACCCTCCTTTACGGAGATCATTTATAAGAGGATCTTCAGAAACAGGGGAAGCATAAGAATGTAATGGTGTAATCAATAAAAAAATAAAGGGTAACAACATGAACAAACGGTACATTTCTCATCCACCTTCCGTTTTCATACTGTCTCCATTCAGAAAACACTTTATACAACGTCTAAAGTGGATATAACTATACATGATGGCAATCTGGTATTGTACTACAATGCAAATTCGACACCATAACGGTTCCTTGCAAATGGGGAGTATTTTGTACAACTTATGATTGCATGCTTCCCCTCTTTTTTATCTGCTTTACCTATATATAAAGGAATAAAATCATAGTGCCTGATTGCTGACTTGATTCAAATAAAAAAGCCGCTAAAGTAGCGATTTTACCTTCGTATTCATACACACATGCTCTTTATTATTTGTCATAAGCAGCTAATGCAGTTCGAAGTGTTCTTTGTGTTGGTTACCCACTATTGAATGGGGAAATTAGTTGTTCCCTAACTTTCTCTGATCATTCCATATTCAACGACCTTCCATTGCCCTTCCTGACAAGCTAGTTTCATGTCTAAAGCGACTGCTCCTTCGTTTGCACGATACTTACTGACCTCAATCGTCATCTCATCTGGGTTGTTAGATTGCTGCTGCTTTTCAATCGTTAAAAGAATGCCTCTTAGCGTAGTTTTCTGCTGGGCATATAACTTCTCCTCTATTAATTGTTCATAAGTGTAGTTGTACATCGTTACGTTATATTCTTTTTGCAGGGATTCCTCAATGACTTGCTTATCAGAGCTTTTTAAAGTAACTCCCTCATTCCAAACCAGGGAAATGTACTCCATATTGGTATTAAGAACTGTATCATATGAAATCAATTCATCCAACGCTACACGATAGGCTTCAATAAGATCATCCTGTGAACCTGTGCTAGTCACTTTGCTGTAGCAAGCTGATGTTAGAAAAATCAGTATAATGCTGAGAATACAATGCAAATATTTTACTTTGATTATAATCCTCCCCTTTAAAGTGCTTACTTATATGGACGCGCTACAAATACATAATGTTGCCAAACGTTATTCAATTCCTGGTTCGAAACTGTTCCGCTCCAGCCCCTGACTATAAAGAAACCCCTTTAGAGTTGAGATTAGAACTGCTCATTTTTTTGAATAATACGATGGCAAAAAGAAAAGCTATGCTTACAGCGGCAAAACCCAGCCAATTCAAATACAGAACAGATGTATGACGGATGACGAGCCCTCCTAATCCAGATCCCAGTGCAAAACCAAATTGGATAAACGACGTATTTACGCTAAGGGCAATATCCGGATTTCGTGGTGCTAGAGTAACCAGATATAGTTGCTGGGCAGGGGAAATGCTCCACGTGGCTAACATAAAAATCATTAACACCAAGAGTAGAACCACCAGATGCACACCCGCTAGAGCGAATAAAAGAAGAGTCACGCCCTGTAACATCAGTCCGAGGCCAATGGTAAACTTTGACCCCTTTGCATCTGCCAATTGCCCGCCCACTTTTGATCCGACAAAGCTGCAAATCCCCGCCAGAAACAGAACACCGCTTATTTCGGCCATGGACAGAGAGGATGTAGCTTGCAAGAAAGGCGTAATATAGGTAAACAGTGTAGCATAACCGCCAACATACAATAACGTAATAACCAAGGCAGTCAGAATGGTTGGATTTTTTAAAATGGTAAGCTGCATGGTGAGGGTAACCTTTTCTTCTTCTTTGATTGCCGGAATCTTTTTATAGATGATCAGTAACGGAAGAACACTTAACAAACCGATGAAAACAAATAGAGCTCTCCATCCAAACATCTCACTAAAAAATGTGCCTATGGGAACACCGAGCACTAGCGAGCTGCTAAGCCCCATCAAAATGATACCAATGGCATTGCCACGTTTTTCTTTTTCCACGAGTCGTGTCGCTACTGCCATAGCTACAACGGTAGCCATTCCACCACTAGCCCCTTGAATCATTCGTACCCAAAGTATCGTTTCATAGGTAAGATCGACGAGCATTAGTCCGTTGCTGGCAATAAATACACTGAGGGTAGCCATCAGCAACTTCTTGCGATCCATATTTATGGTTAATGCAATCAATATCGGAGCAATTATGGCCGCTGCGAGAGCAAACACGGTCACCAGCAACCCTGCTTCGGAAGTAGATACTTGCAAGTCCGCAGCGATCATTTCAATGACTCCAGTAATAATGTATTCAATGGTTCCAATCAGAAAAACAGCCAGTGCCAGGACATAGATGATTCCTTTATTTTTCAATGTATTCCACTCCACCTTCTTCAGTTATCTATTTCGTATTGGAATTTGGATTTCGATAAATTGTGCCTCTTGTTCTGGAGATAACGGCAAATATAGTTCCCTACCCGATTCATCTTCCTTGATCTGATAGTTGTTTTTCTCAATCCATTTCGCCAGATGAACACAGGCCGCCCCATCAAACTTGGAATTTGAATGAAAAGCCATCGTAGCCATCATCGGTTCAGGAGGAAGAGTCCGCAGTTGAAACGGCTCCGGGAATGATTGCAGCTCACAGGTTAAAAAATAACCAACTTCGAACTCAAACTCATCCTCTTTTCCGTCAATGTCTCTCCACAACACAACCTGAGGACCTTGAATCCATTGGCGAATTTCCTTTGTTACGAACTGATCAAACTTACGAAACAAAGTCGGAATGTCCTCTTCTCTGCCGCATGCTTTCTGAAAAAGAAACGGCTGAGCACCTTCTGCTTTGATTCGGATCTCTTGACCTGTTTCGACCTGTCCCTCTTCTTCTATAAGCTTCATACGCTCCTCAATCCTGACAAGTTTGGCTTGTTCTGTATCGATGATTTGTTGGATTTCGCTTCTTTTCAACCTAAACATGCCTTGAATATTCTCCAATGTAATTTCTTCCTGGAGCAACTGTGTAATTTGGGGCAAGGTGAAACCCAATTCCTTATAGATCAAGATTCGGTTGAGCTCAAGAAGCTGATCTGCGGAATAGTAACGATAACCCGTATCGTGATCCACTTTTCTCGGCTTAAGTATGCCAATCTGGTCATAATAGCGCAGTGTTTTTAAAGAGACCTTGCTTAGCCTGGAAAACACACTGATTTTGAACAAAATATCATCTCCAATCTATAACATAATGCGAGTATACAGTTTCCCGTGCAGGGGAAAGTCAAGGGTGTAGAGGCTTTTCATTTTGCGGGGGACGCTACGTCACATTCTATGATGAAAAAAATAGATAAAAGGAGTTCTAATTATGCCTGAAACCCATGTAAAGGAACAGTATAAAATACTGTTGATAGCATTACTAACGCAATGATCATGGGTCTAATTCCGTCAATCTTACCTATGTAATTTAAAATCTTGTCTATTGGAATCATACTGGTGAGAAAATACAAGAAATGATTTTTTGAAAAGAGGAAAGTTAGATGCGATTATCGGTTCTACAGATATTATTGAAAAGGGGTTTCCAGATATTTCTAAGCAAGCTTTCTTGGATGGACAAATAAAATTGTGGAGGTTACGGGCACCATTTATGAAAAAGAATATCTGAACAGCCCATAGTAAAGTGGCCCCATCAAAATAACGAATGTTATCAACATCCAAATTCTTCTCGTTACAATCGGTAATTCCTCCAGGATTGCTTCACCTTCGTAATCTTTTAGAAGCATTGTGAATGATATATCCCACAGAAGAGCTGTCACGGTAACCATTTTCCACACAGAAGGATTTAGAATAGTGTTTTCCGTAACGTATTGCATTATAGCCAATCCTTTTCGCAATGGATATATTCAAATCCTTCCATATATAATGGCTATGTAATCGTTCATTTCGGTTATACTTTCTTCACCTCGCAACAAGCTCTTAATTCCATAAAAAAAGCCGCTGCATTAGCGACTTTCAATGGAACATTATTCTTGTATCCTGACAGTATGTTTGTGTTGTTTCATCAACTTCATTAGATCCAAATATCATTGACTGCTGTTAATTCTGACTCTGTCTCGCCAGTGTTTACTACGCCCCTAGGCTCAACCATCATGATATGACATTCCTGTTGAGCAAACGTTTTGTGTTCGACTCCTCTTGGTACAATAAACATCTCCCCTTGGGAAATCTTTACTTGGCCATCGCGGAAATAGATAAACATCTCCCCTTTGATCACGATAAATACCTCATCGGTATCTTGATGATCGTGCCATACAAAATCTCCTTTGATTTTAACCAATTTAAACTGATAATCATTCATTTCACCAATAACTTTCGGAGACCAATGTTCATTGAACTTAGATAATTTCTCTTCAAAATTAATAGGTTGGTAACTCATATTAAACACTCCTTTTTCAACCCATTGGCAATGGTGTTAATCCCTCTGATTCATTAAGTTTACATGCTATGATGCATCACGTAAAATCAAATAAAAGTATATAGATCATCATAATATGTGATGCAAAAGGAGAGGGCTGTTTTGGATATTAGGTCTTTGGAAGTGTTTAAGGCAGTAGCCATTGAACAAAGCATCACCAAGGCTGCTGAGAAATTGAATTATGTACAGTCCAACGTTACTGCACGAATACAACGTCTTGAGCAAGAATTGGGCGTTCCTCTGTTATATCGATATCATAAAAAGGTATCCTTAACGCCTGCAGGACGTGAGCTGTTGCCGCATGTAAACAAGTTGCTCTATGATTTCGAGGAAGCGATTGAGGCAGTTAAACTTTCTTCTGCCCCGCGGGGAACCTTGCGCATTGGAGCTATGGAGTCAACTGCTTCTACACGATTGCCATTGATCTTCACACAATATCACAAGAAATTTCCACAAGTAGAATTAAGCTTATATATGGCACCTACCGTAGATCAAGTAAGTACCATTCTCGAATATAAGGTAGACGGTGCATTTGTGGATGGACCCATTCTTCATCCGGAGATTGTTGAATACCCTGTGTTTGAAGAATCTCTAGTTTTGATTACGAGTTTCTCTCCCGAGCCCTTTCAATTAGAATCGATTTTACATGAACCACTGCTTTCGTCATTCGCGCATTGCATCTATTTGGGACGCTGGCAGCGATGGCTAGAGGATAATGGTTATGCTTCTATGAAGGTCATGGAATACGGCACACTAGAGGGTGTTCTTAAATGTGTCGAGAACGGGCTAGGAGTCACTGTTTTACCCGTGTCTATGGTTGAATCACGCATAGAGCAGGGGAAAATCAGCTGTCATCCATTACCGGAATCGTATGGAAAAGTGCCCACGGTGTTTATAAGACGACGTGACTCGTACATGACAAGTGCTCTCTCACAATTTATGGAGCTGGTGGGCATCACTAATTTTTGATTTATTTCCAGATGGTCACTAGCGTGTTTGGCGTGAGCCTTTCTCCGCCAGAATTGCCGCAGCCGCACCTGCGGCCTCGCCCATCGCAAAGCAATTCGGCATGACTCTGGCAGAGCCTTGGGTCGTTCGATCCTATGATATGCCACACAAAATCAAGTAATTCAGGATCGATGCGATATCATCAAGGGAGGTGCGCAGTGCGATATAACCGTCAGGACGAATCAATACAAGTTCTTTACTTGCGACATCGTAAATTCGATAGGCATTGCCTGCTGTGTCTATTATGCCTTCCAACGCCTCCACCTTCGATGGCAGGATATAATGCAAATGGAGTTCGTCGTTGGTAAAGTTCTTCAGAGAAGGATCGATGTAGTTTGTAAAAGCCAAAAGCGTCCAGTGTGGGCCGCGCAAGAGGTCAAAGACATTTCCTGCAAACCCGGTGCCTTGCAGTCCCGTAGCATTAGGAGCACGATCTCCAGGAAGTGAACGGGTAGCATTTGTTCGAGCAGACGGACGGGTAAGCGAACTAGACCGATAGGAAATGAGAAGCCCGCTCGTCAGATCGTCGGATATGGTGCTCAAGGATTGGGACAACCCTCCGCCTTCTGTCGCCGTTCCTATGACGCCTCCCATCTTCTTTGTGCTGTCTTTGAGCACGGCTTGAGCCACTGGGCGGCGCTCTTCATCGTACGTGTCGAGCAAGGCGGTGTCCGCTCCGCGTATGACAGCCGCCAGCTTCCAGCCGAGGTTGTATGCGTCCTGAATCCCCGTATTCATGCCTTGACCGCCGGCCGGAGAATGAACATGAGCAGCATCACCGGCAAGGAAGACCCGGCCATTGCGGTAACATTCAACCATACGAACGTTGACGCGGTAGATGGACAGCCAGGAAGCATCCGTGAGCTGAACACGTCCGGCCCCGGCGCGACGGTCAAACATAGCCTGATACACCTCTAACGACGGCTGTTCTGGTTCTTCAATGTCTGCCGGAATTGTAGCCTGCAGCTGCCAAATATCGGATTTCGGCAGCGGTGTCACCCCGACCATCCCCTCCGAAGAAGTCCAGATATGAATATGGTCACGATCTAACCCTTCCAATCGTACATCGCCAAGATACCATCGCTCATGATCATGTGTTTCCCCAACCAACGGTAAGTGAATAAATTTGCGGATATTGCTTTTGCCCCCGTCAGCGCCGACTACATAAAGAGCACGAATTTGCTCTTCTCCTTGTGGTGTATTCACGGTTACCGATACACCATCCACATCCTGAACAAGCCCTACAGCTTCCATGCCCAACTCAATTTGACCGCCAAATACTGCATATCGGTCGCGCAACGCTTTTTCCACATCAAATTGAGCAATCCAGACCGGATCACGATAGGGTGTCTCAAGTTCGGCGCTGGCTGCAACGGTAATAGTCGGCTTCTCCACACTTCTGCCATCTGCGGTATAATAACGAACAGGTAAGTCCACAACACCTGTATCAACAATGTAGTGAACGGCTTCCAAATCATCGACGACTTCAAGCGAGCGAGGCTGGATTCCTTTGGCGCGAGATGCAACGTTATACACGGTGCTTCGATCAATAATACGATGGTTGACGTTTCGACGGGCAAGTTCGCAGGCAAGTGTAAGCCCTGTGGGTCCGGCCCCGACAATGAGAACATCAACAACAGACGGTATGGTATTCATGGATAAAAACCTCCTTGATCATTGATTTGATATGCTACATTTGTTACACTACACCGTACAGTGTAATTTGTAAAGCAGGGCTCTAATCAATTTCTGAAAGTATACCTATACAGGGGGAAACGTAAGAATGGATAATACGGAAAATAAGAAAATCCGCAAAGGCTCTTCAGAAAAACGAGCTAAAATAATTGCGGCGGCACGAGAGCTGTTTCTTTCAGAAGGGTTTGATCGTTCCAGCGTCGATGCGGTCGCAACTAAAGCGGGAGTTTCCAAACGGACAGTTTATGATTATTATGGCGACAAACAGAACCTACTGCTTGCCGTTGTTGAAGAATCCAGTTCGGCGGTTCTGGATATGATTGAGCAAGGGATTTCAGACCACCTCCTGGAATTCGAGGATCTTGAGCAGGCGCTCATCTTATTTTGTGAACAAATCGTAGCTTGTGCGAATGGTTCGTCCGATTACAAGGCTTTGATTCGTCTGGTTATGGTGGAAGCTGCCAACCTGCCAGACTCGTTTTTTGAAAGGCTGGATAACGCAACTGAAGAGGGGATTATCAGGAGGTTTACAGCTTTTGGACAAAACGGATTGCTCGATGTGATTGACCCTAAAATGGCTGCAAAGCACTTCGCTGCATTAACGTTTTTATTGGTATTCAATCAACCGGGAAAAATCGGAATATTAGAGGAGGAACAAACTCAACGTATTATCACTGAAGGCGTACGCGTCTTTCTTTGCGCTTATGCACCACAACGTAAGTCTTAAAATCGCCGTTGTGAATACCTTTTCTTTTTCCGGATACGATATTTTCATCGGTGATCGGGGGATCACCCTGTCTTCGCCAGCACCTGCAACGTAAATTTCATAATCCAATCGATCTACGACTTCATTATCAATGGTAAACGCAAAAACGGAACGAAGCATGCCGATACCCTGCTTCGTTCCGCCCATCCTTTTATCTTCGTCCCATTCCGTTGAGTGAACTTGCTCTAATCTAAAGCAACCCTTTATTGAATGGAAAAAACTTCTTTTTTCAATAATTCTTCTGGCGTCTGCCCTATCACATCACTGTGAAAATAATCGCGTATAACGCCATCTTGAAGATAGTTAGCGATCGACACCATAATCATCCCTTGATCCAGTGCCAAATAGGCCTTGGCAATTTCACCAGTTTCAACATTAACGGAGTCATAGAACCCGTATTTGCCAACCATTTTGAAGTTCTTTAAAGCTTTGATGTTCTTTCGAACAGCTTCAGGAGCATAATCCAGGGCAAGGAATGTTGCGTGTGCTGTTACCGTTGCTCCATCTTTGTAACCTGAGGTACCTAACGGCGTTGCTGCAAACTCACTGTAACCTGTCGGAGTTGCAGAAGGTGAAAAGCCCCATGCGGCATACCCTTTTTCTTTGGCATATTCGATTTGCAATTCGACATGACGTTGGTTGTTCAAGCCCAAAGCTTGAGTACCCAGTTCTTTTTCCTTTATGACCATACCAGGCATAAGAGCCTCAAACATACTGCCTCCCCAGCTTGGCACGAACTTTTTATCCTTGTATACATAACTTCCTTCAAACACATCCACTCCATCGTACTTAACGGATTTGCCTTGGGGAATCTGAGCTTGCCAATCCCATTCTTGAGGCAAGGTGCGATACATCTTCCACCAATGATCTTGGGGAACGTCACCTTTCCCAATCGCAATATAGCTGGCTAAGCGTGGTTCCGTATAAAACATCCCATAATGGTGCTCTGTCAGCGCGCCTTTAGCCACATCATAACCTCCGCGAAATTGACCGACTTCAGGATCATATAGCGGTGTATAATTCATATTTTCAACCAACTTGCTTGTTTGCCCATGAAGTTCTTCATAGGCTTGCCCAACGACCATTAAACCTGCGGATAACCAGCCATTATCGACTTGGGAAATAAATTGTCCCCAATCTTTCTTCACTGAACCGTCATCCGTGTTATACCAGTTATAGAATAGTCCGTTCCACTTTTCTAACTTTTCAAGCGAATTTAAAGTCGTTTGCAGGCGATGTACAGCTTCTTTCTTTGAAATAATACCCAATTGTTGGGCTGAAACGGTACTCATCATATACATTGCGATATTTGTGGGCGAAGTCCGTTTAGCTTCTTCTGTCTCGTTTTCAGTGAGCCGTACTTCATCGTAAGTCAAGCCGGTGTTCTGATCTGTATAGTCCTCAAAAAACGTATAAGTCTTATTTGCAATCGCTTTCAATTCTGCTCGAAATCCATTTAGATTGCTTGAGTCTTTCGCTGAAACCATAGAAGTTAAAGTTAAATTAGCCAACAGACAGCAAGTTAAAATAAAACTAAAAACTTTTATTTTTTTCATGATTTTCTCCCTTCAAATGAACTCGAAACGTTTCGTGTATATGTTATCATAAATTTACCATTTCGGTAAATAAAAAAATAAAACGCTTACAAATGTTGATTTTAACAAGGTTTATTTATAAATATAAATTCGAAACGTTTCATTATATGTGCAATAAACCCATCTGTCAGGCAAAGTAGCCGACTCTGAAGACAACTCGTAAAATCTGCAAAAACTGGATTTAAAAGAAACATTCATCCGCTTTGTAGCGTTAATGTCATGTAAACCATATTACTTTAGGGGGCATCGAAATGAAGCGAGCTATTTCTTTATTGTTAATATTAACTTTTGTTGTCAGTTCAGCGTCCATTGCATCTGCCAAGGACCAATCTGCAAGGGAACTACCCTTTGATGAACGTGCGGCGAATATGTACAGCCCTTTACTAAAAAAATCCATCTTAAATGTAACGCATGACAACAAGCTAACTACAACGACGTATCAATCGATATATATTCCAGTGAAGGATATATTTAAATCAACCGCAGCAATAATTACATGGGATGGTAAGAAAAAAATAACGACAATTAAAAATCAAGGACAAGAGCTAATTCTCAATTTCTCGGGGAATACGGTCTTAGCTGAGCAGAATCAAGTTGTTATCCCTCAAGAGTGGGTACAATTGAAGAACGGAGTCTCCACCATTAATGCATTTGTCTTAACGTATATTTTTGAATATTACGCAGATGAATCGGATCATGAAAGAGTTGAATGGGAAGAACGACTTGAATTTTTGGATATTAAACAAACAACCGGGATCGCAGGAGTAGATCGAAATATGCATGTATTTGTTGAATTTAATGATTAACCTAGAGTTCTTGTAACTGAATCCTTTCTGAAGATACTGATATACGCCATTACTCAACAAAAAAGCCGAATGGATCGTTCTCATCCACTCGGCTCTTATGTTATTTTACAATCATTTGTTTAACATCACTTACCTTAGTTCCACTTCCATTCGCAATTCACTGCCATTATTCAGAAAGTGTCGGTTCACCTTGAGCTTCATTTGCAAGCAGCTCCGAATCATCGGAATGCCGTTCGAACATAACTGCATCAGCCCTCGTATAGATCATATCTGCAGGAAGCGTTGGCGGGTCTACCGTTGTAGGCGTAACCCTGGTTAACCGGACATACTCGCTGCCGTCACCCGTAAAGTCGAACGTTCCTAGATTAACCCAACCCGATGAGCCGACCGTTGCATCGATATAGGTGACCTCGGTACCCGTCTTATGCTTCACTTCCACTTTGACATGATTATCGTTACCCGTCGTATGGACGAGCTTGTAGATCGAGACCGTATATTTCCCCTCTGGAAACTGGCCTTTCCAAGTTGCGGATGATCCTTCAACTGTTGAGTAACGGGATTTAACCCCAATTTTGTATCCGGCTAAATTGCTTTGACTCCAAGACCCTTCTGTCGTGTACAACCCAGTTGTATTTGTACTGTCCACGATAACCGTTAGGTCCTTAATCGTGATGTTCAAAGGTGGTGTGGTTAAGGTCACACCATCAATCGTTACTGTGGCCCATACCTCAATGTGATTCGTATCCCCATCGAGATTTAGAAGGGTCAACAAGCCACTGCTATCCACTTCGGCCAGATCCGTACGATCAACGAAATACTGTACATTGGCCTGTGTTAGATCACCGATCAAACCGTTATCCAAATAGCCGGTTACGCTCAGCTGTGCGGTTTGAGTCATCTGCAGCTCGTTCCGATCAGACAGGATCACAGCAGACTCCAATTGCGGTATCTGGTTCGCGTCCACCCACATGATCGCATCGGCAACGACCCGAGACTTGTTGGCCTTGTTGGTTAGTTCCACGTACCCGCTATCGCCTGCAGCAAAAGGATAATCCCCTAGGTGAACCCAAGTACCATTCGCTGCTGTCTCATCAACAGTAACCGTCTCGGAGCCTCCGCTGTAATACACGGTAAATGAGGCATTCGTTGTCCAATTTTCACTCGCAGCGGTGATTTGCGGAATCTTGTAATACACACTGTAAGTGACACTTTCCGGCAGCTCAGGCCGCCATCTCATTTTGCTTGTCGCTGTGCCAGCCGTAGATTTGGCATACACATAGTTATCATAGTAATAGTTGTCAGCCGTCGTATCCCTTATCCAGACGCCTTCTGTCTCCGCCTCCGTATTATCCACTATGATAGATGAACTCTCCTGCCCATCGGGTTGGACTGGAGTTTCCGTAACCTGATCAGGCAGATAAAGTGTCCGCTTGCGGGTCTGTTTCCCCTCTGATTCCACGTAATACGTGAAGGTTTGGGATAAATCATTCACCCGTATCGACCATTCCATCGGGTATATCGTATCTGGGACGGTTGTATACGTAGCCCCGCCATCCAAGGAATAATGGATTGTCGCTGGTTTCGTCGTTTTGGCCTGCACATATGCATCATAGACCGTTTCGTCGGGTTTAACCATCAGCATGCCTTTAACCGCATCAATTGGACTGTGGGTATCAAAGAAATAGCTTGCATCCGATGGTTCAGCCGTTCTAACCTGATGCAGCGGCACATCAATGTTAAGTCCTTCTACAATGATAGCGGTGATGCCCTTGCCTGAAACCGTGGCTTGAATGATTCCGCCACTCATAACTGCTTGCTCTGGTGTACCATTGTCGCGGATGATCGTTACGGTATAATCCTGTGTTGGGTTGAATCCAATGATTTGTTCATTCAATTCAATCGGAGTCTGAATTTCTTCTGACGATGCATTGCTTAGCCCGATGTAGAATTTATCACCGCTCTCACCCGTTATCCAATTCAATTGAGGATGGTTGGTCTTAATAATCCCCTTGGGCATCCAAAGCCAAACGTCGGAATTGCCATAAAATTGACCTGGTTTATTCCCATAGAGGTGATATTTGAACCATAAAAAATTCGTTTCAAATACGGAAGGAAATGTAATACTCCCGTTCGATTTTAATGATTGTTCGCTGATCAAATAATCCATCGTTTGCCCAAGCTGCCCCGGAATATGGTGGTAATAGATGGATGTAGCCCCGCTGGGGCCTTCCAGCGGAAAGTCTGATTCAAGTTGACTAACGGCGAAACCCTTATAGTAATAACCTGGATAACTGGAATATCGGCCAATAACCGCATTATGAGCAATATCCTGCAGCAGTTTATCCCCTGTATAAAGCGACAATCTCAGCATGAATGGAGCTTCCTGAGCATTCATCCGATAATAGCCGGTTGTACTTCCTGCTTCAAACGTCAATCCGCTCGGTGAAACCAGCCAACTCGCAGCTTGAACGCCTCCAGCTATATCTTCTGGAAGCTTGAGCCTAGGATATTGAAATTTACCACTTTCCGGCCAATGGAACGACTCCGCGTAATTATACGTCTCTGGCTGCGGAATCGTAACGTTTCCTTCAGGAACTGGACGAGCAACGAACATGGTTGCATACCGTTTGGCTTCCTTATAAGCGGCATTCAAATATTTGGGATCTTGAGTTTCCTCATATAGCTCCAAGATCTCCATCCACAGCTTGCTATAATAATAAATGAACTCATTTTTACTCACATCCACGGTTGCAGGCGTATCGATATATTGCAAGATATAACTATCGGCTGCATCCTTGGCAGCCTGCAAATACTGGGCCTCTCCTGTCATACGATACATCATCAGGGGTTGAATGACAGGCCCCCGGTCTTTCTGGTCAGGATCACGCATGAGGTACTCTTCCTGTGCCAGCGCCCCAATTCCTGCCGAAGTGCCCATCATCTGATTGACGGCGGCTACGCTTGAAACATCGAACGGCAGAGTAGCCATTTTCCATAAGGAAGGCACACCGTAAACTTTCTTCTGGGTCGGCGACCAACCGATACCGTTTCGCGATACGCCATACTGGACGGACGGCAGTGCTCTCGTATCGTATAGCTGGTCATCCCCAGTCAAATAGTAAGCCCCCAAAAGAACCGCATTCGAGCTTGTTCGGACGCTATCCTCGTTTTCGATATCAATAAAGCCCTTGGCACGGCTCCACCACCCGCTGGGTGACGGGACATAATTGACAGAGTCGTCCCCTTGCGGCTCAATCTTAAGCAAATCGATCATATTGAACATCGCGTCAGTGAGCGATTGATCTGACACATTTTCCCGGTATGCTGAATAACCGTACTCATTGCGAAGAATATCCGCGTAGGACTCATACAGATTGCTTTTTTGAGCGATTAGCCCCATATGAAATTGATAAGTGCTTTCTGCGGTCATTTGCGAATAAGTCCCTAATTGAGGCGCATACAGGATGGGCTGCACGCTGCCTTCGTTGTTGACTAGGCTCATGCCAAGCCGTTGTTTCGTAACGCCTCCCGTCGGTTCAAATTCAATCGGAAGCTCTGCCGAAGGTACAAAAACACCATACGTCAATGGATTTCCCGAACCATCATTTTTCTCAACCAGGCTCATCGGAGCGCTCAGCTCTCTCAAGCTTGTTGATTCCACCGTACCTACCATTTTGGCATGGGACCTGAATCCATTTAACACTTCATTGATGCCCGAGACTGCCTCTGTTGTGAAGGACTGATATCCTATAACATAATTGCCGTCGCGGCGAGGTGTAAAAGCAAAGGAAACATCTGGTTTATCCCCTGCCATGGACCAGTTCACTTCAAAATCGTAATCACTGCCATGCGTAGAATCGGTTAATACCGCCGTGTGGCTGTCTGGAAAATGGACCTCGTCGAATGTAATCCAGCGTTTGTTCATCGTATCGTAGTAATTGGTTCGGCTGCCCGCATTCCCATCCAATAAAACCCATTGCTCCTCAAGTCTTTCCGATATATTATTAATCGGCATCCAGTTTCCCGTGTCCGTGTTCTTGTAGAACATGTCACGAACGATGGATTTGCCCCCATCCCATGCTGCCTCATAGAAGGTCGCCTTATAGTTAGCATTTTCGATGCTGCCTTTTTCCGTGTAACTGAGATTCGCTAATGTGCGGCTCCGCAGCGGGGGCAACGGTGGTGCTTGCTGTCGGATATTTCCTTCGAACTTGACTGCATCGGCCCGTGTAATAATTGTCCCCGTCGTAGGTTGCGTTCGAGTCAGCCTGACAAATTCGCTATCATTACCACTAAACTCATACTCCCCGAGATCCACCCATCCAACCGATGGACCTGACGAAGGTCTTAGATCCATAAACTTGACATCCGTTATCCCGTTATGAACAATCTCAATTTTCACATTACTGTCTGCTTTATCCGCCCAATCCAGCTTATAGAACGATATTCTCGCCGTCCCTGCTTCCAAGCGCGGATTCCATGTGATCGTTCTACCTACAGCGTCTGTGTATTTGGAACTGGAATTATTGTATCCCTTCACTCCTGCGCTTGTGGTCCAATAAGGAGCGGAGAACCCGTTATTGACATTGCCTGAATCAACAGTGACGACATTATCAATTGTGAGGCTTCCATCATCAATGATGATCGTCTTATGTGGTTCTTTCTGCCTTATATTCCCTTCGAACTTGACCGCATCCGCACGCGTAAGGATCGTGTTCGTGGTGCCGGTAGACCGAGTCAATTTAACGAATTCTTCACCAACTCCGGAAAAATAGTACTCTCCCAAATCAACCCAACCTGCTGGAGCGCCAGATGAGGGTCTTAGATCCATAAAGACTACATCCGTCGTTCCATTATGAACAATTTCGATTTTCACATTGCTATCAGCCTTATCCGCCCAATCCAGCTTATAGAAAGATATTTTCGCGGTTCCTGCTTCCAAGCGTGGATTCCATGCGATCGTTCTGCCTGCTGTACTCGTATATTGGGTGCTTGAAAGATCATACCCCTTCACCCCTGTGCTTGTGGTCCAATTTGGAGCCGAATATCCATTGTTCTCGTTACCCGCATCAGGTGTCACAACATCATTAATCTTAATGCTCCCGTCATCGATGATAATGGTCTGATAAGGTAAGGTCTCCGCATAAGCGGCCCTTATTCCGATCAGGCTGGAAGGAACTACTATCGTCAACATGAAAACGATGAAGAAAAAAAGCTTCCTTTTGACCATACAACTCACAGCCTCTCCTATTAATGATAACGCTTCCATAAATGCATTGCCTCTTGCTCGAATGATCGTAAAAAAGCAATTAACCTAGTCTTCTGGCTAATCCCGCTCTGTCGTTTTTATCTTAGCATGTTACATCACGGTGAAATTTCTTTCATTTTAAGAATTTCTTATATGATTTTAAGTAAAAAAAGAAACCTACATCCTAATTGATTGCTCAGTTGCAGTCAGATAGAATATAGGTCTTCCAAGTGTTCCAAAAGGACTAATCAATTATAATGGCGGCTGCACCAATAGTAACTTACCAAGCTGAATGACCGTTTGATCATACCAAGCTGGATGCTGCCGCACGTGCTCCATACTTCGTTCATTGCCGCTAGCCTCAAATACGGCCGCTTTGTCAGTCTTCTCGTGATCAATTTCGAAGCGAACTTTATGTTTCCCATTTGGTAGCTCCGGTAAGAAAACATATTGATTTCGATTATGATCGTTATATGATGTGAATCGATCGATAAGAAAGGGTTCCCCTCCATCCACCGTCACCTTCAATCTGCCGGAATCCGGCCCCCCAATATCGAATAATCCGATGTGGGTTCCCTCAAACTCCACTGTGATCGTCTCTCCGGGATCGACTGCTCGCCATAGACCGGGGAACAACCAATCATACTCGCGCACTAATGCAAAATCATCAGGGGTCATGTAAGACCACCCCGCGGAAAAATGAGTAAGACGATCCAGTGGCAGCATGGTTGCATACTCCCAAGGGTTGGCCGGGACCAAAGGCTCCTCCGGCAAGTGATGTTCGACTTTTCCTACGTGATCTCGAAGCTCTCTGATTTTCTCAAACGACCGGTTGATTGTATCTGTGTAAATCTGATGTCCTTCGGGAATCGTTGGATGGATCGAATCATGCGTAAAAATAACGGCTCCGGGAATAGATACGTCTGCTCTTAAGGTGAAAATGAGCTTTCCATCCAAAACCAATTGACTGACTGCTACGCCCAGATGAATCGAAGGAATGCCGTAATAGTCGGCGACTTCCTCTTGCATACGAGCGCCCTTCTGGTATTGGCCGGATTGAAATGAGGTCAAATCCCGTTCCTTAACCGTATACACAAACAGGACATCCGTAAAACGGCTGTGCTTGCGAATCTGTCGGACAATACCTTCGATCCGTGCTTTGGATTCGGGAACTCCCCCATCGTTTCCAACAAATTCAACAAACACGAGATCAGGCTGATGACGCAGTACATCTGTCTCCAAACGGGCGCAGCCGAGGTCCGATCCTGTCCCATCAATGCCTGCGTTCACAGAGCGGATATCTGCATGGGGATATTGCCCTCGCAGCCAATCCGCCGTCATGACCCTGTATCCTTCAGAACGCGTATTACTGCCGCCAAAATAGACAATTGTTACTGTCTCCCCATTTTCCAACTTTTGAATGACATTAGGCAGCCCTCTTCGAGGGAAAAATTCCTTCATCGTGACTTCACCCGCCCTCACTTAGCGTTTTTAGGAGCAAAAAATTTGACAGCAAACACTTCATAATAAGGCGAACCATACGTTGCACAGAAATCAAATCGGACTCGGGTTACACCTTTTGCATGCACCTGATGTTTATTCAACGAAAGATAATTACCACGGATATTCATTTCACTCTCGGTTCCGTCTTCTAAGGTTAAGATCACATCATAATCTTGAATCAACGGCTCGATCGGATCGTCGAAATGCTCCAAATTCAGCTGCGAATTGAAAACAAGATGGATTTCATCCAGATTCTTGGGGCTTGCAAAACCAAATTCCAACCACTCCTGTCCTTCCGAACGTTCAGAAATCCAGCCGTTCGGCAGACCATAAGGTCTGGAGAAGCCGTTGACGACATTCGCGGGATTATACATATCCTGGGATGGCATCAGATCCTTGAAGCAAATGCTTCTGTTGAATTTCTTCAGTCTGGATGGCTCTTCCGGTCTATAATAGAAGCTCACCGCTCCTGTCATTTTTTCTTCATTACCATATACGTCAAGGCTCGCTGTACCTTCCAATACGATGTAGATTTTATCGTCAGCAGGCTTCTGACAGCCCAAATCCAGTGTAATCCAGTCATCGTGCCCCGCTGAAATCATCAAGTTGTAGCCTTTCAGCTCGCTGGCTGGAATATAGTTTTCCTTCCGTTCCCCGCCAAACAGCTTCACTTGCAACGTTTCCGAATGCTCGGATCTATTTTTAATTTTGATCTGCACACTTTCAGCCACGGATGTCTGGATCGGCAAGACCAAACATAACGCTTTGTCCAAGGAGATCTCTTCGGTAGGATGAAGATGTTCATAGCTTCGCTGAGACGAGGCACGAATCGTTAATCCGTCAGCGAAATAAGGGTCCAACGGCTCTTGAAGCCCTACAATCGTTTGCCCGTCTCGAAGCAGCTGCGTCTGAAGCTCACCCATATGCGCTTTGACGATGTCCGCGGGGTCTGTATCATATTTTACGCATAACGCAGCAGCTGTTCCTACCGCCTGCCCCATACAACCACAGGTCGCCATCACCCTTGTAGACCCAAAAGCTACATGGGTAGCGCTTATATTGCGGCCAGCGAACATGAGATTGGGAATATTGCGTGAAAATAAGCTGCGGAAAGGGATATTATACAATCCCGGCACGAAATTCCACGCTGTAGCCGGCCCCTCATCGTAGATGCCTTTATTCGCATGCAAATCCATATACCAGCCTCCGACGGATACAGCATCTTCGAAATGAGTCTTTTCTGTAAGATCGTTCTGAGACAGCATGTGTTCCCCGATAAAACGTCTCGACTCCCGCTTTCCCGGAATCGGGCATACATAATCCAAGATGAGATTGTCTACATCATCAAACTCACCGCTATTTTTGATATAATCCCAGATTCCATACACCAATTTCCGCAGTTCCAATGCGATGTCTTCATTATTCTTGATAATATCCATATGTCCGCCGTATTCCAGCCACCACAATCCGCCAAGTCCATTGATTTTCCTTGGAAAAGACCGATGGTTTATTCCTTTTTTGATACTCTCGAAAAACTCCAGCTTCGTGATATCATACGCAAAGCCAGGCCTTTTGTAAGGAACGGAATAGTTTACGTCACGGGCTTGAAACAGAATCGTATCACCCATCGTGTAATGATCCGCCACTTCTGGAGCAAGCTCCTCCTTGTATTCATGCTTCGCCTCTCTTCCCCATCGGAAGTCAGCACCTGCTTGGTATCCAACAATTCCATCACCAGAGCAATCGATATAGGTTGGGCTTTCAAAACGAAATTTTCTTTCGGAAGCTAATTGAAGGCCCTCCACCCACTTGATTCTGCCGTTCTCGATGCCCGTTTCATGTACACATGTATTCAGAAACAGAGAAATGTTAGGCTCATCATAAACCATGTCGAGCAAGACCGTATCCGAAAGCGAAAGCATAAGCTTCTTGTTGTATAACGGATTATAATGAAAGATCTTCAGCTTGAGTTCTTCTACCAACCCGCCCTCGCGGGCATAATAGGATGGACTATTTCCGAGATATGCCGACCCGTTGATATGAACTCTGACCTCGCTGCTCGCATTTCCCCCAAGCACCGGCCGATCATTAATAAGTGAAACCTGCAGACCTTGGCGTGCAGCTGCAATGGCAGCGCATATCCCTGCAATACCTCCACCTATGACGGTTACATCTGCTTTCATAAGCTCCATTTTGATAACCTCCATGATTAGATGCTCCTATCATGGTAATGGTTTTGGCGCCTTTTTTTTTACAGGATTTCGCGAAAAAATCATACATTTTTTGCATCCTTATTTGGACTCGTACCGTGTCATTTTTATCCGATATTGCTTAGGTGTATCACCCGTATATTCTTTAAACAGTTTGCAGAAATAACCTTCATTGACGATACCTACTTCCTCGCACAATTCCAATAAAGAATAATCCCGGACGTTTAACAACTCGAGAGCGAGATGGATTTTTTTACGGTTGATGTAGCTGATCACGCCTTCGTTCATTGTTTTTTTGAATAAGCTGCTAAAATACGATGGCGCTAGATTCACTTCCTCCGCAATTGCCTCCAACGTTAAGCGTTGTTTCAAGTTTTTCTCTATAAAATGCATAGCACTCATGATTTCTGCACGATGTAATCGTTGGCCCGAGTGCACGTATTCAAATGTGAAGTCGCCAATATAAGCGAGTTGTTCTTGAAATGCCATATATTCCATAGGGAATTCAGCTGCTTCCGTAGTCAGCTTGTTCCCCAATTTAAACTTTACGGTAATTTCTCTGTACAAGTCTCTAATCATGGGCGCCATGATGGACTTGTGGATTTTATGGTCCGAAACAAAGTGCAACAGCTCGGCAAGTGCATTGTCCAGCTCTTCCTTGGAAATCTTTCGTTTCAGCCGGATAAGAAAATCAGCCAGTTTCTGCTGAAAGTCTGCTTTTTTGTCATTATGGTATTGGAACCGATGCATCGGTGTTTTGACTACTTTTTCGGTATGATAATAGAAATCCTCACTCACATTTTTAGCTTCCGTGTACGCCTGTTTGATCGATTCCCAGCCTCGGTGTGGACCACCAAAAGCGACAGATACCCTTTGATTCAAATATTGATGCAAATGAGATACGATCTGCCCTCCCAAGGATAGGCAAGCATATTCCGTTTCCATATCACTGCGGTTATTTTCCCAGGATAGAAAGCCAATAAAACGATTATCGGACAGATCCGCAGCTACCCCACTGCCACCATTCATCACCGTTTCTTCGATGATATTCGTAATCGCATATTTCAAGATGTTTTGATCTGAGGCAGCGTATTCGTTTCGAAAACTTTCATACGTATTCATTTCAACGATGAAGCAGCAATAGTTGGCTTGAAAGAAATGAAACTGCATGCGATTAGCAAAATCCGATGCCCGATGAGAAGGAATTTCGCCTCTGATCAGTTCGTTAAAAAATTGCTTGCGCACTCTATATTTATTTTCAAGGACGGATACATTTAACGATTGAAATTCCGCTTCTTTTTTCTTAAACTCATTTAAAATTCCGGCTGCCTTATCCAAAGCTCGATTCAAATCCGCTTCCCGCAAGGGAACCTTTACAATGTACTCCAATACGTTGGCTTGAATCGCTCGCTGGGCGTATTCAAAGGATGAATAGGCGGTCAAAAGTATGTATTGCGTATGGGGGAGCTCCCTCTTGAGCTGCTCAATCATGGAGATTCCGTCCATTCGCGGCATAACGATATCGGATATGACGATGTCCGGCTTCAGTTTTATGATCTCCTCGACCCCATTCAGCCCATTATTCGCTTTGCCCACTAGAACAAATCGCTTATCCCTATGAGAGAGTTCATTAAAAAACAATTCCAATCGTTGAATGATCAGGTCTTCATCGTCAACAATGAAGCAGGTATAGTCTCTCATCATTATGCATCTCCTTTTTGCAATTCTGCCGGGAATACAGCGCGTACACGGGTTATTTCCTTAGGTATGCTAATGATTTGCAGTCCGAATTGATCGCCGTAGTGAAGTCTTATTCGGCCATGAATATTGTTCAGCCCGATTCGTTTTCTTTTTACTTCCTCTTCACTCGGTTCAGAGATTAAAATATGCTTTATTTTATCAGCTGGAATTCCCTCACCTTGATCAACAACTTCGATGATGACGATGCCGTCCTCCCTGTACGCATGAATCGTAATAGGCCCCTCAATTCCCCCTCCGTTATAACCATGGAAGATACTATTCTCCACAAGAGGCTGCAGCAGCATTCGAAAAACAGGGAAATCCATTAACCCTGCTTCGATATTTTCAATCAAGTGGAAGTTTCGGTTATACCGAATGTTCTGGATCTCGATATAGTCCGCTACATTGCGTAATTCCTGGCGTAGGGAAACCTTCTCTGAAGCATCGTCTATCCCGTATTCCAATAATGAAATGAGCGACCCGATCACCACATCTACTTTCTCTATTTGTCCGAGACGTATGACATTGCTGATCGAACCAAGTGTGTTATACAGAAAATGAGGGTTAATTTGAGACTGTAACACCTGGATTTCCAGCTTCCGCTCAAGTTCATTATGAAGCTCAGCCCCCCGAATCAGTTCCACAATTTGTTGCAGCATACGATCGAATGCTCGTGAAAGATCGCCAAACTCATCGTTTCGATTAATTGTTATTGTCGTTGTGAGGATGCCTTGTTCCACCTGCTTCATTTTTGTTTTGAGCGTATAAAGTGGTTTTCTTATATATTTGGCAACCAAAAAAGAAATGAACAAACTTAAGAGAAGACCTGCAGCTAGAAGCTCAATATAATAGGTTTCCAATCTGGACAAAGCTGCTTTCAAGCGTGATTCATCATTGATCGAGATTATGGTCCAGTTGAATTTCTCCGTCGGTTTTTTCAGAAGGGAGACCGGAATGCCATCCTTGGTATGCAGTTGAAGACTTGTTTCTGTCGTATCAAGAATTTGTTCCGCTGACGTTTCTCCGATCGAAAACGTATGATCTTGAATATTCAGTAGTCCTTTATTTTCAGAAAATCCGGCAATGATTTTACCTGTCGCGGTGATCAGAGCCAGATTCATTTGTTCTTGTTTATTAATCTTGAACAAGGTTTCCTCAATGGCATTTAGATCCAAGTCAACCGCAATGGCCATTGGAAACGGAGCACCGTTCAGATATCGAACCATCGTAACGGTCCAGCCAGAATACTTCGATTTGTATGGTTCACTAATGAAGGTAGTCCTTCTGTTCTTATCAGCCGCATCAAACAAAGGTTCTCTCTCAGTTAAAGGTTCATCGAATATTCGAGTAGCTGTACTTCCGCCTAGAATGGATAAATCGCTTTTGATCAAATAAATATTACTGACGTAATTACTATTGAGTTCATACAGTTCTCTTAATTGCTTTTTAATCACTTCCGTATTGTCAATATTGGCTTTCACTGATGTTTCGACTGAGAAGAGCATCGTTTGGAAGGAGGAAAAATTAACAGTGAAGTACTGGTCTACCTTGTCAAGGATTTGATTGGTGTAAAAAATGTCATTGGTTCTTATTTCCTTTTGGACATAGCGATAAGACAATTGGCTTATCAAGATGATGCACCCTAATACAAAGGCAAACACGATAAAAAATAATTTTAAAGGCAAGCTGATTCTTCTTCGCATCGATCATCTTCCTTTTAGTTCCGTTTTAAACTAAGAATAGCATATGCTAATAAAGAGAGGGGCTACGAATAGCCACTCTCTTCGTTTATTTATTTTACTTGATAAGGCCGGCTTCTTTAAATTGTTTGATTGCTGTTTCCTTATATTTCTGCATGTCAAACTTGGTATCCAACGTTTGGAGGAAATTGTCCCAGTTAGAAAGAGGCTCTTTGCCCGTCATAAATTTAACTAAACTTTCATTAATGAAACGTGTGCGGTCAGCATCCAAGGTATCGCTGGGGTCAGGGGTCAATAAATTTCCGGGCAGCGTTGGCCCCACATATTGCTGATTATCCTTGAAAGCTTCCGCCGTCTTCGGATTCTGGAAGCTGAAGTACTCCGCATCATCACCACGGCGCGGCATTCTATAATGATCGACCCACAGGTACTTCTCTTTCATTTCCTTCGATAACTCGGAGGTTTTATTTTTGATCTTGCCGTCCACCACGTCCCAATGAATCCCTTTAATTCCGTATGCAAAGTTCGGATAAGCTTCTTCGTCCGTAAAGAGATAATTCAGCATGGACAAGATCCGAATGATTTTGTCCTTATCCGCTTTCGCGGAAATGGCCCATGAATTGCCTTGGAACGATTTTCTCTCTACAATTTGATCACCGTAAGGACCTTTCATCGGAGGAATAACAATCCATTCCGGCACCTCGCCACTAATTTCTTTCATTTTCTGCTGATAATCCGGCTCCAGCCTGCGGGCATCTCTGATCATGAAGCCAACTTTACCCTTAAACATCTTTTGATCCAACAGATCAGGCGAATTCATCGTCACCCAGTCTGGGTCTACCACTTTGGCTGCCATCATTTTGTTAATGTAAGCAAGCGCCTCTTTCATTTTTGGATCAATAAACAGGAATATCGGTTCATTATCTTTTATCTCAACGGCCGAAGGAGGATTGACACCAAACATCCACATCAAGCTATCGAAGCCGTAGGTTTGCAGATTACCTTCTTTATTCATACCGCCGATGAATCCGTACGTATCGTTTTTACCATTCCCGTCCGGATCTTTCTCTGTAAAGGCTTTCATAACTTCGAACAACTCATCCGGTGTCGTTGGTACCTCCATATTCAGCTTTTTCAGCCAATCATTGCGGATAAAGAAGCTTCGACTGATACCGTTTACATTATCATAGCCTGGAACTCCAATCGTTTTTCCTTGATAGGACATTGCTTCCCAGGAGTCGTTGCCAAACCGTTTCTTTAATTCAGGGAATTGATCCAGATACGGTGTCAAATCCGCAAGAACGCCTTGGTCGTAATATTGCGCAAGATCAGCCCGACTCTTCAAGAAGATCAAATCTGGAATATCTCCGCCTGCAATGAGTGTATTCAGTTTGGTTGTTGCTTGCCCAGCTTGAGGAATCATCATATCCAAGTCGATGTTCATCTCTTTTTCCAACATTTGACGTTGAACATCTTCATCACGTGGAGGTACCGGAGCAGCAGCATTGAAAGTGCCTTGGTTAAACATTGAGATTTTCATTTTGGTTGCAAACTGGCCAGATTGCCCTTGCGAATTACCCGAAGCTGTCGATGTAACTTCTTCATTTCCCCCACATCCTGACAGTAGCGTACCCAATCCTAAGATTGCCGACAGAATAGCAAATGAAATCTTCTTACGCTGCATATTGACCTCTCCTTTGCTTGTATATTATCACGGTTTCACCGTAATAAGTTAGGTTGGAACACCTTTTAACCTTTAACGGATCCCAAGAGCACACCTTTGGTAAAATGCTTTTGTAAAAATGGGTAAACGATTAAAATCGGAATCGTAGTCACAACAACGGTAGCCATCTGTACAGCGAACGTACTTACAGCTCCGGAATTGGCGAGCGACTCAGCGCTTTGTGTTGCAACGTTAAGCAGGATGTTGCGCAAGACGACTTGAAGCGGCATGAGGTTGGAATCATTGATATAAACAATAGCATCAAAATAACTGTTCCAATGCCCCACTGCGTAAAATAAAGAAATGGTGGAAATGACGGGCAAAGACAGAGGTAAAATGATCCGCCATAACGATTGAAGTTCACTTGCACCGTCAACCCTCGCTGATTCCTCGATTTCACCAGGCAATTGCTCAAAAAAGCCTTTAATGATCACCAGATTAAATGCACTAATGAGATTTGGAATAATCAATACCCACGGACTGTTTAGCAACCCGAGAGAGCGAATTAGTAGATAAGTCGGAATTAACCCCCCACTAAACATCATGGTAAACACAATGAATAGTAAAAACGGACTGCGTCCCGGCAAATATTTTTTGGATAACGGATAAGCTGCTAAGACCGTAAAAAACACATTTAACGCAGTGCCTACAATTGTTCGAAACAACGTAATTTTATACGCCTGCCAGATCCCATGAGAGATGAAGACTTCTTTATAAGCCAGAAAGGTAAAAGATTCTGGTATAATCACAATCCCTCTCCTTAATACTTCCGATTCTGGCGTCACTGAGACAGCAATTACATATAGAAAGGGCAGTAAGCAAAGTAGGGATAGAAAAATAAGAATAACATAAACGACGGATTGCCAGACTTTTTCCCCGATTGTCAAATTGATCATATTAAAAACCACCTCACCAAATTTGCCCATCGAATTTTTTGGCGAGCTTATTGGCCGCCAACACTAAAGCAAATCCAATGACAGCTTTAAACAATCCTACAGCAGTAGCCAAGCCAATCTTAAGACGCTCCAACCCCTCACGGTATACCCATGTGTCGATAATGTCGATCTTCTCCTGGTTAAAGGTGTTGGCAAACATGAATATTTGGTCAAAGCCAGCATCCAGAATATGGCTTAATTTAAGGATCAGCATCAGAATAATGACTCCTCGAATGCCGGGTAAAGTGATATGCCAGAGCTGTCTCCATTTGGAAGCACCATCCATTCGAGCCGCTTCATATAAGCTTGGATCAATACCTGCTAATGCGGCGAGGTACAGTATCGCTCCCCATCCAATGTCCTTCCATATTTCAGATGTGATGACCAGCAGTCTTCCCCAAGCAGGCTCCGTTAGAAATGAAATGGGCTGAAAACCACTTTCCTTCAAAATCATATTAAAAAGGCCATCGCCTGGGGCTAATAATGCTACCATCAATCCATATACAATGACCCAAGACAAAAAGTGGGGTAAATAAGTAATGGTTTGTACGATTTTCTTAAACCATTGGGTATGAACTTCATTGAGCAATAAAGCAAGTACGATGGGAGCGGAGAAACCGAACAATAGCTTATACAGCGATATAACAATCGTATTTTTCATGATGTCCCAGAAATAAACGCCGTTCATAAAATCCGTAAAATTTTTGAATCCCACCCATGGGCTATCCCATACTCCCAAAGCCAGGTTGTAGTTTTTAAAAGCAATCAATATTCCCGCCATAGGGATGTATTTGAATACGGCAAAGTAAATTAATGCTGGTAATAAGAGAGCATACATCACTTTATATTTTTGGATCGTCCTTATCCATGACTTCCGCTTTTTGGAGAGAGGAATGGCGTCCGCTGCCAATTTCACTTGCATATCATCACCTCGTCTTTGTTTGTATTTGTATATTAGCACCCGCCTAACGGATAAATTTCTGAAATTTCAAGAATTTCTTATAAGATTTTATGTATGTAGGCCGTACTAGCCTAATAAACAAGCAATGAGACTAAACTGAACAAGCGATGAGTACCGGAACTTATACCGACAAATCATGAATGGATCTTCATATTCTTTTATACTCAGCTTATCTTCCCAAAATACAAACAAGCACTGTTCATCCCCAAAGGATAAACGTGCTTGTTTGCTAAAAATCTCATCGTTATGATAGTGAAAATGTTAAATGGATCTCTTTCATGCACTTGATGGAGGGCTATATTATTTTCCCTTGACTTGCAATGCATTCTTTAGTGTAACAAACTCATTATTAAAAATTATGCCATTTTATTGTGTTGGCCCCATCAGGATGAGACTCACATCCGATAACATAATCGCTGTATTCCCGTCTTCGACACCACTAATGTTGCCCATATCAAACACGATGCGGCTGTTCGCATAGCTCGGCTCGGTAGTATCAAATATGAAGGTATACTCCCGCTCCGTGGTAGACAAGTCCACTTGTTCACCAAAAAATCCGTGCCATGCATATCCTGCGGGAACGTCAACCCAACCGATGCCTAGGCCCATTTTACGCGGTTTATCCGCTTTGGCTTTGAACGTCAGTTTGTATTTATATCCCTGTTGCATTGCAAAACCTTCATTAATAATCTGTCGATCCCACGGATTAGTTCCCGCCTGACCGATTTGAGCTTGCAGCTTCTGATTCGCAACTTGGAATACCAGTTCTTCGCTATTCCCGTCAGAATGTTTAAACCATCCTTCGCTGCCTTTTGCAAAGTCGCCATTCGGAATCAGATTGACATGTACCGGCTGTCCCCCTTGATCCGCACCAGGATTCACTTCGTACAACATTACATTTTGAATGGATACGTTATGCTCTCCTGCCGAAGCGGTGCCGAGACCAAAGTTCAACAAGGCAGCTGAATCCCCTTGTTCCCCCATCCCAAAGGTATATACATATGATTGTTTGGTTTCTGTCAGGTTTACCGTTTCATCCATATACTTTGTGTCTTCGCCGTTCCCCTGCGACACTACCACTTGCATGGATTTTGGAGCGGTTGCTGATGCCTCAAAGCTTAAACGATACGTTTTTCTTCCCTCCAGCACAAGTTTCCCCTGCTGCAATAACACTTCCCACCAGTTCTCACTTGTTCCCGGCAAAGTGATGCTAATACCTCCATCTTCTCCATGGGATACCTCGAGATCAGGGGGGATCAATTCCCAACCACTTCGATCTGAAGTCAGCTCCCCGTTCTGAAGTATGTTCTGCGAGACGTCCAGCCAGCGTGTATTGTATTCATTCCCTTCAAAATTAACGTAGTACACTGCCCCGGCTTTCAGGGAAACCGCTGGGAAATATATGGTTTTATAGGTCTGCCAACCACCTGTATCTCCAAGCACCAGCTGTGAGGTGGCCACCGTTGTACCTTGTTCATCCTTGACACTGAATCGAACTTTTGAATCAGCTTTGGCACTTGCCATCCGTGTGGAGAAGACGTACACTCCATCGTTCGCCCCGTCTATTTTGAATTGCAGCAGATCACCTTCGTCCATGTAGCTGACATGTTTGCCGCCTTCATCGGAGTTTTCGAGTTGCAAGCCTTGCATGAGCCACGCTTCTGTTGCAGGAATATGTGCATACTTCTGGATCGATACAGGCTTTCCCCGTTTCGTCAGGCGAACGTTATCGACGTAGACCTTTCCTGCAGAACTGCCAAATAATAATTTCAGTTCAGACGTTGCTGCAGCCGGGCCCTCTCCAATCACAATCTCACCCGTATAATTCTTCATTTCTTGACTAATCTGAATGAGTTGTCCTTGATGTATCTGTACGTCATGACCCTCAGCGGTAGACAACTCCACATCCATCGTACGAGATACATCGGCCTTGGCATCAAAAGAGAATCCGTAGGTTGTGCCGCCTTCCAGTTTCATATCAGGCTGAACGACAGCCACTTGATCAGGCTCCCCATTCGTTTGTTTCACATCAACCACGAGCTGCCGCTCCATGATCGGGAACTTCAGGAAATTGTTAACGGAAATCTGAGCTTCAGCATCAGGTTGAATCTGCTTGGACCAGAAGCCCAGTCGCTCCTTGCCTTGATCAAACGTACCGTTATAAACATAATTGCCATCCGGCAGTGCTTTCCGCTCCACAGGGACTGGATCTGCCTCTCCCATCTCCGTCAGTCTGACATTGGACAACAGGACTGTCCCTTCATCCAGGCCCAGATTGAATTCGAATCGAGCGTTATTGTCTGCGCCATCCCGCATATTAAATGTGTATTCGAACGGCTGCCATTCGGTGGTCAATGAGAAGGTTTTTTCACCGGAGTAATTCGTCCAGCTTTTCTCAAATTGTGTTACTTTGGAGCGAATATCACGGTTAACGGATGCTTTGGCATCAAACTCTACTCTATACTTTTTATTTTTCTTCATATACATCGGCATTTGCGTCAATTGTACGGAATAACTCTCGGTGCCCGCCTGGGAGATGGTCACTTTCGCGGCCTTGCCCTTCTGTTCATCGTCAACGATTTCAACTGCACCAGCTCCGCCTGCATTTGTAATAAACTTCCATTCGTTGGGCACCCCGGTTGCATCGGAGCCTTCAGTGAAGCGTTCATTATAGATTTCGTTGCCGTCTGCTTGCGGAGCACGTTGCCGTTCAGGCTCCATTGGACTTGAAGTCACGTCCGGCCAGTCGTTTATTTTTTTATAAGAGTACACCCGAACAAAGTCAACATTCATCTTCTCGGAGACAAATTCGTTCTCAGGTGATCCCGGCCAGTCTCCGCCCACCGCGAGATTGAGGATCAAATAGAACGGTCTGTCGAAGGGTGCAGGGAAGGTATAGCTCTCCGGCTGACCTGCAGCAGTCGTCTGCCAATCATTCACCTGATGATGAAGCTTGCCATCCACATAGAAACGAATCATGCCAGGCAGCCATTCCACCTGAAAATCATGGTAATCATCTGCAAAGGACTCGCCAGCAGGAAGAGTAAACTTGCCTTGATCATGCCCATGCGAACCGTCAGACTTGACGGCATCATAGTGGATGGTGCTGTACACTTCATGGTCTTTATTTTTGCCACCGATCAGTTCCATAATATCGATCTCACCTGAAGCTGGCCATCCGCCATAATGCGCTTCATCCGTAGGCATCATCCAGATAGCTGGCCACATGCCCTGCTGCACCGGCAGCTTTGCCCGAACGACAACTTTACCGTAGGTCCAGTCCCCTTTTCCCATCGTCATCAGTTTGCCTGAGGTAAACGACTTGCCGCTTTTTTGCTCCCGTTTGGCCTCAATTTGCAGTACATTGCGATCCCCGTCCTTGACGATGCGTGTATTGTCAGGGCTGTAATATTGCAATTCATTGTTGTAGACAAGTCCTGTATCCTGAACAGTCCACTTGGATGCATCGATAGCTGAACTGCTAAATTCGTCATTCCAGATCATTTCCCAATCCTCGTTCGGGATCATCGTTGCCGGAATGGGCTTCTCTCCCACAGGATTACCAGGAACAGAAGGGCTCTGTCCACCCGGATTCGAAGGCGTGGAACCATTTGAACCGTTACCGTTTCCAGGTGTAGGAGGTCTTGATGCTGCTGGCTGATCATTACCCAGCGTCATATTAACACTGTGCTGGCCTGTTGTGACCTCTTTCCCGTTAACAAGCACGTTTTCCGCTTCCACATTGAGTAGTTTTATTTTTCCTTTTGCATCAATCCGGGTATGCCGAGCTTTGCTGTTCACGCTTAATGCAGCAATGACGCTCTCGTCAGACAATTCAACCGTCGCTTTGCGCAGAATAATCATTTCTTCAATCAGGCTGTTACCCGTGATATTCACATGTACCGGTCCCGAAGCGTTGTCCACTACCACTCGTTTCAGTTGGGTATTACGAATATTAATGGAATGGCTTCCTCCACCTTTGATGATGACACTTCCCGTAACCGTCACCCCATCAAGCGTCACTGTACCTTCGCCAATCCCTTCGGCCAGCAATAGATTGCCGCCAACGGTCATGTTTTGGAGGGTGACATCAGCTGATCGAACGACCAGGTTGCCATCAACGCTCGACTCATACGTGCCCGGGCTGCTTTTCACATCCTTAATCATGTTGGATATCAGCGTTGCTGCCTCTGCTCTGGTAATATCGGCGTTCGGAGCCAATTGGTTATTGTATCCGTTTACAATTTTCTCCTGAATGAAATAACTGAACGCTTTTTTGGCGTAATCTGCTACCTGTTTCGCATCTGTAAAACGAGTCAGTACGTGCTCATCTTCCTGGCCTGTTGATAGTTGGAACGCTCGATCAGCCATAACTGCGGCATCCTGTCTGGTGACGGGTTGATTGGGTGACAGCTGTCCAGCAACAGTACCCAGTATGATCCCTGCCCTATTTGCTCTAACCAGTGCTTCATAATACCAATCGTTTTCATTCAGGTCGGTAAAAGATACAGACGCTGATTCTTGCCCGCGAGCAAAGCCCATTATCCGGTCCAGCATCACAATAAACTCGGCGCGGCTGATGCGTTCATTCGGTTTGAACGTGCCGTCCGTATAACCTTGAATCACAGCAAGCTCCTGCATCCGTGTCACGGCTTGTTCAGCCCAGTGGGCCGTCATGTCCCTATAGGGTGTGGAATGCAGGCTGTTCGCCTGCACCTGCTCCATTCCCTTCGCTTGCTTTGTTGCGCTGTCTGCTCCGGCCATTGCCGGATATAGTAGTGAAACCATCATGCTTCCTGCCAAGAGACAAGCCAATCCTTTTTTCACCCGTATTCCTCCCCTTATGTGTTGTTCCTTGCAGGGCCATGCTATTCTTTCACTGCCCCGATAACGATGCCTTTAACGAAAAAGCGTTGTAAAAATGGATACACCAGCAAAATAGGCAGAGCCCCTATAAAGATTTGAGCTGCGCGGACCGTGCGCTGGGAGACGTTCTCCAGCATGGACGGGTCTACGTTGATTTTACTAAGATCCTGCTGCACGATAATCGTCTGCAGTAAGGAAGCCAGTGGATAATTTTTCACGTCCGACATATAGATCATACCGTCAAACCAGGAATTCCACTGACCTACCATAGTGAAAAGGGACAACGTAGCAATGGCCGGAAGAGACAGCGGCACGTAGACCAGCGCCAGAGTCTTGATATGACCCGCCCCATCTAGATAGGCTGCTTCCTCCAGTTCCTTGGGCAGACCGCGGAAGAAATTCATCATGAGAATAACATTCCATACGGACAGTGCTCCTGGCAGAATCAGTGCCCAGATCGTATCCATAAGTCCCAGCTTCTGAATCAGAATGTAACTGGGGATCAGGCCCCCACTGAACAAAATGGTAAAAACGAAAAACCATGTGTAGATCGAACGACCCTTGAAGCTGATATCTTCCTTCGAGAGCGGAAATGCCGTAAGCAGCATAATAACCATGCCAATGATGGTCGCAATCACCGTTCGTTTCACCGAGACCAGCAAGGAGTTAATAAAATTGGAATTGCCAAATGTCTTCACATAAGCGTCGGTGGTGAATCCAATCGGCCAGAAGCTGACGAGATTGGATGAGGCTGGCGCCATGCTGCTGAACGAGACGGCCAAAATATGAATAATGGGCAATATGCACAGCAACGATAATACGCCGAGAAAGATATAATTGAATATGCTGAATAATCGATAGCCTTTTGTTTTGTAATACAAGCCCTTTTCTCCTCTCTAGAACACGCGATAGTTAGCCAGTTTGTAAGCGAGTCGATATGAAATAACGATCAGAATTGTCGCCACCACCGATTTGAACAATCCTACAGCTGTGGCAAAGCTCATCTTGCCGTTCAGGATACCGAGTCGATATACGAACGTATCAATGATGTCGCCTTTGTCATACACAAGCGGATTGTACAGGTTGAACACCTGATCGAATCCCGCATTCAGAATATTTCCGATGGAAAGGGTCATCAGTACGATGGTGATCGGCATCAACGCAGGAAACGTAATATGCAGGGTCTGCTTGAACCGGTTCGCTCCATCCACCTCAGCAGCTTCGTATAATGCCGGGTTGATGCCCGAGAGAGAAGCCAAAAATACAATTGTGCCAAAACCAAATTCCTTCCACACATCACTGACAATCAGTGTTATCCGAAACCACGTTCCATCTCCCAGGAAAAATATCGGGTCTCCACCCAAGGCAACAACAAGCTTGTTCACCATGCCTCCTTGCGGAGAAAGGATATCCAGCAAAATCCCGCCGAGGATAACCCATGAGAGAAAGTGCGGCAGATAAACGAGTGTTTGACTGACCCTTTTAAAAGCGACCAGACGAACTTCGTTTAACAGAACGGCGAACAGGAACGGAGCGATTAACCCGGCAATAATTTTAAAAAATGCAATTACCAGCGTGTTCCAGATCACTTGCCCCACATCTGGATACAGGAACAAATATTTGAAATTATCCCAACCTACCCATTTGGATTCGGTAAATCCCAGATAAGGTTTGAAATCCTGAAAAGCAATGACAATGCCTCCCATTGGTATGTACTGAAAAATGATTGCCAGCAAAACCGCTGGAACAAGCATCAAATGCAAGGACCAGTTTCGTTGCATATTCCAGCGCTGTTTTACCTTGATGGCCCGCCGTTTGCGCGGCGTTTCTAACGTATGTTCCTTCACCCCAACATCCCCCATGTTATCAATTTTGTATTTTACAAGTGCGCGTGAACTTGTATATTAAAATTATAGCAACGCCCATTTGCGATCTATATCCTAATATTGCAACAACGATAACAATATTTTAATGAGTTGAGGAGGTTGAGCGTTGTTCGCCCGTTTGAATGTCTTTACCAAAATCACATTGCTGTTTGTCATGTTGCTCATCCTGGTGTTATTCCTCTACACTTACTCGAACAGAGAAAGTGTGCGTGTGATTGAGCACGAAATCCAGAATAATACGATGAACCACCTATCCACTTTTGCTGATTCTGTAGAATCCAATATTTACCAACTATCTCTATATGGCATATCCATTGGACAGGATTCCAGCATTCAGGAGTACCAGCGTCCGGACTATAAAGATATCCCATATGAACGTGTCAAGGTTGGAAGCGCTATTCTCGAAAAAATAAATTTGTATAACGCCGCCAGCAAATGGCATTCGACGATTACACTGTATTTTCCAAGGTTGCAAAAAGTCATTTCCACGGATTATTATGCTTATATCCCATACAGGAAGGATGAATTTTCCAAGCCGCTTTCAAAATCCTGGGCTTATACACATGAGCAGTTTGAGTGGTACACAACGGACCCCACAACGGCTATGGATACTCCGGGAAAATCCAGACTTATCACCAAGATCAGTTTCCCGGTACATCATTTAATCGCTATGCTCGATCAGAACAAGCTGAATAACAAAGGTGACCCCTTTATGTTCCATCCCGACCTGGGCTTAATAAGCAACAGCAGCGCAAATGACACCTTGAATGCGATTCAGTCCAAGCTCAAAGCGACGGAACTTTCGGGTAAAGGCGGATTTACCGCGACCCTTGACCACACGGAGTACTATGTCTCGTATATTCAATCGGGCAGTCTTGGATGGTACTACGTGGATTATGTACCGATGCAGCAGATTTTAGGGCCCATTACAAACAGCCGTAATCTCTTTTATGCTTCCATCGCCGTTCTGATTGCCATGAGTGTGGTGGTGTTATATGTACTGTATCGCAGTGTTCAGCTCCCACTGCTTCAGCTTGTTAAGGGAACGAATCGATTATCGACTGGAGATTTTTCCGTTCGTTTGCACTATACTTCTCGTAATGAGTTCAGTTTGTTGTTTGCACGATTTAACATCATGGCCCAGCGGATTCAAGAGCTGATAGAGAACGTATATGAGGAGCAGCTTAGAAGACGTGAAGCTACGCTGAAGCAGTTGCAATCACAGATTAATCCGCATTTTCTGTACAACTGTCTCTTCTATATTAAAAATATGGCAAGAATGAAAAATGAAAAGGCCGTTGTGGCCATGGCGCTTAATTTGGGTGAGTATTACCGTTACATAACCAGATCGGAGAATGATCAGGCAACGATCAAGGAAGAGCTTACGATGGTGAAAAATTACCTGGAAATACAGGCGCTCAGGCTGGAACGAATGCATTTTACGATGGATGTGCCAGATGATATGCTGCATAAAACATTACCCCGATTAACCCTGCAGCCGATCGTTGAGAACGCTATCATTCACGGCATCGAACCTCGTACAGAAGATGGGCATATTACGATTACAGGCCATCATACGGATGAATTGAGCACGATAACTGTGGAGGACAGCGGACGGGGTATGACAGAAAATCAGATGCAAGAGTTAACAAATAATTTGCACAAACCGCTTGACAGCAGCATAGGATGCGGGACCTGGAATGTTCATCAGCGTTTGTCTTTTTTGTATGGTGAACGAGCGGGTCTGAGTTATGAACATGGGTCACGCGGCGGAGTCAAAGTGAGCATCACATGGTACAACAATATCAACGAGTAGGTGAAGTACATGTTACAAATTTTATTAGTAGACGATGAACGATCCGTCGTAGAAACACTGGCTGAAACGATCTCTTGGGAAAGCTGCGGAATCAGTACGGTGCACGAGGCATTATCCGGTGCTGTCGCACTTGAAATTATGGAAAACCATGATATCGATATTGTGATCACCGACATTCGTATGCCAGAGATATCCGGCATTGATTTGATTACGACCATTCACGAGAAGTGGCCTCATGTGCAAACAATTTTACTGTCGGGTTTTGCCGACTTTGAATATGCCAAGCAAGCGATGGCTCAGGAGAGCTTTGATTATTTGCTGAAACCCGTGAGTGATGAGGACCTGATTGAAACCGTGCAACGACTGGTCGATCGGATCAAACAAAAGTGGGAAACCGCCGCATCCTATCAACGGGCTTTGCATGCGTTTCAGGATAATCTGCCACTGCTGCAGTCCACCATGCTTCACGAATTACTTACAGGCAAAACCTACTCTCCTTCTGCGCTGGCGGACAAGCTGGAACTGCTTGAACTGCCCTACTCCATCGGCGAGGAGCTCGGCATGCTGGTCATTCGCATGGAGGAGCATCTGTCCGAGATGGGAGATCACGATCTGTCACTGATGCAGTACGCCATTAGCAATATCATCAGTGAAGTGATGCAGCATCATTTTCACATCTGGCACACACGGGACGTGCATGATTATCTGGTGGTTCTGGTCAGTGTGAAGAGGGGCGCAGTGCAGAGCATGAACAAAGAGGAGAAACCCCAGACATTGCTGGAGCATTATGCGGCGCAGATTCAGACCAATGTTCAGTTGTACCTCAAAGGGGCCATCTCGATCTCCGTCTCCCATTGGGGCAAGTTCCCTTATGAGATCGGAGCAATCTATGAAAGTGCGGTTCGGTCCATGCGGAAGCGTATGGGTCAGGCACAGGGGCTGTTTATCACCGCATCTGATGACAAGGATGTACATCCCCTGCCTGCCATTCGATCCCTTTACAATCCACCGACATTGATCAGTCTGCTGGAAGCGGGACGGTTTGATGCGGTAGAGCAGAAAATTGAAGTTATTTTTGAAGAATTACTGGAGTCAGGACAGCATCACGATATTGCCGAAACAACCATTGAGGTCTATCACGCGTTGGCCGGAGCTTTTGCTTATATCATTCATAAGAATGGCAAACAGATTTCTTCTGTTCTGCCTGCTGAATCCTATAAGTACTTCCAAGCTCCTGTATATGCCACAGCACAGCAGCTGAAGGACTGGTCCATACGAACACTGTATTCGATCAGTGAGGATGCTGAACAAGAGCTGAAGGACAATCACAGCACCATCGTTCGAAGTGTCAAAAGCTTTGTGGATCAGCATCTCGCATCAGATGTCTCACTCCCGGCAATTGCCGAGCATGTTCACCTGCACCCGGTATATTTGTCCAAAGTGTATAAAACCGAGACCGGCGAGGCGTTAACAGCTTATGTATATCGATTGCGGATGGAAAAAGCAGCATATTATTTGCGCTCGTCCAGCGCCAAAGTATTTGAAATTGCCGAGCTTGTCGGGTACAACAACACCGCTTATTTCATTCGGGTGTTCAAGAAGTTTTACGATTTGACTCCACAGGAATACAGAGAGAACCTGCCTGTTTGATATGATGTTTTCGAAACCCTACTTAGCTGCCTGCCTGATTTAAGCATCACGAATAAATTTCGTCAATTCTCGTAAAAGATTAGATTAACACATCAAAAGGCCTTGCCGGATCTTACTCCAGCAAGGCCTTTTCTCTATTGCTCTGTTTTTCTCCAGCTTACTTGCCGCTAGTTACGGATTGATACCACTCATTAACTTCCTTCGTATTTTGAACTCCACCTGAAGAATTCCATTTCTCTACGAACGTATCGAATGCGTCGATTGGAGCTTTACCATAAATGATCTGAGAGAACGTATCTTTTTCCATTTTGGTTAAGATGTCGTTATTCATTTGCATCGACATCGTTGGCGCACCTGTGAACATCTGTTTTAATGCAATATCTTTTTGATCCTGAACAATCTTGGCCGCTTCCACCATTGGTGCCGGTACGCCAGATTTGAGTTTTTTGTCGAAAGGTGTTGTTGCTTCTTCACCGTTAGCAAACTTCGCAAGCGTAGCCATATTCAGACTCGGGATACGTGCACCATCAAACGTTAATGTGTATTTCTCAGGTGCATAACCGCCTGTCACACTAGCATCCGTTGTTACTTTGCCGTCTTTCATTGCCCAGTCATATCCTTCAGCAAAGCCATTTTCAAATTCATCACCTGCTTTTGGATTGGCATAGTGATCAAATAGATAGTTTTGATATGTGAAAAAGACTTCTGGGTTCTTCATATCTTTGTTAATCAGAATTACACCGTTGTCGTTCGCGGTACCGCGTCTGCCTGCCTTGCCATCAGGTCCAGATGGAATCGGGTAAGCTTTGTACTCCGCTTCCGGATTGTTTTTCTTCACATCTTCGAGCGGCCATGACGGCATCCAGTGAGGCCCGACAACAATCCCCGCTTTACCTGCTGTAAACTCTTCTGCTGCTTTGGTTTCATCATATACCCCTGCTTCTTCTGGAATGTATCCTTTGCTCATCCAGTCAGCCAGTGTTGCCAAAGCTTGTTTTGCTCCAGGGTTTACAGAGCCGTACTCCAGTTTTCCTTCTGCGTTCAGATTCCACTGATTTGGCATCGTGCCGAAGGCTCCGAAGATCCAGCCAGCATCAGACATCCATGTGCTCAACCAGTTTTTGAATCCGATGGTGAGACCGTATGTGTCTTTTTTACCATTGCCATCCGGGTCTTTATTCGTAAACGTTTCCATAATTACTTCAAGATCAGCCAGCGTTTCAGGTGCTTTCAAATTAAACTTCTTCATCCAATCCTCGCGAATCCACATCACTGGATCACTGTTATAGGAGTAATCCAGAATCGGAATACCAATCCGTTTACCATCCTGCATGTACGGATACCATACGGAAGGATCTTCATTCACTGCGGCTTTCCAGGTATCACTTGCATATTGATCAAACAATTCACCAGCATCAACGAACTTGCCCGTTTCAATCAACTCACGTGCCAGATTGAAGTCGCCGCGATACGAGATAATGTCCGGCATTTCTGCATTGGAAGCCAGCGACAGACGAAGCTTCGTTTCAAACGCGTTGTTTGTGGATGGTGAGACCCATTGATTTTTCAATTCAATGCCGAGCTTGTCTTTCGCCCATTTCGTGTGCACGTTATTGTCCTGATCTTCACCAGATTTGAATTTGATTTCAGGTCCCCAAGGACGCAAATAAGTAAGTTTTACGGGTGGATCATACTTACCGTCCTTCAATTCCAGTGTAGCACTCGGTGTGCTCGGTGCAGCCTCTTTACTTGCTCCACTGTTACAGCCGCTCAGCACTGCTGAAAGCGCGAACATTCCTGCCAAAGCCAAACCACCGATCTTTTTCTTTTTGCTTGTTACCAACTTATGTTTCCCCCTGTCTATGTAATGGTGTTGTCTACAGAATCCATCATAATGAATGATCCAGGTGCATGCCCATACTAATATTACAACATTTATTGCATTAATTTAGGATATTGGAAAATGGATATGGATGTTGCATTAGTGCAATGGTCCTTATGAAATGTCTAAAATAACATGCAAAAAAGAGGACAGCGACATACGCCCCTCTCCTCTTATCCTCTTCGTTTATCGCCTTCTTGCAAATGGATCACTCTAATTACTTGTATATTTCACCCAGTCATATTCAGCATACAGCGGGTTAGCTCCGTTGTAAGACCCCAGCCAGCTGTCCACGCCCGTTCCGTTCCACAGATTCATCATAATTTTACCAGGCGTCGTTGGAATGTTCGTTGTGGCCGTATGTTTCAGAACGCCATCCACGTACCACTTGATATGGCCTGGTTGCCAATCAAACGCGTAGGTGTGGAAGCCCTGAGATGCATCAAATCCCAAATTAACGATCTTCTCATGATTGCCGACACCATTGGTGTAATAATTGAACTGTACTTTGGTAGTGTCTTTTCCCAAGAATTCAATATCAATCTCATCCCATTGCGTTCCGTGAGCAGGTCCGGTATACGTGGAAAATGAAGAGACAATGCCTGTGTTTTTGGCAGGTTTCATACTTACCTCATACAGACCATATCCTTGAGAATTGGTTGATCGATATTCACCACAATCAAATTTGTTGTTGGACGGGCTGGTCAAGCTCAGTCTCAGCTTACCATCACTCGTAAAGTTTGCATTGTTCGCTCGCCAGGTGCAATTAAACATTGAACCGTTGGAATAACCATCCGCCTTTTGCCAGGTGCTCGGGTTGTGGTACGTTAGCGGCTCCCAAAATACATACCCTGCGAAAGCGCTTACCGAAAGAAATAATGAAACCACTCCCGAAATCGTTAACGTCCACCATGTCTTCCTTTTCATCATACACCTCCATTCAAATTCACCCACCTAATATAAAACGCTTACATGGGTGTTGTTTCCATTTTATATATTCCACCTGAAGTGAACTATAGCAAACTTTAAAGAATGTATATTCATTTTTAAAGATATGTTAGTTTCATTCGTATAAGGCTGAGCACCTTCTTGAGCAATCATGCCAATCCTTTATTCTTACCAAAAGAACAACTGAAATTGTCCATAACCGTATTCCGGAGAGCACGGTTTGGAAATACTCATACATGTACCAGCCAAAACAGGAATTATTAAAGTTATACACCTTTGTATCAAAAGCAATTGAAGAAGGTCTACCCTCCAGCTATACATTTTTCGATCTGATTTATAACAGAGCACCCTCGTAATAGTACCGAATCAAAATGTCCTGGTCGTAGTTCCCGAATCCCTTTCCAAACAGCGTAAGTCCACCCCTGCCGGGTACCCCTTCTTCAGGACTTAATTGAATGGTCCAATACGTTGCGGCTTGGAGATCCAGATCGTGAATGCGGACATCCGAGATGCGCTGACCGTCGATAAAGGTACCTTCTGCATTGATACGAAGCACTTTCAGTACGCCGTACTGGTTCACGTCGGAATGCCACCATTGCGGTGTCAGTTTACCCTTGCGGTCGCCAAAATCACCAGGGCTTGTCCACGTTCCGAGGTGATGGCCATTAAGGACAAAACGGATGTCCGAAGGCCAGTTCTCATTGACTTGCGGAGCCTCCGATCCAAGCTCCAGTGAAATTTCAATTTCACGCAGTACCTGATCTTTGTACAGATAATTAGGTATCTTATATTCGAGAAAACCTCGTGCCAACCAGAGTATGCCTGCATTCACCCGGTCCGGGTCCATGAAGCATGCGGGTGTGTCATATTGTCCAATCATTTGGGTCGTCGTTGCAATCCCGCATGTCGGCCACGCTTCGTAATCCGTATATTGTCCAACCGGAATGGATACCTCATGGTATGGGACATCGAGCGGTTCGGGTGACAGATTGATGAGCATGAACTCTTGCTGAATAAAACAATATTTATATGTGCCACCGTTCTCCCGCTTCATTCGGCTGCCTACAATTCCGGCCTTTTGCAGCTTGCTCACATGGGTACTTACGATGGCTTTACTCAAATAAAGCTCCTTGGAGAGCGCATTAATGTGCATTTCTCTGTTCAACAGCAATAACCGAACAATATTTAACCGCGCTTCGCTTGCCAGCGCCTCATAAATGACTAGCGAAGATGCATCTGTGCCAAGCATCATCAATCTCACTCTCCTTATATTGAATTCGCTATTTTGCGAACTCTGCAAAACAAACTTGCTCCTATAGTTGCATTATGATACATATTAACTAACAAATCAATGAATTGATTTTGCTATTTGGCGAATTCAATCCTATGGAGGTTTTCATTTTGCTTACATCCAAAATGCTTATTGATAAAGATTTTCAGGTAGCCGAAGTCGATCCACGTCTGTATGGCTCCTTCGTTGAACATTTGGGACGTGCTGTCTATGGCGGTATTTATGACCCTGGTCATCCCACGGCGAATGAACAAGGTTTCCGCCAAGACGCTATCGAAGCCATCAAAGCGCTGAATGTGCCCATTATCCGTTATCCAGGTGGAAATTTCGTATCCGGTTACAATTGGGAAGATGGTGTTGGACCGGTAGCAGAGCGGAAACGCAGACTTGAGCTGGCCTGGTGGACCATTGAAACCAATGCGGTTGGCACCAACGAATTCGCGGATTGGGCCAAGCTGGTCGGAACCGAGGTCATGATGGCGGTCAATCTCGGTACCCGAGGCATTGATGCCGCAAGAAACCTGGTGGAATACTGCAACCATCCTTCGGGCACCTATTGGAGTGATTTGCGAATTTCCCACGGGTATAAAGAGCCTCACAAATTCAAAACATGGTGCCTTGGTAACGAAATGGACGGACCTTGGCAGATTGGTGCAATGACCGCACATGAATACGGCCGCATTGCGAATGAAACGGCGAAGGCGATGAAATGGGTTGATCCGAATATTGAACTTGTAGCGTGCGGCAGTTCCAGCCGGGGCATGAGCACGTTTGCAGAGTGGGAAGCGACTGTTCTCGATCTGTCCTATGAAAATGTGGATTACTTGTCCTTGCATGCTTACTACAACAATAACAATGACAACACATATAATTTCCTGGCTACATCGCTGGATCTGGACCAATTCATTGACAGTGTGGCATCGATCTGCGACTATGTGCAAGCCAAGAAACGCAGCAAAAAGAAATTGATGCTGTCCCTTGACGAATGGAATGTCTGGAAGTCCATTGGCACAAGCCGAGCTGAAGAGCGCTGGCAGATTGCACCGCCTGAATTCGAAGATGTATACACACATGAAGATGCCCTGGCGGTAGGCTGTTACCTGATTACACTCCTCAAACATGCAGACCGTGTGAAGATGGCCTGCCTTGCACAGTTAATCAATGTCATTGCGCCAATCATGACAGAGAACAACGGAGCGATCTGGTTCCAGACGACTTATTTCCCGTTCATGCATGCATCCAACTTCGGTCGCGGTACTGTGCTTCAGTCTGTCGTATCTTCGCCGAAGTATGATTCCAAAGACTTTACGGACGTACCTTACCTTGAAGCGATCAGCGTGCATGATGAAGAAAACGGCATGATCACCATCTTTGCGGTGAACAGACATCTGGAAGAACAGATGGAGCTTCAAGTGGATCTTCGTTCTTTCGGGGAAACTACATTCATTGAGCACATCGTGCTGGAGAACGACGATCTAAAGGCCATCAATACCAAAGCGAACCCGCATAACGTTGTTCCGCACAACGGAGGACATACCAAGGTTGATCAGGGTAACGTACAAGCTGTGCTGAACAAAGCGTCGTGGAACGTAATTCGTCTGAAAACGAAGCAGGCATAATGGAAATAGGTTTAAAGGGATTTTTTTTTGTTCCGGGGAGCTGCCTTGATATGCCGAATATCTGGATAGCGGGACGCTGTAGAAGTCTATTTAAGCCCTCAAGATTTGAATAAATAATGAAAAGGCCGCTTATCCATTCAAAGATAAGCGGCATTTTTCTGATCCGGTAATCATATGCTCTATTCCCGAGATCAGAAGCTGAATGGCATTTACATGAATCGATTTCATCACTACTCAGCTCAGGCATAGCTATGCATAGCTGGGTATCATTTTGAAGAACTATACTTCTCCCCAAAAAATCTCAGTCTCATAATCGAATTCAACAATACCATCTTGATTATTCCTATTGAATAGATTCCGCAGTTCTTTCATCATGGGATCATAATTTGCATGCCCGGGTGCAGGGCTGTAGGAAGAGGACAGCAATCGGCCTTTCAAGCCCTCAAAATCGAACTGCTGACTCATTCTGACTCGCATTTCATGCATTGAACCTTCCTTGAAAAAAGAGAGCAGCATCGTCTGAGAAATATTTTTATGATTGACTTTTTCGTAGTCGGTTCCGTAAGTATGAAGCAGTTGATTGTACTCTTCACGAAACGGAGTACCGTCTGTAAGACGTGAGTTCCAGATGAGTATTACTCTCCCACCTGGCTGTAGAATTCTGCGGAACTCGATTTGGGCTGCGGAACGATCAAACCAGTGAAATGCCTGTGCGCAGACAATAAACTCAACCGACTGATCAGGTAATCCAGTAGATTCTGCAGAACCTGATGTACTCTGAAATTTCGGATTACTTTCTAACATTTGCTCGGCGGCCTCACGCATTGCCTGATTTGGCTCGACCGCGATTACATAGCTTCCGCGTTCCAGAAGCAACTTTGAGATGATGCCAGTACCTGAACCGATGTCTGCTATATTACTGCTCGCACGTAAACCGACGACCTCATACAAATGGTCAATAGCCTCTTTTGGGTAACTCGGGCGGTATTTTAAATACGAATCGACCCGGCTCGTAAACCGTTCTCTATTGTTCATCGATCGTCACACTCCCATCACTATTTTGACATCCTATATACTGGCCTCAGTAACAGCTTCAAAATCTTACTGCCCCAAAAAGCAAATACCGTCGTTCCGGTCCATGAGCTGCGCTTATCTTGGCTGTATTGATCGTTGATCATATAGGTTCGAGTCGAAATAGGACTCTTCAGACCGAACTCTTCCCATTTCGCCGGATCATTCGAACCTCCAAGTTTTCTAAGCATATTCGCCGACTCATGATCTATTTTAGCCGGAATTTGCTCGAATGCTTGGGTGATTTGCGTATGAAACTCGTCGATCGGGTTGCGACTGGTAATGCTCTGGAGATGGATGCTTTCGCGAATGTAAGAAACGTATGCCAGATGGTCAGCCCATAACTCGTCGATATAAAAAAGCCGTACCCGCTGCTCCGATGAGCTCATCGGTCTCTCGCCTTTCAAAATTCCGAGCCGCTCCTCGTATAGAATTCGCCTCTGATCCTCCACCATATCCGAATAACAGTTCAATTCCCGCTGAATATCGAAGTTTTGACCTATAATAACGCGCTGAATATGCTCGATTTTGCTGCGGAGCGCCGGATCATCAAGAACCTCGTCCTGCCTGGGAGCGCGAAACAGTCTATGAATGCCAAAGCGAAGCATCAACTCGTCTTCCAGGCTTATATAAAATACGGAAGCTCCCGGGTCGCCTTGGCGGCCGGAACGCCCGCGCAGCTGGTTATCAATCCGCATGCTTTCGTTCACATGTGTACCTATTACGTATAATCCGCCCAGCTTGGCAACCACTTCTGCCTGAGCAGGATTACCGCCGCCGAGACGAATGTCGACGCCGCGCCCTGCCATATTCGTAGATACCGTTACGGCCCCGATTTCTCCCGCTTTAGCGATGATTTCGGCTTCTTTTGCATCGTTTTTTGCATTCAGAACCTGGCAAGGTACTCCGGCAACCGCAAGTGCCTCCGCCAGCATGTCAGATTCCTCGACGCTTGACGTACCAATAAGAATGGGGCGTCCCACCCTATGGACGGAAGATATTTCTTGTACAAGCGCCTTATATTTGGCTTCTTTATGGGTGTAAATCCGATGTTTGTGGTCGATCCGTATGTTTGGCTGGTTCGGCGGAATTTGCACGACCTGCAGTGCATAGATATCCTCGAATTCCATTGCTGAAGCGTGCGCCGTAGCCGTCATTCCGCAAATTCCCGAATACAGGCTAATGAAGTGTTGAATGGTGATCGTACCGAGGATTCTACCACCAGCCTTCCACTGCAACCCTTCTTTCGCCACCAGTGCAGCTTGAAGCCCGTCCGGCAAATACCTGTTCTCGGCCACACGGCCGGTATGTTCTTCGATTAGCTCAATTTCACCGTGCCGGACGATGTAATCGACGTCTTTTTTTAATAACGATTCCACATGCAGCGCACAATTCAATGACGTTAACAAATGACTATTATGGCTATCGTACAAATTACCGCATCCCAGCAGCAACTCCGCTTTTGCAGCACCCGCATCATTCAAGTAAACGTTCCGCTTGAACTCGTCAAAATCGTAATGCTCTGCTGGCTGCAGCTGCCGGGCCACTTCTGCGAAAAGAATGCCGTCATTCTTGGAAGCACTCGAATCGCCACTAATGACTAGCGGCACCCGCGCTTCATCAAGAAGCAGTGAATCCGCTTCGTCGACGATGACGTAGTGGAAAGGACGGTGTACGGTATCAGCTTCATTGAATGCGATTGTGTCGCGCAAATAATCAAACCCTGCTTCTTTAGCCGTAACATAGGTTATATCCTTGGCGTAAGCTTCCCGTTTTTCGAGCAAACTCATGCCCGCTTGAACCGAGCTTACCGTTAACCCAAGGAAGCGGTAGATTGGGCCCATCCACTCTGCATCTCGATTTGCCAAGTAGTCGTTAAATGTGAGCACATGAACGCCTTTGCCGGTCAATGCGTTTAGATAAGCAGGCATAACAGCAGAGAGTGTTTTTCCTTCACCGGTATGCTGTTCGATCAAAAATCTCTCGTGCAAAGCGATAGCAGCCATAATCTGGACATCGTAAGGCTGTAATCTGAGTGTTCTCTTCGCAGCCTCGCAGACTAGCGCATAAGCATCAACAAGCAGCTCATCCAAAGACGTGCCTGATTTTGCCTCATTTTGCAGCCGAAGGGATTCCGCTTGCAGCCGCTGATTGTCCCAAGCTTCCAAACTCCGTTTCCTGATAAGCTCCACTTTGTCTCGATAATCTTTCAACAAACGCCGGGTATCGCGCTCTTTGAATTCACGTATCAACTTGACGACTACATTCATCGGAATTTGATTCCTCCTCAGTAGAAATAAGCGGTTCTATCGTAACTTTTTAAGCGGTATCCATTCCGTATGTCCTCTTATTGCCCCGTGATAAGAAGGGACTCCATATGGAGTCCCTTCTTTCGATCATTAACACACCAGCCAAATCATTCGTTCCCGCTCTAGCTTATGTGAAACAACTTCATCACTTCTCCGATGGGAGCGGTGTAAAGAGTAGATTAACCGGCAGGTTGCTTCCTGGCGCGGCAGAGAAAAGAATCGTTACGCTCTCTCCATATGCCCCTGTGCGGTAAAGAACGCTTTGTTCACTTGAATTGCTAACAGCAACGTTACCATCGGCAATGGATACAACCTGATTGTTTACTAGAGCCACTCCTGAGTACTTCCCTCCACGAGGGTTAAATGAGATTAACGTACGCGGAGCCACATTATTCAGCGTGATTTTGTACAATACGCCAAAATTACCCGCGTTGGATGCGTCTGTGTAAGCCATTGGATCTGTTCCAACCAGATTGGGATCGCTTGCGTTATCACCCAGTGGCAGACGAGCAGGTTCGGCTCCCACTAGCTGATCATACGTAATGATACGAGTCGCATTCGGATACGTTCCACGGTTGTGCACACCGTCACGATCAAGCACAGGCAGCTTTGGTAAAGTCTCGAACGGATCTTTATTTTCTTCGACCAGGATAACGTTATAGTCAAGGGTATAATCACTATAAGCATCCGAATAGAGTGAGATCACTTGTCCTTCTTTGATTGGAGTTTTATTTAGTTCGGTCAAAATCAGTTTGCTTTCTCCAGGTTGAATAACTTCTTTCTTTTGATCCGCCCGGGTCTGAATTGACTTGAACCATTTATCAATCGACAATTTCCCAGCTACGGTAGCATACGGTGTAGGCCCAGCAAAGCCCATATTTTGTTGTTCGAATACTGCCGGATTTAGGTTGTTATTTGTTGCAATTACATACATCTTCACTCTTTTTCCCGTATTGTTCACGTGGTGAATCATGAAACGGGTCTGCCCTGAAGATGATTCTTTATACACGATTCCTTCCGTATTAACCGTTTCCGGACTGTTGCTGCGGATCAACAAACTTGGCTCATCCGTGTACGTATAAGACACTTTTTCCATGGAAGTTACTTCGCCACCGTTAAAGGTAAATTTCTGTCCTACCGGCGTGAAGAGTAAATTGAAATCGGAAAATGAATATAATGTCTCATTGGTTATAGTTATAACTTTGGAGTACGTGTTCGTCGCGCCGTGATTGTCAGTAACGGTGAGTGTCACCGTTTTTGGACCGGGTTCAAAGAAAGCCAGCGAATTATTCTCCCATACCGTTTTATCAATACTGTTTTCATCATCTGTACTTTGGTCGATGTATGTTATTTTCTCACCCATTTTATACTGTTCCTTGTCTGTGGTGAACATGGCTACAGGAGGAAGATTAGGACTCAAAACTTGAATCGTCATCGAATAGGGATCGCTCCATTGGCCGTTTGAATCCTGTACTTGATATGAAATCGTATATGTACCCGCTTGATCAAACGAATCCTGACGACCTGTCCAGCGTTCGTCTAGGATATCCAAGCCATTTGGAGAACTGGAAGAAGTCACATAGTCCACCTTATCGCCAGCAAAAATTTCCTTTTGTGTAATCACAAAGCTTGCAACGGGTTTAGTATTGAGATTCAGCACAACCGTTTTAGCCGACTGATTCACTTTATAGGTGATGTTCAGAGCTTGAGTAATGGAAGTTAACGGCACCATGAACGTATTTTTTTGCTGATAAGCAGGGCCTTTCATCGTTCTGGACTCTCCATTTACGGTATAGACCGTGCTGTTGGTTTTGAATCGGAGCTCATTATCACCACTAATGATGATCGTTTCTTTGGTCTTGTTATCGTATTTGACCCCGTATCCCACACGGTCCACCAGTGCACGGATCGCAACATAGGATACGCCGTTTTTTACAGTCATTGGCTGGCCAGCCAGATACGTTTTCCCATCCTGCTCCATCTTGTTACTATTCATGTACAACGTCAGATTGCCGCCTGCTGCTACAGCAGAATTTCCATCAATGGATGGCTGCTCTATTTGAGCAGGCGTAGCTGGCGTTTCAGCATCCTCAGGAGTTCCCTCTTGAGTTACAGGTTTCGTGCTTGTTTCGTTTGTAGTCGTCTCTCCCCCATCTATAGCGGGTTTCTCGATATCTGTTGTACGTGTTGCCTCAGTGTCTGTTGGATTTTCAGTTTTCTTCCCTTCAGAAGACGGTGTAATGGCAGATGCATTACTGCTCCCTGTCTTTACTTCACGCTCAGCAATCGGCTGCTCCTGCTTTAATACCTCAACCGATTCTACTTTGGCCGTATTTACTGACGATGTGTCATCCTGCGGTGCTGACTGCGCATTCACTGAACCGACTGCAAATGCTTGTAAAACGGCTAAAGCGGTAAAAATGGATAATTTCTTTTTCATATTCATGCGTTGTCTTTATCTCCTTCTGCTCCCAAGTAATTGTTATACTCTCAAAAAGTCATAGTATAGACGCTAGATTCAGGAAAAAGTTTCTAGTAAACTTGTAAATTATGGATCGATTTCAGCGTGGTTTTTATTTATTCGATGCTGGGAGAGAGAAAATAAGAAAGACCTTGAGAGTTTAGCACCCTCAAGGTCTTGAATTATCTATTAACTTATGGACGGACCACAACACCATTTTTAAAATTTATCTACGGAAAACTCCCACCTGCTTTTTCATTCTCCGGAATTTCGGCTTCAATTCTTTTCAAGTCACTTTTATTTAATTGGACATCCAGAGACCGGGTTGATTCCTTGTTTATCTTGAAACCGACATTATGATATCCTGGGTATCGCTTAAAGAAACAAACCAGTTTTGTAGAAGAATATTATGATGTGTAATGATTTGATCTGCAATTAAAACGGAAGAGTCCGCGGTACTGTGAGCATCTTTTGCTAAAATAACGTCATATCCCAAGCTAAATGCTCTACGACATGTCGCATCAACACATATCTCAGTCTGAATTCCCGCGACAACCAGTTGATTAACCCCTAGATGAGTTAAATGGGATTCAAGGGTGGTATCTTGAAATGAATCTGGAAAGTTCTTTTCAATTTTCACATCTTGAGCGATCAAGGGTAAGGCGGGATGAAGACTCCACCCTGAGGAATTTTTTGAGGTAAGCGTCCCTAATTTCCCATTATGCTGCGTAAGTATGACTGGAATCTTACTTATGTGGGCCCACGTAATAAGTTGTTTGATATTATCTAATAATTTTTCACTGTTATGTATAAAGAGAGGATCCATAAATGATCCGATCTGTATATCTATGATCAATAAAGCTGGCGTGTAGGTCATAACTATCCCCTCCTCATCCTGGATACTTCTTCATTCATTTCTAGAGGTTAGAATTGCCCGTAAGCATAATTATATTCATTATTTTTTACACCTAATCAGTTATGACCCCAAGTTTTGCCCTCCATTTGGGACAGGAACTTTGTTTTTTTAAACAAAAAGCAAATGTTGCGGGGGACGCTACGTCACAATCTATAATGAAAAAAAACAGATAAAAGGAGTTTAATTATGACTGACACCACGGCAAAGGAACAGTACAAAATACTGTTGAGAGCATCACTAACGCTAACATCATTTCTTTTTATCGGATTGGTTTTTATTTGGATATTCAAACGGGGAGATATGTTACCATTTATAGCTGACCTATTTATACCAAACGAGATTAGTATTTTATCCGCAGTACTCATTGGTCTTATTTCTAGTTTGGTTATAACAACTATTGTTCTAGTTGCATTCATCAAAACCAGAACAGAACTCCCCAAAACCGAGGGATCAGATCTGATCAAAAAAATAATGATCCAACCAAGTGGTATAGCTTTATCTGCAATAGGTGGTGGGGTGTTTGAAGAATTCTTTTTTAGAGGTGTCCTGATCGGATTATGTATTGGATACTCTATAATTGTGGATTGGCTCGTTATCCTAATAAGCACTTTTCTATTTTGGGTAATACATGTTCCCCAATATAAAGGAGCCACTGGTATCCTCACAGGTGTATTTGTAAATGGTTTGATTTTTGCACTACTCTTTTATTTTACCGGCTCGTTAATCCCGTCAATGCTTGCCCATGGGATTTATAATACCTGTATTGGAATGATTCTGGCGAAAAAATACAAGAAATGATTTTGGAAAAGAGGAATTTTAGATGAGATTAACGGCAAGTAAATTTGCAAAGCTGGCAGATACGACGGTTCGTACCTTACGACATTATCGACAACTTGGAATATTAGTCCCCTCACAGAAAAATGAAAAAGATCATTATATATATGTGGATGCGGACTTTAAAAGGCTTCATGAAATCCAACTATTGCAAAGTCTAGGTCTTTCCTTAAACGAGATTAAAGTCTGTTTGGAAAATCCGAAATATTCTTTCCATGAAATCATTAGAGTTCAAGAACAATTACTTCGACAGCGGAGGGAAGCCATTGATTGTTCTTTAGCACTCATTGAACGAGTCCAATTGTTAACCGAGCAAGATCAACTCAATGAATCAAACTCTGAAATACTCATGTTACTTATGAATTCCATGCGTGTTGAGGAGGCTCAAAAAAAGCTGCTTCAAAAGTATGTCTCTATAGATATTATTGATCAGGTGTTTCCAGAGGATATCTCTAAGCAAACCCATATGGATGGACGATTTTACAATTTGTTATTGCTTGTCCATCGGGCTATCGTAAATGATCTTACACCAGATCATCCTATCATACAGCAGCAGTTGCATGGCATATGTGCAGATACTCCATTACGTAATCTCATGTTCAATGACGAGGTAAATAACGAAGAACTGAATAAAAGCGTAAAACCCTATGAGGCGTTGGTGCCTAAGCATACCATGGATTTTTTAAAGGAAGCATTTGAGGTATTAAATACGAAGAATAATTCTTCTCTACAGGATTGAAAAGAGGGTTTCATATAAAAAAGGAGAGCTGCCTTTATATAAGCAGTTCTCCTTTTTGAGATTAAACCGTTTCTTAGTGGTCCAGGAATACAAGCTGGATGAAGAACAATACCGCAAAAATGTAGAATATCGGATGAACATCCTTGCCCTTTCCGCGAAGCAGCTTGAGTACCGGATAGAAAATGAAGCCAACACCGATGCCTGTCGCAATACTGTGCGTCAACGGAGTAAGGATGATAATCAAAAAGGCAGGAAATGTTTCTTCGAGATCCTTCCAATTGATTTTGCTGATTACGCTAATCATAAAGTAACCAACAATAATCAGTGCCGGAGAAGTGATCGCCGGGATACCTGATATGACACTTACGATTGGTGTAAAGAACAAAGTAAGAGCAAGTAGTACACTTACCGTTACCGCCGTCAGTCCTGTTCTTCCTCCTGCAGCCACCCCTGTGCTGGACTCGATATAAGCCGATGTTGGGCTCGTTCCAAGCAAAGCGCCAGTGGTAGTCCCAACGGCATCTGCCAATAGGGCGCCGCGTGAGCGCGGAAATTTACCTTCCTTCAGCAGCCCTGCTTGTTCAGCAACGCCGAGCATCGTCCCCGTCGTATCAAACAGCGTAATCAACAGGAACGTAAATATGATGGTATACAAACCATTAGAGAATACGCCTGCCAAATCCAATTGGAAAGCCGTTGACGTGAGGCCTTGTGGCAAGGATACAATCGACTCCGGCATTTGAAACAGCCCCATGATCCAGGCAAGAATCGCTGTTACCACCATTCCGATGAACAGATAACCTTTTACATTGTAAGCCATAAGCACAACAGTGATAATTAATCCGATTATGGTCAAGTAAGTCATAGGTTCTGCCAAGTTCCCGATCGTAATCAAATTGGATTCGGAATCAGCAATAATCCCGGAATTTTGCAGGCCTACCGTTGTAATAAACAATCCAATCCCTGCTGTTATCGCGTGCTTAAGGCTCGCAGGAATGGCATCAAGCAGCATGTAACGAAATGAAGTAAGCGATAAAATAATAAACAAAAGCCCTGTTATAAATACCGCTCCCAGTGCAACCTGCCAAGACACGCCATATCCAGCAACTACACTATAAGCAAAGAATGCATTCAGACCCATACCGGGCGCTATAACGATCGGATAATTGGACCCGATTCCCATGATCAACGTCGCCACAATACTCGCCAACACTGTAGCAATGAATACTCCGTTAAAGTCCATGCCCGTGCTGCTGAGTATTCCTGGGTTTACGATTACGATGTATACCATCGTGAAAAATGTTGTAATCCCTGCGATGATCTCTGTTGAAACGGTCGTGCCTCTTTCTTTTAGTTTGAACCAATTGTCCATGATTAAAGCCAGCCTCCAACTTTCAAATTATTCACCAAAGCTAAAAATAAAAAAATCCTAATCATCGTCATAGGATTGTAATATTACCGCTCCTATATTCGTCATTAGGATTAAAAAGCTAAGATTCTAAACCAATGATAAGGATACTCATATCTGCTTTACCCTGATGCCCTTTCGAATTTTAATAAATATATCACTCATTGTCAATGAATTAACGTATTGTTCACAGTTATTTACGAACTATATAGAGATGATAGGGAATATTCATTCGTTTTTTAGAGTAAGTTACAATGAATTTAGTTCTTGTACCAATCAAACAAAAAAAGCCGCTAAAGTAGCGACTATACATCGAATTATATTTTTGTTGTGGATAAAGTAAAATTGACAATATAAAGTTCCATTGTTGTTTGATACCCCAAGCCTTTATATAAGCGAACAGCAGGCACGTTATTTGCTAAAACGCCCAGATAAACATCTGGTGACCGTTTTTTACCGAGGTGTGTCAATTCACTTGTTAGGAGTTTAGCTAATCCTCTGCCTCTGTAATCTAACCTGGTAACAATGTTCCCAAGCTCTACTAGCTGAGAGTCATAAAAATGGTAGCCGCCCACAGCGATGAAATCCTCCCCTTCCTTAATTCCAAGAAAAGGGTAATTCTCTAACTCACTCCTTGTAAAAAACCTCATTTCCCCACTATGTAAAAAATCAATTACCTTAGAATATTCATTTTCATTTATCTTTTTTGCAATGTGAGCTTCAAGGAGTTTCGATTCATCCTGATGTTTCATAGTTAAAAAACGCTGAGGAATTCCTTTGATGAGTCCGCAGGATTGAAAAAGTTCAAGGTCTCGTTGACAGAGTATCGTGCCACATACAGCACTTTCGTCAAGTTGGATAGTTTCTCTTGTAAAAGCAATTAGTTCTGGCAAAAAGATGTCCTGATCTTCCACTCGGAAGAAAGAAAATGCAGGAAAAGATAGTTCGCTAAAATAAGCTAATACAGCTGTAAGTTGGCTATTCATAAATTGACCAACATATTGAGCCTTATCCTTACGTTGCGTTAAATAACTATAAAAAAGCAGATTCTGTTCTGTATTAATGTTGGGCAATAATTCAATAATTGTATCGTGAGTAAGCAAGCGATGCGAAAACATTTTAACACCTCTCAACCTATAATTTCTTATTCTATTTTTTTATCTTGTTTTCTTTCAACAAATACCCAGATATAGTATGTCAACCAAAATACAATAGGAACTAAGAATACATAAGCTCTCTGATTTGCTGTAAGAAAGTAAATTATAAACAGTCCAATGATTAACATCGGTGGCATCAGGATAAAGTACTTCTTCTTATCTATGTCCATCCCTCCATTTGTTCAATATTCATAATAATAACATTCATTTATTTCTTTGATAAGATTCGCATCTGCTACCAGAAGTAGAGTATATTAAGCTTAGTTAATTTTATTTTAGGAGGCTATAACCATGCCACAAGAGATCTGGATTAACCTGCCGGTCAAAGATGTTGAGAGGTCAACTGCCTTTTTCAATGAAATTGGATTCCAAGCGGTGAGCGTTGGGAACGAAAGAGCCAAGCTTTCCATAGGTCAAACAGCGATTCTATTGTTCCCGGAGTCAGCGTTTGAGAAATTTACAGGTTCAAAAACAGCAGATACTTCCCATAGCGCAGAAGTAATATTCTCCATTGGCGCTGAAAGCAGAGAAGAAATAGATACCTTTATTCAAAAAGTGGAGTTTGCCGGAGGAAGCATCTTTGGCAAACCGAGTGAAAGCGACGGCTGGATGTACGGCGCAGGATTTGCCGACCTGGACGGTCACCGCTGGAACCTGCTATACATGGATGAGAGTAAAATGCCGAAAAAATAAGTGAAGCGCCGGTTTCCTGTTAAGGTCGCCGGCGTTTATTCATAGGGTGCTTCTGAATGAAATCATGTTCGAACCAGAATTCAAAAGAACAAATCCCCCAAATGAAGTATTGTTTTAGGGATTCTGCCTGCTCTTAGCCACATCACAGGGTCCATTCACTTTTCTTTATAAAGTATACTTATTAAGTGTCTATGGCAATTCCTCAAGTTATTCAAAGAAATCATTAATGGATCGAATGGGCTTCACTTCTATAGGCTGACTCGACAATTTCAAAGCCGCATATGCTCCAATCCAAATGATAGCTGCTAAAATTATATATACCATAACGCTCACCTCCTGTATCTCCATTGATCCTTTCTAAATGTATCCAGTGCGTTTTGTAACCCTCTTTATAAAATAACTTTATAAAGTCAGTATGCAGCAAACCTTAATGCTCTGTCAAAGGGTAATTTAGGAAGCTTCTATAGCCTCCGCCGTATGTAAAAGAAAACCTCTAATCATGAATGAATTTTTCAATGATTAGAGGTTTATTTCGATTTGATCATCTGTTTTCAGATAAATTCATCCTACATCTCAACTAAATTAATGCGCGGTATAGCCGCCATCAACAAGCAAGGTCGTACCATTCACGAAGCTAGCATCATCGCTGGCTAGGAACAACACAGCTTTAGCTACTTCTTCTGGTCTTCCAAGTCTGCCCTGTGGATGAAGTGAAGTTAAATATTCTTTGCTCTTTGCATCTACGTTTTTCAACAAAGGCGTTTCAATGTATCCAGGACATACCGCGTTGACACGAATTCCCTCGCTTGCATAAGCAGTACATAAATTCTGAGTTAACAGTTTAACGCCTCCTTTTGCTGAAGCATAAGCTGTCGTTTTAGGCAATGCAACAAAGCTGTGGATCGAGCCAGCATTAACAATAATTCCGCCATTTCCCTGCTTAAGGAACTGCTCAATAGCATATTTATCGGAAAGAAATACACCCGACAAGTTAATATCGATTGTGCGTTTCCATTTATCATAAGACAATACATCAGCGATTTCGTCATCGGCAACCCCTGCATTTGCATACATAATATCCAGCTTGCCATATTTCTCAACAGTTTCCTTAATCATGTGTTTAATATCTTCTTCTTTAGTCACATCTGTTTTGACAAATAACGTATCATGACCTTCTCCATTAAGTTCGGCAGCTAGCTCTTTACCATGTTCAGAATAGTCAGCAATGACCACTTTTGCTCCTTCTTTTGCGAAAAGGCGAACCGTGGCCTCACCAATTCCACTGGCACCGCCTGTAACAATAGCTACTTTTGCATGTAATTTCATAAGATTCAACCGCTCCGTTTCATCATTAGTAAGATTCAATAATCAGTACTCTTCAATCTTACTCCTTTAATTTTGAAATACTATCCTATAAGGTTCTGTGTAATAATGGATTGTATACCCTCCATTTGTAGGGTATTTCATTGGAAGGGAACGGCTTATTATGACCCAACATTTTCATCCATATGGTGAAATGACTTTTCAGGAATTTGTATTATTTTTCAAAACGCACAGCAAACAGCTCGAAGAAAATACAAACATTTACTTGATTTCGGAAGCTAACATCCCTGAAATACATCGGAACGAAACGGAAGTACTGATGAGATCCTTTTTTCAAATGTTTACTTATTCAGACTTGGATCATTTGGATAATCATTATTCTTCTTATTTGGATACCTGGGTTCAATCCCAGCTAACTATTTTAAATATGGCAAGCTTACAATGGCTTCAAATTATATTGGAAAAAGCTTTACTAACACTATTAATACAACTGAAACATCAACGGATGTTGGACCCTCTAATGTTCCTGTTATCTGTCTTTTCTTATCTGATGCATAGCTTTCATAAGTGGGCTGATACGGAGTCTGTTAATCAAGGAACGGAGGAAAATGACGAATTAAGGAACCTGCGCTTGCTGGATCAGTTAAACCAACTCCTAGTCAGTTCTTCCGGAGCTTCAGATTTAGCCTTTATCCTGAAAAAATGTGAGAAGTATTTCAATTATAAACGTTGTGTCTTCTATGCCTATGTACCTTGGTCCAACCAGTTCTATGGGGTCATTGGTGAAGAACTTCCGAAAATTCAGAGTATGAAAGGACAATTGACCGAGCAAAATCTAATCTTTAACTCCAAGAGACCGATCTACTTGAAAAATCCAAAACCTTATCTAAGGGACGAGCATATCCAGTTATTTCAGTTGTCTTCGATCATATTTATACCGATTGCCCACGAGCAGCAATTGTATGGCTGGGTCACTTTTGACCAAATGGGGGATTCATTTGATTGTACGAAGGGCGAACTCGATTTGCTTGAACAAGTGGGAAAGAGAATTGGTTTGTTTTTATCCAGAAAAGAGAAGGAAAACACCGCCAAAACGATGGCCATCGCCTTAACAGAAAGGGAGTCCACCGTTCTCGAACTTCTGGCGGAAGGATACGACAACAAAAAAATCGCTTCCTTGTTGTTCCTCAGCGAATATACTGTGAGAGATTATGTAAGCAGCTTGATGTCCAAGCTGCGTGCAAAAAATCGGACACAGGTCGTTGCTTATGCTTTTCGTTGGGGGTTATTGAGTTAGTACATTTGGTCATGCCTCGGTCAACGAATCAACCGATTTGATCAAGAAATTTACTAAACTTACACATATGATATTAATTATTCATTCGTTTCAGAAAAAATAATAGCCCTTAAACCAAAGACAGCCGGTCCATGGATCGGCTGTCTTGCACAGATGTTTTATGCTTGTTATAAGATTTGTCCATTACTTTCAATAACTTGTTTATACCAGTCAAACGAGTCTTTGCGGTATCTTTGCAGCGTACCATTCCCGGCATTGTCTTGATCTACATAAATGAAGCCATAACGTTTACCCATTTCAGATGTGGAACAGCTAATAATGTCGATGGGTCCCCAGCTTGTGAAGCCCATCAAATCTACACCATCTGCTACCGCTTCTCTCATTTGCTCGATGTGGCGACGCAGATAGTCAATCCGGTATGTGTCATGAATGGAGCCGTCTTCCTCCAGTTTGTCGGTAGCACCAAGGCCATTCTCAACGATAAATAAAGGCATCCGATAACGGTCGTACAAACGGTTCAGTGCAACACGAAGACCGATTGGATCGATTGGCCAACCCCATTCAGTCACTTCCAGGTGAGGGTTTTTCACTTGACTAACCAGCATGCCGGAATTGCTGTTGTCATTCGGATCGTATTTTCCGATATAAGTCATATAATAGCTGAATGCAATGAAATCGACCGTGTTATCTTTAATAATCGCATCATCCTCAGGTTCCTTCACCAGCTTAATCCCGTTCTCCTCAAAATATCGATTCATGTAAGATGGGTATTCGCCCCGTGCCTGAACCTCTGGATAGAACAGATTCATCTGATCTTCCTTCAGCGTTTGCAGAACGTCCTCCGGTTTGCTTGATGCAGCGTACGTTTCCAGACGGCAAATCATGCAGCCGATTTGGGCGTTTGGCATCTTCTCTTTACCGCTTTTTACAGCGAGTGCGCTCGCTACAAACTGGTGATGCGTCGCTTGATAGGCAACCTGCTCTTTGCTCCCTTTGATTTTATCCTCAAGGATACCGCCACCCGTATACAGGCTTGTAAGGATCATGTTCATTTCATTAAACGTAATCCAATATTTTACTTTGTCTTTATAACGGTCAAACAGGGTGTTGGCGAATTTCAGATACAGGTCAATGAGTCTGCGGTCTTCCCAACCATTGTATTTCTGAGTGAGATGTACAGGCATTTCGTAATGGGAGATGGTCACGAGCGGTTCGATATTATGCTTCAAGAGTTCATCCAGCACATTGTCATAGAACGCCAGACCTGCTTCATTAGGAACCTCTTCCTCCCCTGTAGGGAAAATGCGTGTCCATGCCATAGAGATCCGTAATACCTTGAATCCCATCTCGGCGAACATGGCAATGTCTTCTTTATAACGATGATAGAAATCTACCCCGTTGCGCTTCGGGAAATACACATCTGTGTTTCCTCCCAGGAACTCTTCAAGCTCAACAGAATTGACATCAAAGGTAAAATCCTTGCCATTGCGAAGTTCCTTGGGTACGAATGGAGCCATGTCCGAAGTGGACAGCCCTTTCCCATCAGCATCAAATGCTCCCTCCAACTGATTGGCTGCTGTAGCGCCTCCCCACAAAAAGCCTGCTGGGAATGCTTGTTTAGTTTCTTGTTTTGTCATGATGGTTGTGCTCCTTTGATATAATAGTTTGAGTTTGAAATTAAGATGACTTCATATGATAAATGTGATAAAACATTTAGCGAACAGTGACTAGAAGCAATTCATTCATTGAAATCACCCCCTTCACATGCACTGGCACAACATCCAGATAATCCGGCGTATTCGTCACAATAACTGGTGAAACAATGTCCAGTCCCGCTGCTTTGATGCTCTCCAGATCGAATTCAATAAGCGGATCGCCCAAGCGGACTTCTTGTCCAGCTTCTACTTTGACATCAAAGAACTTGCCTTTGAGCGAGACCGTGTTTAGTCCAACGTGGATGAGTATATCAATCCCATCCATGGATTGAAGCATAATCGCATGTTTGCTTTTGGCTACCATCGTGACTATTCCGTCAAAAGGTGCGGTCACTTTGCCTTCTGTCGGTCTGATCGCAATTCCTTTACCTGTCAACTCATCTGCAAATGTTTTGTCTGGAAGCTCTGCAAGTGGGACAAGTTCCCCGGTCAGCGGACTCTGTACCTCACCTTTCTTCTCTTCAATGGAGTGAACCGTGACAGGCAATTTGTTTTCCTTCGGCGAGGTTTCAGGTTTCACTTCCATCGATGGGGGGTCTAACGATACCGAAGGCTGTGGCTCAGAATCATCCCATTTCAGCATCAGAGTCAAGATAAACGAAATGACGAAACTGATAGCGACTCCAATTAACGCATACCACAAGTTGGACATCCCACCCTTCGGGTCGATGTATAACGGCAGTGACAGCAATCCCGGAACAGCAAATCCAAAACATTTCAGGCCAACTGCTGTTATAAACCCACCGCCTGCGGCTCCACCAACGAGTGATGCGTAGAACGGTTTTTTCAACTTTAGCGTAACTCCGTACAACGCAGGTTCCGTAATGCCCAGTAAAGCGGAAATGCCACTCGACAGTGCAATCGACTTCATGTTTGGATTTTTCGTTTTGAGAAACACCGCCATTACCGCGCCAGCCTGACTCATGTTGGTGACGAGGTTGATGGGCAACAAAAGCACGTCATAACCAAGTTTGCTCAAATTTTGCAGTGTGCTCGGAAAAAATGCATAGTGCATGCCTGTCATGACGATTAATGGCATCAAACCGCCAAGGATAATTCCCGTCAAAGGACCGGAATGGGCGAAGAGCCACGATGTACCCATTTCCAAATAAGTACCGATGTAAGTACCTAACGGGCCGATGGCAATCAACAGAACCGGCACCGTAATGACCAGAACAATCATCGATGTAAAAATAACTTTTACCGGCCCTGGAATAACCTTGTCCACCCAGCGATACACGTAGCTAAGCAACCACACACCCAGAATAATCGGTATGACGGACTGCGTATAATTCACGATCGAAACCGGGAGCGAAAGGAAACGAATCGGTTCAAGATGATTGGCATTGAAAGCATCCAGAATGGTCGGATATAACAGCGTCCCTGCAAGCGTCAGAGCGATATACTCGTTCACCTTGAATTTGCGTGCGGATGACACCGCTAGCAGGAAAGGCAAGAAATAAAAAGCAGCATTGCCAATGGAGGACAAGATCTGATATTCGCCACTGGTTTCGTGCAACAGTCCCAAGGTCACCAGCAATGCCAGAATTCCTTTGAGCATACCAGTGCCTACAATAGCCGGCAGAATCGGTGTGAATATGCCCGAGATGGTATCCAGAACGGCGTTGATGCCTCTGGAGCGCGGAGCCTGTTTGTCCTTCTCGGTAGAGGTGTCCTGCTTCAGTTGACCCTCCAATTCCGCATATACCGCAGCGACGTTATTTCCGATGACGACCTGGAATTGATCGTTCTGAAACTGGGCACCCAGGACACCATTCAGTTTTTTAATCTGCTCCAGTTGAACCTTCTTCTCATCCTTAACATTGAAGCGGAGTCTGGTGATGCAGTGCCAGGCCTGTATGATGTTTTCTTCTCCTCCTGTTAACTGGATGATCTCCGCGGACAACTCCCTGTGGTTCATGCTGATTCCTCCTCTGTTTTTGGCGAAAAAAAAACCAAATGCTAAACCTGTCCTCTGCATGTGCAGAGTCGGTAACATTTGGTGGTGCCTGATCGAATCAGTAACACTCCATATTCTATTTATTCAAACGTGATGTTCAGTCCGCATCGGAATGCGACGTCACTCTCTCGATGTGAATCATTAGGTAAACCATCTCATCAGGAGTAATCGTGAACTCATGCTGCCGTTCCATAAACTCCTTTATTTTTTGCGCACATTGGAAGCTTGAAGGGTACCTTTCCGATAGCACGGCATACAAGAAATGCTGATCTTTGAACGAAAGTACCTCCCGATTCATTTGGCGGACGATGAAGTAGCGCAAATGAGTGATGAATCTGGAATAGTTCACAGATTTCTGATCCAGCGCGATGCCGAAATGATGGGACATAATCTCCAGGCTGTCATTAATCATTTTAGTAATCTTGATCGTTTGGTTCATGCCGCCTGAATCGATCTGCGAATTCACGAAGTGCAATGCAATGGAACTTGCTTCGCTATGGGACATCGTCACGCAAAAAGCTTCGTTTATCCGGTTAACGGCTTGTTCACCTACAAGATATTCCACAGGATACAGATGCCGAATGTCCCAGTGAAGGGGATTCTGAACATCCATCCCGCTTTTATGGCGTTCCAGTGCAAAATGTATATGATCCGCAAGGGTCAACAGCAATGAATCGTTAAGCTTTTTCCCAATCTTCTCTTGACCCATTTCTATAATCTGATCGGTTATATCAATGACTTGCAGAGGAATGTCGTTAAAAAACTGCTCGATCCGCTGGTATTTGTCATTGGCTCCAATTCTGAACATTTTTTGGATCTTGTCGCGATCAAGGGGTTGCCCTTTCGCTTTTTTGAAACCAATGCCAGTACCTATTACAATGACTTCGCAACCTTCGTCATCTTCTGCAAGGGCGATATTGTTGTTCAGTGACTTTTTGAATTTCATGCTGCCTTCACCCCCTATATGAGAAAAGCACCACCATCGTCTTCAAACACAAGTATACACTTGTGAAATGGAGACTGAGGTGGTGCCTGATCGAATCAGTGACACTCCTTATTTAGCTGTATTGTAACGAATCATGTAATCGTTGTCAAATAAATAATACGTGTAACTCAAAATAAGTATTGAATACATGACAATCCCACTGGTTTACATCCTTTTACACGATTTTGCTTCAATGTGTACATGTACAGTTTTCACGTCATGTGCAGCACTTAGCAATTCTTCTACGCCCCCTACCTTTAAATGGAAAAAAGCAGGGCATCAAGCCCCGCCAATAGTAATGTTTTTAATCCAGCCTTCTGGTGCCGGGAGAACTCCCATCTGGATACCAGTAAGAGTTTCAAGCAGTTTCTTTGAAATAGGCCCCATTTCGGACATCCCACTTGGGAAATAAATTTCTTTACCATGGTCATCTATTTTACCGACAGGAGAAATAACAGCTGCTGTTCCACACAAACCACATTCTGCAAAATCTTTTACCTCTTCGAAAAGAACTTCCCTTTCCTCCACTTCAAGGCCAAGATATTTCTCAGCAACTACCATCAAAGAACGTCTGGTGATGGACGGAAGAATACTTTCCGACTTAGGTGTAACAACTTTATTGTCTTTGGTTATAAAGATAAAATTGGCACCACCTGTTTCTTCAACCTTGGTTCTGGTTGCAGCATCCAAATACATATTTTCATCAAAGCCATTTTGTTGGGCTGTTCTTAGCGCATGAAGACTCATGGCATAATTCAATCCTGCTTTGATATGTCCTGTACCATATGGCGCAGCACGATCATAATCACTAACACAGAGGGTAAGGGGCTTAGCTCCTCCTTTAAAATAAGGACCTACTGGTGTAGTAAACACTCTAAACTGATACTCTTCAGAAGGTTTAATCCCAATTACAGGGCCACTTCCGAATAGAGAAGGCCGTATATATAGTGTGGCACCAGAGCCATACGGTGGTACATATGATGCATTTGCTTTTACGGTCTCGACAATAGCATCTATAAACCTATCCTTTGGAAAGGGCTGCATATGAAGTCTTGTGGCGGAATCCTCCATGCGCTGTGCATTTAAATCGGGACGAAAAATTGCAATTTGTCCGTCTTGGGTGGTGTAGGCTTTTAAACCTTCAAAACATGTCTGCGCATATTGAAGAACGCCTGCCGATTCGTTGAGGACTACATTGGTATCCTCTGTTAAAATTCCATCATCCCATTTTCCGTCTATAAAATTTGACACATATCGTTTCTCAGTCTTTCTGTAATTGAATCCGAGGTTACTCCAGTCCAAGTTTTGCTTTTCCATTTTGTCACCATACCTTTATTTTATCGAATAATGTAATCTCTTCTCCATTCATAATAAATTCAAAATAATATTAAGTATAGAGCAGTTTTATAAAAATCGAAATAAAAATTACTGTTTGCTCACCAGATGTCCTTATTCGAACATTCATAGATAAAACAGTTTTTCTAGCTATTTTACATAATTGTTAATTTATACTCCAACGAGTAAAATGTTGTACACTTAGCTTACTCCATCAAATTTCTAAACCATTGCCTCTTCTCGCAAATCATGCTCCATGAAGAGAATATCACGTTTCATTTCTTTCATGCCCTGTCTCGAAACCCAGAGTCATATTCTATAATCCCCCCGGCTAACGATTCATGTTCTTGTCCTACGGTTTAACATCAATATATAAAAAAGCCGCAGTTACGCGGCTTTTAAGTAATGTGATAATTTTTGTGTCCCTCGACATCAACCGTCCTTTTGGAACAATCTTATTTCGAGTTCACTTGTATTCAAAAGAAAAATGATTTACCTTAAAATATAATTCCGATAATTATAGCAGATAAAACGCTTACAAGTGTGGCCCCATATAACAGCTTCAATCCAAAACGAGCAACAATATTCCCCTGTTTTTCATTCAGCCCTTTTACTGCACCCACGATAGTACCAATGGACCCAAAGTTAGCAAATGAGATTAGAAAAACGGAAACAATAGCTGTAGTACGGCCACTTAAACCGTCTTGAATCTTAACAAAGTCTAACATGGCAACAAATTCATTCGCAACCAGCTTCGTTGCCATGATACTCCCCGCATGAACCGCTTCATGCCATGGCACACCGATCATAAAGGCAATTGGTGCAAAGACATACCCTAGAACTCCTTGAAACGAGATACCAAATATGCCGCTGAAGACCCCGTTAATTAAAGCAATGATTCCAACAAAACCAACTAACATTACTCCCACTACAATGGCAACTTTAAAGCCATCCATAATATATTCGCCTAGCATTTCAAAAAACGTTTGTTTGCCCTCTTCCTGAACTTCAACAATATCTTCTTTAGCTGTAACTTCATAGGGATTAATAATGGATGCAATGATAAAGCCGCCAAATAGGTTTAAAATTAATGCAGCTACTACATATTTAGGTTCCAGCATGGTCATATATGAACCAACAATGGACATGGATACCGTCGACATTGCAGATGCACATAATGTATACAAGCGATGCTTTGGCAATAATCCAAGTTGATTTTTTACTGAAATAAATACTTCATTTTGTCCTACAATTGCGGCTGCAACCGCATTATAAGATTCCAATTTTCCCATGCCATTTACTTTACTTAGCACCAAACCAATATACTTGATAATGAACGGCAATATTTTGTAATGTTGCAGGATTCCTATTAATGCTGACATGAAGACAATTGGCATCAACACAAACAGGAAAAAGGTATGAGCTCCTTCATTGGCAATCCCACCAAAAACAAAGTTCGTTCCTTCGTTGGCATATCCGAGTAATTTCGAAAAACTATCGGCAAACCCTTTGATTAAGAATTCGCCTATACTCGTTTTTAGTATAATTAATCCCAAAGCTAACTGAATAACAATCATTATGATGATTGGACGATATTTGATTTTCCGCTTATTATTACTCGCAAGCCAGGCCAATAATAGAACAATAACCAGACCAACAACAGAAATTAGATAATGCATAATTAACCCTCCAAATTATCGATACTTTTTTTGCAATCCTCATATCGATTTGCATCTTTCCACATTAACGCTTGTTCCAAAATAATCGCCAATAGACTTCCGCAAATTAACCCATTATTCAAAATGGCTATTACAATCGGAGATAAATGGCTCGTAGCGGATGTAGGAATAAACATTAAACCCACACCAACTAGAAGAGAAACTCCGCTAACAATACATGTTCGTTCTTCATGCAGAACCTTCTTCAATTCCTTCAGCGATAATCCAACCATCTTCACAAAGATGACGAATGTAACGGCATAACCTATAGGCGCTGGGATACCGGATATTACGTTCATTATTGGCGGAAACAAGGATACAGAGATGACTAAGATGCATCCAATTAAAAACGATTTCTGTTCCCTCATTCCTGTTTGTTCAACATATCCCGCCGCTCCTGAAATAGGCACTGAACCAATCGCTCCGAAACTGCCACCAATAAAATGGGTAATGCCAGAAGCAAATCCGGCACGCAAATAACGGTTATAATCCAATTTCTTTTGTTTCATAACGGTCTCCATCAACCGAATAGACGCAAGCGCATTGGTTATTAATAATAGTGTTAATAGAAAGGCAGTTGTGGCTGTCCCGCTATCAAATTTTGGACTTCCAAAAGGAAATATTTGGGGCAGTTTAAATAGCGTATCCGCCGGTGAAATCACCGGCATCTTGTCGCATATGATAAACAATAAGCAGCCTATCGATATACTGATTATTACTGAAAATTGGCGCAGCAAAACAAAGCGACTGTTCCCTAACCCAAAGGTAATGCAAATCACAATCACACTCAGCACGAACACTTTAACATCTAACAAGGTGTGGCTTGACGTGATCCCCATCATACCTTTCATAAAAGAACCGCTTAATTGAAAGATCAATAAGAGCAAATATATAAAAGTGACCGTTGGCGTAAATAGACGAGCGATTTTATCCATTAGCTTAAATGCTGAGATTAGGATAAATAAAACTCCACTACAGATCATTCCCGCACTTAAAGCTTGCAGGGCAGCAATACTCGAAGAATACAATCCCCCCACTAAACTTGCGTAAATGGTGAAAATGCTCCACCATAATCCTGCTGGACCTTCATGAATAGGGAATTTATGGCCGATGACGCCTTGTAAAAATCCAGCTATTCCTAAAGTAATCAGTGTGCTCTGGATGAGTCCAGAAGCCTCCAAAGGTGTTAGGTTATATAAATCTGCGATAGCAATTGGCGCAGCAATTGCACCTGCGATCATAAACATCATCCACTGCAATCCAGATAGTATTTCCTTCATTTCTTACTCACTCTCTTTTCTTGCACCCGTACTCGTATTGATAGATTAGCTCTCAATGGCTGTGTTAAGAGCGATTTCGACCATTTCATAAAATGATTGTTCACTTTCTTGATGAGTTAAGTGCTCCTGTGTTAACAGTTGACTGCCTACTGTCAAAATGGATAGCGCTCTCACACCATATTTAGCGGCTAACGTATATAAGGCTGTGCTTTCCATTTCAACTCCTAATACACCAAAATCCATAAACTTGTGAAGTCGATCTAAGCTCTCACGGTAGAATTCATCGGAGTTATAGATATTGCCGACAAAGACATTTACTTGTTTAGCTTGTGCTTGTTGATACGCTTTCATTAACAATGAGAAATCTGCTGTAGGTGCATAATTACAGCCATGGAAGATCTTATCCGTCATATTACTATCCGAAGACACGGATTGGGCTATTATAATATCGCGGATATTAATGTTTTTCTGCATCGCGCCACATGTACCAATACGAATCAATTTCTTCACTTCATAATCGACGATTAATTCTGTTGCATAGATACTCATCGATGGATTTCCCATCCCTGTCCCTTGAACCGATACGCGTTTCCCCTCGTATAATCCGGTGTACCCGTACATTCCTCTTACTTCGTTATAACAATTGGCCTCATCTAGAAAGTGTTCTGCTACAAATTTTGCACGCAAAGGATCTCCCGGAAGCAAAACGATGTCCGCTATATCTCCTTTTTTTGCGCCTAAATGCCTACTCATATTTCTGCCTCCTACTTTCAATGTTGAACCCGTCTTACCGAAATCTCTTCCGTTGTCTTCAGAAAATCAGTTCGGAAAGTACATTGAGCATAAGATTTTTCAGCATAACAAACTAGACCAAAATCTTACGGAGGATACGGGAAATAATTGATCAAATTATAAAAGCAGTTCTTTACGAATATTGTCCAGATCTCTTTTAGACGGGATCGTAGAAATAATAACAACAGGCACGGTCTGCAATGTTACCGGGATATTACTAATGACAAAATCAATCTGATGTTTCTGCATCATTTCGTCGGAGAGCCCTTTCATTATGGAAGTATTGATGATCAGCTGATCCCCAATTTCCTTCTTGATCAAATCCGCTATGTAATGACGAATTGAAAATTCTTCTCCAATCACCAAGAAGGCCCTTTTCCTTTTATAACGTAAACTGGAACGAACAATTAAGGTTAGCTTGGTTAAATGAAAATGATTATACAAAACGGCTGGATAAGCTTTACTCCACGTTTGCATACAAGTTTGCAGTTCTTGATAAAGCTGCTGGCATTCCTTTTGAACGTACGCCGTTAAATTACTTTTCGATATCATCATCCATTCAGGAATTGCATTATCGATTAATAACTTGTCAAAGAATGCGTATATCTCCAATAGAAATCGTTCTTCCATCTCCAAGTTGGGGTATACGTTGGCCAGTAGCTTTAGAAGCAGATTCCCCATTTGATATTCTTCTTTGTCTTTATGCAATTCGACTTCTTTCATCGGCGTAATTTCAGATCCTTCATAATAATGATATTGGCTGAGACTAACCTGGGATTGCACAAAGCAGATTTCACTATGGGGAAAATGAATGGAAAACTTCTCTTCTAGAATCTTTGCAAGGGTCTTCACGGGCATATAAAACATTCCCTTTTCCCAGGGGTAAGCACTTTCGTCGATTTTTAAGCATTTCCCTTTAGCTACTCTTTCCACAACAATGGCCAACAAAAAAGACAATCTCCGTTTGGAATTGATAAAATACACAATATTTTTCTCATTCTCTGTATTCGTAATTAATTGATTGATATATGCAAAATCGACATTCGCAAAAGGCCATCCTGTGAACTCATACGCATCACAATATAACTTCCAATAGAAATATCGAATATTCATTTCATTCCCTTTAATTGTCGGGGTTGAATACGTAATGCGTAACTTATACGCTTTTAGGTCATTATTATTTAATTGTACAATCAGTTTCTTCAACGATGAGGTACTCATAAACATAACTCCGGCTAGCTCCTCCACGGACAGTCGATCCATATTCGTGAACAATACATTCATCAGTCGATAAAAAATGGTTTGTCTGAACATCGTAGAAATGACTTCACTCATCGTCTCACTTCGTCCATCACGCCGAAGAACGATTCCCTTTCCTCTAGAAACTTCTATGGTAACCGTAGGGGGTAATTGCTTGCTGATTTCTTCAACCATCTTACGTATGGTTTTATCTGAGATACCTAGACTCTTTTCAACTTCGGCCAAAGTAAACCATCTTTGTTCTGTATCAAGCAGCGTTAATAGTTGACTGGCTAATGTAAATCCCTTATCCATTTCCCCACCCTGTTTCAATTTAATTGGATTGTCATCATGTTTTTTTGATAAAGAGTTTTTTTGATAAAGAAAAGTCGATTCCTCCATAAGGAAAGAATCGGCTTTTTAATGTGTTTAAATACGATCTATAATAAACCAGTGTGAATAAGCTTAAACTATCCCACTCATTAGTTCAATCTACTGGTATGCATAGCGTTAAATCTACTATCAAACTAAATATCTATTTTGAAGCGAATTTCTTTCTTGCTCCGTAATGCCAAGTCCCTCGTGAAGATATTTTTCGAAAGAACCATAGTTCTCATCAATGGCCTCAAGCGCAGCCTGTATAAAGGCTGCTTTCATCATATCCGGAATATTGCCCTCTAATTCAGGCATCTGGTCCATATACACTTTGTTAGTATCCGACAGGAATCGCTGCATAAGCCCGTCCACCGCTAGATTCGTTAGCTCGTAGTCTTCAATAACTACCTCCCGAGGTACGCCCAAGGTAAGAAGGATAACTGCACATACTACACCTGTCCGATCTTTACCTGCGGCGCAGTGGAACAAGGAGGTGCTGCGACCTTCTTTTAATAGCTCCTGAAGGATAAGCGAACATTTTTCCGTATTTAAAATCATAGCTTTATAGCCTACGTTTAAGTCAAACGCAATCTTCTGCATTTCTTCCGGGTTTGCTTCTGCCATAAAAGGAATGTTCGAGTTCATTGCTCTTCCGATTACAGGGCTTGGACGACTCGCCACTTCGAATTCGCTACGCAGATCACAAACCCAATCTATGCCGAGAGCTTCAGTAGTCTGAAGATCCTGGTCACTGAGCTCATACAGATCAGCAGAACGCAGCAGCATGCCCCATCGGGTAGTTCGTCCATCTTCTGTGTGATATCCGCCCATATCACGGAAATTAATAATGCCATCCGTATAAATCATACGATCTTGTATCGTAGACACAGAACCGTCCTTGAACTTCACTTGATAATAGCTGCGGCCAGGCGACAGTGTTCTTGTAAAAGTTGCTCCAATAGGCTCGATATGTACCTCGAGCAGTGTACTGCTGAGTTCATCGAATTCCGGCTGATTGGAATGGTAGATCGCCTCTGCTTCTACATTCTCTGCAGCATTCCAAACAAGGGTAATTACGTTATTGTCGCTGTATTTTGCCTGTACTAGTGGACCTTGTAAAAGTGGTTTAAATGTTGACATCATATTTCCTCCTCATAGAGCTTTCGCTTCTGTGATGATATTTCAACTTAGTTCTGTCGTATTTTGAGTTTCATTTTATAGCGGTTTGCCACGAATTCAACACTGAATACCATAACAAAAACGACCAAGCCCACAAACAAAGCGGCTGCGAAATTGTATGATTTCATCGCATGAGTCATTTCATATCCGATACCGCCCGCACCAACTGCGCCGAGAATAGTAGATTCAGCGATACCTCCTTCCAGTTGCAGCACACACCAGGCAATGAAGGCTGTTTTTACGGTTGGCAAAATGCCTTGCATGACAATTTGCAGCCAGCTGGCACCGGTAGACTGCATAGCTTCGAGCACGCCTTTGTCCATTTCTTCAAGGGACTGGGCAAACACCTTAACAAGCATGCCTGATGCAGAAACGGCAATTGCAAGAACACCGGGAAGCGGTCCAAGACCGACGGACACGATAAATATAAGAGCCCACACGATTGTAGGAATCGCCCGAAGCAGAGATGCAGCGCTTAGGATGATCCAGGCGATCATTGGATGTGGCGTCAAATTGCTCGCAGCTAAAAAGGACAGGAAGAAAGCGACGACAATCCCCAGCACCGATCCGATAATGGCGACTTGCAACGATTCTATGGCAGCAAGCAAAACATGGCGCCAAGCCGAGACATCAGGAGGAAACATGGTACCCATGTAACCGCCAAGCTTCGTAAAGCCTTGTGCGATTTTGGAATAGTCGAAATGAAGCTGAACAAGACTGAACACAAACAGAACGGCGATAAGCGGCAGCCCCATCGTAACCAGCTTGTTTTTTTTCGGCTTAGGCGGTTCTGCCATTGAAGTGAGCACAGTAAAGGATGGTTTAAAATCATTCATTTGCATACTCATATAATTCGCTCCCTTACGCGATTGGTGATCATTTCAACGATGAGGACGATAACGAGCACGAGTAGAACCGCCATGCTTGCTTCTTGGTACTGGAACAATTTCAATTTCGATTGCAAAATAAATCCAAGACCTCCGCCTCCAACCATTCCGACAATCGTAGAGGCGCGTACGTTGATTTCAAAGTTGTACAGGCTCCAGCCGATAAATCCGGGTAAGAATTGAGGAACTACAGCTTGAGACAACACTTGAAAATAACTCCCACCAGCCGCCCGAACGGCTTCCACCTGCCCCATGTCAATCTCTTCAAGCACCTCGGCAAAGGAACGAGTCAGCATACCGATCGAGATTAGAATCAGGGACATCGTGCCAACAACTGCACCCAATCCGAATGCTGCCACCAGCAAAATGGTCCAGATGAGTACCGGAATATTCCGAAACAGCGAGGTAGCTGCTCGAACACCTATTTGCAGGTAAGGATGAGGACTTGTTGTTGCCGCTGCAAGAAAAGACAACATCCCCGCGATAACCGATCCAATTACCATCGCAACCACACTCATATAAAGGGTCTGCAAGGCAGGTTCAATAAGCTGGGAAAGCGATGAAAAATCAGGTGGAAGAAAATCGAAAAATATAAAACGGAAGCTTTCACCTATCCCCGAGAACAGGGCACCAAACGAAAATTCTGCACCTATTGATGACCAAATAATGAGACCCAGTAACACAATAAAAAACAATATCGTCTGAGCACGTTTCATTTTTCGGGCGGATTGTATCTGTACCGCATTCATGTCAGGCTGTCTCCTTCACTTTAGGACTGGTCTGGTTGTAGATTAGCCGGATCATATCGTCCGTAAGCTCTTCGGGTGTTCCGTCAAATACCTTCGTCCCCTTATGGATACCAATAATACGAGTAGCGTATTTCTTGGCGATATCCACCTGATGCAAATTGCATAGGCAGGCAATCCCTTCCTCTTTGCAGATCGTATACAAATAATGCATAATCGTCTCCGAGGAAGCAGGGTCCAGACTCGCTATGGGTTCATCCGCCAGAATCAAATCCGGTTTTTGGGAGAGAGCCCGGGCTATGCCCACCCTCTGCTGCTGACCACCACTAAGCTCATCTGCCCGCTTGTACATCTGCTCAAATAGGCCGACACGCTGCAGCATCCCCTTCGCGGCTTCCGTATCTGCTTTGGAGTATAAGCCCAGGGCTCCCTTAAATGCATTCATGTATCCTAATCGGCCATGAAGTACGTTTTTAAGAACAGACACACGAGTAACAAGATTGTATCCCTGAAAAATCATGCCCATGTGGCGACGCAGTTCACGCAGCTTTTTGCCTTTGATTCCTACGGTTTCACGGCCTTTAAACTGGATCTTTCCGTTGGTTGGTTCGATCATGCGGTTCAGGCTGCGCAGCAGTGTACTCTTCCCCGCACCGCTTGGTCCAATAACAACGACGAACTCACCTTGGTTGATCTGCAGGTTTATGTTATCGAGCGCTTTTGTTCTGTCGGGATATACTTTAGATAACCCTTCCACTTGTAAAAGTGTCATAATAAAATCCTCCTTATCTCTCATTTCTGAAATCTACTTTCTCAGCAGCTCCTCAGGAGACATATCGAGATCTTTGGCAACCTGTCGAATCGGATCAAAGTCACTATCACTTCCTTCTACAAAACGGGCGGCCCCAACACTTTCCAAGAAACCAGGATTTTTCGTGTGATATTCCAGCATAAGCTCACGCAGTTGTTTAACTAATTCCTCTGGCAAGTCTTGACGATATAGCAATGGTGCTCCTCCAACGATAGGGTCGGATTCAGCAATGACGCGGAAATCTTCCTCTTTTACCAGTCCCGACTCTGCCATCATTGGCAGCATGAGACTCGATGTACCGATCGCGTCAGTACTGCCGTTAGCCAATGCAAGCAGCGATTTGTCATGTCCACCTGAGAACGCTACACTGCCAAAAAAGGAATCCAATTCTTTATTCGATAAACCAAGCTCTTTCATCAGTGTGGCACGTGGATACAAATTTCCCGAGGTTGATGCCGGATCTGCAAATAAGAAATCCTTTCCTTTAAGATCTTTTACGCTTTGATAAGGGGAGTCATTACGGACAAGGATTACCGTATTGGATTGTTGATCACTCTCAGACCGAACGAGCAGTTTCGCATTGGCGCGTTCCGTAGCGATGATGTACCCGAATGGTCCGATTAGTCCGATTTCGATCTTGCCTGCACGCAGGGCTTCAATAACCATGTTATAATCTTCAGCTACAAATATTTCAGCAGGGATACCGGTTGCTTCGGTAATATCTTTTGCAAGTTGTTCCTGTGAACGGTTCATCTCGCCTTCTTCGCTTGGCATAATTCCGATTCGAATCACTTCCGGCATTCCAGCCTCACCTTCGCTTGAATTTGCGGTGGTTCCACAACCAGACAGGATGACAAGCACGAGCACAAGAGAAAAAATCAAACCTAGATGACCTTTGCGTTTATTCGTTTCCAACATGTGAGCCTCCTAAAATCGATGTTTTGACTTATCGGTACACAAGTAGGATACAAGTTGAATGTAAGAAGAATGTGTCACAATATCAGGAAATTTGTAAAATGTTCAGATAGGTTGCAGCCCCTCTTCATGTACTGTTACTATGGAATAGCACAGATTAGTTTTAAGAAGACTGGTAAAGTGAATCTACGTCAGGATAGAAGGGAAATACATATATGAAAACAAACTCGCTGGCAGATACAGCTTATCTGCTTCTTCGTGAACGAATGGTTAGCGGCGAGCTAATGCCGGGAACATTGCTTTCAGAGAATGAACTGGCAGAAGAATTTCAAATGAGCCGAACACCCGTCCGTCATGCTATAGCCCGTCTTGAATCGGAAGGATATATTGTTGCGCTCAAAAATCGTGGAGTGCTCGTCAAGGAAGTGAGCGTAATTGAATTTCTTGATCTCAATGAACAAATTCAATCGATGCTCTTTTACTGTTTTCAGGCAATGAAAGATGAGAAAAGAGACATTAATGTCAATCTCGAATCACTTTCTGTCCATGTGGAATTACAACGGGTCGCAGAACAAAATAATGACTATGCCTCTTATATAGAGCATCATTTTTTATTTATGCGAGAAATTCTAGCATCACTCGGAAACGGCGTAATGCTCAGTACATTTGATTCCTTTAAAGATAAGCTGTGTATGTATGCCATCGTACGTTTCAAGCTTACTCCTCATATCAAACATTATAGTGCCATTGGGATTAATAGGGATACGCTGAAGGCATTGTCGAATCAGGATTATGACTCCGCACAGGAAGTTGTGCTATCGCTCACACGTCTTTCCAGAGAACGAATGCTCACATCTGGTCATTTTTAATAACTGTGGGAGACGTGTAAAAGGGGCCGAGATGACATTTTATGGTAAACCATAATGTCATCTCGGCCCCTTTTCATTTTTTGCATGCAGTAACGAGCTTTCACTAAGGCTGAGTTTAGTCCGACCCGTTCTATCTGGGGTCACTTTGCCGGTCGTGGGATCAATAGGCGGATAATCATTTCATTGACGATAACCAGAGACGGTTGTTGGAGCGCAATACAAGCGAATTAAATATCGCCTTCTTTATATCGTCTCATTAATTTTGATCAATAATTTCTTTAATACTTGCCTCTCTTCGTCGGTAAGGACTTGAACGATTTCTTCCTCCACCTTTTGGAAAGAGTCTTGGAAGTCTTCAATCAGTTCAACCGCTTTTGGCAGTACGTATATGTTTTTTTGTCGTTCATTATTGGCAGGGATTTTACGCTCGATTAACCCTTTTTGCTCTAGAGCTTGAAGCATACTTGTAATGCTGGGCCGACTTAGATGAAACCGATCTGCGAGATCCATTTGAATAATATGACTATTTTGGTTTTCGTAAATATAATCGATTACTTTCCCTTGTTGAGCGTTTAAGCCCAGCTCTTTTATACTCTCGTCCGCTCTTTTCTTTAACTTAAGACCGATAATCTGAAATAAATCCAGATAAGGTGTTTCCTTTCGGGATTTCATAATCGTCCCCCCAGTGATTGTTAGGAATCTAATTGTAAGTAAATAAACTATACAGCGATCCTATTGGCTTGTCAAAAAAACATTAGCTTGTTGACAGTTAGAAAACTAACAGTTATGATTCGAATTGTTCACAAACAAACACTTGGGAGGATTTCAAATGGAGAAGGTAACTCAAAATGCTGCGTTAGAACAAGTTACGGCGATTACAAATGTACGTATCTTTGATGGAGAGCAAATCATTGCGCCCAGACATGTCGTCATTAAAGGGGAGTCTATCGTTTCAGTCGGTGGAGACCTTCCGGATGATGCAACGATTATCGATGGAGAAAATGCGACTTTAATGCCTGGTCTGATTGATGCGCATGTCCACACTTCCATCGGCGGTTTACGAGATGCTCTAAAATTCGGCGTTACCACTGAACTCGAAATGAACGGTGATTTTACTAAACGAGGGCGCGAAATTCAATTGAAAAACGTGAATGACATCGCAGATGTCCGTTCTGCTGGCACAGCGATCACCGCTCCGGGCGGACATCCGGATGAATTACTTCCGGATGGAGATGAAATACCTGAATTTGTATTAAAGGAACTAGAGAAGTTATCGGAAGAAGATCGCGAAGCAATGTTAGCTGCATACGCTCACGATCACGATGAAATACCGCAAGTGACAACAGTCGAAGAAGCGATTAAACATGTCCATACCCAAGTAGAGAATGGGGCCGACTATATTAAGATCATGATTGAAGAAGGAACAGTCATGGGTGCACCTGGCCTGCCTGTATTAACCGATGAGATTCTAAAAACAGCCGTGACCGAAGCCCACAAGTTCGAGAAGCTGGTCATCGCCCACGTCTTGACGGCCCTTTCATCGCAACAAGCCATTGATTTTGGGGTCGACGGTTTGGGCCACTTGTTTATCGACAGACCGGAGTACACCTCCGAGTTAGTGAAATCCATAGCTGGTTCAGGCGCTTTTGTTACACCGTGCTTGGTGTTGAATTCATCGATTATCGGAAATCCGGCATCCGACTTGGCCAATGATCCCCGTGTTCATTCCAAATTAAGCCCAGACTGGATCGATATTTTGAACTCAAGCTTCAATACGTTCCCTCAGGGCAATATGGAGAACAGCTTTCAGAATGTGATGGACCTTCACCGAGCCGGTGTTGATATTCTGGTAGGGACGGATGTCGCGCCAGTTCCCGTTCCAAACCTTGGCGGCCTTGCTCATGGGGCAAGTGTCCACCATGAAATGCAGCTGCTGGTCAAGGCTGGGTTCACTCCGATCGAAGCTCTTCAGTCGGCCACTTCGAAACCGGCCCGTTGCTTTGGACTTCACGATCGCGGCCGTATTACCGAAGGTGCGCGTGCTGATCTTATTCTCGTAGATGGTGATCCAACCACTGATATCTCGGATACCTTGTCGATCAAATCCGTGTGGTTTAACGGTTCGCAGCAACCAGGTTAATCTGATTCAACCTACTTGCATAATAAAACTAAAACTCCGTGCTTTGGCACGGAGTTTTAGTTAATTTAATTGCTTTATAGAATCTTTCCCGATTACAACTGTAAGGTACGATACAATATCACTGCTGTTTCAGCACGGATCCACGGTTAAGTGAAAGACACGGGGTCCCATTTCACTTCTCTGGGTATGGTTCAATCATGCGAATGGTGCCATCCGGGTTGTACGTCAACTCGGCAAATTTTACGCAGCGCTTGTAATCGATGCCGCCGGAAAGGGAGCAGTCGTGATAAAACAAATACCACTTCTCCCGGAATTGTACAATCGAATGATGCGTTGTCCAGCCCATGACCGGAGGCAAAATCGTGCCTTGGAACGTAAACGGCCCCATGGGATTGTCACCGATGGCGTACACCAGCTTGTGCGTCGTTCCTGTGGAGTAAGACAGATAATATTTCCCGTTATACTTGTGCATCCATGGTCCTTCAAAATATCTGCGATCCTCGTCCCCAGCCGTCAGCGGCTTTCCTTCCTGATCCACGATGGATATCTCCAACGCCTCCGACGCCATTGAGAGCATATCTTCACTCAACTTCGCAACTCTTGGTCCGATCGCCGGAGCATCTGGAGCAGGTCCTTCCGCATGTTCGATGTAGCTTCCAGTCTGATATTTCTCCAACTGTCCACCCCACAACCCGCCAAAGAACATATAAGCCTGCTCATCATCGTCCACGAACACAGCGGGATCAATGCTGAAACTTCCCTGAATATATTGCTCTTCCGGCTTGAATGGTCCTGCCGGAGAAGAAGACGTAGCCACGCCAATGCGGAAAATGCCATCATGATCCCGAGCCGGGAAAAACAAATAATAGGTGCCTTTTCTATACGCAGCATCCGGGGCCCACATCTGACTGGACGCCCAAGGGACATCCTTCACATGCAGTGCTTCGCCATGATCCGTCACGGGTGAATCTATATCCGCCATAGACAGCACATGATAATCCTCCATCTTGTACTGATCTCCGTTGTCATTCACCGGACCGTCGTGATCCAGATCATGGGATGGATAAATATAAATGCGATCCTCGAACACATGCGCTGAAGGATCAGCAGTGAATATATGCGTAACTAAAGGTTGATGCGGTTTAGGCAATTCGCTCATACAAATAGCTCCTTCCAAAAGATATGCAGCCTCGGACAGTTCTTCGAGACTGCTAGGGGTTAAACGATATTAATCCGTTCACCTCACTTGGGTACAGCGATTCGCGCAACGCGCTGATAGGCTTCCTTCGGACGATGAAGCTCATCGAACAGGAATGGCCAGTTTTTACGCCCTCGGACAGGGAAATTATCGAGCCAGGTGTAATCATCGGCAGCCCCCCAGAAGGTCACAGCGCTAATATGTTCCTTATATTCGTGGAGAAGGCGGAAGATAGATTCGTATCGCTCAGCTTGCAATTCCAGCATTTCTTGCGATGGCTGAACGAGATCTGTACGCCTGTCTTCAAAGCGAAATACCGACACATCCAGTTCGGTGAGTTGAAGCTGCAGGCCAAGCTGCGCATACCGCTCAATCGCGGCGCGCATATCTTCCAGGGACGGATCATACAGATTCCAGTGTGCCTGCAGACCAACGCCATGAATCGGCACGCCTTGATCGAGTAATGAACGAACAAGCCGATAGATGCGTTCCCGCTTATGCGGATCAGATTCGTTATAATCGTTATAGAATAACAGCGCCTGCGGATCTGCTTCATGGGCGAATTCGAACGCTTTGGCAATAAAATCCTCTCCGGCGATATCCAGCCATTTGGATGGGCGCAGGAATGCGTTTTCGTCATCCGCATCATCGGATATAACCTCGTTTACAACATCCCAAGCATAGATAACGTCCTTATATCTGCCAACGACGGTTTGAATGTGAGCCTTCAATCGCTCCAGCAATACACTTCGCTCCACCTGTCCCCCAGTTTCATTCTCGAACAGCCAATCCGGAGTCTGGTTGTGCCAGACCAGCGTGTGACCGCGCAGCGCCATGCCCTGCTCTCTGGCAAAAGAAGCGATGATATCCGCATCCTCAAACGTATACCGTTCCTGCTGTGGATGCACACTGGAGAATTTCATTTCATTTTCTGCCGTCAGGCTGTTGAAGTGATAGGCAAGCAATGAACGCTGGCTTTCAATCGTCTTCGGATTCACCGCTGCTCCAATGTGGAACGCATCCTTGTACAATTCCTTCAGTGGTGCCTCTTCTCGAAACGAACTCATGATTTCCCTCCTCTGAATTCCCTTTTTCGCATCGTTTATTAGCGACTGAATCAGACTGAGTACTCGAACCAATCAAAATACGCAGGTGTGCTGCTTGCCTGACCATTGCCGGTAGCATATAGTCCGACCACCGATCCGGTAAAGCACATTTTGTGTACAAAATCCTCCGGAGATATGGCACGTGCCGAGCCTGCACACAAGAATGTCCAGTCCTGTCCATCCTCAGAATATATCAATCTGTATTCCTTCTCTGTCGATTCAATTCGAAGCCATAACTGCTCCGTCCCAATCTCGCGCTCATGCACCATGTTCGACTCTCCTCGCACCGTTAAGCGAGCAAAGAGTACGTTTCGCCCATCCAACCTGCTTATGCCAAGCTCATAGTGTGCATCCTCATCCCGTCGAACGCACAGTCCCGCTTCTTCTCCATCCGCAACCGGCATGAATGTCAGACAGGTCGTAAAGCTGGCATGAATATGCTGCTGCCTGCGGCCAACAAACGTAATCTGACCTACGTCCCCAAGCCCTCCTGCCTGACCATACAGCGTTAGGAAACCTGGTTTTTCCGTAAGCGAGCATGTCCCTTCTGAAGGGTTGCGCACAAACATCCATTGCGGCCCAAGTTCTCCGTCGAATTCGTCCCTTCCGACAACGATGGCTGTATGACTCTGGGACAAAGAAGGTGATGCCATTGGCAAACGCTGGACCTTCATATCCAGACTCACTATTCCTTCATTGTTATCAATGTGGGGCCACCCATCGTTCCAGACGACCGGTGCGAGAAAGGTTTCACGTCCAAGCACGCTATACCCGTCCTCCGTCAAACGCACGCCAAGGAAAACGGCCCACCAGTCTCCTTGATGATCCTCCACCAGATCGGCATGACCCAAATACTGAATGGGATGATCCAGATGGCGATGGGTCAGGATGGGCTCAGGATAGCGTTCGAACGGACCATAAGGTCGATCGCTTCGACCGATGATCTCACGATGCTCCTTCGCCGTCCCGCCTGAAGCAGACATCATATAATACAACCCATTGATTTTGTATAGATGCGGTCCTTCGGTCCATGGCCCTCCATCCCCATGCCAGACAACTTGTGGTTCAGAGAGCGCCTCACCTGTGGTGATGTCAATCTCGTACTGGATGGCATGAGAATCGTAATCGGCGCCTTGTTGAGCGGTCACGTATACTTTGCCGTCGTCGTCAAAAAACAGAGAAGGGTCGATTCCACCAAATGGAATGCGAATTGGATCGGACCAGGGGCCTGCAGGGTCGGTTGCCGTCACGTAGAAATTGCCGATGCCTCTCACATCTGTCGTAATCATATAAAATGTACCTTTATGGTAACGCAGTGCAGGAGCATAAATCCCGTCCGAGCTTTTCTGTCCGGTCAAATCCAGCTGGCTGACCCGGTCCAATACATTACCAATCTGCTCCCAGTGAATCAGATCCCGGCTCCGAAAGATCGGCACTCCGGGAAAGTACTCAAATGAACTGCAAATGAGGTAAAAATATTCTTCCGCCTTCACGATGCTGGGATCCGGATAGAATCCGGGAAGAATCGGATTGGCATAACGGATCAGTTGTGATTGAATCTGTGACATCTATTCCTTCACACTCCCTACATTTAGTCCAACGACAAAGTATTTTTGCATAAACGGATACACCAGCAAGATCGGAACAGAAGCGACAATTGTAACAGCAGCACGAATGGAAATTGGCGTTACCTGTGTTGAATGCTCCACCCCCACACCGTTGGCAACGGAAGGATTACTGTTGGCGTTCATACTGGAAGACAACAGCTTCATCAGTTCGTATTGCAATGTGCTGAGCTCTTGACGTGATGACGTGTACAGAAATGCATCGAACCAGGAATTCCACGCGCCGACCGCGACAAAGAGCGCAATAGTCGCCAGCACAGGTTTGCACAGTGGAAAAATAATTCTCCAGAAAATTCTGAAATCTCCTGCTCCGTCGATTTTGGCTGATTCAATCAAGCTTTCGGGGATCGTGTATATATAAGTACGAATGACGATCAGGTTAAACGCACTAATCAATGAAGGCAGGACATACACCCAGAAGGAATTAATCAAATGCAGATCCTTCATCAGGAAGTACCCCGGAATTAGCCCTGCATTGAAATACATCGTCAGCACAAAAATGGTAGTAATCAGCTTGCGGAAAATATAATCACGCCGACTCAGCGTGTAAGCCAGCATGGTGGTCAAGAAAATGTTCAGAATGGTAGATAGTACTGTACGTGCAACGGAAACCAAAAATGCGTTATAGATTGTGCCTGATGCAAATACGGCTTTGTAATTCTGCATGGTGAAATCGCGGGGCCACAAATATAAGCCTCCTCGAATGGTGTCATTCCCTGCATTAAACGAAACCACAATCGTGTTCAAAAATGGATACAACGTCACAATTACCAACAGAACCATGAAGATCGTGTTAAAGGTATTGAACAGAAACGGTTCAATGCCTCTGCCACCCGGGCGGCGAACGGAAAGCGCCGCTGTATTTCCTAAACCAGACAATGGTGTTTTTTTCGTCATTATAACAGCCTCTCTTCCCCAAGCCGCTTGGCGGTCCAATTCGCTACAAGTAACATTGTAATGCTGACCACGGTCTTGAATATTCCGCCTGCAGTTGCGAGCGAATAGTTGCCCTGTGCAATCCCGTATTTGAGCACGAAGATATCAATCGTTTCTGCCCAGTCAACAACCAACCCGTTACCCAGCAAATACTGAACCTCGAAGCCAGCTTCTAGAATATGTCCAATCGACATAATCAACAGGATGACAATGGTAGGCTTGATTCCTGGCAAGGTGACATTCCACATTTTTTGATATCGATTGGCTCCATCAATATCGGCAGCTTCATACTGTGCCGGATCAATAGAGGCCATGGCCGCCAAATAAATAATGGTGCTCCATCCGACTTCTTTCCAAATATGAGAACTTGCAACAACGCCCCAGAAATACTTCCCTTCCGTCAGCCACAAGATCGGCTCGTTGATTAAGTGCAGTTTCATGAGGATATCGTTGATAATGCCGTCAGAAGCAAGCGATGTCGCTACGATGCCGGTAACGATAATCCATGATAAGAAGTGAGGAAGATAAGAGATGGTTTGTACCGTCCGCTTCCACATGATCTTCTTGATCTCATTGAGTAACAAGGCCAAAACGATGGCTGTAACGAAACCTAAAATCATGTTGATGATACTCATGGCAAGCGTATTGCGAAGCACGCGCAAGAAATTGTCATCAGTGAACAAAAATTGAAAATGCTTGAACCCTACCCACGTTTGTTGCGAGAAACTTCTGGCCGGTTTGTAATCCTGAAAGGCCATCGTCCAACCCCAGACAGGTACATAAGCAAAGATGATAATGTACGCAAGCAGAGGAACCGACATCCATATGAGCTGTCTCTGTGCTTTGATATTTTGCCAAGTAATCCGCCTAATTTTCGGTTTTTTCTTCGGGCGGAGCGGCTTGGTACCCACTACAATTTCCTCCATAATATCAGGCTCCTATCCATCTTTATATTGAAAGGAATAACGTCCAGCGATATGTTCTTCAAAAAATCAGGAAGGAAGGTATCCTTCCTTCCTGACAGCAATTTCTTACTTTACAGACCAGTTATCGATTCTCCACTGCAATACTTCATTGATACGATCTTCATACGTTTTGATATCCAGCTTTTGAATTTCGGAAACGTATTCGCTCCATACACTGTCGAATTCAGACGTGTTAGCCAAAATCGCTTTCGGCAAATATTTGGTTGACAACTCGTTCAACTTCGTATTGGCAATCTTGGCTGGAGATCCCTCTACCACATCGACAGACCAAGCAGGGTAAGTCACCGGATTCTCTGGTGGAGCACTGAAGAAATCGACATAGCTTTTGAAACCGTAGGCGTCCAAAACTTCCTTATCAAACGGTCTCAAGCTGGCTTGATATTCTTCCGGCTGATTGCTTGCTGAAGTCGCGTTGCCATCGCTGAAGTAACCTTCCATCTTCGGTGCGGTTCCATAGAAAGCATCTGCTTTATTGGCCAGTTTCCAGGCAGCATCTGCTGCATTGTCGCGCTGCTCTTGTGTCTTCATGAAGCGGCCTTCTTCATTGACATAATAGTCTTCATCCACAATGCCCCAAGTGAGTGTTTTCTGCCATTCTTCCTCCATCAGTTTGTCGAGCACTTTGAGGATTTTTACAGGGTCTTTGGCACTCACGGTAATACCGAAACCATTGTTGAGATTCAGTGCTGCGCGGTCACGATAATAGTCTTTGGTGCTGCTGTCATACACAAGCGGGAAACCTACATAAGTGCGTTCAATTTTGTCTTGCGTTATAAGTGAATCTTCCGCGCTTTGGAAATTCCAGTGTTGATCGAACATGCCGAGTACGGCCCCACTGGACAATTTGGCCATATATTGGTCGTAGTTCTGTGCAAACGCTTCCTTATCAAGCAAGCCTTGGGCATTGATTTCATTTAGCTTCTGATAGTATTTTTTGGCATAATCCTTGTCTGCAAAGATCTCTGCCTTGCCATCGTTGACGACCACTCCACCATCATTCGGATGACCGATCAAATGCTGCGGCGGGTTCAGCAAGCCCCAGTTTTTCCAATCATAGTTCAATACCTCGAAACCGACTGTCGGTTTGCCGTCAATAGTTGGATACTTTTCCTTGTATTTCGCGATCAAGTCAAAGTATTCGTCCAGTGTTTTTGGCGTCGGATAACCGAACTCTTTCAACACGGCTTTTTGAATCCAAAAGGCAGGTCCGCTGTAGTAAGTATCCGCCACTTCGCCGTTGTATGCGCCGTAGTTTGGCAGGTAGTAAATGTGTCCATCGTTAGGGTCCTTCATCTGATTCCAGTACTTCTCATAGTGCTTCTTCAGATTAGGCGCATGCTCCTCGATCAGGTCTTCCAACGGAATGACCGAGCCGGCTGCTGTCAGCTTGGTATCCGCAGAGATGAGATCCGGATAATCTCCTCCTGCAATCATGACGCCGAGCTTCTGGTTTTTGTCGCCGGCCAAAAATTCAAATTTGAATGTAACGCCAAGCTCATCTTTGATTTTTTTGTAAATTTTGTTGTCAGCAGTTGGCTGTTGTCCGGCCTCGTTCAGGAATACCGAGATTTCTAACGGATTGTCAGCCCCCACCTCACTACCTTTACTGCTCTCTTCTCCGCTGCCTGAATTGCCACTTGAGCAACCTGCTAGCACAACGCTCAACGACAATAACAACGTTGCCCCCATACGGAAGAATGATTTTTTGTTGTCCCCCATAAAGCACCTCCAAAGTTTGGTCTTACTGCATGAAAGCCCTTTCATTTGAATAATTTAATTATAAATTTACATCTACATGGAAACTATATTCGAATTATAGCTCTTTCCGAGAAAAGCTCAGGTTTTCTTATCATATCTTGAAATGGTTAAACTTCAGAGCAATGCTTCCTGACATATCAAGAAAAACTTCTACGATACGCGGTCTGGCTTCCTAGAAGGTACGTTGCTAGACGTTTTTCTTATATTCGGTAGGAGACATTCCCATGCGTTTCTCAAACTGTTTTAAAAAATGATGGTAATTGGCGTATCCAACCTTTTCCGAGACCTCGCTATTTTTGTACTGATTCATCTGTAGCAACCGACATGCCTCCTCAACCCTCAGGTTATGAAGCAGTTCATTGAAGCCGATTCCATTTTTGCGTATCAACAGTTGCCCTAAGTAAGCCGGATGCAGGAAGAAACGTTCAGACAGCATCTTAATCGTCAATGCCTCCCGGAAATGCGCATGTATGTAGTCGTTGATATCCTGCACAATACCCTGCGCTTCGAATACGCTCTCTTTAAGCAATAACTCAAAGCAGACTCTACCGCACGAATGCAGCATGCCGATCAAATCATCAAAGGTTAACAGTGCTTCATCCAGATCCGGGATTTCGAACAAACGGTAATTCTCTGAATCTTCAGCCATTTGCGCCCTCATGTAAGCCCGAATTTCATGAAGAAGGTAAATTACAAATTTCCGAGCCTCATCCGGATGGACCCGCATCTGTCGAAAAGATTGCTCTATAAACTCCACAGCGGACTGGTAGTTATTGTAATCAATGAGCTGAAGTGCTCCCAGCACTCGCTCAATCAGTTCAACCTGTTGGTAATGCCTTTGAAAATCATGGTTCTGGAGATCGGTATAATCCAATATGCTGTTCCCTTCCACTTCATAAAAGGCGTGCAGCAGCGCCTTCTCTGCTGTTATACGGGAGTTGCTGATGTGATGAAGAGAGGATTCGGTTGAGCCAATCGCCATATATGTACGAAAGCCCGCCAGACGGCGAGCCAGTGCTTCTAATTGTTTTCTTAAATTGTCGCTCGTTCTCTGCGGCCCGGGGGAAACATCGCCGAACACAATAGATACGAGATCATTTCGCATACGAATGATATAAATAACATGCCGTCCGTTCATAACCTCTGAAGCAAGACTGCTCCACTGGCCAAAGTCTTTCTCCGACACCTGAACCAGGCAGACATTCCAGGATTCAGCTGACCGGGACAGTGAGTCCATTAATTGAGTCCCTTCTGCTGACAGCACTTTGCCTAATAAAGCCTCCTTCATTGTCAAAATCTCCTGCTCTCTCAATGCGATCTGCCCAATATAAAGCTGCTCTTGCTCCTTCATCAGTTCCTTGCCCATCATACGAATTTCGGACTCCGCCTGTTCCTCGTCCAATGGCTTTAAGAGATAACCGGAAACTTTGAATTTAAGCGCTTTTCGCGCAAACTCAAAATCGCTGTACCCCGTAAGAATAATGAACTTGGTCGACCAGTTACCTCTACGCCGCCATTCTTCAATCATTTCAAGTCCATTCATGATTGGCATATGAATATCCACCACAACAAGATCGGGCTTTAGCTCTTCCATTCGTTTTAATCCTTCCGCACCATTGCCGCACAAAGCGCCTACCTCAAAGCCAAGACTTTCCCATGGAATCACCAGCTCCAAGCCCTCTAGCGCCCATGGTTCATCATCAATCAGCAGCACTTTAAATGCCATTGTCTCTACCTCCCTCTTTACCCTGATGCTCTAGCAGTTGCAACGGGATTTCGAATGAGACCTCTGTCCCCTCACCTATTCTGCTCACCAGGTTAAAATTCACTTTATCGTCATAATACAATTCAAGACGGCGATATACGTTACGTATGCCAATATTACTCTCCCCGCTCTCCTCCTTGCTTCGCATATGATACAGAACCTCTTGTAACCGTTCCTTGTTCATGCCCTTACCATTATCAGATACAACGACGCGCAGGCGCTCGCTCACAACTTCCGCTTTAATTTTCACATAGCCGAGCCCCTCAATAGCCTGAATTCCGTGTTTACATGCATTCTCGGCCAATTGCTGGATACTCATTTTGGGAATTCTATACTGACTCGCCTCATCGCTAATATCAATGTAAAATTCAAACTTGTCTCGAAAACGGAATTTTTCAATTCCCAGATACATGACCGTAAAACTCATCTCTTCTTCCAGGGTGACCACATCGTCCTTCCAATTCAACAGACGGCGAAGCAGCTTGGATAGGTCCTTGATAATATCCTTAACATCCGCATAATTGTTTTTGGTGCTGACCACCAGCAGCGCATTGAGCGTATTGAATAAAAAATGGGGATTCATTTGGCTTTGCAGCAAATTCAGCTCAGCGCGAATGCGCTCAGCTTCCTGGCTCCGCTGCTGAATTTCAAGCTTGTACACATTATTGATCAAGGAATGGATCTGTGCGGTCATCATATTGAAATTACGAATCAGATGACCTATTTCATCCTGTCCACCATCAATGTTGATCAGATCAAATTTCTCGTTACCCACCTTTTGCATATGTCTGGACAGACGCTTCACTCGATAATTGTATGAACGCAGCATGACATAGATGAAGATGGAGGTAACCAAAGTAATGATACCGGCCAGCATGCCGTAATATAGTTTCATGGAAAGCATTGCTTGTTTGACACGTGTTTCCTGAGGCACGCCAATGAGCTTCCAACCTTTCACATAGCTGGCATTGCCAATCGGGACGATATGTAGGTCCTGGTCTGCCGCCTTGCTCGTATCGAATAACGCATAATCACTACCTACCTCGCCCTGATACTTGTCATCTGTGGACACGATAATTTGATTCTCGGCGTTGACCAGATACAGGTCCAGCGAACTTTTCTCTCTTGCAATAACGTCATAGAACCGATTCAGGTAAAAATCAATGCGCACCAACTTCTTGTAAGAGTTGTCTGCGTTGTAATAGTCCATTTTTTCAATCACGCTAAAATAAGACGAGGTCGCCGCGCGATCATTCACCGCCTGATCGCGATAAGCGAGCACACTTAGTGTTTCCCCTGCCTTTTCCCATTGTCTGTACCAGGCACTGGTTTTCATTGAGCTGCCCAGATAATAATAGTCCCCTCCTGACACAATGGTTGGGTTATCCGTGTAGATGCCGATTCGCTGAATCTGATTGTTCACGGGAATATAGGAAGTCATCCGATGGCGCAGCTGTTCGTCGAATGTATTGTAGAAATCCAGCTGGCCATTGTATACACGATCCATAGATTCAGACAACAGCTTGTCCGTGATTAAGGCGTGACTGACAGCTACCCCCCCGTCAATCATGGTGTGAATATCCTTTCTGGCCCGCCCCAGTGAGATTTGCAAATTCTGTTCTTCCCGCTCCTTGATTAGCCCCGACATCCGATCCATGAACAAATAATTGCTTGCTATGATTGGAAGCAAAATACCAAAAACATAGATCAGCATAAACTTGTAGTTCAAAGGAATATCGTTCACGATGCCGCGAAATCGGATTTTTTTAAGCATATCTTCCATCGCCATCCTTCATTTGTTACTTGTCGAGTGTATCTACAGTTGTTTCCGGTATGCAGAAGGAGCCATCCCCGTCATTCGTTTGAACTGACTTACAAAATAATCGGCATTGGGGTACCCTGAATGGACCGCAACTTCGGCTATGCTGGAACAGCTCTGACGAAGCAGCCTCTTGGCTTCCTCGATCCGTTTATCATTCAGATATTCCCGAAAAGACTTACCCGTCTGCTGTTTGAAGGCTTGCCCCAAATAGTTGGCATTCATATGAAATTTCTGTGCAAGTTCCTGGAGCTGCAGCTTCTCCCGAAACTCCTGGTTAACATATTGCACCACACGAAAAATCGTGCTGCATTCTTTTTCTTTCCGCTGCTCCTGAAGAGCTCTCAAAGCGTTGAGACTTAATATAAGCGCATATTCCCGAAATGCAGGATAAGAGTCAATATCGGTTAAGCCTCCTAACATAGGTTGCAACTGCAACACAAACCTGTCAACATCTCCATCCAGCTCCTTCAGCTGCTTGAGAACTCCCATTTCAAGGGCGAGCAATTGTACACGAACATATTCTATATCCGACACAGGTAACCCCCGGTCTGGATTCGCAAGCAGCTCTTGCACGCCTCTCTCCAGCCCATCCTCTTCACCTGTTAAAATAGTTCTAAACAGATTAGTCAAAGCTTTTTGGTTTACGGTTGCGATGCTACCATTTCGTGGCAAATCTTGATCGTGAAAAATACCGCTCCCTTTCTGATAACGCTTCCATTTTAGCGTAGATAATGCTTTTTCATATACCGTCCGCATAGCGCCTACTCCACCTGAATGATATCCAAATGCCATAATGATCGATGCATGATCGGAGTACATCTCAAACAGGTTTCCCCCTAACCTCTCAAGCCAGCTCAAAGAATCTTCAATTTCAGCAGCAAACACACCCATTCTTCCTTCAGCATCCATAAAAAATTCATAGTGATGATCGCTTGCAAAACGCTGTACGTGTGACTGTATTTCCTCATTGCATGAATCCGTCTCAATTAAAAGACAGGCCATGTTCTCATGACCCTCCATTTGCAATAAACTTTCCACTTCGGCTTGCAGTTCGCTGCTGTCCTCCCCTTGAAACAGGCGGTTGAACAAACAATTTACATATAAAGTACGCTCGTGTTGATGCAATTTCTCTGAGACAAGCTCGTTCTGAATTTTAAGACTCATCTGTTCTAATACGTTTTCAATCTCAACCTCATCAATGGGTTTGAGTAAATAATCCTCCACACGCTGTTCCAGCGCTGTTTTTGCATAATCGAAGCTATCGTATCCGCTTAATATGACAAATCGCGGCGGTTTGGCTAGTTTTTGCATCGAACGGCCAATCAGCTCAAGTCCACTAACGGAAGGCATATGAATATCTGTAAATACCAGGTCTGGCTGAAGATCCTCAATAATGGCCCAAGCAGCATTTCCGTTCTCGGCCTCTCCACAAATTTGAAAACCGTATTTGTTCCAATTTACCATTGTTCGTAGACCTTCCAGTACCCATGGCTCATCATCCACCAACAAAACATTCATCATTCTTGTTTCCCCCCGTTAATAGTGATGAATAATCTGCTTTTAACTTGGACAAAAACATTAATCTCTCTGTTTCAATTATATGTCAGCGTTCTCCTCGAAATTAAGATATTTAATCATCATAACTTCCTAGTAAAGAATACCAATACTTCAAGCCAATAAACAATACTTTTTAAAGAAAATGCTTTAATTTGAACAGCCATGTCTATAAGCAAGAATGTTGATTAACTTACCAAATGGATCACGGACATAGAAATCGACGAACTCCCCAAGGCTCATTCCCTTCAATGAGGAAGCTCTCCCTTAATTTACATTATCATCTAGTACCATGTTATTCAATCGACAAAAAGGCTAACCAGAAGATTCTGGCTAACCCTGATCATGCAAAAGTAGGATGTATCCCTTATGAAATCATAAATATGGTGAATACTAAGAAATTATGCAAATGAAAACGCTGGGAGTGATTCGATGCTGGGGAATGTCATGTTTGGTTTAGTTATCCCCATCTTAATTGGTGGATGGATTTTACGTAGAAACTTCAACATCCTCTTAGCTTATTATCCGCTGGGAGTAGCCACCTCTGCTTGTTTAAACAGTGCGGGCTTCAATTTTTTCTGGAATATCCTTCCGAACACCCGGAACCAATCATATGCGGCGCTCCCTTTCGATTTAGGGATATACCCTATTGCGGGATGCCTCATGATATACATGATTCTTGAAAAAAAGGCCAAGTCGTGGCTAGCCATTCTAATCACATCTTTTACATTAACGCTGCTCGAATGGGTGGCTAAAGAAATGGGAAGAGTTATCTATTTTAATGGCTGGAACATATATTGGACTTTTTTTTCTTATTTTCTTCCTTTAGTCGTAGTGTACGAATATAGTTAAGTATTCCCTCTGATGTACGACGTTTCTGATAAGAGGCGCAGATCAAGTTTGGTTCCTGCCTAATATAACTGCTATTTCGAATCAAGAATATAGCGGTTCCATTTCTGTTGCCAGGCGATATCATCCCAGAATGGATGATGCGGTGCACAGTTAGAGCATAGAGTCATTCCCCAGAAGCCCAGAGCCATTCCTTTTCGCAGCGCGTACTCTGCAATAAATTTCCCCACAGGCCCCTCCTCGAATCCCGCTAACAGCGGCGTATAACCAACGTATCCTTCCCCTATAACGACTGGCAACCCGGAATGAGCCGCCCATTCATGAGCTTCCTCCAAGCGCATATCTGCCTTTTGCAGCATTGCCAGCTTATGTTTACTGTAATTGTCATATAAAAAAAGATCCCATCGGTCTGGCTCCACCCAGTCATGCAGATAAAGCAGTCTAAGCCCTACCGGATTTCCTTCCATCCTCCATTCTTGGCCACGGGGTAGCGAGTACTCTTCAAATGGAGGCGCATCCTCACTCAAGAGCGATTGGACGAATGCGCCGGGAAAAGGTGCCTGGTCACCCTCAAGTCCTGCCGCTTCGGTTAATTCACTCAATACCCCTTTGATATAGAGATGAAAATGCGCAACCTGTAAATTTCCCGCTACATAGGATTTGGGATAGGCTTCATTTAGTGTATAGCTTGCTGTCATCAGAATATCCGGGTGCACACTTCTAAGATAACCTATGGCTTCTTCAATGTAAGGCTGCATGGCTTCCACCAGAGCCGGCACATTGGACGGGACAATACCTTGAGCAGTTCCAACGGCAGTCAATTGCCCAAACTCCACCTCATTATGCAGCTCTGCGTAGATGATCTGTTCATCGTATCCTTCCTCTTTTAGATATCGGATAAGCTGATCCATAGACTTGGCAATAGCCATAAACCGCTTCTCCGGAGCGATGGCGGCCAGTTCGTCGCGCAACCCGGGAAAGGCAAGGAAGCTTGGGCTCTGCTGATATTCCCACGAAGACAGCATGATATAACAGCCATGGGCCTTGGCCTGTCTGAACAACTCCAGCAAATGAGCATGCCCATCCAGCTCAGCCCCGCCCCGGCAGTTGTACCAGCGTGTCCGCTGTCCAATCTCACCAAGACTACCGAAGTGTAACGGGCCCGGCCGCTTGCCTTCCGCCGTAAACAATAAGAAGGGCATCGCACAGATTCGGATTGTATTGTAGCCTCTCTCCACCGCTTCCTTAAATCTCGTCTCTAGGTCGCTGTATGGTTCTCCCGGTAAGGTCATGGTGTACCAGGAGAAATCCCACATTGTGATGGTTAGTTTGCTCGGTAACCTGCTAAGCGCTACATCCATTATCATTACACCCTCTTTTTAGTTTTTAGCTATACAGATTTCTTCCTCTGTGACCCCGCCAATGGACAATAGCTATTTGAGGGATCATTAAGGTTGACATCCTTCGCGCAGTCGCCGGGAATACCGTCTATGAACCATTGCTCCTTGATGAGCTGGCTCCATTTTCAGAACCAACTCAAGTTCGGTTCCAGCTTCTTCTTCACGGCCAAGCCCCAGAAGTCCCAAGCCTCTCATGTATCGGCAATGGATTACATTGCGCCGGTTCAAATCATCATCAAATACCAGGAAATCCGGCAAGGATACAGCAAAATAATCCAATTGGATATCGTCAAAAATATGCTTTTCAGCATAATCAATCAGTTTATTGAAGCGGCGCTTGGCTTCCTTCTCGTTACGGAGCTTTAACCAGGCCAACCCTTGGTAAAAGATCATTTCTGGCGGCTGATCGTTGTAGAACAACGCACTTGTCGGCTCTGCCAAACCCTGTGAAGCTATGGTGTAACTGGCGATGGCCTCTGTATCCCGCTGCATACCTTCGTAGGCCATGCCAAGATAATAATAAATATTGTTCTCCTGAGCTCCTTCCAGCTTCCCTTCACCCAGATTCAACGGATAGACTAATGCTTGTTGTAAATGCTGAGTCGCTGCTTCATAATGACCGTTCTGCAGCGCTTGTTTACCAAGCTCGGTATGAGCCAACTTATATTGCCCCGTCACTTTTCCCTCTCCACCTTCCCACGGATGGAAATTGCGCAGAGACAGGGCAGCGAGAGCCTCTTGATAACGTTTAAGATTGTTTAGCAAGGTTACGTATTCCACATACAGATCATCCCGCTTCTCAACCAGATCTCGCCGCTCTTCAAGCATATTTAGGCGTTCGTCTATTGACCATGCGAGCTTCTTACGCAGCTGATCCAGTTCATAGAAGATACGACCATCATGCGGTGCACAAGCAAAGGCCATCTCAAGCGAAGTTAGGGCCGCTTGCGGGTTGTTCTGCTTGTTGTAATAGGCCAACCCCAAGTTGCGGTGTACCGTCGGATAATCATTGCGGAGTTCGCGGGACCGCTCCCAGCTGGCAATCGCCTCGATAGGCCGTTTCTTGTCATAATAGAAATTTCCCAGATAGTAATGAGCCTTATCGTCCTCCGGATTAGCATGAACTGCACTTACCAGCAGCTCATGTTCAAACAACGTGTTCGGGAAACAATAGATTGGATCAGCCCATTGTCCCTTACGGCGAGCTTCTTGAGCATGCTCATGTTGTCCGGTACGTTCATATAATGCAGCGAGTGCATAATACAGCATCGGATAGACGGAATTCTCCGGATTCACTATTCTTTCCCCTACTTCAATGGCTTCTTCGTAGAGACCGCTGTTCATATAGTCTGCGATGACATTCAGGTAGTTGTGAGCATCCTTTCTCATCAATTGCTGTAATTCAGACAAAATACCCTGTGCAGCATCCTTATCTCCCAAGGCTGAATAAGCCAATGCCAATTCATTATAAGCTCCAAAATCCGCAACATCCAATTCCAGGGTTTCAAGTGCATAGCCCTTTGCTTTATCAAACAACCCAAGCTTGCGTAGCAATGCGGCTTTCAGATTACGCGCTTTGTAGTTTCGGGAATTGCGGATGAGTGAACGCTCAACCTGTTCCATTGCCTCGACGTACTGGCCTTTCAAGATGGAAATCTGAGCAAGTGAGAAGTACCCTGCATCCTGCCATGCTGCCGACCATACCGATTTGTGAAAAGCAGCAAACGCTTCATCCAAACGGCCTTGGCCACGCAGTGCTACCCCCAGCTGGTAGTATGCCTCGCTGTCATAAGGATTCGGATTACGCCAGGTCAACCGCTCCATCGCTTTACGGAAATACGGCTCGCTGTCTATATATAATCCACGGCGAAGCAGTAACGTTCCATAAGCTACATTCAACCGGATATCTCCGTTGTCCCGCTTCAAGCCTTCCAGATAGTAGGCTTCAGGCTCAAACGTAGCATGACGATATTGCTCCAGATGCTGACCAGCCAAGTACAGTTCTTCGGTTGAATGCAGTTCTTCCGGTGCCACCAGTGGTCTGGCAGCATCAGGGACGCGCTCAATATCCTTACGTTTCGGTTGATAGGAAATCAGCAGCCTGCCTTCCCTATTTCGGACAGAAAGCTTCAAATCATGCTCCTGCTCCCCGCTCTCCAGCGGTATAACCTTCTGGTAAACCTTTACCGGGGACAATTCAAGCGTTTCCTGTAGATATCGGGTTGCTGCTCCGCTTAACTCCACAAGGGCATGTTCAAGTTCAGATGTGGCATATACCTTGATTACTGCCTCTCCGGCTTCAGCATCCACTTCCAGATTGATGGCTGCTTCGATGGAGGCATTTTTTACGACACCGATGTTTTTGTAGGGCATGAAATACTGGGTGAAGGTCTTCTCCTCGTAGGGATGCAGCCATGTAAAGTCGGGCTGATTGTCTGTGTACACTCCAGTCATGAGTTCAATGTACGGGCCGTCTTCATCGGTCAATTGACGGTCCCACGCCTGACCGAACTCCCCATTTCCCCAGGTCCATTGTTTCTTGCCAGGAGAAATATGATGATTCGCCACATGCAGCAATCCGGCCTCTACGCCGTGATCGTATGCGCCGACGAAATTATAATCGGATTTATAAGCCATGTACGAAGTCGGAACCGGGATGTTTTTATACCGTGAAATATCTACGCCTTCCGAATAATCCTGTTTGTAATAGGTCCCGGTCGCGATTGGGAAACGCGAGACATCCCTTTTGCCATGATCAAATACAGCCGTTACGTCTGGAGGAAACACGGATTGCGTATATTCATTAACCGCTACAGCCGGATTCGCCCACCACAGGAAGGTCTGCGGCTCAGGTGTCCGGTTGTATAATTGAGCATGGATCTCCAAGTAGGCTTTGTCTGGATAGAGCTTGAAGGCTGCCGTTACTTTTGTGCCGTACATCCGGTCAATCTCACTTACCCATACTGTAGCACTGCCATCGTCATTTTCCTCGTATTTGTATTCAACCGGACCAAATGTATTAGGGCGGTGGTGCTGAGGCCAGTTAAATTCAATTCCTCCGGAGATCCAAGGACCAGCAAGGCCCACCAGCGCAGGCTTAATAACACGGTTATAATAGACAAAATCATAATTGTTCGTCTTGTCAAGCGCGCGGTAGATTCTGCCGCCGATTTCCGGCATGATCTCAATACGGATATATGGATTCTCCAGAATAACCAATTTGTAATTTTTATCATGCTTCACATCCGAGATACTCTCGATCACTGGATGCGGATATACACGACCGGAGCTTCCCTGATAAACTCTTTTCTCCAGAAACATAGGATTCGGGTCAGCTTCACCCGCCTCATACGTTGGTATCAACACGCTGGTTTCCCACACTTGTACCTGATTGGACCCGGTTGGACCCACCTCCAGCTTATGATCCACAGCCTCATGCTTCATGTCAGAACTGCCTCCCTTGTCTTGATAGTTATACTGTATATGCTGGCAAGGCAGGTTCCAATTGACGAAATGCGGGTATTGATGGATTATATTCTTATTCTAATTATGAATTACGGGGGTAACTGGAATGGGGCCAGACCATATTCGCAAGCGTGAGGGATTTGAAGAGCAGAAGCTATATGTACTTCCGGAATATTGGATGAAAGAACTGGAACAAGAAGAACTGACCTCTACCTTATTCATTACGGATATCGGCTATTTTCCCAACGCTCAGTATCATTTCAGGGAACGTCTGGAAGGCAGTCCATCACATATTTTCATTTTTTGTGAAGCGGGAGAAGGATGGGTTGAGCTGAATCATGGAGAGCGAATGATGATTCAGCAGGGAGATATGATGATCATCCCACCCGAAACTGCACATCGTTACGGGGCAATGCAGAAGAATCCATGGAGTATCTACTGGTTTCATTTCAAAGGCAGCCATGCGAATCGATTGGTGAAGATGTTTGGTTTGTCTAACGCCTCTCTCTCTTTATCGCCAAGCGGCAAAGCCCGTTTAATGGAATGGTTCGTCCCTACTTATGAAATGCTGGCCGAGCGGACATATGCTCTGACTACCCACTTACATGTGGCCCAAACGACAAGACAGTTGCTTTCCGGGATTGGCTTAAATGCCGTCAAATCAGCACAAGAGAAGAAACGTGAATCTTACCTGGAACAGGCAATTCAATACATGAATGTACATATGAGCGACTCTATTTCTCTTACAGAGTTGGCTAAGCATGTCGGGGTATCGAAGCAGCACCTGATCTTTCTGTTTAATTCTGAAACGGGCGTCGCTCCGATCGAATATTTCCTCCGGCTCAAGATTCAGCGGGCTGGTCATCTTCTGGATCTTACCGAACTGAGTATTAAGGAAGTCAGCTATGCAGTGGGCATTAGTGATCCCTATTATTTCTCCCGCCTCTTCAAAAAAATATCGGGATACTCCCCTTCCAGCTATCGGAAGATCCCGAAGGGCTAACCTTTCGAAATTTCTTTGCCGTCTTTCCTTCATTACACACAATAGAAAAACCGTTGAGTCTTTAAATCAAAGTTCAACGGTTTTCTGTATTCAACAGGGTGGAACCCTCATATTCTCAATTAAAGTCAGGATCAGACTGAGCATGTTGTGGGGTTTGATGCGAGATGTTTTTAACGAGTAGGAAGTAAGTAAGAATCGCAACAAGACTCGTCATTAATAAAGTGAGTCCTAACGGGACAGCAGTGTCTTCACCTGCGATACCAACCAGAGGAGCAACGAGGGCACCTAGAAGGAAAGGAACAACTCCGAGCAGTGCTGCTGCACTTCCAGCCATCTTGGCTTGACTCTCCATGGCAAGCGGGAAAGCCGCAGTAGACGTAATCCCTATGGAGCAAACGAAGAAGAACAATGGAATGACCAAAGCGAACAGCGGACCATGAACTATAGTTACCACCAATGCAGCAGCGCTTGCCGCCAAAGCAAGCCAGAGTCCAGCTAATAGAAGGGTCTGCTCCGGTATACGTTGTGCCAACCGTCCCACGATTTGAGAACCGATGATCAAGCTGATCCCGTTCGAGGCAAATAATATAGCAAATACAGTTGGTGTGACTCCATAAATATTTTGGTAAATAAATGGTGTTCCCGCTACATATGCAAAGACGCCAGCCGTCATGATTCCCTGTGCCAGCATATAACCAACAAATTTGCGGTCACGTAGAAGCGTTTTGTAATTCCCCAACTGCTGCTTGAAGTCGGGAGCCATACGTCGTTCAGGCGGGTTGGACTCTTTCAAACTCCATTTGGTCATTATTAATAAGAAAACGCCCAAAAATGAGAGTGAGATAAACACACCAATCCATGACGTGAATGAAAGAATACCACTTCCAGCGATCGGTGCTGCCAAAGGCCCTAAATTCCCTACAAGCAGCAGCAAAGAGAAGAATTTAGTAAGTTCATGTCCACTATAAAGGTCCCTAGCTATCGCACGAGAAATGACAATCCCTGCTGAGGCCGCAAATCCTTGAGTGAAACGAAACAAAATCAAGAGCCCGATATTAGGAGCATATGCGCACGCCAAGGAGCAAATAATATAGGCCGCCATGGAGATTAACAACGGTTTGCGTCTACCGTGAGCATCACTCAAAGGACCCATAACGAGTTGTCCCATACCTAACCCTAATAAACAAGCAGTAAGACTAAACTGAACAAGTGATGCGCTTGTATTGAAATTCCCTGCAATCTCAGGGAAAGCCGGTAAATACATATCAATCGTAAATGGACCTAATGTTGAAAATAAACCCAGCAGCAATGCCAGGCCAAATACATTCCAATTATTGCTCTTGCTCTTCATCATTGTTGATTAAATCTCCAATTCATTACGTGATTTAGTTTATTTGAATCGTTATTACAATCCATTTAGCATTACCTATCCCCTGTTCACACCCCACATCCTATTAATCCTAACAAATTGTAAATGCTCTACTCCAAAAAGCCACTTATTTTTCTTCCTATTCGGAGTATAAGACATAGAGTTAACTGTAAGTCAAATCATTTATTTTAAAAAGGGGGTTGGGGGCATAACCAATGGATAAGCTTATCCCTTCATATTGAAACCAAAGTTCGTTTAAAAACAATCATCGCCCCCTACTAGAACAAAGTATAGTTTTGCTCTAGTAGGGGGCGAGACTATTAATGCATCAGCCTTGCAGTTTTCTAATGATTTAGTGCACAATGAGGACTGGGCATTTTGATAACTGTGAAACCTTGTGGCTGACACTTCCAAGCATCATTTCTTTTATGCCACTTAGCCCCCGGCTTCCAATTATAATAAGTTGCTGCTCAGTATCCTTTGCATATTTTAATATTTCATGTGAAGGATCTCCCTTAAGAAGAACTGTTTCTGAGTTAATCCCCACAGATTTTAATTTGGATTTGGCTTGTTGCAACTTTTCCAGACTCGCTTTCTTCATTTCGTTCAATATTTCTTCCAAGAAATTCTCTGGTAAATAGGTCATACCATTCGATACATATTCCTGACTAACATGAACCAAGGTAACTTGGCTTTGTTTATCTCGGGCTATTTCAACGGTTGCATTGAGAAGTTTGTTCGTTATTTCAGCTTGATCAATGGCCACAATAATTTTGTTAAACATCGTTATCATCCTTTCCGTGGCAGCTCATAACTACTTCCGCTACCTACAAAACGGTTTCTTGCTGCCCCCATTCCGGCTAACAAGAGTAAGACCGAAGCGCCAAGCAAAATGAAAAGCGGCATATCCCAACTATTTGTCGCATCATGCAGATATCCTATAAGGGCAGGACCAATTGCGGCAAGAAGATATCCGATCGATTGCGCCATGCCAGACAGTTCCGCAGCTTGATGTGCATTTTCAGTGCGTAACCCGAAAAACATCATGGATAAACTAAAGGCGAAGCCCCCACCAATTCCCAGTAATATGATCCACAATAATATGATATTGGAGCTTCCGTAAAGAAGCCCGAGCGTTCCCGTCAAAAGCAAAATGGTAGTGATAACCACTAACAAACGTTGGCTAGACATGCGCCCTGCAATAACAGGAACAATAAATGTAAATGGAAGCAGTGCTAATTGCATTATCGAGAGGTACCAACCTGATTGGGTCGAATCAATTCCTTGCTGCTTTAAAATTTCAGGTAACCATGCGATTAACACATAGAAAACCATAGACTGTATACCCATAAACAAGGTTACTTGCCATGCAAGAGGGGAACGCCAAACACTCACATCGTTACTGGCCCTCTGTTGACTTGTCGTGACTGTTTGCTTCGATTGATTTCTTAATTGGGGTAACCAACAGAGAATGGCTACAAAACTTAGAATCCCCCATATTCCTAATGCTCCCTGCCATTTAAGACCTGCGTTCACTGCTAGCGGTACACTGATTCCTGATGCGATGGCTCCACATAAACACATTGAAACAGAGTAGAGACCTGTCATAGAGCCAATTTTATTAGGGAAATCTCTTTTGATTATACTTGGCAATAATACATTACATATGGCAATTGCAAATCCGAGAATGGCTGTTCCAATATACAGATTGGCTTCACCAGATAAAGAACGTATTACAATACCAATTGTCAAAAAAATTAGGGCAAGCAAAATGATACGTTCCACCCCATATTTTCGGCCTAATTTGGGTACTAGAGGTGATAATAAAGCAAAGGCAAGCAAGGGTAAAGTCGTTATCAAGCCCGCTAATGTATTTGAAATATGAACGTCATCCCTTATTAGACTCACTAAAGGACCCACTGATGTTAAGGGAGTACGTAAATTAGCAGCAATAAAAATAATGCCAAGAATGATAAACCCTATAGAGGATGGTAGGGCTTTTGTATTTTGATTGTTCAGCATCTCCATTACTCCTTCCTGAAATTACAGGTACTATTTGTTCTCTGCTGATTATAAAAATGTTGTAATATGATCCGCGCGGACAACAAAAGTATATTATAATATATCATTATTTACAATAAGTATTTTATATTATAATTTAATCTTCTGAAAAACAAAAACAACTCTGAATTCCGGTGATGGAATTCGGAGTTGTTTTCATAAGCGAAAATATGCTACTTTTAGAAACCATACTTCAAGGCTATATGCAGCACGGTTTCACTATTGGTATGATTGGTATAAGAGTGTGGAGAATCAGCACGGAAACTAATCGTATCGTATTGATTCAATGTGTGAATCTCTTCATTGACTTGAATTTCAATAGATCCCGTCATTACGGTCGCAATTTCAGTTGTATTCACATGATGTCCTTCAGGGTGATAGGAGCTATTGGGCTGTATGTAAGCCCGACACATTTCAATATCGCTGCTAGCATTTTTAAAGACGGGCTCAATAACCCAATTTTTTTGTTCATTAGAAAAACGCAGTCCTTCGCCGGCTCGATACAAACTTACAGGCTCTTCTGATTTGAACAAAGCCAAGAGTGGTAAAGATATGCCTTTGGAAATTTTCCAGATCATCGCCAAAGTTGGATTTGTCTCTCCACGTTCGATATTTCCCAAAGTAAGTTTGCTCACGCCTGTCAATTCCGCTAAGTCATCTAAGCTCATGTTGTTTTCTTTTCTGTACCTTTTTAAGGCAGCACCAATTTGTAATACAAGTTGTTTGGATTCATCGACTTCTTCCATTTGATATTCACCTCAACAAAAAAGCAATTATAAGCTAGTATATCGTTTATCAAGATTCTTTTCCATACGATGAGAATTCAGGAGAAGAAGGCGAGATATCGGCCAACCATCAATTTATGGATGCTACCTGCGGAAAACGGGGGCCGTCATCTATGAGAAACATATAGTCGAATTTCGTACACTTCTGCCCGATCGCCCCCGTGCGTTTCCTTGATGATGACCCTAATCCGTTTGGATAGTATCGGATTCTCAAGACGATGAATCTTTTTGCGAGTAAGGTTATGGTTATCACCAGCAATACGTTCCCATTGCCCATTAATATAAGCCTGCACCTCATAGCTCTTAACCAACTCCGGAATGGTCAGAAACGGTGTTTCATGATGATGCAAATTGATCAAATCCTCATTAACATCGTCATTAAAAGTAAGGTGAATTTCCCGAATATCCACTGGTTCTGGAAGGTTGACTTCAATCCATTCTTCACCGCCATTAGCGATGGGTTCCGATATCCACAGCTGTGGACCGCCAAACGGACGGACATAGCCGTTGATGACTTTATCAGGTGAATACGCGTCAGTCTCAACTGCAAAACAGAATGGCTTCCGGACAAGGCGCTTCATCGACCATTCGATAATCGGCTGATTTGGCTGATGATCCTCCAGATCGGAGCTGACTATTGGTTTGACCCCTCTCTCAAAGGCGAGGACACCACTTATCGGGACAGCTGATGTGTAGAGACTAACTGCTTCATTCGCCCGAACAATGACAAATACATTACAAGGATCGCCTCCAATCATTGCACTGTCTGCAGGCACATCCAACCATTGCTCCTCACCTACATCGACTTGGATGTCCAAAGCTTGCTTGAAGTTTGCCGGTACATAATTCTCATGGCGACCTGTGTCCCACAGTTCAATAGTCAAACTTGTCGCTTCTCGGGCAGAGACCAACAGCCTAAATCCTTCAATTCCACCCTCGGTCGGGAACAGCCATCCAACGTCAACGACCAGCCGGTACTCCTCGGAAGGTTCGTTGATCAAAATGCGGGTCATCGTGCTTGAAGCCGTGATGGTCCCCTTTCTCGCAATGTCAGCGGAATCCATATTTCTCAGTCCTATAATTGAGGCATCGGTCCGCAACATCGTTTGCTGCAATTCGGTTAAATGCTGCTCACGCAGCTCACGAGGCGTGATACCTTTAATTACCGACAAGGCAGCGCCTACACCTGCGGCTTCTCCCATTACCGCACAAGTTGCCATGACGCGGGTTGTTCCGAATGCAACATGCGATGCACTGATATTACGTCCCGCAAACAGCAGATTGCTGACATTGCGGGAATACAGGCTCCCAAACGGAATATGATAAATGCCATCTGCATGCAGATGCTTGGAGCCGCTCTCGCTTGCATACATCCCTTGTGGGGGATGCAGGTCGATGGACCAACCGCCAAAGGCGACGCGGTCGTCGAATGGGCGTTGAGAGATAACATCATTTTGCGTCAGAATCGTATCACCAAGGAAGCGGCGGTATTCGCGTTTGCCTGGAATCGAGCCCACCCATTCCAACGTCATCTCCTCGGCCTGAAACTTGCCGGAGTTCTTAATATAATCCCAAACGCCATAAATAACAGACCATAACTCATCCCGAATCTGCTCATTCTCATGTACCGTATCCAGCTCTCCGCCCCATTCAATCCACCAGTAATGACAGCCCGAATCTCCACTGCGGATCACACGCTTTAGCGGAATGGGGGTTGTCGTAATGTCTTTAGCAAACGATGGGGCTACAAACCGTACCGGTTTTCCGGTATCTTTCGTATAGAACAGCAGTGTGCTGCCAAGCGTAATATCATCAGCAACTTCCAGTGCCCATTCTTCCCCGAACTCATGACGGGCTTCACGGCCAATCCGGTATGCTGCTCCAGCGAGAAATCCGACGAGTCCGTCACCTGTACAGTCAAGGAACATCTCACTTTCAAACGTAATCTCACGCTCGGAGCCCATCATCCAGCCTTTCACGCTACGAATTATCCTTGCATCCTTCTCACCGTCTGCTTCTACTTCTCTAACATCTGTATTCATAAACAAAGTGAGATTAGGTTCGGCTCTTACTGCCTCCAGCAAAGTAACGTCCCACAAATAAGGGTTGCCTTCCGGATTCCGTTGTTGATTCTGAATGAATAATTCACCCATAATGCCGGTCTCCCGTGCATAACGATTCACGCCATGCCCCGTTGCACCGCATACCCATACACGTACCTCGGAGCTGGAATTGCCGCCAAGTACAGGACGATTATGCACAAGTGCAACCTTTTGACCTAATCTTGCCGCTGCAATAGCGGCACAAATCCCGGAAAGTCCTCCGCCAATGACCGTAACATCGAATAATAGTTTTTCGCGTCTCATTATATAAGCCTCCTTTGAATTAGCCTTTTACAGCTGAACTGGATACGCCTTGAATAATATATTTCTGACCAAGCAGAAAGATTAAAATCATAGGGATAATCGCTGCGGAAGAAGCTGCCATCATGCCGTTATAGTCAACGTTGTTTTCCAGAACGAAATTTTGTAAACCAAGCGGAATTGTATAAAGCTTTGGACTCTGCAGGAAAACCAGAGCATTCTCATAATCATTCCACTGCCAGGAAAAATCGATAATTGCAAACGTTGCAAGCGCTGGTTTGGCTAACGGTAACACCAGCTTGAAGAAAATCCGAAAATGACCCGCACCATCGAGTAATGCAGATTCTGTAATCTCGTTCGGAATACTGAGAAAGAATTGACGGAGCATAAATACACCAAATATCGAGAACATGGCTGGCAGAATTAATGCCCAATGTGTGTTATAAATATGAAGCCAGTTAAACAGGATAAACTTCGGAACAAAAACGACTTGAGGAGGTATCATCATCATGGATAGATACACGATGAAGAGGGTATTACGTCCTTTAAATTCCGTACGGGCGAAGCCATAAGCAGCAAAGGCCGACAAAAAAACAGCACCAGCTGTACCAATCACAGCAATCTTAATGGAGTTCAAATAATAAGGGAGAAAATTATAGTTCCCCGTCCAGATTCGCTTATGGCTGGTCCAGTCGAGCTTCGAAGGAAGCCATTGACGGAATACTTCACTCGGGGTCTGGAAGGAAGTACTGAGCATCCATAGAAAAGGAACAATCATAAACAACCCTGCAATTAACATGAGGATCGTGACAGAAAGCTTAACCGAGCGTGTCTTCGTTGTTCTAAACATAGGCCAGCTCCTCTCTAGTAATGGACCCAGCGTTTTTGGCCGACCCATTGGATTATGGTAATGACAAGAATAACTGCAAACAGGAACCAGGAAATGGTTGATGCATAGCCCATCTCATAATAGCTAAATGCCGTTTTGTAGACGAACAGCGACAGAATCGTGGTGCTTCCGCTTGGGCCGCCGCCCGTAATCGCTTGGATGAGAGAGAAGGATTTGACCGTCATAATCAGCCCCGTAATCAGTAGCATAAATGTCGTTGGACTAACAAGCGGCCATACAATCCTCCATGTAATAGTCGCTTTCCCTGCACCGTCGATACGTGCGGCTTCAAGTTGCTCGGTCGAAATCTCCTGCAGGGCTGCCAGATAGATAATCATGTTGTAGCCTAACATAAACCATATCTGCACGACGTCAATGGCATACATCGCCGAACTCGAATCAGCGAACCAGCCGGGAGGCGATACAATGCCGATAAAGCGAAGCACTTCATTAATCGGCCCCTGGGACGGCTGGAACAGCAGCATCCATACAAAAGCAACGGCAACACCGCTAGAGATATATGGCAGGAAGAACATGCCTCTAAGCAATCCTTTCAAATACACGCTCCGGTTAAGCACAAGAGCAACGAGAAATGCAATTGCCAATGAGACCGGAACGGACATCAGGAATATGATTGTATATTTAATTGAAGCATAGAACTGATCATCACCAAAAAGGCGTTTGATATTATCTAACCCGGTGAACGTCCAATTCGGATTGGCGAATTGATAGTCCGTGAACATCATAAAGAAGGAGTACAAGGCTGGCAGAATAAAAAATGCGAGGATACCGAGCATATTAGGCAAAATAAATACGTAGCCCACCCAGCCTTGTTTCCGAATCCAGCTGTTCCTTTTCACAGAAAACGCCGCCTTTCTTCTCGTATGGAACTTTTTAAATACAGCAAAGAGAGAAGACGGAAGCGAAGAATCCTTCTTCTCTCTTAGGGATATTGTCAATATTCGATTATTTGATTATTTGATATATTCCTGATGGCGTTTGGCCATATTCTTAAGCGTTGTATCGATATCCTGCTCATTCAGGAAGTATTTCTCGTATTCTTCCTTGCGGGCATCCAGCGCTTGCTGCGGTACATTTAGCTGGAATGATGGGAACTCTCCGAACACAACGCTATTCATCGACTCTGTATCGTATTTGTCTTCAACACCCTTGAGCAGCAGGTCCATCGCCTGCTTGTTATCGACGCTCTTCGAGGATGGAAGACGTCCTCCGCTCGCCATCGGCAACATTCCGCCGTCCGCATACCACTTTGCGAATTTCCATGCCGCATCCTGATGCTTGGATTTTGCATTAACGGAGAGCATGTCACCTAAACCGCCAGCATATTTATAGTCCTTTTGATCGGCAGATACTTTCGGAATTGTAGCGAATGCGATTTTGAAGTCATGCGGAAATTCCTTCAGGTTATTGGCGTTGCGGAAAATAAATTCTCCTGCGGCTAACATCGCTGCCTCCCCTTTGAGGAACATTGTATCTACAGGCATTTTGCTGGTTACTTGTTCTCCATATTCGGGTGTCGATTTGTCTACAAACATCATGTCATGCACGATTTGAAGCTGCTTTTTCCAAAGATCATTATTGAAGTTAGATGTTCCTTCCGGCGTGGTTACGCCAAGGCCCGCAATGGTACCGTCAATTGCAGCGGTAAAAGCAGCATCATGCTGCATAAGACCGTACACATTTGATTTTGTTAGCGCTTTCGAGTATTCCCTCAAGTCATCCCATGTCCAATCAACGGGAGGAATCGGAAGACCGGCTTCATCCAGCATGCTTTTGTTAAGCCAGATGAATAACATGTTTTTCTTTGTCGGAATGCCATAATACTTATCCCCGATTTTCCATTGAGCGGCGTCTACTCCCATTTGCTCGTCGATGTTGTAATCGGTTCTGCTGCTCAGATCCAAAGCGACTCCTGCATCAACACGTTTCTGTAAACGGTTAATCGCGTAGTTGACGAACAAGTCTGCGTCCTGACCCGTCATGAGCGCCGTATCCAGCTTCAGGTTGCCGGGGTCATCATTTACATAACGGAAGTACTCGACCTGAATGTCAGGATTTTCTTTATTCCAGCTGTCAATCACCTCTTGAGGTCCAGCCTCGGCAGGAACAGCTCCCCATAGCGTGAGATTAATGGTCTCACCGGCATTTTGATTCGCCGATCCCGCACTCGCTCCTTCGTTGTTAGCCCCTCCGCAGGCGCTGAGCATCGAAGCTGTCAAAGTCGTAATCAAAGCAACCTTTAACCAATTTCTATATTTCATTTACAGTCCCCCTTATCAAGTTGATAAGCTGCTTGCTACGTCTTTAACTTTATCACCAGCCTGACATTGGGGGTATGAACGGTATTTGGATATTCATAGAACGATTTTTTGTTCTTTCCGGTACTCGTTCGGGGTCAACCCGCACCACCGCTTGAATATTTTAATGAAATAATTGTCGTTCTCGAAGCCTACCAACCTGCCAATTTCACTCACCGTTTTCTCCGTCTCTGTCAGCAGCATTTTCGCTGCTTGAACGCGGCGGTTCTGAATAAAATGCGTCATCGTGATCCCCATCTTCTTCTTGAATAAATCACTAATATAACTGGCATCCATGCGAACATATTCAGCCAATCCCTTTAATGTCACATCCTCGGCGAAATGCTCCTCAATGTAGGTAATCATTCGGTTCAGCTCTGGATGATCTGTTGGTTCTAGGGAAGTCTTATCCGGGAACCATTTATCTGCCAGGCGAAGCTTATCCATTCTCGTCAGCTCTCCGGCTACTTTGTCCATGGTTTGCTTCAGTTCCTTCAAATCCAGAGAAAGTTTCATCAAATAACCTGAAGCCCCGTATTCCAATGCTTGTCTGGCATACTCGAATTCACTTACTGCCGTCAACATAACGAATCGGCATTCATGTCCTTCCTTTCTCGTGAGCTGGAGTAAACGGATGCCATCCATTAGCGGCATGAAAATGTCGGAAATGACAACATCGGGCTGCAGTTCCCGGATCAACTGCAAACCTTCCTTGCCATTTACCGCCTCACCGATAATTTCAAACGGGATATTCGCCTTTGTAAACAATTTGCGCAAGCTTGCTCTTGCGTACTGTTCATCTTCAACGATCAATGTGCGCCACAATGGTGCTCCCCTCCTTCAAATATGGTTTGGATAACAATAATGGGAAATGCATGATGACCTGCGTTCCTTCCTCCGTCGACTCTATCCGAAGTCCTGTTGGCTGGTTCTTAAACATAAGCTCCAAGCTCTCGCGAAGGTTTTGTATGCCAATGCTTTTTCGTTTCCGGTAGGACTGATTCGCCTGGGATTTTTTCATTCCTATACCATTGTCCGCAACCTCCAAAATAAGCATCGAATGGTGGATTGAAGCACGAATGTCGATCCGCCCCTCAAGCTGTGATTGTCCAAACCCGTGAATCAACGAATTTTCTACCAGCGGCTGAAGACAAAATTTCGGAATCAGTGCATACTCCAAATCCCTGGAAACTTCATAATGGAGCTCGATGCCATGTCCAAACCGTTTCCGTTGAATATCCATATAGGATTCGATTAGCACAATCTCCTCCTTCAGAAGAATAAGATCAACCTCCAAATTCAGCGTAGTTTCTAATATTTTTCCTAACGATACACAAATCTCGTAAATCTCATCTTCATCCTTATCCAGTGCTATGCTCTTGATTGTATTTAGCGTATTCAGCAGAAAATGAGGATTCATCTGACCAAGCAACACCTGAAATCGGACAAACTGCTTTTGCCGCTCCTCCAGCTTTAACTGTTCCAACAGATTATTGATGTCTGCGATCATGAAATTGAAGCTTCGGGTTAGCGCCAGCAATTCACCTCTGCCTTGTTCCGGCAGCTTTGTCTTCAAATTCAATTTTACGGTTGTCTCCATTTTTCGTTGAAGATGCTTTAAAGGACCGGTAACCGTTGAGGAAATGAAGTAAGTCAGCAGCACAAACATCAGCAGGATCGCCCCATATACGGTATAGAACCTCAGCTTTTGTTTGTTCACTTCTTCGAATAACAAGGACAGGGGGATCTTTTTCACAAGATAACCGTCAAGCTCTTGAATCTTGCTATAGGTATACATCATATGATTGTTCACAATGGATTGGGAGGAGGTATCCTGTCCCTGGCTCTGACTTGCTGCTGTAATGGCAGATGACACGGCAGAGGGTATGTTATCCCCCGACTTGGATTGAAGCATAATTTGCCCATATCCATCCATTAGAAAATAGGCCCCTTCACCATCGCTGCCAAATGTATTTTCCTCCGTTTTTTCCTGAAACCATGCTTCATAATCGATACTAAAACGTCCATAAGCAAATGGTTTCAGTCCGTCGTCACGCAGCACTTCGTAAAGGCTCAGCATCCGATTTCCTTTTCTCTCACGAATGCCGGTCGTCAAATCATTGGATTTCCATACGTACCGTTGTCCCTCAGTCCTCTTCAGCTCCTGTACCCAGGGCTCGGAACTGATGTGGGCATAATTCAAAGAATTCTCCGGCGTATACGAAGTGTAAGCGTTTCCTTTTAAATCGATCAATGTATAAAATACGGTAGCTCCCGTAAGGAAAAAACTGTTTTCAATACTAGCAAATTTATTTTCCACAATTCGCTTTCGATGGATGGCATTATATAATTCCGGCTTCTGCATCACTTCGCGGAGAACAGAATCCTGATCCAGCAGCATCCCAGTCTTCATCACAAGACTCATCAAATCAATAAGATCGGCTTTGATGCCTTCGAGTTGCTTGACGTTAATGTCCGAAGCATCCCGCTGGAGCATAACTTCCGTTTCTCGGAAGTTGTAGAGAACTAAAATGGCTATAGGCGTCAGGAGGAATAACAGAAACGAAAATAGTATTCGGTGTTTAAACGTACCTGGCGTTATTCGTCGCAGCCATCTGGTCAACATGATTGTTGTTCAGCCCTCCCATCGGTATGTACCTCCCAATTTACTGAACATTAGGGCTGATCGCAACAGAAAATTGTAAGCGCTCATATGAGGAGTTGAGAGTCTCCTCTTCCCCTATGGATAAAAAAACGACAGCCAAATAATTGACTGTCGTTAGGTTGAATACTATTTCCGAATCGACTTGAAGGACTCCGTCTGCTGTCTAATGCCTTTCTCTGCCGCAAAACGCTCGATGCTGGATGCGCCGAAGAATCCATCAATGCCCTTCGTTCTCTCAATGACATAAGCCGCATCCTCCGGCTCTGCAATGGGTCCACCGTGGCAAATAATCATGATTTCCGGGTTCACAGCCCGTCCTGCTTCAATAATAGCCTCAATTCGTTGCACACAGTCGTCCAGGGTCAGTGCTGTTTTTGCACCAATGGAGCCCTTGGTCGTCAACCCCATGTGTGCTACCAAAATGTCAGCCCCCGCCTCCGCCATGGCCTTTGCCTGAGCAGGATCAAAAACATACGGCGTAGTCAGCAAATCCAATTCATGGGCGATACGGATCATTTCAACCTCCAGATCGTACCCCATACCGGTTTCCTCCAGGTTTTGTCTGAACACCCCATCAATCAAACCAACGGTTGGGAAGTTTTGAACTCCGCTGAAGCCCTGCTCCTTCAGCTGCTTCAGGTATACCTCCATTATTCGGAAAGGGTCGGTGCCGCACACCCCTGCCAGAACAGGCGTATGTTTGACGACGGGCAGCACCTCGGCACCCATCTCAACGACGATTTGATTGGCATCTCCATAGGAGAGCAAGCCCGCCAGCGAGCCACGGCCCGCCATTCTATACCGGCCGGAATTGTATACGATCAACATATCTGCTCCGCCTGCTTCACTGCTCTTGGCCGTAATGCCTGTACCTGCCCCGACACCTAGTAGAATTTTACCCTGCTGTACCTCTTCTCTAAATTTGTTCATAATTTCTGATCTGTTCAGCTTATTCATTTCGTATATCCTCCTTATTAAATTCATTAAGAATTTGATGTCATGAGAGCGATCAGCTTTTGTGCTGCAGCCTCTGCAAAGGCTGGATCGTTGATGGCGCAATCCATTTCAATCACTTCAACAATTGTGCGATCGACATGCTGGCGCAGGGTATCAAACAACATCCGGTCCTCCTCCGGTCCGTAGAAAGGCTCCCCCTCCACATCAATTGCGGATACGCCTCTAAGGGGCAGCATTAGCACGGTGCGTTCCTTTGCCATGTTCAGCTTCTCCGCAAGCTTCCTGCCGATCTGCTCATTCTCTTCCACCGTGGTTCTCATCAGAGTTACCGTCGGATTATGCTGATAAAAGGTATGATCCTTGAATTTCTCAGGCACCGTATCGCTCGGCCCAAAATTGCACATATCCAAAGCGCCTACCGAGACTACCTGCGGAATGCGATTGTGGCCTGCAGCCTCCAAGCGATTCGGCCCCGCAGTTAAGACACCGCCGATGATTTCATCCGCCCACTCCGTCGTCGTCAAGTCCAATACTCCTTCAATGAAGCCTGCTTCAATCAACGCCTCCATCGACTGCCCTCCGATGCCCGTGGCGTGGAACACAAGCACCTCGTAGCCCCGCTCCTCCAAATATTTTCTTGCCGCTGTCACACATGGTGTTGTCACTCCAAACATCGTAGCTGCAACCAGCGGCTTCTTATCCGGTTTGTGTGTATGCTCAAACTTGAGCATGCCCGCCATCGCAAATAATGCATTTGTAAATATTTTTGTAGAAATGGAGTTCAATCCTGCTACATCCACCACAGACGGAATCATGACAATATCACTCGTGCCTACGTATGGAGCTGTGTTTCCAGAAGCAACGGTGGATACCATCACCTTAGGGACACCAATCGGCAGAGCTCTCATGGCAGGTGTGACCAGTGAGGTCCCACCAGTGCCACCAAAGGAAATGACTCCGTCAAATTTACCTTGTTTGTACAACTGTGGCACCAGCTTCTTCAATCCTATGGACAAAACCTCTGTAGCCAAAGCCCGATCCTTCTTTGCCGCAAGTTCTTCTATGACCATGCCTGCGGCGTGGGCGACTTCCTGATTGGACACATCCGGAACAAAGGACGATTCAAATACACCTGTATGAATCATCAATGTCCCCAACCCAAGCTCCTCTGCAATGCTCTTGATGTAAAGGTATTCATCACCCTTTGTATCAAACGTTCCAATAATTGCGACGGTTTTCATTCCACGGCCTCCTCGTATGACTCTTTAGAAACCAAGCTCGATCGCAGGTAGCATGCTGATTTTTTCGCTAACAGAAAAACCAGTACGATCGTTATAACTTCATCATACTGGTCCTGTTTATTTATGAAAACGCTTTTATGTTCTATGTTTTTGTGCTTAGGTTAGATCTGTACTTTTTGGGGGAGCAGCCCTTAAGCTTTTTAAACATTTTGCTGAATTGTGCGTAATTGGGATACCCAACCATCCCGGCCACTTCGGATAATTGAAGCTGTGGCGCATGAAGAAGCGTGACGGCTTTATTGATGCGGAAGCTCACCAGATAGGTCTGAAAGCTGCAGCCAACCTCCTTTTTAAACAAACTGCTCAAATAGCTGCGGGAAACATGAGCAACCTTGGCCAGATCCGAAAAAACAATTTCACTACTATAGTTTTGCGCCACATACTCTTTGACAAACTCAACGTAATCATAATGCTGGGTGATGCCTTTCAGCATTTTGACCATAAAATCGTCCTCATCAAGTTTACCCAGGCGTTTAAAATCGCGAGTAATTACCGTAATCGACTTCTCAGAAGGAATTCGTTCAAAAGCAGACCCGCCAATATAGCCCATAATGTCTGTGTTGTCGCTATACATGTACTGGACATCGACCGGCGTCTTTACCGGACCGCCATAAATCATCTTGATCAAATCCGGCTTAAGCTGATTGCAGGTATCAAAAATACGCAGCGCCTTTGATTTGGCGGCCTCCAAGGATACAACCTTTCGTGCACCCAATAACCCGCCTTCGGTCAGGCCGAGATGAGCACAGATTACATCTGCTCCCGCTTCAATCATCTGGGCCGCCTGAAGCTCATCAAATACGAACGCCACCGTAAACAAATCCTGTCGATGGGCCCGGCGTATGGCCTCAACCTCGATGTCATAACGAATTCCGTCTTCCTCCAGAGCCTCTCTGAATAATCCGTCGATCAAGCCGACCGTAGGATAGTTGTTGACTCCCGAAAACCCTCTCCTCTTGATTTCCTCTATATAATCAGCTATTTCTATGGTTGGATCATTCGCATTCAGTCCAAAGAGTACGGGAGAATGCCTCACCAGCGGCACAATTTCTCTTGACGCAAAATCCATCACCATATCATTACTGTTGCAAAACGGCAAAAAGCCGGCTAGAGAGCTCCTGCCCATCTGGCGAAACTTGCCGGAGTTCAGCATTAATATAAAATCCGCTCCACTCTGAGCTGCATACTTGGCTGTAATCCCCGTGCCTGTTGAGACACCGATGATGTGATTTCCCTCGCAGATCTGTGATTGAAGACGCTCCAGTATGACTGTTCTGTTCAAACTCCATCCGCTCCTCATCACAATTTAACAATTGTAGTTTTTGTTCCTCGATATTATTATTCTACATCATTCCATATAGCTCATTCCCTCCTACCTCGAATCGTTTTGTTACAGGGCATCAAAAAAAGCCGATTTCCCAGTTGGGAAATCGACCTTAGACAATACACTTGATATTATTGTGTGACAATAATCGGACCATTTTTAGTAAGGATAATCGTATGTTCGATTTGAGCTACATAGCTTTTTTCGGTAGCAAAGGTCCATTCGTCTTCTTTTTGATACACCTGTTCTTCTAAAGTTGAGATAAATGGTTCGAATGCAATAACCATGCCTTCTTTTAATAACTCATCATCCGATGTATCGTTATAATTATAAATATGGTCAGGTGCTTCGTGTATGTTACGTCCAACACCATGTCCTGTAAGATTTTTAATAACGGTTAATCCATGCTGTTTTGCTGTTAAGAATACCGCTTTTCCGATGCCGCTTTTTTTGGATCCAGGTTTTGCTTTCTTAAGACCTGCTTCAAATGCCAGTTTAGCAACGTCGCATATTTTCGTTAATACTTCGTCTCCTTCGCCTACTACAAACGAGATTCCTGTATCAGCGAAATAGCCGTTCTTCGAGCCAGAGACATCTATATTGACTAGATCTCCTTCTTGAATAACCCGTTGCCCCGGAATACCATGTGCCACTTCTTCATTAACACTAATGCAAGTAAAGCCAGGGAAATTATATGCACTTTTTGGAGCTGAGACTGCGCCTTCTTTCTCGAAAAGCTCTCCAGCTATATCATCAAGTTCCTTCGTTGTTACTCCAGGAACTGTTCTTTGTACCAATTCATCTCTAATAAAGGCAACAATTCTGCCAATTTCCTTCAAACCATTAAAGTCTTCTTCTGTTTTTGCAATCATTGTTTTCTGACCTCACTATCTTTTATCATCAATTAAATGTATAAGCTGAAACAACCAATTAGATAATCATATCCAAATGGTCAAAGCTTCGCAACTTTTTTTAAAAACTCGATTTATCAATAACACATGGATACTAAAAAAGAAAAGCCCCTTACGTCAAAGGGGCTGAATTTCGAATTAGGCCTCTTCCTCTTCGGCCTGACTAGGTGGAGCCATCAGACCTTTGACGGCACCCATAAACGGATGGATGGATTTGATCATGCCGTAGCCCATTTTCATGACCGGCATGAATTGCTGGATCATGCCAAATAGCCGCATTCCACCTCCAAGTATACCTCCAGCCGAAGCCGCACCACCAAGCCCGCCAAACAGCGAGCCCATCATCGGTAGAAAGGACGAAACCTGCGCACGTGATACTGCGCGCGAGCGGGTAGATGGTTTGCGTGTACCATTTACCCGTTTCCGGTTCTGAGGACGACCGTTTTTGCTGCGTGAAACGACCTTTTTATTGGAACGCTGGGTACTGTCCCCTGTGGTCGCTGTGCGCGATACTTTGCCTCCTCCGGTAAGCACCACGCCTCCGCTATTGACGTCAGAAATGTAACCGATGTACGTTTCACCATTATGAAGAGTCACGCAGACGGGCCGGGCCTTATACCGCTTTGCCTTAAGGCGTATTTCGTTGGTTTTAGCCATGGATTTTCACCTCGCTCTACTGATCTACTTCAGTTTACGCGAGAAGTGGACTACTTGCCTGTGCGAATGAGACATACGTGCGGTATTCGCACTAGGAAATTGACGAGTCAAGGAAGGAGAATATGCGATATGTATTTTTCCCTTCCGCTTTAGCAAGATAGAGAGCCGCATCTGCTTTTTGAAGCAGTTCTTTTACTGTGTCGTGTTTCTCATAAAAGGCAATTCCTATGCTGGAAGTAGTATAGAGCTCCTGCCCGTCTATATTCCAGGGAAGTTGCAACGATTCTAAGATATCTTCAGCCATTTGCCTGACGTCTGAGGAGGATTGAACTTGGGGAATTACAAATACGAATTCGTCACCACCCATTCTGGTCAAAACCTCGTGTTCTCGAAGGTAAGCTCCAGCCCTCTTTACAAATTGACGAAGTAACTCATCCCCAGCATCATGCCCTAATGTATCATTAATCTGCTTAAAATTGTCTAGATCTGCAAACATGACAGCCAGCTGACCCACATCTGTTTTTTCTCCACTCAAGGCATCACTTAACATTTTATTAAGAAATCTTCGGTTAGGTGCTCCAGTTAAGGCATCATGATAACTTAATTGCTCCAATTGTATTTGGTACTTTTTTCGTTCTGTTATTTCTCTTCCGACAAGCATCATATTTTTAAAATCACCGGACTCATCGAACATCGGTGTTCCTTTTAACTCTAACCATACTGGAAATCCCTGTTCATGCTGACGCTGTATCTCATAGGTAAAGGGCTTTTGTAAAAGCAACATACTCATAAAAATCGTACGAAAATTCTCATCTACTTCATCATTCGGTTGATAGAATACCCATTTGCCTATGTATTCTTTTGGATCAAATCCAAGTACCATTTTGTGAGAAGGAGAAGCATACTCCACAATACCGTCAAGATTAATCAGTTGGATAAGATCAAGGGAGTTTTCTGCTAACAATCGATATCGCTCTTCACTTTCTTTCAAGGCCGTGAGCAACTGCCTTTGCTCAGTAATGTTTTTAGCTACTCCAAAAATACCATTGACCTTGCCTTCAAAGAACAAGGGAACTTGCTTAATTTGCAAATGAACGATATTTCCATTTATATGATAAGCTTCGGCAACGTATTGACAGGATGCACCCTTTAAAACTTCAAAGAAAAACTGGCTAATCAAATCAAGCTGATGTAGACAAAATATATCTTTGTAAGATGAACCCATAATTTCTTCCTTTTTATAACCTAAACACTCTGTAACCCCTTCATTCACTTCAACGATCTTTGCTTCGTTGGAAACAATGAAGATGGCATCCGGATTGTAATTAATGATCGATCTAAATGCCTCAATGGACTGCTCACTCAAAAACTTCCTCATACTTCGTCCTATCCTCCGCCAGCATAGCTGTAATTAGTTAGAGTAACTTTAGATTACTTTAGCAAATTTTGTCTCAGTTTGATAATGCTAAAATTAACCAATTGATTCCGTAACCTCCTGCCAAAATTAAAGCGAATTTCCGGCTCATTCTGGAAAGTTAATCCCTTTTAAATATCGTTCTGAAAAATCAAATTTTCAATCAAGGTATTTTGTTCGTAATACTACCTTGACAGTCACAGTAGTGTGTCGTATTATACAGATGCGAGGTGATTACATGAGCCAGAATAAAATTACATCCGACCTACTACGCGGCCATACCGATACGATGATATTACGGCTCTTATCCGAAGCTGACAGATACGGGTACGAGATTGTCAAAATGATTGCCGAGCGCTCGGGTGGTGAGTACGAATTAAAAGAAGCCACCATGTACTCCAGCGTTCGGCGACTTGAAGCGGAGGGCGATATCGAGTGGTATTGGGGCGATGAATCTCAAGGTGGACGTCGTAAATATTTCAGGATTACTGAAAAGGGTAAGGCAACGCATGCCAGTAACAAAGACAACTGGGAGTACGCCAAGCGTGTTCTTGAAAACTTATTATAGGGAGTGTTGAGGTTATGAATGAGAAGTTAACCCACTATTTGAATGGCGTTTTCGCACCGTACGATGAGGTGAAAAGCGTCACCGAATTGAAAGCAGACCTTCACTCCGATTTGCAGGAGAGGTTCCGTGATCTCAAAGCCGAGGGCAAGGATGATGAAACTGCTTTTGAGATGACCATAGAGAGCATCGGTGATATTGAGCAAACGGTACAGGAGGTCGCCAACCTCTCCCGCTCTCTGGAGCGGCAGGTGGTGACGAACTTTAACGCGAGTAACCTACCAACAAGCGACTTTGCGGGCGTTATCGCCCATAAAGGACAATTTAAGTCCAGCGCGTTGCGAGGCTCTAATTTCACGAACGCCGACTTGACCGGCAGCTCGTTTGCCAGCAGCGATGTGCGGGATGCCAATTTCGACGGCGCAAATTTGACTGATTGCAACCTATCCACCCTAGACCTAGGAAATGTGAGCTTCAATCGATCGATCCTTGTACGCACAATCTTCAGCAAGTCGGGACTGGACGGAGCAAAATTCACAGGTGTAAGACTGACCGACGTCACGTTCTCCTTGACCGATCTTAGAAAAACCATTTTTCAAAACTGTATCTTTGACGGCGTGGAGTTCAAATCTTCCGATCTGGGAGGGATGTGTTTTGACGGGCAAACTTTTATCGGTGTCAAGTTTGATAAGGCAGCACTGAACGAAGTTTCGTTTAAAAATGCGACACTTAAGAACGTCTCTTTCCCGACATCTTCGTGGTCTAAAAAATATTACCGTATTATCAAAACCATCTGCTTTGACGGTGCGATGATGGATAAACTGACGTATGCCGCCCTTAAAGGCATGGATGCCAATTTGTCAAAAGTTACGGTTATCTAAGGAGGGGATCCCATGCAAAACAAGTCAATTCATGTGAATGGCCTGCAAAAATCCTTCAAGCAACTGCAAGTCCTTAAGGGCGTTGATTTCGAGGTGGAAAAAGGGAGCATCTTCGCCCTGCTCGGCTCCAACGGTGCGGGCAAAACAACCGTTGTCAAAATCCTCACCACGCTGCTCAAAAAAGATAGCGGAACCGCCACCGTAAACGGGTTCGATGTGGAAACCAAACCCGACAATGTGCGGCAAGCGATCAGTTTGACTGGGCAATTTGCCGCCGTAGACGAGATTTTAACCGGACGAGAAAATCTGATCATGATTGCCAAACTTCGATACCTCCAAAATCCCCGTCAGGTTGCGGACGATTTGCTTACACGTTTTGGCCTGACAGATGCCGCCGACCGCAGGGTGTTTACTTATTCTGGTGGTATGCGCCGCAGACTCGACATCGCCTTGAGCCTTGTGGGAAAACCGCAGATCATTTTCCTCGACGAGCCAACGACTGGACTTGACCCCGAAGCACGTATAGAGGTTTGGAAGATTGTAAAGGAGCTGTCAGCCGGAGGTACGACGGTATTCCTGACCACGCAGTATTTAGAAGAAGCGGAACAGCTTGCCGATCGAATTGCCATTCTGCATGAAGGCAGGATTATCGCTAGCGGAACACTCTCGGATCTAAAAAAGTTGATCCCGTCCAGAAAGGTCGAGTATGTGGAAAAACAGCCAACATTGGAGGATATATTCCTCGCAATCATCGGCAAACAGGAGGCAAACTAAATGGAAACGGTGAAAAAACACTTTTTTAGCGATATGAGCGTTATGCTTGGACGTTCCATGCGGCATATTTTCCGCAGTATGGACACCATTATTACGGTCACCATTATGCCCATCGCGTTTATGCTGCTGTTCGTCTATGTGTTTGGTGGAGCCATTCATACCGGAACCGATAATTATGTAAATTATCTACTGCCGGGTATACTATTGATTGCTATAGCTAGCGGTATATCCTACACGTCTTACCGTCTGTTCATTGATGTGCAGCGGGGCATATTCGAGCGGTTTCACTCCATGCCGATTTCACGTTCCACCTTATTATGGGGACATGTGCTGACCTCTCTGTTATCCAACTTTTTGTCGGTGATAGTCATCATTCTCGTAGCGCTCGTTATGGGCTTTCGTTCACCCGCAGGGATACTGTCATGGCTTGGGGTAGCTGGCATACTCACTCTGTTTACGCTGGCATTAACCTGGGTCGCGGCAATTGCCGGACTGTCCGCCAAATCTGTGGATGGCGCAAGCGCCTTCTCCTACCCGATTATATTCCTGCCTTTTATCAGTTCTGCTTTTGTACCAACCGAGTCGATGCCTTCGGTCGTTCGAGCCTTTGCCGAAAATCAACCGGTAACCTCCATCGTGGAAGCGATCCGGGCACTAATGTTGGGTCAGCCGGTAGGCAATGATATATGGGTCGCGCTTGCCTGGTGTGTCGGGATCTTGGTTGTAGCATATATCTTCGCAATGAGAGTGTATAAGAAGCGGGTATGATCCGTCTTGATCTGACTACTTAACAAAGAGAGATGGTGAAGAAATTCGTTCATGTCTTTGCACCAAAAAAGCGCTCCCTAATAAAGGAGCGCTGTAGCTTTTCAGACTCTTCAACAATGAATAATCTATACCCCCATCTATATCTTCGCCTTCTCCTCCTCCGCCATCGACCGGATGTAGAAAGCACCCAGCACCGAGCACAGCAAGAATGAGAAGAAAGCAATCGCTGCGGCTTGTTCGCGCTCCTGGAAAACGCTGAATACCTGCTGCATGGAGACACCAAGCATCTGCGGAGAGTTGGCTCCGATCAGATAGGGCGCAGTGAACGAGCCGATGACCCCCATGAAGACAAAGGTCAGGGCAACAAGAAATGTCTTGTATGACAGCGGGAAAATAAACCGGGTAAACAGCGTCAGTCTGCCTACACCCACGTCCTTTGCACTTTCAATGATCGATGAAGGAATGCCCGACAGCGCGGAACTGAGCAGCATCGTCGTAAATGGAATGTTGAACCACAGGTTGGCGATGATGATTCCTTTCTCGTCAAAGATGATGCGTGGCAGCGTGATTCCAACCACCTCAAGCATGCGGGCGAGCCAGCCATGGTTGCCGAGCAAGTTGATCAGACCATAAGTTGCAATGACACCAGGGATGAACAGCGGGATCATGTACGTTTTACGAATCAGATTAACGATTGGCCCCTGATTGAAGCGCATGTAGATTGCCAACGTGTAGCTGATCAAAATTACGGCAACACACGTAATGGCAGTCACCCGAAGTGTAAATACGATATTGCTGCGCATCCCTTTATCAGTGAACAGATAGGTATAGCGGCTCAGATCGTATCCACCCGAACTGTTGCTCAGACTCATGATGAAGGATTGAACAATCGGGATTATGACGACGATCAAGAGGATGGCGAAGGAGGGGAGCACCATCGCCAGGCCTGTGATCGACTGTCTGGCTTCCTTACTCATTTCGCGGCAACGTCGCTCTGCCAGCGTTTGTTAATCTCCGTGCCCAGATCCCCGATGTTGAACGTGCGGAAGCCTTCGGCCACACCGTCGAATTTATTCTGCATTTCCTGTGACATGTTGGAGAGCTCAATGCCCGGGAAGCCATTCATTTTGTCAACGATCACTTCCTGCGCTTCAGGGGACAGGACAAAGTTCAGGAATTCATTGATCGCTTCCTTCTTGTCCGACTCCTGGTTGACCATCAGGTACGTTGGTCCGCCGTTGAAGCCCGGCGTGATCTGCTGCATCTTAATTGTATCCGGCAACAAACCTTCGTTCAGCTGCTGTAACACCATGTCCGACCAGGCCGGAATTAAGGACACTTCACCATTCATCAACAGATCCAGCGTGCCCTGGTTTTTCTTCGGATAGATGCCCTGCCCGTAGACATACGGTCCGATCTCTTTGAGCGTGTCGAAACCGCCGTCCCACTTCTCCATGATCGCCGGATCGGAGTTGTGAATGTCTTCTTCCGGCAGGTCTTTGTAGACAATCGTCTGCACGAACGAGCTGCCGGAACCACCCGTTGACGGGTCATTGTAGGCGAACTGCTCAGGATTGGCTTTGATCCACTGCAGCAGCTCGTCCAGCGTAGTTGGCGGATTGGAGATTTTGCTGCTGTCATAGGCCAGAACCACGGCGGACGAACGATACGGAACTGCGAAGTTGTCCACATCCTTCATCGTGTCTGTGTTGACTTTGCTCAGATTAGGAATGTCCTTCTCGTTCAGCTGCTCCCAAACACCATCCTTGGTGCCCTGCGCGACGGAGGTGATTCCGTCCTCGTACAGGTCAATGTCTCCTGAGCCCTTACCCGCTTTCTTGGCAGCCACGATCCGGTCGTAGGTCGGCTCAGCGCCAGTACCGGACGGGATATAAACCAGGTTCACGTCGATATCCGGATGCTGTTTCTCAAACATCGGCTCCAGCGAATCCCACAGATCCTTGACGTTCTGAGAGCCCGTAAAGTAGAAGTTAAATTTCACCGGATCGCTCGATGCAGCAGCGCTCCCTCCGGTGGTAGTTGTACTTTTAATCTCGCTTCCGTTCCCACACCCGGCTAGCAATGACACTGATAATCCCACAACAGTCAACAATGATAAAAATGGCTTTTTCATACGCATATCATTCATCCTCCTCAGTTCGATTCATCGACCGGGAATCCGGTCATTTTCGAGATCGAGACGCCGACATCTTTTCCTACCTGCAGCTGCTCAACGAATTCCTTGTTCAGAAAAGCACGTATAATGCCGAATTCCACCAATTCCACGGTAACTTCGGCGTAATGTCCAAGAATCATGACCTGCTTGACCTTGCCCGCCAAAATACCTTCACCCATCGTAGTACTGCTCACCTGTACGTCTTCTGGTCGGACCGCAGCTGTCACCTGTCCGCTTAACCCCTTCTCGTTCGGCAGGCGAAGATGTCCAACCCGGATGCTCTCCCCTTCCGCCACCCCCTTAAGGAAATTCATTTTGCCTATAAAACCGGCGACATATAATGAAGCGGGCTCATCGTAAATCTGCTGTGGATGAGCAATTTGCTCGATGCGCCCGTGATTCATGACGATAATGCGGTCGGACAACGACAGCGCTTCTTCCTGATCATGCGTGACAAAGACCATGGTGAGCCCGGTCTTCATTTGGATCTCACGCAGCTCCTCACGCATTTCGTGCCGCAGCTTGGCGTCCAACGCCGAGAAAGGCTCGTCCAATAGCAGTACCGCCGGATTGAGCAGCAGAGACCGCGCCAGCGCAACCCGCTGCTGCTGTCCACCCGAAAGCTCTGCGGGATATTTCTTCTCGAAACCCGACAGTCGGACCAGCTTGAGCGCATCCTCAACCGCCGTGCGGATCTCTTCCTTCGGCATTTTGCGGATCTTCAGGCCGAAAGCCAGATTGTCGTATACCGACATATGCGACCACAAGTTATAGCTCTGGAACACCATCGAGGTCGGCCGTTTCTCCGGTGGCAGTTGAATGACACTCTTGCCCTCAATCAGGATGTCACCGGAGTCCGGTTCGAGAAACCCGCCGATGCTTCGGAGTACAGTAGTTTTCCCGCACCCGGAGGGACCAAGAAGGGTGACCAGCTCGCCTTTTTTGATATCGATGTTGATGCCGCTGACCCCGTCACCCGTTTTGTAACGTTTGGCTAACTCTCGTACAGACAACTGCATACTTCTGCCTCCCTTTGCTTCGATATATCGACCGAAACATGTTTATTTCATTTGAAAACCGCTCGCCAGCACGTCCGCGCTCACCAGCCGCTGGGCTGCCACCAGCAGAATAATGGTCGGCAGCGTCAGGATGATCGAGAATACGGCTCCGGCGCTGCTCGGAAAGTCGGAAATAATGGAGTACATGACGATTGGCATTGTTTTGTAATCCGGAATACCGACCAGGAACGTCCCCTGTGCTTCGTCTAGCGAATTGAGGAACGTGAAGATCGAAGCGACCATGATGCCGGGCATCGCCATTGGCAGGGTAATGCTGCGGAACACTTTGAACGGGCTTGCCCCAACATCCCGCGCTGATTCCTCCTGCGCCCGGTGCACGTTGCGGAAGGCGGAGGTCGGAATCCAGGTCATGAACATCAGCACATTGATCATATGGATCAGCACAACGCCGAGCAGCGTATTCATCAGTCCAATCCGGTAGAAAAGAACTGCGATGGAGACGTACAACCCCATTTTCGGAAAAGCGTGCGTCAGCAGGAACGAGAACAGGAACATCCGCTTCAGCGGAAACTGGAGTCTTGCGAAGGCATACGCTGCTGGGATGCAGACGACGATGGACAGCAAGGTCACCAGAGTAGCAATGAGGAACGACAATGAGATCGACGAGACAATATCGTCCTTCGCCAGTACGAACTCCCACCATTTGAAGCCCCATACCTGGGGCAGAATATCCGGATAATTCCACTTTTCACTAAAGGCAAGCACTAGCAGATTGACCAGCGGACCCGCGAAAAAAATGGCGAACACGGTCAGCAACACAAATTCGATTATTCTTCTCGGACCTACGTGTTTCCAGTACCAAGACATGTTCCGTCCTCCCTTCCATTCGTCGATTGACGAACAATCACTTCGCTTTCGTATTCAATCAGTCGCGGCACGCTCCCCTCGCCGCTAATCAGGCGATCCAGAATCGATACCGCGTCTCGGCCGATACCAGACGCATCCACGCTGACGGTAGTCAGCGATGGGTGGTACATGCCGGCCACTTCGGTATTGTCGTAGCCCATAACGGATACTTCCTCCGGAACGCGGACGCCGCGCTCCATCAGCACCTTCATCGCCCCCAGTGCAAGCATGTCATTTGTACTGAACAGAGCGCTGTATCGTCCCTCCCGGAAGGCCACATAATGCTCCTCCATCAACTTCCGACCGGAATCGAAGCTTGATTCCGACGACTCGGCAATGGTAAACCCGTCCTGTTCAGAACTAACACCGAGGGATTCAAGCCGCTTTCGGAAGCCCTCCAATCGCAGCGAGTGGCTCCGATGCTCGCTCGGTCCGGCGATGATAAAGAATTTGCGGTGTCCGCAGTCATATAAATGCTGTGCCGCTCGTTCTCCACCGGCTTCATCGTTGCTCACAAGATGTACGACGTCCGGATCTTCCGTCGATCCGTTCACCATCAGATAAGGGATATTGAAGTTTTTGACGTAATCGATGACGTTCTTCTGCAGCCGGCTGACCAGAATGAGTCCATCCACACGCTGTTCCAGCATATAATCGGTGGAGCGCAGCGACATTTCCCTATCGGTCTTCAGGAAAATCGAGTAGCCCATCTCTTCAGCGGACATCAGTATCTCGTCAATGATTCTGCCATACAGCGTGTGGGACACAATCGGCAGCCTGTCACGGAAAACGATGACTCCGATGTTGTACGTACGCTTGGCAACCATCGCCCGGGCGACGGCGCTCGGCTTGTAGCGAAGCTGCTCGACCGCCTTCAGGACGCGATCCCGGACTTCAGGACTCGCATATCCGTTTCCGGAGATCACCCGAGAAGCGGTCGATTTCGATACACCGGCCAGTTGGGCCAGCTCCCGCAAACTATGATTCAGCTTATTGTCCAATCCCTATTCTCCTTTGCAAAATCCGTCTCTTCCCGGACAGCAATCAGCTTCGCCGGATCACGGGTTGTTATCGAGTCAACGCCCAACTGTGCAAGTCGCCGCATGTCGTCCGCCTCCGTAACCGTCCAGACGTAGATAGCCAGACCATTCCGCCGCACAGCTTCCATAAGTTCTGGCTGAACGACCTGATACGGCACGTTAATCCCAAAGCAGCCGGCTTCGTGAGCATTTGCACACGCCTTGAACACTGCCTCGTCGCAGCTCAGACTCCTGAAGCTTTGCATGTTCACATTAAGCAGTCTGCGGATGCTTGGAGCGTATCGACCGGCTTGGAGGGCCGTCTCATATTCGCAGCCGCTGAAGAACACCATCTCCGTCATCCCCATCCGTTCAATCAAGGCGGACACCGGCTCCAGAGCGCTGTCTGTTTTGATATCCAGATTCATCATTTTACCGGCTGAGCGTATCTGCTCAAGCACATCCTGAAGCGTCGGAACGGGCGCTAGTCTAGCGGTGTTCAACTCCTTCAGTGTCATTTCTGTAAGACTGCCGCAGCTCCCATCTGCCAAAGTGATATCTTCATCGTGGGCGAGCACCGGTACGCCGTCCCGAGTGGAACGGATATCGTCTTCGTAAATATCTACGCCAAGTCTTAGCGCCGCCTCAAGTGACTCGAAAGAATGATCGGGATGGCTCATGCAGCCAGTATGGGCTGTGATCAGCGGGAATTTGTTCATCGCGAGTATCCTCCTTCTTCGAAATAGATCGCGTTGGTAAAGGCGATCAGCACATGGGCTCCTCGTACGGTTCCCCATAGCTCGGCGCGAATCCACCTGCGGGGGATATCTGGAGCTGACTCCCTCAGTTGGGCTTCGAGTTGCATCATCTGTCCGTCCGATGAAGACGGAACTTCAAGGTTAAGCTCCTCGCCCAGATTGGAATACAGCTTCAATTTGCAGACCTGGTTCGGTAGCGACCACAGTCCGGTGCGGACCGAGAAGTCCAGCGTCAAGTTCGCCCGGATCGGCTCCTCTGCAGCTTCCCGTCTCTCGTCTGCCGTTGGAAACGTAGAGCCGATTGCATAGATTGCACCTCCAGCGGCCAGTGTCAGGGTCAGCAGAGGACCTATCGTTACGGACGCGCGCCCTTCTCGCAGCGCTTGGATAAGCATTTCTTCATGGAGCGAAAGGGCTGTCGAATCCCCGTTCCCCGCCACTGCGTCGTCCTCGATGCCGAGGTAAGTCACCGAGATCGGATCGTCTGTCTCGCCCTGCGCATGCCAGTCCCTGCCTGAAGTGGCCGCGATCCGATATCCTTCATTCAGTTTCTCCGTCCACAGATCAAATGCACGCCGATTGTTCGTCTGAATGGAAGGGAACGTGCCGGACCAGACTTCAATGTAATCAACGGCGGACCAGTTCCCAATCTCGTATTCCCAGAAACAACCCGTACACGCCGGACTTCCGATCCGGAAGGGATGAGCAAGCCCAGCGATTCCACCAAGGCGATGCACGTTCTCGATCCCCTCATCGATTCCATCCCGATTCGCTTGACGCCAATCAGCAAAAGCGCTCAGTCCGATCGTCACCATATGGCCGTGAAAAGTTGTCCATTCCATGCCGGGGATGATTCGTAGTCCGTATTTCTGCTCGATTTCTGCTTTGCCGCTCAAACCGGACATCGTGTTGTGATCGGTCAGCGCGATGGCGTCGAAGCCCAGATTAGCTGCTCCCGCTGCCAGTTCTCCCAGCGTCTGACTGCCATCGCTGTGCAGCGTATGCGTATGCAGTTCACAGGCGAACCACTTCATATCGAGTCCTCCTCTGTCGTCCAGACTTCCAGTCGATAAGCGCACGTATCGGTCACGATGCAGTGCAGGCTTAATGTGACGCTCCAAGGCCCCGGAACCAGCTCGCCCGCCATTAGGCCGGGAGAAGCTTCTCCCTCCGATACGTATAGATCCTGCACCTCGTCTTGGCGGTGGCACGCCCCTCGGTATCCCCGCGCATCATCCAGCGAGAGTGTGATCAGATTTTTCAGAGGGAGATGATGGTCGGCATTGGCAATCGCGTATTCCCGATTTTGCGGCAAAATGTATAGATCGTAACTGTCCTTGAGCAGCCGTAGCGCCTTCTCCCGATTCTCGAGCGTTTTCGGCGTATATTGTAGTCGCAGGTTCAGCTTTCCACAGCCCTCTTCCAATTCAAAAGGAATGCGGATATGTGTTTTGGAATCCTCGGGAGATGCGTATCCTTGCAGATCCAGCAGCTTCATTGCGCCGCACCACCTTTCATTATTCCGTTATATTGATGACTTGCGTGATACACTTCCCCTGAATGTGGGACCGTTCCCACATCTAATACTTATGTTACGGGTTAAAAATCAAATCCGTATCTGCATCGTGTTAATATTCTGTAAATGCAAAAAAGACCAAACTTCTATTAAAAGAAGACCGGTCTTTTTATCTTTTTATCGCTAGATTGTTTTCGCACGGCATACGAGGGGCAGCTCGTAAAGATTCTCTTGAATGGATTCTTAAAATCGATTGATTGAAAATGTAGAAATGTTATGTTCCGTTTTCCCTGATATAATCAAATCACTTAAAATCTGTCCAACTACGCTGCTGAATTTAAAGCCATGTCCTGAGAAACCGGATGCAATGGCAACGTTAGGATAGTTAGGATGTGTATCGATAATGAAATCTTCGTCAGGAGTCATTGTGTACATACACGTTTTACCGAACTTCAATTCTTGTGCAGAGGGCATATAGTGATGTAAAAATTGTTTTAAATCTGTTGTGTCTTCCTTTAGTTCACCAAATCCCTGGATGGCTTCATCTGGATCGATTGTATCTCCTCCATCATGTCGGCCTAATTTTAATCCGGAACCATCGATGCTTGGGAAACCATAATAATGTCCGTTAGATGTTTCGAAGGAAAAGGCTGGGAACTCCTTATGATTATATAAATCTTCATTAGTATCAAACCAGGCAAATGTTTTTCTTATAGGGTTAAGAGGAAGATTTAGATCCAACATGGAAAGAAGACTTCCTGACCAGGCCCCTGCCGAAACTACTAATGCATCTGCGCTAAAAGTATGATCATCGGTTTTGATGTTAACTCTTTGATCATGAACCATGATTTCTTTTACTTTGCTATTGGTTATGATGGTCGCTCCGTTCTGCTCTGCGAGTTCTCGATAGGCTTCGATGCACTCCTCACATTTCAGCACTCCTGAAGTTGGTTCGTAACAGCCGATGTAGTTGTTCGGTAAAGTGATGCCTGGCCAGCGCTTATTTACTTCAATGGAATCTAAAATTTCAAGTGGCAATGAATATGTTTTTGAGCTTGAAATGATATTTTGGATAAAATCTGTTTTCTCGTAACCCACGTTTAGAACCCCGGTAGGGAGAAATAACTGTTTTCCCGACACTTTTGCTAAGTCATTCCATAATTCTTGAGACTTGAGCGCCAACGGAACATAATTTTCACCTTCACCATACGCGTGTCGAATGATTCTCGTCTCTCCGTGATGACTGCCTTTGTTATGGGGCGGGTTAAAAGAATCGATTAATAATGTACTTTTCCCACTCTTGGATAAAAAATAACCCGCCGCCATCCCCATTGAACCTGCTCCTATTACGATTACGTCATAATGCATTGTAAGTAACCTCCCTGTAAGAAATCCCCATGTAACTTAAGTATTACGTATGGCTAGATTCTTCTATATTACTAAATGATATTATCACTTAACAATTGCGCTATCCTGGGCATGATACCCAAGTCATAATAAAAAAACCGCATAACAACGCGGTTTTCTTAGATTCATAAATTTATTACTGAGCCGTTAAAATCAGCGGTCCATCCGACGTGATTGCGATCGTATGCTCATATTGTGCCGACAACTTGCCGTCGGCCGTTCTCGCCGTCCAATGATCTTCGTCGATCGTGATACGGAACGTACCTTCGTTAATCATCGGTTCAATGGTAAACACCATGCCTTCTTTTAATCGAATGCCTTTGCCGGCTACGCCGATATGCTCATAGGTCGGTTCCTCGTGTAGGCTCCGACCGATTCCGTGCGCCAACAGATCGCGTACGACCGAATACCCGTGAGCTTCCGCATGCTTTTGAATCGCCGACGTTATATCGCCGAGTCGGCCCCCGGGTACAGCCTGGGCAATTCCCAGATCCAAGCATTCCTTTGTCACCTTCATTAATTTTTGCGCTTCCGGCCGAATATTGCCCACCGCATAGCTCATGCACGAGTCGCCAAACCACCCCCCGTATTCCGCGACGATGTCAAGTTTCAGCAAGTCACCGTCCTGAAGAACCCGGTTCGAGGGAATGCCGTGGGCTACGACATCGTTGATCGAAATGCAGGTTTCGGCGGGAAAACCATTATACCCTTTCGTAAACTGCTTGCCACCCAGCTTGGTGATGTGTCTGGCAACAAAATCATTGATTTCTAGCGTGGTGATGCCGGGCTCAATGAGTTTGGTCACCTCGCGGTAGCAGTCCGCAACGATTTGGCTCGCCGGCTTCATTTCTTCAATTTCCTTAGGTGATTTTATAATGATCATCTTTTGTTTATTCACTCCTCATCCATCCTATAATTTTAATATCCGGACGATATCCATCGCCTCTCCGTGCAGCTTGTCGCGACGCATCGATAGCGAGGCGCAGCCAACCAAGGCGGCCAGCAGCATTTCCGCGCGCTGCAGTCCATAGGGCTGCTCCGCCGCTTTCCCGCCGGAAGCGGCATCCCCGTCTGACGCATGCCCGGTGTCCACCAGCGCGGCAAATGGCGCAACCACTTCATGCTGAAAAGCGGCCAAGAGTGTGGCTGATCGAGCTTCAGGTAGCGAGGCAAAACCCTCAACAGCCAGCTTATGCAGCAAGTATAGGGCGTGGTCCTCCGCCCAAAGCTGCAGCAACTGGACGCTGGCTGCCGCGACGGGGCCAAGTTCTGCGGAAGCAGTCGTTTCATGGCTTTCCCGGCTGGAATTCGTCGCAACCGCATTCCCGGTGTGCACGGCAGCACCCAAGACGAAGGGCCCACTCGCTGGCTCCTCGCCCAAAGCCGAATCGCGCGGGGCATCTGGCCATCCCTCGGCCCGCTCCAATGCGTCCCACAGGAGATCGTTGAGCAAATCGCCCTTATTGCTGTAATAATGATATACCGTGCCATACCCGAGTCCAGCCTGAGCGGCCACATCTCGGATTTCCAGTAAAGGCCCTTTATTCAAAAACACATCGGCAGCGGCTTTACGGATTTGCGCCAGACGCCGCAGCCGGATTTCTTCGTTTTGTTCTTTCGTGCGTGGAGTCATCTCGTCGGATCACCTCTTTTTTTGACCTACTATTATGTCAATATAAAACATTAGCTTGCGAATAACAAGAGAAATGCTGTTACTGAAGCTCTATTGCATTCACTTTTATTTACTGTGTTAGTAAGATAATATTATTAAGAAAGAAAAAAAAGCGTATATACTCCAATTAAATTACTTTTCAGAACGGAGATAGAAAATATGAAGAAGTCACAGGTATATGCAGTAACAGATCGTCTACATATTAGGCAATTTGGCTTGCAGGATACGCTGCCTTTCTACGAGTACCGAGCAAATCCAACCATTTCCCAGTTCCAATCCTGGGAGAACTATTCGTATGAGGATGCCGAATTGTTTGTTGACAAGCAAATGAACCACACTCCTAATCAGCCAGGTACATGGTTTCAATTCGCTCTTGCCTTAGCGGATTCGGATCTGCTTATTGGAGATTGCGCTCTGCATACACCCCTTAATGAACCGAGAATTGTAGAGATTGGGTTCACTCTCTCACCTGAGCATCAAGGGCATGGATATATCCATGAAGCGCTAAAGGCATTGTTGGATTATATTTTTAAAACACTGGGCAAACACAAGGTGATTGCATTTACGGATGTACGGAATGACAAATCCATTCGCGTTCTTGAACGCTTAGGCATGAGGCGTGAAGGGCATATGTTGCAAAATTACATGTCAAAAGGAAACTGGGTGGACGAGTATCAGTATGCCATTCTCCAATCGGAGTGGTTAATTGACTGATCACTTCATAACGAATGAATTGCTGCATGGGCTGATCATGATTTAACACACATCGCAAAGATCGTTTGGATAATGGCCAAAAGAAACGATTCGGAGGTGGGACCTTGGGAAGAATATTTGGTTATTTTAAAATAAAGACCACTCCATATGTCGTCCCATATCTCTTCATTATTAAAAAAAGAACAGACGTATTACGGGGTGCCCCAAGCGAGTACCCGGTTTAATACGTCTGTTTTTTAACGAGTAACAACGTATTTTACGATACCATCGTTTTGCAGATCTGCATTACCAGGCGTACACGCCCTTCTCATCCAAGAACTCTCCGTTATGATGTTTGCCATCTGTCGCATAACCCACGATTATCGCAGCAGCTGCTTCTTTTGATTTACCGCCTTCGGCATTACCGTTAAGGTCTGTTGATGTGAATCCAGGCGTTACCGCAAATACTTGAGCCCTGCTGCTTTTGAGTTCATATGCCATCGAAACTGTCATGGCGTTGTTGGCGGTTTTGGATGAATTATAGTCAAATGCGTTTAAAGTAAATCCCGTATTTTGCATATGATCCAGCGAAGCCATGTCGGTCGATACATTAACGATTGTGCCTTCGTTATCTTTGATTAACGGGAACAAACGCTGGTTCAGACGGAAGGTTCCGAAAAAGTTGACTTCGAAAGCGTTCCTCAGATCCTCCTCTTTGGTATCCGTAAATGAACGCGAGAAAGCACCAGGCATACCCGCATTATTGATCAGAAGTTTGAAGTCCGGATAATCCTTAGTAATCGTATCGGCCGACCTTTTGATGCTTTCCAAGTCACTCATATCGATTTGCACAAACTCTATGTCTAACCCCTCGGAAATTAACTCGGAAACAGCCGCTTCCCCCCGTTCAGCGCTGCGTGCACCAAGGAGGACTTTCCAGCCGACCTGACCTAACTGCTTAACGATTTCAAATCCGATACCTTTATTTGCTCCAGTTACAAAAGCGATTTTTTTCATGTGAATCCTCTTTTCTCTAATTTGATTTTCATTAACAATGTATAAGTTACTATGCTACACTTAGTGTAGGTCAACCATAAATTTTGATAAAAGAGGGTTAGCATGTTAACAATTGGAGAAGTAGCGAAGAAAGTCGATATCGCTGTCGGGGCGATACGTTTTTACGAAAGAAAGGGCCTGTTGAAGCCTGCTGCGCGCAGTGAGCAGAATAACCGTCTTTACACGGAAGATGATCTGAATTGGCTGGTTTTTATCAAATGTCTTCGCGAAACGGGGATGAGTGTGGAGGACATTAAAACGTATTATGACAAGGTAAATGAAGGAACCTCAACTCTGCCTGAAAGAACCAAACTGATTCAAGATCAAAGGCAAAAGCTGTTGGAAGATATCGAGCAGAAAAAAGCGCAGCTCGTTCATCTGGATCACAAACTGGAGCGCTATTATCGTGGAGAAAATTATTAAGATAAGTCTTGTCCTAAAAATAAAACTTTTGAATTTCATGTAATATCAAGTACTCTTTTGCACTATTTTCTTGTTTATTATGGGACAATAACTTGGTTCCTTAAAGCAAAAAAAGCCGCTAATTCAGCGACTTTGAATGGTACTATATACGATTATGGAATATGAAGATTAGACCTTAGCAAAATGATTCATAATTGTATCGGCGGCTCGCTTATAACCACCGGCCTGCCGTAAAGATTCGCCGATGAGGTAAGCCTGCTGTTTATAAAGAGGGTTTCTTAGTACTTCTGCTAATGCCTCTCTCAAACCAGTTGTGGTGAGGTTATGCTTATCTAAAGTGATACCCGCGCCCAGCTCCTCTACCCGACTGGCTACAAGAGGCTGATCCGACGTTAATGGAATCATCACCAATGGAACGTTGTAATAAAGCGCCTCACTAGTGCTGTTCATTCCGGCATGTGTAATAAAAACATCCGTATGCTGCAGCATATCCAACTGTGCGATGTATGGCTTGACGATAAAATTATCTGGAATTCGATCAGCCAGTGGCTCCATATCGGTGTATTTTCCAGAAGATAGTACAACATTCACCGGCAAATCCCCAAATGCTTCAAAGCAAAGCTGATAAAAATCCAGGTTTTTATTTAAAATGGTTCCCATGGCAATGTACACCGTTTGCGGGTAACGTTCACGAAGCAGCTCGAACGAGAAGGTCGGAGCATCTTGACGCGGTATGATCGAAGGACCCGTGAAAATAAAACTATCATCCAGCTTTTCTGCCTGCGGCTGAAAATAACGGCTTGTATACACGAGCTTTAACCGACCTGCATGTGCCGGAATCTCTTCCATGGCTGGAATATTCACTTGGAACTCTTGGGCCAACTCACGCGTTATCTTCATCGTGGCCTCATACAGTTCCATCGTATCGGCATCATCCTTCTCATTCAAATCTTGGCCAGAACCTAAGGGCTCTGCGAAAGCAAAGGAGGCAATCGAACACACCGCTGGAATTCCCAGCTTTTCGGCAAGAATAGTCCCACCCCAGCCCATCAGGGAATCAAAGATCAAATAATCGAACTTTTGATGTTCTATCGCTCGAAGCACAGCGGGGATCACCCTCCGAATGATACCGCCTACCATCATATAAATGAATTGATAAGAATGCTTGTACTCCTGTGGTTTCAGTACTGGATCATGCGAGAAGGCATCTTGCGGAAATGGATAGGTAATTAACTGGGCTCCGCTTTGTTCAATTCGGGAACGGTACTCCTCCGTGCACACATAGACAACTTCCTCGCCATTGTTCCTCAACTGAGTAACTAATCCTAACGACGGATTCACATGGCCTTCAGCCGGAGTAATTACAACCAACACACGTGCCATCTTTTCCACCTCCCAATTTCAATAAGTACCCCCGTTCTTCATGATGTATTTTGCGATGTATCCGTTTTCCATTACATGGGAAGCGAATCCTTCGCATCGCTTAATGAATGATGTTTTTGATGAACAAGTTCCGTAATTCTTAAGGATGCTAAGAAACTTGATAAAACAAAGAGTAATTGGAGCGTTAACACCATCAAAACGCCTGTCGATATGCCCCACTGTAAAGTTTCGGACAAAGCAATTAGAGCACCGCCAACTCCAATGCTTACACCCATATAGAAGGAATCCACAAATTGGAGATCCGCGGACATTGCTCCCTCTTTCCCAGACTCGGCATGTTGTAAAGCGATAGCCGCAGTTGTAGGGTTGGCCAATCCAACACCGAACCCCGTAATCATTTGTGAGATTAGGATGAGTATAATTCCACCGCTTGAAAAGATAAGGGCTAGGATCACAAGTATAGTTCCAGCGACCATAATCCCAATTCCCACCATAACTCTGCGCTTTCGGCCATGACCATAATCTCGTGCATCAAGCTTGGCTTGCAACCACGCTGCTGCGGACCAGCTCAGAGACCCTGCTGCAACAAGCAGGCCCGCGAGATCTGATGATAACCCCTTCACTTCGGTCAGTGCCAGGATCACAAAACTCTCCGTTGTAAAATAACAAGCAACATACAGCCCTCTGGAAACCAAAGTTGCCGGCAACCCTTTTTCCACCGTGAAAGTGCCTATTGGAAGCAACTTGTGCATTAGCGGGATCATGATGAATAACCCACCAAAAGTCAGTACTATTCCTTTCCAATCGGTTATCATCCCGAGCCCTGTGAGTAACAATCCCGTTCCAATGGCAAGTAAAATCGCATGGATAATCTTCGAGTTGGCTGTTTGGGCTGAACCAGTCAGAGCTTGACGAAGCTGCAGATCACGAAAAGAGCGAAATGTGAGACTTATTGCCAATACAAGCAAGGGTAGAACGATCCAGAAAACAAACCGCCAAGAGATATAGGAGGCAATAAGCCCTGCCACATAAGGCCCGATTAACGAAGGCAGAACAAATGCCATGGAGAATGCAGCTAAGATTTGAGTACGAAGAGCATCTGGATAATGTAATGTTACACAGGTATAAACACATGTGATCAAAGCTCCCGCTCCAAACCCTTGAAGGGCTCTTCCTGCAATAAGCATATCCATATTCAAAGAAACAGCCGCAACTATGGTACCTAGCACAAAAACACTACACGACACAAGCATGGATGTAAAAACGCCGCGCTTGTCAACCTGCTGACCCATGACCAAGGTTCCTACAAGCTGCGATAACAAAAATGCGCTGAAAATCCAACCGTACAAATGAATGCCCTGCAAGCTTTGTGCCATTTTCGAGGCAATTGTCGTGATAGCCAGTCCCTCAAAAGCTACAGTTGTCAGAACCAGCATAATACCAATTGTAGTCGCTCTGTACGGAGTATCAAAAATTCCAATTGGATTGTTGTTTGTCTCCTACACCCCCATACCTAAATGATTTTATGGAAAAATTCACCTTTTTTATGTCCTGAATATACAATAACGAAACTACTTTGTAAAGAAAAAACTTTAAAAAGTAGTTTCGACGAACCAAAAAAAGGCATTCGATCACGTTTGATCGTCTGCCTTCTTGATTTTATTTAACTATAGATGAGGTGTGACCTGATTGGCTACCATCATTAATCATCCGTTCTAACATCGATCTCCCCTTTACCATAACCATTCAGCATATCAAAATCATATTATTGTATTTGCTATTTCAATTAATGTTTGGTAATCGTATAACGGTTCAAGATTGTTATTTTTCCCTGAAACAAGAGAGTAAGTTAACCCCTCGTTTCTCCAATAGACGGCACTTACATGTCCGTCCCCTTGGTCCCACGTTTGCGAACCATTAGATAATTTTAGACCTTTCTTTCCATTCGGAGGCGTATCAACCTGTGAGTTTGTAATCATAATGATCAGGTTCAATCCTTCATCGGGATTGGCATACGTGATTTCTACTGCATCAAATTTACCATTGGTATCTAAAATCCTTGCTGATTTTTGAGTAACTTGGAAAGGCACTGACGGTTGTTGGATTTCAAACGGGGTTCTAGCTTCCGCCTCTTCCAATGAAATTTCAACTGGAGGACTCAGTTCCGAATTAATGGTCGGGTGGTTACTTTCCGCGTTGTGTAAGCAGGCAGACAATAATAGAGGAATCATACATAGGACCAGCAACTTACTTACAGCTTTCATTTAATCACCTCGATATCAGAATAGTTACTTCTATTACGTTCTATTGGCTGGGAAGATACATTAACTTGCTTAAAGATCAGAAGAAAAAAACGTTCCTCGAAGTTTATGGTTTGCCTCATTTACAGTAAATAGGCACAAGGCGACCAACATATTTTACGTATTCGACGATGTGTCCTCATATTCCCTGTTAAAATTACCCAAGTGATGTGTTTTTTCATTTTATAAGTTGACAATGATAATCGTTATCAATAATGTAAGATGAGTTATACCCGGATAAATCGCAGAATCATCAGCAACCTATTATCGAAATGAGGTACGCAACGTGAAAATAGACGTGAATCAGTTAGCAGAACATTTTGCACACATTCCTTTTCAAGTTAGGACCGGCAGAATATCTATTAAAACACCGTCTTAACATAGCGCAAAAAATGCTATTTACAAGCGATATGCCAGTACAGCAAATTGCACAAACGGTTGGAATCGCTGACCCCTTTTATTTCAGTAAAGTGTTCAAGAAAGAATTTGGCTTTTCTCCTACTGAATATCGACGGAAGTTCATCAATAATCCATGCTAACTTCAACAGGCATCCATTTTATATCCAAAATTAAATCCGTATACTTATGGTAGACCAAGGAAACAACATCATCATGTCTTGAATTGCGTATGCATCAGAATACTGAAGGTACAACAAGGAGGGATTATTATTCATTATCAAGCGATTAAACTAAGCGAGGAACTATCTAAAATAAACGATAATTGGTCCCCCCAATTAATAGGTGAAATGAATGACTATCAATTTAAAATCGTTAAAATTGCCGGGGAATATGAATGGCATGTTCATCCCGAAACCGATAAGTTATTTTTCGTGATTGAAGGCGAGATGATCATTGATTTTTGTGATGGTCAGGTGAGAATATTCAAAGATGAGATGTTTATTGTCCAGAGGGGACTCGAGATCAAACCTTCCGCCGAAAAGGAATGTCATATCCTTTTGATGGAACCTAAAAACGAAACAAAGCCCCTTCAGAAACGAAGGGGCTTTTGCCTTTTATCTTTTTAAGATAATACATGTCACTGAACAGTTGAATGGTTTACTAATACACCCATTTTAAATAAATAGATTATGATTTGCCTGAGCTGCCTGCCCCAGATAATAACCCACTCCACCAATGTTAACCGAATCCATTAATTCTTCACGCTGAATCCCCATTAAATCCATGGACATCTGGCAAGCGACAAACTCAACTCCCTGCGCAGTTGCGGTCTGCATCAGTTCTTCCAGAGAAGCAACATTATTATTCTTCATAACGCTGCGGATAATCTTCGGACCAACGCCGAGCATATTCATTTTGGACATGCCAAGCTTGTGGCTGCCGCGCGGTAACATCATGTCAAACATGCGGCCGATCATTGTTTTGGATACAGGCTGTGGCTGATGCTTACGGATAATATTCAATCCCCAGAAAGTGAAGAACATGGTTACTTTACGTCCACTTGCTGCTGCCCCATTTGCAATAATAAGAGAAGCAATCGCTTTATCCAGATCACCACTGAAGACAACCATCGTGCTGGCAGGCTCCTCTTTAGGAGTTTCCATAGCTGAAGATACGGGCTGCGCGATATTCTTCGCAATAACAGCTTCAATAGTGCCGCCTTTGGATCGTTCCAAGTGTAGGAGTGAGGAGCCAGACATGGTTGCCCATGCTTTCACATCTTCATAAAATCCTGGATCGGAAGCTTTCACCCGCAGGGTCTCTCCATTCGATAGTTGATCCATTTTCTGCTTGAGTTGAATCAGCGGGCCGGGGCAACTTAAACCGCACACGTTCAACTCGTTATCGATACGCTGTGGCTGTGCAGAGGTTGGGTTGGGAAGCTCTCTTTCCTTTACTACAGCATGTTTCGAATTATTGTTCTGATCTTGTCCGTCATTATTTACGTCGTTGCCGGTAGAAATTGGAGCGGGCCGAAATTGCGCTTGGCGGTATGTTTTATAACCTCCACTCAGATTTTTCACCTTAAAGCCATGCTGACGCAAAATCTGCGAAGCTGTATATCCACGCAGACCAACCTGGCAGTATACCCAAATATCTTTGGTTGAGTCTAATTCATCTAACCGCTGACGAAGCTCATCCACTGAAATATTTATGGAATCCGGAATATTCCCATTGCGATGCTCCAGCTGACTACGTACATCCAGCAATATCGATTGCTCCGGCTGGCGTTCAGATAGCTGATCATAGGTGAACGTTTCAACACGCCCTGCCATGATATTTTCAGCTGCATAACCAGCCATATTAACCGGATCTTTTGCAGAGGAATACGGTGGCGCATAACTCAACTCAAGCTCTGTCAAATCACTGATGTGACCCCCAAAATGAATGGCTACAGCAATGTCATCAATCCGTTTATCCACTCCGTCATAACCAACTGCTTGTGCGCCTAAAATTTTACCTGTCGGTGTAAACAGCAGTTTCAGCGTAATCGCGCTGGAACCGGGATAATACGATGCATGAGATGCAGGATGCACGATTACAGTTCGATACTCGATGCCGAGACGTTTTAGTGTTTTCTCATTACTGCCTGTAGCTGCCCCGGTCATTCCAAACACTTTAATAATGGCTGTCCCTTGTGTTCCTTTGTAGATGGAGCTTAGTCCGGCAATACGATCTGCAACAATGCGTCCCTGTTTGTTGGCAGGTCCAGCAAGCGGAATAGCTGTCTTTGTGCCATGAATGGTGTCAGTTACTTCGATCGCATCGCCAACAGCATAGATATGTGGCACACTGCTTTCGAGTGCATCGTTCACCATAATATGTCCACGTGTTCCCAGGGAAACTCCGCTATTTCTCAGAAAAGCTGTATCTGGAGTTACACCGATTGCAAGAATAACCATGTCAGCTGTCAGAACACGACCATCAACAAGCTCGACACCAATTCCCTGCTCAAGTGAACGAAAGCCCTGAACACGCTGGGAAAACAGCAGCTTTACCCCATTTTGCTCCATTTCCTGTGCCAAGGCTGCTGCCAGCTCAGCATCAAATGGGGTGAGCAGCTGACCATTCCCCTCCACCAACGTTACATCCAACCCGGCTTCCTTCAAATTTTCTGCCATTTCAACACCAATAAATCCTCCACCAATAACAATTGATGATGCGTTGTTAGACGAACTTATTTGCTTCTTGATCCGATCAATATCAGGAATGCTGCGCACCGTGTAAATCAGTGGATTATCCTTACCCGGCAGATCAGGGACGATTGGCTTAGCACCTGGTGACAGAATCAACTCGTCATAGCTTTCTTCATATTGACCACGCTCCTGGCTTTGTACCTGAACTGTACGAGTATGCGGATCAACAGCGACGATCTCGCTTCGAGTACGTACATCAATATTAAAGCGATCAGCCATACCTTTAGGCGTTTGTACCAGCAGACGTTCTCGCTCCTCGATCGAGCCACCAATATAATAAGGCAAGCCGCAATTGGCAAACGATATATAGGGTCCTTTTTCAAATATGATAATTTCGGCATGTTCATCCAGACGGCGCAGACGGGCAGCTGCTGATGCACCACCCGCTACTCCGCCTACAATCAGTACTTTTTTGCTCATGATTCACAATCTTCCTCTCCAAACAAAATAGGTATCATCTGTTCAATCCGTTGGTCGGCAAGCACATAATTTACTTCAAGGCCATTGCGCTCAGTCGCTACAATACCTGCACTGCGTAGCTTCTGCAAATGCTGAGACACTGTTGATTGCGGGAGATCCAGACACTCCTGCATATATGAAACATTGCATTTCTTTTTTCGCATCAACCCGCGCACAATGCACAGACGAATCGGATGAGATAGAGCTTTCAGTAAATTAGCAGGCTCGTCGAACAGTTTTAGATTAGTGCTATCAAAAGCTTCAGTATTCAAAATTACCCCTCCTGAATCGTTATATCGTAATATTACGATATTTAAATCAGAATGTCAAAATATTTTCATTCCCTGTTCAACTTCCAACTTAGACTCTTTAGAATGTTGCATCAAAAATAAAGTATTAGAACTAGAACTCAGTAATCTCAAAACGTTTAAGAAAAGCCCATAAACACACAGAAGCAGTGGTGTTTATCGGCTTTTAGACTTTCCATCATATCACGAATGACTATTTCCTGTTCCTCGCAATCAATATAAAACTAAAGACTTGATAAGAAAGAACGTACACAGAACACTTAGCAACAGAAAAATCATTGCTAACTGACGTTCATTCTTCCACAATCGAAATGTATTAGCAATGCTCAAAATTACCATTGCAAGCATATTAATTCTAGTGTTCATTTCAACAAAATTAATACATAGCAGAATAAATACCACGATCGTGACAAAAAGGAACCATATCGGTATATTTTTAGTAAGACGTTTACGCATTTCATTCCCCTTTATAATTTATATTCTATTTCTATTAGGGTATTCTTCAACCTTATTGGAATACCTTCAATTATGTTCCATAAAATCAAATCGATTTTTTATAACGCCCACAAGGAAAATATAAGCCGTCAGGAACGGTTGTTTTGTTTTGCAGTCTATGAATAGATGCTTTTGTCTTCCAGTCCCCCGGATGTGCCGGGGATGACGGAACATCTGACAGTCGAGGGAGAATGGACAGAAATGTACCATTGCAAGCGATGTGTAAGATCGATCAGACTGACATAATATCCGTGACCGGCTCCAGTATCAATCCCCATTTTGCCTGCTCCAATCCATATTTGCCACGGCGGAACAAGAAAGCGGTACGTCGAGGTATGACCAAATACAATTGTATATTCAGGGTTAACCGGGCTTTCAAAAAAGGGCTGTCTGATCTCGGTCAGATCTTCAGCGGTTTGATGGTCTAGCGGAATTCCAGGACGAATACCAGCATGTACGAACAAATAGGAATCACATATATACCATAACGGCATTTGATCCAAAAATTTGCGGACATTTGCGATCTCATCATGGCTTGCCGGGATTGAATCCGGCATGGAACGCAGCCACTTGCGTTCATTATTCCCTTGTAAGGCAATGGCACCTTTTTGGGTCAGATCATGCACCAGCTGGAGCGTTCCCCAGGAATCCGGCCCCTTATTCACGTAATCTCCCAACAAAACGAGGCAGTCCTTGTCAGGATTATAACCTGAAGCAGCCAGCAGCTGCTTCAGAAGATGTCCATGTCCGTGTATATCAGACACGGCCAGCAGTCTACTCATCTTCCGTGTGTGCTCCTCCCCGATAGATCATCGTTTGCTCTGGGGAACATTGAACCCAGCATGCCGAGCCCAGTTCCAGAGGTTCAGCATGAAACGCATGAATACGTTGATGATCCTCTGTTGCGATAATTACTCTCCAGTGTATGCCTTCAAAAATGGTTTGTATAACCGTACCCCTGATCTCATTGTGATTTCCTTCCTCGTCTGTTGCTCGAAGCTTTAATTGCTCCGGGTGAAGCATAATAATGGCTGCCTGTCCGCCAACTCCTGGATCTATCATCCTCCCTGCAATACACCGGCCTGCAATCATGACGGATGATGCTCCTATTGTATAGATCCCGTTAATTCGATTATGGTATCCCATTAAGCGGGCAACCCAAGGCGTTGCCGGACGCGTAAATAATTGCTGAGGTTCGGCAAACTGATCAATTCGTCCTTCACGAAGCACCAAAATCCGGTCAGCCAAAGTAAAAGCCTCCAGCATGTCATGGGTAACATAGAGCACTGTGGTTTCCAGATCCGACAAAAGTCTCCCCAATTCACTTCGCATCTCAGTCCTCAGCTTCACATCAAGATTGGATAACGGTTCGTCCATAAGCAGTATGGAAGGTTCCGTTGCCAGTGCACGCGCCATTCCGGCGCGTTGCTGCTGCCCACCCGAGCATTGGGAGGGCAGACGGTCCAGCAGCCCGTCCAACTGCAGCATCGCTTGCAGTCGATCCACTCGCTGATTACGAACAGTGAAGCCGATTTTGCCGCGTTTCATACCGTACTCGATATTCTGGCGAATGGTCATATGCGGCCACAGCGCATAATCCTGGAACACCATGTTTACCGGACGTTTTTCTGGAGGGATGTACTGATGTCTGGTGTCCACGCTTTTACCATCCATTTCAATGCTTCCTCCATCCACTCTTAACAGTCCCGCAATCAGTTGCAGCAGGGTGGATTTTCCACATCCCGAAGGTCCGAGAATGCAGATCCTCTCCCCATGATTCAGGGCAAAAGACATCGGCCTGAGTACAACCTGTTTATCGAAGGACTTGTGCACCCCTTCCAGTTTAAGAATTGAATTCATATGGTGAGCCTCCTTGTTGTACCGTATGGGTATGCCTTTCCTGAATCTTGGTTCTGTTTCTCTCTCGACGATCGCTCCACTTAAATATGGCCTCTCCTGTAAATTGAATGAGTACAATGATCAGGAGAACCATCCCTCCACTCAGAACAGTTGCTGCCGTTGCATACCCATAACGACCAAACTCAAAGGCTTGATCAATCACAAGCGGCATCAGCACATAATTGGCCGGCTGCAGCATGGAAGTCAAAGCAAGATCGAATACACTTGTGCCAAAGGCCGTCAGGACGGCAAGCAGCAATGATCTGCGTACCAAGGGAAGAACAATGTGCAGCATTCGAGCCAATGTTCCTGCTCCCTGCACTGCCGCGGCATTCAGGATAGAGGACGAGATGGTGCCGAAAGAGCCCAACTGAACACGTACGGCGTATGGAACAGCACCTGCAATAACTGCGATCACAAGCAGCGAGGGAGACCCATAGAGGTGCAGATTGAATGTCTCCAGCCACTTTTGATTCCAGACAAAAATGTAACCGATTCCCATCACAATCCCCGGCACAGCCAGCGATATGATCGAGAATAACTGCAGCCAGCCCTTCATTTTAAATTCCGTAAATGTAAGGACATAAGCCACGATGAATCCAATGATGATACTGATGCCTGCTGCGATTGCAGCAATCGTCAATGAATGGAGCATGCCTTCAAAAAAACTGAGCTGCTTGTGGTCCGTAGAGGACGCTGCAAACAGGGAAAAATAATGATCAAGGGTCAAATTTGGCCAAACCAATTTGTTACCAGCCTTTTTCATCAAGGAAACGCATAGACTGCTTCCCACCGGAATGCCGATACTCATCATTAAAAATACAATGGTTACTCCATTCAGAAACAGTGTGCTCTTCGGTCTAACCTTAATCATTCTGACCGCTCTCGCATTCAAGAAATCAAACCTGGATCTGCGCAGAGACCATAGCAGAACAGTCATGGCCATTGCCAATAGGACGACCAGATAAAAAGCAAGTACTCCGGCCATATCAAAACGAACAGGAGATTGATAGATGGCAGAATAGATTGAATATGTCAGTGTAGGAAATCGGTAGACCGTGGACAATGCCGCTGGCAGACCAAAATCACCGACAGTATCTATAAATACCAGCGTAGCTCCCGCTACAATGGAAGGAGCCGCAAGTGGTAACTCCACCGTGCGCCATACCGTCCATGGGTGAGCGCCATTCAAACGGGCAGCATGTCCGTATTGGCTGACATTCCATTCCGTTGCAGCAAGAACCGTCAGATAAGCCAGCGGAAATTTGCTCAGGGCCATAATGACCATAAGCCCGGAAGGTTGAAACAGAGCAGCTGTCACCCAGTTCATACCGAGCAATCGGCTGGCAAGTCCGTCAGCACCAGCAAACAGCACCCATCCTTGAGCCAGCATGAACGAAGGCGCGATGAGCAGCAGCCAGACTCCGGCATCCAGCAGACGCCCTGATGCAAAGTTCCAGCGCGCCCTTACCATAGCTAGCGAGGCTCCAATCAACGTGCCCAGAAGTGCAGTTCCTATCCCAAGCCACACGGAGTTAAGCAAGGACTGTCGCCACAAGGGTCGGTGAAATATCTCTCCGAGTAGTCCGAAGCCCTGAAACTGTATGTTGCCAAAAAACAAGCCGGGCAATATCGCGTTCAACAGAACCGCAAGCAGCGGCAGAAAAATTATGATGAATAACAGAAGCGCTACGCCGACTCCCCAACGTGTTCCAGAGTTTTTCATAGGTTGTTCCTCTTAATTTACGTTCTGGTCAGCAAACCAGGTTTTGATCTGTACCTCGTGTTCGGCGGCCCATTCAGCTGGCGGAAGAATGAAAGTTGCATTCGTCTCGCGTTCCTTCCTCGCTTCTACTCCCTTTACCAATGGGGTAAAGAAGCTGTCGGATGAATCGAGGGAAGCTAACATCTGCTGCGTTTCCGGTTCAAGCATGAACTCTACAAAAGCCTTAGCAGCGGCAGGGTTCTTGGTCTGTTTGCTGATGGCAGCAACACGTAAGCTTCCCGGTGCACCTTCTTCCGGCCAGACCAGTTCAACGGGTTCTCCCGATAACTTCAGGTCATAAGCATTGCTCTCCTGGAGCGCTGCAATATCGATTTCCCCTGAGACAAGGGCACTGCCCAGAGGACCGTTTTTGGGATAAACTCTGAGACCATTGCCCATCATTTGTGCATACCTTTGCTCTCCCTGATCAATGCCCCAATTATAAAACAGTGCAGAAACGAGCGGATATGCAGGTGCCGCAACCGCCGGATCAGCCTGACCTGCGGTGCCCTTATATTCAAAAAACTCATCCCAGGTCTTCGGCGCCTGCTCCTTGGTAAGACGGTTGGTGTTATAAGCGATAACCGCAGATGCATGAATACTGATTGGAGTATACGCGTGGTCCTCGGGAACCAGCGAGGAGCCGTATTCGGTCAGGTTACCGATATGATCAGGAGTCCAGTCCGTCATCAGAAATCCCCTGTCTGCCAGGCTGCGAATCGATCCGTGACCGTCCATCATGACAACATCCCACTGTGGATTGCCCTGCTCGGCTTCAATTTTGGCCAGAGCCTCTCCGCCGCCATAATGTACAGCCTCTATTTTGTATCCGGTCTGTTTGGCAAATTCAGGTGCCACAATATCCACAAAGTCATTCCCATATAAATAGATGGTCTCACCTGTGTCCTCCTGGGCAAGTGAGCTGCTGCCTTCAGCTGTAGAAGAGACCGGTGCGGCAGTTTCGCCGTTAGATGATCCACTCCCTGTTGTTATCGTTCCTCCTCCGCATCCTGCCGTAACCAGTACGAGCAGCAAGCTCATTCCGCTTAATCTTTTTCGCCAAATGTTATTCATCATTCTCCCCCTCAAATATGTTGCTTGTTGAATCTATCTTCATCCTAAAGCTATTATTGGAGATTCATATTAGGGGAAAGTAAACGCTAATTTAAATGATATTAATGTATTATATGATAATATAGATATTATCAATGTTTAGGCCAAAAGGAGACGTTAACGGATGAATTTGCAGCAATTGAAGGTGTTTGTCTACGTCGTGGAATTGCAAAAGCTGTACTTAGTCGCACATAAGCTGAATATTACACAACCGACAGTGACATTCCATTTGAACAAACTGCAGGAGGACGCCGGGATTGCCCTGTTTCATACCAAAACCTATCATGTCATCAAATTGACGGAAGCTGGCAAGGCACTGTACCACTATGCCAGTCAGATTGTTGCCCTGAACGAGGAAATGCTCCGCACTCTGGACGACCACAGGGGCTCCGAAACTGGTCGATTGCTGATCGGAAGTACCCATACACCCGCCACATATATGCTTCCATCCTTGTTATCCGATTTCAAACAGCAGCATAATCTGCTCCTGAGTCTTGATGTAAAACCGGCACGCTACATAATGGAGAAAATAAAATATTTCGAATTGGATGTGGGCGTTATCTCCCATACTTCCCCGGATGATGCGGATCTGATCTTTGAACCACTGATGAAGGATGATCTGGTCATTATTTTCCATCCCGAGCATCCGCTGGCTCGCCAAAGTATCGTTCACCCCATGGATTTGCAGGCATATCCGCTCGTTGCTCATGAGGAGGGCTCAAGCAGTCGCACGCTGATTGATCAATGGGCGGAAGCACATGGGGTCCAGTTCACCCACGCCATTGAAATATCCGGTTCCGAGGCATTGAAATCCATTGTTCGCCTTAATCTTGGTATTGGCATGGTATCTGAAGCCTCCATTATTCAGGAGCTGCAAAAAGGAGAACTCAAAGCCTGCCCTATTCCCGATTGGACTCCGGTTAGAACGATCTATGCAGTAAGACATCGTAATAAACTGGTTACGCCAGCATTAAGCCTGTTTTGGCACATGCTTGTAACAAGCTTCTCAGCTCGAAACGAACTATTATAGCCAAATCATACCTGATCAGAACAACAATCAATCTCTCTTCTGTGCTCAAAAACTGGAATCTGTCCGGTTTAAATCTCTTATTTATTCCCGTAGAATTAAATTCATAACATTACAAAAACATATAAATAATTCCATATCTTTTATATGTTTTTGTAAAAAAAAGAAGGTGATACAAGAAAATGATTGGCCCAAAATAGGTCTCAAAATAAGTCTAGGCTTGCTTGTTCAGGTTGAAAAATTTAGTTTAGAGGAGAGTGTAGTGTTGTTATTCAAATTAAAGAAGTCAATTAGTATTCTGTTGGCCATCCTGACTGCCCTGCCGCTGATCTTAACTCCAATTCAGGCTTCGGCTGCCAGCGATGTTACTGTGAACTTGTCCTCTGAAAAGCAGCTTATCAAGGGATTTGGGGGAATCAATCATCCGGCCTGGATTGGAGATTTGACATCTGCACAAAGAGATACGGCATTCGGTAATGGACAAAATCAGCTAGGTTTTTCGATTTTGCGTGTGTATATTGATGAAAACAAAAACAATTGGTATAAAGAAGTGCCTACCGCGAAACGAGCCATCGAGCTGGGGGCGATCGTCTTTGCGTCACCATGGAATCCCCCAAGTGATATGGTGGAAACATTCAATCGTAATGGAGACACTGCAGCCAAGCGCCTTAAATACGACAAATATGCAGCGTATTCCCAGCATCTTAACGACTTTGTTTCTTACATGAAATCCAACGGTGTTAATCTCTATGCAATCTCAGTGCAAAATGAACCGGATTATGCGCATGATTGGACATGGTGGACACCTCAGGAGATGCTTCGATTCATGAAAGATTATGCAGGCTCCATTACAGGAGCAAAAGTAATGGCGCCAGAATCCTTCTCTTACTTGAAAGAAATGTCAGACCCCATACTGAATGATCCTCAAGCTTTAGCAAACATGGACATTCTGGGTGCACATACGTATGGTACACAGTTTAACAATTTCCCTTACCCACTTTTTAAACAAAAAGGTGCTGGCAAGGAACTTTGGATGTCGGAGGTATACTACCCTAATAGTAATGCGAACTCAGCAGATAATTGGCCAGAAGCGCTGGATGTCTCCTATCACATCCATAATGCAATGGTAGAGGCAGATTTCCAGGCGTATGTGTGGTGGTATATTCGTAGACAATACGGACCCATGAAAGAGGATGGCACTATTAGCAAGCGGGGATATAACATGGCCCATTTTTCCAAGTTTGTTCGCCCAGGCTTTGTAAGAGTTGAGGCGACGAAAAATCCGGATACCCAAACGTTTATCTCTGCATACAAAGGAGATAACAAGGTGGTTATCGTAGCAATCAACCGAGGAACTTCCGCTGTAAACCAAAAGTTCGTATTGCAAAACGGGAACGCCTCAACCGTATCTTCCTGGATTACGGACAGCACAAGAAATCTGGCAGCCGGATCTTCCATTAACATCACTAACAATTCTTTTACTGCTCAACTTCCTGCCCAGAGTGTTACCACATTCACAGCTGCATTAAAGTAGGAACCAATCGTAAGCTTAAAAAAAGGGATCTTCGTCTTCATATACCTTGTCAAAACCAGAACAAAAAGACAAAAGCGCTCCCCTGTCTCAGCCACAGTAGGAATGCTCCTGTCTTTTTGTTCTTGTCTGTTTCTTGGTGAAATCTCAAGGTTTGTCTATCCAATTCTTTTAATATTGAAAAATTAATTTGGAATATTGATACAGATCATTCTTCCATACAGGCCAATCATGTCCACCGCTCTCCTCATACCAAATATGAGGTACTTCGTGCTGTGCCAAATAAGCGTGCATCTGTTCGCTGTTTTGCTTGAGGTTGTCTTGGTCACCGCAGGACAACCAGAGCAATCGAAGAAGCGATGACGCTTCTGATGGATTCGGGAGAAGCAGCTCCGGGGCTTTGGTGTTTGGAGCTGCGGAGAACGCACCGATCCAGGCAAAATGGTTTAAATTTTTCAATCCGATATTTAAAGACTGGCCTCCGCCCATGGACAATCCTGCAATTGCCCGGTTCTCCCTTTTCGTCCGTACATGGTAATTCGATTCAATAAAAGGAATTAAATCGTGAAGTAAATCGGACTCAAACGTCTCGAATGCTTTTATTTTCTCCGGATCAAACAGATCTCCCTCAGCCCTGTCGTTTGGCATTGCGCGGCCATTAGGAAAAACGACAATCATCGGTTCAAGCTTGTTATCGTCGTACAGATTGTCGAGAATCACTTGTGGATTGGCATGATTATGCCATTCGGCTTCGTCTCCACCGATCCCATGCAAAAGATAAAGCACATTATAGGTATATTCAACGGAATATCCGGGTGGAGTATACACCATGGTTTTGCGCGAATTCCCTACCGTTGCCGAGAAATATTCCACCATTTCAATGTTGCCATGCCGTATGTTTTCCCTGTACTGGTCATACCCTTCCGGTGCCGTAGTTATTATCATCATCATTCTCCTTTCCCAACATACGTCTTTCGTTCCGGCTTAACATGATGTTGCGGCTAATCAACAAAACCAAATCCCAAAATCGTAAATCGTTTGTCCTCATGGCCTTCAGCCATTGCAATCTCCACAGTATGCTCTCTGGAATGTTCTTCATCGTACAGGATTACAGCATGGCAATGCGTCCAGTTCACTAGATGCGGGTCAGCCGTCCTCACCAGTGCACCATCCACCCTGATATTAGCTGTCCCGAAATCGGCTCTGCCGGAATCCTTAAATACCAAAATAAGTCGTTTGCTCCGCAGGATTAGCTTAAAGCTGGCATGGCCCGTTACGTTCTGCCCCGTGTGCATCCAGTTGTTGGGAAATAGTGGTGTACCGTATGCATGATCATCCATCTCCGTCAGTTGCAGATCGGTGTCCGTCTCCCGAAACCCACCCGCCTCAATCCGGGCGATACTGTCCCCATTCAGACGGTCCAGCAGCTTTGTGCCGACAAAATGGTCCCCAATTAGCGGCGGCCTTTCATTCGTACTGTCTTCATCCTCCCCGTCCAGGGCAGATTGATCGGTTACGTCGAACAGCCAGCCCAGACAATCAGCCATAATATGATGCCCGGCATTGGTCGGATGGTAGATGTCGTAGAAAAATTGCTTTTTGGAAATGACATGGCCCTGTTCCAGTGTCCAGTGGAATTGCTCCACCACAGCATCCTTTACACTCACCATAGGCAAATTATAGTGCCAGCCAACAGGAGCCAGCCGATCCTGAAGATTCCAGTCATTCTCAAACACGCTGAACAGCAAAATGACGGCTGGCTTGTTATCTGCATCAAGCGCCTTTAACACCAGACTCTCGTAACAAATGCCTTGGGTCTCATCGTCTGCATCATTTACTGCAAACTCCAGAATGACAATATCCGGCTGGACTGTCCCGTCCCTAAGCACATCCCGGTCATAGCGAATGATGCCCAGCTGTGACGGCGTGCCGCCTACGCCTGCTTTGATTAGACGAATTGGACTGTCCTCAGATGGAGCGAACATGCGCTTGAAAATTTCAAACGAGCGATAGGCGTAACAATTGAGATGAAGAGGCATGGCCCCTGCGCCGTGGGTAATCGAACCGCCAATATAAGCGATGGTCACGGGCTCGCCGCCTTTTGCTTTTTCGATAGCAGCCTTCAATCTGGTGTTATTCCCTTTGCTCAAAAGAGATTTGGCAATCATATTGCGATACGCCTGTGACTCGGAATCAACCGGTGGCTCATTCACAGCTTCAGCAACCCCAACCGGGTCACGCGGTGCCGTTGGAACTTCCTTTTCATTTGCCGAATCCGCTGAATTGTTGAGCATGGACATCCATCACCCTTTCCTGTAACAAATGTGAAGAAAGAAGCAGACACTTGAGAAGAACAATGGAGAGAAACAAGCAACAGGCACGGTCAGTCAATGGAACGCAGTCTTTTACCCTTTCACCTTAAAGTGTAACGCTTACATTATGTACCATCAACCTGACGATAACTTGCTTTTCTCCCTGATAAAGTATAGTTTTTTGTTTTAACATACAATGAAAATCAAGCGAAGAGAATACTCGGTTGGAATTACCTATATTTTTTCTGGAAAGCGCTTTAATTTGGTTAGTATTTGTCATGTTATAATTTGACTAAATCGAGATACCAAGGAGGAAGCGAATGACCATCACGGACAAAGGTGCATTTTACACGGGAACATACCGGAATCTGTTTCTTGAACTGGGCTATGACGACAGCGAAATTACGGAAAAGCTCGAAAAAACGTGGACCGAATTGTTTTATGGAGATGCCGATACGCGAATCTATTACCCGATGGGTGAGGACAAAGGATATGTACTCGACACCGGCAATCTGGATGTGCGCTCGGAGGGCATGTCTTACGGGATGATGATGGCTGTGCAAATGGACAAAAAAGAAGAGTTCAATCGACTCTGGAATTTCTCGAAAACGTATATGCAGCATACCGAAGGCCGATACAAGGATTATTTTGCATGGCATTGCAAGCCGGATGGCACCCGGATATCTCAGGGACCTGCCCCTGATGGTGAGGAATTTTTTGCCATGGCCCTGTTCTTCGCCTCCAATCGGTGGGGCGACGGTCCAGAGCCTTATGATTATGCCGTACAAGCGCGGAAAATACTGCGTGCCTGCGTACATCAAGGGGAGAACGGCGTTGGCGATCCGATGTGGGACCCCGAAACCAAACTGATTAAATTCATACCGGAATCACCATTCAGCGATCCATCCTATCACCTGCCCCATTTTTACGAGCTGTTCGCCAAATACGCGGATGAGCGTGATCAATCGTTCTGGAACGAAGCTGCCGCCGAGAGTCGGGCTTATCTGCATAAAGCCTGTCATCCGGTAACCGGACTTTCGCCTGAATATGCAAATTTTGACGGAACGCCTGCACCACCTCAGCACCATGGCGATTTCCGGCATTTCTACAGTGATACTTACCGGGTAGCGGCCAACATAGCCCTCGACTGGGAATGGTTCCGCAAGGATCGCTGGCAGGTGGCGCAGTCCAATCGTATCCAGGCATTTTTCAGCGAAATTGAAGTATCGGATTATCGCCGTTACACGATTGAGGGTCAGCCATTTGATGAACTGTCTCTGCACCCCATCGGATTGCTCGCCACCAATGCCATGGCTTCTCTGGCCGCCGACGGGCCGCATGCTAACCCGTTCGTGCATCAGTTCTGGAATACGCCATTACGCCAAGGTGCGCGCCGATACTATGACAATTGTCTGTACTTCTTCAGTCTTCTGGCTTTGAGCGGACGTTATCGTATGTATTAATATGTATGAGTTGATTGTCATCCAGCTGTCCTGGCCCGCAGACTTATGCCTCAAGCATAATTGCTTCATCATCAGCATACATAGGTTGTTGACCGCTTGGCGCTTTGTGCTTGGGCAAGGAAGGAATTTATTCAACCTTTGATAAGGAAAGGAGCACATGGATATGGAGACGAAAGAGGCACTGCAAGGCTTCACTGGGAGCCACATGATATATACTTACGAAAACGGCTGGGAATACGAAATCTATATCAAAAACGATCATACCATTGATTATCGCATTCATAGCGGCATGGTTGCAGGTCGCTGGGTGCGCGATCAGGAAGCAAACGTTGTGAAGTTGACGGAGGGCGTTTATAAAGTAGCGTGGACCGAGCCGACAGGCACGGATGTTGCCTTAAACTTCATGCCAAACGAAATGCGGATGCACGGCATTATTTTTTTCCCGAAATGGGTGCATGATCATCCGGAAATCACGGTCTGTTACCAGAACGACTATATCGATCTTATGATTGAATCACGAGAAAAATATAAAACCTATCCGAAATACGTCGTTCCCGAATTTGCCGATATCACATTTATTGAAAATGCGGGCATCAACAATGAGAAACTGATCTCCATAGCACCTTATCCTGGCATGACGGATGACATACGTGCCGGGAAGCTGAAATAAACCCATTCGTCGCAGTAAGAAAGCAAAGATTGTACAAAGAATGGAAAGAACAAAAAAACGGACCTGGTTCGCAGATGCGAGCTTGGTCCGTTTTATTCATGACCACGGGCAGTCGGAATTATTGCTATGCTTCACACAGGTGTCAACCTCACTTCATCCAAGCTAAAGTTGGCGAACAAACCGGACACCTCGATTCCATAATCAATGGATAAGTCTCAACCTGGCGCTCGTGCATTCTGGAAATTACATTCAGTTACTTCGAAATAGACGAGGAATCGTAAGACGATTGCATGATCTCCACATAACGCTGGATGTTGAGTCCCTCCAGCCCTTTCACGTAATCCTCCCAATCCTTATCCAGGCTCTTTGCCCCCGTGATGAATTGCAGGGCGTTCTGGTCAATATAATCCTTGAGATTGGTCTGCATCATGCTCACTTCATCAGCACTTGCAGGGTCGACCCACAGCGCCCAGTGAGGGAATACGTTTTTGGGCTCCTTACCTTCCATCAGTAATGTTGCTTCATACAGACGGCGCTCATATCCATCGCTTGCATAAACGTCCGTGCCCTGTACTTCCGCGTCGCGGTATGCCCGGTGATGGTTGTACTGACTCATCGCTCCCCAGCTGTCATTGCGCGGCTCTTCTCCAGAGGCGAGCGGAATCGACTTGTAGAGCGGCTGGATCTGATCGTTCAGCGCGACCTCACCTTCCTGCGGCTTGCGCCAGCTGGTGCCTTCCTCGCCAAGATAAGCACTCATCGCACCTTCTTGCGTATAGAGGTAATCCAGCAATTGAATAGCCGCGATTTGCGTTTGCTCGCTGGCCTTGTTCGTCAGCACAAACGATGCCCCCGGATCAATCGGATAGTTGTAGGTTGCATAGTTCGCATGTGGACCTTGCAGCGGAGGAATCGCGTTATAGTCCTTGCCGTACGGCGAGCCCTCATCCGTATTCACAAAAAGGGCCGGGTGCATGGCTGCGCCTGCTCCTAGCAGCTGCGCATCGGCGTTGTCGCCAATCTTCTTGAATGCCCCCGAATTTTGTGTAAAGGCGCCGGGATCGATCAGACCTTCATCGTATAGCGATTTAATATAAGTGAGTCCTTCCTTCCACTCCGGTTTGCTCGCTGCCGTATCGACCTTGCCGTTATTCACAACAAGATATGTTCTGTCATCATCGTAAATGAACCCGTTCATCAGGTACGGAATGATGTGCACGCCAAAATTTTCAATGGACCCGCTAAGCGGTACTTCGTCCGCCTTTCCGTTGCCATTCGGGTCCTTGGTTTTGAACGCTTCGAGCACCGCCTTGAATTCAGCCGTCGTTCCGGGTTCGGATAACCCGAGCTGTTTCAGCCATTTTGTATTAACCCACATTTTATTCGGATAGGAGCAGTGAAAGCATTCATTTAAGCCGGTCAGACCGTAGATGTTGCCATCAGGAGCTGTATTCATCGCTTTATAATATTCGTTGCTGTCAAGCACTTTCTTGATGTTTGGGGCGTACTTGTCGATCAGGTCGTTAAGCGGCAGGATAACGCCCTGCTGGCCGAATTTCAGCAAGTCCGTTTGCGAGAAGCGGTCCACCCAAGGAATGAGCAGGTACAGGTCAGGATAATCGCCCGAGGCAAGCGAGATCTGCCTCTTTTCAGCAGCTCCGTCAAAGGGAACCGTCGTCCAATGGAACTGGATGTTGAATTTGTCTTCCATCTTTTTCGTAAACTTGTTCGTTTGCAGATTGGTATCCGAGCCTTGATGCGCAAAAACGTTGATGGATACTTTGTCGCCGGAGGAAACATCGCCCTTCTCCCCGTTGCCGAGATTGCTGGACGAGCACCCCGCCAGCGCCACACTAAGAAGAAGCAGGCACACAAGCATGATGGATCCTGATTTTCTCAAAAATATCCTCTCCCTTATCGATGATTGTAATCAGTCAGCCTTTGACAGAGCCAATCAGCATGCCCTGCACGAAATACCGCTGAACAAACGGGTAGATCACCAGCACTGGCAAGCTTGCCATGACGATCAATGAAAACTTCATTAATTCCGCCATCTGCTGCATCTTTACCATTTCCCCGGCGTCAATGTTTCCGGTGCCGTTGTTCAGGATGAGAATGCTGCGCAGAATCAGCTGCAGTGGATAGAGCGATTGTGATTTCAAATAGATCAACGCATCGAAGTACGCATTCCACTGCCCGACCGCGTACATCAGCGACAGAACGGCGACAATGGGCTTTGCCAGCGGCAGAATGACGCTGAAAATAAATCTGATATCACTGCACCCGTCAATGTCGGCTGCCTCGGACAGCTCCTCAGGAATGGAGTTCTGAAAAAAGGTGCGCGCAATGATAACCTGCCACACCCAGATAGCATTCGGAATCAGCAGCGCCCAGCGGGTATCAATCAATCCCATCGATTTGACCACGAGATAGGTCGGAATCAATCCGCCGGAGAAGAGCATGGTGAACGTGATGAACATCATAAGAGGGCTGCGCCCGACAAAAGTTTTTTTGGAAAGCGGATAAGCGATCATGATCGTTAAAGCTACGCTGATCAGCGTGCCGCATGCGGTGTAGAACAGTGAATTGGCATATCCGGTAATTACCTGATCGTTCTGCAATACCGCCTTGTATCCGGCCAGCGTAATGTCAACCGGCCACAGCCAGACTTTCCCCGAAGAGACAGCAGCCGGGCTGCTTAGGGACGAGCTTAAAATATAGATCAGCGGATAGAGCACTGCAATCAGAACCACGGTCAGAATGATGTAGGTGACTGTCATGAACACGCGGTCCCCAAAGGACTCCCTGATCGTGTGCTTTCGTTTATCCACCAAACGGCTTGGATGCGATTGTAACTCGCTCATCGTATGGACTTCCTCCTTTCAAGGGCGTATTGCATTACCACAGGCTTGTATTGGACAATCGCTTGGCGGCTGCATTCACAGTCAACAGCAGGATCAGGTTGATCAATGAATTAAAGAGGCCGACGGCCGTGGCAAAACTGTAATTGGCGTTCAGCAGCCCCATTTTGTACACGTAGGTGGAGATAATTTCCGAAGCCGACAGGTTCAGCGGGTTTTGGAGCAGATAGATTTTCTCAAACCCAACCGCCATAATGTTGCCGACACTTAAAATGAGGATAATAACCGCCGCGGGCAGTATGCCGGGCAGATCGACGTTCACTATTTTCTGAAAACGACTAGCACCATCAACCCTGGCTGCTTCGTACAGGGAAGGGTCGATGCCGGAAAGCGCCGCCAAATAGATAACTGCCGAATATCCCATGCTCTGCCACACGTCCGAGAACACGTAAATGGAGCGAAACAATCCCGGCTCACCAAGAAAATTCACCGCTTCGAAGCCCAGCGCGCCTGCAATCGTATTCACGATGCCAAGCCGCGGGGAAAGAAACAACATGATGATTGATACCATAACAACCGTCGAAATAAAATAAGGCGCATAGGTGACCATTTGAACGGTTTTCTTGAATCTTGCGCTCTTGATCTCGTTCAGCGCCAGGGCCAGCAGGATCGGCACCGGAAAACCAACGATTAACTGATAGAAAGAAATATACAGCGTGTTTTTGATCAGGGTGGCGAACGCGGGATTTCGGAAAAGCATTTCAAAATACTTGGTCCCCACCCACGGGCTGCCCCATATCCCCTTGATGACGTTGTAGTCCTTGAATGCCAGGACCGCGTTAGCCATCGGTACATACTTGAAGATGATGAAGTATACGACGGGTGGAAGGACTAGCAGATAAAGCTGCCAGTGCCTTCTCAGACTTTTGGATACGGCATGCTTGACCGCCGAGCGCCTGCGCTGCCTCACATCCGAATTGGCATTGGAAATTGTCGTTCTCAGATTCATCCCCCCATGCGGTGGTCGATGCCATCAGGCAGACCCCTTTTTTGTTAGCGCTTTCTTGATCGTAATCATAAGATTGCGCGTCCCGGCTCGTAAAGGTACACTTGGACCGATGGGGTACGATTCCAGTTTTTATCGACGGATAGCCTTGTTACTACTCCATTCTCAGCTTCGCCCTCCGTTATCTTCGATCTGCCGGAACGCGCTCGGCGACACCCCTCGAACCCGCTTGAACGCTCTGCGGAACGAATGCGCGCTGTTATATCCGGCTTGTACTGCAATTTCATCAACCGTCTGACTGCTTTCCCGCAGCAGCTCTGCCGCCTTGTTAATCCGAACCAGTTCGACATACTCCGAAAGATTCTCTCCGGTATGTTCTTTGAACAGCTGCGAGATATACTTTTCCGGCTTGCCGATCTGTTCCGCAATCCGGTACAACGTCAAGCTCGCATCGTCGTACCTCGACTGGATATAACGGATAATTCCGTTCACAATGTCCGCATGCATGTCGGATTTCTTCCGCTGCACGTCCAGACAGATGTCTTGCGTCAGCTGATTGAATTTATCCCGGAGCACGGCAACGCTATCTGTTGTCAACACGGCAGCTACCCGACTTTTGAATTGCTCGATGAGTGATTCGTCCAGCAATATTTTGGGCTCGGCCACCTTCAGAAATGTACCCTTCAGCTCCATGATGAACTGCTGCGTCATGTCATACGACAGCTCCCGCTCCTCGAAGTTCCGGCTGAACAGCTGGTCCAGAATACGGCTGGATTCCTCAAATTCACCCGCCTTGAGCGTATTCAGCAGCCGCTGCTCGGACTCGATCGGATAATAATACATCTCTGTTTCTTTCACGGCATCCTCGAATCGCACCATGTTCTCCGATCCAATATGAATGGCGTATTCAAGTGCTTGCCTCGCTTCATTGAACGAGCGGCCGATGTCGTTCCATACGTGATACGGAGAACCCAACCCGATCCTGGTTGATACCCGGTAATCCCGGTACACGGAAGCGATCAGTCTTTGCAGTTCGGCTTCGAACATCCCCAAGGTTTCCTCTGTCTGCTCATGCTCTTCAGGGAATGAATGCACAAAAGCGATCTGATCCGTCCCCCAATCGGTGACCAGAACATCAGAATCCCAATCAATCAGAGCCTGCCTTACGATTAATCTGGCAATGCTCAGCTCCTGAATAATCTCCCCGCTGTCGGGTCTTCCATAACCGTCTACCTTCACAATTCCTACGAAGCCCTGGCTGCTGATAAGGGATACGCCTGTCTGGGAAGAGACAGCCTCGAGCTCGCCCGTTGTGTAGAACTCGCCCGTCAGAAGGCGTTTGATAAACCCGTCGCGCAGCAGCGGAAGCTGCTCGTTCAATGCGCTCTCCAGCAGATGATTGTTCGTAATCAGGCTGGTGATGTTGCTCGCCAGAAAATCGTACTCGTTGCGGATCTTACCGGGTAATGCGATATCCTGATCCCGGAACACGGACAGGAGTCGGTGAATCGGCGCGCTGTTCCGGTAAGCCAGCAAAAGCCCGATCAACAACCCAAGCCCGAGCGTTGCCAGTGTAAAGGTAAAGGTAACCTGTTTGATCCGGTCTGCTGTGACCATGAGCGCACTCTCGGGAATGCCAGCGGCATAGTTCCAGCCGTTCAGATCCGACTTGATGGAAATGAGCAGACGACCATTGCCCATAGGCGTGACTTTATCGTGCTTGTCGGCAGGCATGTCTTTTAATCGTTCTGCCTCCGCTCCATCGATGCCACGCGAGAATATAATGTTCCCCTCCGAATCCGTCACCAGCGTCCAACCGCCATACTGCTCCACGATATTTTGCGTCAGACCGGCCATCTGGTCCTCATCAATCATGACGCCAATCGTAGCCTGCGGTTTATTGAAGCTGTTCAGCGGAAGAGATTGCAGAAACGTGATCGCTGGAGCGTCAACAAGAACGTTATTGCGAATCTCCCGCTTGTAGTTTCGAAGCGGCATGATCTCGTTCAAATGCGGTTTCTTCAAAATATGCTCGCTCCATTCCTCAAACGTCATGCCTTCAAGTTGATTCGCGGCGTAGTAATGCTCAGGTCGGTAAAAAACGGTCGTGGGCGTGATGATGACATTGTAGTTCGGAATGTAAATAAAAAAATGGGACAGATAGTCGTTCGTGCTGCTGTACATGGACAGGCTGCGCTGCATGCGTCCCACGCCGTAAACATTGTTCGAATCCAGCGGCTTGGGATCGGCAATCAGGCGGTACAAATCCTGGTTGATTGCAAGCTGCCTCGTGAAGGCCTCTACCTGCAGGAGGTTTCGTTCAATAATTTCCTTTCCCAGATTCAATGATTTCAGACTGTTTTCGATAGAGCTCGTCCTGGCCACTTCAATTGATGCCTTGTAAGAGGCATAGCCCGCGATCTGGGGAATCATCAGAATGATAAAGTAGGAAATCATAAATCTGCGGAATACCGGTGAAAATTTGGACCATAAACGCTTCATATGTACCCTCCCTTTTTTATAGTAAGCGTTTACAAATACAGTAATATGATGATACGCCTTGCATTAGGGCCTGGGGTAGGTACACCTTCTTCCTTAGCGTACAATTGCGGATTTATCGTTATCATACCTTTTTTATGATACAAATGGTTTTATTCATCTCTATTCATCTCTCTTCTGGTTCATATACAGACTGATATAAACGCAAAAAAAGCATGAATGAAAAGGGATGGTTACCTTTGTCACTCACGCTTGTCCTTATATCACCGTGTGGCAATTAACAGGGGACATCCTGTCCGTTAATAGACGGTTCAGGGTGCCCCTGCATTCTCTTAGTTTACGGCGACAAATTTCCATTGCTGGTTGGTTGCGTTTGTAAAATCGTTTTGCTGCAATTTGGCACCGTCTGCCGTTGAGGAACCTGTGACCTCAACAGCCTTGTTACTGTTTACGTTTATAATACTCCAGTATCCATTGCCCAGATCATTGATTTTGAAGTGCTGTGCAGTGGTATTCAAATTGCTCATGAGCTGAACTGCCTCTCCGTTGTTACTGGTCCCATTACGGATATCGATCACCTTATCCGGCGAATTCACGCTCGTCAAACTGTAAATTCCATTAGCAATCTGGGTCAGGACCCACTTTTGAGGATTGCCACCCAGATCCGACCATTGCTGAAGCTGCAAATTGTTCTCATTTACCCCACCCGGGACATCGATAACTTTGCCAGAATGTCTGGCCACAATCTTGTATGTCGCTCCCGGTGTCAATCCGGTTGATGGAGTGCCACCATTTGGATAAGACTGTGCGCGTTCATAGAACCAATTAAACAAAAAACGTCCCATTGCACTCCGTGAAGCATCACCGTCCCATTTCAAGCCTGCCGTTGGATCGGCAAAGGAGCTTCGTTCCCCGGCATCCAAAATGAATCCGTTCATATGTGCTGCAATACTGACATTGCCTGCCGCGTTGAAAATGGTCTTTGTATTGTTGCCAAAGCCTTCATTGCTGCCATTGAACAGATTCCAGTATTCGGAATCGCCTGCTTTCTTTTTGAACCACGTGACTTCGGTGATGTTAATCGGATATTTATCAGCCGCAGCCTTCACATTCGTATTCCACTGATCTTGCAGAATCGACATGTTGTCATACGCTCCGTACCCCGGATACCAGTGAACGGCATAACCGTAATTGTTCAGCGGGTCTGTCAAAGGATGGCTTGCTGTAAGACTGTAGAATTGGTTATATCCCAAACCAGCGGCCCAGATGACATTATCCGCGCCTTGGCTGCGGATGGTTGAGATGATGGAGTTCTGGAAATTGCGCAGATCATTCCAGTGGTCCACGAAGTCGTTCTCGCCGTTGTAGCCGCCCCAATGACCGTTAGCGTACGATTTAACCGGCTCATTGATCAGCTCGAAGTGTACGTTGTCTGCGCTTTTAATTTCCGGGCGAGAAGCGAGATAACCCCAGATCTGATTGAACTTTTGCAGATTGGCTGCGGTCGTAGCTTGATCATCCTTCAATGTGAAGTCAAGTCCGAGTGTAACATAGACGCCTTTCGTTTTTGCATATTGGATATAAGGGATAATGACGTTCTGCGTTACCGTTTGTACACCGGCAAAATTGTAAGTACCTGCTGCTACATCGCCCATATCCTCACGGTCGATAAACAGACGAATCTGATTCATGTTCCAGCCGTGGCTGCTTCCGTATTTCGGACTGGTGCTCGTAAATGTATCGGTAATGTCCTTGAGATAAGCCAGCGTTGCGGCATGGCGATTGTTGCCGTTTCGAGTGAGATAATAGTTGCTGTTCTGGTAAGTCCAATAGGCACCAGAAGGCTGATGCCACCCACTCAGCAAGACTGGCTGGTTGCTGCTGTTGACCAGATTTTTCCCACTCACATGAAGCTTGCCCATGGGCATACCAACCCACGCGTCCGCGCGACCCGATCCGAGTGGCGTGATGGACAGCAGCAAGGCCAGAATGAGCATCAATTTACAGTAATTCAACATCTTCTTCAACATAATCCCTCCTGAGCTTAAATGGTGAAACGTGAAAACAGACAGCATCACCTCCTTCACTGGACTGTATTGGGACTCTCCCTTGAAGCCCCTTCCGATGGAGAAGCATCATCCAACGATGCCCGTGCGTTCAACGCTCTCCACGAAGTAACGCTGTACAAACAAGTAAATGATAATTAAAGGCAAGATGGCCAGTAAAATACCTGTATCCTGTATCATGCTTAGATAAAAAGGGTCGGCTTTGGATGCACCGTCGCTTACCTGCTGGGCCAGATTATACGGCAACGAGGACAGCTGGGTTGACATCACTTTGCTGGATGTCAGGTAGGTTGTCGTATAGAAGCTGTCATTCCATTGCCAGACGAAGGAAAATAACAGCACGGTCACAATGGAAGGGATCGCATTGGGCAGCATGATGCGTACAAAGGTGCGGCTGATGCCAGCACCATCAACGTAAGCCGCTTCCTCCACTTCCTTGGGAATGCCTCTGAAAAACTGGCGGAAGATGAAAATATACAGTCCTGCCTTGAGCGAATTGGCCGTTATAGCCGTCAGAATAAACGGCCAGTACGTATTCAGCAGATTTACGGGTTTGCCGGCGATCAATGTCATCAGCCCCATCAGATCAAAGCTCTTCAAGTTCAGGTACACGGGAATCAAGATGGTCGTTGGCGGAACCAGAATGGTCAAGATAACTCCGGCAAACAACAGATTGCTTCCTTTGAATTTCAAGCGGGCAAACCCATATCCGGCAAGTGCGCAGGAAAGCGTCGTCAAAATGGTCGTAGTTGCAGACAGTGCAAACGTATTGAGCAGCGTGGCCCAATAATCCATGACACGAATGGCCTGCTTGAAATTGTCGATGGAGAAGTTTTGCGGAATCCAGACCACGACAGCCGAATACAGGTCGCTCTTATCCTTGATGGACGTCGATATTTTCTGAAATATCGGGAACAGGATCACGAAGGAGAGCCCGGTAATCAGCGTGAACCGCACAACAGACCACAGCCAGCTCTTCCACTGCTCAAGCGACAACAGCCTTGATATCATCAATTCGAACAACCTCCTTTCTAATCTTGATAGAAGACACGTTTGGAGAAAATAAGCGATACCACGATCAGAATAACGGCAATCGCCACGAAGTAGACCCACGCCATGGCTGAGCTCAGTCCAAAATCAAATTTGACAAAGCCCGTATCTCGAATCAGCGTAGTCATGGCATTGTTGGCAAAGGAATCGACGATGGTATAGATCACATTAACGAAAATAAGCGGACTGACCATGGGGAACGTAATTTTCCAAAAGGCTTCATACCCCGTGGCCCCTTCCATTTTGGATGCCTCGTACAGCTGGGGCGAAATGGTTTGGATGCCTGCCAAAAAGATAAGAATCTGCACGCCAGATTGACTGACGATCTGATAAATGCGGTCAACCGCGCCGCTCAGATACATGACTACCCACTCGCTTAACCCCGCGTCCAGCATCAGGTTTTCGATTTCAAATGTACCCAAAGCGCTGCCACCTGTACTGCTCTGGTTAACGGCCTCGATCAGACTGGTGCTTTCCAGCGCCATGATGACGCCTGATGCCAAAATCACCGGCAGGAAAAAGATAGACCGCGCTATGGCCCGCCCCGGAAACTTCTGATTGAGAATGACGGCAAGGAACAGGCTGAATATGACGATCAGCGGCACATTGACGAGCACATCCGTTATGGATTCGATCAGCGCTCGGTTGAAGCTGGTATTGACCGTCAGCGCCTGAATATAGTTGGCGAGACCTGTGAACTGGATGGATATACCCTGCGCGTTCGCCTGGATTGAGCTCAGACTGTAACGCAGGGAAGCCAGCAGCGGAACAAAAAAGAACAGGACAAAGCCGATAAGCCAGGGAAGCACATAGATCACTCCCCAGGCCGCCTTCTGCTGGGCATAGGTCCGACGCCCCCACTTCCATTTCAGTAGCGCTTTCAGAGCTGCTCACCACCTGTCACGTAACTTTTCGCTTCCACAGTTCGGCCAGCTGCCTGCACCTGGAAATCGTTATAATTCACCAGAGCGAAGCCTCCGTTTTCGTATGTCGTTTGAAATACGCCTTCAGCCAGCTTTTCGTGTGCTACCATGTTCAGCCCGGCGAATCGACGATTGGCCTCATTGACCTCTTCATACATCTCGGCTGCCAGGTCCAACCACTGCTCATAATGGGCGGCGTACAGATCATCGTAATCCGTTTCCTTCACGATATGGTTCGGCGCGTTGAACCAGGTGAAATAGGGACTTGCTCCATACTCAACAAGCTTCAGAACATATTGTCTCGCATCGGTATACGTTGACAGATTGTAGGCAGCTCCGGTGTAGCTGATGCCACCGTGAACAACCAGCTGGAAGAACGGAATCTCTTCATCCTCCAGCTTGAAGCGGCTGCTGGACATCGGCGCATCTGTGAGACCCGTCACGTACGGCAGCGCATACGCATTACCGCCTTCGGCGACCACTGGCATCCCCTGCTGATTAATCTGCTTCAATGCCTCCGTGACAGCTGCTTGTGCTCCGGTGCGATCCAGCAGCTTTTTCGGATTCATATCGCTGTTCAGCTGCTCGGCCAGATCACGCAGGGACAATCCGCCTGCCTCATATGGCTTAATCGCTTTTAGCATGTCTTCTGTTACGTTACCCAGCAGGTTCGGAGAAAGGATATAAGCCGGTTGTCGATCCCGGTCACGCCGCTGTCTTGCCGGGTCCATCGGATATAGAACCGCTGGCTCCTGCGTGAGCGTTCGGGAAGCTTCTGAGGAAGGCTTGAAGCCGTTCTTCGCATGTACGTTGAGGACCGCTACATCAGGATAAAAACCGATCCCGGCCTCACGGGCATAGTCGCTAAACGCCTGCATGCCTTTTCGTCCTCCAACCGCCCCGTCCACCTTGATGGAATCCGGCAGCCGATGAAGGAGTCCTCCGTTGAACCAGCCCGCGTAGCGCACCTGAATGTTGGATACATGTTTTTCCTGGAGCTCGGACAAGATTTGCTTCGCCTCGTCAAACGTGGTCAACGCCTCATTCGATTCGTAAGGTATGCCCAACAAGTGTTTTTTGGTGGTCATACTGCCGACAAGCTTCAGGTAAAACGGAATGTCCTTTTCTCCCTCAGCCGTTTGCTTCGCAGGAAGGCCGTCTGTCCGGGTTAAATAGTCCCGATACAGGGAGGCAAGACCGGAATAGGAGGCCTGCTCTGCTCCCGCAAAGGCGTAACGAACGACAAAATCGGATACCGTTGGCTTCTTTTGAAACTTGGGCAATGTCCGTACCATGTCGCTCGCCTGAAGCGTCACATCGCTTTTGTTCACAACGTAAAAGCTCGGATACACATTGTTGTAGCTGTTCAGCTTGCCGCTGATATCCGCATTAACCACCGCTGTAGCTGCACCTTCCTCGATGATGCCCAGGAACGCACCGCCCTTGCGAATCAGTCCGAAGACCGGCATCCTGGCCTTTTCCTCAGTCGAGTCCACTTCACGAAGTTTCATCGTTAGGTCCGGTCCATACACGTCCTGCTGATAGGCGGGATATTGAACCTTGCCATTATTGAAATGAATGAGCGCTCCTGAACCATCGGGTACAAACAGGGAGCCTTCATCATCCGCTGCACCAGCACCGAAATAATCCAGCACGGATATGCTGTTGATTGGGTATTGTTCCGGAAAATGAATGCCAGATGCCGGCACGCGTACGACCAGTGCTTCGTCATCCAGCCCGTATTCGATGGATAACATAAACATGCGTGGTCCACTTTTTTCCTGCTCAATGCCATGCTCGGCATTGTCCAGTTGAAGGTCCTCGGGCGTGTAACCAGCTGTCTCGAAAGCCTTGAGTGCACGCGTTAGCTGAAGTCCCTGCATCGCCTTGTCGATTCGGATATAAATGCCTTCGTCCTTGTCCTCCGCATAGCCGACCTTCAAGGCACGCTGCCCGGCCTTATCGAGCGCGGCAAGCAGCTTCTGCTCGAAGCGTTCCTTGCTGATTTTCACAGGCAGATCCTCTATGGAGCTCTCATTGCTGCCAAACTGGTAGTTCACCCTTACGCCGTTTGGCAATGCTTCGTAGCTGATCTGCTGGTGGGCTACACTATCCGTATAGGAGTTAACCGAGCTGTTCTGTCCAAGACTGTTATAAAAGCTGAGCTTGGCCTGTGAAGACAGCAGGTCCTTGTTGATTCCCGCCGCAAGCGTATCCAGATTGCGCTCTTCCGGATTGCTGCGCCAGATCTGCCCGCTTTGCTTGTGAATTACCGCAATCTCGGCTGTCTCTTCCTGGATGAACAGCTGCAGCGCTTCATTCTGGGCAAGCCCGATCATGCCAGGCAGACGTGTATCATTGAAGGATGAGGCCAGCTTCTCCCCGGGCGGCAGCGCAGGCACTTCCGCTGGTTCATCCGAGTTCGCAGACATCCTGGCTTCAGGCATGGAAGCGGTCTGACACCCGCCAAGAAGCAGGCCGAATACGAGCAGGATCGCGATCATTTTTTTAGCGACGTACAAATTCATCTCCATTCTCCTTCCTTAGCCCCGGAGTACAAGTTCCTGATAGATGGTGGCTGCAAAGGACACAATCTGCTGCACCAGACTGAAGAACAGCAGGCAGAGAAATGCCATGAAGGCCATGGCAACCAGCGTCAGAAGCATGGTCAGCACCGTTTTGGCGGGTGTATATTGATGCACCGTCATATTGCCGACAAATAACAGGTATACCGTCCAGGCCGTGGCAGCCATGTTAAAGAAATAATAAAAGGCGGTTTCCTGCCCGGAAATGATCAGGCTGAGCCAAATCCATGGAAACTGAATCAAAATCAGTGGAACCAGTGCAAAACATGTGGACATGAAAATTTCCGAGAATTTGCCCTCTCCGTCCATCAGCGTGGTCAGTGACCAGTTTGCTGTACACCAGAACAGCACCGGAACAATGACATAGACGATTTCCAGCAGGCTGTTCAATCGTTTCGGGTTGTTAAAATTGACTAGGAATCCGCTGTACTGGGCCTGAAGGATCGTTGTTACCGTTAACAAACCCAAAATAGCCAAAGCGATCATGAGCGTTGTTCTCTGATTTCGCTCGTATTTCAGCTCCCAATACCCGTCAAACGGATGAAAAATAAGATGCAGCGGATATTGGATCAGCTGTCTACTTGATGCCTGCATTTGTTGTCCCCCTTCTCTGTCTGCGAACGATGGTCACGGTTACCAGCACGGCAACAATCAGAAACAGTCCGGACATGATCCATGAGAAATGCTCGCGGAGCAGCTCTTTGCGAAACAGGAGAAACGCTTTGGAATACCCTTCCCGCTCCATGCTTCGCTTAAAATATTGCGCAGATTGCGCATAATCCTTCTGGCGCAGCAGCGCTTTTCCGATGCCTGCGTAGGCATATTCAAGATTGGCATTCATATCGGCAGCTTTTGCAAAACTTGCCGCTGAGCCCTCCTCGTCTCCATTAAAATAACTTCGAACCGCTTCATGCAGTGTGCGTCCATATTCTGTCGTTTGAAACACGGTAATCTCGCCTAGTGCTTTGTCCAACACTAGCATTCGTTCTCCCGCACGCTCTAGCGAAACTGGGGTATTGAATTGGCCCAACCGGTTTCCAATGCCTCCGAACATGTGGAGCAGATATCCATCTCCGTTATAGGTAAACACCCGCCCCATCTTGGCATCAAGCACGGAATACATATCGCTGTCCCCTACGTCCACATCAACCAGCCGGGAAGGACCTTTCTCATTGGTGTACAACAAATCCCCCTGCGGCGGATAGTAACCTTCCCTTCTCAGGATGTCCGCACCCTGCGCATTCAGTTTCTTGATCGGCAATCCCTTCAAGTCCCCACTCGTTGCATAAATGAAACCTTCTTCGTCAATGTCCATATTGGTGAACTCGGTTGGTGTGAACATGACCATTTGGCTGCGCTGCTGACGGGTTGCGAATCGTTTCCAGAGATACTCCACCGGGTCAACCGAGACTCTATTGGCTCCGATAAAGGAGGCAAAGGACCCGTCGGAATTAAACTCCATGAAGCCGTCAAAAACACCTTCCGCCATGACGTAAATCCGTTCGCCTTTATCCATAACAACCCGGAGCGGCTTGAATTGAAAATCCGCCTTCAGCAGGTCGGATTGCGGCTGCTCCACAATTTTGATTAACTGCCCCTGCTCATCCAGATGAACCACCCGCTGATGTTCCGAATCCGCAACGAGCAGCTGCCCATTGTCTGATACGTACAATCCCTGGGGATTTTTGAAATAATCCTTCTGTCCATCATGATCAAATGAATCGATAACCCGTATCAGCTTCAATTCCCGGTCCAGCTCGACGATTCGGCTGTTGCCCGAATCCAGCACGTAAACCCGCTCATCGGCTGTGACATGCATGTCGTTTGGTTCTTTGAATGTGCCAATCTTCAGCTCGGTGCCCGTCACTATTCGGGTTGCCTCATACGCAGCAGGAGAGCGAACCGCTTCTCCCCAGTAGGAGTAGTTGTACGCATCCGTCTGACCATCGGCAAATGCCGTTGCCGCTGCATTTCCCAAGCACAGGAGGCAGGCAAGGCCCATGGTGAGCCATCCGCATTTTTTCCACATGTTTTTCAATATGTCGCTGCCCCCCTTCTACTCTTTCATACCGGAAGTTGCCATCGTCTGCATGACACTGCTCTGGGAGATGATGAACAGGACGATCGGCACGATCATGAGCAGAAGCGCTACCGCAGCGCCGACACCTGCACGGGCAATTCCTCCCTGGGTAATCTGACTGAGCGCATAATGCAGCGTTTTCAGATTTTCACTGTAAATGAAGCTTCCGCCATCGGTCCCCCACAGCGCCGGAAACTGCAAAATCATAAGCGTGAGCCAGGCTGGCTTCACGTTAGGCATTACGATACTCCAGAATATCCGGTATTCGTTGGCCCCGTCGATTTTTGCAGCCTCTAGCAGCGCATCCGGTATTTGCTCCATGAACTGCTTCATCAGGAAGAGTCCCAGGGAAAAGGCGAGTGAAGGCACAATAATGGAGGCATGTGTGTTGATCCATCCTAGCCAGGACATCACCATGTAGTTCGGAATCGCCGTGACGTGTGGTGAGAACATCAGGGACAGGATGACGATGGTAAACAGCACCTTTGAACCGGGAAACCGGTATTTGGCCAGCGGGTACGCTGCTGCGGAAGCCAGCAGGATATGGCCTGCCGTTCCAAGCAGCGTAATAATCAGCGTATTGGCAATGTATCTGGATAGAGGAACCCATGAGTTGCCCATCAGATTGATCAGGTCCGCGAAATTTTCCATTGTCGGATTGTTCACCCAGAAGCGCGGCGGAAAAATAAACAGCTCATCCAGTGGTTTAAAGGCGTTGTTAACCGTATAGATCAGCGGCAATACCATGAATGACCCGAACAGAGCCAGCAGTGCAAACAGCATCAGGCTGACGGTAAATGACCGATTCAGTTTTCTGGACATGCCGAAGACGGCGCGTACCTTGCTGGTCATTGTCATTCACCTATCTTTCTCAGCATTTTTTGTGTCAAAATGTTCGTTCCGAGCATCATGGCGAACAAAACGGTCGCAATGGCGGACGCATATCCCATCTCAAACCGAATGGTGCCATAATCCATCAGATGTGTTACGACGGTATGTGCCGCATAATTGACGCTGGGAAAACCAGCCAGCGCGATGGAGATTTCGGCTACGGCGAACGAGGCCGTAATCTGCATAACGGCGCCGAACATAAGCTGCGGTCTCATAGAAGGCAGTGTAATGTACCATAGCTCCTGCCAGCGGTTCTTGATACCATCCACAGTACCCGCTTCAACCAGCGATCGGTCGATCGTCTGGAGGCCCGCAATGAAGGCGAGGAAGCTCGTGCCAAGGCTGAGCCACAGTTGTACGAGGATGACGATCGCCAGCACGTACTTCTCGTTTGCAAGCCATAGGATCGGCTCCAGAATAACGCCGAGGCGCATCAGAAAACCGTTCATATATCCATAGCTGTCTCCCGAAAAAATGATCAGCCAGATGAAAAAAACGTTGCCTGAAATGGAAGGCGCATAGAACACAAGTGTCATGACGGCCCGAATTTTGGGCGACAACTCGTTGATGATCCACGCAAACAAAAAGCAGGCAATATAGCTGACAGGACCCGTAATAACGGCAAACAGCAGCGTATTTTTAAGAGCGATCAAAAAAACATCGTCGTTCAGGAACAGCCGCGAATAATTTTGCCAGCCGACAAATCGGGGCAGCTCCAGCATGTTGAAATGAAAAAAACTGAGGCCAAGCGAGAGGCCGACCGGAATGACCGTAAACAAGAAAAAGATCAGCATAAACGGTGCCATCAGTACGTAATAATGTCTGCTTAGGTACAAATCCCTTTTCAAAAGGGACCACCTGCTCGCCTGCCTGGCGTTAATGGCAGGCGCAGCGGGTGCCTTGGTGGTTTCTGCTTGCAACCGTTACCCTCCCTTCCTTCTACTTCAGATTGAATTCCTTGCGCTTGAGCTCGATTTCATCGTCAATGTACAGGACGTAGTCAGACAAGGCTTCGCGCGGATTTTCGTTCGCATTGACCACCTTGCGGAACGCGTTGTCGAGATGCCGGCCCGTAAAATATCCGCCGGGTACCTGGGGAATGCCCTTTACCCATTCCCACTGCTGCTCCAGGTTTTGATAATCCTTGACCGGCCAGGGCAGCTGCTCCAATGCTTCGATATTAGCAGTTGGATAACGCGCCGCGGCCCCCATCAGTCCCTCCATTTCCCTGCCATATTCAATCTGGGTCTGCTTGTCGGTCCACCATTTCATGAACGACCATGCAGCCTCCTTGTTCTTCGCGTTTTGCAGCATCATGACCGCACTTGTCGTGCTTGCAACCTCATGTCTTACAGAACCGTCCGCCAGCTGCGTGCCCGGAACGATGGTGAAATCCCACAGATTGCGGATCTCGGGAGCCATAACGGTCAACATGTTGTAGGTTGTGTAATCTGCAATGCCAAGCGGCATCTCCCCGGTACGGAAACGGTTTGGAAAATCAGCTTTAAGCGGAAATTTGTAATTGGTATAAAATTGCGTCCACCGCTTGAACGCATCCATGGAAATTTCCGAATCCAGCGCGCTCTCCTTTTGATCTTCCGAATAGAACTCGCCATCGTTCTGATATAAGAGCATGGCGAAGGTTGCGTTGGGTATCATGTTGGCATTGTTTGTTGTATCCTCGATTGGCAAATAGAACTCCATATTGTGCTTTTGCAGCACCGAGATGGCATTATACACGTCCTGCCATGTTTTGGGCGGCTCGAGGCCAAGCTCGTTCAGGACATCCTTGCGATAGAACAGCATTGGAAAATGCTGCTGCTCTGGAAGAGCATAGACCCCATTGTTATAGCGGTAAGGCGTCAGTCCACTCTCCCGAAATCGGCTTGCAACCTGCTCAAAGTCCGGGAATCCGCTCAGGTCGGCTGCCGCATTACGCATCGCGTAATTGACCGGAATATCCTCGCCCATCTGCATCGCTACATCCGGGCCTTCTCCAGCCAGCGTCGCAGGCAGCAGGATATTGGGCGGAACAAGTCGCAGCTGCACGGAAATATCCGTTTCCGGTGTGAAAGATTCATCAATCAGACCTTTCAGCACCTGAGCCTGGTCACGTCCGGTCGTAATCCATACCGTGATGGAATCCTTTTTCAGCTCCGTGTTGCCGATGCTGTCATAATCCTCGGTATAGGAAGCGACGTAGGCACCCACTTCGTGCTTCATTTGCTGCAGCAGAGTAGCCCCGGCCTCTGGCAGCTTCTGATCCGGTGAGGACACCAGGAGGTAATCCAGTGCAATAGGCTGTTCACGAACGGATAGAATCCATGTTCCCAACCCGCCCACATTGATCTTGAAGGTATCCAGACGTTTGGGCACCGTTTCCGGTCTTGCCGCCATATCCTCCAGCTGAACGACCATCGCATGCAGTACGGCTACCTTGTCGCTTTGCTCACCTGTCGCCTGCTCCAAATAGTTGGCAACCGAACGGAGGATGCCTGCCTGCTGCTTGAATACCTCGGTCATCTCGGGAATGCGCTGTTCAAGCTGGTAATCCCTCAAAGGATCAGGCTTGTTGGATGTAATCATCAAAATTTTGCGGTACATTTCATTAAGATCCAGCACGCTGGATTCCACCGTTCGCAGCAGCGGAGCGATATCCCCCAACGTAACCGTCATTCGCAAGCGATGTGTTCCTTTTGAGAGCCGGAACAGGTAAGGCTCGCTTTCGCCCAGTACCCGTGTCTGCCATTCGGGGCTGTAGGTAAAGCGAATACGTTCCACTTCCTTAAATGGAACCTTGCCGTCAATCATCAGGCTTCGTGTCGCATACACACCGCGAAGCTGGTCCTGCTTCACCTTGAGCGCAATCTGGTACAGGCCATCCTCCGGCACGTCTACATCCCATTCGATCCATTCGCCGGGCAGCTTCCAGTTGGTGCCTCCAATAGCATTGATCCGGATTTTGGATACATCGTAGGGCTCGAGGGAAGGACTCGACCGATCCGAGATCGGTGCAAGGGTTGGTGACGATTTACTCACCGCCTGTTCTCCCTGTACCTTGAGCATGACAGCTTCAGCCGGCTTCAATCCGGCCGATGCATAAGCGGTCTGCAGCTCTGCGTAAGACGGAATGTTCTCTTCCTGGTACAGCTCGATATAATCGATCGCCATGCTTTCGCGCAGCGAGGTCAGTGACAGCTTTTGTTTTCCCTTTTCAAAATAAAACTGGTACGGCTCCTCGAAGTAACCGGCGCTGTCCTTGAAGGCGGCAAGCTGCCAAACGGGCTTCTCCACCTGCCGTGGCCTGAGATCATTGCCGCGATCATCCCTTCGCACGCTGTCTTCCCGGTTCCCCCATGCCCTGTCAAATAACAGCACATCGGCTCCCCTGAAAGGAACCTCACCGTTAAGGGTCAGCTTCCGTTCAATGCCGGAGCTTTTGCCCGTGACAGAATAATAATGAATGCGGATCTGGTATAAACCGCTCGCCTGTACAGGGACTTCCCAGCTGATAGTGCCAGCTTCCGGGGTGATGACCGCTTTCCCGTCCAGTCCGGCATATCCATCGACAGTCTCGAACTCACCGTCGGCAGCGTGAATGAAGGATTCTCCTTCGATTCGCACAGCCTGCTCCGGCTTGGCTGCATCTGTGTAATTGGAAAGGTAATGCTCATAGCTGCGTGGGTCGTCTGTACCTGATACGGCTTCAAAATCCTCGCGCGCCTGAGCTATACCCGGACCGCGATCCCGCGCAGGGTAAATGCTCCATATGGAGAAGATCAACGCAATGACGAGCAGCAGGATCAGTCCTTTTTTCTTTCGTGACCGCATGTTCCAAAATGTCCCCCTTCCTTCTGGCGTGGAGCATGGCTAAGCTGTATCACTCTCCGGGACAGTGCGTATAGGGCCTTGCATCCGTTCCGGAGAGAACCGCATCATTTCTTTGGTTTGTATACCTCATCGATAGCAGCCTGGAACGGCGCCTTGTATTTTTCAATGACGGTTGAAACGGAAACACCATCGACCAGCTCACCGTTGAAATCCCAGAAAGGCAGTGACGGGAACGTATTGTGATCAAGCACCAGCATGCCTTCGGCAACTGTTCTGGCATTTTCGATGTCAGCTTCGTCCGCCAAGTGGGTCTCCAGGGTTGATTGTCCGGGGTAATCGTAAATTGAATCGATCTCGTTGATTTTTTCCCAGATATACATTAACTGCTCTGGATGCTCAACTGCTTTCGGAATCGTCAGTGCCTGATATTGCGACTCGCCAGAGTGGTACGCGGTTGCACTTGGTCCTTTCGGGAAAGGCAGGAAGCCAATATCATAGTCCTGCATATCTGTTTTGATGCCTTCGATCTCGTACATGGCGCCCGAATACATCAACGTATTGCCCTGACGGAAAAACGTGGCAGGTTCAGTCCAATCCCCGCCTTCCGAGGCTCTGCCGACTTGCTCGGTAGCCATTCTGGAAACAAAGCTCAGTGCTTCTTTTGTTTTTGGATCATCCAGATTTTGCTTGTCACCATTGGTCAGTGAGGCTTCGTTGGAATACAGCACCGGTTCAAGCAGTCCCCTTTGGGCTAATCCCCAGGTATCGAGCTTGCCGTCGTTATTGCGGTCCTTGTTTGCCTTTTTGGCTACTTCAATAAACGTATCCCAGTTCCACTGATCTTCGTCCACATATTCCTGCAGCGGCTTCATGCCGAGTTCCTGCATAAGTGTGCGATTGTAAAAAATACCACTGATAAATGAAGATTGATCCTCGGTAAATCCGTAACCCCTGCCTTCGTACTGCATGTATTGGTTGGTCGTTTTCTGGTTAAACACCTTATCGTTCTTGGTATACTCATCCACTGGCCATAACAGATCTTGCTTGGTCAATGCCGGGATAGCGTAGCTTTTGCCCAGCCGAACAATGTCCCCTAGCGGTTCTCCCGCCATCAGGGAGGCCACGACCTTCTCCTGGTACTCGCCAAAATCGATCGAAATGTATTCGATGTTAAAGTTATGCTTTTTCTTGAGTGCTTCCAGATTCTCGATGCGCTGAATGTTGTCCGGGTTGCTATCGGTCATTTCCATGTTCCACCAGGCAACCACCTTAATCGTTCTTCCCCCCATGTCAAAATCCATCTCCGGCGTTGATGTCTCATTCTTGGGTTCTGTTTCGTTCGTGGCCTGCTCCTCCTGCGGTGCTTTCGTTTCTGGCTCTGTCTGTGCGCTGGAGCCGGTACTGCACGCGGTAATCAACAGAAACATTACAAGAACAAGGCTAATCATCATCAACGTATTTTTTCTCATCGTTGTCCCCCCTTGAATATGGCTTACCGTTTTCCATCAAAAGTGTAGCTCTTGAATGAAAGCGTTAACAACCTGTTAAAGTAAAGGTGTTTACCCTGTCAAAATATAGGTTTTGGCAATTTGAATCCAAGTTAGCGTATTTTCAACATTAATTGGTAAATAAATGGACCATCTGCAAAGAAATGCACATTGTATGCGCTTTCTTTTATTCCCATAATGAAATAAAGACATGAGTCATAGTGGTTTCGAGAGGGTTTGAGGCTCAGAGGGATTCAAATCAAGCGAAAGTGAGGTTTCCTTCATGCATAACATCTTGCTTGTGGATTTCAACCGCCATGCTTGCGGAGAATTACAGAAGCTGCTGGGGCGCCACAGATCCGATTATGCCATCGGAGATTGTGTAGTCTCTGCGCAAGCCGCTTTGCTGGCTTTGGCAGAGCGGGAATTTTCTGTCGTACTCGTGAACACCGGAGGATGTGCTGCTGCAGGTTTGTGGGTATGCCACTATATTCGAAAGAAAAGCCAGATTCCGATCCTTTTCATGGGCGGAGTGGATCATTTCAGGCTTGTACGCAAAGCTTTGGCGTATCAGGTCAGCGATTATTTGCCAGGCCCCGTCCGGGCCTCCGCCCTCCTCAACAGTCTGGATCAGCTCAAGCTCAGGCTTGACGCGGAGCCAGCGAAGAGATTTCCATCCACCTTCAAATCACCTATTCATCTGGAAGGTAAACATCTGCATTCCGGCCAGGTGATCAAGATTGTAAAAGCATATGTACGTGATCATCTGAGCAGTGACATTACACTGAAGAAGATTTCCGACATGCTTCATTTCAATTGTGCGTATCTTGGTCAAAAATTCAAAATGGAAGAGAACATATCCTTTAATCATTATTTGATGCAGCAGCGGATGGAAAAAGCCAAGCTTCTGTTGATATCCACCAATTTGCGGATTTACGAAATTGCCAGCGAGGTTGGATATACGGATACAGACTGGTTTTATAAAAAATTCAGAGCATATACCGGGGAAAGTCCCAATGTCTATCGAAAGCAAAAAACGTTCACCGCATAGTTTTGGAGCAGCCCCTTTTACGATTCGGATAACAAAAACAGAAGCAAGACCACAGGTTCATCTCACCTGAGGTCTTGCTTCTGTTCATATTCACTTCTATTTTAACGAACCAATAGAGATTCCCGAAATTCCTGGGGAGTCATGCCTGTCACTTTTTTGAAAAAGCGTGTGAAGGAATGCGCTGCCTCATAACCAACCTGGAGTGCAACCTCCCGAACCATGAGATCGCTATTCCGCAGCAGCTCCTTTGACCTTCGAACTTTCAACTCGTCAATAAATTCGGAGAGGTTGATCCCCATCTCCTGTTTGAAGAAACGGGAGAGATAGGATGGATTGAAATGATGAAGCTCCGCCAGCCTCACCAGGGAAAGGTCTTCTTCCAGATGTTCCTTGATGTAAGTACACAGGGAATGAATGACCGCATTTGCTCGCTCCTGCTCATCCAAGCCCTTGAAGCGAACGAGCTGGTCAGTTGCCTGATACAGCACCTGCACCGCGTCCTTCATAGACGCATACTCGCTCAGACGAAGCAATCTGCGCTGATCGGGAATATCCTGATGCAGTCCCCATCGATTGATGGTCGAATACAGGTGCAGCGCCAGATTATAATAGGTTTCCATTGCCCTCTCCATCGTCACATCCTGTTGAAGCAGTTCATTGACCAGCTCTTCAAACACTTCGTAAAATTGCTGGATTCGCCCGGTTTCCAAATACCCTGACATCACCTCAATTCGGCTGCTGACCCGTGTAAGCTCCCTATGGTCCGGATTCGGCAAAGCATCTTCATGATCGGTGAGCACCATGGAAATGCCGTCTCCGATCTTCATCCAATGCAGCTGCCTTAATCGCTCGTATTGCCGGGTAATGTCAGACCAGTTGCAGCTTTTCCCGCTTAACGCAAAAGCCACAGATATGCCAAGCGAAGCCATGCAGGCTTCCTGTACCAATTCGAGTGTGCCCTCCAGATATCGGACCAGGGAATGGGCTGGCTCCGCTTCTGGCTGTTTGGATTGAATCAGCCACACCACATCTCCATAATGGTCTGCCACGCTGGCATGATAGGTGTGCTCATCCAACAGGGAAGAACCGATCTTTCGTGCTGATGCCTGAATCTGAGCGCGCTCCGCATGCAGAGGTTTATCCTTATAATCCAATCGGCCCAGCACAACGTACACAGGGGCCGAGGAATGCAAACCAATGTCACGCCTGGTCCATTCATCCTGAATCTCACTTGATCCCGCTGTATATGCTGTGCAGTTCTGAAGCAGGTTCCGCAGATACTCTTCCTGCTGGAGCTCCGCCAGCTGACAGGTGACCTCATGGGACTGCTGCAGCAATTCGTGCATGCGGTGACTCTGCCGAATCTCTTGCATCACTTCCTCAACCACAGCCATGATCTTGTCATACCCTTCGGTTTTGAGCAAATAACGTACATTCGGCATTTGAAATGCCTTGTAGGCATAATTAAAGTCGCTGTATCCAGTGAGGAAAATAACGCGGCAGTGTGACCAGTACGCCTGGATCTGCTCTGTCAGTTCAAGACCGCTCATGCCAGGCATACGAATGTCTGTCAACACGATATCGATCCTTGAGCGTTCCATCCAGGTTAAAGCCTCCTTGGCTGAATAAGCCTTGCATACATCAAGCCGTTCGGGCATATGGCTTACAAAGGTTTCGTAGAGACTGTCTGTAATAATTTCCTCATCATCCACAATCAAAAGTCGATACATCCGTCTTCCCTTCCTTCCATTTGAATTCGGATCGTGACCTTCAACCCCTGCATCTGCTCGCTTCTGGTCAAAAACAGGCCGCTTCCTTCCCCGAATGTCAGCACCAGGCGCCGATGAATATTCATGAGTCCGGTCATTTCATCCGAGCTGCCGTCTTCAAGCAAGCGCTGCTGAAGGGCATGAATCTGTTGATCCTTCAACTCATGCCCATTGTCCTCCACAATGATTTCTGCGATATGCTCCTTCATGCTGAACCGGACTCGAAGCATGCCCTGATCCATCTTTTTCTCAAGACTGTGCTCATACGCATTCTCAATGATAGGTTGTATGATTAACCTTGGAACACAAATGCGCTTCATATCCGGTGGCAGCTCCCCAAAGTCGGCCTGTATTCTTCTGGAAAAACGCAGCTTCTGAATTTCCGTATACACGCGAGAATGGGCAGCTTCCTCATCAAGACTTACATGATCTGTTCCGTTTCGCGTAATGAACCTGAAATACTCGCCAAGCATGTTGGCAAATTGCTCAATGCGCGCTGTATCCCCCGTTCTTGCGAGCGAATTGATAATGAAAAAGCTGTTGTACAAAAAGTGAGGATTAATCTGCGACTGTAGCTGCTTCAATTCGGCGCGCTGCATCATCATTGTCTTTTTGAAATCCCGATCAATAAGCAGCTGAAGCTTCTCAAGCATCTGATTGAACCGGGTGTACAGGAAGCCAAACTCATCCTTGCGCTTGTGCACGATGGGGATATCCAGCACACCGGTCTCCATTTTTTTGAATCTTTTGACGAGCAGCAGCAGCGGAATATGAATGAGCCTGTAGCTGGAATAGAGATAAGCCGATATCGCGACGAAAGATGTCACTGCAAACAACCAGGCCCAATGATAGAACTTGCTTAACGGCCTCTTCACACTTTCCTCCGGCAAATACGTTGCTACCGACAAGCCCAATGAACTCATATCGCTCTGGCTCACATAATAGCGTGTACCCTCCACCTTTACCTGAAAACCGCCAGGATTGCGCTCGACAATGTGATCACGATAGTACGGAAGGATGAAATCACGCTTCGATCGGTCTGTGATAATATGACCCGTCTTTTCCTCAATAAGAAAAGAGCCGCTATCCGGGTACAGATTAAGCTGGGTTAGTGCATTTTGAAATTGCTCTGTATCCAGCTCGACCTGGACGGCAAACAGTGGTTCCTCTCCCTTTTTGCCAGTCAGGCGCACGGCACTTAGGTTCATGGTGCCCTCCTTCACCGTAAAGCGAGTGCCTTTTCCCTGCTTGCCGGAGCTGAAGTATTCATATGAAGCTTTGTCATAATCATCGATGCCATGGGTGGCCGAGATGCTCTTGCCAATCGTGCGGATATGCACATGAACGTTCTTGATGTAAGCACTGCTGTTCTTGAACGTAGCCAGCCGCTCGGACAAATAGTTCAATGTATCGCGGCGCTCTACCTGATCCATCATGCCCCACAGAATGGCGAGCCTGTTCAGTTTCCTGTCCTCAACGATGTCGAACTGCTGCAGCTCCAGCCATTCGATTTCCCGATTCAAATCATCCAGATATCGGGCAAGCCGTCTTTCTGTTGAAGAGGATATTTCCTGACTAGCGTTGTCATAGCTCCAGTTGTACAGATATAGGCCCAGCAGAATCAGCGGAAGAACAAAGATCAGATAGGTTACAACCAGCCGGGCAAAAATGCTGCTGCGCCAGGATTGGGCAGGGAATTTAAGCAACACATCCCCCTCCATCGCAACAGGCCGGATGGTTTGTTTGCACAATTTGCAAATGAATACACCCTTGAGGAACGGTCAGCGTTCCAGTGCTGTTTTGGTTTTGAGCCACGTATTAACCTCCGTTGTGATCTGTTCTCCGCCTAATTTGAGCCAATTCTTCACAAACTGGTCGAACTCTTCAATCGGTCTTCCCAGAATAATGTTCATGTATGCTTCAAGCTGAAGATCATTAAGAATCATCTGCCGATCGATCATCGTTTCGGTAATTCCCCCCGTGAATTGGTCGTATAAAAGCTGTCCGTTACGCTCGTAGCCATCGGCTATGCTGAAAGCGCCTGTTGGACCGTAGGTTTGATTCCAGCCCCAGCCGCTTTCGACATCTTGAGTCACATAGGCTTCGATTCTTTTTTGAATAGCGGATGCTTCATCCTGAAGAACAGCAAGATTGCCGGATCGCTGAGCCTCCCGAATTTGCCGATAAGCGTCGAGATTTTTGGTGCCCGGAAAGGGAGTCACCGGCGAAAGCATCCACACCGCCTTGGAATCGTCATTGTAGTACGTTTCGTACTGCGCCTGCTCGCCCCAGTTCGTCTGCAAATGAAGATTCATGAGCTTCATCACCACTTCAGGATGAGCGTAACCCTTCCTGACGGCGAAATATTGCCAAGCATTGGTGCGAAGTGGTACTTTAATTTGCCTGCCAGATTCGGCTACTATGGGGTATGCTTGCCAATCCGCTTCTGCATCGTCCTCTCGGCTCGACTGGATCATGAAGGGTGTCCACTGTTCTCCGTACAGCATGCCGATTTTCCCATCTTTGATCAGACGAACGGCTTGCGTACCCTTTTTATAGCTAAATTCGGGATCAAGCTGTCCCTCCAGGTACATCGTTTGCAGAACCTGAAGCGCTTCCCGGACTTCAGGCTGGATGCCGCCATAAACGAGCTTGCCATCTGCATCTTTGATCCATATATTCGGGTATGCCCCATATCCGGCCATCAGACCGGCAACCCCCATCACCGGGTCCCACAGATGATTGGTTAGCGCAAGGCCGTAGGTGTCAGGTTCACCGTTGCCGTCAGGGTCCTCTATTGTAAACGCTTTCGAAATATCAAGCACGTCCTCCATCGTCTCGGGTGGTTGAAGTCCCAGACGTTCAAGCCAATCGGTTCTGACCCACAAGTACTGAGCTGTCTCGATGGAGGAGGCCGTTTCCGGTATCGCCATCAGCTTGCCATCAATGGTAGCGGCATCAAACGGTCCGCTTCCTTCTGCCTCCAATATGCTCTTCGCAAACGGCGATGCATACGTTGTGTACACCTCGGACAGATCCTGGATCAGCCCCGCATTGCTCAGCTGCCTTAATTGGTACGGATTCACCTTAACAACGTCCGGAATGCGTCCGGAAGCAAGGGAAACACCCAGCTTCTGACCGTACACGTCTCCTTTGGCAATCCAGTCATAGCGAAGTTTAATCCCCAGATCTTGCTCATATAACCGGGTCCAGCGATTGTCCAGCAGTGTCTCTCCCGGCAGCTGGCTGATCATCCGCTCCAGATCATCCCCGGCCTCCCTGACAAAAGATACTTCTACAGGAGAACTGTATTTTTCGAAAATGGAATGATTCCCGGATGGCTGCTCATCCACGACTGCCAGGCGTTGTACCGAATATCCGCTCGTATGGTCTGTTGGTATACATGCACTGAGCAAAAGAATGACGACCCACTTTGTTTTGGTTAAAGCAGCAATACGCACATCATGCACCCCGATTCGTCTGTAAAATATCATTTCCAATATTGGAATCTTTTTATAATTGTACAATAAAAAGCTCCAGTTGAAGCAGAAATACCTGTTCTATTGCAAGAAAAACATCTAGCGAAGTCCTTCAGAGAAGTCGGACCGTATTTAGCAGAAGTTCTTCTTGGAATATCAGGAAACGAAAGCTTCGAAGATCAACCGTTCTGATATCATAAAAAAAGCCGCCGGCTCGGCGACTTCTATACAGGTTTGTTCTCGTCCTCCGACACGATCACATCATATTTAAAATTCGAAAAATCAGCGATACCCCCGGTCACTCTCGTCGAATATAAAAACAATCCGATTCGGCAGCCCATAAAATGATCCAGCTTATAAATCATCTTGTGTGAAATGCCAAGCTGCCTCCACTCTGCCCCCTCCAGATAGGAGAACGTACACTCGTCCTGATTGTCCACGAAGTTGCCAAAAGCCTTGAGCGTAACCACTGATCCTGAAACAGGTATCCGTGCATGCTCGGTGGCAGGTTCCGCATCAATCAGATTGCCAAATATCGATGAATCCTCGCTTTCTCTTGCCAGCATGACCAGGTAAAATCGCCCTTCGTTCTTCGTCAGCGCAATTAAACCGTATGTACCGATCAGAAAACACAAGCCTGCATAATCACCCTCCTTCAGCCGGCTGCCATCCAGTGTAACCATTGCTTCACAGGCGGGGCCCATCGCACGCTGCGTCAGCGTATTAACCGCAAAGGTCAGATTGGGGCTGATGTGCGCGGTTTGAATCCGATACACGCCAGGCTGGTCCGTCACGGACCAGAGCGCATCATTCGGGGTATGGTTCCATTGCCAAACATCCTTGAGCTGTACTTTCCCCTCTTCATTCACTTCGTAGTGAAAATCATCGCTGTCAACCAAAGGTTTGTAGACGTGATCCGGTCTCGTGCTTGGCACTGCGATCTCTTTTGGCGCTTCCCTGGCGAACACCGGGATATCGTTCTCAAAGTGCAGGGGGACCAGCACAGGGACGCGCCCAACCGCCCCGTGATCCTGAAACAGCATGGCATACCAGTCGCCATCCGGCGTATCGACGATTCCCCCCTGGGCAACACCTGAATTAAAGTAGCCCATATCATCGTTAAACACTTCCCCGCCAACAAATGCGTCTTCCAGGGAATCCGCCATATAACATGCCTGTGTTCTCCGGCCGGAAGCCTTGGATATGTGGATCAGAAATACATAATACTTGCCGTTGATTTTGTAGAAATGAGCCCCTTCGTAACCAAGGAAATAAGGCTCTTTGTCTTTTACGATCATGCGCTGTGCTCCACCGGGCTTGGGTCCGGACAGATCAGAGCTTAACTCGGTCAAATGAATCTCGGCATTGCCGTGCACCAGGTAAATTCGGTCATCTTCGTCGAAAAACAGGGAGCAATCATGATAAAAGCCTTCCACATACTGCTTGGTCCAGGGACCCGAGATCGTATCGGACGTGTACAGATATGTCTTATGGGTATCGTTTGCCACAAAAATGACATAGAACTTATGCTTGTGATATCGAAGCGATGCTGCCCACATGCCTTTGCTGTAAATCTGCCTGCCTTGCTCCAGCCGCTGCGCGGGTGTATCGTCAAGTCTGTCGTACACATGCGTAGCCACTTCCCAATGGGTTAGGTCATAGGAACGCAGGATGACGCAGCCTGGCATCATATGCATCGTTGTGCTGACCATATAATATGTGTCTTCAACCCGAATCACATCGAGATCCGGATAATCGGCCCAAATAATTGGATTTGCATGCATCTGCCTGTTCGCCCCTGTCTGTATTATATTTCCTGCACTTTTCTGATATCATGACTTTAGAAGCTGCCTTATTGATCAATTCAAAGACGGAACAACTATCGGCGGCAAATAATATCATGTTTTGATAGCGCATTCTTAACGCTTATTATTATGAAATTATAAAATAGAAAGACGCCTCAAAGAATGATATATGCTGACGCAAATTTGATCTATTCCAAGATTGGAGATAGCGATGACTACCATTTTCTATGTCGGCTATGACGCCGCTCACCCGAATGATTTCATCTATGACATACCGGAAGGGCATGATTTCTGGCTGCTTATTCTCACACAGACCCCTGCGGAGTTCTGGGTCCATGGAGAGATCAAAGCCTACCCTGCCAATTGTGCCGTGCTGTATCCACCCCATCAAAAAGTGATGTATCGTGCCTGCTCGGATCAATACGTCAATGATTGGGTGCGATTCCGTTCTGAGGAATCATATATACTGGAAACAACGCTTCCTCTAGGCATTCCGATCCCGCTTCCTGACCCCGGCTATTGTCATCAGCTATTCCAATTGCTGGCTACGGAAAACTTTCTTCATTGCGATTACCGTGAGCTGTCCATTGACTATTTGTTTCGCATCATGTTCAACAAGCTGGTCGAAGCCTCGCAATCGGCAGGAAATACACCGCATTATCAAAATCTGCTGAATTTGCGCAAAGCCATCAATCACCATCCAGGCCACGAATGGACGGTTTCGGCAATGGCCGATTATGTTCATCTAAGTTCAGGCTACCTTCAGTCGTTATACAAAGCTGTATTCGGCATCTCCTGCATGGACGATGTCATTCAGTCCAGAATACGCCTCGCCAAAGAAAGGCTCATCCACGGCCGATCCAGAATTTCAGACATCAGCGAGCTTTGCGGATATCGAAATGTGGAGCATTTCTCCAGACAATTCAGACAAATTACAGGCTGCACACCGCGTGCATATCGCAAATCCGCTTCCCGATTATAGGATATGCGCGCATATGCAATCCGCCGTTCATAAGGCGTTCAACAGGAGGCATTCAACAGAAAAGATCAGCCAGACTGGAGCTGTTCTGGCTGATCTAGACATCTGATTCATGATCGTCTGAATCAGACGAAAAATTTGCGATAAAGCATTTACGAGACTTCACGGAACTTTACGAGACTTTACGATGCTTTATGACGCTTCCTGCCTGCTTTATTGATGCTTGGTAATCCAGCCGATGAGATCCGAGTTCGCTTCCTCGGGTTAAGCTCATTCTGCATCTCGTGCCGGGCCTGCGGGTAGATGATTAGCTTCACATCCTTGATTCCTGCACCTTTAAACAGATTCGTGATCATATGCGTCATCGATTATTTCCTATTCCAGAATGCCCTCCGGCAGACGGACAATAAAAACGGTCATCAGACAAAACAATATCGTATGGATTGTATTCAATATTGCTTCCCGACGCTTTGATGGGGCAAACGGGACTTCGGGTCCAGTTTTACACTTGCTTATTCAAAACTCCATTCCCTGATACTGATGCCTTGCTTGCCGGATGCTCCCCCAACCACCATATAAATGTCATGAACTCCCTGTGCATCTGTAATTCCAGTAGAATGCTCTTTCCATCGAGCTGATATGTCCGATCCAGGTGATCCACCCGATGCCGGAATCACAAGCTGGCCAATCAGCAGTCCGTCGGGGCGATCCAGATGAAGCTCCAGCACCGCCCCCTCGCCTTCATTGAAGATTGAAGCTGTAAAACATGCTGCCCCTTCATTGCCAAAATCAACCTTCGATAACGCAATCCAGCTGCCTCTTTCCATCACGGTAACGACAACGTCAGAAACGGCAGCATCCGCAGTGTCCCGTGTACATAATCGCTCCGTCTTCACCCCTGCACTCCATCCCATTGTGGCAGCAGCTACCCGCTGATAAGGATTGAACAGCTTGATCTGTTCAACACCTTCATAATCTGCGGCCACCTCGTTAATGCGGTCATCAACTTCGCTGAAGCTAATCCGGTTCAGATGTGTGGAACGATAACCATCAGGAACTTCCATCGCCTGCGATAACGTCTGGGCATGATAAGCAATGTACCAGTGCTCCAAAAATTGAAAAATGGCATGATGGTTGTTGCCGCCAACGCCAAAAAAGTGTCCCGGATTGCGCAGGATTGTTCCTCTGTACGTCCATGGCCCCATGGGCTGGCTGCTCGTCATGTAAGCAATTTCACCGGGTGGCGGACTGCCCTCCGGACGGATACCTTCGTCAAAGTTAGAACAGTAGGTAAAGTAATAAATATTGTTGAATTTGTGAATCCCCGCATCCTCAAACATGTACGGAGCGGGGATAACCCTCGCGCGTCCAACCACACTGGTCATATCTTCACCCAAAGGCATAACTCTTGCGGTATCCGGCCTCCCCGCTCTCCCTTCCGGTATACCTCCTCCAAAATAGATATAAGCTCTGTGATCATCGTCTACCAGCACGGCCGGATCGAACAGCCATGTTACATCCTCAATACCCGGAGTATCTCTGGTAATGAGCGCTTTTCCAATAGGATCTAACCAAGGACCGACCGGACTCGGGGCGGACAATACACCGATGCCGCTGGCATTGTTAGAAAAATAAAGAAAAAATCGATCCTGCCCGTCGATGATCTGATGGGCAGCGGCTGGTGCCCAGGATTGAGTGGCCCATGTGGCTGCGCCTTGGGGCCCTGCCACATGAATCTCCCCATGATCGGTCCAGTTAACCAAGTCGTCTGAAGAGATGACTGTTATGCGATTGATCGAGTGAAAACTGTTTTTCTGCGGATTGCCCTCCGAATCATATTCCAACTTATCACTCGTCATGTACAAATAGACACGACCCTCGAACACCAAAGCGTACGGATCAGCTCCAAATTTATGGGCAACCAAAGGATTGTTATTGGGTGGAAGTTTCCCTAGGGCCTTACTAAACTTCACAGCAGCTGCAGATGGATGACTCTGTTCCGTTTGTTCACTCGCATTTGAAGCAGAATTGTAGTTCATCAATCGTTCCTCCATTTAGGTTGGATGTACATCTTATCCCCGCTCTTCGATTTTCCTGATCCAGTCCCAATACGCAGGAAAACGCTTGCAATAACAGACGCATTTATGTTAGGATAATTACATTTTAAGGTAAAGCTGAATACATTTTCATTGCGTATTCCGCTCTATTTATTGCGCGAAAGGACAAGGAGGTGCTACATGAACGGATCCACTGAATATTTTTACGATCCCATCCAGTCCGAGCTTTTATATCTGCATCGCGTAACTACGTATCCATTGGAAACAATCTATCATCGACATGATGCATACGAGATCTACCTATTTATTCGCGGCAATGTCAACTTTTATGTGGAGAACCGATGTTATCATCTGGAGCCGGGGGATTTGCTTATCATGTCTCCTGAGGAAATGCATCGTGCCTTTATTTTGGATGAAACCGAATATGAACGAATTACGATAAATCTAAAAAAAACGTATCTGTGTCAGTTGTCAACATTATCAACCAACCTATCCGCATGTTTTGATAATCGTCCAAAGGGACAAGAAAACATCGTTCACCTAGATGAATATCACATGAAGCAGATTTTGCATTTAACTAGCGAGCTGGAGGAATTGCTTGACTCAGATGTATATGGAGCAGATGTTAAGACCAACGCAGTTATTGCACAGTTGTTGGTGTTGATTAACCATTCGTTCCACAATAAAACCTCTATACCCGTCGATATCATGCCAGAGATGGTACGCAAAACAATGGAATATATTGAAGCGCACATCTCCCAGGAAATAACGCTTCGCAAGCTTGCCGAGGCTTTTTATCTGAACAGCACGTATATCAGCCGCCAGTTTAAAAAGCATACCGGACTAACGATCCGCTCTTACATATTGAACCGTCGTATTGAACTGGCCAGATATTACCTGTCCGGGGGGATGAGTATAACGGAGGCCTGCTTCCAATCGGGGTTTCGCGATTATGCCAATTTTATTCGAACCTTTACCAAAATTACCGGAGTCTCTCCGGGCAAATATAGCAGGCAAGTGCAACATATTCCTGATCCTTTTATTACTTCAGTTCCATAATACCCACGCTCAACATATTAATCTGCATATCTTATGCTGTACCTTAATTTAAAGGAGGAATTAAAGATGGGCTATGGATGCGGAGAAAATGTTGGTGGAGTTGGAGTAGGTGGATGCGGATACCCTGGATGGACTTCTACCGGAGCAATTTTGGTTCTGTTTATTCTTCTGGTCATTATCACTAAAGCCTGTTTGTTCTAGAACATTTTTCTGTTGAGATACGAAGACCGTCAACCTTAAGTGGTTGGCGGTCTTTTGTTCGAATGCACCTTTTCCCCACATATGACACGGTGTCACTTTTATTGTTGACGTATAACATTGGTGTCATATATAATTCATTAATCATCAATTGTGACACAGTGTCACTCATTAAGATTGGAGGATCATATTTGCCCAAAAAAACATTTTTTCACTTATCGAAAGAAAAACAGGACACGTTAATTCAATGTGCCAAAAGGGAATTTTCACGAGTTCCATTACACGAAGCGTCCATCGCCAATATTATCAAAGACGCGGGAATCTCCAGAGGAAGTTTTTATCAGTATTTCGAGGAAAAAGAGGATCTGTATTATTATCTGTTGAACCAGTCCTCGCAGAAAAATAATGACCGATTTATTGCAGCTTTAAAAGAGAACAACGGAGATGTATTCGAAGCTTTTATCGATTCATTTCAATTTATGATTCAGAATCACACTAATCAAGAACACAAAAACTTTTTTAGAAATGCTTTTTTAAACATGAATTATAAAACAGAGAAAACATTTACAAATAATATTTATGAAGAAAACCGGGAAAATCAGCTTTTACCTATCATTGAGTTAATGAACACGGAAACTTTAAATATACAAGGTGAACGAGAATTGCAGCATATTTTAAAAATCATTATAGCTGTAACCTTTGATAACCTGATTCAAGTGTTCGTAAAGGATTTGACCTATGAAGAAGCTTTAAAAAATTATGGTGAGCAGATGGAACTGCTAAAAAGAGGATTTAAAAAAATTTAATAGATAGATATATTTATACACATATATTTAAACGAGCTAAGGGATCAAATGAAGTGTCAAAAAAGGAGAAAACAAATATATGGATTCAGCTTTACAGGAAAAAAAACCACCCTATTTAATGATTGCCATTCTTTTTATTGGTGCATTTGTTTCATTTCTAAATAACTCGCTCTTAAATGTAGCGCTGCCATCCATTATGGTGGATTTGAACATTAAAGACTATTCCACGATTCAGTGGCTATCTACTGGCTATATGCTGGTCAGTGGTATATTAATTCCGGCGTCAGCATTTTTATTAACACGTTTCTCCAATAGAAGTTTGTTCATTACTTCCATGACCATTTTCACTTTAGGTACGGCCATAGCAGCCGTTGCACCAAACTTTGGTTTATTACTTACAGGAAGAATGGTTCAAGCAGCAGGCTCTTCAGTAATGGGACCCCTGTTAATGAATATTATGCTGGTAAGTTTCCCACGAGAAAAACGCGGAACAGCAATGGGTATTTTCGGATTAGTTATGATTACCGCCCCAGCAATCGGGCCCACATTATCAGGTTTCATTGTAGAATATTATGACTGGCGTTTACTTTTCGAAATGATTTTACCGTTAGCCGTCATTAGCTTACTATTAGGGATTTGGAAATCCAAAAATGTAATGCAGCAAAACAAAAATGCAACACTGGACTATTTCTCGATCATATTATCTTCCATCGGTTTTGGTGGTTTGTTATATGGTTTCAGCTCTGCAAGTTCAGATGGCTGGACTGATCAAGTCGTCTTAATCACTTTAATCGTTGGAGCTATTTCCCTGATCGCCTTCGTTGTGCGTCAATTGAAAATGGAAACACCCTTGTTGGATTTACGGGTTTACAAGTATCCGATGTTTGCCCTTGGCTCTGTTATTGCGATTGTAAACGCAGTAGCGATGTTCTCCGGAATGATTTTAACACCGGCATACGTACAAAACGTAAGAGGTATCACACCACTTGATTCAGGTTTAATGATGCTGCCAGGTGCAATCATCATGGGGATTATGTCACCTATTACAGGTAGACTATTTGATAAATATGGTCCACGGGTTCTCGGCGTAATTGGACTTACGATTACAGCGATCTCAACGTACATGCTGGCAAACCTGCAAATTGACTCTACGCACACTTATATTATCCTTGTGTACACTCTGCGTATGTTTGGTATGGCCATGGTGATGATGCCTATTATGACTAACGGCCTGAATCAATTGCCAACACGCTTAAATCCACATGGTACAGCTGTCAACAATACAGCTCAGCAAGTGTCCGGTTCAATTGGTACGGCTATTCTGATTACAATTATGAATTCGGTGACAAAAACAAAAGCTGAAGATTTAATGACGGATGTTGATCCAACCACCTTGACAGCAGCCAATAAAGCTCTGTTAACCCAAGAAGCGTTATTAGCCGGAATTCAATATTCATTCTATATCGCACTTGGCATTAATATTGTCGCCTTAATATTAGTTTTCTTCATTAAACGTGCGGAAGTCAAAGATGAACCTGTCGAGGCTCTAAAAAATCATCAGGGTAAACCTAAAACAAAACCCGCAGTAAATTAATGAAAAGCATTGGATCAAAAACAATACTGACAAAATTAAAGAATATATAATATAAATGGAGCCTACTATCTTTAAGATAGCAGGCTCCATTTTTTCTCTCCTCTAAACTTACATGTTAGGTATAATTTCAATCTAATCGACCGGGTATATATTCATCTCAGTGAAATTGTAGGGAATACGCTTTACGATGATCAGGTAAACCTATCTCAACAAAACTTGCTCAAGAAATATGATATTGAGTAGATCCATAGTAGTTTCATTTAAAATATCCTTTCAAATACGAAAAGCCGGAAAAAGTTACTCCCGGCTTTTCATGTTATTTTCCAGTTTCACCAAACGTCTTTATGCGCTCCCCAATCTGGTCACGAACCTTTTGGAATACAGCCCATTTCTCCTCTTCTGTACCTTGCGCTTTCGCGGGATCATCGAATCCCCAGTGTTCTCGCTTCACTTGTGGAGGGGTCATTGGACATTTATCTGCCGCATCCCCGCATAATGTGACGACGAAATCTGCACTGTTCAGTAACTCGGAGTCAATAATGTCCGATGTCTGGCTTGAAATATCGATACCTACTTCGTTCATCGCTTCTACTGCTTTTGGATTCAAACCGTGAGCTTCGATTCCTGCGCTATAGATGTTCCAGTCCTCACTCAGATATTTCTTGGCCCAACCTTCAGCCATTTGGCTCCGACACGAGTTGCCTGTGCATAGGAAGTAAAGTGTTTTCTTGCTCATGTTCATCATCTTCTCCTCGTTGTTTGAATTTATAGAATGCTTAACCACAGATAGAGACCCACTAGCGTAATAAGTAAAGTCGGAACTGTGATAATGATACCTGTCTTAAAGTAGGTGCCCCATGAAATCTTGACGCCTTTGGTGCTGAGCACATGAAGCCAGAGCAGTGTTGCCAGTGAACCAATCGGTGTAATCTTGGGACCTAGATCGGAACCAATAATATTAGCGTAGATCAACGCCTCCCGAACGGTCCCCTTAGCCGTTGTTGCGTCAATGGCGAGTGCGTCAATCAAAACCGTAGGCATATTGTTCATCAAAGATGAAATGATCGCAGCAATAAAGCCCATACCAATCGTTGCGACAAACAATCCTTGATCTGCCACGGCCTGGATGGCTACGGCCAGCAGATCCGTCAGACCCACGTTACGCAAGCCATAGACCACGACATACATACCGATAGAGAAGAATACGATTGCCCAAGGCGCTTCCTTAACGACTACTTTAGTCGGTACAGCAGAGCTACGAGAAGCTATAATCAGGAAGAATATAGCCACGACTCCTGCCACAATAGATACAGGCACACCAACAAATTCACTGCCAAAGTAACCGACGAGCAGGATGCCAAGTACAATCCATGACAACCTGAACATCTTCAGATCTTTGATCGCTGTTACAGGTGCTTTCAGTTCACTGGCATCAAACCGTTTGGGAATGCTTTTCCTGAAAAAGAGATATAACACACCGATACTTGCAGCCAGTGAAAACAGATTCGGAATAAACATTCTGCCTACATACTCCATGAAAGTAATACCGAAGAAATCGGCAGATACAATGTTTACTAGGTTACTTACAACCAGTGGCAATGAAGTTGTATCCGCAATAAATCCGCTGGCAATAATGAAGGGAAACACTTTTTTCTCATCAAAATTCAGTGCGCGGACCATAGCCAGAACAATTGGGGTCAGAATCAATGCTCCTCCGTCATTGGCAAAGAAAGCAGAAACTACAGCTCCTAAGAGGGAGACGTATACAAACATCCGAACACCTCTGCCATGAGCTGCCTTCGCCATATGTAAAGCTGCCCATTCAAAGAAACCGATACGGTCCAAAACCAATGAGATGATAATAATGGCCACAAAAGCAAGCGTGGCGTTCCATACCATTTGCGTAACATCCCAAACATCCTGGAAATGAACTACGCCTACAAGTAACGCCAGAATTGCTCCGCCGCAAGCAGACCACCCTATGGACAGGTTTTTAGGCTGCCAGATGACGAGCACTAACGTTATTAAAAAGATAATGCAAGCTAGAAAAGTAGAAAACAATCATGTACGCCTCCGATCAAATGAATTCCATCGCATAATCATATAACAATATACTTATATATTGCTTAAAAATTAATTACATACGGATGAAATGTTCTCTTTATTCAATGCCTTAAGAATGGCTGCAGAATCTGGCATAAATTCCAACACAGATTTAATATAAGGTGTATCCTCAACATTCAAAGAGTAGTATACCCATTGTCCACGTTTATTCTCTTTGACCAAGCCTTGATCCTTTAACTTGCGCAAATGCTGACTGATCCCAGGTTGTGACATGTCCAGTATGTCTACAAACTCACACACACACCATTCACGTTCTTTGAGGAGTGTAAGTATCGTCAGACGAGTCTTATCCCCAAGCAATTTTAACTTATCTGATGCTTCTTGAATAGAATTCATATCACTTACCTCCTTTTCTATACATAAGCACATGCTTATATTATAATGCACAAGTCTTCTTGTCAATTTTAATTCAAAGTGAACATAAAAGTATTGGTTTACAGTTGTTCCAAGACTTTCATGTTAATCAGACCTATTCCAGGTTAATTGGAACAAGATGAACTACAATCATTTGTTTGCTCGGCTACCTGTACTTTTGGACGATTCAGACTGCATACACCCATGTTGCTCTCCGCTTATGGTAATCTTCTTCCCTTACTGCTTCTCAATCCATCCAATAATATCGAATTAAAATTTTAATGTCAAAAATTTTAACTATAAATTAATTTATAGAAAGAGGCAGCAGCAAAATGTCAAATTATCTTCATACTATTGCGACAATCCTTTGACTTGTCTGTGATAATAGTCCTGTTGTTATGATAATTCTGATATATTAGTACATGAGATGAATGATCTAGATCGTAATAGCAATGAGTAGATAACTACATGTCATTACTGTAAGGATATGGAGGATAAGATTGTGGTATTAGCGATATTAAGTATGGTTATGGTTGTATTGTTCTCATCATACATTGTTCTAAAAGCATATAAGCGTAAAGAAAAACTTGCGGGTATGCCTGGCATGATGATCGCTATGACCGTTGGCATGATGTCCAGCCTTGCACTTGGTGTACAATTAGGCATTGTGTTTCCACGTGATTTAACAGTCCCATCCATCACCGCTATATTGTTAGGCTTGGCAGCCGGATACTTCGCAGGCAAACCCATCAGTATATTGGCAACCTTGGATGGTATGTTGGCAGGAATTATGGGTGGCATGATGGGCGCAATGCTCGGGGCAATGGTTGGTCCTTCTTATATCATGATGATCTTTGTTGACATTCTATTTGTTTTTATTTTGAGCGTTGCTCTTCAATTGGCGAATCAAGAAACGGATACTAACGATAAAACCAATAAAAGTGGTATAGGGATGCCGTTTGTTGCAGGAATACTAACCGTTGCTTTTGGAGTTGTAGCTGTAGGTGCAACGTTATTTTACCAATATCAACCGAATGAAACATCGGCCAGCAAATCACAAGGATCACAGAGTGAGCAAGCTAATTCTGTTCCAGAAAACTCAGGATATCAGGTTGTTTCAGTCGATGTAGAATCAGATGGTTTTAGTCAAAAGAACATTGAAGTAAAAGCCGGGGTTCCGACAAAAATAAATTTCATCAAACATTCGGGTTATACATGTATAAGAAGTGTTCAGTCCAAAGATTTAGGAATAGATGTATATCTTGAAAAAGGAGACAACTTTATTACCTTAAAGGATCTGAAACCCGGAACGTACAACTTTAATTGTGGCATGTACATGTATTATGGAACGATCACCGTAGTATAAGCGAGATCTTCCCTCCTCTCCAGATGAATTGCCCATCGTAGTTAGTCGATTTAGGGAGCGTTGTGTCAGTGAATCATGACACAACGCTCCCTATTTGGATTGCTATTCTCCTCCCTCAACTGTAAGCTTTTTGTAAGAATGAATTAATAAAAAATCAGGATTCACACTCTACAATGAAGTTATATCGATTGATATTATTCATATCTATGAGGAGGACAACAATGAGTTTAACGAGAGAATTAGGCAGCTTCAAGAAGTACATAGTTGGGTTCATGGCATTATGGATTGTGTTAGCATGCGGTACAGGTACCGGTTATGCAAGCATTGAACCTGCGACAAGGCTGACGTTAGCACTTGAACATGCGACGATTGTAGACGTAAGGTCCGGAAAGTTAACCAGCGATCAGACCATTGTCATCAAAGATAACAAGATTAGTCACATTGGAAACAGCAGTCAAACGGCCATCCCCGATTACGCACAGGTACGTGATGCTAAGGGCCAATACGTCATTCCTGGTTTGTGGGACATGCATGTCCATCTGGAAGATAACTATAAAAATGCTTTCCCTCTCTTTCTGGCTAATGGAGTGACCGGAGTACGGGAGATGGGGGCGGCTTTAAAGAACGTCGATATTTGGAAAACGAGTATTCAAGCGGGAATGCCTGCCCCACGTCTTGTCTATGCGGGTTCGACTCTAAATGGAGGTCCGGCTGACGAGGCTCCGCACATGTTCTACTTGAGCACAGAGGAACAAGCACGGGAAGCCGTACGTCTGAATGTGGCAAAAGGCGCGGATCATATCAAAGTATACTCTTGGTTGCCGCGTCCTCTGTTTCTGGCGGTCATGGACGAGGCTAATAAGTACGGTTTGCCAGTTGTCGGTCATTTGCCGGTAGAGGTTCGGGCCAGCGAAGCAGTTCAGCTAGGATTTAAGAGCATAGAACACCTACATGGCTTATTTATTGCCACTTCGAGCATCGAGGACGAACTTTTCAAAAATACCGACATGAGTGATTTGCTTGGTTATTCGCTGGCAGAGATCGAGTCTTCCCAAGCCTATGACTCCGTCAAGGCCAGCAAGCTCTTCCGCAAATTCAAAGAAAAAGCTGTCTGGCCTGTACCGACCATGGTTACCTATTTGAATATGGCCAAAACCGAAATCGATCCGCGGTCCAAATACGTACCTACGGCCGTGCAGAAGCAATGGGCCGAAGTGATTCGCGCCACCCCTCCGGAACAAACGGAATTAATGGAGGCCATCAATTCCCTAACACCGGGCATGGTCAAAAAATTAAATGATGCCGGTGTGCCTATGCTTGCAGGCACCGATTCCAGTTACGAAATGACTAACTTTATATACGGCATTTCCTTGCATGATGAACTTGAATGGCTAGTTAAAAGCGGCCTCACCCCACTTCAGGCCTTGCAGTCAGCAACGTTGAATCCGGCACGATATTTGGAAAGAGAGCAGGAACTGGGCACCGTAGAAAAAGGAAAACTTGCTGATCTCGTAATTCTTGATAAAAATCCGTTAGAGGATATTCGAAATACGTCAAGCATCTCCGCCGTTATCTTGGATGGCAAACTGATGGAAAAACAAACGTTGGACCATGCAGTTCAAACCTATCCCGTGATAAAAGTGGCCGATATGAAAGATGAAACGCTATGATCGGGATCCTCTGCTAAAATAAACATCTAGCATAATCATGAATGCGGCCAAGCCCTTCTCTTCCCCAATATGAAGAGGAAGGGCTTTTCCTGTTTCAATGCTTTGATCCTATTAAAAAGAAAACGACAGCCCAGTAAATTACTGTTCTGCCGTTAAAATAAACATGATATTAATTGCATGCATGGTGATCAAGCAAGCAACAACTGCCCTTACAAGTTCAGATCATCTGCGAGTGCTTCAATTCCTGTGAAGATAGAATCCCCGTAACCCCAGAAGTTATTGAAATCAATAACGTAAATTTTCTTGTTTTTAATCGCGTTAATACTTTGCAATTGCTTGTTGGCTCGCAGCTTTTCAATCGTTTGTTCCGGATCAATACCGCCAGCATATTTCGAAATAATCATGGCATCTGGATTGATCTCGATTAGCTTCTCCAAACTGAGCGTGCCTTCTTCGTTAATCAGCATATTATGCATATTGATTAATGACATGGCACTTTCAATAAATGTATCTCCATATCCGTTATACACTCCAATGGTTCCATCACCATTATCAAAAAAAGATGCATAGTTGATCGTTTCAGCGCTTGCTCGAGCCGCTAATGCTTTCTCGCGTGCTTTGAGCTGATCGATATATGCTGCTGCATTCGCTTGTACGTTAAATATTTCACCTAGCTCAGTGATATCCTTGTATAGATTATCTAATTTTGCATCAGTAACACTGGTACTTTGTACAAAGGTTTTGATATTCATCTCATTCAGACTGTTTACAGTGCCAACGCCCCAATCTGCATCTTCAAACAATCCCCCGCGCCCCATAACCAGATCAGGTGAAGCACCTATGGTTACTTCTTTACCTACATAACCTTCAGATAGCACAGGAATTTTTTTGAAATCTTCAGCAATATCCTCAGGTACATTGCCAAACAGCGCTGCTACGCCAACAATCTTGTCAGTTAAACCAAGACGAATTAATAACTCCGCTGCACCTTGTGTGTTGGCAACCACTCGATCAGGTGCCTTATCGAAGGTTTGTTCCTTTGCCACCCAGGTGCCGTTTTCAGTTGTATAGTTTGAAACAACGATTGGGTATGTTGTTTGAGCTGCGCCTGTAGCATCCGCATTCGTTTTTTGCTCATCTGTTGAAGCATTCGTAGCGCTATCCGCCACTGCTTCCTGTGAGCTAGTGTTTGCAGCTTTGCTGCTGCCATTATTACTGGAGCAAGCTGCAAGCACAAGAACAAGTGCAGTCATTATACATAGAATTGCTCCTTTTTTTACGGATAAAAACATTTAAAATCTCTCCCTTTCCTTTTTCACTTTGGCCATTATGTATCATAGTCATTGTCAGTATACAGCAAATGTCGAATGACGTAAATGAGAATGATAACTATTATCATAATAAAAAGTTGCAACTTATCGTTAATCACATTCCATTGTGAAATTTTAACTGCCTGTCCACCATCCATTCCCTCCAGACCAGCCGTTTCTAGCAGCAAATCCGTATAAAACAAAAAAAGCCGGTGCAATTAACCACACCAACCGGTTACATCACATTGACCATATTCATTATCACCCACAGCCACCACCGTGCCGTCTGATTTAACGCCAAGAGTATGAGCACAACCCGCAGCTATCGCCACAATGTCACTCCAGTTACCTACATTGCATTGATCGTACTTATTCCATCCTACGGCAACCACCGTACCGTCCGATTGAAGGCCAATGGTATGATTACTGCCTGCCGCTATCGCCGTAATACCACGCCAGTTGCTTACTTCGCATTGGCCATGTTTATTTCCACCCACGGCAACCACAGTGCCACCCGATGTAAGCCCTACGGTATGGAGATACCCTGCCGCTACCTCCACGATGTCGCTCCAACCGCTTACATTGCATTGGCCATATTGATTATTGCCCACAATCGTCACAGTACCATCTGATTTAAGCCCGGCGGTATGCCAATCTCCCGCGGTTACCGCAACCACATCACGCCAGCTGCTTACATCGCATTCGCCTTCATTATTTCGTCCCACAGCAATCACCGTGCCATCCGATTTCAGCCCGACGGTACGACGCCACCCCGCAGCAATTGCTACAACATCGCGCCAATCGCTTACCTCGCATTGCTCATGTTTATTCCAACCCACCGCCACTACCGTGCCGTGAGACGTTAGGCCGATGGTATGCGCATTACCTGTGTTCGTCGCCATATGAACATTACCAGCCGCTATCGCCACAATATCGCGCCAGCTGCTTACATTACATTGGCCAACTTTATGATCACCCACTGCCGTTACCATTCCGTCCGATCTAAGACCAATGGTATGACGTCGCCCCGCCGCTATGGCGGTATATTTAGGGCGCTCCGCCTTTAATGCCGCTTCAATTGAAGAAGTGTAATCCATCTTTTACCCCCTTGAAATACATTGCCTGAACCCCGATTCAGTATGAATATTATTTTTTTACATCTTACTCTACAATAAATAATAAATACAACAATAGTAAATACAACGATTAGAAAGGTCAAAAAACCGTTAACTCTTCTCAGAATTAACGGTTTGAAATCGCACCCTATTTTAATCTAGCTGGTGGAATACTTTGCGGGTTATTAAATACATTTTTCGGATCGTATTTCGCTTTTACTTTTCTTAATCTGGCGTAGTTCTTGCCATAATAGGTCGGCCCTGGATTTTTAATACCTTGGTCTGGTACGTTAATGTAGGACCCTACAATATAAGGCTGCAATTTCGTTCTCGTGTTCCGAGTCAAAGCAATATTTTTAGCTGCATGCGATGGCTTCACCCATGAGCTGTTCCATTCCACATAAAATTCAGCTTTTCGCCAGTAAAACGCAGTGGCTTGAGGAGCAACTCGACTTACAGCACCACCCCAGTTAAGGAAATAGAAACCGGCTGGTGTACCTCCCTCTGCATTTTCCAGAAACTCACGCATGACTTTGAAGGCTTTATCCGGGAACGGGCGTCTGCCGAAGCCACTGGAAAACTGGTTGCTGTATTTTTGGGTGAGCACAGGATCCGGGGCCAGCAAAAACTTCGTGGCTGCCCTGTATGGCAGGTACAGAATGCTTTTTTTGGTAGGTGTTCCTACGCTAAGAATGGGTTCCAACTGACGGAGGGCTTCACTCTTTGAACCGAGGTATACCCCAAGCATGCTAACATTTCCGCCTTTTTTGGGACCAACACTTAATTCACTTCCCAGCTTGGTACTGGCTTTAGGTGCCCATACTTGCCATTTCTTCACGACTTTTTCGAACTGATCCCATGGCCATGTGATACTAAATACAGTAGCTTTGGCTGGAGAGCGCCGCACCTTGAATTTATATTTAGTGTATACACCGAAGTTACCGCCTCCGCCGCCACGTGTAGCCCAGAGAAGATCGGAATTTTGCTTTTTGTTCGCCCGAATAATCCGCCCTTTAGCGTCAACCATTTCGAGCTCGATTAGATTATCACAGATGAGACCCGTTGTTCTTTGCAGTGGACCAATTCCGCCACCAGGTGTTATTCCACCAATTCCAACCGTTGGACTGTCACCAAATGGGGACATATATCCTTGTCGAGCCAACGTATCCACGATTCTTCCTACCCGATTACCTGTCTCAACGACGGCCGTTCCGCTTTTTTTGTTTAACTTGATTCTCTTCATTTCGCTAACGTCGATGACTATACCACCATTGACTTGTGAAAGGTTGGACTCTAATGCGTGCCTCCCACTTCTCGGACGAATAGGCACCTTATTTTGGCGCGCCCATCTTATCGCATTGGCTACATCCTGTGTTTTTTGAGCGAACACAAACACTTTAGGGAATCTGTCCGTATGCGGGTCCCAGTTCTTCCGAGCCACTTCATAACCAGGGTCACCTTTAAACACCACTCGCCCTGTAAGCTTCACTTTTGAAATCACGTATTTATCCAACTCCTTAGTCATGAAAACATGTATTTTCCAATAACAAATTAGGCTGATTCCATATAGCCTATGAAGGAGAATCTGGTTGTGTTTGGGCGTATAAAAAAAGAAAAATATCGGATCACGAGCAACCTACGCTCAGAACCCGATATTTTCAAATGGAATCCTTTTTCCTTATGCAATCATTTTAGTTGAATCTTGAAGACATCTCCCGCTTCACCACCAAAGACGATAAAACCACCTTTGGGAAGCACCGTTGATTCTTGATTCGTTGCTTTCGAAAATTGAACCACTTCACCTTCAGCGTTATATACGGCATAACCTCCGCTCTCCGGAGTATCCACCGTTAACGTTTTGTTCGCCGAGCGGGAATCGATGGCATACCACCGAGCTTGACCGTTTGACGGGATGGTGGTGATGCCTGTTTTGCCACCAAAGATTGGTGTAATGGCCTCCTCCGCAATATACTCCTGTCCATCCTGAGTTAAGTACTCCGCTTCGTTCTTCGTGCGGAAATGCAGATCGAATGCATCTCTTCCGTTCATAACAGGAATCTGAACGACATTCTCTGCATTATCCGGATCAACAACTCGGGTACCATTCGCATATCCGCTTTCCACATCTACGGACAGGTTTTTGATCAGCATCGTTGGGAGCAGATAGAAGATCGACGTTATCTTTTCATCCAACGCATAATATTTCGAACCGTTTCTAGCCTTCCATCTCTCTTTCGATGCTGTATCCAGCGAATTATTTTCCAATTTTTGATAATCATATGTGTTCATCACGGTTTGGCCTAATCCGGGCAGCGTGATATGCGCCTGAACTTTAAGATATACCTTGTCATTGCTTTCTTTCTCGAAGCTGATCTTCACGCTTCCGTCGTTACTCGTAAACTCCCCTTCACCCGTGTACACGTAATTCTGCTCCGGGATAAGTCCTCCCTGCATAGCCGGAAGTGAGAGTTCGCCATTCTTAATCTCTATATCAAGGGTTGAACCTACCGTACCGTAGAAGCCGGAATACGCCGTCAATTCCGAAGGCATCTTCGTTTTGACAGGTGGTGAGAATGTCTCATCAGGCTCTATCTCGTCGATGATGCCTTGTTCCTCAAGAACCTCCAGCAGAACTTTAGTGGCAAACAGCTGATTATAGACAGAAGACCCGCCCGAAGAAAGAACCGCCATCGATATATCATGTTCCGGTATAGTGATTAACGAGGCATGATACAACATGGTGTCTCCACCTTTGGTAAGTGCGGTAATGCCATAATCGCTGAACGGTGCAAGTGCTACTGCATCCCATCCAAGACCATAGTTGAAGGTATTTCGCTCTTCTGACACCCATATTCCTCGACGATATTCATGATTTTGCATGGACTCTACTGAGGTTTTGGACAGAATATCCGGTTTGTTTCCTATCAATACTTCAGCGAATCGACTTAATTCTTCTGCGGTCGAGTAGATTCCACCTGTACCAATGATATTGGCATTTTCAACAGGCAGTTTCGTTTTAATCGTAGGCCAATAGGTTTCAGATAATTGTTTTCTATCAAAAGAATCAAGTGGTGTCTTGGTTGCATGCAGCTGTAACGGATTGCTGATGAACTTGGCAATAAATTCGCTGTAGCTTAATCCACTCACCCGTTCAACCAGTATCTCAAGCAACTGAAAGCCATCATTACAGTATACGGAATAAGCTCCAGGGTTTGATTTTAATTTTTCTGACTTTAGTTTGAGCAGTAATTCATCATGATTGCGGGTATCATTATCGTCAAATAACATACTGTTTCCATAATGGGTACCATAGAGCCCGGAAGAATGGTTCATAAGCATGCGTGGCGTTATTTGCGTATATCGGTCATCCGCCATTTCAAAATCTTTAATATACGAAGTGAGGGGCTGATCCAGATCCACTTTACCGGAATCCACCAACATCATGGTGGCAGCCGTGACAACCATTTTGCTAACCGAGCCTATTCCAAACATGGTATCCTTGTCGACTGGTTTCTGGGATGCCTTATCCTGGAATCCAACACTGCCGGACAAAATGATCTTCCCTTCATCCATGATCGCATACTGCATACCTGTGACACCATAATTCTGCACCATCTCTGTGGCAAGTCGCCCAGCCTGATCCTCAATCGCTCCCATCTTGTTTCCCTCTGCCCTGACATCTGTCATCGGCATGACAACAAGTACAGCCGTACATAACATACTGATTAGTTTCTTCATAATAATAACTTCCTCCCTTATGATACTGTGCATATGATTGCATTCATCATATCGGGGACGAAGCATATAGAGCGATAACGAACCCTGAATGGAAAAAAACAATCCCCGAACGGTATGTTCAGTGACTGCTCATGTCAAAAGGAAGCACGACCATGTTATTAAACGTCCGATGTTGATTCTCAATACTCATATGTCCACCATACTTTTCGCACATTCTCGAAATGTTGGTTAGGCCGATCCCATGATACTCCGGGTTGGGCTTCTCACTCTTGAGGTGAGTCACTTTCTGCTCCACCTGATTCAGAATCTGGATTACAAGTGCAGACGCCGTGGAGTGAATTGCGACCAGGATGTATCGGTCTTCGGCATGTCTGACTTTCTTGGAAGCTTCGATGGCATTATCCAACATATTGCCGAGCACAACACACAGATCATAACGGTCAATATGGATATGTTGTGAATGAAGTTGAATACGGGTGTCGATTTTGATCCCGTTGGCCTGCCCCAATGCAATCGTATTCGTAACAAGAGCATCAATAACAAGATTGCCGGAATTTACCCGTTGGTACGCTCCTTCAATCTTATTCAGCGTGAGTTTAATATGATCGCCTGCCGCATCAAGCTTGTTTTGCTTAATACACTCCTCAATGTACAGGAACTGCTGATTGATATCATGGATGATGTTTTTTACATTTTTGAAACTGTGCACTGTTTTCTCATAGTTGGCATCCTGGTAATCCATCTGACGCTGTAATTGAGCATTTTCATTCGCGAGCTGAACCTTTTCCACCATATTATCGAATACATAAACAATGAACACATTAAGAAAAAGGGAGCCCAGCACGGAAACGACATAGTATATGTTTTTTTCACTATAAGTCGAGGCTACATTGATCTGATAGATCGTAATGGTGGGAACGATCAGAAACAAGAGATAATAACGATAATGCATAGCGAAACTTCTCCGTTTGGCAATCAAACGCACAATCTGAATAACAATGAACATAATACTGCAACCAAGCAATACTACTTTGGAGAACACCCAATGATAATCCACGTTGAAATGATCCCATATACTATAATCCGTAGAATCGATCGCACTCATAATATATACGGCAATGTAATTTACCGTTGTGAGCAGTACAGCATAGAGGATGGTAAAAGCCAGTTTTATGATGAATTCTACCTCATAGGATTGTGCCAGGCTGAAGATGAGTAACAAAGCAAAAGCGGACGATACGACAGGTGAAAATGATGATACCCAATAGAAATATCCCAGTACAATAAATATAATGAAATAAATTACTCTGTATGGCTTTCGTCTGGACTTGCCCAGCACGGAATTGAAATAAAAATTCACCTGGAATGCCATAAGTAAAGGAACGACGAAGACAGACAAGTTTACATACATATCCATATCACTGAATCCTCATGATCATATATTTGGTATAAGCATCCTTGACTTCCTTGACTTTGGAGCGGCCTATGGGCAATTCTGTTCCATTTAACATAACGACCTGGGTACCGGCAAACTTCTGAACATGCAGCAGGTTGATGATAATCGATCGATGAATTTGCAAGAAACCATGATCTTTCAAAGCTGCAGCGTAACCGGATAGGATGCCTTTGCTTTCATACGCATTATCCTGAGTCACAAATTTTAATTTGTTCTTGATCGTCAAACTCTTCATGACCTCAATCCAGAGAATATCATCGTATTTCAACAGAAACTCTTCATAGTCTGACTTAATCAGTACATACTTTTTGTCCAACGCTTTGAAATATTGGCACAGCTTGATCATTTTCTCCTCGAAGATCTGCGGCAGGATTGGTTTGATCAGATATTGAAAAGTAACCACATCAAAGCTCTCCACCATATACTCGGGATAGCTGGTCAGAAACATGATTTGCACGTCCAGATACTTCATCTTCCTGATTTCTTTGGCTGTCTGGATTCCGTTCATTCCGCTCATCTCCACATCCATGATGAGGATATGAAACGTGTCCCCAACGTTTTTATAATGTGAGACGAGCTGCTCACCTGATGCAAATAATGTAATCTGAAAATCAATATTCGTTTTTAGAGATAAGGAGATAAGCATCGTTTTCACAAGTTCTCTTTGGTTCTCCTCGTCATCACAGATTGCAACATTGAACATGTTTGAACATCCGCCTTTCATTGACATCGACGCTGAATTTCACTCTCAAATATACTATTTTATCACAGGTTTAAGGGCTTAATTGAGATGAAACGCATGATTCAGACCCTAAAATGCACAAAAAAACCGTTAACCTTTTCAGATTAACGGTCTAGCTGTTCAATAGTTTCGAGCACTTATTTCTGCTTCTCAAGCTCAATGCTCATCTACAGCGCTGTGCAGCATCATAACACTACTTTACATCCGCTGTTCTATTCACACTTACCAACCGCGGTTGGACATGCGCTCCTCTGGAGACAATTTAGAAATTTCAATGCCTTTCATTGGAGCGCCCAAGTTTTTGGATACTTCAGCAATCAATTTGTAATCCGTGTAATGTGTTGTAGCTTCAACGATTGCACGAGCGAATTTCTCAGGGTTATCTGATTTGAAAATACCGGACCCTACAAACACACCGTCTGCGCCCAGATGCATCATTAGTGCTGCGTCTGCCGGAGTGGCTACACCGCCTGCTGCAAAGTTAACGACAGGAAGTTTTCCATTTTCATGAACATCGCGCAGTAATTCATAAGCTACGCCCAGATTTTTTGCTTCAGCGTATAACTCGTCCTTGGACATGTTTTTCACTTTGCGGATCTGGCTGTTAATCAGACGCATATGACGAACTGCCTCAACGATGTTGCCCGTTCCAGGTTCACCTTTGGTACGAATCATCGATGCGCCTTCGCCAATACGACGCAGTGCTTCTCCCAAATCTTTGGCTCCACATACAAAGGGTACAGTGAACTCCTGTTTATCGATGTGGAACACTTCGTCTGCAGGCGTAAGAACTTCACTTTCATCGAGGTAATCCACACCTAGGGATTCAAGCACCTTGGCCTCTATGTAATGACCGATCCGCGCCTTGGCCATAACCGGAATAGAAACAACCTTCATAACCTCTTCCACGATGGTTGGATCTGCCATGCGAGCTACACCGCCAGCTGCGCGAATATCGGAGGGAACCCGTTCAAGAGCCATAACAGCCGTTGCACCCGCCGCTTCAGCGATTTTAGCTTGCTCTGCATTCATGACGTCCATGATGACGCCGCCTTTTTGCATCTCAGCCATTCCTCTTTTTACACGATCTGTACCTGTTTGCATGATTGTATTCCTCCTATTTAACTTTATTGTTTCACTTCAACCTATGATTTAGTATAAAATGATAATGGACAACTAAAAAGATCCAATAATTTCGGTTTTTATTGTACCACTTATCAAATAACCTCTGGAGGGCATATGCAATTTCATGTAGCTTACACTTCATATTTGAACCGAAAATATACCAAGATGAAGGCTCTTTATCAAGCAATTCGTGATGCTATTCAAGAAGGTAACCTGGTGCATGGCGAGAAGTTACCATCTACACGAGAGTTAGCTGCGACGTATCACATTTCCCGCGGAACAGTGAATCAGGTGTATGATACGTTGACTGCTCAAGGTTATATTCATTCCGAGCATGGGAGAGGAACCTTTGTTGCTTATCAGTTGGATTTAAGCAATGATGCGTCCACCGAGAAAGCATGCACCCATCACTTATCAGCCTGGGGGAATCGTATTCAGCAGTTTGAACAGCAGACCACTCAAAGGAATTCACAAACCAATGCACAAGCAAGTGATTCCAGAAAAGAAAGCGACGACGTGATTGACTTTAGCAAATACCAGCCTGATTTATCCAAATTCCCTTACGATGAATGGAACAATCGATTGTATGCAGAGATCCGAAATCGCGAGCATCACACGAAAACAACCTCTGCTCTAGTTAGTTCAACCGGAGATCCGAAATTGAGAGAAGCCATTGCGGCCTACCTTCGGAGAATGCGGGGGATTCAAGTCGATGCAGATCATATTGCAGTGACTGCCGGTTCTATGCAAGCTATAGCTCTACTCACTCAATTACTTGCAGATCCCGGGGATCATGTAGTGACGGAAAGTCCTTGTTACATCGGGATTTCTAAAGCCATTGTGGCTGCGGGTGCAAAGTTGATTGAAGCCAATCTCGATGGTCAAGGCGTTGTTCCTCAAAACTGGGAAGCACGTATGTTGTTTGTGACGCCGTCACGACAATTTCCTACTGGCGAGATGCTCAGCCTTGAACGCAGACAAACCTTGCTGGACTGGGCACATCGTCAGGATGCCATGATTGTCGAGGATGATTATGATAGTGAATTCCGATATCGTGGAATGCATGTTGAACCGCTAAAAACACTGGATAAAGCGGGGCGCGTAATCTACCTGGGCAGCTTCACCAAAACCTTGCCTTTAGAAGTAAGGCTTGGCTATGTGGTTCTTCCCCCCACTTTGGCAGACACCTTTCGAAAAGCACAGGCATTATACGAGCCTAGACCCGTCAATCTGATCGAGCAGCGCGCATTAGCTGCATTTATGACAAGCGGCCAATATGAGCGTCATCTGCGTAGGATGAATCGTTTGTACAGCCGCAAATTTCATCTGTTACTCAAACTTTTGAACCAACAACTCTCAACATGGTTTGACTGGGTGGAAAATGAAGCCGGTCTGCACGTGTTTGGCTGGTGGCGAGGTGATGCATCCACTTATGAAGTCTTTCGTTCAGCGGCTAGATCGGAAGGGGTTATATACTCAGAGGTCAGCAGTTCAACGTCTGACGGTACGAAGTATGGTATCTATTTATCATTTGCACATTTGTCAGATGTTCAATTACAGGCAGGCGTATCCAAATTAAAAAATGCTGTCAAAGCTGCATTGTAAGGAACCTCGTTTCAAAAATGCAGTACAAGAAGATCAGCATTTGTTAGAAGGAGCATTGTCGAGCTTTTCAAGTTTTCCGAATTGGAGAGGCAACTGCCAAAAGGACCTCTGCCCCTCCCTTTAACTTCAGCTAGTCGGGCATGAGCTCACTATGTTACAACCATTGCCCTCCTAGCTGAATACAAAAGATGCCCTCAAATGGTTTACTGTTCTTTTCGTTTAAAACACATCTTTCCAACTAAAAGTCCCATACCAGATGAACATATAAGATATCCAAAGAACAAGAAAAGTAAATAAACACCATGAAGATCTTCAGGAATCTGTTTTAAGCCTTCAAACCAAGCAAAACGAAAAGGATATAGGATTGCTACCCAAATGATCAGCAATAATAGAAGAAAATTAATTATTTTTAGCACAATAACGATCCTTTCAAGTCCGAGTGGAAACAGTCGGATGTATACGCTGCATCTTTCATTTCGTATACCTTAACGCTGCCCGCACTATAATAGTTAGCTTATGTATTAGACTCGCTACATTCTGAATGGGCAAAATGTGAGGTTCACGTGTGGTCAAGATGTCAGAAATCTAAGGAACCTGAGACACTATATCGGGATGTATCGCCTTTTAGAGCGTTGTTGAGACATACTTTAGGGTTCATGCTTTGGTCGATGATTGCTGCGGCACAAAGGTACCCTTCTTTTAACAGAAAGGCCCTCTTTGTGTATTTGTAGCAACGTTTTATGCTCAGTGCACTCTAGGAGCACTATCTTGCAAATTCGTGTTCGATCTTTTCTTCTTTCTTGGCTGTCCTTTCCAAGATAGATATGTCCAGATTCGAAGGAGATACTCGACTGGCCCACTGCTAAATTTCTTAAGATATAACGGACTGAGCCATAATTGAGTACCATAGACAGCAAGTGCAATAACTGCTCCAATGATTACACCAGCACGCCCAAACAGACCTAGACCGTAACCATAAAAAATAGTCGTACAGATGACACTCTGCATCAGGTAATTCGTCAGTGAGAGACGGCCGACCGCCTCAAACCTGCGCATCAGGCTATAACGGCGACTTCCTGCGTATAACATTGCAAATGCGTAAATGTATCCGAGTGCAAGCAACATTCCCCCGAGTGTCCCGCCGATTCCGATTCCGGGCCATCCTTCCGCACCAAATTGTGGCGCCAACACACCGTATGCTTTGAGTATCAAACCAACTGGAATCAAGAACGAGGCACGACGTAAATACATATGCCTCATTGCCTGAGGATCGCTAAACGTGCCCATTCTTGCAGCGTGCATACCAAGCAAAAACATCGGTACCGTCATTAGCGGGGCTAATACCAGGGCCAACAAGGCAAATGACACATCCAAATCCCCACCGAATGGATCGCCGTTATTGCTGAAATCCCTGATCTCCTCGTAGTTGCCATTACCGTATACATCCTGACTTTGAATGATGTAGTTCTTCATATGAGTGGATTCAATAGATAGCGGATTCATTGGATTGGATGCCGGCAAACCTAGCAGCCCTGCTCCGACAAGTAGCAGTACCGCCCAAATGAGCAGCGTTTTTGGCTTTCGATTCAGGAACATCAGCAGAAAGAAACCGAGTACACCGTAAAACGATAAAATGTCCCCTTCCCAAAGATAGGTTATGTGCAGCAATCCGATACCAAACAGTAGTAGAAAACGCCGGGCAAGATGACACTTTGGTCGTAAATCTCGCGATTGAAGGCTTTCTGACAGTTTGATCATACCGAAGCCGAACATGAAGGCAAAGATCGCCATAAAACTACCTACCACAATAATCTGCAGAAACGAGAGAAATGCCTGGTCTACACCACCGATCCCGAATAGTTGGGGTTTACTCTGGCCGAACATTCCGTATTGGAAAGCCAGCATATTCGCCAACACGATACCGGCCAGACTGAATCCGCGCAGTCCATCAATTAATTGGATGCGCTTTTTTGATGTGCTCAATCAATCACCTCTGTCTATAGCATAAAGATCAATCCTAAATATACGTTAAATCTTTCCAAAATTTCAACTATAACTATGTTACGAACTCCAGTACTTTAGATTCGAAGCCATCCCAGTTTGTATCATGTCCTCCATTTGATTTCCCTCTAATTACACCTCATCTTCTAAACTAAAAAAGCCGCTAAAATAGCGACTTTTAATGGGTTATATTTTCTTCATTATTTATTGAAAGTAACCTTCTCTGTGCCGCTCTCCAAAATGATGGACATATCTCGCGGTTTTGTTTCCGCGATTTTGCGTCCACCTCTGTACGAGTAGAGTACACCAGCCTGCTTGCGAACAGCCTCGTATTCGTTCTCTGCTTCAAGAACGATGAAGTTGGCAGGTTTCCCTTCTTCAATGCCGTATACATCCTCGATGTGCAACGTTCTTGCGCTGTTTTTCGTAATGAGATCAACTGAATTCACGATTTGATCATAGCCCAGCAACTGCGAAGCATGAATACCCATGTGCAGTACTTGGAGCATGTTGCCCGTTCCTAGCGGATACCATGGATCAAAAATGTCATCATGACCAAAACACACGTTAAGACCAGCTTCCTGCAGCTCTTTGACGCGAGTCAGACCTCTTCTTTTTGGATACGTGTCGAAGCGTCCTTGCAGGTGAATGTTGACCAACGGATTGGAAACGAAATTGAGGTCAGCCATCTTCAGCAATCTGAACAATTTGTACGTATATGCGTCATTATAAGACCCCATCGCCGTCGTGTGACTTGCCGTTGTGCGAGAGCCCAGTCCTCGTTCGTAGGCTTCCTTCGCGACGACTTCCACAAAGCGGGATTGCTCGTCATCGATCTCGTCGCAATGGATGTCGATTAGACGGTCGTATTTTTCAGCAAGGTCAAAGGCAACCTTCATCGAATCCACGCCGTATTCTCTTGTGAATTCGAAGTGCGGAATGCCGCCGACCACGTCAACGCCCATTTTCAGTGACTCTTCCAGCAGTTCTGCACCGTTCGGGTAGGAATGAATACCTTCCTGCGGGAAAGCCACAAGCTGGATGTCGATGTAGGGTGCCATCTCTTCTTTTACCTCAAGCATCGCTTTGACTGCCGTCAAGCTTGGATCTGTAACGTCCACATGTGTCCGCACATGTTGGATTCCTTGCGCCAACTGCCATTTCAGTGCTGTTTTGGAGCGGGTTTTAACATCTTCATGCGTCAAGAATGCTTTGCGTTCCGACCAGCGCTGAATGCCTTCAAACAGCGTTCCGCTCAAATTCCACTCCGGCTCGCCAGCCGTTAACGTTGTATCCAGATGGATGTGAGGCTCAATGAACGGCGGCAGTACAAGTGAACCGTTGACGTCAAGTACTTCCTCATTTGCAGTAGCCTGCTGCTCACGCGTAATTTGTTCGAACTTCCCGTCCTTCACGACGATATTCCATAGACCTTCTTTACCCCGCAATTTTGCGTTCGTTATAATCATTTATTTTCCCCTTTTCTAGGTTGGATTCTTTGTTAGGAACGATCAGCATCAACACGATGTAGGCCACCGCCGTACCGAGCAGTGCATTCAGTGGTGTTACTCCTGGAGCCAGCTGGGCAAACGCAACGCCGATGGCCCAAGCCACCATCGCTACCCAGTTTACCGTTTTGAAACTCATCTCGGCAAACGGTTTATAGTTTCTGCGCTTCACGAAGAAGTAGTCCGCGATGATGATCGCCCCAATGGATGGTACCGCTGCACCCAGCACATTCAGGAAGCTGACGAAATTGTTGTACATCCACATGGCAAATACAGTACCCACAATACCGTTTACGATGACGAAGAACTTTTTCGAAATTTTAGTGATGTTGGCAAAACCTAATCCGGAGGCGTACAAGGCATTATCGTTGGTTGTCCAGATATTGAGTCCAAGAACGATGATTGCGGGAATGAGCAAGCCTTGCAGGAACATAACCTCCGAGATATCAGCCAGGTTATAAGCCATTGCACCAACTGCCCCGAACAGGAACATTAGCGAGTTACCCAGGAAGAAGGCAATCACCGTTGCGGTAACCGCCTGCTTGGACGTCTGGGAAAACCGGGCAAAATCGGGCGTCAGCGTTCCGCCACTAATGAATGATCCGATACAAATGGTTAATGCTGCTGCCGCGGTGAGTGTCTCTGTCGGCGTGTAATCAAGCAACCCTTGCAAACCTCCCAGCGATCCTGCCCCTTCGAACATGGAGTAACCGCCGAGAATAGCAATTGCCGGAACCGCAATATAACCCAAGATAACAAGCGACTTCATACCGAAGATGGCTGATGCCGTCATAGCAAGACCAAACAGAAAGATCAGCAGATACACGTTCCAATCCATCGCTTTGGCAACCGGAATTGCGAACATGGCCACGCCTACCCCGAACCATCCGACCTGTGTAAAGCCCAGCAGGAACGATGGCAGGTACGATCCTTTCGCACCAAACGCATATTTAGCAAGTAAATGTGTGGAAAGGCCCGTCTTGGCAGCGATATGCGCCAGTGCTCCTGTATAGATGCCGAGCACCAGATTGCCGGCCAGCACGATGCCAATGAACTCGATGAACGTCAAGCTGACTCCAAGCGTCCCCCCTGCCAGCATGCTTGCCGAGAAGAAGGTGAAACCCAGCATGACGGACAACGTCTTCCAAAATTGGTTTCTCTGCGATTTTGGCACCTCTTGCCATGAAAACTCTTGATCTTGTTTACTCATCAGAATACCTCCAGCTTAAAGTGTATCTGATACCAAAAAAAGCAGAAAAAAGAGGCTACTCGTCAAGTTACGTACTGACAAGTAGCCTCTTTTTGCATCATAATCCGCGCGAAGACGCAGAGCATCCCTGAGGGGATATGCCCTGATTCCCGCGTGATTATAAAATCCGCTGCCCTTGCCAGCCTCTCTGGACTGAATTAAAGGTACCAGTATTCAATTACGTTTATTATTTTAGAAAAAGCCGCACATGTCAATGTAATTATTATCCAATGGTTATAAATCGCTGATACAATATGCTTTTTTTATTCTTCTTTATCTTTTAAATGAAATAGGATTTCATAATAAAACCAAAGACCACGTTAATCCTTCTGAAGGAAACTACGTGGTCTTATATCGTTATCTATCTATTAGCTATACTGCAGTCTGTCCTTGTACCACACGTCAGGAATCATATCACGCTCCAGTTCCAGCAATTCATGAATGATTTTGTCCGCGTCACTGATGGAATTCACGAGTGGATCGGTGAGCATCGCCCTTCTCAGCTTCTCGTAGCTCTGTTCCAGAACTGCTTCAACCGTCAGCTCATGTGTATCCAGTACAAGTTCTTGCATACCTCTTACACCGCGCGGCATCTCGCCTACATGAACTGGCTTTACCCCATCCATGCCCACGTCGCACAGCACTTCCAGGAATGAATCGGCATTCATATTGGTTACCGCGCCTTGATTAAGCGTATTGATAAAAAATTTCTTCCCCAAATTTCCTACCATGTTCTCAATGATATCCGTCGCATGATCCGGGCCAAAAGTGCTCATATAATCGGCAATCGGGATAGTTCCCGTAAGAAAGTCATCGACCTGACTCCACATTTCGTCGTGACGCTGATACCTGTCCTCTGTCTCCCAGATGGATAATGGCGGAATCGTGTCTGTAGACTTGCCGAGACCTTGCCAATACCGAACGTATTCCTTCGTATGCGCCGTGCACGTGGGGATAATTCCAAAAATATCATACAGTTCATAGGTAATCGCATCGTTAAAAATAGCTTTTGCGCCGCGATCACCGCCGTTGTTCTCATCACCTGCCATTTTGCGCATAGCTTCCGCGATTAGGGGCATCACATTTTTTCCTTCGAATTCCGCTTTAAGCAGCCAAGTAAAATGATTGACACCAGCGATGCGGAAATCGAATTTCCGGTCAATCTCACGGGTGAACTCATCTGTCTTTTCGATGATTCCGGCTCTTACAGCATAATAGGCTTTCTTATGCGGCATATGATGACTATCGCACAGCGCAAACGATTTGAGCTTCGGCGCATAGCGATGTAACGCGATGCCATGAACGGTAGACGGGTTAATATAATTAATCACCCAGGCATCAGGACACAGCTCCTCAATATCTTTGGCGCATTCCATAATAACTGGCAGTTCCCTCATCGCGCGAAAGATTCCACCCGGTCCAATGGTATCGCCGGAACACATGCGAATGCCGTACTTTAGAGAGACTTGGCAGTCAATTCCCCGGTATTTGACCGATTGCTCTGCAAAGCTAAGCACAACGAAGTCAGCTCCCGGCAGCACTTGTCTTCGGTCCACCGAGCCCTCAATCTTTAAGGATACGTTGTTCTCCCGGGCGACCATCTCTGCCAGTGTTACCATTTTCGAGAGCCGTTCCTCGTCCGTATCCACTAAGGCCAAAGTTCCCTGGTTCAAGTATGTTGAGTGAACCATCTGCCAGATGGATTGACGACCGAAAAACAGGCTGCCTGCTCCAATTACGACGACCTTTGGGTGCTGTATGTTTGTACCATTCATTACGAACCCCTCCTCTTCACGATATAAGTTCATTATAGGGGAGTGGCCTGAAATCGGAATGTGTGATAGTTTTCAATACATGTCATATGGTACGATGAATAACAAGAGATAAAGCCTTGTTTATATTAGTTATAAATCGAAGTATGTCATAAAGTGGAGAGGATTGAATTGAATCCAATGCATACAGGGACTGTAAATATGAGTATAATCGATGAACTTTCGGAATATATCACACTTCGCATGAGCTCTTATTTGGAACAAACTCATGACAGCCATTGGGTTGAGCACAAGTCACATTCCGATTATGATCTGTGGTTCATTACAGCAGGCTCCATCAAGATTATCATTGACGGGATCGAACATATAGCTGACCCGGGTGACGTTGTATTTTTTTATCCAGATATGCCCTATCTTGCTTCCACGACTGAAGAGTGCCGATTCATATACATGCACTTTGATTTCAGCATTGCTGAGCAAAAGCGAATTCTGGGCGAGTTTCAACTGCCGGGCATCGTACCAGGCAACCTTATTCGGGAGGAATCAACGCTGTTCACCTCGTCCTATCGAAGGTTCAAGCAGAACAGCGGCGCTGCCGGAAGTCCACTCTACTTGAAGGCTTCTCTACTACTGGTGATTGCCAAAATTCTGGAGCTTCACGGGCATGGTCTATATAACGGTGAATTTCTAAAAGACCGAAAACCGAGGAAAACGGAAGGAAGTCTGGAGGTTCTGCAGAACGTATTCCCATACGTGGATGCGAATCTGCATCGTGTCATCCGAGTTAACGAGCTTGCGGCCATTGCAGGTGTCTCTGAGAAATATTTTATTTCATTGTTCAAGAAAATTTTGGGTATTACGCCGGGACAGTACATCAATCAAATCAAGATGAACCGGGCACGTGACTATCTGTATGAGAAAAAATATACGATCCAGCAAATTGCCGGATTTCTGGGCTATCCCGATCCCTTCACCTTCTCCAAGGCATTTAAAAAATTTTACAACGTGCCTCCTTCCAAATTCGAATAGAGTGTCGTAGCTAAACAAAGAGGCAACCGGTCTATGCCGACTGCCTCTTTGAAACACTGGTTATTCATGCTTCAGTTGTATGTCACTTCAGCGTTCCTCATAACGTAAAGGGTGCTTCACTCGAATACATGTCATGGAAAAATCCCCTGTACGGTATATCCTCTTCCAGACATTTAATGAGATACAGCACTTCTTCGTTATCTTCCAATTCTTCGCCAGTATGCTGCATTTCCTCCAATTGACCTAGAATATTCTCCAAGAGGGTAACTTGAATAAATAAAGGCAGCTTCTCCAACATCGAATCTTCGATCTTGGTTTCGGAAGTATAACCAGCGAGGGCGGTTTCAAAATAATCATGCATGAACGCATTACGTTTCCCGGCGTCAGGTTCGAATTGTATCCAGCCCACACCGTGTGTCCATAGATCTGCCAGGTCATACATATACCAGCCAAAGCATGAATTATCGAAATCATACACCGTGATGTGGCCGGTATCAAAATCGATTGAGTAATTCCCATCGTTATAATCGAAATGGATCATCCCGAATGTTTCCTGATTTGTATTCAAACCTTTTAAGGTATTCAGGAGCTCGACCATCTTCTCCTTAAGCAGAGAGAAAGATTCAGGGACCAACCTCTCGATATATTCAACTTTGTAATTGTCAAAAAAATGATGCCTGCGATGAACGGGAACATAGCTTTTGGATAGCTGATGCATTTTGCCCAGAACTTTGCCGCTATTATAATAGTATTCGGTAAGTGGAACACCTTCCCGGTACAGATAATTATTTTCTACCAGCAACTTTCCCTTGGCCTTGTGAAACAGGCTGACAAAAAACGTATGATGATCATAAGTGATCTCTTCCAACAGATTGCCCTTCTTGGAACTCACCACATTCGAAACGCTGGCTCCATGATCAAACAGATACTGGACATATTCCAGTTCAGCAATATAATCTTCGCGGTTTCTGTCAGGCAAAAAAGACACTCGGAGAATTAGCGATTCACACCCCTCTTGCTCACAGGTGTAAACGACATTCCGCCCACCCTCATGAGGTGGAATAAGCTGGATGTTGTAACCCTCCAGATGAAACAGCTCGGATACCCATTCCAGTACGTGCGTATTGCTGATGTTAACAGCTTCGTTAAAGTTAATAATGATCTCCTCCAGTAAACATTGTCGGGACGATCTCCCGCATTGCAATGTCCACAAAAGGAATTCCCATGCCGCAAATATCCTTCTGTGAACCTAAAGCACAATCACCTTGTTAGTCATTGAAATTCGCTCCTTTTTGTTCAGATGTATATATCTTATCCTAAAATTCCAGATTATTCTATTGTTTTTGTTAATACCGCTGCCACGCAATAATACCGAATCAAAATATCTGGGTCGTCGTCTTTGGGCCATGAGTAAAAAATGATTGGGTGAAAAGTAAAAAAAGTGCACAAACCACTTTGATCATTTCTCCGCTTTAACCCAAAAGTAAAAAAACATGCGAATTCTCGTCAATAACCTTTATATCCTGTTCTCCCTTTCTCGTTTAGACTATTTTCAAGAAAACGTATTCACATATGACGCTTAAGGGGGAAAGGAAATGAACAAGAAAACCAAGACTTTACTGTTGTCTTTATGCCTGTCGACCCTATTGGTCGCCGCCTGTACGAATGGAAGCAGCACCGAGAAAAGTACATCCAATACCGATTCGGATGCCAACGAGGGCGGAATAACAACCATTCACACCGTGACGTCAGAATATTCTTCTGCCAAATATCCAAAGGGCGATGATATTACAAACAATGTGTGGATCAAGCGATACAAAGAGCAGTTTAATATCGATGTCAAAACAGACTGGGTCAGCGATGAGTATGATACCAAATTGAATTTGGCTATAGCATCGAATGATCTCCCCGACGTGTTTAGGGTTAATCCATCACAATTAAGACAGTTAGTCGAAGCAGACATGGTAATGGACCTTACCGATGTCTTTGAACAACACGCTTCAGAACGTCTCAAAGGCTACATGGAAACGGACGCGGACAGCTATGAGTCTGGTAAGAAGGACGGCAAGCTGTACGGGATACCGCAGATGCACTGGGGATTAATTGATCAACCAGATTTCATCTGGATTCGGAACGATTGGAAAGAAGAACTGGGTCTCCAAGATCCGAAATCGGTGGAAGACATCAAGAACATTGCACTGAAATTTATGGAAAAGCACGGCGGATATGGCATAGCAGTAGATCAATCGCTCGATTACCTCAACCTGCTCGCCATTGCTTGGAATGCACATCCAGATATGTGGATGGAAGATGCCAGCGGAAAATTAGTATATGGCTCAGTCCAGCCTGAGATGAAGAATGCACTGGCTGAGTGGTCGGAATGGTACAAGCAAGGCATTATTGATCCGGAATTTGCAATCAAAGACTTTAATGCGATGAACGCGGATATCGTAGCCGGCAAAGTGGGCGTACAGCCTTATTACCAGTGGTGGGGTTATAATCCTGGTGTTGATACAGTAGCCAATCTGGGTAAGGACGCGATCTTTTATCCGTATATCATCCCTACCATTGATGGAAAGGAAGCGAAACAATCCATCTTCTTCGCCAACAACAATTATATTGTCATGAAAAAAGGATTCAAGAGCCCTCAAGAAGTGATCAAGATTTTGAATGACTATGCTTATATCGTTGATGAAGGAAATGGCAAGGAGTCCAAAGAAACACTCTCTGCTTTGCTAGACAATGATATTGCCCATGTGGTCGGGGCGTTCCGTGTGCTTAATCCGAATTCAGATTACGAGCAGTTCGAGGCTGTATCAGCAGCCCTTCAATCCGAGGATACCAGTGGACTCACTACTTCGGGAATGTGGCAGAAATATAACAACAGTGTTGAGTTTATGAAGAATGCAACACCGGGAGCAGTCGGTGATTATTTGCAACAAGGTGCTCCAAAGAATGCGTATGGTCTGGCTAAGAAAGTACTCGATAGCGAGAACTACATTAAGACGGCACTATGGGGTGTTTCACCGGAGGTGCTGTCAAGTTATGGTACTACGCTGGATGATATCCTGACAGAAGGTTTCACCAAGATTATCATGGGGAGTGAACGTATCGATTATTTCGATGTTGTCGTCCAGAATTGGCGAGCGGCCGGAGGCGATGAAGCAACTCAGGCAGTTAATGATGCCTACGGCAAATAAAAGTGCCGTGTCCAAGAATGGACGGGAGTGTTCTCGTCCTTTCTTGATAACGGTTACAAATGTGGTACACCAAGAACGGAGGAATATGAATGCTGAGAAAATGGAAGCAGCAGAGTCCCTACCATCTTATGTTGATCCCGAGCCTGGTCTTGGTCTTCATCTTTAGCTATATCCCTTTTTATGGGCTTATTATTGCATTTCAAAAATACAATCCGGGTCTCGGCTTTAACTCTCCATGGGTTGGATGGGACAATTTTTCGCACGTATTTAGTCAGCCGAACTTCGTAAGAACCATCTGGAATACGCTGTATATGTCCGTCTTCAAGATTATCGGCGGCATTATCGTGCCTGTTATTTTTGCATTACTGCTTAACGAGGTACTGCACAGTGGAATCAAACGTACATTTCAAACACTCGTATACATTCCGAACTTCCTCTCTTGGGTCATTATGGCTGGCATCATGCTGGATATACTTAGCTCCGATGGCATCATCAATACATTTCTAGGCGTATTCGGGATTGCACCGATCTCTTTTCTGGGCACACCGTCCATATTCCCTTGGACCATGATCGTGAGTGATATCTGGAAAGGCTTTGGATTCGGCACGGTTGTATATCTAGCAGCCCTAACCAGTATTGACCCTGGTCTATATGAGGCCGCGGTAATTGATGGAGCCAAACGATGGAAACAGACCATCTACATCACATTACCCCTTCTCATGCCAACGATTGTTTTAATGACTGTGTTGTCACTGGGTAACGTCCTCAATGCCGGATTTGATCAAATCTATAACCTGTATTCCCCTGTCGTGTATCAGACGGGAGATATTATTGATACCTATGTATACCGTCTGGGAATTCAGCAGGCACAGTACTCGATTGGTACCGCTGTCGGATTATTTAAATCCATCATTTCCAGTGTGCTCGTTGCCGTATCGTACTTCCTGGCCTACAGGGTAGCCGGCTATCGCATCTTCTAAGGAGGAACGTTCATTATGATCTATGATAAAAGTATAAGCAGGCGTGTGTTCCATATCCTAAACTACACGATATTGCTTCTAATTTCCCTACTCTGTATCCTCCCATTTATCAACCTGTTGGCTGTTTCATTCAGCAGCAGTTCCGCTGTATCCGCGGGAAGTGTTACGTTCTGGCCCGTCGAATTCACGACTAAGGCTTATGAATTTGCATTAACTGGAGGGTCATTTTTCTCCTCTCTCTGGGTGGCGATCCAACGAACCGTTCTCGGAACGTTGGTAAATCTGGTGCTGATCGTGCTCACCGCCTATCCATTATCCAAATCCAAACAAAAATTGATGGGCCGTAATATCTATATGGGATTTTTCATTGTGACCATGTTATTTAGCGGAGGATTGATTCCTACCTATCTGGTGGTCGTCAAAATGGGATTGATTGATTCGATTTGGTCTCTGATTCTGCCCGGAGCTCTGCCCGTGTTTAGTATGATTATTCTTATGAATTTCATTAGAGGTTTGCCAGAGGAGATTGAAGAATCAGCGATCATCGACGGTGCCGGGCCTGTGCAGGTATTGCTTCGTATTCTATTGCCGCTCCTCAAGCCCGCTCTCGCAACGGTCGGTTTGTTCAGTATCGTCGGCCATTGGAATTCATGGTTCGATGGCATTATCTATATGAACAATCCAGCCAATTATCCACTACAAAGCTACCTGCAGACCCTGCTGCAGAGCTTTGAGCAAATCATGCTGAAATCTGGATCAGACTATACTCAATTGTTATCGATGATGAACGCCAGAACTGGGCGCGCCGCTCAAATGTTCTTAGGTGCCATTCCGATTTTGCTCGTTTATCCGTTCTTGCAAAAATACTTTACCAAGGGTTTGGTACTCGGTAGCGTCAAAGGATAATAGAAAGGGGCTGTCTCAAAAGGAATTCTGCCTTGCTCTAAGCGCTAACGAACCTACCGCACCTTAAAAGGCGGATCATCAGCGTTTTCAAGATTTAACGAAACTCAGTATTGCTATTTCGTCATAACACGTTTTCAAAACCTGAAAAATCGACCGCATCGACGAAATAACGTCTCTGTGATTCCTAAGATCTCAGATCTGGGCAAATGTAAGCGAATAGCGTGTCTCAGGTTTATTAACACAAAATAACACGAACAAGGGATGTTCCTGTCATATTCATGACTTATGGGACATCCCCTTTCGGTGTGTTTACCCTCTGATACATACTTAAGATCGTTCTAGGAATGTAAACATATGCACGATTACTTTTAAGACTACATTGTTTCGATGATGGCAGGTAGCAGAATGGTAAAAGTCGTACCTTCTCCAATCTGACTTGCCACCTGCATTCCATAAGGCTTGCCAAAATGAAGTTGAATACGCCGCTGCACATTATGCAGGCCGATTCCTGTTCCTTTATCTGCTTCGAGCTTATCTTCCATAAAGTTCTGGATCGTATGTTGATCCATACCAATGCCATTATCGCAGACTTCGATCACAATATCACTGCCCCGTGGTTGAATCCGAATGGTAATGACTCCGTCTTCTTCAAGCTCGGCCAGACCGTGAAAGATCGCATTCTCCACAATGGGCTGCAGAATCATTTTGGGCATATGATAATCGAGCAGTCTATCCTCAATCTCATATTTCATCTGAATACAGTCGTAGTACCTGACATTCTGAATCGTCACGTAATTCGCAATATTATCGATTTCCTCACGAATCGTCACAAGTGTTCCATCGGATCTTGTGGCATAACGAAGCATCGAGATTAATGCATCAGTCATTTCCACGATTTTGTCAGCCTGCTGCATGGAGGCGATCCATTTCACTGAACCCAAAGTATTATACAGAAAATGAGGCTTGATCTGGTCATGAAGCGCACGCATCTCGGCCTTTGCTTTCTCTATCTCTTCCTGCTGCATCCGCTCAACCATACGCTTCAATTCATGTGACATCTTGTTAAATCGAACCGATAAATGCCCAATCTCATCGCGAGAACGAATATGTTCAACTTGTTCAAACTGCCCCTTCTCGACCAAAGAGATATTGCTGAGCAGCTTCTTGATAGGGGTGGTGATGACATGAGATAGAAAAATCGAAATAATGGCAGCAAAAAGAACCAGGACAATGGACAGTGTCACCAGATTATGCCCTAATATTTTGCCGTCGGCAGTAAGCTCATCCAAAGGCATGTATAAATAAGTAGTCCATTTCTGCTGACTAAGTGGACTGGTCACCACAACATTTAATGATTCGGGAGGACGAACGTTGTCCCGGAACAATGTACCGATTAATCGTTCATTTACGTTATATACGATTTTATCATTCTCATCAACGATCATGAATCTGGAACGCAGCCCTTCCTGCAAGTTACGATTAACGATTTCGATGAACTTTATATCAATGCTGACGACAATGACGCCGAGCAGTTCCCCGCTAGCCACATCATGAATTTTACGAGCGTGTGACACTGCCAGAATTTTATTCTCCAATTGCTCATCGATTCGGGTTGTCAATGTGATGGTTCGATCATTATCATGCATGAATTTTTTAAACCACAATTCGTTCGCCACTTTGAAGTCCGGGTCAATAGGCTGGTTAGGACTGACGAACAGATCTTGTCCCCCATTCAAATTATAGAGGTAAATGGAAAATACGCGATCCTTCATCATGATATAATTCATCAAAATATTGTATGCGGCAATCTCATTTTGTTCATCACCCTCTCGCAGGAAATCCTGGATCGGAAAGCTTCCTTCATGGGTTGCAGATAAATTGTCGCTCAGTCCATTGCTGGCAAGCAGTGTGATTTTCTCAATCTCCTTTAGGAACTCATCAATGCGAATATTCGTCTGCTTGGCCAGATCGGTGAGCAGATTGGTATAATTCTGTGCCAATAATCGCTCAGAGGAATAATACGAATTGATCGTCATCACAAGTACGGGAAGAATGATGACTGTAATGCATATCACCATGATTTTGTACTTGATTGGGAAGAGCCCGGAATGCCTCATATGCTGCACCTCTATTCACGGATTACATGAATTCCTGCTGTCGTTCTCGATATTCCTCAGGAGTGAATCCTACCGATTTTTTGAAAATCTTACTGAAGTACGTGTAATTATGGTAGCCCACCTTGTGGGCAATTTCATATACTCTCATTTCCCTGCTCAATAGATAAGCCTTGGCATGTTCAATCCGAACTCGTGTCAGGTACGTGATAAAATTCTCTCCTTTTTCCTGCTTAAACAATCGGCTGAGATACGAAGGATTGACACGGATCTGGCTAGCGATACTTTGCAACGAAATATCCTCGGCATAATACTTGTCCATTAACTCAATGGCGAGGTCTGTGTAAGAACGCTCCTGCATAATCAGGGAATCGGTTTTAAAGTAATACGCAATATGAGCCAGCATATCCTGGTGAATATCCTCCCAATACTCTCCCTTTAAAACGATTTCGTAAGGCGATCTCTCGGTAAAGGAAGGCCTGCCTCGTTCAATAGCTCGTGAGAGATGGGAGTGTATGGTCTCCATCACCCTGATATATTGCTTGCGAATACTGCTCTCATCTGCTTCTTGCACCTCCAGGTTAGAGCGAATTTCTTCAAGGAATTCCTCCGCCTTTTGGTTATCTTTACTCACCCATAATTTGAGGAAATTTCGTTCTTGCTCCGGACTGAGCATTCCATTCACTTCTTTCCGAACTGGAGCTTGAATCACGTCCGCGTAATACAGTATCTGGTTACTGCCTTTAAAGAAACTTTGCCTTAGAGCGAATTCCGCTTCTCGACACGCCTTTCTTATGCCATGGAAACCGGAAACGATTGTACTTACACCCGCTGAGAGCGACAGATTCATAAAATCCTTGATTGAAGACAGAAGCTTATTACATAGTTTGTTTAGATCGGCTTGTACAGACTCACTCCCAGGAAGAACATTGACAATAACCCAATATTCAGATGAGCTTTCCACAAAAATCTCTTTCTCCCATTTGGATGGAATGATCTCTTCCATAATATTCAGAATAGAGAATCGAAGTAGCTTTTCCCCCTTCTCGACATATTTCCTCTTCGCCTCCTCGTAATAATTCACAATAAACTGAATGACCACCAACTTGTCTGATCGTATACGTAAATGCATTTCTTCAGCTTTGGCAACCATATCTTTTTCATCTATGAATCCGCTTACAACATCTTGAAAGAAGCTATCTTTGAGATGTCTCAGGCTCTTGGAATGGTCATGTGTCATAAATGGTATGTTGGTCTGCGTGCCACGTTCACTTTTTAGTTTTTCTTCAATGGTGGAAAGCAAATCAACTAAAGAGGTTTCTGTAATCTCACTTTTAATCAAGTAGTCTACAGCTCCAAGCTTCAATGCCTCTTTTGCATAATGAAATTCATCAAAATTACTCAGGATGACATATTTGCAGCTTTTCAGTAAACAAGATGCCTCTTGTATGAGCTCTAACCCATCCATAATCGGCATCTTGATATCGGTAATAATTAGATCAGGGGTCACTTCTAGCGCAAGTTCCAACGCTTCCTTCCCGTTCCCCGCTTCACCAGCAACATAGAAATTATACTCTTCCCAATTCAGCATGGAACGAATTCCAACCCGCATGAGCAGTTCATCCTCTACGATCATCAGTTTATACATGAGCATCCTTCCTCCAACATGAAGCATTTTCACTATTTTACCATTAATCCAATTATTGCAAAGATGTCTAGCCGCCCTTTGAATTATGATTTCTAATCAGATGGATGTCCCTTTCGTTCCTGTTCTCAACAGATGCATCCTATGATAAACTTGGATTGCTTAATTATGTTAATGAAAAAAGATAATTCAGAGGAGATGTCACTTGGTATTGAATGCAGAACAATTTGATTATATTTCAGAGACAGAACGATTAATAATAAGACCTTTAAAGAAAGACGATTATGAAAATTGGTTAAATGCATTTGAAAACCGTCTCCCTTCCCAACACCGCCACGATCAAGGGAAAATGGATATGAGCGAATGTACACCGGATTGGTTTCATCAACTCGTAGATCGACACCAAAAGTTAGCGTGTACAGATGCCGTTTATGTATTTGGTGTATTTAGAAAGGAAGATGGTACACATCTGGGTATGATTGATATTGCGACTTTAGCAAGAGCGGATTTTCAATGGGCAAGCTTCGGATATACCATCCATAATCAGTATTGGAGAACAGGCTACGGCAAAGAAGCCGTGAATGAAGCTCTTCATATTGCATTTGAACATTTGAAATTCCATCGTATAGAAGCCCATATTAATTTGGATAATACCCCTTCTATAAAACTTGCAGAACGTGTAGGCATGGAATTTGAATGTGTTCGCAAAGGATTTATTTACGAAAACGATGAGTGGACAGACCATTTGGTTTATTACAAGAATTTCAAATAATCTTGCGTCCTTCCTTACCATAGCGTCCTTCTTCCGATTCTGGTCTGGTTGCTATCCATTTGGATTTCATATGATCGGAGTTATAACAGTTTCCTGTATATTTTTATATCCACACCTGTCGCCGTTGGATAGCCTTCACTAACGAGCGTATCACTGTTGAGAAAAGATAATGCCTTACTGTTTGTAACCATTTTGGGAGCAGTACGAAATAATGCAGTTTTCAGCGTGTTATCCATGTTTCCGTTGTTTTCGATATAAATTTGGCAGGTATGTCCTGTGTAGTCCGTTCCTTGGAGCATGTACCTTGCTGATAGCGTGTGGTAATTCCCCTGTTCCCTGATAATCTGAGTATCCACTCCTCCATCAAGCACCAATCCATCAAAATACTTTCCGGTCACGTTCCCTGTAAATGTAATCATGACAACCGATTCATCCACGCTGTTATGTAATTCAATTGATTTCCCAATGTTCACATGTACCGTAAACAATTCATCTAATCTCACGTGTTACCACCTCCATATTAAGTTAATTATAACTCTACTCCTTATTTTGTAGGTAGCAAGGAATTACATGAGGCATAACGTGACCGGCGGGATCAAAGATCAAAATACAAAAAATACTGATTCCGTATTTGGAATCAGTATTTTTCAAAAGCATTAATCGTGCTTTACTCCGTTCTCACAGGTAACTTGCCCTCAGCTTTCCGTTGACCAACCAGCACTTTGATCCCTGCTAACGTATTGGGCTCCTGCTTTCCATACACAGCAAGCCCTGATCGCACATTCTGCAAATAAATCATCTCGTACGGGTTGCCAAGCGACAATAGGGAGTAACGCTGATTACGCCTGTTCATCGTATCAATCAAGGTTTGATAATCAGACCATCCGAACTCACTGGCCACGTTGCGGAACTGGTAAGAAGCAAGAATGACGTAGTCCGCCTGTCCAATCGCCTGGAGGGCTTCATTCATCTTCCCTTGTCCAATAAGAGAAATTTCTGTCTTCAGGGATAGGTTACTTGCAGCTTGTATCAGTTGCTTCTCAAGCTGCTTTGCCTGTTCCTGTTCGGCTGCGAGAATAACGACCCGGTCGCCTTGTTGAATTTGATCCGGAAGTCCACCCTCACGGCCGGCCAATACGGTAACTGCTCGCTCGGCAATTTCCTGCTCCACCGCACGATGCTGCTTCGATCCAATGACACCGTTAAGCGCATTTAGCTTTTGCGCTAGAGTCTGGCTGCGTTCAAACAAACCATATTTCGCTTTCAGCTCCAGAATTCGCTTCACTGAGGCATGAATGGTTTCGTCCGGGATCTTCCCGCTCTTCACTGCGTTCACCAGCGTTTGATGGGCAGCGGCCGAATCTTTTGGCATAAGGATGATATCAACACCTGCGGAAACAGCACGTTCCACGGCTTTATTCTCCCCAAAATGCTCCGCAATCGCATTCATGGTAAAGGCGTCAGAAATGATCAGACCTTCGTATCCCAGCTCCCCCCGAAGCAGTCCGGTCAGCACCTTTTTGGATAAGGTGGCAGGTATGGGCACACTCTTTCCGTCTTTGAGTGAAGTAACATGCTCGTTATCAATGGCCGGGAAAGCAATGTGTGCAGTCATGATCATCTCGACCCCGTTCTCAATCGCATCCCGAAATGGTTTTAATTCTACCGCATCAAGTCGTGCGCGGTTATGTGTTAGCACAGGCATACCGAGATGGGAGTCTACGGTTGTATCCCCATGCCCTGGGAAATGTTTGACTGCCGCGATCACCCCGGATTGCTGTAGACCCTTTATCGTTGCGAGACCAAGCCGCGTCACCAAATCCGCGTCTGAGCCAAACGATCGTATGCCAATGATTGGATTGTCTGGATTGCTGTTAATGTCGAGCACTGGCGCAAAGTTGATCTGTATCCCCAGTGCCTTCAGCTCCTCCCCTGTCAGCTGTCCAGCCGCTTCGGCCAGTGCTGTATCTCCCGTTGCGCCAAGCGCCATCTGTCCCGGCAGATTCGTCCCGCCCGGTATCCGCTTAACGACGCCCCCTTCTTGGTCGATGCTAAGAAATAAAGGAATGTCGCCGGCTTCTCTTTGCATGTCATGTGTGAACGTTGTAAGCTGCCTGATATCCACAATATTTTTGTCAAAAAGAATAAGCCCGCCCAAATCTTGATCATGAATGGTGCTTTTCAATCCCTCATGAACGATCGTGGTCACTTTACCGTTCCATTGCCTAATGTCAGGCATAAGCATCTGGCCGACTTGCTCGCTTACGGTCATATAGGATATCAGCTTGTCCCAATCTTGTGTACGAATGGCTGCTTCCCGTTCGAATCGAATCACACGTGACATAAATACAGCATATTCCGCTCGCGTGACCGTTTGATTCGGACGATAAGTACCATCCGAATATCCGCCGACCAAGCCGTTGGAGCTCAAGATCTGAATGGGTGCCTCAGCCCAATGTTGTTTCGTATCTGACCAATTGGCAGGTTGCTTGCCTTCCAAGAGTGAATACGCACGCGTAAGGAATGCTGCAGTTTCGGCGCGGCTAAGCGGTGCATCCGGACGGAAGGAGCCACCAGGAAATCCGCTGGCAAGTCCATTTTTTGATGCTAACGCGATTTCCTGATAAAAGGGGTGAGTTGCCGGAACATCCGAATAAGTCGTTTTACCTTCCACCGGTTTCTCCAGCTGTTGAGGATACAGCTCCCGCACCATAAACGTGACGGCTTGCGCCCTTGTTACCAGCCCTTGGGGCTTAAATATTCCATTTCCATATCCTGCGACTGTTCCTCGTTCAGCCATATACTCGATACCGTCTTCTGCCCACTTCGAATGCTGCAGATCGGTAAAACGTTCTTCCGCATCTACACTTCCTGCCCATATGAGCATAGAGCCGAGAACAGCACCGAATATCGCCATCATTTTTAGTTGCATCTATTCCACTCCTGTTGATGTTCTTTGTAAGATGAATAGACGCTATGGATATACGTTTTGTTGCGTTGAGTCGCTGTTATTATCGCTTGGGTACATAATTAACCCCGATGAAGACTTGACTGTTATCTCACCATCTAAGATAATTACAGTTTGACTAAAAAATTCCTACAACAGGATCTTTCATTTGGAAGGGGGCGCTCGTTATTAACTGGTTAAATGATCTCTATAAGATCAATAAACGGGAATCGGAAAAGGAAATCGAACGATCTTTGGTTAACGCCATCTTCCGAATCTATGATCGGTTTCCTCGAATTGGCCTTAGAGAGCGAATCGGGCAGCAAGAGATGTCTCTTGATATAGCCGATGCTTATATCCATGGGCATAACGCCATGATTGAAGCTGGTGTCGGAATTGGCAAGTCTTTTGGCTACCTGATCCCAAGCCTGCTCATGAATCAAATGTCCCAGAAACCGGTCATTATAGCTACATCCTCCATTCAGCTTTCGGAACAGATACATAAAGATTTAAGAGTCATTGGTAGTCGGCTGGGCTTCACAACGGTTCGCTCTGTCGTTGGGAAAGGAATGGGCCAGTATGCCTGCCGAAGCAGGGCCGCGGAATGGATCAGGCCTGATGATCCGAACACCTCACTGTCTACCCTTGCCCAGCGCATATTAGATTATGAAATTGATGAAAGAGCGGATATTAAAGCTGGAATTAGTGATGCGGATTGGTCCAACTTTTCCGTAAATGATTGCAAATTTGAACGTTGCCATCATAAAAATGCGTGCTTGTTTTACGATATGAGAGCTAAATTAAATGCAAAGGCTCATGAGATTGATTTTATTATTGTGAACCAGGACCTGCTCATACGGGATTTGATGAAGAAAAAAGAAGGAACCAAAAGCATCATCTCGGAACAGCCGGCTCTGATCGTCATTGATGAAGCGCATAATCTGGAAGCGAAAGTTCGAGATGCCAGAACGCTTGAGTTTACTTATCGGGGAGTTTGCCGCACTCTGGATAATACTGTGCAGCTTCTCACGAAGCAGTCCGGGGATAAAAGTATCTTCTCACAAACCAAGTTTATAAAAAAATGTATTGAACGCATCTTCAAACAGGTAAATGCAGATCTGCTCCACCATGCCAAGCAGGATAGCGACCGTATAAAAGTGTCGGAGATCAAAGGAATACCGTTAAACCAAATCTCGAACGATTTGAAAGATCTCAGTCTTCGCCTTTCCATTTTGACCTCTCGTCACGAGCGGGAGATTGATGACGCTTTTGAAGCTATAAACGCGCTTATAACTCTCATCCGTGTCTTGGCTGAATTAGAGGATAACTATCTCATATGGGCAAGCAGTCTCTTGGGAGTAGCCACGATCAGCATCTGTCCCAAAGATATAAGCCAATTTCTGAAGTACGCTTTATTTAACGGCAAGGCGCCTGTTATCTTAACGTCGGCAACGCTGTGCCAAGGCGGGGAGACACTGGAGGAACAATACTCTTATTTGACGCAGTCCCTCGGTTATAAGGGTGATTTTATGGATCGCAAATCCTCCCCTTTTGACTACACCAATCATGCCATGATGTACATCTCGAACAACGTTCCCTATTACCAGCATGAACAGCGCGAAAACTATCTTGAAGCAGCCTACAACGAATTGGTTCAGCTCTGTAATTTAACACAAGGCAGAACCATTGTCCTTTTTTCCGCAAAGGAAGACATGAAGTACATTCATAAGAAGCTGATTTCAAGTCCTGATGAATACACATGGGCAGTTCATGTTCAGAAAGAAGGATCTTCCCAGGACAGTGTCATCACCGAATTCAGGAAAAGCAAAGGTGTGCTCCTGGGTACCGGTGTATTCTGGGAAGGTGTGAATATCGAGGGGCCCGATCTTTCGCAGGTCATTATTTTCCGTCTGCCCTTCCCTGTCCCTTCCGATCCAATTTATGAATATAAGGCATCTGTATCGGAAAATCCGTTCATGGAGGTGTTTGTCCCGGATATGCTTCTCCGGTTACGGCAAGGAACGGGACGCTTGATTCGTAGTGAAACGGATCTAGGCATACTCAGCATACTAGACTCCCGTCTCAGCGCAGCGGCAAAAAAGAGTTACCGGCAACAGGTGCTGGACACGCTGCCATTCAAAGAAGTGACAGAGGATTTTTCGATTTTGGAGAAATTTGTTCAACAAAAAGGGATACGACGTACGGATTGAAAGTGGAACAACCAAATCATATAACTGCTCCAATCACATCAAAAGGCCCTTCGGCCCATATAGCGGAAGGATCAATTTCAATGCTTGAAGTAAGATATATGCTAGAATATAATCCAGAAATATGAATCTCAAAGGAGGTATTTATATGGTTGAAAGACCAACTACAGAGGAATATGCAGCTTTTTATGAAGGGTACATCCGGCTTGTTCCTGAAGGGAATATCATTGAACAGTTAGAGCAGAAGGCCCACATCGTACAAACTTTGCTTTCTTCATTAACAGAGGAGCAAGCAAATTATCGCTACTCCGAAGGCAAATGGAGCGTGAAGGAAGTCATCGGTCACCTACTGGATAACGAACGTATCATGAGCGGCCGATTGCTCCGCATCGCCAGAGGCGACAAAGCGAATCATCCTGGCTACGATCAGGACGTGCTTATGAAGAGCCAACCCTTCAATACGTATACGGTAGCCGATTTGAACGAAGAATATGCCGTCACACGCCGCTCAACCATTCTTATGCTCCGTCATCTCACGCCGGAAGCTTGGCTCTGCAGAGGGATCGTCAGTGATAACCCTGCTTCGGCTCGATCAATCGCCTATATTTTGGTTGGACATGAACTTCACCATTTGTCGGTACTTCGTGATCGATATTCACTGGATGTGAAATTATAAACACAACTAAATTATATTTCTGGCTTCTTCTACAATTTGAATAATGATATCGCCTGCAGATTGGTTATCTGTTAACATTCTCGTTCCCTGACCTGCCCAAAGGGCCATATATTCCGGATTATTTTGCTTAGCAGAAGCATTTCTAATCTCGCGAGTTAATGTATTTTGGGTAGGAAAGGTTAGCGGCTTAATGCTGGATGCTTCCCAATGCTGTATGAAGTCATTCTTGATGCCACGCGCTGGCCGTCCAGAAAAGGCATTTGTAATTACAGTACTTTCCTCTGTGCTATCAAGTAATGCACGTTTATATACCTCATGTGCGCCAGACTCTACCGATGTCAAGAAACGCGTCCCCATTTGCACCCCTTGCGCTCCCAAAGCGAGTGAAGCCACCAGTCCTCTGCCATCCATAATACCGCCGGCAGCAATGACTGGAATATGGACGTGATCTACAATTTGTGGGACAAGTGCCATGGTTCCGATGTTTGCTCCAGTAGGCTGAGATGATACATTAAAAGTTCCTCGATGCCCTCCTGCTTCACTACCTTGTGCAACAATGACATGACATCCACGCTTCTCCGCTTCAATAGCTTCCTCTACCGTTGTGACCATACTCATGATTTTGATGCCTAACGATATTGCCTTCTGCATATGGTGCTCAGAAAGTAGTCCAAACGTTGTACTAATCATCGGAACTTTTTCGTCCAGCAGGATGTCAAACTGCTCTTCAAAATGATTGGGTGTACGTAGCTCATCTTGAGCACGCTGCTTCATACCTAAAGACTCCCGAATTGGGTTCAACTCTTCGTTTACCGCATCAAAATTCGTATAGTGATCCGGTCCAACATGAGCAAAAATATTCACGGCAAACGGTGCTTGCGTCCGTTTTTTGATCTCGTGTATAGCGCCTCTTAGTTCCTCAGGACTCATATACGCAGCGCCTAACGTCCCTAACCCACCTGCATTAGAAACCGCAGCCACTAGGGGTGCCATGTTTGCAATACCGGCCATCCCCGCCAGAACGATTGGGTAACGAATATTTAAGCTTTCACAGAGCTTATTGTTTAATTGAATAGGCATCTAAGGTTCCCTCCCCATCAAATTCGGATTCCATTCTTTATAGTTTACATCGAGTTTATCCATCTTGTATAATCCGTAAATCAGATGTTACATATCATGATTTCAGATAGATTGTGTTCTAAAGGAGGGTCAACTTGGATATTCACTTGCTGGAGATTTTCATTCAAACACCCTCATAACACCGGCACTATCTGCTTTTTTAGATGAAACTAAGAAAGAAATTCTCCAAAGCTAGCTGCACCGATAAAATAAAACAAAAAAAGCCGCTAATCAGCGACTTTCAATGGGGCTATGCTCTGCTTCTTTCACATGCGCTTTTGCCCACTTCAATATCAATACTCTTTCTTAATTACAAAAAATGATCCCCGAATGGTTCCAGCTAACTTGGATTTCTGTCTGGCAAACTTAAACTTGCCTTCCAACTCCGCTGGAACTTCCATCCCCTCGGAAAGCTTAAAACCCACGGCCCGCTTCTTAGGGTCATCCACCGTATACATGACATTGAGTCCAAGACCATCTTCATAAAAGACGTAGGAAATTCGAATGTTTTCCACTTGAAAAGCCGACGTCTCCAAAGGCTTGGCCGCAAATTCAATATCACGTTCTTCCTTCAAAATTCGTGTTACATAATCAAGGGTGTCCTGACTTTCGCTAGCAGGAACAACCGTAAATTCATGCTTGTATTTGTTCATAAAATAACGGGCTTCATTCGCACGCAAACCTGCAAGCGCTGCTGCTACTGGTGAGGACTCTAATCCGACCGTAGACACATTTTTAAAATCAACGATATACGACATGCCGATCTCTCCTTCACCTTATTTCTTAACAACAGGAATCCATATTTCACCAAATACCAAGCCGTTTCGTTGCCCCATCTCAACCGTAGTATTTGGTCCACCAACATAAGCATAATTCGTTTCCGCTGGTAGAACTTGACCAAAAGCAACGCCAGTAAGGTTATTATTTAACTCATCAGATGTTGCTCCTTCCCCCTTAACGACCAGGTACTCACCTTTAGGGAATTGGATCACTCTGGTTGCTTCTGGCAGTGTTTCTTCTGTCATGACACCAGCATAATGCATCATCTTGTTATTCACCGCTTCGTTCACGGCAAAAATATAGTCATTGGTCGCTATAGCTTTTAAAGCATCCAGGCTTCCATCTTCTTTCACAGCCGACCAAAAATCCGCCTTTTCTTTGTTAATCCCAGCAAAGTCTGAGTAATTGCTCTTAAGCTCCGTTCCAATACCCAAAACGATAAAACTGTCTTTTTCCTCAAAATTATAATTACTCATTCGTAACACCATCCTCTTTAAATTTATCAATGCATTTGTCTTTTCACTTGATGGGTTTATAATAACCTTGAATCATGTCAAATTATGATACTGTTTAGGGGGACCCGATGAAAAAAGTTGAACGAATTAATATCATTATGAGGTATATCAACAACCGCGCACACTTTACCATTTCTGAACTCATGCGGGAATTTAACATCTCTCGTTCGACCGCTATTCGAGATATCCGAGAAATTGAAGCTATGGGCATGCCACTTGTCGCTGAAGTTGGGAGGGATGGGGGTTATTTTGTCATGAACAACTCTGTCCTGCCCACGGTCCGCTTTACCGATAATGAGATCAAAGCTCTTTTTCTCGCCTTTATGGCAACTAGAAATCAACAACTCCCTTATCTAAAGAGCCGTCAGTCTTTAACCGAAAAGTTACTGGGCCTTATCTCCGAAAATCAGCAAGATGACCTTGTTCTTTTGAATCAAATATTGCTTTTTGAAGGGACCAACCCCCATAATCCCGACTTGCTTGATCTGTCAGACCTGCCCCACCCTATGTTGGAAAAACTCATCCAGCTTCTTCTTATAGAGAGCCATTTGTTGGTTACCGTTCAGGAAGAAAGGGAAATAAATTCGTATCCCATTTATCTTCTACACCTATATCGTGAGAAAAGCCTATGGATCATTGAAGGCTTCGACTTAGAGGAAGAAAAGAGACGGATTCTATCTGTCGACAATGTCACCCATATTGAACCCTTTCCTACGAAGAAAAAGGTAAGCAAGAAAAAGATTTTAGAAAAATTAAGTAAGCAGGAAGAAGTGATCAACCTTGTCCTCGAACTTGGTCCAAAGGCGATTGCACAGTTCAAGAAGTATCATCCTTTAAAGCTTTCACTTTCTTATACGAACCCTTACCAAACTACAGCCGTTATAAAGACGTTTATTAACGTTCATCATGCAGAAGAATTAACCGAAATAACCAATTGGTTGCTTTTCTTGGGTGGAGATATCCAGGTTAAGGAGATGCCAGAAGAAATTGCAGCAGGTGTACAAGAGAGATTAAGCTTATTTTGCCCTTAAGTATTGGATAGTTAAAACCAAATAACTTTGAACTTAGATCATGCTTTTATTATCTGCTGTTTCTACTGAGATCTACTATGGAACATTATCCCAATTCTCCTGAACTATAAGGTATCGTTTAACGATAAAAAAACGCATTGAGGAATGATCTCCTCAATACGTTTTCTGGCGATCTACAACTCACTCACATCATCTGTTATTGTTAAGCTCTTCAAAGAACTTAATATTAGTCTCGAAATCGGGCACAGTTTGAGATTCTTCAGCTTGTTTAACTAATCTTACAACCATATCATTATAAGGTGTTGAGATTTGTTTGCCTAAAGCTGACCGTGGAACTACTCCATTGATATAATCAATTTCGGTCTTCCGCTGCTTTTCGAGATCCTGCAGCATGCTTGCTTTTAACAGTCTGGAGGACGCCATGAGAACCCGAAGAGTTTTAATTCGTTCCGGGATATCCTTATCACTTTGTATTTCCAAAGATTCAATATCAAAGCCACCCATCGTGGCAAATTTCACACCATTTGCGTGTCCAACTTTGATCGTTTCATCGGCAATATGAACGGCACTTACAATACTAATATCATGATCAAGCACGACGCCATTCTCCACGTTTAGTGCTGCAGATAGGCCGCTAAATGCATTGTTAATAAGCAATTTAGACCACTTCGTGCCCACCAGGTTATCGGAAATATGTGTTCCACCCACAAGGTCTAGTATAGATTGGATCTGTTGAATTCTTTCGGTTGTTTCCCCATTTAATTCGCCAATTTGAAAAGCGTACTGCTTAAAGCGATTGAACTCTGTTGTAAGTTTTGATACTCCCGGTTCAATAAACGTAGCACCAAATTCAACAGATCCGGCAATGATCCGTTCTCGGCCAACAATGGAAGCCACCTTTTCTTCAGGGATACCGTTTTGCAAGGAAAGTACAACACTTTGGTCATCTAAGTACGGCAACAGGTCTTTTAGAACGGACTCGTTATATAGCTGTTTAGTTAGAAGCAAGACTAAATCATAAGTTCCTGACATCTCGTCGGGAGTAATGGCCTTCACCTTTGCCTGAAAATCCGTAGTGCCAGTAATTTGGGCCCCTGTCTGGTTTAATGCGTCCACATGTGCTTGATAGACATCGATCAACTCTACATCTTGTCCGCCGGCAGCAATATATGCACCAGCAATGGTTCCTAAGGAACCTGCTCCTAAAATTGCAATTCTCATATGGAATTCCCCTACCTTTTCTGTTTGAATGCTTTTTTTGAATGCTTTTAATGACGTTTATTTTTCATCAGCTAAATAATCATATATAACTGTTGGAGAAGGCAGCGAAAGCTCTGTGATGATATGGGAAGCCGAAACAACCTCAAGTACTGGCAAATCTGCCATCGGCGCAAGAGCATGAGCGAATAGCTCCAGTCTTGCAGGGCCTGACCAGGCACCCTGTATTTTAATATCCGTAATTTGGCTCCGTACCAATTCACAGATTCTTGGATATCCGTCATAACCAGGCATCTTTTTCAGCATATAATTTGGTTTAACAATCTCTTGCATCGCCTCCGAATGATCAAGCGGAAAATGCTTATATCCCATAGTCGCGGTAGCCACTCTCAAAGAGCCATAATCCATAAGTCCAACCAATGTGTCGGAATCTACATACAAACTGGGTTTGCCCATTTTTTTAGGATAGGCACCTATTTCCCTGCCTGATGCGATTGCAGGAAAACTGTCAACGTACATTGCGTGGAGATAATCCCCTTCCTCCCCATCATAGCTCACAGGTATCACTTGACCACATTCTGTATAGGAACCAAGGCCTGTTACATCCGGCATTTTCATAATCTCAAACCTTACAAGCGGAGAGGTAACCTCCAATGGCTCCGGAACGATTTTTCTTAAGCGTTCCAGATCAGTTCTATATAAAATGTTCAGGTATTCGCGATTATAAAAACGATAAGGCCCCAAAGGATATGCCCCTGCATCCAGCGGAGTTGTAAATTGCTTAACCACTTCTTCCTTTCTCATCTGAACCACACCTTCCGATCTCTAATTTCTTCATTTTGTTGTCTGATTTATATCGAAATGATGATTACAAAATCCATTTTACATCTCAATTTACATTTAATCTAATACATGATAATATATAAACTTATTTATTATAATAAATATATGGGGTGCACTATAGTGGAGCTGCTTCAATTGAAATACTTTCAGACCGTCGCTTATACAGAGCATATTTCTAAGGCTGCCGAACAATTAAATATTGCTCAGCCTTCTTTAAGCCTGACGATAAAGAGACTTGAGGATGAGTTGGGTACAACCCTATTTGATCGGAAAGGGAGAAATATACAATTGAATGCATCCGGAAAAATCCTCTTGAACCATGTCAACAGGATTTTCACCGAAATTGAAAATGCAAGAATGGAAATACAGACGAAGGATATGGCAATTGACCATACCATCAAAATATCGATTTCAAATCCCAGATTCCTATCCGGATTGATCAGCAGGTACATTACCCAGTGGCCGGATACCAATATTCAACAGGGACTCGGAGCTAGAAATGACATCCTTGCAAGCTTAAAAAAAGGGGATATTGATTTGGGGATCGCAGGTCCACCTATGGCGGACGATGAGATTGAAAGTTGTGTCCTTATTAATGAAGATATCGTGCTGGTTTTACCATTCACTCACAAGTTTGCGACAAAATCTGAAATTTCGTTAAGTAAAGTGGCCGATGAATCTTTTATTGCCCTTGCTAATAATGAGGAATATAGCTTTTTTACAACCGAGCTTTGCAAAAAAGCAGGATTCACTCCCAAAATTATTTTCGAGGTGGATTCTCATTTACTGGCGGAAATTATTAAGGTCAACCAGGGTATCGCGCTACTCCCTATTTCAGTCTGTAGAACGTTGGATTTGAATTACGTCAGAATCGCGGATATTAATCCTACCTATCCAGTAGGACTATCTTGGGTGAAGGATAGATATTTATCTTCTTCGGCCAGAAATTTCCGGGACTTTATTATTGCCTATTTTAATGATTATTCTGCATTGTACAAAGTTTGAAAAATTACATATACGGAGCATTCTGTGACTTTTTGCGCCTTCAAATTCATCATTGGTTCTCATCTATAGTGCTGTAAAATTTCATTTACTGTTTGCTCAGGGGACTGCTCCGAACTGTCCAGCCAAAATCCGATTTGAGGCGTTTCCTTCAAAAAGTCTGAATACAAATTCTCTACCGTAAAGGCAGTGTACCCGACCTTTCCTCTTGATTTTTCACGTTCTTTTACTACCTCTACCTTCGGACACAGCACAACTAACCGAACCGGGTGATCCTTTAACTGCTCCATCATATAGACTAATTCCGCACCATAGTAATTATCCTGCAAAACTACAGAAAAATCATTCTCATAATAGGTTTTTGCGGCATTTGCAGCTAACCGATAACGCAAATATAATTGACGGACTGCTTCTTCCGACGGTTCAGCGGCCATGTCTTCGCGGCCGGATACAATCATCCGACGGAATATATCACCACGCAGATGCACGGCTTTTCCCAGCTTGGAAGCCAGCAGCTCCGACACTGTTGACTTACCAGAAGCCATTACGCCTGTAATTAAGTAGATCGTTTTTTCCATAACGAAGTACCTCCTTCTTATCATAAAAAGAAACAACCCTGTACAAAGTAGAAATATTCACCAGAATCAAGATATGGATTCTTAGACATATTTATTTATCATGGCATTTAGGAACTCTCGGAACTCTTCAACATATGCTTTAGGTTCTATGATTTGCAAATCCGTCCCGAAACTAGCTAAAAACCGAAATCCAAAGTGGTTTTGCGGCAAATCTATTTCGGCTATAAGGAGTTCAGAATTGTAAGCTTCAATCCTTTTTTGACCGTATCTTTCAATAAATTGATCTTTTATTCGATGCGAGATCAATACTTTAATTGTAATTAGATTCGGTTGATAATATTGCTCTGTTTTCTGTTCAGTCATAAAATCCCTAGCAACAAATGTATTAATATCGATATTCAGATTATCCGTTCTGGACAATTTAAACGTTCGATACTCCATTCGATCTAAACAAAACCCCTTCAAATACCAACTCATTTCACTAAAATGAAGCTGGTATGGCTCGACCCGTCTCTGCGACTTGGCCCCACTTTGATCTATATAATCGAATGTAAGTAACCTTTCTTGCTCTATTGCTTCCTGACAAGTCTTTAAGATTTGCACAATTTCAGGACGACCATCCCAATTATAAAAAGACAGTTGAATGGTACCTCCCAAAGTCGTTGAACCTATCATTGATTCAATCTTTTTAAGCGTTGATTCTACTTCGTCACTAAATAGAATTTTTCCCAATCCGCCCAGTGCAGTTAGTATATTTTCTAAATCTTTGCTGCTTAAAAGTCGTTTGTCTATTTTGTATTCATCCATAATCCCGTATCCGCCGTTCACTCCATTTATAGAATAAATGGGAATGTTAGATAATCCAAGTGTTTCCATATCACGTAGAATCGTTCTTTTGGACACATTGAATAATTTTGCAAATTCGGTGGCTGATACTATATTCTTTTGCAGCAAGATCATTATGATGGATATTAATCTTTCAATTTTGTTCACGATAGTCCTCTTTAAAATATAATTTTTGAACAAAGCTAATAGGTGACAACCTAGCTGTCACCTATTATAGCTTACACTTCATGTATTACAAGAAGGAGGTTTTATCATGTCCGTTATTGCATATTTAAATTTTGATGGGAACACCGAGCAGGTCATCGCGTTTTATTCGGAAGCTTTAAACGCAAGTGAGGTAAAAAAAGTGAAATTCAAGGATTTTTCACAAGATCCAAACTACCCTTTGCCAGAAAATGAGTTGAACATGATTATGGAGTCATCGTTAGAATTCGCTGGTGGAAAAATAATGATGTCGGATCTTCTTCCTTCGATGAAGAATGTAACGGGTGAGCTGGTTAAAGGCAACAATGTAATCATTAGTATCATTATTGATGATAAACAGGCAATGAAAAACTACTTTACTAATTTGTCTGAAGGCGGCTATGTGATCATGCCATTATCAGAGATGCCTTGGTCATCCTGCTTCGGAATGTTGGTGGATAAATTTGGTATCGTTTGGAAGTTTAATAGCGACGCTAACACATTCCTGGATAGCGTAATTGCTAATGCTACTTAATGAACTGCTGCCAGCAAAGTCAAAAAGCGAATTGAGATCTTGGTTTCAAGAACATTGCCTGACTGAAAATTCTTGCTGGGTCGTGGTGAGTATGAAATCAACACCAGGTACGTTGCTGTATCTGGATGCTGTTGAAGAAGCCTTGTGTTTTGGATGGATTGATGGGCAAAAAAAGAAAATTTCCGAGACTCAATTAGCTCAAAGGTTATCTCCTCGAAGCAAAAAAAGTTCGTGGACTGAATTGAATAAAGAACGGGCACGTCGCCTTGAAACGCTGGGATTAATGACAGATGAAGGTCGAAAGGCTCTCCCTGCTCTCAGTTACGAATCATTTAAAATCGACCCTATAATTTTGCAGAGGTTGAAAGAGGACACGAAAGTGTATCAGAATTTCTCTGCATTTCCAGATATTTATAAAAGAATTCGAATCGACACCATCCAAAGCTATAAAACTCAACCTGAGTTATTTAACAAAAGATTAGATAAATTTATAACAAACACCAAACAAAATAAAATGTATGGCAATTGGAATGACAATGGACGCCTATACTACCAAAACACCTCACCTTGAATATTCAAGGTGAGGTGTTTCATGATAGAAAGTAATATTAATCGAAATCGGAATTTAAATATTTCAATTATCATTAGAAATTTCATCAGTCAAAAAAATCCGATTGGTGGAGTTGCTTTATTGGATTTGTTGAGTCAAACCCCATGATTATTACTCACCCAAGTTGTTCCAGAACGCTTGGAAGGCAGCTTTCTTGATTTCGAAGAATACCGGTACATTGCCATAACGCACCAGACCTTCCCCAAATAGGACTAATTGGACCTGCGTCTTATCTTCGAGCGTCAGGTAGATGATCTTGCGATCTTCCTGCCCGTAAAGACGCTCTTCCAGTTCAGGGCTTGTTGCTACCGGTTTGGCAGCGTATAGCGCTGAGATAAAGCTGTTCAGCGCTTTGTCTGCTGCGAGCGGCTGCAGCTGCTGCAAGCCATTGTTCCAGCTGGCGAAGGTCTCCCACTGCGCCGAAGCGACGTTGCCCTCGAGGTGAAGCTTGCCGATCAGGTCTTCGCCGCTGCCGATAGTGATGCCGTTGCTCTGGTCAAACAGTTGGGCATGCCCCTGACCATCGATCTCGGTGTAAGACATGATGCGGAAATTCGTGTCGTAGCCATTGACCGCATAGATGTCCGCTTCTCCTATGTTGGAGGCAAGTTCTCTGTACTCATCCTTTCCACTCAGCTCATGAATGCCGCCAGTCGTAGTACCCAGCTTCTCGCCTCGCAGAGCAAGAGCATCCGTACCGTCAAGCGATGTAGCAGACTGTGTATAGACGTTGCCCTGATAAACCACCAGTTGAAGCATATCGGCCTTCACGCCATCCTTGGAATCCGGCAGCTCTGTCTTCGGAATCACCACCGGGTCGAATGACGCGCCCGGAGTGACCTGTGCCACCTGCGTCGCTGGCGCAGTCGGTCCATTCACTTGCTGCCATATGCTTGGCGCCGCAAGTCCAACACTGGCAGCGATGACGACGCTTGCTGCAATATATAGCGTTTTTCGCTGGTGCTTTTGTTCATGGCGTTGTGTGTTCAATGTTTCTTCTATCCGTTTTTTCATTTGGTCGTTTGTTCTCATATGGTCCACCGCTTTCTTATAGTTACGTTTAAATTGTTCCTCGTTCATTGGGGTTCTGCTCCTTCCAGCTCCAGTTTTAACAGCTGTCTTCCCCGCTTCAATCGCATCTTCACCGCAGACTCGCTGATCTGCAGGATCTCGCCGATTTCCCGGATCGGATAATCTTCGTAATAGTACAAATGAACCACCGATCTATACTTGACGGGCAGTGACAGCACGAGTTCAATCAGTGCCTGATCTTCGGGGTTGTCTGTCGTAAGGGAATCTGCTCCCTCCAGCTTGACCTCCCGTTTGCGCCAGCCTTTGCCTAATAAGGATTTACAATGATTGGTGATGACCCGGATCAACCATGCTTTCTGATGTTCTGCATCGTTGAACGTAGGGGCTTTTTCCATTAACTTGATGAAGGTATCCTGAGTGGCTTCCTCCGCGTCCTCTCGCCTGCCAAGATGCACCATCGCGATCCGGAACAGCGTATCCGCGTAAGTTTCATAGACTTTCATCATATGATCTCCCCGTTGGGGCATTGATCGCTGCATGGTTGTTCTGCCCTCCTTTATATCTCTAACACTCTCAAGGACGGCATTTGGTCACATTTTGTTGTAAATTTTAAATTTAGATAATTTTCTAACGGATGACCGACCAACCTCTTGCTCTCAAGGACGGATATGGATTTGTACGATAAAATAATAAAAAGCCGCTAAAATAGCGACTTTGACAATTAAAATGCGATTGGGATTCATCATAGAGCGGAGCTTCTTTTGACAACAATTAAACTTACCGGAAAATGTAGACAGACAAAAGGCCGTCATGATGACGGCTTACACGTTTTAAAGCATCAATAATATATACAGCAACTGAAAGTATGTTAAATACTTCTATGGATCACACTTTTGGTCTCGGCTGCCTCAAAAATAGTCTCAATCAGTACAAGCACTCTGTGAACTTCATCATTCTTAATTGCAATCTCAGATTTCCCTTCGAGTACAGAGACGAAATTTTCATAGAAGCTTTGCTCCTTCAATTCCGGCTTTTCAATCGCAAACTTTAGTGTAGACAGTTCGGACGGCGGTGCCATCGTTTTGGTCAATCCCTGCCCCGCTTGGATCGGTTTCGGCTCTATATGAGCAACATCCGGATTCCGAGTGATAATCTCTCCACTTAAATCCCAGTCCCTAATCACTGCTGTACCTTCCGTTCCTTTGAGATACCATCTCGGTAACTTCACGTAATTGGTTGTTCCCACTTCAATAAGTGCCGTAAGGCCATCTTTAAACGTTATATAACTCGTAAAACCATCATCCACTTCGGTTCCCAAAATATAACTTAAATTAGCGGTCACACTTTCAATTTGGCTATCTGTAATCTGCAGCAATTGGTCCAGCAAATGCACGCCCCAATCCAGCAGCATACCTCCACCGTAATCTTTCAGCTGGCGCCAGTCGCCAGGAATGCCGTTGGCTCCTTGAACTCGGGATTCCAAATGGAAGAGCTCGCCCAAAGTCTTTTTATCGATGATGTCCTTGGCCGTCAGGAAATCTTCATCCCAGCGGCGATTTTGATGGACTGTAAATACACGGCTCTCCTCGTTCGCTACCTTGACGATATCATTAAAATCCTTGCTGGTTATTGTAACCGGTTTTTCGCAAATGACATGTTTACCCGCCTGCAGAGCTTGAATGGCTATTTCTTTGTGAACATCATTAGGTGTAGCAATTAAAACGATATCCACCAGCTCATCTGTCAGAACAGCATCCAGACTTGCGTATGTTTTATAGCCGGCTTCCTTTCCCAATTCCATCCGATATTCAACCGTATCGTATACCCCGATGACGGAAATCTGTGATACAGGCTCAATTAACTGGCAATGATAACTGCCCATCCCCCCAAAGCCAACAATTGCTATATTATAAATTCGGTTATTCATCTTCATCGTCCTTCCTTTTTGGAATATGCCAATATGATAGAACTCTCACAGCAAACTTTATGTAAAAAAGATGAGTGGCTGCGACCTTGATGTATGCAAGATGTATAGCACCTCAACTTAATTTAATACCCTTATCATACAAGTCTCATAAAAGACTATCTTCCTATTTTCTTGCTGTTTTATTCCCGGATATTGTCATGCGATACTTTAAAGGCGATGTGCCCGTCGCTTCCTTGAAGAAGTGATGAAACGTCTTAACGCTATTGAATCCGGCTTGCTCTGCTATTTCGGTAATCGAATAATTTTCATTGAGCAAAATCCATTTCGCTTTATTAAGTCGATATTCATTTAGAAATGTTACAAAGGTCATACCTGTATTTTTCTTGAAAAACTTAGTGAAATAATAAGGACTGAACCCTATATAGTCGGCTACGTCTTTTAGTATAATTGATTCTTGGTAATGGCTTTCTACATATTCAAAAATTCGTTCCAGCTTAAATAGCATTTCTTTGGTCGGAATCAGGATATTTTCCGAGATTTGGGGTCGATGTTTCTCACTCCCCCTTGGTACTTCTCTTAGAATAAAAGTCAACATTTCATAAAGTTTGGCCTTGATCATATATGCATAACCTTCTTTGCGCTCGTAATCTTCTGTGCTTATGTCTTGCAGAAGAGGAAGAAGCTTGGTTGCCGTTTCACGAGGCCAGTTCCTGCTGGATTGCTCTATTTGAGTAAAAATGTCACGAAGCGACCGATCATCGTAAATTAGTGTGGATACGTCTTGGAACAGACTCAAGTCAAATTGAATAACAATTCGCTCACTATCAGGGGATGACAAAAAAAAGTGGACGTCACCGCCATTAATGAATTGGACTTCCCCCTGCTTCAGACGGATTACCTTGTCATTCAATCCCAAATCCAGGCTTCCCTGGGTAACATAAATAATTTCAATTTCCTTATGCCAGTGAGGATAACAGAGCACATCCCCTGTATGAATAAAGCTTCGAAATGGGAGCCGTTTGTCAAGTTCAGGGATTTCCAGATATAAACTCATGTACGCTAGCTGTCCTCCTTATATGTGTTGCATTCAATATATTTCTGTAACCGATTTCAGCCAAATTCATGTAAAAATTCCTTCTGTTCTTTCTCTATAGATCCTAATTAATAATAATTCAAAAGAATATGTTTATAAACGATTTTCCTCAAAAGGATTGTTGCTGAGCAGTCCCGCATCATCAAGTCGATTTTGACAGCAACGGTGCAAGATAACATTAACAATATGCCGTATCAAAAACCGCACATCCGATTTCCGGATGTACGGTTTTGTTTACATTCTAATTCCCTTGTTCCTTAATCACCTGTTCAATTCCCGACAAAATCAGCTTCAAGCCGAACTCAAACGCTCCATCGCTCCCCATCATCTCAAACAACCCGCCCTTGTGCATTCTCCGGAACAGTCCTGCTTCCGTCTCGCTCATGGAGTCGAGTAGCTGGATCATCTCCACGCCCGGAAGCTCTCCCTGATTCTTAATCATGACGGAGACCGTGCGCTGATGCTCATAATTATCCAGAACGAAGAAGAAAACATAGTTCACAAGCGTAAGAACGGCTTGCAATTTCTGCTCTTGCTCAAGTGGCGTCGATTCCATGCAGAGCAGCATACGGTTGGTGAAGCGAATCATGTCCGGCTCATGGGGCAGCGTCTGCATCATAAGCTGCGTGGAGCAGGGATAACGGCGGAGTACACTCCGTATCGATATCGCAAGTCCCTCCATTTGCACCTTCCAGTCCCCATCGGATTGGAATTCGTTCAGGATCATTTTCGATATCTGGTTGGCCAGATGCTGGTAGAGATGCTGCTTGCTCTTAAAGTACCAGTACAGAGAAGGAGCCTGAATACCCAGCCGATCAGCCAATCGCCTCATACTGAATTTCTCAATACCTTCATCTCCAAGAAGCTCCCAAGAGGCTTCCAAAATCTTATCCTCCGAAATCTGAGGCTGTTGTTTTTTCATCCGTATCCGCCCTTTTATCTAACAGTGTAAGATTATGCTTTACAGGTTCATAAGTTCATGATACCATCTAACACTGTAAGGCACAAACTAACACTGTTAGATTGGAAATTGGAATATCATTCGCATTCCAAATCATTTCAAAAAATAAACAAAGAAAGTAGTGACTCCACATGGATGCAGAAAACCTCCATTATTTTGAAAAAGCACCGATTGCAAAAGCCGTAGCTCACTTCGCTGTACCGATGATGTTAGGTACGTCGATGAGTGTCATTTATTCTATCCTGAACGCCTATTTCCTTGGTACATTAGGCAATACTGCCATGTTAACCGCACTCGCGCTAACCTTGCCGTTATTCGCCGTGATTATGGCGCTCGGCAACTTGATTGGTATGGGCAGCGGTACATTCATCTCCCGTTTGTTAGGAGAAAAAAGATATGAGGATCTAAAACATGTTTCTTCATTCGCCTTTTATAGCAGTTTAGTTCTTGGTCTTATTGTAATGGCCGTCGGCCTCCCGCTGATCAACCCCATTGTTCATAGTCTGGGTGCAACGCCTGAATCCTTTGGATTTACAAAAGACTATGTCACGATTATGCTTATCGGTTCACCATTCGTCATATTATTCTTCACGCTGGAGAATATCGTGCGCTCGGAGGGTGCAGCAATCACATCCATGATCGGTATGATTCTCAGTGTGGTTGTAAATATTATTATTGATGCGATCGTCATCTTTATCTTCCATTGGGGTGTAATCGGCGTTGCTTCTGCAACAGTCATTTCCAACTTGGTTGCCAGTGTTTTTTACGCATTCCATATGGGATATAAAAGCCAATTCTTGACTGTCTCCGTAAAATGGTTCAAGGCTTCCAAGGAAATTATGAGTAATGTGTTCAAAATCGGTGTTCCCGTCTTTATCATGAGTATCTTCTTGGGTGCAATGTCGCTCATTTTGAACCATTTTCTTGTCGAGTATGGAGATCAGGCCGTAGCGGGGTACGGAATTTCATCACGTTTGTTGCAATTTCCTGAGTTTATACTGATGGGCTTATGCGAGGGGGTTGTGCCGTTGATTGCCTTCTCTTTTACAGCGAATAAATTACGTATGAAACATACCATTGGATTTACGATCAAAGCGATTTTGGCGTTAGCTGTTGTGTTCGGCGTTGTCGTCTATTTGATTTCCGACCACTTAATTGGTTTATTTACGAATGACCCTCAATTAATTGAAATGGGTAGCTACATTCTGCATGTGACGTTCCTATCCTTGTTCATTACAGGAATGACTTCGTTATTTGTGGGGATCTTCCAAGCAACAGCGCAAGGAACCGCCGCGTTTGTTATGTCAGTCATTCAAGGAATTACGCTGATTCCTGTACTCTATATCGCCAACCGGCTTAACGGCTTCCACGGGGTTGTATGGTCACTTGTCATTGCGGATGTCGTCGCGTTTCTTGTTGGAGCTATCATGCTGTATATTCTTCGTAACAAATTGCAGCCAGATTTAGAGAATCTAGTGCATTAGAAAACAACATGCACGGTGACAGAGTGTACTATAGAGCACTATGAACAGGCTTAATCTTCCGATATTAGTTACTTATAAATTCAAATAAGAACGCCCAATCTTTTTCAAAAAATTGGGCGTTTTCTAGATTATGAATAGCGGTCCCAAGACCCCAGCTGCATTGATTATTTTCCCCTTCTTCTGCATACTTCAATTCATCTTCTTCTAATACGTTCCAATCTAGTGTAATTCCCTAGGAATCACGGTCTTTGCGTGATCACTTAAATAACATTTTAAAATCTATCGTTTATCCTTGTCATAACAGGGTTCAACAAGAACAGCCATGTGCTATTGTCCAAAGCTGGAAGCAAAACAAGGGGACTTTTTTTACCAGCATACCGTATTCGTATGCTATCTGATTCAATACACCGTAACGTACTTAGAAGATACTTCGCATTAATCGTAATAATAAAATTTTCTCCGTTCTTATCTTCCAAAAGAAGCTCATCTCTTACATCACCAATCTCAGACGTACTTGATATAAGCTCCATCCTCTTCTCTGAAACATGTATTGTAATTAAATGATGATCAGCCAACACAAATACGCGGTCAATTACTTGCCTAAATGATTTGACATTCAAGATAATCTCGGAGACATAAGTAGTTGGAACAAGATTTCTGGTTGATGGGTATAAACCTTCGATTAACACCGATTCAATAATCTGATTTTGCGCTATAAACCTGATCTCATGATGGCTTAGTTGTATGGTTACCATTCCGTCGCCTTCATCGTCCAACAGTTTGACGATCTCCATTAAGTTAACACCAGGAATTACAGCACTTCCGAAAAATTCTCTTCTGTTCTCAATACAGATTGACCGTGAGGCCATTCTAATAACCCCGTCTGTAGCGACCATAGTAAGCTGATTTCCTTGAACCTCCAGCGATACTCCCGTCAAAATCGGTTTCGCCTCAGATGTTGAAACTGCCACGACTACCTGTTTGATCAAAGACTTTAATAAGCTGGACGATACATCTATGCTTTTACCTGTGTATTGATGATATGTTGTAGGAATAAATGGGGAGTCAATAGGCGACATTCCGCTCAGGCAAACACGTGTGTTCCCAGAAGTAATACTTAGTAAAAGTTGCTCGTTCACCTCCAAGACCACATTTCCATCATTCAATTTACGAATGATTTCATATAGATACTTGGCTGGGCAGACAATGCTCCCCTCCTTAACAATATGAATCTTGTTATTATCAGTAATACAAGCCCTATGCTGAACCGTTAGACTGGCATTACTACCGCTAAAAACGACCTCTTTGCTTCCTGCATATATGTACAACCCGGACAAGACTCCCTGATTATTATTCGATAAAGCCTTAAAGACATGCTGAATAGACTTAGCTAATAAATCTCTTGATAAGTGTACTAACAACTTATTCACCTGCCTTTTTTATTAGCGTCATAATAGGCCTCAATCAAATTCCTTAAAAAGGAAGACCGAGAGATCTCTAGATCTTGACACTCACGATCAACTTCTTCCCAAATCTCTTCAGTTAGAGTTAAGGAAACCTTCTTTGTCACGCCGATACCCTTTCTTCCTGCACCCTCACGCGGCCCTCCACGGGTAAAAACGAAGCCGAGCTGACCGTCTTTCTTAGATAGACCAATCTTAAATTGTTTGTCCTCCATCTTATATCAACTCCATTGAATTAGGTTACTCAAATCAATTCTCCATAGTCACATTTTACCACATATTTCTATACCCTGTCACTGAGTGAATACTCCGAATCGTTAATCGTTACAAGGACTTATCCTGGAATGAAACAAGAACTTACAATGTTAAAACAAAAAAGCCGCTATATTAGCGACTTTTAATGGGAAAATTTTATATCCAAGATAGTGTGACACATCATACGAACTGCTTTTTCCAACTAAAAACAAACCATTAAGCACTTTTTATTCAATTACGCTGCAATCAGCCAGGACTTCCGGTTTATAACGCATGCTGTCCGATTCTGTGATGGGACGAATGACTCTGCAGGGTACACCCGCTGCAAAAGAACCCTCAGGGATATCTTGGGTCACTACGCTTCCTGCACCAATGACACATCCGTCACCGATGGTAACACCGCCGCATACGGTGACGTTAGCCGAAATCCAAACATCATTTCCGATGGTGACAGGTTTAGCATAACAGAGCGACTTGGGTTCCCCGTTTTGGTCGAGCATTTGTCGACGTTCTGAAGCTATGAAAGGGTGAACCGGTGTAACAATGGTCACATTAGGTCCAAAGCTGACATGATCACCAATAGTAACCTTAGCATCATCCTGAACGGTCAAATTGTAGTTCGCAAAAAAATGGTTGCCGATTTCTGTGTGAACGCCATAATGAAAGAAAATGGGACCTTGTATAAAACAACGCTCTCCTTTTCGACCCAGAATCTGCATGAGTAATGCTTCGCGCTCCTCCGTCTGATCCTCAAAAGTACGACTGTATTGACTGCTAAGATTGTGAGAGCGCAGCTTAATCGCCTTAAGGTCAGGATGGCCGGGGCTAAATAAGATCCCATCAAAAATTCGTTCTTTTTCAGTCATGTTATCAACTCCTGTTATAGATACTTCGATACATGAAATCAATCAAACTGCTAAGATTAATAATAAAACACACTTTATACAATACCTTTATAATGAATATTTATAAAGTGTATAAAAAGCATCCTACGAAATCAACTACAAAGCAAGTGTATTTATCCACACCATTTCTGTCAATGAATACTCGGAGGCTTTTCGTTCTTCCAACAACCTTTATTTTCCTTACAAACTGATTCCCTTTTCGTTTCGTACTTTGTCCGGTGTTACATCATTTCCATCTGGATCAAGTATGGTAAGCACTGAAAAAGTGTTTAGAACTTGCCCACGAATTTCCCGTAAATAATCTTCTCGTAATACTTGTTGTTCAACTCGTTCCGCATTGGTTAAGCCTTCTTCACGCTCTTTTTTCGCCAATTCATTAATGCGACCTAAATGTTTAATCATCCTTTTCCTCTCCTTCTTTACAATGATTCTTACTGGTAGTCTAGCACCGAAATGCATACATTGCACCTATTTATTAGATAACGCCTGGAAATATGGAGCCACTTCAGACACTTTTGTTCTGTAGGATAGCATTTGTGATATTGTATACTTTTTTATACGAAAAGGGAACTGCCACGTTCGACAGTCCCCGTCTCCTAATTACTGCTTGCCTTAAAGCTCCTCATGCCATTCCTGTTTGAGCTCACTCCAATGTGCTCGTTTTTCCAGTGCAGCCTGGAAATCATTCCAAGCCTGTTCAAATTGTGAGTCATCCTTAGCCATAATCAGCTTGGCTTTGTACTCTTTTCGCACATTATCGAGTTCAGGCAAATACTTCTCCCATAAGCCACCCGGTTTGGCTTTCACCATATCGTAGTTTTCAGCAACCCGGGTCCCACCCATTTTGCCAATCTTTTCGGTGAATTCGATCGTTTTGAATCTTCCTTTCGGTTCAGTAACCCCATAATTCCACCATGGATACCAGTCGTTACTATAGGAAGAAGCCGCGTAAAGCTCTGGCGTCGTGCTTGCCTTCTTCGCTTGATCTCCAGAGTCATGCAAAGCTTTATATTTCTCGTCCGTGTACACCCATTTTCCTAACGGTTTATCCACCCAATCCCAGAACACTCCTGGCGGACCTTCATTCACGACCTGCTGCTGTTCGGGCTTTGGCTGTAGTGTGTAATCGAAGAAAGCAAGAATGGAATCGAGATTTTTAGTATTTTTATTGATAAAAACGTCATTGGCAGGATAAGGATTGATAATCTGATTAGCGCCAATCTCACTCACGCCATCCACTTTCGGATAGGGAATGACATCATAGTACCATGCCGGATCGGTTGGCCCATCGAGAACCTCCCATAACTGGGCGTCCATATTAAAGAACCCACCTGCATTCATGGCTACACGTCCAGATTTGTTTTTCTCTTTGTAACGCTCCTTCTTGTCTGTAATCGCTTCGTGATCCAGAAGCCCTTCCCGGAACATGTGGTTCATCCATTGGTAAGCCGCTTTATATTGTGGATTGTCATAGATAAACTGATAATCATTGCCTTGCTTCTCTACTGGAATGACGCCGCCCGCTGTGCTGACCGTAACGCCAAATGTACTCAGGATGACATTTTCATCGCTTGCGTCAGACAGAAAACTAAGAGGAATCAATGGTTTCCCGTTTTCATCCTTCTGCTCAGCAGACAATCTCAAATATTTCTCTATACCTTCCAACGATTTCAAATCATCCATCGTCATGCCGGTTTTCTCCAGTACATCTGTACGGACAAACCAGCCGTAGGAAGCCCAACCGGGCCAAGGATCATCGGGATTTTGATCAAACCATGTCGGAATGGAATAGATATGTCCGTCCGAAGCTTTCATTTGATCGAGATAGATTTTCGGAATGGAAGCCAACCCGGGATATTTATCCGGCATATCGAAGTATTGTTCCAGCGGAAGAACGCTGCCCGAACGCGTCATCGCAGTGGTCACGACATCACTACGTGAGAACAGAGCTGCATCATCAAAGCCACCGGTATTCAATTTCAGGTTCAGCTCTGTCATTACATCGCCCTGCGTAGCCTCCAGCCGAACGTCTATGCCCGGCTCCTTTTCTTTCCAATACATTTGGACCATACTTTGGTTATTAATTGTTGCATTCCAGCCCAGCCATAGCTTAAATGAATTTGCATAACTGCTGCCACTCTCTGTGCTGCTGCTTGAGCATGCCGTTATCCCAAACATCAGTAGAGCCAAGGATAATAGCGCCAGTTTTCTTCCCTTTTGTTGACGTAAACTCATCACATACGTCCCCCTCGGTTATTTTGAAATTGTATAGGATTAGAAAACCCATTCTGTTGCTTCATTTTTCATTTTTCATTGGGTTATCCTTTTACTGAGCCGATAAGCACACCTTTTACAAAATACTTTTGCAGGAATGGGTACACACACAGGATCGGAAGCGCGCTTACCATAACTGTCGCCATTTTGATGGACATCAGTGTAACGTTAGAGAGCATGGTGCCCCGGGCAAGCGCTTCCTGATTATTGTTGGACCCGAGGACAGTCGAGATATCCTGGGCAGACAGCAATTGTTGCAAAAACGTTTGAACCGGAATCAGATTCTGATCTGAAACATAAAATGCGCCAGAAAACCAGTCATTCCAGTGCGCCACTGCAGTAAAAAGGCCAATGGCTGCAAGCATGGGTTTCGAAAGCGGCATAATAATAACGAAGAGAATGCGGACAGGATTGGCACCATCCATCTCAGCCGATTCGATCAGTGCTTCCGGAATCCCCTGGATGAATTTCATCATCACAAACATATTCCACGCCGAGAACGCGGACGGAATGATATACACCCAGAATGAGTTTAATAATGACAAGTGATTAAGCTGGATATACAAAGGGATTAATCCCCCACTAAACAGCATCGTAATCAGCACGTATCCCAGGAGGGATTTCCTGAAAGGAAGCTGCCGGTAGGACAAGCCATAAGCCGCAAGAAGTGTGATGAGTAAGCCGACAAAAGTGCCTACGATTGTACGGGATATCGTAATTAAGTAGGCATGTTGAATAACCGAATTCCCAAGCACAACCTCGTAATTGTACAAAGTAAACTCTCTAGGCCACAGATAGACACCACCCTTTGCCGCATCGCTGCCAACGTTCAAGGAAACGGCGAGCATATACGTGAATGGATAGATTACCGAGATACAGAGAAGGGCCAATAGAAACACAATAATTGTCTGGCCCACCCGTTCCCTCATAGAAGTTCTCATATTACCAAAGCCCCTCTCCGTTGAACTTTCGCGCCATCTGATTGGTGCACAGTACCAACACCAGACTGATGACCGAAGAAAGGAGACCCACTGCAGTGGCCATTCCAAAATAACCTTGCTGCAAGCCGTTGCGTAAAATATATGTGTCTAGCACATCCGCGACTGGCTGATTGGCCGGATTCATCAGAGGATAGATTTGATCCATGCCTACTGCAATCAGTCCAGGCATACTGAGAATCAACACGATGGAGATGGTCGGCATGATACCCGGCAGGGTTATGTTGCGAATTTGTGCGAGCCGTCCTGCTCCTTCCACCCTAGCGGCTTCATAGAGCTGCGGGTCAATCGTTGTAATTGCCGCCAGATACAAGATCGTATTCCAGCCAATCTCCTTCCATAAACCGCTCACTACGATCATGGGCCGGAACCACTCCGTGGATCCCAAGAAAAAGATTGAATCTCCCCCGAGCTTCTCTATCAACTGATTGACCAATCCGCCGTCCAACGTCAGCAGGGATTGCAGAATGTAAGCCACCACGATCCACGAAAAGAAATGCGGAAGATAACTAACGGATTGGACAAACCGCTTGTATTTGTTGTTTTTCACCTCATTGATGAGCAATGCCAAAATAATAGGAGCTGGAAATCCAAACACAAACTTGAGAATCGCGATGTAAATTGTATTCTTCACCACAATCCAGAACTGTTCATCTTGCAAGAATGAGAAGTTTTCCATACCAACCCATTCACTACTCCACATCGTGCTGCCGATGTGAAAATCCTTGAATGCCACCTGGATGCCCACCATCGGAATGTAGCTGAAGAGAAGCAGCAGGATCGCACCAGGGAGGATCATTACATATTGCCAACGGTATTTTGCCAGTCGTTCAATCATTTAACCACCTCTGCCATCAGTATAGAGATCAATTAAAAGCGGTAACATACAACAACGATCGGATTTCTAGCGATTGGATTGGCAATATCAGAAAAAGCGAAGGAACAACTTACAAATCAAATACGCTGCGTACGATTAACTGTGATTGCAGTTCTTCAAGGGATGCCGGTTTGTTGAGATCATCTTTCCTCAGAGAAATGGTCTTTCTTTCACCTGCTGACAAGTCAAAATAATTGTTACTGAAAATAACGTCTAATACACCTAAATCCAGCTCCACAAACCGTGCAAAGGCTTTAGAATCAACCGTAATAACAAAACGATCCTTTTCTTCCGTCATCGTGGTCTCAATTGCGGGATCAATAAAATCAAAATGCTTTGGCTTCACAAATAACACTGTACCTTCGCTGACAACTTCACCACCCACCTCAAAGGAAAACTGTAAATACGTATTCCGTTTTTTGGCAGTTGTATTGAGCATCTCAGTGAAATCAAGCTGTTCGAATAATGAGGTTGATAACGCTTTCAAATCAATCACTTTTGAAGAAGCTACGATTTCATTGGATTGCGAATCCATGAGCCTCCATTTCAATTCTCCTTTTACAGCACTCCTACTCTCATTCGATACGTGAAGTTCTACCTTTGAACCATCTTCCCGAGCCGATACAAGAACAGGCGCGAAAAAGCGTTTGGCTGCATAATGCAGTGCTTTCCAGCGACCAAAGTAATCGATACTGGACCAGGAAGCAACAGGCCAGCAATCATTCAACTGCCAGTACAGTGCTCCCATACAGCGTCCACGATGTCTGCGCCAGTGCTCTACCCCACATGAGATACCTTCAGCCTGAATGAGCTGTGAAGCGTATAACAGGGAATTGAAATCTTTTGGCAAGCGATACGTCTCCCCGATGTAATACAGAATTTTCTCATTGCCCGTACCATTCTTCTGATGAGATTCCATGACCGGTGAGAAGATATTGCGATCTTCCGGCAACGTAAACGTCTCTATGGTCTTGTGATTCGGAAAGGATTGCAATCCGAATTCGGACATGTAGCGCGGGAACAATGTGCGGAATTCGGTAAAAGGTTTCTTGCCATGCCACACATCCCAGTAATGCATGTCTCCGTAATTTTCATCGTTTGGATTGTCAAAGCTGCCTTTGGATGAAGGTGAAGCTAACCAGTAGAACGTGTTCGGATCATATTCCTTCGCAATAGCCGGAAGTAATACTTCATATTGCTTAATATAGTCTGCTTGTAACTGTAAGGATGTTTTCTTCGCCCAGTCCCATTCAACCCAAGCCATCTCCTGCTCATTGTTTCCACACCAGATTCCCAATGAGGCATGATGACGCAAGCGTTTCATGTTATCGATGGTCTCTTTTGTAATCAATTGCTTGAATTCCTCAGTGAGTTCATATACACCGCAGGCATACATCAAGTCCTGCCATACAATCAAGCCGTATTCGTCGCACAAATCATAGAAGTAATTCTCCGGATAATGTCCCCCACCCCAGACACGAATTGTATTGAAATGGGCTTGCGCACAGCTCTTGATCAATCGTTCTGTCCGATCTGGGCTACAGCGCGGCAAGATGTTATCTTCCGGAATATAGTCAGCACCCATCGAGAAAAAAGATACACCGTTCACTTCGAATTCGAAGGACTCCCCCCACTGATCCTGCTCTTGCTTCACAGTTAATGTTCTCAGTCCAATGCGCTTAACATCACGATCCAACTCCACGCCTTGTTCCATAAGCGCAATGCTCAGCTGATACAATGGCTGTTTGCCCAGACCATTCGGCCACCATAACTCGGGATGGTCCACTTCAATCCAGATATGATGATTCGCATCATTCACGACAGACGTGCATCCTTTCAATGTCTCCCCGGAAGGAGTATCTAATGTGACCGTGATCTCCCGCTCTTCTTGGACCCAACCAGATGCCCTTACGCGAACATCTAAGGTTACCTTTCCTTCGCTATGCATCTGTGTAATGTAGACATCTTCCAAACGGGCATGATCATAGCCTTGAATGGAGATATTTCGCCAGATTCCCAAATCAGGTAATTGTGGACCCCAATCCCAACCGAACATGGAGTGTGCTTTACGCAAATGGGAGATTCCTTCCACTGCATCACTGCAGTTAATCAACGGGCGCTCGGCTTGTTTACGCAGTACATACTCCACAGGGGAACGAAGAATAATGTGTATGGTATTTTCACCTTGTTTGATAAAGGAGGTAATATCGATTTCATAAGTACTGTGCATGTTACTTACATTCGCGATATTCATTTCATTCAGAAACAATTCGCCAATCGTATCCAACCCTTCACATAACAGGATGATCCGGTCATGCTTAAGATCCGCTGCGCTCACTTCAAAAGAGTGTTTGTATTCATAATCATAATTGCACAGTTCAAGTGCCGCCTGCTCTTGCTCGCGGTAGTAAGGGTCTTCCATTTGTCCAGCTTGAAGCAAATCATTAAAGACCGAACCTGGAACCGTCGCCGGAAGCCATTCGGCATGATCCACTCTCTTCATTTGCCACCTGCCATTGAGATCGATAAGCAACATTTGTGATACCTCCTGATGTCTTTGTAATCTATTTCATTCTATCAAGAGGTCTCCATACTTTCTTATGTTGTGTTCACGGAATTCGTGTGCTATTTTGACATTAACAATAATTGGAGAGGTTCGAGCCATGATCAAATACACAGCGTCTACTCACATCCATCCCGACCTGCTCGTAGATCCGTTCTGGGTCGATTCCTTATCGAAAGTATCACCCGAGCATACCCATGACTTTTACGAGTTCTTCATTCTAAGTGAAGGGCAGTGCCAACATATCGTCAATGGAACAACCCAGCATTTAAGGCCGGGCTGCCTTGTCTTTATTCGACCGCATGATATTCACCGTTATGAACCGGAAGGCACTCAGGACTGCCGTTTTCTGAATAGCCCGTGTCGATCCGCAGTAATAGAAGAAGCTTTGGCCTACTTGAATGAACAGAAGTATGCGCAAGGACTCTTGCAGGCTCCCGTTCCCCAGATTGCCATGTTATCTCAGTTAGAAATGACAGAGATGGTTCGAAGCTTTGAACGGATTATGATGCTCTCCACAGTGGATAAGAAGAAGGCTCGCGTATACGCAAAAGGGCTGATTATTCAGATTTTTACGCAGCATTTCTTTGAGTTGGAAACCATTGAACAACCCATTCTCCCGCTGTGGCTTGAGCATGCGATCTCCAAAATGCAGCTAAAAGAAAACATGATTCGAGGTCTTCATGCCCTCTATGAATTGTCAGGTCGAAGCGTTGGTCATGTGAACCGAGCCTTTCGTCAATATCTGAATCAGACACCAACAGAGTATATTAATCAGCTTCGGCTGAATGTAGCCAAAAACTTGCTGCTCACGACTGAGCTGCGCGTGCTTGAGATTGCATTGGAAGCGGGATTTGAGAACGTCAGCCACTTCTACCATCAGTTCAAAAAATACTATAATCAAGCTCCGCTAGATTTCCGTAAAAACGCGACAATGAATAAGGAATCGCTGCTGCCGTAGGGAATTCAAAGCATAGCATTCATGTGATGATATACAAGCGTGCCATCTGATCCGTACCCAAAACTCAAAAAAGCTCCCCCTATATGCAGGGAGAGCAGGGTACACACAAAGCAACTTAAGCGGAGTATTTATATTGGCGATTGGCGACACGAACCCCTTTGTGCATTTCCTCTATTTCTCTTACTTCGAGGTTTGGTGCAACTTAGGAGGATATAGTTGCCGTCTTTTCCTTCAGACACGTTGTGCCGCAGGGAAGCCGAACGAGATTACAGCTCCGCCTTCCTTACGGTTGGTGGCCTGAATCAGCCCGCCGCAGCGTTCCACAATGGCCCGGGCAATCGCCAGGCCCAGTCCGGACTCACCGTCTTTTCCTTTGACAAAACGGTGGAATAAGGTGGGCAGCAGCTCCTGCGGAAAGCCGGGACCGTCATCCGTGACGGATAGCGTGATCTTCCCTTTTTCCAAGTTCGCAGTGATGTGAATTTCTTCTTTGGCGTACCTTGCAGCATTCGTCACGACGTTGAGCAGTGCCTGCAGCAGTTTATCCTGATCAGCCATGATGAACAGCTCCTTATTCTCCGGGCAGGCGATATGGAGTGTAAGTCCTTTCTTTACAAGCAGCGGATTGACACGTTCAGACGTTTCCGTCAACAATTCGTTCAGACTGACCTTAGAAGGTTTGAAGATATCCTCTTCACTATCCAGCTTCGCAAGCAGCGTCATTTCGGTAACAATCTTTCCTAATCTGCCGCTCTCTCCAAGAATCACGTCCAGCCCTTTACGAACGTTCTCACCTTCAAAGATTCCATCCCGAATGCCCTCCGCATAACCTGCAATGGACATCAGAGGCGTCTTCAGCTCATGGGATGCATTCTGGAAAAACTGCTTCTGCACCTCATTGAACCTGTTCAGTTCACCCGCCATCTCATATACCGCCTGTGCGACAGCTCCAATCTCACCGCCGGCCTTGACCCGCTGTACATCCGTGAAATGACGTTGTTTGACCTTCTTAAGTTCCTGCTTCAGATTCATCAAGGGCTGAATTAGCCTTTTCGTAATAAACAGACTAAGCAGGAACATCATGGCCCCAACGATACAGATCACCAGGATGAGACGACCCAGAAGCGCCTGTTCGATTGCTTTGATCTTGCTCATGGGAGTCAGCAGAGTCAGAGTTCCTTGGGGGATGGGGCTGACGTCCATCACATAGCGCCCATCCGTTCCCTTCCACAGGTCCTTGATGCTGGACGAAGTGACCGCTGTGTATTTCGACAAGTTTGCTGGTACGGCTTCAGTCAATGTGTTACTGCTCGCCATTCCGGTTGTACCACTCACAGACAATGTCCCTGACAGCACATTTCCGTTGAAATCAGTGACAAAGGCTTCAACATCCGCAGGAATGAGTGTTGAAGGAGCACTCGTAACTTCTCCTGTTACCAACTGGACAGACTGCATACCCGTCATATTCGAATTAGGCATCGTGACAGCAGATCCAGTGGTAAGTACAGGACTCATTTTGATATCCCCCGTCGTTATTGAAGCGGACATTGCTGTACTTAACGTCTTGAGATCATTCTTCTCTGTTCCAATGAAATGATCCAGAAGCACATAATGAAGTAAAACGGCCGTGACGGAGAGGATCAGAATCAGTGACAATCCGAACGCAAGGTTAATCTGATGGACTAGTTTCATATTAAACTTCACTCCGATCTGTACGCATGCGATACCCGTGTCCCCATACCGATTCGACGGGAAGTTCCTCCATCTTTTTGCGAATCCGCTTAATCAAATGATCCACGGCACGGTCACTGCCAAAATAATCTTCTCCCCAGACAAAACTGAGCAGCTCGTCCCTCGTAAACGCTCGATTCGGATGTTCAGCCAGTACCTTGAGCATGGTGAACTCTTTGCTGGTCAGGTCCACTTCTTCCCCTCGCCATATGGCCCGCCTCTCTTCCAACATTAATTGAAGCTCTCCGGTATCGATTCGTGGCGTCACAGCTTCGCTTACAACAGCTCTTTCTTCCGCACCGGTAAGTCTAATCCAACGTTCCAGCTGCCGCTTGATGCGGGCTACCAGCTCACGGGGGCTGAACGGCTTCACTAGATAATCGTCACTGCCGAGCTCAAGGCCAAGTATTTTGTCCACTTCATTATCCTTCGCCGAGATCATAATAATGGGAACCTCTCCTTCACTACGGATGCGTTTGCACAATTCATAGCCATCCATTCCGGGCAGCATAATATCCATCACCCACATACTCGGTGGACTTATTCTATATAAAGACCAGGCATCCTCGGCATTAGCGAGGCCTATCGTTCGATAGTTCTGCTTGTGCAAATAAGCTTGAATCAGCGTACGTATATTCTCGTCATCGTCTACAACCGCGATGAGGTAATCGTTATTCATGAACGGGGCCTCCTGTACTTTTCTCTATAGTGAGTATACCAAAGGTATTTATATGGGAAGAGCTTTGCCATTGTTTTTCCACAATTACACCAATATTGTGCCACACTCCTTCGGTAAATTGATAACTGTAAGACAAACCAAATCATAAGGAGTGTTACGAAATGAACTACAGTTTCAAATTCAGAAATGTTGCCCTGTCCGCCCTGCTGCTCACTGCGATCTCCGCACCGATTGTCGCGAATGCCGACAGTGCCGCTAACGCAAATGCTGTTACAAACGGAACAGCTACCTTGAAAGAAGCAAAATCCGCCATTGCGGCCTTTACATTGGCTAATCCAGTGGAGCTCGCCAAAAAGTACGCGCCAGAAACAGTAAGCGAATGGAAAAAAACGTTGGCCCGTTACAATAAACTGCTTTCACAAAACTCTACATCCCAAGTAATGGCCACTTTGGTTGCTGTTGATGTAGACTCTAACGAATGGAAGAAAGTATCCGAAAACGCCAAACCAGGTGAGATCAAAGAAATGCAGGCCTTGAAGGTTGAGGAAGGCAAGCTACCCTCAGTTGAGAGTGTAAAAGCCGAAAAAATACCTAATTCCGAAAATTTGAACACCTTGTCTTTTTCCATTACCACAAACAGTTCGGATCTGAAAGGATTCGTTGAGAACGCAGAACCTGGAGTGGCAATTGCCCTCAGCCCTCTGAATCTTGACGAAAAAACAACCGGAACAACAAGTGCGGTTATAGCGGATGCTCAAAGTCTTCAATTTAGCGGTACTACAGCTGCCAGTGCATTCTTCTCAGCCCAAGCGAATTTGAATAAGGCCGTAACAGCTAAGGATGAAGCTGCAATCAAGACTTCCCTAGCCGACCTTCTGAAGCAATACAAAGCGCAAATTGCTGAGCTGGAGGCAGCTCAAGAGTAGGTTTAATACATTTCAGCTTTAACAACATCATTAAGCAAAAACACGTAATCTTACGCGAACTAAAAGACCGAAACGCCAACAACCAGCAGGCCTCCATGTGGAAGCCTGCTGGTTGTTGTTTTATCGACCATAAGTTTATATCTGCTATGTGTTATCTTTATTTTTCATTAACCCGGGTAACCACAAATGGTTCGTTCAACGCATGCAGAGCTGCGGCCATATCTTCAACCGGAAGTCTGCCACCCGCCGAAATATGATATTGAAACTCATAGAAGCCGCCCAAGGTCGCTTTGAAATTCGTTTCCCAATAATTCGTCATCAGCCAGGCATAGACTTCTGGTTGGGCGTCAGGTGCTTGCTGGGTGTGGACCTTTCTTGTTCCGTAATCCAGCGTCCCCCATTGCATAAGCGGCGTATCCGGGACGGCAAGCAGCAGGCTGCGGTCATGATCCTGCCAGGCAATGCCCGACTGTACAGCGGAATAATCCAGGCAAGTTCCCGGAATCTGATCCTTCCAAGGGCGAACGAGGCCTCCTGGCTTGTCGGCAAACAGGGTAACTGGCCCGGTGCCTCCCGCGGTGAACGGCAGGGCCAGATAAACGTTCTCCGGATTCCAGATGCTCTCTTTATGGAACCGCGCCGAAATATCCATCCGGTTTTGACGGGTATAGATCTGCAAATGCAGTGAAAAATAGGCGATGCCCTTGAGCTGATAACCAAGCTCAACGGTAGCATACAACGGTCCATTATCCACCGTGCGCACAGAGATGAGCTGACCAACCGAACGCTCCACGTTAAGGCCTTTACGGTTGCGTCCCATTTTGGAACGGACGCTCCATACCTGAGAAGCATTCGCAGGATTCGCTGGATTGGTCACCTCATAGATGGGTGTAAACGCCCCATACAGATCATCCGCTTTCAGCAGTTCGCGTCCTGTCTCCTTATCGATCCACGACACGATGCCGCGCTCTTTCGACCAAGTCAAGCGTACATAAGGTGACTCCAGCCCCGTTTGGCAAACGGAGACCGGCGCTTGCTGTCCGCCTGTCGTTAAGGAATACATATCCTCCATATCGTACACCTGGTCAGCGCCGATCAGCTTCGAATTGGAGGTTGACGTTAAGGAAAGAAGAGTATTCTGGGCTGCCAGGAGTGGGCGCAGGATCAGTATGCAGCTCTCCATGCCTTGGAGCTTAAGCTCTGCAATAATCGTCTGCGGGTGACTTGACTGCTGGATCAGCACCTGTCCTGTGTCCTCCCGGATTACTTCTACTCCGTTCAATAGCTCATCCGGTTCCCATCCTTCAAGCTTCAACTGAACCAACTCCGTTACCTCCCGCTCCGACACGTTCGTAACCTTGAAGCGATAAGGACGCCCCGGGTACAAGGTGGCGGCATTATCGGCAAGCAGCACCTGATCCAGCGCGCGGTAAGCAAGCCTGCTTGCCTCTGCAGCGTGAGCTGTCTTGCGAACCTCAAGCATCTGTACATTTTTGTGCCACGGTTCATACACAGAGGAGTGATACCCCCAAGTGTGTTCGGCATAAAGAGTAAGCGCCTGCTCTACAGCCTCGATTTCCTGGAGACTAACACTTTTCTGTTCAGGGTCGAGCTTTTCCACCTTGCGAAGTGTCCGCTGTGCATCACGGTAAATCTGGGTGTGCATCGGTGTGGAGCTTACACCGTCCGACCACCAGTCCGGCCAATCCCCTTTATGCACAGGCAGATCATCCGTCCCTTCCTCCTTCAAGCGGGCAAAAAAGCCGCTCAACGTACTCATCTCCACGGAAATTTCCTCACCGTTTTGACGGTTCCACGCCTCAATCCATTCCATGATTGCGCTATTGGGCGATCCGTTGTCTGTGGGCAATCCGGACAGCATCATTGGCACGAAATCATACGGATACTGCTCGGCCTCAAGCTGGGCCAAGTATCGGTGGATACGAATATTGGCAATTTGATCATGAATGTTCCCCGGTTCCACAAGTCTGTGGCCGAATTCATCACGAATCATGTATTTGCCAAGCGCACCAGGGCAGAAGCCAAGCTCGTTGCCAAGCATGTAGTGGTCTCCATTCCAGACCAGCAGGCGTTCCCCACTTGGAGCTTCCCACCAGAAAGGGGACTGCTTGCGGCCCAACGCATACATGCCGTGATGAGTATGTATACAGCTGAATAAATGTCCGATTCCGTTATTCAGCAGGCTATCGGCATATCCCCAGCTGTAGCCGTTGATATCCGCTGTCATCGCACTGTCTATTGGGTGACCGATAGATTCGGCATATGTCTGAGCCTTGCTGTGTATTTTGTTCAGCAGCTGTAGGTCGGGCAGCTCGGTCATATTCAAATATGTGCCGGAGAGCTCGATATCGCCACGCCGCACGGCATCGGCAAATGCAACTTTTTCCTCGTCTTGAGCCTGCTTCAGGAATTGCTCCACAGCCCAGAAGGTCTCACAGGTCCAACGGAACCCTTTCCACTCGGGGCTTACACCGTTATGAGCATCATTAACAATACGCAGCGCCTGACGGATAAAATCGATATGATATTGTTCAATCTTCTCCTGCCGGTCGGTATAACCAATGTCAGTATGGGAATGGTGAATGACGTATATTTTCCATTTCCGATCAAGCGTCGGGATGGCGGCCTGTTTAATTTGTTGTTCGAGTGTCATCGTTATTTTCTCCTTTGTTGGTGGATTAGGTACCTTTTACGAGCTGGAAAATCCCGTGGAACACATGCTCCTGCAAATGTTTCTCATTATGCTGAGCGATCCTCTCGGGCAAGAGCGCTTCCGAAAGCGCGCCGCCAAATAAATCAAGGGTTTCGGCAATTTGTCCCCCCAGGATCAGACGAGCGGGGCGAAACTCTGCCACGTACGGACGCAGCATTTCCCCAAGCCGCTGGCCGTAAAGCTGCCATACACGGATGGCGGAGGAAATCCCCTGTCTAGCCGCTATCGCCAGTTGGTACACATCCTCTCCCTGCCTTCGAGCAGCATGGCTATCTGCCAAGGCCAAAATGCCTCGGCTTCCGAACAGATCATCCACGGTTCCTCCGTTATATTGCTCGGCATACAACATGCCTGAGTCGGGAATTCCCCATTTTCCGCTGACAATAGACCGATTCTCAACAAAAGCGGAGCCGAGGCCCGTTCCCAATGTAAGGCAAAGCAATCTTTCCTGAGGATAAAGCCTGCTGACCCCCAGAGCGAACAAGGCAGCATCATTGCCAAAACGAATATCTGCGGCAGCAAGCCGGGTCATCCATGTAGGAGCAGTGGGCTCCGCTGCAAGCGCCGTTAATTCACACCGCAGCAGTGTTTTTAGATTGAATTCATAAAGCTGCCCGTATTTATTCAATCCCTGGATACGGGAAACACCTGTGTCGTATTCAAAAGGGCCGGGGAAAGCAAAACCGATGTGAAAATTGGCAAAAGTGACCCGGGTCCCTTTATCGGTACTTAGCCTCTCCATGTAGGCGACGTATGCAGCAGCAAGCTCCTGGATCACGCCAGCCAGATTGGAGGCAATTTCATACGCGCTACTGTCGGAGTGCGATGACCTTTTGACATAAAGTTGTGGCAGAAGATTCCCGTCACTTAGTACAACGGCACCCTTCAAAAAGGTCCCCCCGGCATCAATAGCAATCGTGACGTCAGGTTTCATAGATGCTCACCAGATTTCCAGTGATGCGGAAGCAGAGGCATGCTCCAGTCTGGCGATACCTGTGCCCGGATCAGAGTGCACGATCGTTCACCCAGAGACTCCAGGCGGAAACCTCCGACGGAAGCAGGAACGATATACGCCTCGGCATACCCCCACTCCACAGCCGCTGCCTCATCATCCAGCGGGGTCAGACGCACACGATCGCCTTCTACGAGGTTGAACATAACAAACTCTCCAGCCGTATCGTCGATCCACTCTCCGTCCAGCTTTAATCTTTTGATCTGAAAAAGCAGATCCTCCCGTTCGCCCAGCAGCTCTTCCCTGCTGTCTCCCTGTACACGGCTTTCTTTTGGAACCGCTATCAAATGCTTCTGAACGTAATCCGTGTCAAACAGTTCCTGCATGTTGGCTCTGGCATGATCACCGTTGATCGGACGCGGCCGCCCGTCTCTATCCAGCCGCAAATGGTCGTATATTTTGAAGGTAAACCACCAGGTTGTCGAAGAGATCTCCAGCACCAGATTGTTTTTGCCCGAAAAATGTACGGCTCCTGGCGGGATCAGAAACAGATCACCCTTATTCGCATTCCAAATGTTCACAAATTCTGGGATCTTCAGCGGTTTTCCCGTAGTATGGGCGAATTCAACCGCCTGAAGCATCTCCTCTCCGGTTGTTCCCTCCGTGAAGCCTAATCCCACAAAAGGTTTAGCGCCTTCCTTCTGCTCCATAATGTAATAGGATTCCTGCTGCGTCATCGTCTCGTTAAAGGTCTGCTCGATGTAAGCCTGCTGGGGGTGGACCTGCAAAGACAGATGATCCCCGTCGATCGTATCGAGATAATCAAACCGGATTGGAAAATAGTCGCCAAACAGCTGCACATTGCGCTCGCCCATAATTGCTTCTGGATGAGCGGACAGCAGCAGCGGGAAAGGAAGCTCCACTATAAAATCCCGATAACCGATTAATAGCGTGTTCTCCGGTGCGATAGGTTCAAACCCCCATGCGCAGTTATTCCAATCCTTAGGCAGGTCGCATAGTTCTTTTAAATACTGTCCGCCCCAAATCCCCGGTGCAAAAAAGGGCTTTACTCGAAAAGGCTGCCGGGCTGCTGAAGCCAATAGTAGGCGCAGCATGCGGACGGTGACCAAAACGGGTCGTTCCCGGTTGTTCGCATCCACGTAGTAGTCAAAGTCATACAAGTGACGTTTGCGATATTCCTCCCAGACGGGCCACTCCAGAAACAAGGCCTGTTTATAGGTTTCGACCGTATCCCGGCAAGGGCCTAACCCCAAAGAACCCATCCCCTGCTGATGCAGTTTCTGCTGTGCCTCTCTGGATAAGTCGCAAAACAGAGAAACGTTCGCTAAACCTGATGCTGTAGAAAGGAAGCCAGAGCCTGGCCCATAGGTCACAACGATGGGAGCTAACTGCTCTACGTTTGGCGACTGGGCCTCTGCATGTTCAGCGGAATGATAAAATCGAAGTTGATCGTCTACATCACTGAGCCAGACCGACTGTGCATGTGGCCGGAAATAATCCTTAACGCTGACGTCCGAGGCCACAACGCCAAAAGCACGGTTATCCGTCAGATAAGGGTGAAACTGCTGAAGCAAATCTGCAGAAGACTTTAAATAATCAGCGCTGTCTATTTCAATTAAAACCCTGCTCTCTAGCTGGCAGCGCGACCGAAGTAATTCCAGACATTCGCTGAATGCGGCGCCATGCGTACCGTCAATGACCATATAAAAAGGAAGCATATCATTCTGTACACATTCGGGCCAAATTTGATCAAGCCATTCTTCATATCCATTCCAGATCCCCGATTCGATCTCTTGGTCGGGCTGAATCCGGATGAAATTAACGGGGTTGTTTTGAAAGGCCAAAGGGGTTATTCGGGGCATATTTAAAACCTCCAACTCTATATCGATTTATGTTCATCATTGTATAGGGAGTTGGAGGTGCTGTCTTTAAACGATCAAGCTGTGTTTTTGTACGATCAGGACATTCGGGGTGGGTAGTGCATTTTTCCAGAGCGGCCTTCGGCAAACTGATTGCGTCGGAATTTGGCCGGGGAAACACCAAGCTCACGGGTGAATATCCGGGTAAAATAATGTACGGATTGGAACCCGCACTGGAGTGCGATGTCTTTAATTGGTGTCTGTTCATTTAACAGGAGCCCAGTGGCTTGCTGAACACGTCGTTCCTGAATGTAGTGGACAAAGGACTGCCCCAAATTTTCCTGGAACAACCGGGTCAGATGGCGGGACGAAATGTGGAGGTGCCTTGACACCGTCATAAGTGTAAGCTCATTGATCAAATTATCATCAATGTACCGTTTGGCCTGGCGGAACAACGTATTTGGTTCCACGGGCTGCTCTACCGTGTCGGCCGAGTCTGTTCGAGTCGGAACGTGCAAATCTGCTATCGATAATAGCAGAGAAGCGGAAATTTGCTTTACAGCAAGAGGAAGAGTTGCCCCAGGCTGGTCGAAAGAAGTAATGAGCGCTTGCCATAAATGGCCAGTCGGCGTAAGGTTCGCTTGCTGGGCTACGCTTTGCCCAAGCTCAGCAAGACGACGGAAGGATTCAGTATAATAAACATCTGTATTGGCCTCATCCAGTTCGAAAGCCACATAAGAAAGTGTCAGTCCGGTCTGACTGCGAATTTGATGCCATACGCCTGGAAGAGATAGAAATGCTGTTCCTTTATTTAAAGCATAATGCTGGTTTTGTTCTATGTAGCTTCCTTCACCGTCTACCACATAACAAGCCTCAAAAAAGGAATGTCGATGGAAGGCATTATCAAAATGGTCGGGCATGAATCCCCAATACAAAATGGACAATGAAAGCCCTGTTTGCTCTACCTTAGTAATATAACGATTGCATATGTGATTGGCCCGGCGAAAGCTGGCTTCGATGGTCATGGCAGTCCGCTCCCTTCAAGCTTTCATTATACGTTTGCATAGCAAAATGGCAAACCGGAAATCGGCCTGCCTTTTTGAGTATTAATGATGTTCAGCCATTTTCAGGAAATACTCTGAAGCCAAACGGACAGCCAGAACACTCGCACTATTGAGGGAATTAAATTTAAATACACAAGTTACAAATCTGAATGCACAATTATCTAAACTATGGTTGGACGGCTAAAGGTTAGGTCCGTGCCTCACGACAAATCAAAAAAAAGCCGCATCAATGCGACTTTTTATCGTTCAACACGCTAACTCATGTCATCTGTACTTTTTGCCGCCCTGTTGTCTCTACACTCGAAGCTACTTCTAAATTAGTCTTATAATCAAAGTAACTCCAGAGCTTTCAACAAGGCATACTCACTAGAGGTGGCACCTATTTGAGAAAAATGTGCATTCGGAAACATTGGAGCCAAATGATGATATCCAGGAAGTACTTGCAATTCGATCAATACACCGTCAAAAGCTAGTTGTTTGGCAAATAATAAGGTTTCGTCTATGAACAGATCAACGCTGCCTATGCTCATATAAGTGGGTGGTAAACCGGCAAGAGATTTGGCACGCGCTGGCACGTAATACTCATTTGTTTCCTTTTGTCCGGGTTCGTGACCTAAGACTGATTTCCAGCCGAAATAATTGCTTTTTTTGGTCCAAACAAACTCGCCGGCATAAGGATGGTCTGGCAAAATACTTGTACGGTCATCAAGCATTGGGCTGCGCAATCTTAGATGATGGATGTCGAATTCCTTCTGGTCGCGAATGTACAGGGCTAACCCCGCCGCTAAACCACCACCAGCACTGCTGCCAGCAAGTGCAACTTTCTTAGTATCTATCCCTAATTCCTCGGCATGTTCAATACACCATTTCAAGCCTGAATAACAATCCTGTAATTGACTTGGCTGGATATGTTCTGGCGCTAGCCGATAGTAAACCGATACACAGCAAAAACCATGTTGCACAGCCAGTGCCGCATTGCTTTGGCGTTCACCGACTGGACTGCCCATAACCATTCCCCCACCGTGAATCGAATAATATAACGGCATCTTACTGTACTTTGGTTGGCGGGGTTTAATAATTTCTATACGAATATCAGGACCACCAAAATAACTTGGTACTGCCCATTCTTCGAATGTGACCGGAAACAACTGTGTTACATCGATTTGCGGCATCATTTTTGTTTGACTTTTCCGTGCTTCCATTAGTGTGGCAGCGGAAAGATCGGTGGTTGGAATTAATTCAATCGCATCTATTATCTCCTGATCGATCAGATGTCTGCTTCTGCTTTTTGGTTCATTCATATTCACCGTTTCCTCGCTCTCTTAATCGACTCCTCTTCTGCCTAATCCTATTGTAAAGAACGCAATAAGCTATTTAAATGAAAACAATAAGTTAGAATCGTTTTTGACCTAAAAAAGCACTGATGAGTTTCTTCATCAGTGCCGTGTACTACTTATTTTTGGAATAAACAATTTTCTTAATGGTTTCGATAGAGAGAAAGTAGTCCTTAGCAAGCTGTTCAATGCTGCTATTTTTCTTAAAAGCTTGTCTAATATTGGCATTTCGGTGATCTAACCACTGCCTTCCGCCACTCAAGCTTCCCCAATGGTTATATTCCTTTTCCTGTTTCGGAATGTAAATCACTTCTCCCTGGACATACTCTTGAATCATTATTATTAACTTTTCGGGCAATATTTTTTTAGCGTTTGTATATTTCACTCTGCTTCACTCCTTATTTTTGAAAATAAGGTGCAAAGCCACAATATTAGATAAGCTTATTTAGCGTTAGAAAAGATTTAACCCCATGCAAAGTAACGCTTCTCCAATACTGGCTTTGCACAAGTGAAGCGAGTCACAGACAATCTTAACAGATTCTCCATCAGTAAAGCACCTCCCTTTTACGTTGCCAGTATAGCATAAATATAATTACTTCGAACCATCTCATGATCAAAAGTTAGTCGCTCCTATGGATATATTGAATTAACTTAACTTTACCCGTATCGATATCGAATGTAATGAACTCCTTCGCATTTGGAGGATTGTGTGGACCATAGTAAGTGCTGACTTCAACAACCACTCGAAAGGCATAACCTCCAGGCGATTTCCTTTGTAGTTCCAGAACCTTCATATCATACAAACCATAACTTGGCTGCGGCTTCTGAATTTCTTGATAATACTTAGTAATCGCCAGCTGTATGGACGGATTAAGTAACGTTAAAGATAAAGGTTTAAATTGCTCCTCATTCACTGTGTCAGGTTCTGCATAGGCTAGACCGCTTAGATTTAGCATTAGAATACAAAAAACAATACAACGAACAAAGATGTTGGATACTTTCCTCATATGTTCTGCTCCTTAGCGAGATTTGACCCTTCTCCTATCAAGTTTCCCAATAGTTGATTTTTTTAACATAAGTCAACGACAAGTCGCTTGGGAGTTGATTTTATAAACCGTATAATCATAAGCAGAGGTGACGTTGATGAACGAAATTAATCTTGCATCGATTCTTGTAGCAAAACGCAGAGAAAAAGGATTAACACAGGATGCAGTTGCTGCATTTATCGGTGTTTCCAAAGCGTCCGTTTCCAAGTGGGAAACGGGACAAAGCTATCCTGACATCACTTTTCTGCCACGGCTTGCGACCTATTTTAACATTAGCATTGATGAATTGATGGGTTATTCGCCGCAAATGGAGCAGTCGGACATCGCAAAGCTGTACACCCGACTGGCCAATAATTTTGCAGCCTTCCCTTTTGAAGAAGTAATCACTGAATGTAGGGCGGTCATCAAAAAATATTACGCCTGCTTTCCGCTTTTATTGCAAATGGTTAAGCTGTACACCAATCACTTCATGCTGGCGACAACACAAGAGCAAAAAGAGACTCTTCTTAACGAAACCGTGACCCTGTGTGAACGGATTCAGGGCGAAAGTGGCGATATGCAGCTTTCCAACGAGGCGGTTTTGTACCAGTCGATTTGTTGTCTGGCACTAAGGGACCCGCAGCGGGCGTTAGATTTGCTTGGGGAGACTGTTCGGCCTATGATGCCAAAGGGCCAGTTAATTTCACAGGCATATCAGCTTATGGGCAACATCGACAAAGCCAAAGAAACCTTGCAGGCTGAACTGTATCAGCACAGTATGGCAGTCTTTCAAGGGCTGCTGAACGTCCTTCAATTAAATATTAATAATGTCGAAAAAGCCGAAGCAGCTTTTATGAGAGCGTCCGATTTTGCATGAATCTTTAATATGGAGCGGCTAAATCCGAACAATGTCGTCTTGCTTTACGCACTAGGGGCTCATCTATATTGCGTGAACAAATTCCTTGAGAAATCAATTGAATTTCTTGAAAAATATGTGGATACCTGCGTGGAAGGATTCTTCCCTTTTGAGCTTCGTGGTGATCCCTTTTTTGACCTGATTGATCCGTGGCTGAAAGATTTCGACGTCTCCGCCCCACGCAGCGAGCAAGTTATCAAGAATAGCATGATGAGGGATGTTCTGCTGAATCCAGCGTTCGATTCGTTACATGAATTACCCGAATATCAACGACTAGTTCAAAAAATGAATAGGTTTATAGAATAAACATGCTGATCGGAGGTTTTGGGAATACGATACCGGATTATCCGTTAAAGAAGAAACGATTGAAGATGCTATCCTCGCAGCAGATTTATTACGCAATGACCCACGTATTGATACCAACCAAATATTCATTATAGGTCATAGTTTAGGCGGGATGTTAGCTCCACGAATTGATGCAGAAGGTGGACATTTTGCTGGCATCATTATTATGGGTGGGTCTCCACGGAAGTTAGAAGAGATTCTGATGGATCAAAACAACGATGTTTTAGACTCATTGAATATGTTTTTGAAAATGATTGCGAAGAAACAAATAGGAGCGCTATCAGCTAAATTTGATAAAATTTATACATTAAGTGATGAAGAAGCGAAATCAACTGTGATTTTGGGGAAATATTCTAGAGCCTTCTACTTCAAAGAGATGGGAGAACATCCCTCCATTAATTACCTTAACGTATTAGATAAACCCGTGCTCATTTTGCAAGGAGATCAAGATTTTCATGTATCCGTAGACAAAGATTTTCAGGCTTACAAAGACTTATTGGGTGAAAAGCCACATGTAACGTTTAAACTTTACCCCAACTTAAATCATTTATTCATGCCAGCTGTTTATGGAGAGATATTAAAAATGAAAAAAGAGTACAAAGTTGCACAACATGTAGATAAAAAAGTGATACATGACATTGCCGAATGGATTCTTTCCGTTTAGGAAAACCGGCCAAACCTGTTGAACGTTTATTCAATGACCTACTGATTTCTTCAAAACTTCTATATTTTCCTGAAGGAACGATTGATTTTTTTCAACGCCTCTGTTTTTACACCAAACCACGGCGCTAAAAGCATCATAAAAATTATAGAATGGCAATACGATTTCGAGATTTAACATGGTCCGAATGGTTTGATAACATTCAACGTACGGGGATTTTGTTCTCGGGTTAACTTCCCAAATATATCTATTGATTTTAGTGAAATCTATTTCAGAGGAACCACCACGAGCACTTTCGAAATCAATAATACCAACGACCTTGTTGCTATTCACCAATATATTTCCAGGTCGAAAATCCATATGTACAAAACAGGGTCCGTCAGGATCAGGTAAAGCAGAGAAAACGCCGTCAAAATGAAGAATGCATCGTTCATACAATGCTGGATCGAGGAGCTCTTTGCAGGGCTCTTTCCACTGATATGTAGACGCCAATTATTTTGGTCAAGAAAAATAAACCCGTTGGTTGAATGGTAACCGTATCCTGGCGTTTTTACCTCATGAAGCATTGCATGATAAACACCCATTTGAAAATACAGCTTTTCATCCATATTTTCTGTACAAGGCACACCTTGAATTGCCGAAAGAAGCAACGCCCCCGTAGTAATTTCATCCCCATACCAAATGTCCAATACCTTAGGAACAGGTAAGACATCCTTCAATGTTTCAAGCATCTGAAATTCACGAAAAAGCTTATCCTTGTTAAATGGAATCTTTACATAAACGTCTTCTCCACTAGCAAGACCAAGTTTATATACATCCGAACTAAATGATTCGGGAACATCTTCAATATTCAAAACGTTCAACTTTAGCTTTTCTATAACGTTTAGAATGGAACTCATGCGGCACCTCCTTTATTTGGCTTTCTAATAAGCGAGCCTGTTTGATGCAGCACGCTGATTTAATGCTCTGTCATTCCATAATACATTTCGAAACTAGGACCTTCAACCTGAACAAAGGTCGACGTTTTTACGTATATGGTGCAGGCACAAAATTTCCCTTTGAGCAAATTTGCCTAAAGGGCAAATTTAAGTTAAGATGATCCTGAGAAAGGAGTCGTGTGAACCCAAAATGAAGTCAACAAATTACGATTGCTTCCCCCAAGTAACAACCATGTTGGAGGTGTACGCATAGCGGAAAATGATGACCAAACCAACTTTGCGACATTTAAAAAAAGAAGCGACAGAGCAATCTCTAGCGATTGCAGCATTTGAACTTGCACTTGAACACGGTCTGGACGGCTTTGTTGTTGAAGATATCGTGCAAAAAGCCGGTTACTCCAGAAGAACTTTCGCAAACTATTTCACATGCAAGGAAGAAGCAGTTGCGAGGGGAGCTACAGCTGTTCATAACACGACTGAGTTCGAGAATTTGCTCACCCAGATTCCCCCAAATACCTCATTGCTTGACGTTCTGTATCAACTCATCCAGATGCAGCTTACAGCGGATCTCATAGGAAGATTGCGTGAACTTTTGTTGCTTTCCCAAAAATATCCTGTCTTGGAACCGCATTTCCTCGGGGTAGTGCACCAGATGCAGACGAAAGCTCAAGAAACATTGTTAGACTTGTCTAACGGAAATGATGACGAGGTATATACTTATCTTCTTATAAACGCAGTTTACGGGATCATTCTTCCTTTAATTGACGGAAGACTTAATGTGCTGCTCCCGGGACAAAAGAAGAATGACCATCCAAGCACTGAAGCGGTAGCATTCGATGAGTTTTTAGAAACTATGTTTAGTTATTTGCGCAAAGGATTCTGATGAGCTAAGCAATTTATATTCACCATAGAGGGAGTGTAAAATAGATATATGTCTACATTATTATACAGAGTGGGGAAAACCGCTTTTCGCAAACCCGGGTATTTCATCATTGGTTGGGTATTGATTCTGGGTATTGTCGTTTCTATGATCAGTATCAATGGTGTTCATATCAGTTCTGAAATGAAAATTGAAGGCACTGAATCACAGAAAGTCTTGGATCAATTAGCTAAAGAATTACCAGCGGCCTCCGGCGGCCAAGGAAGTGTTGTGTTCAAAGCACCTGACAGCGAGCGTTTGGATACACCTGAACGTTTGACTGCAATAATGAAAGCTGTCAGTGAAGTTTACGGATTGAACGATGTGCTTAATCCTGCGGATTATGCAGCTGAAGCTAGCAGTTCGGGTGCATCTGCCGACATGGCTCAGGCTGCCAATATGCAGCAATCCACTACAGCCTCTCCTCCCCCCTATGGTCCTCTTATGGTGGATGGCGTTCCTGTACCTGGTGTCCTTCTCTCTTCTGACGGCAAAATTGCTCTGTTCCAATTTCAGTTCACCATTGAGCAGTCTGCAATTACTCAAGATGTATTTGATTCTGTAATTGACTCTGTGATGACTGCCCAGCAAGGAACCAACATCACCGTGCTACCAGGCGAAACGCTCAAAACGGTAGCGATCGGTGTCGGATCGGCAGAGATTATCGGACTGATCATTGCTGTTATTGTTTTGCTAATCACCCTGGGTTCCGTCGTTGCGGCAGGTCTGCCTCTGGTCACTGCACTCCTCGGCGTTGCCATTGGAGTAGGTGGAGCGTTCTCAATCTCCAAGTTTATAGAAATGCCAAGTGTCACTTCCGTTCTGGCTCTAATGGTTGGTCTGGCCGTCGGAATCGATTATGCTCTATTCATTGTCAATCGCCAGCGGCGAATGATTATTGATCAACGTTTGAGCGCACAAGAGGCGACAGCAAGAGCCATTGGAACTTCGGGCAGCGCAGTATTTTTTGCAGGATTAACCGTCATTATTGCACTGTGCGGTATGCTTGTCATCGGTCTCACATTCTTATCTACGATGGCTTTAGTTGCCGCAGCTACCGTTCTTATTAATGTATTTGTTGCCCTTACTCTATTGCCCGCTTTACTTGGATTGGTGGGTGAACGCATCTGTTCCCCTAAAGCACGCGAGAAAAGCACAAAACATCCTAAAGCGGCTGACCGTGGGATCGCTCACAGATGGGTTAAATTCGTTATCAAGTATCGTTGGATCACAATTATTGCCATTGTCGTACTTCTTGGGGCAGCGGCCACACCTATAACAAAAATGGAAATGGGCATCCCGGGAGCTTCTTCAGCAAATCTGGACACCACAGCAAGACAAAGTTATGACGCCATATCCGAAGGCTTCGGAGAAGGATTTAACGGACCACTTATTCTGGTCGCAGAACCTAATAACTCTTCCGCTCAGGTGACTCCGGAACTCTTGGGCAATCTCATGAAGGAACTTCAAAGCCAAAATAACGTTGCACAGGTGACACCACTAGGCATGACAGAAGATCTGGCTATCTTTAGTCTTATTCCTGAAACGGGTCCCAACGATAAAATCACCAAGGATCTGGTGACTGAGCTGCGATCTGCTGAATCAAGCGTGGCAAAGATGAATGACGTTAAGATTGGTGTTACCGGACTCACCGCCGTTAACATTGATATGTCATCCAAATTGGCACAGCTATTCCCGATCTATGTGGGAATTATTATCCTGCTGTCGCTGATCATCCTGCTTTTGGTATTTCGTTCGATTATTGTTCCAATTAAAGCAACGATCGGCTTCCTTCTTAGCATTCTGGCAACGTTCGGGATCACTACTGCTGTATTCCAGTGGGGCTGGCTCCATTCGCTCTTTGGTTTCGACACCGGTGGCCCGCTGCTGAGCTTTATGCCGATCATCGTGACAGGTATCCTGTATGGCTTGGCAATGGACTATCAGGTCTTCCTTGTCAGCTCGATGCGGGAATCATACGTACACGGTCATAGAGGAACTGAGTCTGTTGTTCATGGTTATAACCAGGTAAGTCGCGTGGTTGTTGCCGCAGCGGTGATCATGGTTTCGGTATTTGCTGGGTTTATCTTCACAGATGACGTCATGATCAAACAGATTGGTTTCACATTAGCTGTAGGCATTCTGATTGATGCTTTCATCATTCGGATGGGATTGGTTCCTGCCATCATGGCTATTTTCGGTGACAAGGCTTGGTCACTTCCAAAATGGCTGGATCGCATTCTACCAAATCTGGACGTTGAGGGCGAGAAACTGATTGCTACACTTAATGCTAAAGATCATTCCAACTCCAAATCTTGATCTGGAATGTAATTAATAAGCTTCGCTTTCATTCAACATCGTCAAGTGTTAAAGATCGTACAAAAAAGCCCGTTGACCAGTTCGGTCAATGGGCTTTCGTTTTGTTTATTTTCCGTTAAAAAAAATGATTCCATGCAGTCCTTCATGTCCAAGCTTATAACATATCGAATTTCACTCCATATGTATCGAATATGGCCTTGTATTTATTTTCAAATATGGTCCATCGATGTTCTGCTCCATACTTTCCATGCAAAGCCTTCAAATAATGGTTAGCGGCTGTTACATCCCCGGATTTCAGAAGTAGATGAAAACTCTCTTCACCCAGATGCAAAAATGGGCCCGATATGTAATAATCCACAATGGATCTGGCACTGGTCATCGTATCATATAAGTGAATCACATCTTCCAACCCGGGTAGCAGCATTTTTATTAAATCATCCCTATTTGTATCGGGAGTAACAGCGAATCGATCCGGAACGGCCCGGGCAATTTCCCCGATTCTTGCTCTGAAATGACACTCGGATTCATGGGGTGCAGTCAAAATCTCTTTCGACTGGATTTGCGCCAACTCCGCTGAATAAATGCCACAGTTCACATAAAACATGACATTGTCTGCCGAATTTCCAGAGGATTTTTGGAAATTGAACATGTAGATAAGCTCCTCTGCTTTTCTACTGAAATTCAAACCCTTCTTTGTATAACCGTAATTGGAAAGAAACGGCTTTACATCCTGCTTAATCAGAGCGTTAAAGAGCTGCTGCAACATAATCCCTCCTTTTCTTAACCGGGTCCATATAGTTAGTGCTTTACTTCTTCAAGCTTTCCATAAAATCGTGCAGTGCGTTGGATACCCATTTCTTCGGATGAAGAACGAGCTGAATTTCAAGTTGAAGCTCTGCATGTTCAAGGGGTAGGGCTTTCAGCTCCCCCCGCTCGATTTCCTCCATTACAGCCATTTGCGGCAGAATCGAAATGCCCTCACCTGACTTAATACTTCTTTTGATCGCTTCCGGATTGCCAAGTTCCAGACCGATTCGATAAGGAATTGAATTTGCGCGAAGCACTCTTTCAAGCAGCTGCCTGTAATTACAGGTATCTTCAGGCATGATCCATTCCATATCCTTTAGATCATTCAATTCAATCTGCGTTTTGGCGATCAGCGGATGCTGTGGATGCACGATCAGCAAAAGCGGTTCTTGGCGAATAGTAATCCACTGCAATGCCGGATCGCTCGAATCATCTGCGAGAATAAGCCCGATATCGGCTTCACCCTCCCTAACCTGATGCAAAATCAACCCCTCACGATTCGTATGCAATCGTATGTTCAGTTCCGGGTATTCCTTACGGGTGGCTTGCATATATGGAGGTAAAAAGTAAGAAGCGATAGAGTCCATCGTACCGATTGTTAAGGAGCCGCCACCCTGCTTCGCCATTTTTTCCTTGGACTGCTCAAACAATTCCAACATCTGTCCGGCAAGCTTGAACAGCTCTTCCCCGGCAGAAGTCAGACGAATCTTGTTATTGCTGTAGCGTTCAAACAGTTTGACCTGATATGCTTTTTCCAGCTTCTGAATTTGCGTAGTCACACTGGATTGTGCATAACCCAGCACTTCTGCAGCTCTGGTGAAGCTCTCGCGAATGGCGACCTCTCTAAACGTCTGAAGATAGATTAAATCCAACTTGCTCACCTCATCGAAAATATTGATGACAACGATCATTTGTTATAGGTAACTGTGATGCTGATTCCTATGTTACATTAGTTTCAATATAACGGGAAGAGGTAGTTGATTATGATGAATGAACAACATGTTCAAGGAATTTATATACCGGTAATTGCCCCTTTTTCGGATGACAGCAAGCTCGACATTGAATCGTATCGCAAATATGTTACTCATCTTGCCAAACACGACATTCAGGGACTGGTTGTAAACGGTACGACAGGAGAATCTCCAACTGTCTCCTGGGATGAAGTAAAACAGATGGTGGAAGTAACGAAAGAGATTTTGACAAGTCTGAACAAATCCATCCCCCTCGTCGTGGGAACAGGAACCAATGATACCTATTCGACGGTTCATCGGACCGAAATGGCCGCTGAATTAGGAGCAGATGCTGCTATGGTGGTCACTCCTTATTACAATAGACCGACGCAAGAAGGAATTCTAGAGCATTTTTCCAACGCGTCCCGGACGGGATTGCCAATTCTAGTCTATGAGATTCCGGCTCGAACCGGTAGTCGCATGACCTTGGATACGATGAGAAAAGTCTTAGATTTGGATGGGGTTATTGGCTTGAAGGACAGCACTGGCGGTTTGGATCTGCTGCTGGCGCTAACCCAATATGAGACGAAGCCTGTACTTTGCGGCGAGGACGCGTATTTGCATGCGATGCTGTGTCAAGGTGCCGCAGGCGGGATGGTGGCCTCTGCCAATATTCATACCCAGCGGTATGTGGATGTGTATCAACGCTTTGCATCTGGTGACGTGAATGGGTCAAGAGACAGCTTTAAGCAGCTGCAGCCGCTAATTAGTGACGTGTTTGCAGAACCTGCTCCAGCCTCGATCAAATGGTGGCTTGCTCAGCAACAGCTGATCGCCTCCGCAAAACTGCGTCTGCCGCTGACTGCCGCATCGGAACAAGCAAAACAAAGATTGTCGAATACACTCGCAGAGATGGTTGTACCTTCTTAAACAAGCATAGATCTGGCTACGATTTATGAATACATCCAGTCTGATAATTTGACATCATCGATTGGAAATAAAAAAACAACCAGTATCGATACATCGATACTGGTTGTTTTAATTTTAAACACAGATCTCCACATTGTAGAACTAGATACAGCTAATTCACCATTCATCAGGGGATGCCGATCACTACATTGAATATTAAAAGTAATCCGAAAAGTATGGTGCCTGCTGCTCAATAGCATCTTCTAACAAATCAAGCGTTTCTGGATCACATTTAATCCGGCCAATCTTATGCAAATACTCAGGACGTTTATAGCCTAACAACATGGTCGTCATGGTTTGGATATTTATGCTGTCTTCACTACGTCGATTTTGGCTCCGAATTACTCTTCCGCTTCCATTCGGTTCAATGTTTAGAGTAAATGTGCCTTGATTCCATGCAAGCAACGGATCTTGCAAAGTAAAGGTCCACTCTCTATCCATCGCTGCGGGTTTGAACGGATATTTTGAAATAAATTGCTCAATGTCCACGATCCGTGCCATAAAGTAAGGTGAAATGGTTTCCTTAATATCCGCATCCTCCAGCAAAAAAGCAAGCTGTTCATCGGTATGAATATTGCCTACCACTTTAGATATCATTGAAAAATGCGCACTAATGAAATTCCATAGTCCACTTCGTGCTTCTTCGTGAATGAAGATCATATCTTTGACGTGGAACACTTCTTCTTCAATCCAATATAAAATGTAGCCATCCGGTTGTCCGTCTTCACCATAATAGACAGCTGCAGTTAAATCATCTGAATCCCACCGCCAGTACTCACTCCACGCCAGTTCTTTCCGCAGCATGGCTCCATGGGTTTGCATTGAAAAGCGTTCATAAGCCACCTTCACATCTTCGCTGTCCGGTTCTACACGTGCCACATCGCCAGGAACAGGTTTGTTTTTGGGCAATTGGAAGTCTTGAACCTCAAACACGATTTTATCAGAAATGATCTCCCATCCCTTACGGCGATAATACGGTATGGAATAAGGATACAAGTACGAAATGGATTGTTTCTTTGCACGCATATTGGTGAGAGCTTGCAGCAGCAGTTTATTCATTAAGCCCTGACCCGAATATTCCGGAAAAGTCCCCACACCAGTGACCCCCCCCATAGCGTATGTTTGGTTAAATATTCGAACCTCAAATGGATATATGGATACCTGAGAAATCAGTTTTTCGCCATCGAACCATCCAAGAACATCTGCTTGTTGTAGGACAGGTGACTTTTCATGGAGAATTTCGCTTTCTTTCCAGCCATGTTTGTGAAGATCATTATGAGTAACCTGAAATACATAACGTAACAGCTGACTATATTGTTCTAAATGTGATAAATCAACCTTTTTCATCTTTAAATTTTGCTTACGATGCATGCCGGTTATTCTCCCTTAGTTTTAATTATATTATTTACCAATTGCTTCAGAATAATGCTGGAGCAGCCTTGATCAGGTTTGTTCTTTTTCAAGTGCTTCTGTGAAATTTTCTTAAACAAATAAAAAAAACCATTTAACTTTTAAAAGTTAAATGGTTAAATGCTTAAATGCTTAATTGCTTAATTGCTTAAAATTTCATTTTTCAATCACGCTTTTGTTGTGTTCATTCGTCACAAACCATGATCCGATTCAGAAATTGTTCAATCTCTTAATTCCAATGTAAATCCTCCCAGCTCTTCTTCCGCTTCATGCATCAGGTCCAGCAACTGATCTGCGTACTCTCCAAGCAAATTTCGGCTTGCATCAAAATTAATCCACTGAATGGTAAGTGGCATCGGGACAAATCCAGTCAGGCAATCCCATAATGCGTCCAAATTCCGCCCATACGTTTGACCTAATTCAAGACTGGTCTGAAGGACGTCATGTAATTGTTCTTTTCCATGAATGTCCTTTCCATTGATGACTACTGTTTTCATATGATCACCCTTCCCCTATTCAATTTGCTCAAACGTACGGTAATGATCGGTTGTTTTATAGATTAATCCATCATTGGAATATAAAATCCGATCACTCCCCCGTGTTCCTCCCGAATAGTTAATATCTGCTTCGTACCAAGTTCTTCCCTTTTTCTTGGGCAACAGCCCTTCTCGATTTTGAAATACGTCACCGCCAATGCTTTTGCCTGGAGCCACTTTTTCCAAATTACCTTTACTAGGCTCCCATCCTAATTCTCTAGCTTCTTTCTTGGTTATATAATTTTCCGGAAGTTCATTATGCTCCGAAATATACTTGGCTACTTCATCAAATTGCGTTAGAGTTGCATTCTCTTGAGATGAGCCGTTTAATGAAACCGTATCGAGTGAGCAGCCTGTAAACAGGAGGGTTGCCAGAATAAAAAGTAAAGCACCTAACCATTTTTTTACAACCATTGATTTTGATCTCCTTCTGAAAAATTAGCATCCTCTCTATCATAACATGTTCCTTCTGTATACTCCTCTTTATATTCGTTTCTCACGGCTTTCGGCCATCTCAACACAAAAAGGTTGGAGCAGGGATGATCCCAGCTCCAACCTTTATTATGCTTGCATCCTTACGGCTCAATTCCCCAAGCCAGTTGACCATTGATATACCCGGTAACCTGTTCATGGTTTGCAAACTGAGTACTAGATGCCTTAAACGAATAATCGTTAGTCTGGTTGTAATTAGACCAGTTATTTTTGGAGAAACGTGCTTGAATTTCAGCGCTTTGTCCGGCATTAAGCGTTCCGGCAGCACTCGTAAAACCAACCTCCAAAGCATAATCCGCTCCGGCAACTGGTGTTGCCAATTTAACGAATTTGCTGGTTACATTTGCACTTCCGATACTGGCCCAGTCAGACCAGAAACTCTGCGCTTCTTCCCCGTCAATCGTATAGTAATACCGGAGTTTTACATCACTCAACTGAATCGCCGAATTACCGGTATTGACCACTTTGAATTTAGGTGAGATTCCGTTGGTAGACGTACTTGTATTGCCGTTAAAGGCTTGGATTGTCAAAGCCCCAGAGGGTGCAGTAACACTGCTGTCCACTACGTTTACCGTAAGAACAGCGTTATTTCCTCCGTTAAAATGAAATGTTATCGTATTCTGACTTAACGGCAGCGTGGAGAGATAGGATTTGTGCAGAACGATGGCAGTGCTTGATGCCGTATAATCCTGGCCCGATACAAGTGTATAATTCCCATTCGTTATGCTAGTAAGCTGTTTTCCGTTTAAGGTAAGCGTTAAGGAAATATCCTGCGCTAGATTCGCTGCTTTATCAAATGCTGCATTCACGGGCGAAATCACAGCACTTGTGCTTGGTGTTGAATCGACAATTTTAACTTTTAATACAGGATCCTGCCCTTGATTAAAATCAAACACGATGGAATGTTCGCCGACCGATAGTCCGGCCAAAAATTCTTTTTTCAGCAGCAACGAGCTTCCGCTTAACGTATAATCCTGATTTGCAGTCAATGGTGAGGTACCTATCCGTAGACCGGTTAACGTATTACCGTTAAAGTTCACGGTTATGGCCTTGTCGCTTGGATTGGGCGTGTGTTTGTCAAATTCAACGGTTGTAGGTGTGAGGGACGCATTGGATGTAGGATTGTTAACCTTCAAATTAGGCAGTTCATCCAGCGTAATGACATAATCGCTTTGATAAAGCGTTTTCAGAGTTGCTGGATAATTAAAGGCTGAACTCATGAGATGCTCGCCATACCATGGGCAGAAGTAGAGCCATCCCGATTTTTCCTCTGTCAGATTCTGTACACTTGGGACGGTGTCATTCTCCGTCATGGCCACCATTTTCTTGCCGTCCGTTAAATCAACCAGTTGATAGAAGATCGAGGTAATGGCATCCTCATTCGGTACGCCGGACAAACCGTCATAGCGGTTGTAGATCGTATTGTATTTATCATAACCGACAATATCCACCTGATCGTCGCCAGGATACCATGCAGGAGAAGTGTTATATACGTAGCTGTTGTAAGTCCAAATCAAGTTGTGCAAACCGTACGTCTCTGTAAGTTCAGTGTAGAGCATATCCCACAGCTGTTTGTACACATCTGCACCTGCGGAAGCCCACCAGAACCAGGCGCCTTCCCCATTCAGACCGCCGTTGCCCTCCGCCTCATGATAAGGCCGGAAAAGAACGGGCACATTGTTATCTTGCAGAATCAGCAGTTGTTCCGCCAGATCATCAATCGTACTCATTACGTATTGATATTCTTTTGTACCAGGAATTACGGCGTTAGCTGTATTAAAATTCGTTTCTGTTGGTTTATACGTAGCCTCCTTCCAATCCACATGATCCCCAAGCTGGTAGGTTGTGAAATTTCGGGGCACGTTGATATGCCAGGAAGCTGTCGCAATTCCATTGCGGTTATTCACCCAATCGATCATTCGATCGGTCGTGCCGTCTTCCCATCCGTAGAGCGGATTATAGTTCATAAAATCAAATCCTCGGATAGCTGGATACTTCCCGGTTAAATTATGAATCCAATCAAACTCCAGCTCCGTATTGCCATCGTTTCCACCACCGTATATCTCCTGCTGGCCAGAGATAATATGATTGCCATAAACCTCCGTTAAATAATTCATCAGAAGCTGTGTTTCCGGTGTGGCTTGGGAGTCAGTAAGGACAGGCTGAACATCCAGGGGATCAAGATGGGCATAATCCACCGTGAAGGTGTCAAAATAAGCGAATCCCCAACCAGCCTTTAACTGTATCGTGTTACTTCCCTGGTTCAGCTTGTGGTAACCAAAATTAAAATCAGACCAAGTTGTTGTGTATGGCAGCATATACGAGCCTTTGGTAACGCCATTAACGGATAGATATTGAAGTCGGCCGTCAGCACTTAGCTCCTGCATGTATCGGGTGGAAATTGCATACATGCCCGTTTCCGGGACAGTCACAGTGAAGGTTATCGTGCCGGAATTCTGCATCCAGACAAATCCACTTCCAGAAAATCCAGGCTTGGGTTGTCCGTAAATTTCTGTTGTTACTTGAAGATCAGAGGAAAGTAAAGCGTTTTCGCTTTCGATCGTGAAAAGCGGTGAATCTGCATGAACGGGTACTGTCATCAATCCAAGAAGCAGAGTCAATGCCAGCATTAATACGCCTGTCTTTTTGAGCAAAATCTTCATTATCATCTTCCTTCCCATGTTAAAATATGATAAAGAATGATTCCTCTGTTTACTCATGATGGCGCTTTCATTGTAAACATAGCATATGTATCAATTTTTGCAAATATATGGACGAAAAAAAGCCGCAATTTTGCGGCTTTCAATCTGTTAATCCATATGCGAATCCATTGATTTTCGAGAAAATTTAACCCTCTTATTGGGCTGTGTATCCTCCATCCACGATCAGGCTATTTCCTGTCATATAGGATGAATCGTCGCTAGCTAGGAACAGTACGGCTTTGGCCATTTCATCTGCTTGACCAAGCCGCTTCATTGGTGTTGCCGCAGAAAGGGCCTGCTTGCTCTCTTCTGGAATAATCGGTGTATCGATGAAACCTGGGCAAAGTGCGTTCACCCGAATATTTTTCTCAGCATACTCCAGCGCGAGCGAACGAGTCAGGTTCACAACGCCACCTTTTGCTGCATTGTAGGCTGCCGAACCAGGTGAACCAACCCATCCGTACATGGAAGCCGTGTTGACGATCGTCCCTCCACCAATTTTGAGCATTTCTCGGATCGATTCACGCGCGACCAAGAATACACCGTCCAGATCTACATTCACCGTATTGCGCCATTCAGCATAGTCAAGCTCATGCGTTGGATGAACACGCCCGATTCCTGCATTGTTAAATACGATGTCCACTTTACCGAAAACCTCAACGGTTTTTTTGAAGATCTCAGTAACCTCTTGTTCACTCGTGATGTTCGCTTTAATAAAAAGGGCGTCAGCCTGAAGCGATTTCAGTTCTTGCTCAAACGCCTTTCCTTTTTCTTCATTCAGGTCTACCAAGACCACTTTTGCTCCTTCGGAAACGAATAAGCGTGCTGTCGCTGCGCCGATTCCGGATGCCCCTCCCGTAATAACTGCTACTTTGTCTTGAAGTTTGCCCATGACTTATTCCTCCAGTATACTATTTTGAATAGCACCTATTCGCATATGTGCTATATGATGTTTACAAATATAATTGTATGCTTAAAATTGTAACAATCCAATCATTAAGATACAGTGATGTGTTGACTACATAGACACTTGGTGAATTCATGTCTATTTTAATAGGAGTTTTTATGAATGAATGATGAACAATTTTTGAAATCTCAACAGCGCAATCGAACCGAGGAGCATCTTAAAACCGCTCTGATCCAGCTCATTAAGAAAAAAGGCTATCATGCCATCTCTGTCAAAGATATCGTTGATCAGGCGTGTTACAATCGCAGTACATTTTATTTACACTATCAAGATAAATTCGTGCTCGCTGAAGAATTGTTGAATACGAAGCTCGAGGGTCTAAGGTTCGCCGTAGGCAAGCCTTATTCTCACGGTCAAAAGGTCTACACCACCAAGCTAAATCCGGAATCCTTTCAAATCGTCGATTATGTCTATGAGAACCGAGACTTCTTCGAACTGATTCGATATGATGACACGTTACCAGGTCTGCATACTGGCTTCCCACAGACAATCCTGAAAATCTATGAGGAGCAGTTTATTTTCGAGACGATCAACGATATGCCTGTTAACATGGAGTATTTTAAGTACTATACAGCGTACGGCTTTTTTGGAATATTGAACAATTGGATATTAAGCGGATTTCGTGAATCACGGGAGGCGTTTATCTATAATGTGATCGAACTGTCTAAAACACACATTCAATCTTTTCATTATGTGGGGAACAAGTTGGATTGATTATAAATTAAAATAAAAATAGCCGCTAAATTAGCGACTTTATATGGTAATATGTGCGGCAGTTGTAGTGACAACTGCCCGCAAACTTCACAGGCAGTCATTTGTTTAAATCGTAGTATGTTTCTCATCATATTCGCTTGATAATTGCTTAAGCGATTTGATTTTACCATGAGGATGCTGTTCTTGCTTTCGTGACTTCCAAGCAGCTTCCTGCCTTTTTTTCTGGCGAGCCATAAAAGATTACCTCCTCTGGAAAATTAGAATTATACTACTTCTTTATGATGTCATTTATCAATTATTTTCATTCATAAATGGAAGCTGAATCCCTGAAGGGTTCCGTTACATTATGCTCACCACCATTATGGCATATTAATGCAAATCTCCTATGATTGGATAGATTGGGCTTCTCAGATTAAAATTGTAGTTCAGGTCTACAATCCCTACGACTTCGTTATTATCATATAGATCTAACATGAAGCCTGCCATTTCTTTGGCGGTGTGGTATTTAGACATGTTAGCTTTGTAATCAAAATCTTCTGTATCTAATGATTTCTTCACAAATTCCGTTTCCGTAATAGCTGGAGCCAGTACTTTTGCTTTTAGTTTTGCACCTTTTATTTCAAGTTCTTTGGCAAGCCCTTCTGTGAAAGCACTAACGTAATATTTCGATGCCGAATACGCAACACTTCCAACAGCAATGGCATATCCAAGTGCGGATGCAACGTTAATTAACTGAGTTCCCTCAACGTCTGCATAATCTCGCACATAGAGTGTAGAAAGGATCGTCAGGGACTCTATGTTCACACGCAGCATCGTTTCAACTTTCTCCAGATTCTGTTCTGCTACAAAAGAACCTTCACCGAGCCCCGCATTGTTAATCCAAGTCTCAATATGGTATTCCTTCAGCGTGTTATAAAGTGTGTATGCCTGAGTTGTATCCGATAGATCACTTGTATGCACAATAACATGTACTGTAGCATCAATTTTCTGAATGGCTAATTTGAGTTCTTCTAATTTGTCCAATCTTCTAGCGACCAAGATTAAATTTTTGCCTCGTGCAGCAAACGCCAATGCAGTCTCATATCCAATTCCTGAACTTGCACCTGTAATAACTGTATACTTCATCCTATTTTCTCCTTCTCAACATGTATTTTAGTATAGATAAGCTTTCAAAAAACATTTTAGAACGTTCATTCTCAATATTACAAAAAAACAGTTAGATCTAACTTGCTATTTAGAATAGCATTTCTAGAACGAACAGTAAAGAATTATTTTCTGACGACTATATCATGATGTTGGAACAGGGAACTATGAGTTTTGCCAGACATGCGATACAAGTTCTCCATAACGTAACTGGACAAGAACCTGTATCACTAAAACAAACCAGCCTCCATGGAGGCAACGCCCTCTTTGCCTTCCATGTTGGAACTCCGCGTTCAATCTAAAACGGATAGTGTCATATCCACAATATTTTTTAACTTTTGCTGATCCGTAGTGGTCTTAACCAACGTACGTATCCCCACCCATGCATTCATCAAATAATGAGAAATAACTACAGGGTCAACGTCAGCCTTGATTTCACCCTTTTGCTGGCCTTCCAGAATAAGGTTTCTCAAGAATTCCTCTGTTCGCAAGTAACTCTCATTAACCAAGGATGCAACTTCAGGATCCAACACGCCCAGTTCCACGCCTGAGTTTACAAGAAAACAGCCTATAGGTTGTCCTTCATTTCTTATTGTTGACTCAAACAATGCCCGAATAATCTCTTTGATTGGTTTTTGGGTACCAATTAGAAACCTCATTTTGTTGGTCTGCTTCGTTTCATATCGTTCAAGAGCTTTCATAAAGAGAGCATGCTTATCCCCGAATGTATCATAGATACTTCTGCGGTGAATGCCCATATATCCAACCAAATCTTGCATTGATGTTTTCTCATATCCTTGGGTCCAGAACAATTGTATTGCTTTATCTAATACTTCATTAACTTCAAATTCTTTGGATCTTGCCATCCTCATCACCTCGAATAATCATTATACAATGAAGTGAACCATCGGCAAACTGGAATTGAACAAGTGGACAGATTACAGGGATGACATGTGCAAAAGAAGATTTTTTTTATTTATTCGCAAGATGATCATCCATGGCCTGAACAGCTAATTCGAATGCTTTAATTCTTCTTCTTAAAAGCGTCTTTTGAGGGCTGCCCGCTCTCGACTTACTATAACTGTTCTCAAGTGACGGGAATAAACCATTCAGAACATTTCGAGCTTCTGCTAACTCTTCCTTGGTGTACTGATGAGCTTCTTGATTCCAAACCGTTTCCAGCATTGCCAAACCAATGTTTAAGGCATTGAGTCGTTTATTTAATAAAGTAGTGTTATTCCCTTTCTGAGTCAAATTAGTCAAGGCGTTTTCGGATTTGCGTATGGTCGATTGGAAAGCTTGAATGGATAGCAATTTTTCTTCTTCTGATACATTTTCCATGTAGCGCTACCTCTCCTTTTCTCATGCATAAAACTAATTTACATGCCCCGCGAGATGTGATCAATATTATAACGGGCACAAACTAATGCAGGTTTCAATGTTAACTGTCTTCTCCACCATAGCAGATGGATAAAATGAAAATCCCGCCCTAGACATAATGTCCAGAACGGGATGTATTGGTTAAATTAATTGTTCGCGTTTTCCTTGGTCACCAGCTTCAATTCAGCCGGAATTGATTTCTCTACCTGCTTGCCATCCAGCACATCCAAAGCAGCTTGCACCGCCAGCTGGCCAATTAGTACTGGCTGTTGAGCGACTGTTGCCGTCAGCTTTCCGTCTTTAATGGATTTGATCGCATCATCGTTGCCGTCAAATCCAATTACGGGAATGTCTTTACCAGAACTTTGAATTGCTTCAATCGCGCCCAGCGCCATCTCGTCGTTATGGGCAAATACCGCCTGTACATCAGGATTGCCCTGCAGCAGATTCTCCATGACATTCAAACCTTTGGAACGATCGAAATCGGCAGACTGCTTTGCAACCACATTGAGTTTTTGATCAGCAATCTCGTGAAAACCTTTCCCCCGCTCTCTTGTTGCAGAGGCTCCGGGTACACCCTCAAGTTCGATCACCTTTGCTCCTTCGCCAAGATGTTCTACGAAATATTCCGCCGCCATTTGCCCACCTTTGACGTTATCGGATGCGACCAATGCGGCCACGTCGCCTTTGTCGGCCGAACGGTCAAGTGTAATCACAGGAATACCCACACTATTAGCCGATTGTACAGCCGTAGAGATTGCCGCGGAATCCGCAGGGTTAATCAGAAGGGCATCCACGCCCTGTTGAATCAGGTCGTCCACATCATTCGTTTGTTTGGCTGAATCATTTTGAGCATCAACCACAATGACCTGAATTCCTTGTTTTTTGGCTTCTGCAACGACTCCGTCCTTAAGGGAAACAAAGAATGGATTATTCAACGTGGAGACCGACAGGCCGATTTTTTTCTGTCCATTGCTTCCGGCAGAGTCGGGCTTAGCCCAACCCGGAGGCTCCAGAGAGCATCCTGCCAGAACGATCATCATTACGCTTACAAGCAATATGGTTAGTTTTTTCATGTTCGCTTCTCTCCTTAAGCCGTTTTCTTGCGGTCCAGCAGGACAGCGATGGCAATAACGACACCTTTTACAACCATTTGATAAAACGAGTTTACTCCGAGCAGGTTCAAACCATTGTTCAGCACGCCGATAATCAGGACCCCAATCAGTGTGCCGACGATCCGTCCTCTACCACCTGACAGGCTTGTTCCACCCAGAACAACAGCTGCGATGGCGTCCAGTTCATATGAAGTCCCTGCCGTAGGCTGCGCAGAATTCAGACGGGAGGTCAGGATTGCGCCTGCCAGCGCTGACAGCATACCTACCAGGGAATAAATCATGATTTTTACGCGATGCACTTTAATACCTGAGATAATGGACGCTTTCTCATTGCCCCCAAGTGCGTACGTTTTACGACCGAAAGCTGTTTTATGCAAAATCGTCCACAATATTACGAATGTAATGAGCATTGTGATTGCTGGAACCGGTATGCCTAGCATATAACCACGACCGAACAGTTGGAACAGCAGGCTATCGCCCAATCCGGTTATCGGATTACCGTTTGTATATACCAGCGTTAATCCCCGGAACACCGTCATCGTTGCTAATGTAGCAATAAACGGAGCCATCTTGCCCTTCGTTATCATCAGCCCGTTCACCATACCCATGACTCCGCCGAGCGCAACACCAATAATGATTGACAGAATCGGGTCCAGGCCGGACAGCATCATATTGGCTACAAAGGCGCTAGATAACGCCAGAATGGAGCCAACCGACAAGTCGATGCCGCCAGTCAGAATGACAAATGTCATGCCAAAAGCAATCAACGCGTTAATCGAAACCTGACGCAATAGATTCAAGATGTTAAGCGGTTCCAAAAAGCTTGGATTCAATACCGATACGATGATAATCAAAATGATCAGTCCGAGCAACGGACCTAATTTCTGTGTCAGATTCGTTAGACGGAAGCCGCTTTTGGCGGGTTGGTTTTCCTGCAAAGTTGTCATATCATTGTCCCCCTGTAGCCAATGTCATAATGTTTTCCTGTGTTGCCTCTTCTTTTGCCAGTTCACCGCTAATGTGTCCCTCATGCACTACCGCGATTCGATCGCTCATGCCGAGCACTTCAGGCAGCTCGGAAGATACCATAATGATGGCAACCCCGCGGTCAGTCAGCTCGTTCATCAACTGATAAATTTCTCGTTTGGCTCCAACGTCCACGCCTCGTGTTGGCTCATCCAGGATAAGTACACTTGGGCCAATGCCGACCCATTTGGCGATAACCACCTTCTGCTGGTTGCCCCCTGACAGGTTTCGTGCTGCCGTCTCAGAGGATTGTGTCTTGATTTGCAAACGTTTGATGAGCGTATCCACAAATTCCTGTTCTTTCTGAGTCGAGATGAACCCTTTACTTGAGAAGCTGAACAGATTGGGTAAAGCCATATTCTCACGAATGGAGAAATCAAGCACCAAGCCTTCATCCTTGCGGTCTTCCGTAATAAATCCAATTCCATGTTTAACCGCATCCGCTGGCTTCCGAATATGAACCTTTTTGCCTCGAATCATGATCTCGCCACCATCCAGAGATTCCAGACCGAAGATTGCCCGCATGATCTCTGTCCGTCCCGAACCCATCAATCCGGAGAACCCGAGAATCTCGCCTGCTCTCACCGTAAAGCTGATATTCTGGAACAATCCTTTGCTGCTTGCGTCCCGTACTTCAAGGACTACTTCACCGTACGAAGGATTTCGTGCCGGATATCGTTCCGTGAGTTCCCGTCCAACCATCTTCCGCACCACTTCGTCAAAACTGGTCTCCGGAATCGTCTTGGTGTCTACCGTTTTGCCGTCACGCATGATTGTAATCCGGTCGCAAATGGTGAAAATCTCCTCCATCCGGTGCGAGATATATACGATGGAAACACCATTTTTCTTAAGCGAAGTGATCACGCCGAACAACTTCTGAATCTCCCGCTCCGTAAGCGCCGCCGTGGGCTCATCCATAATGATGACTTTAGCATCGGTCATGAGTGCCTTGGCAATTTCAATCATTTGCTGCTGTCCGACAGAACATTCCCCGGCAGGACGATCCAGCGGGATCTGCACGGAAAGCTTGGCAAACTGCTCGGTGGCAAGCGCTTTCATTTGTCTTGTATTTAGCAACCCTATAGATGAAGTTATTTCCTTACCGATGAAGAGATTATCAAGCACCGTCATTTCCGGCCAAACGTTCAACTCTTGGTGGATAAAAGCAAGTCCCATCTTCTCGGCTTCCTTCGGATTGGCAAAATAGGTTTCTTTACCGTCAATAGAAATGGTTCCCTGATCACGCCCGTGAAGACCAATCAAAATGTTCATTAACGTGGATTTGCCGGCCCCGTTCTCTCCCATCAAGGCATGAACCTCGCCTTCTTTCAGTTCGAAATCTACCCCGCTTAGCACTTGGTTGGTGCCAAACGCTTTATATATGTCTTGCATCTGAATAAGCATGATACCGTCCCCCTTTTAACCGAAAATGACGCCCGATTGTAAGATGCAATTGGCATACGGCGTAGCTTCGCCCGTACGAATGACGACTTTGGCATTCCGGGTCAACGCCTTGAATTGTTCATGACTGATGGAAACGTCAATTGCTCCATCGCCAAATTTCTCGGTCATAAATTGCAAAGCTTCTGGATTCCCTGCTTGGATCTCTGCTGCCAGAATCACTTTCTCAACGACCATATCGTCCGCAATAAGCTCCACGACCTCTTGAAAACTGGGTGTCCCCAGTTTCAGGGACAAATCGATTTTGAGTACACCGTCTGGAACCGGAAGGCCAGCATCCGCGATGACAATCATGTCCGTATGACCCAGATCAGATAACACCTTGGAGATGTGACTGTTCAATATTCCCTGCTTCTTCATTTCAGGCTTGCCTCCACTTCACCCCGTGTTGGCATGCCTCCTTGTGCGCCGAACTTGGTCACGGATAGCGATGCAGCCCGGTTGGCGAATCTAATGCTGTCTTGTAACGGTTTCCCTTCCGCTAGAGCGACTGCAAATGCGGCGTTGAACGTATCACCCGCTCCGGTTGTATCCACTGGTTCCACTTTATAAGTAGGTACAACGATCTCCTGTTCGCCGTCAAAATATCGAACCCCGTTGCTGCCCTCCGTAATAAACAACTTGTTTGGATATTTGCGCAGCGCCTCAGCCGGAGTCATGCCCTGAAACAATATCTCGGCCTCATGCTCGTTCGGCGTGATATAAGCAGCTTTGTCAATGACCTCATCCGGTACTTTCCTTGCAGGTGCAGGATTCAATAACAGTGGAGTTCCGCTTTGAGCGCAAATCTCGCTGACACGAACAACGGTTTCCTCCGGAATTTCCTGCTGAATCAGTACAATATCTGCACGTTGGATCACTTCTGCCGCTTCATCAACATAGGCTGGTGTAACTTCGCGATTTGCCGCTTCAACCACCACGATACTATTATCACCTTCAGCCAGCACGATATGAGCTGTGCCGCTCTCCATATGTGTAACCGGTTTCACATTCTGCGTATTTACACCATTTGCTTTGAAATTATTTAAAATGGCTGTACCAAAAGCATCATCACCCACTCTGCCGATCATGGAAACGTCGGCCCCCAGTCTTGCGGCAGCGACTGCCTGATTTGCTCCTTTGCCGCCAGGAACTGTTTTGAAGCTGTCGCCAAGGACGGTTTCACCCGCCCCAGGCCGTCTTGAGGAAGTAACAACCAGATCCATGGAGCTGCTGCCAATAACGCATATTTTAGCCATCTGAATTCACCTTTCTTGTTGTGCCCCGTTCAATGAAACTGACCGGAAGCTGTATGTGTTTGTTTTCGATTGGAGCTTGTTCCACCAGTTTGATAAGCAAACCGGCAGCTTCTCTTCCCATCTCGTATGCCGGTTGGCGAATGGTCGACAATGCCGGTGATAGCAGGCTGCTCATCGGAATATCGTCGAAGCCGATAATCTGCATGTCCTCCGGAACTTTTTTACCGATGCGCAATGCCTCGTGCAGTACCGCCATAGCTGCGATGTCATTACTGGCAATGACTCCGTCTGTATCGCCGTACTTGCTAAAAAGCTCGTCCGCCCATAACCCAACATCGTTAAAGGAAAAGGATGTCGTTTGGATTACACGGTAATCCAGGCCGGCCTGACGTATGCTCTCGATTGCGCCTTCAAAACGGTCCTGCGCGGGTTTGATATGTGCCGGCCCCTGCATAACCGTAATTCGGCGGCTTCCGCGATTGATAATCTCCCGTGCAGCCAGACGTCCACCCTCTCTGCCATCCGCATATACGGAGGGACTGTCCAGAGGTGTTCTGTCAAGAAACACCACGGGGATCTTCAAGTTCTCATATATTGAAGAGTGAGGGTAATTCGTTGAAGAGATTACGCCGACTACATTATTCTGGATAAAAGTCTGGATGTAATCCTTTTCCTTCTGTTCATCCTCATCACTATTTCCGAAAATCAGTCTGAATTCCTGCTCCTGCATCCGGTCCTCTACACCGCGTGCAAGCTGCGGAAAGTAAGGGTTTGCAATATCGGGTAACAGCAGGCCAATCAATTTGGACTTGCGCTTGTATAAAGAGCGGGCCACCTCATTGGGAGAGAAGTTAAGTTGCTTAACCGCTTCCTCCACTTTCTTGCGAGTGTCCGCATGAACATAACCTCTTTCATTAATGACCCTGGATACGGTGGCTACCGAAACGCCAGCCAAGTTAGCTACATCTTTTATTGTTGTCATGAACGTTCACTCCTATGTGTAACCGGTTACAGATATGAAAATATCATATTTATTTCAGTTTGACAATCCTTTTATGACTGGAAATTTATCCTAGTCATCAGATAAAGACCTACTTAACGCAGTAACACTATGCCATAGCGTCACCTTGAACCAATCTATATATTCAATCAAAATTAAACAACTTCCTTCGAGGGTGAACTGAAACATCGATACTAAATCAATGCGCGGAATGGTTATAATAGAACATTAAGATACATGTTCAAGTTGAGCACTGCTTGCTTTACATTCGACCTATCCATTAGAGTAGATATACGGAGGTGTACATCATTGAAATTTAACGAGTATGTTATAGGCAAGTCCTATAGAACCAATTCTATTCAATTGTCAAAGAAGGATATTATTGATTTTGCAAAAATCTATGATCCTCAATATATGCATATAGATGAGGCCAAAGCCAAAGAAGGCCGCTTCGGCAGCCTCATTGCTTCGGGTATGCAGACGATGAGCACGTCCTTCAAGCTATGGGTGGAACTCGGGATATATGGTGAAGAGGTTGTCGCAGGAACAGGTATGAATAATATAAAGTTTATCAAACCTGTGTTTCCAGATGATGAAATTAGAGTTCTAGCTGAAGTGATGGAATTGGCTCCAAGAAGGAGTAGTGGTGGAATTGTCACCGTGCTGCTCACTACTTTTAACCAAAATAATGAGAAGGTTTTTCAGGCAGAATTAAGTGCTCTGATTCGTAATTGAATTCACATATAAGTCATTTTAAACAGCGACCGTCACCCGGCAATGTATATACCAGTCAACGGTCGTTTATTCACAATATTTCGATATATCCTTCGGTTCCATGTACCCGAATTCGCTGCCCATCTTTTATTCGATGGGTTGCCTTCTCCACTCCAACAATCGCTGGCAAGCCATATTCACGCGCAATTACAGCTCCATGGGTCATCAGTCCACCCACTTCGGTAACTAGGCCTTTTATAGAAACAAATAATGGTGTCCAGCTCGGATCCGTATACGGAGTCACTAGTATATCTCCATCTTCCAGATCAGCATCTTCAATATTGAAAATGACACGTGCTCGGCCCTCGATCACCCCGGAAGAAACAGGCAGCCCCATAATAGCATCGGCTGGCAGATTTTCACGCTTATACTCACCTGTAATGATTTCACCATCAGACGTGAGCACACGAGGTGGCGTTAGCTTATCATAGATTTTGTAATCACCTTTTCGTTGAGTAATGATCTTCTCATCCAGATTATTGGTGTGTACAACTTCACGAAGTTCTTCAAAAGTGAGAAAATATATATCTTCTTTTTCGGCAATAACACCCGCTTGTGCAAGTCGTTCGGCTTCTTTCAATAAAGCCTGTTTATAGACGAAGTAACGATTGATCATGCCGTATTTGGGATATTCCCGATACCCGATGAAGTTGCGAACCAAGTCAATCATTCGTTTCGTTTCCTTGGCTTTTTGTTCACCGTCAGGCAATAACTTCAACCGATCTAATATTTCTTGTTCTTTCTTCAACGCTTCCTGTCTTCCCTGCTCAAATTTCCGTTTGCTTGCATTAGGCTCAAAGTTTTTGATGTTACCCAGAATCAATGGCACAAGTGTAATGGGTTTTTCAATCCAACGGGTTCTGGTCAGATCGATTTCTCCGGCACATCTCATGCCGTATTTGTCCAGATAATCCTGGATAGCGTCCCTTGCTTCCTGTCCACCCTCAACCTTAGCCAGTTCATCCATAAAGTCATCCTCTTTCACATGCTGTAAATAAGCAATGACTTCCGGATAAGGACGAATCACATCTGCAACATCCAGTAATGCGAGACCCATTTCGGAAGTGATATTGTTAGGTACCGATTGAGACAGCGTATCCGCTGCATTGTTCTCACCCAACCACTCTTTCATGTTTTCATTGATCCATGCTGAAGCCTTCATGGCAGTCATAAATACATTTGAACTTCGTGGGTCAGATAGAAATCTCTTCAATTCTTGCAGATCTTCAAGGATAAAATCAAACAAATCCAATCCAGACTTGTTTTGGATGTTACGTTTTAGCTCTTCTACTGAGGCTTGATTGCTCTTAATCAAATCAGAGACGATGGTTGATTCATTTTCAATATGTGCTTGAAAACCATTAGACGCGCTCTGTTCATTGTTAGTAGGTGGAGTTGGTGCTGGATGATCAACTGGTATCGATTTTATGAAATTCTGGCGCTTGACTACAGTTGTAAGTGCGTCCTTAAGGAGCGGATCGGATTGTCCCATGGTATTTATGAAGTTTTCTCTCATGACAGGCGAAGCCAGCCTAGGCGTAATATCAACAAACAATCTTCCACCAGCTATACGCATGGGTGCCGGAGTCGTTAACAGAAAGAAGGATAAGCCCAGCGGTTTCATAGGATCAGTCATCATTTGTTGGTGACCAACAGAGAGGTACACATGATTTTCCTGGTCATTTGCTTCAGGAATCGGGTATAACGTTGTAATTGGCCGACTTTGGACTATATAAAACGTATCATCCGCCAAACACCATTCTATATCTTGCGGGAAACCAAAATGAGCTTCGATCTGTCTTCCTATGCGTGCCAGTTCCATAATTTGTTGATCGGTAAGTGTTTGCGTCTTTTGCAGCACGGGATCGATCTGATGTGTATACGTTCCACCATCTTTCCGTCCATAGATAGCCAACGTTTTGAGGGCTATCGTCTTGTCGACAATTTCACCTTCCCGTACTTTATAACAATCAGCAGATACCAGGCCGGACACCAGCGCCTCACCAAGTCCAAAACTGGCGTCGATAGATACCAGTTTCCGGTTGGATGTGACCGGATCAGCCGTAAATAAAATCCCTGAAGCCGTTGGGAATATCATCTTTTGAATGATAACGGACAAGTAAACCTGACCATGGTCAAATCCATTTTGCATACGGTAGATTACCGCCCGATCGGTAAACAGGGAAGCCCAACATTTGCTGATATGGTGCATGATTGCTTCTTTCCCGATGATATTTAAGTAGGTATCTTGTTGACCCGCAAAAGAGGCATGTGGTAAATCTTCAGCAGTCGCACTGGAACGTACTGCATACGCATGACCCTCTCCAAATGTGGAAAGATAATGAGCAACTTCATTTTCAACATCGGCAGGAATGTCTGCGCCTATTATAAGCTCCCTGATCTTCCTGCTGATTTCACTAATCTTCTCTCGTTCTTCAGCTTTTAACAAGGATAGTTGATCCAGCAAAGTTTGATACGTTTCGTTTTGTTCAACGGCTTTTTGATATCCGACGGTTGTAACACAAAATCCATCGGGAACCTTTACCCCTTCCACCTTTGATAACTTCGCTAGATTGAATCCTTTTCCACCAGCGAGCGCAAGCTGCAATTTTTCCGTTTCCTGTAATCCGATAACCCAGGAACTCATTCGGTATCTCCCCTAACCAGTAAATTGAAAAAAAACATTTGACAAAGAGTTTACCGCCATGATAATATTTAAATATAAGATGAGATAATTATGAATATTAACATTAAAAAAGTGTGTTTTGATTATATCATTGTATTTGTTCATATACAATATCAAAGAACCGAGGAACATTACCTCGGTTCTTTTTTTGATCCACTAGATACTATCGTGAAAGCCTCTTCAATGTCATAGATGTAGAAAGCCAATAGAAAAGCAGCCTACCCTTAAATGAGGTTGGGCTTCTTTTCTATTGGCATTTATTCAAGACGTTAAAATACGAACCGCAATGTAGCAATGGCTGAAAAGATTAAGGCCTCTTTCTGTAGAATAGCCTTTACATTTTTTTGTTACAGCTAGTAGCAGTTTGTGATATGGTCAGTGAGGTGCGATCAGCCCGTACACATATACATATCATGCGAGGAGAAGATTGAAAGTGAATGAGATAAAAGCTATGGAGAAACCGATCAAATTTAGCGATCCTTTATTTGTAACTTTAGTTGCAAGTATTTGTTGCTTGTTATGGGGAAGTGCCTACCCGTTTATTAAGCTTGGATATAGTGCTTTTGACATCCTGGCGGAAGATATTCCATCAAAATTTGTATTTGCGGGTTATCGATTTATTTTAGCAGGATTACTGCTCCTATTCCTGTTTCGTGTCATGAGTAAACGCAAGTTTAATCTGTCTGGAAAACAATTTTCAAGTTTAATCTTGCTTGGCGTGTTCCAAACGGGTCTGCAGTATATGTTTTTTTATGTGGGTGTAGCCAATACAACAGGTGTCAAAGGTTCGATCATGAATGCGACAACGACTTTTTTCAGTGTGGTTCTAGCTCATTTTTTATATAAAAATGATAAACTCAGCAAAAATAAAGTAGTCGGCTGTTTGCTAGGATTCATTGGCGTAGTTATTGTTAATTTTCACTCCAATCTGCTGGAATTCTCTTTCTCTCTCTCAGGTGAAGGTTTCGTTATTATTGCGGCTCTTATTTTTTCCATTACGGCCATCTATGCAAAGCACTTAACAGGCTCCATCGACGTCCTCGTTATTACCGGAATTAGCCTGTTTGTCGGCGGACTGGCACTCACCATACTTGGACTTCTGCTTGGCGGTCGGGTTACGCATTTTACACTTGAATCAACAGGCATCTTGATTTACTTAGTTTTACTTTCATCAGCTGCATTTTGCTTGTGGAATCTGCTTCTGAAATATAACAAAGTGGGAAAAGTATCTGTCTATAACTTCCTTATCCCAGTGTTTGGTGCATTGCTATCGGCGTTGTTTTTGGGAGAAACGATTATGGAACTCAAAAACCTAATCGCATTGCTGTTCGTGTCCATCGGCATTTATATGGTTAATCGCGTAAGCTCTCGAAAGTTCTCAAATACCCTCGAATCGTAGTTTAAAAAAAATAAAAAAATAATAACAGGGGCGCGACATTGGTCGCGTCCCTGTTTGTTTCCTATTGTACGAATACTCGTCAGATTCCACTTCCGTCTTACAAGCAGGAGTAAACAACATTACGCAAACGGCGCTGAATGTAAGGCTCCTGACTGTTGAGCAAATGCTGCGCATACATGACAGTGAGTTCGGAATCTGGATCAATAATGGCCATGCAGCCGGCAGCCCCACTCCATCCAAATTCACCAAGCGGGCTTAACGAACCGCTGCCCGCCTTGGAGACATGCGTACGTACACCCAGCCCGTAACCATACCCGCCCATATGATCCCATGAGTAATCACCACGGGTCAGATCGTTCAGATGGTCAGTGCGCATAAGCTCCACTGAAGCCTGTGACAGAATGCGCACGCCTTGCGGACTCGTCCCGCGTCCAGTCAGCGCATTTAGGAACAGTGCATAATCGCTAACGGTAGACAACAGCCCGGCACCGCCGCTCTCCAAATCCGTGCCTACCCGGAACCCGTTTCCGTCCATGCGTACGGCTTTTTCAAGCTCATCATTGTAAGCATACTGTGGAATCAGACGCGTCTTCTGTTCCTCGTTCAGATCGAATGCCGTATCGTTCATACCTAGCGGTCCGGTAATTTCTTCTTGCAGATATGTACCAAATCGTCTGCCACTCACAACCTCCACCAAAGCTCCGAGCACATCATGACACATGCTATAGTTCCAATGCGTACCTGGCTCAAACAAAAGGGGTTCCTTGGCGAGCGCTTTCGCAAAGTCTCTTGTCGGTAATGTACCATTGGTGCTTTGCACAGCTTCCTGAATGCTTGGCGAGCCAATGTCATAGGAGAACCCGGCAGTCATCGTAAACAAGTCGCGTACCGTAATCGCCCTTGTCGCTTTTTCCAGTCTGACCTCGCCGTTCGATAATGTTTTCTTCACCGTCATCTCGGCATACTCCGGCAGATAGTCGGACAACGGATCGCTCAGCAGCATTTGCCCTCTCTCTACAAGTTGAAGCGCTGCCACACAGGTCATAATTTTCGTCATGGAGTAGAGATTGAAGATCGCCCCATCACCAATGGGCGTTTGCTCCTCCAGATTGGCGTAACCATTGCGGTAACGGAAAACGGTATCATTTTGATGCATCACAAGGACCTCTGCCCACGGAATTCTCCATGATGTGATGCGGTCAATAAATGAAGCAAGCGGTTTAAAGTCCATATTTCCCCGTCCTTTAATGTAGAATCGTTTATCATTGCACATCGTGAATCTGTGTTTATGCACATAACCCACATAGTATTAATATACGACCATTCACATGCATTGACCATATCTAATAGAAAGCAACTTTAAACAATTCATACAATTTTTTTAGGATCGGTACGATTACTACAGGGTTTTGATCATGATAAAATCGAATTGTTCCTCGTCCCCCATATAAAAAGAGTGAGAGCCCGTTTGAACAAACCCCATCTTCCTGTAAAAAGCAATGGCATTGTCATTCTTTTCCCATACTCCTAGCCAGACCTGCTTCTTGTTGTGCTCCAAAGCGGTCTCCATGGCTTTATTTAACAGATATTTACCCAGTCCATTTTTTTGAAATGGTTTCCTGATATAAATTCTCTCAATTTCTAGTGAAGCATCACTCATTTTTTCGGATTGGGCGCCATCTCTGTTCACTTTTAGATATCCGGCAAGTTCATCATTGTAGTAGACGAAAAAGAAGTCTGAACAGCTATTAGACAGTTCATCTTCCAATTGTTTAGCGTTAAATGCTTTTTCCAGATAAGCTCTCATATTGTCAGGGGAATTCTGATCCTTAAATGTATCGTTGAATGTTTCTATACCTATTTCTTGCAGTTTTTGTAAATCCTCGCGACGGCAAGCTCGTATTTCAACTGTCATTGTGATGTATCTCTCCTTCTATGAATCCACAACATACTTATATTTTTTTGTCGCAAATACAACATAATTTATAATCTTAATCTACTCCTAATTTGTATCGTTTGCAACATAAAATAGTGAGACCAAGCAGATCAAAATACATAGCAAACGTTTTCGAAATTTTAATGTGCTTTTCCTTGAATGGACTATTTAAGCAATTTTTCTTTGTATTCTGTGGGACTGAATCCCGTGTATTCCTTAAATACCTTGGAGAAATAATGCTGATCACTGAATGATAGCACATCCGATAACTCCTTAAACTTCATCTCGGGTTGGCATTCCATCAGTCTGCAGGCTTCCTTAATTCTAAGGTTTGTATAATACTGAACAAACGTAACTTGTGTTGCGTTTTTAATGACTCTGCTAACGTAAGAGGGGCTGACATGAAACTTCATTGCAATGTCATTGATGGATATCTGGGTGTACTTGTTCCGTTTGATGTACTCATCCATTTGCACAAACAGATCTTCTCTGCTTTTCCGACCATGGGATTGAAGCATATCAAAACATTGTCCAATCCATTCCGTTAATTCACTGCAAAAATCACCATATGTTTCTTCATCAAACAGTTTTTTTGCTCTAAGCTCCAAACCAAGCCTAATTCCCGCCCCTTGCTCTTCAAGCAAATGTGCGAATGTATCTATTACTAAATTGATAAATCGTTCCAATTCTTTTACATGCACGTTTTCCTCTGACCATTGATTCATCAATTCGGACAGCTTAAGGACAAACTGTTCCTTCTGATGAGCTTGTATCATGTGGACAAAAGCAGATTCCAATGCAGCATCCAGGCAACCTGACTCAGTTCTTGCTATGGAGACGGGATTTCCGCTATCCAGCACCAATCCATTATTCAATCGCTGATGCATCGATAAAATGGACGATATGTGGTGATAAAGCTCCGACAGATTAACAGATTCCGACCATAGCAGCTGCCCACCAATGGTTGTGTCCATACCTTGTGCAACCAAATGACGCCGCAACGATTCGAGACATTCATGTACAGAAGAATACAAATCAAGAATTCCTCTGTTTACAAAAACGATGAATTGCTGCGGAGTTTGACTTAGAAACACTTTAAATGGACGAGGAGCAAAAAACTCTTCTAAAGAAGCCTGTAACGTCTTTTGTCCCCATCGTTCCCGTTCCGAGGTGAAGGGCTGTCTGCGCAGAATAATCATCATTGGGGCCAGAAAAGCAGCATGTTCTCCTGGCTTAAGTTCAGCATAACTATGGGGATCAACGATCTCCTGCAGCTCATGAAAGTTTCTGGACCTCGATTGATCGAGATGTTTAATAACTCTGCCCATGACTTCCTCCAGAGCATCAGGTTCGACGGGCTTCAGCAAATAGTCGAACACCTGTAAATTCAATGCTTTTCGTGTATATTCAAAATCGCTATACCCGCTAATTAGAATAACCTTCAACTCCGGCTGGGCAAGCTTTGCCTGCTCAATTAGTGATAAACCATCCATCTTGGGCATTCGTATGTCTGTCAACAAAAGATCGATTGGCTGCTTCCGAAGTGCTTCCAGCGCCTCTTCCCCATTCGTGGCTGTAACTGCCACGTGAACGGGAAAGTTCAGCTTATCCAACAGCATTTTAATATTGCGCAATATAGGTTTGCTATCCTCAACAATCATGATTTTGTACATGGTCTATCCCTCCTGTGCTCAGTAAAAATCGCTCGTCATCGATCCGATGATTTGAATGGTTGCTCCTTTTTCCTCGTCAGAATGACTGTTGTACATATTAAATAAAAGTCGATTGCTATACATCAGTTTAAGCCGATTGACGCTATTAACGATCCCCATGTTGCCAAGAGCTGTCTGACGATCGGAGGATTGATTCATTCCGGAGCCGGACTTCTGAATATTGGACAAAATCTCTTCTATTTTATTTGGCGGGAAGCCTTCTCCGTTGTCTTTAATCTCCAGAGCCCATAATCCGTTATACTGCTTTACGGTAATTTGGATACGCCAGGGAGGCGTAGTATTGAAGAAAGCATGCTCAATGCAATTTTCAACGAAAGGCTGAATAACCAGCCGCGGCAGCCGGATTTCACTCGTCAGATCATCAGCATGGATGCTCCATTCCAAATCCTCTTCATACTTTTGCTGTACCAACGACAAATAATGTCTCGTATGCTCAAGCTCCTCCGTCATCGTCACATGTGCATAAGGGGATGAAACAATATAACGTAAACTGTCTGACAGATGTTTGCACATATCAGACACGACCCGGGTTCTTCCCTCTTGAGCAGCAATACTGATCAAATAAAGGACGTTATGAAGAAAATGGGGAGCAATCTGAGCTTGTAATGCGGAATTCCGTGCAGTGACTTCTTCATGTAATGCCTTCTTCTCACGGTCAATGGACTGCTGTAAACGCTCCATCAAGTCCTGAAAAGCTTCATTCAATAGCAGCAGGTCGTTATTTTTAGGCCGATCATCGACTTTCAGTTTCATATTGCTGTAGTTAATGCGCCAAATCTGGCTGCGAAGCTTGCGAATAGGAAGCAACAGGTTGCGTGTAGAGAAGAAAATGTACACGAAAGAAATAAGCATTAAGGCAGTAATCAGCAAAATGGACATGCTTTGTACGGAACGGATCGAGCCTAAAACCGAATCTTTCGGCGTTATTATAAAAGTAATCCAACCCGTCTGGTGAGATGTAGAATGTGTAACGTAATTATTTTGTTCATCAACTGCCAGTCCTTCTTCGGATAAAGGCTCTTTCCATGTCAAAGCGTTCTTTCTCGCTTCCGATCCAGTCATTTGTTCACCTTGCTTGTTCAAAATGAATACATCTCCTGCTGTAATTCCTTCCGTGAGATTTTGAATGTAAGCTTGATCCATTTGAATACTAAGATATCCGTATAACTTGCCATTCTGATCGTTGACCGTACGGAGAAATGAGATCGTGTCTGCCTCTCGAAGCAGGATAAAACCGTTCCCGGTCCACGCTCGTCCACTCCTGCTTTTTTCCGTCAGGGTACTCAGAATCGTTGGAGGATGACCTGAACCCAGATACGATGTGAGCAGCACACCTTGTTTATCATAAATGGACATGTCCTTGATGTTCATGCTGGGGCCAATGGCTTGAAACATGATATCTTTTAGTTTCCGAATCTGGTTCAGTCGTTCATAATTGCTTGGGGCTGAAGAGCTCTTGTCCATCGTTGTGAAGATGTCCTTATTGGACAATATGCGCTGGGACATCTGGTTTTGCTGCTCTACGTACAGGTCAACCTGTTCTCGTACCTTGGTGGCCGTGATCAGTGTATCCTCCTCCGTTTTTTGTGTAAGCGGGCGGATAACGACCAGGTTCACGTAAACGATAAAACAGCCCAGCACGAATAAAAGAAGGGCCAGAAATGTCAAAAATACTTTTGTCTGCAAGCTGAATTGTGTGGCTCTATGTATAAGTTTAGCCATGCTTCGCGAAGCCTCCTGTCTTGTCATGCCGTACAACTCGTCTGGATCATGTCTTAATGTAGCATGGGTTTGAATGAAATGATAGCGATTTCAAGTTCAGGATTTTACACATAAATATTCAAGCACAGACATGTACCGGAGAAGAAGTGGATTTTATAATTGGACTTGTAAACGGATTCATTACATGTTTCAGAGGGGGATTTGCGTTGAAAATGCATAAAAGAAAAAAAGCAGCATCCATGGTACTGGCAAGCTTGTTGTCCATTTCACTGACCGCTTGCGGATCAGGTGGCACTGATTCCGGCACGTCCGCAAGCAATGGCAATAAGAACAGCAAGGTCACACTGGAATTAGCGATTTCGAAGAGTTCACAGGATTCTGCCTTTATCCAGCAGGATATTCTCGATGAGTTTGAAAAGCAGACAAATATTTCTGTCAATCTGCAGCTCATTCCGGCTGAGCAAACAACGACCGTGCTGCAAACCAAGCTGGCTGTCGATGAAACGCCCGACATCATTCAATACAATTTGGCCAGTGCGATTACGGATCTGAATCTTGAGCGAAATTTTGAAATTCTGGATAACGAGTCCTGGGCCAGCAGAATTGTAAACAAAGATGTGCTCTCCGCTGCCGGCCATATCTACAGCTTCCATGTCAGCCAGGACACGGGCATGCAAGGTGTTGTTTACAACAAACAGATTTTTGCTGACCTGGGTCTGTCCATCCCTACAAGTTACGAACAGTTTTTGGTGATTTGTGAAAAAATTAAAGCTGGCGGCATTACTCCGGTATTCATGCCCTATAAAGATGCTTGGGCTGCGAACATCTGGCCTGCGGCAGCATTTGCCGATTTTGTAGCCAAAAACGATCCTTCTTTTTTCGATGAGCTCAACAGCAACAAGAAAAAATGGTCCGATATTCCTGAGTTTAAAACGTTTTTGGAGCAGCAATATGAAGTGTACACCAAAGGATATACCAATACGGATGTGCTTAGCGACAGCTATGACATGGCCGTTGGCAAATTCCTGAACAAGGAAGTCGCCATGATGTTTATGGGAGATTGGTTAATCGAAGGCGTAGCAGAGCAGGATCCAAGCATGGAACTCGGCGTATTCCCGATTCCGTCTTCCGATGATGCCAAACTGGGTGCAAGTCCGCTTGGAGGACAGCTGTTCATTCCGAAAAAGGCTAAGCATTTGGACGAAGCCAAACAGTTCCTAGACTTTATCGCCTCCAAGGAAATTGCTCAACAGATCGTCGATGCCAAAGGATATGTATCTAATTTTAGCGATGTTACTACACCGGAGTTGCCTGCTTACAAACAGGATATCGTTGACAATTACATTCTGCCTAAGAAAACCGTATTAACCACCGATGCTTACATGCTGGTTGATCGCAGTGAGCTGTATAGGCTGTTACAGGATCAATTCGCTGGCGGTTTGACACCGGAGGAAGTATTAAAATCCTGGGATGAGAAGTTCAGTCAACTGATGCAGGATAAAGGCGTTTCCGGTTTCTAAGAATTGAAATACAGGGCAGTATGTCATTCCTGAATGATGTGCTGCCTAGCCATAACGGAGTGTGAGACATGAAAAGGGCTAAAAATTTATATTCGTATTACATGGTATTTCCGGCACTGCTTATCTACTCCATCTTTTTTGTCGTTCCAGCTATTGCTGCTTTCTATTACTCTTTTACGGATTGGCGGCTGGATCGGATTGATCTGAAGTTTATTGGATGGGATAATTTCGAGAAAATTTTCTCGGACAAAACGCTTATTTTGGCGCTTAAAAATACAGCCATTTTTGCCGTTGTTACGGTTGCTGGCAAAAACATTATTGGTCTGCTGCTTGCCGTGGCGCTAAACATGAGATTAAAAACGAAGAACCTGCTGCGCGCAATTTTCTACTCCCCTTCCATACTGAGTATTCTGGTCATCAGCATCCTGTTCACACCAATGCTGCGTACAGAAGGTACGATCAATCATGTATTGGAAGCAGTCGGATTACATTCATTAAGCCAAGCTTGGTTGACCAATCCTTCCCTTGTCATCTGGACGATTGCGATCGTATCCATCTGGCAAAGCGCCGGATTCCAAATGGCCATCTATCTGGCTGGTTTGCAATCTATTTCTCAAGAATATTATGAAGCCGCTAAGATTGACGGAGCAAGCTCCTGGAAAAGTTTTTTCAAAATTACGCTGCCTCTGCTGCTGCCAGCCATCAATATTAATCTGATGTTGACACTGATTGGCGGGCTTAAAGTATTCTCGGAAGTGTATGTCATGACCGGCGGTGGCCCAGGCAACGCTTCACAAGTTGTGGGTACCATCATTCTCCGTTCTTTCGGTGAAGGAAACTGGGGTCTGGGTACCGCAGTCAACACACTTCTGTTTGTGGTCGTTACGATTATTGCTATACCGCTATTGATCTTCATGCGGCGTAAGGAGGTTACGGAATAACATGGGATATACTCGCAAACTCGCTATTCGCAACTATGTTGTTGAAGGATTTCTGCTGCTCGCCTCTTTGCTCATTCTGTTGCCGCTGGTAATTCTAATTCTGGGTTCATTCAAAACAAGTGCTGAAGTGCTCAGCTTCTCCTTGAGTCTGCCGGATAAATGGCAGTTCTCAAACTATGTCCGGGTATTTGAAGAAGGCGGTCTGTCCAGAGCATTCCTGAACAGCATCTGGATTACGGGAATATCGTCCATCATCAACATTGTCGCTTCCTCAGCAGCGTCCTTCATTCTGGCACGCCGGGACACCAAACTTTCAAACACAATATATATGTATTTCTTCATGGGATTGATTGCACCAATGTCGATCATTACGACGATTCGGGTTGTGCAGGGCTTGGGGTTTTACGGCAGCATATCAAGTGTCATCCTGATCTACGCGGCGCTTAATACCGCTTTTAGCGTATTTTTGTACAGTGGATTTATCAAAACCATTCCGAAAGCACTGGACGAGGTTGCATTTCTCGAAGGTGCCAGCGTATTCGGCGTGTTTTTCCGTATCGTTACACCGCTTATTCTGCCCGTTAACGCAACGGTAGCGATCATGGTGTTTATGTCGGTATGGAATGATATTACGATTCCGGTGTACTTCCTTACGAATAGCTCAACGTGGACGATGCCGCTTTCGATCTATAATTTTTACGGCAAATACAGCCGAGATTGGAATTTGATTTTTGCGAATCTTGTACTGACTTCACTCCCTGTGTTTATCCTCTACTTGTTTGGACAAAAATATATCGTTAGCGGACTTACTGCGGGAGCAGTCAAAGGGTGACCATTGGTATTTAAATAGAAATAAACTTAGGGCGCTTTTGGGGATTCAACTCCCAAAGCGTTTTTTGTTCATGCTCTCTTAACGTTTATTTACAACACATACCTCTCTGTTTATTAATGAACAAATTCAATGAATCTAACAATTGATTATACGCTTCTCTCTTATATAATAATAGATAGATGTTCATTATTGTATGAATGTAAATTAATAGTGCCCGATGCTTATCTCGCACCTCCGTTCATTTTGAATGGATAAGAGTCGAACAAATGGAACATAACGGATTGCGGATGACTTATCGAGTAGAAGGAAATTCTAAAGAATTCTCAAACGAATAGCGAATGGAGGATCACGTAGCTATGGAAAAAAAACAAACTGCTGGACGAGATATATTGGGTGAATTCGCCCCCAAATTTGCAGAGTTGAATGACGATATTCTGTTTGGCGAGGTATGGTCAAGAGTAGAAGAATTATCCAGTCGTGATCGCAGTATGATTACCCTCTCTGCACTTATTGCCGGCGGAAATTTTGAACAATTAACCCCCCACCTTCATAAAGCAAAGGAAAATGGAATAGCTCGTCATGAAGTGGCTGAAATGATTACTCACCTTTCCTTCTATGTGGGCTGGCCTAAGGCATGGTCTGCGTTCAATATTGCAAAAGACATTTATAAATAAAATAGAAAGCAGGTAACCATTATGACAAACGAACATTTGAGTAACAGCACTATCTTCCCGCTGGGAAAAAAAGTAGAAGCCAATTTTATTGGAGACGCATATCTGGAGATGGTCTTTACAGATGAAACTCCACTTAACACTAGCATTGGAAATGTCACTTTCGCGCCGGGAGCACGCAATAATTGGCATTCACACGTTGTAGGTCAAGTATTACTCATTACAGGTGGTGAAGGCTGGTACCAAGAAGAAGGTAAACCCGCACAACTGCTCAAAACCGGAGATGTTATAAATATTGCTCCGAACGTTAAGCACTGGCATGGGGCAACAGCCGATAGCTGGTTTGTACATCTGGCTATGACACCTGGACAAACGGAATGGTTAGAACCTGTGAATGATGAGTGGTACAACGCGCTCTAAGGCGAAAGAATCTGTATCTAAATGAAAGGAATGAAATTGAATATATCTAACATTGCGGGTAAAGTTGTAATTCTTACAAGCGCATCCAGTAACACACTTCAACCGATTCTGCCCGTTAGTTGAATAAGATGCCTTTTTTTTGATTATATCCAGAAGTCCAAGCACACTAGTAACCTACGAATATACTATCCTATCCCACTGACTAGGAGGTAGATTCAATGACAACGTTTCTTGATGCGAGAACATCGCAAAACGCAAGTTTGGCTAACTCGATTGCTATTCCGATTCTGGTAATCAACACGCCGCAATTGTTCGGACAAATTGGTCTTCAGACCGAAGGTGCAGGTGCTAACCCCAGAGTTCAATTTAAAGGAACGGTTTCTGTACAATTACCATTAGCTCTTGTCGGAATTACGATTACTATTGTAAGAGGTACCTTGTCCACTGACCCGGTCATTTACTCAGCAACTTCCACATTTAATTTGAGTATTTTGGCGCCTCAGGTCATTACGTTCTCTGCGGACGATTTCAATCCGCCAATTACCCCTCAATTGACATACACTGCATTCGTAAGCTCCAACTTGCTGGGTACAATCCGTGTAGGCCCTGAGAACTTTGATGGATTCATCGTTTCTGATTAATACAACAGCTCATTTTTCTAGTGCTTCCTTACAGTCTCCTTCATCATAAAAGAAAAAAAATCCAATCGCATGTTATTAGCGATTGGATTTTCTATTTTCTAGTTATAGAGCACATGGTAAAGGTCTTTACTGACTACTTAAAAACAACTTAAATTGTGCTCGTGTCAATTACGAATCTGTACTTCACATCTGAAGCTAATACACGTTGGTATGCTTCGTCAATTTGGTCAGCTGAAATGACTTCGATCATAGGAACGATATTATGTTCTGCACAGAAATCAAGCATTTCCTGAGTCTCACGGATGCCACCGATCATTGAACCTGCAAATGAACGACGGTGACCGATGAGGGACATTACGTTTACTGCCAACGGCTCCCCAGGAGCACCTACATTAACCAGTGTGCCATCCAGAGTGAGCAGTGAGAAGTAAGCATTGATGTCGATATTTGCACTGACCGTGTTAATAATCAGATCAAACGACCCGGCGAGTTTGGCAAACGTTTCTGGTTCGCTTGTGGCATAATAATGATCTGCACCGAATTGCAAACCATCCTCTTTTTTCTTCAATGATTGTGACAGGACGGTTACTTCTGCGCCCATGGCATGTGCAATTTTAACCGCCATGTGACCTAGACCACCCATACCTACAATCGCTATTTTTTTACCTGGTCCAGCTCCCCAATGATTTAACGGCGAGTATGTTGTAATACCTGCACATAGGAGTGGTGCAGCGACATCCAGCTCAATGTTGTCCGGAATACGAACGATGAACTCCTCGGTTACGACGATGTGAGTGGAGTACCCACCTTGAGTAGGTTCGCCGTATTTATCAACACCCGCGTAGGTGGGAACATTTCCTTTGAGACAGTACTGCTCTTCTCCTTGGCGGCAGTTTTCACATTCGCCACAGGAGTCAACCATGCATCCAACCCCTACTCGGTCACCAACTTTATACTTTGAAACCTCGGCTCCTACATCGGTAACAATTCCTGCGATTTCATGTCCAGGTACGAGCGGATAGTTTACGGGACCCCATTCGCCGTGAGCAGTATGGATGTCAGAGTGGCAGATGCCGGCATATTTAATCTCGATCAGGACATCGTGCAAATCAAGATCGCGTCGTTTAATCTCAGCTGCCCGGAACGATTGGTCCGGACCATCAACAGCTCGTGCTTTAGCAGTTATCATCATAAAACCTCCTAAGATTGTCATTCTTCCTTTTCTCTTGCAAAACGATCTTAATCCCTCTAGTTAACTCTAAGTCAACCCTTTTTAGAAACTTTGACATCCTGCAAACTGCGTGGTAGAATCCCAAAAGATAATCCTAGAGTTAGCTCGAAGTCTATACTAGTAAGAAAAGGGGAAAATAAATGACATATTCAATTAGCGAAGTTGCTAAAGAATTGAATCTAACCGTATATACCTTGCGTTACTACGACAAGGAAGGACTCATGCCTTTTGTAGAACGTACCCCTGGCGGAGCTCGAAACTTCAAAGAATCGGACATCGATTTTTTAAAGATCATTCAGTGTCTGAAATCTACCGGGATGCCGATTAAGGATATCAAAGATTTTATTGCATGGTGTTCCGAGGGGGATTCTACTTTGCAGGAGCGATATGACATGTTTACAGAACGCAAGGCGAGTGTAGAAGCGCAGATGGAAGAACTTAGAAAAACTATGGAAGTCATTGAACATAAACGTGCTTATTACAGGACTGCTCTCGATGCTGGAACGGAAGAGATTCATAAAAGCAATCGAATGGGTAATTTCATTGCTAACTAATTACGCGTTGTATTCGACTCATAACAAAAAGCCTAAACATCTGTAGACGTCTAGGCTCTTTTTACTCCATCCACTTGAGGATGACGTTTCCTTTTTAATAACCCATATCCTTTAATATCTTGGATAATGTACGCAAACGCTCGCCGATCATTTCATCGTCATCACTCAGAGCTTGGCTGAACAGCTTAATATCTTCATTTATTCTCTCATTGTCCGTACAGATTTCCACGGACATTGCGTCCCCTTGCAGTCCAACACGATCGATGACAGGCTGCTCTGGGTCATATAAATTTTCATATCTATAAGCCTCGCGAAAATGTTCCAAAGACCGACAGATCAGAATGGACAAATCCAGCACGCGATGGAGAGGTAGTTCCTCGGATTGTCTGGACCACTTTTCTCCGGTGTATCTCCATACCTTGGCTGAAATATCAACCTTTCCTCTATCGTTCCACTGGGCCAATCCCAGGGAAAGACCTTTGGCGTCGGTGTTCCCGGCCATCCGGCCGTCAACCTTTTCATAATTATCCGATACGACAACAGGTTTATGTTTTAACGTTGTAGGTATTTTCAATTTCATTCCCTCATTCCGTTTACCTTTTTACTAATTTACTAAACGACGGTTTCATCTTATCTTGATTTTAAGCGTTAGTCAAATCAGTTTCCTCTTAGATGATTTAATTCTTTGGAGGTCTATTATAGCCCTTGTCTCCGTAAGGCTGTAACTTCTGAAGCCACGGCTTCAGGATTTGTTTTTGTTCCCAACGCATATCCATCACCTTATCGATGTCCTTCTGTTCCAGAACCTCATAAGTGAATGCCTCTTCTCCAAATTCTCTCCATTCTTTTTGTAACTCGGCATTCGCAAATCGTCCTTGATCCAGCTGCATCTGCAGAGTAAACCATTTGTTTTTCAAGTTGGGATAGCTGTCGATATAGATCTTACCGTTAATTTTGTTTTTAATTTGGGCTACGCCCATATATGTCTTGATCTGTTTGTACTCCTCCAGCAGCTCCCTGCGCTTATTCATATCCATGTGTCTCTCTCCTTATCGTTTCATTTCCCTTTCCGTCATGATGATGGAGTTTCCTCGGCTTTATTTCTTCTTTCAATGACAATAGGTAGCAATAATAACGCACCGATTATCACAAAAAAACCACTCGCTATAAATACACTAAGCAAGGAAAACATATCCTTGAGATATCCGGAGGTAAGCATGCCAATTACCATCATTCCCATAAAAATCGGCATGATCGCTCCGGATACCCGGCCAATAAATGCCCCTTCCGTATTCCGCACAAGAAGCGTCTGAATTCCACCTTGGATACATGGGAAGAACAAACCGCTGATTACGAGCAGAATAATGGTTAACCAAATTTGTGTTGATGCACCCATTCCAACCGTACAGATGGCATTAACAAGTAAGCCAACTAAAAGCAATACCTGTGGCTTGACTTTTTTAGCGATCGCGATAATTACAGCTCCTCCGACCAACATGGCCGCCCCATTTGCCATTACGAGCCATTGTAAGAATTCTTTATCCTGACCTAAATTTTCAATGACAAGAAAGAGCTGAAGCGGCTGAGTCAGTCCTGATGCCAAACCAACTGCCGAGAAGGTTAATCCAAGTGTTCTCAAGGTTTTATTCGCCCCGATATAACGCAGGCCATCCGTCAGCTCTTTAACGAAACCTCCACTATTCCCTGATTTCTTCTCCTCTACATCTCGGGGAAGCGATAATAATACAAGCGAAGAGCCCAGAAACATGATCGCTGTCAGGATGAGGGATACGCTAATGCCAAACTTAATGAAAATAAACGTGCCGATGACCGGCCCCAAAACCATAAAAACAGCAACAAGCGTTTGGGACATGGCCATGACGCCCTGTAATTGTTCGGCTGGTACATGGCGTTTGTACAGTTTCATCGCCGAAGGCTGAGAAAACTGTGACAAGCTGGCAGAAACGAAAGATCCAATTAGAAGTGCAATCCATCCACCATTCATGACCGCTAGCAGTACAATACCAACGGACAAACCTGATAATAAATCGCTCCATACCATTGTTTTTTTCGGTCGCCATCGATCGGCAAAAGTACCACCAATCAAGCCAAATATAAAGATCGGTGAAAATTCCGCTACCGAAATCAGTGATATATCAACCGGGTTATTATGCGTCAATTCGGAAACATAAAGAAGAACGGCATAATTCCGGATCCAAATTCCGAGCTGCAAGAGTACCCGGGAAAGGATAATTGTTCGAACATATGGATTGGCAAACATGTTAATACCCCATATCCTTTAAGATTTTTGCTAACGTACGCATCCGTTCACTATTCATTTCATCATAAAGCAACTGCTTCTTTCATTTTTATTCCTCCTATTCCCCAACTTTTTATTTAGTAATTTACTAAATTACTAATTTACTAAATTACGGCTTCATTCTATACAGGATATCTTCCTTCGTCAACCGTTTTTTTCGAATGATTCCTTTTCACTTCTGTTTTTGAACAAAAAAGTGATCCATGGAAGAAAGACGCTGTTTAGCTTATTTACACTGTAATTTTTGTTAAAGAAATGTATCTGAAAAACAAAAAAAGCCGCTACATTAGCGGCTTTCCGTGCTCGAACAAATATGATTATGTCGTTACAATTAGGTTACTAAATGAAAAGTCACACTTCTTGACCAAAGAAGCAGACTTCAGGGGTTACTAATTGGTACTTGGAATCGAGTAGTCTACTTTAGGAGCGGTGGCTCCCTCTGGCTTCAATTGAATGGATCGCTGGCAGATCGCTGTGATCACAAAAGCCAACAGAGCTAGTATCACAGCTACTGGTGGCACCCACTTCACACCACCTAAATTGACAGCAAGCCCGCCAACTCCGGAGCCGAGGGCTATCCCCACGTTTGCCGCCACGGGCAGCAGCGTGGATGCGAACGGTCTGGAATTCGGCGCGATTGCTCCAGAGACGTCGAACAGATAGAGCTGGGACGCCGCGCTCATAGATGACGACAGGCAACCGATCAGGAACAGGAACGCCAAGCCCAGCCACTGGTGAGACACGGTGAAGCTGAGTCCAAGAAAGATGACTGCCTGAATGACGAAAAGCCACTTGAGCTTGGGCAAGAAATCGCCTTTGGCTATTTTGGCACCGATCCAATTGCTTAGTATGCTGCAGGCACCGTAAATGAGGAGTACAGCGCTAATCCAGCGTGCAGGTATACCCATGGACTGCCCCAGCAGCGGAGTAATATACGTAAAGATTACAAAAATACAACTGTTTCCAAGAACCGGAATCAAGCAGGCCAGCAATATGCGCGGCTTCATAAATAGCGCCATCTGATCACTGAATGAACCGGCAATGGTCGTTGTTTGCCTTGGAAGTATCCGAAACATGAATAGGAATGGCACGGCCCCGATGCATGCCGTAACAACAAACGTCATGGACCAGTTCAGATGCTGTCCGATGAAGGTGCCAAGCGGAACGCCAAGCACATTGGCAATGGAAAAGCCGCCCAGTATCCAGGCGATCGCTTCCCCTCTTCGTTCCCGGTTGACTGCATCGCTTGCAATTGAGATCGAAAGCGATATCGTAAGTCCGCATGCTACGGCTGAAACGATCCGAATAACCATCAAGGAATAGAATGTCGTTGAGAAAATGGTAAGTACGTTCAAGGCCAACACGACTGCAAACCCGATTAAAATGGAATTTCTTCGGGGAATTTTGGCCAAGAACGCAACGGCAAACGGTGTTCCGATCGCATAGGCAATGGCAAAGCCGGATACGAGCGCACCTGCGGCAGCCAGCGATACTTTCATATAGGTTTCGATTTCCTTTAATACGCCTACAATTACGTATTCGGTTGTTCCCAATACAAAGCTAACCAATGTAAGTGTTAAAATAAGTAAATTTTCTCTTTTTCTAGTCAAGAATAAGCCCTCACAATTCTCTCTAATGTTGCAAGCGTTTCATTTTCTTAAATGGATTCCATTCTTAACAAATTTTGCTTTCACATCCCTTCCATTCGATATATAGTACATATTATTGAATAGTGAAATTGTACTGTCAGACATGCTAAGCGACAATCAAGGTTGTTGTGATCTTCATCCAAAACATTATGTATGTTGTCATTTCACCACAGAATCTTGAAGGGAGGACATTAATGAATACACGCCATGAGCCCGACCGACTGCATGAAGATCAAGATTGCCTTATTATTTATGTAGGGAAGTTGGCAGATAATCCCCATTGGAGTTTTCCGACCCATAAGCATGACGATTTGCATGAGATTATTTATGTTAATGAGGGTCAGGGCTCGTTCACGATTGATGGGACAAAGCACTCGGCTCAAAAGGGAGATGTTCTTGTATACAATAAGGGAACGCTTCACGAGGAACGATCGGACCCGGAATTCCCTTTATCCACCTTTTATTGCGGCTTTCGGTTCAAAGAGGGTACTCGTGCCAACAACGATTGGGTTGTTCCTCCTGGTAGTGATCCAGTTGTTCGTGCCAATCGTTATTCCGAAGAGATCCGTTCGTTAATGCAGACCATGTTCAATGAATTTTCAATCCGGGAAGAAGGATACAACTCTATCTCTCATCATCTGTTGAATGCCGTTCTGTTGATTATCGATCGCATGTCTCAGCATCAGCGCGCAGCCAATGAGATCGTTCGGAGTAATACCCTCGCTGAAAGTATCAAAGATTATTTGGACACAAACTATCGTCAAAATATTAAGCTGAAAGACTTGGCTGACCAATTCCATATCGACTTCTATTACTTGATTCATATGTATAAAAATTGCTATGGGATCTCCCCCTATCATTACCTCATTCAGCGAAGAATGGGAGAAGCCACCCGATTGTTGGTTTCAACCAAGAAAAAAGTATGGGAAATCTCCAAGTTGGTCGGGTACGAGAATCCGAATTATTTTACGATTCTATTTACCAAAACGGTCGGTGAATCTCCGAGAAGTTTCCGTAAAAGAAACCAAAAAGATATGTTCGGTGACCCTTCCAACTAAAAAACAGGTAGCCTGAGGGCTACCTGTTCTGTCATAGTTTATGTTTACTGGCATGTTCTCATATGTGCCGCTCCTATTTTATAATATAAGTGCTTCGTTAGAGGCTTCGTCAGAGTCTGGTTCAACGTGAACATGAACTGTGTACACCTCATGCTCTTTTAACAGCTCGTCTTCTACATTTGTTGAAATATCATGAGCTTTCTGCAGATCCAAATCCGATCGTACCAGAATGACCACATCGACAACGGCATTATTACCATAATTCCGTGCTCTTAAATCCTTAACTGCCTCTACCCCATCCACATTGGCAATTGTACTCCTGTATTCCTTGATGAGCTCTTCGTCAAATCCATCAGTAAGATGGTGTGTTGCTTCACGAAAAATGTCCCAGGCGGTTTTACATATTAGAAAGCCCACCGCTACAGCTGTTAATGGGTCGAGCCATGGCAGGCCGAATTGGGAACCAATAATCCCTACAACTATCCCTATGCTAACCCAGGCATCCGAGATATTGTCTTTTGCAGCTGCCATAACCGCCTGGCTCTTGATTTTCAAAGCAAGTCTTTTGTTATATCTGTAAACCAGATACATCACAACGGCACAAAAAATGCCAGTCCAGGCTGCGATGAGATCCGGAGATTCGCTTTTCCCCTCAAATACGGATGTAATCGCTCCGTAAAGGACTTGTAACCCAACTACCATCATTATGAAAGACGCAACCAGTGAGGCAACAGTCTCAGCTTTCCAATGTCCGTATGTATGATCTTGATCAGCAGGTCGTTGAGCAAGTCTCAGACCGATAAGAACCGCGATCGAAGCTATAATATCGGTAGCATTGTTTAACCCATCGGCTTTTAAAGCTTCTGAATTAGACATATAACCGATCATCATTTTAATTGCAGTCAAACCAATATAAGCAATAATACTGATGATTGCTCCCTTTTCACCCAATTTTAAGTTGTCGTACTTTATTTGCTCCACGAAACGTAATCCCCCTGATTCCAACTGTTTTCTAGCACTTGTACGATGGTATCATCACGATGTTGTGTGGGTCTAGAGAAACGTTTTGAACCAAGTAAAACAATGTCTGTACAACGAAAGAGTTTGACCTCGGCCAAAAAAAGTTGCGATAAGTAAACTTTTAGATATTGTGACTCCGCCATATAGCTTGACTCTGGTATCGTACCAGGGTTTATCGTGTTGTATATCAAATATGGCTTTACGAATCAGGAGTGGATAAAGATGCTGTTGCAAAAACAGTTTGACCACGTGTTTGAAATTATGAAGCAATCATTTCCCGAAGCCGAATACCGGGAATATTCAGAACAGAAGAAACTGTTGTCCCATTCATGCTATCGCCTTCTTACAGAGGAAAATGAGCAGAATGAAGTGATTGGCTTTCTCGCAGGCTGGGAGTTCGAGTCGTTCAGATATGTTGAGCATTTGGCTGTTTCCCCGAACATTCGTGGAGGCGGCATTGGCAAGTGGTTAATGGAGCGTTTCATGAACCAGTCAGCCAAGCCGGTTATCTTGGAAGTTGAATTACCAGAAGATGAGCTAAAGCGGAGAAGAATCGGATTTTATGAGCGCCTGGGATTCTGCCTGGGGGACCATTCTTATGTTCAGCCGCCCCTTCGGGCTGTCAGGCAGCAAACCTTACCTTTACAGATCATGAGTTATCCGACAAAGTTGACCCCGACACAATTTGAAATGGTGAGAGAATTGCTGTATAAGGAAGTGTATGGCGCGCCTTCGGCATACGCGCACGCATATATTAGCTGAGTATAAATGAGGAAGAAAACCGATGAAAAATGATTATAAAATCAATGAAATCTCGAAGCTTTACGGAATAGGTGTTGATGCACTGCGTTATTACGAGAAATTAGGGCTGCTGGAGCCTCGGCGAGATGGAAACGGGTATCGTCTGTATAGCCTTCAGGATATGTATAAGCTGAATATCATCCGGGACCTGCGCCAGTTGGATTTTACGATGCAACAGATCAAGGCGTATTTGGATGAGCAAAGTGTCGAAAATACGCTTCAATTGTTGTTCACTGAACAGGAACTAATTAAGGAACAACTAGCCAAACTCGAAACTACGCAGCGTATGATTCAGGGCAGAATCAAGGTATTGACTGATGCCAGCAAAATTCAGACAGGAGTTTTCTCCATCAAAACGTATCCTGACCGGCCGTGTCTTCATCTCAATACACGTATAACGAAGGATGAGGAGATGGATTACGCCATTAAGAAACTGCATCAAAAGCATAAAAGTCACATTCCGGACTTCGGCAACCAATTATATGGTGCATCCGTGTCCCTTGAGGAATTAAAGCATGGCGTAAGGGATGTCTTTAACTCCGTCTTCTTTATTTTTAATCCTGACGAAGCCAGAACGATCAATTATGATTACATGCTGCCAGCTGGTGAGTATCTGTCCCTCTTTTATCGGGGTAACTACCGTCAAAGTTATGAAAAAATGCTTGAGGTCGTTGCTTATGCGAATGACAATGGATTCCGTGTAATGGGTGATCCTTTTGAAATTTATGAAATTGATAATCGTGATACGATCATTACCGAGCAATTTCTGACCGAAATACAGCTGCGGATTGCCAAAGCATGATGAACTTCAAAGGGTAAAAGTTATTGGAGACGACTTGATGCCATAGCTTCTACTCTTAAAACAAAAAAAGCCGCTATATTAGCGACTTTTATGTATGTTACATCTGTACTCCCCGACATTAACTCCTGCTCATTGTAGTGATTAGTGAATATCTTTCTTTTTGAAATTGCCGCCCTTCACTTCGGCTACGTCGTACACTACAATAAAAGCATTAGGATCAATTTCGTGAATGATATCCTTGATTTTGCTTTCCTCCATACGGTTGATTACGCAGGTAATCTCTTTGAATTGTTCATTGGTATACCCGCCGTAAGCATCGGTATACGTTGCTCCACGACCTAATCGGTCACGAATGGTTTCGACCATGATCTCCGGTTGATTGGTAATAATTTTAAAGGTTTTGGAGCCGCTCAAACCTTCCTCAACAATATGTATCACTTTGGAAGCGATGTAATAAGCAAGTGCGGACAGGATCGCCCCTTGCAGACCAAATACAGTTGATACGACAATAAAGACAAACATGTTCAAGAATAAGATTAGATCACTGGTTCCAAAAGGTAATTTGCGTGAAAGCAGGACAGCCAACATATCGATTCCATCCAATGCCCCACCATTACGCAGCGCCAAACCCATACCAAAACCGATAATAATCCCGCCTACAACGGTAATTAACAGTGTATCCCCTTGAATAATCGTTGGTACATGGTGCATAAGGCTTGTACCCACAGCTAGCGAGGCAATACCGATAATGGAGTAAATAGCAAAGCTCTTACCTATTTGTTTGTAGCCTAACCATACAAATGGAATGTTGATGATACCAATCAGCATCCCTAACGGTAAACCAAACAGTTGTGAACCCACGATACTAAGACCTGTCACACCACCGTCTGATACATTATTTGGAATTAATACAGCTTCCAGACCATATGAGGTAATAAAAGCCCCGATCATAATCAATAACACTTTGGAGATAATTTTCAGCTTGTTAGACTTTTGCACGTTCCTTTGATTCATTCCTTTTCCCCCTTGATGAACAAACATAAAAAATAGTCTATAACAAAATTCACTATTTTGGCAATATATCGTCACATAGGCAACCACTGAATTCGCTCTGCTCGTTTCCTCGACAGATTACATTATTTCCCGATTGATACTCGATATGCCGTAATTTTATTCTCCAGCATCTGATCTGCTGCGTGAAGTGTGTGCATCTGCTGTTGAATCGCCTCTTTGTGCTCTTCCAGCAACTTCAAACGCTCTGCAGCCGTATGCTCACCTTCCTGATATAAGGATGCGTACTTTTTGATGATAGCGATGGGCATTTGAGTCTCTTTTAGTTTGATTACAAATTGCAACCAATTCAGATGTGATTCGTTGTATCGTCTATCTCCACTAGCATCACGGAGCGGTATGATAATCTGCTCCTTCTCATAATAACGCAATGTGTGGGTACTGATACCGAGTAGTTCAGCCACTTCACCGATTGTATGCATAGTGATCCTCCTTCTATATTCCGCTTGACTTAGAGTAAGCTCTAATCAGTATAATCAACTCGTAGTCATATCACAATAAATAATGAACCGAATCCAGGAGGAATATCCATGAAGTATACAGTGATTACCGGTGCCAGTTCGGGCATTGGCTATGAAGCAGCTTTGGCTTTTGCGGCTCGCGGCAAACATTTGATCCTGGCTGCACGCAGAACCGACGAACTGGAGAAGTTAAAATCGAAAGTAACTGAAATTGATTCTGATTTGGACATCGTCATTCGCACGGTGGATCTGTCCATCGCTGCCAATGTCCATGCATTTTATGAAAGTCTCCATCAGTACTCAATCGAGACATGGATTAACAACGCAGGGTTCGGAAATTTTGCTTCGGTTGGTGAACAGCATCTACCTAAAATCGAACAGATGCTTCATCTGAATATAGAAGCATTAACCATTCTTTCTTCCCTCTATGTACGTGATTATGCAGAGGTTGAGGGCACACAGATTATTAACATCTCCTCTGGAGGTGGATATACGATCGTGGCGGATGCAGTAACCTACTGTGCAACAAAGTTCTATGTAAGTGCCTTTACGGAAGGGCTCGCACAGGAATTAAAAGGAAAGCGTGCAGCAATGCAAGCCAAAGTACTTGCGCCTGCGGCAACGGAAACGGAATTTGCGGAACGTGCTTTTGATCTGGACCAGTTCGAATATGAGGGCCGTGTTCCCCAATTCCATACAGCAGAACAAATGGCTGGATTTTTGCTTGAGTTATATGACAGCGAAAGCGTCGTCGGTATTGTAAATGGATTAACCTATGAGTTCGAATTGAAAGAACCGATTTTTCCGTATGCCGCGAGAGCAGCCTCGAAACCCAACGATGAATCATAAATACAACCGTTTACCCATCCTATGGTAAACGTCAAAAGGGAACCTGTGGTCAGGTTCCCTTTTGCTTTTGCTATATCTGTAAAAAGTATTAAGCCAATCTCATTTTGAAATCCTGATAGCCGAACTCGCGAACCACTTCGCAATCACCATCTTTTCTTTTTACTGCGATGGCTGGTAACGGCATGCCGTTAAATGTATTGGTTTTGACCATGGAGTAGATCGCCATGTCCTCAAATACCAATCTGTCACCCGTTTTGAGCGGTTGATCAAACGAATAATCGCCGATCACATCACCCGACAGACAAGTTTGTCCACCCAGACGATACAGGTGAGGTTTTTCTCCTGCTTCTCCCGAACCGATAAGCGGTGGGCGATACGGCATTTCCAGCACGTCCGGCATGTGGCATGTGGCCGAGGTATCCAGAATAGCAATGTCCATACCGTTCTTGTGGAAATCGAGTACGGAAGTCACCAGGAAGCCCGCGTTCAGCGCAACTGCTTCGCCCGGCTCCAGATATACTTCCAGACCATATTTTTCCTGCATGCGTTTGATGCAGGCTTCCAGTCTTGGAATGTCGTAATCCTCGCGTGTGATATGGTGTCCACCGCCGAAGTTGATCCATTCCATTTGTGGCAGCCATTGTCCAAACTTCTCTTCTACCGCATTCAGCGTCGTTTCCAGATCGTCTGAATTTTGCTGGCACAAGGTATGGAAATGCAGTCCGGAGACTCCTTCCAGCAGCTCCGCACGGAAATCTTCATGCTTTGCGCCGAACCTTGAACCAGGAGAACATGGATCGTAGATCTCATGTCCCTCCTGAGTCGAGCATTCAGGGTTAATACGCAGGCCTACTTTTCGACCAGCCTGAAGCGCTTTGCCCTTGAACTTCTCCAGTTGGGAGAATGAATTGAAGATAATATGATCGGTAATCGAAAGGATTTCATCAATCTCATCTTCGCGATAGGCCGGGGCAAAGACGTGGTTCTCTTTGCCCATCTCCTCATGGCCCAGGCGGGCTTCATACAGCCCGCTTGCCGTTGCACCGCTCAGATATTCTCCAATGAGCGGATACATCGTGGTCATGGAAAATGCTTTCTGAGCCAGCACGATTTTGGCTCCTGTACGCTGCATAACACCGTTCAGGATTTTGAGATTTCTTTCGATAAGTCCTTCGTCAACAACAAAACATGGTGTCGGTAATTGCTCAAACCGCATCTTAACGAACGAGCTCCGATTCTTTGACTTCTTCTGGCAGTTCGTCAACGAGTACCGGGTTGAAGTCTTCAACCCATGGGAGACCCCATTTGTTCAACTCTTCCATGAATGGATCTGGATTGAACTCTTCCACGTTGTATACGCCTGGTTTGTTCCATTTGCCCGTCATCACCATTGCTGCACCAATCATGGCTGGAACACCTGTTGTGTAAGAGATCGCTTGGGAGCCGACTTCTTTGAAGCATTCTTGGTGATCGCAAATGTTGTACACGTAGTACGTTTTGTCTTTGCCGTCTTTTTTACCTTTGAAAATGCAGCCGATGTTCGTTTTACCCACAGTACGTGGTCCAAGGGACGCCGGATCTGGCAATACCGCCTTCAGGAATTGCAAAGGAATAATTTGTTTACCTTCGTATTCGATAGGTTCAATCGAAGTCATGCCCACATTTTCAAGTGCTTTCAAGTGCGTAAGGTAGCTTTGACCAAATGTCATGAAGAAACGAATGCGTTTCAGACCAGGCATGTTTTTAGCCAGGGACTCCAGCTCTTCATGATAAAGCAGATACATGTCTTTCTCGCCAACTTCTTTGAAGTCATAGACACGTTTAATTTCCATTGGTTTTGTTTCGATCCATTCGCCTTTTTCCCAATATCTTCCGTTAGCCGAAACTTCACGGATGTTGATTTCAGGGTTGAAGTTGGTTGCGAACGGGTAGCCGTGATCCCCACCGTTGCAGTCCAGAATGTCAATATATTCGATCTCGTCAAAGTAATGCTTCAGGGCATAAGCAGAGAATACACCCGTAACACCTGGGTCAAATCCGCTGCCGAGCAGAGCTGTAATTCCCGCTTTTTCAAAACGTTCTTTGTAATCCCATTGCCATTTGTATTCAAATTTTGCCGTATCTTCCGGCTCATAGTTCGCTGTATCCATGTAGTTCGTTTTCGTTGCAAGGCAAGCATCCATGATTGTCAGGTCTTGGTAAGGCAATGCCAGGTTCATGACGATATCCGGTTTAACTTCGTTGATGAGGGCGATCAGTTCGTCAACGTTGTCGGCATCCACTTGAGCTGTCGTAATTTTTGTTTTACCGCCGTCCAGCTTGGCTTTAAGATCGTCACATTTGGATTTCGTACGACTTGCGATGCAGATTTCCTCAAATACTTCGCTGTTTTGAACGCATTTATGAACTGCTACTGAAGCTACGCCGCCGGCGCCGATGATTAGTGCTTTTCCCATTTTCCATTCTCCTAACCCAATATGAATTTTTTTTAAAATTTCAACTTCATTATTTTTCTCATTTTTCAACTTTTCGCCCGTTCTGAACCAACAAAAAAAGCAAGGTGAAAAATGCCCCAAACGCGCATCATCACACTTGCTTGTCGATATACATCATTAAAAAGACGCAAAGTTCCCATAACTAAAAAAGTTCAAAAGAACTCCTGTAGCGGAAAGCTTCTTCATGTATATCAATATCAGATCAGAGTCTATATAGCAAATAATTCGCCTTTACCACTCTTATTGACCGTTTCACAAGTTGATGTGCAGATGCACTGGTTGTAAAGTAACCAACTTATAAAATTTGAGCTTTTAACTCAATCAATAAGGCAACATAAGTTGCCAATCGGCGTTTGACCCGGCTGTCCGTATGGCCTTAACTTCCTTAAGAGAAGTGGTCAAAAATTATCTGCTGGAAAGACCTGATTTATGTTGATATATCTGCTTTCCAAAATCACAGGTCTTACAATATCAGATACATTGCAAAAAATCAAGTGATCATTAAAAATTTATTTAATTCATTATTTTGGAACACACATTTCGCTCTTCGGCACGCCTGATTATTGGGGCAGATATTTACCTGAGCTTGAAGAAAGCTCGTGAATCTGACATTGATACGATAGATGTGGCTAACCTGGGAATTTAGATTATCCTATCATGTTAATAGGTTTAAAATAAGTTGTTAAATGAATTATTTTCACATAACAACACATCCAAAAATATTTTCAACTAACTTGAAATTTTATACAATTTTGATAGGTAGATATGATATATTTGGTATGTAATTTAAAATATATCCCAGAAAAGAGGATCTTATGAAAAAAGCCGTTTTGCTATTTGCTGCAATTTTCATGTTTTTGCTCCCCATCGTTCCTTCAGCGTCTGCGGCTGGAGACCGCCTCATTTACGACATCATGTATAACAACTCGATTCCACTCGTATCCAACAACGTCAGGTTTTCACTGCAATACAGCGTCTACGGCGACCTACAGCTCTGGGATAACCGCACACGCACGATGTTATGGAACACCAAGACCAGTGACACGAGAATAAATCATTTCAAGATTGATTATTGGAGTGGAAAACTAGTGCTCCAGGATCCCCAAAACACACCTTACTGGACGTCAGACAACAAGGCATGGTCTACATCGTACTATGGAGCGGACAATCTGCCACCCAACCTCAGAGGTAACGTGCTCATCGTTCAAAATGACGGCAATTTGGTGCTTTACAATACAGAAACCCCGAGTGCAGGCTGGTATCCTGTCTGGGCTTCCAATACAGGAGGCCATTAAGGTCTGTTGTACTGGAGCACAAGTTGTTTAATCAAAGCTTCATTTGATTGAAGCTTGTCCTCATTCATTTTCGGGTTTTAAACTAAAAATACACTCACACAGTGTAAACGTGTGCGAGTGTATTTTTTGGTATGGCGAATGTTTAAACTGCAATGACTTTCATTCACATCCGTTTATATCTTATTCTCTTACCTTCCAAATTCTCCAATCATTTGCCGCTCGATCTTCTTCATCTCATAAAAATAACCTTTTTGCTCCATTAACTCCGCATAGGAGCCTGTTTCCACTATCGTTCCCTGTTCCATAACCACAATCCGATCCATCTCTTCCAGACCGGTAAGCCGATGACAGATCAAGAGAAGCGTATCCTCGGCTGCTTGTGCATAGAGATGTTTCATCACACGTTCTTCTGTAACGTAATCCATGGAGGAAGTAGGTTCATCGAGAAGCCATAATCGTCCCTTGCGAAGCATGGCCCGTGCCATAGCCAACCTCTGCTTCTCGCCGTCCGACAGGTTTTCCCCTTTTTCATATACTACATCGGTCAAAGATGTATTCGGGAGCTGTACTTTTGCCAGCACATCCAACAGTTGCTCGTCCGAATGTTCATCATCATTCAACAAAAGGTTATCCCGGATCGTTCCCCGGAAGAAATGACTTTGCTGCAACACGACATTTGCCGTCTGCCAAATGCTCGCCTCCTCCAGTTCCTTCACAGAAATGTCATTTAATCGGATCTCCCCAGTCGTAGGTGTTCGCAGTTTAAGCAGCAATTCAATCATCGTTGATTTGCCTGATCCGCTCGGTCCGACAATCGCCGTTTTGGAGCCGGGTACAATATGCAGCGAAATGTCCTTTAACGCCGGTCTCCACTCCCCTTCATATTGAAACGTAACATCGCACAGATCAAGCGAAACAGCCTGATTGTCAGATAACGCTCCTTCTGGCTGCGTAGACACAGACTGCCTATCGGAGGTCTGTATGGTTTCCGTCAGTCGCTTGGCTGCGTGTTCGCTATCCTGCTTATACAAAGGTAATGTCGCCATTGCCGCAGCTTCTTCGAATACGGTTAGTGAGGCCATGACCAGCATTGCAAGAAACACGCCAGCCAGCGCTCCATCGATAATCAGATAAGCACCAAGTGTCAGCACTCCCCAGGAAATAAGGAACGTAACCAAAGCATGCATGGATTGCCCGCGCAGTAGGTGTCCGGCAGCCTGTTGTTGCTGGACCGTCAACGCAGCAGAAGCCTGCTGCAGCTGCTGCTCCCGCTGAGCCAGTTGTCCGTACACTTTCAAATCCCTGAAACCATACAATACTTCGGTGACTTCCGTGGAAAGTAGTGCCCGTTGCTCGCGAACACGACCATGTATTTTTCGCTGTCCAAGCAAAACTATTCCCGGTACAACCAATGCCGTTGTGAGCATACCTAATACAAACAGCCCCGCAATCCAGAATGAAAAGGCAGAAGTAAACAACACTGTCGCCAAAAAAACCATGACAACAATGATCGGTGGATAAGCAACACGCAAAAAATAATGTTGCAGGCTCTCCACGTCCCCAACAATGCGGGCTAGCAGGTCCCCGCTTCGCTTTTTGTTCAATATTCCCGGCGTTAAAGGAATGAGCTTCGCAAAAAAGGAGGTACGCAAACGGCTAAGCATAGAGAAGGTAGCCCGGTGGGAATACAAACGCTCCCCGTAACGACTCGCTGCCCGAAGCAGTCCAAGCAACTTGACCAGCGAGGTGAGTACAATTAAGGTATACAGCGGTGGCGCAAAGACCGTTTGTGAAATCAGATATCCGCTCGCCGAGAAGAGGGCTACTCCTGCAATCCCTGCAATAAACCCACATAGAATGGAAAAGATGATATCCTTGCGCTCCTGAATCATGGCTTTGGACAAAATCGCTAGTTCATTCATGCTAAGCCCCCCTTTCGTTGAACCTCAATCATCTCGGCATACTGGGGTAGGCGCGCCATAAGCTCTTCATGGCGTCCAGTATCCACTAACACACCTTGGTCCATAAACAATATGCGGTCAGCATGTTGAATGGTATATAACCGGTGAGCCACCGTAATCATCGTTGCCTTGTCAGCCAATGTGGCAATCGAACGTTGCAATATCTGCTCCGTGCGCAGATCCAGTCCCACCGTTGGTTCATCAAACAATATGATGGATGGCCGCTTCAAAAAAGCACGTGCCAAGGCCAGTCGCTGCTTTTCCCCGCCAGACAGCCCCCGTCCTCCTTCACCCACCAAGGTATCGAAGCCATGCTCCAATTGAGCAGCAAGTTCGGCAAGCCCGGCATCCTCTGCCGCCTGCTCAATTTCAGTCCTGGCCACGGTCCGACCCGCACCGATCGCAATGTTCTCAGCAAATGTACCTGCAAAAATATACGGATGCTGTGTAATGTAGCTAACTTGTTCGAACCATACAGCCTCATCATATTTGGATAACGGCTGTCCATTTACCAGAACTTCTCCTGATGCTGGCTTCAGCAAACCCGCAATGTGATGCAGCAATGTCGTTTTCCCTGAGCCGCTTTTGCCGACAATAGCAATGTGTTCTCCCGGATTAAGCTGGACCCGGCCAGTTTCAAGTTCGAATGATTCAGGCGCGTATCGAAAACGGAGATGGTTCAATATCATGGATGGCGGCATGGAACTGTCATTGGAACGGTCCATTTGCAATGTCCCTATCCCGTTCTCCCTTTCCATCCGATCCATGTTATCAACCTCGTTAATCCCATCGGATGTACCTGATCCTTCTTTGCCATCTGCCGATTTGTTCTCTCCAGCCGTTTCTTCAAGCATCTGCTCTACCTTACGAACCGCTCCCATACTTGTGCGCCCGCTGTGAAAAGCCGTTCCCGTATTTTTCAACAGGCTGTAAAACTCGGGAACAAGCAGCAGCACGAGAAACGCGGTGTGGAACGACATCGATTTGAATACAAGCAGCTGGATTGCCAGTTCGAGAGCGACGATACCGATACTTAGCATGACGATCGATTCCAGCATAAACGTATTGGTAAACGCAATCCGCAAAATGCCCATCGTGGCATCCCGGTAACCCAGGCTGGTGCGCTCAATCTCCTGCTGCTGACGGTGAGCGCGTCCAAATATTTTCAACGAAACGAGCCCTTGAAGAGAATCCAGAAACGTACCGGAGAACTCAGCCAGCTGCGCATATTTCTCCTCTGATTTATTTTTCGTCTTCAGTCCCACCAAAATCATGAACAAGGGGATAAACGGGGCGGTAAACAGCATAATGAAGCCTGCGTTGGCATGCTGCATAAACGTTACCACCAAAATCAGAATCGGAATGATGGCAGCCTCCATCATACGCGGCATATACTGACTGAAATAACTGTCAGCCTCATCCACAGCATCCAGAGCAACACTGACCTTTCCGCCTGTTTGGCCATGAAGGGTTGATGGCATCGACGCATGGGTCAAATGTTCCAGAACGGCTGCCCGCATATTCGTCTTCGCACTGGCAGCCATATGCAAACCAACTTTTCCGTTCCCATAAGACAACCCTGTACGTATGACCATGACAGCCAGAAGTATCCCGAGCAGCATGACGACCGACGAAAGGGAAGCCTTCTCCACGAAAATCCGTTGCACAGCTTCAGCAAGCAGCGCAGCCTGACTTACAATCGCTGCACCCAGCCCAAGTGAAATGACCGCGAGGAGCGAAAGACGTTTTCGCTGGCCAGACATTTGTTGAGAGATCAGGCTTGTTTTCCTCTTCATGTTCACTTTCCTCCTTTCTATGAACCTGTGAGATTACTCCCTTGCATCACATATTAAATTCAATTTATTTTTTTCCCTTTACATAGTCCGCATCAAACAGAAACAGTCTGAAAACCAGAATCAAGGAAGGAATCAACATACACATGCCACCGATAAAGACAACAACCAGTGCGAAGCCCATTGCTGGTGAGGTTACACTGTTTTGAATTGTAATGAACGGATCAAGGATATAAGGATATTGACCAATTCCGTAAGCGAAAAAGGCACAGAAAAATTGCAGCATGATGCATATAAACGCTAATCCGTAGCGGCGTCCGTTATAGATCAGCCACATCGCTATCATGAAGAAGGCAACGGAAAGTGCAAGCAGCCACCATAAATCCATCATATTTTGAAAATGTCGCTCATTGTGCTGTCCCAAATAAATAAATGCAGTCAGTGCGATGATAATCGTCGGTGTGCTCCAGAACAGGGCATAGGTCCGTACCAGCTTCAATGCAGCGTGATCCTCTGCCCGCGACGCATAGAAGGCCAGAAATGAGCTGCTAATGAATAATACAGACACAATCGCCAGTCCAACGATGCTCCAGGATAACGGATTGGTAAACAGCGTCCAGTAATCCAAAGAAACCATCGAATCCTGCTTCACGATAAAACCACCTTCAGACAGCGTTAGCGCCACTGATAGCGAAGCGGGAATAAGCAATCCCGAAGCTCCATATAGAAACAGATACACGATATTATTTTTGGAACCATAGTTCTCAAAGGCATAAAACGACCCACGAATGGCGAGCAAAATGACAGCAATACTGCCCGGTACGAGCAGCGCTGATCCGTAATAATAAGCCGTGTCGGGAAAGAATCCAACGATGCCAATGTAGAAAAAGACAAAAAATACATTCGTAATCTCCCATACCGGTGATAAATAACGAGAGATCAGACGATTAATCAGGTGATCCTGTTTCGTCAGGCGTGCATAAAAGGCAAAGAAACCCGCCCCGAAATCAATGGAGGCTACTATTAAATATCCATACAAGAACAGCCAGAGCACCGAGATGCCAATCAGTTCGTAACTCATGTACGCTCACCCTTTTCTGTAGACGGATTGCGCTTCTCCTTCATCCATTTCTCCATCTCGACTTCTGCCGGATTATTGTTGAACAAACGTCTTAGTACGAGAACACACATCACTCCCAGAACAATGTAAAGAAGCAGGAAGAAGAAAAAGATCATTCTGATGTTGGGTGATGAAGTAGCGGCTTCCTCTACACGCATATATCCCCGGATAATCCACGGCTGTCGTCCAAGTTCAGCATAGAACCAGCCCAGCTCAACCCCGAGAAAAGCCATCGGTGCGCCTAGCGCTATAATCCCAAGCAGCCACTTGTTCAGCTCATTGCGCTTTTTCCAGAACACAAACAGGAAATACAGAACCGAGATAACCAGCAGCGTAAATCCGATTCCCGCCATTAAATCAAACAGGTAGTGAACGAGCAGCGGCGGCCATTCGTCCTTCGGAAACTCCTCCAGTCCAGTTACTTCGGCATTAAAGTCACTAAAGGCCAGGAAGCTGAGCAGTTTCGGCAGGTGAAGAGCCCCTATAATTTCATGCTCCGCATTCAGCCATCCCAATAAAATCAAATCTGCGCCACTTTCCGTCTCAAAATGCCATTCTGCTGCTGCAAGTTTCTCCGGCTGATGCTCAGCCAGAAACTTGGCGGACACATCTCCCGCTAACGTGTTTAGTAAGCCGAATAGCAGAACCACCGCCATCATGAGATTCAAGGCTTTTTTGTGGTAGGCAGACGCCCCTTTTCTCAGCATTGCAAAGGCTGCAATTCCGGCCAACAGAGCAGCTCCTGTCAAATAGGCCGAGCTTAATACATGAAACATCTTGGAGAACGTCGCCGTATTCAGCATCGCCTGCACCGGGTTAACCGCTGTGAATTGGCCTGCTTCCATCACAAAGCCTCCAGGCTGGTTCATGAAGCCGTTCACCGTCGTAATAAACACAGCCGACATCCCTGCACCGGTGACAATGGGAATCGTCAGCAGCCAGTGGATGTATGGATTTTTGAATCGATCCCACGTATACAAATAAATGCCCAGGAAGATGGCTTCAAAAAAGAATGCGAATACTTCCATAAATAACGGAAGTGCAATGACATTGCCTGCCAGTTTCATAAAATTCGGCCACACCAGGGCCAGCTGCAGTGAAATCGCAGTACCGGTCACCACACCAACCGCCACAGAAATGACAAACCCTCTTGACCACCTCTTTGCCATCAGTGTGTAATGAGGATCCTTCTTGCGAATCCCCATGAACTCAGCAATTGCGATCATTAGGGGTATACCGACGCCAAGTGTCGCAAAAATAGCGTGGAAGCCCAGTGTCATACCTGTCACCAGCTTGCTCCACATCACCGTATCGATTGCCATACTTTACTGCCTCCTTTCAAACTCTGTTCGACTTTTGTACTGATTTGAATCTTTTACTTATTAGGTCAGTCAGCCCTCGGACTGCGTTCTATATCAGGTTGATAGAGGCCCCACTAGACTGATCAGAGTTTATCTACAAACCGTTCCTCCATCGTTGTATGTATAAAGAGAATTTTTTCACAAAGTAAAAGACGAAGGAGCTTTGCCGCAACTTCATTGTGTGCTGCTGCACTTAGTTACTGGACTAAGCATGCATAGGCAAGGCTTGTTTTACCTGATACTGAAGGGCCAAAGTACTTAACGGGACCTAATAGTTAAAATTATTATATCTTTGTGAATTAGCAATTCAATCACTGACACGCCTTCGTCCCTAAATGTTCAAGAAAGGATCAACACTTTCTGACAACTCGGTGAAAAGCGTAAAAAGCACCCAAAGGGGCTATTGATTCGTTAGGCACAACCGTGGTATCGCGATTTTCCATTCTACTATGCATGCAAGATGTTCGGAAAAATCGTTCACGTTTAACTGGATTCTTATTGCAGCTTACAAAAAAACAAAAGAAGCCGCTTCTATAGCGACTTCTCGACTTGTTTTGTTCATAAGCATAATCTTGCAAAGCTCAATTCTTTTGCTGTACGGTCTGCTCCAGCCATTGCTGCAAGGGAATATCTTTGGTCAGCTCACCGAGCAGAATGTGACTGAATATACCTTCCTGATCTATGATCATGGTCGCTGGCAACCCGGTGATGCGATATAGACCGGAGACCTTTCCGGTCACATCAATGATAACAGGGAAATCGAATTGCTGTTTCTCCATAAATTCACGAATGGTGCCCTTCGCTTCCCCCACGTTGACAAACAGGGTCTCTACATCGTTTTGATATGTCTGAGCGATCTGATTAATCATCGGCATTTCCCTCACACAGGGCGTGCACCATGAAGCCCAGAAGTTAATCATGACGACTTTGCCCCGATAATCCGAGAGCTTCACCTGTTCTCCTGCTGAGTTAACCGCAGTTAATTCGGGAGCAATTGCACCTGCTTCAATGGCACCGATCCTTTTGGACTCGGATGATGAAGTCCCCTGATAAATGGCCCACGCCGCGACCAGCACAGCAGCCATTCCAATCAGGATAGTAAGCAAACGTCTCATTTTCGCACTCATTTTTCCACTCTTTATTTCCAATCGATTCACCTTCATTTTAAGCCAAGACTATGATGAAAAGCAGCATGAAGCGACCCAAACTGCTCTCGAAACTCCTCAGTAGAGCCATCTCCCACATTACGTCCCTGATTCATAAAAACAATGTGATCTGCAACATCAGCTGCAATCTCAAGCTGGTGAGTGGAGAACACAACCATATGCCCCTCCTCCTTGATCTGTTTTATCAGATTTGCAAACTCCTGCATCCAGAAAGGGTCTAGTCCATTCGTCGGCTCATCCATGATCAGCAGCGGAGGCTTGGCCAATAGAGCCTGGGCAAACAACACACGCTGCCGCATACCTTTGGAAAAGGTCGTGACCCGTTTCTTTTTTTGATCGGCCAAGCCTACCATGGTTAGCATTTCCGTTACTCGCTCTTTGGGCACTTTCCTAAGCGCCGCCCAGAACTGAAGCACTTCCTCTGCCGTCAGACCCTGGTTGAAATGATAATCATCCGGCATATATCCGATCTGTTCCGAATATCGCTTTCGTTCTTTGGACCAGCGCATCTTGTTTACAATGATTTCACCCGAGGTAGGTTGAAGAATACCTGCGAGCATACGCAGAACGGTGCTTTTTCCGGCCCCATTTCCTCCGCATAAGGCAAGCACATGACCGGAAGAAACGCGAAAGGATATATCCTCAACAATCTGTTGTTTTTTTATGGATTTACACAGTCCAACAATCTCTGCTTCCACGTTATCCATGGGAACGCCCCCTTTCCCATATCCCGTATACTGCCACGATCGAACATGCAATCCACAGCAGGCATATCCCCATAAAAATCCAGCTCTCGCTCGATGGCTGTAACCAATCTACCCACTGATAATATTCAGGTCCCAGAATAGAGCCCCCGCCAAGTTTAATCACCACAAACAAACGTACCAGCTCAGCCGGATTGATGAAGGTTAGAACAGTGAGTAAAGGTTTTACCCACTGATAAGGCATGAGACCCAACACGGAGATTAGAAGCGTAGGCCATCCGATCACCGCAAAAAACCAAACGGATACGGATATCGTTAACGCTTGCCAGCGATTTTTGGATAACGAACCGATAAACAGTGCAATCGTCAAAAATAGCAGCACCAGTCCACAGGAGAATACCAGAAATAAAAGGTATGTCATGACATTTAAAGGGCTGTCCATCCATCCGCTGAGAATTCCCATCAGGCCATAACCAAATGTAACTATCGTTATTAATACAACGGACAGACCGAGATATTTGCCAACAATAAAAGACATCGTACCGATGGGGTAAGTGGACAACAGCTGCCAGCTACCCTCTTCTTTTTCAGAAGTCAACGAGAACGAGCCCAGAAAGAGGGTCATCAGCGGCAACAGATAAAGAATGAGATTTAACATGGAACCTGTCGTGCCAGAGTAGCCTGCTACAAAATTCTGAGAATTAATGATTAACAAACTCAGGCTAAACACGCAGAAAAGAATCAAAAATGAATATGACCAGGGGTTGCGAAAGCCCATTTTCATTTCTCGTCGAACGACTTGGAACATATCTCCCATCATGCATCACCATCTTCATTGGTCATTACTTGTGGCCTGATTCTTCCGTTGATTCACTTTCCCCATGCTTTTCTTCATGCATACCTTCACCCATTCCCTCTTCGGAATGCCCATGTTCACCCATCATATCCATCGTCTCGGTATTTTGTTTCCAGTCGTGAGAAGCGAGGTCTTCAGCGGTCATGATCGTTCCTACACCCTGCTCAGCTACAAAAGCTTCCGCGGAGGCTTTATCCTTGAAATTGAGGATGCCGTAAGCCATGGGTGTACGCAGTGAAGCATCATATACATAAGTGGCTTTGCTGTACTCAATCCATTCCTTGTCATTATAATCACGAACAAAATCCATCCCGATATTATCTGTTCCATTCTCTTCTTTCCACTGATGCATACAACCAATGTCATCAAATTTATAATTTTTACCGTCTTTTGTGGTAAGCTGCGTGGCATAGGCATCATCTTTCACCTGCATTTTGCAAATGGCACAGATATCCACGTCTTCATTAATAGGCAATGCCTCGTATTTTTTTCCGCAAGCTGTTAATAACAGCACCCCAAAGAGAAGCACCATCACTGTTTTCCAATGTGTTTTCATTCTCATTTTCGTAATACCCCCATTTTGATCATAATAAAAGTAGCTAGGCCCAGTAGAATGCATCCAATGATCCAAACCCCAGTTGTCTCTTTGACTGCTTTTGTACCTGTCTTCGTCGTCTTTGATTGCGCTTCCATACTCATTAACGGCGATCTGTCGCTTGTCCACTCTGCCTTGCCTTCCGTAAACAAGCTGCTCATAAAGATCATGCCTGGAGATTGAAAGAAAAGTTGATAGGCCGAATTTCGGTTGACCACTTGCTCATAAAATGGATTAATCCCATAAGACAGTTCACTAATTCCATCATTGTTCAGGTCAAGACCCTGAAAGGAATCCCAATAATTTTCCTTCATCTCATTGTTCCGGCTGTCCATCGCTGAAGCTTCAATCACATTCGAAACAAATTGGTTTCTGGTAAACTGATTATCCTCCGCAAGAACGAGCTGAATTCCGATGAAATTCCGGAGCACCGCATTGCCGCGAATTTCATTTCCTGAGGATTCAGCAATGTTCATGCCAACACGATTACCTTCCACGACATTGTTATGAACCGAAGATTGCTGTACGTCATACAACAAAATCCCTTGTGAATGCACATTTTCGTTCTGTTTGCGAAAGGAATTTCCCGATACAACCGTATTCTTGACACCCATGACCATGGCTCCGGTACTGTTGTTCTCCCCTACATTGTCCATAACAGAAGAACCATCAATATACATACAATGAATGCCATACCTGGTATGTAACAGCGTATTAGCCTTAACCGTAAGATTGCGACTATTCTCCAGGTAGATCCCGTCCCGCATACCCGTAATTTGGTTGTCTTCGATGTGGGTACGATGGGAATTGTAGAGATCAATGCCATTCCCCTTTTGACCACTGGAAGCAGACTCCGGTCCAGCCCATGAAATGGTATTGCCTTGTATGAGCCCGTCGACGGAACCCCGCAGCACGATTCCAAAACTTTGACTCTGAATATCCAGACCCGTGATCTCTACACGATCTCCTTCAACCAGAATCGCAGCAGTGGGTTCGTTCGTTAAATGTTGAACCGTGAACCCCTGCAAAGTCACTCCATCTGAACGAATGGTAATCGTGGATTCAGCTTCCATATTCAATACCGTTACCGATGAATCTCCTCGAATGGATATATTCTTGTCTATACTTACGGGACCAGAATAAATACCCGGCTCAAGCACAAGCACTTCTCCAGGTTTAGAACCATCAATGATTGGCTGGAGTGGAATAGCGTCTTTGGTATCAGAAGCAGCGTTCGCAGAGTCAAGTGAGTAAGATAACGGGATCGCCAGTATACCCACAAGCAGCAACAAGCCCAGGACAATCCGTCCGTTTAACATCATAACCTCCTTCATGAAGCACACTGCTCATAGTGTACATAAAAACAAATTTTTACCATATAGCTCAATCTGGCTATAGAGCTGGACGTTTTGTGTCCAATTTGTGAGGTCATGGTGGTGAAAAGCAGAGAAAGTGACATCCACTTATACATAGAAACCGAAAGAACGCTCCGATCTAGTAAAAAAAGCTTACTACAGACGATTGTGGTCTGTAATAAGCCCTTGCTCCAATGCGTAACGTGTCAGTTGAACACGATTTTGAACCTGCAGCTTTTGCAAAATGTTTTTCAAATGATTCTTGACCGTATATTCTGAAATCGTATAATTCACAGCGATTTCTTTGTTCGTCCAACCTGCAGCCACGCCATACAGAATATCCTTTTCCCTTGTCGTTAGTGGAACGTCAGGTTCTTTTTTCTCCGTGAGTGAGACATCCTTCAGGATTTGGTAAGCCACCTCGCGGCTCAATGGAGCTTCTTCTGTAACAATGGAATGAAGATATGCCAGCCACATGGACGGTTCCAGATTTTTGAGCAAGTAACCCTGAGCTCCCCGCTTCAACGCTTCCAGGAGGTGGAGTACATCATCCGAGACGGTAATCATGACAATTTTCACATAAGGAAAGGCTAATTTGATCCGCTGTGTTGCTTCGAGACCGTTCATAATGGGCATCTGAATGTCCATGAGGATTAAGTCGGGAAGCCATTGTTCTGTATAGTCAATCGCCTGTTGACCGTCCGATACGACGCCAATCACTTCGAAGCCGGGATCCATGGATAAAATTTCACATATGGCTTCTCTCGCATGAGCGTGGTCGTCTACAACAAGTACGCGAGTATGGCTCATAACATCTCACCATCCTTTGAAAATTCGACAACAGTAAGCTGCTGCTCCCTTCGGAATTGCATGTTAAAGTTCAGTTCATTCATCCGCTCTCTCATAATTTTCAGTCCATATCGATCCTTTCGTTCAAAGGGGTTCATCTCAAATCCTTTTCCATTATCTCGAATCGTGATATTCCAGCAATTCTTGTACCCGTTTCCCTGAATCCATCCTTGGGAAGCTGATGCATGCTTTTGAATATTAAAGAGGGCTTCCCGAATACAAGCGAGCAGTTCTACTTTCTCTTTGTCCGTAAATGTATCATCCGGGATGTTCCAATCCAGTTCGATTCGGACGGGGATATCTTTGACAATTCTTCGAACTTGACCAAGTAGTGTGATCGATTCGTTCATAGTGAAGGTGTTGTCAACGTTAGGATCATAACGTAAATCGGCAATGGCCTGGCGTACATAACGATTGACTTCATGAACTGTTTTTTTAATCGAATACACATCGTCCAGCTGTTGATCCTGCTTGGCTTGTTCCTCCAAACGCCCTACTTTCACCGATAATAAAAAAAGGGATTGGGCGATTCCATCATGAAGTTCCTTGGCCATCTTTTCCCGAGATTCAAATGCGGCTTTGGCTTCACGCTCATGCTCCAGCTCTTTTTGAATTCGTTCCAGGATAAGAAACAACCGAGTTAACAACGTTATACTCACTACATACACAATGACAGGTGTTAGCCAGTTGCCCAAATCCATTGATATATAAGGGAGTAGAAACCGATGTCGTACATATTCCCAGAGAGCAACGGTTAAGGTGGGAATCAGCAAGATCATCCACTTGATTTGTTTATAAGACATGTTCCCCTCCTGAACTTCAAGATAAGCATCAGTGAGGCAGACGAAGAATATAACCGAACCCCCACAGGGTTTGAATCAGATCTTCCCGATTCGGCACATGTTCGGAGAGTTTGTCCCGCAACCGTTTTACATGGGTATCTACGGTTCGATAATCCAGATCTTCCTCATGCTCCACTTTCCAAACAATTCTCAGCAAATCCTGCCTGGAGAATGCGATTTCCGCGTGTGTCGCCAGATGATAAAGCAAATCAAATTCTTTGGGAGTCATATGAATCTCCTCGTCTTCTACTGTGACTCTTCGGGAAGTAGGATTGATTAAAATAGAGGAGATCAACACCTCGCTTGCTGAATGGTCTTTTGACGCAGGTTTGATTAATCCGTTATAACGAGCCATCATGGTTTTGATGCGAAGCACAACTTCCCTCGGACTGAACGGTTTCATAACAAAGTCATCCGCCCCGGCTTTGAAAGCTTCAAGCCGATTTCCCTCTTCTGACTTGGCTGTCAGAAACATGACGGGTATGCTTAAGTTGGTCCGTAGATATTGGCATATTTCAATCCCCTTAATGTCGGGGAGAATCCAATCCAGAATGATCATGGCATACGAGTCATGATGAAGCTTGCTTAAGGCTTGCCAGCCCAGCGAAGCCTCCTCAACGATAAATTGTTCTTTCTCCAAATACTTTCGAAGAAGTCCACGGACCCGTTTATCATCATCTACAATCAATATTCTATTTTGCTGCAGGATCCCGCTCATGTCTTACCTCCAAATCTTTGCGATATTAGATCATTTTCTTAGTTTCTCTTCATAAAGCCTCAAGCCAGTGAGTGAACTTGATGTAATCAGCATACCTTCAACGTACTCAAAAGGCATGACTCCATAGAGCCATGCCTTTTGATAATCTATCTCTGAATTGTAGACAATGTATGAACGATGAAGTTCAGGTTGATTTCTTTCCGCTGACGGCTGTCAATCATAATTCTCTCATGCACCAAATATCGTGCATTCGAATATGGATATCTACTAAGCCACAAATTTTTTAAGCCTAGTAATAGAGCCCATTCATGAGGTTTTTTCACAAAGTCGATACCGATATGCAATTGACAAAGCTATATATTGATATAAAATTAAAAATATAATCTATATATAGTGTTTGTTTCTGATCACCGTTCATTTGTCAAGGAGGATAATGATCGTGCTAATTGTGTATGATTCTATAACCGGGAATGTTAAGAGGTTTATTTCCAAGCTTCAACTGCCAGCAGTACAGATTCAAAATCAAATGAAGATTGATGAACCGTACGTACTTGTGACATATACAACAGGTTTTGGACAGATACCTGATAAGGTGTCTTCTTTTTTACAAAAAAACTCTGAATACCTGATTGGCGTGGCCGCCAGCGGTAACCGTAACTGGGGTGAGCGTTTTGCCAAAAGTGCAGATTTGATCTCTGCATCTTATAACGTCCCGGTTATTAGTAAATTTGAATTATCGGGTTCCAAGAAAGACGTGGAGTATTTTAAACAGGAGGTGAGCCGCATTGCGTCATATTGAATTAAATAACATGCTGCTAAAGCGCGACTCTGATGGCTTCTTCCAGTTACATAAGGATAAAGAGGCTGTAGAGGAGTTTATGAAAGAAATTAAAGATAAAAGTATGGCATTTAACAACATTGATGATCAGGTCAAATTCATGATTGATCATGATTATTACGAGGATTTCTATGCTTCCTATACAGCTGACGAAGTTAGAACCGTATTTGAAATTACGCGTGGCTATCAGTATACCTTTCCTTCCTATATGGCAGCGTCCAAATTCTATACTGATTATGCGTTGAGAACATATGACCGCAAAACATACCTTGAGCAATATGCAGATCGGATAGCCGCCGCTGCACTTCATCTGGGTCGTGGACACTTTGATACGGCTTGTTTGCTGTCCCGTTCGATGATGGAGCAGCGTCTTCAACCGGCAACCCCCACTTTCCTGAATGCGGGAAAAAGTCGGCGCGGTGAACTGGTTTCTTGCTTCCTGCTTGAAATGGATGATTCACTGAACTCCATAAACTATGTCCTAAACACGTGTATGCAGTTATCCAAAATCGGTGGTGGCATTGCTGTCAATCTGTCGAAGTTGCGTGCTCGTGGTGAAGTCATTAAAGGAGTTGAAGGTGCTGCTAAAGGCATCACGCCTGTTCTCAAGCTGATGGAAGACGGCTTCTCCTACGCCGATCAGATGGGTCAACGTAAAGGTTCTGGTGCAGCATACTATAATATTTTCGGTTGGGACGTTATGGAACTGCTGGATAGCAAAAAAATCAATGCGGATGAGAAAATCCGGCTGAAAACTCTCTCTATCGGACTTATTGTTCCTAATCGTTTCTATAAGCTGGCTCAAGATAATGAGCCTCTGTATCTCTTCGCACCTTATAGTGTTTATAAGGCGTATGGAACACATTTGGATGATATGGATCTGGACGTAATGTATGATACCTTGCTGGCTGACGACCGGGTGAAGAAGAAAAAATCGCTCAGCGCACGGGATATGCTGACCAAAATAGCGATGACTCAACTTGAATCCGGCTATCCCTACATCATTAATAAAACCAATGCCAATCAAGCACATGCCTTGAAAAACGTAGGACAAGTCAAAATGTCCAACCTCTGCACAGAGATCTTCCAGCTCCAGGAGACTTCTGAAATTACAGACTATGGTCAACCGGATATTATCCGCAAAGATATCAGCTGCAACCTGGCCTCCCTCAATATTGTTAATGTTATGGAGAGTGGCAAGATCAAGGAATCCGTGCATGAGGGCATGATTGCACTGACCTCCGTCAGCGACATGACGCATGTTGCCAATGCTCCCGGTGTGGCAAAAGCCAATTCCGAGATGCATTCCGTTGGCTTGGGAGCCATGAACCTGCACGGTTACTTAGCCAAAAACAGGATTGCTTATGAAAGCTCGGAGGCCAAGGATTTTGTACGTACCTTCTTTATGACCATGAATTATCATTCTCTGGAGAAAAGTATGGAGTTTGCAGTTCAAACGGGTCAACGGTTCTATGGATTTGAGCAGTCGGATTATGCGACTGGCGTATATTTTGATCGTTATGTGACTACGGATTACCGTCCCACCACATCGAAAGTACAAGAATTGTTTACCGGCATTGCTGTTCCGTCTCCCGAGGATTGGAACCAGCTTAAGTCTAAAGTGATGAAAAATGGTCTCTACCATGCCTATCGCATGGCTATTGCTCCAACGGCCAGCATCTCTTATATCCAAAACGCAACATCCAGTGTCATGCCGATCGTAGAACAGATTGAGACACGGACCTATGCCAATTCAACCACGTATTATCCAATGCCCTATTTGCAAAAGGATAACGTCTTCTATTACAAATCAGCGTATCAAATGGATCAATTCAAGGTGATTGATTTGATTGCGGAGATTCAGCCGCATGTGGACCAAGGCATCTCAACCATTCTGCATGTAAACAGTGATGTAACCACGCGAGAGTTGGCTCGCTGCTATCTGTATGCTGCTCATAAAGGGTTGAAATCTTTGTATTACACAAGAACCAACAAGCTGACGATGGAAGAATGCATTGCTTGTTCAATATAAACAAATTTCCCTTTAGGGTATTACGATTGGAGTTTGATATACCATGCCGGCAATTCAAGCTGTGAACTGGAATCGGGCGGATGATGATTTCACCCTGATGTTCTGGAATCAGAATATTATGCAATTTTGGACCGATGACGAGATTCCTTTATCCGATGATAAAATGACCTGGGGCATGCTCAGTGATGTAGAAAAAGACGCTTATATGAAAGTTTTGGGAGGCTTAACCCTTCTGGATACGATCCAGGGCGGTGTAGGTATGCCGCAGATTATGGAGCATGTCGATGGACTGCAACGCAAAGCCGTACTTAGTTTTATGGCGATGATGGAACAAATTCATGCGAAATCATACAGCAGTATTTTCACCACATTGGCATCAACCGAAGAAATTGACAGTGTATTTAAATGGGTGGAAGAAAATCCATATCTGCAAACCAAAGCGACGGTTATACGTCAGTATTACATGAACATTGAAACTTCAAAAGATCTGTATATGGCAATGGCTGCCTCTGTTCTTTTGGAAAGTTATTTGTTTTACAGCGGATTTTTCTATCCACTCTATTTGGCCGGACAAGGCAAACTCACGTGCAGTGGTGAGATCATTGATCTGATTCTGCGGGATGAAAGTATTCACGGAGTATATGTGGGCGTGCTGGCCCAGGAAATATACGCGAGCTTTGATGAAACGCAGCGAAACGATGTGTATCAAGGTTTGGTTGATCTAGTACAGCTTCTTCATCAAAATGAGTTGAAATATACGGAGGAATTATATACCCCTGTTCATTTGACCGAAGAAGTCGAAGCATTCCTTCGTTATAACGCTAACAAAGCGATGATGAACCTCGGGTTTGAGCCATTATTTGAAGACGAGGAAGTCAACCCGATTGTATTAAATGGAATCAGTACACATACCAAACAGCATGACTTTTTCTCTAAAAAAGGCAACGGGTATATTCGTACTCTGAATGTAGAACCTCTGACGGATGATGATTTCAAATTTGAATAAGTGATAAAGAATTATAATAGGGCTAACGTATAACCTATGAATATCAATAAAGAAGGCTGTTCCTCCCAGAGGAATGGCCTTCTTTATTTACTTTTCCAGCCATGAAATCAGTCTTTGCAGCAGAACCGGCTCTTCCTTGCGGAATTGTTCCAACCGGAGTTTTATCTTCGCAAACACGGCCTTGTCTTCACGAATTTCATGACGGATGTATTGATCCCTTAGCTTCATTGCCCTCGTTGTTATATCCTGATAACCGTTCACAAGTTCTTCGTCGTAAGGGATCATCCCCTCCTCGATCAAGTAGGCAATCCGTTCACTCATCATTTTTTTGTGCTCCCAGAGCACATGAAGATGCCTCACATCGTTACGGTCACCGAGACGAGGATCGTTGCTCTCTACCGCATCATAGTACATTTGCAAATAGTCGTAGACGTTAATTCCAAAAGCCTGTTCGTCGTCAGGATTGTAATTAATACGATTCAGATGAGTCTCTCCGTTCAGGTAATCTTGCAGTTGGTCGAGCGCTACGATTCTATCGAAAGGATAAGGAGAATGCGGCTCATATTTGTAAAAATAAGTGTGATGATCCGCGGTGAGTCCCTCTCTGAGCAGATGTCTCATGGAATGGATAGCATCCAGGAACTCCGTGAACGGAATCTGTACATTGCTGTAAACTCCCGTATGGTCGAACATGGAAGCATCAAAAATGCGTTTGTCCCAATCGAAACCGTACAGAAAAAGATGATGCGGAAACGGTTCCTGCTGATAGGCCGCCGCTGGTGGCAGCTTCGCTTCGTCCAAAAACACGACACAATAATAGCCGCTGCGAATCTGATCTGCGAAAAATTGAGGCCAGGCGTCCAGCGCCAAATGCTCCAGAATTGTGTAATTCACAGAGCATGTGAGTAGAAATGGATTATTGAAATTCAGTTCGTTGGGTTGGCCCCGAAAAAAATCGATATAAAACTGTCTGCCATCCTCCAGAAAGGTTTTCTTGCAGGACAACTGAATGAAATTGCTGTAATACCAAGGTATCGTTTCCTCATGTGCACTGGTAATCGAAAGTGTGTAAGCCCACCGCAGAAATCCTTTAAGCGGCGGATTTAACACGGGCAGCTGAACAGCATTCATTTTTCTCCCCCTTAACTGCTTGCACTGCTATATCCCTTCACAGCCTGTTTCCAGAGCAATCGTATAACTGTAAAGAGTATCAGCGAAGCGACCAGCGCCAGTCCTGTATAGAGCCAGCTGAGCTGTCCTAGCAGGAACATCGGCCCGAAGTTGGTAATCAGGAACAGCGGAATGACAAAGGTACCGATCCGCCGGACCCAAGTTGGGTATATCGCCATTGGAAAATTGTTGGCGTCCCAAGCGGAATGAGCGATCTCCGATGCAGAGCCCGTCTGAACGAACCGAAATGACAGCAATGCAGGGATAATCATTAGACAGTATGTGATGATAACGGAGACGAATAACAGCAGCATAAACCCGACTAGCTGGAGAAACGTCAGGGGGATGTCCATCGCATGCCAGCCAATGCCAATCATGACGAAACCAACTAAAATATCGGGGATTGGCAGCGCCAGATCGACATAACGCAAAGAAGCCATAAATTGAAGAGAAACCGGCTTCGTTAGCATTAGATCAAGCGAGCCGTCCTTAATATATTCCGGAATTTTCGTAAAATTGGTAAAAAACAGCCCGACATACATGCCTGTCACCACGGTGTGCATGCCTATAAATAGAAGCAGCCCTTCCGGTGGTATGCCATCGACGTGAAGATCGGTACGGAACACAACGAGTACATATAACAGTTTGGCGAGCAGGTAGACGGATTCCACGAGCAGGCTCATCATGAAATTGCCTCGAAACTCCATCTGGGCAATGAGACAATTTTTAATGAACATGCCATACAAATGTGCGTATTTTCTCATGGCTCTAAACATATGGGATCTACGCTACCCCCCAACCGCTGAATATTTCTTCATGGATATGCGCCACGTTAGACGGGATAGCCAGAAGAACAGGAGTATCCAGCCGAACTGGATGAGCAATCCTTGATACATCGCCGCCACCTCCGTTTTGCCGCTGAGCACATTGACTGGAAAATAAATGGTATATGGAAACGGCGTGTACTGAAGTGCCTCCACGATCGAATCCCCGAAAATCTCTAATGGGAACATACCTCCGCTCAGAATATTCACAAGCAGACTCGTAATAACGAAAAAATAAGAGATTTCATTTAGATAAAAAGCACTTGCACAGATACAGTAGGAGATCAAGAAATTGAGCAAAAGCGCCCCCGACAACGTAACGACGAACAAGATCAGCCGTATGACCTGGAACTCAAGCACACCACCCGCAGATGAGATCCAGATAATCCCGACAAGAAGCACCGCTGTAACACCGTAATAGATCGCCTTCTGTCCGAAAAAGGATACCAGCCGATATCCGAAGTAGCTGACCGGTTTGATCAAATACTTATTGAGACCGCCGTTCTTGATATCATCGACAATCTGGTGCTCGAACTGGGTAGCGATCAGCTTGGAGACCAAACCCGCCAAGATCGTATACAAAATGATCTGATGATATGAATACGAGAATAATGCCGTTTCCCCGGAGTGCTGGTACACCGCTGTCCATATAAAATACTGAACAAGAATCGGAAACGCGGAGCCGAGAAGACCGAGAAAGAAGTGAAATCGGTATTCCATCGATTGCTGCACACCCATCGAAAATACAGCCGTATACAATCTGCGTCCACTCATCCGACGGATTCCTTTTGGTAGAGCATGGAGATACTCTCCTCGATCGGCACGTCCTCAATCGTCCAGTCAACAATCGGAAACGAATCGAGCATAGCACGTGACACTTCTTTTAGTCGGTGCTTGGGCAGCTCCAGAACAACACTGTAGTCGTCTGCGCTGATTATTTTTCCGAATTTGGCCAGCCGCTGCTCGGCAACCGGCTCCGAGAACTGCAGCTTTACAATTTTGTGCTCGCCAAACAGATCGTTAATCTTATGAAGATCTCCGTCATACAGAAGAGTTCCTTCATTAATGATAATTGTTCGCTTGCACAGGTCCTCCACGTCCTTCATGTAGTGGCTCGTTAGCAGGATCGTGGCGCCAAACTGCTCATTATAGTATTTCAGAAATTCCCGCACCCTCTTCTGAGAGGGGAAATCCAGGCCGATCGTCGGCTCGTCGAGATACAGCAGCTTCGGTCGGTGGATCAGAGCAGCGATTAGCTCCATTTTCATACGTTCACCCAAGGACAGTCTGCGAACCTGTACATCCAGCAGATCTTGCACATCAAGCATCTCTGACAGTTCGGCAAGAATTCGACGATAGACATCATCCTCGACGTCATATATACATTTGTTCAAATAAATCGAATCGCTGGCGGGAAGGTCCCACCAAAGTTGATTTTTCTGACCCATTACAATGGAGAACAGCCGTTTGAACTCGTTCTTTCGCTCCCAAGGCACATATCCCAGTACGTCGGCTTCTCCGCTTGTCGGATATAGAATGCCCGACAACATTTTGAGCGTTGTGGTTTTACCTGCTCCGTTCGGTCCCAGAAATCCAACGCACTCTCCGGGGCCGATATCAAAGGAAACGGATTTAACCGCTTCCTTCACAAGTGATTTGCGAGCAAACAGGTTTTTCAGTGAATGTTTGAGTCCTGCTTCTTTCCGGTAATATACGAACGATTTGTGCAGTTCTCGTACACGGATAAAGTCCATCCCCGCTCCTCCTGAATGATTGCATGTTTTTCCATATTGGCGGCTTAAAGTTAAAGCGATTAAACTCCGTTGTTATACAAAAGCACGCATTTGGAGCAAATCGGTGTCAGGCCGCAGGCCAGAACCTCGCGTTGTTTTCGCAGATCCTCACCGTGGAAAATATCGGTCACACTTTCTTCATATAAATTACCGACACTGAATTCCGGAAAAAATTTGCATGGATTGACCTTACCGTCTGGCATCACGTCCATCCGATTGGAGATCGAAAAACACTTGGTCCGATTCATGGCCGGCTTTTCGCTACCCCGAATAAAATCTTCTACCTCTTCGGGCTCCAGCGCAGGCTGATAGCGGATACGTACATTCCACACTCGTGAATTAACTCGTTTAAATTCCTCGATTAATGTGTCGTAACGATCCGGTGAGATGTGAAACGTGAAAGAGTGCCAGCTGTTCTTGTGGTCGCTCGCAAAGCGGGAGGCCAGGTGCGGAAAGTGCGCATCAAAGTAGGTGTCCATTTTTTCCGCCGTATCGGAAGGGATGTACCATGGAAAGCAGAAGTACACGGAATCAACACCCAACTCTTCAAAGAATTCCATCAAGCTATACAACTGATCAACCATCTGGTCATTTACGGTCAGAGCTACGGACACTTTGCCTTTGTACAAGCCCTGCTTTTGCAGATCCAACAGCAGCTGTATGGCGTGAATCACTTTTTTGAACGTGCCTTTGCCCCGAATCGCGTCATTCTCCTTCTCGAATCCTTCCAGGCTGACCAGCATGACTAAATTCTTAGACATTTTCAAAATGGAATCCAGCTTTTGTTCAATGAGAATTGCGTTTGTACAAATGGTTGTATGCCGGTCTTCCTTAGCCAGCAGTTCTGCCAGTTCATCGAACTTGGAGTAGAATAGCGGTTCTCCGCCCCACAGGAACACACGTGATTTGCGTTCTCTCGTTTCGGCGAGCAGTTTCTCCACGACGGGAATCTCGATTTCGTCTCTTTTCACTTCACTGGCAAAGCCGTGATGGAAGCCATCTGGATTCCATTCAAAGCAATGTTTGCAGCGAAGGTTACAGCCGTTATTAAGCTTGATTCCGATCTCATAAGGCACGGGTGCGGCATATGTCGGGTCCTCCCGGCGTTTCCTTCCCGTTTCGGCGAGCGGAACGAGGGTTCTTTTCATATTTTGGAATGTCAGCTTATCAAACGTAACTGCTGTTTTCGGCTGCATGCGTTTTCCTCCCCAAATGATTGATTTTTGATCGCTGCTCCAGCAAACGTCCGTACATTTCTTCGAGATGTTGTTCCGAGTAATCCAGGGCTTTCCATTCCGCGAATCGAATACCGAAACCACAGGATTCCCAATAGTTTGAATTCTGAAGCTCATGGTCGCCAAACGGCTCTAACATGACAAAAGGTATTCCGCAGGACAACGAATCGTTAAGCGTCGCTCCTCCTGGCTTGCTGATAATGGCAGCACAATTGCGCATCAGATGCGTGTAAGCAGAGTAATCACGGAGCGGAATTGCCCGAAGAATCCCATCTTCACGTACATATTGGTTCATTGGCGGAAACGAATGCCGCCCTTGGGCATCCCGACTCCACGGGTTCCATGAAGCCTCAGTTCCGAAGTAACGTGTGCTACCATCGTCTTCCTCGACCTCGGAAGGATCATAGACGATCACATCCAGCAAGTAATTACATTGACGAAGCTCTGCAATCGTTGACGCGTACGTTCCTATGCCCCAGCCGCCGCCATGGACCAGAATGCGTCCGTCTCGCTGTGCATAAGGCAGGACTTCCTTTTCATTGGAGGCAATATAATAATCTGGATACAACCTTGAAGGCTCGTAAAGCCAGACATTATCGTAGTCCGGATACAAGGACCTGTGTACTTTAAACGAGGGCGTATCGCACACATCCAAACGAATCAGTTGAATATCCAGAGACGAAGGTGCAATGGCTTTGTACCTCTCCAGGACCGGGAGCCAAAAACCGGTAAACACAGCAAAATGAGATACCCCATCACGTATCCATCCATCCAACAGCAACTGGACTTCCGCTTCGTTCAGGGAAGAGTCTACAGGCTTGGCCAGTTTATGCCCCATAAGGGCAACAGAGAAATCGGCATGAAATGCTTTTTTGGTGGAATTAATCTTGCCTCTGATTCCTTCATGATACAGGTTCTCCAGAACGTAAACGTCCGTTCGAACACCTCTATCTTGCAGGTAAGTGTTCAGATGCATAGCCGGAATGTATGCACCAAGCGAATTGCCCGACGCAAGCAGGGTAACCGAAGATGAATTCATGCGCAGCCTCCGCATTCCAGAATTAGTTGTACACTTTAATAGACAAGTCAGCGAGTACCTGTCTCAGACTTACGATCAGTTCATTGCGATGTTCGTCATCACGGCCCACCACCGAGATATACAATCGTCCCTTCGGCATACCACGATGACTCTGGATTCCCTCGGCTATACGCCGTGAGGTCAGAATATCATTCACCATTACGGTGTTAGATGAAATAGGCATAATTCCGTACTCACCTTGCCCTTTGAATAGAAGACCGGATACATGCAAGGCGTCGAGCAACTTTCCGAACGTGAAGCCTTCAGGTAGACCGAGAGAGAGGAAGGTAAGAAGGCCGCTATGGCCGTACGTTTTCCAGCCTTTATCGAGATAAGCATTAATAAGACCCATGGACTTGCGGGCGTTAATCTCAACAATGGGTACGATATCGCCATCCTCCAGAATCATGGAGTCGAAGCACACGAAGCCATGGTATCCATCCTCGAATAATACCCGAAGTGCCTTTTCCATCGTATCAAAATAACCCGCGCTCTCCAGCAGAAGAAGCAAAGTCTCATCTGCTCTAATAGAACCGCCGTAATTCTGCTGCTGATTTATCATTCGCTGAACGGAAATGAAATCTCTCTCCCCGCTCTTACGAATGAACCAGTGTGAGCTGAAATCAATCTCTTTTCTCAGCAGTGGTTCCAGCAGGAATTGCGAGCGCAATCCTCTTCTCTCCTGCTTGTCCAGATGCTCTGCTATCCTTCGCTGCATGGCTTCATTTTCAATGAGCATATTGCCCTTGCCGGAAACACCGAATGGATCTTTCAGCAAATACGCCCCTCGCTTCAGCAGCGTATTTCCGACAGCCTGCACTTCTACTACACTGTTCACTTCCGTGCCATAACACTTCTCTCCGATTCTGTTCACCAGTCGGTTAGAGTAGAATTTGGAATTTACACGTTTAACCGTCTCAAGGTCGGGCAAAGAACCCAACGATCCTTCGGCACGCAGGTACTCCTCCGTATCAGCCGTAATGGCATAAGGAGAGAGCTGTTTTTCGTTGTGGGTCAAGATCTCTTCACGCTGTTGATTGTCTGAAGCAAGACTGAACATGCACTGCTTGAAAATGTCCGGTTCGGGCAGGGTCCTCTTCTCATCGTTCAAATCAAAGTGATAACGGCTGCGAAAGGAAAAACCTAACCCGTTTAGATATTCGTACAGCTTTTGATCGATTTTGCAGCGGGTGTAGAGGATATCGTCTGGCCCGCAAAATGGAAACAACAGCTCGTCCATACATAAGACAATGGATTCCCTGTCCTTGTCAGGCATAGCAGGTAACTTGGCTAAGTCCGGATCCCTCCATCGCGTTTCAGGGTCAAACGTGCCCATAACAATTCTTGGAATCACCGCGGCCTCAATTCTGGACATCTTCGTACAATAATTGCTCTTGCGACTGGCAGCTTTTCAGAAAGGTTATAAATGTGTCGATCGACTGAAGATGTTCATAATCGAATTCGTCATAGTCAATAATTACGTTCAATTGATCCTCGACTTTGAGCATAAACTGGATCATTTGCAGAGAATCGAGACCAATATCGTTATTCAGATCCGTTGCTGGGGACAGGGATTGGCGTAGTTCCGGTTGGTCTTCTTTGATAGCGCACAAAATATCTACGATTTTATCGTACATGACTACACTCCTTTAAAGTGATCATTGTGTGAGGGTACAACCGAAATTATTACGCTTACATACCATTCAAATCAAACCTGAGCTTGGTGTTGATTTCTCCTCCCTCTTCCAAAGTTACAATTATTATCTTTATAATGACATTTTATGTCAAGGGATAAAAACCTGTGATTTCGCCCTCACCAACAAGGCTTCTAGCCACTAAAAAACCGCTATTTTAGCGGCCTCACAGGGTCGAACTTCCTCATTTTGTTTTGGACGATTTTCTCCCTTTGATAAGATCAAGACAAATTGTTAAAATTTATGTACTAGCGTTTAAAGCCACCCATTTAATAGAAAATGAGGCGAGAACATGATTGAAATTACGAATGAACTGGTTCGTCAATTAGTCGATAGTCAATTTCCGAAGTGGAAGGGTTTAACGATAACACCTGTAGAAAAAAGCGGGCACGATAACCGCACCTATCGATTGGGAGACGAAATGACGATTCGTTTACCGAGTCACGAACGTTACGCCTCTGCTGTAGAAAAAGAACTGAAGTGGCTTCCAGTTTTCCAACCTCAACTGTCCTTGCCCATTCCAGCTCCCATTGCCAAAGGTGAGCCCTCGGACGAATATCCCCTTCCCTGGTCAATCAACCAATGGATCGCAGGCGAGACCGTCTCGCATACTAACGTACTCGATCTCAGCGTATTTGCCGAAGACCTCGCTACATTTCTAAGGGAACTCCAAGCCATTGATGCTAGTTACGGTATACCCGCAGGCATTCAAAATTTTCATCGCGGCGGAAACTTATCGGTCTACGATACAGATACAAGGACCGTCATTGAAAAGGTATCCGGCCAATACGATTCAAAGCTCATCACTGAAATATGGGAGCTTGCGCTGGCAACGAATTATCAGGCGTCCCCGTTATGGCTCCATGGTGATGTTGCAGTAGGCAATCTGCTCGTGCAAGATGGACGACTATGCGGAGTCATTGATTTTGGAACTATGGGCGTGGGCGATCCTTCAAGTGATCTTGTAATGGCATGGAACTTTTTTGATGATGTAAGTCGTAATATATTCTTAAACTGCATGAATGTTGACCAAGATACGGTTGATCGTGCCCGTGGTTGGGCTTTGTGGAAAGCACTCATCTCCTACGATTGGAATGAACAAGGATCGGAAACCTCGAATTGGGGAAAGCGTGTCATAGATGTCATTATTCGTGACTATACATCGCTCTAAGCATATGACCCTACCAAATCCCTACGCGGGGCGCACAGCCCCGCATAGGGATTTCTTTCTGCTTATCCGTAGATTGGTTTTACATTTTATTTCGGCCATCTCATTTAACCTCTAAATCTTGCACTATTAATTCCAAATCAGTGTTGACATGAAGCCGAGGATAAGGCAGTTCGTTATAACGAGTTGGTGGGATGGTGTAGTAGGGATGCAGGTATGAACTGGGGAGCGTAAATTAATCTTACTATTGTGAATTTTTCATATATTGAAATAATAATATAGTGTGCGAAGGCAAGCTGCCGTGAGTTAACATTTGTAGCTATACGTTTAAATTCTCCCTTAATTCTTGGGTAAAAATCTGGCGGAAGCACCCCCTCCCTGTGGACATAGCAAGTACGCTTTTGTTATTGTGAATTTTTCATATAGTGAAAATATAAGGTTGTTGCCAATAAAAAAAGCCGCCTTTAAGGCGACTTTGTAATTATCATGCTATTTTTATAGCTGATAGAATCAAGTTCGTCCAATCCAGTCAGCTCCCGCTATTTCTTTCCAACGTTCTCTAATCTCGTCATATAACTCCTTACTCAGAGCTCCTTTGGCGACGAGATCTGCATTTTGCTGCCAACGGTTAGGTTTAGCTGTACCCACAATTGCCGTGTCTACCCCTTCTGTACTGAGCGTAAAACGTAAAGCCGTTTCAACGGCTGTTTGTGCATCTTCACCCAGAAAACCATAACCAAGTTCAGTTAAGCGTTTCCAGTATACATAGGGATACGCTTCTTCTGAAAGCGAGTCATACGTCCATGCCGCATTGGCAATGGGACGTTTGGCGATAACACCCATATTTCTCTTTCTTGCCTCAGGCAACGTCAGTTCGATAGCTTCCTGATCTGCAATGTTCAGCGAGGTTTCCAAGCTGTCGAACACACCTGTCTGAATGGCATAAAGGGCATCCGTTGTATCGCCGCTATATCCAATAAACCTTGTTTTCCCAGCTTCCTTGGCTCGCTGCAGCACTTCTATAACCGCTCCTTGCCGAAGTACTTCTTCAGAGCAACTATGAAGGTGGATGACATCCACGTATTCCGTTTTTAGTCTTCTAAGGCTACGGTCAATCGTTTGCTCTAGTACTTTGGCGTCCCAATCCGGGCCATCGATCCCGGCGGCATGTCCACATTTGGTAAACAAATAATAATCATCTCTGCGATGTGATAGCACATCTCCAATTAACTCTTCACTATCCCCATAACATTCAGCCGTGTCAATGACGTTTAACCCTGCATCCAACGCACTGTTTAGCAATATTTCTACATCTGCTTTGGATACGTCCTTTCCGATCTCCGCTCCACCAAACCCAAGTGTACTTACTTTCATGCCAGTGTTTCCGTAATTACGCAGTTCCATGGATCATTTCCTCCAAGCCTTGTGAATTTGGTTACAGATAATGAAAGTTCATATAGTACAAAATAGTTTTCGGTATGTATTACCCTTATGTTGGGTATTACACCCACTTGTTGTCCTACTTTATTTCCTCCAACTCGGTACATCCGTTAAATCAGGTTACGAAGAACTGACTCGGGTTCCCCAGTTCAGGATGAAATTTCTCACGAAAGCGGCCTCCCGTGTATTCTCCAATGATTTTTCGCCAGAATGCCTGAGCAATGACATTGTTCCGCACCTGGGTTACTTTCCACCTTCCAGGAAAACGTTCAAACAGCTCATAAGCGGCCCGGGTACCCACTCCACTACGCCGGTATTTCTGCATTACAAAAAACTCGGTCAAGTAGTAGTCATTATCTTTGCTGCCAGGTTCACAACGCTCTACTAATGCAAACCCTGCTGGTGCCTCATCACTTGTAATCAAAAAAGGAAACTTGCGGTCTTCCTCTGACCAAAAAGCGTCCAATCCGGGATACTCCGGGAAAATACCGTTACTATCCACATCAATATTCAAATATTTAGTAAAATCATACAGATAAAATTGCATTAAGTGCCGAATCACCTGACTGCGTTCCCGGGGAACCAGCTCTATTTTTATATTCATCCGGTTCACCTCCTCTGCTCTACTTATAACTCATACTTTAAAGCTTTACACCGCCAAGGGCAAGGAAGCATGAATTGGATTATTCCGGTTCCGTGATCAGGCTGTGACGATCTAAATATGGTAAACTAGGATATAGCATATTTTAGAAATTATTTTAACATGGGGGTGCCGAACTTGACCAATGTGCAAAAAGAGATCGACCGACGCAAGCTGGATGACAAACTGCCTTCCATGCCGTGGTTCGTTCAGCAATTCATTGACTATAAATTACCCGACTTATCTCCTTCTACGCTGCTTGAATATTTAAGGGATTACGAAGCTTTCTTTGGCTGGTTGCGTGCGGAAGGATTATCCGAGGCAAGCTCCAATAAGGAAGTTACATTGACTGAGCTGGAAGTCCTTCGAATGGAATCAGTAACATCTTATCGATTATTTCTGGCCACCAAGCGTGAAGGAGCCAACTCCAGAATCACGGTATCCCGCAAGCTTTCTTCCCTTCGTTCGCTCTTTCATTATTTGAGTCAGATTGCAGAAGATGAAGATTTCTACCCCCTGCTGAAACGAAACATTATGGCGAAGATTGAGATCAAACGCACCCATAAACCCAAAGATACAGCAGCCAAACTAAAGGGTAAACTTCTGGAGGAAGAAGAGTTACTGGAATTTATCGGATACATCCTTGAAGGATATGCCGTAGATATGGAAAAGAACAAACAGGCAATTTACTCACATGAGCTAAACAAAGAACGAGATGCCTGTATCGCCAGTCTCATTCTGAATTCGGGTTTGCGTGTATCTGAAGTGGTGAACCTGAACGTGGATGATCTGGATCTCAACAATAAGCTGCTGTATGTATATCGCAAAGGTAATAATGATGAGACTTTTAAGACGCCCGTGTATTTTAGAGAACAAGCCAAGGATGAACTCGCAACTTATATCAATCTGCGCCAATCACGTTACCGTACACCCAAACGGGAAAAAGGGCTGTTTATCGCTCTTCGCAATGGAGATTCAGAAGGAAGTCGGATGACCAAACGGGCCATACAGGCTATGATCATGAAGTACGCCAAACAATTCGGCAAGCCGTATCTGACTGTTCATAAATTGCGCCATTCTTTTGCCACAGACTATTATTTGCAAAATGATATCTATAAAACGAAGGAACAGCTTGGACACGCTTCTACGGAAACAACCGAAATTTACGCGCACCTCACGGATAAAACGATGTCTGAAGCCATTGAACGTCGCACAGATGATGGGATGTAGCCTATTTATGCTGCTCAGCATGCCGATTCATTAGATCCATTACATGGTAACTTAAAAAAGCGATTCTTTCAGGAAAATGTCCTGCAAGGATCGCTTTTTCCATTTTAATTCATTCACAAAATTAATGAAAACATACTCTTTTCCTTACATTTCATGCCATTCAGTTTACATAATAATTATTTCGTCATAATCTTCTTTTCTCTTCATGACATTCAAGCGAAACCAGCCATCTTGCTATATCCTCTGCCTCATGAACAGAATGCCAAACGAGATCCCCACTTTTCTCCACACATTCCCTCTTGTCATCCGTCAGCCATGAAACAATCCCGACTGCATCCTGTAACGTCTCCATTAGAGAGAGATCTTTCTCTTCACGGACCATGACCAATTTGGGGTAAGGAGCTTGTTTGTATCCCTCAATTAGAATCCAGTCATACCTTGACAGATAGTTTATCATGTCTTCCAACGACGTTGCTTGTCTTTCAATGAGTGCGGTACGTTTCTCTGACAAAACAACGACTGCATCAGCCCCTGCCTGAGCAAAGCTGTAGGAATCGGTTCCTTCGTGATCCATCTCAAAATGATCATGTCCATCATGTTTAATTACAGCCACTTTTCGTCCAGCAAAGGTAAGGGACCTGGTAAGCGCAGCAATTAAAGTGCTTTTGCCTGTGTTTTTATATCCAACAATCTGCATGATATGTGGTGAAGTGATGCTTGTTTCAGCCATGTATGACCTACCTGACATGACCCGTAGGAAGTCTGAGAATTCGAACCTGTTCACCAGCAGGAATGCCTTTTTTCTCGGGCGGAACAACGATCAGGCAATCGCTGTCTTTAATGGTAATCATGACACTGGATTCATCCACACGCGCGGCAGAAGGTTTAGCATACACCATTCCGTTACGTATCTCAGTCCGTCCGCGTACAAATCGCGTAAAATTGTTCACCTTTGTATAGTCATCATCCAAAATGGCTGTCCATTCTTCCAAATATGGATGAGCATCGGCCTGCATCATACGGATCGTTGGCCGAACAAATAACTCAAAGCCAACAAAACAAGCTCCCGGATTGCCCGAAAGCGCAAAGAGCAGCTTGTCATTAATCACAGCAGCCGTCGTAACACTGCCGGGACGCATGGTCACTTTATTAAACAGCATCTCCATATTCCCTTCCCGAACCAAATCCCCCATTATATCATAATCCCCAACCGATACCCCACCTGTTGTGACCACCATATCATTATGTTCAAGCGCCTCACCAAGCTTCGTACGTGCAGTATCTACGTCATCAGCAATCGAACCATACATAACCGGCTCGCCCCCCGCTTCAACGACCAGAGAACGAAGCATATAGCTGTTACTGTTCCGAATACGCCCGGGTTGCAGCGGCTCGTCCACTTCCAACAACTCTGTACCTGTTGCAAAAATGGCTACCTTGGGGCGTTTGTATACAGGCACTTGACCTACGCCGAATGTCGCCAGCACGGATTGTTCACCTGCCTGAATAATCGTTCCTGCTTCAAGCAGCAATTGCCCCTCATGCACCTCCAATCCAATCGGCGTAATGTTGGCTTCCGGCTGAATATGGCGCTTCAGGCCAATCCATTGTTCCCCATGCTCTTCTTTACTTTCAGTCACCTCCATCATAACAACAGCATCTGCACCTTCCGGTACCTGAGCTCCTGTCATGATCCGAGCAGCTGTACCCGATGTAATCGTAAGATCCGATATATACCCGCATGGAATTTCATCAATGATACGGAACCAAATCTGCTGCTCGCTGGATGCTTCAATCGTATCCGAACTTAGAATCGCAAATCCATCCATTCCGGAACGACGAAAGAATGGGTAAGGATGGGGAGCATGAATTGTCTCAGCAAGCGTTCGACCATGTGCTTGCTCAAGTGTTACCTTTTCTATTGAACCCGAACTGACATGAGCAGCAACTTTCGCCTGCGCATCCGGTACTTGTATAGCTTTACGGATAAATTTCGAAGTCGTCATATCCGTTGAATGTGAATTTATTTTCAATGGCGATAGAACCTCCCTGGGTCATTTGTTCATCTTAAAAAGTGTAGCCCGAAAGCCAGGTCATGACAAGTACTCTCCAACAACCCATTCACATGAAAGACGAATGGACAGACCATAATATGTAAGAGAAAAGGAGCTGACGTATGTGAACCAACGATGCGAATTATGTGGAAGGGAGCCTGTCGAGACAACCGTCCATCACCTGACACCAAAAGAAATGGGCGGAACGCACATGCCTACTGCCGATCTTTGTATCCCTTGCCACAAACAAATTCATTCCCTATATACCAATCGTGATATTATGACCTTAGGTTTAACTGGAATACAGGCACTAAGGCAAGATGAGCGCATCGCTCCTTATATCCGCTGGATTCGCAAACAACCTGCTACAACCATTCCTCGTGTTCGAAAGTCCCATCATGTCCGCAAATCGTAAAACAAAAAGAACAGCGTCCAAGGTCATTTTCGGTGGCATAGCTCGCTCCACCTTACCTTTTCACTGTTCTTCTGCGAATGATTTAATATTGTGCGGGTCCCTTTCATGAGAAGTGCTACCTACGCCTCATGATTCGGCCACCGCCAACCCTCGTTTTGGGCTTTTTATAAGAGCTCTTCGGTGAATCAAACAATCCTCCAAGGCCGCCACTGCTCTTATTACGATCAATTGTGCCTTTGCTTTGTTCCTTATTTCGGCTGAATAATCCTCCACCGGACCCTACGCTCGAATCCTTATCGCTGCCACGCCGGGTAATTGACCCTTTCCGGTCAACGGTAATCGGTGGAGCCACCTTTTTATCGCTGCTCGTCGGTGTCCGATAGGAGCCTTCTCTTGGCTTGTACGTGTCCTTGTTCGTATAACCCCGATACGTACCGGACCCTCTACCCCCGAACGAATCAAACAAATTACCGATTAATGTTGCGGTTAAGTAGCCTTGCAAAAAGGACGAATCATAATTCTGCCGAACATATTCCTTGGAATCCACCTCAACCAAGGTGTCTTCCACTTTATTCGGGTCTTGCTGCAAATGATAATACTGGTCCTGATACACCAGGAACATCCGCTCTGTATTTTCCGCCGAGATCTGATCCGGCTTCCGCTGTTCAGATAATTCCTGAGCGACCTCTGGAACGGTACGATCGGCAGCTCGGTACACATAGGATGTCGTGTTACCACTGCCGCTGACCGATTCAAGCGGATATGTGTCCTGAACGGAAGGGGCTCCGCACGCGGACAGCAGCGACATCACAAGGCTGAGGACCAGCATTAATTTTAATCCATGTGCCAAGCGCTTTTTCATTGGAACCTCTCCTAGCTCGAACGAATCACTTTGATATCCGCAGGAAGAATGGACTCACCCTCATACAGTGTAAATCTTCTGTCTTGCCACTCCACACGCAAAAGCATGTTATCATCAGACTGATATTGCCATACTAATTGTTCCCCCGCCTGACCATAGGGTGTCCTGCCTGCAGTGGTTACCATTCCTCCGTATTCTTCCTCCAGATGATACGCACGTCCATCCAGATCCAGCAATGTAGGCACCTCATCCGGTGCATCGAGACGTCCATCAATGGGTGTATAGAGGGCATACCGGGTCATTTCCCGTTCTTCAATATGCAAATGTCGGATTGCCGTACCATCCTGCAACGTGAGGACAGCCGCATTCCGTGCTCGATGATGTACCCGCCCAACAACTTCATAGGTGACCAGCGAAACCTCACAGATATCACCAGGTGCCAGCTGAAGCATAGTTTTCTCTGCCTTAGGCGGTTCAGGTTTGGCTATTATCCCTTTAATCCGTTTCCACACACTCATGCCCATTACTCCTGTTCTTTATCTTATAAACAAGCTGCAATAATTAATGCGCCCACGATATGTAGGGCACCCGAGAACAAACCGTAACCTGTCTTGCCCTGCTGTATTCCCGTATCCAGATCCAGGTTGGCCCATCTCCGAATCATAAAGTGAACCACACTCTCCAGAATCAGCAAAATGACAAAGGAAACAACGGATACAAGCAACGCTTCTCCAAGATGACCCGCTGTCGAAATGGAGGTGGCGAGTACGTATCCCTGAGCAAACAGCTTCATAACCATACGTGTCGTAACGGCCATATTGCCGGCCTTCACTTCGGCAAAATCCTTATACTTCGTGAACAAAGAATCCACATACATCAAGACAAACAGCAAAACCGAACCCGATAACGTCCAGACCAGCATTGCCAAAATGTTCAAATCCATTTACATAGCCCCCACATTTCAACATGAACCGCAATTAAAAGCGAAGGAGAAACGCTGGTCTCTCCTCCGCTAGTGCCCCTGCTTGCTTACAAGGTTTAGTTCTTATTTTCGTATTGCTTCATCAATGCTGCCAGTTCATCCTCGACAGCCTGATCCTTGCCCAGCTTCTCAAACTCATCGTCCAGCGATTTACCTTTGGACGACATCTCATTGCTGGCTTCAGCCTGAGCTTCCATCTGCATCATTTTTTCTTCCATACGCTTCATGCCGGCACTTGCAGTGTCGGAGCTAAATCCGTTCAGCGCCTTGTTGATTTCGGTTTGAGCTTTTGCCGCGTTGTAGCGCGCAACCAATGTTTCGCGTTTATTTTTCATTTGAGTCAATTGTTTACGCATTTCGTCCAGCTTGCCACGAAGGTTATCGGCAGAAGCTTTATTTTGATCATAGCTTGTTTTGTATTCAGCCATCTTCTCTTCAGCGACTTTTTTCTCTTCCAGTGCCCGACGGGCCAAATCCATATTCTGTGCACGTGCTGCTGTATGTGCTTGCTCCTCACGTTTCTTCACGAGAGCTTCCTGTTCTTCGAACAGCTGCTTGAATTTCTTCTCAATGGCAATCTGTGCAGCAACAGCTTTCTCCGCATCTTCAAGATCTTCCTGCATATCCCGGATATATTGATCCGTCATCTTGATCGGATCTTCTGCCTTGTCAATAATAGAGTTAATGTTAGACATTGTTAAATCGCGTAATCGTTTGAAAATGGACATTATGGTATTCCTCCTAGTCGATAGTTCATCCTTGTATATAATCATACATACGTGGCAATGTTCTACTCGTTTCAATTTTAACAAAAAAAATCATAAAAAACGATTTTAGCCTATTTTGCTTACATCGAACTATTGAATTAGTCGACCCGTTTGGCACAGCTCCTCATCAAGCAGCTTCTCTGCAGTCTGCACAATCTCATCAATCTGCATCCGCGTAATGGCGTCAAAGTGAATCCCCATAATCACAGTGACGGTTACCTTTAAATGCAGGGCAGCCTTACGTGCCAGTCTTTCACACAGTTCTTGTTCTTTATGTCCTGGAATATGCACCGTAGCTCCACTCACCCGTTCACGATCCGGATAAAATATCGCTACTGCTCCAATGTGTGATCTGCCTCCAGTTATTATAAAAACCTTATCTTCTCCTGCTTCGATCACCTGTAACCGAACGGAATTTAAGTCGTATGTACTCATCCTGCTCCACCTGTCCTTTTCTATATATATGGTGGAATTATGGCTTTGATTTTCTGAATCAGCAATGAAACATCTCACATCATGCATAAATACGGATGGCCCCGGGCATACCAAAGAGAACGCAATTTGGGAAAAGGAGGCACTAACATGCGTATACGCCTCATCATGTTATCCATCATGGTCATTCTTCTGGGAGGAAGTTACGCTCCTGCTCAGTTATGGGCTTCTTCAAGCCCGCAAACCGAACCTGCTTCGAAGTCTGATTCTTCCGAAGAGGAGCAGCTGACGCTGGGACAGCTCCGACAGAAATATGCGGATACATTCAAAACGAATGGCCCCTCGACAAAAAAGGTCGCACTGACTTTTGATGACGTACCTGATCCACGGTTCACCCCGAAGGTGTTGGATATTCTAAAGAAATACAAGGTGCGGGCTACGTTTTTCATTGTGGGACATCGCGCCGAGAAACATCCGGATTTAGTGAAACGCATGGTGAAGGAAGGGCATATTGTTGGCAATCACAGCTACAATCACCCGGAGTTCAGTAAGCTGACCATGAATGCATTTCGCAAACAAATCTTACATACCGGGGATATTATTCGGGATCTGGTGGGGTACACACCCAAAATGATACGTCCACCTTATGGCGACATTAACGAACAGCAGCTGCAATGGGCAGCCAAACAGCATTACAGCATTGTGAACTGGAATGTCGATTCCCTGGACTGGAAGGGCCTCTCCAAAGAGGAAGTCAAAAAAAACATCCTGTCCGCCGTCAAACCGGGTTCCATTGTTCTTCAGCATGCAGGAGGCGGTGTCGGATCGAAGCTGAGTGGTTCCATCGAGGCGTTGCCTGAAGTTATCGAGGAATTGCGTAACCGCGGGTACGAGCTGGTGACTTTGGACGAAATGCTGGAACTGCCAAAGGGCAAATAGGTCAAAGAATCTAGAAGTCGGATATTCAAAAGGGTGTCCTTCAATCACTTTATCGTGATTAAGGGACACCCTTTACTGTTAGAATAGAGTTAGTTGGAGTCACATCTGATGATGTGCAGCTACGATTTGAATTTTATTTCAAAATGTAAAGTTCAACATCCTGAATACCAAATGTGCTCACGGATTGTTTGCTGCCAGGAATAAAGATATCGATCTTATGGCCTTTAATGGCGCTGCCTACATCACGAGCCGTAGCGACAAATGCCTGTTTTGGCAGTCCTGGGTGTGTATGACCTGTTACCAGTACCTTAGTTCCCAATGGAATAATACTTGGGTCTACTGCAATGGTTCCCAATTCGAGCGGGTTACCGAAGTAGTCCACAGCACCCCATCCTCCATTTTCGGAAGCGTCCGCGGAGTATGCTGTTGCTTTGACATCGACCGCTTTGCTGTAATCAAACGTTTTTCCCCAGGCTTGTACAACTTTACTATCTGCATTAACGTCAAGACTTGCAGTAGTGATCGTTTTAGCCTCCGTTTTAGCTTCTGCAGCAGAAGCTGTGTACGTTGTTTTTCCAGGAATCGTAATTTTCAAACCACCATAAATGTTGTAAGCTGAAATGTCATTGTTCGCTTTGATCAGAGCGTTAAGTCCAACTCCATATTGTTTGGATAAGGTGTAGAAGGTATCCCCTTCTTTGGCCACATGAACTGAATCAGCATGAGCCGGAACGGCCTGAATGAGCATTGCTGCTGTCAGCAAAGCTGTTGCTGTTTTGGCTATACGTTTCTTGTTAATCATGGTCTTCCTCCCTCATTATGCCTGCGAAGTTAGTTGTCGGATTCGGATGGAGGAAACCACCCTATAGGTTCAATTACATTCAAATATATGTAGCCCTAATTCACCCCAAGCCGTGTGCAATTGATTCTCCCCCAAGCACACTCTGCAACGTTACATCCCCCGCACTCCCAACTCCGGAAGTTTCGGCAGGAACAAATATATCACAATTTTGTAACCAAGAGTCGTAGTAAATGTTACCATCCGTCTAATTCACTTCAACATCATGGCTGAATCTAAGCGGTTTTTTTCAAAAAATGTCTATTTGAGCTTATATCGCTGATGACAGAAACGTTACTTTTTATGTTAATCCGTGCGTATCCTTACATAACAAAACAATCCCTGCCGACGTGTCGTCGACAGGGATGTATGAGGGGGATGAAATTCTCATCCGAATTATACATTTTGCAATTTCAACCTGATCTTCATCCTGAATAACTTGGATGTATTAGAGCACTTTAGCAAGGAAGTCACGTGTACGTGCATGCTTGGGCTCACCGAACACTTCAGCAGGCGTTCCTTCTTCTACAATTACCCCGCCATCCATAAACAGGATGCGGTCACCCACTTCGCGTGCGAAGCCCATCTCATGCGTTACAATTACCATGGTCATGCCGCCCTCTGCAAGCCGCTTCATAACATCCAGGACTTCACCCACCATTTCAGGGTCCAGTGCAGACGTTGGCTCGTCAAAGAGCATGACATGTGGCTGCATCGCGAGCGCTCTTGCAATAGCTATCCGTTGTTTCTGTCCACCGGACAGCTGATTTGGATAGGCGTCTTTTTTGTCAGAGAGGCCCACCGTCTTGAGCAAATCTGCACAGATTTGTTCCGCTTCATGTGCAGGCTGTTTCTTCACTTTAATGGGAGCAATCGTAATGTTCTGCTGCACCGTTTTGTGCGGAAACAGATTGAAATGCTGGAATACCATCCCCATTTTTTCACGAGTTGCATTAATGTTGTGTTTCGGGTCAGTGATCGAAACTCCCTCAAAGTTAATCTCACCGGAAGTAGGTTTCTCCAGTAAGTTCAGACAACGCAAAAAGGTACTTTTCCCCGATCCGGACGGACCGATGACCACGACAACCTCGCCTTTGCCAATCGTTACGTTAATGCCTTTAAGCACTTCGTTCTTATCATAGGATTTATATAATTGTCTAACGTCTATCACTTGCACCCAACTTCCTTTCCAGTCGACCCAGCAGTTTGGACAAAATGAACGTCAGCACAAAGTAGATGGCTGCCGCAATCAGGAATGGATTCATCCCTTGATACGTAATATTTTTGACCACACTTGCCTGGTACATAATGTCCACCATACCGATAACCGAGATAATGGAGGATTCCTTGATAATGGTCACGAACTCATTACCGATCGCCGGCAACACCGCTTTGAACGCTTGTGGGAGCACGATGAAGCGCATGGCCGCACCTCTGCCCATTCCTAGGGAACGAGCTGCTTCCAGTTGGCCGCGATCCACACCCTGTATACCAGCACGGAAAATCTCCGCAAGATAGGCACCACTATTAATGGATAGTGTGATAATCCCCGCCTGAAGCGGCGAAAATGTAATACCGAACGTCAAGGCAAGCCCGTAATAGATAATCATCAATTGAACCAGCATTGGTGTACCACGAATAACTTCAACGTAAGCTGTTCCAATCCAACGCAGAATTGAGACGTCATGCAGACGTAACAGACAGATGATCAAACCGATAATTACCCCGAATATTACACCGAGTGCAGACAGTAATAGGGTGTAACCCACACCTGTTGCATAAAAGCTTTTGTATTGCCAGAACACTTGAAAAATGTTTTGATCTTTTTTCACCTTGTCTGCCATCAACTGGCTTGCTTCAGTGACCATCTGATCGATTTTATTTTCGCTTTTCAGACGTTCGAGCGTTCCGTTCACTGCATTCAGCAATTCCGTATTGCCCTTACGAATCCCGATTGCCGCTTCGGCCTGCTCTTCATCCGGAATAGCCGGAGCTAGTCCAATCACATCATCCAGGTAACCGGCAGCTACCGTATCCTCAACGATTGCAGCATTTACACGATTGGTCTGCAATTGCAGTACGATATCAGATATTTTATCAAGTGCTGTCAGTTTTGCGCCGGGGATTCCCTGGCCAATCGTTTCCTGAATGGAGCCCTTTTGGACACCAATTTTTTCATTTTCCAGATCAGCCATGGTTGGATATTTATCTTTATCCGCATTGCGAATCATGATGACTTGCTTGGATTTATAATAGGTATCGGAGAAGTCAATGCTTTGTCTACGCTCATCCGTTGGCGTCATTCCAGAGATGACCATATCCACACGACCACTCTGTAACGCAGGAAGAAGTCCGTCAAAACCCATATCCTCTATTACAAGCTCTGCGCCTAGATCCGCAGCAATTTCTTTAGCAATCGAAATATCAAATCCGACGATTTGGTCTTTACCATCAATCACTTTATGGAATTCATATGGTGCAAAATCGGCACTTGTACCGAGCACCAGCTTTTTACTGCCTGAATTGCCTGTAGTTCCCGTTGCCGACGCAACAGGTGCAACCGTAGTTAACAAGACCACAAGAGCTAGCAGCATCATGGTGTAACGACTAATCAATTTCAACCCTGTTCTCCCCTTATAATACTTTGTATGCTTTCTGTTGTTGATGCCTGAGTCATTATAAAGTAGAATGCATGATTATGCAATGCATTTCGACATTACAAATCCTGACTAGTTTCTGAAAAATAACCGCAACTATGATATAATTATTGAATTATTTTCATTTTTGCTTAAGGAGTCCAGCATGACACATACCAAAACACAAATTTTCACTGTAATTGATCAATATGCTTCCCGTTTTAAAGAGATTTCATCATACATTGGTGCGAATCCCGAACTTGGGAATGAAGAATACCTCGCCTCTGCCCGGTTAAAAGAAGAGCTTGCATACCATGGTTTTTCCGTAGAAGCTCCTGTCCTGGGCTTGGACACCGCATTCATCGGTACGTATGCTGCATCCAAGCCAGGTCCGACCATTGCCCTGTTATGTGAATACGACGCACTACCGGAAATCGGTCATGCTTGTGGGCACCATCTGATCTGCATGATGAGCCTCGGAGCTGCGGTAGGTCTGAAGTCCATACTGGATGAAGTGGGCGGAACATTGAAAGTGTTCGGTACACCAGCGGAAGAAACACGTGGGGCCAAAGTGCCTATGGCTGAAGCGGGTTTATTCGATGACTGTGATATCGCACTGATGGCGCATCCTTATTACGCGTATGAGAAATCTGGCAGCTCCCTGGCTATTGATGCCGTACAATTTGAATTCCATGGGAAATCTTCGCATGCTGCTGCAAGTCCACATGAAGGCATCAATGCCCTGGATGCGGTTATCCAGACGTTTAATGGCATTAATGCGTTCCGTCAACAAGTGAAAAGTACGGTTCGTATCCACGGGGTTATCAACAGCGGAGGACAGGCAGCCAACATCATTCCTGACTACGCTTCTGCTCAATTCTATGTACGTGCCTCAACGAGAAAAGAGTTGAATATTCTCACTCAACGTGTAATTCAGATTGCGGAAGGTTCTGCTCTGCAAACCGGATGCCGGCTTGTGACATCCAATTACGAGACATCCTATGATGAGATGGTCACGAATGAATCGTTATCTGCTGCATTCAGTGCTAATCTGCTTGAACTCGGCATTTCTCAAGAAGAGATCGTCAGTGGCAACGACCATGGTTCCATGGATATCGGTAACGTATCCTTGCGTTGTCCTGCAATCCATCCGTATATCCGTGTTGTGGACGAAGTTCATACGCTTCATTCCATTGAATTCCGTGATCTGGCGCTTCAGGAACGGGCCCTGGATGGTATGATCCTTGGAGCCAAGGCAATTGCTGCAACTGCTTATGATGTTCTTACACAGCCTGAGCTGCTGCAAACCATTCAAACAGAGTTTAAGCAAGCGAGTCGCTAAGTTTTTCGTGAACTGTTGTATATTAACCTAGGGTGTTCCCCATGACCTGCATTTCAGGTCTTAAGGGGCACCTTTTTTTGTTTTGAAAAGTACGTATATACGGACACAAGGTGGAGATGCTGTGAAAAGAAAACATTGAAAAATGTTGAAATTCTTACATTTAGCGACCGCACTTATGGTTCATATGCTCTCTAACTTGGTTATTTATAGCTATAACTGTATCTTGAGTTCAGGAGGTGTTGTCATGCTGCTCGAAGCGATGTATCACGTTCCCCGCGATAAATGGGCCTATGCTTATAATCCCTCGACGATTCACCTGCGTGTACGAACGAAGAGAAACGATGTGCAATATGTGACTGCACTGACTGGTGATAAATATGATTGGAATGGAACCTATAAAGAAATTCAACTGGAGAAAGCGGCTTCCGACAGTATGTTTGATTACTGGGAAACTGCAGTTAAGCCCAAATTCAAGCGCCTGACTTACATCTTCCGCATTACCGCTGGTACCGAAAATATTTATCTGGCTGATAACGGAATTCATTATGCTCAGCCATATCCTACCGGAGGATATTATGAATTTTCCTATATTCATGAAATCGATGTGTTTAAGGTTCCCGAATGGGCCAAAGAAGCCGTGTTCTACCAAATCATGACCGAAAGGTTTGCCAATGGCAATCCCGACCTGAACCCTGAAGGAACCCAGGAATGGGGTGGCCGACCTGAACTGGATAACTACTTTGGCGGAGACCTGCAGGGGGTGCTCAATCACCTGGATGATCTGACTAAGCTCGGTGTTAATGCCATTTACTTTACCCCGCTGTTTCAAGCAAACTCCTACCATAAATACGATACCGTTGATTATAAAAAAGTAGATCCTCATTTCGGGGATAATGAGCTACTCAAAGAAGTGGCGGAACAATGTCATCGCCGTGGAATCCGGGTCATGCTTGACGCGGTTTTTAACCATTGCAGCGAAGACTTCCCTCCTTTTCAGGATGTACTGAAGAACGGCAAAAATTCCAAATATGCAGACTGGTTCCATATCAATGAATATCCGGTGCAGATCAAGGATGGTATCCCAACCTACGATACATTTGGATTTTATGGCAATATGCCCAAGTTCAACACTGCTAATCCCGAAGTAAAAGACTATTTGCTTGATGTGGCTGAATACTGGATCAAGGAGATTAAACTCGACGGTTGGCGACTCGATGTTGCGAATGAAGTGGATAACCATTTCTGGCGCGATTTCCGCAAAGTGGTCAAAACCGCCAATCCGGAAGCCTATATTGTAGGCGAAGTATGGAGTGATTCCCTCACCTGGCTCATGGGAGATCAATTTGATTCCGTAATGAACTACCCTTTTGCTGACAAGGTGCTTGAGTTCTTCTGTGGTTCGATGGATGGGTATAACTTCGCTAACGAGATGGGATCACTCATTATGCGTTACCCGCAACAGACGAATGAAGTCATCTTCAACATGCTGTGCAGTCATGACACCCCACGTCTGCTTACCCGAGCTGGAGAAGACAAACGCAGATTAAAATTGTCGGTTGTGTTTCTTTTCACTTATATTGGTACGCCCTGTATATTCTATGGGGATGAGGTTGGTATACGTGGAGAAGGTGATCCGGATTGTCGTAAATGCATGCAATGGGATCCTGCCAAGCAAGATCAGGAGCTTTATGACTTCTACCGTCTGATGATTGATTTGCGGAAAAGTAATGAGGCTCTGCGCAAAGGCCGCTTCCGTTTTCTGAAGGCCGATCACAACGATCCATGCATCATATATGAACGTATGGATGACACTCTCCACTTCACGGTGTGGATGAACAATACTCCGCAAGAACGTACCCTGTCACATCCAATGGAAACCATGGACTGGAAAGATGCCTTAACCGAAGATGCTGTTGTTCCCACCAATGGCATGATGAATATTAAACTTGATCCTTATGGATACCGCATTTTGTATAGACAATTGGAACCGAGCTAATACTTGCCAGAAAACTCCTGAAATATTGAACGACCCTTTAATGGATCATCAGATGCTTCAGGAGTTTTCTGACGAAGACTTTACTGAAGCTATAACTTCGTCGTTTTCAAATCCCCTTTCGCATCTATGGTGATTCTCCACCGCGTAGAATTCGGACCCTGCATGACCATTTCATTTACGAATTGATATAACGTTCCATTATTATCCTTAACCAGATCTACAACTATGTTTTTCCCGTTTGTGAAGGGACTTGCGCCAAAGAGATAACGTCCCGCCGCACTTGCCGCAACCATCAGCATGTTATCTGTTATGATATTGCCCTCCACCGTGTTATTAACCATGTCCAGATGCACTGCCCACCATGTTCCCTCATATTTTAAGCGATTTCCAGTAATGATATTGTTGGAGCCACGTAATTGAATACATGTACCTTTTCCTGCAACTGAATTATGAGAAAAGGTACAATCATTATGCAGACTGACCATCCGGTCAGGATTGGTCGTTTCAAAGCCAGGCTCAATGATGTTGCTTGATGCAATCACTCCATTGGCAATATCCATGGCTATGCCCGCTTGGGCAATATAATTGCCTTTTACGATAATATGACCATCCGCGACAATTCCCCAGTGTTTACCTCTTGGAATGATAATGTTGTCTGAAATAATTCCGATGTCCATGCCTTCTGCACCTGTACTGGTTTTCGCTTCTATGGCAGCAGTAGCACTTGACCTGGAGATGGTGTCGATCAGGTTACCCTGGATTACAAACAGATGGTTGCTTAAGTCATTAGGATTATATTGGGAGGGAAGGAAAGATACTGAAATAACAGACGTGATTTTGATATCCTTAAAGACATTGGAGGTTACAAATGCGCCTTCAAAACCGATAAGCCCCACACCAAATGCTGTTCCAATCAGGCTATTGCCATGTATGTGCAGGTTTTTGGCTCCAGTCTCTCCTCCCTCATTGTTACAGGTAATCCCACCACCGACTGTAGGCATATTATTTACCTGTTGTCCGCCTGAAAAAGAAGCAAAATCTGAATCACTGGATAATACAGGAGTGTGCAGAAAGTTGTCGGTGATCGAAACATGCCATGTTCCCTTGACCAGGATGCCATCCCCCAGATAGCGGTAACAGTCATTCTCACGAATCACCACAAAAACCAAATGACTCCGAACTGCAATCGGCTCTTCTCCCAAGTGATGAAGCTTATTGTTTCTTATGACGACATTTCGGGCGGGATTGTCTTGACTGCTGGAACCATTCACTCCAATGCCATCGGTAAATTTACTAATATCATTATGCTGCAATAGTACATTGCTCGAATTCTCGATGTTAAGCCCTGTCTTGTTTTTACTCCAACCTGCTTGAGTCGTGCGAACCAAGGTTAAACCACTAATTTCTACATGATTGCTTCCTTCAATTCGGAGTCCTTGATCCGAGACCTCCAATATTGCACCTGGCAGTGCCTTGATGATGACGGATCTGCCGCTAAACGTATAAAACCAGCCCGTCTTAACAACTTTATAGTGCCCTGATGTAAATAATAAAACGTCACCTTCCTGTGCCGAGTCAAAAAAAGCTTTGATCTGAGCTGTCTGATCGCTTCCATCTCCGGGAGCAAAATTCCTTACATCAATATGGCTACCTGTCAGCGTGGATTGTACAGAGGCGATATTACCCATGATCTGGCCAAACATTTCATTCATTTTGACGGAATCATACCCGTCGGCACTGCTTAAAGCCTGCAAATTAGGATTGTAAGTAGAGGTAAAATTAATGTAGTTGTTCATTTTAAATTCGCCTCCTCCTTATGATCGTACAAAAAAGCCACAGTACGAATATACTGCGGCTGATTTGTGCAAATCTATTTCACAGATTCAAGCATTATGCGGCGATAAATATCCATATACTCTTCTGCTGAGACGTTCCAGCTATAATCTCCGCTCATTGCATTTTTCACGATTTTTTTCCAGTGCTCGGGCTGACGGTAAAATTCTTCAGCACGGCGAATGGTGTTCATCATATCATGTGCGTTAAAGCTGGTGAAGGAGAATCCATTCCCCTCTCCGCTGAATTCATTGTATGCCTGCACCGTATCGTTCAGACCCCCTGTTTCCCGGACAAGCGGTACACTGCCATAACGGAGTGCAAGCAGCTGGCTAATGCCACATGGCTCGAACCTCGATGGCATCAGGAACAGATCACTGCCTGCATAAAAACGGCGGGATAACCCATCATTAAACGTAATCTGAGCAGACATTTTTAGCGGATAACGATTAGCTGCCTCACGGAACCAGTGCTCATAAGCCGGATCCCCAGTACCCAATACTGCGAACTGAATGTCGTCATAATACAATAATTCATCCAATACACGACACACCAGATCCAACCCTTTGGAATCCACAAGCCTTGTAACCATCACCATTAGTGGAGCATCCGGACGTACAGGCAATCCTAATTCCTTTTGCAGCTCGATCTTGTTCTCGATTTTCTTGGACAGGCTGGTTCTGTATTTAACCGCAATTTTATGATCCGTTGCGGGGTTGTAACTCTTGGTATCAATACCGTTCACAATCCCACTGAAACGATCGCCCAATGAGCTGAGCAACCCATCCAGACCATAGCCATAATAGGAAGTTTGCACTTCCTTGGCGTAGGTAGGGCTGACAGTTGTTACATGATCCGCAAAAACGATTCCTGCTTTGAGAAAATTGACATTGCCATAATATTCTGCCCCATCCACCGTGAAATACCGATCATCCAGCTCAAGCAGATCACTGAATAAATCATGTGGAAACACACCTTGATATAACAGGTTATGTATCGTAAAAACGGTTTTCATGTCACTGTAGAAGGAATCATGCGCATAATGAGCCTCCAGTAATAAAGGAATCATGCCTGCATGCCAATCGTGACTGTGCAGCACATCCGGCTTGAATTCAATTTGCGGCAGCACCTCGAGAACAGCACGATTGAAGAAGGCAAAACGCTCCCCGTCATCCATATACCCATACACGCCATCTCGTCCAAAATAGTATTCATTGTCTACAAAGTAGACAGGAATTCCGTCATGAACCAGCATCTCGATTCCACAATAAGGTCTGCGCCAACCCAGAGGAACATCTGTTGTGATGACAGGCTCCATCGCTTCTTTATACTCACCCGCAATGCCCTTGTATTTGGGTAAAATAACACGAACATCTGCCCCACTTTTCTTTAATGCCTGTGGTAATGCGCCGATGACGTCAGCAAGGCCTCCTGTTTTGATAAATGGATGTACTTCAGCAGCAGCAAATAGAATATTCATGCCTTCGTCCTCCTTTTGGGTTTAACTGTAGTGCTATCTTTTGTTTTACTGGTTTTAGTGGTACTGGCTTTTTCTCTGACGGATTGAACTTCAAGGGGCAATGCATCCGTTTTCCGACGTGTGTTCTTTTTTAAAATAACTACGCTTAGCGGTGGCAAAACAACTTCCAGACTATGTGGTTGCCCATGAAAAGGAATCTTTTCAGTAGTAAGCTGCATATCATTGATAATGCCTGATCCGCCGTAATCGGAATGATCACTGTTCAGAACTTCGGTATACATACCGGGACGCATGACACCAATCCGGTAACGCTCCCGCTTGACTGGCTGAAAGTTAATGAGCACAAGGAGTGTATCCGCAGGTTTTTTTCCTTTGCGCACATATGAAATGACACTTTGGTCCTGATCATCCGGAGTGATCCATTCATAACCGTCAAAGGAATGATCAAGCTCCCACAAAGCTTTTTCGCCCAAGTATAGCTCGGACAGATCCCGTTCAAACTTGTGGAGTTTACGGTGACTGTCGTAGTTCAGCAAAAACCAGTCCAGTTGATCCTCGTCTTTCCATTCGATAAACTGGCCGAATTCTCCACCCATAAACAGCAGTTTTTTGCCTGGGAAGGTCATAAAGTACCCCATAAAGGCACGCATGCCGGCAAACTTCTGCTCGTATGTTCCTGGCATCTTGTCTAGGAGCGACTTTTTGCCATGAACGACCTCGTCATGCGACAGAGGAAGCACGTAATTTTCTGCAAAGGAGTATACGACCGGGAATGTCAGCAAATGATGTTTGGAAGGACGCTCGTGAAAATCCGATTCCATGTAGTCAAGGGTATCGTTCATCCAACCCATGTTCCATTTGTAGTTAAACCCTAACCCACCCTGATCTACTGGCGAAGTAACCATCGGCCATGCACTGGATTCTTCTGCCATCATCAGTGCATAGGGAAAGTACTTGAAGACCGTTTCATTCAACTGCTGCAAAAAAGCAACAGCTTCCTTGTTCTCCAGGCCACCTTCGTTATTCGTTCGGTATTGTCCTGGCCGCTTTTCGAAATCCAACTTAAGCATGCTGGTTACGGCGTCAACCCGCAGTCCGTCGAAATGGTACATCTCCATCCAGTACAACGCATTAGAGATCAAGAACGAACGAATCTCTGGTTTAGAGTAGTCAAAGCTGAGGGTGCCCCAGCCTGGTCTCTCTGCTAACAGTGGGTCTGCATATTCATACAAAGGCGTTCCATCAAACAAACGCAAGCCATGAGCATCCTTGGCAAAATGTGCAGGGACCCAATCGAGCAATACGCCTATTCCTGCCTGATGTAGCGTATCAATCAGATACATCAGATCTTTAGGTTGCCCATAACGGCTGGTTGGCGCATAAAATCCTGTATTTTGATACCCCCACGAAAGATCGTAAGGATGTTCACTCAGGGGCATCATCTCAACATGGGTATATTTCATCTCCAATAAATAAGGAACAAGCAAGTCTGCAAGTTCACGATAACTGTACAGAGTTCCGTCTTCTTTCCGTTTCCAGGTTCCAGCATGCATTTCATAAATATGTAGAGGTTTGTTATACACGCCTCGTTGTTTGCGTCTCCACGCGCCATCATTCCATTTGTAACCTTCAATGGAGCTGGTGACGGATGCCGTACGCGGACGTACTTCCGCCTGGAAAGCATAAGGGTCAGCTTTCAGCAATTCGGTACCATCTTCCGTTAATATACGGAATTTGTATAAAGTTCCTTCACTGATTTCCGGAATAAAACGACTCCAAAATCCAGAATCGGGTATCTTATATAAAGGTTCCTGTTCACCTTTCCATCCATTACGATCTAAAGCCAGTCCTACTTCTGTGGCATTCGGAGCCCACACAGTAAAACGGTACCCCTGACGATGATCTTCGATCGCAGGCTGTGCGCCCATTATTCGATAACTGTGATGAAGGTTTCCTTCATGAAACAAATAAATGTGCTCCGGCGAAATTTCCGGGTTTGTTAACGGTTGAATGGCCAAGAGATCACCTTCTTCTCCAGAAAATAGATATAACATTAACCATTACCCCATTCTAGCCAAGTTGAAAAGAAAAATGCGGTGTGTAAAAAAATGTTGTAATTTTTCAGGATTTTTACAGTATACATCGTTTCAATAGCTCCGCATTGCGTTTATGTATGTACTACACTGGACAAATATCTTGGGAGGGAAACGATTATGTTTAATAAAGATTGCATCGCTATGCTGTTGGCGGGAGGAGAAGGGAAGCGATTAGCCCCTTTAACCTCAAGTATCGCAAAACCCGCTGTACCGTTTGGCGGGCACTACCGGATTATCGATTTTCCTCTCAGCAACTGCGTAAACTCAGGAATCGACACCGTAGGTGTTCTGACGCAGTATCAAGCTGATTCATTACATGATCACATTGGTGGAGGAGAACCTTGGGGACATGGTACTTCAAGTGAGGCAGGAATTTCCTTACTTCCATCTTATCATACAGGAAATGACGAATACTTGGGAACCGCGGATGCTATTTATAAAAATATGGACTATATTGACCAACAAAACCCCGAAAATGTTCTAATTTTGTCGGGCGACCATATTTATCATATGAATTATCGTGAAATGCTGGAAGCTCATACAGCCAATGAAGCGGTAGCGACCATTTCCGTTATGGAGGTTCCTTGGGAGGAAGCCCATCGCTTCGGCATTATGGCCGCGGATGAGAATCTGAGAGTGACTGAGTTTGCCGAGAAACCGGCCGAACCAAAAAGCAATCTGGCTTCCATGGGCATTTACATGTTCAAATGGGAATACCTGAAGCGCCACTTAATCGAAGATGCCGCAAATCCGGAATCCAGCCATGACTTCGGTAAAGATGTGATTCCTCAAATGTTGAATGAAAATACCCCTCTCTTCGTATATAACTTCAATGGTTATTGGAAAGACGTGGGTACCGTGAAGAGTTTATGGGATGCGCACATGGATCTGCTTCATAACGATGAAGACTGGAGCCTGCAAAAAGAAGATTGGCCGATGTTTACTCGTGACTGGAGAACTAAACCGAGTGCATTCAAAGCACGTCATACACGCGCTGAGCTCCTGCACTCCATGATCCATGAATCCTGCGCTATTGATGGCCGTGCGGAACGTTCTGTTATTTTCTGCGGAGCCGAGGTTGGTAAAGGTTCTGAGGTTAAAGATAGCGTGATTATGCCAAATGCACGGGTAGGTCGCGGTGTTCACATCGAACGCGCCATCATTGGTGAAGGTGCCATCATCAAAGACGGCGCCATTGTCAAAGGCACGGCGGATGAAATCGTGGTTGTTGGACCGAATGAGATTGTTTCCGCCAAACCGGCTGTGCGCACGCAACCTGTGCGTATCCTAAAAGATGTTTATGAAAAAAGCGGGCGTTTGCGCGCTGGTGAACTTTCTTCATAAAGCATAAAGAAAAGGCGAGCCATATGGCTCGCCTTTTTGGTACGGTAAATCCCAACATTATTTCAAGCAATAATACGCAGCCTTAATGTTGCCAACAAAAGATTATGTTTCTTCCTTATCGGACTCTGTCTGCTGGGCCTGTGTCTCCTGAACTTCTTCAGAGTCATTGTTATGCTTATGAGCTTCACTCACCACAGCCTCTTCTTCAGGTAATGCTGGTAAAGAAACGGTAACTGTAGTTCCCGACCCAAGCTCACTCTGAATCGTGATTGTGCCGTCATGCAGTTCCACAAGTTCCTGCGTAATGGCAAGCCCCAGCCCAGTCCCCCCGTTTTGGTGATTTACCTGGAAGAACCGGTCACGTACCTTGATTAAATGTTCTTCACTGATACCAATACCCGTATCCTGAACAGCAGCTATGATCTGACCCTTCTCTTCTTTGACAGAAAGGAAAATCCACGAATTCTCATGAGAAAATTTAATCGCGTTGTCAACCAGATTAAGAAAGACCTGTTTCAGCCTATTGCCATCCCCAAATACGTTAAACGCACGCGTCTCATCTGTGTCCAGCTTGAGATGTACTTGCTTTTGCTCCGCTTTGGCCCAGACGTTCAACATCGTTTCCTGAACAATTTCTCGAATGCTGACCGAGCCTTTTACAAGCTTCATCTGATTTTGCTGCAATTTGGAGAAATCGAGCATTTCTTCAACAAGACCGATCAATCGCTCGGTTTCTTTGGATATAATACTCATTCCAATTCTCGTTTCATCGGGATCATACCCGCCTGAATCCAGGGTTTCGCTCCACCCTTTGATACTGGTCAGAGGTGTCCGCAATTCATGCGAAATAGATGAAATAAAATCGTCTTTAATCTGGTTACTGCGTACAATCTCATGTGCCATGAAATTCAATGTAGATGCAAGTTCACCAAGCTCGTGCTTGTAATTCCCTTTAACTCTGACATCCAGACGTCCCCGGGCCATTTGAGCCGAAACGGCTGTAATGTTATTGAGGGGTCGCACAATTGAATTCGCCATTCCGATACTGATAATTAAAACAATGACTAGTACAGCCACGCCTACAGCAACGGCAAGCAGTCCCATAACCAGAAGCTTGGAATTAACCATATCCAGCGAGGTGAGATACCTCACAATATACGTATTTTCGCCACCCAAATCTAGCTTGTGAGATACAGCCATGACTTGCTCACCCGTAAGGGGTTGTCTACCCACCCAACGGCCTATGCTTCCGTTCATAGCCTGTGATATATCACTCGTTTGAAGAACGGCATGCTCGGACTCAAAAGCAGTTGAACTAGCTAAGACTCGGCCATCCATATCAAGGATTTGCAGCTCGGTACTACCCAATTGTAAATTGGCGAGCAAATACGATAAATTATTAGCCTCGTCCGTACGAGATAACGTCTCTTTAAAATCATTCGTCGAAGTAATCTGCTGATTAATCGTATTATAAATACTCTCGTAATAATACCTTTGCACTGCAATCAAAAATACGAATTCGACCAACAGCAGAGCCAGAAAAACTACAATAAAGTAATGTAGTACGATCTGCCGTGTGATGCCTTTTTTGATCATTGATCCCGGCCCTTCCATTTGTACCCGTGTCCCCATACAGTCTGCAGGTACTCAGGTTCGGAAGGATTGTTTTCAATTTTCTGACGCAAGCGGCGAATGTTTACGTCCACGATTTTGGGATCACCCATATACTCTTTGCCCCACACATGATCCAGCAGCACATCACGACTGAGTGGTGTGTTTTCTTTTTCTAGGAAAAATTGAATCAAGGAAAATTCAGTTGGTGTTAACTCAATTAATTCATTTTGTTTCTTGAATTGCTTGGAGATCAGATCGAGCGAGAACGGCCCTGATTGGAACGTTACCTTTGCAGCTGTCTCCCGGTGAACATTGACCCGGCGAAGCAAAGATTGTATACGTGCAATAAGCTCGGTTGGACTAAACGGCTTACTTACGTGATCATCTGCCCCAACGGATAGCGCATATACCTTGTCCTGCTCTTGCACTTTGGCTGTCAGGAAAATAATTCCTAGACGTTCATTCGTTTCACGGATTCGTCGACACACTTCAAAACCGTCAATTCCAGGAACCATGACATCCAGCAAAGCCAAGTCAATATCTGGTACGGATTGTAAAATACGAAGCGCTTCATGTCCGTCCCCCGCTTCAAGCACTTCGAACCCGTTTCTCTTCAAATTGATAACAATAAAACTGCGGATGGATTCTTCATCCTCAAGAATAAGTACTTTACTCATTAAGTTCGTCCTTTCTGTTCAGATGCGACATATTGTCCAGTAATCCACCATCGTTATTCGCAGATTGTGCGCTACGATAGGCAATCACTCGATCATTTGATTTGGTAATTTCTTTCCACCCTTTACCCTTGTCTTGTTCCCACTGCGTAAGTGTGAAATATTTAATTTCACCCACCGTTTCATCCGTATCAATCATTTTGAAACGAATATATTTCCCCTTTTCTGATTTGGTATCTATCGTAACTTTTCCGTACCAATCCGTTTTCAGGTTAAGATGGAATGCATTCGCATCATCACGATACTGGAAGGATACGAAATCTTTACCATCCTTACCATTCCATTGATAGAAAGTATAGAACCACATCCGAGCATCAAATACGTAATGTTCCCAGCCTCTGGGTGTTTCCTTCAATCCAAATTCAATAATACCATCATTATTAAAATCACCGCTTAAAATTTTGTCATCTCTATAAGTTTGATCAGGGGAATTGAATGCATACACCAGTTTGTTGTCTTTTACATACACAATCTGTGTAAACGTACTTCGGTCGTCCAATTCAGCATCCAATAGAAAGCCCACTTTATCTTTGGCAATTTGACCACCAAGTGCATTATAAAATTCTTTTACTGTATAGTCTGTTTGTATTCGGTCTACTTCCTTGAAGCTGCCATCATCATATTGATATAGAGCAATGGAGGCAAATCCGCTAGTATTGAGCGAAACGATTGCAAAATCATTTTTTTTGTCCCCGTTCAGATCCAAAGGATTCCCTTGCAAATCATCAATAATTAATTCATTATAAGGTACACCGCCCATCACCTGTTCAAGGGCCCCTCCTTTATAGGAATAGGCCATTAAGGCTTTCTGCGCTTCAAGGCTCACTCCAAGAACAATATCAGGATTGCCATCGTTTGTGATGTCCAGCAGTTTAAACGATTGCAAGGTATTTCCTGGAACATCAAAAGTAAGTTTTTTCACCCAGGTATCACCCTGTTCTTCGAGAAGCATGCCGTGAATCCGCACATTTTCGCTCGGAGTTTCGTAGAAAACAATGGCTTCTCGGGTTCCATCCCCATCCAAATCTGCCACCCGTATCATGCTTGTGTTGTTCAAGTCTTTGGGCCGAATTAATTGGCTTTCAGGGGGTTGTTCTTTCTGTACAATAGTAAGAAGTCTCTCCTTGTCCATCGACATCATCGGTTGTTTCATTAAAAGCTTGGGATCACTCAGGACAGTGCATCCGCTAAGAACGGAGCCGAGTACAATTATAGCTGCTCCCCCCGCTAACAGGCGCCCCCACCGTGAATTAAGCAAATTCATCACTCTTTTCAATAGTTTAAATCATATTTTTTTCTTGTTGTGTCAAGCGACGTCCACGTATATCAAAAGCAATTTTGCCTTCCGCAAGACCCCAGATGCGGGTCGCATGTTTCTCTGCCATTTCAATCGGCAATACTGCTATCACGGTAGCTCGTTCCTCTTCGCACAATTTGCGCAGCGTTTCCAGCACCGTATCTGCGGTATGAGGATCAAGTCCGATGACAGGCTCATCTGCCAAAACAACTTTGGCACCATGCGCGAGCGCTCTGGCAATTGCAACACGCTGCTTCTCGCCACCACTGAGCTTCTCTGCCGTCTGGTGTGCTTTATCCAGCAATCCGAGCCCTTCCAGATAATCCATCGCACCCATATAATCATCCGAACGAACCATACCTGTTACCATTCTCCACAAAGGGGTTTGACCAGACCGACCGATCAATACATTTTTCAAAGCTGTACGTCTCGGATACAATTGCGGATTCTGTTCCAAGTATGCCCATTCCCGTTTAATTTTCCGTTTTCCGGACCAACCTTCTTTTATAATCTCGGCGCCGTCCACCGTAAATTGACCACTATCCCATTTTTCCATCATAGCAAGGCATTTAAGCAGCATGCTTTTCCCGCTGCCACTCGAGCCTACTACACCGATCATTTCTCCCTGTTGCATATCGAACCGTATATCCCGCAGAACCGGAACCCGGTCCGCTCCAACGGATTTGCTTAAACCCTCAACTCTGATCATCGCGATGTCTCCTCTTGTCCATGTTTTTCCCTACTACTAGTGTACTCGGAAATGGACATCAATTTCCATGCGAACACCAGCTTCTATTTTACCACAGATTCGAGCATAGGTTTACGACGAAATAATACACCTGCTGCACCAAAAAGAAGATACATGAATCCAAGCAAAATAAACATGCTTCCTGGTGAAATCCAATTGATCACTTGCCCACCCAGATTCGGTCCAATGATGCTTCCAATTGTAAAATGAAATGAGGCCACCACATTCGCTGCAGGCAGGAGCGCTTTTGGCAAAATATCTGCGGCATAAGCCAGGCCAAGCGAGAAAAATGAACCTACCAAACCGCCTGCTATGGTCAACAGCACAAGTGTCCACCAGAAATGTGTGCCCGCAACAGGAACCAGCATGAAGATGATACCGCCAGTAATCCCGGCAAACATTAACGTTTGCTTCCGCCCATAACGATCACTCAACATGCCTAGCGGTAATTGCAGGAACAGACCACCAATTCCGACAAAAGGCAGCAAGGACGATATCTGATTGGCATCCAGACCAATACGCAGTCCGTATACCGGAAAATTGCTGTTCATCCCGGCTTCCATGTACCCGTACAATAACGCAGGCAACAGCGCATACCATGCCCAACCCAGGCTCCGACGGAAACGGCGTTCAGGCAGTTGTCCATGTTCAGCCTTTTCCGGCTTCGTATCGGGAAGCTTCATTAATACAAGGATAAGCACAGCAGCCATACACACGAATAATACCCAGAATGGAACGGCATCTCCAAACCCAAGCAGTTTGATTCCCAATGGGCCAATACTGAATCCTAAACCATAAGACATGCCATATAAAGAGATGTAACGTCCGCGTTTTTCGGGTGCGGTCACCAGTAGTACCCATAATTGGGCAGAATAATGGAGTGCACTATCCCCGATTCCGACGACGAGACGCAATATGAACCAAATTTTGATATCCGGAAAATAAGGAAACAGAATCAGGGGAATCATGACAAATAACAGTCCGCCGATAATCAGCTTTTTGAAACCAATAGCTCCCAGCAATCGTTCGGCCACCAAGGTCATGGCAAAAGAGCCAACGTACAGTGCGGCTGCATTCAATCCGTTTAAACCCGGTGAGACTCCCTTTTGCTCCAAAAAAATCGAGAGCACCGGTAATAAAAGGCCCTGACTGATCCCCGCCACAACAATAACGGTAATCAGAATGAGATAGTTTGATGTAGAATGTGATAATTTGGGGGTGGTTATAGATGACACAAAAATCATTCCTCCTGCAAGCATACAAAGAAAAATCGCCATCACTGACGACCTTTCAGATGTTATATCTATTCTATTGATCATGCATGGTTAAGCCTGGGGTTTTGCCCTGGACTTGAACATTATAGTGGACAACGCCCTGCAAAACAAGCCATAATAGTACTTAAGTCGCTGCGTACATTTAGATGTGACGGGAGGATTCTGCATCATATGGCTTATCATGTTAAAATCGATGTTTCACCGATATATGAAATGCTCAACAGCTTTTTGGTCTATGTAACGAAGAAATGGATTCAACATCTGGATGTTGGCCCCGAATGGATCATTGAGGTGGAAGGCAAACTAAGTTCCAATGTTCGAGCAGCGCTCGCACCTGCTGCCACCTGGCCTTTTGATGACTTTGATGTATTATTTGCATGGGCGGCCTATCGGAACACTTCTAATGAGAATATTGATTTTCTGGATATGCTTGCTGGACTGACAGCCGAAGAGCTGTTCGCACGCGTATCTGTTCTGCTTCCCCATCTTACAATAGAAGAATCTACACGTATTCGGGATAGCTATGTGCCACTTTTACGACTCTGGGATCAGCATTACTGCCAGAATATGAGTGAGGATTATCGTACCTGGCTCGAGGAAGACGCTGAAGAGAAACGCGTACTGCTTGATAAAATGGGGCCTGAACTCCTTATTGAATACGCTACTGCGGGTGTTCTGGTTGAACCGATGCCTGGACTGGATGAAGTTATCCTGTTTCCAACCGTCCACAACCGTCCTATTAATATGTACTGCTTCTATGAGGGCATGATGATCATGCAGTATCCTGTAGACGCACCGGAAGAGGATGAAGACCAACCACCGACCTGTCTGCTTCGTTTCACACATGCCCTGGCTGATCCGGAAAGACTCCGTCTGCTCCGCTACGTGTCAGGTGAACCGAAGTCGCTCGCCGAAATGTGTGAAGAGTTGGGCAAAGACGAGGATATGGTTAAAGATCAGGTTATGGCACTGCGCATCGCTGGACTGCTGCGAACCCATCTGCTCGGCAGTAATCGGAAAGAGAAATACAGTATTCGACCGGATGGCGTATCTGAATTGAACATGTTCCTGGAATCCTATATTCGCATATAAAAATATGAACAACTGTGCTGCTGCTGCTGCAAGGAGTGAATTGGATATGAAAATAATAAAACAACATATTTTGTTTGATCTCGATGATACACTCGTGTACTGCAATAAATATTTCAACCTGGTGCTTGGTGAATTCTTCGAGAACATGCAGGAGTGGTTTGACGGACATGCCCTAACGGTTCAACAAATTAGGGAAAAGCAGCTGGAGATCGATGTAACCGGGGTTAACAAACTGGGATTTGCAAGTCACCATTTCCCGCAATCCCTTATTGATACTTACCGTTACTTCTCCCAGAAGTTCTCAAAGCCAACCTCTCATCAAGAAGAGTCTTACCTCACCAAATTAGGAATGAGTGTATATGACCAAGAGGTTGAGCCTTATCCGCATATGGTCGAAACGCTGGAGAATCTTAAGTCAGCTGGACATGCCCTGTATCTGTACACAGGAGGAGAAACCGTAATTCAGCAGCGGAAGATTGACCAGATGAAGCTCTCGGCTTATTTCGATGACCGGATCTACATTCGGCAGCATAAGAACATTGAAGCGCTGGAAGGGATTCTCTCAAATGGCCCGTTTGATCGTCGTGCAACGTGGATGATTGGTAACTCACTGCGCACAGATATCATGCCAGCAGTGACGGCTGGTATCCATAGCATATATATCAAGCAGCCTAACGAATGGCAATACAATATGGTGGAGCTTCAACCTAATCCCGAGACATCGATGTATACCATCACGGCCCTGGAAGAGGTACCGAAGGTCATCCATGAAAATATACAACAGCAGCAACAGAAAAGGACCCTTGGGTAAGGGTCCTTTTCTTATTGGTTTAATAATATTTGAATTTGCGCTGGTATATCAGGCTGCACGTTCTTCTTTCTGCTTTTACATCCAAAGCCTTATGCATCCTGCTTTTCCGCAGATAGTTTGCCTGTTGCCTTATCCTGCAAAATAATACGTGCTTTCACCGTACTTCCGTCTTTTCGTTTAAAAGCCAGTACCTGAGTACTCCCCTTTTCAATCAACGCTTTCAACATCGTACTGGTGATTTTTTTGCCGACGTACTCTTTCCAAATGACAAACCCGCAGCCTTCCTTAAAGCGTGTACAGCCATAACCTTTCTTGCCTTCAATAATCTGACCGGTGCAACCCGGTGATGGACAAGATGCCAGCGTTTCACGAACGCCCGGTTGACTGGAAGTCGAAGATCGAGTTTGTGCCGTCGCGTTCGCGACACTGCCAGTTCTGGATGACGTTTCCGACGTTTGACGTGAAGTCTTCGAACCTGCACGGGTACTTGAGCCAGTACCTGATGTCTTGGTGGAAGTTGTTCTGTTGCTGGTTTTCTGGGTTTTGGCTCCCTTGCCTTTCCCCCGTCCTCCACGTGTATCTTCACCAAAAGCATCCGCTGGTGCCGGTGCCTGCACACGTACTTTATCAATAATGGACATCGTAAATTTCTTGACGTTCTCCATAAACTTGTCCTGGCCCGCTTCACCTTTGGAAATTTGATACAATCTTCTTTCCCACTGACCTGTCATTTCAGGCGAGGTTAACAGATCTACGCCTGCCTTGCGGATCAATTCAATGGCTGTCCGGCCCTTCAACGTCAGTTGCATCTTTTTACCCTGCATCGTAATGTAACCCACGTTTTTAAGTCGTTCTATCGTTGCCGCACGTGTCGCAGGTGTACCCAGTCCACTGTCTTTCATCGCATCACGCAGCTCTTCATTCTCGATCTGTTTCCCTGCACTCTCCATTGCTTTCAGCAACGTTCCCTCAGTGTAACTTTTGGGAGGCTGGGTCGCCTTCTCCTTGAATTCACTTTTGGTACATTGAACAGGCAACTCAGGTTGAACGGCAAAAGCCTTATCCGTCCATTCCTCTGCTTCCTCTTCTTCGTTGCTATTTTTCTTTGTCTTTTTCTTGCCTGTCTGCTCCTGATCTGAAGATCCCAGTACCACCTTCCACCCCAGTGACAGCAGTTCTTTCACAGAGGTCTTGAACTGGTGCTTCTCAACGTCAGTGAGCACGGTATGCTGCTTGTACTCTGCTGGCGGATAGAAATGGGATAAGAAACGTCTTACGATCAGATCATAGATATTCTGCTCATCCTTGGATAACGTACCCGGTCGTTTCAATGTAGGCAGGATCGCATGGTGATCCTCAACTCTGGACGGGTTACATACACCTTTGTTTCCTTTATGAACAAGTTCAGGTTTCGCTCCTTGCGCCAGCTCACTATAAGGTCCGTTTTTAAGCAAATTCAGCGTTTTGTGCATCCCTTCAATATTCTGTTCCGTAACGTAGTTTGAATTTGTCCGTGGATAAGAGATCACCTTATGTTTCTCATAAAGCGCCTGTGCAATATCCAACGTTTTCTTCGCCCCATATCCATACTTGGCATTTGCTTCACGCTGCAAAAGGGTCAGATCATACAACCGGTATGGATACTCCTTGGTCTGTTTTGCTTCGTACTTGGTAATCTGTCCCTTCTTCCCCTTCACACTGGTCGCAATCGATTCAGCCACGGCGGGGTCGGTCAGCTTGTCTCCTTGACGTAATCCCCTGTACTCCACTCCTTCCTGACGAAACCATGCGGCTACTTCATAAAAGGTCTGGGACTGGAACGCTTCAATCTCCATTTCCCGATCATAGATCAAGGCCAGTACCGGGGTCTGCACCCGGCCTACAGAGAGCAAGGTATTATGTCGTGTAGTGAAAGCCCGGGACGCATTCATGCCAATCAACCAATCCGCTTCACTACGAGCCCGGGCAGCATGGGTCAAATTCTCAAATTCCGAGGCGGCTTTCAAACCGTCAAAACCACGTTTAATACTCTCTGCGGTCAGATCCGATATCCAGAGACGTTTGACAGGCTGACGCAGCTTCAACTGCTGTTGAATTAAGGCAAAAATATACTGTCCCTCTCGCCCTGCATCACAAGCATTAACGATGGCCGAGGCTCTTTTCGCAAGTTCTCCGATCATTTTCAGTTGATCTTTCGTTCTGGGGTTGGGTACAATCTTGAACTGATCCGGAATGATCGGCAGATCGCCGATATTCCAGCGCTTGTACTTTGAATCATAGGCATCCGGTTCAGCAAGTCCCAATAGATGGCCAATCGCCCAGGTGATAATGTAATGCTCACCTTCCAAATAATTGCGATTGTTCTTGGCTCTTGGTTCTATGACGGCGGCAATGGTTCGGCCCATGTCGGGCTTTTCCGCAATAACCAGTGTCTTCATCCGTCCATCTCTCCTCCTTCACCGTCCACATGACGGCAAAAAGGGGCCTTCCGCCCACGGAAGCCCCTTGCTTCTGAAACTTATTATATCAGATTTTGGTTGCGGGAGCATCCTCCCCAATTGGATTTACCCTGCTGCCTGTTCATTCAAAGCCTGCTTTGCTCTGCACTCTTTGCATACGCCCTGAAAATCAAGCCGATGGTCTGTAACCGCAAATCCGTACTGCCGCTCAATTTGTTGTTCCAAACGAAGCAAGCCATCCTCCATAATCTCTTCTACAATGCCACACTCTGTGCAAATCAAGTGATGATGGTGGTGTGAGCCATCCGTACTTCGCAAGTCGAAGCGCGCAGCACCGTCCCCAAAGTTTATCTTTTCTACGACCTGAAGATCACTAAGCAGTTCAAGCGTACGATATACTGTAGCCAAGCCAATCTCGGGGAATTGTTCCTTGACCAGCAGAAATACTTCCTCTGCGCTAAAATGATCCTTCTCATGCTCAAGTAGCACACGTACCGTAACTTCTCGTTGCTGCGTCAGCTTATAACCTTTTGCAACCAACTGTTTTTTAATGTCATTAATCTGTTCTGAAATGGATTTGTCCCGGTTACTTGCCATAAAGATTGCACCTCCGGATATTATAATTTCACAATTCGTGTAGTTTTCAATGAAGTGTCATTACATTTCTTATTTATAATAATTATAATGTAATAATAAATCTTTATGAGATAAAAAGCAATGCTATACCTCACAGTTGTCTAAAATAATTGTTGCTGAACGTCTCTGGATCTCATAAAACAACAAAAAACCCCCGCTAATTGCGAGAGTTTTGTTGTATCAGTTATATATTCTATTCATAATTGCAAATACATATCCACTTGTCGCTCATTAACTCATTATACGAGAACTGTAGAACCCATCAAGTATTTGTCCACTTCACGGGCAGCTTCACGACCTTCATTAATTGCCCATACAACCAGACTTTGACCACGACGCATGTCACCTGCTGCAAATACTTTATCCACATTGGTATTGTATTTGCCGTAACGTGCCTTAACGTTGGTACGACGGTCTGTTGCAAGTCCAAGTTGTTCCACCAAAGTCTGTTCCGGTCCGTCAAAACCGATAGCAATCATGGCCATTTGAGCTGGGAAGACGCGCTCTGTACCCGGAATAGGCTGATAGATTTTACGTCCTGTCTCATCTACAATACGTTCAATTTGAACGGTGTGAAGTTCTTTGAGGTTACCCTCATTGTCACCCACAAATTTGGTTGTCATGATGGAGAACTCACGCGGATCGTCACCGAACAATGCTTTCGCTTCTTCCTGTGCATAATCAAGAGTATATACGTTCGGGAATTGCGGCCAAGGGTTATTAATGCGATCACGTTCCATAGGAGCCTGAGTATGTGTACCAAATTGTGTAATGCTTCGACAACCATGGCGAAGCGATGTAGCTACACAGTCGGAACCAGTATCCCCGCCACCGATGACGATAACATCCTTGTCCTGTGCGGACAGATAGTTTCCATCCTCCAGATTGGAGTCCAGGTAACTTTTGATACTGCCATTCAGGAAATCCATCGCGTAGTGTACGCCTTTCAAGTCACTGCCTTCAATGTTGAACTCACGTGGTTTGGTTGCACCGCCACACAGAACAACCGCATCATAATCATCCACCAGTTGCTGCGCAGCAATATCTTTACCGATCTCCGTGTTCGTTACAAATTGAATGCCTTCTGCTTCCAATAAATCAACACGACGCTGAACGACGTTTTTGTCCAATTTCATGGTAGGGATACCATACATCAGCAAACCGCCGACACGGTCAGAGCGCTCGTATACCGTCACTGAGTGACCCGCTTTGTTCAACTGAGCTGCAGTAGCCAGTCCCGCAGGACCTGAACCTACAACTGCTACACGTTTACCCGTACGTTTCTCCGGAGGCTGGGGAACCACCCATCCTTCTTCAAAACCCTTTTCAATAATCGCTTCTTCAATCGTTTTGATGGTTACAGGTTCACCGATCAGTCCCACTGTACATGACCCTTCACAAGGAGCAGGACAGACACGACCTGTAAACTCAGGGAAATTATTCGTTTTGTGCAGACGGTCAAGCGCTTCTCTCCACAAACCACGATACACCAGATTATTCCATTCTGGAATCAGGTTATGCACAGGGCAGCCCGACGTTCCGCCAGTCATATCTATACCTGTATGGCAATACGGGGTACCACAATCCATGCATCGTGCACCTTGTGTTCTGAGCTCTTCTTCAGCCATATGTTTATGAAACTCTTCCCAATCCTTAACCCGCTCCGCTGGTTGGCGGTCCGCAGGCAGCTGCCGTTTGTATTCCATAAATCCAGTAGGTGTAGACATCTTACGTTTTCCCCCATCCGTTCTTGTCTTAATCCCTTCATCTGCATGGTTCTATATGAAATGGATTACTCATGTTTGAGTTTTTGTATATTGTATCACAAAATCTTCTCGAAGATATTTCAATTATAGTAGCACTTTGCATGCTGAATATTAAATGGATTATCCGAATAATTATTTGTATTTTATACATCATATCGTCCAAGTCTACCCATGGTCAATACCCTTAAAATGGTTATTTCTAAGGTATGGCTATTTGAAATTAGGCGTTTATTTAAAGGAAAAACGATCGAAACGTCATTTGAATGTGAGGTAATTTGTCATTAAAAACAACAGTTTATGCTGTTTTACGCCAGAAAATCCGAATAATATCTCATTTTAGGACTTTACAACGGTGAAATCCTACATTTTTTATACTTTTTTACCACAGAGTGTTTTAGAGGCTATGTATTATATTCATACTTCTGTTAATACAGCGTCACCTTTATGTTATTTATATGTCATTTCATAATTATTTCATTTAATTTTTAAAAGAAAAAACGCTGTTCACGAATGTTTCGCAAATCAGCGCCCTTCTATTTCGTAAATAGCGCATGTTGGGGCTCTTCTACTTCATTTTATGTCCCTTTTACTGTTTTCGTTCATAGAACTCAAACGTATACGCATAAACATTTTTTTCATCTTGCTCGCCTTCGATCTGTTCTGTTAGCTCCCACTCCGACCAATCCACTTCCGGGAAAAAGGTATCCCCCTCAAAATCCTCATGAATTTTGGTCACCACCAGACGATCTGCGAGCGGCAAAAACTCACGATAGACCTGGGAGCCGCCAATAACGCAAAGCTCTTCGCCTTTTGTAACTTCCAGACCCTCTTCAATCGAATGCACCACTTCAGCCTGATTTGCTTTGTAGTTCAGATCTCTGGTTACGACAATATTCCGGCGTTGCGGAAGCGGTTTTCCCCCAAAGGACTCCCATGTATTGCGTCCCATAATAATTGTTTTGTTTAACGTACGTTGCTTGAAAAAGGCCATATCTTTAGGCAAACGCCACGGAATGGAATTATTCAAACCAATGACACCATTCTCGCCCATCGCCCATACAAGTTCAATGCTCAAAGATTACACACTCCTTCAATCCGTGTCTGTTTAGAGATTGCTCCAAATCACGCACTTATACTGCAATCGGAGCTTTAATACCCGGATGATGCTGATAGTTCTCAAACTCAAAATCATCAAACGTATAATCGAAAATGGAATCCGGCTTGCGCTTGATTACCAACTTAGGCAGCGCAAATGGCTCACGCTCCAGCTGAGTTTTCACTTGTTCCACATGGTTTGAGTAGATATGAACGTCCCCACCGGACCAGATGAACTCTCCCACTTCAAGATCACACTGCTGTGCAATCATATGTGTCAGCAGCGCATAGCTGGCAATGTTAAATGGCAGTCCGAGGAACGTATCTACAGAACGCATGGTAAGCATACATGATAGTTTACCCTCAGCCACGTAGAACTGAAACGCGAAATGACAAGGAGGCAGTTTCATGTGGTTAATCTCCGCCACATTCCAGGCGCTAACGAGGTGACGCCGTGAATCCGGATTATTTTTGATCGAATCAATAACAGCAGCAATCTGATCGATCTTCTCTCCGTTAGGTGCTTCCCAAGTACGCCATTGTGATCCATATACCGGACCCAGGTCGCCATTCTCGTCGGCCCAATCGTCCCAGATCTTCACACCGTTTTCCTTCAGATAGGCTATGTTCGTATCCCCACTCAAAAACCACAACAACTCATGAATGACTGATTTCAGATGGATTCGTTTGGTTGTTACCAGCGGGAACCCTTCGGACAAATCATAACGGAGCTGTCTGCCAAATACCGACTGTGTTCCAGTTCCGGTGCGATCTCCTTTATGCACACCTGTATCCAAGATATCCTGTAATAAATCGAGATAGTTTTTCAAATTATATTCCCCTCGCACTTTTTTTTCATACTAAACTAAAGAATATTTACACTTACCACTCCGATGACAGAACAACCTTCCGATCGCTGTTATCACCAGATTTTTTTGATTTCCTTTTCCAAAAGTATAAAATCCGGGGATAAAGGCGAAGCGTATGCTTCCGATGCAGCTTTCCTTCAGAAAGCTTTTAGCTCCGCTTCTTCAGGTTTTTTCTGTCCTCTACGTTCTCGTGTAAAAGGTTAGTTTAACTAACTTAAATACTAAATATATAGACCGTGATTGGCTTGGAGCCACATCATAACTGATCATTACTACAGTGTACCACAATTGAGTTGTTGGATAAAATCAATTCACTAAACCTTTTGAGTGTGTAACTTTTCATCATATCATATACACTGGTATCTTGAATTTCTCGGCTTTTGCTCAGAAAAAAGAGACGAACAACGCGTTAACGTCATTCGTCTCTTCTGATTTACGTATAATGCCGGACGAATCCGAAGCTTAGACGATATTAGCGGGAAATGATGTGGATCGGGTGACCCATAACCAGTTCCGCAGCTTCCATCACGATTTCGCCCAAAGTTGGGTGAGCGTGAATAGTCAGCGCCAAATCTTCCAGAGTAGCACCCATTTCGATTGCGAGACCAAGCTCAGCAATCAGGTTGGAAGCTTCCAGACCTACGATTTGGCAACCCAACACGAGGCCGCTTTCTTCGTCAGCAACGATTTTCACGAAGCCTTCAGCGTGGTTCAAAGATACAGCACGGCCATTACCCGCATAAGGGAATTTGCCAGCTTTTACTTTGTAGCCTTTTTCTTTAGCTTCTTTCTCAGTGTAACCTACGCTGGAGCACTCAGGATCTGTGAACACAACTGCCGGCATACATTTGTAGTCAACTACAGATGGTTGTCCTGCGATCGCTTCAGCAGCCACTTTACCTTCATAAGAAGCTTTGTGGGCAAGTGCCAGACCGGATACGATATCACCGATTGCAAAGATGTGAGGAATGCTAGTGCGGCCTTGGTGATCAACTTTAACGAATCCACGCTCGTCAACGTCTACGCCAATCAGGTCCAGACCAAGCTCTCCGTCTGTGTTAGGACGACGTCCAACAGTAACGAGCAGGTAATCTGCAGTTACTTCTTTGGATTCACCGTTTACAGAATATTTAACAGTTACATCTTTATCCGTTTGCTCAGCACTTTCAGCTTTTGCACCCGTTACGATTTCGATGCCTGTTTTCTTCATGTTTTTAGCTACGAGGCTAGTCATGTCTTTATCGAAACCTGGCAGTACCGTATCCAAACCTTCGATGATTGTTACTTTTGCACCGAATTTGGAGTACATTTGACCAAGCTCAGCACCGATATAACCGCCACCGATAACGATCATGCTTTTTGGAACTTCAGGCAAGTTCAGAGCTTCTGTCGAAGACAGAATGCGTCCGCCAAACGGGAAAGGTTTCAGCTCGATTGGACGGGAACCTGTTGCAATGATTGCATTTTTGAATTTGTAACGCGGAGACTCGTGATCATTGAATACACGGGCTTCGTTTTCGTTGATGAACATGCACTCACCGTTGAAAACTTCAACTTTGTTGCCTTTGAGCAAACCAGCTACGCCGCCAGTCATTTTCTTAACAACGCCGTTTTTGAATTCTTGAGTTTTGCTGAAGTCCACTTTTACGTTCTCAGCAGAGATACCAAAAGCTTCGCCGTGCAATGCAGACTCATATTGGTGTGCAGCCGAGATCAGGGCTTTGGATGGAATACATCCACGGTTCAAACAAACGCCACCCAGTTCGGATTTGTCTACGATCAATACGCTTTGGCCCAGTTGAGCAGCACGGATGGCAGCTACATAGCCACCAGGACCCGCACCAATTACTAATGTGTCGATATTGAGAGAAGCGTCGCCTACTACCATATCTTACACCTCCATAACAAGCAGCTCAGGGTTAGCGAGCAGCTGTTTAATGTAATTCATAAAGTTTTGTGCTGTTGCGCCATCGATGATACGGTGGTCGAAGCTCAGGGAAAGAGCCATTACAGGTGCTGCAACAACTTCGCCATTTTTGATAACGGCTTTTTCGCTGATGCGTCCAGTTCCGAGAATTGCAACTTCAGGGAAGTTGATGATCGGAGTGAAGAACATACCGCCAGCAGAACCGATGTTACTGATGGAGATTGTGCTTCCTCTCATTTCGTTCGCGCTCAATTTGCCATCGCGGCCACGAGCTGCCAGATCACGAATGGAATCAGCGATCATCCAGATGGATTTACGATCAGCATCTTTGATAACAGGAACGATCAGGCCGTTGTCTGTATCTGTAGCGATACCGATGTTGTAGTATTTTTTGTATACAATTTCATTAGCTTCTTCATCAATCATAGCGTTCAATGCTGGGAACTCACGGGAAGCTGCAACCAGAGCTTTAACGATGAATGGCAGATAAGTAACTTTTGTACCTTTTTTCTCAGCAATAGGTTTCATGCGAGTACGGAAAGCAACCAGCTCAGTTACGTCCACTTCGTCCATGATTGTAACGTGAGGTGCTGTGTAAGCCGATTTAACCATCGCATTGGCAATTGCTTTACGGATACCTTTGAATGGTACGCGCTCTTCTTCCACACGTTGATCAGCTGCAGCTGCTGCTGGTGCTGCGGATTTTTTCTCTTCTTGAGCCGGAGCTGCGGAAGATGCCGCTGCGGAAGAACCGCCACCGTTTTTGAAGGATTCAACATCTTCTTTGGTAACTTTACCGTTGTTGCCAGTACCGTTAACCTGAGCGATGTCTACGCCTTGTTCGCGGGCAAATTTGCGCACGCTTGGTGTTGCCAGAACGTCTTTGGCAGGTACTGCCGGAACGCTGTTGTTTCCGCCTTCTTTTGCTGCATCCGAGCTGGAAGCTGCTGCGGAAGAACCGCTTGTGTCAGCTCCACCTTGAGCTGCATCTTTTTCTTGCTCGCCTGCAGGAGCGTCGTCTTGCTCAGGAAGCTCGCCTTCAGCGTCGATGATTGCAACAACTTCGCCAACGTGGCAAACTTGGCCATCTTTTGCGAATACTTCTGTTACTGTGCCGTTAACCGGACAAGGTACTTCAACGACCGCTTTGTCATTCTGTACTTCCATGATGATATCGTCGTCAGTTACTTTATCACCGACTTTGATGTGCATCTTGATGATTTCGCCTTCGTGAAGGCCTTCGCCCAGTTCAGGGAATTTGTATTCAAATTTAGCCAACTGAAAAACCTCCTTGATTATGTCTCAATCCTGAAAACAACCCTTAACTCCAAGAAACAACCGTTACTGCTAGTGCAATAAACTGTTACTCAAGGGGCTAATGGCTGTTTACAGTGCAGCTTGCGCTGCGGTGTGGATCACCATACTGCGCCTTGCGGCATGTCAGATGATTAAATTAGAAATTTACGACTTTGTTAACCGCAGCAACGATACGCGCTGGGTTAGGAAGCCATGTATCTTCAATTTGTGCAAATGGATATACAGTATCCGGACCAGCTACACGCAGAACCGGTGCTTCCAAGTGCAGGATTGCTTTTTCATTGATTTGGGCAATGACTTCAGCTGCAACACCTGCGCTCTTTTGAGCTTCCTGTACAACAATTGCACGATTTGTTTTCTTAATGGAAGCAACGATCGTATCGATGTCGATCGGGCTAACCGTACGAAGGTCGATAACTTCAACTTTGATTCCTTGTTTTTCGAGCTCTTCTGCTGCTTTCACAGAAGTGTGAACCATCATACCGTAAGTAATGATCGTTACATCAGAACCTTCACGAACAACGTTCGCTTTGCCCAGCTCAACAGTATAATCTTCTTCAGGTACTTCTGCACGGAATGCATGGTACAAGTTCAAGTGCTCCATGAAGAATACAGGGTCGTTGTCGCGAATAGAAGCGATCATCAGACCTTTTGCATCGTAAGGGTTAGAAGGAACTACCACTTTGATCCCCGGAGTTTGTGTAAGCAAACCTTCAAGGGAATCTGTATGCAATTCTGCCGCTTTTACACCGCCACCGAATGGTGTACGGAATACGATTGGAGAATTGTATTTACCGCCGGAGCGGAAACGCATACGAGCTGCTTGAACTACCATTTGGTCAAGGGCTTCGAAGATAAAACCAACGAATTGGATCTCGGCAACCGGACGGAAGCCTTGAACACCCAAACCTACAGCCAGACCGCCAATAGCGGACTCAGCGAGTGGAGTATCAAATACACGCTCTTCGCCAAACTCTTTTTGCAGACCTTCCGTTACACGGAAAACGCCGCCTACATTACCTACGTCTTCACCGAAAAGCAGAACGTTAGGATCACGTTTCAACTCAACGCGAAGCGCATCACGGATTGCTTCTTTCATGTTCATTTGTGCCATTTGCTTCATTTCCTCCTTAAACATTGACAGTTCACATTTGAATTCATACATGTATACCGGGACACCGGAACCCGTCCCGGATGTTTATGCTTTATCGGAAAAAACTTATTGGAAATCAGCTTTTTGCTCTTCCAAGTGCTTAGGCGTTTGTTCGAACATGCTGTCGATCAAGCCTGAAATCGTCATTTTCTCGGTTTTTTCCGCTTTTTTGATCTCTTCGTTCACTTTTGCTTTTGCTTCTTCTTTCACACGTGCTGTATCTTCTTCAGTCCACAGACCTTTTTTCTCCAGATATTTAGCAAAACGCGCGATTGGATCTTTTACGCTCCACTCAGCCTCTTCTTCTTTCGTACGATACTTGGAAGCATCGTCAGAAAGGGAGTGAGGACGGAAACGGTAAGTTACTGCTTCGATCAGAGTTGCGCCTTCGCCGTTACGACCACGTTCAGCAGCTTCCTGAACCGCTTTGATAACTGCGAAGATGTCCATACCGTCAACTTTAACACCTTTGATACCCGCTGCTACCGCTTTGTGAGCGATGGACAGAGCTGCCGTTTGTTTTGCAAAAGGTGTAGTGATAGCATAACCATTGTTTTGTACGAAGAAAATAACAGGCAATTTGTAAACACCAGCGTAGTTCAGACCTTCGTAGAAGTCACCTTCTGAAGAACCACCATCACCTGTGTACGTAATTACAACTTGTTTTTGTTTCTTCAATTTGTAACCCATAGCAATACCCATTGCGTGCAGGATTTGTGCACCAATGATGATTTGCGGCATCAATACATTAACGCCATCCGGGATTTGTCCACCATGTTGGTGTCCACGGGAGTACAGGAACGCTTGATAAAGAGGAAGTCCGTGCCACACGAGTTGCGGAATGTCGCGATAGCCAGGACATACAAAGTCTTCTTTTTCAATTGCAAATTCACTACCAACCATTGTAGCTTCTTGACCAGATACTGGAGCATAGAAACCAAGACGACCTTGACGGCCCAGGTTTACTGCACGGTCATCCCAAGTACGGGTAAATACCATGCGGTACATAATTTCTTTTAATTGATCGTCGGAAAGTTTAGGCATCATGTCTTTGTTAACGATTTCGCCGTCAGGAGACAGCACGGACAGAGCTTCTACATCCTCCGTATATACTTCATAAGGAACCTTGCTCATTTTTTTCTTCACCTCAACAAAAAATTTGAATATCAAGTTCCGCTGTTATAATATTATTATACACCTGTTTCACTGCATACGTCAAAGATATCCGTAACTTTTTTATGTTTCCTTCCGGATTGTATGTATAACAGGGGCTTAATATTGGTATAACAGCATAATACATGTTTGCGTATTTGACCTATCCCCGCACAAGGTTAATCTTACCGTATTGCGCGGTCGAATGCAAAAATTAACCGAGAAAGGTGACGTTTTATGACGGATTCCCGCTATTTGAAACGCACGATTGTGAAGGAAGAGATTGAGAGCCGCTATCTCGGAGAGAAGCGAACACTACGAATTTATCTTCCCCCAGGTTATAACGAATTGTTATCCTACCCTGTCGTTTATTGTCAGGACGGTGAAGAATTTTTCAACTTTGGACGTATCGCCACCACTGCCAACCGTATCATTCTGGACGAGGGAGCCGAACCTTTCATTATAGTAGGAGTTCAGGTTGACGTGTCAGTAAGAACTCAGGAATACGCCCCTTTCGGCGATCGGTTCAAGGCGTATACCTCATGCTTCGCTGAAGAGATTATTCCCTATGTAGAAGAGAAATATCCTGTGCGCCGCTCTCCGCAGGAACGTGTTCTTGCCGGCGACTCATTGGGTGGCAGCGTTTCGCTTCATCTTGCTCTACTCTATCCTGACCTGTTCACACGTGTCATCAGCATGTCCGGAGCGTTCTACTCCGCTTCCCAGGAAATCTACGCTGCAGCTGAAGACTTGTCCTGGTTGTCGATCTGGATGATTGTTGGTTTGCAGGAGACTGCCTTTGAAGCAGACACCGGCACGTATGACTTTGTTCAATTGAACCGGGATACCCGTGATTTGCTTGAAAAACGAGGTGCGCTTGTCTCCTATCAGGAGAAAGACGGGCATCACCAATGGGGATTCTGGCAGAACGAGCTGCCGGAAGCATTGCTTTACTTTTTTCAGGAAAATTAATTCGATCATTGAACAGGGCGGCTGAAATGCCGCTTTTGTTTTGCAATCGCATGATACCGCTTACATCAACACTCAAAAAAGAAGCAGGTTCTCCTGCTTGTCCGCCCGGCTTCTTCTGTTGTATCTCACTTGTCATTCCAAGCAAATGTAACCGATGTTATATCAAAGAATGTTCCTTTTCAATCCGATCCAGCAACACGTCACAACCTGCATCAACCAGCCTGTACACTTCTTCAAAATTCCCCGTATAATACGGATCAGGTACTTCACGGAGCGTCTCGTCCGGCAGCAGATCCATCATCTTGATAATTTCCGCATCGGCACCACCTGTTACACTTCTTACGTTAGCTGCGTTGGAATCATCCATGCATATAATGTAATCAAAATGTGTGAAGTCCGCACTCGCAAATTGTCTTGCCGCCATATTGGCATAAGAAATTTTATAGGAATCCAGCAATGTTCTAGTCCCCTCATGCGGAGGTTTGCCAACATGCCAGTCACCTGTACCTGCGGAGTCCACTGAAATTTGCTGATCAAGTCCTCTTTCACTCACTTTATGACGGAGGACAGCCTCAGCCATCGGCGAGCGGCATATGTTGCCCAAACATACAAACAAAACGTTAATCATGTTATTCCCCCTTACTCAAGGTGCGGTTAAGTGGCGCTGGTGCTGTCTGAGGTTTTACACTCTCCGTTTGTACCAGTGAACGACGTGGCAGCTTCCATTTATAATGAACAGAGCACATCCGGAAGAACACAACTGCGGCGAAGCATATTAACAGTCCAGCGTTCGTTGTAAACCATCCCATACCTATGGCGAAACCAGCTGTTATAGCCCAAACAGCATAAATTTCATCGCGCAGTACTAACGGCTTTCTTCCTGCCAGCAGATCACGAATGATCCCTCCGCCTATACCGGTCATTACTGCGGCTACAATAACCGCACTAATGGGATGTCCCATATCGGCCGCGTATAACGCCCCTTGAATCGCAAATGCTGCAAGTCCAATCGCATCGAACAGCGCTTCAGTCCGCTTCCAGTGACCAATCCACTTAAGAGGAAGTACAAACGCAATCGCGACAGATATAAGAGCGAGCATAATCAGCATTCCCTGGCTCCACAGCATCGTTACGGGTACACCAATGAGAACATTACGAATGACTCCGCCTCCGAATGCGGTCACCAGACCCAGCACCAGCACGCCCAAAATATCATACTCTTCTTCCATTGCCACGAAAGCTCCGGACATTGCAAATGCGATGGTACCTATAATGCTGAATACTTCAAAAATGTGCAAGTCCAACCTGTTCAAACCTCACTTTTCAAGTCATCTCCATGTTGCTCTACCCATTGTATCCGCGCATGCCGAAATTGTGCAACCACATTTTGTGGATTATACTGGTTTTGTGAATGATTTTTGCACCATACTAACACCTTAATTAGAAGTGAATTGTTTTTTATTGATCAGGAAGGATGAAATAGAATGACTAAGAAACGAGTTGTTATTTTTACTGGCGGAAATCTCTCTCCCCAATTTCTAAATGAAATCGGTAAAGATGACATTATTATCGCGGCCGATCGTGGGGCTTTATTCTTAATAGAAAACGGGATTCAGCCACATATCGCAGTAGGAGATTTTGATTCCATTACCGAGCAGGAACGGGAGAGTGTACGAGATAACAGCGAACGGATAATCACCTGCGATCCGGTGCATAAGGATTTGACGGATACCGAGATGGCATTTGAAATAGCGTTGGATCTCGAGCCGTCTGACATTCTTATGTTGGGTGCAACGGGCACTCGCATGGATCATACACTGGCTAACGTACATATTATGGTCCGCGCTATGCAGCATCATATTTCCTGCACTCTGCAGGATGAACACAATTATATGATGCTAACGACCTCCGAAGCTGATGTGGAAGACCGTGGATATGAGTACATCTCCCTGCTCCCACTCACTAATGAAGTAACAGGTATTACGCTGGAAGGTTTCATGTACCCGCTTGATCAAGCAACTATACGTATGGGTCAATCATTGGGGATTAGCAACAAACTGCTCGGAAAGACTGGCACCGTCTCAATCGATAGCGGGTTATTACTCATTATTCAAAGCAAAGATTAACCTTCCGCTTATACTTATTACGTTTTTGTAACCTATGATTTAGATTAAAAATAATCAAATAAAACATCAAAGACCCTTGATATATCAAGGGTCTTTTCTATATTTGTAACGTTCAAGGTTCGTCAATGATTAATTTTTTGACATTTTTAATGGTATTTTAATAAACAAACCCAAACTGTTGCGGCCCTAAGGATGATCAGGTTCCATCCAATTTCTAGGCTGTTACAAAGCTGTTATACTCGCTCTAGCAACTAAACGAAAACGAATTTTGGAGGTACTCACATGAAAACAAACATCTTTGTCCAAAAGGCCGTAACCGTCGGGTTGTGCGCTACACTAGGTTTTGGAGCTGTATTAATGACGAATGCACCTGTTGCACAGGCAGCAAGCGCTTCTGTATCCACAGGACAACAAATTGTGAACTATGGTAAAACCTTTACAGGAACTCCATATAAATTTGGCGCTTCAACTTCAACTACACAAAATTTTGACTGCTCTTCATTTATGAAATACATCTTTAAAAAGTATGGTGTTGATTTGCCACGTACATCCGTTAAGCAATCCAAAGAAGGCGTAGCTGTATCTAAAGCTAATCTGCAAGTTGGAGATCTGGTCTTCTTCTCCAGCGGTAGTCGCTCCACAGGCTCCAATATTACTCACGTAGGCGTATATGCAGGCGACGGAAAAATTCTGCACACGTACGGATCACCAGGTGTAACTCTTTCCGACTTGAACTCGGGGAACTGGAAAAAAACATATATTAAAGCTCGCCGCGTACTGTAGCTCATATTTTGAAGATAAAGAAGCGAGTAGGGCCGGATCTAATGATCCGGTCCTTTTATATTTACCCAATGAAATTCTCAGCTCAAACAGGAGTTATGTGGAAAACAGGCAATTCGTTAGCCGCGGCGATACGACCGCTTTTATTGGGTATGAAGCATATAACCGACTCCACGCACGGTATGAATTAATTTGACGCTCCTTCCCTTATCTACCTTTACCCTTAAATGTTTGATATACACATCTACCACATTCGTATCCATTGCAAAATCATATCCCCATACTTCCCTCAAAATAACACTCCGGGGACATGCCTCGTTCACATGACGCGCCAAGAACTCCAGCAATTCGTATTCTTTCGGAGTCAACACCAGATATTCACCTGCACGACTTACGCGACGTGAACGCAGATTAACCTTGAGATCATGCACTACAATGACTTCTTCATCTTCCTGTGATGTATGCGAGAACACACGTAAAAGATTCCGTATTCTGGCCATCATCACCTTATCGTGAATAGGTGCTTCCATCACATCGTTAGCGCCATAATCGAGCAATTCCACAATTAATTCAGGCGATATCTTGGGAGTTATGACAAGCAATGGAGAAGTAACTCCTATGTGTACGAAGGACTCTAGTCCATTTTTTAGGGTAGCTTCATGGCATCCTTCATTTATTAATATGATCATATTGAGATTCGTGAGTGTTAGTTCAGAAAGACGGTTCAGATCTGTCCATTCCATTTGCTCGACTTGGTAGCCTTCAGCACACAGTATGCCTTGAGTAGAAGATACCAGCTCGCCCCTGCCAACCAGTAATATGGATGTTTTCATTTTTTTCACCCGGCCTGTCTTATACGCTGCTACATATTTGTTGGTTTAAATTACACTTGAACTCCACAATCTTGTGACCGTTGTGTATCGCAGCATTGTTGTATAGTTATCATGCCGTAAAATGAAAAAGTCCATTCCCGGAAGGAACGGACTCGGAACATTCATTTTCTTCTTTAACCAAAGTACCGATGAACCAGCGTACGCGCCTCTGCCGTATCTTTTGTGCCATGAACAAGGACGCGACCATCCTGAAAAATGACCATCCTGTGCGCTCCAGTTGTAAAAGAAACCAAAAACGGATTAGCCTCCACGCGGCCTTCCTCCAGCTTAACGAGGCGATCAGCCGTATGCTGTAGATCCAGATTCATTCGCCGTGAAGGGCGAATCTGTACTGTATCTCTGCCACATAGTACGTCGGTTTTTTCCAAGTTTGAGGCAGAGAGGTACGGATAGTTAGCCTTTGCTCCGCAGGATGGACAATCTTCTTTCCGGGCACCATCGACGTTAATGGATATGTATTCATTTCTCCACACATCGAATGATAACAATTTGCGTCTCAGCGCACCTGAATTACCACTGAGAAACTTCATCGCTTCCGCAGTCTGATTAGCTGTAACCATCTGCACCGCCTGAGGAATAATGCCTGACGTATCACAGGTGTCCCCACCTAACGGAACCTCACCTAATAAGCAGTTCAAACAAGGTGTTTCGCCAGGTAGAAATGTGTAGGTAATTCCATAACTGCCCACACATCCGCCGTAAATCCAGGGAATACGATACTTTTGAGACATATCATTTATTAATAGCCGGGTATCAAAATTATCTGTGGCATCCATGATCAAGTCTGCATTCTGAACCAGTTCCTCCAGTTCGTCTACTCTGACGTCCATCACTTTGGCTACAACCTCAACAGTAGAATTAATGTCAGATAGGCGCTTCTTTGCTGCCATCGCTTTGGGCATTCGCTGAATGGCGTCTTGCTCGATATATAATTGCTGTCTCTGCAGGTTGCTCCACTCCACATAGTCACGATCTGCAATGGTGATATGGCCAATTCCTGAACGTACCAGCGTTTCAGCAATGCCCGTACCAAGCGCGCCCGCTCCAACAATTAATACTCTGCTGTTATTCAATCGATGTTGACCTTCTTTACCGATAGGTGCATACCGTTCCTGTCTGGAATAGCGGTCTCCCTGTTCAGAAGATCGTGTCTGATTAGTCATGTGTGAACCATTCCTTCCGCGGGACTGCTCGCTGCTGCATAGCGCTTAACGGGAATCATGCCTGCCTCATAAGCCAGTCTACCTGCTTCAACCCCCAATCGCATTGCCTTCGCCATCTTCACCGGATCTCCGGATCCGGACACAGCCGTATTCAACAAAACACCGTCAGCTCCCAGCTCCATCGCATAAGCAGCATCTTTAGGTGCTCGAAGTCCTGCATCCACAATAACAGGAACGACGGCTTGTTCAATAATAATCTCCAGGTTATAGGGATTAATAATGCCTCTTCCCGCCCCTATCGGTGAAGCCCCAGGCATAACAGCATGTACGCCGAGTAGTTGCAATCGTTTGGCCAGCATAACATCGTCCGAGATATAAGGCAGTACCGTAAAGCCTTTTTCAAGCAAAATTTCGCAAGCTTTATAGGTTTCAATTGGGTCAGGAAGCAAAGTGATTCCATCGCCGATAACTTCTACTTTTATCATATCACAAAGCCCTGACGCTCGAGCAAGTTCAGCGATTCGCACAGCTTCCTCTGCTGTTGAAGCACCCGCTGTATTAGGTAGAAGGGTATACCTTTTCAAGTCCAGGGTGTCCAGAAAGTGCTGTTTGTTGCGCTCTTCCAGATTCAAACGCCGAACGGCGAACGTTAATACTTCCGTACCTGAGGCTTCAACCGCCTGGCTCTGCACTTCCAAGTCCGAAAATTTGCCTGTACCCATAAGCAATCTTGACTCAAACGTATAACTCCCAATCCTCAACATGATTCAACCGCCTCCCACAAAATGTACAATTTCAATTCGGTCTCCGTCTCTTAAAGTGGTCGTTTCATGATATTCCCGCGTTAAAATTTGACGATTCAACTCAACCACGACGGTTTTTACTTGCAAATTAAATGAATGGAGCAATTTGTCCACACGATTTAAGCTATCTTCAATTTGCATGGTTTGTCCGTTGACAATGATATTCACTGCAACATCTCCTTTGTGTTCAAACGTTCTGGACTAAGGTCCTGAATCCCCATCTCTTCCGAGGTTTTGCCACAAATCAAGTCAGCCATGAGGCTCGCTGTAATCGCACTAAGCAATATGCCGTTACGATAGTGTCCAAAAGCAGCGAATAAACCGGGAACACTTTCGCAAGCCCCCACATAAGGCAATCCATCCGGAGTCGAAGGACGGACACCCGCCCACGCTCGGATAAAATGGGCTTCCTTTATGCCAGGTACCCAGTTTGTTGCAGCTGCAAGCAGCTTCTGAATGCCTTGCACCGAAACGTTCATATCTGTTCTTCCAGGAAGGCTTGTTGCACCGATCCATACTTCTCCATTAGCTTTGGGAACAATATATATATCCTCTGCATACACCGTTTTGTCTGGCCTGTACCCGGCATGGTGAGGTGAAAACTGTACGGCTGCAATCTCTCCCTTTACTGGTAAAACAGGCGATTTCAGACCCACATGTCTCATCAATTCTTCACCATGTAACCCTGTAGCAATAATGACATTTCTCGATGTCATCGTTCCTATTGAAGTCTTGATCCCTTGCACTCCATTCACATCCGTATGCAAACGGACATCCTGTACACCTTCCATCACCCTTGCACCCATTGCTTGAGCCGATCTGACATAAGCCTGCGTTAAGTTGACAGGAAGAACCTCGCTCTCGGAAGGTCTGTAAAATGCTCCATACGTATCCCTGTTTAACCATGAAGCTTCCTGTTGGACAGCGACACGATCCCACCAAATATGTTCTGTAGATAAGGTAGACGATCGATTATTCTTGTAACTGCTGACCTCACTGTATGAGCGAAAAGGAGTAATAAAACCTTGCTGTTGCAGCCCCATTTCAACGCCGCTAAGCGCACTGATTCGTTCCTTCTGCTCATGAAGCAAAGCTCTGCTCTGCCGGGCAAGCTTTGCCATCACAGCATGAGTAAATTCCTCACTGTCAGCGGCAAGCATGCCTGCGGCTGCACAGGAAGTTCCACCAGCGATCCGAGCACGCTCAACCAGAAGAACGTCATAACCTCGGGTAGCGAGTTCACATGCGATAGCACAACCGATAACGCCTCCGCCTACAATAATGGTTTCTGCATGAAGCTTGCCTCGAAATTCTGCTCCAACTTTACTCCTCGATACTGTGCCTGGATGATACCCTGAACGATTCCCGCTTCGGCTTCTTGCTTCCTTTCTCATGGCATCATCTCCTTGGTTCGGCGTATTTCTCTGAATCCGTAATCGCCAGTCGCAATGCAGCGGCAGCCAGTTCCGGCTGATCATTCGTCCAAATCGACGAAATCACAGCGGCTCCACGGGCACCAGCAGTTCGAATGGCAGCAATATTCTCCGTTGCAATCCCACCAATCGCGATGACCGGAATTGAAACTTTAGCGCATACCTCTGCTAACGAAGCAAGTCCCCTGGGCTCGAAATTTGGTTTACTGGGTGAGGCATATACATGCCCGTAAAAGAGATAATCCGCTCCACGTTCTTCTGCAACTTTTGCTTCTTCCAGAGAATGAACCGATACTCCTACGCGAAGCCGATTGTTTCTCCTCAACACATCCTTATCGTATTTCCGAATAACTGCTTGACCCCAATGCACACCACCAAGCAACGCATGATGATCAAGCTGAGTGGAGCCATTCAGAATGATTCGGTTAAATGGGACACCTCGTGTTCTGAGACTTTGCGCCCAATACATCTGTTGCTCAAGGGGCAGCTTTTTTTCCCGTATGTGGATATAATCGACCCACCGCCATATATCCTTAGCAATATTCAGAAAAGAGTCCAAGTCTCCTGTACCTGGTGAAACCACATGCAGTTCGAATAATCGTGTTGTTAACTGTTCGTGGAAGATTTCCGTCCTGTTCACCCTCCTCTTGTATGATTTAAGCGGATATAAAACAACAAAAAAGCCACTCCCGTAGGGGAGTGGCCACGAATTTAGAATTCATGGATCAACTGAATGACTGTCGCATGGGATTACTCTATATATACATAATGCATAACAACTACAGAAACCAACATAGTCGCAACGCTGTATACTTAGAAACCGCATGAATCATCTTGCAGGCCATATCGCAAAGTTATCGATAACGCCCTTTGTCATTAGCTGAAACGCGCCACTTCCCTACGCTGGTATGATCCAGATCAGGTACAAAGGGTCCGGAATCGCATTCTTCCATCTCAGCCGCATCGTGCGGCCCCCCTAGTGTTCATATGAAGCTGTAGCCTATGTTACCATAGACACTTTTTTTTGTCACCGTACATTTCCATTTATTACGTTATTGTTTCTCGGACCAAGCTTCAACATCCCACGTTTTGGTAACCCAATCTTCATAAAAATCAGGTTCATGGGATACGAGCAGCACGGTACCCTTGAATTCTTGCAAGGCACGTTTCAGCTCTGCTTTGGCCGTTACATCCAAATGGTTTGTAGGCTCATCGAACAAAATCCAGTTACTTTCACGCATCAGAAGTTTACACAAACGAACTTTGGCTTGTTCACCACCACTAAGCGCGTTAAGCGGACGGGTGATATGCTCATTTTTCAATCCACAACGTGCGAGATGCCCCCGGACTTCATTCTGTGTCAGATGAGAAAATTCATTCCACACATCTTCAATCGGGGTAATGTTTCCTGCACGTACTTCCTGTTCGAAATAGGCTGTCTCCAAATAGTCACCCAAGAAAGTCTTACCGCTGATTGGTGGGATTTTTCCCAAGATGGTCTTGAGCAGTGTGGATTTACCTACACCGTTACAGCCAACAATGGCAATTTTCTCGCCACGCTCAATCGTCATCGTCATTTTGGGCAATAATGCATACGAATATCCAATTTCAAAATCAATGCCCTCAAAGACGGTTTTACTACTCGCCCGGGCATCCTTGAATTTAAATGTGGGTTTGGCCGCTTCGTCTGGACGATCGATCCGTTCGATCTTGCCGAGCTGCTTCTCACGGCTCTTGGCACGACCGGAAGTAGAAGCACGGGCTTTGTTCCGCTGGATGAAATCTTCCTGCTTCTTGATATACTCCTGCTGTTTCTCATAAGCATCAATATGCTGCGCCTTATTCATGTCGGCCATTTCAAGGAATTTGTTATAGTTCGCTGCATAACGCGTCAACTTGGCAAATTCCAGATGATAAATAACGTTAACGACCTCATTCATAAACTCCGTATCATGCGAAATCAGAATAAACGCATACGGGTAATCCTTAAGGTAACGCGTCAGCCATTCAATGTGTTCCACATCAAGATAGTTCGTTGGCTCATCCAGCAAAAGAGCAGTTGGTTTTTCCAGTAAAAGCTTGGCAAGCAATACCTTCGTACGTTGACCACCACTAAGCGCGGCAACGTCACGATCCAGACCGATGGCGGACAAGCCCAGTCCATTTGCCATCTCTTCCACTTTCACATCAATCAGATAAAAGTCACCTTGCTCCAATTGCTCCTGAATGTCACCCATTTCTTCCAGCAACAATTCGAGTTTGTCCGGATCGGCGTCTGCCATCTGATCGGTAATGGACATCATTTCTTTTTCCAACTCAAGCAAGGGCTGAAACGCATCCTTAAGCACATCACGAATCGTTTTTCCAGGTGTGAGCTTGGTATGCTGATCCAGATATCCATAACGAACTTTGGGGGTCCATTCGACCTTCCCTTCGTCCTTTAACAATTTCCCGGTAAGGATGTTCATCAGTGTGGACTTTCCCACACCATTAGCACCAACAAGGCCTACACGCTCTCCGGCAAGTAAACGAAAAGATACATTTTTAAATAACGTGCGGTCTCCAAAATTATGACTCACGTTCTCTACTGACAATAAACTCATAAGATGAGGTTGCTCCTATCTATTGGACATTACTATCGTTCCGAAACCCTATTTTAGCACAGGTGTCGCCTTTTCTGAAAGTAATGCAAACATCTCATGCAACCTCGCTTTTATATTTCATATAAACTGCCTTTAATTATTTGAACAGCTATACTCAAAATACCCTTGCGCTGCCGCTTGTTTGGCATTTGTAAACACTTCTTCAGCTCTGTAACCATTGTTACATGTGGATGGGTAATAGTATTTAATCGCACTTACCGGATCAACTCCGCCAACAATCGCCGTTTTCTTCACCAGTCTGCCACCACCAATGGCATAGTTGTTAAACTTTTGATTACCTACAGGAATTCCCTGAATAAACGCCATAAGCCCCGTGTCATTAATTGAATTGTACCAGTCTTCCTGAGAAATCAAAGGCATGGTAAAGGTATAGGAAACACCATTCCTTCTTGCAAACTCATTATGACGGTTAATAACATCTGCCAAATCTTCCTGCACACTTGTCACGATCCGGCTTCGTCTGACCTGCTCAAACGTCTCGGCATTCTGAAGCAGGGGGATTTGCGTGCTGGAGGCCAATTCTTTCTGGAAACCCTCCACCCACTTGCCCAAACCTGCGTCATAGGCATACACATACCCATCGAGTGTGAAATTAATACTGTTACCATTTGAATCAGAATATGTATAGGGCTTTTTGGGACTCCAAACTTGCCGGAATGACTCTTCAAGTTTTCCGGTCATTTCTGTTTCGATCGCGAAAATATAATAACCATCATAATCCAGCACGACTAATGCTGGAATGTAATTGAACATGGCCCGTATAGCAGCAGGATCATTTAAAATCCCCATATTTAGCGCCATTGTTTGGGTAAACGTAGCTAAGGCGAGCTCTTTGTCCGCTTTTACAAATTTGGTCGAATCATATCCTGCTTCATCGTTTTGCTTCTCATTTTGATGCATCACAGCCCCTGCATCCAGTACGGCACTCTGAAGTGCCATCTTATACCGATCGCTTAAATATTGAGCCTCTTGAACACTGTTTGTATTGTGAGAGATAACCCAGAATATAGGTGAAAAGATAAGTACAAATACAATGGAGAGATCAGTAATCTTCATTAAGCACCATACCTCCATATGTGGTAAACACCGCCGCAGCCTGTGCAGACCCGTTCAACCACTCACGAATCAGCATGGCAGGTGTGCGATTGGTATTTTTGATGGTTACTGTGAAGAAATCCCCCATTGCCAGTGTATATCTGCGCCCAGGATCGTCTAAAGCCTGCACACCGGACGAAGGAAACAGCTTTGCTTTAATTTGGGCTGCATAGTAGCCATCTTGTACAGTTTCATAGGTACCAGAGAATGTGCTCTGATCCATTGGATCTGAGTAATGAGGAACATATTTTTTGTGCAAGTGCTCCATAGAAATCTCATAGACGTTCCCCGTTCGAGCCATCTGTTCTTCGAACTCTGCATACATGGCAGGGGAAATGTATCCCTTTGTTCTGACCGCATCAACAAAACGGGTAACCGTCTGAACTACGGTCATACGTGCCATGTCATCCTGTCGATCAGCAGTTTCTGCTGCCGGGTAAACATAAAGCAAAATCACTGCCAGCAAAACAGCAAGCAGCTTGGATGCAGCATTAATCAAGGTGTACTGGCCTCCTTCCAAAATGCAATCTTCAGCAGTTCGCCAGCCTCACTTCTTATGAACTTGGGTGTATACGATGCAGCAAGCTGGACAGGAATAGTTTCTTTTCTGTTTACAAGGGGATCAATGACATATGCAATCCCGTCCACCTGCACGCTGACTGTTGTCCCTGTCATTTGCCTCACAGTGTGTAACACTTCCGCACCACTATAACGGATTGGCTCGCTTATATGCAGCGTGGTATTCAACCGTCCTTCCATGTCTGCTGTCGTCTGTACCAAGTGATTCAAAGCGTCTGATAGAATTCGAACATTCTGCTGCCCGTACAGGCAGGCTGTCACAAATAGGACAACCGCCGTACAGAACAACATGAGCTGCTGTGTATTCTGGGACATGTTAAACCAACTCCTGTCAGGATTGCTGGAAAATAAGCCCTCTTACCACATTGGATTTGTCTTTTACGATAATTGCTTTGAATTTACCACTTGGATTGACATATTGATTGTCTTTTTCACTCATGGTCTGGTTGATAACACCCACTTTCTCGTCAGGTTTAATAACAGAACCATAATCTGCATTATTGAGATCCTGGGAGATGTTCAACTGATTACCGTACCATTGTCCTCCTTTATTTTTACCTGTAATCACTTGAATCCCGAACTGGTCTTTGTCCGCATATTTACGCAGCGCGTTTGTGACTTGTGACCCACTAATGGTAGTTCCGTCATATACCGTAAATGCAGCTTGGGACAATTCGGTCTGGATATCGGCAAAATTGTTTTGCGCTGTTTTGGTCGCCTCCTGAGCCGAAATAAACAACAGAACTACAATTGTAATAAGGGCGATGGTCAGAAAGATGCCTGCTGCCACCTTTAAAGCGCTTGATGCATTGTTCATGATAAATCCTCCTGTATCGTTTTTAATTTATTTCAGACTGTGACGTAACGGTCGTTACAGTTTCTGAATCTGTTCATAATAAATGTTCATTTGCAGGAAACTCATACCTACCAGCGGAATGACCAGATAGAGGAAGATCAGGGCATACATCGGTGTAAACCCGATCATTCTTCCCCATGATGCTTTAACATCAATCATCTTGGTGTATTCCTGCTTCCTTTGTTCAAAATAAAAGGCCATCATGCTTTCCAGATCATCAAATGCTTCTCGAATCGAAATTTTCCCAAGTGCAAGTTGCAGCTTATCAACCAGACGCTGAAATTCAGGCAGACCTGCTTCTTCTTTCAACTGTTCAAGTGCATGCTCAGGCCCATGTTCAAAGTGCAGCAGACATTTTTGCAGCGGCCTTTTGAAAATAACAGCAAAGCGATTGAGCCATTCCAATATCTCCTCTACAGACATACGGTCCATCTCTCGCAAGATCGAGATAACCGTCTGAAACTGATAGATTTCATGCCTCATGTCCATACTTCTCATCTTGCGCTGGAACATCATTAGCCAGATCGGCATGTGATAACCCGTTATACCTACCAACATTGCAATAATTAATTCCCACCAGTGGAGGTATTGCTTGTTATAGCCTTCCAGCTTCTGCAGAATGCGTGCAATAGTTTCAGTCTGTGTGTCATGATCCAGTTGCACGGGATTTACGGACTGCAATGCTTTCGAAATCTCATCAAAAGTTGCACCCCGCTTCATTTCGATGCGCTCGAGTACAGCTTTATCCAAGCTTGTCTTTTCTGTAGCCTGCTTTAACTCCTCCTCTCCCATCGCTCCAAACATCCGGTCATCTCTCACGGGATCATATAAGATATGATTTCGTTCAACCTGATGCAGCACCAAGACACAGCCAATGGTCAGCACAAAACAACTTGCAAATAACATCAGCCTTCGTATAGCCAGCCATTCATATTTCAGTTCCGAGCTGCTTTCCCGCATCAGTCTTACGGTTTGACTGTAATTGGTACTGCCAGGTTTGGGCGCAAACAACATCGCCACCTTTCGAATGAACGTCTGCTTGTATAGGAACTGATCCATTCTGGAGTGTTTGCGTCCTGTCCGATAGCGGGTTTCATCATACTGCTGAAGTCTTTGCAAAAGCAGGTAGGCAAGTATGATAATGACGTAGATCGATATTTTGGTTACAAACCCGATTTTGCTGCGATAGAATTCATCCATAGTTGGAAAACTTCCCCTAGCCCAACGTTCAATTGGAGCTGTGAACAGGACGGGGGCCAGGGCGATGATATTCAACCCTTTTAACAGATAGTCCAGTTTGTCCCTCCGCAAAATCTCAAGATGAATTTCCTGCGTCAGATTCCCCAGGCCTTTCAAGTAAATCGAACCTTGTGCTCTGTCTTTATCTCCGAACTCCATCACCATATATGAAATACCGGCAAAACCTTTAAGAAAGCGATTCGGCGCAATCTCATAGTACCGTTCCAAAGCTTCGTTCGGATCGATAGAAGTCAATGCTTCATAGATCAACAGCACTTGATCAGCAGCCTCTCCTTTACCTGCTTCCGCTGCTTCATACAGTGCTTCCTCTACCATTCCATGCTGATGATACCGATGTCTCACGTCGGCAAACAGGTCCAGCATCTGTACCAACAGTCGTTTCTCCATACGATTCAAACACATATCCAGTACAAGGCTGTTCAGAACGACAGCGCAGAGTACCGACAATATGACAAAGGCGATACCCGGCTGCATAAGGAAAAGAATTACACTGATACTTCCGTATCCTCCGAGGATCATTAGAACCACGCTCATACTCATTCGTCTTAATGCTGGTTCATCTCCAACATGCCGGAATGAAATACGTTTCTGTACTTGCAAAATATACGCAGAGAGCAGCGGCACTTTCATGCCCCAGCGATAAGACTGTAACAGGAACGATCCCCACCGCAGCATACGATTGCCGTTAAGTGTAGCGATCCCTATGGATTTAGTTGCAGAGTCACCTCCTCTGTGACGTAACAGGTTCAGTACAAGTAGCGTGATTATCAAGCCACATGCACATATCCCCAGCACCAACAGAAGAACAAGCTTAACGGTCATAGGTATCACCCCAATGTTGCTTGATGAACTGCTCAAACAGCGCAGCGTCTTGTAGTGTCATCTGCTCCCGCATATCCGTAATACTTCCTATGGAGATCGGAGCTGTGACGACGTAATTGCCATCTCTATACTCGATCACATTGCGAAACGAAAATCCAGCCCGTTCTTCCACGCTATCCCCTTTATTCGCACGTGGCAGACACTCCGTGATTCGTTCGATATATCTTCGACCCTCTGCGTCCTTTTTCATATGTACATCAAAATTAATGACACTTACGACTTGCTCCTCGGCAATATGTTCATGTTGGAACATACCTGTTTTGAGCAGTGAATTACGGAGGGAGAAGACGAGATCACGAAACGTTTTGGCATGATGGGTAAACAGGGTGAACAGACTGGCAACCTGGGACATCTGAATCATCCATGCGGCTACTTCGTCACTTGCGACCTCACCGAGAATATTTACAGTACCATCGGTCTTTTTCTGTAAATCCAGTCCCTGTTGACCAGATATGTGCTCGGTCTCCCGGAAGCTTAGAATGTTACGTCGACTGTATATACGCCGCAGCTGTAACTCGAAAGCCATCTCCTGTACACGCAGGGTATATGAAGCATAAATATGCTTGACCATTGCCATAAGAAGCGTCGTTTTACCCGACCCCTGTGCTCCTGTTACAGCTGTAATTCTACTGCCTTTCATCAAATACTGCAGCAAATTGATTGGCAAATCTGCGTTGTTACCAGTAATCAGCTGTTCAAGTGAAGCATTAGGAATATCGAATTTCCGGACAAAGAATGCCCATGATTCGGCAAAGGGAGGACGCACAACAACGACGCGTGATCCGTCCTTCATCTCGTTTACCTTATATCCATTCGCTTCCGAAAGCTGTCCCGGATAGTTGTATTTATAAATATTTTGACATACCCTCTTCAGTTCACGGATACTGCCAAATGACAGGAAGGGCAGATGAATGGACTTACCTTTATAGAAAATCCAGACACTTTCCATTCCACTAAGCGGTTCTTCGAGGGGAGCATCTTCAAGTCCATCCGCGAGCAGATCATTCCACGAAGCTGGCTGCCGTAGCCCCATATCCTGAAGGGCATCCAGCATGCCGCTCACACCACCACTAACGCCATCTATTCGTTGATCTCTTATTTCATCAACCACCGAGAAGCCTTTGTAATGTTGGTAGATCCGTTGAACGATGATATCCGTTTTTTCTCTGAAGCCAAGCTCTCTGTACTCACATTCAAACACATATCGGATATCCTCCTCGGAGATATAGTAACTTCCTCCGTCGTCTGCACCTTCACCCAGCCTCAGTCTGCCAAGATCATAAGTGTCTATCATGCGCGACAAAGCATCGACACCAAATTGCTGCCGGTATAGATAAAACACGATTTCGAATTGATCCTGAACCGTCAGTAACTCAGTGTCTCCAAAATAAATGACTTCATCGATATTTGACTTATTCAGTCCTAGGCTGCGGGTAAGCAGATCACCTATCAGATTTTTGACATATGTTTTGTCACTGATGCTTCCTGATACACAACCTTTAAGCGCCTTGCGCATCTCGGCACGCTGATTGATTCTTCGCCGATACTCTTCTTCATGTAATCCGGCATCCGCAAGTTGACTATGACTAAGCTCATGAAGCGAGTTCTTTACTTTCTCCGTCAGCAATTCAATTGTGAAGGATTCGCGCTCAGGAGCACGGTTATTCTTTTCACGATGGGAAGCTCTGAACTTGAACCAAACATACGCAAGGCATAACAGCAAAACTAAAATTAACCATAGGGTATTCCAGAGCATCAGAGTTCAGGCTCCCCTTTCCAACCTCTTTAGTACGGTTCGCATCCCCGCCCCGTCCATAATGAGGCGAGCAAGTTCAGCCATACTTGCGGCAAAGCTCCCTTTACGCATATCTTTATTGTTGCTCAGACCTTCCAATTGCAAGTACGCTGCCGCATCACGACGATTGAAGGCATCCAGAAATCCGGTGGTATACGGCAACACCGATATCGATCCTTTGTATCGAAAACGCCGACGAATATTGGTAATGGTTGCGCGTGAATGTGGGTCATACTTATTCAGTACGACATGCAGCTTCTGATCACCCAGGCTTTCGGGTCTGATCTTTTCAAAAAAATACTCCAGATCCCTCATATTTTGATTTAGGTTCACCACAACATAGTCGGCTTGATCCAGCAGAACCTGGTCACGTATACCTGCACGGTCTGCATCCAGTAGAACTAGATCATAATATTCATTGGCTACGTGCAGCAGCGTTTTTAATGTCTCTACATGCTCTTCTGAGGAACGCTCCAGCCTGTTAATCCTGCCAGTCAACAAATCCAGACGATCTTTGAGGAGCGGCTTGGTGTAGTCCCTCAAATTATGCTTGTTCAGACTCCCGCTGGTATGCAGCCGTTCCACAGCATCCCAACCCCCTTCCTCAAACGTGAATGCTGATCCCGTGTCCTCTATTTCTTTAGGTGGAAGGGCAGCTTCTGTGCTGCTCCCGACTGGACCTGTATTTACAAGTAAAATTCTTGTCCTATATTGTAGTGCCATCGCATAGGCGCTGATTAGCGCACTTGAGGTGCTGCCTGTTCCTGCAAAAGGACTCCAAAACGTAATGCTGCTCATGCCCTCATCCTTTCAGCTTCTTTAATGGCCCTGCGACTCTGGACATTTTCCCATCCGGTCAACTGCTCCACTAACCTGCATAGCGATCTTTTATAGTTCCGTGACAATGGCCCCAGGCGAATACGACGATGATGCTCGTTTTCCAGTTTGACTGCTGCAGTCAGTTCATCCCAAGGCAATATCAGCGATTCTCCTGTCCATACAAATGGGCTGTCTTCCAGATACGCCCACAAATATCGAGCTTCCAGTTTGCAATCAACGGCATTAATCAAAATGCGCTGAAATGGTAGTTCTGCTGGCAGGGACTGCTCCTCAAGCAAACGCTTGAGCCACCCTTTGCCCCGTTCTAGATTGTAACGTTCATAGTCACTGACCCAGACACGAGTATCTGCCATGAGCCATAGTTCACGTGATGCAAAGTGCGATGTTTCCATGTCGTAAAGAACGTAATCATAACTCTCCAATTTCTCGCCATTCGCTTCAAGATGACTCTCAACCGCTGTTGAAGTTACGAACTGACATGCGATATCAAAACCTTCAAATTCTGTAATACGCAGAGATTGCTGACTTTCCCCAACGCCGTATCCATATTTCTGTTGTAATGTTCCATCAACAAGCAAGACACGTTTACCGGAGGAGGCTAGTATTTTGCAAAGGTACAGCATCAGGTCATTCTTCTCGCATAACCCGGCAAAAATCCATGTTTGCATAGCTATCAAAGCTCCTTCATGTTACTTTTATACGTTGTTAAATGAATATTAATTGTTCTTCCTGCGTTTTACTCCCCGCCCGTCAGCAAGCTTTTCTGCTCATCCGTACTCGAAGCTGACGCAGAAGAATCATTGCTGCCACTTCCAGTCGCTCCACCGTTACCTGAACCGTCATTCCAGATGACCCCATCAGTAGATGAAGAGTTATTCGCTCCAGGGCGACTATTATATGAAACGGAGGACTGCGCAACGTCCTGCTCCACACCTTGGGAGGGCGCTGAGATGGATGCGGCGAGTGAGCTTTCTAACGAACTTCGTACCTGCCGCGCCAACTCGACTTCAGCCCGCCGCACAAGATTAGGATCACTCTCCAGCAGTTTTAACACCTCATTGTTGGCAGGGTATGTCGGGATCGCTGGTGTCTGGAACTGTGGTTCTACGTAGGTTAAGGCATAGATTGAAGCTTTATGTAAATAGGCATCTACAATTGCACTTGAAAGGGACAGGATCTCCTCCTCCGTCATCGTAATCCATAGTGTAGCTGCATTTAATCTTTCGACTTTCTTTTTGGACAGGAGAATGTAGTCTTGACCCGTTGGAAACTGAATACGAATATCAATGATGTCTCCCTTAATAAGTGAAGAAGGTAATAACACAACCTGTAGTTCACGGTTTCTTAAATCCGGCGGTGCCGGGGTATCTTCATACACCATTTCAGTTGTAATGGCAGTTCCCTTTTTTAATTCTATTTTCGCCACTTGACCATCCATCTGCTTGGAGCTGGACCACAGATTCCTTGGTGCCTGTGCATCTGGAACGGCTATGAGTTTGATATCCTCGGGCAATATCGGCTCTCCTGCTTCAACATCCCGTATTGTCACCCATCCCTGTGCCCCTGAGTTCCACTGCTGCATCAATTCAGCTTCTTTTTGTTCGTAGGCTGATGAATAACGGGCCTCCACTTCAGCCCTCGTATCACTCATGGTTTTGACATTGTAAATGACATATGCCCCAAACAGCAAACCGATTGCTCCTGCTCCCGTCAGCCCAGCATAAATCAGTTGACGGCTTTGTTTTCTTAATTTAGACAAAAGAGGCTCTCCTTTCGCAATCTCTTCTAATCATGTACTCTTTTTCTTGCAAAGAATGAACGTTTCTTAGGAAGCTGCCCAATCATATGAGTCAGAATATGAGCAAAAACCTTATCCACCTGTGGTTCACGATCAAAGGGATCGATATGTAAAGGCAATCCATATACACTCGAAGTGTCCAACGTTTTGCGCATGCGCTGAACGGCGTCAGCTGCTGCCAGTGGCAGACAGTAGATCCATTTGTCTCTTGGGTACCGATTGTGTGAACGGACAAAAGATCCAATCTCCGCTTGTCTCCATTCGGCACCCGAACCTATAACAATGGGCAAGTCGGCTCTGAGAAACTCTTCTAGCCGGTTCTGATCCTGACCACTGCCCAGATCCATCACAATGAACTGATAGCTGCCTCCCAATAAAGATAGGATGTCTGCACGTCCCGATTGTTTCCAGTAATGTACACCATCTACTGCAAACTGTCTGCCTGCTGGCACGGGTTTACCTGCATGCGCCACTTGTTGAATCCGTGCAAACGATTGGGAACGTGGTGACATCTCGATTATGGCCACTTTGAAGTTCTGCCGCTCCAGATAGTGACTGATGGCTATGGCCGTATGCGTAACTCCAACTCCAGATGATGCCCCCGTCAAAGCGATTACTCTGGTCCCTCCGCTTATCGTCACTGTCGTTTCTGAACTTACAGACGCTATTCCCGGTCTGCGCAGCAGCTCCTTACGAACTTCATCAGCCGATTGAAAGCGTTCATTCGGATTCAATCGCAACAGCCTTCTCACAACAGGAATATAGGTACGCGGAGCATCACTGCGAATGGAACTCTCTACTCCCTGAATCCATTCCGTATATGTCCCACAAGTCATGAGATAGAGCAGCAATGCTCCAAGCCCGTACAGGTCAGAACGTGCATCCGTCTGCCCTGAACCATATTGTTCGGGTGCAGCGAAGCCGGCCGTTCCCAATTTAACCGTATCATCGACTCTTTGTGCTTTATAACTCCGCGCTATCCCAAAATCAATCAGTCTGACTTCATGTTCCGGTGTAATCATAATGTTGGATGGTTTCAAATCCCGGTAGATGACAGGCGGGTCCAGACTGTGCAAATAACTTAATACATCCAGCAACTGAAGCACAAACTCCGTCATATGTTCAAGCGGAATCTTCCCGCGACATTGCTTGAAATAGTCACTAAGTGTCAACCCCTCAATGTACTCCATCACAAGATAGGTATACCCGTGCTCATCCGGGACAAAAAAATCTACGATTTGCGGCAATCTGGGATGCCTCAGAGATGTCAGGAGAGCAGCTTCAGACTCCATACTGCCTTCGTATGGCATCGCCGTCACGCTTTCTTTGATCGCCCAGGTTCTGCCTGGTAATTTCAAATCCTCTGCTTCATATACATGGCTCATTCCACCCGAACCGAGAATGGATACGATACGATATCTTCCTCCCAGCAGGCTTCCACGCTCGAGCCTGGCCGGATGTCTCATATAGACTCCTCCTTGTATGCATAACAAAAAAGGGAAAGCTTCACCGAAGTGGAACAGACCGGATATCCGGACTCTTCACTTCGGGATGCTTTCCCTCAACTTGTTATGGTTAATATTGGTATCATTATAGTATAGGCAATAAGGTATTGTAAAGCATAAAATTTAATGCCTTTAATATCTTAATACTTAATCATATATAGCGTGATTTCTTCACGGTTGTGAAACAACTGTTTGGAACGCTGAATCTGCATCCGGGAGCGCTCAAATGTATCGATGACTTCTTTAATCAACGCAAGCGGCTTCTTATGCAGTAACTTCACGGTCACAACTGCTGTTCCCCCTGATTGAAGGCTGTATAACAGGTCCGATATAAGACGGCTCATCAGCTTGGGACTCCAGCTCATATCACATACGAGCAGATCGAATTCTCCTTCACGGAAACGTACATCACCTGCATTTTTTTTCAAAAAGGTGAGCCTTGGCGATTCCAGCAGGGTTGCATCCATCTTAGCCGGATCAACAGCTGTAACTTCAAGCCCGCGCTCAAGCAGGAAAGAGGTCCATCCACCTGGTGCAGCACCGATGTCCAATGCTTTGTGAAAAGAAGTAAAGTCGATGCCGAATGTCTGCTCCGCTTCAAGCAATTTGAATTTGGCCCGAGAGATTTGTCCCTCTTCCTTCTGAAAACGAACTGCTCCGCCACTCCAGTCCGACAGATTTTGATCAGGTCTGGATACACCGGCATATAACATGTCATCCGCAACGAAGACAGATATAACATGATCCGCATCACGGACAACCCACTCACATCCAAGGTCATCCAGCTTCTCAGTCAAGAGCTGTTTCAATGAAGCAGCGTTCTCCTGCCAGAAGGCACCTTCGGTTTTACGAACCTGCAATGCAACTTTAGTGCCTGTTAACTCCGTATGGTTCAACACAAATGAAATCAATTTTTCCATTGCTTGCGCTGAATCTTCCGTATTTTCCTGAAATTGAACAGGTTGAATATGACGTAAAAACGTCGGGCTTGCTTCCAAAAGCTTGATCGCTACCTCTTCTTCCGCAATCGGAAGACCGGCAAGCAGAATTTCACCTGGTACGAGTACCGTGCTCTTAACTGCCCCAAACGTACGGCGCAATTCCTCCTGAGCATAGGGCGCAAAGCCATGATTGGCTGTGCAGATAAAACGGGAGAAGTCTCCTTCACCCCAAGATGACTGTGTACTCAAAATGTGTTACCCTCCAGAACGTACGCGGATCCAGGGACGTCCATCATCCCACTGGATATCAACCGGAACATCGTACGTATGCTTAATTGTATCTTGTGTTAAAACTTCATGTTTGGGACCTGCCGCAGCAATACGTCCATCGCGGATCAAGGCCACATGTGTGAACAAAGGTACGATCTCTTCAACGTGATGCGTTACATAAACGACAGTGATATTACGCTTACGCAATCGATCAATTTCGGCTAGCATTTTCTCACGTTCATATAAATCAAGTCCAGCACAAGGCTCATCCATAATCAGCAATTTGGGATCTGCCATCAATGAACGAGCCAGCATTACTTTTTTGCGTTCCCCTTGAGAAAGGGTGCCGAGCGGATGATTAGCCAGTTTTGCAAAGCCCATTTCATCAAGCAGTTTCATCGCTTTGGCTTTCACATCATCCGGAATCGTCTGATAGAAACGCAAAAAAGCATAAGCTCCTGTTGCGACAACTTCCCATACCGGATCTCGAGGTGTCAGTTTCTCAATCAATGTCTGACTGATATAACCAATCTCTTTCCGAACCTCCCGCACGTCACATTGACCATACAGGTTGCCCAATACTTCAATGCGCCCCTGACTCGGGAACATATATCCATTCATCATTTCCAACAGCGTTGTTTTACCAGAACCATTTCGCCCAAGAATCACCCAATGCTCGCCTTCTTTAACATGCAGATGAACGTCATCCAGAATCTGATTGTCTTCCCGTCTAAGAGAGACATGCTCCATCGAGATTACACTCATTTTAGCACCGCCTTTCGGATTTCCCCTAACAGATGCTCAACAGAGTTCATCCGATAGACCATTCTGGGCACATCATGTTCTCCATCAAATAGCATAACCGCAGGCACGCTTGAAATCTGAAACTGCTGAACAAGTTCCGGGATATCGTGAATATTCATCTCGGTCAGAATCCCTTCGGGCAGCAGATGTTCGGCGATCTCAAGCATTCGACGTGCTGCTGCGCAAGTTCCGCACAGCGGGGTATAGATAAATACAGCTTGAGGCATGCCTTCCCATACTCCACGCATTAACATTTTGGTCGTAATCGGCTTCATCAGCTTTCTTCTCCTACAGCAACACGAAGCATAACCTCACCCGACATCGGACCATTATGGACGGTGACAGAGTCTGGTTTATTGCTGTACAACAATTCGTACATTTGACGTTTGCCATACATGCTGGACGTGTGCAAATAGATCTGACGTGGAAACAAACCTTCCCGGACGATCGAAGCAGCAACTTCTCCGCCATTCGGCGAATCTGGACCCAATTCATAATCCAGAGATAGAATGTCCACATCACCTTCTCTAAGCAGCATCAGGCACTCTTCTGCATTGGTAGCCAAAACAAACCCTTTCGGACATGCCCGGTAATCATCCAAAAAAACATGCATTACAATCGCTCCTCTCCCCATTTAAAGCCAGGAACGCATGAGCTCAATGTCTCCACGGTGTGTTCCATCTTCGCCTGATTCGGTTTCCAGCACAACTACCGCTTGCTGAAATTCAGGCGCACATAACAGTTCCTGCATCGCTTTTTTTCCTATATAACCCTGTCCAATCCGTGCATGTCTGTCCTTGCATGAACCGGAAGGATATTTCGAATCATTAAAGTGAACAGCCGCAAGAGCATCCCAATATCCCAACAATCTGCCTTTCTCCAGCATGGATGTCTCATTGCCTGACGTCCACATGCCTGAAGCAAAAGCATGACACGTGTCAAAACAAAAAGCAATATGTTCAGGATACCGGCTTAGCTTACGAATCTGTATCAATTCTTCCATCGTTGTCCCCATGGGACCATGATCTCCAGCCTGATTTTCAAGCAGAACCTTAGCCTGTCCATTCCAATCTGCTAAAGCGGTATCCAGACAGGATATGAGATTCTGATATCCTTCAAGTGGTTCATTGCTCTTGAGATGTCCAAAGTGAACTACAGTCCCTACTGAACCACAGGCATCTGCAATATGCAGATCATTTTGTATCGATGCGATGGTTGCATGAAAACCCGCCTCTCCTCGGGTTCTGCCCAAAGCCGGATTCGTGGGATAGGGTGAGTGGGCAATGGAAGATATCCCTTGCGTCTCACACCAATCCCGACACTGTTCAGCATCTTTGAGGTCCAGTTCTTTCAAGCCAAGGCTCCGCGGGTTCTTCGGAAAATATTGAAATGCCGTAGCCCCCATATCATATGCCCGTTTGGCTGCCTGTAGAAATCCACCTCTGGTGCTGACATGTGCCCCGATTCCGCTTTTAGGCCTCATGCTGGCAATCCGGACAGAAAAAAGCCTTCTTGCCCGTAATTTCCACGCGTGCTATCGTTCCCCCACAACGAGGGCAAGTTTCCCCTTCACGATCATACACTCGACACTGCTCGTCAAAACTTCCCGTCTTGGTGTCTCCCTGCATCAGCGGCATTTCCATATAACCGCCTTCCGATGCAGCTTCCCGCAACACGGATTGCACAGAATGGTACAAACGTGCTGTGAGTTCAGGCGAAGCGGCAATATTTTGCGTCTTGGAGCTTGGTCTCAGGCCTGCTGCAAATGCAATCTCATCTGAATAACAATTTCCGATGCCTGCAATAATGTGCTGGTTGACCAGTGTAGTTTTGAGTGTCCCCCGACGTCCTTTCAACAGGGCAGCAAAACGTTCTGCATTCATGCGCCGATCAAGAGGTTCAGGTCCAAGGTCAGACATAGCCTCTTCCGTCTCTTTGGAAGTAAGCAGATGCAGATATCCTAAACGGAGCCCGATAAAGAATAACGTATATTCTCCAAACTGAATTTCCACTTGAGTGGAGCGATCAGGACGTTCAGCTTCTGTGCCCCAGAAAATCATTCCACCCAGCATGAGGTGCAGGACAAGCCGCTTACCATTAGCCAGGTGAAAGATCAGATGTTTGGCCCGGCGCTCTACAAATATGATACGATTGCCTGTCAGTTCACGTGTGAACACATCAGGATCGATATTAATCGACTTTTCACGGTTAACCACCACACCTGTAATCGGCAAATCGAGTATTTTCTCGGACAGCAAGGTCCGGTAGTTTTCCATTTCCGGCAATTCTGGCATCGTACATCTACCCCTTCTTGGATGCTTGGCTTGTCGTCTGCGACAGCCACTCAATCAGTTTATGCAAATCTTCAAACACATGATCAGGACGAACCTTGGTCGCCTGGATGTGACTATCCATATTGTCTCGTGTCGTTATTCCGGTAAGAACCAGCATTGTCTCGCATCCTGCCGCAGCTCCTGCCGCAATATCTGTACGCATATTGTCTCCGATTACAGCAACTTCATCAGACTTTAAGTTCAATCGGCTAATGGCAGACTTCATAATAATACTTGAAGGTTTGCCAATGACGGTAGGGTGAACTCCGGTTGCAGCTTCTATCGCTGCCCCAATCGTTCCCGCTCCTGGCGTAAGTCCATCATCAGAAGGAAGTTGCAAGTCCGGGTTGGTCATGACAGATTTAGAACCACCGTTGATCCAGCGGAGCGCTTTGGTCAATTTATGATAGGAAAATTCACGATCAATCCCTTGTATTACGTATTCAGGTTCATCATCCGTTAGTGTAAGCCCTGCAGCTTCTATAGCTTGCAACAGCCCCTCTTCTCCGATACAAGCCACTTTCGCACCTGGAGACTCTTGGGCCACGTATTCCGCAGCCGCCACCGCAGAAGTACATACCTGTGATGCATCGGCAGGGATACCCATCCCGTTCAGATGATCTGCCACACCTTGCGGAGTACGCGAAGAATTATTAGTCACAAACAAATAAGGCATGCCTTGTTCATTCAATGTCTGAATAAGCTTATCGGCTCCTTCGATACGATGTCTGCCATGATAGAGCGTACCGTCCAGGTCGATCAGATAGGCCTTAATCATATACAGCACTTCCTTTCTTTATTTCATTAACATTTCATGTCATTAACCATTTGCCTCGAACTTCAATGGCAACCTATGTATACCCTACGAAAAACGGATTGCTCGCATCTGCACGCAACACGTCGAACCGAATCGAACACAGACGTCTGGCCCGCGCGCCTTCTGTACAAGCTTGTCATTTCCTGCGCTTTCCCGGAAAATAATTTGAATCATTTCCCTGCTCATATTGCCCATCCTACACGCTTTCCGGCCAGATTGCAAAAGGGACCTCGGGAGTAACTTCCCCTCAGTCCCGTGCAATTAACGGCTTCTTCTTCCGTCGTGTTTGGCTGTACTGTTTCGCACATCCACCATTAGGATTCGCTCTTACGGTGAACAACTGGAATAAGCTCGTGTTCAATCGCAAGTGTTGTATTCGGGAATATCGACTGTGCTTCTTCCAAAAGTGGCTGCAGCTGATCCTCATCTTTGTAACGAGAGCTAAAATGGGTCATGATCAGCTGTCCTGCACCTGCCGCTCTTGCCGCCTCAGCCGCTTGCTTCGATGTACTATGATAGTACTCATGAGCCGTATCAGCCAAATCATGCAGAAACGTAGCTTCGTGCACAAGAACATCCGCATTTAGTGCAAGTGGCTGTACATTTTCACATGGACGCGTATCTCCCAAGATGGTAATGACCATCCCACGCTTGGGTACACCCAACACATCTTCTGGGCGAAGGAAGTCCCCGTTGTCGAGGGTAATCGTTTCTCCCCGCTTCAAGCGACCAAATAGCGGCCCTGGCTTCAGGCCATACTCAGCCAGTTTTGCAGGATCCAGACTGCCCGGACGATCCTTTTCGGTAATCCGATACCCATAACTGTCGATACGATGTTCCAGCAACGCAGATTCCACAATGAAGCTCTCGTCTTCGAAAAGCACTCCGCCTGTATGCTCTACAATGCTTAGATCATAGTTTAGACGTGATTGACTCAGCTCCATGGTTGTCATGATCATTCGTTCAGTTCCTGGCGGACCATACACCGTTAACGGCGTAGTACCACCCTGATATGCTCTGCTGGAGAGCAGACCTGGAAGTCCAAATACATGATCTCCATGTAAATGGGTTATAAATATTTTCTCCAATTTGCTCAATTTAAGCGGAGAACTTAAAATCTGATGCTGGGTTCCTTCCCCGCAGTCAAACAACCACAATGCTCTACGCTCATCCAACATGCGCAGCCCTATGGAAGTTACATTCCGCTGAAGCGTCGGTACACCAGCGTTAGTTCCCAGGAAATATAGTTCCATCTGGATCGCACCTCTTTCTGCTGCCAGCAAAAAGCCTCCGACAATGCGGAGGGCTTTGCCTGACCTTTTACTTTTAAGCCTTATCCACGTTAAAATACTTCGCTTGCGGGTGGCTGAATACCATCGCTGATACGGATGCTTCAGGTTCCATCATGAAACCTTCAGTCAATTCCACACCAATATCCTCAGGCTGTAACAACTTGAACAGCGGCCCTTGGTCTTCCAAATCGGGACAAGCCGGATATCCGAATGATACCCTGATTCCCTGATAGCGTGCTCCATGACGCTGCTTCATGGTCATCTGTGCTGGATCCGGGAATCCCCAGATATCTCTCATCATATGATGAACCCGCTCAGCTAATCCCTCTGCTACTTCAAGCGCTACGGATTGCAGAGCATGTGAGCGAAGATAATCACCTTGCTCCTTCCAAGCTGTCGATAACTCCCGTACACCGTGCCCAGCCGTAACGACCATGAAACCAACGTAATCCATTTGTCCGGATTCCACTGGCTTCAAGAAATCGGACAGGCAGAGGTATGGTTCAACTTTTTGACGAGGGAACGTGAATGTATGCAGGATATTGCTTGTATCCTCCGGGTCATAGATAATGACGCTGTTACCGCTGGACTGAGCAGGGAAGAAACGATACATCGCATGAGCCTGAATAATCCCGTCACGAACAGCTTCCTGCATAATATCATCCACTACCGCTTTCAGGTCAGTAGCTTTCTGATCACCCGAAGCAAGCAACTGCTCTACTGAGCCACGCAAACCAAGATGGTGACCTAGCAACATCTGCATGTTCACATACGGTAAGATGTGTGATAGCGGATAATTTCGCATAACATGTCGTTCCAGATCCGGCGGAACAAGGACCGGGTTGTCTATTGCGATATCCGAACGTTCTACCCGTGTAAGCTCAGGAAGTGAGGTAACGGTTTCTGCACCAGCTGCGTCCGCCTCTTTTTCTGCGTCCATCTCCAGCTGCATCACTTCACGAGTGCTTGGGTTCATGAGCTTGTTGGCCAAATCCAGACCGTCCATCGCATCTTTTGCATATACAACCATGCCGTTATATTCCGGGCGTATACGATTCTTGGTGAATTTGCGTGTCAATGCCGCTCCACCAACCATAATAGGTACATCAATTCCTGCTGTACGCAAGTCCTGAGCGGTAAGAATCATCTGCTGCGCCGATTTTACCAACAGACCGGATAGACCGATCGCATCGACTTTTTCTTCTCTGTACGCCTCGATAATTCGCTCTGGTGGTACTTTTATACCCAAATTAATGATCCGGTAACCGTTATTGGAAAGGATGATCTCCACAAGGTTTTTGCCGATGTCGTGTACATCGCCCTTGACCGTCGCCAGAATAATTTTCCCTTTAACTGACGTCTCATTCTTCTCCATGAACTGTTCCAAATAAGCTACCGAAGCCTTCATGACTTCCGCGCTCTGAAGCACCTCTGCTACGATCAACTCATTATTGTTAAACAGTCGCCCTACTTCTTCCATGCCCCGCATCAGCGGTCCATTGATTACTTCAAGGGCTGTATATTTGGTCAGTGCCTGCTCCAGATCGGGCAGCAAGCCTTCTTTACTTCCTTCAACAACATAGGATGCGAGACGTTCTTCCAACGACAGGTTCGAAATCTTTTCTTTTTTCTCGACCTTTTTGTTACGGAACGCCGCTACGAAAGCAGCCAGTGTCTCGTCATTCGTATTATATAACAGCTCTTCCGAGAGTCTGCGCTCTTCTTCCGGAATGGATGCATAACGCTCCAGCTTCTCTGTATTAACGATGGCATAATCGAGACCTGCTTTGGTACACTCATATAAAAATACAGAGTTCAGCACTTCACGCCCTGCTTCAGGCAATCCAAATGAAATGTTACTGATCCCCAGTATCGTATGACATTCAGGCATCGCTTCTTTAATGACACGAATACCTTCAATTGTTTCTTTGGCGGAACCGATATACTGTTCATCGCCCGTCCCTACTGGAAACACCAGGGTGTCAAAAATTAGGTCTTCTGCTTTTAACCCATATTTGTTCACCAGCAAATCGTAAGATCGCTTGGCTACCTCCAGCTTGTCCTCACGACTAATGGCCTGACCACGTTCATCAATCGTTCCGACAACGACAGCACCGCCATATTTATGCAAGAGCGGAGTGACCAGCTCGAACTTTTCCTCGCCGTCCTCAAGGTTAATGGAGTTAATTATCGCTTTACCTTGAGAGTATTGCAGTGCAAGATCGATAACGGCTGCATCCGTCGTATCGATCATAAGTGGCACCTTTACTTTTTTGACAACAAGTTCAAGGAATTTCTCCATATCTTCGGCTTCTTCACGGTCCGGGTCTTGAACACAAACGTCGACAACATGTGCCCCATTTTTCACCTGAGCCCGAGCAATTTCCGAAGCTTCTTCATATTTCCCTTCAACAATAAGACGCTTGAATTTCCGTGATCCAAGTACGTTCGTACGTTCCCCAACCATGTAAGGGCGATTGTCCTGTTCAACGTAGACTGGATCAATTCCCGACAATGCTGGTGGATGTGTTCCATTCATTTCTCTTGGAGGGTACTTGGCAAGTGTATCCCGCATTGCCCGAATATGTGCAGGTGTTGTTCCACAGCAGCCACCCGCGATGTTCAACCAGCCCTGCTCGGCAAAAGCACCGATCTTCTGAGCAAGCGAATCAGGGGATTCATGGTAATTACCGTTTTCATCCGGAAGACCTGCATTTGGATAACAACTTACCGCAACTGAAGCCATCCCGGAAAGCGAGCGAATATGGTCACGCATGAATTCCGGACCTGTAGCACAGTTTAGTCCCACTGAAATTGGGTTAAGGTGTTCTAAGGATATATAAAAAGACTCAATATTCTGACCAGCGAGGGTTGTACCCATCGGTTCGATCGTTCCTGAGATCATCAAGGGAAGCTTGATACCACTTTGCTCGAATGCCTGTTGAATTCCAATGCTACCTGCTTTTACATTAAGCGTATCTTGTGAGGTTTCAAGCAGCAGCGCATCAACGCCTCCCTCAATTAAAGCAAGCGCTTGCTCAAAATAACTGTCGATGAGTTCTTGGAACGTTACTCCACCTGTTACAGACAGCGTTTTGGTAGTAGGGCCCATAGCGCCGACCACATAACGTGGAGACTCCGGTGTCGAGAATCGATCCGCGGCCGCTTTTGCAATTCTGGCTGCTTCGAGATTAATTTCACGTGCACGGTCCTGAATGTCATATTCAGCAAGTACAACTGAAGTTGCACCAAACGTATTTGTTTCAATCAAGTCAGCACCGGCTTCCAGATATTCCTCATGAATACGCTGGATCAGCTCTGGACGTGTAAGTACAAGCATTTCATTACACCCATCCAGGTCTTCTCCGCCAAAATCTGCGCCTGTGAGTTCAACCTGCTGAATCATTGTCCCCATTGCACCGTCGAGGATCAATATTCGTTGTTTTAATGCATCATGTAAGCTAAGCTTATCCAATATCGTCACCTCCGCAAAACGTTAAATCTTAGTTTAACAGAAACTAACTTAATGTGAAAGATCGGGTTTGATCAGTCCCCTGGCGGTTTTTGTTGAAGTTCGAATCAATTTGTGAATCGACAAAAATAGAGGAATCCGATATAATAGCGATTAAACCAAGTGGAAAAGAGGGAAAGAACATGGCTGAAATTGTAATCCGAAATACGAACGAACGTATCACTGGAGACGAAAATGTTCGAAATTTCTTAAACAAATATGATGTTTTATTTGAAAAATGGGACGCGTCAAAATTAAACACTGATCTGCAAAACAACTTTGGACTCACAGATGAACAAAAAGAAGAAGTCCTAAAAACATATGACTATGAAATCAGAGACTTGGCTGCACGTCGCGGATACCAAATCTGGGATGTAATAACGTTATCAGAACAAACACCAGATATTGAAGAGAAGCTTGCCAAATTTGAAGAGATTCACACTCATGCTGAAGATGAAATCCGTGCAATTGTAGCCGGCAAAGGAATCTTTGTCATCAAAGCTACAGATGATGTAGGTTACTTTAATGTAGAATTGTCTCCTGGAGACGTTATCTCGGTACCTGAGAACACCCCACACTTCTTCACATTGATGGAGAATAAACAAATCATTGCCGTGCGGCTGTTCATTGAAAAAGATGGCTGGATCGCAGATCCGTACCCTGATCCAACGTTTATCAAACAAGCCTAATTAGCAAATTCTATCATTTGCTCAACAAACCCCTGTTCATTTCGAACAGGGGTTTCTGCATATGGAGAAAGTATACAACATTTGATGTTTTATATAAAATAATGCGGATATTTGGCCTTCATCTTCTCTTGTTCAACAACAACGAGTCTGAGATGAGCTTCCATAACCTTAACAGCTCGCTCGGTTTCACGTTCCGTGATGAGTCGGTATATTTCTTTGTGTTGTGAAATAATAACCTCTGCATCGGAATCTTCAGACAGGCGTAACAAACGAAGGCGATTAAAGGGAATATTGAGCTGCTGCAGCATTTTCCAACTTCTCATTTTTCCTGTGCCTTGAAACAATATTTGATGAAACTCTTCATCCAGTTCAAAAAGCCGATAGAAGTTATTTTTTCCTATACATACTTCCTGCATGGCAATATTGGTTTCAAGTCTGAATCTGAATTCTTCCGGAAAAGAAGTACAAGCCAGAGTAACAATTTCCTTCTCCATCTTCTCTCTCATAAACCTGCCTTCTTCAACATGCTCCAGATTAATATGGGACACGATGGTTCCACTCTGTGGAATGATATCCAGTAATTCTTCTTCGGCAAGCTTCATGAATGCTTCACGTACTGGCGTTCTGCTTACTTGCAATTCATCGGCAATTTCCTTCTCGGAAATCTTGGTACCAGGCTCAAGTTCAAGGTGCAGAATTCGTTCCTTTATCAGATTGTATGAATAATCCCGGGTCGAACCTCTAATCTTTTGATTAAGTGACATTCCGTAACCTCTTCCTCTCAGCCGTATTCATCCATCTTAGCACAATTTGCCGCTCCACTAAAATTCCCTCAGTGAAACGGCAATGGGCAAATTTCAATTCAGAACTACTGTTGCTTGTTTTCTTTGTACTTCTTATACGTGTCGTTGGCAAGCTGCAAATATTGAGACAATCCTTGGCTTTCCAATTCTTTTACAAATGCATCAAACTCGGTAAGTTTGCGTTCTCCCAAAATGAATTTAAGTGTATTTTGATCCGAAAAATCCTTGAGTGGTGTACTGAGCAGCGTGACTTGTTCACGATCGATATCCGAGTAAGGAATTGGTGGCTCTGCAGGAATCACTTCTTTTGTATCTTTCATGTCTTGTTGGAATTTCAGTTCTTCCTCACTAAACATGGATTGCAGCAAATCTGTCGTGCCTCCATATGCAAACACACCACCAGAGAAGCCGTAATCTATACGCAAATCTTTCGTGCCCTTCGGATTCAATCCGTTATAATTCACGTCTTCTGCCAGTTTACGAACGCCGTCCTTTTTGGTGAAGGTTTCGCCTTCAACACCCCATTTAGCAAATTCCTGACCTTCATCACTATAATATAACCAGTCAATAAATTGCATGGTTGCTTTAAAGTTTTCGCTGTCTTTAATTTTCCCGGAAATCATGACACCGTTTTCAAGTCTGGAGCCAGACATCAGTTGGCCTTTTGGACCACCAGGGACCGTAATTTTGGCGATGGAGAAATTCCCTTCTCCCAATGTTTTATTCATGTCATTACGGTGCAGTACTAACGTTTGTGAGTTACCATTGATCATGAATGATTTACCAGAAACGAATTTTTGTGTAGCCTGATCATCGTCTTGCGTGAAGCTTTCCTTATCCAGAAGTCCTTCCGATACAAGCTTGTTGAAGTAAGTTAACATATCTTTATATTCCGGTGTTGTAGCCGTGTATACAAATTCATCCTTGTCTGCCTGATATGTCAGACCATTACCGAATCCCCATCCAGCTTTTGTCCCAAAACCAATAGCTGCAATACCCAGCGTACTATTGAACTTGAATCGATCAGAGAATGGAATGGAATCCGGATAAATTTCTTTCAGCTTTTTGGCAGCCTCATACAATTCATCCCATGTCTTCGGAATGGCAATGTTATTTTTCTCAAAAATATCAGTTCTCACAATAAGCGTATAGTCTGGCCATACCTCTTCGTGTAAACCTGGAAGTACATAATATTTCCCATCTTCTTGTCGAAGGCCCTCCAGCTCATCCTCAAGTCCCCATTTCTCTATTTTATCCTTGAAATTAGGCATCAAATCAACATAGTCACTCACTGGCAAAATCGCACCCGAGGATACAAAAGCCGCTTCTTCACCTGGATAGGTTTTCGGAATAACCAGTGGAGCATCTCCAGAGCTGATCAAAAGAGATCTTTTCTGGGGATAGTCACTCATCGGTACGATGGTAGGATCAAGCGTAACTCCGGTTTTTTCCGAGATTTTTTGGAACAGGAGCCAATCTTTCTTGTACGGGTATGCAGGCTGGTCACTGTACAGAATAGATAGATTAAACGGTTCAGTGGCTTTAAAGGTCTGCCCTACACCATAGGATTCCATGGCTCCCTTGGATTCTGGTTCGACTTTGTCTCCACCAGCTCCGCTGCTACATGCTGCCAGAACGACACTCATCATTGTTGCCAATACCATCTTGCCTACCAGCTTACGTGGTCTCTGTTTCATTCAATTCTCCCCCTGCATGTGGTTTAGATTGGCCTTACAATCAAGATGTTGAACTATATCGTTTTAGGATTACTGTTTTACTGTTTAACAGATCCCAACATGATACCGGTTACAAAATATCTTTGGACGAAAGGATAGATGGTCAGAATAGGAAGAATGGTAAGTACCATGGTCACCGACTTAATATTCGCAGCGATTTGAGTCAAATTATCTGCAGATGCTCCCGCGGAAGCCCCACCAGTCGCGCCGGCGATCATATTACGCAAGTAGATTGTTACTGGGAACAGTTCCTTTTTGTCGAGATACAGAAATGCGGGAAACCATGAATTCCAGTGTCCTACAGCGTAAAACAGAACCATCGTTGCCATGACAGCTTTACTCAGCGGTAGAATGATCCGCAACAAAATGCCGTACGTATTCAAACCGTCGATTGCTGCCGCTTCCTCAAGCTCCTCAGGCATGTTTTCGAAAAATGATTTCATAATTAACATGTTATAAATGCTGATTGCACCAGGCACAACCAAAGCCCACATCGTATTATTGAAACCTAGAGAGTTAATCAGGACATAGTTAGGAATCAAGCCGCCACTGAAAAACATCGTGAAAACTGCAAACATCGTCAAAAACTTTCGTCCCATTAATCTTTTCTTGGATAAGGCATAAGCGAAAATCGTCGTCATGAACATGGAAATTAAAGTACCTACAACCGTATATATAATTGTGTTTTTATAGTTGGTCCAGAACATGCTGTCACGAGAGATCGTCTTGTAGGTTTCAACATTAAATCCTCTTGGGATAATGCTCACCTTGCCTGAATTAATATAAGCCTCGCTACTGAAAGATTGGGCCACAACATTCAGAAACGGATAGAGCGTGATGAACACCACAAGCAGCAAAAAGATGGCATTGAACACTTTAAATACTTTGTATGATTTTGACTCCAGCATATTGCTCCTCCTTTACCACAAGCTTCGTTGTGTCAGTCTGCGTGAAATTGCATTAACCGAGAATACCAGGATCAGCCCAATAATGGATTCGAACAACCCAATGGCGGTAGCATAGCTGAAATTGCTCGACTGCAAACCTACCCGGTACAGATAAGTAGAAATCACGTCAGATGTCTCGTAGATCAGCGGATTGTAAAGGAGTAAGATTTTCTCAAATCCAACCGCAAGGAAATTACCCATGTTCAAAATCAGCAATGTAACAATCGTTGGGAGAATACCGGGTATGGTTATATGGAGGGTTTGCTTCCAACGGTTTGCACCATCGATCCGCGCAGCCTCATACAAAGAATCATCAATGGTTGTCAACGCAGCCAAATATAGAATGGCTCCCCACCCCATACCTTGCCAAACCTCAGAGGTGATATAGATTGTTCTGAACCATTCCGCTCGCTGCATGAAAGGAATGCTGTCTCCGGTAAAAAATGATACCATTCCGTTAATTGAGCCATTAACTGCCGTTAATTGCAGAATCATTCCGGCAACGATGACGATGGACAAGAAGTGCGGAAGATACGATGCGGTCTGCACAAACTTTTTGAAGCGTTTGCTTTTCACCTCATTCAGCAGCAATGCAAAAATGATCGGAACTGGGAAGGTGAAAAGTAACGCAAGTCCACCGAGCATAAGTGTGTTTCCAAATACTTTCCAAAAGGTTGGATCTTGAATGAACATCTGAAAATACCTGAATCCAACCCATGTCTCTCCAAAAATACTGCCTCCCGGTACAAATCGTCTAAAGGCGATTACATTACCAAGCATTGGCCCGTATTTGAAAATAATAAGATAGATAATTGGAAGAATTAACAGCGAGTACAGCTGCCAATCTTTGCGAAGCAGAGCTGCAGCCGTTCTTAACCTGCTTTCTTTTCGTAAAGATGTCATCGTTAGTGTAGTTTTAGCGGTTTCCGACTCCATATGTTATTTCACTCCGATCCTTAGCTTGATAAACTAAAAGCGTTTTCGGCAAGTCTTATCATATCTTCCTTTTGTAGAAGACAAGTATTTAGATGAACTTCACCCCCACTACAAAATCAATAATGTAAGCGGTATCAATTCTGGCAATCACTAGAGATACATATCGGTTAAGATGCTTACCATCATTTTGTTACTAACCACTACCTGTTGTTTTTACTGAATTAAGTGGCTTTCTTTAATTATTTAAAGCGCTTACAATAGAAAGCAAAATTAGAGCGAATAACTCCTGTTTCACTTCATTCGAGTAAGTCAACAGATATCCGCTGCATTTCTTCGCATACTAGTTGTACTAGTATGTTAGTTATATTCTAAATCAGCAGTTCTATAATATCAATAACTTTTAATAAAAAATTTTATATTTCGTAATTACGGTTCAGTTCAAGCTGTCCCAAAACAAAAAAACATTGTTAGGTTTTATGGATAAAATACATCTCATAAAACCTAACAATGTTTGAGCAGTACAAGAAAAAAACGATTTATGATGCACTAATTGAGAATTCAGCAATGATTCGTTCCAATTCGGATAAATGCTTGATTTGATGGTCAGGCACATACGATTCGGTATTCTCTTTGTTCTCACGGTTAATCCAAACAGATTGAATACCTGCAGACAACGCTCCACGAATATCAGTCGTAAGCTTATCTCCAACCATTAAACTCTCCTCAGGTTGCACTCCCAGCTTACTCAATGCGTGCTCGAAGATCGAAGGATCAGGTTTTCCTTTACCGAATGTACCCGAGATAATAATTTCGTCAAAAAAAGGAGCCAATTCAGGAACGCCATCAAGCTTCTCTTGTTGTAAAGCAGGACAGCCGTTGGTTAAAAGCAAAAGCTTGAACTTCCCTTGTAGATGACTCAACGTTTCCATCGTTTCTTCATAGACATGGGGTCTTGATCTCCGCTCTGCCCCAAATTGTGAGGCGAGTTGTTCCGCCAGATCTTCACGATCAACACCCAGCTTTAACAAGCCACGACGCCATGACTCTTTACGATATGCAGGTGCAAGCTGCTCCAACTGGCGAAATTCCGGCTGATCCCCACCCGTGAAGTTAGCCCAAAGACCTTCAAACGGGTTAATCCCAATCATTTTGGTAAACGAAAAAGTTTCATAAGACTCATACAGATTACGTGCCTCATTACGAACAGCTTCTTCAAGTTCTTCGGGTTTAACACCAGTCTCTTGAGCAGCGATCAGGCAAGTCTCATGAAAGGCTTCTCGAACACTGCGCTCATCCCACAGCAAAGTATCATCCAGGTCGAACAAAATCGCTTTTAACGCCATTTCGGTCATCTTCCCCTTTATGCAAAATTACTTTTTCTCGTATGTTTCCACGGTGATTTGATGTGCTTTGGCGAATTTCAGAAGACGCTCAGTGATTGCATCGGTATCATAACGATTGAGTAGTTTGGTAAATACCCATCTCTTACCTCGTGCATTATGCTCAATCACAACCGTGCCTGGCTCAAATCTGAATTTCACGATATCGTCGACTCCAATTGAACGCTCACGGTTCCCTTTTGTCGTCAAAATCCGGTTACTTCCTATTTTGACATAAGGACGACGGAGCATGAAGATGACTGCCAAAAATACATACAGCAACATGGTCACCCAGTCCCAGGTGGTCATCGGAGCTTTGACAAGAAATGTACTCATAAAGAGGTACAGGAATGCTAGTCCGATCAGAAAAATAGGAAACAGAAGGCTGCGTCCTTTAAATACTTCCTCACCTGGTGTGCCTGAAATCGGTTGACCGCTTTTTTTACGTTGCTGATTCAACTGCTTAGAATTTTTCCGAACCGTTCTCTCGAACGAACGCGACATGAGAATCCCCCTTAGATGTTCTTTGTATCGGCTTACATAACAGTAAACCAACATTTCCCCCTATAATTTGCAACCTCTAGATAACAGGAAGAAACCTAAATATCATAATGATATCATTAGGTTTCCTTAATGTTTGAGTTTGCCTTGGTGGCCTTGATCGTTCTCATCATCTACGATTTCAATCGAATCCAGTTGTTGTCTGAAATTGCTTCGAATGTTATTCAAATAGATTTCTCTAAGCTTGGCACGTTCAGCGAGCTCTTCCTCTGTCAATCCAGTAGATTTTTGCTTGCGAGCCAATTCATTAATACGTGCTACCAGACTATCTATATCCAAGCTTGTCCCCTCCAAAAATACAAAGTCATATTAACTTTGACATGATAAGGGCAGCTTGTCAAGCTGACACGCATTAATGCGTGTGAATATGCAGTTTTATTGTGTGAATTGAGGCAGTATTAAGACTTGCCCCACTTGTATTGAAGTTGATCCAAGTTGATTGACTTTCTTAATTGCTTCTATATATATACGTGTATCCATTGTTTCCGGTTTGTGATTCAATGATATACTCCATAGTGTATCTCCTTGTGAAACTGCTATCTTCCCGCCAGGCAACAGATCATTTTCATTACCAGCAAACACTGTCAATACTGTACTGCATCCAACCAGTATAATTAAGCTTACGATTATTAATTTCAAGACCCATGTTGGGACGTTACCTTTTGCAAAAACCTTCTTAAAATTCCTTATGTTCGTTTCAACCACTTCTGAATGCACCGGTTCGTAAATGCTTTGATAAGTAGAATATCTCATTAAATATCGACCTCCAAACGTTTGTTCCTATCCGTTGAAATCAATATAACACGAACACTTGTTTTGTACAATAACTTTTTAGAACAATTGTTCGCTTTTTTTTTGTAACATCCTACATTCCATTATCTTTCTTCTATTGTATGGGAACTGTCATTTGCAGTATTTGATTAGACTAAAAGAAATTTTTCATCTTAATTTGCAAAAAAACATTGATTTTATGGCATTTTATTTAGAACTTATGTTTGTACGAACGGAGGTTCTATGTTATAATTTTCCCAAACGTTACTAAAATGGGGTTGATACGGTATGTCGAAGATATCCAGCAGGCAACAGGCTATTCTGGAGTTTATACGCAATGAAGTCCGGTTGAAGGGGTATCCTCCTTCCGTACGCGAAATTGGTGAGGCCGTTGGGTTGGCTTCCAGCTCTACAGTACATGGACATCTGGATCGTTTGGAGAAGAAAGGTCTGATTAGACGCGACCCAACCAAACCAAGAGCCATTGAACTTCTCAGCCAGGAAGAGTCAGAGCATTCACATCAGTTTGCTCACAGCGTTGCTCGCATTCCAGTCGTGGGTAAAGTTACTGCAGGGGTTCCAATCACAGCAACAGAAAATATCGAAGATTACTTCCCTCTTCCTACGCATTATGTAGGCGATCAGAAAGTATTTATGCTTTCGGTCGTGGGTGACAGTATGGTTGAAGCAGGCATTGTTAACGGAGACTATGTTATTGTACGTCAGCAGCAAACTGCGGATAACGGCGACATCGTAGTAGCCATGACTGAAGACGATGAAGCAACGGTAAAAACGTTCTACAAAGAAAAAGATCATATTCGTCTTCAACCGGAAAATTCGACTTTTGAACCGTTGCGTTTGAAACACGTTAGCATCCTCGGCAAAGTCATTGGCCTTTTCCGTGATATTCATTAATATGTATTGATGTTGTTCAGATGTTTCACAATAAGATACTTAAAGAGGTTGTCCCGTTCCGGGACAACCTCTTTTTTCTACATATTACTTATATTATTCTACGTTAACGACTATTCGCTGCGTCTAAGAATGCTCTTATGATGAGAGAACACATCAAAACTCTGATGACCATGGTAAGAACCCATTCCACTTTCTCCTACGCCGCCGAACGGAAGATAATGTGATGTCATATGAGACAATGTGTCATTAATACAACCACCACCAAAAGAAACTTGATTCAGAACCTGATTCTGCAGATTATCATTTTGCGTGAAGAGGTATAATGCCAGTGGTTTTGGACGGCGAACAATCTCATCTAGCATCGGGTTAAGATCAGTATACTTAAACACAGGAAGGATTGGACCAAAGATCTCCTCTTGCATCACTGGGGATTTCCAATCCACTTCCCCCAGTACTGTTGGTTCAATGAGCAGCTGATCACGTTCAGATCGTCCACCAATCATTGCTTTGCCATCTTGGAGTAACACCGCTAAACGATCAAAGTTACGTGCGTTGACAATGTGCGGAAAATCAGCATTTTGCAACACATCGTCTCCAAATTTGTCCTGAATTTCTGCACCGATCAATTCCACTAATTTGTCATGTACATCCTCATGTACAAGCAAATAGTCAGGAGCGACACAGGTTTGCCCAGCATTCAGAAATTTACCACGAACAATGCGCTGAGCCGCCAGCTTCAAATCCGCATCCTGATGAACTATGACTGGGCTCTTACCCCCTAGTTCTAACGTAACTGGAGTCAAATGCTCAGCAGCTGCCTTCATAACAATGCGGCCAACACCTGTACTGCCTGTAAAGAAAATATAATCAAACTTTTCTTTCAGCAATGCTGTACTGGTCTCGACTTCTCCTTCCACAACTGCCAGGTACTCACTAGGAAATATCTCATGAATCAAATTATAAGTCAGACGTGATACGGCTGGAGTTAATTCAGACGGCTTAATAATAGCACAGTTACCCGCAGCAATGACTCCAATTAGAGGGCCGAAAGCCAGCTGGAACGGATAGTTCCATGGTGCAATAATAAGAGCAACTCCATAAGGTTCTGGATAAATTAGGCTTGTACCATCAGGTATAGCAGAATTTGTAGGCACAGGTTTTGGTGTTGCCCATTCCTCCAAGTGTTCCAATGCAAAATCCAGTTCACCCAACACAATTCGAATCTCGGAGCCATAAGCCTCTGTTTCAGATTTATTTAGATCCGCACGGAGTGCGTCAAGAATACGTTGCTGATATTTCTCAATTCCCTGTCTTAATTGCTGAAGAGCACGAATACGGTACTCTACAGACTTGGTTTGACCTGTATAAAAAAATGTCCGCTGTGCGGAAACCAGTTGCTTCTCTTGTTCCATATTAACATCTCCAATTAATTGTTCAAAATTTAATTTCTAAAAACATAAATGAATTATAACGCAATTATATGAAACTATCAACATATAGATACTGTAAAAATAGAGTAAACAATCAATATGAACTTTCGCTTCAACGATATGATCGTAATTTAATTAACCATTCTCTTTTTTATTGACTACTTTAAAACCTCAATGCTAAGATGCCAAGATCTACACTACGAATACCAGCTTTCCCTTTACCTTTTTGTTTCGGTCCCTGATCTACTACAACGTGAGATAGTAATCGTTCTCGATAGCGCACACGGTTTCTGCCTATGTTATTTCTTCCTGAATTTTCTCTTCATTAAATACACTTGATATATACTTGGAATCAGGATACTTACTGCATATGTTTACGAGAATAGGATTGACAAAAAAAGAGGTCATTGCTACAATGGCCCTCATATCTTAAGGAAGGATGATTCAGATGATTCGTCGTCTAAAAAAACTAAAGAATGTGGCTACCGCATCACGCTTCTAAGTTACTCAGAAATATAACTTAGAAGCGAGGAATTTAAAATGAATATAAACCACTTTAATCACTGGTCCGAAATTAAGTATTTAAAGGACATTGGAACCAATCCATTAATTGATGTTGGCGATTACTCCTATTACTCTGGTTATTACGATAACCATTCATCTTTTGAAGATGGATGCGTGAGATATTTATGGGGAGATGAAAAATCGAGGAGCTTATTCAACCCGATTGAGGAATTTGGTTGGCAAATAGATCGATTAATTATTGGTAATTATGTATGTATCGCAGCCGGCGTCGTTATTCTTATGGGAGGAAATAACAATCACCATGCGGAGTGGATCACGGTTTATCCGTTCGCTAATCAAATTAGCCGTTCATTCTCACCCAAGGGAGATACCATTATAGAAAGCGATGCATGGATCGGCATGAATGCCATGATTATGCCTGGTGTTACCATTGGTGAAGGTGCGATTGTTGCAGCAGGCTCAATTGTAACAAAAGATGTCGCCCCTTACACGATAGTTGGTGGAAATCCTGCAAAAGAAGTTAGAAAGCGTTTCTCAGAAGAAAAAATCATGAAGTTAAAAGAAATGCGCTGGTTTGATTGGAAAAGAGAATCAATTGAAGCAGCCACTCACTTACTTTCTAGTTCTTCTATTGATGAGTTATATGAGTACTATTTATCAGAAATTAAGGACTGAGCTCCTATATATATAAAGCTAGGTAGAATAATATTCTACCTAGCTTCTTTATATCCCCCGCCCACAAAAAGAAAAACCCCTCAGCGCTAGAGCGCCAAGGGATTCAGCTATTAGTACAACGTGATATATTAATCGCGTTCCCATTGGTGGACTTGGGTACGATTTATGTACGATGGCTTCATATTATTGTTTCTTTCATTATATAAGCGCTAAATATGGAATCCAATAGAAACAAAAGCTCGTATTCAATCATAGCTTTGCATGACTTGAGGGACGTTTGGGGGACGAGTTGGGGGATGTCCCCGAACTTCAAATGAACCGTCAGTACAGCTCCGATGGATTACAAATCATATGTCCGAAACAACCCTATATAATAGAAGGAAAAAAACTGAGCCCCTGGAGTAATCCCTTGGGGCTCTATCAATTATCGGCTTGCCGCAGTAATTTCTTCGATCTTGATCCAACTATAATCCTCATCAGCGCGTACAAGTTTAATTCTCCTGTTTGGCTTATCGATCGATGTCACAACGCCCCGCATAATCTCGTCATCAAATGGGTTAAATACAGTCAACGTAACAGAGCGGCATTCTTGGTAAGATTCCAGGATCGCTTCCTCAATGAGCTGCATTTCCTGTTCATCCAAGGCAGGCTTCCCCCGTCTCTCTTGTTCCTTCATTTCGTTTAAGTATGCTTCCCGATGTTCTGGAAGAATAATGCGAGATCCTTCAAAGATCCCGTTAGCCGTCAATTTGCTCGACACATTGCATTCCTCCTCAGTATTCAGTCCAATAGCTTAAATCATTTGGCTGCGCCGGCGACGGTGCCTTAGGAAGCTTAGGCAGCTCAGACTCTCGTTCCCAGTCTTCCAAAATAACGATACTAGCCGTATCTGACTTGTCATCCCAATGTATGTATTCCGAGGCTATAAGAGCGTCCAGGGCAGCCATGACGTCTGGCTTATGCTTACCCGTTTTAACAGTCAATTCATGGATTGTAGGCAGCCGTCGCCGCCCACCACTGTAGTTGTACAAGATCCGTAGGACCTTACGTTGATAATCTGTCAACATGTTAACCACCTCGAATTCATTATATGCGAACATTTGTTCTTTTATAAACAACAAAAAAAACCAGTCGAGCAGACCAGGTACATTTATAGTAGCACTCATAGGAGAGAGTAATAATAGCTTACACCATGTTATGTAATTTTATTCTTGAAGGCAGGTATGGAGCAGATATTGAATAAATTCATAAGTTCTTCAGACAATAGAGATGCAGGCAACAGAGTAGGTAACCAGTTTGAAGTGCATCAAGATCGTAGAATTATTTGGGATTAGCAAAAACCCGCTAACCTTAGTAGTTGGCGGGTTTTCCTTTAGTAAGTTTAGAAACCGGAATCTTGTGTAACAATTCCTGAATAATAGGCTCTTACTTGTGATGGAGTAACTTGAACGATATTCGTTCTTTGAAGAGTGCCATAATAATGATCGGCATCAGTATAAAAATAGGTTGAAGGAATATTAGCATTTGATGGGTAATCTTGATAAACGGTCACACTTTTTTGTTTGTTCATAATCGTTACATCTGAAGCTTGGCTTGCCATTACTGGCACCGATATAGACAAAAGCGCAAGAGACAAAACAGAAGCAGTTAAGATTTTTTTCAAAGCCACAAGATCATCTCCTAGTATTTTATATGTATTACACAAACAACAATACTATATTTTTACATGTATTCATGTAACATTCGTTACATAATTAGGATAATCACACACCTCCTAACCCATAACTTACCGCATCTATCCTTTATGGCAAAACGATATAATTGGATTGAGATTTTTTAATGTATTTTTCAATCTTCAGGATTACTCCATAAACCAATGTTTGATCAATTTATTGTGTGATTATATATTGCAAAGACAATACAGGAGGTGTTTTGTATGTGTGGTAGATTTACAATCACTGACCCCATTGAAGCTATATTAGACCGGTACTATGCATCTATTGCAGATGGATTTGAGTACAAGCCTAATTACAACGCTGCACCTATGCAGTACATCCCCACCATTATAGGGAGCAAAGACGGCAATAGGCTGGGCTCACTCCGATGGGGACTGGTACCCGTTTGGGCCAAGGATGACAAGATCGGTAACAAGATGATTAACGCTCGAGCTGAGACACTAAATGAAAAGCCGGCCTTTAAACGACTGATCAGCTCCAAGCGTTGTATCATCCCATGCAGCGGATTCTACGAGTGGAAGAAAGAAGGGACAGACAAACAGCCGATGCGCATACTGATGAAGGATGAAAGTATCTTTTCATTGGCTGGCCTTTATGATACCTGGGCGGATCCGGACGGCAATAAGCTCAGCACATGCACCATCATTACTACTCAGCCCAATGAACTGATGGAAGACATCCACAATCGTATGCCGGTTATCCTGCGTCCAGAGGACGAGGCGGAATGGCTTGGAAGAGATAATGATGATGTTCAGTCGTTGCTCGGTCTGTTGAAGCCGTATCAAGCATCAGAGATGCGCGCATACGAAGTACCAAAGGGAGTAGGTAACGTACGTAATAACAACGAGGATTTGATTAGAGAAGTAGGCTGAACATGCCGCAAAGCTGCAGATAAATAAGAACTGAACACGTTGCTTGATAAAAATATATATGTGAACAAAAAAAGACACTGCCAGCATTATGCCAGCAGTGTCTTTTACCGATTCAATTTTGTTGTTTTAACAGATGTTCACATAGATTAACATACATCTCTTGCATCTGAAGAGATTTCAAAAGATATGATGGGTTAACATCTGCCGGCGCTATCAACTTCACAAGAGATACGAACTCATCATATGTTGGTGGAGAATCACTCAATAGGAAATCATCAGGAACTGAAAAGAATTTATTTCTTTCCTTTATATCTTCTATCTTCTCCCTGTGAAAATGCTCCATTTGTTCGTCTCTTGCACTAGTTTGTGCTTTTAGCCTGCGGTTAAATATGTATAACACATCAGTCAAAGAACGAGTTTGCTTTTCATTAAAATCGTGATCAAGTAGGAACATGAAATATGGATGTTCATCCGAGGCAACCACTGTTCTAATGAGCTTGATTTGATATTTCAAAAGCTCAAGCTGTTCATCTACATTCATTCCATTCCCACCTTGTAAATTATTTAAAATGCAATAAACATAATAGCCTTAGCTATTACTGTCGCTGCACCTTGTGGAATACTGCATTCGAATATTAAAAATCCAATTAAGTTTTTCTCTACTACTAGTTCAGTCTCTTCTATAAAGTTCGCGATAGATAAACGATTTTCTTTCACATAATCAGCATACTCTTTTTTACCTAGATATTCTAACAAATCTTCGAGCAGTTCCCCTCCATGCTTTAGAGCAAATACAAAGGCTGATTTTTTGAATCCCATTGTCGTAACAGTGCCATCATCAACTGGTTGTGGAGTAACAACTGGCGTTTCAATCTTTGCTCTGTCAACAGGATTCGGTGTGCTAGCAAATGCGGAGATTGGAGCAATAACAAATGATAGAGCGAGTACGGAAGTCGACATAGCTAATACCAATTTCTTTTTCATAGACGCAATCATTCCAATACCTCCAAATATTTGTATTTATGTTACTGGATCATAGTATTATATTTCCAATGTCGAAGTAAGGGGAAATGTGTAAAATATCTGTTAAATAAAAAAAAGGTTCCACCAGCGTTATACTAGTGGAACCTTTTCACCGATGCTATCGGATTTAAATATAGTGGCTGTAAATTGTTCCAATTTAAATATAACCACATTTTCCTGGGTCTGATAGACTATTTTATGTTGTTAATTATTACTATATCAGGAGGAAGAAGATTGAAAAAGCCTATTCAGAAAAAATGGTGGTTTTGGCTTATTGTTGTGATTATAGTTGCAGGGATTTTTGGAAACAAAGATGAGGAGAATTCTAAAAAAGACGAGGTTGCATCAACCGAAGTATCGATCCCGACTGAAAGCAAGTCAGAGACTATTGTAACTGAAAAATCAGTTGCTAAAACCCAGGAAGTAAAGGTAGCAAAAGAAAATGTAAAGAAGCAAGATCAGAAGGAACTAGAGATCCCTGGAAGTTTAAATATGACACCTGAAGAATTTCGAAAGTCATTTAACAAACGTGCTCAGGAAATCGGAAATTCGAAATTAAAAATAGGGAAGAAACTTGAGATACAAAAAGGAGCAGTTCAGGATGTATTTCAGTATATCATTACAGATTACATAGGTATCACTGGTTCCATTAACAAAGCTGATGGTTCTGTACGAGATGTTACAATGATCGGTCAAGGAAATGGAACCATGACATCTGGAGCTGATATTGTTCTAGCTATCGGTTTAGTTATTCTTTCTGTTAATCCCGATGTGCCCGCAAGTTCTGTCGCAAATATCCTTTCAGATATGCATATACTGGATGAAGGAGTTGACTGGAGTACAGTTGATGAATCAACCGAAGTAAACGGAATACGATACACTGTACTTGGTTCGGAAACGATCGGAATTATGTTTAGTGCTAGTGACGCAAACGATAAGTAATTTATAAAGGAGACTACTATGAAACGAGTAACAGCTCTACTATGTGCCATTACAATGTTTGGATTCATATTTAACGCATCTTACATCGAGGCTGCTACTGTAAATCCAAAGACTCTGTTAGAAAAGAAATTCCCACGGGAGCAGGTAAAGGTCAGTAAGTCAGTAGACCTAAACGTAGACAAAAAGAAGGAACACTTATTGATCACTGAATCAGGCAATTTTTATCTTATTAATTCCAAAGGTGTCATAGTACTTATAGATACAAATTACTATAGCGATGAAGAACCAACAATCCAAATCCTCAATGTTTCGGCTAAAGAAAAGCATGTAGCTGTTACTCTTGACTATTTACCATCAAATACAGAACTGCTCGTTTATAAATATCAGAATGGTACTCTTAAAAAGAAGTTATCTGTTATGGGTGATGTTGGAATAGAGATTTCGAAAACCGGGGAAATAATTCAAATGTGGAAGAATTACTATCCAGAAGGTGGTTGGAAGATCGCAGTTGCAAGCTATAAGTGGAATAGTAAGAAAGATAAATATGTAGGTTCAGGTGAATTACCACGATAAGACAAATAAGACTCTTTCGACTTAGTTTCGTGAGAGTCTTATTTTTGTTCAATTATGCAAAGCATAAACTAAGTATCAACTCCTCTTGCTTTGCCGACCTAGAGCATAAGCCGTCACATAATTGATCCTGCCGTCACCCAGTGCAGGTAAGTTTGTCTCTCCTGTTACGATAGAAATTTTATTTGCGCCAGCCACGCCCATACCGTCCCTTTGTTTCTGATGACGACAGAACCCTCTGTTTCGTAAGCCATGTTGAATCTACTTTTGCTCATAGAGAAAAGCACCCGTTTGGGTGCTCTTAGGTTAAACCTTGATTAATTTATTAAGTAGGAAGATGAAGTCCTCTTGTCCACCAACATGCGAGGTTAAACGGACACGGAGTAGATTCAGTACCTCCTCTGATTACTTAACGCTCAACATCTTCTTCAGAACGCTTGTTAAGTGATCTTTATATTTTGGGTCATCCTGATGCTTTCAGGGCTCAGCATATAGAATTTTATTACACATATAAACTCAAACCTCGATTTCTAAAATGTACTCGTTTGAGGGTAAGATTAAATTAATCTTTAAAGGCAGCGGTAGTTCAAACTCTTTTATAATCGCTCTTACATAGCACTCTGCACTTCGCTTCTGTATATCCCATGGGAAATAAATTGTGTGATTGTTCATTTACTGTCCTCCATGATGCCAGGCTTAGTATTTGAATTTCTTTTCTAGTCATGAGAGCATTATTTTTGCTGTGAATAAAAAACTTGCCTACCCTTAAACACTTCAAATGAATGAAAGCATTTTATGCTCTATTTGTGGATCAATAAACGTTGTAATCAATTAAAAATTATGTAACCAGACCCGTAGTAGAACTTATATTCAAACGATAAACTGCAAGATACATGAGTAGTGAGTTTTTAACCTTACTACTATCAATAATTTCTCACCATTCTTATAAGTCGTGAAAAATAATTATCCATTTTAGGATCATAGTTTTCTTTCATACAAATACACCTGAATTTTATTTATGGCTTTAACCCTTTAACCTGAGCAAGAGCTTGATTAATGTTCCACGATTCCCACGGCTCCATTACTCTATATCATAATTCACTAAGCACACGGATCTAACTGGATGATGTTTTTGTATCATTGTTGTGTTGATTTATTAATTCATCTAATAGTTCGGATTGTCTGATAACCAAAGGATGTTCAATACCATATATGTTAACTAACTTGTTTAAGACATCCCTCTCTTCTTCTATTTTTTCTTTAATTGTAGGATTAGTAGACATAACAAAATCACCTCTATAACTAATCCTAACTCTTTCTATTCAAATTTCAGATTGGTGAATATATACAAAAAAGACAATTAAAAAACCTCCATCCAAGGAGGTTTTGGACATTACTATTCTGTTTTACCAACCGCCAGCACCATGTGAGCTCGTTTTTATTATGGAAATATCTTTTTTTGGAATAACTTCGTAGTTATCAGCTGATACCTGATTAAATGGAGCAATTACCAAAATTGCTAAAGTCACAGCCAAAGAAACGATCATTATCTTCTTCATATAACTAATTCGACCTCCTTTAAAATTGCTTTATACTTATCTAGTTGATCCACTGTTGCTGAATGCCTCAATTTCTCAAATAAGCAGAAGCATCTGACCAGATAAGCATCATTATTTAGTTTAGCAGATATTGCCAAACTATCTAACACAAAGATTATACCAATATTAGGGCGTAGAGATCTAATATAATATTCAGCTAAATCAGCTAAGAAAATCACAAATCTGTCGTTAATTACTTGAGAAGTATATGTCCCCACCTTTTTCTGGGAGATTACCTGGTTTTGAATCATTTCGTTATAGCGCTCTAAAATATGGTCGATATTACAGGAGTATTTCAGCGCAGCTTTCACAACTTTGAATAGAGCCAGAAGTATTTCGTTATCGTTGCTAGCCAAAGAATCTACATAATTCTCAATTAATTGGATATCCCCTGTCATTATTCTATAAAGCATTCTATTCGCGGTGGCCCAGACTAAAAATTGTTTCTTTGTTTGCTCGGCTGCAGCGTCGGTTTCAACGATCCAACTGTGATCCTCATATTTTTCTAAATGATAAAAAGCTTCATTGAAATCCCGAGCCTCTTCAGCTACTGTCCCTAATATCAAATGCGAATACAAAATATACCCAAATAACACTTTTTTAGGTCCACTCACACTGATTTCATTTACTTTCCTTTTATGTTTTAAATCGTATTGTATTCTAGCTATTCGTCCCATTTCAGTGCTTAATTGTTTTGCTTTCTCCCAATTCTGCAAAGAAACATACAAGTTAACGAGATCTTTTATAGCATCAAGTTGTTCTAATTCACCCAACCTTGTGACAAAAGGTTCGAATACAAGAGCAAGTTCATAATTGATATGCTGATCATTCCCTAGTGATAATTTGAAGATTCTATATTGACACACAGCTAACCTTTCGGCATGCTGATAACGTTCTCCTTCTGAGACTTTTTTATAGATAAGAAGTGATGCCGTGGTATTGCCTCCCTCATACAGAGATTCAGCAAAATCAAATAGTGAAGAAATATAGTAAGATTTCTCCAACATAAGATCAACAACTTTTTCAATACAGAATAGTTTATTTAACTGTGAGCATCTAGTTAGAAACGGCCGTAACCTTCTCCAGTCTGTTGATGGATCAAGCAGCAGCTCATCTACATATAGATCATAAAAAGTGCCCTCTTCAAGTCCCATCGTGTATGTCATTCTATCAAGAGCTTTAATCGGAATGAGCTGAGAACCATTGATAAAGCGACTAAGAGTTCCAGAATTTATACCCGATATTTCAGCAAAATGATAAACAAGCATTTGATTTTCTTCTATGTAATTTAACAACTCTGCCCGAATTGTTTGTTGAGTTTTCACTTCCAAGGATGATTTCACCTCCACTGATAAAAATCCATTTTTTATGTCTTTATCATCTATATAGGTAATGATATGGATTATTCTACCATCGGTCAATGCATTTTTCTGCAAAAATACTTAAACAATTTAATTTCGCAGAATTATAAGCTAACTTTTTATACGAACAACAAAAAAAGGTTCTAAATTAACGCGGCCCTTTTAGGAACTTCATTTAAAATTAGGTTTGATTTGAACCAGTAATCACTAGTAAATTCGCAGTTGTTTAATTAATCGGCTTATCTAATGAAATTTTATTTGGCTTACTTCAACATTTTAAAACAAGAACCCAAATCAAAAATATAATGATTGGGGTTCTTCTAAAACTGAACATTCTCTTCACTTTATGAAATTAGTAATCATAAGATGTTGGCGTTCCTGCTGGGAATGGATCACGAGCCGCTTCTCGAACTTGTACAACGTCACCGGATTGCATGGGTACTACTTGATCCACATTCAATGCAACCCACTCTCCACCATTCCGAGAATATTCAAGCGTCGACAATGACGTGGATAGCGAATTGTTTCCAGTTAGGACATAAACATTAGATGTGAATGTAAAACTTTTGGCTGGTCCTGCTGGAAGAAAATCGTTTGCACTTTCGCGAAGAAGGATCGTAAGGTCTCCAGGGAATTGTGGTGGATTTGCCTCATTATACGTAGTCCACGTTTCTCCGTCATTTGAGGAATACTCCATTGCTGATGATATATACGCTTTTTCAAATGTGTTACTAGCATCATTAATACGAATATACATTGCTACATTTTCTACAAAGCTAACAAACTTCGTTTTCCCAGATGGAACCTGACTAACTGGATCAGCTTTAACTCTAACTCTTACAGATACGCTTCCAGGGAAAATCGGAGGGTTTACTTCATCATAAGTAATCCATTTCACACCATCGTCGATGGAAGGCAAGTAACAGTCAATGGCCTTTGCCGAGCGAACCTGGTAACGATCCATGTCCAGCTGAACTTTCGCCGTACAAAAATAGGTTTCAATGGCCCAACGTTTACTGTAATAGCCTAAAACTTATGTTTTTCAATCCAAATCTTCTAATTCTTTATATTACAAACAATGTATGTTTGCTTGCTTTTTATTACATTTACATTTCTATCATTTGCTTCAAATAAAAAAGACAACAGTTTTCTGTTGTCTGCTGGCTATTAATATATGTACGCTTCATTAAGATATTCGATTGCAAGTTCGAAACTTTGATTTATTTCGTTTAATTTATTCAATGCCTCTTTGTTAAATTGATTTTCAGTCAACTTGTCTTTACCATCGTAATGATCCTTAATGAATTTAACAAGTTCAGTTTTTTGTTCAGCTATACTTTTTAGTAGAAAATTGCTTTCTCTTGTATAACTTTTAATCATTTCTGCCAACTGTTTTTTGGCAGCAGCAAGGTCCTTTTTGATCTTTTCTTTCTCCTTTTTCAAGACTTCGATTGAGTTTTTACTTGATTTATTTTTTACTGCTTGGTTGTACTTTACTGTCGCCTGTTTTAATTTTTCTGTGAGTGAAGCAACTTCTGTACCTAATACTACTTTGAGTTTTTTTTGTGCCTTCTTAATCTCTTTTACATTGTCTTTGTAGTCCTCAAAATAAATTCTTTCAATCTCACTAGTAGACATTGATCTTGCTGCAAACACTTGGACTGGAAAAATTAAAGTAAATAACATAACTAACAATAATGCTTTTCTCATATGTATCCCCTTATATACTTAGTTTCAGATTTCATTTTAAGTTAAATAAAGGAATCAATCAATAGATATTATTGCAGGGTTATATTCATGAGTAAAACAAGAAATTACTATTAAAGCTCAAAAGTACATTCACTAAACTGGGTCACTGTGAAGTTGTACGTAAGGAATTCAAATTGTGCATCAGAAGATAATTCGTTATGAACTTGTACACTTGTACCATTAAAGGACAAGAACTTCTACCTATTGCTGTATAATTCCTCTTTTCACTCTCAATTTCCCCGGGTCCATGGCTAAACTTTCAGATTAGCCGCTTCAACTTATTTACTTCCCATTGGGTAGAAAAATCTGCTTTTTATCGCCAGATTATCTTATCTGGCCGTCAAACCCTCAATAACAATCCCAATGCATGTGCCATTCACCATTCGAACGAGACCTTAACAGTACATCGTCCCCGTTGTCACCCACCATAACTCCCGGCTTTTCCTCGCTTCCGATCTGCATGATAAACTGAAAATCTTCTAAGGAAACCGGTGACTGGATATAGGATGCGTATCCTCCTATTTTCGTTTGCGGGTAACTGTCGAATTCATCGAAGAACTGATCGTGCGCAGCTTCATCCTCATTCACTTCCGTCAAGTCAACATATTTCCAAGCCTCTTCCCAGCATGGGTAATCATCGCTGCTCCTTCCAGTGTTATCATCAATTGCAGCTCTTCCACCGACTGATGCTCGATGAGCAGCCAGCCTTCTCCGTTCTTGACAGGATAGATCGGAAGCTGTTTCCTGTTCAGAAACAGCTGGATCAAGCTTGCCTTCCCCACACCTCTGCTGGAGTTTTTTGTGAGTTATATAGCCAAAAACCAATCGAGAAAATTTTAGTTCAGGAAATCGCGAATAAGTCAGGATATAACCGTAGCACCTTTTATCAATACTTTACTCTGATATATACGAATTGTTAGATGCTCTCGAAAATGACTTATTGAGCGACATAAAAGAAGAATTGGCGAAAAAAGAGCTATCGATGCATGCGGTTCAAGATGCGCTCCATTGTCTGGACAAAAAAAGAACATCTTTTGGTTCTCAATGCCCTTTTAGGTGTTTATGGAAGTCCCCGTTTTTTAAAACGCTAAAAAAAGAAATCACTCTAAATCGGTTAATTAAATGTTCCGCAAAACCCTTCCTTAACGCCATATTTGATTGAGTTTTACCTGTCAACCTCCCTTTCCTTATTTCGTCTTTGGCTCCAGCGACAAAAGGATTTATCGTCAGAAGAGTTTTTCAAGTTAGTGGACAACCTCTGTTCAAAAGAGGTTACGTCCTATTCTAAAGAACGAGTTAATCGGTGTGTAGTACAATAAAAAACTTGCCCTTCCTTGTGGTACGATTCAGGAATGATCTTAAACTATCCTACCCGTTAGTTTAATGAATTAACGGTTATAAAACTCCTCACTTAGATATTCATCTAATCGGCAATCGGACTAGTTCTTGTCCTTGGCTCAGGACAAGAACTTGTACCGATAAATTAAAAAAGCCGCTAAATTAGCGACTTCAATGGGACCATGTTCTGGTCCCTCAACACTTGTACAAATCCTTTATTTTGCTACAGGGCATTTTTTTGTTTTTAGTTTTCCTACATGAATTATTTTTTGTTTTCAATTTTTGTTAACTAGAAAATATTGTGTCCCCATATAACATTTTTTATTCATTTTATTATTTGATGTCACTCCCCTACTATAAGCTTCCTATACCAGAATGAATACGGCTTCTTCTTAAATCCCTTCAGCTGAGTAAAATGTGCAGTCTTTTGAAGCTTCCGCTCATGATACTCTGACATTCCAAATATCTCGACGATTGTTTCCGGAGACGTATCCAGGAATAAGCCATCAGGCAACATGCCATTCCAAGTCGGATAATACTTTAGGTTGTACGGCGGCCGGATAATCTGCCGCTGCTGACAATGGCATTCGTTGTAGATATCCCGCTCATAGGAACTGTCAACTACCACTCCATGAGAACTGATCGGTATTGACGTCATGGAACGAAACTCTACCGGCTTCTCATACCCCGTATCGGTCACCCCTCCTCCAACTGAATAGGGTCACCTATTCCGCTTAACGAATGGAGGGCATCCTCCCATTTGTTCTTTTTGCAAAGGATCTCGAACCGAGTGTTACTCGACAAATGCTTCCCTTTAATGATGTGATGCGTATCACTGAACACACGCACTTCCTAAAAAAGAAGAAGCGTCATGAGATAGAGGTTATGTTTGTTCTTAACGCTATACGCAGCTTTCGAGATTTCCCCTTTCCCAGCAAACACCATGTTCTTGTCCATTTTTGGTGCAACATCAGTTGCCCTTTCCGCCAGCACCGCCCGGAAACAGCCAATTGCGCTTATAGTATCTCTAAAACCAACTGAACGAAACTTCCCGTGAGAGCTTATTCATGAATAAGCTTTTTATAAGCTGGATAGACTTTATACATGAAAATTATGCTTGAATTCATTAATGTCGATCAGCAATCTGCTCATAAACGTCATTCACAAATAATGATGTGTGAGTTTATTCAGTCAATCTAGAATTTACGAAGGGAGAGTGTATATGGACGCATTTAAATACCAACCTGGATTCGGACCTGATGATAAAAATAAACTTGATATTGTAAATACAATTCTAATTGAAATTCCCCCTAAACATACCATTAGTATGCATTGTGATTTTTTGGGAGAAAAAGAGAACACGACGTGTATTTACTCTTTGCAAACCGGAGCAAAAATATGGCATCAAAATAAAAATGATAGATTACAAAATGGTACAAATGACTACACAATACCAATTTTTCACTTGGACAACTACTCATCAGCCCTAGCAATGTCAAATTTAAAAACAGCATGGCATAAGATAGATCCTGCTTCTTCTTCTTGGTACCAATCAAAAAATGTTGTATTTAATCGCATGGATATAGCAATGACAATTAACAATGACATAGATATTTACAATCCCATTTATAGTATAGTTGGTGATGGCAATCTTGATTTACCGGAAATTAGATACTATATACGCATTACGGATCCCTCCAAAGCTCCAAAATGAGTTGTAGTAGTTAGTATCACTTTTAACGTTAACCGTTCCACCCGTAATTATCTTAAAAAGTAACCAAGTAAGTAGAGTAAAAACAAATGTCCTGCCGTCATGGGTGGATTGGCCGGTTATACAAAGAATCAATGGGAAACGGAGCTATGGTAGCAGGGTTTAAACATAACTCGAAGGATCTCAATGGCATCTTCTGCACGAGAGTTTATATATTTGAGGACTTGTGCATTGAAATTCACTATGTGAACGTGAATAGTGTTGGAAGCAAATAACTCATTCATAATTGTGCTGATCTGCAAGGCAGCCATCACATTAAATTTTAAAATAAACATAAGTAAATCACGGCAGTCCAGCATGCAATTCAGTAGTTCTCCATTTCACCACCTCAAATAAAAAGACGAGACTACTAAATCTCGTCTTTGAACCTAATTAACATGAGCGTTTTACATAAGTAGCCCATCTTTCTCCACCGTGTGATGTCCTATTATGTTCATCTGCATCTGCTTTAGCATCAGCGCTATTAGTTCTACATTGACCATACCATCCTCCGAAATGACCATTACACAGTGCCTGCCATCCCTGAGCTAGAGCTGGATTAGTAACCACTGATATTGTCATAATGTTAGAATCTTGTGGATTCATCATTACTTCAGGGACAGGATGATAATAATAATGAGCTGGAGGCATTGGATAATAGTATTGAGGGTAGAAAGTAAGATGGACATGGCTGGTTATCATACCAAGCAGCAGACTTTACATTTTTTAATGCTGCAGTATTAAAACAAACTTGTTTGGACGATGCTTGCCCGCAGACAGGTGGTCTACCATCCTTGTATTCGATATAACAATTTCCCATTACGTTTGCTCCTTTAAAGTTATTGTTAGAACTAACAGTAACTTATTCTAAGCACATGCCTATGGTTCCATCGACACATTCATTTCACCAAATAGAACATTGATCATTTGCCAACTCGAAATCACTAGAAGTCTTTTAAGCGTCCCCAGGTGCCCTACTTTATCGCCATTTTCGAAAATGGATGCTCATCTCCCGCCTAATTTTCTGCCAAAGTGTTGCTTAGTTCAGCATCTTCCCCCGTACGCTTGATGAAGAACGACAGAACCAAACCAAGGATACCAATGCCTACAAGAACAAGATACGAATCGTTGATACCTTGTATCATTGCTCCCAGTTTCAATTTGTCTGTCAATGCGGCCCCTGAAGCTGCTATTTTATTCCAATGGCTCGTGTCTGCGAAGACATAACCGTTACGAGCAAGGATGTTCCGATCGCTCCGGCAACCTGGCGTATAGTATTAGTAATAGCCGTTCCATGACCGTTTAACTTAGCCGACAGCTCATTCAATCCCACTGTTTGAATAGGCATCATAAGCATTCCCATCCCAATTCGTCTCGCAGACGACATTAGTAGCAGAAAGATATAGCTCGTCGATTCCGTCAGGTTAATAAAGCCTAGGGTCGTACCGATCGTAATAAGCTGCCCAATAATACTTCCGCTTGGCTCCGAAGCGATCAAACAGCCTACCTGTAACAGGCATCAGAAAACCCATGATGAGTGCTCCGGGAAGCATAAGCAGGCCTGCTTCAATTGCTGTATAGCCGCGGGCATTTTGAAGATATAGTGGCAGAAGCATCATAATCTGCAAACATAATCATCGTTACCGCTGTACCATATTTTCCGCCATAACGCTGATAGGCTCGAAGTACCTGTTTTTTCGCATTCGCATCGCGATCCACTCGTTTACGCTTTAAATACGCGTAATACCCACTTCGGGAAACCCCAAACACACGAGCGAGTTTTTGGACATCTCCGTAGGATGCTACCTTGTCCATGATCTGATATCTTTCCTGTATAGCTTCCTTTTTCAGTTCAAAGGAATACGTTTTAAATTTCTGTCCCATAAAAATACACCCCCTAGAATTCATCCTCTAAACCCGGGGGTTTTTCCAATGTCTATTCTAAGGGGTGCACTACATGGGATTTTGTGGTTTTTGAGTTTAGATAGGGATCTCTGTTCCAAACTCTCCGTTACGTTCGCCAACGGGCAATTCGTGATTAAGATATCTTTCGATAGGTCTGTTGCTACCATACTGACTAGCCCATCGAACAGTATAGGCATAATCAGTATTATATATTGCCCAATTTAATTCACCAGCCCGGTAAATACCCCAATTGTGTGAATCCAAAAGGTAGAAGTTTCCATCTTGAGTAACAGTAAGTGTTTGATAGTCCTTTATTTTAACAGCTGCTGGACCTTTTTGTGCAGGAAATGATACCTGTCCGACATGTCTATCATTTGGAACAAAAAATCCGTCACAATCGAAATTTGAAGAAGTTGCTTCACCTGGTTTTAAAGGAAAACAACTATTATCAAAACCGCCTACCGGATCTCCACCATACACACATAAAATTTCATTTGTCTTATTTATTATTCTACCATTCATAACTAATCCTCCTACATAGGCCAATGGACTTTTGTTCGGATCTCACGGGGTACGAACACCAAGACGCTGTTGTCAGGAAAAATCATAGTTCTTCAATTTAAAATCTTCCTTCAAAAGAAGATCTCCAATAACTTCTTCTATAACTATGCCCGTTAAGTGATCAAAGAAAGCAGCTAATTATTTTAAACTACTCGACAGCGCCTCGGTTAATGACACCAAATGAATGGGAAAAATAGTTGTTAGATTAATAACCCCGCGCAATCAGGGATGATCTCAAGGTAAGTTTCAATGCTTGTGGCCTGTCAGCGCTCGTAGGCGCGCATAGACAATTTAGAATTTTGAAGGCTATCGGCTTCCATAGGATTACCAATTGGGAGTCAATCAACAGCTCTTACGGTTAGTAAATTATTGTTCTTCAAGGTGAACATACATCGAGCCGGGAGCAGTATCTTGATTAGAGATAGTAACATCAATATCGAAATCGAATTTTCTATCTATATTTGTTGCAACTTCCCCACTAAATATAATACTTTGATCATTAGACTTTTTGATTTCAACAAATAAATTAACACCAGGGCAATCGCATGGATATTGTCCCCCAGCTTTTTTGCACATAAACACTTTTGCCCTGTTCTTCACATGCCACTGCTTTGGACCATCCTCTTTTGTTAATTCAATTACTTCTTGTGCAACACGAACTCTTTCTAAAGTTGCTGTACCACCGTTATCATCATCAACCATAAAACTATTTTGTTCAAGATTTGTTTCAGAATCGTGAAAATTCTCGTGTGAATATTGCATTTCTATTCCTCCTGTATTGAGTTTCTGGATTGTCGATTTCAATTGCAATTGAGGTATTATATTGCAAACTTATTGTTTCCTAACAAAGTAAATCTAATCTTAATAATATATGGAAAGAACATTACAAATTGATTTTAGTTCATTAACGTAATTAACTGGACAGTGAGTAGTTCTTATGAAAAAATCGAGGCATAGAAAAATAACCCAACTGAGCTAATCATTCTCACACGAAAGGAATAATCGCCAGATGAATCTCAAATTTTTTGATCAAATTCTATAATGTCCAAATAGTTCACTTTTTTCTTTGTACTTATTATTTTGTTTTTTCTAATCCCTGCAAGTTTTTGCCCTAGGTTAGTCTAACGAACTTTTACTGATAAAAAACCGGACAACGAGAGAATGTCTTTGAACCGATGCAGAAATTTACCAAAATGACGGGAATGACGTCTTCAGCATGGTTATAGTCCTCATTAAGGTAATACCACTTCCAAAACTTTTCTGACTGATGACATTATTATTTAAATCAGGTCATGGAAAGGATGCGTTAGGTCAATTCCTCGGCTGTGTATTACAAGCTGTTCACCGATGATCCCAAAACGTGCTTTCATGGTCGCTAAGTTGCATTGACCAGGCCCCCAATAGTATAAATGCCCATACGGGCTAAGTTTCGTTCCTTCCTCCCTCCAACACCCCAGCACTCGCGGACGGGATGGTTCCAAATTTTCTGCGGAAATGTCTCATAGCTTACTTCATCAATGAAACCAGTCGCTTCGTTATTTTTGTCCAGAATATAGAGTGCTATCTTGCTCTGGAGTATGTTATCTCCTAGCCCAATCGCAGTGGGTCACCCCATTTCTGTTTTAATAATCTCCTGAAGCTTTCGAGTAAATGTCTAAATTATCTCCAAACAAATTCTGCGTATCGTACGTAATAAATATTTCATCTATACTAAGTGATCGTAAACATCCAACTATTCGTAATCGCTTTAAACTTGTACCGATTGCCGTATCATATCAAAACCACAGTCCAACTGCTTGGCGTCTATGTCTAACCGATAGTGTCTTCTGCTACCACATCACCGAACTCAAACCCTGCATTATCAGCTATTTCTTGGCGACATTCCTGCTTAGTGTACAACATTCCATTATAAAATTAATGAGGCCGCTAAATGTTCTTGTCCCTCAACCTTTGCGTTCACTGAATTTTGCTCAAGTCGGACTTTCTCGACACGAAGAAGCCTCCGAACCGAATCGGAGGCTTCTTTTCTATTGATATTGAGTTTACAAACGCGTTCGTGGGGAGTTTTTTTCTTAGCTTGAATAATCCGACGCGTTCATAGTGCCTCTTTTGACCCCGATGTAATAGATCATCCCTTCCGTTCTTAGGTTCACATCCAGGATAGCATCGCCATACGTACCTGCGGACGAAATAGAGAATCGCCCCGACGTATCAGTCTGCACTGGAATGATAGTCTTTATGAACTGAAACTTGAAACTGTTCAAAGCCATTGAGCTGCAGTTCCAGTCCATGAATTGTCTTATAACTGAAGGCAACCTCCTGAATGATAAATGGTATACTGACAATCTCTTTGACCCAATCTTGCGAAGAAAGCCTAATATTCAATTTAAGCTTTAAACCAATCAACATTTTCTCCATTTCTTTAAGCGGAAGGTCCAGTTGTTCTTCAATGGAATCCTGGCTTAGATCGTTTTCTTCATCCGGAGTACTCTCATCACAGTCAACTAAACTAAAGGTAGAGCCCTCTTGTAATTTTAATGGCTCCCGTGACTATGTTCTTGTCATTCAACAGTTGAAGCAGCTGCTTTATGATTGTAATCCACCATTTAGTCTGTTAGTCGATCAAAAGGACTCACTACCCACACTTAGCTATTCATCTAATCGGTAATCGGACGATGTTCTTGTCCATTCCGGCAATCGGTACAAGTTCTTGTCCTTGGCTCGGGACAAGAACTTGTACCGATAAAATAAAAAAGCCGCTAAATTAGCGACTGATATGCTCCCCTCATAGTAGACAGTAGAAAAAAACAAAACTTTCTACGGTTACTATGAGGGGAGCATATCAGACTTCAATGGGAACATGTTCTTGTCACCGACAGATGTCGTTTACCGGCAATCGACTCTCCATTGAGATCCGCTGTTCCATTACTCAACTTGTAATCGCCATCGGCAAAGAAGAAAACTGACTCCCAACGCTGTCTACCATCAATAACCCAGATATATCCGTCTCCGTTATTCCAAACGAGAATATTTGGGATGTAGCGATCCCTAATGACGGAATCGACCAGGTACGAGCGTCGATCATTCTTCCACACGCTGTTGCGTTGGAATGGCAAATCAAATCGAATACGTTCACGTATATTTAAAAGACTTTTTGTAGTTCTCTGAATACTTGACCTTTTCATACTTGTATCCTCCTCATATTAAGAAAACAGGACGCATTGTACACGCCCTGTTCTTTGGTCATATATCAAAAGCCTGCTCTATAGATTGATCCTCAAACGACGAGGCTCGAACAATTCGATCAGAGAATCCGTCTACTCCATGAATGGATTCTTTCCCTAATAACAAGGACAAGACAGAAAATCCTTTTTGTTCCTTCAAGCTAGTCCACGCTTTTAAAAAATCATGATTTACATGCGCTTCCCCATCAGTAACAAAAATAACATCTGCTTGATTAAATCGACTTTGTTTAATGACTTCGCTTGCTTTGTTTAAGGGTTGTACAAAATTCGTACCTCCGTCAAGAAAAACGGTAGCAAGCTGAATCATATCTTGCACTTCAATTTTTCCTCGCTCATAGATGATTGCATCAGAAGCATGTGAGGAAAACGGAATCCACGCAAAATCCCTTCTCTGTTTCCGAGCAATGCTCATGAGTGCCAAAGCGAATCCCTTGGAAATAGTATCCTGATCCTTCATACTACCAGATTGATCTAGACACAGGATGATTGGCCCTTTACCGAGATGCTCTTTTCCCTTCGTATCATACTGAAGAGTTTGACATTCCGCATATCGGCGTAAGAAATCCAATTTGCTAATGGGGCTGGCGTAACTGCCCAGCTCCATCGGCAGCAGTTGCTCAATATCACTCCCTTGCCGAATTCCATTCCGATCAATCGCATCCTTATGTTTAGAACGCTGTTTACGATTCGCAATGACCTTCATTCGTCCTGCCCATTTTGCGATTTCCTTCAAATTCTTATTATGACTCAACTTTTCAGCAAGAAATAATTGCTCTTTTAAAGGAACCTTCTTCAGCTCACTGTCACCACTTCCGGCCTGTATTCCACCTAAAATAGATTTCACATTTTCTTTAGTCTCTACCGCCTCATCAGCAGCCTGAGCGAGCATTTGTGATAATTGAGAACCGTTCTGATTAAGTGCTGCGGATAAAGCATCTGTAGCTTGCTGGGAAGCTCCCTTTTCTCCTTGAATGAGCTTCTTTAAAGCTTCTGCCAAGTCTTGATCTTGCTTAGCCTGCTCTTTTAACCATCCAAGAACGGTTTCACTGTATTTCGTTGTGCCAATGGCTGCTGCCAGATCATCCAAGCGAGTAAACTCACGAAAATCCAGATATCCTTGATCAGTCATGACTTTTTTCATGAGCTGATGGTTCATTCCAATTTCTTCAGGAACCTCATCAAGTAGCTCTGGCTTCATTTTGAACAACCCGGCCCATAGATCACTCATTAAAGGTTGGATCAAGGGGAATATGTTTTTCCCCTCTTTTCCAATTTTCTTGAGGCTGTCCGACATTTCCATTAACTGTCCAAATCGTCTACGGTCATATGCATCTGTGTTTAAAACAGATTTCATAGGTTCCTTCATCTGCTACACTCCCAACACTTGTGACGCGATACCACTCAAAGAGCTTTGAACAGTTGTAATCGTACTCTCAATTTCTGATCTGTTTGGTTGTTCTTTTTGAAGTTTTTCCAGCTCATTGACCAACGATTTCAGTTTCTTCGTACTTTCAACAGCAACGTCCGTAGAATTACTGGACTGATCCAAATTTTTCATAATATCTGCTGTTTCAGCTTCAATTCCTTGAATACGTGTCTTCACCGCATCCTGAGCATAGTTCCGCACGATTTTCATGACCTTATCGCGTTGTTCCGGTTTTTCCCACAAACTGTTCTTGAGAATCATGAGGTCTTCCAAGATAGCCTTATCTCTGCCAGCAAGTACGGCCTTCGCGCGGATCACAGAGAGAGTCTGTTTAAAACGTCGATCCGAAGGACGAATCCCTTCATCCATCAGTTCTCTCCTAATTTTGCTCAAGGCATCAAAAACCTCATCAGGAATCACTACCGTGTCACTAAAAAATTGAAGTTGAAACAGTTCTTCAATATTCATATCCGCAGGAGATGGTGGAGATCCTTTCAACATGGATACAAAAGACTGATCCTCTCCGATATAGTTAACCTCAAATCTCAGTAGAAATCGGTCGAACAATGCCTCCAGTCCTTCCCCTTCCTCAGGATACTCATTTGAGCTGCCAATGAGTGACATGAGCGGAACTTGTGCTGGCGCGCCATCATTGTAAAATATCCTTTCATTAATGAGTGTCAAAAGTGCATTCAAAATGGCACTATTCGCTTTAAAAATCTCATCGAGAAAGGATGTATGTGCCGTTGGTAATTTGCCAGCCGTGTTCCGCTTGTACACACCCTGTTCCAATTCTTTCAAAGATACAGGTCCAAATAGCTCCTCTGGTGTACTGAAGCGTGTCAGACAGCCATTGAAAATAATTGGCTCCTGTAATACGCTTGGTCAAATCACTCACCATTGCGCTCTTTCCTGTTCCGGGCGGTCCAATCAAAAGGGCATGTTGACGAGCAATCATGGCTACCATAAGCCCTTCAATGACTTCTTCACGTTCTGCATATTGTTGTGACAACGCATTTTGAATATTTTTAATTTTCATATTTAAGTCCTCCATATATTGGTTTTAGAAATTAAAAAGAGCTGAACCTAAAAAGAAATAGGGGTAGCTCCGTTCAACAAGACAATGTGAAACTCAATCGGCCATATTTGCTAATGCATCCGCAACTCTCTTACGGATGAGCGCAACATAAGCCTCCATTTCTTGCAAATTCCCTGTAACAATAATTTCGTAGTCTTTAAAGTTGCTCACCACATTTTTCGCATCCTCAAGAATAGCTTTTAAATCATTCTTCTTGAGTTGATTCTCTACCCCGTTCTCACAAGCAGCCAGTGTTGAACGGAGATGATCCATCAATTTCCGAGTCACCATGTTTTTCATATCCAACGTGTTCATGACAGGAACCTTCTCCGCTTCCCCTTTTTCAAGTGAAACAATAAAGCGGATCAGTGCATCCAAGTTTCCATCAAATTGTGCTGGAACAAAATAGACACCTCCAGATGGCCTTACTGGGGTTGGTGACATACTCTTTAAAGCATTCGTAATCACGGTTCGTAATGTAGTAGACCCATAGTTGTTTCGGAAGATATCAAATTGTAGGGCAGCATTACTAACGAGTTGCTGCGCCATGGAAGAGACGTAACTGGCATCTACCTTCTCCGTTTTCCGATCCAATACTAGCGATCCTACATCCGGGATGTAGTTCAACCTTCTCCCTTTGGTATCCACCGTTTCGCAAACCAAATTAAGTTGCACGAAAGAACTTGTCGATGCCACTTCTCTAAACATGTAGTTCTCATATACACCGGGCGACATCTCCCGTTTAAACTTTTCACTGGTCGCTCTTCTAAAAGCGTCTGGTAGACGAATTGCATTTGGCATCCAGCCTTCTCCCAGCCCTGTATCGGTAAGCTTCTGTTTCAAGTCTTCAGGCGTGATTAGCATATTAGATAAGGAGTTCCAAGTTAAAAATCCAATTGCATCCCCTTGACCAGCCGCAACCACAACAGCATCTTTTAAAATTGAGTTCAATGAAAAAACCTCCTCGTTTTTGGAATAAAGAAGAACACTTGAAAGTTGTTCAAGTGTTCAGATCAACATTATATGCTTGCTTACAGATAGTCTTTGACTGGCTTGCTGCCACCATAAAGTTCAAAGTTGGTTGTGATAAAGTGCTCCAACTCCTCACGGGTGACCCCATCAAACTCTTCAAGTCTTTCATAAATGTACATTTTATCCAATGCCTTTGCGTATCGTGGGTAAGACTTTTCCACGATATGTCGAATCGTACTCCAGTGCTGGACAAATCCACATATCGTAGAGAACGTTATTCCCGACATCAAGTACACCAAGACCAGTAGCCCCAAAACCTCTTTTTTTGAAGTCGATTTCCAATTGCCTATAAACCTCTTGTTCAAAAATAATCTCGAAGATGAGTTCACCATCTTGCTTCCAATTTTCCAACGTAATGAGGTCAAGATTGTGTCGTTTAGTGTACTCCCTGAGCAAGTTTTCCAAAGATTCATCCGACAGTTTAGACAAGTATTCATAACAAGCAAATTGCTTTGCTTTATAAAACTTTCCTTGAATATTCTCTTCAACATGCCGCTGAAGGACAATACGTACAAGCGCCAGCGGGTCATATGTAAATTTCACTGTTTTCATCCTACCTTACCTCCTTCATCTGCAACAGATATCCAACGCGCTGGCAGTATTCCAAACGAGTCATTCTGCCTAACATGTAGTTATCAAAAACACGTTCGATTGAATGAGATACTGGTTCTCGACAAACTCTCCAATTATTTCTCATTTCATATCACTTTCCTTATTAAATTGAGAAAGCCGATTTCATCGCATGGGATACATGCATAAAATCGGCTTTTCTGTATTGTTCAAGCTATACACGAAACATTTTCACTCTCGGTACAACGATTGAACTTTCATTCATTTGTTGTGTCAGGTCAGCAATGTTGGATACCAACTGCTTACGACCTTCTTCACGTTCTTTAATATCATCCAGCAAATCTTGTCCAAAGACCATTACTTGCTGCACGCTTTGCCAAAAAGGTTGTCCTTTAAGAGCCTGCACGTTAATTTCATTTCCGTCCGTTTTGTAAAAGAAACTTTGAGTTTCCATATCGAAACGGACGGTATCACTGATTTTCACTTCTGTTTCAGCGGTTCCCCATACTTCTACAGCGACATAAACAGTTACTCCGGCCATCATCTGAAGAAAGCCACAGCATTTTTATGACGTTTTTTCTCTTCATGGAGGAACCCACCTACCGCTGTATGAATCGTACTTTTTGCATCTTTACCTCTGAACAGTTTAAACATTTTAATCATCCTCTCGATTTTTAATGAAACGCAAAAAAGCCGATCTCCGCACGGACGAATCCATGCAAAAATTGGCTTTTAAAACTCAGTAACATTGCTTTTCCAAGAGCCTTTCGGTACTCTTCATTCCTTGTCTCCAGCAAACGGGAGCTGCGGAACTTCATTGGCTTTAGCCTTTTGTCCTACATTTTATCCTCTCTTCATTTCTGTCTTTATCAGAACGGAGATATAGGTTGAGGTGTTACACTAGACTTGTTCTTTCGATACAAGCTACCCTACTTTGTAACTCTGTGAAGACCAAAGTCAAAGTGACGGATAGACTCTTGTCTCCAGCAAAATGGGAGTTTAGGAGTTAAGGAATAATTTATAAAATTATTATACCACTGGAGCACATCTTAGTTCAAGAGTACGTCGAAAATCATATATATTCAGGAAAGTTCTCGACTGAACTCAAAAGTTTGGTCGAAGTTTCACATATTCTGGATCGCCAGGCTGAAGGTCTATCTACGGGTTATAAGCTACTGCGTAAATATGATCGGTTGGCACGATTCTGATGTTCATTACTGATACCTCCTTATAGCAACAAAAAAAGGACAAACCGTAAGGCTCGTCCTAGAAAAAATCATTTTTAAATGTTCAACAAATCAATAGATGAGGCGGCTTCCCCGATATCTCGCAGATCGACGAAGCTGGTCTTGCCCTTGCCTGCAAGGCACGAATATGAGATAAATTAGTCTCAGAGATAGAGACTTTATCTTTAAAAAACCAGCGAATGAACGAAGAGAATTCGATTTTGAAAAACTATTTAACTATTAAATCCACTAAAATAAAGCAATTGCTTAATGAAAATAAAAAGCTGCAAGCTTACATTTCAATAACATGAAAAATGGCGGACATTTGTCTGCCTTTTTTTATCTTCATTATCGATTGTAATTAAAAACCATAATTAACATTGTAATTACATAATGAATACAATTAAGCGTATTTAATGTTATAAAATAGAAAATATAGTCATTTAGGGAGTTTTTCTCAACTAAAACAATTGGAAGTCGAAGGGAGATTCTATCTGTGAAAAAATTAATTACAGTTGCTTTATCCATCGCACTGTGCCTTGAGGTTGTTGTTCCTACGGTGATGCTTGCAGCTCCAAATGCACTGGAAGCTAGCGTAAGTCAACTTTCACAAGAAAAACAAAACTTTATTTTCTTAGAAGGAAAACCGGGAGACGCGCATCTTGTATATACCTATGAAAGCAATGGAGATACGTATAAAGTTGAAGAAAGAGCTAATAAGGATTTTACTGAGGTTGACAGCACTATTTATGTGAAAAACGCTGAAGGAGAATTCGTTAAGCATGCAACTCAAAATGCTATCATCGATACTCAGAACTCTCTTTTCCAAGTTACTACTAATGAGAATGGAGTAACTGAAACAGAAACACAAAATTTTGGTGTCGATCCAACCGATCTCTCAACTATCCCCAATATCCCTATGCGTCCTGATAGAGGCGATCTGATTACCCCTTTTGATAGTTATATGGGAGGTGCTGTATCTGCCTGGTATTACGGTTCATGGGTTGATGGTAGTAGCAAGATAGAAAGATATACTGTCACTGCAGTGACAGCCTTACTTATTGGGTTAGCGACCGCCGCAAACCCCTCAGCTGCAGTTGCAACATCAGTTATAGGTACTATGGCTCTTACCATTGTTCAAGACCAAATTCCACTTGTATATTATAAACGGCGGTATGCAGAAAAAAAATCCTTAGTCGCAACAACTGTCATTGTCGGATCTAAATGGGACACTATTTTTTATAGTAATTCAGCCCGTACGAATGAATTAGACCGTACAACCGCAACGAAATTTTTGAGCGGGTATGTGGCGGATTGAAAATGAATTTGAAAATTTTTCTCAAAAACTTCTTAGGATTCTTCATACTCTGCAGCTTAGTATTTATTGGTTTTAATATGTTAGTACGACATAAATCTTGGGATGAAATCGATCATATGCTAAATTTACTTAGCGCTACTATCATCAGTTTAGTAGTAGGTATTTCAAAGGCAAGAAAGTAAGCTTTTTTACTTAATCCCCCTAAATGACTATAAATTGCTCAGTACCATTCGTTATACGTCTGGTACTGAGTTTTATTTTGACTTCGGGGCTATAGTTTATAAACTATGCAAAATAAGGCTTATTTTGATAAGGGAGATCCCTTTGAAGTCCACAAAAAAATAAAACAAGAGTTTAATAAGCTACATAAATGGGTGCTAAAAACTTCTAAATACAAGATAATAGTTCAGCTCTATGAGCAAGTTCAACAAGAATCATATCAAGTCTATGTAGGTACTCTGGAGCAATTACAAATTATTCAGGCACATAACTCAAAATACGATCTGAAAATTAATCACGTTCTTAGTGAACTTGGGAAGCTTAAACAAGATTACATAACGAACTCTCAGGAACTGTGTTTTGCAAAAGAATATGAAGCAGTCAATGTTCCGAAACAACTGGATATAAGCCCGATTTAAAACGTTGCCCTCATTTGCTGGACCCGGAGTACATCCTAGTCGCAGACCGGTCATATGGCAAACCTAAACAGTTTGACCGCTACCAGAAACAAGAAAATCGGTAGTGCTTTGTCATTCGGTTCCGCGATCATACCACCTTTACCCTTCCAACGCCACGGGTATGCGAACGTCCCTTAGGGAAGCATTGAGCAAGATTTGATCTGCCAGTTAGGGAAAAACAAGGCCCTTTCCAAAAACCGGTTGAGTCTGCATACGGTCAATAACCCCGGTAGACCAGCTACAAATACTTTTATGTCGATATACCTCCAAAATGTTGAGGGAGATCATAAAGCATCATATTCTCTCTACGCTTCTAAGCACAACTGATTAACTATTTTTCAAACAACAATTCTGTAAATAGAATGCAAAGCATGCTGTATTCATTTGCATATGCTTATTATCCCCATCTAACTTGCTGAGTAAAATGCCTCCTTCGAGCAAGGAAAAGGCAAATGAAGCAAGTGCATCCGCATTCATATCCTCCTTAAACTCCCCACTATATATTCCGTTAAGAATTATACTCTTTATCATATCCAAATGGTTATGCAGCCCTTGTCTTGCCCGATCTCGAAGTTCCGTATGAGTATCGTCACTTTCTACTGCTGTATTCTGCATAGGGCATCCGCCAACAAATGGTGGATTACCAACAACATCTTCATAAACACTAAAAAAAGCAAGTAACCGCCCTGACGCAGACTGCTCCCGTTCGACCGCCTCAGCAAATTTGCTGACAACTATACTGGCGGCGTAGTTGTAGGCTTCAAGCGCAATCTCATCTTTATTTGTAAAATGTCGATAGATGCCCCCCTTCTTAATCCCGGTGTCGGCAATAATATCATTTAACGATGTACCGGCATAACCTCTTTGATTAAAGATTGCTGCCGATTTCATAATAATGTGCTCTCTTGTTCGATCTCCTTTTTTCATAGCTTCCTCCGAATGATCTTATTCTAATCTAACATTATATCAAATTTTACGGCCGAAACCTTGCCAATGTCATAAATCTTGATATAATAAAGGTACCGATCGGTATCTTTATTTTTAAAAACAAACCATTCCAAAGGCAAATTGGACAAAAAAATGGGGAATGGATTTCGAACGAAAACAGGAGGTTTATTCAATGAGTATAAAAGTAGGCATTAATGGTTTTGGGCGAATCGGTAGACTCGCTTTCCGTCGAATTCAAGATGTGGAAAATATCGAGGTTGTAGCGATAAACGATTTAACTGACGCAAAAATGCTGGCGCATCTGCTCAAATATGATACTACACAAGGCACTTTCTATGGTGATATCGAAGTTCATGTTGGAGCCTTTACTGTTAACGGTCAAGAAATTAAAGTGCTGGCTCACCGCAACCCTGAAGAAATCCCATGGGGCGAGCTTGACGTAGATATCGTACTCGAATGTACAGGTTTCTTCACCACCAAAGAAAAGGCCGAGCTTCACCTGAAAGGCGGAGCAAATAAAGTTGTTATTTCTGCTCCGGCAACAGCCGACATGAAGACCATCGTGTATAACGTAAACCATGAAACACTGGACGGAACGGAAACCGTCATTTCCGGTGCTTCTTGCACAACGGTCAGTCTGGCTCCCATGGCTAAAGCTCTGAACGATAAATTTGGAATTCAATCCGGGTTGATGACAACCGTTCACGCCTATACAGGCAACCAGAATACCCTTGATGCGCCAGATTCAAAAGGAAACTTCCGCGCAGCACGGGCTGCAGCAGAGAACATTGTTCCTTACTCCACCGGCGCTGCTAAAGCCATAGGCCTCGTTCTTCCTGAATTGAAGGGGAAACTTGATGGTGCATCTCAGCGTGTACCTGTAGCAACAGGCTCCGTAACAGAACTCGTAGCTGTTTTGAACACGAAGGTTACGGTTGAAGAAGTTAATGCCGTTATGAGAAAAGCATCAGATCCAGAAACATACGGATATACTGAGGACGAGATCGTATCTTCCGATGTTAGAGGAATGACATTCGGGTCTCTTTTTGATGCCACTCAAACAAAAGTTCTAACAGTTGGCGACCAGCAACTAGTGAAAACTGTAGCCTGGTACGATAATGAAATGTCTTACACCGCGCAACTGGTTAGAACATTAGAATATTTCGCAAAAATCGCCAAGTAACACTGCTGCATTGCTTCTTGATTCTACCTGCAAGCGTCAAAAGAGCAGGGTTTATATGCACTGTACGGAAAGCTGCATAAGCAGGAGCAAGATCGGTACTTCCGATTTCTAGAAAGTTATTCCAGGTGAAGAGTTAAGTTTTATCAAGACATGATTGATGAATTAGAGAAAATGCGAACGGTGAAGCTGATAACACAGCCTCTATGAAAGGAGTCATGAAATGAGAGATTCTGAGGAATTGTTCAAAGATGTAGATGATGTATTGAGAAAACTGCGTCCTTATTTAAACCGCGATGGTGGAGATGCCGAATTGGTTCAAGTTAAGAATGGAGTGGCTAAATTAAAATTCTTGGGAGAGTGCAACGGCTGTCCTAGCGCAACGATCACATTGAAGGCTGGCATTGAACGTGCCATTTTTGAAGAAGTGGATGGCATTCATGAAGTCGTTCAAGTCTTCTAGAAAAAAGGGTGACCAAAAACAAACGGCTTCCTTGCTGACATACGTTTGGACCTGCCTTTTCGCTACAATAAGAGCGTAAGCTAACTTGAAACGCACGCAGCTTCACAGAGCCCAACAGTCTTATGGCTGAAATCCATAACCGTATGCCGGCCATAATTAGTCCGCATGATGAAGCAGAGTGGTTAAGCAGAGAAAAGGACAAGAAGAGCGTTACAGGACTTCTCAGACCATTTGCAGCAGAAGAGATGCGTGCATAAGGTGGATTCTTCGGTGGGTAATGTAAGGAACAATAACAAAGATCCCAAGAAGTTTCATAACAAAAGATTTAGGAGATGTGAATGCGATTTACTTGATGACTAGCGTAATACGCCGGTCTCGGAAGATGGGTTCGGCGTATTGTGTTTTGTGCATGGTCTTGTAAAATCTCCTTTCCATAAGTGATTTTTTGTTTGAGGTCCCGAACCAAGTTATCACCTGTTTAAGCTATCTGCTCTATTTACAGATTCACGGCGTTCTTCTTCTCCAACGTGTGTGTAAATCATAGTTGTGTTTAAATCGGAATGGCCAAGTTGATCCTTTAACGAGGCAAGATCTTTGTTTTCCTTATGATACTTGGTTGCAAATGTATGTCTTAACTTGTGAATTGTCAGTGCCGGCTTTCCAAAAGAACTCACATAGCGATCGAGCATTTTTTGTGAAGCCCTAACAGTTAATCGGCTTACTTTCCCGTGAGGTCCAGTAGGAAGTGAAAGAAAGATTGCTTCTTGTTTGTCATCTACACCATAATTGGTTTGACGAAAGGCCAAATATGACTTTAAATCATCCAATGCAATATTACTTACAGGTACTGAATCTTTCTTATTACCTTTTCTGTTAACCAAGACCTTGCCTTTAAGCCAGTCTATATCAGGAAGGTCAAGGGACAGAGCTTCAGACACTCGTAGACCTGAACCAAGAATAAGACTTACGAATGCTAAATCACGGTCTTTGTTCTTCAAGTGGGAATTCAGAATTCGTTTATTGTCTTTGCATACGATCTGAAATCCTTCAGCAATGAATTCTCTGAACTCAAAAATCTCTTCATCACGGAGGATTTTATCCTTAATTCGATCTGCTTTTGCCATTACAGTAATCTTTTCTTTTTCCGTCTCAATTTTGACCATTACATTGCGCTTTATGTATGGGTATCCATTTTCATCCTCGGAAAGTACAGATAGGTACTGAAACAATGACTTTAGAGAGGCGATCTTTCTGGCTATAGTATCCAATGAGTTTTCATGTTTTATTGAAAGAAAGTCTTTGTACCGTTCAACATCGTCTACGCGTAAAGACTCCAGTGTAGAAAGAGGACAATCGAGTCTAGTTCCATTATAGAATCCCTCTGAACTCAACCAATCCAAAAAAGAGATGTAATCTGAACAATAACCTAATAGAGTATTAGGTGACCTTTTACGAAGGTTACGAATGATATATTCCTTAGCATACCAAGGTAATTGATCCATTTTAATTTCTGTTTTTTCATAAAGACGTTTCCGTTCATCATTGTGCATAAGTTACCTCCAAATATGACATATTTGTTAAAAACGTATATTCATAGTATACCAAACATTTGTTCCTGTGTATAGATTACGCCTAACAAGAGTTATGCGTAATTAAGTTGATAGTTAGTTTTATAAAAGAAAGACGAGTCATCTTTTCCGGTTATCTTGGTGACTCATAACGACCATCAGACTGGAGAGTTTTCAAGGTGGCGCTGATGACTCTAAATAACATGTAATGGAGTTGCGCCATGACGATTAGTCGCAGTCTCTTGTTCTCGCTTAATTGCTGTTTTTTCATTTCACTGTTCACATTCGCCGGTTCCCATTTTGCCCGGTTGCGCAGTCAACGTGATTCTCGCCGATTGATAGGTAACGCGCCCAGGCTGATGAACACTAAAAGTGCTTTCCGCCTCCTGATTATCGTTGCTGCAGCCTTCGTCTTCTGGACGCTCTTGAATCGTTTCGCCCTGGATCCGGATGCGTCGGTTTTTTTGAGCCACAAGACCAAGCTCATCCGTCCGATGAATTTACCTGTCTGGCTAACTATGCTGAACGTTCACGTCATCTTCGCCTGCATCGCAATCGCTGCGGGAGTCATAAACTTTGCTAGTGCCAAGCTCCGTAAGTACCGGAAGATGCATCGTATTCTCGGCTACGTCTATGTCGTCGCCGTACTGGCCGTATGCATCACATCAGGCTATATGGCTCCTTTTGCGACCGGAGGCAAGATCGTGAGTGTAGCCTTCAATTTGCTTAATATCATTTAGATATTTATAACAGTGAACGCATACTTGCATATTCGACAAGGACGGGTTGAAAACCACCGCCGCTGGATGATCCGCAGCTACGCGTTCTGCTTTACAAATCAGATAATACATACGCTTATGCTTCTCTTCATCAACGCGCTGGGAATGAGCTACGAGGTACGGCGAGTGTTATAGGAACGATCGTACTTCTTTTCTTGGCGGCGGAATGGACCATTCGGAGACGCAAGGCTGGCGAGCAGGCTTCGTAAAATATGGCATATTACTTTGCCTGGGATTAAGCCTACCATTGTTATTTTGCTAATTTTACAAATCGGGAAGATGCTCTGATGAATCTTTGAGTATAGATTGATTCCTAATAGAAAAATACCAGTATATCTTTTTTCATTTTCACAGTAGTTATACAAAATAATATAAATAGGAGTGAATATTGTGTCTGTTACCAAATCAAAAGCATTTTTTATTTTCATCCTAGCTTTAGGGATTTTTGGAATCATTAATACAGAGATGGGCATTATCGGGATATTGCCACTCATTGCTGAAAACTTTGGAGTTAGCGTTTCAACTGCAGGCCTGCTTGTTAGCCTATTCGCACTCGCAGTTGCAATTTCAGGTCCTATCTTGCCATTGTTATTCTCAGGATTTAACCGTAAAGGTGTTATGCTTCTTGCTATCGGGCTATTTGTGGTTAGTAACGTTGTTTCTATGTTTGCCCCCAATTTTACAATAGCCTTAATAGCAAGAATTGTTCCTGCATTCCTACATCCGGTTTACGTGTCTGTTGCCTTTACTGCAGCTGCTTCCTCAGTTAGTCCAGAAATGGCTCCAAAAGCAATCGGTCGTGTATTCATGGGTCTCACCGCGGGTATGATTATTGGAATTCCAATTGCCTCTTTCATTGCGGACTATGCGAATCTTGAGATAGCGATGTTATTCTTTGCTGTTGTAAATGCTTTAACATTCTTGGCCATTCTTCTCTTTGTCCCTTCCCTTCCCGTGAAACAAAAACAGTCTTATGGTTCACAGGTTCGTATTTTGAAGAAAGGTGTTGTTTGGGCAGCCATCTTTGGTGCAATCTTTATCCTTTCTGGTATGTATGCAACATTCAGCTTCTTTGCAGAGTACCTTGGGCGTGTAACGGAAATGTCTTCAAATACGATTAGCTTAATGCTTATTCTATTTGGTTTAACAGGGATGATAGGTAATTTACTCGCAGGTAAATTACTTACAAATAATGCGTTAAAGACTGCCTTTGTCTATCCACTCGTGTTTGTTGGTAGTTATTTGGTACTATTCTTGCTCGGATCGTTTACTGTTCCCATGATACTTCTTATTGCTTTCTGGGGCGTATTGTTTACTTTTGGCCTTAATATCTCCCAGTACATGATCACTTCATCCGCGCCCGAAGCACCAGACTTCTCTAACGGTCTGTTCGTAGCGTTTTCAAATCTTGGAGTTACCATTGGTACAATGGTTAGTGGTGCATTTATCAATGGCATGGGTATTCAAAGCGTCATGTGGGTAGGAATTGTCTTCTTGTTACTTGGGTTCTTATCTATCCTATTATTTATACCTCTTACCCGTAAGTCCAATATAAAAGATGCATCCAAGTTAGCAGCTTAATATCTCTCCAACAAAAAAGGTCCTGAGTCGTTTGGTATTCCAACCTAACGATTCAGGACCTTTTCTATTTATCAATCAAGGTTTTTAAAAGCAGGTGCTCCTAATTGTGGAGTTGAAGTGTTTTTTGTTATAGTTCTGTGCTTTTCCAATCTACAATTTGAAATCAAGCCACCTATTCTGCCGAACGGGGTATCGATGACATTTAACGTACTGCCATCCCCTTGCCCCCACAGGATACGTTCGGAGCCGGTAGGAACCAGCTTACGGTGCTTGCCCAGTAAAGTCCCGTCCGGCCTGATATAAAACATTATACAAAGTGCCCGTACTGAACTCCTGATCCCTCTCTACCACGCCGATAATCAAATAAACTCCCAATTCTTTTGCCAATTGGCCCAACATTTCAGTTTCGGATCCCGGAACGTCAATCGAACTTTCCCAGTAGCGCTGCCAATCTTTTCTCCCTTCCACTGTACGGCTGCCAACACGCATACCGAAGCTGAGACCCCGCGGATACCCGGGCAGGAATATCTCGGGGAACACGATCAGTTGCGCGCCTTGTCCGGCAGAGCTCCAAGTCCCGTCCCTGTTGTGAAGATGGTCCAATCCGTGCCGCTTTCGAGCAGACGAAATAAGTCCCGTTCCAATTCCCGCTCTTGCAGCACAAGCAAACCCTGCTGCGGACGAACGATCACCTCACCGCCCTGCCGCTCAATAATCTCACCGAGCTCCTGTATTTTGCGTGAGCCGGTGATGGCGACCTTTCGCCCTGACAATCCTTTAGGCAAAATGTTCACCTACTCCTGCTTTCTTGAGCGTCGTTTTCAAATCACCCTTGAGAATTCCGTGAAGCTGCAAGGTTTGGCGGGTGGTGATGAGCATATTTTTGTAATCTGTATACTCATCCGCCAGCTTGTTAAAGACGAGATATTGATCCGAAGTTAGCACATCGCCCGGAATGCGGGCGCGGATCATCATGCTGTAATGCCGCTCCTTCCCCTCTATCTTAAGCTGTGCCCGTAAATCCCGATCATCCTGCTGATAGACGCCATGAAACTTGAGCACTTGAATATTATCCTCGGAAAAATACGGTTCTTCGTCCTGCAACGCTTCCTTTATTGTGCCCCTAGATGACGGCCCTACCGCTTGATGATCTCGACCTTGGATATCTTTTCGTCATTTGATGTTTTCATAAACCGAACTCACTCCCTTATTTAATTCTGATTTGATCAAAATGATAAACGAAAAAACGCTAAAAATAACCATCCAATATCGGTATATTTGTACCCACCCATTCTGGTTGGAGTTACCCTTTGCCCGTTATACAACAAATAGCCTCCGTTTCCACGGTACCCGTGGAAACGGAGGCTTATTTCGTTTGTGTGTGTAGTTCTAGTCTGACACTTCAATTCTAGCTCAATGCATTAAAAAGACAAAATATTTCATCATAATTGCAACAACCGCTTTAAGATCTTTACGGTCAGCTCCATTGATTGCTTGATTTTTCGCAGACATTTTCACAAATTCCGTATTTAACCTCAGGTACACCAGCAATCAGGATAAACTCCTTCTTCTTGTTAATGCTGCTACCAACATTAATTACACCATCTCGGTAAAGAATAAATGCTTTCATCGTCAGTATGCCTCCTCTGCCGGCCGAGACTCCCTGCAACTGGCTCACGGCTACGCGCGGCCAGCTTTTGGCCGGCAGCTGCCTCACGTAATTGTTGATCTGCTATCGGTATGCGTCCTGGTGCAGATCGATTTGATTAGTTTACTTTTCAGTGGCCTCGCTATAGGCATAGGTGTTTTGCTTAACTTCTAATTACATATACCTTTGCATTTTTGCTTCAGTTTGGTATTAGTTTAATGTAATCAATTAACAGATCGTAGTCTGAACTTGAGCCATTTTTACCTGCAACGTTAAACTTAAAAGATTTATCGCCTGCCGAGCTGAAGGTGATAGTAGCAACATTCAGTTCTACATAGTTAAATGCAGAGGAATATAAATCCTGAATCAGACCATGACTGACATCGTTTACAGACAATTGAAACTGCCCTCTGTTCGCTCCCTTTTTCACGCCGACCCTTACACTATAGCTTCGCGCTTCGGGCACATTCACCGTGTATGTCACAAAGTCGTTGACTGCATTGGCGTCTAGTGCAGTTCCAAATCCACCGCTCAAATTTAGGTCTCGACCGGTTCCATTCCCAAACATGGTGTGTTTGTCGCCAGAGGTTGCGCTTACAAATAAATTTTCTGTTTCATATCGGCTGCTTTGAACTGAAATATTATCAAATTTGGCAGCTGAATCATACGTTCTAAGACCAACACTGCCCCCAATATAGGTTGCATCCGTTACATTAATCTTAGGTATCGTCATATCATCAACATAGACCTTTATGGAAGCATCTTGTGCGACGATTTTAACATGATACTTTGTATTAGCCGTTAAGCTCATAGAAGCAGTGGAAAGCGATGTCCAATTGTTGTTAGCCTTTCCGATCAAAACCTTCTGATTGGGAACATCGAGTCCAGCATAGTAGCCTTGGTAAGCATCCGCACCCGTTCCAGGATTGGATACTCTAAATACCAGACCCGCATTGCCGGTTGACCCCGGTGTCACATCAGCTTCATAAATTACATCTGAGAAATTGGTATCCAAAAGTGCCTTGGCACCCGGATTTGATGCTACATTATACTGGCCGCCAGATACGGTCCATGCACCGCCATATTTGGTCCATCCCGTATCAGTACTGTCATCAAAGGTATCTTCTTCTGACATTTCGACTGGTTTTATCGTATTATCAGCATTAAACTCAAATTTATCAAATGCCAGTACGCGTTGTGAACTGCTCAGATAACGCTTATGGTAAAAAATGTACCAATCATTTGTTGTAGGTGATTGAACAATACCGTTATGACCAGGTCCATCTGCTGTTGTCGTATCGGTATGTAACATAATACCTTGCGGTACAAATGGTCCTGTTACAGAGCTGGACGTTGCATACATGACCTTATAAGATGAATCTGCCCAAACGCCTGCAGCATAAGTCAAATAGTATATCCCGTTTCTCTTGAACACTTTAGGCGCCTCAAAATAATCATTATCGCCCGTTTTAGTGGGCGTAACTTTCTTATAGACGGTTCCGTCAGACCATGTTCCCAAAGACTTCATGTCCGCGTTAAGTTTTACAACATTACACTCGCCCCAACTGCCATAATACATGTACGCTTGACCGTCATCATCTATAAATACATCTTGATCCATTGGGCCTGCACCATTTCGTACAACGTTGATAAGGGGGGCGCCAATCGCATCGGTATATGGACCTTGTGGATTATCAGCGACCGCAACGCCTATTCCGCCTAATTGTCCATCGCCATTGATTGCGTTAGCAGCAAAATAGATGTAGTATTTCCCATCGCGATAAGCCCCGCTCGGCGCCCACAAGGAGTGTTGCAACCATGATATATTGGCCGAGCTTATGACATTCGAGTATTTGGTCCAATTGACCATGTCTGTTGAAGAGAAGATGTCCACCGATTTTGCGCCAGTGTCGGATTCACCAACTTGAGTCGAACGAGTCGGATACACCCAATATGTGCCATTATATATCTGTACGTCAGGATCTGCATAATAGCCATCCACAAATTGTGGACCAGCGTGAATTGGAGCAGCATTTGCTAGTCCCGGTAAAGATACAATCAAGCAAAATACAATCGAAAAGCAAAACAATACATAATTAGATTTTTTAGTTTTTTTCATAATACAACCTCCTTCTGTAGTTGACTTGACAGTTTACTCCCCTCGTTACAAGATAGCGCTTACAAATTAATGGAATTTGAATGGTTCATTACTGAATCACCTATTGAATCAATCGTTACATATTGACCTCCTCCTAGAAGCTGTCTTCGCCACTGCTGCCTAGCTGATATGGATGCGTAGTCTTGTCCTGTAATCCCGATTATGAATTGACACGCATTGTTCCTTGAAATCTTTCTCTACGGCCATGTGGTCTCCGCTCAGCACAAATGTGATTCGACAGGAGTCTCTGTCGGTAATCTTAAACAGAGATCTCATGTAAAGTATTATACGCTCATGAATTTTGATTAAAATGTAATTCTATAAATGATTTTTGCAAAAAAATAAAGATTTGAAGAGATGATAAAAATGCACTCCTGCTGTCCAAAAAAAAAATCAGCGTTACCGTTTTAATTCGGTAACGCTGATTTTTTTTATATTTTTAATCGAGCTACAACTGGTCTACATATTTTTTGAATTGTTTGTTTTCGCTAGTTGGATTTGAATACTTTGGATTCCCCGCCGGTAATGGGTTATTTAACTAAAGTTGCATTAGCTCAACAGCCGCTTCTGATAGGTACTATTTTTCTGCAGATAAACAATTATGGCAAACAATTTTGCCTTTGAAATAGGATACGTTTTCTGCATTGCCGCAGAAGATACAAGCAGGCTCGTATTTCTTAAGCATAATACGCTCGCCGTCTACATAGATCTCCAGAGCATCATTCTCGCCAATACCAAGGGTACGGCGCAATTCGATTGGAATAACAACACGACCCAATTCGTCGACTTTACGTACAATATCATATCAGTTCAGCGACGACGGTAGGAGTCTAATGTAGTGTAGTACTTTGAAAAATGCAAATGAGCCCATCACCGTAATTTGGAAGCTTTTATTTTCCAATTTTACATGGCAATGGGCTATTTATGTTCAATGTAAAGCAGTGTAAATAGAGTGAGAAACAGATGGATCGAAAGGTTGGCCAATCCATAAGTGCTTCCCATTTGCTAGTTGTTTAATGGCGCATTCCTTCTCTTCGCTAAGCGACGAGACTGATTAAATTGTTATCGGGGTCCTTAATGATCGCATATCGCTCTCCCCACGGTGTATCTCGCGGCTCGAGGAATCCGTTATACCCAAGCATCGTCAACTGACGGTACACGTCGTCCAGCGCTTCGTTGCTGGAGAACTGAAAAGCGAGCTCGGTCCGGTAGCCGACAGGATCTTCCCAGCCTTCAAAAACACTCTTTACCGATTCCAGCATATCGAATGCAAACACAATTCCTTCTTGCTCCACGTCTACGTGATGCGCTTCGTCTGCGCCGTCCGGAATAACCAGCCCCAGCACGCTATAAAAATCCAACGACCTCTTCATCTCTTCTACGTAAATCGCGACTCGTTTCAACTTTACCGTCATGCTTTGCAGCTCCCCTCTCCTTGTTTGATTTTCAATCCCATTATAGTAATTGTCCCTCATTGCAAAATAGTAAAAACGGACTTCCTCACTCCTGCTTGGTCAGCCGTTTAAGTGGAAGTCCGTAATATCGTTTAAAAACGCCAGCGAAGTGTGACTGATCGTAGTACCCGTGTTGAAGGGCCAAATCCGTCAAGCTGAAATAGTCTCCGCTGTTCAATTCCTCAAGAACGCTTTGAAAGCGGACGATTCCGAGCATCTCCTTCGGGCTTAGGCCAAGCTCCAGTTCAAAAGCCCTTCGCAGATGCCTCTCGCTGAAATTCACTTTATCCGCCAAATCCGTTACGGAAAGATTACCTTTGACCTCGTATATATACTGCATGCTCTGGTAGACCAAAGTGGGAGCAGGCGCCTCGGTCGCAGCCAGTATTTGGCCCAATTGCTGCTCGACGACCTCGATCCTGTCTGGTAACGATTGGGCAGTCAGCAGCTTTTCGACCCAATCCAGAGCCTCTTGTCCCCAGAGATCCTCCAAAAACACACGATTTGCCGCTAATGTCGATATTGGAGACTTCAGGATCGTGCGGGCCGACTCCGAATAAAGCCGGATGCCCCATACCGAGCGTGCTATTGTAAAGTTCATAACTTCGACTTGTGTCGTTAGCCCTACGACATAAGCGGCCTGCCTGCTTGATGAAGCGAGCAGGTCCACTGTAATATCGACACAGCCATCGGGGATGACTCGATGCCCCGGATTTCCCGGTACCGGCAGGAAATCCACCGTCCAGTAGGCAGCTACATGCGACGCCAGGCGACGGCTCGGCGCAAACTCCCGGAAGTTGTGAGAAGCTTGACAACAATCAGCCGATCCATCATTTGCTTGTTCATTTATGTATTTATCGTGGGTCCAAAAATAGCTATACGAGTCCAGCGTTATTCCATAAGGAATAAGGGCTGATTTTTTTTGTTTTCTGCGGTAAAAACGCATCAGTCTCCGCTTTCCCATTGCATGAGCGAATATTCCCCTATCGATCCGTTATCCCGTCCATGACGGCATATAAACTGCTTCGGGGAGCAACCAAAATGTCTTCTAAACAACTGATAAAATTGAGCCGGGCTTGCAAATCCCACTCTGCCGCTGATTTCGGTTACCGACCAAGACTCCGTGAGTAGAAGCTGCGCGGCCCGCTTCATCCTCCGCATTTGCACATAAGACGTAAACGTCATTCCCATTCCTCTCTTAAACAGCTTGGAAAAATAACTGCCGTTGTAATTCAACTCTTTGCCGATATCGGCGATCAGGCAGGATGTCTCGAGCTGCTGCTCAATCAGCGCTAACGCAGGCCGCAGTTTTTCCGCCAGATGCGGGTCCATCGGCGCAATAACCTTCCTGTCATCGATTTGAATCAGCGTATACAAAAGCATTTTGAAGCTGGCATTAACGGCGAGCTCGTATCCTCTTTTCTTGGCCGTAATATCCTGAAGCATTCTATTGAGCAACTCCAAGGCTTGTCCCTTTGAGCCGGACTTGCTTAACGGCTCGTACAGCGTCGTCAGATTGGCGGATTTGCCCGTAAAAGCCGCATAATACGTCAGCAGGGACGGGTCCATAAAAGCGGTCATATCAACGTGGCACACGATGTAAATCAGTTCGGAAGTTCCGTATTTATAGGATCGATGAAGCTCATTTGAGCCTAACAGCATCACGTCGCCGCCTTGCAGCGGATAATGATGATTCGTTGTTTCAATGGCCATCGTGCCCTTCAGAACAGCAATCCACTCCACTTCCTCATGATAGTGCCATGGTCCGTATTCCTCGGAGGTTAAACTTTGGTGGTTAATCTTCCATATTTTCATGCGAAAATATGGATCGGCGTAATCGACCTGTTCCCTGTCATAAGCACTGAAACTCACCGTCATTTTCCTGCCTCCACATTGGCTATAGTGCCTTTATCGTATCATGAATGTCCGTTTTCAAGACAAAGGAATCGGCTATCAAGAGGCTTTTTCGGGCACCTTGCCTTTACAATAAAGAGAAAATGCCATAGCCGAAGGAGCCGTCCGACATGAATGACTATCAGCGTCTTTCCAATAATCATGACTTGAACCTGCCTTCCTGGGGACCTTATGCCAAGCAATATATAGGTATCTCCCACATTAACGATCCGTCGAAAGGCGTTCGATTTGATTTAAGCTTAATGCCCGGATTCTATCGGCGAAAAATAGACATTCCTAATGTCTTATGGGAATCCGGCTATCATCCCTGGGAGGCTTCGCCGGATTTCAGCCATTTCTCCCATCGTCATGAACTCGAATGGAAGGACCGCGTCTACGCGGATATATCGTTCAGCCGGATTGATGAGCAGAGTCGGCTTATCCGCCTTAACTTCGCCAATCAAACGGAGTATCCGCAAAATCTGGTGTTGCACGCGATGGCTTCGCTCCAGCCTCCCCGGCTGCCGGGACACGGCGAAGTCCAAATCTTCGCGGAAGCACGGCTTCCTGATGGAGCAAAATGGGTAAATGCGCTGGATTACAAGGAATTGATCTTTGCCAAGCCACGGCCTGCAAACGGTCTTGTCTACGCCGGATTGGCGCGCGGGGAAATTCGCGGACAGCATTTTACGGGCGGATCGGCTGTTGGCGGTTCATTCGGAACGGATCCCGGAGATCTGCTCCGATATGAGATAAACCTCGAGACCTCCCTGAAGGACGCCGTGTTCCTGCTGCGCGGTCAAGCCATTCGAGGAGCGGAGCTCGAGCTTCGGCTCGGGGAGCAGAAGTACCGGCTTCATCTGGAACCATCCGGCAGCTTAACGTTGTCAGAACTGCATATCGGGAACTTGCCTGCAGGAAAAGTTGCCGTTAGTCTTCGCACGCGGAGTGCTAACCCGCTTGTTCTTGACGGCTTTACGCTTGTCGAGCAGCAGACTTCCGAAGAGGTTGCGTTCGTGTATCTCCCTTGGGGCTTGGAACCGAAACTACTGGAAGGTCCCGTTCCCGGCAGTCTTATTCTTCATTATCCGGATAACCCCTGCTATTACGGCTTGTTGTGGAATTATCCCGATGCGGAGATCAGACAGTTCAGAACGGACGAGCTTGATCATTTCGCCCGTCACACGGTGCACAATCATGTGAATGCTATTTTGCAAGGCAACGGAAAAGGAAATTATACGAATGTGTTTATGCGTCCTATTCCCCTAAACCCGGCTTCATCCCTTGTTCTTCACGGATTGGTGTGCGGCGGGACTTTGGAAGAAGTACATGCCCGTCTGGCATGCTTTGCATTGGATGCCAGCAGCTGCGAGTCTATCTATCTAGCGGAACGCAAAAAGCTGGAGTCTCCTCCCGCTTATCCTTCGGGCGACCGATATTCCTTCAGCCAGCAGCTCATGCGGGCGACCTTGCTGACTAATACGGTTTTCCCGGTCTACACCAAGCGACAATTTATTCGTCACAACACGCCGGGGAGATGGTGGGATTCCCTGTATACATGGGATTCCGGGTTTATCGGACTTGGCTTCGCCGATCTCGATGACAGCCGGGCGATTGATTGCTTAAATGCTTATATGACGGAGCCGGGAGATCCTGAAGCAGCCTTTATTCATCACGGCAGCCCGGTTCCCGTGCAGCATTATTTGTTCCACGAGTTATGGAACCGCAAGCAGTCTCCAGAGTTCCTTAACTATTTCTACCCGAGATTACGGCAATACTACTTATTCCTTGCAGGCAAATTGAATGGTTCAACAACGGACGTATTTCAAACCGGTCTGCTTCAAACCTGGGATTATTTCTATAACTCCGGGGGATGGGATGACTACCCTCCTCAAAAATACGTGCATGAGCAAAAATTAGAAAATAAAGCAGCTCCCGTCATTACGACGAGTCAGCTCATACGAATCGCCAAAATCCTTAGGATGGCGGCGGCATCTTCTGATGATTGGGATATAGACATCCAGGAATACGAGAAGGATATCCGTAGATGGAGCAATGCCCTTGACGCTTATGCCTGGGATGAGGAGACCGGCTATTACGGCTATGTGCTGCATAACGAAAAAGGAGAATACGAAGGTCTTCTGCATCACGGCTCCGGAGCGAATTACAATAGGGGGATGGATGGTTTATACCCACTCCTGGCAGGGATCTGCAGCAAAGACCGTGCCCGGCGTCTGATTGAAGCCTTGTTTGACGAACAACGTTTCTGGACGCCAATCGGCTTATCCACCGTTGATCAAAGCGCCCCGTATTATCGGGCAGACGGTTATTGGAACGGTGCGGTCTGGATGCCTCATCAGTGGTTTTTCTGGAAAACGATGTTCGATTACGGTTATCCGGACCTCGCTTACCGTATTGCAAACACGGCGCTGGAATTATGGAAACGCGAGAACGAAGCCACTTACAATTGTTACGAGCATTTTATCGTGCAGTCGGGACGCGGCGCAGGCTGGCATCACTTCGGAGGGTTATCGGCGCCTGTCATCAATTGGTTTGCGTCCTATTATCAGTTGGGTAAGGTTACGACAGGCTTTAACGTCTGGATGCTGCAGCAACGCATTAAGGATGACTTTACGGAATATGAGGCAGAGTTTCATTACGCCGGACAATCCGATCAGCCCTTTCATATACGGGTCAATCTGGCCGAAGGATTCGAATACGAGGCTAACTGCACAGGATGCGAAGTCGTATGCACAAGCCACCCTGACGGAGGAGTGGATCTCATGATAACCAACTGCCTGTCGCAAGCGTCGATCCGGATTCAGCCCGCTGAATAAAGGTAAAGGCCTGAATACGCCATTCAGGCCTTTACTAGTTGCCTGCTATTCCAATGACGGAATCTTAACGACTACAGTTGTTCCATAGCCAATCCGGCTTTCTATGGTGATCCCATAGCGCTCTCCGAAAAGGAGCCGAAGCCTGTTATGGATATTGGTTAATCCGATGCTTTGCGACGGTTGGCCGTCTTGCGCGCGTTCCGGATAATCCGTGTCCAGCTTAGCCTGGAGAGCGGCCAGTTCCTCCGGTTCCATTCCTTTTCCGGTATCCCTGATACAGAAGCACACATCCCCCTGCTCATCCATGCTCCCGGTAACCTCTAGCCGCCCCCCTTGGTCCATCCGCTCGAGCCCGTGATAGACGGAATTCTCGACAATAGGCTGGAGAATCATCTTGGGAGTTCTCAACTCAAGCAGCCGCTCTTCCACATCCACGTTCATAGAGAATTTATTATCATACCGAATAGAGATAATCTTTATATAGGCCTGAATACAGTCCACTTCTTCCTTGATCTGCACAAGCTCATCTTGCTTGATGCTGTACCGGAAAATTTTGGACATGCTTGACGTCATTTGCGCGATTTCCCTGCTTCCGTATTCCAATCCGATGCTGCTGATGCAATTCAGCGTATTATACAGGAAATGCGGGTTGATCTGGCTCTGCAGGGCAGAAAACTCCGCTTGCTTCTGGCTGAGCTCGGATTTGTACAATCTGGCTTGGGTATTAAACATATCCCTTGTCATTTCCTCCATCTCATCCATCATCCGATTGATATCGCGAGCCAGCGAGCCTACTTCATTGGTAGAGCGGACTTTAATTCGGAAGCCCCTGTCCCTTCTCCCTACCCTCTTCATATCCATAACAAGCCCCATCACCGGATTCATCAGGCTATTCATGAAGAAAATGCCCATCATAATCAGAATGAGAATAATCCCGATCCCCACGATAATGCTGACCTTCCTCATAGGGTTCATGTCCGCAGTTAGTTCATGAACCGGAATCAAACTAACAATTCGCCACCCATCCGCCTGCTCCAAACCTTTGACCTGAACGAGAATACGTTCCCCGTCGATGGTTGTGTTCACGCCGTTAAGCAGGTTGTCCTTATTCATAGACAGTACATCCTTGAACAACATGCCTCGTGTCTTGGCATTCGTGGACGCAATAACCTCATCCTGGCTGTCCAGAATGTACAAAGTGGAGTGCGGCGTCAATTCCGTATTTTCCACAAGCCCCTGAAGCTTGTCCATATTAACCATTACGGTGAAGTAACCCGTTATTTGCGAGAAATAGATGCCACCAATAGATTCCAAAATCGGCGCGATATAAAAAAACTGTTCCGATCCCGTGCTATCGTCTTTTAAAGTAGTGGTGAACTGCCCCTTTTCCCGAAGCGAAGGGTCCTTCTTATACGTCCGGATAAAGCTTTCGTAACGTTTTAGAAAGAAAATATCGCCGCCCGAGGAATCCAGACTGTAAAGCTGCTTCCCCCGAACGTCATCAATGACAATTCCGCTCACATACGAATTAAAGGATCTCATATAATCCATGAGATCCAGTGCATAATTACCGCTATCAAACGCCCTTTTGTAATCATCATCCACTACGGTATATTCCTGAATCAGTTTGCTGTTGACCGCAATGCCGGTGCTGACCCGGATATCATTAAACACGGTATCAATCTTGCTTCGCGTTTGCTCTATCATTTGGTTTCCAAAATTGGCGGCCCTATTCTGGGTTAGATGAGAGAAGCTATTGAAGAAATACAACACCATGACTGTAAATATAACGATAGCGAAATAAAAGATAAGCCATATCTGATGTTTCAATTTCAGTCTACTGGTCTTCATGGCCTGCCGCTCCGTTCATCGTTAACTGCTTTTTCTGAATTTAGAAGGCGTTATTCCGCAATGTTTCTTGAAAACCTTATTGAAATAGTAGTATTCCACATACCCAGTCTGAATGGCGATCTCCTCGATCGACAGGTCCGTTTTCCTCAACAACTCGCGGGCTTTCTTAATCCTGAGCTCCGACACGTATTTGGAGAAGGTTTTGCCCAAATTTTTCTTGAATAATTGACAGCAATACACCTGATTAATATAGAACTGGGCGGACAAATCTTTCAAATACAATTTCTGTTCATAGTGACCGTCGATATAGGCTACCATTCGGTTAAAGCAAGATACAATGTCCCCTTCCTGCAACGGTCGGTTGTTCCCTTGCGTAATGGAAGCGAGGACGTCATGCAAAAAGCTGCACAAAGATTCGAAGTGTTCGAATCGTTCTTTAATCTCGGAATAATTGAGGAATTCCATTTCCATATCCTTCAATTCTTCGGCGTAGGCGTTTATAAGGATCCCGACTGCCTGGTTCCATAAGTAGACAACCTCGCTCATGCCGAGCTGCTGTTCTTTGAAGTATGCCTGCAGCCCGTTTAAGTACGCATCCATGTCGCCAGGCTGGTCCTCCCGAACGATCCGATTAATCTCTTCGATACATGGTTTCACCAAATGAACCTTCGGTTCGTAATGAACGACCCTTCCAATTTCGTTCAAAAAAACCTGTGAGGCAGACAGATCCGCCTCTTTAATCAGCTTGCTCATATGCGTTAGCTGACTGGAAATGCTGCTGACGCCCACCGTATTCATGCCAGTATTGTTCGCGACTAATTCATCCCAAAGTTCTTCCAAACAAGCTTTATGTTCCGTTATCAGAACAATCAGCCTTTTACTCGTTCCGGATTCAACGACCACAGCCGTAACAGGCTTTTCTTCCAAAGAGAGCAGCTTTCCGAAATCCTTGTTGCCGCCTGCGAAATCGATAGAAAGCACTTGGTAGTAACATACCTCCCCGCTACCCGGAAGAGGCAAATAACGTTTGATCTCCTCCTCATTGGGCGAGGTCAGCGCATCCAGAAGGAGCTGATTGCGTGCCGCGCTTCTTTTGGAGAAATGCATGGCAAGCTCCTCAATAAATGAATCTGCCATATCTACATCCAAAGGCTTCAGGAAATAATTAAGCGCGCCGAAGCGCAGCGCTTCCTGGGCATATTTAAATTCCGCGTATCCGCTAACGACGACAAACTCAGTGTCCAGATTATGCGATTTGGCTCTCTTCATGAGATCAAGTCCGGAAAGGTCCGGCATGCGTATATCCGTAAATACCAAGTCAGGTTTCTCTGCTAGAATAGCATCCCACGCTTTGTAAGCGCTTGTAAATTGGCCTATAATTTCAAAACCGTAATTATCCCAGTCAAAGGCGTTGCGAATTCCTTTAATCGCCCACGACTCATCATCAATAATCATGACCTTGTACATGGGTATCCTCCTGAACTTGTGGATTTCTTCGAAATGATAGCAAAGCTTCCCGGTAATAGCAATCTAAAATACGGATAAACCACGGTCATTAGCAAACGATGGGTTTATCCGTATCTTATGAATTACTTGCTGCTCTCTTTAATTTCTCTGTAATGCTTCACGTTCTCTTCTTGAACCGCTTTACCGCCAGCGTCCATATATTCTTTCACCAGCTTGTCATACAAGGCGTCGAATTCGGCCGGCTTGACAACAATCAGCCGATCCGTCATTTGCTTGTTCATATCACCCAGCGTTTTGCCGTATTTGATGCTGGCTTCGTTCGGGACACCATAGTAAAAGCCGGTATAGCCGTCTGTCGTGTTGATCTTATAGGAATCAACAGCCATTTTCTCATAGTCTTTATCTCCGGTCGCCAAGGCTGCCGCGTACGTTTTGACATTCTTTTCGGTGTCGCCCAGCTCCGCGCCGTTAACAACGAGCGTATAATCCAGATTGAGATTGCTCATCTGCATATTTTCGCCGGTTTGCGCAATCCCTTGCGGGATGCCGTCTACCATCGTGTGGTTGACGCCTTTTTCGCCGAACTGCAGGAAGAACAACACTTCCGGATCGGCCATCCAGTTCAGATACTTCATAGCCAGTTCCGCATGTTTGCTGCTTTTCGGAATAAAAGAGAAAAGTCCGTTTTCATTATACGTCTCTTTGATATATTTTCCTTCCGCGTTCTTGAAGGCATCGATCGGAACATAGTTCGCGTCCGGCGCATTTTGTTTCAGCGGCTCGCGAATTTTTTGCACCATCGGATAATCCCAGTTGGCCCCATAGAAGCCTACCTTGCCGTTCGTTACGTCGGCATCCGCCTGCTTAGCCGTTTTGTCCAAAGCAAAGTCGGGGCTGATCAGTTTTTCCGCGTACAGCTTATTCAGCCATTTATACGCATCCTTGTTGCCGGGCTTCAGCCAGTTGGTGGTGGTAACGAATTCTTCCTCCGACATAGGACTCCAGAAGGATGGAACCAGATTGCCAAAGGTGTAGTTCATGCCGGCAGCCGCAGTCGCCCACGGAATGACGCCATTTACATTGCCGGGGTTCTTGTCGCGGAAGGCAACGAGCGTATCGTACAATTCGTCCTTGTTCGTCGGAACGGGCAGTCCAAGCTTATCGAGCCAATCTTTGCGGATAAACAATCCGTTCCAGGCAAGCAAAGTCCGCTTCGCCGGGATGGAGACCTGTTTGCCATCGTATTTCCCGTAGTCAAGAACGGTATCGCCGAGATAAGCTTTCAATTGCTGGCCATCCTTCTCGAGCAATTCGTCCAGCGTATAAAGGCCATTGTTTTTGGCAAAACGGGTTACGGTCGTACCGTCGTAGGTGAAGGAAATATCTGGCGCTTCGTTGGCAGCCATGAGTACGTTCAGCTTGTCGACTTCCTGGGAACGAGGCACGGAAACAAATTTTACGACGGCGTTATTAGGCTTACCGAATTTTTCGTTGACGTATTTGGTCCACGTGTTGTTATTCAAGTCCGGCTGTCCTTGAATCCCTCTATCGAACACTTCTACAGTCAAGGTTTCAACGGGACCAGAAGATGATTCTGCTGCCGGGGATCCACCGTTTGATGCCGCCGGTTCATTATTGCCGTTATTCCCACCGCAGCCTGCCATAACACCGGCAAGCAGCGCTGTACTAAACAGAATGGCTGCTTTTTTCTTTATACCAGTATTCACTCAAAACCACCCTTTCAAATGATAGATATGAACTGATTCTTATCGCAAAGCCTCTTTACATCCACCAGCCCAGCCCGGCAATCACCCCTATCCATCCGAATTTTCCTTATCAGCCCTTAATGGCTCCCGTCATTACGCCGTCTACGAAATACTTCTGCAGCTTGGGATAGATGAGCAGGATCGGTATGGTCGTAAACATAACGCTGGCCGCTTTCAATGACTCGGGCACAATGAAGGAGCCGGCGCTTCCTTCTCCGCCTTGCTGGCTGTCCAGCTGCTGATTGGCCGAAATGATCTGGTACAGCTTCATCTGCATCGGATACAGATTTTTATCCGTAATGTAGAACAGGGCATCCTGGAAACCGTTCCATCTGTCCACCGCATAAAAGAGGCTTAACGTGGCGATCGAGGGCAGCGACAGAGGAAGCACGATTTTCATGAGAATGCCCAGATCCGAACAGCCATCAATCGCAGCCGATTCTTCCAGACTTTCTGGAAGATTGGTGAAGAACGTCTTCAGGATGATTAGGTTAAACACGCTCATGGCGCCCGGCAACACCAAGCTCCACACCGTGTTCATCATCCCCAGGTTTTTAACCAGTATATAAGAAGGAATCAAACCACCGCTGAAATACATGGTGAAGACCAATGCCGACAAGATAAAGTTTCTTCCCATCAGCCGCTTTTTCGTCAGCGGATACGCTCCGCAAATGGTCAGGAACATACATACTACGGTGTAGAAAACCGTAAGCAGAATACTGTAACCAAGCGTATACAGCATCTCCCCGTCGCTTAAGATGGTTTTGTACGTTTCGAGGGTGAAGCCCACCGGCCACAGCCCTACCTTTTGAGAGATAATCGCTTCGTTGGAGCTTAAGGAAAGCGCAATCATATAGAGGAACGGAACGATACACGTGAAGGATAACGTCACGATAAATACGATAATGACGATATCCGCCACGCTCATTTTTTTCTTTTTGCCTAAACTGCTCGCCATGCTCACCATATCCCATCCTCACCCAATTTCTTCGCGATATAGTTAGCACCCATCAGCAGGATTAGGCCAACGACGGATTGGAACAATCCTACCGCAGTCGCTTGGGAGAAATCCCCCGAACTAATACCAACTCTGTATACGAATGTACTGATCACGTCGGAGTAATCGCTGACTAATGAATTGCCCATTACAAACGGTCGATCAAACCCTATGGAAACCATTCTGCCAATCTGGAGTATCAGCAAAATATTGATCGTTGACTTAATGCCGGGCAGCGTAATATGCCATACTTTGCGAAGTCTGCTGCATCCGTCAATATCGGAGGCCTCGTACAATTCCTTGTTGATTCCCGTCATTGCCGCCAGATAGATGATCGTTCCCCAGCCGATATGCTGCCATACGCCAACCGAGATATAAGTCATTAACCAAGGCACCTTCTGCGACAGAAACTCGATCTTCACAAGGCCCAGGTTCGCCAGGAACGTGTTGACCATGCCGCTGTTGGAGAACATCAGATAGACCATGCCGCCGATAATCACCCAGGATAAAAAGTGAGGCAGATATAATACGGTTTGCGTTATTTTCTTAAATTTCACCATTCTCACTTCATTGAGCAAAATCGCTAGAATAATCGGCGCTGGGAAGCCCGCGATCAAGTCATAAACATTCAGCAGCAGCGTATTCTTGAGCGCACGGTAGAAGCTGTCCTGCTGGAAAATGAACTCAAACACATCCAATCCAACCCACTCACTCCCCTGTATTCCCGCAAAAATATTGTAATCTTGAAAGGCCATAACAACGCCGTAGATCGGGGCATACTTGAAGATCAGGATATAGGCAAAGGGCAGCAGTAAAAGAGCGTATAACCATTTGTCTCTTTTGACGTTGTGAAGAAATTTATTTTTCTTCTTAATTGAAGCGTAGTCTTGTTCTAAAACCGCTTTCATTTCTTTCCTCCTTCCGGCTGTATTAAGAGGAGCTCTCATATTTTCATTATAGCTACCGGGGAAATTATAAAAATGTACTCATTTAAATGAATTTTGTAATAACTTAAAATCGTGGTGATATAAGTAATCCGAAAGAAACCCGTAAAAAGCCTTGATTGCTCAAGGCTCTTTACGGGTGATGCCTAGCTAGCGCGAAGTTATAAAGCGGGCAAGTATGGCAGATACTTCAGCTCGAGTGACGCTGCTTGCAGGCGCCAGAAGGTTCCCCGGCTTGCCGTTCATGATCCCTTGCGCCACAGCCAGTTCATCGCTTCCTTTGCCCAAACGGAAACCTCGCCGCTGTCGGCATAGCTCTTACCGTTGCCGCTTGTTGCAGGTTGTCGGCGTACCGGGCAAAAGAGTGATCAATTGCTCCCTGGTAATGGCTGCATCCGGGGCGCTGCCGTCGCTAATCCCGGCCGTTACAGACCAGTTTTGCGCCTTGGTGTACCAATTCGCACCGCCTTCGGTCTCAACGTCGTCGAGGCGAGCCAACACAGTAAAGAACATGGCACGGCTCATGGATTCACCCGGAATAAATACGCCTTGCCCCGTTCCAAGGAACAGTTCTCGGCTGGCGGCAAAGGTTATCGCTTCGGCCGCCCAATAGCTGTCAGGCACATCCTTGAAGGTAATCTTGTTGTCGATCAATTTAACCGTCATATCGCCTTTGGCTATAAAGCTCACTCCATCTTTGGTTAGAACAGAGTCTCCAATGATTTTTCTGGAGCCGTCTTCCCTGACCGTAAGGCTACAGTCGAAGCAGAGGCATTTTTCGCGGGGATCGTAATCCGCGCATCTGCCACGCCTTCTGGTAGATGGACATTGGCGGTTACTTCCGCAAGGGAAGTCGTGATCGTTTCACTTTAACTCCATTAGGCCAAGTGGTGGTCTCGGTTACTGTACCGGTTGTCTTATTCGTAACGATGGTTGTCGTACTGCCGTCCTCGTTTTTGACTGTTGTAGACGTGTTGGTAGAGCTGCTAGATCCACCTCCGCCCAGAGGGGTTCGTCGGTTGATCATAACCTTTGATGGTTAACTCCACATGGGCACTGGCTTTATAGTCATCGATCTCACGGTAACGAATCCAATAAGTTCCCGGAGCCGGATTGTGCAGAGTATCCCCCTTTACAATGGACCACGTGCTCCCATTGTCCGAAGATCATTCCATAGAGGCGTTCACGCCCGTGATGGTTCCATCGTTAGCGCCTGCCGCTGTTTCATTACTTGACCCAAGTCCAACAGGAGTTGCCTTAGCTCCTCCGGTAACCATCACTTTGAAATCGTCAAAGTCGATGGACGCGTTGGCATAGCCGTCGATGCCAAACCGCTGGCCGGTCAGCTTGTTGCCGCCCGTATGGCGGAAAACGAAGTCAGTAGCGACCGGATCAGGATTATCGTTGATATAGACGGTATAAGTCTTGGCATCCCAGTTGGCTACCATTTTAATTTTGTACCACGTGTTAATGGTGTAGTTTTGGACGGTCTTCTTGGAAGCGCCATCCTGCACGATCAGCTTGCCCTTCAAACGCAGAGACCATAGAATAATTGCTAGTCCCGCTGTCGTTCCTCGTCATAGCGCCATTGGCGTACTGGAAGTTGGTGTTTAATCGTGCGCGATATTCGATAACAATGCGTTGATCTGCCCCAGCTGTCACCTCACCCAGATAAGGCAGGAACAGGTTGGCTTTGCCTGCGGTAGCGGTTGTGGTCAACCGAAGGAATTTATTTCCTTCCTCTTCCTGAACTGTTGCGGTAGCGCCATTGGTCAGGTCTTCGATGTTAAAGCCAAATGGGTATTTACCCGTCTCATCGCTGGAGAAACCCCGATAAGCGTTATAAAACACGCCATCTTGCGTACTATTGAGCGAAGCTAACAGAGCGGCTTCCAGCTCGGCAAGGGAACTCCGTTCTTCGTTGAATTGCTCTTCCGTCAAACTTGCGTCGGTAGATAATTCCTCCGCATGGTCGAGTTTAGCGAGAAGGGCATCGTACGCAGATCGGCTATAGCTTCCCAACCCTTCGCCTAGCGGATACGAGAAGTTGTCTATTCGGCTGCGAGCTTGCTTCACGATCTCATCAAGACCCTAGGCCAGATGTTGTAATTGATACGGATACTGACCGTATTTATGCGCCAAGACATTGAACTAACGGGAAACGTTAGCTCAATAAAACAAGAATCATCCTACAAAAAATATCTGCAAATTTACTTATGTCTGTACAACGGGTTTTGCCTTTTTTATATTTCCTTTTTAATTCCGAAATTGAACATGTCTTGCCGATGATAAGTACATTTTCAAAATAACCATCAATTTCAACTATCAAGTTCATCACCGCCGGTCGCTATCCAGCCGGTAAGCTCAAAGGTATTGATACATAAGATTATTAACGGCATCTCTTAGTTAACCCGTTAGGCGGAATCAATCTTTACCAAACCCTTTCGTTCCAACATCATTTGCCAGAGGGGAAGAAATGAAGGTAACTTATCTATCGATACATCAGATACGCCTTCTATACGACCAGATTGGACGAGTTGACATACACCGTCTTCTGACCATTCTTAGTCTTAAAGTCGCCATTCTCCAACTTGTCTAAGAATCCTGTAGTGTGAGCTTCAAGCATGTCAATGAGGTGAACGATGTAAGCCCAAATGGTTACTGGCTTATCGGCAAATTCACCGTGATGCCCCAACTGAACTGAGATAATATCGTAATAAAACTTCTCGCCAAACGTCACCACGATTTCATCTTTATTTCTCATAGTGATCTCAGCACCAAAAACCCTGTGACTTATATAGGACAACCCTGTGTAAACACCATCTTCAATTTCTAACACCTTACCTATAACATGAAGGATAATGCTCAGGTAGAGTAAATCAGCCCAAGGAGCTAGTCGAGAATCATTTTCGATCAAGGTTCTAGCAAGACGAAGCATCTTCATCGTATGGTTCATCAAACCACCGATCTGAGCGTCATGCATCTTCGCACCCGCCCAAGTAACCTTGAACGGATCGAACAAATTTTCCTTCTGAAAAATGCCGAATAATAGAGTTGCAGCGGGCTGAGTGAGGTTACTGTTTACAAATTGCACGAAACTTTTGAAAACCGATTCCACATCTACTCGCTTGTAAAAGATATTGATATCCGTTACACCGTGCTGGAAGTTTATTTCTGTTAATGTCAACTCGATTTTATCGTTGTAGGAATCAACATTGCCTTTAATCAAGGCAATAGCCCCTACAAGGTTGTTGATGTTGAGATTGTTCTGAAGGTACTCGTCACAAATCTTGAAACCTATTGTCTTACCGTAGTAATGACAAGTACCGTATATAGGTGCCTTACCTGCCGCATCTGTCTTTGGTGTGTAATCAGTGATGTAGATAAGTCCGTTGATAATCTCCCCGTCTCTAACGCTATGCAAATCTATAGGTTGTATGTTTATCACTACTTAATCTCACCTCAAAAATATTGGTCATTAAAATAGTTCTATATCATCAATGCAAACCCCTTTTTATTCCAGTGACCTGCCCGTTAGTTGAATTAAAGCAACTGATCAAAGTGATCAGCTGCTTTCTTGGTTTTATTACGCTATCGTTTCCCGTTAGTTCAATAGGTGTCCTGCGCGAAATGAGCTGCCATGAGTCGGGATTTTGTTTCGGAAACTAGTTGTACTGCAAAGCCAAATAGGCCCTTACCATTTTAGTGAATATAATGTTTTAAAGTAGGAAATAATTGTTGGTATAGAAAGGGCGAGGATAATATGTTTAAAAAAATATATTTAATAGCCTTTGCAGTGACTATTATTTCAGGAGTGGAATTAATATCGAATTCAAAAGCAGACACCAATCCAGAAATGGAAACTGTAAATAAGACAGTTGAAAATCCTGTTAACACTAATTTTTCAACAAATAACGTAAAATCCGTAAAATTCGAAGAATCAGTAAAATTCGAAGAATCAGTAAAAATCGTAGAATCCGTAGAATCAAAACTCACAAAAGGGTATTTTAGTCAACTATATACACCTCATGGCATGTTCTTGCGAGCAGATGAACAAAGTATCTTTAAGGAATCTGAGATAGCAAGAAAGTTAGATCAAATCGGACCTAATACGAATCAACTAATTTTTGAAGGCGAGTTTTTTTTAAAAGTAGATGAATCAACATTTCTTAAATCGTATCCCAATTCGTTGCTCTTAAATGAAAAAGATGAAAACCCGACTGATACTGATGTTCCATCAAGTTTATCATAATAGTAATTTCATAAAGAAGGAGCCATTGTTTTCGACAATGGCTCCTGATTTTTTTTATTCTGGAATTAGCGTGACTCCAGTGAATGCTTCTACTTCCGGCCGCTGTTGTTCCCAGATATTCACGGTAGAAATCCGGTGACAAAGGCGGACGCTATCGCTCCTACATTTTCTAACTTCTCCTCCGTCTCTCTTCCCTTATAAGATATTTTCAAGTTCAATCTATATAGATTTAAAAGCTCCGTTTCAGTCACGTCCATATCTATTTTCCTACGTTAACCTGCCCGTTAGCTTAATGACTTAGCAGGCAGAGTTAGAATAGATATACTTCTAATCGGCAATCGGATCATGTTCTTGTCCCCCCACAATTTTCGGATTTCTTTAATGGCATGTATTCCCGCATACTCGGCACCGATGACGACGCAAGATAATGTTCTCATAGCAATTACTCCTTCTATAGTTTGCATATAAAACGAGTTAGCGGCTTTTAATGTGATATAAAGTTACAACTTTTTGAGAACTACGAGCTGACTCCATCCAAAATTCGGTGCAAGATAACCACCACCGCGGTAAACGACTGTTTCCTGTGGCTATTATTCAAATCACTTCAATACTAACTTTCGGAAAATGAAAACAAAAATGAGAACTATGGTATATCCCTTCATGAAGCACTGGAAAGGCTGCCAATGAAGGCAGCCATAATAAATTGGCCAAATTTGAATAACACCAGATTAAACCGCTACTACCGAATCACGTCGTCATAAAATACTTCAAGGTCCATCATCGTGTCATGCCGCTTACGTAGTAGCATCTATTCACCATTCTCTATATTAGTTAGTCAATATTATAAATTAGATCGATCTTATCACGATATGAAAAAATCAATCCAATTGAATCTACACATTAGAGTAAAACTGCTCACTAAGATAAAGTTATTTATTTTCTTCAAAAATGCTGAACAAATCTCTGGCCTCATGAAGTGGTCTTATGTTCTTTTGAAACTCCAAAGCCTCTTCATACGTCTTAAAGTATCTCATTGATCGAAAGCTTTTCTGAGAGGACTTATTTTCAAGTATACATTCCAACTTACCTTGCTCTTTTATACTAGGAATTATATCTGAAATACGCAAATTATATACGCCCATCACTGCAAACAATTCCAGATCTACCTCAAGTAAATTAATATTCTCAGGCTGCACAAATGTAAAACCGGCGGTTTGACTGATTAACCGATCTTTATCAAAATCCTCAGGAGGATCGAATGTAATCGAAGTATACTTAATATTTTCTCTGAACGGCACTTCTTTTACAAAGGACGAGTACAGTTTAATTAACCAGATGTCTTCCTCATCACTAAGAGGCAAATCTAGTGAAAAATGGACTCCCAACTTGTTCTCAACACTTTTCATCTTTTTCCAAAACGTTAATAGTTCATTCAATGTCCCACTCTCTACATCGTTGATTGGCGAAGGGGGTAATCTCATTCCAACTACCTGCCCGTCGCCTTGAATAAATGCCTGATATACTAATAAAACACTTAATAATTCATCGATGGAATTAACTTTTTGGAGATTAAAATTAAAGGAAAATTGAAGTGTTTCTATATCTTCAAGTACTGTCATGGATACCTGCAGACCGTCATTATCTATATTTTTTAATAGCGTTTTATTAAGATCAGCAAGCGGCTGCCTTTGCATAGTTAGAGATCTAGTGTGCCCATATCCAGAAAATTCAACTACGTGAGGTGGCGGGAATGGCTTTGGCTGTAAGTAGAATTCAGTATTTTCACTTGCTAATAAAGGAGCTAATGCCGCTTCATCTAATGGTATCTCGATCCCGTTTATTTTAACTGGCACATTTTTATCAATTTTAAGTTCAGTTTGACTTCTATAGATTATATCGAAGAGTTCCTCCGGTTTGTAGATTCTTAAACTTTCAGGGATTTTGATATTGGCAGACATCTGCATAGCCCTACCTTCACTAGGCACTGCAACAACCAGGTCATTAGCTACTCGCTTATATATAAGACCATCAGGCAACCTTTTGTTGAGAGACTCAACGATTTCTTTTGGGATTATACGACCGTCTGATTTTTTAAATGATTCTTTAAAGTTGGAAAACATGTTTCACCAATCCTTCTCTAATTGAGTAAATACCATAATTTTAGAGATTAGAATATATTTTGTGGTTTGATCAGTGTGTAAATCATTCATGATGAAATGAATTAAATTATCTCGATCTTCAACCGTATCCACGATTAGATATTCAATCTTATCATAATCAAATTTCAACCACAGTTCTTCTTTTTGTTCAATGCCGTCTGAGTATGCATTACATACCACATTGTTCAAATTATTCACCAAAACCGATTGTGGAATTATCAAACTCAAATCTGTATATACATCACTAAAATTGGGGACGAATCTCCATTCCCTCTCATCATGAAAATTCTTAGAAATGTGTTCGAAAGAAGTCCCTCTTTGCTTTGCCATTTCTCCGTTTAATGGTTTGATAAAAAGCAGTTGTGTTGCCAATTGATTATGAAGGATTTCATCCCCAGTACCATCACGCATTTGTTCCATAGCATGTTTGAATGCTGTTTTGAAGTCAGAGAGTAAAGCCGATGAACTATTCATATAACTAATCGGTTGAACACCTTCTTGGATGCCCCACATCTTGCTCATACCAATTCCGTATCGCCCATATCCATCAGAGCTATTGGTGCCTCCCATATGGTACGTTAATTTGTTTAGATGAATATCACAGAAACAAACCATAGGAAATGCAACTTTATCCATCTCGGTCAAATCCAAGTATGTGATATTCTCTTCATAAAATCTCGGAATCATTGCTTTTTTGCTTAATTTACTTTTCAGGTATTCAAGTTTAGGCATGAAATTGAAAAGGACATTCGCACTTTGTCTGTAAGTGTAGTTAGCCTGAGACACCTGTGGAGCTGAGTCCAATAAAATATCACTATACTGTTCAATGGCCATTAGAGTCTCCTATAGATTTTAAGTTATATTGCTAACTGAAAGAATCATTTACTATAAAATTATACCTTATGGATTAAGAGGACGCATTTTGGTTTACATAAGTTTAAAGATATAAGGAAAAATAGAGATAGACACTTTGGGTTAGGCATTAACGTCGAAGAAGCAAAAGAACTTGGTTTTTTTAATAACTATTGACGATACGGGCCTACTGGTCGAAACTCTTTTCCTTCTCATCCAAACTTAGGTCTGGATGGCCGTAATTGAACTGTACGTTATTCTGGCCCTGCAAGGCCCATTTACATGTGTTACGGTACTTAATGAGGTTTTAAGTGATATGCTCAATGCTTAGATTTATATCTAATCGGCAATCGGACTAAGTTTTTGTCCATTCCAGCACGGTTCTGGTCTCGAACCAAGGACAATAACTATAAAGCTAAAGTATGGTCAAATTCTCTGAAATAGGGTAGAATTGTTATCGCTATTTGGTCAGTGAGAAACCACTGTCTTAAACCAATCACAACTTTTGGAGCCAATAGTGGCTTCTGCACAAACGAGCCTCAGTTACTAAGGCTCGTTTTTTGTTGATTCCTTTAAAATATCTTTTTCAGATTCTAACTAAAAGCTTTTCCTTTTTACATCTTTCAACAACAACATTTTACTGCTCTGTTCGATAATTTGATTAACTTACGCTTACACCGCTGTAAAGCGGTTTTACATATACAAAAAAATGAAATAACGTTCTATACAGTACCCGTTCTCTCGACATGTGCCATCATTTCTTATCAGAAGTTTTCCCATCATTCCTACAGCTACCCATTCTGGACGCTCCAACCGAGAAACGTAAGTCTGTAAAGGATCATACTGAGGATTGATTAATGCTGTTTTCAACGTGTGTGATGGGACTGTAACCTCCCCGTTTCCATCTTTTCATGGACGCTCTCCTCATTTCATTTAGTGTATCTGAGGTGGCTTCGAGTGTCCAATTGGATTAGAGGCTTTAAAGATATAAAAGGGGTTCTTAATAAATACATTATGCTAATTCTGCAGAATATGAAGTTTAAAGCTTCACATAATCAATGGTTTGATGCAGCTCTGCCTTCTCCATACTTCCAAAAACATTAAAATCTCTGAGGAACTCATCGAACTTATCCCTCAAATCGATGACCAAGGAGCACTTCGAAGCTCCCCCTCCAGCTTTGTTGTTAACTTTACCGCATACCTACTCTCCGTATAGGACGGATGCTTTCCATATAAAAGCTCGATATTCCATAATGCCTCAACCGTATTTGGCATCTCGCTGACCTGAACATCCGGCGCAAACCATCAAGCCCCTAGAAAAGAAAAAAGACGACCCACCAATTCGAGTCGCCTTCATTCCAACTCAATGCCAGTTTAAAAAATCACGAAACGACCCAAGCAGCTCCGTCAAAATATACCCCGAAAATGAAGGGGAACTAGAGAAGCTGAAGAACAACTGGATCGGACAAACTTCATGAATAAGTATAAATCTTCATAATAAACAGAAAAGTTTCAGCGCTAAGTACACAAGTAGATCTTATATAAACTCGAAGTCATAGCTCACGTTTTTAAAACTTGATGATATGAACAAACACTCTAAACAGCGACCTATTGTAAATCATCACCATAAGATATCATTATTTTAGCCCGGTATCGGTTAGTATTAATCCACATTTACAGGCTCGATCACTTCGAATAAAAATGGATTACCATTTAAATATTCTCTTATGTATGCTTGGGCATACTTTTGTTCATCGATTAAACTGGTTGTTTCTCTTGGATCAGAGGAGTGATGGCAGCAATTCTCGATCATGAACATGACAAAAAAACATTCCAGATCCCGAATATAGTCCGTTTCCAACTTCCTAATACTCTCATAACCTTGGATAAGCATCCATCGATGCTTTGGCCAAAGCTCCAATATGGTGCCTGCCATATCGTAGAGATAATATCCGTACCCACATCTTCCAAAATCAATCGGATAGGGTTCATTATCCTTAAAAACCATATTACCGGTATGTAAATCAGCATGAATGAGCCCATAGTTATGTTCACTTGGATGCATAGTGGTAAGTTGGGATACAACCTTCTCAGCTGCATCTTGATACAGCTTCCATCCCTCTTCGGATAAAAAACGTTCATAGTAAAGTTCCAACTTACCCATTTCACGTTTAAAACTTTCTACTCCCCAAGTAGGTCTTACAAAATCAGAAGGTGGATTGAAATCCTTTGCTGCTGCATGGAGCCTGCTCATCAATACACCTATATTATATGCTTGACTATCTGTAAATTCACCTGCTGCTTTTTCACCCTCTATCCACCGCATCATCGTTACATAAGGGCGCCTATATCCTATCTCTGTTTCGATGTCCAATACATAAATACCATCACAACTTGCCATCCCTTCTGGTACATTTAGATCTTTCGATTTGTTCAGTGCTTGTAACAGTAGGAGTTCCGAACGAATTTCCTCTCTGCTTAATCGGTCCGAATGAATGCGAAGTAAATAATTGTTATCTGTACTGGTTTCAATTTTATACGTGATCGTATCGGATAGTTGAATAAACTGGATGCTATCCCATTCTAAGGCATACTTTCGAATTGCAGATAAAGCGACTTTCCTTGCTCTGATTAATAACGCCCGCCGTTCTTCATCAGTATCAAATCTAAAAAAATCATTCATTTGTTATCCCCCTGCAGTTTTTATGAAGTAAAATCAACTACTTCTTTTATATGTTATTGTAACGATAGTAAAAGCTTAAAAATATGTAGTAAACAATTTAAACTATACTATACACAAAAAAGTCACATTAGAATTTCTTCCAATGCGACTTTTGTTAAACTATTATTTTGTATAAACGATCTTTTTAATAGTATCGCTTGAAAGGCAAAATCGATCTGAAAGTTGATCGATAGTGTCACCATCGAGAAACTTTTGCCGGATTTCATCATTTCTAAGATTCAAAATTTTTCTACTGCCTGAATTTTCACCCCATTTTTTACGCAAACCTTTTGATTTAGGGATGTAAACCAATCCACCGTTCATATACTTTTGTATTTCATTTAGTAGGTGAACCATATGATCGCTAGTGATACGTGGATGAAACACTCGATTTTCAAGCTGAAGACGAGGACGAACTTTTCGGAGATACAAAAACCGGAAATTCTACCCGCACAATTAGCGTAAGTAACGGAATCATAAATGATTTGAGGTACCATGCTTCATGGCAGAATCAAAATAAGATCAATTTAGGGGAGTCAATGTACAGACACGATTTAAATCTGGTCTTGTGCAGGAATGATGGTAGTCCGATGCCTAAATCTAGTTTATTTAATGCTTCGAAGAGAATTTTAAGAAAAGCTGGTTTAAGTGAGGATTTAACAATTCATTCATTGAGACATACCTATGCCGTGATCATGCTTGAAGCTGGGGCTGATATAAAATTTGTACAAGAGCAGCTTGGGCATGGCAGTGTGCAAATTACATCTGATGTGTATGCTCATATTTCCAAGAAGCTAGAAAAGCGGAACATTGATAAATATGAAGAGTACACTTCCCGTATTTTTGGATCAGAAAATCAAAAACCGGGGGACGTTTGGGGGACGTTTGGGGGACGCAACCTCAATAGAAGTGCAATTCCCTCCAAACGTCCCCCGGTTCATTCCTTCAAAACCCCGTAGTTACAAGGTTTTTTCGATTAGTACAACGTGATATATTGATCGCGTTCCCATTGGTGGACTTGTGTACGGTACATATCCCACTCAATTTCTTTCAGCTCGTAGAAGTGAGCCAGGGCGTGGTCGCCGAGAGCATCACAGATAACTTCGCTGCGGATCATTTCGTTCAATGCTTCTTTCAGGTCAGCTGGCAAGCTTGGAATGCCTTCTTCCACACGCTCTTCTTCTGACATGATGTAGATGTTACGGTCAATCGGAGCTGGTAAGGAAAGCTCACGTTTGATTCCGTCCAGGCCTGCTTTCAATAAAACTGCCAAAGCCAAGTAAGGGTTAGCAGCCGGATCCGGATTACGAACCTCAACACGTGTACTCAGACCACGGGAAGCTGGAATACGGATCATTGGGCTACGGTTACTGGCGGACCATGCTACATAACAAGGCGCTTCATAACCTGGTACAAGACGTTTGTATGAGTTCACAGTTGGGTTCGTAATTGCTGCAAACGCACGCGCATGCTTCAAAGTTCCAGCCATGAAGTGACGTGCAGTTTTGCTCAGACCCAGCTCGTCCGACTCGTCTACGAATGCGTTCACTTTACCTTGGAACAAGGATTGGTTACAGTGCATACCGGAACCGTTCATACCAAACAGCGGTTTCGGCATAAAGGTAGCATGTAGACCATGCTGACGTGCAATCGTTTTAACAACGAGTTTGAACGTTTGGATCTGGTCTGCTGCTTTTAGAGCATCAGCATATTTAAAGTCGATCTCATGCTGACCTGGAGCTACCTCATGGTGGGAAGCTTCGATCTCAAAGCCCATTTCTTCAAGTGTGATAACGATGTCACGACGACAGTTTTCACCAAGATCCGTAGGCGCAAGGTCGAAATATCCACCTTGGTCATTCAGTTCGTTAGTCGGGTTTCCTTTTTCGTCTGTTTTGAACAAGAAGAACTCTGGTTCAGGACCGACGTTGAAGGAAGTGAATCCCATTTCTTCGGCTTCTTTCAGGTTTCGTTTCAAGATGCCACGCGGATCTCCTGGAAACGGATTACCATCCGGAAGATATACGTCGCAAATCAGTCGAGCAACACGGTTCTCGGCTACCCAAGGGAAAATGAGCCAAGAATCAAGATCAGGATAGAGGTACATGTCGGACTCTTCAATACGCACATAACCTTCAATGGAAGATCCATCAAACATCATTTTATTGTCCAGAGCCTTGGTAAGCTGGCTCACAGGGATCTCAACGTTTTTGATTGATCCAAGCAGATCGGTAAATTGCAAACGAATGAATCGTACATTCTCTTCTTTTGAGATGCGTAGTATGTCTTCTTTAGTAAAACTCACGATACCCTCTCCCTTTCTTCTCTGCGTATTTGGCTTGCCTGTTATATTTGTACATTAGAATATTGCACGGGTCAAGGAGTCCTCCTACCCAAAAGCAGGATTTCCCCTGACCTACGAGGTTATACGAACTTATTTTTTATTAAAGAATCGGGAAAGCTCTCCCTGGATGAGAGATACTTGTCCAGGTCTCTTACCTGACACCAGTTGTTGTTTAAGCAGACGATGCAGTTGGGAGTCCGACAGCTCTCTGCGTTTCACTTCCGTATCGGCTGTAATAACCGTTGCTTCTTCTGACTCTTTGGATACAGGATTCATCACTTGTTTAATGCCCGCAATGTTAACTCCTTTTTCAATCAGAGCCTTGATTTCCAGCAATCGTTCTACGTCATTGAAAGAGAACAAACGCTGATTACCTGACGTTCTCGCAGGAACAATCAAACTGTGCTGCTCATAATAACGAATCTGACGCGCGGACAGATCCGTTAGTTTCATTACAATACCTATCGGGAATAAGGCCATATTTCTGCGAATTTCGTCACCCATCATTCATCAACCTTCCAGTCATCTATTCTTCACTCTATTGTACATTTAGTTATTACTAAGTGTCAATGATGTGTTAGATAAACTCACAATAATTTACGTTCTTTCATGGTCTGTAATGCCATCAAAACGCCATATTTAACATGAGAGTACGTTAAACCGCCCTGCATATAGCCAATATAAGGCTCACGAATAGGCGCATCTGCAGATAATTCAAGGCTTCCGCCCTGTATAAACGTACCTGCCGCCATGATGACAGGATGCTCGTAACCCGGCATGTCCCACGGTTCAGGAACAACATGGCTATCTACTGCAGCAGCCCGCTGTATTCCTTGCACAAAGGCAATTAAATGCTCGGCCGAACTGAATTGAACAGCTTGAATCAGATCTGTACGTATTTCGTCCCATGCCGGTTTGGTTACAAATCCGGATGCAGCAAACATCGCTGCAGCGAATATACTCCCTTTAATGGCCTGTCCCACAATTGTCGGAGCCATGTAAAGTCCTTGGTAGATGCCACGAGTTGTTCCCAACATCGCACCAACCTCACCGCCAATTCCGGGAGCAGTCAGACGATAGGCTGCCAATTGTACGTACTTTTCCTTCCCGCATATGTATCCTCCGGTTTCCGCCAGACCTCCACCGGGATTCTTAATCAGTGAACCTGCCATCAGGTCTACCCCGATTTCAGTTGGTTCACGTTCCTCCGTGAATTCACCATAACAGTTATCCACAAATACGATGACATCTTCCTTGATCGCCTTTACACGTGCAACCATATCAGCGATTTCTTCAATACAGAAGGAAGATCTCCAATCATATCCTCTGGAGCGCTGAATGCCAATGACTTTTGTCGCTGCATGGATACTTTTCTCTACTGCTGCCCAATCTACTCCGCCATCTTCTAACAAAGCCGTCTCTTGATAACCAATGCCGAAATCCCGTAACGATCCTGTTCCATCACCAGGCTTGCCAATGACTTTATGTAATGTGTCATAGGGCTTACCCGTAATGTACAACAACTCGTCACCTGGACGGAGCACACCGAACAAAGCTGTAGCAATAGTATGTGTACCTGATGCAAAATGCGGACGCACCAGCGCCGCCTCTGCACCAAACACATCGGCATATACTTCATCAAGCACCTCACGCCCGCGATCGTTATACGCGTACCCCGTTGAACCTGCAAAGTGAAAATCACTGACTTTTCTGCGTTGAAAAGCATTGATTACTTTCCACTGGTTATGATCGGTAATGCGATCAATCTGTTGCAATTGCCCCTCAATCTGGCGTTCAACCTGTTGTTGAAGTTCAATAATCTCTGAATCAAAGCTTGCCATCTTGCTTCATTCCCCTTCATAGCACGAATCTGACGTCAAATATCAATTATCGTGTCAACTTATCATACAAATATGTCATCGATGTTACAGTTGTATGAAATCTTCAAGTAAATAACCAAATTTCTCATATTCGCCTTTTTGCAGTTCCACTTCATAAATTACATCATTATCTTCAAATGTGGTCTCAACCACATCACCAATTTTGTAAAGTACAGACGTAAGATCTCCACGCTCAGCCGGAATACGGAACCGTTTCGTGTCCCCGGTCAATTCAGCCTGAATAAGCTCCCGAATTTTCTGCAAGTCATCCGCATCCAGAGCGCTCACTTTGATATGTTCTTTATCCAAAGGAAGCATTTCAAGCTGCTCCGGCGTACAAGCATCCTTTTTGTTATACAATACCAATTGAGGCTTGTCCCCTGAGCCCAGTTGCTGCAAAATGGTGTGTACCGTTTTCATCTGATCTTCACGCATCGCAGACGATGCATCGACCACATGTAATATAAGGTCCGCTTCATTCACTTCCTCCAGCGTTGCACGGAAAGCCGCAATCAGATCATGCGGAAGGTTCTGTATAAAGCCAACCGTATCTGTGAGTACAATTTCTTTACCACTTGGCAGTTCCATCGTGCGCGAGGTTGGATCCAGTGTGGCAAACAGCTGATCTTGAATGTACACATCTGCCGCTGTTAATTGTTTAAGCAAGGTGGATTTACCCGCATTCGTATAACCTACAAGCGCTACCTGAACGATCCCCGTCTTTTTGCGACGCTCCCGGTGCAGCTTGCGATGACGTGTCACTTCTTCCAAATGACGCTTCAAGTCATCAATGCGACCACGAATATGTCGACGATCTGTCTCCAGTTTACTTTCACCCGGACCCCGCGTTCCAATTCCGCCGCCAAGTCTGGACAAATTCTTGCCGTGACCCGACAAACGTGGCAGCAAATAGCTCAACTGAGCCAGTTCAACTTGGATAATACCTTCTCTCGTGTTGGCACGCTGCGCAAAGATATCCAAAATCAGTTGGGTACGGTCAATAATTTTGAGATCCAACGCTTCTTCCAGGTTACGAACTTGAGCACCGGACAGTTCCTGGTCAAAAATAGCTGTTGTTGCTCCCATTTCCTCAGCTACTGCACGAAGTTCTTCCACTTTCCCCTTACCAATGAACCATTTGGTGTCCCGGGTTTTCAGGTTCTGTGACAATACACTCAGCACTTCCACACCTGCCGTCTCGGCGAGCTTTACCAACTCCTCAAGGGAGTACTCCGGGTTAATACCCGAACGTTTGACCTCATCGGTAACCAGACTCACCAACACAGCGCGATCCTTCTTCACCATATCTGTATCATGTGTGCCATTTGTCATCGTGTATATTCACTCCTTCTACTTACGTTTCCGTATATATTCTGTGCCACCATGCTTACATGGCATGCTTTAAGCCGAACCGGTTAACCCGGCCGGCTGCATTAAAAATTATATTATCGCTTACTTTTGCTCAAACTTCAAATCCTCTGTGCGAATGGTCATCAGCTCCAGTTTTCCCGGACTCCCTTGGGTATACTGTTCCAATAGTCGAACTGCCTGATGGCGTATCGATCGTTCAATGGCATTTCGGACATATCGGGCGTTGCTGAACGCATGAAGAGATTCATTTTTTTCCTGAAGCAGATGCTGCTTTAGTTTGAGTATGGTCTGTGGCATGAGAATATAGTCACGTTCCTTGGCCATAATCTCGGAGATTTGAATCAATTGATCAATGCTATAGTCTGGAAATTCAACCTGAATCGGAAAACGGGAAGGTAATCCGGGATTCGTCTGTAGAAAAAAATCAATCTCTTCCGAGTATCCCGCCAAAATGAGGATAAATTGATTCTTATTATCTTCCATTGACTTCACAAGAGTGTCGATCGCTTCCTTCCCAAAATCCTTCTCGCCCCCGCGAGCCAGACTGTACGCCTCGTCAATAAACAAGATTCCACCCAAGGCCTTCTTGACCAAATCCCTCGTTTTCTGTGCCGTATGCCCGATGTATTCCCCGACCAGGTCTGCACGTTCCACCTCAATCAAATGACCCTTACTCAATACACCCATCTTCTGAAAAAGCTTCGCAACAATTCGTGCTACCGTTGTTTTTCCGGTTCCCGGATTGCCTTTGAAAATCATATGATACACGTGCGCCCCACTAATCAATCCAGCCTCGGTACGCATCTGGGCAATCTGTAAGAAAGCATAGATTTCAAATACTAACTCCTTGATATTTTCCAGTCCAACCAGTTGCTCCAATTCACCTTGAATCTCCTGAAAATGCGCATGTTTGGCTAAGCCTTTTGCTGCCTGTATGGCCGTCTCTTCTTCTTTGACCAGCATCTGAGGTTCCTGGTTACGCAAAACAACATTAATTTGTCTGGATGGTCTGCCTCCCGGTTGCCCTCCTGCAGCCATGACCCGTCCGTTCATTCGCCATCACCTCTATTTTATCGGGCTGAACTCTCCTGATTATTAATGTATTCTATCAGGTGCTCTAATATTAGAAGGATGGAGAAGAATTCTGCAACTTTTCCATGACTCAAATCTGAATATTTTTTCGGAACTCCCCATTCTCAAACAGGGTTTGTCTATGCTTCAAGGACAGTTGGAAATATGGAAACACATGTGCATCAATGGCATGCAACAAATCCTTTGCTGTCCTGTTCGCCAGATCATAATCCCCCGTCGTAATGTGCTTACGTGAAAGAGCATCTTCAAGTTCATCCTCGTCCAGCAAAAATATTTCTCCATCTTTGAGGACAACGACATCCAGATACAGATCATCAAACCACGGGACACCCTGATCGGTTATGCCCTGGCTGCGGCATGTATCAATGTACCATTCAACAATCCGCTCCTGATCGTCAAACATGGCCGTAACAACAAAATGCTCGCCTTTCGGATAATACTGCAACCAGGAATAACCTTTATCCGCAATGCAGAAGGTGCTCCCTCCATAGGTTTTCCATAAAGGCTCTTTCAAATCTTGTATCGTATACAACGTAATGTAACCCGTAAAAATTTTGGATTGAACGAACCGGCATGTAAATTGTCGGTTCGTAATCCGGCGCCAGTTCGCGCGGTCCCCGAATTTCCGTTTCATACGAACCCCTCTTTGCCGACCACAGGTCCGTGACCTGCTGATATTGGTGAACAGCGAATAACGTCCGCATTACCGATTCCACAAGTCCCGAAATCCGCTTTGCACAACGTATTACGAATAGTTACAGCTTACCATATTTAAGTTATACACTCAAAATCAAGCTTTGCCTCATCTGTTAGAGCGCTCTCGTTCAACTTCAAATGTTACAAACACCAAAAACCTGCTTCCCCAATATGAGGGGAGCAGGTTTTTGGTTGTAATTATTTAATGCGGCTTATTCTTGTTAACCGCCAGTTCCAGCTTGAGAATCTGTCGGTGCATTCGTTTCTCCACTGTTACCGTTGTTCCCACTATCTGGTGGCGTGACTACTTCACCCGGTGTTGTTACAGACCCATCATTGGAACCTTCACCGGTACCTCCAGGTTCTGTTGTTCCCTGTCCTGGTGGTGTATTTCCTTCTCCGGTCTGTCCGTTCCCTTGACCTGTCCCGCCGTTATTTCCATTATTCCCGTTACCATTGTTGCCATTGTTGCCATTTTCATTTCCATTGCCATTGTTACCCTCAGAACCTCCATTCCCCGGCAAACCGTTGTCTGGATTTTCTGTTCCTGGCTGCTCTGTACCCGGTTCCGTTCCTGGCTCCGTGCCCGTATCTGGCTGTTGTGGTTCCAATTCCTCTGCTTCAATCATCAGCGATATGGTATTGGACGGATCCGTCTCTTGTCCTGAAGCCAGATCATAGGCTGTCACATAATACTCATAAGTGAGACCAGGGAGTGCACTTAGATCCTGCGCACTGGTCGAACCAACAGCATCAATGAGGTGAGTGAACTGTCCCTCAGATGTTTCTTTTCTGTAAATCCGATACTGTGTCGAGGAATCTCCCGTTGAAGTCCAATTCAGCGATACAGTTTGCGTAGATGGATCATACGCACCATTCAAACCACTCACTGAAAGTGTTGGTTGTTCCGGTTCTTTTTCCGGCGGAGGTGTCTGGGCTCCTGCTGGAGCTTTGAAGTCCTTCACAGGAACGCCTTTCAATGCATCCCCCATTACTTTGGCAAAGAACGCAGCTGACAGCTTACTGCTATTCTTGAGCATATGGGTTGCATCGGGATTGTCGTAACCCATCCATACGGCAGCTGTCCATTCTGGCGTGTATCCGACAAACCAAACATCACGGTTGGAACTGTTGCCGGAAATACCACTTTGAACGGTTCCCGTTTTACCTGCAACCGGTCGATCCAGACGCGCCGAACGACCTGTACCGTCATTTACTACATTTTGCAGCATCTGAGTCAGGGAATACGCATTCTGCTCACTCATGACACGCGTTGTTTCCGATTTATCGTGTTTATAGGTCGTTTTCCCCGCGCTATCCTTAATTTCCTTAATGGAATACGCCTGCTGGTACTCACCCAGATTGGCGAATGCGCTATAGGCTTGCGCCATTTCCAGCGTATTCGTACCTTTACTAAGCCCCCCCAGCGCAATCGCCAGGTTTTTGTCTTCATCCGTAAGCTGGATACCTACGCTTTTGGCAAACTGAACACCTGTATTCACACCAATTTTGTTCAGGAGCCATACTGCCGGGATGTTCTCCGATTTTGTAATGGCATCCGTCATGCTAATGGTTGAAGAATACCCATGCAAGTTACCCGGACAGTAATTCCCGAAGCATTGCTTTTCATTACTGAGAGGTGAGTTTGCATTGTAATTACCTGATTCAAGAGCCGGTGCATAACTCACAATCGGTTTGAATGCCGATCCAGGCTGTCTGCGGCTCTGTGTTACCCGGCTATAGCCCTTCGTTTGATAATCCCGTCCGCCCAGCAAGGCGACAAGACTGCCATTTTCATGGTTCATAATTACCATGGAGCCTTGAACCTGCTGATCATCTTTGCTTGACTCAAACAAACTATCATCCGAGAACGCACTCTCCATGGCTGTTTGAGCCTGAGCATCCATCGTCGTGTAAATTTTGTACCCGCCGATATTCAGATCATCCTCCGTTTTACCAGTCACTTTCTCTGCTTCACGAAGAACATAGTCGATAAAGGCTTGATATTTCTGCTCTTTCTCAGGCGGTGTATAATCATAATCTACTTCTTTGGCTTCATCCATTTCCGCCTTGGTGATGTAACCTTGCTCATACATCAGCTGCAATACCACACCACGACGGGCCTTGGAATCGTTGGGATTGCTCAGCGGGTTATAGGCAGAAGGCCCTTTAGGCATCGCAGCCAGCGTAGCAATTTGCCAAATCTTCAGCTCATTAAGGTCAGACACCCCAAAATAAAATTCAGACGCTGCCTTAATTCCATAACGCTGATGACCAAAGAAAATCCGGTTCAGATACATCGTCAGAATTTCGTCTTTTGTGTACTTGCGTTCCAATGCCATTGCAATGGAAACCTCCGTCGCTTTACGGAAGAAGGTCTTGTCACGGGACAAGAACATATTTTTCGCAAGCTGCTGTGTCAGCGTACTGCCACCTTCCACCATGGAGCGGGCCATGACGTCTTTTACCGCCGCACGTCCGATGGACCAGATATCCACGCCCTGATGCTCGTAGAATCGTTTATCCTCCGTAGCAACAAAAGCTTCCTTTACTAAATCCGGAATATCTTCTTCTTTGACCGGCTCCAGCTTCTGAATGGACAACTCGCCCATTAACTGGCCGTTGCGGTCATATACTTTTGAAGTTTCATTAATTGTTGTTTTGTCCATGTTGGCTTTGAGCAGATTTTCGCCACTCACCATAATAAATAAATATCCACCCAGTGCACAGAATATGGCGATGGCCATGGTGAAAAACAGTGTCCATCCAACGCGTTTACCCGTAATTTTTTTCTTTTTAGAGGTCTTTGGCTTCGCTTTTTTGGTTGACTTGTTATTACTGTTGCGATTGTTAGACCTCGACAACGGATCGTTTGGCATGTTACCTCCTGACTCCCTTTCAATTGCATAATTTCTATTCGTCTGCTGGCTCAAGCTCCATTGAGCTTATTTTGCCCGGAATGAAAAGAACAACCCTTATTCAGGTTGCTCTGTTTCAATTCCTATACTTGTAGACGAAATGGTTGATAAAAAGGTTTCGTAATTTTTTAAGCTTCGCCGCTATTATCTTGCTGCATCAGCGATACGCTGCGTTGCGGCGTGAACGTGGAGATGGCGTGCTTGTAGACCATTTGCTGGCGTCCGTCGCTGTCAATGACGATCGTAAAATTGTCAAATGCCTTGATCGTTCCGCGGATTTGAAAGCCATTGGTCAGATAGACCGTAGCTGGAATGTTTTCTTTCCGCAGTTGGTTCAAGAACGTATCTTGGATGTTGATGGACTTGTTCATTAGCCGTACCCCCATTGGTTCATTTGAATTCGTGATTAAGTAATATTCAATATCGCTGAGTAGCTTTCGTGCTATTATATCATGAACGGATTCATATAATCCACAAAAACCCCTTACCTGCTATTTTGCACCTATGCCTGAGCTTCGCTTGCAACTAGAAGACTTATCCATTATACACCGCTTGTCAGAATTGCAAAAGAGGGACAAATTCTACCTTTCCCCACGATTCCCTTCTAATTTTCCGGATCTGTATACGGTTTCTCTTTTTCTCTGAATAACGTAATATTTTTCCGATTTTTTCTATCATTGATTAAGAGTTTCAGGTATGTATTGGTATTGATTAGAACGATAATTAACCAAATTAAGGCGATAAGACCTCCAATGGCAAAGCCAATTCCAAATAACCCTGAGAAAAAGAGATATAAACTTGCCAATCCGCTCGGTTCTGCACTCATAAAATCTTCCCCCTTCCCACTTTAGCTTAGAATCAAAATCAATTAGCCTGTCATTTGAATACATTTTAATATTTATGTTATTTTTTCACAATGAGTTTCTTTGTTTAAATTTGTATAGATCTCCGATTATTTCCTCATATATTGACATTGTTTTATATAAAAAAGTAAAAACCTCTACCTTTTATTGCTAAAAGATAGAGGTTCTAAAGTCCTAAAAAGATGGCAAATTCCACCTTCTATATTCAGTCAAACTTACGTTTGATCATCTCACATACTTGAGCATAATTCCCTGCGAAATCTTCGGTATCCGTCATATCCACCCATTCGATGTCCTTCATATGACGGAACCAGGACAATTGCCGCTTGGCAAAACGACGCGTATCCCTTTTCAGCCACTCCACCGCAGCATCCCAGCTTACTTCACCCTGAAGATAAGCCGCAATTTCCTTATAACCGAGCCCCTGCATGGAGATATGCCCTCTCGCTACGCCGCGCTCCAGTAAGGACTTGACCTCATCTACCAGACCCTGCTCGATCATAAGATCAATTCGCTCTTCCACGCGGGCATACAGCTTCTGACGATCCATGGTCAAACCCACAATAAGCAGGTCATATGGAGACTCTTTTTTCTGGGAAGCCAGCTGCTCGGACAACTTCTCACCAGTAAGGTGATAGATCTCCAGTGCACGAACAATTCGGCGCTGGTCATTCGGATGCAGTCGTTCTGCACTAACCGGATCAATGACCCTCAGCTTATCATGTAACGCCTGCGGGCCATGTTGCTCTGCATAACGAAACTGTTCATCCCGGAACGCTTCATCCGAGCCGCTGTCCGAGAATTGAAAGCCATAACATACCGATTCCACATACAGACCCGTACCACCAACAATAAAAGGCAACTTGCCGCGCTCATGGATTTCCCCAATCAGACGTGTACAGCTTTCCTGAAATTCCGCCACGGAATAGGGGTATTCCGGTTCATGGATGTCGATGAGGTGATGAGGCACACCCTTCATTTCATCGCGAGTAATTTTGGCTGTCCCGATATCCATTTCGCGATATACTTGCATGGAATCCCCCGAAATAATCTCGCAATTGAACGCCTGTGCAAGCTCAATACTCATTCTCGTTTTGCCTACTGCTGTTGGTCCGACCAGCACAAGCAGCTTCGGTTTAACTTCCGCTTTCAACATTAATCACTCCGTACAGTGTTTTTGCATTGCCCCGGTCGTGCACTTCAAAACCGAGTCTCGTAAACTCCGCGCTGCCGCGCTTCTCTTTCATCACTACCCGCTTGCGGGCAACTCGTTTCGCTTCAATAATACTCTGTTCATCCAGTGCACTTGGATTTGCATAATCTCGCAAAGGCTGTATGGCGCTTGAATCAAGCATTGGTTCACGAAACATCGGATCGAAATATACCGTGTCACAGCTTCGGTCTGGCAAGGAACGCAGCAAATCGAGATGATTCGCATGCCGCAGCTCAATACGCCGGAAAGCTTCGTTTACCGCAGGCTTAATGCTCTCGTATTGAGACATGCCTTCTACCAATAAGGTGTACAGTGGGAGTGAGCTTTCACAGGCGATGACCCGACCGCTTTTGCCTACAGCAACCGAGAATACCAGTGCATCGGTGCCCAATCCTGCTGTACAATCGATAACGGTATCCCCTTCCAGGATCGCCCCTGCGTCCAGCATCGGATCAGCTTCTCCATTTAACACACGTTTGGCCCGAACAAATCCCATACTGGGGTGAAACTCAAGCAGCGGTGAATCCGGACGAAATAAACGAACTTTGCCCTGAAGCACAACTACAATTTCATCTATCCCATAATGTGCAGTCAGTGCAGGTAAAGACATTTTTTTGCGCGGTACATAGGTCCCTCCTGTTGTTTCCGCCAGGTTTCGTGCACGTTCCACAAGGTGGCCTGCTTCCTTTTCACCGGTTGTAATATACATAACTTCCTCCTAAATAGCTACATGACCCGTTTGAACAATTTCTCCAGATCATAGGTTGAAAATGACACCACAATCGGTCTCCCATGTGGACAAGTATACGGTTGACGGCAGGAACCCAGGCGTTGAATCAACACTTCCGCCTCCTGATCCGTCAATTTCTGATTGGCTTTAATAGAAGCCTTGCAAGAGCACATAATAGACGCCGCTTCTCGCATCTTGGCAACATCAATACTACGTTCACTCAGCACCCATTCTGACATCTCTTCAATAATGTCTTTCTCGTCCCCCTTGGGGAACCAGAACGGATGGGAACGGACCCGGAAAGTTTGCCCACCGAAATGTTCCAAGTACACACCCGCCTGCTCGAACCAAGCCAGTCTTGTTTTGAGCTTTTCGGTCTCGGATGGTGTGAACTCCAGTGTAATGGGCAGCAGCAGCTCCTGCGAAGCCTGAGCCGGATTGCCAAACTGCTCGTAGTAATACTCATAATTCACCCGTTCATGAGCCGCATGCTGATCAATCAGATATAGACCATCTTGATTTTGTGCAATCAAGTACGTCCCGTGATGCTGCCCAATCAGGCTTAGTTCGGGAAACGCAGGCATAGAAGCATCCGACTTAACGGCGGATGCCAACCTTGCCGAATCCGGTAAATTTGGAGCCTTCCAGCTTCGCTCTCCTTTTGCAGCCACCGCAGATGGATTATACGATGAACGTCCTTCTCTGACCGGAGAATTCACCGAATTGGAACGATACGTAGAAGCCTGAGCGTGTGAAGTCGATATCCCCTTATCCTCAGTTGAAGGTATGGCATCTTGCGCAGCACGATCTGTAGCAGCACCGGTATTTCCACCCACAGCAGAAGCTGGATCACTATGGGAATTTTCGTCAGGACTATAATTTTGCTTCAGAACATCATTAGAGCCTGGGTCCCCGCTTAACATCCCAAATGGATCATAGGCTGGTGGTATCTCGGGTGGAGCTTCAGGCAAAGGCAGCATCTGGCCCTCACCTTTTCCATCAGAAAGTGATTGCACATCAGCCGGAGCATCCAGATCATCGTCCTCTGAAGTCGTTTTATCGAGGCCAGCAGTTATCCCTAATGGACCCTGTTGCCCATACCCCGCGGATTCTGTTTCGTCCTTTAGAGGACCTCTGGGGAACAGAAATTGTTCCTGGATAAAGGAACTGTTATCTCCACGTCTGATTTGCTGCTTGGTTACCTGTGGAATGAGCACTTCCTTCCGCAAGATTCCACGCAGTGTCGTTTCCACAAACTCGTACAGCTCCGCTTCCTTGCTGAAACGAACCTCCAGCTTCGCCGGATGCACGTTCACATCAACCAGGGACGGATGCATTTCCAATTGCACCACGACAAGCGGGAACCGATTAATGGGCAGCAGCGTATGATACGCCTTCAAAATAGCCTGGTTGAGCCCATAATTTCGAATAAATCGTCCATTTACAATGGTCGACATGCCGCCACGATTCGCACGAGTCCATTCCGGCAAACTGATCAGCCCACTCACATGATAGTCCAGACTCTCTCCCTGAATGGGGAGCATCGCTTTGGCGGCACTTGTACCGTAGATTGCCGCAACCACTTGCAGCAGATCCCCATTGCCCAGCGTCTGAAGCAGCGTATTTTCATTATGTCGCAGCGTGAACGAGATATTCGGATGAGACATCGCCATGCGATAGAGAACATCCGAGATATGCCCCAACTCAGTCTGGATCGTTTTCATATATTTAAGCCTAGCTGGCGTATTGAAAAATAGTTCTTTTACCTCAAAGTCCGTGCCTTGGGGTGAGGTTTCATCCTCATGTGAGAGAAGTTTACCGCCCTCAATCACGATTCGGCGCCCTCGCCCGTCATTCCCGCTGGCCGATAACACTTCCACCTTGGAGACAGCGGCAATACTCGCCAAGGCCTCTCCCCTGAATCCAAGACTTGTGATCTGGAACAGATCGCGGCCATGAGCTATTTTACTGGTTGCATGACGATAGAAGGCCTTTTCCATATCCTCCGGTTCGATACCGGAACCATTGTCTTTGACCCGAATACGGAGCAGTCCGCCCTCTTCCACCGTAACATCAATTTTGGAGGCGCCTGCATCCACCGAGTTTTCGAGCAGCTCCTTAACGACTGAAGCTGGCCGTTCGACCACCTCACCTGCCGCAATCTGGTTGGCAATATGTTCATCAAGCACATGAATTTTCGCCACAGGATTTCCCCTCCCCTATACTCAGGATAATTGCTGTGCCTTTAATTTGAGATCATTCAGTATTTGCATCGCCTGAAGTGGCGTCATGTTCATTACATCAATATCCTTCATATTACGAATAAACTCCCGGGCAGGCTTGTCAAGGGCAACAACCTCCGTTTTCGGAGTTACACTTGGCTCTTCATCCCCAAAGATGGACAGTTGAACCACATCAGCATGTTTGGAGACTGACTGCTGCTTCCCAATTTGTTTTTTGTCCTGTTGTTTCTGTTCTGGAGCTTCAGTTGCAACAGCCAATTCAACAGTTTCCGCAGACTCACCTTCACGGATTAATGAGGAATGATCTGTCGGCTGGAACTCCACGCGCTGATCATGGTCATCACGTTGCTGCTTGTCCTTCCCGGCAAATTCACTTCCAACCGCAACCTGAGCGGCCGCATGTTCGAAACCGTGTAACAAGCCATTCGCCCGCTCAATGATGCTGTCCGGCAGACCTGCAAGCCGTGCGCAATAGATTCCGTAGCTGCTGCTGGCAGCCCCGGCGATCAATTTACGCAGGAAATTAACCTTGTCCCCACTCTCCTGAACGGCCATGGAGTAATTCGCCAGCTTGTCCAAACTCTCTTCCAGATGAGCAAGCTCATGGAAATGGGTTGATACAAGCGCTTTGCACCCAATGATATCATGCACATATTCGATGACAGACTGGGCAATCGCCATTCCCTCACTGGTAGACGTTCCCCGACCCAATTCATCAATAATAATCAGACTGCGTGGTGTTGCTTTGTCCGTCATGACCTGAATGTCGGCCATCTCCACCATAAACGTACTTTGTCCGCCGATGAGATCGTCTGCCGCACCAATCCGTGTAAAAATACGATCCATAATCGGCACTTCAGCTTGCCCAGCTGGCACGAAACAGCCGATCTGCGCCAGAATCGAAATCAGCGCCACCTGCCGCATATACGTACTTTTCCCCGCCATATTCGGACCGGTAATCAGCAGAATGCGCGCCTCTTCCTTCTGCATCGCAGTATTGTTGGCAATGAAAGCTCCATCTCGCATCACTGCTTCAACCACCGGATGGCGCCCCTGCTCCACGACCAGATCGTAACCATCGGTCAATGTAGGCCGTACGAAATTGCGTTCTGCACTGATGACGGCAAAGGATTGATACACATCAATCTCCGCGACCAGCTCAGCCAGCTTCTGCAGCCTGGCGATCTCCTGATTGAGCCGTTCCCGTAATTCCGCGAACAAGCCGTACTCAATATCGACCATCTTGTCCTGAGCTTCCAGAATCAGCGTCTCTTTTTCTTTCAGTTCCGGTGTAATATAACGCTCAGCATTCGCAAGCGTTTGTTTCCGTTCGTAACGGCCTTCTGGCAGAGAAGCCAGGTTCGACTTGGTAATTTCAATATAGTACCCAAATACTTTGTTGTAACCGATTTTCAGCGAGCGAATGCCAGTCGCTTCACGCTCTCTGGCTTCCAGTTCAGCAATCCACTGCTTACCATTCACCGAGGCTTCCCGGAGCTCATCCAGCCGCTCGTGGTAGCCTTCACGAATTAAGCCGCCATCACGCACAGATACAGGCGGTTCATCAACGATAGCCTGACCGATTGCATCTCGCAGATCACTGCAATCATCCATAATGCCAGCAATGTGCTGCAGCGTCTTGGAAGGCGAATCTGCACAATATTGACGTAGCCCTGGAATTTTGTCCAGTGACATCTTCAGTGCATTCAGATCCCGACCGTTGGCGTTACCGAAGGCAATCCGCCCCACCAGGCGTTCCAGATCGTAGATGTCTTTGAGTTCTGCACGCAGATCTTCCCGCAATATAAACTGGTTATACAGCGTATCTACCGCTTCCAGACGTTCATTAATTTTGCCTTTTTGCAGCAAGGGTTTATCCACCCAACGGCGCAGCATCCGGGCACCCATGGACGTCTCTGTGCGATCCAGGAGCCAGAGCAGTGAACCTTTTTTCGAACGTTCACGTACGGTTTCCACCAGTTCCAGGTTACGCCGAGTGAAGGGGTCCAGAATCATAAAGTGATCCGGCTCATACGTTGAAACCTGTGTCAATTGTCCAAGTGAACGTTTCTGTGTCTCACTTAAATAGGAGAACAGCCGCGCTATACAGGCTTGACGTTCAGGCTCCAAACGTGCCCATACCGCTTCGCCGAATTGCTGACGCACCAAATCTTCCTTACTCTTCGTCCATGGTGTGTATACTACAGGCCGACCAATTGGAGATGACTGGACAGCCACCGTATCCAGCAACGCAGCATCACCCACCAGCTCCGAAGGTTCGTAGATCCCGATCTCATCCTTAAGCCACTCTTGCGAGTATGGAACAGAGGTGACGTAGAGCTCCCCTGTGGACAAGTCACAGGCAGCCAGTGCAATGGTGTTCTGGTTCCCTGTCAGGCAAACCATATAGTTATTGGACTTATCCCCCAAGGTCTTGCCTTCCATTACCGTTCCGGGTGTTATAACTCGTACAATTTCTCGCCGTACCATGCCTTTGGTTACTGTCGGATCTTCCATCTGCTCGCAGATGGCTACTTTGTATCCTTTTTCAATCAAGCGCTGTATGTAATTGTCAGCCGAATGATAAGGCACACCGCACATCGGGATTTTGTCTTCTCCCCCACCTGCGCGTGCTGTTAATGTAATTTCTAGCTCACGAGAAGCATTAACTGCATCTTCAAAGAACATTTCATAGAAATCACCTAATCTAAAAAAAAGAAAAGCGTCCTGCGCTTCGGCCTTCACTTGCAAATATTGTTGAATCATTGGCGTATACTGAGCCATGAGTATCCTCCATCCGTTCCAATGTTGTCAGGAAGAGAAAGCAGTCCCGGAAGGAGCAATAAGGCGGTCAGGCAACTTATTCGTGCCACCGCCTCATGTTTCGGCATCTGCCGCTTCCCTCACAGGTTGCTGTTCCATTTCTTCCGTAACGATGATCAAAATCAACTTATTTCTCATTATACCAAAAAAGTGCCCACTCTTCATGAACCTGCTCGAATATTCCAGAGTTTGCGTATATCCCGACTCTCATCCCACGTCCTGCCCAGTCTTAGCTGGCTAATTAATGGAGCGGCGTAGCGTTCATAGCGGTTATAACCATCCATTTGCGTCAGATCATCCAGTAATGCCGGAATATGCGCCTGCATTACTTCACGGTTTCCTTCATAAAAGGCAGTATGAATTGCAGCCTTCGACAAAGGTCGTTGACTCAGCTGATGGTAGCCTCTCGCGATAAGACCAGCCAGAGCAACAACACCTTTGGCAACCAGAGGAGATACCAGAAAACTAGGTAACGTGCGGTATTCGAATCCACCGTAAGATTTCAGTCGAAAATCACCCAATACCCCATAACGTGGACGCCTGCCCGAACCTCGTGGGTCCTGAAGAACGGCAAGCGGCAGCGCCAGATAATTGTCAAGTGCACGCAGCAGCTCCCCGTTTAGTGTAACGCCACTGAAATGAATATGTCCGCCGAGTGGCAAGCCGCGCTGGGGCATTCCCCCTGCCTGCCAGATTAGCGAGTGATCACTAATACTGCGCGATGCGGCCGCAAAAGCTCTCATCAGATGAGCCAACAATTCACGCGGCTCGGAGCTGGGGGCAGGTCGCAGTTCGGCTACAGGATATATTCGTCGTCCATTGATCGTTACGGAGTCACAGCCAGCTACACCTGTTCGTTCGAGAAATCTGGAGGCGGGCACGATTTTGGATTCTGGCATCTGCACAAGCAGGAATTCGGGGTCCATTCCAAGGATGGGTGCTGCATTACGAATCCGCTCTTCATCCAGTTCGGACTGAAGCTGTTCCCAGCCTGCACGGTACATGGCAGAGAGATCCGTCATGCCCTTCCATGGCCTTGGGTCAATCGAGATGACAGCACAACCGCTCTTTCCTGACGCTTCCAGTCTTACAGCGCCGTGATCCAGTCCAACCGTATACAATGTTTTGATGGCAAGCCGTTCAATGCGTTTGAATAACGTTGATGCCGCTTCACGATCCAGCACACGTTCTTGCGCTCCCCCCATGCCACTGGTGTCCCTACGTTTGATGCGAATCGCTTGCAGACAACATATCTCCACATCGTAACGTACACGCAGACCCAACTCCCGGTCACGCCTGCCCTGCGATGCCAGTACTTCAATTCCGGATCGTTTCAGTCGATCTGCCCGTTCACGAGGGAGCATGCGTTCATATCGGCGCACCGCCTCCTCGGCCTCATCGATCACATTCATCCTGTCCCTCCTCCCAATTGTCGCCCAAAATGAAAAAAGAGGGCTTACGCCCTCTTCACTGCCGCTCGCGGCGCATATAATACCTTAAGTTTATGAATCCGGATCGCTGAGCTTACAGCTCATCGTCAAGCAGGTCGGGATCGAGATCATCATAATCTCCATCACCACTGCCGTAGTCATAATCCTTGTCTTCGTAATCTCCACAGCCATCCGTGCACACTTTCACACAAACTTTGGTCTCGGCGACCAGTTCAACAGCGAATTCCCGTTCCACCCGGATAATTACGCTGCCTCCACCTGCCGACACCGTGGCTTCCACACAGCTTGGTTCCTGCGTTGCATCCGCAGATACCTCCACAGTGGCGGCCCGGTGTTTCGGGTCCAGATAGGACAAAGGCACATGTTCTACATACGACACCGTTTCTTTGGCTACATCCGTCTGTGAATTTTTGTCATAGGAATACCAAATGTTGATATCGTAAGTACCAATAACTTCAATTCCGTCCCCCGCTGATACGGCTTCATATTGGTGGTTGATAATCCAAGCCCCCAAAATACTGGTCGGACCATGTGGCGGAGTCACGGTATGTGTTACGGTAGAGAACTTACGACCTTTGCCGCAGATCGCCTTCGTGATGATCTCTCTACATTGATGTTTATGACTCAATGACATCTTTAAACCTCCTCCATACAATCATTCTTTACAAGTGTATGCAGGGCATCCGTCTAGGGTGACAACTATTTTCTATTATTCATTTGTAGATTGGGACCGGTCCGATACCGGAGACGGTGCTTTGTCCTTCTTGGCTATTTTCAGATACAGCGCGAGTTCCCGGCACAGCTGGAGAATCGCGGAACGAATCTCGAATTCTTCCCTTGTATCCGGCAATTCCATTTGCTTGAATTCTTCTTGCACATCTGCGAGAAGTTTTTCTGTACGTCCAGTGTAAGATTCAGTGAGCACATCCTGACTGAGCTGGTCGAACAGCTCCGATACCATTTCGGCGTGCGGCATCTTCTGATAGATCTGGGATACCAGATGCATCATATGCTGGATGGAATCCAATTGCGTTTTGCGCATATAAAAGTAAACACTCCATCCCTCATTCGGGTGGATGACCTGATTCTCCAATGAACGTTTGGCCGCTTCAATGCCGCCCAGTACAGCCTTGTCGGCTTCAATAAGCTCTTTTCCTGCCCATACTTCGTTTGGATTGCGCAGCGTGGCTGCAAACTCCTTGAAGATAACCGAGAATAATTCATCAATTCTTTTGCGAATACGCAGCATCTGCGGGTCCGCAGCCGGCATATAGGCCAGATTGACAACCATCGCGGAACCGAGACCAATCAACAGCAGCCCAATTTGGATCAAAACCACCTGTACGTCCATTTCACCGCCGCTAAATACCCGGAACACCACGACAGAACCCGTCACAATGCCTTCCTTGAATCCGGCCCGAACGATAACCGGGAATGCAATCAGTATGTAGACCGCCAGCACCCAATAATGGAAGCCAAGAAAGTGAAAAAGTACACTTGCAAATAAAAGCCCCACTACGGAAGCGAAAAATCTCGCAGATATGGTGCGAATACTTCTTTTTCGTGTCACATCAACGCCGAGTATGGCTAACAAGCCCGCCGATGTTGGTCCGGGCAAGCCGCACCAGTCCGCAATCAGCACGGCCATCAGCGCGGCTATTGCGGTTTTAATTACCCTAAAACCCATCTAACTCCCTCTCCTCTAAGCTGCAAAAATGTCAAAGCCAGCGAGCAATACCTATCCAGGTGAGCGCTTGTCCAATGCCTGACAGCGTGTATCGTCATATCTCATATCCTTAGTATTACACATCCTGCCAAAAACCATTTCTTATCTAATCAAAAGAATCATTTCGAAACAACCGCATATCGCAATTCGCTTCTACACTCATAAACGACATCAACCGACACGCATATGCATGTCGGTCTCAATAACGCGCCCCGGATGAGGGACGCTGGCAATTTGTTTGATGCGACAGAAGCCTCTGGGCCCTCTTCTCCAATCGTCGCATTCATTCCGGACTGCGCGGAATATTCGTATTAGTATGGTACTTGATTTTACGGGTTCCGGCAACGTGACACCTCTTGTGAAATTGTATACATATCATGAAGCGTTCTATTTTGCACACACATGCTGTGCAGAATTACCTGCGTCCTGCCAGCAGCTTGCGTTCTACATATACAACGAGTTGGTACATCGCTGTGGCTACAGCCGCAATAATCAACAAGCTCGATAAAACAAGGGTAAAGTTGAACACTTGAAATCCATAGATGATCAGATAGCCCAATCCCTGCTTGGCGACCAGAAATTCACCCACAATCACACCGACCCAGGCCATGCCCACGTTTACTTTTAAGGTAGAGACAATGGCAGGAAACGAAGCGGGCAATACAACTTTGCTGAAAATCTCGGAGCGATCGCCACCAAACGTACGGATAACCTTAATATAGTTCTGATCTACTTCATTAAAGCTGTTATACACGACAAGTGTAGTAATAATGACTGTAATGGATAACGTCGTCATGACAATGGCCGTAAATCCTGCACCAAACATAACGATAAAGATTGGACCCAGCGCTACTTTGGGCATGCTGTTGAACACAACCATATAGGGATCAAGCACTTTGGACAAAAAAGGAGACCACCAGATCAGAACCGCAAGCAGTGTTCCGACGAGTGTCCCCAGCAAAAAGCCGACTGCCGTTTCCCCAACGGTTACCCCAACATGCGCCCATAGTTCTCCACTGACGATGTCCTTCCAGATCTGATTGAAAATTTTGCTCGGATAACTGAACAAAAGCACATCAATCCAGCGCAACCTTCCCGCCAGTTCCCACAGCAAAAACATAAACACCAGCATGGACAGCTGCACCGCCAGCACTTTATGTCGCCATCTGGCAACCTGTTGAATATGACTTTGGTGCAGCTGTCTCATCCAATCATCACGCATCTCCTGCTTCTGGTTCGTCTGATTCACCCGTTCTTCTCACCTCCTCCGGACTGATCCAGTTCACTCCATAACGCCTGGAACAGCTCATTGAACCCTGGCTGCTCCCTCGCGTGAAAAGGCTGTGCGTTCCGCAGATCTTCGGGAATGATAAACTGCTTCCGAATGCGCCCCGGATTGCGATCAAGCACGATGACGCGGTCACTGACGGCAATAGCTTCCGACAGATCATGGGTAACAAGCACCGAGGTTTTGCCGGATTTCTTCAATGTGTCCGAGACCAGATCCTCCAGCTGCAGCTTGGTTTGATAATCGAGTGCGGAAAAGGGTTCATCCAGCAACAGTATTCCCGGGTCCGTAGCCAGTGTACGTACCAAAGCCACCCGTTGCCTCATGCCCCCGGATAACTCGGAAGGATACTGGGCTTCGGTGCCAGCCAGACCCATACCTGCCAGCAGCTCACGTGTGCGCTCACGACTCTGTTCATTGAGCGTACCTGTCAGTTCAAGTCCGATCAGGGCATTATCCAAAATGGTGCGCCATGGAAACAGATAATCCTGTTGCAGCATATAGCCGATCTGGGCAGACGGACCTTCGATGCGTTTCCCTTTAACCTTGACCTCGCCTGCGGTCGGTGTGAGCAGCCCGGCGATGATCGACAGCAATGTCGTTTTACCACATCCGCTTGGGCCGACAAGACTAACGAACTCTCCTTGCTCGACCTGAAGATTCAAATTTTCGATAACCAGTGATGCTTCACGCTCGCTGACATAAACTTGCGAAATTCCTTCCAGTCTGATCACCGTTTCGGATTCAGGCATACATGCTCACGTCCTTTCCTGAATACCTGGTTACTTCGCTGATGCTGCTTGTTCTGCATAGGAATTATCCACAATCGATTGAGAATCCACACGCTGTTTCAATTCTCCCGCAGCACTCATGACGTCCAGCAAGTTATTCCATTCGTCTTCATCAATGATTGGATCGGTTGCATAGGTGCCCTGTTCCTTGTAACGGTTCACACTGCTTACCAGAATGGCTGGATCGATATCTTTGAAATAAGGTTTGATGACTTCAGCAATCTCTTCAGCGGTGTGGGAATCCACCCATGCTTGTGCTTTGTGCAAGCCGTTAGTGAACTTCTGTACAATGTCTTTGTTGTCGTTGATATAACTTTGTTTGGTCATGAAGACCGTATAAGGCAGATGACCACTTTCCGTTCCAAACGAGGCTACAACCTTGCCGCGGCCCTCTTTCTCAAAAATGGACGCCTGAGGTTCAAACAGCTGTACATAATCCCCCGTACCTGAAGCAAATGCAGAAGCGATGTTGGCAAAATCCACATTTTGAATCAGTTCCAGATCTTTCTGCGGATCAATGCCATGTTTTTTCAGCGTGAATTCGCCTGCCATTTGAGGCATACCGCCTTTTCTTTGTCCAAGGAATGTACTCTGTTTCAATTGATCCCAATTGAAGTCGCCTTCGGGATTGCGGGCAAACAGGAACGTTCCGTCCGTCTGTGTAAGTTGGGCAAAGTTAATGACCGGATCTTCTGCGCCTTGTTGATAGACATAAATAGACGTCTCTGCTCCGACCAGTGCGATATCTACTGAGCCTGCAAGCAATGCAGCCATCGTTTTGTCTCCGCCAGCCGTCGTCTGAATGTCCACTTCAAGCCCCTGTTCCTTAAAAAAACCTTGGGCCACGGCCACATACTCAGGCGCGTAAAACACAGAACGTGTGACTTCACCAATCGTAATTTTGGTTTCATCCTTATCTCTATTGCAGCTGGTGAGAGCTACGATGATAATGAGCAAAATGACGATGGCCCGGATGAACCAGGGCGTGTATTTCATGATATTTCCCTCCTTCACTGGTTTCAGCTGTTCTCTCTACTATGGATATGCTGATGCCCAGCAAAAGGTTAAGAACTTGCATGCAAAAGAAGAGCCGGGCAAAGACGCCCCGCTCTTCAAGAGTTAGATGATGATGTTATAGCTGTACTACAGCTTGTAAATCTCGGTATATTTCGCTTCCAGATAATCGGCCAAATAGTCCGGGTTCAACTCTTCACCCGTTACGGCCACAATCAGTTCGGAAGGAGTGCGGCTTTTGCCATAACGATAAATTTTGTCAGTCAACCATTCCTTGATTGGAATCAGGTTACCTTCAGCAATATGGGCATCGAACTCCGGCATTTCTTTGCGCAGTGTATGTAGAATCTGTGCAGCATACATGTTGCCGAGCGAGTAAGAAGCAAAGTAACCAAAGTCACCACCCGACCAGTGCACATCCTGAAGCACACCCAGACCATCATTCGGCGGCACAACGCCAAGATATTCCTTGTATTTTGCATTCCAGGTCTCCGGCAGGTCCTTAACTTCCAGGCCTTCGTTAAACAGCATTTTCTCAATTTCATAACGAATGATGATGTGCAGATTGTACGTCAGCTCATCTGCCTCAATCCGGATCAGAGAGCTTTCAACCCGGTTAATTGCCCGATAAAAATCTTCTAACTCAACCTCGTTTAATTGAGGGAAGTGCTGTTGCAGATCTTTATAATAGCGCGTCCAGAATGGAAGACTGCGGCCAATCATATTTTCCCAAAGACGCGACTGGGATTCGTGGATTCCCATGGACGTTCCTTCGGCAAGAAGAGTACCAGCCAGGCTGTCGTCAATATTTTGCTCATACAGGGCGTGTCCGCCTTCGTGTAGTGAACTGAAGACCGCACTCGTCACATCATCCTGCAAATAGTTTGTCGTGATCCGCACATCTCCTGGATTCAGGCCCGTTGCGAACGGGTGAACACTCTCATCGAGTCTGCCGGCTTCAAAATCGTAACCCATTTGTCCCAGAATAAACAAACTGAATTTCTCCTGTTGATCCTTGTCAAACAGCTGGTTCAAGAACTCTGTCTCCGGTTTGTTGGCCGACGCGTTGATCTTCTCTTGCAGAGGCACCAAGCGGGCTTTGAGACGGGCAAATACCGCATCCACCTTTTCTACCGTCAGTTCTGGCTCATACATGTCAAGAAGGGTATCATAACGAGTATCTTTCACACCCCAGTAGTCAATGAACTCTTGTTTGAGCTTCACAATATCGGTAAGGTAGGGCGAGAAACCTGCAAAATCGCTATTATGCTTGGCATCTTCCCAAGCCGTTTCCGATTTGGCGGTAAGTACGGTATACGCTTGTACTTTTTCCGGTGGTACGGACTGACTGCGATTATATTCTTTCTGGCAATCTTCCACCTGACGGCGATCGATATCTTCCAGCTGTTCCAGCACCGCTGGACTTGTTAATGTATCCAGGTAGGATTTCATGTCAGCTGAGGTTTGCAGTTTGAATGCTTCGGTCGACAGCATGCCAAGTGTTTCCGAACGTGTCGGGACACCTTTTTTGGGCGCACCTGTGCGCAGATCCCAGTGAAGCAAACCAATGGCTTCATGATAACTCTTAATTTTGCGAGCCAGATTACGGAAGGATTCCAGCTGTTGCTGTGTTTGTTGTTCCATGGTTAACGTCCACCTCTTCAAAAAATGTTGGTTTCCCTATTGATGATACTTTTTGCATTGCGTATAATCAACTTTTAACAGATACAAATTGCATTATTCCTCCAAACCGAGGAATAATGCAATTTGTTGACCGTGGTATAATAAAAAACCAAAGGGCGTAGGACAAGCTGCATTTAATGCAAGTGGCCGTGCTCATCGTATTGGATAACAGGAGGCAATGGACATGAACAACATTCAAGAGATTCTGGCTTACAACAAATCATTTGTCGAGACTAAAGAATACGAAAAGTATACGGCTGGCAAATTCCCAACCAAAAAGATGGTCATCATCACTTGTATGGATACCCGTCTGGTGGAAATGCTGCCCAAGGCCATGAACCTGAAAAATGGCGATGTGAAAATCATCAAAAACGCTGGCGCAATCATCTCTCAACCTTTCGGGTCTGTTATGCGTAGTGTTCTCGTTGCCATCTATGAGCTTGGTGCCGATGAAGTACTGGTTGTTGGACATACGGAATGCGGTATGGCTTCCCTGCATGCAGAGACTATGATTGGACATATGGTTGAACGGGGTGTATCCGAGGAAGTCATGAGCACACTGGAGAACTCGGGCATACGTTTACAAAAGTGGCTACGCGGGTTTGACAGCGTTGAAGAGGGGGTAAAACATACTGTGGAAGTGATTAAGAAACATCCATTGCTTCCACCTACTGTACCCGTTCACGGCATGGTCATCGACTCCTACACGGGTGAACTTGATCTTGTCGCAGATGGGTACGGGCAACAGACATCTCTCTAAATGGTTTTGGGTGCGGACCTCAGGGTCCGCACTCTTTTTTTGTCTAAATTGAGGCAGTTGTTCTGTCAGGTTGTCAAACCATACAGTTTCAGTGTACACTTTTATGAAAGCGGTCAATGAGAACAATTTGCATTGTTTTCGCTGGCCCAGCCCTAATATTAAGGAGACATGTGCATGAACATACTTTCCTACGGATTGCTCGGGCTTCTTACCCGCGAGGAGTCATCAGGTTATGATCTAATGCTGAAGATCCAGCCGCATTGGCAGGCTAAACACAGTCAGATCTATCCCCTCCTCTCCAAAATGGAAAACGATGAGCTTTTAGCCTCCCGCTGGGTACAACAGTCTGACAAACCAGACAAGAAAATGTATGCAGTCACGGAGAAAGGTATTGAAAAACTGCTGGGATGGATGACCACTCCCGTTACCGCTCCAGTTACGCGCGACGAGTTCAATCTGCGCATTTTATGTGTAGGCATTGCGGAAGACGGAAGCATGAGACGCATTTTGAATGAGCGCAAAAACTGGTTCATGGAACGCATCCGTTATTTCGAAGATTTGAAGTCCCGAATCCCTCAGGATCATTTGCGAGTAGGCAGTCGGGAATTCGGAAGTTACATTCTGGTACAAAAAGGGTTGATGAACGCACAAACGGGTATCGAATGGTGTAACTGGGTAACCCAGCTACTGGATGGTCAAGCGGCAATTCAGGACCCTTGTCCAAGTATTTCAGAAAAATAAACAAAATTTGAAACGTTCCTGCAAGTTGACCGTATTACTTGAGTAAGGCCCATTTTTGGGGTAATCAAACAAATTTATCGGGGGGTTCGATCTTTACAATGAAGAAAAAATTCGGAATTAAACATCTCATGATGGTTTTCATGGCCTTTACATTGCTGTTTGCAACAGTCGGAGTCGCGAATCCGGATTCTGCTGACGCTAGACGTGGTGGCGGTTTCAAATCGGGAACCAAAAGTTATACCAACACACCTAAGAAATCCGATTCCAACAGTAATGTGAGTAAATCGAATACGAATAACAACTCCAGCAATGGAGCAGCTACAACGAACCGTGGCGGATTCTTCGGTGGTGGCGGTGGATTCATGAAAGGTATGATGCTGGGTGGTCTTGCTGGTATGATGTTCGGCGGATTGTTCGGTGGCATGGGCGCTCTGGGTAACATTCTTGGATTGCTCGTAAACGTAGCTGCAATCATGCTGATCGTAATGCTGGCAATGGCCCTGTTCAGAGCCATTACGAATCGCCGTAAACCAGCAGCAGATGGTCGTTATGACCGCCGTAATGATCGTGATGATGATGACCGTAACAGAAACGGACGGTACTAATCTCTATGGTTCTGAGTATGGATGAAATTGTCAACGCGATCTGTATTCACATGGCTGAACGCAAGGGTGTTCGCCCAACCGATGTCAATGTGGAACTGAGCTGGGAAGAAGATACGGGATATTCCGCTGAAGTCTGGATTCAAGGCCGCAGTCAGTATCTGGTCGAATCCAACATGATCGAAGCGATCCTGCGCTACCTGCACAGTGAATACGACATTCGGGCTTACCGTGAGAATGTAAGACTGGATCTGGATGAAGAGATCACAGCGATTGTAAATCAATAAATGAATAAGCCATTTGCGGATGGCATATAAAAAGGGCCGTCTCCATGATGTCAATGACATGATTGGGGACGGTCCTTTTTTGGTGTTGTTTGGGAAGATAATGCCTTCGCTATTACCTTCCCAAGATTCATACTACAATCCTGTGGCTATTTCAATTTCACAAGACTGTAGTTTTTTTTGCCTTTGCGGATAATTATGAATTTACCGCCGATTGCGTGCTCTGCAGAGACCGTGAATTCCAGTTCCGTCACTTTCTCACCATTCATGGAGATAGCCCCTTTGGTGACATCCTCACGTGCCTGACGTTTGGATGGTTCCAGGCCAAGATCCACGAGCCAATCTACAATATTTTTCGCTTCACCATCGGTTTCGAAGGTCGGCATTTCTTTGAATCCCTGCTCGATTTCGTCGGCTGTAAGGGAACGAATATCTCCGCTGAAGAGTGCTGCGGTAATGCGTTTCGCCTGCTCCAGCATATCGTCGCCGTGAACAAATTTCGTCATTTCTTCAGCGAGTGCCTTTTGTGCTTCACGCTTGTGCGGCTCCGCTTCTACTTTTTCAGCCAAAGCTTCAATCTCTTCTTTGCTTAGGAACGTGAAGTACTTCAGGTATTTAATTACATCACGGTCATCCGTGTTCGCCCAGAACTGGTAGAATTCGAATGGAGTCGTTTTATTCGCATCCAGCCATATGGAACCGCCTGCAGATTTACCGAATTTCGTACCGTCGGATTTGAGCATAAGCGGGATCGTCAGACCGTAAGCTTTAGCTTCTGGCCCTTCTTTTTTACGGATCAGGTCCAGACCGCTTGTAATGTTGCCCCATTGATCGGAACCACCGATTTGCAGCTGTACACCCTCATGTTGGAACAGGTGCAGGTAATCGAGCGATTGGAGAATCTGGTAGGAGAACTCGGTAAACGAAATTCCGTCTTCCAGTCTGCTCGCAACTACATCTTTAGCCAGCATCGTGTTGAGATTAAAGTTTTTACCGTAGTCACGCAAAAATTCAATCACATTGATTTTGTGTGTCCAGTCGTAGTTATTGACCATACGTACCTGATTGTCGCCATCCGTTACGAAAAGCTTTTTCATTTGTGCAGTCAGAGCATCCACATTGGCCTGTACCTCTTCCAACGTTTGCAGGGAACGTTCCGATTGACGACCACTTGGATCACCAATGGTTCCTGTTGCCCCACCAATTAGAATCACTGGACGGTGCCCAGCAAGTTGGAAACGTTTCAGCATCATGAACGGGATCAAATGTCCGATATGCATGCTGTCTCCTGTAGGGTCAACCCCGCAGTACAATGAAACCGACGTCGTCTCGGTCAGCTCACGCAGACCCTCCGCATCCGTCTGTTGATTAATGGCGTCACGCCATTCCAGTTCATCAATAATATTCAAAACAAACAACCCCTTCTCTATGCAATGGTATTAGGCCATGATCTACGTTAAAAGTGAATTCACAAGGAGCTAAGCCGGGTGAGCCTTTTTTGGACACAAAAAAATCGCCGCCTTGTCTTCAATAGACATAGGGACGATTATCATAACCGTGGTACCACCCAACTTGCACAGACAACAACTCACACGCTGTCCATACCGCTTTCAGCAAAATATCGTTTGCCATTCCGCTTGGCATTACCCAAGTACTCCAGAGTGTAATTCGCAGCCCTTGTATGTATCAGGTTCCATCAACCCCTGACTTTCTGTAACAGGGACAAAGCCGCTACTGCGCTCTATCAACGTAATTCATGTATTCAATTTATAGCCAGTATAGCCGAACGTTAATATCATTGCAAGACCAAGTATTTAAACTTTAGATAGAGCAACAGATGAGCGCCTATACCTAACTTATAAAGACATCATGTTCAACTTCCTGTGATAATATGCATATGCCTTTTCTGCAATCTGATCTTCATTATTCCAAAATTGCTGATCCAGCGTATCCAGCTGGTGTTCCTCCTCTGATGTTAGAAACTTAGGAATATCCCACAGTCCGGTAAGTCTTTCATCCTCTTCCAAATGCTCAATGCAGCCGTATGCTGACTTAATGATATCCAACACTTGAGTCGCACCAATCGTATGTAATGCCCGCAACGCATAAAGGTACGCCTCTTCTCCCCAGTTGCAGAAAAATTGAACAAAACCACCGTTAAAGACATCCACCTCTAGCAGCCATAAAGCAGCAATTTCCTGTTCATTCGTTGTTAACGCAGCCCAGCCCTGAGCGGATTCATTCTTTTTCCCCGCAAAGGTTAACGCATATTCATACCACACATCATTAATATCCTGTTCACTCACGTCAATCACCTCTCTTTTCTTGGTTCCAGCCTCTCCAGATCATGCCGTTTACCCGTCTGATGCCAATACAAGTAAGGATCACCGAGCTGTTGGAAAGCCTTCTCAACACTTTGAGTCAATTCTTGCGTCACTGCGTTTGTGTAATTCAAGTGTGTCTGTTTATTATCCACACCATATCGTTTCAGCAATTCCACATGCGCTGCCGTAAAAATGATATCCTCCAGCAGCCAGTAGATTACTTCTTCTGTCTGTTTCATTCTTTTTTCCAACATGACCATGCCACGCTCGTATTTACGAACTATATATGCATTCTTTTCACTCTCTACATATGGAACACCTTCCCATTTATGGCTCTCAAACAAGCGGTTAACATAGTTCTCCATCTCCTGCCTGCGGAAGGATGTGCGCTCAAGCAACTGAAAAAGAGTTTTTGCAATCTCTGGTTTGCTTCGTATGTTGGACATAAAATCTCCTTTCGACATGATAATGAAAAAGCTGCCAATGGCAGCCTCTTCATAACAATTTTTCAATCAGGTTCCACAAAAAGTCCGGTAGGAGGTATCGCACTGCGTAGGCAGTTCCGCGTACTCAGCCTGTTCGGTAGAATGTGCAAACGGGTTGGAAAGAACAGCAAGAAGTTTTTCCATCACACTAAGATCTCCGTGATTCTCTGCTCGGTCCAGTGCTTCTTCCACCCGATGATTACGAGGAATCACCGCAGGGTTGTTAGACTTCATCAATTGCTGCGATTCTTCTTTCCCTTCCTGTTGTCTGCCCAATCTTGCCTGGCGACGCTCATTCCATTCTGCAAACTCTGAAGTGTCGAACAAGGGAGATCCGTTAAGCGTATCAAAGGTTAGTGCGAGAAACGTATTTGTGTAATCTGCAGTATGCTTCTCCATCAATTCAAGAAGATCCCTGATTAGCACTTCATCCTCAGCCTCTTCATTAAACAAGCCCAGTTTGCTCCGCATTCCCGAGAGCCAGTGGTGATGATACAATTCAGAGAATTGTGCAATGGCATCCTGGGCGATTTGTACAGCCTGATCTTCATCCTCATGCAGCAGTGGCAGTAGCGTCTCGGCAAATCGAGCCAGATTCCAGCCGCCAATATACGGTTGATTTCCATAAGCATATCGACCTTGCGTGTCAATGGAGCTAAATACTGTCGCTGGATTGTAGGCATCCATAAATGCACACGGCCCATAATCGATGGTTTCACCACTGATGGCCATATTATCCGTATTCATTACGCCATGAATGAAACCAACCTGCTGCCACTTAGCAATAAGTGAAGCCTGCCGCTGGATGACTTCCTGAAGCAGCTGCAGATAGCGATTGTCGGCTTCGGCAACATCGGGAAAGTGCCGTTTCAGTGTATAGTCCGCCAATGCTCTGAGCTCATCAATTGATCCCCATCTGGCTGCGTATTGGAAGGTTGCTACACGCAAATGACTTGAAGCTACTCGTGTCAGGATTGCACCAGGGCGCTCTGTTTCACGTGTAATGTTTTCTCCAGTAGACACAACCGCCAAACTTCGCGTTGTTGGAATCCCCAGTGCATACATCGCTTCACTAATAATATACTCTCGCAGCATGGGTCCAACGGCAGCACGTCCATCGCCTCCACGAGAATATGGGGTTCTTCCCGAACCTTTCAGCTGGATGTCCACTCGCTCGCCTTGTGGCGTGATCTGTTCTCCCAGCAGCAAAGCCCGTCCATCACCAAGCATGTTAAAATTGCCGAACTGATGACCTGCATAGGCCTGAGCCAGAGGCTCGGCACCTTCCGGAATCAGGTTTCCTGCAAACACCTCCGCTACTTCATCAGTGTTCAGTGCCTCAACATTCAGCCCCAGGCTGGCTGCAAGCAATGTATTGAAGATGATCAATTTTGGTGATTGAACAGGTACCGCACCCTGATTTGTAAAAAAGGTCTGTGGCAAACGTCCATAACTATTGTCAAAGTGCCAGCCTTTTTTCAACGTTTCTTGTTGCATGGTAATCACAACTCCTTTTCTGTAACCAAGCGATATCAGGATATCTCTTCGTTTTATTTTAGCCTTGTGAACCAATGCTCATTTATGTAGTCGCATGGAAATTCAACGGGAAGAACATGTAGCATGTTCATGATGAAACTTTAGCATATTTATATCCCTTTTGCATTCATCCTGCTGTAACTTTCATACCCCAGGCACCGTTTAAGTTTCAAGGGGGGATCAGATTGAGAAAATATATCTATGTGATTGGCTGTGTGACGCTTTTATTTATGTGCCTTACCGGGTGTTCAGCGGACAACATACAATCAAAGGGAAATCAGGTTATCGTTCAACAACCGGTTGAGAACTCCAATCAATACACCCTGTATAGAAAAATTACCGATCCAGCACAGGTGCAAGCCATCAGGAACATCACCGCCTCTATCCCATCGAACAATACTATAGCGGATATGGTACGGCCTCCGGATTATAAATTCTTTTTCGAGAAAAAGAACACAGATTCCTCAGATAAAAGTGTCATCTATAGCCTCTGGATCAGTCCTAATCAGGATCAAGTTGAAATCATTATTGAAAGCAAGCCTACTTATGTTCAATTAACTAAGAAGAAATCTGCCAAACTTTTCGAACTTATCACAGGTGAAAAGCTTCCGGGGTATGTTTGAATAAAAATATCCAATTGTACTCTGCAGACTCTGCAGTTTATCAACATAAAGACCCAAGAGGTTCATTTGCGAGGGGAATCATTCCGATCATTCCACCTCAATGAATACCATCTTGGGTCTGTTCCATTTATTCAGATCGCATACCTGTTAGCAAGATGATCTTACGTATGTGCTTCTTGAGCCTGTACGGGCTGTACGGGCAGACTCTCTTTTTTAAATCCGAGGTTAAAAAAGATATTGAGCAGAATGGCGCACAGACTACCTGTGATAATACCGTCACCAACAATAATGCGGATACTTTGAGGCAGCTGGGCAAACAGATCCGGCACAGCCGTGACGCCAAGACCGAGTGAAACCGAACAAGCAACGATTAACAGATTGGATTGCTTGCTGAAATCCACATGTTGCAGCATTTTAATCCCGGATGAGACTACCATGCCGAACAGAACAACCGTTGCCCCGCCGAGTACCGCGCTGGGAATAATCGTTGCGAATGCCGCAACTTTGGGGATGAGTCCGAGAAAAATCAGGATACCTCCGGCTGCAACAACCACATTGGTCGTTTTCACTTTGGAGAGCTGTACCAAACCGACATTCTGGGCGAATGTGTTATACGGAAAAGCATTGAAGATTCCACCAAGGACAAACGCCAGACCTTCTGCGCGGTATCCTCGTGCCAAATCCTTATCGTTAATCGGTTGATCACAGATTTTGCTCAAGGCCATAAACACACCTGTAGATTCGATAATGACAACGGTGCCGACAATAATCATGGTAATGATCGGACCGATTTCGAAGGTAGGCCATCCAAAATAAAAGGGCTGGGGCAAATGGAACCAGGAGGCTTCCTGTACAGAGCTGAAATTCACTTTCCCCATGAGGGCAGCGACGAGGGTACCCACAATAATACCGAGGAGGACTGCGAGGGATTTGACAAAGCCGCGAGCATATCGATTCAGCACCAGAATGAAGAGCAGTACTCCGAATGAGAGGGCCAGATTGTCCAGACTTCCGAAATTTTCGCTGTTTGCTCCTCCTGCCATGTTTTTGATGCCGGTTGGAATCAACGCCAGACCAATAATGGTTACGACTGTTCCAATCACGACGGGAGGAAACAGTTTGACGATTTTACTAAAGAAGACAGCACATATTACGATGAATATCCCTGCTGCTATGATGGAACCGTAAATGGCCGGAATTCCATATTGTGATCCAATCGCAATCATGGGAGTCACAGCAACAAATGAGCTTCCAAGAACTGCTGGCAAGCCAATCCCCAAGTGCTTCCCTTTACGTGCTTGAAGCCATGTCGCGATACCACAGGTTAACAGGTCAATCGATACCAGGTACGCCAATTGTTCTGCAGTCAGGTTTAGCGCCCTCCCCACAAGCAGCGGAACCAAAATGGCCCCGGCATACATCGCCAATACGTGCTGAATTCCCAGTGAAAAAATCCTCATTCTCTTGGTTTCTCTCATCCCTACCTGCCCCCTGTAATTTAGAATCACTTTACCGCTGCAAAAATCATGTTATGTTGATTCACATTATATAAACAATTGCTTCAAGTTCCATGATTCATGTTGCGGAATTGTTACAAAATATAAATAGATTCAGTCTTTTTATGCTTCTTATACAAAATTAACACATAATCGACCTATTATACGTCAGTTAATATAACAACAAAAGTTGAATAACGTTGCACTCTTCATACTTCTTCGCCAAGGATAAATACACGTCACGATTTAGTAGTAAAGATTTCCTTTAGATCAATCTCTTGATCTCTGTTATGATGATTAACGGCAAATTTGAGAAATTCGGGAGGAACTTCCTAGATGAGACAAAATTTTAAAGGTATCACCCTATTTTACTTAACCATGCTTTTAGTGTTACTAGCCTGTCCTTGGAATAAGGCCGCTGCTGCCGATTCCTACAAATCGTTGGACTTATACTATCCAACAGACATTGACGATCACTGGGCATACGATACCCTTGACAACTTCGTTAATGCTGATTTACTAAACGGGTATCCCCTAAGTACTGGCGAAGTGGCTCTCAAGCCCAATCATCCCATTACCCGTGCAGAATTTGTTTCTATTCTTGTACAGGCGGCAGGGCTACATAGCACTGCTCAAGGGAAAGCCTTTAATGATGTGAACGCAGGCAAATGGTATGCCGATGCGGTCCGGATCGCTAGTTCACTTGGCGTAGTTGGAGGCATATCCAGTACTGAATTTGGTCCAGATCTCCCTATCACCCGCGGAGATATTGCCGTTATGGTTGTACGGACTTTCTCCAGCTCCATCCAATTTGAAGGCTCTGCCAAAACCTTTAAGGATGTCCCCAACTATTACGCAGCCTCGGCCATTGCAAAAGCAAGCCAAGCAGGGATCGTTTCGGGTATGACGACCACCACGTTTCAACCGTTTGCGAAAGCCACTCGCGCCCAATCGGTTGTCATGCTAGAGCGGGCTTTACGTTTGGAACAAACCCAGCTCCCTGATACAACTGAACTGATTACTCTGGCTTCCAACGCAACCGAACAGGAGATTACGTCGATGTCTGAACACAGCTACAATCAAGTGTCTGATATCTATGCTACATATTACACCGGTTATCAGCTCTCCTTTAATCTCACTTCACTTGAAGATCTGACATCCGCTCTGGATGAGCAAAGCCAGATGGATATTGAATGGATCTCCAAACCTGTTTTCTCCATTGTGGAGCGCTCCAATCAATATGCCGTATTGGAAGCGAATGGCGGCAAAATTAAAACGAGCATCAATGCAGGTAAGGACCTAAACGAAGAAACCATTTCATTAGACGGGTTGTATAGGCTCAAGAAAATGGATGATAACACCTGGAAAATCTATGCGGTTTTACCTTATGAGGGATAACATCAGAAACACTGATAAATAACAAAAAGCACTGAACCGGGTTCAGTGCTTTTTGTTATTTCAATAAACCATTAAACAACTATTTCAGACAACCCAAGCCCCTCATCTTGAGGGGATCGGATAATCGACCACAATTACATTCTCCACCCACTCATTCAGAGAGGTTACAAATGCCTGATGTGCAGGATGCGGGCCATAAGCACGCAGTGCCTCCTGATCTTCAAACGTCACTCTCAGGCCAAGTGTGAAGCCCTGAATATGATCCGTCTCCTCTGTTACATTAACGCCTGCGGTCAGATCCACAATTCCAGGAATTTGTTCCTGTAAAGCGAGCAATTGAGCCACCAATTCTTGCTGTTTGACCGTAGTGATTTTATCGTTCAATTTAAATGCGACCAAATGTTCATACATCATTTTCTCCTCCTCATTCCTTTAACAAGTTATTCAGCTTTTTAATACTCTGCTCTGAACATGATGCAGCAGCTTCTGTAGCCAGATTATATCACTTTGAATAGAGTGGTAGGCATGATCTCGCATTAACAGGAGTGCATCTTTCAGATCCTCCTGCACATCAATCTCCTGAGGTGTATGAGAATCAATGTATTCAAGCCTCTTATTCATCTTCTCAATAATATCCTCAATCAAATATGCGATTTTCTGATTATCCACCTTATCCAAATGAACCAACGCAGCGTATAAGGACTGTACATTCGTAAACTTCTGAAACACCTTATATATGCTCTCTTCAAGGGACTGACGTCCTTTTTCGGTGATTCCATATGTCGTTTTATCCGGTCGATTTTCAGTCTGAATCGTTTCAACCTTCTCGATCAGGCCCTTCTTCAGCAACACTTCAAAATTATAATAAATGGTGCCTTCCGTAATCTTGGCATCCGTTTGATCCAGATGTTTCCCAATTCGTTTCTTAATATCATAGGGATAACAATTCCCCTCACTTAGTGCACCGAGTATAAAAATTTGAATCGACATTGTGACTGCCCCCATTCTGCTCTTCCAAGGGTACAGCTTCTTCCTGATCGCCTACCCTTATCACTTCTATTTTATATCATAACGGGCTGTTGTACAGGCTCCTGTGTTATATCAGTCTGTTTGGCTTTTTTGAAATGATGAATGGCTGTATTGATCACAAAGGCTCCCAAGCCCACCAATGCCAGTCCAACCGCATATTCTACCGTCTTCCCTCCGCCAAAGAGAATATTATAATCCAGATGTGTTGAATAGAACATCGGTGTAATTTGACTCACGAATTTGAAATATGCTGGCATCATCTCCGGTGACATGGACGTCCCGTTTGCAATGGACTGGCTGAGTACAAATATCATATTGACCAGCATTCCGCCTTGACCGAGAAGCATGATAAAGATGCTGGTGAACTCAATTGACACAAACAGCTGTAAACTGTGGACCATCCACATTTTCATAAACACGTCCACGCCATACCCCTGCACCATAAAATAAATGCCGATCCCTACGAGTGGAGCAACGATGGAAACAAGCAAATTCGTACCTCGCATTGCAAAAAATGCGTTCCATTTCCCCATTTGTCCTTGCAGCTGCTTCATTCCGCCAATGCTTTGCATCGCATAGATCATGGCTCCAACATAGAGCGCCATGGTGATGAACATCGGTGCCATCTGATTCTGCATGCCTGCTGGCTGCGGATTGCTCAGAACGATGTCGGATGACACTTTGCCCATAGTGGATTCCACAATCTGTTTCGATTGCTCGGCAGGAATTTGCATACTGCTCAACACACCCTCGAAGCTCTGTGCCTGAACCTGTGCACCCATCTGCGCGGTGATTTCAGCTGCCACATTTTTCATGGAGCTCGTGATTGTTGTTGGGTTCGATTCATTAATCAGGTATTGTAACTGAGCTTTACCGTCCTGTTCAGACAGTTTCTCCGTAAAATCACCCGGTATACGTATGATCATATGAATATCCCGGTCTTCCAGCCCCGTCTTCGCCTGTTCTAATGATTCGTTGGTAACGACTTTAAATGGCAATTGTTCTTGCAACTTTTGTACAAATTCAGTTCCGGATTGCTGGTCTTCGTTGACAATAGCGACCGTAAGATTCGTTACATTTTTGGGGATTACGCTATACCCCGACATGAAAACGGTCAACATTACAATTTGGTAAAAAACGATCATAAATATGCCTGCCTTGACTCCACCGTGCTTCAGTATGTTCTTCACTCTCTATTCCACCTTATTATCTCAATTTAAACTACTTGAATTAAAGTACTCTTGTTTGTTATATTTGTCAATGAGACCAACCAAGGAGGCGAAACGAATGACGAAGAGCTCTATTATTTCTCTGTCTGAAATCACGAATTTCCAATCGAAAGAAGAAGAATTCAGTCCCTACCGTTGGTATCGCAGCATGTTGAATCAGGAACCCGTCATCTACAATGAAGAGACCGATTCCTGGCATGTATTCAGGTATGATCTTGTCAAAACCGTGCTTAATGATCACGAGCACTTCTCCAGTGTGAGAAAAAGATCTATTGTTAACGTGGGATATTCAAGTGAAGAAGAAGGTGCGGACAGTGAGCATCACATGCCGGACAAGCTGGATATTCACAACGTAGATCCGCCGGAACATCGCAAGCGGAGATCATTGCTGGCAAGTGCATTTACACCCAGAAGTCTCAAGCTCTGGGAACCGAGAATCGAGGCTGTGGCTGAAGAGCTGATCAGCGAATTTGAAGGTCAATCAGAAGTGGACATTGTTGAAGCTTATACAAGCATGTTTCCTGTCATTATCATGTCGGACCTGCTCGGCATTCCTTCCAAAGATCGTCATTTGTTCAAGGATTGGGTGGACACCATGTTTATGCCTACTACCGATGCCACTTTTGATCAAATTAACGAAATGAAAAAGATAGCCGGGGAAGAATATTTCAAGTACTTGTATCCCTTCGTTGTGTCCAAAAGGTCCAATCTGGGAGAAGATATCATATCGGACCTGATTCAGGTGGAATTGGATGGCGAGCACTTTACGGATGAAGAGATCGTGCGAACCACCATGTTTATTCTGGGAGCCGGCATAGAAACCACAAGCAACCTGCTGGCCAACTCGTTCTATGCTCTTCTGTATGACCAACCGGAATTGTATGCCGAACTCAGGGATAACCTTGAGCTTGTCCCCGCCGCGGTAGAGGAAATGCTGAGATATCGCTTTCACATCAGCAAAATGGACCGTATGGTCAAAGAGGATAACGATCTGCTCGGAGTTAAACTGAAAAAGGGAGACGCTATCGTGGCGTGGATGAGTGCAGCCAATATGGATGAGACCATGTTCGAAGATCCGTTCACTTTGAATATTCATCGAGCGAACAATAATAAACAGCTTGCGTTTGGTTTTGGTACTCACTTCTGTCTGGGGGCTCCTCTGGCCCGTCTAGAGGCCAAAATTGTACTGACCGCATTTCTCAAAACGTTCACCAACATTGAACCCGTGCAAGGATTCAATCTGGAGGAAAACCTGACCGCTTCTGCGGCCGGACAATCTTTAACAAGCCTTCCGATGAAGTTGTCTAGGTAATTACATCTGACGTAAATGCTTATATGGATATGTCATCTTTACTATAAGTTCTATCGATATTATCAAAACAAAAAGAGCAGATCCCATCTGCTCTTTCTCTCTACCCTTATCCTTATAGATATCCTCTATCCTTCAATTCTACCGTTCGTTAATTCAGCAAACCTGTTCCATTCATCATAAACGGCACCACTCGCTCGGCCAACTCAGCCGGGGATTCCTGCCTCTCCTCCAGATTCCAACGATACGTCACCCCATAGATCGACCAGCTCAGCATCGTTGCCAAATACGCCAATGTTCTGGGTGGCTCCGCACCATGTGTTTGACTCATGGCAAGCTCCAGAACAAGCTTTTCTAACTGAGCCTTAATGTTTTCCTCAAAGATTGGCGCTACGGACTCATATTTCTTGATACACTGGTTGCTTGAATCATGGTAATTACATAACGAGATCACCAGTTGCTTCAAGGTCTCTTCGGTCAAATGTGCCTCTACATCAATCTGTTTGAGAACATATTCTTGGAAAGCATAGGACAAAACGGATTCAAGCAGTTCATATTTGTCTGCAAAATGGGCATAAAATGTGGCCCGATTAATCGTCGCTTTTTGCGTAATATCCTGAACCGTGATAGCAGAGAAATCCTTTTTATTCAAATGATAAAAAAACGCATCCTGAATTAATTGACGGGTTCGGATCACCCGCGGGTCATTGGGATTTGGAGAAAACTCACCTGACATATACAAAGTACCCCTTTTGATCGATCTTGTAATCAACCTTCTCAATGCCTCTATTATAAATAGCTCCTGTTAGGTCAACAAGTAATTCAGAGTTAAACCAACATTATTATGGTCGCTTCGCTTAAGCAACACATTGGTTAAATCGTCGGTTGATACAGGCATTCTCCATTGATACTATTGCACTCGTACCCCGCTTGGAGGTGCACTATTATGGAGGTGTTTGACTTGAGTAATCATCAGCAGCAACAAGTCCAATCGACGGAAAAACTGTTTCAACCTTATACAATTCATCATTTAACCCTGCAGTCACGTATCGTTATGCCCGCAATGGGTCGGGCTTTCTCACCAGATGGTGTGCCAGGCTCCGATGTAGCAGCTTATTATCGCAGACGTGCCGAAAATGGTGTCGGACTTATTATTACCGAAGGTGTAACTATTGACCATCCGGCGGCAACCAGCGAACCACGCGTGCCCCGTTTTCATGGCGAAGAAGCATTAAACGGCTGGGCAGAAGTCGTCAGACAAGTCCATGAAGCCGGGGGCAAGATTTTTCCACAGCTCTGGCATATGGGTATGGCTCGTCCAGCGGGATCACAGCCTTATCCGGAAGTTCCGTCCATTGGGCCGTCCGGTATTGATCTTGAGGGAAACTTGATCGGTGCACCAATGACCGAGGAGGAAATCGCCAACATCATTCAAGCTTTTGTGGACGCAGCAGTTCATGCCAAACGGCTTGGGTTCGACGGCATTGAAATTCAAGGAGCACATGGTTACCTGGTTGACCAATTCTTCTGGGCCAGAACAAATACACGGACAGACCGCTATGGCGGCGATCTAATCAAGCGTACGCAATTCGCTACCGAACTTATTCAAGCCATTCGTACAGCCGTGGGTCCCGATTATCCGATTGCCATCCGTTTGTCGCAGTGGAAAATGAGTGATTATGACATCAAACCGCTGGACACACCGGATAAGCTGGAGCAATTCCTGAATGTGCTGGTAGAGGCCGGCGTCGATATATTCCACTGCTCTACACGACGTTTCTGGGAGCCGGAATTTGATAGTTCGAAACTTGGATTTGCCGGCTGGGTGAAAAAACTGACAGGCAAACCAACGATAGCCGTGGGCTCTGTCGGTCTGGATAATGAATTCACCAGTCTCTATACGGAAGGTAAAGGTGCAGGACATAAGGATTTGGATGATCTTCTTCATCGGTTGGAACAGGAGGAATTTGATCTGGTTGCCGTTGGACGCGCACTACTTGCTGATCCGACGTGGGCCGTGAAAATCCGTGATGGCCGTGTGAATGAAATTCAGGCCTTTTCACCAGAAGCACTTGCTACGTTGCTATAAGAATAATTTCGGTTCAAATTCATATGGTTATCCATTAAATGAGCTATAATTGAACCAAAATACTCGTCATCCATCTAGTTAGGGACAGCGGGTATTTTGGCTTTTTTACATGTTTGAACAAAACAAAGCGAGCAATATCGTCCAAGAAAGTTCCTTCTTTTCATATTATAATGACATTTAACTTACCAGAAAGAAGGTGCAGCAGGTGACTCGCGAAGTGCGAACCGTCGTGTTCGATACCGATTTACAGCTCGAAGCCTATCAATTCGAAGGCATTATGCAGAAATTCCCCAATCATTTTCATGACTATTACGTCATCGGATTTATTGAGCAAGGCAAGCGCCATCTCGTATGTAATAACGAAGAATATATGCTGAACACTGGAGACATGATTATTTTTAATCCGCATGATCCCCATGCCTGCGAACAGGTGGACGGCAGAACTCTGGATTATCGCTGCATCAACATTCAACCTGAGGTCATGCACCAGTATGTACAGGAAATTACAGGACAAGATTACTTGCCCCGATTTACTTCTCCTGTTCTCTACCAAAGCGAACATGTTGGTTCTTTACACGAACTGCATCAGATGATTTTGGAAGAGCAAGCTGACTTTCACAAAGAAGAGCTGCTGCTCTTTCTGCTGGAACAACTGATGAGAGAATATGCGGATGCCGATCCACCCGTTTCTGCCCAGGACGTCACCATCGAGATCAGACGTATATGCGAGTACATAGAGACTCATTATATGGAGAGCATTACGCTGAGCCAGCTGGTCGAGTTAACAGGACTGAGCAAGTATCATCTGTTGCGTTTATTTACCCGTCAAAAAGGGATATCTCCCTACCGCTACCTGGAAACGATTCGCATCAATCAGGCCAAACGTCTATTGGAACAAGGCAATCTCCCAATTGAGGTCGCCGCGCAGACCGGTTTCAGTGACCAGAGTCACTTTACGAATTTTTTCAAAAAGCTGATTGGCTTGACACCCAAGCAATACAGACGCATCTTCAACCATGAAGTGGATTCAAATCGCACAGCGGATGATCTGTCATGACAGGTCAGAACAAACCCTCCACTGGACACCTGCTGGCCTTACTTACGATCCTGATCTGGGGAACAACGTTTATCTCCACTAAGATGCTGCTGATCGATTTCACCCCGGTGGAAATTCTCTTTTTCCGTTTCGTGATTGGCTATGTAGTGCTCTTCCTGATCTATCCACGGTTGATGCGAATTACCTCGCTCCGAGAAGAAATGCTGTTTATCGGTGCTGGAGTATGCGGAGTTACGTTATATTTTCTTATTGAAAATATTGCACTGGTGTACACCCTCGCTTCCAATGTAGGTGTTATTGTTTCAATTGCCCCCTTCTTTACTGCAGTCCTTGCACATTTCTTTCTGGATGGAGAGACATTGCACAAGCGGTTTATTGTAGGCTTCGCCATTGCCTTGACTGGCATTATCCTGATTGGATTCAACGGCAGTTTCATTCTGCAACTAAATCCGCTGGGCGATCTGCTCGCTTTCGTAGCACCTGCTGTGTGGGCGATCTACTCAGTAATCATGCGCAAAATAGGTGAACTTCCCTATCACACCATCGGTGCAACACGCAAAGTATTTTTTTATGGACTATTATTCATGCTGCCGTCTTTGTTCCTGTTCGAATTCCACTTCGATCTTGGGCGCTTCGCCAACATGGCCAACCTCTCGAATTTTCTCTTTCTGGGGCTGGGTGCCTCGGCCTTATGTTTTGTAACCTGGAACCGGGCAGTGAGTCTGCTGGGAGCCGTCAAAACAAGTGTGTACATTTATTTGGTGCCTGTCATAACTGTCGTCGCTTCTGCACTGATTCTACATGAACGGATTACCTGGATAACGCTGCTCGGAGCTCTATTAACGTTGCTCGGGTCATTTATATCAGAGAAGAAAGTACAAAGAAAAGACTACGGTAGTACCTTGCCGAAACTTCAATAGTGCATGGTTCGTCTACCATAACTCAAAAAAGAGGCATTTATCCTGACGGATTAGTGCCTCTCTTCATTTTGCCAAGGACATTGCTTCGATGCCTTTCTCTAATTCAACATGGATAGAAGTTTCTCCAACTCCTGTTTCTCCAGATGTCTCCATTGTCCACGTTCCAGTCCATCCAGCGTAACATTCATAATTCGGATGCGCTCCAGCTTGAGCACTCTGTAACCCAGGGCTTTACACATTCTGCGAATTTGCAGATTAAGCCCCTGAGTCAAAATGATACGAAATACGTTCTCACTATGCTTATATACCTCACACGGCTTCGTCACCACATTCATAATCTCAACCCCCTGCGACATCGCTCGAACGAATTCGTCTGTCACTGGTTTGTCAACGTTCACTACGTATTCCTTGTCGTGATTATGCTCCGAACGCATCATCTTGTTCACAATATCTCCGTCATTGGTCAGAAAAATCAAACCCTCAGATGCCTTATCCAGCCTGCCAATCGCAAAGATACGCGAGGGATAATTCACATACTGAATGATGTTTCCCTCCACCTGTTCTGCTGCGGTGCAGACAATGCCGATGGGTTTATTCAGAGCAAGGTAAACAGGCTCGCGATCATTGAAAGGAATCTCCTGGCCATCAATGAGCACGATATCCTCGGGCTCCACGTCCGCACCTTTTTCACACACTTTACCATTAATCGTGATGCGCCCTGCTGCAATTAATCGGTTCGTTTCCCTGCGGGAGCAATATCCCGTTTCACTTATGTATTTGTTAATTCGCATGCTCCACCACTTCTCATCTGTAATATTGCCACTTGTTCATTAGCGAGCTTATGTTGTCAGTTCATCGGCTTCGTTCAATAGGGTAGTACCTTGTACTGATTTTCATCCCACATCATCTCACTTATAATGAAACGAAGCAAATGAATTGTTATACGGAGGTACATAGGAAACCCAAATTAAACTGAGAAAAGGAGTTAACCATGGACAAAAAGTGTATGAGAGTGCTTAAAAAGTTATATTTACACACCAATGGTGACTATGACAGAGCACGAGAAGTAATGATCTATCAAACGGATACACTAACTGCAGCAGAACAGGAGCTACTAACTGCACAGGGCTGGGTGGCTAATGATCTCGAACTGATCCACCATGATGATATCCTTCAACAACTAATCGCTTTCCAGCAGAATGAACGTCTTTCCTGGTCCACGATTACCCAAGCATTTATTGCAGGGGTCGGGGGCAGTTATCCACGAGGCATATCTACGCTCGCAAGCTACCATATGATGATTCACTCTCAGGCGCATGCTTACGAAGAGACCGAACAATTTCTTGCTTGCAGAGTTTGCGGTTTCAGCCATAGTGATGAGAGCTGGAAGAATCTATCCAGTATCCGATACGCCCTCCACCAGGGTTATGATTACAGTGGGACAAGTGTAGGTGCTTACGCCGATCTGACAGAGTTTGTCACCTTACTTGAGCAAGGACCCATTAAAGCGACTCCCGAGGATATCAGCACATTCAATCAACTGCTTTACATGCTGGATCAAGCTGACGCCGAAGAATCCCCGGGAAAATTTGAGAAACGACTCACTGCAGAGAAATTGGTCAAAGGACACGCCGGGATTCGTCGAAGTATTCTTCAAGCGCTGTCCAGGGTAGGTGTGCTGCCCAATCAGGTTCTCTCCCTAAGTACAGACCATTGGACCAACAACGAGCATATCCTGAACGGTGAGTTGCAGCTTAACAATACCAAAGGCCGCTCTGATATGGAGATGCCTTGGGCCGGCTGGCAAGGTAAACTTGGCGTCGATTGGGACAAAGCGCACAAGCTGTTTGGACACGTGATTCAAGTCAAAGATTAAACGTACCGACCGGTCAGATTTGATGATTGATGTTTGTATAAACAGCTTAATCCAGATAAAAAGGAGTTGCCCATGCACAAAGTTACCCAACTTTTAATTGACCCTGATCATCCGAACCAGAATACTGGCGTATGGATTGGCGGAGAAGTTGCATATGTTACGAATTGGCCGCTTAATGCGGAGGGCCAGCCCTTGTTGCATTTGTTCTCCATCGATTGCAATACACTTTTACAACAGCACCATATCCTTTCTTCTTTACCACCGGATAAGTATATCTCGGTCTTCTCCAGTTATTCCGCTTCAGAATACTTTTTGGATCAGGTAACCTATGCGGGAGATGAGCTGGAGTGGAAGGAAAATATTCTCGCTGGAAGTACATACGTATCCATAACTTCAGAGCCACTGACTTCCGTATGTCCCATTCAATCCATTCCTTTATGCGGAGTAAGATTGACGGAAATGGAGATTGAGGAACAGGATTTCCCTGCCTTTTCATTTTTCTCTTCCATGCTACCTAACGGTGTGAATGGAATTAGCCATTTGTTAGAGGACTATCAATTCGTAGGTCAGATTTATTCCGCGGATTTCCCCGATCCCTATCAGGATATACTGGGACTTTCCGATGCAACCGGATATTTGTTATTACGAACTGGCCCTGCATCTGCTCAGGCTCCCTTGGATGGGATTTTCTTCGTGCAGACTGCTTAGTGGGGACGATTGCTTAAGTTAAATCATATTCGGATTAATGTTCCCGAACGTCAAGAAGTTTCCTGTCTATTACTGACAAGAAACTTTTTTTTGTTTCGACACGAAATCGTTTTAGGCTGAACATTGTGTGAGAAAGATCATTCATTCGTCAAAAGTTAACATTATTTTACAATAAAAAGCATGTACAATTGCATAATTATGGTATAAGTTATATACGAAAGAAACATTATTTACATAATATAAAATTTATATCCATCTTAGGAGGACAACTTATGAGAAGAATTTTCGCTTTAAGCTGCGGTTTTTATCTGTTAATCGGCATAACCAGCGTTGTACTCGGTGCACTTCTACCCGTTTTATTGACACATTACGAGCGTGGTTATAGTGATGGCGGATTTTTGTTGTTTCTGCAGTTCCTCGGTTTTCTTGTCGGGGTGCTTGTTGCTCCTTCCATGACTGCCCGCATCGGCAGAAAATCCATGTTAACCATCGCACTGATCTGTATTGTGGCCGCCTATGCCGTTCTCGGATTTTTGCCATCCTGGACAGTTGTTCTTCTTCTAACCATTATTGTCGGGTTTGGGTCTGGCATCATTGAACCCTCCGTTGGTGCGTTTACGATAGAATTTACGGAAAATCAGAAAGCAGTCGCCATGTCCAAGCTTGATGTGTACTTTGCCCTCGGAGCACTTCTCATTCCGGCAGTCGCTGCCTTATACATTTGGCTGGATCTTTGGCATCTTACGTTTTATACCGTTTCCGCGTTATCCCTTATTCTCATGCTGCTATGGGTAACCATGCCCACCTCCGCCGCTTCTTATCTGAAACAAGCTGGTGAAAATACCGTTGGACATGCAACGGGCAGGGCCCAGTATTCCAGAAAACATCTGGGGCTGCTCACCATTTTCGTCATCTTCTTCTTCGTTTACATGGGTCTGGAGTTAGGCCTGATGAACTTCCTGCCTTCCATCCTGGTCGAACGTTTGCAGTTGCAGGAATCCGTCGCTTCACTCAGCGTATCCATTCTATGGATTGCCATGATTATCGGTCGTCTTTTTTCGGGAAAAATTGCCGAGGCCGTCAACTACATGCCTTTCCTGATTTGGAGTACGGTAGGAACACTTCTGTTCGCCGTTGCCATGGTGTTCGTTACAGGCCAATGGGCAACATATCTGCTAATCTTCGGAACTGGATTGTTCATGTCAGGACTGTTCTGTATCGCACTGGTCTATGCCAACATTCTGATCCCGGGCATGACTGAACGCACAACCAGCATCCTGATTGCCTCAGGCGGCATCGGTGGCGCCATTCTACAGTATGTCACTGGATGGAGCATGAGTACGTGGCCTGTAGTGAACACGGTCTGGATTTTGGCCGGATTTTGTCTGATTCTGCTCCTCACTCTCGTACTCTCTCATCTCTGGAATGTAAGGAACAGCAGCGTAAGTGGAACTCTCGCACATCAGAGTAAAGAGATTTAAACGTTGCATCTTGAGAGGGGTGATGCCTGCGTAATCCGGAATTATTGATCATCGTTCAGGCTAGTACATTACATTTATGGAGGGAATCGTATGCAAACTTTAACCAAAAACCGCTTCAGAACCGGACAAGGGATTAAGTTGATTGACGATGCAGGCGTTGAATATCTGGATGGCGTATCCGGTACATTTAACCTGTCACTGGGCTACAATCACCCGCATGTCGTGAGCAAAATTCAGGAACAAGTCGGCAATCTGACGCATATGTCTTCCTCCTTCACAGAACCGTATGTGGATGAAGTGCTCGATCATCTGATTGAATATGCTCCAAACGACATTAATGCCGGATGGATGCGGGATATTACGGGTTCAACCGCCAATGAATGTGCCACCAAAATTGCACAGAAATACACGCAATCCACAGACATTATCAGCCTGTACCTGTCCCATCATGGGCAGACCCAATTTGCAACCGGGATTTCGGGAAATGCCTTCCGGCGTAAACGTTTCCCCAACTCGGCTGTTGCCAACTCCGTTCATGTACCTGCACCATACTGCTATCGTTGCCCATTCAAATCTTCAAACAGAGACTGCGGATATCAATGCGTTGAAGCTATCTCCGATGCTATAGAATATGCGAGCTCCGGCTCAGTCGCCTGCATGATTATTGAACCAATCCTCGGCAATGGCGGCAATATCATTCCTCCTGCAGGATATTTCAAGCGCCTGCGTAAACTGTGTGATGAGTACAACATCATTCTTATTGCCGACGAAGTGCAGACCGGAATCGGACGTACTGGATATATGTTCGCCAGCGAACTGTTCGATATCCAGCCAGACATGATTACCCTTGCCAAAGGTCTCGGCGGAATCGGTGTACCTGTTGCTGCGGTATTGATGCAGTCCCGATTGAATGTACTGGAAAAGCATGAACATTCCTTCACCTCAGGAAGCAATCTGATCTCCGTAACTGCTGCCAAATCTACCCTGGAGGTTGTATCCGAACCTGGATTCCTGGATGACGTGAAACGCAAAGGTGAAATTTTAGGTGGATTACTGCAAGATTTGGCCATGAAATATCCAAGCATCGGTGAAGCTCGCGGAGTCGGGCTGATGTGGGGATTAGAAATGGTGGGTGACAATAATGAACCGGATACGGATAAAACCAACGCCATTATTGACCGTGCCTTCACGGATGAGCATCTGATTTTAAGAGGGTCACGTTACGGCTTCGGGAACGTAGTTAAGGTCAGACCATCGCTAACCACAACAGAAGATGAGCTGGTTGAAATTGTAGAGCGACTCGATTCGGTGCTTGCCAGCGTCCATTAAAACATTTCAATGCCATTGCTCGTAGTGGTCGTTTCGGTTACGAATCGTTCTTCTGATCGCTGTTATCCCCGGATTTTTTTGATTTCCCTTTTCCAAGGGAAAAATCCGTTGATAAAGGCGAACGCTCCGCTTCTCCAGAATCGATTTCGTCCCCTTCACTACTTTCGTATCTTGTCAGAAACTGTTTTTAAAATGAATCGCTATAGTTACATTTCATACTATAACAAGGAGGTTTTCACATGTTAGCATTGGTATACAAATCGGCCTGGGATGTAGTGCTTGAAGAACGACCTGTTCCGGAAATCGCAAGAGACAATCAGGTATTGGTTCGAATCCGGGCAACAGGTGTGTGCGGTACCGACCTCGGAATTGTCAGTGGTAAATATCATGCGGTCCCTTCGGTCATTCTTGGTCATGAGTCTGCCGGGGAAGTCATTGCCGTGGGCACCGCTGTAACGACACTGCAACCGGGCGACCGGGTTGTCATCGATCCTACCTATTATTGCGGGCAATGCGACATGTGCAGAACAGGCAGACAAAATCACTGCACACATAAATCGGTTACAGAGACAGGTGTGAGCGCTGACGGTACATTTACGGATTATTATGTAACCGAGGATCGCTTTTTGTATAAATTGAAGGACCATGTGAGTTACGAGGAAGCGACGCTGACCGAACCTCTGAGCTGCATGCTTACAGGTATTAATCAGATCCATCTGCTGCCGAATTTTAGAACCATTATCCTCGGTGCGGGCCCGATTGGCATTCTTTACAGCTATGCCCTCGCTTCCAAAGGTGTCACTGGCTGTCTCGTCGACATCTCGGAAGAACGTCTGGCTATTGCAGGTTCGATTGCACCGGACCGATGGGAGGTTCATTCATCCTTTGAAAATGCGATAGAATCACTGGCACCCACAACCAATCAGGTTGATATGATTGTGGATACGACAGGTGTCGTGGGTACACAAGTGCTTTCGCAACTCGCCAGCGGCGGTTATCTCATGCTGGTCGGTCTGAGAGATGGAAACACTTCGTTCAATCCCAAGGAAGTTGTGGACCGCAGTCTGAAAATCATTGGCTCCATCGACTCCCTGGGCACATTCGCAACAGCACATTACATGATTGAGCAACAGATTATCCCGGCTAAAAAAATTATCACCCACTCGTTCCCGTTGGAGGATTACGAAGAAGCATTCCGCACGCTTGGCTGCGATATTCAGGGGCGTACACTTCAAGCTTCTTCACATGCGATCAAAGTGGTGCTGCAATCCAGCGGTTCCAGTATCTAATGTAGCAAGTTCATCATAATTGAGATAAATTAGAGATAATTGCTTACAGAATCCTGGAGGAGGAATACAACATATGGTAGCAAACAAGGAGTTTGAAGGGCTGGGAGAGTCGAAGGATGACAGCATTCAGGCGGTCATTTTTGACATGGATGGCGTACTGATTGACAGCGAACCGATTTATTTCGAGATTGAACGCAGCTCTTTTGCCCATTTCGGCGCGAAGATGACGGAGGAAGAACATCACACCTATGTTGGAGTCACGCTGGAATCGATGTGGCGGCAAGTATTGGACAAGCACCAGTTGACGGCTACCGTGGAAGAAGCCCTCGCCTACCATCAACATAATGTGATGCAGACGATGCTGGCTCACCCGAAGCTAACAGCCATGCCTTCCGTTGAACGCTGGTTAAGCTGGCTGCATGAGCAGCACATTCCGATAGCCGTTGCTTCTTCATCTCCACGTGCACTGATCGACCTGATCATGGACAAGACCGGACTTGGAAAATACTTTGAGGTCCGAATGACAGGTGAGGAAGTTACAAACGGCAAACCGGCTCCGGATATTTTCCTGACTACAGCTGAAATGATTGGAGCATCCCCTTCGAACTGTCTCGTCATTGAGGATTCGCGCAATGGAGTTCAGGCCGCCAAAAGTGCAGGTATGCGCTGCATCGGATACCGTAATCCGGGATCAGGTGACCAGGACTTATCCAAAGCCGATCTTCAGATTTCCAGTTACGATGAGTTATGGACGCTGAAAGAGACACTTCCGTTGAAAGGCAGATCGCCAAGCTTGTATGAAATCATCTAAAACGAAAATAAACAACCCAAACGGCTTCAATTCCTTGGAATTGAAGCCGTTTGGGTTCTGCTTGCTGCAAATTTAACGCGAGAACGAAAACTCAAATATCGTCTAGACCGAAATATCCAGACTTCCACCCAGCTTGGGATGAGGAGCAGGAACCGACTTTAACATTTCTGTTAGCTGCTGACCTTGCTGCTCTGCCATGTCTTTCGACATGGACATGACTTGCAAGCTCGCCGACTGTGCCACTGAGACTTGACTCATAGCCATTGATAATGCTGCAATATCCATGTTCTGCACTCCTTTCGTTTTCTGGTCTATAGGCATACCTATTTTATATCGGTCAGATGTGATAAAATATGTAATCCTCTCCTTCATATTCATCAGCTTAACATTCACTCTAACCCAAATATTTCAATACCCCATCCGTTTCTTTGGCTCTTAGGGTTACTTTGGCTAATAACTGTTCGGGTTGCTGAAAATCCTCTTTGATCTCTGCCATCAATTCTTTTACCATCTCTTCCAGTTGGGCTAATGTTGTTTCTTTAGGTAAAATACGAGTTCTTGCGATCTCATATTTACGAACAGAATCATCGTACGATGGTACGGTTTCCTGACCGAATGCACTAACTTCCAGCTCCACTTTTATTCCTTCCGACATGGGTTTCACCTCTTCCACTTGTTTGAGACTGATCAGGACTCAATCAATCCATATTTCACAAAACTGTGGTATAAACCATCTTCTTCAATAGTTCCAGTTATATCATCAGCAATGGCTTTGAGACCTGGCTTGGCATTACCCATCGCAATCCCTACAGCACAATACTCCAGCATCTCGGCATCATTCATGCCGTCCCCAATGGCGAGTGTATCTTCACGTGACATATCCAGATGCTCCAACAGATCCGCTATAGCAATGGCTTTATGAATGCCCGGGATCATCAGTTCACCGCTTCCTTCTCCGAAGATGGGCACCGTGCACTGAATGACTTCGAATTTGCCTTCGAACTCCTGCTTGATTCGATCGAATGGAATCGTAGAGCTTTCCAGAAAACAAACTTTGTTCACGTCGTCCTTGTATAAATCGGCTTCACCATACGTCAAACCGGCAATAAACGGATGCGGCTTTTGTTCTTTTTTCGCTCTGGCATTGGGATCATTCTCCACATCACCATAGATACGACGTTCCAAGTGAGGTTGAAGATTGGCGCTGGCGTACAAGGCCGAATTGGATTCCAGGTAGAAGTCAATCTGGTGTTCATTGAAGAAATCCACCATATGCCGTACATCTTCTGCCGTTACCCTTTTGTGATACAGCACATCCTGACCGAATTCAACATATCCACCACCGGCACCGATCAGACCGTCAAATCCTACATCCCATATAGAATCGTAGATTTCCGCCTTCGATCGTCCTGTACATAAATAAAGCAAATGTCCATTTTCACGTGCTTGTTTGCACGCCTGTTGTGCAGACAACGGAATATTACCGTCATCATCTACCAATGTGCCATCAATATCTATAAAAACAATCTTTCGATTCGTTGTACTCATCTCGTATCCCCCATTAAAGTAATCCAAGCGCATCACGCTATCTTCCCTTCGGTATCCACAGTTCGTACATCAAAGTAATCATAGTCATAATCACTTATTTTGCAGCAATTTGTCCATATGCACCGTCTGCCAATCATCGTCCTGCTCCACTACAACCACATATCCCTGACGTTTCCAGAAATCCACGGCTCCAGGCAAAAAGCGATGTGTATGCAAATACAACGTTGTATAGTGCAGTTCTGCCACCACGTTCTCCAGTTCTCTTACGAGGAGTGAACCGATACCGTATCTGCGATATTTAGAATCCACATAACATTTCACAATTTCGGCAGCAGACTGCTCAGGATATCGTCCATTCAGAACTTCGATACGCCCATTATAAGGCAGGATGCCAATGGAACCCACAATCTCTTTGTCTTCGGTGACAGCAACCAGAAATATAGCATCGGCTGCATCCAGATAACGTTCTTTGAATTGCTCCAGATCTACAGGTAATTTCCCATGATCCAGCATTGGAAATACTTCTTTGCGAACACGCATGGCAAAATCAATTGCATCATTCATTTGGTGTTCCTGAATAGCTATCACTCTCGGTGTGGCCTGAAGGTGTGTCATAAAATCCACATTCCTTATCTTTAGTTTCGAGCCCCTTTTCAGCTCCGTATACGAATCCAACTAAGCGCAAGTTCGCTCTCTGTTTACAATTCTACCGAAATAAACTCTTCCTATCAATCTATCTAAACGACTAACCAAAATAAAAGAAAGCCCGCGCGATTTGATAGGGATTGCATACGATAAGGCGTGTCATCAATCAAAATTCGAGGGAGGAGAACATATGTGGTTATCGCTAGGAATCTCTGCTGCAGCTCTGCTGGCCATTGGGTTCGTATATCGTTATGTGGAAGATAAACTTGCAGCCAAAAAGTTTCATCCCCACGCACCCAAGCAGCTGTTAATCAAGTTCAAGGAAGGTACGACATCCGACGAGATGTACACTCTGCATAAAAAAGCAAAATGTAACGTAGCCGAAACGTATGAAGATCTGGGCTGGTATCGCATTGAATCAAGAAAGAAAATGCAGCGTATGTTGAAGCACTACAAGGACCATGTGCTCATCGAGCACGCTGAACCGAACTACTACCTACAGGCATCATTTACGCCAAATGACCCGTTTTTTCCTTACCAGTACAATCTACCAAAAATCAATGCTCCTGCTGCCTGGGATATTTCCCAGAGTAACAGCTCGGTGAAAATCGCGATCATTGACACTGGCGTGCAGTTAAACCACCCTGAGCTTGCTGGCAAGCTCCTTCCCGGATACGATTACGTTAATTATGATAGTATTCCCGAAGATGGTAACGGGCACGGCACCCATGTAGCTGGAATTGCAGCTTCTATAACCAATAATGGAGTTGGCATTGCTGGTGTGGCACCGCTCGCTTCGATTGTCCCGCTACGAGTGTTGGACAACAATGGACAAGGTACAACGGGCAACGTCGGAAACGGACTTGTTTACGCGGCCAACAACGGTATTCAAGTCGTTAACCTGAGTCTCGGTGGGCCAACGGGAGAAGCTTTCCTTCAAGCTGCCGTGCAATATGCATGGGATCGGGGCGCTGTCATCATCGCGGCAGCAGGTAATGATAATACTTCGTATCCGATTGTACCTGCATCTTATCCCAACGTCATTGCGGTAGCTTCAACCAATCCTTCCGATCTCAAATCGAATTTCTCAAACTATGGATCGTGGGTAGATATGGCTGCACCGGGTGATAGCATTTTGTCCACATACCTGGGCGGCTCCTATGCTTATCTAAGCGGAACGTCCATGGCGGCTCCCCATGTAGCGGGAGTGGCTGCATTACTGGCTGCTCAAGGGAAAACCAATGCCCAGATTCGCGATGCCCTATGCTTCGCATCCGATCCCGTATCCGGCTCCGGTGTCTACTGGACGTATGGGCGACTGAATGCCTATCAGAGTCTGCAAGTGCCATAACATTTACATTCACTCATAATGGCATGGATGATCGCCATACCATTTCTCACGAATAAAGAAACCAAAAAAAACCATGGTGCTTCTATTGAAGCTCCATGGTTTAAATAAGTTTAATTGGTTCTACACTTTTGCTGCCCAAATTTCGATTTCAATTTTAATTTCTGGTAAACCTAATTCCGTAATATATCCAATTGTCATCGCAGGATAATCATGACTGAATAATTGTCCCCACTCAGCGTATAAGAAATCCCAATCGATTTTCTCCGTTGCCCATATGTTAACTTTGATAATATGTTCGGCATCTAAATGCTCGGATTCGAGTACTGTTTTAATATTATTGAATGTATTCGTGACTTGTTCATTCAGACTTTCTGGAAAGTGTCCGCTACGATCTGCTCCAATTTGACCCGACGTCACGAACAACTCTGCATTCCTCGGAATTCTTGTAATATGCGTGTACTGTCCTACAGGAGCTGGCATATTAGCTGGATTTTTTCTAGTAATTTTGTCGATTTTCATGTTGATTACCTCGTCATTCTTAAGATTTTTCTGCGTTATTCCCTAGTTTTCTTCCTAATTTGGGCGCACTTCTCCCTTGGAATAGATTCTAGAAAAAGACAGCAGTGGAGTATCCATATCCCGTAGATATAAATGCAAGTGATTTTTTCTTCATGATTGGATGCTCCTCCCTTCTTAAGTGACAAGATTCTCTTGATCTCTTGATTATATATGTGAAACAAATCATGAGTCAAATTCATCCCTATAAGCAAAGAGCAATCCCGCGTCAACGAGACTGCTCTTCGTATACTCAAAAGGGACTACACCTGGAGTTAAAAATATTGCGCTCCATTATTGGCAATAACCTCTTTATACCAATGGAAACTTTTCTTTTTCACTCTGCGAAGTGTGCCGCTTCCGTCATTGTTCCGGTCTACATAAATGTAACCGTATCGCTTTTTCATCTCCCCGGTACCCGCACTGACCAGATCAATCGGTCCCCAGCTCGTGTAACCCAAAAGCTCAACCCCGTCCTGAATGGCTTCAGCCATCTCGGCAAAATGACGATTCAGATAGTCGATACGATAATCGTCTTCAACGGTATCATCCTCCAGCAACACATCCGTTGCGCCAAGTCCATTTTCCACAATAAACAATGGTTTACCATAACGGTCATACAGCTGGTTGCAGGTAATTCGAAGACCCTTCGGATCAATCGTCCAGCCCCATTCGGAAGCTTGAAGATACGGATTTTTCACTGAACCAAACACATTACCTTCGGTCGAATCCTTCAAAATCTCTGGATCGGTACTTGTACAGCGACTGGCGTAATAACTGAATCCAATATAGTCAACTGTATTCTGCATGAGAATATCTGCATCTTCCGGCTGCATATCAATGACGATCTCGTGTTCTCTGAAGAAACGCTTCGTATACCCAGGATACGCTCCTTTGGACTGAACATCGATAAAAAAGAACGACTCCCGATCCTGCTCCATGGCTTTCCATACATCGTCTGGATTGGAAGTGTACGGATAAACCATGCCCGCTGCTAGCATGCAGCCAATCTGTGCACCTGGAATGATCTCATGACAGGCCTTTACAGCCAGAGCACTCGCAACCAATTCATGATGCGCTGCCTGATAGAGAACCTGCTCTTTATTCTCACCTTCCTGAAGAACAATACCAGCTCCAATGTACGGAAGATGCAGCAGCATATTGATTTCATTAAACGTCATCCAGTATTTGACCTTGTCCTTGTAACGATTAAACAAAGTCTTTGCATAAGTCTCAAAGAAACCAATCATCTTACGGTTCTTCCAACCGCCATATGTTTCGACCAGATGCACAGGGACATCAAAGTGACAGATGGTGACCACAGGTTCAATATTGTATTTCAACAATTCGTCGAAGACATCATCGTAAAACTGCAATCCTGCCTCATTCGGCTCAGCGTCATCACCATTAGGGAAAATCCGTGCCCAGGCAATGGACATTCTGAAGCACTTGAATCCCATTTCCGCGAATAGCGCAATGTCTTCTTTATACCGATGGTAAAAATCAATCGCTTCATGCGAAGGATAAAACTCTCCATCTTTCGGCTCATATGAATCGAGATTACCCAAAGCAATAGGGAAGCGATTAGCCCCTGTGGGGATCAGGTCGACTGTAGTTAACCCTTTGCCACTTTCAAGATAGGCTCCTTCAAGCTGATTCGCTGCCGTTGCTCCTCCCCAGAGAAAATTCTCCGGGAAGGCTGTTAATTTTTCATACATTCACATCTGCCTCCTATCCATAATGAACGTTTAATTAACCGAGCACTGTGATCAATTTATCTTTCTCTTTCACAGATGCATCTTTCGTGCCCACTACATCCAGATAATTGGACGTGTTCGTAATAATAATCGGTGTAACTGTCTCATACCCGGCATCCTTGATCGCTTGCAGATCAAATTCCATAATCAGATCGCCCACATTAACACGGTCGCCATCTTTTACATGAGCTGTGAAATGCTGACCTTTCAATTGCACGGTATCCTGTCCGATATGAATCAGCATCTCAACACCATCATCCGTTACAAGTCCAATAGCGTGTTTGGTGCGATATACCGTTTGTACAACTCCCGTGATTGGAGATACAACTCTGCCGCTGGTTGGACGAATCGCAATCCCTTTACCCATATGCTCTCCTGCAAAGGTAACATCATTGATCTCTTTCAGTTCAACCACTTCACCAGCCATTGGGCTGAAAATTTCATATCTGTTGTTCGGGTTTGGATCGAGTACCGGGGCTGGAGCTGGTGTAGCCGCTTTGTCCACCGGATCTTTGAAACCAACAACATACGTCAAGATGAAACCAAGGATGAATGCAATAATGGTTGCTGCAACCGTCCAGAAGAATACGGAATTCATACCCTCTGTAGGACTTACATAGCTCGGATAACCGAAGATTCCAAGACCACCAATTATATAACCTTTAGTTCCGGCAAAACCAAGGATACCACCACCAATACCACCAGCAATACAGCTCATGATAAACGGTTTTTTCAGTGGCAATGTTACGCCGTAAATCGCTGGTTCAGTGACACCGAAAATACCAGATATAAACGCAGGTGCACCGAGTGTTTTTATTTTTTGACTTTTCGTTTTCAGAATAACCGCAAGCACTGCACCGATTTGAGCAAAGGAAGCTGCAAATGACAATGCCAGAATCGAATCATAACCAAGCGTTGCAAGGTTAACGAATGCCAATGGAACGAGTCCCCAGTGGAGTCCAAACAAGACGAATACTTGCCACAAACCGCCGATTACAAGTCCTGTAAGTAAAGGGCTCAGTCCGTAAATCGAAGATGTAAATGCACCTAACAGTTGACCCGCCCATGTCGCAACCGGCCCAATTACCAAGAACGTAAGTGGTACAATAACTAGTAAAGTACAAAATGGAACTAGGAAATTGCTGACTACTTTAGGCATAACCTTTTTGAAGAAACGTTCGATTTTGACCGCAAAGAACGTTGCTAAGATAATCGGAATAACGGATGAAGCATAATCCATTAAAATAACCGGTATACCTAGAAACTCGATCCGAATCGGTGATTCGAACAGTGTGCCTGCAAATAAAGTGTACAACGGTTCTCCAGCACGAATTCCTGCAAGTGTTGGATAGACTAATGATGCACCAATGGCCATACCTAGGAATGGACTTCCACCGAATTTTTTAATAGCTGTGTATCCAAGGAAGATCGGGAAGAAGTAGAATAAACAATCCCCAATGGCATTTAATAATGCATACGTACCAGCAGTATTGTCTACCCAACCCAAGGACACGAACATAGCAGTGAAACCTTTAATCATTCCCGTCGCTGCGAGTAATCCAAGCACTGGAGTAAATACACCAGAAATCATATCTACAAAGCGGTTAAACAAACTGCCTTTTGGACCTGAATCTGAATCTGTCTCATCTACTTGACCTTCAGCAGACAAGTTACCTGCCTTTACTACGGCTTTATATACATCCGGCACTTCATTGCCGATTACGACCTGATACTGTCCACCACTCTGCATAACGGTAATGACACCCGGCAGATTTTTAAGTTCTTCCGTTTTAGCAACGCTTTCATCTTTGAGTTTAAAACGCAATCTGGTTACGCAATGGAATACACTGTTTACGTTTTTAGCTCCACCTACACCAGACAAAATGTCTTTGGCCAGTTGATCGTAGTTCATAGTAATTCTCCCTCTCTAAGTAGACTCCCGATGCTTGTGAAACAAAGAAAACCTGAACTACTGAACATACACAACGTACCGAAAAATCCGGAAACAAGTCGTGATATTCAGCAATTCAGGTTTTGCCCTTAACGGTTGCAACCCTGTAAGGCTGTACACAGCGATATTCAGTTGTTACACTAACAACTTCATCTTAAAGTAAGTTGCAACCCATCTTTACGGACCAGAGTGGTCGGAAGTATCGGAATTGCCTGATTGAACAGTTACAATCCGATTGATGTATGCGCTTACTTTATGGATTCATAATATAATAACTTCTGAACTATTGCAAGCGTTTTTTTAAGAATCTTTATTTTGTAATATCGTTACTCAGATGTGGCATGTACCACACGCTCAATATGAATGGTTAAATACATCATTTCTTCGTTAGTCAGTTGATACGTGTAGTTGTTTTCAATGAATTTTCGAATTTTCTCCGAGCACTTGTGCGCTTCTGGATACTTTTTCTGAATCATCTCGAATAACTCATCGTCGTTGTTACTCTTGTAATGCTTGCCTTTTACCAGCCGTTGAGCGAAAAACTTCAGATGGGTCACAAATCGATAATAATTCAGTGAGTTCTCGTCAAAGTCCATCTTGAAATGATATTTGATGATCGTCAAAATCTCCTGCATGACCTGAGTCATGCTTCGGATGTTAGGCATCTCTTCGTTTAGTGCCGCATTCACAAAATGAAGCGCCATGAACCCTGCCTCATCTTCCGGCAACAATATACCAAACTGATCACAAATCATATTTAGCGCTTCCAGCCCTACCTCATATTCATCCTTGTAGAGCTGCTTGGTCTCCCACAGCAGTCCATTACGGATAGGCAGATTATTACGATAACGTTCGATGGCAAAATGAATATGATCCGTCAGATGCAGGTAGATGCTCTCGTTTAGCTTTTTCCCAAGCTTCAGCTTGGCATAGGCAATAATCTCCTCAGACACTTTCATGTATTCCAGTGGTATGCTCGCGATTAATGCCTTGAAATTTTCCTGAATATTTTCATTCTGTAAAGTAAATATCTTATCAATATGCTGCTCGGACACCTCATCACCGGCTCGCTTCTGAAAAGCAATTCCCCGGCCAATGACAATGACTTCACGTTCGTCTTTCATCGCAACTACAGCATTATTGTTTAACACCTTCTCGATCTTCACTTTATCCACTCCAATATACAGAAAAAGGCAAACCGTACCTTCTACGAGGTCACTGGCCTTGCCCATTTCACATCAATGTTAACTATATGTGCGTTCATGGTATTACATTTTTCTACATTGTGCAACATAAAAATCGATGATGCTTTACCCCTAACAACCATTTTTTGAATGTCTAAATGGAACTGTTTAGTCGCTTTGTATTTTTTTCTGTTTGCGCATATCGAATCTGCATCTATTTACCTTCCCTCACAAACCACGCCCTTAGCATGACGTTTTATCCAGTGAATTATACTTACACAGAGAGCATTAGATCGATAATTTCAATACCTGCCTGCACCAGATCTGTGTCAGACAGCCTACTACTCACCTTCCACTTCGTCCACTTATAAACCAAAATTAATAAGTACGTTTATGAACATTTTAGCGTCATTCCAGATTAAAAGCGCTTGCACTTATTCGCTATTTTTTTGATTATCCGCCTCTTAAAATCCTGCTGAATTCCGATCATAAATAAACAAAAAAAGCCCTCCCTAGAGGAGGACTTAATGTGTCCGAATGATGAAAAATGGCATACAAAAAAAATTAATTATTATTATTTTGTCACGATTTGCTCACTTTTTTCGCAGACATATATCATCTCAAGACTATCATCAGTCAACGGCGTAACATGCCAATCCTTTTCCCTTTTCGTGTAGTGTTTGATCATGATTTATTCTTTTTGCTTTCCTTCTCCAGCTCTGCTTCAATTCTTCGATTAATGATCTTCAACTGATCCGAGTCCAAGTGATCCATATCGGTTAACTGTTTATCGATCTGGTACTCTTCCGCTTCACCTTTGTGCATCAGTCCTAGATGATGCTTAATGGAACGAATATCCTCGCGCATACTCATGGTCTGACGATAATTGTCTGCAACAAGTGCAAATATAATAGCACCTACCAAAATCGTACCATATGGGAACAGAAGACACAGAACAAATCCTACTATTAGAGCCAAAATGAGATACATACTTTATTCGCCTCCCCTTATAATTACAGTTTGAATCGTTCTTGGATTAGCTGCGCCACGTCTTTCGGGCTCTTATTGGTGTTATTAATCCGAATATAATGCTCATGCGTAATTTCTCCGGGCTCTGAGTTCAACCGATATTTCTCCATACTCGAAAGCAGGTCCTGCTCAGACCATTCGATATTACGCTTCGTTGCTTTGTGCAGCAGCCGATGTGGACTCTTGTTACGCTCCACTCGTTCGGTCGGATCAGCCTCCAGTTCAACATAATATACCTCTGCACCTCTGGACTCGAACAACGCACTGACTTTGCGTATGTACTCCCAATCCTCTTTTATATCGAATGCCCACACAAATGTAAAAATCAAACCGGGCAGCTCACTCTTCGCCACTTCTTCAAAAATCTCCTGACGGAACAGATTAACAAGTCTCTTTCCTTGAGGTGTACCATAACTGAAATAAGGTGACACCAGTTCAATCGTCATATGATTGTGAAACAATTTCAGATCGGTGATCTTCTCCAATTCCTGACCCACCGTCATTTTCCCCACAGCCTGTGGACCAAAAATAATGATAAACTTCATCCCATCACTCCTGACATCAACGATATGTATACCATTACTTGAATTTTCTGGACATTAGTCCATAATAACGCCTCTTGGACAAATAAAAAAGAGATTTCAAGTCATCCACTGAAAATTACAGGGCTTGAAATCTCTCTTTTCGGCTTCACTTTATATTCATCATTTCACAGTCTACCCAACGTTAACGTCCGATCAGAACCCATCCCCACTTCATTCTTCTAAGTCCCATGGCAATCATCCATGAGAGCAGAATTGCCACAACATAAGACAGCATAATGCCCAGGCTGAAGTGTGGAGCGAGTTCCACGGAAAGCTCTCTTCTCCAGAACAAAAGCACTAATGGGTGTATTAAAAATACACCAAACGCCACCGTACCCAAAGAGTTCAGAATGCGAGTTGTCCGATTAGATCCATTCTGGTTCCATGCACCTATTCGTTCACATACGATCAGTAAGAGTAAGCAGGCTGAGAGGGTAAACAGATTACGGAATAGAAATAGCAGCGTATAGGTTAGCGCCGGAGTTGCGGCGAAAGCCGTTTTTATATAAGTATTGCCGTAAATAAAGACTGCTCCTCCGCTCAACAATGCAGCAATCAGCACATAACGGTACGAGAACAATTTCTTCAATGCCGCATCGAAGTTCAACCCAATCCAAGCACCGAATCCAATAACAATCAGGTAACTGGGCAGCAAACTCCCCATCCGTGAGAAATGAAACTGCAAATGCAGTGCGTAAAAAACAGCCTGCGCCGCAATAAAGAACAACGGTAAATATCGATTAAATAAACGGTAACGTGTTAACGAAAGAAGCAGTGGAAAAACCACATAAAATTGCAAAATAATCAGAAAAAAATATAAATGCGTATGTGCAGTACCCGTTAACAATTGCTCCGAGAACTGCTTCACATGTGCCAGAGGCTCTTTGCCTGCTAGCCATTGTTTGACGATAAAATAAATGAGTGACCAGGCCAGATAAGGCACAAAAACATAAAATAATCGCTTTTTATAAAAAGCGGGCATCCAGCCCTTTTCCTTCATCTTGGAGCTGTAATTATAAAACAACACCAATGAGGACAAGAACAAAAATGCAGGTACGGCGAATTGCAGAAAGCTGTTCCAAAAATAATAAAAGTTATGATCCAACGTGTGCTTGGGATAATGTGCAACGGCTGTTGAAGTCGCATGAATGGCGACCACTGCCATAATTGCAAAAGCACGATAGAGATCCAGATACTCAATACGCCGGGGCCGATTAACCGGTTGATTCATAGTAAAACCTCACTTATGCCTGATAGGATGATAGTTTCCGGCCGCAATCCAGATTCTAAGCTTTATTTTAATCAGCAAACGTTAGTAATACAATCATAATCTATATTATTTTCGTTAAATCACACCAATTTTCAGCATTATTCGACATTAGCTATTTACCTATCCAGAACCGCTCAACGATATTTCCGTCAGGCTCTACATAGTCTTGGTCCTGAATGCCCCCGTTACGAAGAATAACTCTTCTGGATGCCTCATTATGGGCGTTACATACGACTAATACTTTGGTAATTCCGAGATGTTTGGTAATTTCCAAGGAAAGCTTGAGGATCTCCGCACCGTATCCATTCTGTCGCTCGCCTGGACGAATTCCATAACCAATATGCCCTCCGCTATGGAACAGCTTCTCATTCAATTCATGTCGTATATTTACGGCTCCAACAACTCGCTCACTCTCCGTCACGAGCCAGTATGTACTGTCTCTGACCCAGCCTTCCGGGATATCGATGCCTTGTTCGCTGCGTTCCAAAAAAGCTAACATCTCTTCATAAGGATAAGGCTCTTTCGTAATGACCCACGGTACCATTGATTCTCCGCTTGCAACCCAATCTTCATAAAATGCTACATACGCTTCTTTGTATTCAGCTGAAGGTTTAACCAGTCTGACTTTTTCTTTGCTCATTCTGCATACGTCCTCCTTACTCATATTGATATTGCTATGCTCCTTCACCCTAATATATTAATTCACAGTCGTGATGCTCCCAGACGTCGAACAGATTACCGTCCAGATCCTCAAAAGTAAAAAACTTTCCGTATATGCCCTCATCACTAACTTTCCCAACACGGACATGACCAGCAGTGAGTTCAGTATGGAGTTTAACGATATCGTCTGTAAAAAAGGTGATCACCCATCTCTTTTTCTGCTTCACTTGGAATACGCCTCTGGAATCATGATCACTTTCAATCAGATCGAGAATCGGTCTATTGTCTCTAAAAAGGCTGATATAGCCTTCTCTTGGCTGTCTAATATTAAATCCAAAATGGTTCACAAACCAAGCGGCGGACTGTTCAACATTGGATACAGGAATGACATTGTATGCAATACCTAATATTTTTCCAGTCGTCAAATATAGCCTTCTCCCTTCATTGCATCATTAATTTTTGAGCCTCGTATCGAAATGCTGAAAAGTGTCTCTTTCCAAGTAAAAAAAGAGAACCTGCGTGTGCAGATCCTCTACTCGGGTCCAGCTTTCACTATTATATTAGTTCACGATCCTGTTGGCAGATTCCTCTAATACACCCAGTTATACTGACTCCACCTGTTGTGCGTGGACTTCCTGATCCGCTTCAAGTACCTTGTATGTGAATTGGTAGCTTCCTGAGCCCAGAGCAATTCGTACATCTGATCCCTGCGTTAGAATTTCATGAATGTCCGCTACTTGATCCAAAGCTTTTCCGTTCTCCACAACCGTCTGCACATCTGCTCCAGGAAGAAGGACCGTGCCCTTCGTATTGGCAGGAATGGTCACATGTACCTGCATCTCGTTATTATCGCGGCGATACCAGTTGGATGTGACAGAACCGTACATGGTCTTGAAGCTCGCTTCCACCCACTCCAGTCCAGGTCCTGGTTTGGGTTCAATGTGTACGATGCGGAACCCTGGCTCATGCTCATCTGTGTTAATTCCGGCAACATAACGATATAACCACTCCCCTATGGCGCCGTAAGCATAATGGTTGAACGAATTCATGTCTGCACTCCACAGACTGCCATCCTCCCTGATTCCGTCCCAATGCTCCCAAACCGTAGTCGCACCTTGTGTCACTTGATATAACCAGGATGGATAGTCTTCCTGAAAGAGCAGCGTATAGGCCAGATCATGATGCCCCGTATCACTCAATACCGGATTCAGATAAGGTGTTCCAACAAAACCGGTGGTCAAGTGGTTTCCTGCATCCGCAACCAGTTTTCCCAATTGATCAATGGTCCGTTTCCGAGCTGTAGAATCCAATAGGTCAAAATGCAAAGCAAGCACATGCGCGGTCTGTGTGGGGACTGCAAGTTTGCCCGCAGGTGTCACAAATTCATTTTGAAATGCAGCAACAATGTTGTCATGCAGCTTATCATAATAAGTTACATCTTCTGTATGCCCCAACACCTCAGCAGCCTTCCGTGTTAGAGAAACCGAATAAGCATAGAATGCAGTTGCTACGAAATCCTTATCTGTAGCTCCAATATAGCTGTCCGGCTTGGAATCCAGCCCGAGCCAATCCCCAAAGTGGAAACCAGTATTCCACAAGTAAGGATTCTCTCCTTGAGCATGAATGTAATTAATCCAGCGCTTCATGCTGTCATATTGCTCGGCCAACAGCCTGACATCCCCGTACATCTCGTAGATCGTCCATGGACAGATCACTGCGGCATCCCCCCAGGCAGCGGAAGAATGATTCGTATCCCCCCATCCGTCTGACGTCGAGCTCCTCAAATCAGGAACATAGAAAGGAATGCCTCCATCCTCTCCCTGATCGGACTGCAGATCCCTCAGCCATTTGGTGAAAAAAGGCGCTGTGTTCATCAGATATGAGGATGTGCGTATAAACATCTGTGCGTCTCCCGTCCAGCCCAGCCGCTCATCCCGCTGCGGACAATCTGTCGGTACGTCAAGGAAATTCCCTTTTTGCCCCCACAATATATTGTGATGAAGCTGATTCACGAGTGAACTGGAACTTTTAAAATCACCGGTTCGCTCCATATTGGAATGCAGCACTACACCGGTGAAATCCTCGAGCCGAATCTCGTCCGGGAATCCAATCAACTTCACATAACGGAATCCCTGAAATGTGAAACGTGGCTCGTACGTCTCTACTGCACCGCCTTTTAGGGTATAACGAATGCACTGCGTTGCCCCACGCAGGTTTTCAGTGTAGAAATTACCCTTATGATCCAATATCTCGGCATGTAGCAACTCAACGGTGTGCCCCGTTTCACCCTGAATGCTGAATCTTACCCAACCGACCATATTCTGTCCCATATCCAGCACACGCTCTCCCAGTGGAGTTGTAAGCAAAGCAATCGGTTTAATTTGCTCTATTGGCGTTACGGGAACGTTCTCTTGTGCAATAATAATCTCCTTCGAGTAATCCAGCACACGTACTGGCGACCATTGGACTGAGGATGAATCCTGCCATTCAGATTCCATACGTGCATCATACGTTTCGCCCATATAAATGTCCGAGCTGCGAATGGCGCTGGGGGAAGTCTTCCAGTTTCGATCCGAAATAATACGTTCTTCTGAACCATCGGTATAATGAATATGAAGTTCCAGCAGCAAGCCTGCGTTCGTACCGTATATCTTCTGCTTTTTCTCCCATCCCAAATGTCCTTTGTACCAGCCATCTCCCAGATAAGCACCGAGTATATTCTGTCCATTCTGAAGCTGATCGGTAACATCATAGACCTGATACTGCAATCGCTTACTATAACTGGTCCAGCCGGGGGTGAAGTATGCTTCACCCACTCTCTGGTTATTCAGATGAAGTTCATACAATCCAAGTGCTGTCACATAAATTCTTGCCGATGTTACAGGCTTTATCAGTTCAAACAAGGTACGCAGTCGTGGGCAAGACTCATCCTGCTGAGAGGAAGGATCGACTGTGATCCACTCCGCCTGCCAGGCATCTTCCCTACCCATGAATCCCGTCTCGAAATACGCTGTCTCCGACCAGTCTGATTCATCTCCTGCACGATCCCAGGCACGAATGTGATAATAGTAACGGGTTCGTGCTTCGGGCACCCATTGATCCAGTTCAACATGAATGGACTGATCAGAGCTTTTTTTGCCAGAATCCCATTCCATCTGAGCAAAATCTTCCGTCCGTGACAACTGAATTTGATAATCTGACTGTACACAATTTCTGTGATCGGATTGCAAATGCCAGCTTAATCTGGGCGACGTGATATCTAGTCCAATCGGATTTATTCTATACTCACAACGCAGATGACTTACGGTCAACATCAGAGAAACATCCCTTTCCATCGTGGTTTCCTATTCAAGGTTACGATATAATTATATCGATTCTGTGATCGGAAATACCCGGCAATGAGGACAGTTTAACCCGGTAATCTGGTCATTCCAACCAAGGAGGCTGTCTCGTGAATCCAACCATACAACTGTTCAAGAGCGAATCCTTTTTTCAAAATAATCTGAAGCTGTTCGTGAACCGATGTTCCGAGGATTTTGTGGTTCCTTTTCACGCACACGAGTTTGTTGAGTATAGTTATGTGGCAGAAGGAAAGGGCTTTCATCACATTGGTGACGATATTATTCCGGTACACAAAGGCATGTTATTTGTCATTCCGGTCGGCGTACCTCATGTGTTCCGTCCGGCTACCGCAAATGTATCAGAGCATCCACTCATTATCTATAACTGTCTGTTCAATTCCGAACTGATCCACACCCTGTCCATTATGATTCAGGAGGAGGATATTCGAGAGCATCTGACGGACCTAGAAAAGAATCGGGTGCCTTATGTATCCATCACAGATTACAGCCAACGGCTGGAGGAATTAATGGTAAAGCTGTACCGCGAATCTGCCGTTCCGGGAATCGGCTCTTCCACGATCCTGTATACGCTTGTTAGTCAACTCGTTGTGACAACGTACAGACAGATTCATCAAGCGACCTGTAATGAGAAGGAACATGCGACTGATATGGAACATATTCTTCATTACCTGGACCAGCATGTTCACGAACGAATCCGTTTAAGCGAACTGGTGAGCATTTCTGGTTGGAGCGAAAGACATATTGGACGCATGTTCGTGACCCATACCGGGCGGACGTTTGGTTCCTACCTGCAACATTTGCGCATACAAAAAAGCTGTGAATTGCTGAAGAATTCACAACATAAAGTCAGTTTAATTGCTGAACTTGTAGGTTACCGGGATGTAGATTCATTTTATGCCGTCTTTAAACGAATTACGGGAGAAACCCCGCAGGGCTATCGCAGGAACTTCAGAGCAGAACCATTGAATTAAGTGTTCCTACCTTCCGTTCCTTCTCTGGGTTCATCCCTTTATTGGATAAAATCGGCTTTCTTCCTGTTCTGTTTCAAGCAGACGATCTACATAAGCCTTTGCACCTTTCCAAGACGTCATCAACGGAAACTGATGCTGCTCCCGTTCATTTATATTCCAAGGATGAGGGATACAGATGACTTTTTTTCCGTCATTCATCGCAGGTATCAGGTTATGTGCTCCATCATCAATTAACAGATCGAAGTTAATCAAGTTCTTCCGTTTACAGGTTATAAACTGTTCTGGAGATATGTATGGCATATGCTTCTGAAGCCAATTCCACTTCTCTACAACCGTTTTGGGCTCAGCCGCGGTTAGGATCAGCAGATCATAGGCTTGATGGAGCTTTTCCACCTCTTCTACCACATATTCATCGTAAATCTCCAGTTCCTCAAACAGCCCTGGTCGACCGTAAAATACATCATGTGTACAATCCGGATGGCGCAAATGGGATGTATCCCAATGTATCATATCCTCATATCGCAGCGGATGGGTTGGGAAATGGATATTGTTATGATAGATGGCTCGCTTGACCAGATGACATATGGTGTCATCCATATCTACAGCAATAATAGGTTTCTTTATCTTTATCCCCTCCAATAGGATCACAGTATATCATCATCAATGTAACAGCGCTATCCTTTTTGACCTCAAAATAAAAAGCGGCCCCTGCGCCGCAATAACTGCTGCGCAAGGACTGCCCCCGAAATCAGCCCAAATCTTCGCCATTCGTAGCGATGACGTTCTGATACCAACCAAAGCTCTTTTTCTTATAGCGATTCAATGTGCCTTGTCCGTTGTCGTCCTGATCGACATAGATTACGCCATAACGCTTGGACATTTCCGAAGTGGATGCACTGATGATATCAATCGCACCCCAGTTGGTATACCCCATAAGGTCTACCCCATCCATGACTGCTTCTTTCATTTGTGTAATATGTTTTCTCAGATAATCAATCCGATAATCATCATGAATGGAACCATCGGCCTCTACTGTATCCTTGGCACCAAGTCCGTTCTCCACGACAAATAACGGCAGTTGGTAACGGTCATATAGCTCTTTTAACGCCACACGAAGTCCGATCGGATCAAGCTGCCAGCCCCATTCTGTACGCTCCAGGTTCGGGTTCTTAATCGTACTGTACAGGTTGCCGCCAGTTACTCCATATTCCTCGGGATTCACTGCGGATACCAGCGATGTGTAATAGCTGAACGAGATGAAATCAACCGTATGTTCTTTCATAATCGCTTCGTCTCCAGCTTCCATCACAATGGAAATGTCATGTTCAGCCCAATAACGAGCCATGAAGGTAGGATAACTGCCTCGCACCTGTACGTCGGTATGCAGCAGGTTCAGCTGATTATCGATCTGAGCTTGCAGTACATCCTCCGGCTTTGACGTGGCCGGGTAGTGAATCATGCGCGCAAGCATACAGCCAATCTGGAAATCAGGGTTAATCTGACGCGCCTTCTGCGTTACCAGACTGCTGGCAACAAACTGATGGTGAAGTGCTTGATAGGAAGCTTGCATCACATTATCGACACGATCTTCAATGATGCCTCCACCCGTGAATGGCTCAATAATGGTTGTGTTGATCTCATTAAAGGTCAGCCAGTATTTCACCTTGTCTTTGTAGCGATTCATCACGGTCTCGGCGTATCTTACAAAATGCCCGATCACTTCCCGTCCTGCCCAGCCGTTGTACTTCAATACCAATGACATCGGCATTTCATAGTGAGAGAGCGTCACGAGAGGTTCGATATGGTGCTTCCGCAATTCGTCGAACACTTCATCATAGAAACGCAATCCTTCTTCATTCGGCTCAGCATCGTACCCGTTCGGGAAAATACGCGGCCAGTTGATGGAAAGACGGAATGTCTTGAAACCAAGCTCGGCGAATAACGCAATGTCCTCTTTGAAGCGGTGATAGAAATCAATACCGTAACGCTTCGGGTATCCCTTCGCACTGTGATGAGCCATCGCTTTCTCAACCGTTGCACTGGTCACGTGCATCAGTTCTCTAAGGTTGGTGTAATCCTTTTTCTCAAAATAAGGAACCATATCCGCTGTCGACCAGCCTTTACCCCCTGCATCAAATCCACCTTCAGCCTGGTTGGCGGCAATTGCGCCGCCCCACAGAAAACCTTCCGGAAACCCTTGTCGATTGATCATGCGTATCTCTCCTCTTCTTATGGATGTCGTCTTAAGTTCGTCTTTCGGCTTTAAATTTCAGCCTTCAATACTTCTTCACCGATCGTAATTGCTCCCAATTTCACAGGCAGAACCTGCTTGTAATCTGCTGTATTCGTAACGACCATCGCCGTTGTAATGTCATATTCCTTGGCAATTTGATCAACTTCAAACGTGAGTAGCTTGTCTCCTGCCTGTACACGTGCTCCCGTAGCGACGTGGGCCTCAAAATACTGACCGCGCAGTTTCACAGTGTTGATCCCTACATGGATCAGAAGCTCCATTCCGTTATCACTGCGAACGACGATCGCATGTTTTGTTTTGAACACATTCATGATGGTACCTGTAACTGGTGACACCAGTTCGCCCACCGTTGGAACAAATGCCACACCTTTACCCATCAATTCATCGCCAAACGTTGGATCATTGACTTCTTTAAGCGCAATCGCTTTACCTGTCATCGGTGCAACGGCTACCGCATCACTTGTTGGTGTTGGAGCATCCATTTCGTCCACGTTCACGGTTGCAGCATTGCTGGACGGTACCGCCGCTGGTGTCGCAGAAGCGCCTGGTGAGAATTGAGCCAACGCCTCAGCGTCTCCTTCTTCTTCCTTGATTCCGAATACAGTCGACATAATCGCCCCTACTACAAAGGCTAGGATCATACCACCGAGGGAATACCAGAACGTCTGTCCAATCAGGGCAGGCAGTCCAGGAAGTCCGCCGTTACCTGCAAGCACATAAGCCTTTGCCCCGAAGGCCAGGGCAAATCCGCCACCTACAGCACTACCGATCATTGCTGCAGCAAACGGTTTTTTATATTTCATGTTCACGCCGTACATTGCTGGCTCGGTTACACCCATCAGAGCTGTGAAGCTGGTGGACAATGCAACAGTTTTCAGCTTTTTGTCTTTTGCACGGAAGAATACGCCCAACGTCGCTCCGGCCTGTCCCATATTGGAGATATACGTCAGTGGCAAGAATTTATCAAAGCCTAATGTAGCAATATTGCTCAGGATGATCGGTACGAGCGCATAGTGCATACCTGTCATAATAATGAGCGCCATCGCGCCGCCCAGAACAATCCCTGCAATTAATCCGCCTTCGTTCAGCAGCCAGTTAATGCCGCCAGATAATCCACTACCTACAAATGTACCCAATGGACCGATCGCAATCAGCGTTACTGGAACCATAACAAGCAAGGTAATCAGCGGCACAAGCAATAGCTTGAGTGCAGCAGGGATAACGCGGTCAACCCACTTCTCAACATAGGACATCAACCATACAGCGAGTAAAATCGGAATTACAGATGAAGCATAACTTACTGCTGTAACCGGGATTCCCAAAAATCCAACCGATTCACCGCTAGATAACAATGTTGTCATGTCTGGATACATTAGGGCTGTTCCCAGTGCAATCGCAACAAATGGATTACTGCCAAATTTACGAGCAGCGCTGACTGCAATCAGTAAAGGCAGGTAATGGAATACGCCGTCACCAATGGCTGAAAGAATACGGTACGTATCTGTTCCAGCAGACATCCAGCCTACAGACACGAACAGGGCAAGTAATCCTTTGAGCATACCCGCAGCTGTAATCGCTGGCAGCATTGGTGCGAAGACACCCGCAATCGTCTCAAAAATATTAAGAATTACATTTTTATTTTTTTCCGGTTTAGCCTGTTTATTTTCTGAACTTTGCTGTATTGCCGGATGTTCCTTCACCATAGCATCGAATACTTTGGATACGTCATTCCCGATAATCACCTGGAATTGATCTCCAGAGATATTCGTTCCCATGACTTTATCCAGCTTCTTGAGTGAGTTATTATCCACTTTATCGTTATTTTTCAGATCAAATCTCAGTCGTGTGACGCAATGATATACCGAGTTGATATTGTTTGTTCCCCCAACGGCTTTGATGATTTCCTGTGCCGTTTCCTGATGTTTCATGATCGTTTCCTCCTCATTTTTCCAATAAAAAATACCCGAACAAATAGCCACGTCTTCTACGTGTCATTCATTCGGGTATTGCCTGATTGAACAGTAACAAGCCCATTTGATATTTAGTTAGGTTCTGGTTCATGTTCTTATCATTCATTGCTCACGCTTCGGTTTCATTAACCGCTCCAGATGAAGGGTCAGATACAACTGTTCCGAATGCGTCATATCATACTGGTAGTTCTTCTGGATAAATGTTTCAATCTTGCCGATACATTTGAAGGTTTCGGGATAGTTTTTCCGTACAACTTCATATAAATACTCCTCCGCATCGTCGTGTGACGAGTGAGTAATTACCCGTTGGCAGAAATACTTCAAATGAGTAATGAAACGGAAATAGTTGACGCTATCTTCATCCAATTCAACATTGAAGTGATATTTGATAATGTTCATAATCTCTTGCAGCAGCTGCATCAAATGGGTGACGTCGTTCATGGAATCATTGACTTCGGCATTGATGAAATGCAGCGCTATGTTGCAAATTTCATCTTTGGGAAATTCCACATCCAGTCTTTCCTTCAGCAGGGTGAGCGCTTCCCGGGCCACGTCGAACTCGGCCTTGTAAAAATGCTGCACTTCCCAAGAGAGCGGATTTCGTGTGATCATTCCCTTTTCCAAACGCTGGACAGCAAAATGAATGTGATCCGACAGTGAGACATAAATCCCGTCACTGATGGTTTTGTTCAATTGCGTACGTGCCAGTGTCACAATATCATCTGTCGCCTGCAGGATTTCAATCGGCACTTCTGTGACGATGGACTTGAACTTCTCATAGATCGATGCATCCTGAAGCCGGAAGACTTTCTCAATCCGTTCTTCATCAATCTCATCGCCCGCCTTGAACTTAAATCCGATACCCCGGCCGAGGATCAGCAGTTCCTGATTTTTGTCATCCACGGTACTGACAATATTGTTATTAAATATCTGTTTAATAATCATGTTGGACCCACCTGTTTTTTTTGAGGATCAAAAAAGGGCAAAACCAAAATAGAAATAATAAAAATCATTTCCATAGTGGTTTTGCCCGCATTACCGGTAACAAGCCTCGGGTATAATTTATCACAACCTGAAAACGGTGTCAACCCAAAATGCTACCACTGCTAATTCACTACATTCCATATACATGCAACATTCCCCTTAAATTCCACGTCAAAAGGAATATAAGCTTTATTGTTTACCTTTTATCAATTAAACAAACAGGAGGATTCTTTACAATGAACAAATTCAAATCCGTTACAGCAACTCTTGCAGCCATAACCCTGCTATTATCCGCAACCCCCATATCCGCAGCAACGCAGAGCAATTCCTCAGCAGTAATAGCAAATACCCAGGCTCCCCTGAATCTCAATGAAACAGCGCTGAAACGATTAACCGAAGCCATCACAGCATTGGTAGGTAAACAGACGGTGCAATTCACCAGTTCCAGTCCAGGGCTGGGCGATGACGAGTTGTCGGTGGAAGGCATCGTGAAGGGAGCCGCAACCGCTACATCTTCGCAGGTCTATAATGAAAAAGAAGACCGTGTAGAGTCGACCGTCCTGATCTACCGAGCTTCAGATATACATACATTTATGGATAATGCGCTTCGTCTCAAAATAGACACCTTTCTGAAATCGTTTGACCCCAAGCAAACCTTCAAGCCTGATGCCGTGTGGCGGGTCAATAATACAGGCAAAGAAGGCGGGCTCAATAACTATTGGGTAATCTGGGGAGAACATCAAAGTGTTTACATCGATGTAGACAACAACAATGAAATTACAGCCAGTTTCACGTACGCCCTGCAAAACGCTGATGCTTCCCTGACCAACAAAGCCAGAAACGCATTGAAAACTTTGGGCATTTCACAAACGAAGGCGTTTGATTTTGTGCTGCGTCAGCAAAAAGGAAAAGACTCCTTCTGGAACTATCGCGATGACGGTGATATTAATCATGTATTTATTGGAGCCAAGACAGGCAAGGTGTGGGCAATCCAAAATGATTTTGGCAAGGACTGGAGCGGGTACAAGGATTTCAACAAATCCTTCGCCAAACCTAAGCTGAGCAAATCACAAGCCTTGTCCGCTGCATCATCGAAAGTAAAATCTCTTTTTGGAATCCAACTGAAAGGCTATACGGTCACAATTAAAGAAAATCAGTACACCTTTACGAAAAAAGGAGCTGCTACTGTTGTTGGGGAAATCAACAAAAAAGGGGTATTCTATTCGCTTGAGGTTCAGCCATTGAATGGTATGCGGAATTAGTCAGCCATCTGCATACAAAAGGATACACGGGCCTTGTATAAAAGCAATCACATGAAACATGTCTATCCGTCGTCTTTTGGAATGGAGTACAACTATGAGCCCTTCGACGGAAGGGCTCATAGTTACTATTATCGCTGATTATTGCTGGAACGTCACATGAATCTGTACAATCTCGGATCGACTGCTTGTTCGAATCGGAGGTCCCCAGAAGCCAAATCCAGAGGTGACGATAGAGTGCATGGACCCTTTTTGCAGATAACCCCAATCATTCTCGTAGATGGCCTTAGTAATAAACTGAGCGGGTGCGATCTGACCACGATGGGTGTGGCCAGACACAACCAAATCTACGTTGTTCTGTTCCGCAATATCCAAATCATAAGGCTGGTGATCCATCATGAGCACAGGCTTGCTCAAGTCGGTATCCTGCATCAACGTCGCTACTTCTGCACGATCCTTCTCTGTCCGGTCTTTCCGTCCAATCAGTGTAATCTTATCGTCCAATGTAATTTTATCATCATACAGAACTTGCATATTACTCTTCTCCAAAGCAGCAATCAGATCCTCGATCGGACCATTATACTTGTCGTGATTGCCCAGTGAAGCGTACACTCCGTAAGGGGCTTGAATGCCGCTGATAATATCCGCAATCCCACTCTTGAGGTACATATCCAGGTTGTCATCGATAATATCACCAGGATACAGCACTAAATCCGGCTTCAGTGTGTTAATTTCTTCCACCATGCGTTTAGCGTGAGCAGGGCCGGACAGCAGGCCAAAGTGCATATCCGCAGCCATAACAATGTTGAGGCTGTCGACACCTTCCACTTTTTTATCAATCTGAATGCTGTATTGTCTTACGACTGGACTATAGGCGTTATAGATACCATAGCCCAACGTGGACAGCAACAGCACGAGAGTGACCACACCTGCCCATTTGTGAGCGTAATGTCTTGGAATACGGGTTAGTCTAAGCAACCATAGCGTTAGATGAACCACGGGAAGGATCAATAACAGCAGAGAAAAGATTGCAAGCCAATACGAACCGATAACACTCAGGAAGGAAATACTTCCAAACAACCTTGCCAGTATGAATGAAAATGCAAGGAATACAAGCACAACGATGTAAAACCAACGAAATCTCGCAGATACAACCGGCTTCATCCAGCTCCATCCGCTCCGTCCTATGTAAAACACTAATAAACCGTACACTACCAAAAACAAGATGCCTGCAAGTACAAACATGCCTCCGTTAACCTCCACGTCAATAAGTTGATTGCTGAATTTTCTCTTAACCAAATTCCAGTCCATCTGAACAAGTATAACGTAGTTAAAGGCGACAGGACATCTGTTTCCAATACTTATATGCGTACATTTTATTACAATTTGGAATATTTGAATTCCAATTATTATATAGTAGCCGATACGTTAACCCATAGCCTGTTCATCTGAATAAAAAAACATTCCTGCGTCCGCTCAAGATGACTAACATCATGAACGAGCACAGGAATGCTGAATGATCTCGAATTACATATTACTCGTTAGTGTCCATCCATTGGAAATGGAATGAACCTTCTTTGTCCACACGTTTGAATGTGTGAGCGCCAAAGTAGTCACGTTGTGCTTGCAACAGGTTCGCAGGCAAACGCTCAGTGCGGTAGCTGTCATAGTAAGACAACGCGCTGGAGAATCCAGGAACCGGAATTCCTTGAGTTACCGCAGCTGCAACGACTTCACGCCATGCACCTTGGTAGGATTCAACAATATTTTGGAAGTATGGGTCCAGCAGCAGGTTTTTCAATGCTGCATCCTTGTCATATGCTTCCTTGATGTTTTGCAGGAATTGCGAACGGATGATGCAGCCACCGCGGAAGATCATGGCGATGTTGCCGTATTTCAGATCCCAGCCATATTCGTCTGAAGCTGCACGCATTTGAGCAAAACCTTGTGCATAGGATACGATTTTACTTGCAAAGAGGGCTTTGCGCACATTCTCGATGAATGCTTTTTTGTCGCCAGAGAAGGCTTCAACCGCAGGTCCATTCAAGATTTTGCTTGCCGCCACACGCTCATCTTTCATCGCAGACAAGAAGCGGGAGAATACGGATTCCGTAATCATGGACAATGGTACGCCGAGATCCAACGCGCTTTGGCTTGTCCATTTACCTGTTCCTTTTTGTCCAGCTGCATCCAGAATGACATCAACCATGGGTTTGCCGGTTTCCGGATCGTATTTGGAGAAGATGTCTGCTGTGATTTCAATCAGGTAGCTATCCAGCTCACCTTGGTTCCATTCAGAGAAGATTGCATGCAATTCTTCAACGGACACATTCAGCACGGATTTGAGCAAGTGATATGCTTCACCGATCAACTGCATATCTCCATACTCGATACCGTTGTGCACCATTTTCACATAGTGTCCGGCACCATCTGGTCCGATATATGTGCTGCAGGCGTCATCGCCTACTTTGGCCGAAATCGCTGTAAGGATCGGTTCTACCAACTGATAAGCACTTTCTTGTCCACCTGGCATGATTGCCGGGCCTTTCAACGCGCCTTCTTCCCCACCGGATACACCCGCACCGATGAAACGGAAACCTTTGGCTTCCAGATCTTTGCTGCGGCGTTGGGTGTCAGGGAAGTATGCGTTTCCTCCATCAATGATGATGTCCCCTTCGTCCAAGTGTGGCAGCAGTTGTTCAATGGTAGCGTCCGTTGCTTTACCTGCTTGCACCATGATCAGGATTTTACGCGGGGATTCCAGGGAAGCTACGAACTCTTCAATCGTGAATGCGCCTGTCAGGTTTTTGCCTTCGGCTTCTTTCAGAAGATCGTTCGTTTTCTCCGGGGAACGGTTATATACCGATACGGAGAATCCTTTGCTTTCAATATTAAGGGCAAGGTTCTTACCCATTACTGCAAGTCCGATGACACCGATCTGTTGTTTACTCATTATGTCCTCCCAATACTCTTTATATATAGTAGTTTAAAATTGGAAATCAACAATCCTTTATTATTGAACCGTTTTTTTCCAGTCTGCTGCGAATTTCTCCATGCCTTGATCTGTCAGCGGGTGTTTGGAGATTTGTTCAATGACGGAGAATGGAACAGTAGCGATATGTGCTCCTGCCATTGCTACACGTGTAACGTGGTCCGGATGTCTTACAGAAGCCGCAATAATCTGTGCATCCAGGTTATGTGTACGGAACAGCTCAGCAACTTTAGCAACCAATTGAACGCCATCTTCGGAGATGTCATCCAGACGTCCCAGGAACGGGGATACATATGTTGCACCTGCACGAGCAGCAAGCAGCGCCTGGTTCACGGTGAAGATCAACGTTACGTTGGTTTTCACGCCTTTTTTGGTCAGGTAACGGCAAGCTTCCAGTCCTGCAAGTGTCATTGGCAGCTTGATGGTGATGTTTTTGTCGTTGTTATTGATTTTGATCAGTTCGTCTGCTTGAGCAATCATCTCTTCAGCTGTGATCGCATCTGGTGTTACTTCCGCAGATACGGATTCAACTTCAGGTACTTCACGCAAAATTTCTTCAATGCGGTCTTCGAATTTCACGCCTTCTTTGGCTACCAATGACGGGTTTGTTGTTACACCAGACAGGACGCCGATTTTGTAAGCTTTTTTGATGTCTACCAAGTTTGCTGTATCGATGAAAAATTTCATATTCAATTACCTCCAAAGGATATGTTTTTTAGGTTACAGATTAGCATTAACAGCCATAGGAACTTCAATATCATCTTCAGCCTGCTGATCGGCAGGTTGATCAAACCACCAGTGGTGCCCCTCCGCAGCGAGCATCGCATCGGACTCTGCGGGTCCATAGCTTCCCGCCGGGTACAGATGAAGTGGGAGCAAATTCTCCTGGAATGCATCCAGAATAGGTTGTACCCAAGCCCAAGACAGTTCTACTTCATCCCAATGAGCAAAGAACGTTGGATCACCATGCAATGCATCATGAATCAAGTTCTCATAAGCCTCCGCCAGATCCTCGCGATCTGGTGACAGATCAATATGAACCGGCTTGAACTCCCCTTTGTTTTGCGGGTCGCTCGCATTCAGCTGCAGCGTCATGCTCTGGTCAGGACTCATCTCAATCACAAGCAGATTCGGTTTGGAACCGTTAACCACGTTGGACTGTCCGGATGGTTCCTTGAATTCGATGACGATACGAGTGGATTTCTCCTTCATTCGTTTACCGGTACGGATATAGAATGGTACTCCGCGCCAGAAGAAGTCATCAATCTGCAATTTGGCAGCAATAAACGTATCATTCATCGTATTCTCGGCAACACCCGGCTCAGCTGCATATCCGTTAACGGATTTGCCATGGATGTTTCCTTCAGCATACTGTCCGCGAATGACACTTGCACCCACGTTTTGCTTTTGCAGTGGCTGGATTGATTCCATGATGTGTTTTTTCTTCAAACCGACTTTTTCCGAGGTGCTGTTATACGGAAGCTGGATCGCCATCATCATAAGCAATTGCAGCATATGATTCTGGAACATGTCACGCACGGCGCCTACATGATCATAATAGGATGCCCGTTCTTCCACACCAACAGTCTCATTAGCGGTGATCTGCACATTGGAGATGTAACGGTTGTTCCACAACGCCTTCATGATCGGATTGCTCTGATGCAAGGTTTCAAGACGCTGTACCATCGGTTTGCCCAAATAGTGGTCAATTCGATAAATTTCTTCTTCGGTGAACGCTTCGCTTAATTTGCGATTGAGGTCACGAGCCGATTGCAGATCATGTCCAAATGGCTTCTCGATCACAAGGCGTTTCCAGCCCTCAGTTGATCCAAGTCCACTTTCCTGAATGTTCTCTGCAATGGGTTCAAAGAATTCTGGACCAACCGAAAGGTAGAACAGACGATTGGACGGAATGCCAAGTTCAGCCTCTCTTTGTTCAACCAAATTTAACAGCTCTATATAATCTTCCTTATGGCTTATATTCAATACACTGTAGCGGAAAGCCTGCACGAAAGATTTCACAACTTGGGGATCAGCCGGGCGTCTGGAAAATTCATTTAATGATTTTTCCACTTGTGCCTGAAAGAATTCATCAGACCATTCTCTGCGTCCCAAACCAATCAGCGAGAAGGATGCCGGAAGTTTCTGCTCAATGTATAAATTATATAAGGCTGGATATATTTTTCTTTTGGCTAAATCGCCAGTCGCACCAAATAAAATAATGCTCGTTGGTTCCATCTCACTATTCTCCTTCCAAGTAACTCTGGTTTCTTTGCTGTAGTTACACTATAATACGTTTTATAGCCATACAAGTAATTAATATATTTCACAGGAGCTATAGACAATATCTATGACGACAAATTATGAATTATATAAGGTATTCTATTGGGCTGCCAAAACAGGCAGTTTGACCCAAGCCGCCAAAGCGCTATATATTACTCAACCAAGTGTCAGTCATGCCATTAAACAGCTGGAAGAAAGCTTTGGTCTCACGTTGTTTTACCGGAACTCCAAGGGAGTTGCGCTAACACAGGAAGGTGTAAGTCTTTATTCGTATATTGAACAATCACAGATTTTGATCTCGCTGGCCGAGGAGAAAATGGCTGCATTGAAGAGTTTAGACAACGGAGAACTACGGATTGGTGGCAGTGATTCGCTGTTCAAGCATTACATGCTGTCCTATCTGGAAGAATTCCATGTGCTCTACCCTAACATCAAGCTGCATCTAAGTCATGGGACAACGCCGGAAGTCATTACCTTTCTGAAAGAAGGTAAAATTGATTTGGGTGTTGTGCGGATGCCCATTGTTGATCCACAGCTTGAGGTCAGGGAAAGTATCCAGCTCAAAGACTGCTTCGTTGCGGGTGAACGTTATGCTCAACTGAAGGATAAAGTTATGACATTGGACATGCTGCTGGAGCATCAACTGATTCTTTTCTCCAGAAACAGCCGGGTTCGGATGGCGATCACGGAGCTGTTCAACAGCTATGGCTATACCCTCAAGCCCGAGATTGAGGTCGGCAGTGTCGATTTGTTAATTGAATTTGCACGGCGGGGATTGGGCATATCGTATGTCACCCGTGAATTTATTTCCAAAGAGCTGGAAGAAGGTTCTCTCTTCGAAATTCAGCTGGATGTTGCCCTGCCCCCTTCGCATGTGGGCATCATGACAAAACGTAATATGCCGATTTCCCTGGCAGCCAACCGGTTTATGGATCTCATTTTCAAAGCAGATTAAGAAACTCGTTGTTCTACTGGTTTACAAAAAAAGTGCCTCGTCATCCTAAAAAGATGATGAAGCACTTTTTGTTATATTCATTTTCCTAAGTAAACAACCTGCCAACTCTACCTGATTCAAGTTCTCTCAATCTACTCTCAATTCTCTCAGGAATCATAGCAAACAGTTGCTCCCAGGGCATGAATAGACTCGGCTCAAGCAAAAACTCTTCAAACTCCATAGAGGGAACAAACGCCTTAGTCTGCAGGAAACTCCGCACGCTGGCATCAATCTCTTCATTGGTTTCGAAATAACCTTTGAACATCTCGTTCACGAGCAGACCGTCACACCCCGCATTGGCGCCTGCTGCACTATACAAATCTGGCAGAAGTTCAAACACCACAGGGATCGGAGAAAAAGCATGTTTGCCTGGCTGCGAGTATAGATACACATGGCGTCCAACCACATTCACTCGATCCTTCAGCAATCCCCGAAGTACTTTGCCATGGAAGCTGGCTTCACAGTCCACGACTTCACCATCATGACCCACATATATCCACACATGCTCCATTTCGTACAAATGTCCAATTTCATAATCCCACCAAATCGAAAATTCAATCACATATTGGACCGCCTCAACCGGAAAATGAATTTCACGCTGGAATGACGGTGAAGGTCCTGATTGATCCAAAATGGAAACGCCTACAAAATCAGGGTAAAAGGGTTCATTGCGATCAAACATCAATACAGGTGCATAGCTCATCGCAGTTTCCAGCATTTCCTGCTCAGTCATGGTCATGGATCGTCCCTCCAGATTCTTTGAGTGCTACTACTGTAACAAACCAGTGTTATGCCTATCTTAACAGAGAATTCGGAATGTGTTAATTGGAACAAAACATAGGCCCGTACTCGGAAAATGTTCCGGTCACGGACCTGAATCGGTCATTAGATAGGAGAACGTGTTGATGTTATCCCTTTGAGTTTTTGGAGGATTTGGATGCTTTGATTGCCTGATCGGAAACAGAATCCACACAGCCAATCGGTGGTCCCAAAATAGCGTCATTTTTAATTGATGCTACTGCCTTTGCGTATGCCTCCTCATCAATGCAGTATGCACGATGGGCAACTTCAGGCGGCGTTGCAACCAGGAAATCTGCCCCGAGCACAATGTCCGGTGTAGGTTGATCAAAAATCGTCAACAGGTGTACTTCATCAGTCTCCGCCACAAACCAGTGAAACCATCCTTGAGGGAATATCGAAACCTGACCTGGCTTCAAGTGATAACTAATCCGCTCCCGCTTGAACGGATCGTAGACAGAGGTGGTAATTTCCCCGTTGATCAGAACGACCATCTCGGTCACATTTGTATGCCAGTGTGGCTGCACAATAATACCTTTGCTCATGTGTACATTGAAGAATCCATTTTTGATCGTAGGCAGCTGCGGTCCAAATAACTGGGTAATATAATTGCGCGAATCACGCTGATAATTCAACACCGCTGTCGAATCGGCCGCCAGCTGAACATTCGGGGCTTGCAGAATCGGATTAGTCATACCGCTGTTTCCTCCTTGTAGGCGTACATCTCATTGTTGTACTGTATGCGTTAATTAGCGGAGATAATACCGAGGACACGGTTCCATTGCAATTTTTATCCAGCCGAGTAATTTCATCTGTCAATTAGGTGAAAATCATCCACTCTCAAGTAAAACACAAAAACACCCTTTTCTGAAAACAGGTCTGGGGCGTTAAGTGTTTTATCTATAGTCTTGCTTTATATTAGGCAAGTCCCGGGTATCTTCCCCCTGCGGCAAATCCTTTAGGAGATATTCGTTCAATCTCAGCCCATTCATCCTTGGTGAAAGAAACCTGCAATGCACCCAGATTCTCATGAACTCTCTCCAGACTGCGAGTACCAGGGATCTTTACTTTCATTCGAAAACGGGTAAGCAAGTTGAATAATGATGCTCTGCCATCTCGCTTCGAGATGTGAATCGGAGGCAGGGAATACATGCTCTGCATTGGGGTCCCATAAACGAAATAGATGGTCCTTCTCTTCCTCACTTAACTGGAGTGATCCCGGCTTGCTCTGGCTGAATCCGGCTCCTCCGAGATTTCAAAAATTCACCCAGCGTTTTATTACGGCTAATACCTGTAGTCATAAATAACCTCCCTTAGATATTCAGATTTCTATCGATTCAAATATGGCTCTATCCAAAATGGATGTGATCGAACGCCTTTGATATAATTCTTTTATTATCATTTTTGCAAAATCCCTAGTTTACAAGAAGCTTAGCATTGATTTATGCAAAACGAAAGGAGCACATCATGGTCCCAACGGTCGGAGACATATACTGTGTATACGTCGAAAATTTACAACAATATGCTGCCTGCCAGGTAACTGGCCTGAAAGAAACCGGGAGTAAGGGATCACGCCAGCTTGCTGCAATCCTGCAATTGGACTGGACAGGAGATCAGCGGCCCGATGAAACGGAACTTCATCAGATGAAACCGCTCATTTGCAGCTTTTATTTCTGGAAAAATCGGCTGGATCATACCTTTGTGAATGCCAATGTCCCTTCCAATTATATTCTGGCAGGTAATATCCCTCCGCTTGTCACTGAACAGACAAATAGTTATAGCGGAGGATGGCTGATTGGGGACAGTCTGTACCGGCAACTTCAATGGGATGCCATTGATGAAACAAGAAGAATACGGTTTAAGAAAGCCGCTGAAGACTTTGAAGAGATCTCGGTTGGCCATCAGATGATCAGACGCAATTCGAGTGTAATACGCAATTTCAAGCCGAGGTCTGAAGAAGATGTGGCCGAACTTGCCAAACTGCCTTGTTTGACAAATATTCAAATGGACGGATATTCGGAATCACTGATACCCTTCCTAACCAAGGAGCCGATTATCAATGAACTCCATATCACGAACCACGTTCAAAAGTCGCTGGACCTCAGTAAAAGTCATTTGACCAAACTCGTCATCGATGTCAGCGGATTGGAACGTCTCACTTTGAATACCAAGATGAAAAGTCTGAATTTTACAGGAAACCTGTCTGCCGGCCTTTGTATTGATGCTCATGAGGATGGAAAATGGTTAACATTGAATGTTGCTGCTAGTCTGCCACATATCAACGGAGTTCCACGTCTGGATGGCTTACATATTAGAGAAATCACGGGGCTGGATTTAGCCCCCCTTGTGAAACGTTATCCGGAACTTACGGAATTGCGTTTGTGGGGTAAACCAGGCAGTCTGATTCAACTTGAATCCATTCAGCATTTGAAGGCGTTACAGGAATTTAGTACATATGACTTGTTCGGATTCATTGGAGAACAGTTCCCTAACCCAGAACAATTCCCTAAGCTATCGAAACTATGGCTAACCAGTTTGCCAGCAGAAGCCGCCAAATCAATTAAAACGAGATATAAAAAAGCAGCCGCAGCCGGGCTCGAACTCGAAATCAGTAAACCGCGAAAACCGGAATGGCTCGCAGAGAATCTAACGAATCCTTTTCGAGACTGGGACGGACGGGATCATATAAAGTCTGCTCATGCCAAGAAGGCAGCACAACTGTATAAACAATGTCTCAAGGAAATTCGTCAGCTGGCTCAAAGCCAGATAAGCAACGAAGTTATCCAGAAACAGCTATTTTCCATGGTTGAAAACTACACACAAACCTTCAACAAAATGGATGCTAAAACTGGCTTTATTGAAACGGTTGAACGTGAAGAAATCTATGTTGTTCTTGCGAGCTTGCTTGATCAACTGGAACAGGAACTTGGTAATGAGAGTACTATTAAAGTTAACCATGAGGCGTTATATGAGGTGTTTGATCAGTTGAGGGATTTCTAATTTGTATTGCAAATTCTAAACAATCGAACAAGTAATACAAAAAAAAAAAAAAAAAAACCGGATTCATTCGAATCCGGCTCTTTCTTGTTAATTTATATATATATCAGTGAATAAATATTTAATAATTGCATCCATGCTTAGCTACATTTGATCGAAGAATTCTGTGATCTTCTCACCCGGGTCAGCTAGAAATTCAGGGAACGTGCATATATTTCCAATCTCCTGATGTTCAATGTCAGCGAACCCAATCATTTTTTTGCTCGGGTTCCAGACGATCAGGATATGGGAGTACTGATCCACGTCAGAGGATATGCGCAGCAGTTTCTGTCTGCCCAGCTTCATCTCTACCGTATCGATCAGATGGAAAAATTCGATGTATCCCACGCCGGATGGATTGTCCGGCAAGTCGATTCTGCGCGGACCTTCCGTTAGAAAACGGATTAATACATCAGGCAGCTTGTACGATTTGAGCACATGCAATTTATTGCTCAGACTGTGAAAGTCTTGCGGCTCATGAGATTTCAAATACTCTGCCATTTCCGCATTCTTCTGACTGACCGCAATCGTATACGCCCGCTCCCCATCCTTCTCTTGAATAGTTACATCCGCTCCACGCTTTACCAGAAATTGAACCATCTTCATATTGTTGTTGCGAGCAGCTACCGTAAGCGGTGTAGCCTTGTATGGATACACCATATCCGGCTCATTATAGTTAATATCTACACCCTCATCCAGTAAATACTGAATGGTTTGCAGATCGTGATCTGACACTGCTCTTCGCAGTGTTTTTCCACCATATTTTTGAATATCCAGTCCGAGGTCCTTCAGCACTGCGATATTCTTTTTGTTACCGTAATAGGCTTCATCATATGCATTCGACTTCACCTTGCTCAAACTGTTCAACTTGGCACCCTTCTGATGCAAATATCGGATGAGCTCTTCCCCGCCATATCTGACCGCTTTGAGGATTGCTGGATTATCCTTCACGTTCAGGTTCACTCCGCGCTCCACCAAAACCTTAATGACTGGAAGTTGATTGGTGATTAGGGCAATATCCAATGGCGTCAATGCTATGTATTTGCTGAGCGTAATCTCTTTTTCAAGATCCATACCCTGTTTAATGAATTCTTCTACAGCAATAACATCTCCCTTGTAAATCGCCATAGCTTCATCAGGCAACGTTTCAAACGTACCTTGATTTCCGATTTTGAACAAAGGTGTAACCTCCCCCTGGTTAATATCTACACAACTAAAAGCCCCTGATGCTCGTTACTACTAGTATACCTGCTATCCTTTTCATTTGTACAAACCCTCTACCAAAATCATGATTCCAGTCCTAAAGCCTTTCATACACACCAACCCCAAAACATAAAGTTCCGGGGCCAATATCATCCTTTAAACTACATCACATCAACTCAATCATGCGCTAAATTCGTTGGGTCTGTTGACACAATATCAATCCCCTTCTCTAACCCCTTAATGGATTTAAGTTGAGAAGTGATAGCTGCAATAGCGATAACAAATATTCCTGCAATAATAAACAACAACGCAATGCCTCTTCCCGGACCAACGCCGATATATGATCCTACGGTCGAAGCAAGTGCTCCACCTTCCACCAAAAGCGGGTTAAAGACACGGTCTGCCAAAAATCCTGCAAGGCTGTAGGATACAATAAAACCCAATTGTGATAAAATGCCGATGATTCCCCACACCCTACCTTGTTTCTCGTTGGATATGTTATTGCGCACCAATACGTCTGCACTCATGTTGACAAAAGGCAGGGAGGCCAAAAACAGGAAGCCTGCAAAGATAATGAAATAAATATTGGTGGAAACCCCCAAGAAGGAGAATGATAATCCAGATAGAACCAGACCCAGAACAAGTATTTTTGAATATTTTTTACTTAGGGTGAACATGCCAATACACAGACTGCTGATCAGCATGCCGATCGCGCTCACAGATTGAAATGTTCCAAGTGTCCTTGAATCCGAAAATGATAAGATCATAGGACCAATGAGCGTCTCGAGGAATCCCAGATAGAACGTGACAATCGAAATAATAATAACAAGGAGCAGCACGCCTTTACTTGTCGTGACTTCAATCCAGCCTTCGTTAAGTTCAGCAAGCCAAGGCTTCCTCTCGGCATCGCTTCGCGCTGCTTTAATGCTTTTCCGAATAGCAAGCACCGCTAGAATGGCAACCAGATACGTCAACATATTAATGACTAGAATGACTTCAATGGTTGTTATACTGAGCAGAATGCCCGCTATTATGGGTGAAAATAGAAACTTGGATGATTCGGCGAGCTGTACCAAGCCACTGCCCTTTGAATATTGATCTTTATCAAGCAAATCGGTGGCTGAAGCCTTGTAGGCTGGACTTTGAATGGCCGAGAACACGGAACTGAAAGCAACCCCTACATACAGATGCCATAGTTCAATCTTCCCCGTCAGGATCATGGTCAAAATAAATACTAAGCCTGCAGCAGAACCAAGATCACCTATAACCATCATCATGCGCCGGTCAAAACGATCGGCTAGGACTCCGCCAATAGGACGCAACAGGATATTAGGCAAAAAGGTAAACAGTGTAATCAGCGCCACAGCTGTCGCCATATGGGTTTTCTCAAATGCGTAAACACCAAGGGAGAATGCCGTCATTCCGATTCCCATGGTAGATATGAGCTGTCCGAACCATACGATCAGAAATTTGCCAAATGACCTGTGTTCCGTCTGTTTCATTGGTTAAGCTCCTCTCCAATAAACCGTGTTAGAACCCGTGATCCGCAAGCCACTTACCTAAGCTGCTCTCTCTCGCTTTAAGATCATGCTGCTTGTTGAACTTGCCCATATTACGATCTGCCACCAGTTTGCCGTCCATCATGAATAAAACCCGTTCAGATCGCGCGGCGACCTTGACGTCATGGGTAACCATTAATATGGTCGTTCCAGAAGCATTAATATCTCCTAGAATATCCATAATTTCACTGGTTGAACGTGAATTCAGTGCCCCAGTGGGTTCGTCGCCAAACAGAATATCAGGCTGATTGATCAGGGCCCTGCAAATGGCGAACCGTTGCAACTGTCCACCCGATGCCTGGGTAATATTGTGGTTGGCTAGTTCATCAATCCCCATTTTTTCCATCAGATTGAGCGCTCGTTTATTAATGGAATCTCTACTACTTTTTTGGGCCAGATAGGCAGAAAGAATGATATTGTCGAGTAGATTCAGATTTTTCAACAGATGTATGTTCTGAAATATAAAGCCCATCTTATTCAAGCGAAGCTGTGCCAATTCTTTCTCTGAGAACTCCGAAATTTTCTTGCCAGCAAAATAAACACTCCCGCTACTTACCTGATCCATGCCGCTGACATTGTATAACAAGGTTGATTTTCCTGAGCCCGATGGACCCATAATGGAGACAAATTCGCCCTTCTTCAATTGAAAATTAATATCCTTCAAAATAGGATGCTTCTCATGCTCACCAGTACTGTACGATTTGTTCACGTTTTTGGCTTCCAGGATTATAGTCATGGTTGTCCCCCTATTCGATAATCATTTTGGAAATGCTGGATTCTTTGATGGATTGAATACTGATTAGAGCGGTACAGATAATCGTTGCTGCCAGCAGCAGCGGACAAAGTACGTACGCTTGTAGCGGGTCAATGACAAAAACGATATTGGACGCCCCGAAAGAAGCCATTATTGCACTGATCAACCACTCACCTGCCGTATTTGATAGTATCGTTCCTACAAGGACCCCAACACCCAAAACAATAAGGGACATCGATACATATTTGAATTTAATTGTGGAGAGGCCAAATCCCAAACTTCTGAAAATCGCGATATCACCGCTGTCCTTTGCGACAAGCATTTTCAGGAATAATGATGTGATCAGGATAGTAACCAATACTGCTACAACAAGCGCCAACACCGCAACCAGCTTAAGCTGATGAATCGTTCCTCCAAGTGTTTGATATAAGTAGCCTTTTAAATCGGTCACCTTTGCAGGTGAGAACGCTTGCTCATATTCCGCAATTTTATCTGAGATTTTATTACCGTCATCTTTCAAATCCAAACTTACGACATACCAGAGCACACGATCCTTGTTATAGGCCAGCCGTGCTTTGGCAGTCTTTCCACCGTTGGTCACATCCTGATATACACCACTGACTGTCATTTTTTTTCCCTGTCCATTTACGATCAGTACCAAGGAATCTCCTGTCTTCTTCTCCATGTCTTTACTGTTCGCATCAGACAAAGCAATTTCATTTTCATTTTTCGGTGCCTCGCCATTCACGTAAGACAAAGGAAAAACATCAAAGTCACCTGTCTCTACGCTCAAATGATCATAGCTACCTTCACTGTTCAACACTTTGAATTGGCTTGTGACAAGAGGTGAGTATCGAAGTACGTTCTTATCCTTTTGAACATAATCAATTAATTCAGCGTAACGCTGTTCGATATCTTCAGAGTGTCTCAGATCAATACGCATATCGCTTTGACCTACACCCATGTAAGAAATAAAGCTAGGAGCTTGTAAAGTATGGAGGAAATTTATAGGTACGATGATAATAAATGAACTTATAATAAACACAAACAACAGCAAACGGAACATTTTCATTCGTTGGATGACTTCTTTTAAACTCAGAAAAACCGGAACCGATAACCACCGATTTTGGGAAAGGTTCAGTCTTTTTTGACTTATTCTCGTCTCACCCATACTGCCCGAACGTAATGCTTCGACGGCTGAAATGTAATTAAAACGCCGAAGCACACGGTTGCAGAAAAATACAACGATGGCAAAAATGAAGACAGCCGCAAACAATGTTATGCCGTAATGCAGCCATGTTTTGGGAGCTGCCCCTATGTAGAGTATCATATTGGACATGAACAGATTGTTAACCCATAGTGATGCAAGAAAACCTGAGATAGAGCCCAATCCTGCCATAACAACATATTTACTCAAGTAGAGTTTCTTAATATTACGCTCAGATATGCCGATAGCTTTCATGACGCTAATCTCTCGATAATCCTCTTCAATGGTAGCGAGCATAGTGAAACGAATGCAGAGTACAGCGATCACAATCAATATCAAACTGACCAGAATGACTACAGCCGCCACAACCCCATCGGTCAAAGCATTCAACAACTGAAACAGATTGTAGTTCACCACAGGACCAGCGTTCGGTAAACTCGTATTTTGATAGGCTTGGGTAAACTCGCTGATCATCTTGGAATCTCTAAGTCGAAATTCAATCAGATACTCCGACTCTCCCGTATTTTGTTTCAAGGCTTGGAATTCACCCTGACTGATGACAAAACGTTTGGAGTGAATGATCGATGGATTCATTTGAGCATCACGTACAAAATCCACGATCTTGTATGTTCTGCTGAAAGAACCGTCTTTAATATGAATAGGGTCACCAATACTCAATTTCTTTTGCTGCAAATAATAAACGGGAACCGCAATTTCTCCATCATTCACCTGCACAATCTCACTATCCAGATTCAGCAGAAAATCAAAATCCTGATTTTGTACAACAAAATCAAGATCCATGATGCTGTTTTTCTCAGCCTCCGCTCCAAAAAACAAATGAGCACCGTCTATGTTAATCATTTCTACGATCTGGTGTTTATCTACCATCTCATTGGCCTGTGCCCACTCATTCACCTTCATTTTATCCAGTTTCCCTGCGTGCATTTGCACAACATGAGGCGTCTTCGATTCTGTGAATAAATGGTGAATTGAACTTGTTAGCTCCATAATCATTCTTGTACCCGAAGAAACAAGTGAAGCCGCTAGTAAAATAAAAACAAATAGAGCGATGTTGATTCCTTTTTTCCTCATAAGATCATTTCTCAGCATACGTAATAGCATGAATAACCACTAGCTCCTTTGCATGGAACACTACTTTGGAATAATCAGGTACACTTTATGTAATTACTTTTACCGATATGTCAAACCCTACGGACCAAAGCTCATGTTCCTTTTTTTCTGTAAAATAACCCCATTTATTATGTGCCCCGATTGTACCAATAAATATGAACATCTGAATCAGTCTGCGGTCCAGTTCTTACTACTCCCAGAGCCTGAGGTCGATGAATTGAGAACTTATTTATTCATATGCTAAGATAATGATTCAAACCTTTTCTAATGAACACTCAATTTATGGGACAAGTCCCCGATAAGAAAGGACACTATGAATCCTTCATCCATACCATCCATGTTGCATCCAATGATCCCGCCGCTGGATCTGCGCAGTTGTTTAGTCAGCGTACGTGGTGAGATCATATACGAGCACTACCGCAATCAAGAAGCAGCAACCCATATTGCCAAAGTCAATTCCTGTACCAAAAGTGTGCTGTCCGCGCTCATCTGTATTGCTATGGATCAAGGGGTGCTGCCTGAGGCTGACACGCCGATCTCCACCTTCTTCCCACAGCTGATATCAGACCCTGACCCCCGCAAACCGGAAATAACGTTGGAGCAGTTATTAACCATGACGGCTGGCTTCAACTGGGATGAATTCGGAGGACAGAATTCATTTCCGCGTATGACGCGTACAGATCACTGGGTGAATTTTGCGCTGGAGCAACGCTTAAGTCATGTGCCAGGTACATATATGGAATACAATTCAGGGGTATCACAGATATTGTCTGCCATCCTCATGCATAGTACAGGTATGTCCGTAGCTGAGTTTGCGGAACGTTATCTATTTTGCCCACTGGGAATTCAACAGTATGAATGGGAAAGCGACCCACAGGGGGTACATACCGGGGGGTTCGGCTTAAAGATGTTGCCGAAGGATTTACTGAAATTCGGACAACTGTTTTTGCAACAAGGCATGTGGGACGGGCAGTCGCTGATTTCGAGTGATCTTGTTAGCCGCTCTACAAAACCTGCCATTCCAGTTACCCCACCCAATCATGGCAGTTACGCTTGGCATTGGTGGGTGGATGCCTACACCAACGAAACTTCCGAAGCTCAGGTTGCGGAACAGCCCGCTCCCATACTTCACTATTACTACGCCCGTGGATTTGGCGGTCAATTTGTATATATCGTCCCGGGTCTGGAACTCGTTGCCGTGCTCACCAATGACAAACGAAAGAAGGAAAAACCTCCGCTGGATGTATTCCCCAAACGGATTGCACCTGAACTGTTAAAATGCCTATAACATTCTTACGTTTCGTTTAATGGATAATAAATAACCCCCAACCATTTGGGCGTGTTCCCGAATAGTTGAGGGTTATTTGTTTAGCTTTATTAGAACTAGACATGCCATACTCTTGTATATCACAAGCTTTGCAGATCAGCCTCCGAACTTCCGACCTCCGTCTTCCTATCACGGAAAGTTCTTGTATTAATTAGATAGTATAACGTTGCGTAAATCGTAAGAATAAACGTACCAAAGAACATACAGAAAGCCAGCGATGGACGACTTACACTCTCATGCATAAGTTCAACCAGCGTCTCTCGATTGGTTAACGCATCCCAGCTGTTCAGGCGATAAACACGTCCCAGCAGGACACCGTAACTTCCCAGAGCACAACCTCCAAGCACAAAGATCCATGAAACCCATCGCCCCATTTTGTGATGAATCACTTCCTGAAGCTGATACATCGACAGAAATCCGAGCAATAAACCTGTCCAAACGAACATCAAGACCACAATTAAATCATACCAGTACTTGTAGTCCAATCCATTGCCTCCGTCATAATAGCGGGAACTGCGTGCCGTCAGGTGAACAAGATCCGTTACAATGTAAGACGAGTTCGGAAAGAACAATAGCCAGAGCAGTCCGCTTGCAACGGCAAACCCTGCTGCCCCTTTCCATTTAGCATGGCTAAAGCCATAGGCCACATAGGAGAATACAAACGGAATCCAGCCCAAAAACAGATTCCAGATAAGGAAGCGAAAATAGCGCTGCTCCAGCCAATCCGCTGCCGCGTAATACAAACCTATAGTCACCACTGTGACCACACTAAGGAAAATAAATATTTTGATATAGTTCAGTTTTCTCAATGATATTTACCTCGCTTGATTCAATGAAATACATTCAGTTCCGAAAATATCGGATGATCTCTTCCTTGTTCTTTTCCACACGCAGATTCAGTCCACGTTTATCCTTTAACCCATATTGCTGTAGTTCATGTCCCGGATCAAGCACCAACGGTTTCGTTACTACATCCTCCAACAAGTTCATTGTCAGTTGATAGGCTTCACGCAGCTTATGCACCGGAATAATCGATTCATATCGCTTAATCAACTCAATCACACGTTCCGCATACATCAGACGCACCATACTGTCCGCACTCGTCAGTTGTCTTGATGCGAATGCTGTGATTGCATTAATAATTAGCGGATTCGCATGATATCTGGCAATTGACGTAAGCTCATCAATCGCGTCCCAGTTCATTATAGATAATTCAGAGGTTAACTGAACTATTCTTTCATCCATCCATGTCTGCTCCAGCTCCTGCGGCACATCCCATTGCTTATACTCTGTATAAACTCCACCACGATGCATCTGAACAGCGCTCCCATAATGTTTAACGAATAACGCTTTGGGAACACTCCAATCAGTTTCCATCCAACCACCACCATACCTGTCTCTATTTTCGCTTAAAACCAACACACATTACATAATTTTACTGTTGAAGACCATACTAAGATCATACCATTTCCCAAAGGAGAATCAAATTCACAATGAATCCAAATTCAATGCAGCCTCCAAACCGAATACAACCTGCAACTAATGCAAATCCAGGCTTCACACCTCAGATGAACCATGGCGGACATGAAATGTTCGATATGCATGAAATTCTGTCAGGAGCCATCAACGTGTTGGATCAATACATGATCTTCAGGACGTTTGTACAAGACAACGAACTGTTGGGTATCCTTGATCGTCAATACAACTTCATGTTGTCCCAATACAATCTGACTGCGGAATGTTTCTCAACCGGACACAAACCGCAGCAAGAGACTGCAACCTACATGATTCCAAACATCGTACCACCTGTATATGGCCTTAAGCCGTCCGCTCCAAAAAAGCCAAACCAATCCCTTTCGGATGTGAAAGATGCAGGCATCAGTGGTCATATGCTGGGATTAATTAAGTCTCACGCCTCCCTGCTGGCCATGTCTGCTCCTGAAATTACGAATGGAGCCGTGCGCCGAGTCATCGCTTCGCAGGTTCAACAGTTTATCGAGATGGCCTACGAAATTTTCATGTATCAAAATCAACACGCTTATTATCAAGTGCCTCAGCTAAATGCAAATGATACCACGCAGATGCTTCAGGCATACGTTCCAGCAAACGGCACACCTCAGATGCCAATCAACAATAAACCACCTCTCCATTAATTTAAAATAAGCTTGATCAACAAAGAACAGTATCTTCAACCCACTCAAGGTTGAAAGATGCTGTTCTTTGTTGTTTCCAGAATCATCCGGTGTTGTTACTACCTTGGGTAACACATTTTATTTTTAAGGAATTCTACCTTGATTCAATTACCAGAAACTGGTTTAATCAGAATGTGGTCACACTACTCATTATGTAACATGGGAGGTTTTTGAATGCGATTGAATCCATCGATTAAACTTGGTTTTCTAGCCATCACATTAAGCTTTACAGCCATCTGTGCAACTCTGACAACATCTCAAACTACATTGGCTGCACCTGACGCAGCTTCCAAAACGGTATATCAACAATTTCAAATATTTTCAAAAAATGCAGTGAAATCCACACCCAGCCTGGATCAGGCACGTAAATATCTATTGAATCATATCGATGAAGTCGGCCCTTGGCAGGCTACCTTGATGACCCTTCAACTGGAGAATTTGCAAAAGATCAGACTGGCTGACTTGGATCAAAAAATGTATACGGAACTGTTTCAAAGTGTTCTCTATGAAGCCCATTCCAGCATAGGTTATGAACAAAAGCTTACATATAGCAGTCTGCTCAAAGTGATTAAAGATCCGACGGTTCGCAAGCTCTTGCAGGAAGCTTCCGATCTGAGATTCAAACTGGAAACCAGTGAAGGTCTATACTATCCCATCATCAATTATGAGATGTACAAAAAGTTTCAGCCCTACGTGAAACCTGACATTTTTGCTTACATTGATATTATGGCTGCGGAATCCAACCAGCCCACAACTTCCGATGCGGCCTTTATCATAACCTGGGATGAACTCATCCGGCGTACTCTAGAGAAGGAGGCTTTCCTGAACAACTTCCCAAGCTCTAATCGTACGTCAGCAGTTAAGAATTCGCTGTATGTTGATTACCTGTTTTATGGAAGTGATAACTCTCCCGCCTATGACTGGTACACGGAAGAAGAAATTCGTACTATCGATCCAGAAGTGAAAAAAGCATACGAGAAGGCTGTGGCAAATAGGGAGCCTAACACGAAGAGTGTACTTCTGGATACAGTGGATAAGATTTTGCATCTTCTCGATAAGAGTAACGACGAACTTACCCCAGAAATCAAAGAAATCACTGACCATGTTGAAAGCCTGTTTGCCAATGATTAATAAATAAAAAAGAAGCGGCACTCCTCTTTACAGGATGTGCCGCTTTAGCATACCTTGAGCCCTTCTTATTCCATTCCAGAAAAGTATTATCTCGATACCGATGTAAGTTTGTCTGGATTCACAACAAGATAGAATCCCTTTATTCGCTCTCCAAGAGAGTCCAGTTCCAAACACAGCACTTCGGACAACTGTCCGTTTTCCAGTAACGCAAGGTGTTGCTCTCCGTTGATAAATGTGGGCACCCACTCTCGTTCTCGCAATCGGGTAAGCACCCGGCGAGAGGTCAACAAGGCAAGTACGCCCTTACGAACTCTCATCGTTCTCATAACCGTATGCACACGTCCACCGCCATCTGCCGTAAATACGGGTTGTTCCGCAAGAAGCTCGAGCATCTCGGAGACATCATAGTTTAGAAAAGCGGTTGTAAAACGAGCCAGCAATTGCTCTTTTGCAGCATAATTCGCAGAACTCTGTTCGATCGGCAAAGGTCTGTCGGGAAGCTTACGTCTCGCCCGGCTAAAGATCTGACGGCAGTTGCTTTCTGATTTGCCCAGCCACTCCGCTATTTCCGTATATTCATACTGGAATGCCTCACGAAGCACAAAAACGGCTCGCTCCATCGGGGAAAGCTGTTCCAGCATAACCAGATAAGCGTAGGAAATCATCTCCTTCTGCTGCACAGTTTCTTCCGGGATGTTACCCATTTCACTGTCACTCATTGGCTCGGGAAGCCATTCTCCAACATAGCTTTCCCTTTGATTACGGGCAGAATTTAATAGGTTCAGACTTCGGTTTACGATTAGTTTAGCAATATAGGACTTGGCATTACGGATATCATCAAGAGACTTGCTCTGAAGTTCCGTAAAACAATCCTGCACCATATCTTCAGCCTCCACAACACTGCCAAGCATACGATAAGCAATGGAAAAGGCGTAGGCTTTGTAACGAATATACAATTCACCAACTTCCAGAGAAGACACTTCTGGCTCATTGGTGAAGGAATTGAATTGCATGAGATGGCCTCCTCTGGCAGATGGTCGAAAGTTTACTTATTCAAAGCAGCCAGGGTACATCCCTGTTGTAATGGCAATCCGGTTCCAGCTATTAATGGTATTAATCGCCATGATCAGATCCACCAGTTCGGCCTCACTGAAATGCTCTCTAACTTTTTCATACAATTCAAGTGGTACGCCTTGCTCCGAAATAAGTGTTACCGCTTCAGCCAGCTCCAGCATAACACGTTCTTTTTCCGTAAACAAAGGCACCTCGCGCCACACACTCAGCAGCAAAATGTGATCGGCATAATCTCCAAGCTTCAACAGATCTTTGGCATGCATATCGAGACAGAACGCACAGCCATTGATTTGCGAGACACGGATTTTCAGCAGCTCATATAATGGCTTGTCTTTAAACTGACCCGAAATGTGCTGCTCCAATGCCATCATTGCTTTGAAAGCACCCGGGTTAGCCCTTCTATAATTCACTCTTAAACTCATTGCATTCGCCTCCGTATTTTGGTCTACAACCTGAAGACAAATCAAGGCTCACATCTGTGACACTTTTCTATAAAAAATTTCTTCAGCATATTTTGGGCACAGAATTTAACTCGGCAAAGTTAAGATGAGTAACCTGAATGGACCTTGCTAGGTATGAATATAGTTCACGTAATGCGTTATGTATAAACAAGATTTTTCCGTATTTATGTTAGCTGTTTGATGTTTTGTTTGTGATTTTGAACAAATAATCAGGATACATATTGATACACGAAACAAAAGAGTAGTAACATACAGCTACAAAGTAAACTTTCCTGACATAAAAAATGAACGTTTCATTATCCTAGCAAGGAGTGACTTCCATGATAACTTCCAATTCCAATTCTCCACTTACATCCGAACTGCCTCGCGGCTGCACGTTCTCCCCTGAAGACTGGCATGTACTATCTCAATATTGGTATCCAGTTGCCCAGGCAAGCGAAGTGACAGATAAACCACTTGCCGCTCAATTGCTTGATGTCCGCTTGGTCCTGTATCGCAGCAATGACAAGGTTGTCGTTGCCAAGGATCTTTGTTTTCACCGTGGTGCTCCGCTCAGTAAAGGTTGGGTAGAAAATGGGGAAATTGTCTGCCCATATCATGGTTTCCGTTACAACTGTGAGGGTAAATGTACCGCCGTACCTGCGCATCCGAGCTCCAAAATCTCTCCCAAACTGAAACTTATCGTATATCCTGCGGTCGAACGTTATGGCTTGATCTGGACTTCACTCGCAGATACTGACGAGCAGATTCCTGCATTCCCGGGATGGGATGATCCGGATTATATCAACATCCTGCCCCCGAACTTTGATATCGCAGGTTCTGCCGGACGTCAAATGGAAGGATTTCTGGATGTATCCCATTTTGCCTACGTGCATACCGAGACGTTCGGGGACCGGAACAACACGGAAGTGCCCCAATACAAAGTAAAACGCGAAGGCAATGAACTGCTTGCCGAATACTGGAGTTCTGTCAGCAACTATGGCAAAGGGCAGGACAACGTGGCACCCGAGGGTTTTCAGTGGCTGCGTGAATTCCGCGTATTTCCACCATTCGCCGCATCACTTACCGTTCACTTCCCGGAGAACGACAAGCTGAACATTCTCAACTGTGCCTCTCCCATCTCCGCACGTTTTACGCGATTGTTCTGTCCGATTACCCGTAACTTTGACAAGGATGCTCCAATTGAAGATACAATCAAGTTTAATTTGCAAGTATTTGAGGAAGATCGAGAAATGGTGGAATCCCAAAAGCCAGAGGATTTACCACTGGATCTGCATGCTGAAGCGCATATTCCCGCAGACCGTACCTCGATCGCTTATCGTCAGTTATTGACGGAGCTTGGATTGGGAAGAAACTATACATCATAAATGGAAAACAACTATGGAAAACAAATGGACAAAAAAAGAAGCGTTCCTCCGAACTCGGACGCTTCTTTTTTTGTATAATTTCTATACTTTCACTCGTGACAATGTACTGGGATGAACCCCACTTAAACGCCTTATATCAGTCACTTACCCTTGATTATCCGTGCTCATAGGAGGTTCGGTATAATACGGACAACCGGGTTCGTGGATAATACGGGGATCAACCCAGGTTCCCCAATATGGAAGTCGATTCACATAAGGCTGAACGTTGGGATGGCTATTCGAGTCAGGCATGTTTGTTGCCGGAGAAACTTGAGTTACACAGTCCACTGGCGGCCCAACAATTACCGTTTTTTGAATGGGAGCAAGTGTATCCTTTACCTTATTCTCATCCAAACAATACGTATGGGCCAGAATACTGGCAGGTGTCAGTCGTAAAATATCCGAACCAAATATAGCTTCAGGAACCGGCGCATCGAAGATAGCGAGCAGGTGGGTCTGATCTACCGTTGCAATTTCATAGTGCCACCAACCTTGCGGAACATTCGCCACTTGACCCGGAGTAATCGTAAAGTTTAACAACTCATTGGTAAACGGATTGATGAGGGAAACGACGGCGGAACCACTGATGCAATACACCAGCTCGGTTGCATTCTGATGAATATGAGGTTCAACCACATTGCCTGTGCTAAGAAAAATATCCAGCAAGGATACGTTTCCCAATGTGTTTAATTGATGAATGGAGAGAAAGTTAATATAGTTATTTCCGTCTTTTTGAAAGAAAGGATTCTGGTTCACGTCAAATGTAAATTGGGTGGTTGGTAAGGTATAGTCCATATAGGAAGTTGCCAAAATAAAACGCCTGCCTTTCGCTCTCGGTTTAGGTGATAACCTATACGCCAGCTTATGCTCCGGGCTACTATGCGTGAGCCCATTTCTGAGGAAGATACATTTACAGAACAAACCAATCCTGACACAGGAAGCCTCGTCAGGATTGGTTTGTTGTTGTTATTCATCATCTTTTCTCGCCAAAATCTCTTCCGAACTGACGCCTACTTATGTACAGGACAAGTCCACATGCTGCAACCAAGTCATCCGTGACACAAATTCAGGAGTCTCTTCAATTAAACTATTCGTCACACCCAGATAATGCAGATTCTCCAGCTTCTCCAGCTCAGGAGGAAGCTCGTTTATGCCAGAATAACTAATGTTTAAACTCACTAGCTTCTTCTTGTGTAATCCCCATTCCATATATGTTCTCATGAGCAACACTAAAGAAAAAACCTCTCCCATCCTCTTTCAAAAAACAAAGATCATCCGGCAGTGATGGGTACAACCAGTCATGAAAACGATTTGCTTCTTCCTTAAGGATCTGCCCTGATTTCGGTTTACAGCGATATATGTAATAGATCCCCTCTAAATACATGGCTCCACTTTGCATCATCATTTCTTCCATCGTACAGCTTTCAATAAGGTAAGGCTTCAGTCTCTGCAATACTCTTGAAACCCCTGGTATTTCGTCGTCATCGTAACTTCCTCTGTCCACCAGCAAAAAACGATCTGTTTTCTCAATCAACTCGTCAATTAAATGTTCATAGGCAGCGCCTCTTGGATCAGTATGAAACGATACAGCAACCACATCATATCCCCTTCACCCATACCACGTTCTATTAAGCCCTCTGTGTCACTCCATCGCATCGCAGCATAGGCTAATATCATCAATCAAACACTGGAGGCATGCAACATGGCATACGGACCTGGTTCAGTTCCTATCCCGCCAACTGCGGGTTATCCTTACCCTTATTATCCACCGCCGCCCTATCCCTACCCTTATCCATATCCATATCCATATCCATATCCCTATCCACCCATCGTACCGTTTCCACTGCCCTTTCCCATCGGACATATCGGAGGCCCAGGATGGCATGGCGGTTACCACGGTGGTCCACACGGTCCATTCCCTGGAGGCGGCTATCCCGGCGGACCACATGGCGGAGGACCCGGTGGACCTGGCGGAGGTTTCCACGGCCATCGTTTCTAAGAGTAGAATAGCCATGCAGGAGCTGCTACGGGCAGCTCCTGTCCTTGTTCAATTTTCTTTTAAAACATCCAATGATGCCCTTTCGTTGAACGGCTTTCTGCCTGTTCAATACTCAATCTCATCCATGATCTTCAGATTACGGTTGGACATTTCCAACAGATCTATAAACGTCTCCGACACATAATAAACAAAGTCCGGATCATGCACATACATAATCACTTGCCCGTAGGTTCCTTTCTCTGTCGGATCAAAATCTAGCATCAAATACAGGGAGCCTCCCGCCATCGTTGCAAAAGGAATCCACGCTTTATGGAATAAGTAAGGCTTAATCTCCGGGTCCAGTTTGCTGATCTCTTCCGCAGAATAGTACTCATCCAACTTCTCATCTACTTCACAGAAGTATTGTTTGGTTTCCCGAATTTCCTTCAACGACATCAGATAAAACGGAGTACATTCCTCTGCCTCCGCATCACCCGGATACAAGATATGAAATGCATAACCACTCCCGTCCTTACGCTTATAGAAGGCACGGAAATCCTCCGGCAGCCGGACGCCATACTCCGTTTCAAATGCGGTTAGACTTTGCTCAGAAGCACCCTCCTGATGCTGGTATTCGTCGTATAACTGCCGAATTTCATCATCTTGGATTTTTTCGTTCAAAAGCTCATTCAGCGTATCGAACAATTCATTCCATTTTGCATTCATTTCAGATGTCATGATGGATCCCTCCCTTTTCAACTCTTCTCTACCCGTTCCCGTACATATTCCTGATATCCCCAGAATGCCTCTTCTTCCCCTCCGCCTTCGATCAGGACCATAACAGCGTAGGAAAACAGATCCAGCCAACGTTCCATCAACGCAACTTGATCATCTGTGATCAAGTTGTTACTCTGCAACATTCCTTCAGGTTCGACAGCCCAAGCACGTCCTAGGTGGGTGATTCCCCATAGTGAAGCCATAACTTCACGATCCAACGTAGGTTGTTTTAGTTCAGGAGCCAAGACATGCAGGATTTCCATGAGTTCATGAAAATTTTCTTCATTCAGGTTACCGCGAAAGGGGCGCAAGCTACCAAGAAAACCGGTTTCCATCTTCGAATGATTCAGATCATCGTAAGTAAAGGCATGACATTTCAACAAAATCACTGCTTCTTCACGCTTCATTTCAATCCCTACTTTATCCAATCTTGATCTACAATCATTGGTGTTCACCAACGTAAAGGTTCTTCTCCACGCCATAACACATAGCGCTCAATTTCACGGAGGGTGCCTGTGCCTATGCCATACTCATCCATCTGATCCGAGTGCAGATCAAGAATATGCAGCATGCCTCCGAACGTACCGACAGCAAGTTTGGACTGGTCAGGAGAGCTTGCCAAGGAATAGATGGTGCTGCCTACAAAATGTCTCCACACTTCCTGCCCGTCACCATTCACACAGTATAAATATCCATATGCGTCACCAAGCACCATGCCTGCATCCAATTCCACTGCAGCGTATACACGGGCGTTCTCATCCATTACAGGCCAATCTTCTTTATTTTCATTACCATCGATCGTTTCCAGCTGAACTTGTATTGTAGCACCGTTATAAAAGTGACAGGCATTAAACCATACCTCTGAGCTGTCAGCAGTGAATACCGCATAATGAGGATAGCTGGATTCAGGATAAAGGGAATACGTCTTATTTTGTTTGCGATCCAGTACCATATGGTTACTTACCTGGCTGCCGTAGGCAATCCAGCGACCGTCCCGTGAGACTGCTGCATGACCCATATCAATCTGCGTATCTTCCAACTCATATTCTTCGATCTCTGCCGGATTCGGGTGAAGCAGGGATACTTCCTCTTGATCTACCATGTAGATTCCATAATTGGAGAAGATAAGAACGGATTTCCCATCATTAAAAGGAATAAGTCCTTCAAGTGTGCGTTCCGGATGCTCGCAGTCAGCAAGGGATTCGATGCGCGGCAGAACCTTCTGAATACTGGATTGGATATCTTCCCAGCGATACACCGCAAGCTCTTGTCCTTCCAGATGGCGATCTGGTTGTCTGATGATGCGAATACCGTCCGATCCGGCCAGCGCATAGTCTTCACCATTTGGCGAACAGCCTGCGAAGGTATACTGAGAGAAAGGCAGCCATCCATCTTGATCAGCCGTATATACACAGCCATTCTCCGTGAAGGTGCCGGTTATGAAGACCATTGTTTCCGCATCCAAATAACCAACCACCCGAACGGCCTGCATGGAAGATTGAAAATGTTCGTTCATTGGCCAGGTTGCAGCAGGCAGTTCAAGTCGAAGCCGTTCCACATCTCCTTGAAGATTGGCTTGCTTCACCATATTCCACACTTCAGTACTGATCGAGGTTCTTCCATCCCCCTCCAGCTCCGATTCGTCTACTTGCTCTCCTGCCATGCCTCTGCGTACAAATGCATTGACATCTTTTGCGTATCGTTTGCCTTCATTACGCCATGTTTCTGCAATATTTTCTTTCAACCAACGCAAATGTTATTCCTCCACTCCGCCTCTATTGATGACTGTACAATGGTGTGCCAGCAAAAATTGATCCAGATCGTGATCCCTCGCACCTTCCGTCCCGTGCATCTCTTCATAGAAAAGCGCAATTTCCCTGCCGTTCGCATAATTAAAACGTAAATATCCACCCATGGAGATCATAAAAAGTTTACATGTGTACTCATTTTCCATCACTGCATCCCATTTGAATCTGCTCTTACACAAATCGGCCAGTTCTTTCATGGAGCCTTCACGTTCAACGTTAACCAAGTGGTAGAACGTATGGTTTCGCAGCTCGTTCCACGGTTCGAAATACGCCGGGGTCAGCGGTTTATCCTGATGGTAATATCCGCAATAGATCCGGTCCAGTGTCTCTCCAAAGTCAGCTTCTGAGCACGTCCACAGGATAATATGCTCATCATGACGCGGGAACCATAACAATCCCTTAACCTCTGGATGAATCGCCAGGAAATCCCCATCCACCGAACTGCCGATACTGATGCACTCCTGAAGCTGATTCTGAGTAACCGGTGTGTCGTCCGTGTGCATCCAAAAATCATATTCAGCAAAAGGTTTCAGTACCTCCTGATCCGGCCGCTGCACATTCATCCAGCCCGTATACGTGCCTTCCCCGTATTGTTCCAGCCATTGGCGATATGACGCAGGTAACGAGATGGAATGCTGTTCTTCAAAATGATCCAGTTCCTTAGCCGGTACGGGCTTCAACGCACGAGTTACTATATACATTCACGACATCTCCCTACGATCGTTTCGTTCAATCAAGACAGTTCATTCAATCGATTAGTAATTCAACCAGGTTAAGGCTAGGCCAATTCTTCCTGCACAATTTCGGTTAGTACACCCTTGCGGTTTACAATGCTAATGGCAAATGCATCATAGCCGTCACGTTTCACCTGCTCAAAATCCATGCGCTCTCCCGTAATTAATTCGTAGGTTCCGTCTTCATCCACATCTTCCCCGAACTCATCATCCCACGGTACGTTGTAAAAGGCAGATAGCTGTACTTCAAATATGTCTTCCCCTTCGACGTCCAGATAGGGACGTAGCGGTCTGTTATTCAGGTCTTCCTCTGGATATGTCTCACACAACATCGCATCATAACCGTGTTTGGCTGAATCGATGAGTAAGTAACGTTCCCCTGTTAAGGTATGCTCTGCATATACAATGAGTGGTGTCGAATCATGCCAGGTTATCAGATCATCATCGGTTAAGTCACCATAATAAAAAATATGGAACTTGTCATGTCCATCGCTCGTTTGCAATTTGCCTTTCCATTCGACTTCATGAGTCTGAACATCCGAAATCTCCCGAACCAAACCTTCCAAATAGGTAGGTCCTTTATGTACACCAAATAAATTCATCATCTCGCCTCCGCTTTATTCATTCGAATGGTTACAACTTTATGTTCTTCATCCACATCCAGCTTCACATCGATGCCTAACTTATCATGGAACAAAGCCGTAACGTTGATATAAGGATCACGAGCAGCTTCGCTGCCCCCATTGCTAGAACGACTCATCCCCTGATGAATAATGGATTGGACCAGCTTTCCATCCCCTTTTCCAGTATTTTGATAAGTATAAATCACCTCTTTGTCCTTATTATAAAAATTCAACGCCGTTGTAAAATCGTTGGCATTGGTATATTGCTTTTCGGATTTTACATATTCATTTTCTGTGGAGTGATAGCTCACTTTACCCGCCAGATAGGGATTCTCTTCACTCGGTTTAACATCAAACTCCTGATACGCGATGTGAAAAAGATATTGAATATGATTCATATCCACACGGTAATACAACTGCCTGTTGTCTTCCTCCTTATCCATGGCCGCAAAACTGTTGATGAGCGGCCAGGCTTCATAGGATTTGCCATTCACGTCGACAGCCAGAGCATAATCAGAGAGTACCTTCTCTTTTTGAAACACACCATACGTCTGTAAAATGAAATAAGTTGGAATGAGTAATATGCCTATGATCACTGCAAATATCGTAAGCTTTAAGCGGAATTTCATGTTTGTCCTCCTTAACGTAACGCCTCGCCTTATCCCCGTTTATCCTGTCTTATGCTGAAGTTTGGTCAAGATGCGGACAACAAGTTCCCTGTTCTTGGCGTTCTTGATATAAGCTGGGATGGAATGTGAAGCCGTCTTCAATGCTACATTTCCAGGTTTCACACGCAAATCAGCCGAAATATATGAGATGAGATAGTTTAAATGCTCCCGATTAACAGCCCACACCACCTTACCTCTGATATAGTCCAGAAAATACAATTCCATATCAAACACAGGATCGCACCCATCCTGAATATCGGGATAACACTCTTGGTATGCTCGCTTTTTATGTAATTCGACATGATTAATAGTCCCGCAGTGCGGGCATTCGATATGTGACGCTTTGTGAGTTATCTTTTTCTCATCCGTCACTTCAACATTGAACCAGCGCTCACATCGGACGCAATTGTTCTTGGCCATGTAATGGTATTCCGTCTCTTGAATTCCATGAGCGTAACACTGCAAACATTTCCATGCCAAATGATCTTCTTCTACGACAATAAAGGCATGCCCGCCGCATGATTTACATTTCACATCGACCTGCTCTCCCCGGCGAAGAACAGCGTAGAAGCTGTATTTATAAGCGCCTTCATCCTCGAAACGTTTCATTTTTAGTCCCCGCCTTTCCCCTGCATATTAACCATCGCTAAAAGCAATCACTCAACATTTGCCAGTTGTTCTACCTAAAATTATATGTAACTCCAGTGCTTAGCACAAGAAAACACAGCGTAAAAAAAGAGCACCTTATTCCAGATCATCATCCGAAAGGTACTCTTCTCTCCCATATAACTGAATGAATCATAGGTCAAGCAAAAGGGATACAAGCAATCCCATCGAAGCGATAAAACCTACTACCGGCCCACCTTCTTCGAACGCTTCCGGCATCATGGTGGAACAGATCATCGCAATAATGCCCCCTCCGGCAAATGCCCCAATAGCCGCCGCCATCTCATCAGGAAGCTGCTCCAGGAACAAATATCCGCCCAAAGCTGCAAGTGCAGAGATGATCAGTACACCCAGCCACATGAGGATAATTCTGGAGCGGGTGTATTTATTGCGTTGTAATCCAACCGTACTGGAGAGGCCCTCAGGAATATTGCTGACAAAGATAGAAACAACCAACACCACACTGACACCGTTCCCGGCGAGTAGACTGGCCCCCAGCATGATCGATTCGGGAATGGCATCCATAACCGTCCCTGCAAAAATACCAAGTCCGCTCTGGCTGGAATCTCCGTTACCGGCGTTTTCCGAACGTTTGCGCCCGGCTCCCCCTTTACTGGAAATGAGCAAATCGAACAGCGTGTACACTACGGCCCCTGAGGTAAATCCAATCGCCGTCGGCACAATCCCCCCATCATTGAGCGCATCCCCAATCAATTCAAATGCGGCTGCACCAATCAGGGTCCCTGTACCAAAAGCCATAATCCAGCCAATAACTCGTTTCGGAATTTTCAGAAATAGCGCGGCAAGTGCTCCAATGACAACAGCCGAGGCGGAGATGCCGCCCCACATGAATGCAGTCCACATCCGGGATGACCCCTCTCATGTTCATATATGATCTATCACTCCATTAACCGGAGCATAGAGAACAAAAACAGGGGACACATCAACAGGTTAATATAAACCGCTAACTCTAAACCATCATTTTGCGCAGTGAAGATATATATCTTGAACGAATAATGAAGAAATAGAAGGTCTGCGCCAGCAGAAATGCGCCAAACACAGTTAACACAGGCACCGAATATTCCGTGATACCGAATTCCTTCAGGAACGGTTTCACCACAACGAGGGTTTCAATAATCGAGATCAGAATTGGGAAGAAAAAGAGAATCGCAATCTGGATCGTCGATGATCGTTTCATCTCTTGAAAGCTAAGTCCCATTTTCGAGAGAGAATGTACCATTTTCCCATCAGCTTCAAGATCCGTATGCAGTCTGAAATACAGAAAGCTGGCTGAGGAGATCGAGAAGATCAGTCCAATGAATATCCCCAAAAAGGTAAAGAGTGCCGTTGTCTGTCTGAAATTTTCGAAGTCAGCATATCGCGTCGTGAAAAAGCCGGAAAAGTCTTTATTATTAGAGTTATTTCTAATGATCTCATCCATGCCAGCCAGCCGATCACTAACCATCGCTTCGGATGATTGCCGATCAGGCACCGATCCCCCCCATGAAGGGATATGATAAAGATATTTACCGGAAACAGCATCTTTGTCCAATTGTCCGGCAAGCGCCTTAAACTCATCATCACTTACAATAACTAGGGCTGAGGTATACATAAGCCCGTTGAATTCCGGTTCAATTTCAGTGTATTTAATATCGAGTGTAACCGGTCCTGAATTCATATCCAGCGTTAACTGATCCCCCTTGGCATAGGCACGAAATCCTTCCTGATTTCGAGAGTTCTCCACATCTCGGGAATCAATGAATATACCGGTATGGGATGTGAGCGTATAGGTCGGTTTGTTCTGGATTGTGTTGAACTGGTTAAAATCACTTAGAGACATCACACTGATGCCACCGTCATCCGTACTCGTCCTAAAATATTCCAGATAAGCCTCCTGATATTGAAGACCAGCAGCATCAAGAACTTCATTCACGGGTGCCATATTAGGCTCTTCCGATGCACTGTACACGTTATACCGAATTGGGAAAGGATTGTCTCTAAATACTTGTCGATTCTGTTGATCCAGCGACAAAATGACCACTGCACTCATGGAAGCAATCGCAATAACCACTGTTACCATAAACAGCATGCGTGCGTTATCTTTTATTTTGTAACTCATCTCCGAAATCCACAGCAAGCGTGTACCATGCCATACCCGTTTGCGATTACGCTTCAACAGACGAATGGCCAGCACGGAGAGCTGTGAGTAGAAAAAATACGTACCTGCAATGCCTGTCACAGCAGCGATCAGAATGCCCTCATTCGACAAACTCCCGTATATCGCAATGAATCCCGTAGCCAGGAACGCAAGTCCAAGAATAGAGAATACCCATGAAGCTTTAGGTTCCTTTTTGGGTTTACTCGTGCCAGTTAGCAGCTCCAATGCCCGCTTATTTCCGATAAAGACCAGTGTGAACAGGGAAATGCAAAAGAACAGTACTAAAAAAGCAATCACCGTAATCAACATGGCCTTTACAGGGAAATAAAAAGGCAGATCTTCCATACCGATAAATCGGGTAGTTAACATCAGAAACAGCTTGGACAATAACATGCCTCCACCTATTCCAGCCACAATGGACAGACATCCGATAAACATATTTTCCAGAATGACCAGTCTTCGGATCTGTCCCGGTTCTGCTCCCAAGATGGTTAGAATACCGAATTCCTTATTCCGTGATTTCAGAAATGCACTAATGGAATACATAACGAAGAAGATCGCGAATACGTACACGATGATGGAGGCAACCTGCATTCCCGCTGCAGTGGTTTTGCCAATCGGCAGTTTCTCAACAAACGGGTGATAGATAAACATCGCATACGCAAAGAAAATCATGACCATAAAGGCACTGCTCAGGAAAAAGGCGATGTACGCTCGCCCGTTACGACGAATGTTGTTAAAGGCGAACTGAGGAAAGCTCATGCGAATTCCCTCCCCAGAAGGATAATGTATCAATAATCCGTTGAAAGAACGTCTGGCGGTTATCACCACGATGCACTTCGGCTGCGAGCTTGCCGTCCTTGATAAACACAATCCGATGGCAATAACTTGCGGCAAGTGGATCATGCGTGACCAGCATAATCGTTGTTTTCTCTTGCTGGTTGATCTGTTCAAGCGACTCCATTACCGCTTGAGATGATGTGGAATCCAGCGCACCTGTCGGCTCATCGGCCAGTACAATAGATGGCATATTAATCATGGCCCTGGCAATGGCTGTACGCTGCCGCTGTCCGCCCGAGATTTCATAGACGCGTTTATCCAAAATATGATCAATTCCAAGCTGAGTCGTAATCCGATCAAGCCTGTTCTCCATTTCCTTCAGCTTGACCTTGTCCAGCGTCAACGGGAGTAATATATTTTCAGCAACGGTCAAGGTATCGAGCAGATTAAAATCCTGAAATACAAACCCGAGTTCCCGGCGTCGGAACATGGCGAGTTCTTTCTTTTTCATATCAAACGGATTCAAGCCATTAATTAGCACCTTGCCTGAGCTTGGCTCATCAATGGTCGAGACCATATTGAGCAACGTCGTTTTCCCACTGCCCGATGGTCCCATAATCCCTACAAATTCACCCTGCTTGATGGTCAGATGAATATCACTAAGGGCTTGAGTCTGCACTTTGCCCTGATACACTTTGTTTAGAGCCGTAACTTGCAACATTTCCATAGGTGTTTCCCCTCCAACTAAACTATGCTTTGTTTTCATATCCTTATCCTAAACGACCTCCTACAACCCTGCTATCGATTTACCTTAAACTTTCCTTACACAGCGTTTAAGGTTATGTTCCCCTGCTCCTACATCCATAAAAAAAGCACCTTGCCCACAGGCAAAGCACCTCTATTTTCGATTCATCCAGCTGAATCGGACCAATGTTCCTTCATCCGGTTTGGAGAACAATTCAATCTGGTTACCCAAACGTGTACTGATCTCACGGACCAGATACAGCCCCATCCCCGTAGATTCATGATACTGTCTTCCCCGCTCTCCGGTGAAGTAAGGATGAAACACTCGTTGAATATCTTCAGCCGATATGCCGATACCCTGATCCTGAATATCTAATACGATTCGTTCTTCCTTCATATATGCGGTAATGATGACTTTTTTACCTGCTTTGCTATCTGAGTAATTAACGGCATTCGTTAAAATCTGGGTAAACATGAATCGCAGCCATTTGGAATCACTGTAGATTTGAAGGTCGTTGTCCAATCGGATATCCGGCGTAATTCCTCTACGAATAAACAAACGTCGATTCTCAGCTATGCTGCTTCGAACCACCTCGGGTAGAGACAGAGGCTCAACGCGAAAATCCCCTTCGAACTGATCCAGGCGTGAAGAATGAAGTACCATTTCCAACCCTTTGCGCATTTTATCCAGCTCATCCTGTATGCTTCCTGCAGTTTTATCATCATCCACATCTTCCAGGGTCAACTGAATGATGGACAGTGGTGTCTTCATCTGATGGACCCAACGATTCATGAAGACAATATGCTGCTCAGTATGACTGCGCAATCGACCTATCTCATCCTGACGGTTACGCTCCAGTTCACGCATTAAATCCTGTAATGAATCAGCCAAAGGGGCACTGCCCAGTGATTGGAAAGGCTCGTCTACCAGCTGTTTTGGCTGTTGGAGCACACGGTAATATGGATGGAGCTGGAAATAACGTACGGTCAGATACACGATCAATACCACTGTACTCAGTAACATGCCATAAAGAACAATCCTCATGGGGCGACCCTCACCTGAAAGCCAATATACACATGGAACAAGCAGCATTTGCAGCAAATAAAATCCGATGAGGGGCAGCTGATCCCTTAAGAAGAGTTTCATTGTCGGTCCTCATGGGCAAGTGACTTCAAATCAAGTAATCGGTAGCCCGCTCCGCGAACAGTCTCCAAAACCTCTTCAGCCCCCAGATCCTTCAGCTTGCGGCGAACACGTGTAATGTACACATTCAACGTATTATCATCAATAAAATGCTGATCTTCCCACATCAGTTCGAGCAAACGCTCACGACCCACTACCCGGCCTGCCTTGGCCATCAGCGCCTCAACCAATACGGATTCCTTCTGTGTCAGCTCTACGGAATGACCATCGTACTCCAGTACGTATCTTTCGGGGTACAGTAACATGGGGCCATTTTTCACTTTCATTTCTGGTTGAACAGCTGCATACATCCCATATGCTCTACGCAGGTGACTACGAACTTTAGCAAGAACGACCTCGTATTGAAAAGGCTTCGTAATATAATCATCGGCCCCATGCTCCAACGCCATAACCTGATCCATGCCACTGTCACGGGCCGAAATAAATAGAATGGGACAAATGGAATGCGAACGGATCTGTCTACACCAGTAGTAACCATCAAACTGAGGAAGATTCACATCCATTAATACTAGATCAGGGCCGATCTGCACGAATTCATCCAGAACATGACGGAAATCTGCCACAATCTGCACTTGAAAACCATTTCGGATCAGATATTCACCCAGCAATGCTGCGAGCTTGGCATCATCTTCAACCAGCAATATCGATTGCATCGTCAACCTTCTTTCCGTTCCCTGACATATCTTCTACATCTAGTTTACCATTCTAGCCGGAAACGGTTTGGAAATAAAGGTCAGACTACGAGCCGTCCACGCTTCTCCGCTATACCTATGGTGGCTTCTACCCCAGAATTAAATTCGAGAAAGTCCTGTTCTACCCCGTCACTGAAAATAACGCCATCCTCCGGCATCTGGGAGACAATCTGTAATGGCTGTTTCGGATGAATCTGTCCAAACACCAGATTGGCTGCAGTCGTCCGGCTGGAGAAGGGTTCACGTACTGTAAAATACAGATAAGGCGCATCCCAACCGAAATGATTCATGCCGCTCATGCTTCCCTGTGCTGATGCTGTCGCAGCGATATATGATTCTGAATAACCTTTCCCTCTAGAGTTCGAGGTTGAATGAGAGCTTTTGCTGTCTCTATCGGAGATGAACGCTTCACCCGCTTGGATATGCTGCCACGCTTCCGAACCCACAACTCCAGCAGCACCTGCCAGCACACTTTTGAACCAGCCCGTCGATCCCATTCCCGTGGATACAATCACTCCGCTGGAGGATTGTTGTTCTACCGATGAACCCATGCGAACTTCATAACGAGCGGATACATGCGTCTTACGGCCAATGAACAGATCGTTGACGCCATAGAGATACTGCCCATCATTCAGCTCCACTTTGGCCAGAGTCACTTCTTTCAGGGAGCGGCGTTTACGAATAACATCAGGAATTATGAAGCTCAGATCCTCTACCGTAAATGGCAGCAATACCCCGTCCCAACGCATGGGGTCAGGATTCACACCAATGAGCGGCTGCTCGGTTACATACTTGAGCGTATTGGCAACAAGTCCATCCTGTCCGATCACTACCACAATGTCCTGTGCTCCAAAAATAAAGTTGGGCACATGTTCCCGATCAATGGTCTGAACCCGGCCCAGTTGGCTGAGCTGCTGCTGGGCCTGCTGCACGGAATGATGATAACGTCTGTCCTCCTCCAGGTAATCACTGAAGTCTGCTCCCAAGCGTTCAATGTAGAATTGGGCTTGTTGGACCGTATTATAGCGGACCACCAATTCTTCCAGCCTTGTTCTGCGTTTGACCAGAATCAACTTGTATTCGGTCATGGGTTCTCCTCCCCCAGTGTGTGCAGCTACATTCTGGCTTGCCTTCCCAAGTCTCATCGTGCCCGACCTCCCTGCTCTCTTGTTGGTGGATTCATCAATCCCTGCAACAGATCCGGCGAAATGTTAAGCTGTCCAATTTTCCCGGCATTCTCAGCCAGCTCCTGGAATGCAAGGGCAATCAGTTTATCCGAGTTCATACCCATGTTAGCCATTGCCTGTAGCACGCTAGGTTCCACCTGTTGTAACGAGTTCATCACGGCAGCAATTTCATAGGCTTTGGCATCGGCTTCGGCATTCTGATTGGCAATCGTTAATTCAATGAGCTGTTGCTTCCGTTCCTCCATCGCGGTATTGAATTGGAGCTGTTCCTGTTCCATCTCATTTTGTTTCTGTTTCACCGAACGCTCGGCATGTAATTGCGTTTCTCGAATCTGCTGTTTCTTCGTCTCCACGGCAATTTCCGTGTTCAGCTCGTTCTCCTTCACTTTCCGCTCCTGTTCAATGGATGCATTGCGACGTACATACAGCGCTTCGTCGGCTTGACGCAAAATCTCTTCCCGCGCTTGTGCTTCCAGTGCACGCATCGTCTCTTTATTAGGCAAAATAGCCAGAATGGACAAACTCATCAGTTCTACGCCCAATTTCTCCAGTTCCTCACTCTGCACCACTTCCCGTTTCATGCTGCTGGCCAGCCGTTCACTCGATTGAATGGCTTCCTTCAGGGGCATTTGCTCCAGATGTTTTTTGGTCAGCACCTTGGCGGTCGTAATCACACGTTGATCCAACTTGCCAGGATCGTCGGAGATATATCTGTTTTTGCGCAAATTGTACGTGTAGTTCAAGCTTTGGGTGATTTTCATATAATCAACGATACGATAGCTCAGTTGACCCTGAATGGTAACCGTTTGATAATCGGCTGTTATTTCTTCGAACATAAAGGGTACATCCACCGAAGATACAGGCAGAACCACCACCGATGTCGTCGGCTCATAATAATAAAAGGATAAACCTACACCTTGACGCTGTACCTGCCCATTCTTCACTTTCATTACGTACTCACTGGGTTGAAACTTCACGAATCGGAATCCAAACATCGTTCATTCCCCATTTCTTAATAATATCATTATGATATTATCGAAATGATAACAAACGGATTTGATATTGTCAATATGACATTAACAACTTTTTTTTTTGCTTTTTACATCAAAAAAAGACCTACCTTAGGCAGAAGCCTTAAAGCAGGTCCATTTTCTATAATTATAGTTTCAGTAATGACAACTCATTATGGGTTATGCGAGCGCTAGCGTAAACCATTATGAGTCATCTCGTTGTTAATCAACATTCATCATTTATTTGTTTTGTTCAGCGCTCTTCAAGATCAGATCAACAAACAAATCAATCTGGGCTGTAATGGCGATCGGATCATATCGATAGAATGTGTCAAAATCATTCTCGAAGAATCGGTGATTCTTCACCGCATCCAGACCGTTCCATACTTTGGACTGTTTGAATTCCTTCAGCGCTTCGCCTTTTTTCTCAGGATCGTACACCGTCATGAACATGTAATCCGTAGCGTATTCAGGCAATACTTCGAGTGATAGCTGTACAGTCTGATTGTCTTTGCTTACCTTGCTCGGCATTTTCAACTTCAAAGCATTGTATACAACTTGTCCTCCCCGGCCTGCGTTGTCGCCAAAAATCCACAGATCTCCTTTGTCCGTTAACTCGTATAATCCAACGGTCGTATTTTCGTCCACGATGCCTTTCAGCTTCTCACGTCCGTCTGCCGCCTTTTTCTCATAATCGGCAATGAACGCCTTCGCCTGCTCCGGTTGACCGATCAAATCACCAAACAGCTCAACGGTCTTGTAAATATCTGTCGCTGTACCATATGGGATATGCACGGTTGGAGCAATTTTGGAAAGTTCCTCGTAGTTATCATCATACATCACAACGATTAAGTCAGGCGCTAGTTCCAGCGTCTTCTCCACGTTCACCGGATAACCCACATCTGTAGTGTCTTTGAGCTTGTCCTTAATAAACGGATTATCAAAGGCACTTGGCTCTACACCAATTAAGTTACCGCCTACAGACAAAATTTCGCCCCCGTAGTAATCGGTCACGATGCGTTTCGGATGTGCAGGAATAGTAACCGTCCCTTTATCCGTCTCATATTCGCGTGTTTCACTTTCCGCTGATTCATTCTGAGCTGTATCGGTTCCAGTGGATTCCTGATTCTCAGTCGTCTGTCCTGAGCCGTTCCCCGTTTCATTCGTTGTCTTTCCTGCATTTCCGCAGCCCACAAGAACTAGCGTAAACACAATGAATAATGTGCAAATGGAAAGAATCGATTTGGATTTAAACATAAACATGATGCCCCCTATAATTCAATGCTTTTTGTGATAATGGTAATCATTATCATTGGAATCATAGCAGAATTGATTACTAACTGTCTACCATTTCAAACCCATAAACATAGGGATCGAGCCAGAAAGACCCGATCCCTATATCATATATACAATTAGAATTTATAGATCTGCTCCATCATTCTGGCTACAGCCACTGCACCCTGTGCACGATTGGCTTGCATTTTAGGCGCAAACGAGCCATCTGCCATTCCTTTAAGCAGGCCTTGCTCCTGCATCGCTGCAACCGCTTGTTTTGCATATTCAGCGATATCTGCGTTATCATTAAATGCGGTGCTGTTAGGTGTTGAATCAACGGCTGCACTGGTGTTCTGCTTCATGATCTGTATTGCACGGTTTAACATCACCGCCATGTCCTCACGGGTAATACGTTCATTAGCTGCAAACGAACCGTCTGCTCGGCCTTGCACGATTCCCATCTCCAAACCAAGGCGTACGGAATCTGAATACCACTGATCATTCTTCACATCCATTGGAGCTGAAGTGGATGTATCCGGCAAACGTGATTCGCCAATACCCTTCATGATCATTTGCAGAAATTGTGTACGTGTCAGTTCACCTTGCGGACTGAATCGGGTATCCGTCATGCCTGAAATGATTCCTTTGCCATACAGATTCTGAACCTCTTTAATGGCCCAGGAGTAGGATTGCAAATCATTCAACGGCACCTGCACTTCAGTAATCACGAAACGGCCTGATTCAAGTGGCTTGAAAGCCAGACTTTGGGTCATTTCATCATATTGAGCAAAGGTTACTGGTTTCATTTCACCATTTGGCAAAAGGGATTGGATGACCAGCACAACGTCTTCTGCATTTGAATGTTGCACATTCGACATCGCAATTTCAATGGATCTATCTGTCCACTGTAAAGGCTGTCCGTTCAACAACAGATCCACACTGACCACGTTGCGATTGCCAGCAGCTTTCTTTTGCGCTTCAGACAGATTTGCTGTGGAGTCTTCGGCCAGAACGATATCCATTGTATCCCCATCTTCACTACGAGCATCCTTCAATAAACTTAATGGGATGCGGACAGATGTCTGTTTCATGGACAGCTCCAGCGACTGTAATGCCTGAGTACGTGCCCATTCCTGAAGTTGATTTGCATTGAGCTGAAAGGTCGTAGCCTTTGCATCTTTAGGAACATCTGCAATCAAGATTAACTTTTTGCTCCCTGCTCCCATTCCTTCAATCGTTTGAGACAACTGCTTCATATCAGGTTGAATCACATAGGTGCTCACCCCGGTACTTTTCCCTTTGAATGTAATGACACCACTTTCTGCCGGATTACCGGATTCAACAGGCGGCGTAACAGGAGGATTGCCGGAATTCTGCGATGATCCAGGCGTGGAAGGCTGCGCAGGTTGACCGGGCTGTGACGGCTGACCTGGGGTTGACTCTTGCCTTACAAGCTGACTAACAGCCTCTTTCAACGCGTTATCCGCAGCACTGATTTCCTGTGCACTGGCTTCTGCATCATCCATAAGCACACGAGCAAATGACAGGGCCTGTGTAAACCCATTCCAGCTTGCGGTCGTGTAATTACTTTGTTGCAGCATCGCAGCAGAATTCACGGTAGTCTCCAACGCAGATTTGTCCGCCGGGAACATACCATAAGCTTCAAAATCCATAAAGCCTACCCACTGAGAACCAGCGGTAATGGTCAGTTTAATATAACGCGCCTCCGTGCCTGCGGGCAGGATATGCCTCGGACTGGTGGAAACAACCACATCACTTGTTGTATCCACGACTTTGACAAAGTTCTTGTTATCGTTGGATACTTCGATCTTGTATTTAATGCCTCCACTCCACATGGACATTTCCAGCTTGCGGATCACAGCGGTCGCCCCCAGATCCACTTGCCACCAACTTTGCACACTTTCGTCTGTTCCCCATGAAGTAGTGGGGTCACTGTCAATCGCTCCCCCAGGCGAGTTGTCTTTTCCACCACCTGTACCGGCACTGCTTGATGCGGTAGCTGTTTTACCTGTTGTTACCGCCTCCAGCAAAACAAGATTGTTATTGGCTTTTTGAAGTGTTGTCAGAGCCTCCTGCACTTCGGCTTGAATGGCATCCTGCTTGTCTCTGACTGTGATAGCCGATGACAAAGCCGCTTTCAGGTTTGCCCAGCTTCGCTGTGTATATGATGATTCGGTCAGCTGCTGGGTTTCACCGATGAACTGTGTCAGCTCGGTTTTGTCTACATTGGACAGACCATGAATGGCTGCTTCCACTTGTTTTGCAGCCGTATTCACCTCGGTCTGGGTGGCTCTTGGATCTGCCATGATCTGTTCTGCACGAGTAAGAGCCTTGGTCAGAACAGCCCAGGTTGCAGCAGACCAGTCCGCTTGTTTATATGTTTTGGCTTCGGCAATGATCGCCTCGAGAGCATTCCGATTCGCCGCTATAACATCAAGCTTCTGCATTACCTCATGAAGAGCAGCAGTCGCATCGTCGGTATCCTGTTGGGTTACACCACCAGATGTATAAGCCAATTTGTACGTATTCTCGGCTGCTGCAATGGCTGGAGCGAGTGTGGTCCAGCTTTCAGAGGTAAAATCACTGGATTCAAGCGCCTTTGCACGTGTAATCGCTGCCGACAGCTCCTTCCGATCTGCGGGAAGAATGTTCAGGCCGCGTTTGTACACATCCAGCGATGGCAGGGCACGCCCTTCATACGAGTAACCGCCATTCGCCGGATATTCGTCATAATCGAACATGGCGTGATTCTCCCATGCGTCTCCCTCGGAAGCAATCCAGCCTACATTGGCCGCAATCCATGCCGGTTCCCAATAGAAGAACCCCGCTCCCTTCTGATTTGGAACTTGTGAGATCATGTCCATAATGCCTGCAATCGCATCATATTGTCCCTGTACGGTTGCCGGGAAGGTCGCCCCTCCGACATTCAGCGTTTCGGGATTGCCAATAATATTGCCATGAGCGTCCCCGTTTTTATACGAGAATGGATAGGACGTCTCAGCAATAATGACTTCTTTTCCATATTTCACAGATACTTCATTCATCGTTTTGCGCACATCTGCGAATGTCCCATGCCAGAATGGATAATAGGACAGCCCGATAATATCGTATTTCAAATCCCGTTTCTCCAATTCGCCGAAATACCAATCAAAGGTATCTGCTTTGCCTCCTTCAGCCAAATGGATCATAATTTGAACCTGTTCTCCACCAGGGACATCGCGAACGCCGTCCACTCCACGCTTAAGCAATGCTACGTTCTCATCAAAATTGACTTCACTTTTCAACCCGTTTAATACACCGCTGTTGATTTCATTACCAATCTGAACCATGTCGGGCATGGCGCCTGCTTTCTCCATGTCTCCAACCACTTCACGCGTGTAATTATACACCGCAGTTTTCAGGTCTTCGAACGAGAGGTTTTCCCAGGCCTTTGGACGAAGCTGTTGGCCCGGATGTGCCCATTCATCAGAATAATGGAAGTCGAGCAAAACCTTCATACCTTTCCCCTTTACCCGCTGGGCCAGACGAATCACATCTTCCTTGTCGTTGTACCCATTGGACTTCTGTGGATCATTCCACAGCCGAAGCCGCACATAGTTCACGCCACGGTCTTTGAGAATATCGAGCAGATCGCGTTTTGCACCATTACTGTCCAGATAATAACCTCCATTATCCTCAATGGCTGTTAACGTGGAAATATCCACACCTCTGACAAAATCACTGCGATATCCTTCTACCGTAACGGTAGCTTCAGGTTGAATGGGAGCCCCATATACGTCACCCGTAACAGTAAAGCTGCCTGCTGATGCATATTGTGAAGGATTAATTTCCTCCCATGCAACCGGGACTAGGCCCGATTTCCCGTTCTTGTAATGTGCCGTAACTTTTTCTGGCAGAACAGGAGCAGTACGACTTACAGTAGACACGTTGACTTGATCATAATGCTCGATGTCTGCCGGGTTCCGCACCTCTTCCTCCCCCCAGATTTGAAGCTCGGAAATGCCAGGCCACCAGTCGGTACCCGCATAATAAGGAATCGTGACCTTCACATAATGAACCGCCTCTGCTTCGAAATCCAGATTGACCTGTGATTCCGCTTTATCATTGGCAGAGTGATCTGCCACAGGTGTCCATGTATTTCCGTCCTCAGACACTTCAACCAAAAACTTCACAACCTCATTTGCATCCTTCCACGTTAGTTCCAAACCGGAAAGGTTGTATGAAGCTCCCAAGTTTACCGTCAGCCAATGCGGATGATCTATTGAAGTAGGACTGCTCGCACTCCATTTTGTATCTCCTTTACCATCCACCGCGTTTTCTTTATTGCCCCCCCATTGTAGATCCTCTGAGCTGACCGTAACCGCCTTATTCAGCGCAACGTTTACTTTCGCTGCTGCCGCTGCGGGTCGAACTGCCAAATTCAAATCACAGAACAACATCAGTAATACGAGACAGCCGCTTATGTATCTTTTGTGCACGCTTGATCTCCCCCTTATCGTGTTTGGTTCAACTTGAACAATGCATGTTGTAAACCATTATTATTGTAAGCGCTTTACAACAATCGAGGACACGGTATTATGCCAAGGAAACAGCAGTTATTTTAACAGATCGAATGGTAATTCCTTGCTCATCGCGGATCGATTCCCATTCTTAACAGAAAAAATCTGTCCCTCCGCCTCACTAGGCAGATTAGAACAGATTTTAGCCTTACATACCCAAATGCTTATTTACTGAGCTTCAGCTCCAGTTGGACCTGAATGTCATTTTCAGTAGACAGGACCACCGAATGTGGATTCTCCATACCAAAATCTTCAAAGGTAACCATCGTTGTGGCGGACAACAACACCTGGTCATTTTCATAAGCAGCTTTTACATCAAACGTTACCTCTTTCTCCATCCCTTTTACCGTTAGGGTGCCGTTCATTTTAAAGTCTACAGTCTGTCCTGCCGGCCACTCCGTGGGTACACCTTCAAATGAGGTAGCCGTAAATGTAGCTTGTGGATAGGTGGAAACATCGAAGTAATCTGCTTCTTTCACATGTCCATCCCGCTGGCTATTGCCTGAATCAATGTCACTCATCTCGATCTGTCCATTCGCTTTCATCTGGGACGCATCGTCAACATTAAGGGTCAGGTTACCACTGACCTGCTCGTCCGCAAAATTGACCGTCTCCTGGGATGTCGTGACCGAGAAATATACTTTTGAACCTTCGCTGATGTTCCAGTCTCCATTTAACTGCTCTGCTCCCGCTGCAACGTTGGATACGCTTGTACCACTGTGCGATCCGGCTTCCGTAGTGGACGCGGCGGTGCTGACAGGAAGCACCTGTTCAATCTCAACGTTGTTGCCCAGGTAACTGTTCGCGAAATAGTACCCTCCGCCTCCAAGAATAACAATTGCTGCCGCGCCTGAGATCATCCATGTTTTTGTCTTTTTATTCATCTCTATTTTCCTCCAATGGGTAACTGTATAAGTTGGTTATTTATCAGCATCTTAACAGCCCAATGTGTCAGGATGACGTCAAGAAATGACTTATAACGCATTTTTTTCTGAAAATAATTGCCTCATTGGCATTGTGCTTCCGCTCATGTAAAATCAGTACACAAGCTTCTGAAGTGAAAGGAGACACCTTCTTGAAATCCATACTTATCGTCGAAGATGAACAAGCCATTGCACGCGTGCTTGCTGCCTATCTTCGAAAAGCGGGATTCGACGTTCGCCAGGCAGCGGATGGGCCCACTGCCCTAACTTTATTTGATTCGGATGTGCCTTCCTTGGTCTTGCTGGATGTGATGCTGCCTGGAATGGACGGTTGGGATCTGCTGCGAATCATCCGCGAAAAAAGTGCTTGTCCCGTCATCATGTTAACCGCACTGGATGATATTCAGGACCGCCTGAATGGGCTGAATGCCGGTGCTGACGATTATATGAGCAAACCCTTTGTGCCCGAGGAAGTGGTCGCCAGGGTCAATGCTGTGCTTCGCCGCAATCCACACTGGACAGCTGAAGGTGAAGGCAAACGTTACTTTGGCAATCTGGTCATTGATCTGGCTGCCAAACAGGTACTTTTGAACGGTGCCAAGGTTGCACTCACACCACGTGATTTGTCACTGCTCCTGTTTCTGTCGGAATACCCCAATCGCACATTCACCCGGGACCATCTGATTGAACAGGTATGGGGCATGGACTATGACGGAAGTGACCGGGCTGTGGACCTGTCGATCAAACGGCTGCGTCAGGCGTTATCCCACTGGCTGCCTGAAACGGGAGAAATCCGGACTTTACGGGGAATGGGGTATCAATTTTGGATCGCCAACTAAAACGAAATACACCAAAACGTAAAACATCCATTCTGTCCTACTGGACGCTTCGTTATTTTCTAATCCTCTGCATCGGTTTCACCATTATTGTTGCAGGGGCACTCTACTGGATCAGAACCACTTCCATTGAAAAAGGTCTCAAAACGGCCCAGCTGTTAGGGCTGGAAATCGCCGAGAAGGTAACAGGAACAGAAAACAACCTTTATATTCCTCCGGATCTCGACAGGCTCGTGGACAAGCGTACCAAGCTTTTCAATACAGATAATTACTTTTGTATTATGGTGCTCGACAACAATAATCAATTGATTTATTCCCAACCGAAAATGACGCAGCAGGATGTGTATTACAGGTTGTCTGACGACCTACGCGAACCAAGAAACAAAAAATTCGCCGGGGTGATGGTTAACGTGATAGATGACGATCAGATGCTGGGTAAAGTGTGGGTCATGCAATCCAAAAAGTCCATTGCATACAATCCGGAAACGATGCTGGTGGTGTGCATCCTGTTCGTTGCTTTAATCCTATGTGGTTGGTTTACGATCTACCTCCTGTCCCGCAAGCTGTCCAGGCCTATTCGTCAAGTCGCCCATGCCGCGGAGCAGATTCGAAACGGAAACTATGAAGTGAATTTGGATCTGAACACACGGGAACGGGAGATGAATGAACTCGTAGAGTCTTTTCGCGAGATGTCCATTCGTTTGCAGCAATTGGAGGAATGGCGTGCCCTGTCACTTGCTGGGGTAACCCATGAATTAAAAACGCCGGTAACGTCCATTAAAGGACTCGTGATGGCTGTCCGGGACGATATTGTTAGTCCGAAGGAAGGAAAGGAATTTCTGGACATCGCACTCAAAGAATCCGAACGGATGGAACGCATGGTCGCTGACCTGCTGGATTACAATGCGATGAGCGCTGGAAGTGTTGCTGTTCGTCGGGAACGCTTAGATTTGAATTTGCTGGTAAGTGAGATTATCTATCAGTGGAAAATCGCTTATGAGGACAAGTCTCCCGAGATTGAATTGCATACACCATCGGGTACGCTCTATACCATCGGTGATGCCCTTCGGATTCAGCAGATCATTGTCAACCTGCTCAATAACGGGCTGCAAGCAGCCACTTCCGACCAAGCTGCCGTCTTTCATATCCGTTTGCGCGCGGAGGAGGACAACTTGTTTGTTGATGTGCAGGATAACGGTATGGGGATCACTAAAGAAGATCAACCCAAGATCTTCGAACGTTTTTACCGTGGCGAGATCAAAAAACGCCTTACCCGTGGGCTGGGTCTGGGACTGACCTACAGCCGCTTGCTTGCTCGTGCTCAGGGAGGGGAGCTATCCTTAACCTCCAGCAGTCCTGAAGGCAGTCTTTTCACCTTAACTTTGCCACGATGGTCTGGTCCTGAAAAAACAGAGAAAGAACCGTCTTACCGCGCAACGGCTAACGCCTAAATTCAATGCATCAAATCAATGCATGCATGTCATAAACGGGCTTTCTTCATCTGCCAAAGAACAAGACCCAACGGCCTATGCAGCTTGCTGAAATAACGAATAGCCCGACATTCCTTCACAGGAACCGGGCTATTCGTTATGTGACAGTGGTTGCTGATATTCATATACAAGCTATGTGGCCAGAACCCGCGGCATATATTCTGCATACGCGTCATTAATGAATTGCTCATGTAATGGGCTGTTGGCAATAATGGCTTTCCGCTTAGCTTTTAAGACAATCTGCTCTACATCCGCATAACTGCATCCTGCGAGGCGTTCACACGTGAATTCTTCCAGTCGGCTCTCCTGCTCAAACTGCCCCATCAGCTTGCTAATATATAATCTGCGGCTTGATTCATCCGGCATCCCATAGGTCATTTTGGTATCAAATCGCCGCCATATCGCATGATCCAGCTGTGTCTCCAGATTCGTAGCGGCAACCAGAATGCTGTCTCCATCGAATTCATCAAGACACTGCAACAATGTATTGACGACACGAGCCATTTCTTTAACCTCATCATTACTTTCACGTGTACGACCTACGGCATCAAATTCATCTAGAAATAACACACAGGGGTTAGCCCGTGCATATTCAAATAATTTACGGACATTGCTTCCCGTCTTCCCAAGGTGGCTGTGTATAATGGCATCAAGCCTTACAAGGACCAGAGGAAGCTGAAGTCGGTGGGCCAGATGGAAAGCAGTTAAGGTTTTGCCTGTGCCCGGTGGACCAAACATCACCATTTTGTTCGGCATCGGTACATCATGTTCTGCAAACTGCTCTTTCATACCGAGAATCGTAATAAACTCCTCCACAACCCGTGCATTGTCTGCAGAGAATACAATATGCTTTGCCTTGCGGCCACACTCTTTCGGCGAATAAAAAGCGGCCATATCGATGCCTTTCGCTCGGGGAATCCGGTTTATGTGATTGGTTTTGCTCATCGTTGATCGTTCTCCTTCTTCGATGTCTCAGGAAGTCATCCAGGTTATATCGTATCGATTCATTCTCATTTATATTTAATGATCTTTTAATCGTAATTATTACTATTAAATAATAACATAAGACGGCCTCTTTGCAAAGTTTATGTGACTTGTCCATCATTTATCGTGAGTCCAGTCCAATTTGTTGCAAGCGGTAGTAAAATTTGCTATTCTAAATATGCATCGTTGTGTATAACGCAAAAAAGCCCTCTATTTACTCGAGAGAGCACAAAATATTTCCAGATTTGCAAGCGGCAACTTGCCAATTCCGGATGTTCTTTTATACCAACGACTGTAATCCAATTAAAGCGAGGTTATCAATCATGGCAAAAGACGTATTATGCGAAGTTAACTCCTGTCGTCACTGGGCTGAAGAGAACAAATGCAACGCATCTTCAATCTACATCGTGAGTCACAGTTCCAAAAAAGTGAGTGAGTCCGCTGAAACAGACTGCAAAACTTTTGAAGTAAAATAACAAATTCAAATTGTACAAGTTAAAGGAGCCGTACGGTTCCTTTTTCTTTTTTCATTGTAACAAGAATGATAATTATTATCAAGCTCTTTTCTGCAAAATCTGAACTCCCCTCTCTTCATGCACATTGGACTGCCTATTCACGTACACTACGAGAGCAGTCAAACTGCCCATGAACGAATAGATCATAGAGGTGAGTAACGATGCCCGTAAAAAGTGGCAAACAGTATATTGAACGTATCGATGCCCAGACGGTCCCATGCTGGTACAAAGGAGAACTTGTTACTGGAAAACGTTCTGAACATTTTGCGTTTGCAGGTTTGATGCAGACACAAGCGAAGCTGTACGATCTTCAGTCAGATCCGCACTTGATCGATACGATGACTTATGCATCCCCAGCTGACGGAAAACCAGTCGGTATGTCCTTTCTGCCTCCAACCAGTGTGGATGACCTGCGCAGACGCCGAGAAGCAATGAACATTTGGTCAGGGACACACCATGGTTTTCTGGGACGATCACCCGATTATATGAACACAGCAATTATGGCCTTTTATACCGGAGCAGATATTCTTGAAGAAGTATCGCCACAATACGCCGAAAATTTGAGAAACTACTATGCCTACTGCCGGGATAATGATATTACCCTCTCCCATGCCTTTATCCAGCCTCATGCCAGTAAAATTTCAGGACAATTGGACGCGACCGAAGATGCCATCGCCGCCAAAGTGGTTGATCGCACTCAAGAAGGTCTGATCATCAATGGTGCATTCATGATGGCCACTCAGGCCGCCACGTCAGACGAAATCCTGGTATATCCTTCCCCTTCACCGGCACCGTTCGACGATGAAAATCCGTTCGCTTTTGCCTTTGCTGTGCCGAATGACCTGCCTGGAATTAGTCTGATCTGCCGGGATACCTACGCAGCCGAATCCAATTTCAACTATCCACTCAGTTCCAGGTATGAAGAGATGGATAACATCGTCATTTTTGATCATGTGCTTGTACCTCATGAACGGATATTCTTCGCCGGTAATGAGGATTTGTCTGGCCGTCTTTTTAGTGGAAGCCATTTTCACATTCACGCAGGACATCAGGTCATATGCCGGTATATAGCCAAAACGGAATTTGTCCTGGGCACCATCCAGTTACTCGCTGACACGCTCGATCAAGCTGCTGAAACGCATGTGATAGAGAAAACAGCCAGGGTACTCGCTGGTCTTGAATCGTTAAAAGCACTGGCTCTGGCAGCAGAAGCCGGTGCTATAGATGATGGACGGGGATTTATAATACCTGCCCCCAAACCGTTAATGGCAGCAAACCTTTTATTTCCCAAGCTGTATCCAGAGATGATTGAAATCTTACAGCTCCTGGGTTCCAGCGGTGTAATTATGGTGCCTCAGGAAGAAGAATTCCGCTCCGATATCGCACCGCACCTGGATACGTACCTGAGAGGAACCGACATGGTATCTCAGGAACGCACAGCATTGTTTCGTCTGATCTGGGAGCTTGGAGCAGGATCTTTCGGTGGCAGACAGACCCAGTTCGAACGTTTCTTTTTTGGTAACACGATCACCGTGTCGAACCGGCTGTATTCAGCAGTTTCTGCAGATCAATCCTATCGTCAGCTCGTTCGTAAGTTTATTGCCAAAACCGGCAAATAAGAATGAGGAATGAGGGATAATCCCCCCGTTTAAACCAGATGGTCGTAAACCGTCATCAGTTCAGAGGCTGGTCTGCCTGCGTCGATGTCCCGAAGTGCAGACTGGTCTCCGTAACCGATGTGGAATACACCCAATACCTTTTCCTCACTCGTTAAACCCATCAAATTCATAAACACGGGATGCTGTTGATAATCATTGATCTTCCAGACGGCATTCAACCCTTGTTCTGCTGCCAGGATGCAAAAACGTTTGCTCCAGGCTTTTGCAGGCAATACATGGTCCTCCCTGGCACTCGAAGGAGCGACAACAACCAGATGTGCCGGAATAGCCTCTGTATATTGATATGTAGCCCAGTCCCCGTAACGATCTGCCAAATGTGGTGGGTAACTCTGTCTGACCGCCTCCAGATACAGTTGACGGCCTTCACTGGCAAACAACATAAACCGCCAAGGCTCTGAACTTATCACATATAAAGATGGATCTGCTTCATCCAGCAACCGTCTTATCACCGACTGCGGTACAGGCAACGGGCTGAATTCACAAGTTCCTGTACGTTTCTTGCCGTTTGCTGTATCTTGTCTCAAACCGGTAGACATGGCTCATCCCTCCTTAATCTGCACGATAGTTCGCAACATCCCTTGTCATTCTTTACATCAACCAGTTTTTTTTCGGTTCAGTCTCACTTCTCCACCGATCGACTTCATCATGCACTCTCGCTTTGTCCTGAACCGTAAATTGGTCAGAATCGACCTTCTCTATGCTCGGAATGCTGTCACGAATCAGTCGAATATAGTCCATCGATCGGACAAGCGATTGACGTCCCGGGATACATCTAATCTTGCGACCTTCAAGCAAACAATAAATTTCGATCATGCCTGGCAGCTTGCCAAATGCTTTCCAGCAGAACACGCTCACCATATGCTGGAACGCCTCAACGACGTTTGGATCATGGACAACCATATATTTTTGGATGAGCAGCGAATCCCAGCCCTCTGGCTGCCAAGCCGCCTGGAAGATCATGGACAGATGCATCGACAAGGTAGGAAGCTCCGTTCGCCATTGTTCAAACAGAATGGTCGGATGCTTCAAATCATCGTTCATCGCAATTGCAAGGGATAATTCATCCGTAATTTTGTTTTTTACATCCCAGTAATGAAGTACAGATTCGAATCCGGTCGCTTTTCTAGGCCACCACTTTTCGAGTAAATACTGTACAGGCACCTCTTTGCGCACTTCCGGGTCCAAACTGTAAAAAGCATTGACTGCATGGCTGACTGCATATTGAACACGGTGTCTCCATTGCAGCGCTGAGCGCTGTTCAGCCTCCGGTTCCGGGCGGATGAACCGATGCGGGCTGCGCAGCATCTCTTCCAATCTGTAATCTTCAAGCAGACGTAGCGGGGTGTCTGACATTCCCGGCTGCAGAGCTGCCTGAACATTATGTCTTAACATGATTTTTAGGACACCTGTAATCCGGCAGCAGCAAAACGTTTGCCAAAGTCACGGCACGTATCCTTCTCCTGCTCCATCGGACTATATTCAATCTTCAGCATCTCTGGAGATACCTCCGCCCCACGCTCCACCAGCTTCGCTGCCGCGAGATCTACGGCCCCGCAGTACTGCTCATAAGAAGTATCGCCACTTCCGAACACCGCTGCCCGTTTGCCACTCAGATCAAGCTCATCCAACTCTTCGTAAAAATCGAGGAATTCATCCGGCAGTTCACCGTCTCCCCACGTGTATACGCCAATGAGAAACCCGTCATAATCAAGCACATCAGCTGCATTGCAATCCGTTACGGACTTGAGATCCACTTCATGCCCACCTTGTTTGATTCCTTCGACGATCAGTTCCGCAATCTCTTCCGTATTTCCTGTCATACTTGCATAAGCCACTAACAATTTAGCCATCTATTTTTCCCTCACTTTTTATTGATCATGTCATACTGTTCCTGAAGAAGTAACATTTGAAATTATCAAAATCATATGTGATAATGATTATCATTGTCAAATTAAATTTTCACTCACATTCCAATTCAGTATATGGGGATGAACCAAATTCAACACCACGAAAAGCAATTCACCCTTTCAGGTGCCCACCCTAACTGGCGTACAGGCCCTTTTTTGTTGTACAATAGTATCCAAATGACTTTTGAAGGATGGATAAATCATTATGTACGTAGCAAAGAATTGGAAGGACTATGAAGTAATCGATACAGGAGGCGGCGAAAAGCTGGAGCGCTGGGGCGATGTAATTTTGCGCAGACCCGATCCACAGATCATTTGGCCCCTTGAAAAAGAAACCAATGAATGGCGCCAGGTTCACGGTCATTATCACCGCAGTTCTTCGGGCGGCGGCAGCTGGGACATGAAAAAAACGATCCCGGAACGCTGGACCATCGGATACGAAAACCTGAAATTTCATATTAAACCAACCAGCTTCAAGCATACCGGTCTGTTCCCTGAACAAGCGGCTAACTGGAGCTGGATGATGGATAAAATTGCTGGAGCAGGCCGTCCCATCTCTGTATTGAACCTGTTTGCGTATACAGGTGGTGCAACTGTTGCTGCTGCTTATGCCGGAGCTTCCGTTGTGCACGTGGATGCCGCTAAAGGCATGGTACAGTGGGCTAAAGAGAATGTTCAATTATCCGGTCTCGCGGATCGTCCTGTTCGTTTCATTACAGACGATGTATTCAAATTCGTACAGCGCGAACAACGTCGCGGCAATCGGTATGACGCGATTATTATGGACCCGCCTTCCTATGGCCGCGGCCCTAACGGAGAGACATGGAAGCTGGAAGAGAACCTCTACCCTTTCCTGAAATCGTGTATGGAAATTTTGTCCGATAACCCATTATTCATGCTGGTCAATTCCTATACAACCGGTATTTCGTCTACTGTTCTGCGCAACATGCTGACAATGACGATGTCTGCTCAATACGGCGGTCAAATTACAGCAGGTGAAATTGGTCTTCCCATTACCCGTAGTGGTCTGGATCTGCCATGCGGCATCTTGGGCCGCTGGGAGTCCTGATGATGTCCGAACATTCGCAAACAACGGGAAATATTCCGATTCTGTTTGAGGACAATCATTTGTTAGGCATTACGAAACCAGTCAATGTGCCTACCCAGGAAGATGCATCGGGTGATCCGGATCTGCTTACACTGCTGAAGCAGGATTTGAAAGAACGATATAACAAACCTGGTAACGTTTATCTCGGATTAGTACATCGACTGGACCGCCCCGTTGGTGGTGCGATGATTTTTGCCAAAACATCGAAGGCTGCTTCAAGATTATCCGAGACGGTTCGGGGACGTCATTTTCGCAAAATATATGCGGCTGTTGTACATGGCAAGCTGCCTGCACAACACGGGACGTTAAAGCACACGCTGCTGAAAGATGCGCGTACCAATACCGTTACTGTTGTGCCCAAGGGTACAACTGGTGGTAAAGATGCTGTTCTGGATTACCGGGTCATCGGCGAAACCGACCGTTACAGTCTGGTTCACATCGAGCTGCACACAGGCAGATCACATCAGATCCGGGTCCAAATGAAAGAAATGGGCTGTCCGCTGTTCGGAGATCAAAAGTATGGTGCAGATGTGAATAAGCCCGGACAACAAATTGCGCTCTGGTCTGCGATCGCTGCTTTTCCCCACCCGGTAACGAAGGAAGAAATTGTGCTGCAATCCCTGCCTCCCCGTGAATTCCCATGGGCAGAGTGGCCGGCGGCTGTGTATGATAAATCATTTAAAGCGGAACATTAATCGATCTATTTTTAATAATCATTCACAAGATCAGATCAATCCGACCGTCAACCGTGTCATCCAGATTCCTATCTGAATGGCACGGTTTTTTACTCCAATGGAAAGGAAGAGCCACTCTTATGACACCGTTTACGAAACAGGTCGTCGCTATCATCGCAGCAATCCCTGAAGGAAAAGTCATGACGTATGGACAGATCGCCGCTCATGCAGGCAGCCCAAGAGCTGCCAGACAGGTTGTACGCATTCTGCACTCCATGAGCCGGAAGGAGCGCCTTCCCTGGCACCGCGTCGTCAACGCCAAAGGGCTGATAGCCATTCCCGACGAGCATTCCCGTTTGATGCAGGAGTCGGAGCTCATTAGCGAGGGCGTTGAATTTCAGATGGATGGAAGCATCAACCTCCGACTCTTTGGTCATGATCCTGGTCCTGCCTTCCTACTTGATCTTGATGTATCGACCGATGAAGAATAAAGTCCAAACAAGGCATAACAAAAAGAGAGTTCAAGCAGTGTGATCTGCCTGAACTCTCTTTTGTATATATAAGACCTTTATTACATGAATAATAACAGTAATCGAGTTTGATTTAAGCTGTTGCATTCACTTTTTGTTGCTCAGTGGTTACAGGTTCAGTAGCCGGTTTTGTTTTACGGATAAAGAACGCCAGCAGCAGCGCAACTACAGTCATCGCTGTCGCTACAACAAACGCATAGTTTACGCCGTAAATTGTTGCATCTGCAGTAGCACGAAGCATCGCAGCCTTATCATCTGGAGAGATTTGACCAGTTGCCAAAGTATCAGCCAGATGGGATTTCAGCTTGCTGCTCATAATCGTAACAAGAATCGCTGTACCAATTGCACCCGCAACTGTACGCAATGTGTTGGACATCGCTGTACCATGTGCATTCAGGCGCTGTGGAAGCTGATTCAGACCCGCTGTTTGAATTGGCATCATCAACATCGACATACCGAACATACGAGCTGTGTAGATAAACATCATGTAACCATAAGTAGTGTCAATCGACAGTCGGCTGAGCCCCCAAGTTGTGACAGCGGTAATGGCAAGGCCGGCAACGGACAACCAGCGTGCTCCGACTTTATCGAAGATGCGACCTGTGATTGGAGACATAATCCCCATCAGGATGGCACCCGGCATCATCAGCAAACCAGATTCAATCGGTGAGAACCCACGAATATTTTGCAAGAAAATCGGAAGCAAAATCATACCAGCGAACATCGCCATCGTAACAAGCATGTTAATGATCGTTGTTAATGTATACATGTTGTATTTGAAAATACGGAACTCCAACAGCGGATGATCGGTTGTCATCTGTCTAATAACGAACAGGATCAGGGAAATGGCCCCTACGACCAGACATGCAATTACAATTGCACTGCCCCATCCGTCTGTACCCGCATCACTGAAGCCGTACAACAAGCTACCAAAACCGAGTGTGGATAAAATAACACCTGGATAGTCCAATTTAGGTTTGGATTGACGTGTTACATTTTTGACAAACGCAATACCGATTGCAGTTGCAATCACGGAGAATGGCAAAATGATATAGAACAACAGTCTCCAGGAATAATGCTCAACCACATAACCTGACAGTGTCGGTCCAATGGCAGGAGCAAGAATCATCGCGATCCCCATCGTACCCATAGCCTGACCACGCTTCTCAATCGGGAAGATGGTCAAGAATACAACCGTCATCAGAGGCATCAGGATACCTGCCCCTGCCGCTTGAATAACACGACCGACCATCAGAATACCAAAGTTCGGACTTAGACCACAGACCAAGGTCCCTAATGTAAAGAGCGTCATGGCCGTAATGAAAATTTGACGTGTTGAGAATTTGGCGATCAGATACGCCGTAACCGGAATCAACACACCATTGACGAGCATATAACCCGTAGTCAGCCATTGGGCTTTATTCGCTCCGATGCCGAGGTCCTCCATAATTTTAGGAAGAGCTACGTTCATCAAAGTTTGGTTCAGGAAGGCGACGAATGCACCGATTAACAATGCGGCCACAATCGGGCCTTTCTTAATGTTGTCCATCGCAGAGGATGGCGCTGCTGCTGCAGTAGTACTCATTGGTTGTTCATCTCTCTTCCTTCTAGCTTTTCCATCATTTGATTATGAATTCTTAGCAGGTGCTCAAGGTCTTCCTTCGGGATATCCAGAATCGGTGACACTCGCTCCATCCACAAACGGTGTGTTTCCTGCTGGGCCTTTTCCCCTTTATCCGTAATCTGAAGCTTTACGGATCGGCGGTCCGAGTCGGAACGTGTTCGCACAATGTACTCACCCTTGACCAGGCGCTCCACCACAGCGCTCATGGAGCTGCTGCCCATATGACAGAGGTCAGCCACTTCATTGATACCAATTGAAGGGCGCTCTCTCAGAATGGATAACACCATGAATTGAATTGAAGTGAGCTCAATTTCTTTGTTTTCATTCCAGAATACCCGGAAGAGCATTTGATTGACCTGCCGAAACGAATTAATAATGTAGAATACTTCGTATGTGTCAGACATTAATTCACCCTTTTACTTATGGAATATAATATTTCGTACACGAAATATCAGGGGAACAATTACTTATTATAGCAAAAATATTTACATAGTCAACTCTTTACATATATAATTTTAGATTTTATTCTTATCCCTCCAAAACAGGCAAAACTCTTTAAAGTACACATCAATAAAAAAATAACCACAGCCCTCCTGCATGTTAAGCAAGAGTTCCATGGTTACTATTATTCATCCGTCCATCGTCATTAAGAAGTGGACAAGGCATGCTCTTTTGTTTTTGGTGTCGTCATTTTGCCTAGTAGATAAACCAGCAACTGCTGGTTATGCATTGAAATATTGCTGAGAACGGAATTCATAAATTCATTACGAATCGTGATTCCCCGTTCGGTCTCCATGCGTCCCTTATCTGATAGGGATATCCATACAATTCGTCGATCCTGATCATCCCGGTCCCGGCGAATCAGTCCGTTTTTCTCCATACGATCCAACAACATCGTTACTGCTGCGGGTGTTGTAGCCAGAAAAGGAATCAGATCGGAAGGTTTCATCTTCTCATGATCCTCAAGAACCTCCAGTACGGCCAGCTGTGCCTCTGTTAACGAGGGTGCCAGCTCATGATCCATATGCAGCTTGTAGTCCTTAGTCAGCCTTGACCAGCACTTGGCAAAATCGGAATTATACATCTTGAATCGCTCCTCTCTGCAACCGGTTATCACTTCACCTGCTTAAGTTTTCGCCCTTCAAAGCCGCATTCCTGCTGCCTTTTTTCAATTTCCCAGCGATCGACCGTAATCGACGAAGGTTGTTAATCTTCGCATGGAGGTCCTCTTGTAATCCGCGTCGGAACAACAAAATAAGACTCTTCACATGACAGGTTTCCCTGATCTGCAAAGAGTCATTATTAAGTCATTATTGAATCCTTATTAGGACGAAGAAGCTGCCTGATTCTCTATGAGATCCATCATAAGCTCCACAATTTCATCCTGTTTGTCCACATGCACAAGCAATTTACCAATATGTTTCCGTTCAGTAATAGGTACAGCTTCGGAAGAAATGTGATGTGATTGACCTTCCTTGGTCATCACCGTTACATTTCGTTGTTCCCGACAATAGAATGCTCCGGCAATTCGGCTACCGTTCGGTTTCACCCGTTTGCCTTCCTTGAATTCAAATGTTGCCAGTCCCTTGCCGCCACGGCTCTGCAGAGCATAATCCAGCAGTAACGAGCGTTTGCCATAACCCAAGTCAGACAATATAGCAACCTCGCCTTCATCGCCTTCCACCCACAGAACAGATACAACTTCATCCGTTTCTTTTAACTGAATACCACGTACGCCTCCAGACACACGCCCCATCGGATTTACTTCATCCTCACGGAAACGGATAGCCATGGCTTCTTTGGTGATCAGCATAATATCTTTGCCACCTGTGCTTAGATGAACGGATAATACCTCATCATCCTTGCCAACTTTGCATGCGGCTACTGCGCCGGAACGCTTGGTGACGTATTCCTTCAGCTCGGTACGTTTAACCTGCCCTTTGCGGGTGACAAAGACCAGACTGTGATCCGGCTCTTCGAAGGATTTAACAGCAAGCACACTTGAGATTCGATCGTCTTTTGCCAGAGGAATAACGTTGACGATTGCCGTCCCCGGATCTTTCCACTTGAATTCCGGTACCTGATGTACAGGCAACAGGAAATACTGGCCTTTCTGCGTAAATACCAGCAGGTTCTCCAGCGTGTTAACTTCAAGGACCTGGGCGATATAATCGCCTTCCTTCACACCACTTGCGTTACGTTCCCCGCCGGATCGTGTGAATGATTGCATGCCTGTACGCTTGATGTATCCCTCTTTGGACAAGGTGACAAATACATCTTCGGCGTTCACCAGCACTTCCAGATTAACCTTGAGTTCTTCTACTTCGCCTTGAATGGCTGAGCGACGATCAATTCCATATTTCTCACGAATCTCCATCAGCTCTTTGCGGATGACTCCGATCAGCTTGCGGTCACTATCCAAAATAGAGCGTAATTGCGCGATCTTCTTCATCAGTTCGCCGAGTTCCTTTTCCAGAGAAGTAATCTCCAGGTTGGTCAAACGGTATAATTGCAAAGTGAGAATGGAATCCGCCTGTCGTTCGGAGAAACCAAACATCCACATCAGGTTATTTTGAGCATCCTGACGGTTCTTCGACGCTTTGATAGCCGCAATGACCTCATCGAGGATGTTAAGAGCTTTTACCAGACCTTCCAGCACATGTGCACGGTCTTCCGCCTTCTCCAGCTCAAAGCGGGTACGGAACGTTACTACTTCACGCTGATGGGCAATATAAGCCTCTAGGATTGATTTCAATCCCAATTGCTGTGGGGCTTTATTCACAATCGCAACCATGTTGAAGTTGTAAGTGACTTGAAGATCGGTTTTCTTCAGCAAATAAGCCAAAATCCCTTGTGCATCTGCTTCTTTTTTCAGCTCAACGACGATACGCAGGCCTTCACGCCCACTCTCATCCCGTACTTCGGCAATGCCTTCAACCTTTTTCTCCAGTCGGATGTTCTCCATCGCCGTAACCAAACGGGATTTTACGACCTGATAAGGAATCTCGGTAATCACGATTTGTTGTTTGCCACCGCGCATATTCTCGATATCGGTTTTGGAGCGGAGATAGATCCGTCCTTTACCTGTGCGATAAGCATCCAGAATGCCGTCGCCGCCCATGATTAATCCGCCTGTTGGAAAATCCGGACCCTTCATAAACATCATGATTTCATCCAGTTCAATTGACGGCTTCTCCATTACGGCAATACAAGCATCAATGGTTTCACGCAAATTATGTGGAGGAATCTCTGTAGCAAAACCAGACGATATCCCACTTACACCATTGACCAGCAGATTCGGATAACGGGATGGTAATACCACCGGTTCTTTGGCCGTATTATCAAAATTATCCTTAAACAGAACAGTCCGTTTCTCGATATCGCGAAGCATCTCCATTGCGATGGGCGACAAACGGGCCTCCGTATACCGCATGGCCGCTGCCGGGTCATCATCCTGTGATCCCCAGTTTCCATGACCGTCCACAAGCATATGCCCCATTTTCCATGGCTGTGCCATCCGTACCATACCATCATAAATGGAGGAATCCCCGTGAGGATGGTAGTTACCCATAACATCCCCAACTGTTTTTGCGGACTTCCGATATGGTTTCTCCGGTGTATTACCTGAATCGTACATAGCGTAAAGAATACGCCGCTGCACCGGCTTCAATCCATCCCGTACATCGGGAATGGCCCGGTCCTGAATAATGTATTTGGAGTAGCGACCGAAACGGTCACCTACGACCTCTTCGAGAAAGGCCGGCATAAATTGTTCTGATAGACTCATTCCAAGCACCTTCTATTCTTCGTACTCTGTAAAGTCGACGTTCTCTACAATCCAGCGTTTGCGCGGATCAACCTTATCACCCATGAGTGTAGATACACGACGTTCCGCTTTTGCTGCATCGACAATTTCTACTTTGAGCAATGCGCGTGTTTCAGGGTTCATCGTTGTCTCCCACAGTTGATCCGGGTTCATCTCGCCAAGTCCTTTATAACGTTGAAGCTCCACATTGTTTCCAAATTCTTTCATGTAATTCGCCAGCTCTTCATCAGTCCAGGCATAACGTACACTAGCCATTTTTCCTGATTTGCGTGTGAGTTTGTATAATGGCGGCTGAGCGATATATATTTTGCCTGCATCAATGAGCGGTTTCATATACCGGTAGAAGAAAGTCAGCAACAATACCTGTATATGTGCGCCATCTGTGTCGGCATCTGTCATAATTATGATTTTGGAATAATTGCTGTCTTCAACTGCAAATTCGGTTCCAATACCTGCTCCGATGGCCGATGTAATGGCACGATATTCTTCATTTTTGAGGATATCAGCCAATTTCGCTTTTTCCGGATTGAGTGGTTTACCCTTAAGCGGGAGTATCGCCTGAATCTTGGAATCACGTCCCTGTTTGGCTGAACCCCCTGCGGAATCCCCTTCGACAATAAACAGTTCATTTCGGGTAAAATCCTTGGATTGTGCCGGAGTCAGTTTGCCGTTCAGGTTGGAGCTTTCACTGCGTTTTTTGCCGGTCCGCATCTCATCCCGAGCTTTTCGTGCAGCTTCTCTGGCTCTGGAGGCCTGAACCGCTTTGCGAATCAACGTTTGCGCAACCTGCGGGTTTTCTTCCAAAAAACGCTGGATATTCTCGGACACGACAGAATCCACTGCGCTACGTGCGGAAGCGCTACCGAGTTGATCCTTCGTTTGGCCTACGAATTCAACCTCCGACATTTTGACACTGATGACCGCCATCATGCCTTCACGAAGATCATTGCCTTCGAGGTTTTTATCTTTTTCTTTGATCATGCTGGTACGCCGTGCGTAGTCATTCATCACACGTGTATAAGCGGCTCTGAATCCGGTCTCATGTGTACCGCCGCCCCTAGTGGGAATCGAGTTCACGAACGACGCCAGCGTTTCGGTATAACCCGCGTTATACTGAATCGCTACTTCGACCTCAATGTCATCCTTCTCCGCATAGAAGTGAATGACATCATGCAGCACATCTTTATTTTCGTTAAGAAAAGCAACAAACTGGCTTGCTCCGCCTTCGTACATGTACTCATCCTGATTGCCTGACCGTTCGTCCTTGAGCACAATTCTCAGACCCGAATTCAGAAAAGCAATCTCCTGAAGACGTTCTGCCAGTGTATCATAATTCAATTGAATGCCGTTCTGGAACACCCGAATATCCGGTTTAAACGTAACTTTGGTTCCCGTTCGATTGGTATTGCCCAATACTTCGAGACCAGACACCGGTTCTCCGACATGCTCAACGCCTTTTTTGTCTTGCCAATACTCGAATCGTTGACGATGAATCTTGCCATCGCGGAAAATCTCGACTTCAAGCCATTCGGACAATGCGTTTGTAACTGACGCACCTACACCGTGCAAACCGCCGGATTTTTTATATCCTGATCCACCGAACTTTCCGCCTGCGTGCAAAATCGTAAACACGACCTGGGGAGTAGGAATCCCTGTTTTATGTATACCTGTCGGAATTCCCCTTCCGTTATCCTGAACTGTAACAGAACCGTCCTTATGCAGCGTGATATCGATTTTGGAGCAGAATTTGGCGAGATGTTCGTCGACAGCGTTGTCCACGATTTCCCATACCAAATGATGTAGACCCGAAGTACTGGTGCTGCCGATGTACATCCCCGGCCGTTTCCGTACCGCTACCAGTCCTTCAAGTACTTGAATGTCGTCCGCGTCGTAGCCTGAAGACCCTTGTCCTCCGCCTGTCGAACCTGCCGACATATCGATTTGCTCGACCATTCATGCTCCCCCTTCTTAACTTGCAACTAAAAAAATGCCTGAAATGCAAACAGATGTTTTCTTATCCTTGTCCATTTTAATTCAAGATATCCCGTTTCGTAAAGACAATGAATGACACAAAGAGTGAAGCGATGCCCCAAACACTAAGCACAATAAGGGAAAAACCCAAATTCATCCCTTCAATTGGTGGCAATCCGCCCGACAAATAATCCGGAAGTTCGAGGTTAACCATAAACAAATATTTGGCTGACTGCCAGGACGCGGCCATACTGGTGAGAATAGTCCCTGCTATAAGTGCTGCCATCATGATAACAATGCTTGCAGCTGTACTTCGCACTAATACAGAGACCATGAAGGCAAGCATCGCCACAATAATACTGACAAACCAGATCAGCCCTGCCTGCATTAGCATGTACAGCCATTGGTCCACAGCATGGACTGCCGACATATCGACATCTGTGCCCACAACCCTGAACCCGGTAAAGATCGGCATGCCGAAACCTTTATATCCGAACACCGCTCCCGAGATGACATAACAGATAATGTACGCCGACACCACGATAATCGACACGAACATAATCAACGTTATAAGCTTACTCAGCAACACTTTCCAACGTTTGACGGGTCGGGTCAGCAGCATTTTAATCGTACCTGTAGTGCGCTCACCAGATACCAGATCCGAAGCAATCGCCATAATGAGCAGTGGGATAAACAATCCAACTGCGTTATTCATGAATTCCCGCGTAAAAGTTACACCACCAGGCTCCTTCGGATTGATGTCATTCTCCAGATAGTATTGCATTTGCTGGATGTACACAGTCCTGTACTTTTTGTACTCTTCAGGTACCCGGTCACTGCCAAGCGAGTTCTGATTATCCGTAATGGCTTGTTGCAGTTCAAGCCGCCAGTCGCCGCCAAACTTGTCACGATTATTTTCCGCAGATTTCATCTGGGCATACGTAAACATCGGAACCAGGACCGCGAGTACGATAAAAATAATATAAAGGCGTTTTTTCTTTACCATCTTGATCGTTTCGTTTCGGATCAGCGGCATGATGTTACTCAATGGATTCACCTTCTGTCATTTTTAAGAATAGCTGTTCCAGCGTAGGCTGAATTCGCTGCACTCCTTCAACCTGAATTCCGGCTTGCACCATTTGCTGGACTAAGGCGGGAATCCGATCTTCATGCATTTCAGCAACGACCGCATTCAGACCAAGCCCTGCAACAATGGTATCGTCCATAACATCCGCAGGCCGATCCACCAGGGAAACACCTGCATTCAACAGCATTTTTTTACCTTTCTCCAACGGAGTAACATGCCATATTGCCAATTTGGAATGGTCTTCAATCAGTTCATTGACGCCGCCAACTGCAAGCACGCGCCCGGCACTGATAATTGCCACCCTGTCACAAAGAAGCTGGATCTCGCTGAGCAAATGACTACTGACGAATACTGCCATGCCTTCGCTTGCAAGCTGTTTGATAAAGACACGAAGTTCCTTAATCCCTTTGGGATCAAGTCCGTTCGTTGGCTCATCCAGAATCAGCAGCCGTGGGCGACCAAGCAATGCCTGTGCAATGCCAAGTCGTTGACGCATCCCCAGAGAGTAGGTTCTTACTTTATCATGAATCCGCTGATCGAGACGTACAATATCCACAACTTCCTGAATACGGTCATTATCTACACCGGGCTGCATACGGGCAAAATGCTCAAGATTCTCCCATCCGGTCAAATACGTGTACACTTCCGGGTTTTCAACAATGGAACCGACGTATTTCAAGGCCCGTTCAGGATCACGATTGACATCATATCCGCAGACTTGAATTTTGCCTTCTGTCGGTTTAATCAGATCGACTAACATCCGGATGGTAGTTGTTTTCCCGGCACCATTGGGCCCCAGAAAACCGAAAATTTCGCCTGGTTTAACATCAAAAGTGACATCCTTAATGATCCATTTGCGTCCAATCTTTTTCTTCAGATGATGCACGGACAATACGGAATCAGTCTGTTCTTGTGCCATTTATTTTCCGCTCCCTTCTGCTGGAGTCCCTGCCTGATATTCCTGTGCAATCCGAACCGCAATCTGCTCGTAGCCTTCTCCATTGGGATGAAAATGATCTGACGACAAATACTGTCCCAGGTGATTTTCAAACAGATCAAATGTAGGCACAAGTGTCATCTTGTCCTCGTTGTTCAGAACCTTCATTGCAGCATCGTTCCATGCAGCTACAACCGCATTTCCTGGCTCTTTGAGTTCTTTCACATCCCCAAACGGATTGTATAGCCCTATGTAGGCAATCTGTGCATCAGGGTTAATTTCTTTCACTTTCTTCAAAATCTCCTGCAAACGCTTCGACGTCTCCGGTAACGCCGCAGCAAGTGTTTCTGCCGTTGGCGCGTCTTCTCCCTGGAGAACCTGTCCACCCTGGAACAGATCATTGGCTCCGATCGACAACAGTATAAAGTTGGATTGCTGTAAGACATAACGTACGCCCTGTTCATCTAACTTGTTCAACAATGCGTCTGTTCTCAAACCATTCACACCCATATTGTTCAGCACCTGCACATCATATCCCTGATCTTTGAGCAAATTACCTGCCCGTCTTACAAATCCAAGCCCTTCGTCATCCCCTGTACCTCTTGCCAGGGAATCACCAATCACAGCCATTCGAATTTTGCCATCATTCACCGCAGGCTTTGATTGTCCGTTTTCCTTGGCAGGTGACGTTGTTTGCTGTCCTGTACCTAATTGGGCATCTCCCTCAGGAAAAATAACGTCTTTAATGGCGTATCCAAATCCAAATAACAGCAGTAATGTTGTTAATATGGATACTGTACTAATGGTTCTCCAGATCCATGGCGCTGAATCAAGATTTCTTTTTTTCATTCATCACATCTCCGCTCATGTACACCTGGCCGGGTACTTAAAATTTAAAATGATTTTACATTAAGATGACGCTTTTTCTAAATAACATAAATGTTCTGTCGTTAATTTGCAAATTTTGCCGCTATATAAGTAGAATTCAATATTAAATATGCTTCTACAAAAAAAAGCTATGTCACACACAGCTTCAAGCTGTGATGACATAACCTTTTTTTGAACTAAAATCAGAATTTTCTTCAATAAGATTAATTATTTGCCGATAAATTCTTGAGCCCAATATCCGTTATAGTATCCAACACCGATTTTTGTGAAGTTTTTGTTCAGGATATTCGCACGGTGACCTTCGCTATTCATCCAGGCAGTAACAACCTCTTGAGGTGTTTTTTGCCCTTTTGCGATATTCTCGCCAGCATAGCTGTAAGTTACTCCGAATTGTTTCATCATGTCAAACGGAGAACCATAAGTCGGTGATTGGTGATCAAAATAATTGTTGTTGCTCATGTCTTTAACTTTGGCTACAGCCACTTTGTCCAACAGAGCATCGGAAGCCAATGCGCTCAGGCCAGCTTTGGCACGCTCAGCGTTCACAAGTTTTACGACTTGAGCTGCAAAATCCGATTGTGTGCTCTCGCTGCCACTGTTGCCTGTGTTGCCTGTAGTTGTTCCAGTTCCAGTTCCACTATTTGAAGGATCTTTGGCTGGTGTAGTTGCCGGTTTCTCTTCTTGAGCTGGTTTTGCTGGTTTTGCTGGTGTTGTCGGTTGAGCTGGCTTCGTCGTTTGATCAGGCTGTGCTGCAGGCTTCTCTACTGTTGTTTGCCCTTCGCCAGTGGATACATTGTAACCATTATCTTTCAGCCATTGTTCAATGTACGCTTTTAAGCTTTCCGCACTCGTAATTTTATACGTTGCAGTTTTAGTCGTTGTTTTATATGATGCATCTGCAGCTGAAGCGGAAGCAGGGAGCATAACCCCTACAGCGAGTACGGCTGTCAGACTGCTGGTTACGACGGTTTTCATCCATTTCTTATTCAAATTCATTCATCTCCTTAGAAATATTAGTTATGACAACTTTGTAATTAATACTCTTGGAGTATATCAATTGAATAGTAGATTGTGAACCCGTAAAATATGGAAAAGTAACTTTTTTGTCATTTTTCAACCCGTTTCAAAGAGGTGTGGATGGTTTATAGTACATTGCACCATATGCTGCAACCTGTTCTTAAAACGCTGATATATCAACTGAAATTCAGCACATTACACATAAAATACAGCATAAAAAAATGGCATCCGGACAAGAAATGCTCGCCGAATGCCACTTAGCTTCTATTTATCATTCACCACACCAAAAACGTGAAGATCGCGATATAATAAACTCTTTTTCTATAGAAGAACTTTACTGAAACGATAGCCTCTCTTCTGGAAACCAATATGCTCGTAGAAAGAATAGGTTGTTGAAGTCACTTCACGGTTTGCTCCGGTGACAAACAATTGTTTCCCACCTTGCTGTCTGCCCCAATCCTCAGCACGAGCCATCAGACGACGGCCAATTCCGCCCCCACGATGTTCTTGCCCTACAATCAAGGACGTAATTTGGGCGGCAGGTTCTGGATAGGCATGACTTTGCACACATTGCAAGCCAATCACACCAATAATCTGTTCATCCACTTCGGCAACAAGCATGCATGCGTTTGGATTGCTTTCCAAGCATTCAATGCGCTCTTTCATGACATTGGCTGTTGTCGGATAGCTGACCTCTCGCATCAGTCCCGTTACCGCTTCAGCATCTCGCAGTTCACACTCTCGGATCATCAGTACAGGGGCCTCAACATTATTGGACATGATTTACCTCCACTTTCAGCATATTAGCGGCTTGTACCGCTGTTTTACGAGCTTCTTCCACATCTTGGCCGGCACTTAACGCTACGGCCATTCGGCGTCCCACTTTGGTCTCAGGTTTGCCAAATACACGAACCTGAGTACGAGGAAGCGCCAGTGCTTCTTCAATCCCGCCTACAGTAAAGTCAGATGTTTCATCATTAGCCTTCAGCGTTGCTGAAGCTCCCGGTGTCAGTAAATGTACATCTGTGACCGGAAAACCAAGAATTGCACGCACATGCAGCGCAAACTCGGAACTATCTTGCGTGACCATGGTTACCATACCTGTATCATGCGGACGAGGCGATACCTCGCTGAACACAACTCCATCTGATGTCAGGAATAATTCAACCCCGAACAGTCCATAACCACCGAGTTCATCGGTAACCAACTTGGCAATATGACAAGCTTGCTCCCATTGCTCCGGTGTCATCGCGTGAGGCTGCCACGATTCGACATAATCCCCATCTTTCTGAATATGACCGATCGGAGGACAAAATACAGTCCCTGAGACAGATCTAACCGTGAGCAGCGTAATTTCGCTGTCAAACTTCACAAAGCTTTCCACAATGACACGTACGGATTTGCCACGTGCTCCAGAAAGAGCAATGTTCCAGCAATTCTCTACGTCATCCGGTGTGCGGCATACACTCTGCCCTTTACCGGAAGAACTCATTAGTGGTTTGATGACGCAAGGTGTACCCAATTCACGAACAGCTTCCTGAAGTTGTTCCAGGTTGTCCGCAAAAAGATAGGCCGCTGTCGGAAGGTTCAATTGTTCGGCTGCCAGACGGCGGATGCCTTCGCGATCCATCGTCAAACGAGCAGCACGGGCCGTAGGAACGACACAAAATCCTTCTTCCTCAAGCTCGAGTAAAGCTTCTGTTGCGATTGCTTCAATCTCAGGTACGATGTAATGAGGTTGTTCCTTTCGGATCAATTGCTTCAAAGCTTCGGCATTTAACATGTCGATGCAGTAAGACCGATGTGCAACCTGCATGGCAGGTGCGTTTTCGTAGCGATCAACAGCGATCGTCTCTACTCCCAGTCGCTGGGCCTCAATAACGACCTCTTTTCCCAATTCTCCGCTGCCCAGTAGCAGCATTTTTTTGGCTTGAGCCGAAAATGGAGCACCCCACATGTTCTTTCCAATCCTCCCAAAGAGAAATCTTCTATATCTATCTCTCTATTTTCGGGGTTTTGGTTAAAGATTGCAAGAGTGCTCCCTATTTTTCTTGTGAATTTTACAAGATTTTTTGTGTTTTTTCGATCAATTTTTACAAAAATCTGTATTGAGCTTCTATTAACCCATTATAAACTCCTTGTTTCTGGATAAGTTGCTCATGGTTTCCTTCTTCCTTGATTTCACCATGATCCAGCACGATAATGTTATCCGCATTTCGGATCGTGGAGAGACGGTGGGCCACCATAAAGGAAGTTCTTCCTTTCAGCAGCACTTTCAAAGCCTCCTGAATTTTGAGCTCCGTTTCGGTGTCGATGCTGGCAGTCGCTTCATCCAAAATCAAGATTCGAGGGTCAGCCAGCAAGGCACGGGCAAAGGATAACAATTGCCTTTGGCCCATGGATAATACATTCCCGCGTTCTTCAACTTCCGTATCATATCCACCCGGCAGCTTCATAATAAATTCATGGGCATTAACAGCCTTCGCAGCTTCTTCCACTTCTTCATCGGTTGCATCCAGTCGTCCAAAACGAATATTATCGCGAATGGTGCCAGAGAAGATAAACGTATCCTGCAGCACAATACTGATCTGGCTGCGCAGACTTTCAACCGTTACATCCCTTACATCCTGACCATCAATGGTGAGACGTCCGCCAGAGATGTCATAGAACCGGCTGATCAGATTGATAATGGTACTTTTACCTGAACCCGTATGACCTACAAGGGCAATCGATTGTCCGGCACCTGCAGCAAAACTGATTCCCTTCAGCGCCTGTCTGCCCTTCTCATATTCAAACACGACATTGTCGAATACGATATCTCCTTTAATAGAAGCAAGCGGCTTGGCTCCAGGTTTATCTGCAATACTCGGCTCTTCATCCATAAACTCGAAGATCCGTTCGGAGGAAGCCATGGCTACGAGCAATTGATTGTACATCTGTCCCAGACGGTTAATCGGGTCCCAGAAGTTGCCGACATAGTTGGCAAAGGCTACAAGCAATCCGATTGTCAGCTGCCCCTCTTGAATCAGATAAGCACCAAACCAGAACAGGATTAACGTTCCGAAGCCGCCCGTAATTTCAATCAGAGGACCAAAGCCCTGGTTCATGGCCGATGCTCTGTCCCATGATTTTTTGCTCGACAGATTCATGTTGTCAAAATACTTCATGTTTTCTTTTTCCTGCGTATACGCCTGAGTCACACGAATCCCCTGAATGGATTCATTCAAGTGGGAATTAATACGGGAGTTCTTCATGCGTACATCCTGCCAGGCCCGGCGGATCAGCACACGCAGTTTGGTCGAAATAATAAACATGAGCGGAACCGTAATAATGACCGCGAGGCCCAGTTTCCAGTTGATCAGCAGCAAAATGACGATAATACCGAGCAGCTGCACACAGTCAATCATGACGTTGACCGCACCGTTAGTGAACAAATCCTGCAGGGAGTTGATATCATTGGTGACACGCACCAGCACCGAGCCCGCAGGTCTTTTGTCAAAGAAGTTAAAGGACAGCTTCTGGATATGTTTGAACAGATCCGAGCGAAGATCGTAAATGACCCGTTGCCCGATAACGTTCGTCAATTTGATTCGGTACGTATTAGCCGCCCATTGAATCAGATACAACACAAGCACAGAACCAGCAATAATATAAAGCATCGTTAAGCTTGGCAACCCCGTTGCAGGTGCAATCGCTTTATCAATCGCCAAACTGATCAAAAATGGAACGGACAATTTCGTAATGGTACCCAAAATCATCATTAGAATAATGAGTGGCAAAAGTTGTCTTGCATAAGGTTTCATGTACGAGAACAAACGTCCGAACTCACGCCAGTTAAACGGTTTTTCAATTATTTCGTCGTCCTGATATACAAAACGTTCATTCATTTTCTTGTCAGAGGTCTCTTTGACCTCGCGCCTGTCGGCTACCGTTTCGGCACTCATGAATTCACCTGCTCCCCAGCCTCTCGCTTACCGCGGGCAATATAATCTGCGTATTGAATCTCATATACGTCCCGGTAAGGCCCAGGCTCTTCAATAAGACGTTTGTGTGTGCCACGTTGAACGACCCGTCCTTCATCCAGCACCAGTATCTCATCTGCGTGACGCAGGGAAGAGATCCGATGCGCAATGATAAACGTCGTTCTGCCACGCATGACTTCCTGGAATCCAGATTGAATTTCATGTTCAGTTTCCATGTCGACTGCACTGGTTGCATCGTCCAGAACGAGAATTTTCGGATTTTTGAGCAGAGCCCTTGCAATTGCAATCCGCTGTTTCTGTCCTCCCGACAAGCCCATTCCACGCTCCCCTACAACCGTATCGTATCCTTCAGGGAATTCCATGATAAAATCATGGGCTTTCGCCAGTTTAGCGGCACGGATAATTTCGTCCATTGTTACATTTTTGAGTCCATATGAAATGTTGTTGCGAATGCTGGATGAGAACAGGAACGTTTCCTGGAACACAGAAGCAATCTGACTCCGCAGGCTGCGAATGCCAATATCCTTAATATTTTTGCCGTCCAGCTTGATGGTGCCCGAGTTCACGTTGTATGCACGCATCAGGAGCTGAATAATAGTTGATTTACCCGAGCCTGTTCCTCCCAGGAAGCCTATGACAGAGCCTGGTGGGGCATCAAAGTTAATATCAGTCACTGCCGGCATTTTATTGCCGTAGGCAAAGGTAACGGACTCGAAGGTCACATGCCCTTTGACTTGATCTGCTTCTACAATGACTGGATCTTCTGTCTCTTGTACATCTACCGGCGTATTCAAAAGTTCCAACACCCGTTCACCCGATGCTTTGGATTGCGTATAGTTGTTGATATGGAATCCAAGGTTCCACATTGGACCGATTATGTACCAGATCAAACTGAAAAAGGCAACGAGTTGACCGAGTGTTAACGTTTTCTGAATAACCATGTTTCCACCAATGAGGAGCAGAAGAACTACGCTGACCGAAGCGAGAATCTCCATGATCGGAAAATATTGACTCCATAAGGTTGCTGCATGAATCTGGTTCGTTTTGTAACGCTCGTTGCGGACGGAAAACTTCTCCACTTCGTGAGGCTCACGTGCAAATGACTTTACAGTACGCACACCTGTAATATTCTCCTGTACTGCTGTCGTCAAAGAGCTGAGTGCCAGCCGCATTTCTTGGAACGCAGGGTGAATTCGGGATTCGAATCTCAGCGCAACGAAGGCAAGCAGAGGAATACATATGAGCGTTAGCAAGGTAAGCTTCCAACTCATGGTCATCATCATGATTGCGCCGAATACGACCATCAGAACCATGTTGAGAATTTGAGCGAAGCCAAATCCGATAAAGTTGCGGATCGCTTCGAGATCTCCCGTGAGGCGGGACATCAAGTCTCCCGTTTTGGCCGTGTCGTAATACCGGAAGGATAAAAATTGAAGCTTTTCGTAACAAGCGTTACGAAGTCGGTAAGCCAGGAAGTTTCCGAGACGCCCTCCAAAAAGACCGTGTAAAAATTGCATTCCCGCTTTCAAAATAACGACACCTAATACCGTTAAAGCAAGTTTGGGAACGTCTTCAAAATTGCGCGGAGTGATGACGTCATCAATCAGTATCCTTAGCAGGTTCGGATACACCAGCCCAAGCGCGGTCGCTATGGCGAGGCATAAGATCGATAAAAATAAATACGTGCGCTTCTCCCAGAAAAAGATCTGCAATTGCCTGAGAACATCCATGTCTCTCCTCCTCTTATATCGTTCAAAAACAGTATGAACATTTATGAAGTTTATCACCGTCCCCCATTCGCGGCAAAGCGAATAAGCGACCATATTCAGGCTACTTTCACCTTAATGCGTCATTAAGGGAGGTAGATACCCTCCTATCAATCAAATGTTTGAATATTCTCTTCCTTTCAGGTTGTTCGTACCAAAAAAGGCTCCCTGTATGCCTTTACAGGCAGGGGCCTTTTTGGGTACAACGACAACATTTCAACATATCGCTGTATAACTCATTTTGTTTTAAAACCGTTTCCATACATACATGGATTTGAATCCCTTTTATTCACGTTCGATCTGCCCCAGTTGTACAGCCAGACCCTCCCATTCTTCGGCAGGAATTCCACTGGTCAGCGTCTCGTGAAGGGCACTCACGGCCTCCTCAAGTCTCTCTTCCAATTGACGAGAATGATGCCGCAAAGACTGCCCAAGCTGGTTGTCATAGAATTGAACCAGCTTATTCTCCGCGTCAGGCAGAACATCGATCACCATCTGTTTAATTATGGGGTCAAGTGCCTCCTGCAGCCGCTGTCGTCCATCTCCTTCGAAGAACTGCTTCGGATTACGGAAATAACTCAGATATGCTTTCCAACCTGAAGGTTCTTCCAGACGCACCTCTTCCAGGACAGGTGTACTCCAGCATTCGTTCAGCGGCAACGACAGATCCATACCTCCGGACACTCGTTTCAATTCATCTACACAATCGGTCACTTGCTTGTGCAGCCAAGTCTGACCCGCCTGTTCAAGTCTGAGTGTAGTGGCAAGCAGTTCCTGCTCCAGTTCAATGGCGATCATGCGCAGCAATTCACGACCACAGGCTGCGAATGCTGCTTTCAGATTCCCGCGATCCTCGCGAAGAACGGATGGATGGAACGCTTCAGCCATGAACAGACCAAAACGGTAGCCCAGGCGCTGCCGCACATGGAAGAGCAGTTCAGCCGTTTCCTGAGCCAGTTCTGCCTTCATGGACCGTTCCGCGAGCAAATGTACCCTCTGAAGGGACTGTTCCTGGATGGAGCCCAGCTCATCCCGGCGACGCTGTAGCACCTCTTCCCCCTGAGCCGCATCCTCGGCACGTGTCTTCAGTCGTTTGATCACCCGTGCGATCTCTTCAGAAGCTCCACCAACCGCAAGGTCCGCAAGCTCACTTCCTGCAAACCGGTTAAATTCTTCCTCGAACCGAATGAAGCCGGATTGCTCCAATAATGTCGCATCGTTGCCCGTCTTGCCTTCCAATGCCAGCATGCTGGATACAGGAAAGAGACGTGGTGCCCGAATGCCATTACTGCGCAGCTGCGTGCTCACATGGTCCAGAACCTGCTCCAACTCCTCTTCAGAGGAAGACAAATCACTCGCATTAACTACAAAGAACATCTGATCCATCGCCGAGCTGTCTTTCACACGTCCCAATTGATTCAGGAACTGTCGGTCTCCCTGAGAGAAGGCATGATTGTAGTACGTTACGAAAATGAGTGCATCCGCATTCTTCATATAATTGAAAGTGACACCCGTATGACGGGCATTCACGGAGTCAGCCCCTGGCGTATCTACAAGGACAATGCCTTGTTCTGTCACATCACAACTGTAGTACAGGTCAATACTGTCGACAAAACAAGATTTCTTTTCATTCGCGACAAAGTTACGATATCCGTTCAGATCCACCAGCACATCCTGGCCGAGTTGAGCTGCGGTATCCTCCCAGCCTGCTGCGGCTGCCTGCAAAAAGCTGTAATGCGGACGCCCTGCCGGATGCACATCCTGTGGTGAAAGGGCTTTGACGCGTTTTTGCCAGTCTGCCCCAGGCTCGCCCAGTCCAAGCAAGCGGAAGGAGTACGCGAGATCCTCCTGGAAGGCGTCCGGGGTCTTCATCCGGACCCGGGCAGTTCCATGCTCCGCGCCACCGGAAGGAGCCATGATCCGGTTAATGGCCGCTGTCGTTGGATGCGGCGAGACCGGTAACACAGCTTCGCCCAGCAACGCGTTGGCGAAGGAGGACTTGCCGGCGCTGAACGCTCCGAACAGCGCCAGCGTAAACGTGCCGCCCGCAAGCGAAGCCGCGCGGGCACGCAGATCCCGTACCGCCGACCCCATGGCGGGGTACGGCTCTACCAGCGCAGCGGCGGCTTCCAGCCGTGCCGCCGCTGCGTCCAGGCGCCGGCGGCGCTGTGCGCCAGCTGTCGGCTGCCCATGCACCGCCGCTTTGCGCGGCGGCGGTGCCCCTGGAGTCTGTGGCTGCGCAGCCACAGACTCTGCCGTGCCCGTGTGCGGGCCGAGTGCTTCACCCGGCTCGTACGCGGGCACGGGCGGGCCCTGCACCTCCGGCAACAGCCCGGAGGTGAGGGGGCCCGCAGGCGGCAGCAGGCTGCGCAGCCCTGCTGCCTCGGCGTCGGCGGCGCGCTGCAGCGCCGTGTAGCGCGCCGCCGACGCGGATTGCGCCAGCAGCGCTGCGCGGCTGGCGTCCAGCGCCTGGAGCGCGGCTTCGCCCTGCGCGCCCAGCGCTTCAAGCAAGCGGTCGGCCAGCATCATGGCCGCCCTGCGGTAACGGGCCTCAATCTCGCCCCGTATATCTTTGCTGAATTGAAGCACATACTCGGGAGATACCTCTGCACTGGCGCTCCGTTTCATCTCCAATAGTGCTTCATCTACCGCAGGCAGCTCCGCGTTCAGCGCCTGCTCCCACTCAGCACTCCACAGCTGATGGGCTTCACCCAACTGTCTGAGCATGGTACGGATATGCACCTCAACTTGTCCTGATGCTTGATCCTGCAAAAGTCTCACAAGCTCAGCAGCCCGACGCTGTTTCTCCTGCTCGGTCTTGCCCCCAGAGAATAATAAGCCTACCCGGAAACCGGGTTTACGGCTCTCCAAATAAGCCGCGGCAGAGGTACGAATATCGGCCGGTGTCAGGTTCGCATTCGCCAGAAGCGGTTCCAGTTCCGCCCGAAACTTCTCCCGTTCACGCGATGGTTTGGAACGAAGTTCGGCTTCCTTTTGATCCAGCAGACCCAACTCCCGTTCCAGACGTTCGATACCTTCCTTGCCCCCAATTTCCTCCAGGAGCGTTGTCTCTTCCTCTTCGCGTTCCTCTGCCTGTCTTGTCAGATGCTGCTCAGTCACATGGCTCGCAGAGCTTGCAAGGCTGTGCCTCATTAACCCTTCCTTCTCATTCATCATATGTTCAATCAGTTGAGGAAGCTGCGCCCACTGGCTGTAACGATGCTCCTTGTCACGAAGCGAAGTAAACAGCAGACCATCATACCGAACTTCCCAGGCTGCAAAAATAGCTTCTACACCTTCAACATATTCGTCAAACGAAAGCTCCCGTTCCCGATGTTTATCAATCTGGTTTACGATCAGAAACAACGGTTTGCCCCAATCCGATAGACTTTTGGCAAAAGAAAGATTGCTTTCCGATTGCACATGGTTATAATCCATCACATAGAACACCACATCGGCAAGATGCAGTGCTGAATGGGTTGCAAGGCTGTGCCCCTGATCGGTCGAATCCACGCCTGGCGTATCAAGTAATACCGCATCATCTTTCAGTAAGGGAATGTCATCCCATACTTCAATGGAGGTGTATGCCCCACCATTCTTGCAATACTCTTCCAATTGTTCTGGCGAAACCTCAAGAACTCCCGCTGAATTGTCAGCGCTTACGTTCGATGACGTATAAATAAGTGCTCTCGGCTCACCGTTACGGATGGATACAACATTCGCACTTGTAGGTACAGGACTCGAAGGCAAAACCCGCTTGCCGCATAAACTATTAATTAGACTCGATTTGCCCGCCGAGAAGTGTCCACAAAACGCAATCGTTAACTGTTTCATTTCCGCCTTACTGATCAAATCCGTTAAAGCCTTTACAGCAGTATGGTCCCCTGTCTGCTCCATCGCTTCTCGCAGTGGAAGCAGAGGTTTAGCCATCTCTACTGGGTAATCTGTTCTGGACATGACTGGCCTTCCCCCTGGCTCCTCTAATTTGACATCTGGTCCGATGTCTTTATCTTATAATTCATTTATTTTACCATTATCAAGTTTGAAATTGAACGGTTGGAATTCTCCACATAAAAAAATAAAACCGATGCTATCGGTTTTATCTGTGAAACGATTGGATACCATAAGCTTGCTGCGTCCATGCCCCATGGATCACCTTCAAAAGGATAACCTGTGACATAGAAGCAGCACATCTTATTATTTCAAATCTCTTAAGAAACAGCGTTCTCCATCGAAGGCAGCAAAATTTCAAATACTTGGCCATGCTGCAAAATCGTAATGTTACGACCTTTGTCTCTCATGACAACCACTTCTGGTTTCGTGGACATACGCTCCAGATAATGTTCAGGCACATCGCCAGAATGGCTTACAGTGATGCCTTCTACTTCTTTTTCTTCGTTTTCAGCCATTTCCTGTTCAACGATTTGTTCGAAAATATCGGAGAAGGCCTCAAAATTGTCAGTGTACACGGAAATGCATTTCATGATTACTCATCCTCTTCTGCTCATTAATTTATTTTTCGTTTTGGGGTTGTGGCACGTTCCTTATCTTTCCTGATTTGGGACGTTTTCATACGCTTTTTACCTTCTCTGCATATGTCCAGCAATGGACAGACATGACATTGAGGGTTCTGTGCCTTGCAATGGTAGCGTCCAAAAAATATGATCCGATGATGGGTTAAAGTCCACTCATCCCGGGGTACGCGCTTCATTAGTTTTTTCTCGACCTCAAGTACGGAATCATCCCAACCTGCCAATGCCAACCTTTTGGATACACGTTCAACATGCGTATCCACGGCAATTGCCGGGACTCCAAATGCATTGGATACAACGACATTTGCCGTTTTCCGCCCGACACCAGGGAGCGTCACAAGCTGATCATGTTCCTGCGGTACATCACCGCCATACTGCTCTATTAAAATTCGGCACATGTTCTGAATATGCTTGGCCTTGTTTCGGTACAAGCCGATACGCCGGATATCCTGCTCCAGCTCTTCGAGAGGAACAGACAGATAATCGGCAGGACTGGTGTACTTTTTGAACAAGTCTGCGGTTACCTTGTTTACCGTTTCGTCGGTGCACTGGGCAGACAACAGGACAGCTACAGTCAATTCAAACGCGTTGCTGTGATTTAATTCGCAATGTGCATCAGGAAACATTGCTTCCATTGTATCGAGTATATGCCTAACAGTGGCTGCATTCATGAAGAGCTACCTCCCACAAAATGACTCCACGCGGTGGAGCCTTACTTCGAAGCTTCTTTCGAGTACTTTGCGGAGACCCCAAAAATCTTGCAAAAAAAACGTCCTGATGCGGGAAAGATCCCGCATCAAGACGGTCATTCTTTTGATCCTCGAAAAGAAACGATTACTGTTTTTGGATCTCCAGTACAACGTTGTTCAGGAGATACAATACAATATTATCATTATCTTTGAGAGATTGCACGCTTAAAGTGTTGTCACCCTGGTGAACAAATGCGCCTGTACCCAGTGCAAAACGATAATTCGTGTCCGATGTGGACTCACGTTTAACCAAAATTTGGTTACCAACTCCATCATAAGACCAGAACTGTTTGCTCATGACTGTCAACACTCTGAAACGGGTGGAATTATCCGTATCCTTCGTCATTTCAACACGATCACCTACAGTAAGACTGCCAAGAGTAGTTAATGTAGATCCCGATTTGACCACTTTTACAGAACCACTAACAGGAACCGTCTCACTTTGACCATTAAACAGTTTCAGTGTAACTGACGAAGCATCAACAGATGTAACCTCCGCAAGCGTACGTTTAACAACTTGAACCGCTTTAGGCGTCGTTCCCTCAAATGTAACGTTAATCAGGTTGCCGGCTGTCAACTGCGAGACCGTAATAGTCTGACCGCTTTCCCCTGTCAGTACCGCTTGATCAACGTAGAACTGACTTGTCAGCGAATCCGATTTCACACGAACACGACCATTGGTCTCTACAGAGACTACTTCAAATTGAGCCACGGTGTTCAAAGCCACTTTTTGCACATAGTCCTGATTCGAACCCAGCGTAACTGTGACACTGTCACCGATCTTCAGATCACTCAGACTTGCTCCAGATTTGTTGTAGATCTCGATGGTTGGAACTGTAGAGTACGGTACTGTTACCGTCTGGCTTCCGGACAACAAACTGATTTTTCTGCCCGCAGTATCGATGCTGCTAATTGTGCCTTCGTATTTGTAGATCACTTTAACGGATAACGCACGAGTTCCCACATACGTCAGATCCAATTTGCGGCCATCATTCAACAAAGGCTCCAACCCAGCAAGTGTAGGCTTCGTTGTGTTATAGTCCAGCTTCGTTTTGTCATCGAGCGTGAACACAAACGGTTTTTTATTGCTGTCGAGAATCGTCAATACTTTTGTTTTGCTGTTGTAGGATACAACGGAAACCCCGTTCATTGGCTCCATCTGTCGTCCGATCACTTGAATGCGCGTTACACGATCTTCAGAATTTAACGTAAGCTCAACCTGATCCCCATTGGTTGCATCCGAAATCAGATCATTCAGCGTAGCATCCTGGATTCCATTAATTACGACTTCCGGCTTCTCTGCTAGCAGCTTCGCTTCCAGTGATCCACCTTCACGTTTAAACGTCAGTGTCGATTGGTTACCACCGACCTCCACCAGTGTACCGCGTAAAGACTGCTCTACACCTTGCGACAATTCGATCGTTTGCAGGATGCTGTCTTTCACCGTATACTTCACTGCACTTCCCGCTTTGAGCTCGGCCAGGGAAAGGATTCGGTCCTGGTAACGAATGATCAGATTATCGTTGTAGGTATATTGCTCTGTAGTTCCGGCAGCATTGGTAAGCTTGATCGTTTTGGCAGCAGTCGTTACTTCCGCAACAACGCCACTATCACTTTTGTTGACAATACCGGACTTCACACGAATAACAACTGTCTTTTTGTCAGCAGAGAACGTCTCACGCTGTACTTCAATGGTGCTGTCTGCTGTTATATCAGACAGTTTGATTGCATTTCCGTTTTGATCGATAAATGCCGTTGCCTCATCATAGCCGTACGTTTCATAATTCTCGCCTACAAACAAGCCAATTTTATTCCCTGACAATGAACGGGCAAACGTACCTTCAACGCTTTCTACCTGTGGTGTAGCATCAACCACTTCGACATAGGAAGCCGTACCGGTAGTACCTACAATCTGAACTTTTGTATACAGCTTCACATCCGCAGACGATGCACGGGATTCACTGTCTTTTGTAAAGTAAGGTGTACTGCTGTTCACTGCGAAGTTGACAGCTTTTCCGTCCACAACCAGCGTGATCTGCCCATCTTTTAATCCAGTTACATAACCCGTGGATGTGTTCGCATACTTCGTATCCGTTAACGTTTCGCCACGGCTGAAGAATGTAGCGAGTTGGGCACGCGTTACAGAGCCAGTTGGATTAAATTTGTTGCCATCTACACCTTTGGCCAGATCCAGGCTTACAGCCAGATTGATGTACCCTTTGCCACTTTCGGAAATACTATCATTATCAGCAAATCCGGTAGATTGGTTGTTTTGCGCCTTCGCTTCAGCATCTTTGTTCAACGAACGGATCAGCAATTTCGTAATCCATTCACGTGATGCTGGTTTCTGTCCCCATGATGTTTTCGATACATCCACAGTGGATTCTTCCGTTTTATCAATGAGTCCCAGTTGAAGCGCCAAAGCGACATATGGCTTGAAATAGTTTCCCACTTCCATATTTGTCGGTAATGCCGTAGCCGTGCTGTCGTTCAACTGGTTCTCCTTGTTCATAAAACGGATCGCCATCGTCACAGCTTCCTGCTGCGTTACCGCGTCTCCCGGACGGAACAGGCCGTTGTTACCGAGAAGAATACCTTGATAGGCCAGCTTGTACACATGTTTCTCAGCCCAGTATCCGACCTTGATATCACTGAACAAACCGGTTGGTGCAGCTGTATTGCTTACAGTTGCAGTCTGGCCTTGCCCCGTATCTGTTGATTCTGCTGCCATGGCAGCTCCGCCGGCGCTAAGGGCCATCATGCCTGCAAGCACGGCTGAAACTACTTTTTTAGAGTGTGATGGATTGTTATATTTAAAAGTCACCTGTGATTCCCCTCTCTCATGTAAAACGGCCGATATTCCGCAGATTCACGGTAAAACAACATGCTGTACAACCTATTCGGATCGTGTCATTGGATGCTCAAGATCCACATGTCCCATCAAACTCTCGGATTTCTGGCCGTCTACCAGCAAATCAAGCGATTTGACTTCATCAAACTGGAAGAACGTTTGCTTCAAAGCATCAATGGCAAATACTTCACCACCTGCACCAAGACGTGCTGTATCCGGCATATGGATATCCAAGGTAAGCGCACCGTCTTTGAACTGAACAGATTTCAATTCAATTTCTTTCGCCCAAAGCGGAACAAGTTTATCGTCCTTGCTTTGTTGCAGCGCTGCAAATGCAGCCTTGTACTTGGCATCATCCGAAGCGTAAGTAATATCTGCCGTTGCTTTGTGCAATTCCAACTCTTCCAGATCTGTGTAGTACACATCAATGGTTTTCTTCTCATTACCTTCGGATGTTCCAGGCTTCTCTGAAGTAGTTCCACCCGATGGAGTCGTTGTACCCTCCGTAGTGCCTTCTGTTGTACCCGGTGTCGTTGTCGTTGTATCCTCCGGATCCACGGTTACAGGTTCAGTAATATCCGTCTCATTCTGATTCTCAGACGCATTATTCTCTGTTCCCGCACCTTGAGTCTGATTTGGAGCTGGAGCAGCTGTTGGCTTGCTTCCACATCCAGCAGCAACTGTCATAACCGTTACCAGCAGCGCTGCAATCCATAATTTTTTGTTCATTCTAACTCCGCCTCCTGATCATAAGGGTTGAACCCTTATTTAATTCCCAGATACTCCTTGATCCCTGCAACAATCCCTTTGGCTACACTGTTCTGGAAACTTTCAGTGAACAATGCCGCTTCATCACTCTTGTTGCTCAGGAAACCAGCTTCCAGCAAAACAGCCGGCATCGTTGTTTCACGGGTTACGTGGAGACTTGCCGTTTTTACTCCGCGGTCCTTCAGACCAGATGATTGCAGAAGGTACTTGTGCATCACCGAAGCCAATGCCTTGCTATTCGAACGGGTGTAATACGTCTCCACACCGTTTGCCGCTGCAGACCCGCTGTTCGCATGAATGGAAATAAAGATATCCGCCTTCAATTTTTCTGCGATCTTTACTCGTTCACTCAAAGCCAAAAATGTATCATCGCTGCGCGTCAGCACAACGTCAATGTTAGATTCTTTTTTCAGCAATGCTTCTACTTTCAGAGCCATTGCCAGATTGAAGTCTTTTTCCTTCTTGCCGGTTACACCGATGGCTCCCGGGTCCTGATCACCATGTCCAGCGTCTACAACAACAACTTTTTTGCCATTGTTTCCAACAGGAGGTTGCGGCGTTGTAGTGCCTTCTTTGTTCAGATCAATCATAACCAGACCGGAGTCACTTTGCACGTCATAACCTTTGGCAGTGCTCAGATCAATGACAAAACGAAGAGTAGAAGGACTATTGCTGTACAAAGAATAACGAATCTTCGATACATCCGGATATCCACTCACTACAAGCTGTCCATTCTGGTTGCTGTCCAGAGCTTGTCCTTCACTGAAAGAATCAGCGAATGCGGTATTTGGCAAGTCTATAACGATTCGATCCGGTCCTGTCATCGTGAAGACGTTCGGCTTCGTATTTCCGCTTGTTGCAATCAAAAAGCGGTTGTCACTGAAGCTGATGCCGTTCACCAGTACAAGACCCTCCTGATCCGATCCTCCACCATCATTACCAGAGTTCGGAGGAGTGGTTGCCCCGTTTCCGGAACCTGAATTCTGGGTAACTAATGTTACCGTCTTCGTTGTATTGTTCCAACCCACCTTAAGGCCCATTTGCTCACCAATGAACCTTAAAGGCACAAGTGTAGTTCCATTTTTCACGAGTGGCGGGGCATCCAGGTTCACGTTACTGCCGTTCACCGTTGCCGTCTTCTGTCCAACAATCATCTGCATGGCAGTGTTGTCTTTGCTAATAGTCACGGTGCTTGTTGCCTGTTTCCAGTCCACACCATATCCCAGGCTCTCCGAAATAACCCGAATCGGAACCATCACTTTGCTATTGATGATTTCCGCTTTGGCATCCGAAGGCTGCACAATTTCTTTCCCATCTAGGATAATATGCGTATCTGCTGCTGCATGACTATAGCCCGGGAAAACGAGCCCAAAGACAAATAACAGTACCAAAAAACCGAACTTCTTCATCCTTCACCCCTACCATTCTCATATTTTTTTGCCGCATGTTGTGAACCTTCAGCTCCGACTGACCACTGAGGCATTACCAGACACCTATTAGACGCCTCGCACTCTCAAAAGTTGCGAATATATTCCAACATAACAGAAAAAAAACGTTGTCAAATCAAGCTTTTTCTACATTTTATTGTCTGTATTTTTCCTTAATTATCAATTATGCATCTCGAAACAACGCACTAGCCTGACCTTCATATTTGCGCACGATCCACATTAAAGACCCAAATATTCAACAATTCCGTCAATGATGGCCTGTGCACATTTATTTTGATAATCTTCGGTCAGCATCATTGCTTCATCCGCAGGATTACTCAGAAATCCGAGTTCAAGCAGAACTGCGGGCATCGTTGTTTCACGGGTTACATGCAGACTTGCCGTCTTCACTCCCCGGTCCTTAAATCCCGTAATCGGCAATACATGCTTGTGCAAAATGTCAGCCAGATCCTTGCTCTCCTTACGACTGTACAACGTTTCAATTCCATTAGGAACAGTCGTTGTAAACTTGTTTCCATGGATCGACACAAAAATATCTGCCTGATTCAGTTGGGCGATATCCACACGCTGCTGCAGGGATAATTCCGTATCGTCCTGCCTTGTAATCACAGTCTGAATCTCTGTACGCTGCTGCAGAAGTGCCTGAACTTTGAGTCCCACTGCCAAATTAAAGTCCTTTTCATAGGCGCCTGTCACACTGACGGCTCCCGACTGTCGTCCGCCATGTCCTGGATCGATAATGACAACCTTTTTGCCATCATTGGTTGGCACAGCAGGCTGACTTGTTGGTTCTCCATTACTCGCCGCAACGTCAACAAGCAACACGTTGTTCTCGCCCAGTGACCATTTGGCTGTCGCTACCTGACTCAGATCAAGGACCACACGAACCGTTGAAGGCGTTTGGCTGAACATTGCATATCGCACCTTGGATACCAGCGATGAATCCGTAACCAGCAGAGTTCCGCTACCATCCGGATTGGAAGCCTGTCCCTGGATAAATTCCTTGGCAAATGTGGTGCCGGGCAGATCTACGATAATACGATCAGGTTCGCTAAGACTGGAAACCTTCGGTGTGATTTTCCCGTTCGTCGCCAGGATCAGACGATCCCCGCCGAAGCTGATGCTTTGAAGCTTTGACAGACCATCCGGTTCAGGAGCTTCCACTGGGTCATTTTCACTTTCCGTACCGGCTACAGGAGGAATGCTAGATAGGCTAACTGTCTTGGTTCCATTGTCCCATCCCACCTGAAGGCCCATGCCTTCACCAACAAAACGTAACGGAACCAGTGTAGTCCCCTGTTTAATTAGAGGCGGAGAATCGAGACTCACCCGATTTCCATTCACGGTGGCCGCATCTTCGCCTGCCGTCATCTGGATACTGCTGTTGCCTTTGAGAATACGAACCGTCTGGGTAGCTTTCTCCCATTTCACCTGATAACCGAGGTTTTCCGAGACGATCCGAATGGGCACCATCACGATTTTGCCAGTATTCTCGGCCGGAGCTCCCGACGGCTGATTAATGGTCACACCGTCCAGCACAATCGAGGGAGACGAATCGGCATTTGCCATGACAGGAAATAAACATAGGAACAGAAAAACAAAGACTGCTGTCCACCATTTCTTCATACATCTACCACCATTCTGTTTGTCTTTTGAACCTTCGACCTGATTCGCTGTGGTGCAACACTCGACTCTATCTACCCTTCCATAATCTACTAATCAGTTTATCAGATATTGTCACTTCATCCGGTTACAACGTTGTCATATTTAGTCGGATTATCCTGCAATTCGAAGACAAATCGCTTCATTGCCAAATGCAAAAAAACCTCCAATTCGATCCAAGGAACGGTGAAGTTCCCTGCATGATTGGAGGTTAGATATACGAACTACAGATGAAAGATTAGACTGAGGCCGTTTGTCCAAACAGCTTTGCCGCGTGGCGCTGTTCATAAGCGGTAATTTCATCATCATGCTGGAGTGTCAGGCCAATATCATCCAGGCCTTGCAACAGGAACTGACGACGGTGCTCATCCAGATCAAAATCAATATGCAATCCGAGCGCATCTGTAATCGTTTTGTTTTCCAGATTGACATTCAGTTCATAACCTTCATGAGTCGCTGTACGCTGGAACAGATCTTCTACCTGCTCTTCCGACAGTTTGATTGGCAAAATGCCGTTTTTGAAGCAGTTATTGTAGAAAATATCCGCATACGATGGTGCAATTACACAACGGAATCCGTAATCCATAATCGCCCATGGTGCGTGCTCACGAGAAGATCCACAACCAAAGTTAGCGCGTGAGATCAGAATGGATGCTCCTTCGTAGCGAGGTTTATTCATTTCGAAAGAAGGATTGTTGTTGCCCTCTTCGTCAAAACGCCATTCGTAGAACAAGAATTGTCCAAATCCGGTCCGTTCGATCCGTTTCAAAAATTGTTTTGGAATAATTGCATCTGTATCTACATTGACCCGGTCTACCGGTGCAACGATGCCTTGCAGTGTTTTGAATTCATCCATATCATTCGTTCTCCCTTCAATCCGTTCCTAGTTAAATAGCTGCTTCCGTTTTGAAATTCCAGTCACGTACGTCAACGAAGTGTCCTTTAACCGCTGCTGCTGCCGCCATTGCAGGAGATACAAGGTGAGTACGTCCTCCGCGTCCTTGACGTCCTTCGAAGTTACGGTTGGATGTCGAAGCACAACGTTGTCCTGGTTTCAGTACATCCGGGTTCATTGCCAGACACATACTGCATCCTGCATCACGCCATTCAAATCCAGCTTCCGTGAAGATTTTATCCAGACCTTCTTTTTCTGCCTGAATTTTAACACGTCCCGAGCCTGGTACAACGATCGCTGTAACATTGCTGGATACGGTGTGACCTTTGGCTACCTGTGCAGCAGCTCGCAGATCTTCAATCCGTCCATTGGTGCATGAACCGATAAATACATAATCAACCGGGATTTCGGAGATCGGTGTTCCAGGTTCCAAGCCCATATATTCAAGCGCTTTTTCAGCAGCTTTACGTTCGTTTTCAGTTGGCAGTTCAGCCGGGACAGGAACTTTCGAAGAAATATCGGTTCCCATACCTGGGCTAGTACCCCAAGTTACTTGCGGAATCAATGTTTCCACATCGATTTCAACCACACGGTCGAATTCAGCACCTTCGTCAGTTACAAGCTCTTTCCACGCAGCAACCGCTTCATCGAATTGGCCATCGGCAGGTACGTATTCACGTCCACGCAGATACTCAAAAGTTGTTTCATCCGGAGCAATCATGCCCGCTCTTGCTCCACCTTCAATGGACATGTTGCAGACGGTCATACGCTCTTCCATGCTCAGTTCACGGATCGACTCACCTGTGTATTCAATAACATATCCAGTAGCAAAGTCTGTACCGTATTTGGCGATGACTGCGAGAATCATATCCTTCGCCGTTACACCCGGGTTACGTTTGCCGACAAAACGAACTTCCATCGTTTTGGCTTTGGCTTGCTGCAAACATTGAGTTGCCATAACGTGCTCTACTTCACTCGTTCCGATCCCGAATGCGAGTGCGCCAAATGCACCATGTGTGGATGTGTGGCTGTCGCCACATACAATCGTTTTACCTGGATGAGTCAGACCGAGTTCAGGACCCATAACGTGTACGACACCTTGATCAATCGTATCCAGGTCATACAGTTTTACGCCAAAGTCACGGCAGTTTTGTGAAAGGGTGTCAATTTGTTGTTTGGAGATTGGATCTGTTATGTTAAACCGATCCTTCGTTGGAACGTTGTGATCCATGGTTGCAAACGTCAGCTCAGGGCGACGAACTTTACGGCCGCTCAGACGCAGACCTTCAAACGCCTGCGGGGATGTTACTTCATGCACCAGATGCAGATCGATATACAAAATGCTTGGTTTGCCTTCTTCCTGATGAATCACGTGATTTTCCCAAATTTTCTCAAACATCGTTTTTTTACTCATCATTTTCACCTCATCATAAGTTCGGTCCTTGGAAGAGCCTCATGTTGTATTCCTCTAAAAGTGAAGCTCTTGAATGACATAAATATATCACCCTGTCCTTGATTGTTCCAAGATATAATATCTATAGATGTAATAGGTTTAACCTATAATGAGGGGAGCGCAAATAAACCACTGCTCTACGCAGAGGTTTCAGTTGATAACAATTATCATTATCATATAAATCTATACTACGTTCCAGCCTCTTCGCTGTCAATGCTTTTTATGTTAAACAGAAAAACAGCCCTGATACCAGGGCTGCGCTGTCTTCATTAACTTTTTACAATCAATTGCTGTATGCGCGGTTTTGTAATTATGCCAGACTACTACACGGATTCTACAAACCGTTATTGGCAATCACATCTTTGTACCAGAAGAAACTCTTTTTGCGCTTTCTCTCCAGCGTTCCGTTACCGTCATTATCCTGATCAACGTAAATAAAACCATATCTTTTCTCCATTTCGGAGGAAGAATAACTGATCAGATCAATAATGCCCCAACTCGTGTAACCCATCAATTCGACTCCATCGAGAATTGCTTCATGCATCTGTTCCATATGGGAACGGAAATAATCGATCCGGTAATCATCCTGAATGCTACCGTCTTCTTCGAACGTATCGACGGCTCCAATCCCATTTTCAACAATAAATAATGGCACTCCATAGCGACTATAAAGTTCGTTCAGGGAAATGCGCAGACCTACCGGATCAATCTGCCAGCCCCAGTCATTGGTGTTCAGATAAGGATTCTTTACACCCCCAGTAGTGTTACCACTCACCTGTTCCAATCGATCCCCATCAACACTCGATACAAGCGACATGTAATAACTGAATGAAATAAAGTCCACCGTGTGCACTTTCAGAATCTCCTCGTCACCTTCCAGCATATCCAGTACAATCCCTTTTTCAGCAAACAATCTCTTCGTAAAATATGGGTATGCCCCACGGACCTGAACATCCGTGAACATAAGATTAAATTGATTATCCCGGGAAGCGACCAATACATCTTCGGGGTTACACGTATGGGCATATGTCGTAAGCTTGGTAAGCATACATCCGATCTGAGAACCAGGAATGATCTCATGACAATATTTCACCGCCAGGCTACTGGCCACAAATTGGTGATGCAGCGCCTGATATACAGCTTGTTCCACGTTGTTGAAACGATCCGAAACGATACCACCACTCGTAAACGGGTGACGAACGATGCTGTCAATCTCATTAAAGGTAATCCAATATTTCACTTTGTCTTTATATCGATTGAACACCGTTTGGCAAAAGTGAACAAAGTAATCGACCACTATGCGATCCGTCCATCCCCCATGATGATTGACCAGATACATCGGCATCTCATAATGAGACAACGTAATCAACGGTTCAATGCCCTCCTTTAACATGCCATCAATGACACGATCATAGAATTGCAAACCGGCTTCATTGGGCTGCGTTTCATTCCCATTAGGGAAGATCCGTGTCCATGCAATGGACAAACGCAATGTTTTTAGACCCATTTCCCCAAACAAGGCTAGGTCTTCCTCGTAACGATGGTAGAAATCGATGCCCCTGCGTTTCGGATATTCTCTGTCCGACGTTGATTCCATCGCTTCCTGGATCTGTTCTTCCGTAATTGCGTTATGTTTTTTGTACTCACTCTTGGAAACACCTTTTCGATAAATGGCGATATCAGCTGTAGACAGACCCTTGCCATCCACATTCCAGGCACCTTCCGCCTGATTGGCTGCAATGGCTCCTCCCCATAAAAAACCTTCCGGGAACGTTCTTGTTGTATTGGTCATTGTGTATTCCTCCTTGATTGGTTCTATCTTAATTGCGACTCATTACACGATTAATATGAATAATCAGGTACATCATTTCTTCGCTAGAAATCGTATGTTCGAAGCGGGCTTCAATGTACTCTTTGATCAGCTGTACACATTGTTCTTCCTGCGGATATTTGCTCGCAATCTGGTCAAACAGCTCATGATCCTGCGTATTTAACGTTTTATGCTCAAACAGTCGCTGAATGAAGAATTGCAAATGGGTTAAAAAGCGGGAATAGTTAATGCTGTGTGTATCCAGCTCCACCTGATAATGAATTTTAATAATATTGAGTACATCCTTGACCGTGCCCGTCATCAGCATGACCTGATTCATATTGTCATCATTCTGCTGAGCATTGACGAGATGAAAAGCGATATTGGCCGCTTCTTCTTCAGGCAGGGAGAGACCAAGCTGATTGTGAATGAGAGACAGACCATGCATGCCAATGCTGAATTCCTGTGGATAGAACTTCTTTACTTCCCAAAGCATACGATTCTGGATGGTCATATTGTCCTTGAACCGTTTAGTCGCCATATACAGATGATCCGTCAATGAGACGTAGAGATGATCACTCAGATGTCGGGACAATGTATGTTTGGCATAAGAAATGATTTCGTCAGCCAGAATGAGATATTCTTTTGGCGTTTCCTTCATCAGAGCGGTGAGATCCGAAGAAATTGTTTCATTTTCAAGCACATATACCTTCTCAATCTCGTCCTCATTCACGACATCTCCAGGTTTGCTCTTGAAGCCGATGCCCTTCCCCATCACAATAATTTCCTTATCATCCTCGCCACGTCTGGCAAGAACAACGCTCGAGTTCAGTATTTTCACGACTTCCATATCTGGCTGCCTGCCTCTCATTGATATTTCGGGCGGTTATAACACTGTAATTAATGGTTTCTCCGGTCCCGTTATTGGTGATGATTCATTACCCAATACCTCCAGGTAATCCGAGGAATTGGTCACAATTACAGGGGTCGTGGTGTCATAACCTGCGGCTTGTATTGCTGCAAGATCAAACTCCATCAGAAGTTGACCATGGGAGATTGGTTCCCCTTCAGTTACTTTTACATCAAAATGCTGCCCTTTCAATTTCACAGTATCCAGTCCTACATGAATTAGGAGTTCCACCCCATCCACCGATCTCAACCCGATCGAATGTTTGGTACGAAATACCGTCTCAACGGTACCATCAAACGGAGCAAACACTTTGCCGATGCTTGGCTGAATCGCCATCCCCTGTCCCATTGCCTCTTGGGAGAAAGCCTCATCCTTCACTTCTCTTAAGGAAAGGACTGTACCCTCCAGTGGCGCAAATACCATTTTTTTTGATTTGATTCCAGCCGAAGGCCTGATCTCAGGTTTTACTTCCACTTTTGCTACCGAAGAGTCTGTTGCTGGAACTGCTGCTGGAACAACATCCTGAAATCCAATAACATACACTGCAATAAACGCGATAATGGAGGAGATTAACATCGTAATAATGGCATATATAATGTTCATGTTGTCTTCACTGATAAACATAGGCATGGATGCAATCCCTGGTCCCACGGCTGCATACGCCTTGAGATTCACAATTCCTGCGAATAATCCCCCGATGCCCGCACCGATCATGCATGCAAACAGCGTTTTCTTGAGTCTTAAATGTACACCGTACAATGCTGGTTCCGTGATGCCAAATACACCGGAGATGCCCGCAGACAGCGCGACTTGTTTGAGCTTCACATCCTTGCTTTTGAACGATACAGCCAGCGATCCTGCTCCCTGCGCCATATTAGATGCCAGCATGGCAACCAGTACTAGTGTCTCGTAACCAGGTGAAGCGAGTGCTGCGAAAATAATGGGATAAAACACTTTGTGCATACCGAACATCACAATTAAAGGCATCAGAATCGCCATAATGACAACAGTCAACCAGCCAATTTTGTCCTGAATCCAGTAGATCAGGTTGGACATGCCTGTGCCGAGATACATGCCCAGTGGACCAAGTACAATTAGCGCAATTGGAGCAACAATCAGAATGACAATCAACGGTTTAAGGAATATCTTAACGGGTCCTGGTGAGACCTTGTCGGCAAAACGTTCGATATAGGACATAAACCAGACTGTTAAAATAATCGGTACAACCGATGATGCATATTGAACAGAAGCCACAGGCAATCCGATAAAGGATACCGGATCTTCACCGCCAAGCAATCCAATCATATTGGGATGCAGCATGATTCCTGCGAACAGGACAGCTACAAAAGGGTTGGTCTTGAATTTATTTGCACTAGAATAGGCCAGCAGGACCGGAAGAAAATAAAAGGCTGCATCCGACATAACACTCAAAACGGTATACGTCTGACTTTCTTTGGACATTAATCCAGTCACGGTCGCCAGAAGCAGCAGCGCCTTCAACATGCCTGAAGCAGCAATGGCCGGGATAATCGGCTGGAAGATGCCTGCAATTACACTGGCAAAGGTGTTAAACAGACCTTTGGGACTGTAATCCGCTTTTTTCTTTTCCAGAACCTCACTGGATTGCTGGGTATCCACCATCTTGGCAAGTTCGTTATAGACATATCCAACATCATTGCCGATGATTACCTGGTATTGGCCGCCACTATTCACTGCGCCGATGACGCCATCCAGGTTTTTGATCTCGGCCGTTTTCGCTAAATCAGGGTTCTTCAAAGTAAGTCTGAGCCTGGTGGAGCAATGAATTGCCGTGTTGATATTATCATTGCCACCAACCAGCTCCATAATCGATTGGGCTAATTGTTTGTGATTCATGGTGCACCTCCGCCTTTTTTCTGCTGGGAACAAAAAAAGACCTAAATAGGGTAGGAAAAAGAAACTCTTCCCACCCAATCTAGGTCTTGCCTGCCGAACAGTAACACGCCATCGTTGGATGAACTATTATTCAATTATATTAACGAAAAGAATATGAATAGCTGGACTTTATCTGTACTGAAAAAGAATACATCTGAAAACGATTTTCTTGTTATACCCGGGTAAGTTTAAACCATTAAGCGTTTTCAGACACAGTATATCAGCTCTTTTTAAGCAGTGCAAGCGTTTCAGCAAAAATAATGATTTCTTCATCTGTAGTGATATAATGATGGCATAACGAAAGGAATGACGTGTGGATATGGAATTCAGACAACTTCAATATACGCTGCAAATTGCGGCAGAGCGGAATTTCTCCCGGGCAGCCGAGAAGCTGCACATTGCCCAGCCTTCTTTAAGTCAGCAGCTATCCAAACTCGAAAAGGAACTGGGTGTACTGTTATTTCAGCGTAATACCAGCACCGTGGAGTTGACCCATGCAGGGGTGACTTTTGTAGAGCAGGCTCAGAAAATTATTGATGCAGTCGAGCTGCTCAGACAGGAAATGTCGGACATCTCCCAGCTGCGTAAAGGTAAAGTCGTTGTAGGCAGTATGCCGATCACTGGCTCCCACCTGCTTCCGCATGTGCTTCCCGCATTTCAGCAGGCCTACCCCGAGATTGAAGTAACGTTGCTGGAAGACTCCGGACTTACGCTTGAAAAGTTGACCGCCAGTGGCAAGGCCGACTTAAGCCTTCTCTCGCTCCCATTGCAGGAGTCAAGCCTATCTTATGTGACGATTGGTGAAGAGCGAATTGATCTGGCTGTTCCACCAAATCACCCTCTTGCACGTAGAGGAGATCCGGAACATCCGGTTCCAGTACGGATGGAAGAGCTTCGCGATGAACCCTTTGTTGTGCTGAAGAAAGGACAAGGCTTCCGGAAGCTTACATTTGATCTGTGTGAAGAAGCCGGGTTTGACCCCAACGTGGTGTTTGAGAGCACGAATATTGAGACGGTGCAGTCACTGGTGGCTACAGGTATGGGGATTACGCTCGTTCCGCGCTTTATTGCTCGCGCGCCGCGCAGTGAATTTATTCCTGTTTATGTACCATTGGCCGAGCCAACTCCCAGTCGTACTCTTGTCGTTGCATACCGCCAAGGACGGGTTCTCTCCAAAGCCGCGGAGGCGTTCATTCATACGTTTCAACAAACCGTTGCCGAGCTCTCTCAAGGAGAATAATTGGACAGTCAGCGAACTAGCCCGCCATACATGGCAATAAAATAAACAAAGGCTTGACCCATAAGGGCCAAGCCTTTGTTCTATACTCGTCTCCCGCATCCGCAGGATAAAGTTCTTACATGGTATTAGCAGTACATCATCGTTACAGTACAATGTTGCTGATATCACCATTGAATTGTTAACGTAAAAACGTACATATAAGAATTTCAAGTTTGGCGGTTTATTTTCGCAAATTACGTTCACTTGTCAGCCTGTTCTGCCGATTCACAAGGCGGCCTTCGTCCTGAACAGATTGTTCAGGGGGTGATAGCCCTCCTGCCCCATTCTCTAAGAATGGCCTCAAGTGATCTACCCTAGTGTTTTCCTGTTCCAGTCTCCTGAGCGTATCTTTCACATGGTTGTCCATTGATTGATCATCCTCCTTGGTGACGGGATAGTTATCATTACCCGCCTCCCGGAACAATAAACACTTTATTGGAAAATTACAGATTTTTATTTGCTGCCAAAATAAATGCCAGGTCTGCGGTCTTCGAATACCGGAATACGGCCACGAACCTCATCCACAAGCGAAGGACGGATAATTCCGGTCACAATCTCTTCTCCTTCTCCGCCTTCAGCCACAATTTCACCCCAAGGATCAATAATGAGGGAATGCCCGAAAAATTCGGTGTCTCCGCTTTTCCCAACGCGATTGCAGGCAATAACATACATCTGATTCTCAATGGCCCTTGCTGTAAGCAGTGTGCGCCAATGATGCAAGCGCGGGTTCGGCCATTCAGCGGGGACAATTAATGCTTTGGCTCCGTTCAAGGCAAGCGTTCGAGCAAGCTCAGGGAAACGGATATCGTAACAGATCGAAGCTCCAGCGGTGAGGCCGTTCTCCAATTCGAATATTTCCGGTTCTGCACCAGGCTGCAAATACTTCTCTTCATCCATCAGGCGGAACAAATGCAATTTATCGTAACGTGTCACCTGATTTCCTTCACTATTATAGGCGTACATTGTATTGAAGATTTGGCCATCACGTTTCTCCGCAATGGAACCGCCAACGATGGAGATTCGATGTTTTTGGGCAAAAGTCGCTAGCCACTCTCTTGATTTCTGGCCTTCCGGGTCAGCAAGCTCATGAATTTGTTCCAAAGCATAGCCCGTATTCCACATCTCGGGCAGCACAGCCAATCCCAAGTCGGGAACCTGTTCTACCGCTCGTTCGAGCAAAGACTGCATATGTTTATGGTTGGCCTCAGGGTCTCCGATCTGAATATCGCCCTGAATCAGGGCTACACGCATTTCCCCTTGTTGTTGTTCTGTCATAACCAGCACTCCTCTGAACCGTAATACCTGTAATCATAGCTTGATCATTCAATCATCTGCAACCTGTTTTCGTGCTGAACTCCTACATAATAATTCGGGCAACAAAGTTAACAAACGGTTGCTAGTCATTGCATCGTCCAAATTCCATGTTGTTTCCTCCACTCCGTACACTTGCCCCTTCTGCACGGCTGGAAGTGCTCGCCAGCTTGGACTATGCATCAACTTCTCTGTGGCCTGCCTTGCAATAACCTCTTCAGGAACCAAGACAAATATATGATCACCCGCATACTGACGAATCGCTTCAGACGAAATCTCCTTATATGCTCTGCCCGCCACAAGCGCCTCCTTCACTTTCGTAACGGGTCTGAATCCCATCGAATGATACAAGAGCGAGGCCAGACCAATATTGCCCATGACAAACAATCGTGCACCCCGATGATATGTAAATACGGACGCCGTTTCCCCCGGTTCAATTGAAGCATGAATCTTCATCCACATCTTTTCCATACGCTCCTGATAGGAGGAGAGCCATTTCTCAGCCTCTACTTGCTTGCCAAACCAGCTTCCCACCCTGCAAATCCGATCTTCCAGCGTTGCGTGAGAGTTGTATGCCAGTGTGGGTGCAATTCGGGAAAATTGGTCATATTGTTGTTCGTTGGTGCTATCGAAAATGATCAGGTCTGGTCTCATCCGGACTGCCTCTTCCACATTAACCGGGGCAACCGCATCATATGTCTGATCTCCTAATAGACCTATGCCCAGCACTTGAAGATCTCCACCGGAATCACCATAAAACATAATTCGCTCCGGCCGTGCCGGAATATTCACATCATGACCCAACCAATCCTGAACCAGTGTTTGTTGCTGAATAGATCGGTCATATTGACGAGGCGATAATCCGGTCATTTGACGAAAACGCCTGCTAAAATAATACTCATCCTTAAAGCCCACCCGGGTTGCTATATCCCGAAGTGGTTCATCGGATTTGCGCAGCCAATCCTTGGCATGTTTAATTCGTATATGGTTCACATAATCAAGCGGCTTGTGGCCGGTTAATTGTCTGAACAAGGTTGTATATTGCACGGGTCGGATATCTGCAAGACGGGCCAGTTTCGTTACTGTGATTTCTTCAGCGTAATGGTCTTCTACATATTGAATTGTACTGTGTAGTCTGGATTCCATACTCTGCTCCGTTTTTGGTGAAGTGTACCAGGTGATGACCATCTCCATCCATCTCTGAAACTGTGCATTCAAATGGCTGTATTCGGCATCTGTTTGATAATCCCGAATGGCATACATCTGCTCCAGCAGCCCACTTAACGGGGCATAAGGATAGCCGTTCAATTGATTTCTATGTTCGAATACAGGGCGCGTATACTGTTCCGGATCTCCTGTCAACACATGAATAACATCAAATGATATCACCATATATTTCAATTCCATTCGGTTTCCATGTTCAATTTGGTATCCCTCGCTCGGAGAAAGCGGGTAAACACATCCGGTGGTAAAGGGAAACTGTTCATATCCTATATATAAGCAACCTTCCCCTTCTTCGCAGATCAAGAATGTATGTTTATCGCATGTTACTTCAAGCATCACCTGCTCTGGTGGTTCAATTCGTTGTTCCAGATGAGCCAGCCGAAACATGAATGCTGAAAAATACAACCCTCCCGCATCGGCATTCAAAGCCTGCATGATGGTTCACCTCGTTTTTTAAAATGAGAATGATTATCATTATTTCTGTATGAACTGATTATAAGCGAGCTTTTGTCATTAATCCAGATCTGGCTGTAATCAGCACAAAAAAAGAGCTTTCAACGAAATGTTGAAGGCTCTTTTATAGTCGGCATTCTCGTTCTTAATCCAATACTATATTATGATGTATCAATCGATAAACAACTATTGAATCATTTGTTTCGGCAACTCTTTCAAAAGCCATTCTCTTGAAGTTGCATCACTTGAAGCCTTAACCAGATCAAAGCGATATTCTTTTCCTTCTTTTACAGCAGGCAATTTCTTCCAAATCGGGCTATCCAGCAATTCTTTGGTGGACTGCTTCGCATCATCCGTTACTGGATTCAGTATAAATACGCGATCCCCCGCTATTTCAGGCAGCTTTTCAGTAGAAATCTCTGCAAAGCCCATTCCTTCATCTAACACTTTCTGAATTTCCGCAGTTGGCTTCATCCCATCGGCTCCATATAACAACTGTGGCAATCCTGCTCCGGCCATGACAAACAGTCGATTACCAGGATACATGGTGAATACCGAAGCCGTTTCCCCTTCTTTCAGTCCATTCTCATGAAGCTGCTTCCACATCTCTTCCGTTGCTTCTTGATGGGCCGTGATCCAAGCTCCCGCTTCCGGCTTTTTGTTCAACAGATCGCCGAGAATACGCATGCGGTCGTCCAATGAGGCAAATGAATCAAAGGTAACCGTTGGCGCTACCTTCGAGATTTGATCATATTGTGCCTCATCGCTATTCGAGAAAATGATCAGATCAGGATTCAAGGTAAGCGCCTTTTCAACACTCATAGGGAAACCCACATCTTCCGCTTGTGCCACCTGATCATCATATACCGTTCCATTCTGACGAAGAATACCTACAGGTACAACGCCCAGCGCTAACAGATCTCCTGTAACTTCACCATGATAAATCACACGCTTTGGCGTAACCGGAACCTCCACTTCATGGCCTGTCCAGTCCTTGAACATCCGGGTTTCACCCTCACTGTTATCCGCGGATGCCGTCTGTTCCTGATTGGACTGATCCCCATTTTCCCCATCTGTCTGTGTTTCACCGACCGTTCTGGAATCATCCGCTCCGGCAGATGGAGTTGAAGCCTGATTTCCGCAAGCAAGCAGAAGCATGGACAACCACGTCACCGTCAATAATACTGCCGTATTTCGTATACCCTTTTTCATTTCTATTTCTCTCCCTAATAAGTGCTTCGTTCCTATTTCATCAATGATATTGATTATCATTATCGAATATTATCATAAAACAGGCTTTATCCTAATCTCAATGGACAAATTAAAATACCTCATTTCAGTTTTGTACAAAAACTCGGATATTGGCTCCATTCAAGTATTCATGAAGCGTTTTCCCCCTATACAGCTCGGGATTGACGTGATAAATTAATGAGTACTATATTGCCATCTTTAATAACCGGAGTGATGTAAAGCATGACTAATCAGCCTAAAACATCGGGTCGTTCAGCCTTTACCATACCTACATCCGATGTAATGACACAGCTTCCCACACAATTTTTTGCGACCCTAGTTCAAAATGTAAACCGCGAAATCGCAAGTGGTCATGACGTGATTAACCTGGGTCAGGGTAACCCGGACACACCTACACCACCCCACATTGTTAAAACATTGCAGGAGTCGGCGGAGAACCCGCTCTATCACAAATATTCGCCTTTTAGCGGGCATGCTTTCCTGAAGGAAGCCGTTGCGAAGCGTTATAAGGAAGATTACAACGTGGACCTGGACCCCGAAACGGAAGTTGCAATTTTATTTGGCGGAAAAACGGGCTTGGTCCAGCTACCTCAGGTATTGCTCAATCCTGGCGACGTATGTCTCGTACCTGATCCAGGTTATCCGGATTATTGGTCCGGTGTGGCACTGGCAAAAGCGCACATGTCTTTTATGCCACTGCTGGAGTCCAATGCATTTCTGCCTGATTATGAAGCAATCTCTACCGAGGATCGGGAAAAGGCCAAGCTGATGTTCCTGAACTATCCCAACAATCCAACATCGGCAACAGCCCCGCTTTCCTTCTATAAAGATACGGTAGAGTTCGCCATTCAAAATAAAATTGTCGTAGCCAGTGACTTCGCCTATGGTGCAATTGGATTCGACGGCCATCGTCCGGTAAGCTTTTTGCAGGCACCAGGTGCCAAAGAAGTGGGCATTGAGTTTTACACGTTATCCAAAACCTACAATATGGCGGGTTGGCGTGTCGGATTTGCTCTGGGCAATGCAGAGATCATCTCCAAAATCAATCTGCTGCAGGATCATATCTACGTGAGCCTCTTCGGAGGCATCCAGGCCGCTGCTGCGGCAGCACTGACATCTTCCCAGGAATGTGTCACTTCACTGGTTGCACGTTATGAATCACGCCGCGATGCTTTCTATGAAGCACTCTCAGCCATCGGCTGGCTGGCCCCAAAACCGGGAGGTTCCTTCTTTAGCTGGCTGCCTGTACCAGCAGGCTTTACTTCTGCTTCATTTGCCGACGTGTTACTACGTGAAGCAAAAGTCGCGGTAGCACCGGGTATTGGTTTCGGTTCACATGGTGAGGGCTATGTGCGCGCAGGGCTACTAAGTGATGAAGATCGATTAAGGGAAGCTGTAGAGCGGATTGGCAAGTTGAATTTATTCAAGTAATTTACAGGTGCATAACCCCTTTGCATCTGCCAAGTTTCCATGGTATGTTATAAGGAAATATTGAACGAAACGTGATGACGGGACCAGTACGAGAGGATCAGCCGCGCCCAGAGAGTAAATTCCACCCGGCTGCAAGAATTTACCGCGACTTCTCTCCGAAACCTACCCCTGAGCGGCCTGTGATGCACAGGACAGTGCCTTCTGTTACAGGGCATGAAGCCGGATGATCCAATCATCAATAAAGGTGGTACCGCGGAAGTAACGAACTTTCGTCCTTTTTAATTAAAAGGGCGGGAGTTTTTTTTGTACCCAACGGTCTGCTCCAGGGTCAATCATTAATATTGTTTAAGGAAGTGAAAACATGACCTCACGTATTGTAGTTAAGATCGGAAGCAGTTCGCTTACTACGGAAGAAGGCGGACTTGATCGAAATGCCATTACTTTTTTTGCCGGAGAAATTGCTGGCTTGGCTGAACAAGGCCATGAGGTTCTTCTGGTCACATCAGGAGCGGTAGCTGCCGGATTCCGGGAGATTGGTTACCCCCAGCGTCCCAAGCAATTGCATGAAAAACAAGCTGCAGCGGCTGTTGGGCAAGCTTTGCTGATGCAGTCATATCAACAGGCTTTTGCAGCGCACCGCGTTACTACAGCACAAATTCTACTCACCCGTACCGACTTTCACAGCCGGAAACGTATGGGCAATGCGGGCATGACGGTGGAAGAGCTGCTCAAGCAGCGCGTCATTCCAATCTTTAATGAGAATGATACCGTATCTGTCGATGAATTGAAGTTCGGAGATAATGATCTCCTGTCTGCTCTGGTAGCGAATCTGGTCAAGGCACAGCATCTGGTCATTCTTACGGATACCAACGGTCTGTACACGGCTGATCCGCGAAAAGATCCGTCTGCGTTTCGTTATGACCGCATCCCCGAAATTACGGCAGAAATTTACGCCTATGCTGGCGGTTCAGGATCATCCGTAGGTACAGGCGGCATGCGATCCAAGGTAGATGCAGCCAAAGTGGCAACGCGTGGAGGCGTACCTGTCTTTGTAGGAAGTGTTAAGGAACCTGGAGATATGCAGAGGGCAGTTGATGGGACCGGAAAAGGAACCTACTTCGAGACTCGCCTTGCGGCTCTCTCTCGTAAAAAGCAATGGCTTGGCTTCATGTCTACTCCGCTCGGCACCGTCGTTGTGGATAATGGTGCCGAAGAAGCACTGGTCCATGGTGGTCATAGCCTCCTGCCTGTAGGTGTCAAACGCGTGCTGGGTACCTTCCATGCAGGAGATGTTGTAGAGGTGCTGGGTATGGATGACACCTTGCTCGGTCGTGGTATCGTCAATTATGATGATGACCAGCTACGCCTCATCGCAGGACTGCCAAGTGGCGAAGTAATGAAGCAGTTGAACAGCATCCATCGACTTGAGGTTATTCATCGGGACGAGTGGATTACGTTAAAATAGAACTCCTATAATCCTACCGAGTGTACTGCTCAAAATCATATGATATAGCCATTAAATAATCTTTTGTTTCCAATTTATATATGGGAGGAATTTATAATGAGTGAAGTCAGGGAAAAAGCGAGTAAGGCCCAAGCCGTCGTTCCACAGCTGAATCGACTGAGCACAGAACAAAAAAATAACGCCCTGCTGGTCATGGCGGACGCATTGATTGCGCAAGCGGATTCCATTATTGCAGCAAACGCTGACGATCTGGAACGAGGCAGACAGCAAGGCACGCCAGAATCGATGCTGGATCGCCTCGCTTTGAATAAGGAGCGGATCGCCGGCATCGCTGAAGGACTGCGTCAGATCGTGGAGTTGCAGGACCCTGTAGGCGAAGTGCTAGAAACATTCACTCGTCCGAACGGATTACACGTTGAAAAATTGAGAGTGCCTATCGGTCTAATCGGCATCATATACGAGGCACGTCCAAATGTTACAGTAGATGCAGCGGGACTTTGCCTCAAAACAGGCAACGCTGTACTGCTGCGAGGCGGCTCCTCTGCCCTCTCCTCCAATCGCAAAATTGTGGAGGTACTTCATCAGGCACTGGCAACAACAGACATGCCAGCTGATGCATTGCAGCTTGTTGAGGATGCAGACCGTTCCTCCGTGGACGAAATGCTCAAGTTAAATGGACTGCTCGATGTCATCATCCCACGCGGCGGAGCTTCACTGATCCGCAATGTGGTCACCAATGCAACAGTGCCTGTGATCGAAACCGGCGCAGGTATCTGTCATACTTATGTGGATGAATCTGCCGATCCGGTCATGGCAGCGGAGATTGCTGTTAATGCCAAGGCACAGCGTCCATCCGTATGCAACTCCATGGAAACCTTGTTGCTGCACGCTGTTTACGCCGAGGAGCATCTGCCGACACTGGCTGAACAATTCCGTGAGGCGAACGTCCTGTTGAAGGGGTGTGACACGGTTCGTCGTCTGGTTCCCTCTGCCCTTCCTGTGACGGAAGAAGATTATGCGACAGAGTACAATGATTATATTTTAAATATTCGTGTAGTTCAGAATTTGGATGAAGCGATGGAGCATATCGCACGTTATGGCACAAAGCATTCAGAGTGTATCGTCACCAAGGATACGAGCAATGCAGAACGTTTTTTACATGATGTAGATGCAGCTGCTGTATACCATAATGCTTCCACACGTTTCACAGACGGATTTGAGTTCGGTTATGGAGCCGAAATTGGGATCAGTACCCAGAAGCTGCATGCTCGTGGACCGATGGGTCTGCCTGCATTAACGTCAACCAAATACCGTATCACTGGCAATGGACAAATCCGGCAATAATATCGCAGCTACAGTTATATAGGAGGAACGATAAATATGAGTCAAGAACAACAGACGTTATTACAACAAAAGATTACTTTTCACGGAGCAGGTGCGATGGCGGAAGCCATCGTGCGCGGATTAATTTCCCGCCTTGTCGTTCGTCCTCAGGATATTACGATGCTGAACCGCAGCAACCAGAAACGTCAGGAGGAGCTCAGTACCCGTTATGCCGTACATACCGGAACTGCTGCACAATCGCTGGATCATCTCGCCGCTTCTCCCGTTATTGTACTCTGCATGAAACCGAAGGATGCTGCCGCAGCGCTGCGTGAGCTTGGGCCGCTCCTGTCTCCGGATCAATTAATCGTCTCCGTTATTGCCGGATTATCGATCCGTACGATGCAATCCCTGCTGGGACGCAAGCAACCGATCGCCCGCACCATGCCGAATACGTCCAGTACAATCGGGCTTGGCGCAACCGGACTTGCCTTCTCTGAAGAAATTACGGATGACCAGCGCAGTACAGTCATGACGATGTTCGAAGCTGTTGGAATCGTGACCATCGTGCCTGAAGATAAACTCGAAGTGCTCACAGGTATTTCCGGAAGTGGTCCGGCTTATGTATACTATTTGATGGAGGCCATGATTGCCGCAGGTATTCGTGGCGGCTTGTCCAGCCAACAATCCCGCGATCTGACTGTTCAGACCGTGCTGGGTGCTTCACGTATGGTGCAGCAAACTGGCTTGGAACCAATGAAACTTCGTAGTGATGTAACCTCCCCGGGAGGTGCAACTCAGGCAGCACTAAAAACGCTGGACGAGGGAGATTTCTTTGAAAATGTAATCGCAGCCGTCAACCGCTGTGCAGAGCGCTCACGGGAGATGGGAGCTGCTTTGGAAGGGGATTTAAAAAATGAATAACATGTGCACAGCCACATATCGTCTGCATGATGATCATGCAGACTTTCGCAAGAAGGCCGAGTCCATCGCGATCGGCATGACCGTGGGTAGCTGGACGGAGTTGCCGCAAGCCCAGCGTGAAGCAATGCAGAAGCATCTGGGTGAAGTCATAAGCGTAGAAGTACATGAAGCTGATGGAATGGCTGCGGGTGAGCGTTACGCTGACATTACCATCGGCTATCCCGATATCAACTTTAGCCGTGATATTCCTGCTCTGCTCGTGACGGTCTTTGGCAAAATTTCAATGGATGGACGCATCAAACTGACACGGCTTGGATTCTCGGACGGCTTCCTCAGCGCATTCCCTGGTCCCAAGTTTGGACTGAACGGTGTTCGTGATCTGCTAGGTGTACATGATCGTCCGTTGTTAATGAGTATTTTTAAATCAGTCATTGGACTGGATGCTGACGAACTGAGGGAACAGTTTATTCGCCAAGCTCTTGGTGGAGTAGACTTGATTAAAGATGATGAAATTCTGTTTGAGAACAAACTGACTCCGATTGAGAAAAGAGTCGAGGTCTGCATGAAAGCTGCGGAACAGGCACGCAAGGAAACGGGTAAGAAACTTCTTTATGCCGCAAATTTAACTGGACCTACCTCACGCCTGAAACAACAGGCTGAACGCGCGATAGGTGCAGGAGCAAATGCGCTGTTGTTCAATGTCTTGTCATACGGATATGACGTGCTGCACGAACTAAGCAGTGATCCGGACATCAACGTACCGATCATGGCTCACCCTGCGCTTGCAGGTGCACTGTATCCTTCACCACACTATGGAATCTCGGCTTCCGTCCTGCTGGGACAGCTGATGCGACTTGCCGGAGCGGATCTGGTGCTCTTCCCTTCCCCTTACGGATCGGTGACGATGCCGAAGGAAGAGAATATGGCCATTACAGAACAGTTGCTGTCACCTGAGCTTCCTGTCAGAACCAGCATGCCTGTGCCTTCGGCTGGTATACATCCAGGGCTTGTACCTCTTATTCTGCGTGACTTCGGCACCGATGTCATCGTTAATGCCGGCGGAGGTATTCATGGGCATCCCATGGGTACTGAGGCAGGCGGACGGGCATTCTTGCAGGCTATCGAGGCAGCCCAACGTTCCATTCCACTGGCAGAATATGCAGTCGAACATCCCGAACTGAAAAGTGCAATAGATCTGTGGGGTGGCGAACGATGAGAAGTGATAAAAAAACAGTTATTTTCTGTGATTTTGATGGCACGATCACCCTTTCGGACAATATCGTAGCGATTATGAAACATTTTAAACCCGAAGGTATTGAAGTAATTATGAAAGACACGATTGAACAGCGAATTTCGCTTCGCGAAGGTGTGGGAGCGATGTTCGCTCTGTTGCCTTCTTCGCAAAAAGATGAGATTGTGGAATTTGTACTTGGACAGGCTGGCATCCGAGAAGGGTTCAGCGAATTTCTTGCATACGTTCGGGACGAGGGCATTGAATTTAATGTCACGAGCGGCGGAATGGACTTTTTTATCGAGCCTTTGCTCGCTCCATTCGATATTCCACAGGATCATGTTTATTGCAACGGGGCGGATTTCACAGATGAATTCATACGTATTGAATGGCCTAATCCATGTCGGCCTCCTTGTGAGAACGGCTGCGGCATGTGTAAAACGACGGTTATTCGTACATTCCCGGAAGAACAATATAATCGTATCCTCATTGGAGACAGTCTGACGGATTTTGAAGGTGCCAAAATCGCTGATCTTGTCTACTCTCGTTCTATCCTGACGGATAAGTGTATAGAGCTGGGTGTGGATCATGTCCCATTCACAACCTTCTACGATATTATGAAAGATATGAAACAGAAGCAAACACAAGGAGTGCTGTAAAGATGGGTTTTGAAAAGATTACATTGGAACATAAACGTCAGGTGCTCGAAGAACTGGCTGATATCAAAGCGCTGTTTGCCAGCCGTAACTGGTTCCCTGGTACAAGTGGCAACCTGTCAATGCGTGTGGGCGACTTCGACCCGGAGCAATTCTACTTTGCAGTTACTGCATCAGGCAAAGACAAATCTCTCCGTACACCGGAAGACTTTCTATTTGTAGACAAGCATGGTAAAGCCATTGAGACCACAACCCTGAAACCAAGCGCTGAAACGTTGATTCACTGCGAAATCTATCGTTTAACCGGCTGTGGCGCGGTGTTCCATGTGCATACCGTATTTAACAACCTGATCAGTGAGTTCTTTGGAGCAGATGGACACGTACCGATTCAAGGCATCGAATTGATCAAGGCTTTCAACATCTGGGAAGAAAATGCAGAGATTCGTGTACCAGTTCTGCCTAACTTCGCTGATATTCCATCCATCGCTGAATTGGTACCAGGTGTACTTGACGCGAATGTACCGGGAATTTTGCTGCGTAATCACGGGATTTATGCCTGGGGCAAAGATGCTTTTGAAGCGAAACGTCATCTGGAAGCGTTCGAGTTCCTGTTCGAAGTGATGTACCGTCAACTTCTACTGAAGGGTGCTACGAAATAGCAATCATTCATTCGAAATCAAAGCTGCACAACCAAAAACACGCCAAGGCTGATAGACATAGCCCACGGCGTGTTTTTATGTTTGGTTAATTCCTTGTTTTCTATGATTCTCTTTGTTCCCCTTTGGAAAAGGGAATCGAAAAAATCTGTAAAGTTCTACAATCGATCCTCCCGATCCTTGAATAAAAAGAGACTGTCTGCTCCCTCATCAGTTCGATGAACCGTACTATTCGTACTCGCACCGCGCTGCTTGCCAAACAGCAGCTTCAGACCGCCAAAAATGAGCAGCAAGGACACAATGACGGTGTTCACATACGAACGAATCTCGTACGTCATAAATGCATTCGGGAACATTTCATTCAGCTGTGGAATGACCAGGCGGATAAACAGATAGTACAATCCCAATGCAGCAATTCCGAATCCAATCAGGCGCTGGTGACGAGCCCAATCCTTGAAAATGGGTTGATCGGTCAACGGTTCGCGGCCATAACGGCTTGAACACTGAAGTCCGTCAAAGAAGCTGTAGAACCAGATCAACGGAATCATGAACAGGAACACCGATAAATGAAGCAGGTCCAGAACGTAGATACTGCCGAGAAACAGGAACATGAGTTGCATGCCTCTTTTTTGCAGTCCCAGATACAGATGTCCCGCACCCGGGAAGGCTGATAACAGGGTTGCCAGCACTTTGCTTCGCCGTCCAGAAGCCCTGCCCATCTCCAGCTCCTCGAACAACGTACGATCCTGCAATACCTCACCGGCCTGTTTGCGATGCACATGCTGAACCGCATCAAACATGCAGTATACCCAGATGACAGGCAGAATGAGCAAGAACATCAGAAATACCGATTCATTCGTAATCGAAGCTACAAATACCATCATCGCAAATGAGCCAAAGAACGCCATCAGGAATGATAAACCACGATGTAACAGTCCGAGATGAAGATGTCCCAGACCTGGAACAAAAGAAAGTAGAATCGTAAAAAATCGTTCGCTTTCACTGCCTTTTTGATACATGGGTTGACCATAAGGAGCCGCAGGCACGCCATACTCACCGTTCTGATTCTGATGTATCCCCTCCATGTCCATCTCCATCTGTCCCAGATGACCTTCCTGCCCAGTGTATGCTCCCTGATATGCCGCCCCCTGATGCGGTCCACTGTAATGTGCGCCATATCCATGGTATCGGGCATCATGTAGTGAAGGAGCACGGAGCAGAACGATAATCATATCCAGCATGCTGATACACCAGAAGAATATGGCTCCCAGGAACCCGACAATCATCAAATCCTTCTCATCAGTCAACAACGCCAACATGACGAAGCCAATGCCTGTTCCAAAAAAGAGTAATGGATAGACCACAGCTCTGGTAGGCCGCCTCCAATAGAGAAAACCAAGACCCGGTATCAGGTTTAATAAAAATGCAAGTATTTTGTTACGATCTGATTGCACAGTCTTCATCCTTTCTTTTCAGGCAATGCGAAACAATTTATGGTCCAGGCTTGAAGTGATCCAGCCATGACGTGGCTGCCTCTGTCCACTTTTCCGTAAATGACCCCCTGTGCTCACCGTCCTGGAACTTATGATATGGCGCTACCTTGTCAAACAATCCTGAGGAGAGGAAGATTAACGTCAGACAAGCCGCTACGGCATAATGAAACACTTTGTGATCCAGCCAGATACGTCTTCGTCCAGAACGCGATTTGCGCTTTGGCTTGGAGGATTGCATTTCCGTAATTTGATTCATCACCGAATCGGCGAAGCCTACCGGGTCCTTCAGTTGTGGCAGCTCCCGATGAATGTCGAGTGCTTCGAGATAGTTGTCCATCGCTTCCGGAACGTCCATAAGCATCTGTTCCATCATACTTGCCTGGTCTGCAGTCATTCGGCCTTCAATATAATCAGTCCATTCCTGGACGGTATACATCCTTTTATTCCTCACGCCACTCATCCTCCTTCCAATGATTTCGAATCCACTGCCGGGCACGATACAGACGGGACTCCACGGTTTTCACTGCTACCTGTGCATCACGGGCAATCTGCTCATAATTTTTTTCGCTTAAGTAATACGCAGTAATAATGTCCCTATGCTGGGCAGGCAGCTGGTTGATTCGCTCGCGCAACTTCTCCTGACGCTCTTCACGCACGAGGCGGGCAAGAACATCTTCTTCACGACCGGGCATGTTCATTATTTTTTCTTCTCCGCCCAGATCCTCAGCGCTTCGTCTGCCCAGCTTGCGTTTGGCATCTATTGCTTTGTGAAAGGCAATTCGGGTTAACCACGTTTTGAAACCTTCGGATCGGTAATCGGGGAGAGATTTAACCATCTGAATGAACGCCTCCTGCGCTGCATCCTGTGCATCCTGATCGTTCCGCAATACGGAATAGGCCACATGGTATACATGCTGACTGTACTTTTCGATCAACAAGCGTATCTGGGATGTATCGCCTTGACGGATTTGTTCGATTAAGCGCGCTTCATCAATGACTCTCCCCTCCTCTCCACTACAATAGACGACAACTTGTTTGTTGACCCCTGCGTATTCATTTATTTTTTTATAAAAAGGTTACACATTGCCTGAAAAGTCAGTCCTACCAGGAATTTAACGTATCTTACTTAACATCTCTATAATCTAAAAAAAACAGGCACAGAATAAATTCTGGCCTGTTTTTGGTTTATTCTGAATGAAATTGTTGCTTAAATTAACATTGGTATTAACGTCCACCGTTACGGAACCGCTGCGTATATGCCTTGGCATCCTGCACATTCTTCACGCGGTTACGGCTCCATTCAAGCAGAATTCGGTCGATATAGCGAAAATGTACTTTACCAGCAAAGACCGCTTCCTTCAATGCCATGAGAATCAGTTCCTCCTGATAGCGATCCTGATCCAGCCAGCCGGATATCGTCTCGCATTCCATCGGGGAAAGCGGGCGGCCAAATTCTTTTTCAAAAATAGAGAACATATTTCGTTCTTCCTCTTCTTTTTGAACACTGTTCGAATCCGGGCGCAATGCATTACTGTCCAGCTGCTGCTTACGAGCAACGGCCATATCCTCTGCTGTACATCCTGCTAGTTTGGCATATAATCCATGCAGATCATACCGTTCATATTGAATGTCACGCTCTTCATCCCGATGCTCGTCAATGTGAATGTACCCGTCTCTCATAAGACGCTGCAGCATTCTGGCGATACCTTCAGGAGCAAGACCCATACGGGTTGCAAGCTCTTCAAGCGTTGGAAACTCATTGAATTCAACTTGCCGGAATCCAAACAATTGAATCAGCAGAAGCACCTCTGCGTCACTTAACCCCAGCTGATGATAATAGCGCAATAAAGCATATGGGAGCTGCGCTGTCCCTGATGCCATACCGTAAGCTGCTCCGTTCAACCAGGCTTTGGAGCCGGTTTCTTCCATGGACTCGCGGTTAAGCATTAAGGGTACAGACGATAGAGCATACGCGGGAATGCAATTGTTTCACGTACGTGATCCAATCCACAGATCCATGCTACCGTCCGCTCCAATCCCAGACCGAAGCCGGAGTGAGGAACCGATCCGTATTTACGTAAGTCCAGATACCACTGATATGCCTCTTCCGACAACTGATGCTCATCAAAGCGCTGCTGCATCAGTTCCGGATCATCAATACGCTGGGAACCGCCAATGATCTCTCCGTATCCTTCTGGTGCGATCATATCTGCACAGAGGACCACTTCAGGACGATTCGGATCAGGTTTCATGTAGAATGCCTTGATTCCAGCCGGATAATGGGTAATAAAGACCGGTGTTTCGTATTTCTCAGCAATCGCCGTTTCGTGTGGAGCACCAAAGTCTTCTCCCCAAGGAATATCGAAGCCTTGTCCATTCAAGAATTCAATCGCTTCATCATACGTAATGCGCGGGAATGGAGCTACAATTTTTTCAAGCTTGGATACATCACGTCCGATGGACTCCAGTTCAGCACGGCAGTTTTTCAGAACCGTTTGAACCACGTGAGCAATAAACTTCTCTTGCACTCGCAGGCTTTCCTCGTGATCCACAAACGCCATTTCCGGCTCAATCATCCAGAACTCAATCAGGTGACGACGTGTTTTGGATTTCTCGGCACGGAACGTAGGACCGAAGGAATATACTTTGCCCAGCGCCATAGCCGCAGCTTCCATATACAACTGTCCACTTTGTGTCAGATAGGCATCTTCATCAAAGTATTTGATATGGAACAAGTTCGTTGTTCCTTCCGCAGATGAAGGTGTAAGAATCGGAGGATCAACCTGTGTGAATCCGTTACCATCAAAGAACTGCTGAACAGCGCGGATGATTTCCGCACGAATAACCATAATCGCACGTTGTTTTGTCGAACGCAGCCACAGATGGCGATGATCCATCAGGAAGTCTACCCCATGCTCTTTCGGAGTAATTGGATAGTTTTCAGTAAGATGAATAATGTCCACGCCAGTAACCGTCATCTCATAACCGGATGCACTACGTGGTTCTTCACGGATAATTCCCGTTACATACAATGAACTTTCTTGAGTCAAGCTCTTCGCAGCATTCCAGATATCTTCGCTGACTTCACTTTTAACGACTACCCCTTGAATATATCCGGTTCCATCACGCAGTTGCAAAAATTGAATTTTGCCGCTGGAACGTTTGTTGTTAATCCAGGCGCCGATCTTAACAGTCTCGCCCACATGCTCACTCACATTACGAATTACACAATCCGTACTCATGCACATATCTCTCCTTGGAATCCTGAATTTGAAAATGCAGCGGGCAGGCTATATGCCTGTCCCCTGCACTTCCTTGTCATGCTATATTCACTTTACAATTAGATTACAGAGAATTCAATACGATTCGGTGTGTATCTCTTGCAATCACCAATTCTTCGTTCGTAGGAACTACGAGAACGTCTACTTTAGAATTGGCTGTTGTGATGCGGCGTGGTTCTCCAGAGCGGATTGCATTCAGCGCTTCATCCAGTTCAACACCCAGGTACGTGAGTTGCTCACATACTTTTTGGCGAAGAACAACGGAGTTTTCACCTACACCAGCCGTAAATACGATCACGTCTACACCGTTCATTGCTGCTGCATAAGAACCGATGTATTTACGCAGACGGTATTCGTACATCTCGAATGCAAGCGTGGAGTTAGCATCGCCAGCCTCCATACCTTCCGTAATTTCACGCATGTCGCTGCTGATACCGGAGATTGCAAGAAGTCCACTATGTTTGTTCAACATGGAGTTTACTTCGCTCACGCTCAGTTCTTCCTTGTTCATAACATAAGGTACAATGGCCGGATCCAGGTCACCACTACGTGTGCCCATCATCAATCCTTCGAGTGGTGTCATGCCCATGGACGTGTCCACGGATACGCCGCCCTGTACAGCTGTTACGCTACCACCATTACCAACGTGGCATGTGATGATCTTCAGATCTTCCAATGGACGATCGAGATATTCAGCTGCTGCCTTGCTTACGTAATCATGGGAAGTACCATGTGCTCCATAACGACGCACTTTATACTTTTTATAAAGCACACGTGGAATGGCATACAGATATGCTTTTTCCGGCATCGTTTGATGGAAAGCCGTATCAAAGACCATTACCTGTGGTACGCCTGGCATGTTGGATTCAGCCGCACGAATACCCATCATTGCTGCAGGGTTATGCAGTGGAGCCAGATCGAACAGACGGCGAATTTCTGCTTTGGAAGCATCATCAACCAATGCTGATTCCTTAAATGCTTCACCACCGTGAACTACACGATGCCCAACAGCCTGAATTTCATCAACGGAACCAAGCACACCGTTTTCTTTGTCTGTCAGGATGTCAATAACTTTACGAATCGCTGTAGTATGTTCAAGAATTTCGCTAACTTCCGTAACATCCTCACGGCCGGTTGGTTTATGAGTCAGAATGGAAGAATCCATCCCGATCCGCTCTACCAGACCTTTTGCCAATACGGATTCATCCGTCATGTTATACAATTGATATTTGAGCGAGGAACTCCCCGCATTAATTACGAGTACTTTCACAGCCGGTCACCATCCTTGTCGTACTTGAAGAATCCTTCGCCTGTTTTGACACCCAGGTGTCCTGCACGCACCATTTTCTTCAGGACTGTGGAAGGACGATATTTCAATTCACCGAATTCACGGAACATTCTTTCGAGTGCAGCTTCTACCGAATCCAATCCGAAACGGTCTGCCATCTCAAGCGGTCCGTGCTGGAAATTGTATCCGATACGCATAGCGTCATCTATATCTTCAGCGGAAGCGACACCTTCCTGCAGTACATGCAGCGCTTCGTTGATCAGAAGACAGATCAGTCTGGACGTCACAAATCCAGGTGATTCATAGATCATAACGCCTTTTTTGTCCGCAACTTCTTCCACAAAACGTCTCGTTTCTGCAAAAGTGCTATCGGATGTTTTCAGACCACGAATAATCTCTACAAGATCAACCCGGGAAACCGGGTGAATAAAGTGCATACCAATAACACGCTCTGGGTATTTGGTTGAGCTTGCAAGCTCAGTCAAACTCAGCGTGGATGTATTACTTGCAAGAATTACGTTGCTTGGGCAAACTTGGTCCAGTTGACTGAATACCGCTTTTTTCGCTTCCAGATCTTCAGAAATAGTCTCAATGACCATATCGCAAGTTCCGAGTTCAGCCAGATGAGCAACTTTGGTAATACGGGAGAGAATCAATTTCTTCTCAGCCTTTGTAATCGCCCATTTCTCCAGTTGTTTATCGAGGTTGGTCTCAATCATGTTATATGCATGATCCAGCTTCTCCGTTGTGTGTTCCACCAGAAGCACATCAAGTCCTTTGGCTGCAAGCATCTGGGAAATACCTTGCCCCATCGTGCCGCCGCCGACAACTCCTATCTTTTTGAAAAACATGGTTCTGCTCCATCCTTTCGGTTCTCTATTTCTCTATTGTACCCTGTTCGCCGAAAATTACAAATTTCGACCCAACATATAATAATATCTTAGCACGACTGAAATGTAAAAAAAAATAACCGACATAAATAAATTATGCCGGTAGAAGGGCGCTGTCACGAAATTGACAACGAAATTGATCGCCAGACAATACTTCTTCCCTGAGCAATGTGTCGAGGGAATTGTCGAAAATTGTCCGCTGTTCTTCAAGCAATCGTTTGGTCTGTTCCATCAGGTCTTGCAGGATCAATTTGTTCTCCCGCATTAATTCTTCCGTAGTGACCATATCCATGTTAACAATGCCCAACGTTGTGAGCCCGGAAGCCATCATCGTCTGTACCACATTCGTTGCCTGCTCAAAGTCATTGCGTGATCCTGTACTGCGTCCACCGTAATACATTTCCTCCGCTGCTGCACCTCCAAGGGCAATCATGATTTGCTCTTCAAGGAAGCGCTTCGTGTACAGAAATTGCTCTTGTTGCGGGTTATGACGTACATATCCCAGGGCCTGTCCACGAGGGCTGAGTGCAACCTGACTCACACTGCCAGGACGAACCAGTTCAGCCATGATGGCATGTCCCAATTCATGGATAGCGACTCTTTTCTTCTCTTCCACGCTGGATTCGCGGTCTGTCTTCTCACCCATCATTACCTTATCAATTGCAAGGGACAGATGACGCTGTTCAATGTTAGGCAGCCCGTCTCTCATGGCGTAAATTGCGGCTTCGTTCATCACACTTTCCAGCTGTGCTCCAGAGAAACCATAGGATTCTTCTGCTGTCTTCTCAAGGCTGACCCCTTCAAGAAGAGGTTTATTGACTGCATGCAGCTCCAGTATGTGTTGTCTGCCTTTCTTATCCGGCAAGTCTACCTGAATATGACGGTCAAAACGACCTGGACGTGTCAACGCGCTGTCCAGCATTTCTTTTCGGTTTGTAGCGGCGATCACAAGTATGCGCGGTGTGTCGGAAGAGTATATGCCATCCATCTCCGTCAACAGCTGATTCAGCGTCTGATCATATTCACGCTGTTGTCCACCTTCCCGTTTTCCACCAATCACATCAATTTCATCGATAAATATAATGGCATTTTCCTTATTTTCTTTAGCGGCACGTGTTCTTGCATCACGGAACAAATCCCGTATTCTGCCAGCACCTACACCAACATACATCTCAACAAACTCACTGCCTGATGCAGCTACAAAAACAGAGTCGGTATAATGAGCAGCAGCTTTGGCCATCAAGGTTTTACCAGTCCCTGGAGGCCCAGTAAGCAGGATACCTTTCAAAGGACGAATACCAAACTTCTGAATTTCTTCATGTCGAATGAGAAAATCGAGCGCTTCCCGCAGTTCCTGCTTGGCACTCTCCTGACCACCGATTTCTTCAAAAGTCAGCTTGGACGGTCCTTTTTTCTTGCGTTTACGTTCCTGACCTGCGCCCACTGTAATTCCACCACGCATTTGCATCATGAGCAGCAGAGCACCCACAAGCATTGCAGCGATCAGAATGGGAATCATGTTTACACCGATAAAAGCAATAAAGATAATCAATACGGGTACAAATCCAATGACAATTTCTTTCGTCCATTTAGGCATTTGGCCACACTCCTATCTGACCGGGCACACGCGGCAGAATAATAAACTTGCTGGCATCTCCATCTCTGAGACTGACATATACATTATTGTCATCCATGGCTGTATTTACCTTGATTCCATTCGTAGCCATTTTGGACAAGGTCGGTGTAATCTCGGTGTATTGCTTGTTCTCCATCGCTTGAGCTACGGTAAACATCGCGCTTCCCCACCAGCTTTCTAACGCTTCGTTCGAATGATCCACGACATCCAGCTTCAACGAACGAGTGCCAATCAAGGTCTGTCCTTCTTTGTGAATATATTGTACCAATCTGCCCAGATCAACATCCGGCTGCAGATCAAGTTTCAACTGTACATCATTGCGGTTAATAGTTAATTGAACATCATTGACTCCATCGTACTGGGTAACCATCTTTTCAATTGGGCTTTGCACAGCCACATGACGATACACAAACCAACCTCCAAACAACACAACGGCTGAAATGACGGCAGTCAGAGCAATAGGCAATACTTTTATCTTCAAGTGAGTTACCCCTCCTAAATTTTGGCCCATCCTATAACTTGTAGGCAAGAATATGAATATGTGTACATAATGTCCTGTGATGTGCCTAACAGGATTTATTTGTGTATGATGTATCCTTGAATACATATTTGAGTATATCACATCGTATATACAATATCTAAGGCGAAAATATGAATTTTAACTATTCAAATCCAAAATGATCAACAAAGTACGTCAAAAAACCGGTCAGTCGGGTTTCCGTCTGCCGGTTCTTTAATCTATTCTTTTCAGACCATAGCAGGTCTGCCAATTCTAGCTGTTCGGGATCGTATAGACCAGGTCCACCTGTTCCCCGTTACTGAAACGGTAAAACCGATAATAGTTGTGAGTATCATCGTTATAATACACTTGCCATACATAGATTCCATTGACAACGCCTGGCATGATTCGTTTGATCTCTCCACCGGGAACTTCAGAGCTGAACCGATTTCGTATCTGAGCTTCAGACATGCCATTCTTCAACAGTTCACTGTGCACCGCATTGGCTCCCGACACCGGTTTGTTATTCTCATCAAACTTGATCCACACCATGACATCCTGGTTATCCTTATTTTTGCCGATCAGGGTCCAGTATATGTTGTCTCCGCCGTCTTTCTGCCCCCAGACATACTTACGCAACTCTTCGTGGGACGTAATCCCCAGCTGTTTCTGAGCCGCCTGTATGGCCAACGCCTCTTCCTTGCGCTGATCCTGGGTAACATAGACATAATAACGCTGAAGTCCAAACAGAATCAGAACCAGGAGCAGCAGCGAAATCCATATCCACTTCTTTTTTTTCTTCAAAAGCCGAACTTCCTTTCCCTATGACGCTGCTGTCCTTGTAATTAACGGGCCAGCAAACTGTCAAATGCCAGTTGAGACTCACGCAGAATGCGCTCTTCATCCATCGTAAGACATTCGCCATGTTTAACCACCTGATTACCATCCACCCACACATGCTCCACATCTTTGGCTGAAGCCGAGTAGACCGTATGGGAAATCAGGTCCGTATGCGGATAGAAATGGGCCTGCTCGATGTTCAACGCGATGAAGTCAGCCTTCATGCCAACTTGCAGAGCGCCTGTATTGTTCAGGAATATAGATTTGGCCCCATATGAAGTTCCAAGCAGAAGTGCTTCCCCTGCCGGCACTGCAGTAGGGTCACCGGACACCCCTTTGTGAATCAAGGCAGCCAGTCTCATTTCTTCAAACATGTCAAGATTGTTGTTACTTGCTGGTCCGTCTGTTCCCAGGGACACGGTTACGCCAGCTTTCAACAGATCAGGCACACGTGCAACACCCGAAGCCAATTTCAGGTTACTGCCTGGATTGTGGGACACTGCTACATCATGCTTTGCGAGAATCTCGATCTCTTCATCATTCAGATGTACCGCGTGTGCAACCAGAGAAGGACGGGAGAAAAATCCTAGCTTCTCCAGATGTGCGACTGGACGCAGTCCGTAATCAGCCACGTTCTGCTCCACTTCGCGAAGCGTTTCAGACATATGCGTATGCAAAGGCAGATTCAGGTCATGAGCAACCTGTACCAGCTTCTCTATGTAATCCGGAGGGCAAGTGTAAGGTGCGTGTGGAGAGATTACGGTTGTAATTCTTCCGTCTGCTTGTCCATTCCATTGACGAGCAAATGCGGCGGACTCTTCCAGCTTGCGCAGTTGTTCTTCTTCTGAGCAAAGTCCGATGACCCCACGTGCCAGAGCAGCCCGAACGCCGGATTGTTCCACCACTTTCGCAACCTGATCCATATGATCATACATATCCAGGAAAGCTGTTGTTCCACCTTTCAACATTTCAAGCACGGATAGGGATGTACCCCAATAAACGTCTTCAGACGTCATTTTGGCTTCCATCGGCCACATTTTCTCCTGCAACCATACTTGTAACGCCAGATCGTCTCCATGGCCTCTCAGAAGCGACATGGCCGCATGACCATGCGTATTGATCAGACCCGGCAAGAAGAACAGTCCTTTTCCGTCCACCTTTGTCAGACTTTCGTCTCCTTCCGGCAATGTCTCACCAATATGCACAATCTTGTCATTCTCTACAACCATAAAGCCTTGAACCACGTTCCAATTCGCGCCTTCACTCACGGCAAATTTGCCGTTGTGAATTACCCATCTATTTGTCGTCATCTTCCTCGTCGTCCTTTCCATTCTCCAAGTAATAAGCCAGGCTAAGCAGATCCGTCGTAAAATCAGCATGGTGAATGCGAATATGCGGCGGGGTCTTCAGGATGGTTGGCGCAAAGTTAAGAATTGCTTCGATTCCTGACTCAATTAGCTGATCCGCAACATTTTGGGCTTCTGTATCCGGAACCGTGATAATACCGATGCGTATGTTATCCTTTTTGACCGAATCCGTTAATTCATTCATCGGCTGCACCGTCAAACTGTTGATTTGACTCCCAATCTTCGGACCATAGGCATCAAATACAGCGACAATCTTCATGTTGTCTTTGAGGTAAGCATTGTAATTGGACAAGGCATGTCCCAAATTACCAGCTCCGACAAGAGCCACATTGATCTGCTGGTCTATTTTTAAAATATGGCGAATTTTCTCGATGAGATATGAAACGTCATACCCGATTCCTTTACGACCAAAGTCACCGAAGTAAGCCAAGTCTTTACGAATCTGGGCCGGATTCAAATCCAACCTCAGTCCAAGTTCTTGTGAAGAAACCGTATTGACTTCGCGCTGATGCAGTTCATTCAAATAACGCAAGTAAACAGGCAATCTGCGCACCACGGCTTCCGAAATTTTATCTGATTTCATTCAATTGCTCCCCCTTACCAAAGCCACGATAGATAGATGAAAGATGAGCACCCTGTCTAAAACGATGCAACATGATTTCTGAATTAAACAGGATGCTCCTTGTTATATAATGGATAATTGCTTTATTCGCCTTACTCGCATATCCATGAAACGAATACATGATATTACTCAATTTTACAGCCAATCAGTGGCGTCATGCAATAATGGAAGCTATAGAGCGTATCTGTTATTGTTGCTCTTCAGTGGGTCTCTCGAGCCATTCCGAAATGCGTGGAACCATCTGCTCAGTGAGCATGTGCTCCATTTTGGGACCAGGTAATGAGTATAAAAAGTACTTGCCATAATACGCTTCAATAACGCGTGTATCGTATACAATTACAATGCCTCTGTCTTTGCCTGTACGAACCAGTCTGCCAAATCCCTGTTTGAAGCGGATGACAGCTTGTGGTACGGACAGCTTCATAAACGGGTTTTTCTTCTGCTGCTGCAAGAGCTCGCTCTTCGCTTCGACCAATGGATGATTCGGTGGCTGGAATGGCAGTCTGACAATCGCAAGACAGGTCAGAGCCTCTCCTGGAATGTCCACCCCTTCCCAGAAGCTGCTTGTGCCAAGAAGCACCGTTGCTTTCGCATCTTGGAAGCGGCGTGTAAGCTTGGAACGGCTGCCACTGTCCACCCCTTGCCCCAGCAAAGATATATCATTGCCTGACAAAGCCTCCTTGAGCGGGTCATAGACCTGGCGCAGCATGCGGTAGGAGGTGAACAACACCATCATGCGTCCACGAGTCGCAATAGCCGTTTCCGCGAGCGAGTGTACGAGCATATCCACAAAGTGGGCATCGCCTACACTGCCCTTCACGCTTGGGAAATCACGCGGAATGACAAGCAAAGCCTGATCGCGATAATTGAACGGTGACGGCAGCATGGACGTCAACAGACGGTTATTCTCGGCAGCTTCCTGCAAGCCCAGCTGTTCGATCATGAATTGAAATGACTTGTCAACGGAGAGCGTAGCCGATGTAAGCACAACGCTTTTCTTTTTATCAAAGAACATATCCTTCAATTGGGCACTGACATCGACAGGAACAGCGTAGAGCTGCAGTGATTTACTGCGGAACTGGCCGCTGGCCTCCATCCAGTACACGGTGTTGGCATCATCCATCCGCATGAAGAAACGCAGGTTATCCTTGATCGTTGCCAAATCCTTCAGCAGACCTGAGATATCCGTAATCAGACTATCGGACTGATAATCGTCCTGATCTTCTTTCACTTCAAGCAGTAGCTTGTCGCCTTTACGAATCAAATCACCTAGAGTGACATAGATTTGGTTTTCAGCATCCTGCAATTCCTGCCATTTGGCTGGTTTTTGCGAAGGCTTCAGTCTAAGAGAAAATTGTCCTGTCTCCCCTGGAGAGGCATCGCTGCGTTCAGGCAGCAGGCCGAACAAGGTATCGCTTAGTCGATCCCACATCTCCTTGACTTCTACAGCAAGCGGGAACATCTGATCAATCATGGAGCCCCACTGTACCGAATTTTCATGTCCCGACAATTGAGAACGAAGCATCGGCAGTTGGCCATTACGGCTATCTTTAAACAGTCGGGTCAGTGTATGAACCAACGTAAAGTATTTCATATGAAGACCAAGGTGTTTACCTGCTACGTCCTCCAGATGATGTGCTTCATCGATGACGAGACTTTCGTAGGCCGGCAGCAGCTGATGTGCTGCTTTGACATCCGTAAATAATTTCGAGTGATTCGTAATGACGATATCGGACAGCCCGGCTTCATGTTTGGCACGATGATAGAAACATTTGCGGAACCAAGGACAGGAACGTCCAAGACAGGATTCAGACTCGCTCTGTACCGTCTCCCAGAAGTCTCCTCCGCGCCCGCTTAGATTCAGTTCCTCGTCGTCTCCAGTCTCCGTCTGGGTAAGCCAGACAATCATCTGAGCCGCTGTAAAATAATCCTCTTTCGGTGTAGCAAATTCACGTTTATTGATTTTATGCTCAAACTTACGCAGACACAGATAGTGCCCACGTCCTTTGAACACTGCTGCCTTGAACGGGAACGGAACCACTTGGGTCAGCATAGGAATATCCCGCTCTCTCAATTGCTCCTGCAGGTTGATGGTATGTGTGCTGACCATGACTTTCTGTTCCTGTTTCACACTTTCATAGATGGCAGGCAGCAAATAACCAAGTGATTTGCCTGTACCTGTCCCAGCTTCGATCAAGAGATGTTTCTCTTCATCCAAAGCTTGTCGTACACTGCTGAACATCTGAGTTTGCGCCTCACGCTCCTCATAATGGTCCAGCGTCTCCTTCAGGTTATCTCTAACCTGATCCATAAACTGCTCAAAACTTACGCCTTCCAGCGGATTACCTTCTCGCTCATCGCGTGGTGAGCCTATATCGGTCCAGTCACTCACGTTCAAGGCAAGCTGGCGGTAATACGTATGACCATCCAGATCCTGAATCGGCTCTGCTTCCTTCTCAGTACGCATTCCGTCGAAGAACCAACCCAAGTCACTGTCTTCCGGTGCAAACAGGTCACTCAGGCGCTGAATCGTGATCAGAGGCAATGCACGCAGCTCATCTAGACACTTCAGTAATACAAAAGCTGTGGCAAGTGCATCACTGTCTGCCTGATGAGGGCGGTCATGCTGAAATCCGAATTCTGAAGACACATAACCGAGTTGGTAAGAGCCCAGTGACGGGAACGAAATCTTCAGGAAATCAATCGTATCCAGAATCCGTCCGGTAAATGGCAAATAACCGCATCGATCAAGTGCATTTTGAAGAAAATGAAAATCAAAAGCAACATTGTGTCCAACAAGAACCACATCGTCAAGCAGCGGAACCATCTCCATCATCATCTCTTCCAATGAGGGAGCATCCGCCACATCTTCATCGGTAATACCGGTTAACCCCGTAATAAACGGGGGAATCGGTACACCTGGGTTCACATAAGAACTATATATTTGAGTTATGCTGTAGTCATGATCTATGATGGCAAGTCCGGCCTGTATTATCTCACCGTCGGACTGCGTGCCGGTTGTTTCGAAATCCAATACGGCAAATTTCATTGCAATGTACGGTCCCTTCCATTCCAGTCTATGTTACAGCATAGCAAAAAAAAGGGCATTTGAAAATTAACTGACAAAAAAGGCGGTGTCCCCGCCGCTATGCCAGAGGAGGGAACACCGTCTTTTTGCCGCCGAATAGCCTTTAATTTAAGGCAGTCAGCTGATTTGCATATTGCAATTTTCCGCTGTTTAAACGACAGGCTTCCATGTTATACAGCGGTTCGGTCAACGTGGGGTCATACTGAAGCGCCTGAGCAAATAGTGAACATGCACCTTCAGGGTTCGCAAGCTTGGCCTCGATACAGCCCAGGACGTTACACACCAGCCCCTTCAATCTCGGCGAACCATTCAGATGCATGATCCGCTGCAAGTGTATTCCTGCTTCCTCGGTTTGTTCCAGGTTAAGATGAGCAAGAGCCAGGTAAAAACGAGTTAATGCACTTTCTGGATAGTCGGTCACAACCCTGGAAAATTGCATAATCGCCTGCGGGTACATTTGCAGTTTGAAATATCCCTGACCGCGACTGAAACACTCCAGATGCAGTTCCGGCAGAGCGGTAACAGCTTCCTGTTCAGGTTCGAGGGTAGCGGGCTTATCCAGCTCCCTTTCCCTTACCTGGCTCATTTTTTCTTCAAACATCAGCCACTCATCAATCATCCCGTCACTCATCCGCTTCAGAAAATTCCACTTTTGCAGCAATTCCTGTTTGTTTAGGCCTTCAGCAGAAGGGTAGCGCTTGATAATTTCATCTAACATGTCGTTCATTTCTGCGAAAACATGCTGGAACATCGATGCATCCCCACCCTTGAAAAAATGGATTAGTGCAGTGACCTGTACTCATTTTTTGTAGAATGGGGCGATTTCATTCCCCTTACCAGTCGATTACATAATCGTCGCATGAACTTCTTGCTTCATCGTTTGCACAGGTTTATTCTGTCCATCCACAAATACAACGGTAGGCTTGTGATTATTTGCCTCTTCTTGAGACATCATCGCATAGGAAATGATAATGACGGTATCCCCAGGCTGTACCAGACGGGCCGCTGCTCCATTCAAGCAGATTACTCCACTTCCCCGTGGACCTGGAATGACATAGGTTTCCAAACGTGCGCCATTGTTGTTATTCACAATTTGCACTTTCTCATTTTCCATCAGATCGGAAGTTTCCATTAGATCTTCATCAATGGTAATGCTACCCACATAGTTGAGGTTTGCTTCCGTAACGGTTGCCCGGTGAATTTTGGATTTCATTAGTGTTCTAAACATGGGACAGTACCTCCGATTTTTGCAGCCTTATATTGTCAATCAATCTTGTTTTGCCGAATTTTACTGCAAGTGCGATCAACAAATCGTCACGACCATGAACTTTTTCCTGATCCGCAAGTGGCTCCAGACTTGGAAAAGCCTGAATTTCAGCATAATCAATCACAGCCATTGGTGAACGTTCAATGTTCTGACGCAATATGCCGCGGATATCCGCTGCCGTCAACGCCGTCCCCGCATCTACAGCTTCCTGTGCCTCACGTAACGCCTTGGACAGAACGAGAGCTTCCTGACGCTGTTCTGTACTGAGGTACACGTTGCGCGAACTAAGCGCCAATCCATCACTTTCACGAACGATAGGACAAGGTACAATCTCAACTGCCATGTTCAAATCGTTAACCATCTGCTGGATCACAGCTACCTGCTGTGCGTCCTTCATGCCAAAAAATGCACGCTGCGGTTGTACAATGTTAAACAGCTTCGACACGACCGTAGTCACTCCGTCAAAATGCCCTGGACGAGAAGCACCGCACAAGCGATCTGTTAAACGGGAAACCGATACGGTCGTTTGTGTAGGCTGTGGATACATCTCTTCAACAGAGGGAATAAATACGATATCCACCCCTTTTGCTCGTGCTGTTTCCACATCTCTGGCTTCATCCCTAGGGTAACTGTCAAAGTCTTCATTCGGACCAAATTGAATGGGATTTACGAATATGCTCAAAACCACGATATCACTCTGTTGTTTGGCCGCTTGCATCAAGCTTGCATGGCCATCATGAAGAAATCCCATCGTAGGCACAAGTCCTACAACGGACTCTCTGGACTGAATCGACTGACGTTTCAAGCTCAGTTCTTGTCTTAATTCTGCGATTGTCCGTATCACTTTCATGCGTTCGTCTCCACCTTTTCTTTGCGATGTCCATACAGTTGATCCAGAACGCCGTCAGCGGCGGTAAATATATGCTCTTCTGCCGGGAATGAGCGATCTTTGACTTCTTTCACATAGGACTCAATGCTATTACGAATTAATGTACCTACGTCTCCATACGATTTGACAAAGCGTTTTGGGGTGTATGGGGAAGCATACTGAACCACATCATGGAATACCAGTACCTGACCATCACACCCTCTACCTGCCCCAATACCAATCGTAGGAATAGACAGTTCTTCCGAGATTGCTCTAGCCACTTCTTCCGTAACCAGCTCTAGTACAATGCCGAAAGCTCCGGCTGCTTCAAGCGCCTTGGCTTCGTCCATCAGCCGTTTGGCATCTGCAGCATCCTTGCCCTGAATACGATAACCGCCAATTTGATTCACGGACTGTGGTGTAAGTCCGATATGTCCAAGTACAGGTACACCGGCTTGCACAACCGCTTTTACCGTATCCGCGATTTCGAGACCGCCCTCCATCTTGACTGCTTGTGCATGCCCCTCCTGCATCAGGCGACGAACACCTTTGAGCGTCTCATCCAGGCTGCCATGATACGTCATGAAGGGCATGTCAGCAACGATAAACGTATTTCCCGCACCACGTACCACAGAGCGTGTATGGTACACCATATCGTCGATCGTAACAGGCAAGGTGGAGTTATAACCCAATACCACGTTTCCCAGTGAATCACCAACCAGAATCAGATCGATACCCGCTTCCTCAGCCAATTGGGCTGTCGGATAATCGTAAGCTGTAATCATGCTAAGCGGCACGCCGTCCTGCTTATATTTTTTCATTTTCACAATATTCAACGCTGATTTGTTTGCCATTTTCGTCATGGCTCCTCTCATCTTTTCAATTTAAAAACAACAAAAAAACCTTTTAGTTTCCACTAAAAAGTCCCGAAAAGTCAAAAAAGAGTCACTTGCGATCGTCCCTTCTGTCTCGGTCCTCTTCGGCTCAGAGCAGAATCCAACAACTCACTTTATTACCATTGCTGCCTTGTCACTGCAACATTTTGAAGCAGAACAAAGCATACTACTGCCGGAGTGCAATTCGGTCTGCATTAGCCGATATCGCCTCACGAACACAGTATACCAAAGTTCTGCCCAAAGTTCACGTCTTATGTTCATTTTAACGGTGTAAATTCGACAAATTGTTTAATTTACCAATGAAACTTCACCGGAGTAAACCGATACACGCTCACCGTTTTTCTTCTCCAAAATCAATGCGCCAGAAGAATCAAGGCCTATGGCTGTACCTTCGATGATCCCCTGTGGATTAGCCACCTTAATTTCACGATTCATGGATACGGACAAAGCTTCCCAGAGCGAAGAGATCACATCGAACCCTTCCTTTTGATACAAAAAATACAAACGCTCCAATTCTGAGAGAATGGCCGCTGCAAGTTTGGTTCGGTCTACGGTTTGTCCCGTTTCCATCTTAAGTGAAGTTGCGATTGAACTCAGATCCTCAGGATAATCCTTAGGATCAAAGTTCACATCTACGCCTATGCCTGCGATACAGTAGCGTAATTCGTGGTCTTCAACAGTCGATTCAAGCAGAATCCCGCATACCTTGCGACCATCAATAAAAAGATCATTAGGCCATTTAATCCCGGCATCAGCACCTGTATATGACCGAATGGCACGACACACCGCCACACCCGTTAATAACGTAAGCTGTGGTGTATTTTGCAGTGCAAGCTCCGGACGCATTAGAACACTCATCCAGATGCCTCGTCCAGGTGGGGAGTACCATTTACGTCCAAAGCGACCTCGTCCACCCGTCTGTTCTTCTGCCAGAACCACTGCCCCTTCGCCCTGCCCCTGCTCAGCCATGTGCTGAACATCACCTTGGGTAGACAACGTGGAATTCAGAATGATCGCCTTCCGACCAAACACCGTCGTTTCCAGAGCCAGCTGAAGCGCTGTAGCATCGATACTGTCCGGTTTCGTCACCAAGCGATACCCTTTGCGAGATACTGCTTCAAACTCATAACCCATATCGCGCAGTTTGTTTACGTGCTTCCACACGGCCGTACGGCTAATGGAAAGGTTGCGACTGATCTCCTCACCAGACACAAACTCCCCTTCGGCATTCAGTAACATATGTAACAGTTCCTCATGCTTTGTCATCTGCAGCCACCCGCTTTACTTCGTTGGTCAGCATGTCATGCTGATTCGCTATATTTCCGATCGCAGTCTCTCTTAAGAGATGTTTCATCAATTGTCCCAGCCATGGTCCACCCTTACGTCCAAGCAGCTGCAGAACGTTCTCACCTGTAATTTGCAGATCTTTCAGTTCATGCACTTTCATAGATTGACTCCATGCAGCACCTCGGGATTGTATTATGTCGATCTGTTCTTCGTGCAGAACCTCTTGATCTCGCCAACCTGCTGGAAACAGTCGTTGAACGATGAGCCAGTCCTCTGTTGCCTGACGTCCGCAAGCTAGCACAGTCACGATCCATTCTGATCGTAGTGTCTCTTCATCCCTCAGCTCCTGTACGACAGTCTGAATTAACTGTTCGACCTGGAGAACTCCACTAATGCGGGAACGATCGTCATTAGAAAACGTCCATTTTCGAAGCAAAGCATCTGCTTCATCTCGGGTATAACGACCTGCAATCAGTATCATGGACCAGCGCAATAAAACGTTCTCTTCCATCAATTGTTCCATATTGCACATGAGGGCTTTATTGAATCGTTCCATATGGATCGGTGCTTTCACATGCTCCAGCGCCTGGCTGCGAAACAGCAATTCCAGACCGCGCAGCGGATGGGGGCCTGCCATCATTTTCACCATTTCGGTACGTACTCTTTCCATGGCGATATGTTGGAGCAGATCCTTTTGATGAACAAGCCCCTTCCAGGTGTTGTAGGCAATTTTGAAATCAAATACCGAAGCAAAACGAACACAGCGAAGCATCCGCAGCGCATCTTCACCAAAGCGTTCTGCTGCCGATCCCACACATCTGACCCGCCCATCCTGAATATCCGATTGTCCCCCGAAAGGATCAACGATATTTCCGTCTCGATCCATAGCGAGAGCATTCATTGTGAAGTCACGCCGCTGCAAATCTTCTTTGACATCCTGCACAAATTGAACGGCAGCGGGTCTTCGATTATCCTTATATTCAGATTCGGTGCGGAAGGTCGTAACTTCAAAGTAAAAACCTCCTGAACGAACAGTAACCGTTCCATGCTGGAGGCCTGTAGGAATGCAATCGGCGAACAGTTCCATGACTTGCTCAGGGGAAGCGGACGTGGTGATATCCATATCATCCACGCTACGTTCCAGCAGTTCATCACGTACACAACCACCGACCCAGTAGGCCTCGTACCCTTTTTCATTTAATGTCCGCAGCACCTGTTCACTTTGTCTTGCCATTTCATGGTCTACCTGTGTCCATTCAACCACTTACTCTCACCCCATAACTACGTGTTGCTTGGTGTGGCTTACACAGAACTATTTCCAAGATGGAACTATCCTATCTGACGATCAGCCACAAACCGGCTTCAGATTTGGAACTTCACGTCCCAGTACCCGGTAGTATATTTGTTCATATTCGTGCCGAATGGCATCATTACAGAAATCATGGTGTGCCCGTCTCAAGCACGCTTCTCTGAAGTCCGCAGTCAAACGATCGTCTGTCAACAAACGAATCGTGTTCTCCGCCATCGATTGCGTGTCGCCGATTGGAGACAAAAATCCGGTCTTGCCGTGCAATACCAGCTCAGGGATACCTCCTGCTAGTGAACCAATGGTAGGTACGCCACAAGCCATGGCTTCGAGTGCCACCAGACCAAAGCTTTCCTTCTCGGACGGCAGCATAAGCACATCAGCCATCGAAATGACTTGAGCAATATCATCCTGCTTACCCAGGAAATGAACTTTGTCATTCAGTCCAAGCTCATTAATCTTCCATTGAATCTTCGGCAAATCCGGTCCTTCTCCAACAAATAACAGTTTGGCAGGTACTTGCTCCTGTACTTGGCGGAACACCTCTACAACATCCTGTGTTCTCTTCACAGGACGGAAGTTGGAGATATGCATCAGTATTTTTTCGTGAGGTGCTGCGAAGTCTCTACGCAGACTTGCGGCGTCACGCGGATAATAAATTCGTTTATCAATAAAGTTATAGGTCAGATCAATTGGACGTCTTATATCCAGCAATTCAACCGTTTCACGAATCAAATCCTGGGAAACGGCCGTAACCGCATCACTCTCGTTGATGGCAAGTCGAATCAAATCCTTCAACGACTCATCCTGCGCCAGTACGGTAATATCTGTTCCGTGTAACGTTGTGACCACCTTTAAATCCTCACCCACCATTTGTTTAGCCAAAAAGGCACACACCGCATGTGGCACTGCATAATGTACGTGCAGCAGATCCAGTTGCTGTGCTTTGGCTACTTGCGCCATTTTCGTGGCCAATGACAGGTCATACGGTGGATAACGGAAGACGTAATAATCGTTGACCTCAACTTCATGATAGAAAATATTTTTCTGAAATTTACCCAGTCTAAACGGAATACTATTGGCAATAAAATGAACCTGGTGACCCTGTTCGGCAAGCAATTTGCCCAGCTCCGTTGCGACAACGCCAGACCCTCCGAGGGACGGATAACAGGTTATACCAATTTTTAGCTTTTGATCCATCCGGTGGACGCTCCTTTAATCTCCCGCGTGTGCAGGTTGATGTAATGCAACGGAATTGCAATTGATAAATGATTTATACGAGAAAGTTCAATCGTTTTATGACTTGGCAGCTTGGCCAAATTGATGAACTACATATGGTGTAATACTAGCGAATCCTTCTGCAAATGGAATAAGGCTACGCTGTCCGAGCAAAGAATCCCGGGCTTTTACACGTTCAATATATCCTTGAGTCAATGGAGTGGCAACTGCGCCTTCTCCCAATTCGAACTGGGAACGATAACTGAGCAATGAATTTTCCTTCTGCTCATAGTGTTCCGTAATATCCACAATCAAATCCGTTGGTCCGATATCGTTAATGAAGTAAAAATACAATTCTTTCACCTGAACTGCGGGCATGTCCGGCTTATAGTTTCTAAGCTTGGCATTAAAGACAGCCTCCTGCACCAGCTTGCTGCACATCACATGATCCGGGTGACGATCCTCCCAATAAGGCGCAAACACGATTCGAGGGGCATGACGCCGTATCTCGGCAGTCACAGCTTCGATGTGTTCAGGAGTCATATACAGTCCCCGATCAGGCAAACCGAGATTGCTTCGACACGAAAGACCGAGGACGCGGGAGGCTTGCTCCGCTTCCTCGGCTCTGCGCTCTACTGTCCCGTTGGAGGACATCTCTGCCCGGGTCAGATCACACACGCCTACTTTCAGTCCCGCTGCAGTATGTTTGGCAATCGTTCCTGCCATTCCAATCTCTGCATCATCCGCGTGTGCACCAAATATGAGAATGTCCAAACTCATTGAGCATCACCCGAATTCAATCCACCCTCAGGCTTGTATTTATGTACAAGCTCTCTCCAGCCAAAATCACCGCGATCGAGCGCTTTAACGAGAATCTCTGCCGTTGCAATATTGGTAGCAAGCGGTATTCCCTGTACATCGCACAAACGCAGCAAAGCGTTAATATCTGGTTCATGCGGCTGTGCCATTAATGGATCACGCAGAAAAATAATCAAATCCATCTCATTTTGCGCAACCAAAGCTCCGATCTGTTGATCCCCGCCCAGTGGACCGGATTCAAACCGATGGATCTGTAATGAGGTGCCTTCCATAATACGAAGACCTGTTGTACCTGTCGAGTAGAGTTGATGGTCTGTAAATACATTTTCGTAGGCTGTCACGAAGTTAACCATCTCTTCTTTTTTGCGATCATGGGCAATAAATGCGATTTTCAACATGACAATCTCCTTTTAGTGTGTGTTCAAAAAGTCAGGTTTTCAGCACCAAGAAGGTTGGATAAAGCTAGGGACTGAGTAGCGGAGCTACACGTTTTCGGAGAAAACGGCTTCGGAAGCATGTGCTTGCGAACCTACGTGAGCAACGGAAGGCCCGGCTGAATTCAAGATTCGATGTCGTATCCGCTTCTCGAGTGACCTCGTGATCAAAAGTTGACTTTTTGAACTACCTCTTTTAGTCGATAAAGTGATCAAATCCGTAGATGAGTCCTGTATATTCCATAACCTTCTGTACACCAATCTTAACACCAGGCATATAACCTGCCCGTTCATAAGAGTCATGACGAATTTTGAGAGATTGGCCAAAGTCTCCAAATACCACTTCCTGCTGGGCGAATACCCCCGGCAACCGTACACTATGAATTCGGAATCCATTATAATATCCGCCACGCGATCCTTCGATCGTCTCTTCTTCATTCGGATTGCCCTGACGAAGTTCCTCACGGTTTGCTGCAATTAGCTCGGCTGTTTTGATTGCTGTACCTGAAGGAGCATCCAGCTTCTGATCGCCGTGATATTCGATGATCTCCACGTTCGGCATATGTTTGGCAGCTTGTGCGGCAAATCTCATCATCAGAATAGCACCGATCGAGAAATTCGGGGCGATTAGCCCTCCAATGCCTTTGTCCTGACACTGCTTGTCCAGCTGTTCAATCTGCTCCGGCGTAAAGCCGGTAACACCCATAACAGGTCTTACACCGTGACGAATGGCAATCTCTGTATGGGCAAAGGCGTATTGAGGGACTGTGAAGTCCACCATAACCTGTGGTTTAGTCTCTGCAAAAGCCATCTCGATATCATCGGTCAGAAGCACCCCACATTCGGGCAGACCGACAAGTGTTCCGGCATCCGTGCCTACTCCGGAGCGGTTGACCGCTGCGGCGAGCTCCAGTTCAGGATCTTGAAGCACCAGTTTCACTACTTCACGGCCCATCCGGCCAGCCGCTCCGATTACGGCAACTCTTATTACTTCACTCATCTTGGCTGCATCTCCTCACTATGTTGGTTCGTTTGGTTGAATCCATTTCAACAGATATCCATTCCGTTATGAAATGGACCCTTATTGAATGGACTTCATACGCTGCTTAATTTCCTGTAACATTAGATGCAGTTGCTCATTCTGCGGGTCCAGTAACAATGCGTCACGAACGGACCGGGTTGCAAGATCGAACTCATTCAGATCGCTGTAAGCAAGTGCAAGCATGATATGCGCTTCCACATATAACGGATCAAGTTTAACCGCCTGTTTCAGCAGATCGGCCGCCTGCACATATCGTTCATGCGTTCCGTCTCCGGCCTGCTCCAGCAGCACCTTGGCCTGAAGGCTTATCTGTTTGGCTTCCAGGGTCTGCAAATGCAAAACATATTCCTCTATCCCCTGTGACAGTTCAACAGCCTTACGCGCATATTCAAGCGCTGGAGCCAGGTGTTGACTGCGGGCATGTGTAATGGAACAACGATAATAGAGCTCCGCATGTTCCGGGTGAGCATTAATAGCAGATTCAAACCAACGAATCGCCTGCTCAAAATCATTTTGCAAAATACAGCGATAAGCATGCTGCATATACTCTTCCGGTGTCATCATCCAAGCTGTCCCTCCCCAATGAGGTGATGGTACAGCATATGTAATCTACGCCTAATCGGTGTTTTTTGGCGTCCACCGATTTGCATCGCGTGTGTTAAATTTATGCATGACTTTGTCGTGCGCCTCAGCCAGGTCGATCCCTAGAGAGTTAGCAAAACAAATCGTGATAAATAATATGTCCCCGAGCTCAAGCTCAATGGAATTGTCTGCTTCGGAAGATTTTTTCGGCTTCTCACCAAATTCGTGATTCACTTCCCTTGCAAGCTCTCCCACCTCTTCAGACATACGGGCGAGCATGGCCAGCGGGCTGAAGTATCCTTCTTTGAACTGAGAAATATACAGATCAACCTCACGCTGCATTTCTGCAATGCTTTTCTCCATGAGAACGGATTCTCCTTTTGAAATTGTGTCGTATTTGTTCCTAATATATCAGTTATTTAGATTCACTTCCACCATCATAAACGACAAATCATTTTTAAAGAATCGATAAACAGGTATACTAAGATGGGAATGATTGCTTTCTCATTCTAATTTGTAAAACGGAGAGGGAACTTATGAGCACTTCCAAAACCTGGGTTCAATTCAAATTGATTCTCCCCATCCTATTGGGTACGGCATTATATGCCTTTGGACTTCTGTACTTCATCATCCCCAACCAGCTTATGGAAGGCGGCGTAACCGGGATTACGGTCCTGCTGAACTATGCATTCAACATCTCTCCTTCGCTTACAACCTTGGTTGTTAATATTCCGCTCTTTCTGGTGGGGCTCAAGATTTTGGGCGGCAGACAGATGATCTATACAGGCGTGGGCATAGGAGCACTTACGGTGTTTCTGTGGTTATTTGAGAAAATGATTCATCTTGGCTGGATTGAACCGCTTCATACCCAGAATGACCTTTTACTTGCGGCGCTTTACGCTGGAGTTACCCTGGGGGCAGGCCTTGGTATCGTATTCCGCTGGGGCGGAACGACAGGTGGCTCTGACATTATTGCCCGCATACTTAATCGAAAATATGGCTGGAGTATGGGACGTGTTCTATTAGGTATCGATTTCATCATTATTGGTATCTCCCTCGTCTACATTCCCAAAGAAAAAATACTGTATACCCTTGTAGCTGTGTTTATCGCCTCTAAAGTGATCGACTTTATTCAGGAAGGAGCCTACTCGGCTCGCGCATTTATGATCATCAGTGACCATGCACCCGAAATTGCAGATCTGATTACCCGTGATATGGACCGCGGTGTAACGCTCATTCCCGCCATTGGTGCGTATTCGAAACAAGCCAAGCATGTTGCTTACTGTGTTATTTCCAGGCAGGAATTCCGACGTTTGCAGACGATTGTGCGTTCGGTTGACCCAAGAGCTTTTGTTATTATTAGCGATGTGCATGATGTACATGGAGAAGGGTTCAAGGAAAGCTGACCTTATATTTGTACACAAAAGAAAACCTCTCTCCCCAAGAGAAGAGCCACGGGTTGGCCTTCCTTGCAGATAGAGGTCTTTGTCATATTCTAATGGCAGTAATAGCAGTAATAGCTTAACGCCGAAACGGAAAAATACCTTGCTGCTGCGCCCGATATTTTCGGTACCCCGCATAACTTAGCGCTGCTATGATTATGGAAGTAATCAGCAACCCGGCTACCCTCCGATTAGGCCCCTGAACAAACGGTACAAAGGCACTTTCGTCCTTTTCACGACCGAACAACTGGTTTACCAGCTCTTCACCGTGGGCTACCATACTCTTCAATTGTGCAATGTCAGTCTGCTTGGCCTCAGCCAGACCCTTGGTATGAGATAACCAGGCGTCCAGTTGGGCGATCTCGTAAGGTTCACGGCGGATCATCGCCGCAGGCCGGATGGTCTCGTAATGCTCCTCCAGCAAGGCGTAGCGGCTTGCGATTATCGCCGAACTTAATTGCTGATCTGCCGCGGTTGACAGCGCATCAATATCATTTTTTACGATTTTATAATACTGGAGCCATAAAGGTTTGGCCGGGTTGGCGAGACTATCTGCCGCAAGTCGAAGTTTGGCAGAGGCCTGCTGCAAAGACGCATCATCACTTTTCACCCTGACCGCAGCTTCTTTCACTTCAACAATGGTCTCGGATAGGGCATGAATGCCTTCTACTGTCGTCTGACCCTCAAAGGATATATGCTCCAGACCTTTACTGATTCGCAAAATACTGCCTCTAACCTCTTCAATATCATTCTCCAAGGCATGTCGATACAGCAGGGCCGCTTCTTCATTTAATTGCTCAATTGAATTTTTGGCTGATACTTGCTGATCTGTATTTCCGTTCGCACCTGTACTGTCTGCTGATACGCTGTATGATAAGTTCGTCCAGAACAATAGAGTCATGAACGACGCCACCATAAATCCAGTTTTGATCCTGAACGTTCTCTTCATGGACATCCCTCCCATCACCAATGTATGGCAGGGGAGGGTGCCTTAGAACAAGCTTACATGATGAATCAGGCCCGTTTGGCCTGCCTTAAGGCAAGCCATGCACAAAGAATGCTCACTAGCGTCAGTCCAACGGTGAAATTGCGGACACCATCCAGATGGTCCATCAGCGATGCAGGCAGCCAAGGGAAGATATCATAGGTATAATCCATTGTATCGTTTAACAGCGTCCATAATGCAGCAATCACCAGAGCACCCCAACGGAACCCAAAGAATCGCACATACAGCAAAGCCTCGATAGCCATGGCGCTATGCGACGCAATTAACATCCAATCCTGCCAATTCTGTGCGCCCCCCTGCATCCAGCCTGCAAAAATGATGGAGACTGCCCATACTCCGTATTTTACCGAAGTAACCACAGCAAGCGCCTGTACGACATGTCCAATCCGATTCAGAAGCATCGATTTCGGCTTGTACAAAATCCACAACAAGGATAGTGTGAAAAACAGACTCGCAGTCGGACTGTCCGGCACAAACACAATTTGCCACAGTGGTTGCTGTGCCAGCGTATACTCCAATTGATCCCCGTACCATATGTATCCATATATTGTTCCTAATGCGTTACACCAAAAAAGAAGCCACAGGAAATAACGGTTCGTTAGAAATTCCCGGCTCCAAAAGTACGATAAAGCCACAGGCTCTGCCCCTTTCATCATATGTATTGTACGTTCCAAAAAATGATGTTGCGAAAAACGCCTCAAAAAAACCTGACCGCATAAACGATCAGGTTTCATTGCTTATTTCGATTTTACTGTTCTGCCTTCTGTTTCGCAAGCCATTCTGCCAGGTGATTGATGTCATCATCTGTCAGCCCTTGGGCGATGGCATTGTCGTACTGAGCAGGCATGCTGTTATATCCTTCTTTGATAATCGTCAGGATTTCTTCCTGGCTGTGTTTGTCGCCCACACCCCGAAGCGAAGGGCCTCCTGCTCCCTTCATATCTGCCGCATGACATCCGATACATCCGGCCTTTTTGAAGGTTTCCATTGCAGGGTCATCCTTCTCGACGATCGCCACTTCTTCTTTCTGACCTGGCGCATTCGACGTAGGAAGGCCCTGCGCGTGTTTCTCCCGCGCTTCTTCTTCACGCTGAATATGTTCCGGCTTCTGGCCGCTTGCTTCCAACTCATGCGCGTAGTGTGTCCACGCAACATTGGTCAGGTAGAAAACGGCCATCACCGATAGAATCATAAGTGATGATGCAATCGGACGTTTGTAGAAACGCCGCTCCTTGCCTGTATCCAGAAAAGGGGCCAGTAACAAAGCGCCGAAAGCAACTCCGCTGACTCCAAGTACCCCGAGCAGGACATAATCACCTGAGGCATATGGGTATTTCAAATACTGATACAGAAAAAGGAAGTACCAGTCCGGCATCGGGATAACCGATGCACTTGGATTGGCCGGGTAGCCCAGTGGTGCAGGTTCCGAAATCGTTAATACCAGAATACCAACCAGTACAACGACACCAACCATCCATTCCTTCAGCAAGAAGTTAGGAATAAAAGCCTCTGATTTGCCGGGATACGCCGTGTAATCCGGTGGAGTTATAAACCCCGCTCCTTTACGGACGCGTGAGTCCCCGACGAAGATAATCTTTTCCTGGTCATCTGACTTGTGTCCGTGAGCCATGTCGATTCCTCCCTTCTCAGATTATAGTGGTCCCGAAATGCCCTGTCTGCGGATCATAATAAAGTGACCGACCAGAAGCACCAGAAGCACAGCCGGAAGGAAGAAGACGTGCAGGGCAAAGAACCGTGTTAACGTCTGCGCACCTACAATAGTTCCGCCTTGCAGGAATTCCTTAATGATCGGTCCCAGCCAAGGAACCGTATTCGCAATCTCAAGCGTAACCTTGGTTGCAAAGTAGGCTTTGTTATCCCAAGGCAACAGATACCCGGTAAGCCCCAGACCCAGCATGACAAAAAAGATCAGCATGCCGACAACCCAGTTCATCTCGCGTGGCGCTTTGTAAGAGCCGGTAAAGAACACACGCATCGTATGTAAAAACATCATAACGATAACCAAGCTGGCTCCCCAATGGTGCATCCCGCGTACAATTTGGCCGAAGGCTACTTTAGTCTGCAGATACTCGACACTGGCGTAAGCATTAATAATATCAGGCACATAATACATGGTCAGGAACATCCCTGACAAAATTTGAATAACAGTGATAAAGAACGTCAATCCACCAAAGCAGTACACGAATGCGGAAAAGTGATGAGCCGGGTTTACGTGCTCTGGAACTTCATGATCCGCAACGTCCCTCCAAATTGGCGTGATATCGAGACGCTCGTCAATCCAGTCATAGACATTTTTAAACATCTGCGTTCACGCCTCCTATTTGACTCGGGTGTTCGGAATAATGTCGCCCAGATAAACCCAACCCTGATCTTCCTTCACCACATACTCATCAAGCGGCTTCGGGGCTACGGCAAGATTCTTGCCTTCCTTGTCATAATGCGCGCCATGGCATGGACAATGATATTCGTCGGGATATTGCTTATCACTGTTCCAACCTACGGTACATCCCAAATGTTTACAAATGGGTGAAAGCGCATAAATTTTGCCCTGCTCATCTTTCCTGATCCAGGCGATTAACGAAGCATTGCTCAAATACCAACCGTCTTGCTGTTTCAATTCAAACGTAAATTCTTGAGGTTCATTCGTAATTTTGCTGATTTCCGCTACTTTGACAGAGGTGCCTTCTCCCTTGTGCTGCAATATCGGGTCCACCGCAAAACGGACCATGGGGAGTATTGCACCGGCGGCCATGTAGGCTGTAGCTCCACCAAGCGTGTACGTCAAAAACTGCCTGCGTGACATTTCCATGCGGCTTGGCAATTTCATCGAAGCTTCGTGCTGGTCATGCTCACTGCTCATACTGTCTCCAACCCCCTTTTTCAGCCAACTCTCTCAATCGTTTTCATTATCAAAAATTCCACGACTTACTAGAACATACATAATCATATAGTAGCCCTAGAACACCGTCAAGAATTTGTCACACATTTTTAAGGTTCATTTGTAAGCGTTATTAAAAAATTGTTGGTAAATTGTCACATTTGTCATAGGAAGGTCATCTTTTCCATAACTCACGAATTTTTTCCCCGACCAAACGCGAAATCCCCTCTTCTCCAACCTCTTGAATTAAAACAGAACGACTTAATACCAAATCAGCTGAAGTCATTTGGGTCTGTTCCAATTCTCCATCGGATGACATTATAACCACATATTTGAAACCGGAGGATTTGAGTTGCTCGGATAAGGTATTTAATGCCATTGACATATCCGGACACGCATAATGGAATGCAGGGTAAGTCATGATACGCCCTTTGAACGGAATCTCTACCATATCCAAAAAATCTCTAAGCCGCTCCAAAGCCTCGGTTGCTTCAACAGGGGACTGCTTGCCCGTCAGGGCTGTATATGGAATAAGGCATGTATCCAGATAGAGTTGCAGTTCCGCCCAGCTGTCTTGAGTCATCTCACTGAATTTCAATTCCCTAATTCCCCTCTCTATCCATTTTATTCCCATATTATATATGAGCGTATATTATAAATCCAGAGATTCATACTTTTTCTGTGCAGGAATGGTAATAAACGCAAAAAAAGAAATGCGTGTTTCACGCATTTCCTGTGTTATATATTTATTTTTACATGCTCATCAGTTTATGGCCTTCAGTTCATCCGTCAGATTCCGGAAAGCTACTTCGTCTCCGGTAGCCAATGCCTTATCGATTTCCATATACAGCTTCTCGCTGCGCTGTTTACGAAGCGCGTCGTCCCACACCATCTCAGCAGCCAGCCCCAACATGACTTCATACGTAACTTTCATTTTATCCAATAGGATGCACCTCCAAAACGGATTTAAGAGCTCCTATACTCCTTTCCTTTGGCAACATAACCTAGTGTAGTTCTCGACATCCGCTCAAGATCTGCGTCAGTCAACTCACGTATCACTTTGGCTGGTGTGCCCAAAGCAAGAGTATAAGGCGGTATTTTAGTATTTTCAGTAACAACAGAACCGGCCCCGATCAGCGTATATTCACCAATTTCGGCTCCATTGAGTAGGATAGCGCCCATACCAATCAGCGAACCTGTTCCGATACGACATCCATGGATAATCGCAGAATGCCCCACCGACACATCGTCGTCCAAAATCAAAGGCTGATCCGTGTTGACATGCCCAACAGCATTATCCTGTATATTACAGCGCCGTCCAATCACAATGGGTGCCAGATCGGCGCGCAGCACAGCATTGAACCAGATCGTAGATTCTTCACCCATTGTCAGATCACCTATAAGTTTGGCGCCTTCAGCCATATATACCGAAGGGTGTAACTGGGGTTGCATACCTTGGTATGGAATTATCATAAGTATCACTCCTTAATTTGGGAGTGATTTTAGCAACTTGTCCTTCACTTGTCAAACATAACGGGCGTAATATCCCCGGACAGCGAGCGACAGGATGACGCAAGACGTAAACCCCATGCTGTCATTTGTACTGTTCGCCCATCTGCATGTTCTCCAATGCGAAGCATGCCTAGGTGCAGCATCATTTTAAGTATCCTGTTGTCATAAATTGTCTCTGCAGTGTCATAATAGAACGGCTGAATGTAAGGACCAATCTGGCGGAACAAAGACTCTACTGTGGACCAGCCAGCTGCACATTCCCCTGTCCAGTACACAATGGAGGACAGATTGGGAATAGCACCTTTATAAAGTCTTAACCAAAACCGAAATAGCTGTATAATCTCGGCTGTTTTCTCCGCACCCAGCTTGTCTTCACCGGAAGGTGACAATTTCAGCGTGCCCTGCTCCTCGCGGACCAGACGATGATGAAAAGCGTAGTCATAGATGAATGCAAATCGGTCGGGGTAGTCTTTGAACGAACGACCATAACCAAATCTCCATCCAGCTTTACCCACCAGCGCCTCACTCACATGTAAATGCTCCATGATCTGCTGCTGGGAACGACGGTACATCATGCCTTCTGCATTTAGTGCGATTTCATGCTGCTGGACAAATTGTAGAAACAGTTTCAGATCATCCGCGAGTAGATGGTATTCATCCCTGTAAACGGGAGGCTCGCTCGTCTGTGCAATGCCTGATTTCAGATGATTGGATAACACATCCCGAAATCTCATTTGCAAATCCTTAGGTACCTGATACAGGTATCTGGTCTGCTGAGTTGTGCCATTGAACAACCATCCACTCTTCGTGAAGCGTACGATAAGATCACGTGGACTGGCTCCAGCTTCGCTATCTTTTTTATCCATCGATTGACGAGCAATGGCGACAAGTTCCTCCATACCGAAGTATTGGCGGGTATCAAACAGCAAGTTGTTTAAAAATCGCAGATCTACCTGGTTTAGTTCACGAACCTGCTGCTCAAAAAATGGTCTGCTGCCCAATGTAGTGAGAATACTCTGGATGAGTTCATGTTTGGAATTGGGCTTACACTCGCACTGGTAATAGTCTGCTATTCGATTAAGCTGGCCGATATCGGCAAAAGTAAGCATATCCGCTAGATTCATGGGTCCATCGCCTCGCCCTTGACTACTTTTTGGCTGTTGATTCGGGGCCTGGAGTAGTTTGGTTTTGTAAACATCGTTGACGGAATTCCCATGATCTAAACCTCTTTTTTGCAAATCTTTTATGTTTTAACCATACTATGCCCAAAGTTGCCTGCTCAGAAGAAGAATGAGAGGTTCCAAATCATATAGAAAGATGGTAATAAACGCCCATAATGCAAAAAAAACAACCTGAGTCAATCACTCAGGTTGTTTCGCCAGATCCAATGAAAGGTGTCGTGTGCAGTTGTAAAGCAATGGTCTCCAATCGTCACGTTCCTTCTCCAGGATCGTGAGTGACAGGTTTCCAATTCGTTCCGTATAGCGGTCTTTGTACAAAGCTGATAGCAGATTGGCTAAAAAAGCGCCATGGGAGACAATCAGCACATTTTGGTCCTGATGAGCCTCCCATAAATCCTCCAGAAAGCCCAATGCACGTGTCTGAATATCAACAATCTGTTCCTGTCCCAGATCCAGCGTCTCCCAGGAAGCGCCCCAGCGAGCCACACGTTCTTCGGACGTCAGACCTTCAATCTGACCAAAAGCACGCTCCTTCAAGCGTGCATCTGGCTCCAGCAAAGGAACATTCAATAGCCCGGAGATGATCTCTCCTGTCTCCTGAGCCCTGGACAGCCCGCTTGTTATGATGTGGTCCCAACGATACTCTTCGGTAAGCAAACGTCTACCCAGACGCTCAGCTTGCTCTCGACCTTCTGCATTCAGAGGTATGTCTGTCTGTCCTTGAATACGTCCTGCCGCATTCCAGTCGGTTAGGCCGTGACGAATAAGCCCGATCCGCATCTCATCCCTCATTTCTCTATACGGTGAACGAAAGCTTTACCTAAGCACGTGCACCTTGTTTGCGTTTGTTCGTTGAACGATGCATACGCCCAAGAGAGAACAGAGCCATACCAATTGCAAGCAACGACAACGCCATCCAGTACTGAGGATACGCTGGGCCCATGCTCACAACGAAGGGCTCAATAATGCTCCCTCTGTCCGCTCCCGTCATGTTGTACTTGTACAATCCGGAGGAAGTAGGCTCACTGCCCGCTACCCCTGTCTCCAAAATACCTGTAGAGACCACGCTGGTCTGCTCAGCTTCTGTTACGTCTGGCTTAAACATCGCCATGTACAAAAAGCTGCATAAGAAAATTGCCAGGAAAGCAGCAATCCACAAAGACATATGCTTGCGGATCACAGCAGAGAAACGATTAACCTTTGCCTCTTCCGGCAATAGCCATGGAGACTCCGCATAGATCCGTTCCATAACATTACGGTTTACTCTCTCTGCCTGTTGTTCTGTCACTGGGACCGGTATGCTGTGCAGCAGAATTTGAGCTTCTTCCCAAACCTCAAATTGCTGCGAGCAATCTTCACAACCAGCGAGATGAGCATGAAATGCAATCCGCTGAGGATGAGCTTCCGGCAAGTCCCAGACCAGTGCAAACAGCTCCTGGGCTTCATTGCAATTCATCGGTTCTTCATCCCTTCATATGGCTCGTAGACCGGTTCGAAGAAATAAGGTTCCAATTGAGTTTTTACGCTTGATCTTGCTCTGAACAATAACGATTTCACAGAACTAACGCTCTGCCCAAGAATATTTGCAATCTCCTGGTAATCTAGTTGATCATACTCACGGAGTATAATGGCAGAACGCTGCTTCTCCGGTAAATTGTTAATTGCATCCCTAACCAGCATCACCCGCTCACTGCGCAATACAGCATGCTCTGGCGCATTCTCAGAAGGAGCAACAGGTACAATACCGCTCTCTTCAAGTGGAACACTCCCACTACGCTGTTTGCGAAGCTCACTCAATACCGTATTTCTCGCAATGGTATATAACCAGGTTGAGAACGAGGCATCCACCTCTCGGAATGAGTGCAGACTGCGGAACGCCTTATAGAAAGTCTCAGAACAGAGATCTTCCGCAAGCAGCTCCATATTAGAACTTTTCAACATATGATATACGAAAGCCAGTATTTTACGCTGATAACGACTCATCAGCTCGGAATATAACTCTAGGTTACCTTCCTTGATCTCTCGAATCAACTGGGAATCCGTCATTTGAGTGCGACCCCTCCTCGCCCATCCATGTGCTTCTCCCCGTTCGACTCTATCCATGTATTACCGAACAGGCACAAAAAAGTTGCGGTTTTCACCGCATAAAACAGCGTTCAGCGCCAAAACAGGCCTTCCCGCCAAATTCCCCTATGTAATGGCAATTTCCCCAACGTTTCTACATTAACAGTATTTATTGTACAACGGTCTGCATCATCCTGGCAAATCCATGGCTTCCATTGAAGCCCGACCAGTCATTATTATGCAGCCATTTTCTCGTCCATGACTTCAATTTGATCCCTTTTGTGAAGCCACTATTATATTGGACGAACGAAAGCCTCAAAAAGTTTATGCGAATAAAGAATTAATTTAAAATTTCAGAAGAATTTCGTTACCATGCAATTGTCCAAATAAGGATCAATTCCACTTTAAGCAAGGATTATATTTCCTTAATTTACGAATGTTATAATTATTTTAAACAATTTTACTCAAAGTGTTGACAAAATGAAAACGTATACATATAATAAAAGTACAGTATGGTTTCTCTCCACTCCTATCCAATAACTGTATTGCTCCACGTGAGCAATGGCCGCTTATGTAAGCGGTCTTTTTTTTGTCCTTTTTTAGGACATATCCTGTAACAGACGGTTTTCAACATAAAAAAGAGGGCTTTCGCCCCCTTTCAAAAACCTAAACCCATACTTGATACCCCAGGGAATCCAGCAACGTTTTGGCCCGTTCCATTTCTTCTTCCTGCCGGAACGACAAACGCATAATGCCCGGCACATCGACCCGGTTTTCAATAATTTCCATGTTGCTTAAGTTAATATCATTCGCCCCAAGCTCGGTGGCAATCTTGCCGATCATTCCCGGCGCATCCTGCACATCCGTATAAAGATCAAACAACGACGAGATCATACCTTTCCGACGTTCTGGCAGCACGCTGCGGAACTCGCGTGCCTGACGGAACGCTTCCTCAATGCCCTCACCATTTTGTTGCTCCAGCATTTCAGTGAAAGCCGTCATCTGGCTGTTCCAGTCCTTCAGCAAGCCCAGCAGCACCTCACGGTTGCTCAGCAGGATATCTCTCCATACAATGGCATCACTGGAGGCAATCCGGGTAATATCCCGGAAACCGCCTGCAGCCAGCATTTTATATAAAGGGTTCGATTCATTATATTCGCGCACCTGATTGACGAGCGCAACTGCAATGACATGTGGCAAATGACTGATCGCTCCCACAATGTCATCGTGCAGCAGCGGCTCTACACGAACAATCTGGGCACGTGTATACGCAAGAAGATCAGATAACCTGTCGTAAGCTTCTTCAGGTACATATTCTGAAGGGGTCAAGACATAGTATGCATTCTCGAATAACACAGCTGAGGCTGCATCCACACCTGCACGCTCAGATCCGGCCATAGGATGACCGCCAATAAAGTAGGCATCACTCATGCGTACATGCTCCGCACAGGCTGCGATGGACGCCTTTGTGCTGCCAACATCTGTAATGATACATCCCTTTTTCAAGGGAAGCTTGGCCAACTGTTCAAAATATGATTCGAGCAGCCCAACAGGTACGCACAAAAAAATAAAGTCGGCATCCTGTACCGCTTCCTCCAGGGAGAGTGTAGCATCATCCACTACACCACTCGCTATGTACTTGTCCTTCAATTCAGGCAGGTGGGCATAGCCCATCACCGTTACACCGGGCTTGCCTTTAAAGCAAAGCGCCAATGAACCGCCGATGAGCCCTACACCGATCATTGCAATTTTTAATTTCATGGGTCCTCACTCTTTTCGTCGCCAGATTTAAGGGCGTGCTACCGCCTTCTCAGCCAGCGTGTTCTCCAGTGCCGTGACGAACGCACGGTTCTGTTCTGATGTTCCGACGGACACACGAATGTATGTTGGATATACATCGAATCCAGGACGAACAATAATACCTTGTTTTAATAGCGACTGGAACGCCGTTGCGGAAGGCATATCCAGATCAACCATGATAAAGTTACCCTGGGAAGGGAAAAACGGCAATTCTAACCGCTTGAATTCATTTTGCAAATACGCTCGCTCTACTGCATTACGCTCCGCACATGCTTGGACAAAAGCCTGATCCTCCAGCGCTGCTTTTGCGGCAACCTGAGCAAAGCGTGAAGTATTAAACGGCTCACGCACGCGGTTGATCAGATCGATCACTTCGGGACGTGCAATACCGTATCCAATACGCAATGAAGCCAAGCCATAGATTTTGGAGAATGTCCGCAAAATGACCAGGTTAGGATAACGCTCAATCATAGGGATGCTTTGTGGATACGCCTCATCCGTTACAAATTCATAATAGGCTTCATCCAGCACAACCATGACATGAGAAGGTACACGATCCAGGAATGCCGTCAATTCCTGCTCAGAGATAATTGTACCCGTTGGGTTATTGGGGTTACACACCCAAACTGCTTTGGTCTTATCATTGATTTGCGCCAGCATGGAAGTCAGGTCGTGAGTTCCATCTTTAAGTGGCACTTCAATGCTGACAGCACCTTCGATGTCAGCATTACTTTTGTATACAGAGAACGTCTGGTCGGCCATGATGTTCTCGTCTCCCTGGAGGAAAAATGCACGAGTGATCAACGCAATGATCTCATCCGATCCACAACCAAAGATCAGATTATTCCGTTCCACTCCCAGATGCTTCGCCAGCACTTCAGTCAGTTCCTTGGAACTTCCATCCGGATATATGCTTACATTGACCAGCTCTCTGGTGATCGCTTCAAGCGCAGCAGGCGAACTTCCATATGGATTTTCGTTGGAGGCCAGCTTAATCACTTGCTCCAAACCCAGTTCACGTTTCACTTCTTCAATCGGTTTGCCCGGTTTATATACAGGCAGATTGACAATCTGGGACTTCGGTTTCAACTCGACCGCCTCCTGTTATTAAAATAGTTATGGACATGCCTCAGCCTGTGCTGAGCATGCCCCGTGGATGTAACATCATTGAATCCCTATCCTTTTAATTGTGCCACAAAGTTGCGAATTTGCAACAGTCCCGCCTGACGTGTATCCGGGTTTCCAAGAAGAGGTATGGCTTCTTCCACCTGACGAACGATAGCACTGCCTACAACAACGCCGTCACAGATACGGGAGAAACGAGCGACCTGCTCGTGACTGGAAATGCCGAAGCCAACAGCGACCGGAAGATCTGTAAGACTCTTTACAGTTTCAATGAAGCTCTCTACCCCATCGAAAAAGGAAGCTCTCTCTCCCGTAACACCTAGAGAAGAGACACAATAGATGAAACCACGTGCTCCCGTGACAATACGCTCGATTCTCGCATTGGACGTAGGAGCTACGAGCGGAACCAGATGCACACCTGCAGCATCCGCACGGCGTCGCATATCCTCCGCTTCCTCAATCGGAAGATCCGGGATGATCATGCCGCTGATTTCGTGTTTGATCAACTCGTCAAAAAATACATCCAGTCCCGTCTGTAATACCGGATTATAGTAGGTGAACAGTACAAAAGGCAGTTTTACACCCGCAGCACGCGCTCTTGCCGCTGTCTCCATACAAGTCCGAATCGTGATCTGGCTTTTCAATGCACGCTCGGAAGCACGCTGGATTACAGGTCCATCTGCGAGCGGATCAGAATAGGGAACACCGAGCTCCAAAATGTCTGCCCCCGCCTGTTCCAATTCCTTAATGATTTCTACCGTGGTGTCTACATCTGGATCTCCAACCGTAAGGAATGGGATAAGTGCTGTCCGGTTCTGTTCTTTCAATTGCTGGAAGGTCTGGTCCATCAGGTTCATGCCAAGTCCCCTCCTGTATATTTCATAATGGATTCAACGTCTTTATCACCACGACCGGAAAGACAGATCACAACGATATCATCAGCGCTGAGTTCAGGTGCAAGCTTGATGACCTGCGCAACAGCATGGGCTGACTCCAAAGCAGGGATAATGCCTTCGGTTCGGCTCAGTAACTGCAGGGCATCCAATGCCTCCTGGTCCGTAATCGGGACATATTTTGCACGTTTAATATCTTTGAGATAGGAATGCTCGGGACCAACACCTGGATAATCAAGTCCCGCCGAAATGGAATGGGCTGGCTGAACCTGTCCGTATTCATCTTGCAGTAGATAACTCATCGAACCCTGGAATACACCATGTGTTCCTTTGCTCATCGTAGCCGCATGGAACTCGGTGTCCACCCCTTTACCTGCTGCTTCAACACCAACAAGCTTCACATCCTGATCGCCAATAAACGGATAGAACATGCCGATTGCATTACTTCCGCCGCCTACAGCTGCAACAATCACATCCGGCAGCCGTCCTTCAATCTCCTGAATCTGGCGCCGTGTCTCATCACCGATCACTCGCTGGAAGTTACGTACCATCATTGGATACGGATGAGGACCGACTACCGATCCAAGCACGTAGAAGGTATCTTCCACATTGCTAACCCAGTAGCGGAGTGCTTCGTTGCCTGCATCTTTCAATGTGCGCGTTCCAGATGTCACCGGAATGACTTCCGCCCCAAGCAGCTTCATCCGAAATACGTTCAATTGTTGTCGCTGCGTATCTTCTTCGCCCATAAACACTTTGCATTCAAGCCCTAGCAATGCAGCAACGGTTGCCGTGGCAACACCATGCTGTCCTGCACCTGTTTCAGCGATGACTTTCTTTTTCCCCATCCGTTTAGCCAGCAATCCCTGTCCAATAGCGTTATTGATCTTGTGCGCTCCCGTATGGTTCAGGTCTTCACGTTTCAGATAAATTTTGGGTCCACCCAAGCGGCGGGACAATTGCTCTGCATGATATAAAGGCGTTTCCCGTCCAGAATACTCGCTTAACAGGTAATTCAGTTCCTTGTTGAAATCCTCGTCTTCGGAGAAGTGGCTATACGCTTCCTCCAGTTCGATTAGAGCGTTCATTAGTGTCTCAGGTACAAAGCGGCCTCCGAAGGGACCGAAACGCCCGTGTTGATCCGGCAATTGATGTGTCATGCCTGCTTCACCCTTTCTACAAATGCTGTAATTTTCGCAATATCCTTCACACCTTCGGACTCTACGCCGCTGGATACATCGACGCCGTCCGGTGCATATGTCTGTATCAGTTGTTGCACATTATCCGGCTGCAATCCTCCTGCCACGAACAACGCGATTCCATGTTTTCTTGCCCATTCGGCATAGAAAGGAATTCGTTCCCAGGCAAAGGTTTTACCGGAGCCCCCTCCATAGAGCGGGTCAAACGTATCGAGCAATATGGCGTCCACCACATTTTTATATGGATCAAGTGCCAGCAAGGCGGTATCGTCAGATAATGAACCTGTTTCATCCTTGGGAAAAGAGAAAGCCTTAAACACTTCGGTACCGAAGCGCTGCTTCACCTGTTCACAAAATTCCGGCGATTCCTGTCCATGCAGCTGAATGACATCCAGGCGTGAAATCTGCATGATGCTTTCCAGCTCTTCGAGCGTGGGATTCACGAAAACACCCGCCAGCTTCGGCCGATCGAACATCGTCCAGTCCAAGAGAACCGTTCTTAGCTCGGCACCCTGTTCAGGTGTAATACGGCGACGAGATGGGGCAAAAACAACACCAATGTAATCCACAGGCAAGTTTATCATCGATTTTAGCACTTCAACGTCCTGAAGTCCACATATTTTTACAGCCGCTGCCGGCCGGTTTCGCAGATCCACGTCTCTGCTGCCTTTGCCGTCATGATTGAATGCATTCATGCTTTTGTTCCCATCAGTTCATATACAGCTGCCTCAACATCGTCCTTGCGCATCAGATGCTCCCCAACAAGGATACCATGCACACCTGCCTCAATAAGAGATTCCAATGGTTGAGGGCCGTCAATTCCACTTTCACTGATTAATGTTACACCATCCGGAATCAAGTTCATCAAATCCAACGTGGTGTTGAGACTGGTTTCGAATGTTTTCAGGTTGCGGTTGTTGATGCCTACAAGTGTTGCTTGCGGAATATCAAGTACCTGCTCCAGCTCTGCACGGTCATGGACTTCAATTAATGCATCAAGGCCCAGACTTTTGGCAAACGTCAGATATTGACGCATCTGTTCGGGTGTCAGAATGCTCGCAATCAGCAAAATGGCATCCGCGCCAAGCAGCCTTGCCTCGGCAATCTGTCGCTCATCTATAATAAAATCCTTGCGCAGTAGCGGTATGTTCACAGCTTCATGAATAGCCTGCAAGTATTCGCTATTTCCCTGGAAATAAGAAACGTCGGTCAATACGGATATACAATCCGCTCCAGCCCGTTCGTATGCGGAAGCAATCTCTACCGGATGGAAATCAGGACGAATCAGTCCTTTGGACGGAGAAGCCTTCTTCACTTCGGCAATGAGACCCAGTTTACGATTACGTCTCTCTGATAAAGCACGTTCGAATCCACGAGTATTGGGTAATGCCTCTATCTTTTTCAGCGCATCGTCCATCTGAAATGTTTGTGCGAGAACTTCAACTTCTTTATGTTTGGTTGCTACGATTCGATCAAGATACATGACTGTACGCCTCCGTTGTATGAATTAACTGTTCCAGCTTTCTGGCAGCCTTACCAGAGTCTACAGCTTCTGTTGCCATCAACACACCTTCTGCAATGGTATTCGCTAGACCGGATACATAGATGCACGCTCCAGCATTCAACAGAACGACATCGCGGTATGCGCTCCGTTCTCCCTGGAAGATCCTTTTAATAATTTCGGCATTCTGAGCCGCATCTCCTCCAAGAACCGATTCCAGCGGATGCAACGATAATCCCATGTCACGTGGATCAATGTCATACGTATGCACTTCACCATTGCGCAGCTCGGATACCTGGGTAGGTGCGGAAATGCTGATTTCATCCAGTCCATCATGACTCGCTACGACCAAAGCTCTTTTCAGCCCCAGACGATTCAACACTTCAGCGATCATCGGTGTCCGGCTGCGGTCATATAAACCAAGCAATTGTCGATCCGCTCCCGCAGGATTGGTGAGAGGTCCGAGCATGTTAAAGATCGTACGCACACCCAGCTCTTTTCTTGGCGCAGCAGCATGTTTCATAGAAGGGTGGTACACCTGAGCAAAACAAAAACAGATTCCGATCTCATCGAGACATTGTCTCGCCTGCTCTCCGTCCAGATGAATATTCACGCCCAATGCTTCAAGTACATCCGCACTGCCCGCCTTGCCTGAGGCAGAGCGATTACCGTGCTTAGCCACCCGGACAGAGACTGCTGAGGCAATGATGGCTGACGCCGTTGAAATGTTGAACTTATGAATCCCTGAACCACCTGTTCCACAGGTGTCCAGCAGTCCATTGCCGTCCGTCAGAATCCGTCCGCCCTGTCCACGCATGGCTTCGGCAAACCCCGTGATTTCATCCACCGTTTCCCCCTTCATCCGCAAGCCCATAAGCAAACCTCCGATTTGAGCCGGAGTCGCCTCACCTCTCATGATGGAGTACATTAGGTCGCGCGCTTCTGCCTGCTCCAGGTGGCTGCCCTCCAAAATTTTGGCAAGGCCATTCTTCATGCCTTCAGCATGACTAACTTCAGTTACAGATCGCTCGAATTCTTCATTCATGACTGGGTTCATATTCATTTCCGGTCTCTCCTCTCTCAGTTTTGTGCGGCCGTGGCCGGGGTAACAAAATAATCGGCGTTGGCAAGTTTCAACGTGTGATCCTTTTCTTTGGCAGGAAACATCGCTTCTGCTGTACGAATTGCCTTGAGCAACGCTTTGGCTTTGTTTACTGTTTCTTCATATTCATTCTCAGGCACCGAATCCCATACGATTCCGGCTCCAGCCTGCACATAAGCTTTTCCTTTTTTGAAAATAATCGTTCGGATTGTAATACAGGAGTCCATGTTGCCTGAGAAACCAAGATAACCGATTGCACCTGCATAAGCACCCCGTGCTTCTTTTTCCAGTTCGGCGATAATTTCCATCGCACGCAGCTTCGGCGCACCTGATACGGTACCCGCAGGCAAACATGAAAGAAATGCATCAAAGAAATCCTTGTCTTCTCTAAGCTCACCTGTAACGTTGGACACCATGTGCATGACGTGGGAATATCGTTCAATCTCCATGAACATGTCACATTTCACACTTCCGAAGTTAGACACACGTCCCAGATCATTACGACCCAGATCGACAAGCATCAGATGTTCCGCACGTTCCTTCTCATCCTGCAGCAGATCTGCGGCCAATGCACGATCTTCTGCTTCCGTAGCTCCTCTTGGACGGGTTCCCGCAATCGGCCGTGTCTCTACGCGGTTTCCATCCACTTTTACCAACGCTTCCGGTGAAGTCCCTACAATAATTTCATCGTCCATCTTCAGATAATACATGTAGGGTGATGGATTCAACGTCCGAAGCACGCGATATACATGCAGCGGAGAAACTTCGGTATCAATATGGAAACGTTGGGATAACACCACCTGAAAAATATCTCCTGCCCGAATGTACTCTTTGGCCTGTTCTACATTCCCGATAAACTGCTCCTTCGTGAGATTGGATTGGATATCTCCCAGTTCCACGTCTCCTGGGATGGAACGCGGGTTCAGGTTCTCCCCTGGTCCTTGCTGCTGCAAGCGTTCAGCCGCCTGTTCCAGCTTCTCAGAAGTTAAAGCATAAGCTTTACGGATATCATCATCCGTTGCACCGTCTTTCACGTGCACATTGCCCACGAGCAGCATCTGCTGCTTCACATGGTCAAACACGATAATCTGGTCACAGAACATGAAGCGAATATCATCCATTTTCAGATCATCCAGCGCGTGGGCCGGAAGCTTCTCATAATATTGCAGCAGATCGTATCCAAAGAAACCGATGGCCCCGCCTGTAAATGGGGGCAGTTCATCATCCTTCGGACTACGATACTTACGCAGCAGCGCTTTGAGTTCTTCAATCGGCTTGCCTGGCAGTTCTCGAATCTGTCCCGCTTCTTCTACCACGATCCGGCCTTTTTTGGCGGAGATCATCAGGAACGGATCTGTACCAATGAAGGAATATCTCGCCCATTGAATTCCACCCTCCACACTTTCCAGCAGAAATGCCCGGTCGTTGTCAGCATAACGGCGAAAAATCCGAATCGGGGTCTCCATGTCTGCCAGAATCCGTTTGACTACCGGAATCAGATTATATTCATTCGACATTTTCAGTACTTGATTAACGTTTGGCGTTATCATCAGATCACGTCCTTTCAGATTTATATAAGTTCAACTAAAGAGGTTTACACTGAGCACTCCGATGACAGAACAACCTTCCGATCGCTGTTATCCCCAGATTTTTTGATTCCCTTTCTAAAGGGAAAATCCGGTGATAAAGGCGAACGCTCCGCTTCTTCAGGTTATTTCTGTCCTCTCCGTTTTTGTGTAAAAAGTTTAGTTGAACCTATATGGGTAGAAGAAACAATTCAATATACAAAAAAACCTCTACCATCAGGTAGAGGTTTGGTTATAAGCTGTTTCAACAGGTTGGTGCTTCATAAATAACAAGTCCATATACATGCATCCTTACCGAATTATCACACAGGCTGTTGTATTGATGTAATATATATCCATCAAATCATAAGGAAATGTACCGGTATACACTGATTCTCATCCATAGCACTCATTCTTTCATGAAATGCATGAGGATATCGGTTGTGTTATACCTAAACAAAACGATGTCGCTAGACACGTTTGCATTCCTTCATCCTGTTTCCAACAATTCCGTAGCACGACGTACCGCGAATCAGTTGACCGGCTTCTGTTGCTCCGGTTACCACCCGCTAGACTCTGCTATATACTCCACTCATCTCAGCTGCTCTCAGCTCAATCTCTACTCTACTCAACTGGTTCTCACTATACAGCATTCCGAATGATTTGACAACCACTCTAATCTTACGATTTGGAAGGTGCCGCCAAATCGGGACGCAGAGACTGTGCTCCGTTAAGATACACATGGTTGATTTCATTCTGACCTTTTGCAGTGTTAACATGTACCATAAAACGGATGCACTGTGGCAAGGCGCCTGCAACCGGAACTTCCAGCGCACACATCAAGGGTACAAGCTCCCAGCCATCCAACTGGCGAATTGCCTTTGCCGGGAAAGCAGCATCCAAATCTCCAGTCATCGTAATCCACACACTGCAAATATCTTCGGGTTGGATCTCGTTACGATCCACGATTTCCTGCAATAGTACAGCCGTTTCTTTCAAAATATGTTCTTCGTTATTATGCGTGACCGTAGTAGCCCCGCGAATTCCCCGAGTAACCATCGCTTTTAATCTCCCTTCTTGAGCAATTCAATGACGTCGCGTACTGCCGATACCGGTACATCTTTCACAATTCTGGCAGCGCCGATCCGGTCAGGAATAATGAAGACCATATGGCCTTCACGGAACTTTTTGTCGTGCATCATTGCATCCATTAATGCATCCGTATCCAAATGTTTTGGCATCGTCACCGGCAGGCGCAGTGAACGCAGCATGCGAACCGTATCGTCATAGAGGCCTGCTGGGGCTCCCAACTTCTCACCGAGCAATGCCGAACCCGCCATACCAATCGAGATGGCTTCACCATGCAGAAATTCGCCGTAACCGGCAATCGCTTCAATGGCATGACCAATCGTATGACCCAGGTTTAACAATGCGCGTTCTCCATTTTCCCGTTCGTCACGCGATACAATCTCTGCTTTAATACCACAGCCTCGTTCCAAGCCATATCCCAGAGCTTCCGGATCAAGGGCAAGCAGCTCATCCGCATGCTCCTCACACCAGTATGCAAAAGCTTCGTCACGAATCAGTCCATGCTTCAGCATCTCTGACAAACCAGCCGAGACATCGCGTGGCGGTAAGGTTTGAAGAGTATCCACATCATAAAGTACCAGCTCTGGCTGATGGAATGCACCGATCATATTTTTAGCCAGCGGATGATTGACAGCCACCTTGCCGCCAACACTGCTGTCATGCGCCAGAATCGTCGTAGGCACTTGTACAAACTTGATTCCACGCATATATGTAGCAGCAACAAAACCAGCCAGATCCCCTACTACACCCCCGCCTAGAGCAACAATCGCCGAACTGCGATCCAGTTTGCCTTCAATGGCGACAGTCATCATATCCTGATATACCGAAAGGGATTTGGATGTTTCACCCGATGGAACAACTGCGGAGACGACTGTAAAACCAGCCGTACGCAATGTTTGTTCCAGACCAGACAAGTATTTGGGGGCCACATGCTCATCGGTAATAATGAGTAAGGGGCTTTTTTTGGTTAAGCCATATTGCTCAAAATATTGAGGCGCTTGAGCCAACAGACCGCTGCCAATCAGGATTGGATAAGAGCGCTCCTCCAACTGCACTGTCAGCTGGCGCATCTTAGTAATTCTCCAGTTGATTATTGTAGTTGGCAAAGTTCGCGCGGATTTCCTCCATGGAGTCTCCGCCAAATTTCTCAAGGAAAGCTTTTGCAATTTCCCAGGCTACCACATGCTCCATTACGACACTCGCTGCCGGAACAGCACATGCATCAGAACGTTCAACCTGAGCTGTAAATGCTTCTTTGGTATCGATATCCACACTTTGAAGCGGTTTGTACAACGTAGGAATAGGTTTCATAACCCCACGTACCACAACTGGCATACCGTTAGTCATTCCGCCCTCGAATCCGCCCAAACGGTTGGTAGCCCGGTGATAACCACGCTCTTCACTATGCACAATCTCATCATGCACCTGAGAACCACGAATCGTTCCGGCTTCGAACCCGATACCAATTTCCACACCTTTGAATGCGTTAATGGACATTACGCCCTGAGCAATCCGTGCATCCAGTTTACGGTCATATTGTACGTGGCTACCAAGACCCACAGGCACACCTTCAACGATACATTCAACGATTCCACCGATGGAGTCGCCTTCCTGCTTGATCTGGTCGATGTAGGCTTCCATCTTCTTCTCGGTTTCTGCATCAGTTACACGTACGGAGGAAGCTTCTGTCACTTCGATCAGTTCATCGATCGGCAGATCTTGATAAGGAGCTTCAATTTCTCCGATACGCAACACACGTCCAGCTACTTTGATTCCGAATTCAGCGAGGAATTGACGTGCAATAGCACCACACGCTACACGCACCGTTGTCTCACGCGCACTGGAACGCTCCAGCACATTACGCAAATCTTTCAGGTTATATTTGAGCCCGCCATTCAAGTCGGCATGTCCCGGACGTGGACGATGAACGCGACGTTTCTCTTCGTCACTGCCTTCAATCGGCTCAATATTCATAATATTCTGCCAGTGTTTCCAGTCATTATTTTGAACAACCAACGCTACGGGAGCACCCGTTGTATATCCGTGACGGATACCACCAACGAAATTGGCCTGATCCTTCTCAATTTGCATGCGACGTCCACGGCCATATCCCTTCTGGCGGCGGTGAAGCTGAAAATTCAGCTCTTCAAAGTCAATATTCAGATTGCTTGGCAAGCCTTCAATAATTGCGGTTAATTGGGGTCCGTGCGTCTCCCCTGCGGTTAAATAGCGTAAACTCATAATACGTTCCCCCTTTAAACTGTTAAACTTCACATTGCTAAAATCCCATAATTTCTTTGCTTATTATAGTATAGCTGACCGGCTTTGACAAGAAAGCCGGTCGTTTCTTGTCCTAAAATGGATTGGACTCGAATGGTGATTGTTTGAGATTCCGACGTGTCTGGGAAATATCCATTCATCCATTATGCAAATAACCGCCTGGACACATATACATGTGCACGCCAGACGGTTATGAAATAATTAAAATTATTTTTTGCGATAAAAGAATGTTTCCGCTGTCTCCAGACCATATTGTCCTGGGGAGAAAATCTGTTCCGTACTGCCCACGAACAAAATACCACCTGGACGCAAACTTGTTGCAAACTTGTGATACAACAGGTTTTTGGCTTCCTCGGTAAAATAGATCATGACATTGCGGCACACAATCAGATCATATCCCTCGTCAAAACGATCCAGCAACAGATTTTGCTTCATGAACTTAACTGAACTTTTCAGTTGTTCATCAATACGGTACACCAAGCCATCCTGCTTAAAGTATCGATTGGCCGTTTCCTTCGGAACATCTTTAAGCGAGCGTTCCATATAACGCCCTTCCTTGGCTTTTGCGAGAGCACCTTCATCCAAGTCACTTGCCGTAATGGAGCTTCCCTTAAGAATGCCCATCGTGTCCAGAATCATCGCCAGCGTGTAAGGTTCTTCGCCTGTGGAACAAGCGGCACTCCACACCTTAACGCCACGCTTCGGACCCAGCAACTCGGGCAAGATTTCATCCCGCAGTACTTCCCAGCGATTAGGGTTGCGCCAAAATTCCGAGACGTTAATGGTCATGCGGTCCAGAAACTCATAAAATAGAGACTTGTCCTTTTGCATGGCATCAAAAAAGATAGAAAACGTATGAAATCCGTTTTTGTTACGAAGTGTGGTCAGCCGTCTTTTCATCTGGCCTTCCTTGTATTGAGCAAGATCAATGCCTGTGCTCTCTTTGATTTTCCGAATAAATCCGGCGTAATCCGGGTCTAGTAGTTGTTCCTGCTCCAGCATCGTATCACCCTTCTGGCTAAAAAATTACAACCAGGCTGCGATGCTCTTGTCGTACGTTACCAGCTCATCCGGAGCAAAGAAGTTTGCTGCTTCACGAGTGGCGCTTTCCGGTGAATCCGCCCCATGAATCAGATTATGCGGTGTGTGGCTGGCGAAATCTCCGCGAATGGTACCCGGAGCCGCTTCCTTCACATTGGTTTTCCCGATTACGATGCGCGCAAGCGCCACGATGTCGTCACCTTCCCAGACCATAGCAAATACAGGTCCAGATGTGATAAAACGAACCAGATCATCGAAGAACGGTTTCCCCTCATGTTCAGCATAATGGCGTTTGGCCTGATCTTCAGACATCTGCACCAGCTTGCCTGCCACCAACTTAAATCCTTTGTCTTCCAGACGGCTAACGATACGCCCAATCAAACCACGCTGCACACCATCCGGCTTCACCATCAAAAATGTACGATCCATAGGCTCACTCCTCACTCACGGTTCAAAGTTATTTCATTATGTAAACGCAATCCCTTTGATTGTAACATACATGTCCAAATCCCCCCAATGAGGAATATCACATGAACATTATTTTTTTGAGTGAGAACAGCTACACGAAAAACTGCATCATGAAAAGGCGCCGTCCATAGCAGAGTAAAGTCCAAACATATTAATGCGTACGTTTGACTACAAAATGAGCGATATCACGCAAGTTTTTGGTGGTCTTGATGTTAGGCAGTTGATCCAGAGCATCGAGCGCTTTCTTCATATATCGGTCAGCCAAGGCTTCTGCTTTAGCAATTCCTTGACTTTGGCGAATCATTCCAATCGCATCGGATGCACTCGCCCGTCCCTCCTCGTGCTGAACGCGGCTTATCTCCTCCAGCAAAGGCTCACGCAAGTTGGGTTCCTGCAATGCATACAGTACAGGCAGCGTAATATTTCCCTGCTTCATATCACTGCCTGGAGGCTTGCCCAGTTGCTTCTCGGTTCCAACCAGATCAAGCACATCGTCCTGAATCTGGAACGCCATACCCACGTTGTAACCGTAGGTGTACAGCAACGAAGATACATGTTCCGGCGCACGAGTAGCAAGCGCCCCCAATTGGCAGCTGACAGCAATAAGAAGCGCCGTTTTGCGACGAATGCGCAAGAGATAATTACGTACACTTTGTCCCGTATTGAAAAAGTCCCGAATTTGCTCCATTTCACCAATGGACATCTGCACCATCGCTTTGGCCAGAATACGGTGTATCGCCGGATCGGACAGGCCCGCAGTCATTTCAAGCGCCTTGCCGTAAATGTAATCTCCGGTGTACATGGCAATCCGATTATCCCATTTGGACTTCACCGTAGGTTTACCTCTGCGTGTCGCGGCGTTATCAATAACATCATCGTGAACCAGAGAAGCCGAATGAATCAGTTCCAGCGGAACCGCTACCAGCTTCAGACGTTCAATGTCGTATGTACCAAATTTCCCACCCAGTAACACAAATACCGGACGCAAACGTTTCCCCCCTGCCTTGAGCAGGTGAAGTGACGTTTCGCTTAGCAGCTTCTGTTCTCCCTGAACACTGCGATACAGCTCTTTTTCAATGTAGTCCATGTCTTTTTTTAACAACCCGAAAATATCCAATAGTTTCATTCGTTCACCCGTGTCAGCGTATTGTCAGTCCATAAATCCATGCTTACCTTCCCCTCCAGCAAGTCGGGCCTGCAGGCATAACGAAAAACCAGGGCTTGCCTTTCCTGCTTGTGTTCTTCTAAGACGTACTAATCTTCTTCGAATGTCAAGGCCGACATCCGGGAATTAAACTCTGCGACTTGTTCTGAAACATAAGTACAGAAGTTGCCGGAGCATGGGTCAAGGCTGTGGTTCCATCAAACATCACCATCAGCGCTCACCAATACCCCGGGATTGGGGGACAGCAAGTTGAGTTGCCACTGCATTTCGGTCAGCAGATTCAAAATTAAAGGAAACTCAGAAGCTATCCCCGTTCATCCGGTTCTCCCCATCTGGTAAACAGTTGATGCGGGATGCGCAGACTATCGAGCACTTTACCCACCAGAAACAGAATCAACTCGTCCATCGTTTGGGGTTTGTAATAAAAAGCAGGCATGGCCGGAATCATTCGGACACCAAGCCGTGAGAGCTTCAGCATGTTTTCCAGATGGATGGCATGCAGTGGCGTCTCACGTGGCACCAAAATCAGCGTTCTTCCCTCTTTCATCATGACATCAGCAGCCCGGGACATCAGATTGTCCGACGAGCCTTGTGCAATGGATGAAAGAGTACCCATGGAGCACGGCATTATAATCATGCCTTCTGCCAGGAAAGAACCACTTGCAATGGAGGCACCAATATCACTAACGGGATGATAGATCAGGGAACCCGCACGGCCGCCGAATTTTTCTTCCAGTACACGGTCCCGATTCGCAACATCCCAGTCCATTTCTTCTTTTAATACACGCCACCCAGCATTGGAGATCACCAGATGCACGGTGTATTCAAGATCAAGCAGCGTTTCAATTAATCTGATGCCATATATACTTCCACTGGCCCCGGTAATTCCGACAACTAGTCGTTTATTGTCCGGCTGCTGCATCTTTATTTCACCGCCAGATCAATTAAAGTAAATGTGAATACAACCAGACTGAGCACACTGTTCATTGTAAAGAATGCGGTCTGCACCCGGCTCATGTCATTTGGCGATACAATATAGTGTTCATAGAAGAGGATACCATAAGTAATCAGCATTCCGGCACCATACCACCAGCTCAGATCGGTCAACAATAACAAAGCAAGAAAACCGATTGCTGTAATCACGTGGAAGAACTTTGCGATCTGCAATGATTTGTTAAGACCAAAACGGGAAGGTATGGAATGAAGACCCTCGCCCTGATCAAAATCCAGATCCTGACATGCATAGATGATATCGAACCCTGCAGTCCAGAACACAATCGTAACGTACAGCACAATCGCTGTCCAATCCATCGTACCCGTTACCGCTACCCAACCCCCAAGTGGAGCCAGACCAATGGTCATACCAAGCACTACGTGACACAACCAGGTGAAACGTTTGGTATATGAATACAATACCAGCATAAATACAGCTATCGGCAACAGCTGCATGGATAACACGTTAAGGTTGGATGAGGCCCAGAACAAGAGCACAAATGATACTATGATAAAAATAACGACCTCACCATTTTTCAACAAACCGGCCGGAATTGCTCTCATCGCGGTACGTGGATTTTTCTTGTCTATGGCCTGGTCAATCATGCGGTTCAAGCCAAAAGCAGCACTTCTTGCACCAATCATAGCCAGTAGTACCCACATAATCTGCATCCAGGTCGGGAATGTATCATTCACTACCATGGAACCGAGGATGGCTCCCATAAATGCAAAAGGTAAAGCGAAAAGCGTGTGTTCAATTTTGATCATTTCTAAAAAGATGCGAATTTTCCTAAACATGCTGATTCTCCTTGGTTCCAATATGCAATGCCGCAATACCTCCGGTCAGAGGATAGGCCTGCACTTGCTTTAATCCAGTTTCAGCGAAAATATCGGCCAGTTCCTTTCTTCCTGGAAAAAGTGCAAGTGAGTCCGGCAGCCATTTATACTGCTCATAACGTTTGGCAAACAATTTGGCAAGATTGGGTAATACTTGTTCAAAATAAAAATAATAAATACCTTTAAACGGCTGCCATGTCGGCTTGGACAATTCCAGGCACACCACCATGCCACCCGGTTTCACTACACGTTTCATCTCCGACAGAACCTGTCTCAGATCCGGTACATTACGCAGTCCAAAACCGATCGTCACATAATCGAATGAATTGTCTTCAAAGGGAAGCGACATCGCATTGCCCTGTACCAACGTAATTTGTTTTTGACGATTTACAGCGTCAACCTTGGTTTGTCCCACCTCTAACATGTTGCTGCTGAAATCCAGTCCATGCATGTGACCTGTTTCACTTGCTTCAGCCATCGCGAGCGTCCAGTCACATGTGCCGCAGCACAGATCAAGACCGGTATCACCTTTGGACATATTCATCTTCTTCATGGTGAATTTACGCCAAGCCTTGTGCCTGCGGAAACTCAGAATATCATTCATGACGTCATATTTACCGGCTATACTCTGAAAAACAGAATGGACAAATTCTTCTTTAGGTTTGGTCTCTCCGCTCCCCATTCGTCTGTCTCCCCCTCAATCTTCCCTTACTGCCGCATGTGAAGGCTGCAAATACGTCAGGTAAGGCTCCAGAATTGCATTGATCTCATGCAGGCCCAGTTGATCTTCCTCGTCTTGCAGCAACAGTTGTATACGGTGTGTACACTCACGAAGCTTGTCCAGCAAAAACTCGCCGATCCGATACTTCAGCACCATACCGCTCCATGCTCTTGTATCCGGCTCTGGCTGACGCAGCATATTCCGCTCGTCGTCATTGCCATACTCGTAAATATGCCAGAAAGCATAACTGTGATAAAAGTTCTGTTCGTCATTCATCTGCTGCAGCTCTTCCATAATTGCCTCGCAGTAGCTGAATTCGGTCAACAGGTCGTTCCATAGTGATGCTTCGTCATCGCGAATCATGCCTGTAAAAGAAAGAAACAGCTGCATCTTCAGCTGTATTGTTTCACGCAAGTATTCTTCAGCCGAAACGAGAAGCTTTTTCATCCGTTCATACAGCGTCATCTTACGAGCATTCACTTCGGATACAGCACCACTAAGTTTACCGATCATTTCAATTTTGCCTGCATGGGCAAGCAACTGATAGAAACGACTACTGAAATAATCTCCGGCAAGAACATTCAGCTGGCGTGAACGCATCTCCACTTCTCTACGCTCTCCGGATATCGTATCGATTCGATCATGCGTATCCATGGCCAACTGAACGAGCGAGGTTGCGAGAGCGTATAGCTCATCATGCACCTTTTCGTCTGTGCGGCCCACAAATACCTGCAGCAGACGAGCCCGGCTATCCGGAAATGATGGGATTTCCGTATGTTGTCGAATCATGTCGTAATCCGTATATTTCTTTGCTAGTTGGGGTACGCGATATGAATTCATTCTCAGCCTCCGAGCCTTTGCATTGTTAAACCATTTCTGCACTACAATCTTATATATTATAGCATATGTTTATCGGGCACGCACTGAATCCTGCTATTCTATTACCCCTGACTTGACATTTCGAATTGCTTCTTCCAAAGTTCGGTCTCCATCATGTGAAACCAGTCCTTCAATTCGTCGGAGAGGATCGGGCTATTCCAGTCTCGAAGCGTTTCGATCGCATACATCGGCCATTCCCCACGTCGAAAATCCGCAGCGATCAACAAATGTCTTTTGTGAAGCCATTCATCCTCTGCCATAACACGCAGCATCACCTGTTCAACGTTATCCAGACTTCGAAAGCCCAAATCTGCCACAGTAGCCATATTACCATAGATTTCGGTGTAACTTGTGCTGGTTCCGGTCACCTTTAGATCAAGCGTCAAAATGGATTGTTTCCACTCCACCCTGGCAATGGGTGTCGATAATTTCATGGTGCTCAGCACATCCACCAGATTGTCTTCCGTTAGCTGGACGGGATGCTGCGTCGCAGAAACGGGTTGTATGTTTTCACCGCCCAAGGTACGCATATGTAAGGTTTGTATGGCAACAAGCAGAAGGACCGCCGCAACCGTTGCCAGCAGCGAAGCAGTCACGATCATCCGCGGTTTCATAAATGCCTCCCTGCCCTTACCTGTTAGTGTAGTCTGTCCGGTAAAGGCTCATACCTCATTGTACAATGAAAAAAAGCAGGCTATGCCTGCAATTTTCATTATTCAGACTGAATCTGTCCATGCTTGGTGATCAGCGTGGCTTTTCCACGGATTTTAATGGCGGAAGTATGATTGGTAAATTGGGCAAACATGACTTCTCCCTTATCCAGCTTCTCGGTATGGTGGAAACGGGTATCCTGACCTCGGGTTAAGCCGATCACCTGAACACCGTTCTCCTCCGCCTTAATTACGATATAATCACTGCCGGTTGGATGATCCATCACGCACATCCCCTCTCCTTGTTCAATAGCGTTAATGATGATTAAGATTGTTTCATTTGTCAACCAGCCCTTATGTGAATGGAGCGCAATAATCTGTTACTCCCAGGTCATACTACAAGTGATCCAGCCACAGAAAGGAGAGTCTCTATGAAATACATTCCCGCAGCACTGACAGACGAGCATATTCGCCAGTTAAAAGAAACCGAACAGCAACTGTCCTCAGCTGCTGGAGAAGAACTGATTCTGATTGCCTATGCGCAGCAACCGGATGAACCGGAGTCGCTAAACGACAGGAAGAACAATGATTAAAGACAAAAGAAAAGGCCGTGAACAAGTCACGGTCTTTTTGTCGACATATGGAATATGTAGAAATCTTATTTAATTCCGTCTTTGAGCGCTTTACCTGGTTTGAATGCAGGAATTTTGCTCGCAGGAATTTCGATTTCTTCACCTGTTTGCGGGTTGCGTCCTTTACGTGCAGAGCGCTCGCGAACTTCGAAGTTCCCAAAACCAACCAATTGTACTTTGTCTCCGCTTTGAAGAGCCTCAGAGATTGCTTCGAATACGGCATCAACCGCTTTCGTTACATCCTTTTTGGACAATTCTGTCGCTTCAGACACGTGTGTAATCAAGTCTGATTTGTTCATTTGTTTTTTCACCTCCTGAATCAATGTCCTGAATGTTATACTGTGTTTCCGTTTTATAGCGAAATATACGTTCATACACAAAAAATCTACGTACATCTTGAGCGTGATGAACACAAATCTCGGCCTGCGGTCAACAGTCATTTCCGGCAGAATGTCGCCTGAAACAAAGGTTGTTTCAGACGCCGAACAAATTTTATACTAATACAGACAGCACACAATTTCAAGTGCGGTTGCGGTTTAACACGTAAAATGTAACGGCCAGAGCAAGCACGAGTACCCCACCTTTTACAATATCATGCGTGAAATATTGAACATTCATCATCGTCAAACCGTTCACCAGTACACCAATTAGAACCGAGCCAATGAATGTTCCGATCACGTTTGGCTTACCTGCACCAAATACAGAGAATCCGACAAACACAGCGGCCACAGATTCCATTAACAACGGAGAACCGGCATCAATTTGCCCTGAACCTACTTTCGATGCATAGATAATACCGCCGATTGCAGCAAACACTCCAGCAGCTACATAAGCGAGTGTACGCACCTTTTTCACCTTAATACCGGATAGGCGTGCCGCTTCTTCATTTCCCCCAGTAACATACATCTGGCGCCCATACTTCGTATACGTCAAAAAGATATGCACACCGATAACCGCAATGAGCAGCAGGATGACCGAAATCGGCATTCCCAGCCATTTCCCTTGCCCCAGCTGCAGAAATGTAGGATCCATCTCTCCAGCAGCCTTGCTTCCGTCTGGAAACTGCATATGGTTATAGATCGTGTATCCTTGAGCATACGTTTTATGAATTCCTCCGATAATGTACATTGTGGCAAGGGTAGCCAGCAGATCGGGAATACGAAGTTTCACAATGAGCAAGGAATTAAGCCAACCAATCACAGCCCCAATAATCAGTGGGACGATAATGACAACTGCCAGCGGCTGCTGATACCAAATCATTAATGAAGCGGTAACGACAGTTGTCAGCGAGACGGTTGCCCCCACTGAAAGATCAAATCCGTCTACAATGAGAGATAAGGTAACACCTATCGCCACAAATGTCACGATAGAGATTGAACCCAAAATATCGGTCAAGTTACTATACGTGAAGAAATAAGGCAATTTAATACCGAAAAATGCGATAACACCAATAATAACGATAATCGCGCCATAACGGAACGCAAAATCCAATGATTTATCCTTCATGCTTCCACCTCTTGTCCACCGCTTGCGTAGTATAGCAGCTGTTCTTGATTGGTCTCGCCCCGTTTGAATTCTTTTACAATGGTCCCTTCACACATGACTGCAATCCGATCACCTATGCCCAATCCTTCATCCAGTTCACACGTGAAATAGATAACAGCTTTACCCGCCAAAGCCAGTTCGTTAATGATGCGAAAAATGTCACTTTTGGCGCCGATATCCACACCTTTTGTTGGCTCATCAAAGATAAATACGTCTGCGTCGGCATTCAGCCATTTGCCAATGGCCACCTTTTGCTGATTTCCACCGCTTAAATACTTCACTTCCTGCCGCACTGAGGATGTTTTGATACCGAGCTGCTGCACTAAAGATTCCGCATTCTCACGCTCTCGCTTTCGACTTACAAAACCTAATCTACTAAGACGTCCAAGCAAAGGCAGGCTCAAATTCCGTTCCACGTTTTCCTCAATCAGAATCCCCTGTTTCCGCCGTTCCTCAGGCACTGAGACAATGCCCAGAGCCGCAGCATCAGCAGGTTGGGAAAGACGGAGCTCACGATTGTTAAGCCGAATCTCTCCACTCTCCAGCCGATCTGCACCAATCAACAAACGGGAACATTCCGTTTTCCCCGCACCTACAAGCCCTACCACAGCAAGCACTTCGCCTCGACGAACAGACAGGTCCACCCCCTTGACGCGGACTCCACGCCGAAGTCCTCTTGCTTCCAGCAGCACTTCACCTACCGGTGCTTCTGTCTTGGGGAACTCTTCCTCAAACGGTTTTCCGAGCATCTGCGTCACCAGATCATTGATCGTAAGCTCTTTTGCCTCACCCGTAAACACATGTTGTCCATCTCTCATAACGGTAACGCGGTCACAGTGACTCGTAACTTCAGGAAGACGGTGCGTAATGAAAATACATGCCACACCGCGTTCTTTCAATAAATGAACAATTCGGAAAAAAGCATCCGTTTCTTCCTGGCTTAGCGGTGCAGTTGGTTCATCAAAAATAATGACCTTGGCATCCTGAATCAGGATACGTGCGAGCAGAATCATCTGCTTCTCCGCGAGCGTCAGGTCGGCTACTTTTTTGTGAACGGATATAGCCGCTCCTAATTGCTGTAAAGCTTCAGCCGCACGCTGTTGCAGTTTCCGCGGACTTTTCCACCAACCTCCGTCAGGTGACGCCAATTGATCCAGCATAATGTTCTCGGCAGCTGTCAATTGGGGAACCAACGCAGCATCTACCTCTTGATACACACAGTGAATTCCACTCGCTTTGGCATCTCCCGGTGAATTTAGATGAAGCGTTTGCCCACTTAATTGGATGCTGCCCTGATCCAGTTGATAGGCACCAGACAGAATTTTCATCAATGTGCTCTTGCCGGCACCATTCGCACCAAGCAGCGCGTGTATTTCCCCACCTTTGACGGAGAACTCCACGTCTTTCAGTGCAGGAATGCCTGCAAACTGCTTGTGGATATGTTCCATTTGAAGCAGAATCGGTGCAGTACTCATGACGCCAACCTCCAATCGCTCCCCTCCGGGAGTATCACATTCTCATGTAGTTTTTTCATCATGGTAGGAAAAAGCGCGCCTTGTGGCGCGCCCCCGTTACGCTGTTTTATTTAGCAGTAACTCCGTATTCCGACATCCAATCCTTGATTCCCTGTGTACTTCCTCCCCAGCCCTCCACATACTCGGACAGCTCTGAAGTGGAGATTTGTTTGTCTGGCAGCGCATCACGCTGTACATAAACCGGGTTGAGAACCACTTGATCCTCAGTCTCATCCCCATTCAGCTTCTGGTATGCATAACGAACCTGAACACGTCCAATGTCGGTTGGATCAACCGCTGCGGAAGCTACCCAAGGGTTTTTCGGATCCTGGATCATCTGCAAATCTTCATCACTCATGTCGATACCATATACCTTGATCTCGTCACGTCCTGCTTGCTGAATGGCACGCGCCGCACCTTTAGCGAACTCATCCCATGCAGTCCATACCGCCGTGATTTCACCTTTTGGATATTGTTTCAGAATCGCTTCCATTTTAGCTTGTGTATCCAGCGCCGGGTTCTGTGCTGAACCAAACGTTGCTATCTCCTTGATGTCCGGGTTCTCTTTCAGGAACTTGCCATAAGCAATCTGACGACGTTCCATTGGTGCAAAGCCGGCTACCCATACTTTTACGATATTGCCTTGTCCGTTAATATCTTTTTTCATTTGCTCGAGCGTAAGCTCAGCCATCTTCTGATCATCCTGGGACAACACTGTTGCTCCCGGAACGTTAATATCTGCATCGAAAACAACAACCGGGATATTTTGTTCTACTGCCTTTTTCACGCCCGGCGTCAGCAAGGAATCCCCATGATCCGTTAGAATGGCATCGAATTTCTGGTTAATTGCGCTATCGAGCAACGAAACCATTTTGGCTTTATCATTATCGGCGACAAACGTAGTCAGTTGTCCACCGAATTTTTCGATTTCTTCTTTAACCCCTTGCACGTATTGTTGTGAGAACGTACCTGTGTTAAATTCCATAATCAGTGCAATTCGTTTTCCGCTGAGTGGACCTGTTACTGCTTCGGTTTGAGGCTTGTCCTCCGTTGCGCCGGAAGCTGTAGTTGAAGCAGGTTCTTTTTTAATTCCGCAAGCGGACAGCGCCAATGTAAATACAAGCAGCACACTCAACCATACCCATTTTGAATTTTTCCCTCTCATCTCTTTCTCCCCCTGTTCACACTCTCTGTGATCTCGATCACAATAGTTGAATATTAATATAACGGCTAATCCCTAGTATGTAAATGGGTTTTAGTAATTTAAAGCTAAAACTCGCTAAGTTTTTATTCGAAACTAAAGTATCTTATCCAGTTCATCCAGAATCATGAAAATAAAACAAGAAAAAGACCGCGAGGTTTACCCCTACGGCCTTTTGGACTTACAGAATGATGGCGATTAATCCACCTGAACCTTCGTTAATGATACGTCCCAATGTCTCTTGCAATTTGTATCGTGCGTTATCTGGCATCATCGCAATTTTACCCTGAATGCCTTCTCTCACGATGGAATGCAGCGAACGACCGAACATATCTGAATCCCATACCTTGATCGGATCGTTCTCGAAGTCCTGCATCAAGTACCTCACCAGTTCCTCACTCTGTTTTTCCGTTCCGATAATCGGTGCAAACTCCGATTCCACATCGACCCGGATCATATGAATGGATGGTGCGGTTGCTTTCAGGCGGACGCCGAATTTGGTACCCTGGCGGATGAGTTCTGGCTCATCCAGTGCCATCTCAGCGAGGGATGGCGCTGCGATACCGTAGCCGGTCGTTTTGACCATCTCCAGCGCCTCAGCGAAGCGATCGTACTCCCTCTTCGCATGGGAGAATTCCTGCATCAATTGCAGCAGATGATCCTTGCCTCGAATTTCAATACCAACAACTTCCACGAGGATCTGATCGTATAATTCATCCGGTGCATACAGATCGATTTCTGCCACACCCTGCCCCATGTTCATGCCGCTCAGTCCGGCTCGATCGATGAATTCATATTCCATGAACTGAGCAACAACCCGATCCACGTCACGCAGCCTGCGGATATCCTTAACCGTGTCGCGAACGGAATTTTCGTAGTTGCTGCGCAGCCAGTGGTTTTCATTCAGTACCATCACCCAGCTCGGCAGATTCACGTTCACTTCATGCACAGGGAACTCATACAATACTTCGCGAAGCACACCTGTTACATCATCTTCGGTCATTGTAGCTGCACTGAGTGTCATAACCGGAATGTCATACTTGGCAGCAAGCTCACTGCGCAACTGCAGCGCTTCTTCACTGCGAGGGCGAGTGGAGTTGATGACCAGCACAAACGGTTTGCCCACTTCCTTCAGTTCGGCAATGACACGTTCCTCTGATTCCACATATGAACTCCGGGCAATCTCAGCGATCGTGCCATCTGTTGTGACCACCACACCCAGTGTGGAATGCTCCTGAATGACTTTGCGTGTGCCAATTTCGGCTGCTTCCTGAAAAGGAATCGGTTCTTCGAACCAAGGCGTGGAGATCATGCGTGGTCCATTCTCATCCTCGTATCCCTTGGCTCCTTCCACCGCGTAACCTACACAATCCACAAGGCGCACATTGACATCAAGTCCCTCAGCGACCTTGATTTGAACCGCGTTATTCGGTACGAATTTTGGCTCCGTAGTCATGATTGTTTTGCCAGCTGCGCTCTGTGGCAATTCATCAACTGCCCGCCCGCGGTCTGCCTCGTTTGTGATGTTTGGCAAGACAATCGTTTCCATGAAACGTTTGATAAATGTTGATTTACCTGTCCGGACTGCGCCGACAACCCCGAGATAGATATCCCCTCCGGTCCGCTCGGCAATGTCCTTAAAAATGTCCACTTTCTCCAATGAAATCCCCTCCCTAAATTACTCCGAAGGAAAAATGCTAAAGAGCATCCGCTTCGTTTTTTCAATCAGAAGACTGAAATCCCTGCAACGGTAGAGCCGCCTTTGTGAGTGCCCGGAAGTCGTCCGCCGCCGAACGTTGCATTCTGATGAAACCGGCGAAAGCGGCGTTAACTCGTACATGCAATTGGACTAGTATCATCTTATGTATCCGTATGCAGCATTATGACGCGTATTTTTTGTTTTTTTCTCAAGGTAGTTGCCTTAAGAGAATCGCCCCGCTCTCGGACTGCGCGTCTTTATTTCAATCTACTTTATGAGCGTGCCGAAGCTTTTATGCCGGATCATTGATTTGGGTTTCGTGGTACCGTTCAAGCCGTACAGGAGGTATAATGTGAGAGTAAGGCATTTTTTAGCAGAGAAGAGCAGAGATAACGAGCTGAGAAAGGTGAGATGAGCGTGGCACAGATTAAAGTATATGGACTAGGTGAGCATCTGAACCCATTGAAAGAACAGCTTTCACAAGTCATACACTCGGTTATGATGGACGTTGTGGGATTACCAGAGAACAAGAAGTTTCAACGCTACTTTCCCATGAGCACGGATGATTTTCTTTTTCCCTCTGATCGTTCAGCAGGGTACACCATTATTGAAATCAGCATGTTCGAAGGCCGCACAGATCAAGTCAAGAAAGAACTCATTCAGCAATTATTCACACGAATAGATGAACAGTTGAAATTGTCGCCTAATGATGTGGAGATTACCCTTTTTGAAACACCGCGCAGTCATTGGGGTATTCGGGGATTACCCGGCGATGAACTTGACTTGAGTTATAAAGTCGAGGTCTGAACAAAGTAATCGAAAGATAGCTTGTGGACCATATGATGGGTACTATATGATATGAACTATAAACCAGCATATAAGAAAGAGATATTCCGTGATGCGGAATATCTCTTTTTTTACTTTAAGGTCAATTCATTGGATTATGTGCATTCGAATCGAATTAACGCTCATGATTACTTTCTTGCAACTGGGGTATTATTCTGCCAGGTGTAGGCAACCGATTTTACAGGGACAAAATAAGAATGCTCCAGCAAGAAATCACGCATATCTTCCACTTTCGATGGAGGATTCTCTGACTTCTCTACAGCCTGCATAATGTCAAAAGCATAATCCACATACACATTGCCCTCATCATCCATCATGAAAGGCAGCTCCTGACCCGAATATACACTATTCAGTGTAACCGCTGGGGCACCCGCCTGTGCGGCTTGCTCCATATCTACAGCGTACAGACCCGGGTACAGTTCTTCCCCACTTGGCAGTTGATTGTTATGTACGGACTTGTACTGATTGACCATTCGTTGAACATCATTTACTTTCTGTACCGTTTGAAGATCCATGACTTTGACAGTCGGGTTCACTTCTTCATCCTGAATGAGAAAGTAAGCGCTCCCACCACTCTCAAACGCAGTGCCCGGTATTTCATCCAGATACCCCTGCTGTTTCAGCTTGGACAGATCAACTCTGAATTTTTCATATTTCGGTGTTTCCATATCTGCATTGACCATGGGCAAAATCCCTTGATCCTGTTGGAATGCTTCTACCGCAGTTTGAATACGGCTTACGCTTTCCCTATAAGCTATTTTGGGATCGGGATTACTCTGGGATTGATACATACACCCCGTTGCAGTGATAGAAAACAACAGGAATAAGAGCAGACAGGACATCTTCTGCAAATGACGCCTCTGCCCTCTTGGTTTCACGTTCTTCGTCATATTCACGTTCATCCGTATCCTCCTTGAATCGTTCCACTCAGGTATTCTTAGAACCAATCGTCCTCTTCCTGCTGCTGACGCTCCAATTGTTTACGAATCGCTGCCTTCAGCGGGTCCTCCGGAACATGAACTGTCACCGATCCCCGAACCTTCGCCTGACATGACAGCCGAGTGCCTGCATCCAGCAGTGAACCTAGCTTACGCCTCTCCGCATCTGTTGGAGGATGCAGTGCTGCAAGATGTTCCGAATCTACTTTCACCTTACACATCAGGCAGGCTGCCTTTCCATCACATCGCGTTGCTATTTTCACCCCTGCACGGCGTGCAGCATTTAATAGCGTTACCCCTGGCTTTAGCCGAATCGTTTTATTTTGCGGTAAAAATGTAATATTGTAATCCATCATTCTTCCTCCCAACCTACTGAGGCCATTCGAAGCCAACAAGCTCTTCCACTTCTGCTCTAAATCGGCTTGTCCATATATTTTGCTTCCCCAATAAAGTCATTAGAGGTTGATGTAATTCGGGCATCTGCCGAATCTGTCTTGCAATGGGTTCGTAACGATCGGCACGGCCTCTCATTAGATTGAACAACAGCTCATGAGCAAGTGGCATTAGACGCAATGTGTAAGAACCCACTTTGGCTTCAGGTGCATACTTGGCCAATACATGCTCAATTTCAATGCGGTACCAGCTTTTACGTGACCATACTTCGAAACCACCAACCAGTTCCAACGAACAAGTCCCTACCTGATAATGACTGAGCAGCGAGGCATAAGGTCCCGTCTTATCTACGACAGGCTCGTCCAGCACCATTCCAGGCGCAGATTTATGAAGCAACTTCGCGGCGGTGATATCAGCGTAAACATCAATATCTCTGGGAGCCTGCTGTAATTCCACCTGTTGGAGCAACAACCCACAGCTTCCCCCAAGCAGCCACGTATAAGGCTCTGCATCCCAAGCTTTCGCCGTTTCCAGCAAAGCCGCGTGTAATTCCGGATAGCGCTCTGTCCGATCCTCCGTTTCATGCGGCCTCATCCGCTCACTTCCCTTCATCCGTTTTCGTTGTGTCAGTTCTTATGATGTGTTTATGCGGATGTTATCTCTCAGGTGAGAAAGATCAGGTCAGAGAAGCTATTCCGCCGAAAAAGCCAATCAGCATAATGAGAAAAGCAATTAAAGAAAGAATCCCCCGTACAATGCCTTTCGTTTTGGATCGAGCAAACGTAATCAGGAATACAGATAGTCCCATAATGAGGATTGCGACCAATGATAGCCACATCTTGTCCATCGCGTTCATAATCCAGAGTTCTCCCCTTCAGTCCGTTATTCATCACTGACACTGTGACAATTGCAACTATTATAACACGAAACATTGCTCAGCTTTCCAAAAAAAAGACAAAAAGCAAGCCGGCAGATGCCGACTTGTCTTTTTGTCTTGCTCGATCGCCTGCACGCAGGCGCGATCTATTATTTTTTCATCATCATTTTCATTAATGATTCCATACTGTTTGGGTTTAATCCGCTTTTTTTGACGGCACTCACGATATCCTGAACTGTATCCTCAGATACCGGCACTTTTGCCATGGCGGATACTTGCTTGATCAGTTGGCGCAACTGAGCTTCATTCTGCATGGTGGACGGTTTTACTGTACTCGCCAATTTCTTGACGGCACCTTCCGTAATCGATTTCCCTGTTTTTTTGTTGATCGCTTTCAGCGCTTCCTTGGAAATGTTGTTAGCCATTCGTCTCCCCTCCTCCGGCAATACTCATGTGTATAATATGAGTGCACCGCAAAAAAGGTGAATAAGCTTCTCATTTCGGGAAAACAGCCTACGCTGCCATCAGGAATGCCACTGCTCCCAGGTTTCAAGCGTCATGACTTCCATTTCGGTCTTGGGATCACGTCCCATCAAAGCTTCAACAGCATCCCGCGGCTGTCTCTCCTGAAAAAGAACGTGATAAAGCTGATCTGCAATCGGCATTTGCACACCGTATTTCTGAGAAATAAAGTGGGCGGCCTGTGTGGTCCGAATACCTTCCACAACCATGCCCATGGAATTCAAAACATCGTCCAGCTTCTGTCCTTTGCCCAGCAAGGAACCGGCTCTCCAGTTACGACTATGCTGACTAGTCGCGGTCACGACCAAATCGCCGATCCCTGCAAGTCCAGAGAACGTGAGCGGATTCGCTCCCATCTCCACACCGATGCGTGTGATCTCGGCCAGCCCACGTGTTAGCAACGCTGCTTTGGCATTGTCACCAAAGTTAAGCCCGTCTGACATCCCTGCTCCCAGCGCGATAATATTTTTGAACGCTCCCGCCAGTTCTACACCGATCATATCTCGATTTGTGTACACACGGAAATAAGCATTCATAAATAAACCTTGGGCTGCCTCGGCAGAAGCTTTATCCAGTGATGCCACAACAACCGTTGTTGGGCAACGCTTAACCACTTCTTCCGCATGGCTTGGACCAGAAAGTACAACGATACGTCCTTCTTCACATTCGAGTTCTTCCGAAATGACTGTGGACATGCGTTTCAGGCTTTCTGTCTCAAATCCCTTGGTTGCATGAATGATTAACATTTCCGGTTTGTAATAGGCCTTAAGCTGATGAGCTACCGAACGCATCGCCGATGAAGGAGCAACAATTAACACAGCAGAAGCCCCTTCAACTGCCGTCGCCATATCCGTGGTTGCCTGAATACGGGGTGACAGCTCTGCATCGGGAAGGAAGCGTTGGTTTGTATGTTTAGTATTGATCTCTGCGGCCTGGTCTTCACCACGTGTCCACATGATCACATCCAGTTGATTGGCAGCCAATACACTGGCAAGTGCAGTACCCCAACTGCCCGCAACCAGAACAGCAACTTTTTTAGACAACGCGTTTTCCCCCTCCAGGGCTTTTCGATCCCAATTTATTTTCCTGTCCTTTGGCGAGCTTCGCAATATTGGTACGATGTCTCCAGAACGCAAACAGACAAATAATCAGACTTCCCCAGAAGATACTCATCGAATATCCGGGTAACACAAGGATGCAGAGCGGTGTCAAAGCTACAAAAATAAGGGAACCCAATGAAACATATCGTGTCAATACGATGGACAGGATCGCAAATACCCCGGCGCATAGCGCAGGAATAAGTGCAAGAGTCACGAGTACACCAATCGCTGTCGCAATTCCTTTTCCTCCACGGAAACGGAAGTACAGCGGCCAGTTATGTCCTGCAATGGCAGCTATACCACTAAGTGCAGGAATCCAATCAGAACCATTGCTGAACCAAACACCAATCCAAACGGCCGCAATACCTTTGAGTACATCCAACAGCAGTACCAGAATTGCTGGTCCTTTACCCAATATCCGCAAAGTATTGGTAGCCCCTGCATTTCCGCTTCCGTGTTGACGGATATCGATCCCCCGTAGTGCTTTTGCAAGGAGGACACTAAAGCTGATTGAACCGAGCAGATAGCTCAGTACAATCGCTGCGATTTGTAAAATCACAAACTTCTCCCCTAACCTTCGTCGGACTTCCTCCGAGTAAATATGCGAATTGGCGTCCCTTCAAAATCAAACGCTGCACGAATTTTATTCTCCAGGTAACGTTCATAAGAAAAGTGCATCAATTCCGGATCGTTCACAAAAATAACCATGGTCGGAGGTTTAACGGCAACCTGAGTCACATAGTTGATTCTCATTCTGCGTCCTTTATCTGTTGGTGGCGGATTAATGGCTACGGCATCAGACACTACATCGTTAAGCAGATGCGTCTGAACACGCATAGAGTGCTGCTGGGCCACACGTTGCACCACAGGCAACAATTTTTGTAAGCGTTGTTTTGTCTTAGCTGACAAAAATACAACCGGAGCGTAAGTCATAAACAGGAAATGATCCCGAATTTTTTTCTCAAACTCATTCATTGTTTTATCAGACTTCTCTACAACGTCCCATTTGTTCACAACAAACATGGAGGCTTTGCCTGCTTCAAATGCATAACCTGCAATATGCTTGTCCTGCTCAATAATGCCTTCTTCGCCATTAATAACAATCAGAACAACATCTGCACGCTCAATAGCACGCATCGCACGCATCACGCTGTATTTCTCCGTGGTTTCATAGACTTTACCACGTTTACGCATACCTGCTGTATCAATCAGCACATAGCGCTGGCCATCTTTTTCAAACGGTGTATCGATCGCGTCCCGCGTCGTTCCAGCAACATCACTGACAATAACACGCTCTTCCCCCAAAATGGCGTTCACCAATGAAGATTTACCCACGTTAGGACGTCCGATCAGAGCTACACGAATGACATCGTCATCGTAAGTCTCTTCCTCAAGTTCAGGCAATTTCTCTACGATGGCGTCGAGCAAATCACCTACACCTGTACCATGACTTCCCGATACTCCGATTGGATCACCAAATCCAAATCCATAAAACTCATAAATGAGCTCACTGCGCCCGATATTATCCACTTTGTTAACGGCTACAACGATAGGCTTGCCTGAGCGGTACAACATCTCTGCGACTTCTTCATCAGATTGCGTAATCCCTGCTTTTGCATCACACATGAATACAATAACATCCGCTTCTTCAATGGCGAGCTCTGCCTGCATCCGGATTGATTTTAAAATGACGTCCTCGCCGTCGATTTCGATACCACCTGTATCGATAATGCTAAATGGTTTACCGTTCCATTCGCCGATTCCGTAGATACGGTCACGGGTAATGCCCGGCTTGTCTTCCACAATGGCCAATCTGTCGCCGATGATCCGATTAAAAATGGTGGATTTGCCCACATTCGGTCGCCCGACAATTGCCACAACGGGTCTTGCCATACATTCCACTCCTCCTGTCCATACTTACGATACTCATCATAGCAAAAAACACCTGTCTTGGCTAACGTTTCATGCCGTTATACTCGCAATAACAACAATCGGCGAACCCGCTGGGGCTCGCCGATCTTGCTTTTATTGTTCAGCAAAATATGCAGTATATAACTAAGAACCATGCATTGTTAACTTATTTGAATTTGCTGAGTTTGTCACCGAAGCGCTCACCGAGCGTGATGCTCAGACCTTGATTGCTCAAGGAAACGTTCGGATTGTTGATTTCTTCACGTGGAGCGTTGTTTCTAGCAGGTCTTTCTGATTTTGGTGCTTGAGCAGGAGCTTCTTCAGTTTCCTTAATGCTCAGGCTTACACGTTGCTCAGAAGGATTCATATCCAAGATTTTAACTTGAACTTCTTGTCCTTCTTTCAACACTTCGTGCGGAGTGCCAATATGTTTGTGGGAGATTTGCGAGATATGCACAAGTCCCTCAACACCAGGAGCGATTTCAACGAAAGCACCGAAGTCAACCAGACGTTTTACAACACCTGTTACGATATCGCTAGAATTGAATTTGTCGCCAGCTGTTTCCCAAGGACCTGGTTGAACAGCTTTCATGCTCAGGCTGATTTTACCTTTTTCAGGATCAACTTTCAGCACTTTAACGTTTACTTTATCGCCTTCAGACAGAACGTCCGATGGTTTGTCAACGTGTGTCCAAGCCAGCTCGGATACGTGAACCAATCCGTCTACTCCGCCCACATCAACGAAAGCACCGAATTGAGTCAAGCGTTGTACTGTACCTTCGATAACTTGACCTTCTTGCAAACCAGCCATAACCGTAGCTTTGTTTGCTTCGAATTCTTGCTCAAGTACGTCTTTTTGGGAAAGGATCACTTTGTTGTTCTCACGGTCGATCTCTTTCACTTTAACACGCAATGTGCGTCCTTTGTAATCGCTGAAATCTTCAACGAAATGGCGCTCTACCATGGAAGCCGGGATAAATCCGCGTACGCCCACGTCTGCTACCAGACCGCCTTTAACAACGTCAGCTACAACAACTTCGAATACGTCTTGGTCTTCAAAATGCTTTTGCAATTGATCCCAAGCGTTTTCGCTGTCGATTGCACGTTTGGACAGAACGAGTTTTTCTTTCTCGTCGTCGATGCTAAGTACTTTAGCTTCAACTTCTTGTCCAACTTCAACTGCATCAGACGCGCTGTCTACGTGTAGGGAAGACAGTTCACGAATTGGAATTACACCGTCATATTTATATCCAATGCTCACATAGGCTTGGTTATCTTCCAATTTGACGATGGTTCCTTTTACGGTATCTCCTTTTTTCAAGGAAACGAATTGATCCAACTCATCTTGGGTTGCTTCTTGATTTTTCATTTCTTCCGACATGTCAAATACCCTCCTCAATTCAAAAACCCCATTATATTCAAACCTGCCTGTAGCAGAGTTCAAAACACTTTCAGAACTGAATGCCTAACTTAGCTTCCCTCAAAGAAATGGAAACATGCACTCAGTTGTCCGACGATGCCGTTATTTGCTCGGCACGCCTGTTTGCACCATTTCATTAATTTTGGACATAATCTTCTCCGTCGCTCTCTCCAGCGCATCGCCGGATGGATCTTCCTTGAACTCGTCCAAATTCACCGGTGCTCCATAAACCACTTTCATCTTACGAAAAACCTTGTAGTTACCGATAATAGCAGTAGGAATAACTGTAGCACCACTTCGGAGAGCGAAACTCGCTGCCCCTTTTTTGCCGATGCCTCCATCATTGTGTCGGCTTCCCGAAGGGAAAATACCAAGCACTTCACCGTCACGCAAAATGTTGAGTGAGGTCTTGATGGATTCCTTGCTGACGCCTCCACGTTTAACGGGAAAAGCGCCTACGGCTTTGATAATTCGGCCAAAGACCGGGATATCAAACAATTCGCTTTTGGCCATGAAGCGCACCTGACGACGAATCTTGATACCAACCGTTGGAGGATCAAAGTTACTGATATGATTAGAACATAAAAGTACGCCGCCTTCTTTCGGGATGTTCTCCCGTCCAACTGCCTCCAGGCGGAAAAGAATGGTGTAAATGATCCGCAGTAATGTGCTGCAAAATGTGTAAATCATAGACCGATCTCTCCTCTGACCATTGTGCAATAAGACACGATTTTGTCAACCACTTCATGGATGCTCATCTCTGTTGTGTCGAGCACAGTAGCGTCCTCAGCACAGCGAAGCGGGGATATTTCCCGACTTTCATCCAATTTGTCACGGGTGGCGATGTCTCGCTCAAGCTGCTGCAACGTCAGTCCTTCTGAGGGATCCAGTTCTTTGAAGCGGCGAAGTGCACGCTCTTCCACACTGGCAGTCATGAAGATTTTCACTTCCGCGTCGGGCAATACTGTCGTTCCGATATCGCGTCCATCCATGACGACGCCCTTGCGCAAAGCCATTTGCCGCTGTGTATCCACCAATTGCGTACGCAGCCCCTCGATTTGCGCATATCGGGACACGATTCCCGTCACTTCACGGGAGCGGATTTCCGAGGTAACATCTTCCCCATTACAGAACACTTTCTGTCCGTCGGGATCCGGTTGTAAATCAATGACCAGCTTTTGGGTTTCCTGAAGCACCTCTGGCACATCTTCCGGTGAAATACCTTTTCGAAGCATATGCAGGGTTACCGCACGGTACATTGCGCCAGAATCGACGTATATATACGCGAGCGCCTCTGCAACCAATCGGGCCACCGTGCTTTTCCCGGCACCGGCAGGTCCGTCAATTGCGACGTTCATCTTCCCGTTCTCTGATGTGTTCTGGCTTGCCAACGGGGCATTCCTCCTCAAACGATAAGCCTCAATAAAAAAACAGGCATTGCCTGCATCGTCAAAATTATACCACACTATACACATGGATGCAAAAACAGACAAATCAGTGATGTGATTGTTCGTGTACCGTTTGCATCTGAATTGGTGTTCCTTCCAGACGATCAATGGAGGTCATATTCTTTTTCATATCAGGCACAAGAAGTAATAACTGATAGATCACAAGCAGAACAAGAAGAGCTGTAATCAGCAGCAGAGCCCTTCTTTCCATTCGTTTGGATAAAACATAATACAGGCGCTCGTATCTGCGGGATGCATTGCGATTGTTCACAAGCTGAACCTCCGTTTTTTCCATTACAGTGCCCACTGCTGCACCTTTTTATCCCAGCCAATCCCCATTCTTTATTTCGTGCGATAATCCAATTGCCGTTCAAAGCAAAACTTGATGATCTTCTGTCGTTCCGAATCCGTAATCTGCACAAACTTTAACATGCATAGCTGTCTGCCCGTCTCCAGTGTTTTGATCCGAACCACTTCAGCTTCAAAATTCGCATGCTCAATCACTGCATTCCGATAAGGAATAAGCAACCAGCACTTGAGCTTCTGCCCTTCCGCAATAACAAAACCGGGTTCACCATAAATGGACAATCCCCCGCCGCCGATATCTTCAGTCAAGCCCACGGCTCGGGTTAGATCTTCGCTCTGGATGGCCATTTCAAGGTTTGCATGAACACGCAGAAAACTGCGACGCTGGATTTTGGTGATGTCGTCCGGCAATGGCTTGCGAATTCGTACTAGCCGAACTACATCTTCTTCAAATCCGGTCACATACGTGTTGAAATAATGACGAACCCCGTCTTCTGTAATATACGAAATGGACAATTCCTCACCAAAAAACAACCGTTTCAACCGACTGCTTCCCTGTTGCATCGGAACTTCGATCAGGAAACTGTTGTCATCCACATCCGCTATGCGTGATTTATATTCTTTGCTTTCCTCTTTTTCATCTGCAGAGGCAATCTGGATGTATAAAACTTCATTTATTTTGGGAAACAAGCTGTTCACCGCCACCTTAGCTTTTTATCTTCGTATCGTATGTACAAGGACTATTATACCATGACCTTTCTCATAGTGGACAACAAAAAACAGACCACTACGTGGTCTGTTTCAGTAATTCATTTTCATTTATCATGCTCCCGGCTCTTGATGTTATGTGGTCTCATTCACCGGTTTGATTTCCTCAACGGCTTCTTCCGTACCTGTATCGGCGTTGATGTAAATTTTATATTTTGCACCATTGATGCGTCCACCGAATTCGTAACACAGAACTTCTTTGCTGTAATCATTCTTAATGAGTGATTTGCGAGCGTAGCTCTCCTTGAATTCCGGATTCAGCTTTTTGCGGGCTTGTTCAACCGTGAGCGCTGCTTTTGGAATCTCCCGCTTCTTCTGATGCTCATATACAAAATCACTTGCCTGAAAGCCGGTAACATCCCCATTATCAAGGCCAACCCGAACAGACATTTTTTCTGGATAGATCAGGGTATCACCTTGTTTACGGACATAGGTCAGGTTACCGAGATTGCCAAATTCGTCATAATTGACTGCCTTCATATCTTTGTAACCCTTATTGGAAAGGAAATGATCTGCTTTTGCCATAGCTTCCTTACGTGTTACTTTCTTTGTTCCGATTGGCCGAGTGTCACTGTAAGAGATGAGCAGACCGCCATTACGCGTGAAGTCCATACTCAATTTGCTGTCTTTGGATTGATCAATCGTGGCTGTGTACGATTCCCAGTCTGTACCTTTACCATTTTCCTGTACTTGAATCTTGCCGTGTTCAGCATTCGAAAACTTCGCAGCTTTAGTTTGGATCTGCTCTTTGGTCACAGGTAGACCATCCAGCTTTTTCACCGAACGTTTGGCATAAATGCTGGAGACTGAAGGGCCCCAATCAAGTTCAGGATATTCCTGTACCTTTTTGTTAACCGTCCGGAATCCATCCACGATGGTATTGTCCATCGTTTGCTCTTCCGTTGCCATAGCCGACTCGGCATCCATCCAGCGTAAACGGTCGGAAATGACTTTCTGCTGTACATCCTGCAAATTTTTGGTAATCTCGGATGAATTCGCATACAGTTTTTTCAAGTTACCCATTTCTTTCTCACTTAAAGGTTCATTGGTCAGATCACGCATGGACGCCTGATAAGCAAAGTTGGAGATGCGGGAGAGAAACTCCTCCGTTTCACTGAATGGCAACATCGTAAGCGGCAATTGGTTAATCTCATTCTGCGCTTCACTGGTAAGTCGCCATACATTCATCAGACCTTTGCGATGCATCCCTTGGGACGTAGCATGGACGGCCAGTGTATTCCCAATCTCCGAGTGCAATTTGTCCATATGAAAAGATAAATCGTGAAAGGCACGCTGATATTGATTCTCTGCCTTGATCAGAATTGCATTTTTCTCCTGGTTCTCTTGGTAACCCCATACGAGAGCACCGATTAACAGAACTGCAAATATCGGAAACATAACTGAACTTAAACGTTTATACATCGGTAGAGTCTCCTTTCTTCTAAGCCACTACCTCTATTGTGGATCGAAGAAAGACCTCTTATGCATGCGATTTCCAGTCTGTCCAATGACGGGCTTATCACGCATGATCCCAAACGGTCTGTTTAATTCAATTGCACCCAGCTTGTGCCGCCATCTTCCTCAATTTCGAACTGGTCCCGATTGTCACACAAACACTGTTTAAAACCGGTCTCAATTCTTCCTCTTTCCTTCTTGCCTCGCAGTGTAAAACGTTCTCCGCATTGTTTGCATCTGATTTTAATTTTGATTCTCATCACGCGTATCCCCGTTTCTATTTGTCTTTCCCCGGGAATTTTTATTTTATTGCAACAAAAAACACACCGGGGCATTAGGCGCAGGTTGCGCTCCATGTCCACCAGTGTGTCCGTATTTTTATAATTTAATCTCTTCCTCACGCTTCACAAAACGGAAAGGAGAACGATTGTTGGCCCTTGTAATTTTGCCCATCGCTCCGTACCATAATCCGGCCATCAACGGCGCAATGAACCACAACCAATGATTGACCATCGTATTCATAATGACATCGTAAAGGGCATGCCAGAAGAACGGCAAGACGAGTGAAAGCATAAGAAACCAACGTTTTTTCTTGCCATCCGAGAACTTGGCCCGCCCCATGTAATAACCCATAATTACTGCAAACATGGCGTGACCCGATACAGGAAGCAATGCACGAATGAACATGGCTGAGACGGAAGCATTCCCCGCAAAGGCATACAACACATTCTCAACCGTAGCAAATCCGAGTGAAACAGCTACAGAGTATAGAATCCCATCATAAGGCTCGTCAAATTCGGTGTGGTTATAGATGATATGGTATATCACAAACCATTTGACGAACTCTTCAACCCCACCCGAAATGAGGATGGCTTCAACATAAGGATTATCTCCAAGCCAGATCATCATGCCACGTTGAATAATCATCACAGGCAATACCATCAGAATCCCCATGAGGAAGACTCGAAATACCATGTGAAGAGGTTCAGAGTCATAACGGTCTTTCAGATAAAAGTATGTTAACAAGGCGAGACCCGGAGCTACTGCTGCCGCTAAAACCGAAAACAAAAGCACCGAAATTCCCTCCTCCAACTAAGACGCGATTACAACTAGAGCTTAATCCTGACGTTTGAAGTGGGTGCAGATAACCTCAACCGCTTGTTCAGGCATAACAACCTTTCCGTACTCTTCCATGACGGCAGGGGTAACGGAAGATCCTTCACCGAATTCAGCAAGCAAGGCAATCAATGCTGCATGTTTGGTGGAATCCAAGTCATCCGGTTCAAAATGCAAAAACCACTTGTCTTTATAGGAATAAAGTCTTCCGGCATCCGTTACGTGCTGATGCAACATATGTGCAGCCTCAATTAGCACTTCAAAATCTTTGAATGCGTAGACGATGGAATCGCTCTGCTCAAGTGTAACTTCCATCTCATATACTTCTTCAGGCAAATCATCCTCATTACCTGAACCATATTGTTGCGGATCATATTTCCCCCGGGTGACAATGACAACCATCCCTTGAGCGGGAAGTGCGAATACTTCGACAGCAAGTGGACCTGTAGCATCAAATCCAAGTTCGGAATAGGCCTGGTCCATCATTTCAGTGAACAGTTCATGAACTTTAGGTATTTCCTGCCACATATCTTCTTTTTGTATTCCGCGCTCGCTCAGATCGTCAAAGGTCAGGAAAATCCGTATCTTATCGTGACTTAATCGTTCTATTTTCATACAGGATCTCCCCTTTATAAGCAAGTCTTATAACAGATTATGAAGCACAAAACAATATGTGCTGAAAATAAATCTATGTAGTTATGTTATCATTTTATACCTGCAAATGCACGAAGTAAAATCGACAAAAAAAGAATCATTCCACATCAAAACAGGACTGTGGATGATTCTAATGGGAGGTTTGTGTTTATAAACCCGGTACTGTTGTGTTTGTTTGAGTTAAAATTTGCTCAACTTCATGTTTAACATCCGGATTGGAGCGAATAAAATCTTTGAGCATGTTCATGTTCTCTTCTTTTTCCTGCGGAGTGATCGGCTTAGCACTTTTTTTATGCGTGCTTTTGTGGGAATCTCCGCTCTGTTCGTTTGGTTTGGAGCTGAATCCGTCCATGCCCGGGAACGTCATCTCCATCATTTTGTGTTTGGCCTGATTCATCATGTTGCGGGATGAACCGGAAGACAGCATTGACATTTTACCTTTGGACAGCCAAGTGCTGGCTGCTACGCCAATTACAACACCCCAGAAAAAGGATGACGCCTTCATTACACCAACCTCCTTTTAATGTTAAAATCACAACTAGTGTTTGCGGGAGTGCGTCATCTCATTCCGCATAAATACAGGAAAGCGAGTTGAAATCATGATTAGACACACCACCGCCTTAATTATGATCGCATGCATGCTGTTGTCAGCTTGTAGTACAACGGAGGAAAAAACACCTGAATCCACGAACTCCAGCAATGATTCGGTTACTTCAACACAGGAGCAGCAGAACGAGCCAACTTCCGCTGGCACAGGTGAAACACCAACCACGGATTCCTCGTCCTCAACGGACTCCAATTCGGATCAAGAATCACCAAGTGATGACAAAACATCCCCGACAGAAAAAGAAGGAACTGATATTACTTCAGGATCACAAGCAACCGAAGATAATATCGAAAAAACGTATCACATGAACGCCAATTACTACATCAAACCCAACGATAAGACGAGCGAAAGCAAGGTTGTATTATTGACATTTGATGATGGGCCCAAAGAAGAAAAAATGATTAATGGATTAATCGATACCTTGGATAACCATGACGCGAAAGCGATTTTTTTTGTTAACGGCTACCGCGTGAAAAGTCATCCCGAGTTGCTCAAGATCATTCATGAACGTGGTCAAGTTGTAGGAAATCATGCGTGGGATCATGAGGATCTGAAAAAAATGTCCACCACAGCAGCCGCCAAACAGGTAAACGATGTGCAAAAGATTGTGAAAGAAACGATTGGTGTGGAACCTCAGTTTTTCCGCCCGCCGTTCGGTTCTGGAAATGATGCACTAAAGGCCACAGTCAAGAAGAACGGCATGTTATACATGACATGGTCCAATGGTTCGCTGGATTGGGATAAGAGCACCAAAAACAAACCGGAGAAAGTGATCCAGAATGTGCTCGATCAATTAAATCCAGGCAGTAATATTTTGATGCATGAGTTGCCATGGACGGTTGAAGCGTTGGATGAGTTGTTAACCAAACTTGAACAGAAAGGCTACTCTTTTGTCGATCCTCGCTCCATTGAACTGGAAGCACGCTGAGCATCGATTATTTGCCCAACATTCTGCTTACTATCAATCATTGATGAGTTGGAATTGACATGAAGGAACTTACAAATTTATAACAAACAGCCTTGGTCCTAAGCGGATCAAGGCTGTTTGTTTGAGAGCACTCGCAAAGTAATCATATGCATTTCTGCGGGACAACAAAGTCTGAACGGCAAATGATTTGTTCCGTATCCTCTGCTTACCAGCATTTTGCCTGCTTGCTCGGTATCATTATCATCCTTTTTCAAAGAGAACCATCCGCTAGACACGGAGCGATACGCTTTGTTAAGAAAGACAGGGCCGAAGCCTGGAATTACCAATTGTCCTCCATGTGTGTGACCACTCAATATCAGATCAACAGGAGCATTCAAATGAAGAGCCTCTAAGGGATCATGGACGATGGCAATCTTGCAATCTTTGGTGTCCAATTCTGCAAGCAGCGAATCCCCTCGCCGTGAACGATAATCAATTCCGACCAGGCATAATTTACTTTCTCCTTTACGAAGATAAGCGGTAGAATCCTGTAAAAGATGAACGCCCGTATCTCGAAATATACGTTCAAGATGCACAGTTCCTGCTCTTTTATCATGGTTTCCATACACTGTAAAGGCAGGTGCGATATAAGATAACAAGCTCATATTATGTCTGACGATGGGCCATGAAATTCCTTTTTCCGCCACATCTCCCCCAATGATAACCCAGTCCACCTGATTCCGAAGATGTTCCAGGTCATTCTTTTTCAGCATGCGTTTATGGATATCAGATACATACAGGATTTTGCTGCCATCAAAAGAAGAGGGCAAATTCGGAACTTCAACCTCTTCTGAAACAATGTGATGAAGGTGCGCCTCACGCCACATATGAACCAGCAAGGCAAACACGGCCAAAATAACGGCAACGATCCACGCCAGTATTACCATGGCCATGGAAGGAAAGTATCCAATGAAGGTGCTCCTTTTATCCCCCACCAAACCAGACTGATTGTAAGCAAAACAAATATAAATATGAGCGAGTTAACAAATCGTTTACTGAGACGTAAACGGCGAGATGGATGAAGCTCAGTCCGCGTAGGAAGTGTACCCGCTTCGGAAACGACTTCATCTGATGGCTTTTGTACTTTATTGGCACGTGCTGGAGCCCGCCGGGGAAGTACCGGACTTTCCAGCGATGATGCATAAGACTTGCGTTGTGATCTTGGTATGGAGACCGAGGTAATTGGTGTGAGTCCTCCCACCTCTGAGGCAGCAGCTGATTCAACAACCAAATTTACCTGAGAAGCTTCAGGACGCTCAGATGTCTCTGTTTTATCCGAGTGACGATGGCGCTGACTGCCGTAAGTCTTCATTCTACTTAATTGCTGATTCATGATCCCCTCCGAAAACGTATCGCTAATCCAGACACCAAATCAATAATAAAATGACATAATATAGGCGCCCATAATGTGCCGGATTGCATATAAATCCAACCCAATCCATAGCTCGAAACAAATACCCAACCAGTTGGAATCCAGTGCCGCAAATAGCGTATATGGATGACCGCAAATAAAATACTTGTCCAGTAAGGACCTAACGCATGTTGTATGGCTCCACGAAATAACAATTCCTCACAAACAGCAACGATGGCCGCTATGCATACAATGTGCCAGATTGGACGCTTGCGAAACAGCATCTCATTAATTCCCCCATCGTCCATGCTCTCTTGAGGAATAACATAAGAAAGAATCAAGTCCATAACAAGCATAATGCCAGCAAGACCAAGCCCCCACCATATAAACTGGTAACTGTCTGGCAACGCAAGTACATCAAAAAGATTTCTCTTCTGCAATAAAATCCATACAACCCCAATGATCAAAGTTAACCCTTGTGTAAAGTATAGATTGATCAGAAGCAAACGCTCGGTGAGTTGCTGTGGTTCAGCCTTCTGAATCTTGAACTTGGGAAACTTTAATTTTTTCATCGCCTGTGTCTGTCCTCTTGACTTATATTTGATGGATAACAAATTCGTTGTCCAATCGGATAGTATACTAAATGATAGCCAAAAAACCAAATAGGTTCAAGGCCTGCCCCAAGTCCCGGTTTTTAAGCGAAGCGATATCTATTGAATTAGTTCATTAATGTGTTAAAATCCGATTCACAAAACAGCTTGTAATCGAGCTATTTTGAACGATCAAGGAAGTCAATTCTTTACATCTATGCGCCTTCTCCTCCACTGAAGAAAATCTTATTAGTAAATCGAATTAAAACATTTAAGCCTATTGACATGCTCATGTCAGCCATGATACATTATGAAAAAATTAGTCACGTTAAACACGATGATGGAAAAAAGATGTTGCTTTGTCTTACAGAGAGCCGATGGATGGTGTAAATCGGTGGCAGGCAAATGATCTTGAGCGCTCCTGAGTTATTGCATTGAAATTGGAGTAGGTGCAATCGGTTTAGACCCGTTATCCTCTTCGGTCTTCATTGACCGCTAAGACTGTCGTTGCGAAACGGCGGTGAATTAGGGTGGTACCACGACAACTCTCGTCCCTTATTGCGCAAGCAGTATGTGGATTGAGAGTTTTTTGATTTATTTTAGAGTAAAAACGTGGAAATCGCCCTATTCGCTACACCCTCCTCCTCTACTGCGACACCGCGTTGTTGGAAGGAAGAGTTTTAATGGTTTTAAGGAATGCCTCTTTCGTGAGGTGAAACCTTGACGATATAGATACACATACCTAAGGAGGAAGAAACCATGTACAAAGTGTTAGTGTCGGACCCGATTAGTGATCTGGGAATTCAGCAGCTGGTGGATGCAAATGATGTTGTAGTTGAGAAGAAAACAGGTCTTAGCGAAGATGAGCTTGTTGCAATTATCGGCAATTATGATGCCCTTCTGGTTCGAAGTCAGACTCGTGTAACAGATCGTATTATGACAGCAGGTACAAACCTTAAAGTCATCGGACGTGCTGGCGTTGGTGTAGATAACATTGATTTGGAAGCTGCTACCCAACGCGGTATCATTGTTATTAATGCCCCTGACGGTAATACGATTACGACATGTGAGCATACATTTGCCATGATGATGGCACTGGCACGACATATTCCTCAGGCATATGCCAAAACCATTCAAGGTACTTGGGATCGTAAAACCTTCCTGGGTGTAGAGTTAAGAAATAAAACGCTGGGTGTACTTGGTATGGGACGAATCGGTAGCGAAGTAGCTAAACGTGCCAAAGCGTTCGGAATGGATATCCTGGCTTACGACCCGTTCCTCACTCAAGATCGCGCAGAAAAACTTCAGGTTAAGCTGGCTAGTGTGGATGACATCATTCGCAATGCCGACTTTATGACCGTTCACACACCATTAACACCTGAGACACGCCATATGATTTCCCGCCCACAATTCGAAGTAATGAAAAAAGGTATGCGTATTATCAACTGTGCCCGTGGTGGAGTCGTTGACGAAATGGCCCTTGTAGAAGCAATTGATGGAGGTATCGTTGCTGGTGCAGCATTTGACGTATTCGAGAGCGAACCACCCGCTGCTGATCACCCGTTCCTGAATCATCCTAGCATTATTGTAACGCCTCATCTTGGTGCATCCACAGTAGAAGCACAAGAAAATGTAGCGATCGACGTATCCGAGCAAGTCCTGCATATCCTGCGCAATGAACCGTTCAAAAACGCAGTTAACATGCCTGCAGTAGCCCCAACTGTAATGAACAAACTGCAGCCGTACTTTAAACTGGGTGAAACACTGGGTAGCTTTGCAGCTCAGATCACTCAAAATGCAGTTCAGGAAATTCGGATCGACTACGCTGGAGATCTGTCGGAAGTGGATACTTCGCCTTTGACTCGTTACATTGTAAAAGGTATTCTGGCAAGACATTTAGGCGGAGAAGCCAATATTGTCAACTCCATGCATTTGGCTAAAGTGCGGGATCTCAACGTAGTGGTTAGCCAAACGTCGGCGACGAAAGGATTTACAAATCTGATTACCGTCACACTGGTGACGACTCAGGATGCCGAGGAGCGTCGTGTTGCGGGTACACTGCTCGCCGGTTACGGTGAACGTATCGTGCGTCTGGACAAATTCCCAGTAGATATTGCTCCCGAAAGTCACCAGATTCTGATTTCGCATAATGATAAACCGGGGATTATCGGACGCGTTGGGACTTTGCTTGGAGAGAACGAAGTTAACATCGCCTCCATGCAAGTCGGACGTAAAATCATTGGTGGGGCAGCTATCATGATTCTGACTGTTGACAAAGAAGTTCCAAAAGATGTTCTGGTGCAACTCGCTGCTCTTCAGGAAATCAATACAGCCGTTGAAATCGTTCTGAATTAATTATTGTCGGACTATTCACTCATAAGATAAAAAAGAGGCGAACCCTTATTGGGTCGCCTCTTTTCTATAAACTCAAACTTCTTTTTTAAGATCGTAATTCATGCATTAACTTAATTGAATAATGTTTATTGTAGCTCCTGGTGGAGAGAGGACAGCTGTAGCAACAAGACCAAATAATTGGAACTGTATTGTAGCTCCAGCAGTTACCGTCACAATAAAGTCAGACTGTAACTGACTGAGGGAAAGTAATGGTGAAACTACACTCGCTGGAATTGCTGCCCCGTTAAGTAATATACGGGATTGAATAGCAAGTGCGGCTGTCAGATTTATTTTGTAAGAGATATAGTAACGCCCTGCATTGGCAAGAGTGAAAGTATCATTCGCTCCATTGATGGTTATGCCAGTGCCTATATTTTGGTTGTTTGGTAATGGTATTAGTGTTCCACCCAAAATAACAAGGATGGTTCCATTTGTGTTTTCACCAAAAGCTGAATTAGATGTTACAGAGGTTCCTGTGGCTCCTGTTGCACCCGTCGATCCAATATCCCCCGTAACGCCTGTCGCTCCTGTGCTTCCAGTTACACCGGCTCCTGTGGCTCCGGTAACCCCAGTTGTTCCGCTTGCTCCTGTTGCACCCGTTAAGCCAGTAACCCCAGTGGCCCCGGTTATTCCTGTCTCTCCCGTAACTCCAGTTATTCCAGTTGCTCCTGTTGCACCCGTTAAGCCCGTAACCCCAATGGCTCCGGTTATTCCTGTCTCTCCCGTAACTCCAGTGGTTCCGGTTACACCTGTATCACCAGTTGCTCCTGTTACTCCTGTTACTCCTGTTACTCCTGTTACTCCTGTTACTCCTGTTACACCAACACCCGTAGCACCCGTTACCCCCGCAGCCCCTGTATCACCGGTAACTCCAGTGGCTCCGGTTACACCTGTATCACCAGTTGCTCCTGTTGCACCTGTTACACCAACACCGGTAGCACCCGTTACCCCCGCAGCCCCTGTATCGCCGGTAACTCCAGTGGCTCCGGTTACACCTGTATCACCAGTTGCTCCTGTTGCACCCGTCGCTCCTGTTGCACCCGTCGCTCCTGTACCTCCGGTTGCCCCAGTTGTTCCTGTGACGCTCACTCCAGTGGCTCCGGTTACTCCCGTATCTCCCGTGGCCCCAGTACTTCCCGTTACACTGTCACCGGTGGCTCCGGTTACACCTGTATCACCAGTTGCTCCTGTTGCACCTGTTGCTCCTGTTGCACCTGTTGCTCCTGTTGCACCCGTCGCTCCGGTACCTCCGGTTGCCCCAGTTGCTCCTGTGACGCTCACTCCAGTAGCACCTGTTACTCCCGTCGATCCAGTATCCCCCGTAACGCCTGTCGCTCCTGTGGTTCCAGTTACACCGGCTCCTGTGGCTCCGGTTATTCCGGTTGCTCCTGTTGCACCCGTTACTCCCGCAGCCCCTGTATCACCGGTAACTCCAGTGGTTCCGGTTACACCTGTATCACCAGTTGCTCCTGTTACTCCTGTTACTCCTGTTACACCAACACCGGTAGCACCCGTTACCCCCGCAGCCCCTGTATCGCCGGTAACTCCAGTGGCTCCGGTTACACCTGTATCACCAGTTGCTCCTGTACCTCCAGTTGCCCCAGTTGCTCCTGTGACGCTCACTCCAGTAGCACCTGTTACTCCCGTTGATCCAGTATCCCCCGTAACGCCTGTTGTTCCTGTGCTTCCAGTTACACCCGTATCTCCGGTTGTTCCGGTACTTCCGGTTACACCCGTATCTCCGGTTGTTCCGGTACTTCCGGTTACACCCGTATCTCCGGTTGTTCCGGTACTTCCGGTTACACTGACCCCTGTTGCACCCGTTAAGCCCGCAACCCCAGTGGCCCCGGTTAATCCCGTCGCTCCGGTGATTCCTGTCTCTCCCGTAACTCCAATTATTCCGGTTGCTCCGGTTGCTCCGGTTGCTCCGGTTACTCCCGTGGCTCCGGTGCTTCCGGTTACACTGACCCCTGTAGCTCCAGTTACCCCCGTAGCTCCTGTATCTCCAGTCGCCCCAGTTACACCCGTATCTCCGGTTGTTCCGGTACTTCCGGTTACACTGACCCCTGTTGCTCCGGTTACTCCCGTATCTCCCGTGGCTCCGGTACTTCCCGTTACACCGACTCCGGTAAACCCTGTCGCTCCCGTAGCTCCTACTCCAGCCAGCAACGTATAATCCGGGGATGTTCCCGGCGTTCCCGTTGGCGATGCTACATTTGCAATATACGTACTGCCATCAAACGTTACGACTTGACCCGCTGGATATGTTGGTGCTACTGCCGGGTCGAATGGAACGACGCCTGTCAAACCTGCACCGGTGACTCCCGTTACACCCGTATTTCCGGTTGCGCCCGTTACACCGACGCCGGTTGCCCCTGTCGCACCCGTTGCCCCAGCACCAGCCAGCAACGTGTAATCTGGGGACGTTCCTGGGGTGCCTGTTGGCGATGCGACATTCGTAATATACGTGCTGCCATCAAACGTTACGACTTGACCCGCTGGATACGTTGGTGCTACTGCTGGGTCGAATGGAACGACGCCTGTCAGGCCTGCACCGGTGGCTCCCGTTACACCCGTATTTCCGGTTGCTCCCGTTACACCGACGCCGGTTGCCCCTGTCGCACCCGTTGCCCCAGCACCAGCCAGCAACGTATAATCCGGGGATGTTCCCGGCGTTCCCGTTGGCGATGCGACATTTGCAATATACGTGCTGCCATCAAACGTTACGACTTGACCCGCTGGATACGTTGGTGCTACTGCTGGGTCGAATGGAACGACGCCTGTCAGGCCTGCACCGGTGGCTCCCGTTACACCCGTATTTCCGGTTGCGCCCGTTACACCGACGCCGGTTGCCCCTGTCGCACCCGTTGCCCCAGCACCAGCCAATAATATGTAATCAGGGGATGTTCCCGGCGTTCCCGTTGGCGATGCGACATTTGCAATATACGTGCTGCCATCAAACGTTACGACTTGACCCGCTGGATACGTTGGTGCTACTGCCGGATCAAACGGAACAGAACCACCGAGTCCCACACCTGTTACCCCGGTGGCTCCAGTAACTCCGGCCGCTGCTAGCAAAGTATAATCCGGTGAACTACCCGGTGTTCCCGTTGGCGATGCCACATTAGTAATATAGGTACTACCGCCAAATGTTACAATTTGTCCTGCCGGATAACCTGGTGCGAGCGCCTGATCGAATGGAATAGAGCCCGTAAAACCTGCCCCTGTTGTTCCAGTCGTTCCTCCTGACAAAAACGACGTGTAGTCTGGAGAACTTCCCGGTACTCCGGTAGGATCATTCACGTTAACAACATAAAGACTGCCGTTATACGAAACTACTTGACCTTGCACATAGCCAGGTGCCTGAGCTGGATCAAAAACGGATATATCATACAGTCCAACTCCCGGCAGCCCTTGCGCACCTGGTACACCTTGGGGCCCTTGAGGACCTACCGGACCTACCGGGCCCACTGGCCCAACTGTCCCCCCTGGGCCAGCCGGACCTGGGACTCCGGGAACACCTGGAACTCCTGGAACTCCTGGAACTCCCGGGGGGCCTGGAGGACCGGGTGTTCCCGATGTACCAAATGAACTGGTAGCACGACTCAAGGATACAGATATGGAGCGAATCAATCCGACCAGTTTATCTTTTTCCGCAGGCGGAACTTCCAGAAGCAACGTTATACTTAACAAATCATCGAGCAAATTTTGCAAGTTGCCAGCCAGATTGATGACGGCTACAGGTACAACTTCAGAACCTGCTATAGTTAGTTCCAGAACGGATTGTAACTCCGCTTTCACCCCAGCTCGAAAACCAGAGGTATTAACAAAAGTGAGCAAACTCCGTAAACTGTTTTGCAACGCGAGAATATTAGACGCTGTAGGCTGACTTACAGCTACAGGAATAGTCAATGCCAGTGCTTTCAAAATGGACTCAAACTGCTCCACTTCACTCGATGTAATTGGAATAAACGGTGATCCCGCTCGAAAGGATCTTCCTTCTAAAAAAGCTTTAATATTCACCCTTTTTCTTTCATCAGACATGCCTAATCCACTCCTCCTCTAACTTCTTCGCTTTTCAAGCTTATGTTTCATAAGAGGTAAAATTATCTTGGACACCTTTTTGATGCAAAAAAAGTGAACATACTTGTTCCACGTTGAACAAGATTAAACGGTACTGTTCAACAAAAAAAGCACCCTCAGCATGAGGGTGCTTTCGCACTTTTTGTATGAATTCGGGCTATTTCGAAGAATCCACAGGAAATTGTAAAATAAACTCTGTACCTTCGCCAAGTACACTATTAACGATAATGGTACCGTGATGTGCATCTACAATATTTTTTACAATTGCGAGCCCCAGCCCTGTACCGACACTTTCACCCCGAACACGAGCCTTATCTGCTTTGTAGAATCGTTCAAAGATGAATGGCAGATCAGAAGACGGAATGCCTACGCCCTCGTCTTTTACAGTCACTTTAGCTAGAGGTGTCCGGATATCGGATAACAGCTCTGCAGATATGACAACATTTTTGCCTGAGGGAGTATGCCGAAACGCATTATCCAGCAAATTTGTAAATACCTGTTCAAGCCGGTCCTCGTCAGCCTGGTGAAGTTCAATCGAAGTCTGTTTGCACTCAAACCGAAGATGGATATCCTGTTCTTTGGAACGTACAGAGAACTTTCTATAGACACGCTCCAATAGTTCAATCAGATCCACTTCCTTCACGGCCATATCCGTATGACCCGCTTCCATTCGCGCAAGATCAAGCAGATCTTTAACCAACCTGCCCATACGCAAAGACTCATCATGAATCACTTGAATTAATTCTTCACTTTCTTCCGGAGAAGCCGCCATCCCATCCAAAAGAGCTTCACTGTACCCTTGCATCATGGATAGCGGAGTACGTATTTCGTGGGATACGTTGGCGACAAAATCACGACGCATCTTCTCCAGTCGCACTTCCTCCGTTACGTCACGAAGCACAGCTACCGCGCCTCGTACGACACTATCCGCATACAAAGGTGCCATCTGAACAGACCAGACGCCCTGCTGCACATGCACGTTAGAGTTCTGATCGACACCTTGCTCCATCACCATTTTGAACAAAGGAACAAGTGGTTCCGGTACCTCTCGTGAAGAATTCACAGAATTATCCAAACCCTGTCCCTCATCCATCTGTGCCCAATCCAAATCACACCAAGCCTGCATGATTTTCTCACCAGGAGGGTTTGTCAAAATAACTTTTCCCTCACCGTCGAATGTCACTACGGCATCGGTCATGCTTCGGAGCACGCTTGCCAGATGTTCTTTCTCATGGTTAAGGTTGCGAATGTTATCTTCCAGCTGTGCAGCCATATGGTTAAATGTATTACCTAATTCTCCAATCTCATCGCTTGTTACAAGGGAGAGACGCGTACCGTAGTTACCTTTCCGAATCGCATTGGCTGCCTGAATTAACTGCTGCATCGGCTGCGTAATTTTCGTGAAAAGAAACAGCGCAAAAAAGGTCGTTAAGCTGAATCCGATAATACAAACATACGTGAACAAACGTTTGATATCTCTCGACTCAGACTCCGCAAAATTCGTATCAATATACGGCAGCAAAAAAAGACCCAATGCTATGAGTACACAGCCCACAAGGCAAATAATCGTAATCCATAACTTCCCGACCAGCGATCTCCAGAAACTAAAACTACTTCGGTACTTCCAGTTTATAACCCACACCCCACACCGTCGTAATCATCGCCGCTGATTCTGGCGAAACCTTGTTTAACTTCTCGCGAAGACGCTTCACATGTGTATCCACAGTACGAAGATCACCAAAGAATTCATAATTCCATACATCCTTCAGCAGCTCTTCTCTGGAGAAAACTTTATCTGGAGATGTCGCAAGATAATGCAACAGTTCATATTCTTTCGGTGTTAGACTGATCTCCTCCCCACCCGCAGTTACGCGGTGAGCATCATGTTCGATGACCAAATGAGGAAATACGATATTGTTGCTTGAATTACTCTCCTTGGACAGATATGCTGTCGCAGAAGAACGACGCAGAATTGCCTTCACCCGGTAAATCACTTCACGTGGACTGAACGGTTTAACGACATAATCATCTGCTCCAACTTCAAAGCCCTGAACGCGGTTGATTTCTTCACCTTTTGCAGTAAGCATCAAAACCGGAGTTGATTTCACCTGACGCAAACGGGTACATACTTCAACGCCGTCCATGCCCGGCAACATCACATCAAGCAAAATCAGACCATAGTCACCACCAGTTGCTTTTCGCAGCGCAGTTTCCCCATCCTCTGCTTCATCGATTTCATAACCTTCTTTTTCGAGATACATTTTCAAAAGCCGTCGGATTCTTTCCTCATCATCCACGACGAGTATACGGTTCTCATGTTCAGCCATTCCACTCCAGCCCCTTTGCAATAACTCCTCATCACTTCTATTATGTTCGATCTGGCGAACAATATTTGAATGCCCCATTGGACGTAGGGGCTTACGTATGTGTTTCATGGATTTCTCTCGGGAACTTCACGAAACTACCTATCCTAGTCTGCCCCTGCGTAAGAATGCAACCCGGCGATGATCAAATTCACACCAACGAGCGTAAACATAACGACCAAAAATCCAAGTACTGCAAGCCAGGCAGACTTGCGGCCCTGCCAGCCTCTGGACAAACGCAAATGCAGGTACACACTATAATATAACCATGTTATCAGTGCCCACACCTCTTTGGGGTCCCATCCCCAGAAGCGGCTCCAGGCAATCTGAGCCCAGATCATAGCAAAAATTAATGCTCCCAATGTAAATATCGGGAATCCGATAGCAATTGCGCGATAACTAATCTCATCGAGATCGTCGGCATCAATACCATCCAGCATCGGTTGCAGAGTTTGTCCAAGCGGTCTTCTTATAATTAAACGAATAAGTCCATATAAGATCAGCCCTACAATCAAAGACCAGACCACCGTATTCAGTTTACGTCCAGCATTAACTCCGTTCATCCAGGAAGGTGTTTCAAGTAAAGGTTCCTTCATGCCAAGAAACGGTTTTATGCTCTCCACTTCGCTATTATAAGGTGCAAAAATAGGAGGCATGCGATAAATCACTTTCTCTATTGTACTATTTCCCTGTACCTCTGTGTCAATGCTCGTGGTTTCCTGAACAAAAACCGCCTCATATCCGGATGCACGGAAAGCAAATACCGACCCGATAAACCCAACCACAACGACGATAGTGATTAATGTAAACTCAACCCATCCCCGCTGGCGTCTGGATGACTTATCCTTGCCACTGAAATCGACCGTGCGTAACAAGTACATGAATCCTGCCGCAAAGCCTACGGCGAAGAATGCCTCGCCAAGTGCAGCCAACGTCACGTGGATCTTGAGCCATATCGATTGCAAAGCAGGGATCAGCGGCTGTACTTCCTGAGGAAATACGGCTGCATATGCCATAATAATGATGGTTAGTGGCAATGCAAACAGTCCTAGCAACGATTTACGATATATGGCGTAAACAACAATAAATGCGACCATAATCATCATGGATAGAAAACTCATAAACTCATACATATTACTTACGGGGATATGCCCTGCTCCAGCCCAGCGTGTACCAAAGAAGATAAGATGTGCAGCTAGTGCAACAGTTGATGCAATAAAGGCTCGTTTTCCCCATCGTTCTACATGAGCTTGCGGGTCACGATTACTCCATTTTTTGCCCATGACGGCAACGCCATATAACATAAATGCGGCACAATATAGAAAAAAAGATACGATAAATGCGTCGCTGCTGAAATCCAATAAACTCATGTTTGGTTCCCCCCGTTATCCAACGACTTCTCATCCACTTCCACATTCATATGTTTTAACACAGCTGCAACCTCACGCCTAAATCCAAACCAGTTTTTGTTCGTATGGCCGCCTAGGGTGAGTTGTCCATTATCAATCCGAATCCAAATACGTCGGTGGTGCCAGTAAAAGCCCATAACCAGACCCAACATAACGATTCCTGCCCCAACCCATACAAAAGGCATGGCCTTATCAATACGGATATTGAGGTAACTCACGGATTGAATAATGTCCACCTTATCCATGCTGTCAACCTCCAGCTGCAAAGGAATGGCTCCTCCATTCAGCTGTTCGTTAATTGCATCCTGTTGAAAACGCTGTTTATCGATCTGCTTCGCAAAATACAAGTACTGCATTCCCTCTTTAGGTAAATTGGGTCCCTTGATATTAAATAGAAAGGCGGGCGCATTCGGTGAAGGAGACTTTGACTTAGGTTCTCCATTTTCATCCAGCCCAAAATCCATATATTTTTCTTTTACAGTCAGGTTATAAGGTCCAGCTTCGAACGTTCGCTGTGTATCTACCATAGCAATTTGGATTGCTCCGTATTTCTCACCTGTCTGAGCATTGACCAAATCAGGCGTTACCGAACGAATCGTTGGTGTCAGATCATAATCAAACTGATATGCTTTCAATCCCTTGTAATTCAGTGGATGATTCACTCGAACATCATGTCGGTCCACCTCGGTCAATTGAGGTTTTTTCGAAGGATCAGAACAATCTGCCGTACATTCGTACAACACCACTTTGGTTTCAAACAGTTTTGGAACGGTTTTGTTCAAATTACGGAACTGTTCTGGAACCTCATCTTCACTGTAAAACTCAACATTAAACTGTTCATTTTTCAAATACATGGAGGTATTCGGTATTTTCTTGATCTCACCTTCGGGAAAAGCAACATGCTCATCCAGATTGAGCCCGGGAAGTCCTCGGGCAAGTACTGCGAGCAGAAAGATAATCAAGCCGATATGGATAACATAAGGTCCCCAGCGACTGAATCGCTGCTTCTCAGCCAGCAATGCACTACCCTCGGTATGCACACGGTAACCTTTCTTTTTAAGCGGCGTAACCGCTTTCTTAATCCAGTCTTCTGATGCCTCATCTATGGAGCCTTGGTACACCAGTCGCTGGCGTGTAAGAAACTGCATGTGTTTGCGTATTTTCTGTTTATTCAGCGCTTTGTACAGTGGAAGTACCCGGTCAAGACTGCATATGACCAGTGAGGCACCGATCAGCACCAGTAGCAAAATAAACCACCAGGATTCATATGTATGGGATAGACCCAGCAGATAATAGATATGACCCAATTGACCGTATGTGTCCTTATAATATACGGATGGATCAATATTCAGAAATGTACTTTCTTGTGGATAGATCGTGCCCAGCATGGAACCTACAAGCGTAAACACAATCATGTAAACAGCAATTTTGACCGATGAAAAAAAGTTCCATATGCGGTCAATGATTTTGGGATTCGTACGCTGCGAACGACGGGCCATGCCATCATAACGCATTTCCAATACTTCATCCGATTTGACCTCGGCCTCCAGCAGCGGCTTGCCGCATGCTTCACACAGTACAGTGCCCACCGGATTTTGGTGTCCGCACTCACATTTCGTATTTTGGAACACGACTAGACCTCCTGTCAGGGCTGTTTCGCCAATTGTGAAATTTGAGCGTCAAGTGTGTCCAAATCAAGTTGACCGATATGAATGGTGGAGATTTTACCCGTGTCGGAGACAAAAAATGTCGTTGGCATCGGAGATATACCGAAATCCCGGATCGAGTTTTTGTCACGGTCGAGCATAATCGGAAACGTAACGCCCACCTGTCGAACAAAATTTTCCACGGTCATCTGGTCTTCCCCAACATTGATACCAACAAATTGCACACCCTGGTCCTTCCATTTGTCCGCTTGAGCTTGTAGCGCAGGCATCTCTTTGACACAAGGCTCACACCAAGTTCCCCAGAAGTTGATTACCATGGCTTTGCCTTTGTATTCCTCAGACGTATGAACTTGTCCATCCAGGCCCAGCAGTTCAAAAGAAGGAGCCTTGTCCCCTTCTTTTGGCTTGCCATTCGAGCCGGATACCGATGTAGTAATCGCATATCCGCCCAACACCAGGATCAATAACAAAATGACGATTTGCACCGCTCTTCTTGATTTCCCCATGTGCTGCTCCCCTTTTAATTCAGCATTTTGCATAATTTGATTCTAAACGCTCCCGGGTACAAGAATTAGACGATTAAAACCATTTCGATCTAACTCATGCGGATTGAAAGTCGCTCCGGGGATTTATGCAAAAAGCTTGAGTGACTAGCATTCGCATATAACGGTCTTGGACAACTGTGAACATCCTATGAACAATTATAGCGAATTCCGTCACAAAACTGCGGCGCTTTTATGAAAATTATGTGTCCTCACATTACCTTTTTTTCATTTTTTTGGCGGGTTCTGATTTTGCGAGCGTAATCAGGTTGTTGACTTCTTCTTTGGTTAGATTGCGTGTGAGTCCCCGTTTCAGGTTTTGAAGCAAAATGCCACCAAACGAAATCCGTTTCAGACGTGTTACCGGATGGTTAATCGCTTCGAACATACGTCTAACCTGACGGTTACGTCCTTCGTAAATCGTGATGGAGATTACAGCTTCATTGCCTGCCGTATCGACATCCTTGTATTCAACCTCTGCAGGAGCGGTCATGCCGTCATCCAGCATAATGCCTGTCTTTAATTTCTCCAGGGCAGTACCATGGGGAACCCCTTTAACCGTTGCCAGATACGTCTTCGGTACGTGATGCTTCGGATGCGTGAGCAAATGAGCAAATTCACCATCATTGGTCAGAATGAGCAAGCCTTCTGTGTCATAATCCAGACGACCAACGGGATACACACGTTCTTTGACACCTTTAAGATAGTCGGATACAATTTTCCGACCTTCCGGGTCTGAAGCACTTGTGATAACACCCTTCGGTTTGTTCAACATCATGTACACTTTCTTTTCACTGCGGATCGGTTTACCATTAACCGTAATCATATCCTCTTCGGGGTTCGCTTTCGTACCCAGTTCGGTTACGACCTCCCCGTTAACTTCTACTTTGCCGGACAGGATCAGTTCCTCGCTCTTGCGGCGGGATGCAATGCCTGCCTGTGCGATAATTTTTTGTAATCTTTCCATGTTTGTCATGTCACCTCACACTAATGATACCCATCAAGGCCGGAAATCACAAGGATAATCCATCGATTTTGTTAACGCAGGGGTTGTAAAGACCTTTTAAGCTGCATTTAGCTATAAATTCAGTCCAAAAAAGCTCACCCTCTCACTGCCTGTATGCGACAGGAGCGTTAAGGTGAGCCGTTCAATTTCAACCGTATGTAACCAATGCAATGTGAATAAGGTTAGCTGGATACTTTACCTGCAACAACGACCTGTTTTTTTCCAGGGGATTCACTTTCTTTAATGAAGGATTGCAACGTTTTGGAAGTAATATAATAAGTACGTCCTCCGTATACAAAGGTCATCATGCCAATAACCCGATTGTTCTGATCCAGAACAGGGCCACCTGAATTGCCTTGTGCCACTGATTTTACGATACTGCCAATGCCCTTCTTGCCTGGAACGTCCGAATCCTGTGAATTAAATACTCGGCTTTTGGCGATTGTATTGAAAGTTGAAGGGAATTGTTCGTCCAACAGCACAAGTTCCCCGGCGGAATTTTTAGGAAAACCGATGGTATAGACGATTTGATTATCTTTCGCATTTGCAAACGTCACCGGTTGTGCGTCGATTTCTTTGTCCAGCTTCAGCAATGCCATATCTGTCACCGGATCTGTTTTAACGATTTTCGCTTTAACCGGCTTGTCCAGATGACCTGGGCTTGCTACAGTAAGTGTGCCTTCATCCCCATCAGACAGTTCAGCATAATCCTGAATGACATGATAGTTGGTTAGCACCTCATCCTTGGAGATCAGTATGGATGTACCTACATCATAATATACTGTATCGGGTTCATCCTGCTTGACCAGACGTACGTTCACAACTGGAAAAGAATCCGCTGTAACGGCCAACTGAGCACGTAACTGTTTATCGAAGTAACCTGTAAAATGAATCGTATTAACGGCTTGAGCCGCAGCCAATCCCGTCTGTCCTGCAAGCAACGCAATGGCAAGCATGCCTGACATCCCAAAGCGGAGCATTCTTTTCCAACTCTTTTGCATGGTTCTCACTCTCCTCCGCTTTCATTCTAGCATAATTCGTATATCGGAAGGAGAGGGCATATTTTTTACCCAAATACAATTAAACAAATGACCAAGGCAGCAATGAAACCAACCACATCGGAAAACAACCCAACTTTGAGCGCATATCGACCATTACGTATACCTACCGCTCCAAAATAAACTGTCAATACATATAGTGTTGTATCCGTACTGCCTTGAATCGTAGAAGCCATGCGGCCAATCATCGAGTCAGGACCATACGTTTTGATCAGATCTGTCGTAAAAGCAAGCGAGCCTGTCCCGGTCAAAGGACGCAAAATACCGAGTGGCAATACTTCTCCCGGAACCCCCATCCAGGACACAAGTGGTGCGAATAGACTGATCACATAATCCAATGCACCGGAGGCACGGAATACACTGATCGCTACCATCATGCCTACCAGATGGGGAATAATGCTGATTGCCGTAGAGAAACCATCTTTGGCCCCATCAACAAAAGACTCGTAGACCGGGACCTTTTTGGTAAACGCATATAATGGAACAAACGCGATGATAACCGGAATGGCCCAGACGGAAATCCAGTTGATGAAGGTTAACAACGTTGCTCATCCTTTCATACCGGGATTATCACTTTTATGTACACGCGGCGGCCTGTGAAGTGCCCTGTTTCGGTACCAGCGATCGGCTACGATGGCTGCAAATGTCGCAATAATGGTTGCCATTAGCGTTGTGCCTACAATTTCCGTGGCGTTCGCGGAATGATAATTAAGACGAATAGCTATCAGGGTTGTCGGGATAATAGTGATACTCGCCGTATTCAGAGCCAGCAAAGTACACATGGCAGGGGAAGCCGTTTGTTTATCCGGATTCAACTCTTGCAGCTGCTGCATGGCTTTGATCCCCATTGGGGTTGCCGCATTGCCTAGGCCGAGCAGATTGGCACTCATGTTGGATAAAATATAGCCCATAGCTGGATGATTCCGCGGAACATCCGGGAACAGAAAGGCAACAACCGGACCCAACAGCTTCGCAATTCGGCCCAGCAGCCCGGCATCCTCAGCCATTTTCATCATGCCCATCCAGAACACGAGCACACTGATCAGCCCAAAACATACCGTTACTCCGGTTGCTGCTCCATCAAAAGCCGCCTGTGTAACAATTTCAATTTTGCCTTGTGCTGCTGCAAAAGCAAAGCCGGTTACAATCATGAGAAGCCAGATTACATTGATCAAAGGATAACCCTCCCCTCATTATGGAGATAACAAATGGCTTAATACTGCACGCCATGCGGAAGCCCAGGTAGAAATTTCACCAATCCCCCCCAGAGTTGCATCCTCTGCCTTCGGCTCCGGCGGAATATAACTTCCTTTGCGATACACAGGAATAGAACCTACAAGTTTTCCGTCAAGCTGCATATCAATTCGACCGGCCAGTCCAAAGGAAGGATCTGTCGATGTTGCATCTCCCTTCGAACCCTTCTGGGCACGGTTTTCGAGTAAAATCAGCTTTTTCGCCAATGAGGCTGTCTCACTCTTCGCCAGAGGATAGGTGAACCCGCGACCTGTGACTACATCCGTGTTCTGTACAGGCTGTTCCTTTTTTGCAATTTCCACCAAAGGGAAGTTTTCAAAACCGAAATCCAGCATGCGAGCATGGTCATTCCAGTCATCGCCGTCGTTCAGGGTTACCGCAGCAAGCTGTTGTCCATTGCGAGTAGCCGAGCTGACGAGACAACGGAACGCCTTTTTGGTATATCCGGTCTTTACGCCATCGGCTCCCTCATACAACCGCAGCATTTTATTTTTGTTTTGCCAGGAGTACTGCCAGCTCTCATTCGGATTTGGAGCTGATTTGTTCTCTGTAGCTACAATTCGTTTGAAAACCGGATTCTTGAGCGCATACGCGGTTAAGCGTGCCAGATCATTGGCGGTAGAGTAGTGACCGTCTGCATCAAGTCCATGGGGATTCATAAAATGGGAATGCGTCAGACCCATTTGCTCTGCCTTTTTGTTCATTAACAGCACGAAACCTTCTTCAGATCCACCGACATGTTCAGCAATCGCCGAGGCCGCATCGTTGCCTGATCGCAGCATCAGCCCATACAGCATATTTTCCAGCGTCATTTCTTCACCCAGCTTGAGATAGATGGACGAGCCTTCTTTGGCAAAAGCCGAAGAAGTTACCTTTACTTTGTCATCCAGTTTACCGTGTTCAATCGCAACAATTGCTGTCATGATTTTGGTTAAGCTGGCAATTCTGAGTTCCTTATCCCCATCCTTGCTGTACAATATTCGGCCTGAAGTCACATCAATGAGAGCAGCGCTTTGCGCATGGTTTGAGGGGCCAGGTATGGTTCCCTGGGCTTCAGCAAGCCCAATAGAGGGAAACAGAAACAAAGGTACAAACATACACGCCATAAATTTCATTAATTTTCGCATCGATTCATTCCTCCGGGTCACTTGGAATCTTGTACTAGCTTATGTCTGGACAACCCGAAGTATGTCCCAGTGTTAGAAAACAGCAAAAATCCCTCTCGCATGCGCTGCGGAAGGGATTTTAAACGAATCATTTAGCTGTACGTAGAAGGATCAGGTGTGACAGGAATACCGGACTCGGCAGATTGTGCTGTATTACGATTGCGGAACATGTCCTGAATTCTGTCCATCACATACGGTGTGGAATCGATCAGTTTCTCAAACAGATGCGTTGAGTTGTCAAGCGGCACGATATGAACGCCCTGTTTGCCAACTACCAGGAATGCGATAGGACGAATGGATACGCCGCCCCCACTTCCTCCTCCAAATGGTGAGGCAACTGATGCGGAGCTGGCATGCTCAGTAGTACTGTTTCCGCTGCTACCACCGTTTCCACCTTTGCTGCTTCCATCACTCACATGAAAATCACTGCCACCCGCAGCGAATCCGAATCCTACTTTACTGATCGGCAAAATTACGGTACCATCAGGTGTTTCAACCGCATCGCCCACGATTGTATTGACATCCACCATGGCCTTGATATTTTCCATTGCGGTTTCCATTAAGCCTTGAATTGGATGATCTGACATTTGAATTCCCTCCAGTTTCAATTTAAGCTAGGTTTGATCTAACCATATCATCCCCAAACTTGTAGGGACTTATGTAAGCCAGCCATTTAACTAAACCTCAATACTTCAAACCGCTGACTCGGCAAAATAAAACCAGGCAGTTGCAAGCAAACTGTAGAAAATTGTCGCATACTCGGCTTCACTTTAACTACCGAATAGATCCAGCCAAGAGCCATTGTTCCACTCGCACCCGCAATCATTTTCATGAAAGCTAAATAACACGGAACAATACATGCACTCATATGTGCGATTTACTGTGTTGTTTCTTGAGCTTTAGTTTGCGTCTGCGACGTTGTTCTTGTAGGAGTTTGAACCACATCCGCCATCCTCCCTCAACTTGAAGCACTCGGGTTAACAACGTAAGTCCTGCGATCATGACTGCTGAGATCCGGATCTTTAGTTTCCAATCCAGCTCGGTTTGGAACTCCATCTCGTCTTCCCACACCGGCACAACTTGTAACTTTGGCGTTTGTTCAAAACGGATTTGATAAGAGAGGTATCCAATGATGATCGACTTGATACTCCACACCCAACCTATGAGAACAGCCGTATATGCTGCATCGCCGACGCCAATGCGAGTGGACCAGGACCAGTGAGTCATATGTACACGAGTGAGCGTTTGCTTGATCCAGAGCTTTAATGCTTCCGTTGCCCTGAGCATGATCTTTACATCCTTAGCCCATTTTTTGACTTTACGTTTGTTAACACGCTCGTTGCTCTGGGCTTCGCCCCTCGAATGATTCATTCGCTGCTCCGTCTTCACAAGGAAACCTTCCTTCATATTCCGAAAGACGATACTAGGAATTTCATAGTTAATACGCACAATGCCATATAGCAGACGAACCGTAATCTTGGCATAATCATCATGATTGTGTTTCCTGAATGTAAAATGCACATGAACATACGAGATGAGGACTGCGACAAGAAGCAGTGCGATCAACAAGCCGATTCCTCCAAGCCAAATCCACACAGGCCTTACCTCCAAGCCCTCAATTCTTTTCTCGTCTAGTATGACACTCTATATAGGAAAAAATTCACGTCTGACCTGAAAATTCCATTTAATCTTTGCACAACCACCTTGTAATACATTCCGTTTACCACGTCAAAAAAACCGGCCCTCCGACAGGGTACCGGTTTTGGATCGATCCAGACTGCAAAGTTATGAGTTCAAAGGATCATCTTCGTTATTAATATCGTTTGCATTTGTATCATCTTCAAGATTTGTATTATCAAGATCCAGATCCACATGCTGCACATCCAATTTTTCAAAAAGCAGCTGTGTTTCTTCCTCCAGGTTCTCGGAATCTTCAAACAACCCTGGCTCAGGCAGATCTTTGAGCGAAGCCAAGCCAAAGTAATCCAGGAAGGACTTGGTAGTGCCATATAGAATTGGGCGTCCAATGGCCTCAGCCCGTCCCACTTCCTGAATGAGATCCTTGTTCACAAGGGTATGAATGGCACGTTCGGATTTTACGCCACGGATCTCCTCAATCTCCACCCGCGTGATAGGCTGACGATACGCCACAATAGCGAGCGTCTCCAAAGCCGCCTGGGATAAAGAGGTACGTGCAGGTGAATAAGCCAATTTCTCAAAATAAGCTGCATGTTCCGGTAATGTCCCCAGTTGGACTACCCCTGCAATTTTAAGAATTTGTACGCCTCGTCCCTGCTTGGCAAATTCAGCGATCATTTCCTCGATCGCATCCGATACCAGTTCGGCTCGCTGATCCACGATCTCGGCGATTTGTTTGATACTCAGACCTTCTTCTCCGGACAAAAACAGCAGGCCTTCAATAATCGATTTCAATTTCGGAAAATCCATGATTCTTTGTTTCCCCTCTCCACTCCATAACGATATCCTCAAACATCCGCTCCTGATAACAGACAATCTGCTTCATCTTCATCAGCTCCAGCACCGCCAGAAAAGTTACGACAATCTCATGCCGATAAATTTGGTTATCCAGCAGCTTGGAGAATAACAGCCTGCCCCCCGGTCCCATACTTTCCAACGCGCCGATAACATCGCGAATGCGATCCTTAACCGAGATTTCATCCCGCTGGATCCGAGTTACGGTTGTCCGCTTCTCCGCCTTACGCAGCGCCTTCTGAAAGGCTGCAATCAGATCAGAGGTATGCAAACCCTCTACCGGATTCGATTGTGCTTCTACAGGCATATACGGCCGCAAATCCTCGGGCTCTTTGGAGAAAATAAGGCTGCGTTCCCACTCCCGTTCGTGCAAGTGACGCGCAATTCCCTTGTATTTGCGATATTCAATCAGACGTGCAATCAGTTCGGCACGTGGATCATAATCTTCATCTTCCATATATGCATAATCCTCAAAATCCTCGATTACCGGTGGTTTGGGCAGTAATAGTTTGCTCTTGATTGACAGCAATGTTGCTGCCATTACCAAAAATTCACTCGTAATATCCAGCTCCAGCTCCTGCATCGAATGCAGATACGCCATATATTGATCGGTAATATCGCTGATGGGAATATCCTGGATATGAATCTCTGCCTTATCGATCAAATGAAGCAGCAGATCCAAAGGCCCTTCAAAAGTCTCCAGTTTGTATGTAACTACCGTCACTAGACGAATCCTCCCGCCAGAAAAATAAAAACCCCCGCTAAGCCGCCGAATCCGGTCTCCCGTTTTCGTCTGCGCAGAGCAGGGCACTATATTAAATAAGCACTATTTTAGCTGTTTCGTCAAGTTCGCCATTTCAATCGCGGCAGTAGCTGCATCCCAGCCTTTGTTTCCTGCCTTTGTTCCAGCACGTTCAATGGCCTGTTCAATATTCTCTGTTGTAACGAGGCCGAAGATTGTAGGTACGCCTGTTTTCAGGTTAATTGCGGCTACACCCTTAGCCATCTCATTGCACACATAATCATAATGTGTTGTTGAACCACGGATAACCGTCCCCAACGTAATGACTGCATCATATTTTCCACTTTCAGCCATTTTTTGTGCAATCAACGGGATTTCAAAAGCTCCTGGAACCCACGCTACATCCACTTCATTATCTTGTACACCGTGACGTTTGAACGCATCCAGTGCTCCGCTGAGCAATTTGCTTGTAATGAACTCGTTAAAACGTCCTACAACCACTCCATATTTTAATCCTTCTGATACCAAATGTCCTTCAAAAAAGTGTGGCATTCAAGTCATCTCCCTAATTGTATTATATGATGTATGCAGCTGATCTTCGGCAAATATTTCACTTATTTAACTCAGAAAAGCTACTCAGTTTTTTTCTTCATTCTGCTCGATATCGTCGAACTTTAGCATATGGCCGAGTTTTGCCTGCTTCGTGTGCAGGTAAACCGTATTATCCTCGTTCTCTTCCATCTGAATCGGAACTCGTTCCACCACTTCAAGTCCGTAACCTTCAAGCCCTTTAATTTTGCGTGGATTGTTGGTTAACAAACGGATTTGACGAACGCCAAGATCCTTGAGAATTTGGGCACCAATGCCGTAATCTCGAAGATCGGCAGCAAACCCAAGCTTCAGATTGGCATCCACGGTGTCCAGACCTTCTTCTTGCAGTTTGTAGGCTTTGAGCTTGTTGATCAGTCCAATGCCTCGTCCTTCCTGTCTCATATAGAGCAGGACGCCATTGCCTTCGTCATGGATCTGTTTCAAAGCTGCATCGAATTGTGGACCACAGTCACAGCGATGGGAATGGAAAACATCCCCTGTGAGACATTCGGAGTGTACGCGGACCAATACAGGCTTCGAACCATCAATTTCGCCTTTAACCAAAGCAACATGCTCCTTGTTGTCCACCGCATTGGTGTAGGCCACCGCCTGGAATTCACCAAAGTCCGTTGGCATACGTACAGCTACTTCGCGTTGAACCAGCTGTTCCTTCTCATTCCGGTACCGAATCATATCCTGAATGCTGATTAGCTTCAGATCATGCTTGCGGGCGATCTCCTGTAGATCCGGAAGTCTGGCCATCGTGCCATCTTCCTTGATCACTTCACAGATTACACCTGCCGGATAGGAACCGCACATAATGGCGAGATCTACAGCCGCTTCCGTGTGGCCCGCGCGTCGTAGCACACCGCCATCTTTAGCAATAAGTGGGAACATGTGGCCCGGCTTGCGGAAATCTCCGCTTTTCGCTTCGGGATCAATTAGACCCTTAACTGTAATGGAGCGTTCATGAGCCGAGATGCCCGTTGTGGTATCTTTATGATCTACAGAGACGGTAAAAGCCGTCCCATGAAAGTCCGTATTTTGCTGGACCATAGGTTTCAGGTTGAGTTCATCGGCACGTTGCTGCGTAATGGGAACACACACCAGACCTCTGCCTTCGGTAATCATGAAATTGATCACTTCAGGTGTAGCCTTTTCCGCCAAAGCGATAAAGTCACCTTCATTCTCCCGATCCTCATCATCCACCACAATAACTGGTTTACCCTGCATGAGATCGTAGATGGCTTCCTCAATAGAATTCAGAATGGATTTCTCTGACATAGGTCCCCCTCCAGTTTCTATTTCAATTTATATTTGTAGTTAAGCAATTACGATTTGTTAAGCAAATCCGTGATTAGCAAGGAAATCCTCACTGATACTTCTCGGCTTGCCCGTACCTGTCTCCTGATGTCCCTTACCATAGTGCAACAGATGATCCACATATTTGCCCAAAATATCACACTCAATATTGATGGTATCCCCCGTCTTTTTCACATTTAATACGGTCTCACCAATGGTGTGTGGAATAATGGATACAGTGAATGCGGTCTGTGAAGTATGCACAACGGTCAGACTAATTCCGTCCAGGGTTACAGACCCTTTGGGTATCAGATATTTGAACAGTTGCGTATCATCAGGTTTGATCTCGAAAACAATCGCATTCTGGTCACGTGTAATGCTGCCAATGACCCCAGTGCCATCGACATGGCCCTGAACGATATGCCCGCCAAAACGACCACCTGACAACATGGCTCGCTCCAGATTAACTTTGCTGCCGGATTGCAATTGACTAAGATTGGTATGTCGATAGGTCTCAGGCATCACGTCAGCAGTAAAACCGCCACCCTCCAGGGTAGTCGCAGTTAAGCATACCCCGTTTACGGCTACACTATCGCCAATCTTCAAGTCGTTCATGATGGCGGAAGCTCCGATATTCAGGACCATCGCTTCGCCTTTCCGACCTATACGCCGGATCTGACCGACTTCTTCCACCAAACCGGTAAACATGCTACCGCCTCCTTTATTTATTTCGTTATTGTTAATTCAATCAATTCATTTATTCAGGCCAAACCGGAATTCCGCCAATGCTAATATTATCTCCAACTTGCTCAATTTCCAGCTGATGCAATTGAATCGCCTGACTCATGCGCTCAACACCCTCGAAGCGGAAACTGCCTGGTGTTTCGTATCCTCCGACAATTTTCGGAGCAATGAACATGAGCAGTCGATCTACCAATCGCGCTTCCAGCATGGCACCATTCAGAGTACCCCCGCCTTCAAGCAGAATCGAACCAATTTCACGCTCACCGAGCTTGCTGAGTGCACTTAGCAGATCAACACGTGGTCCTGGACCACAACGTATAATCTCCACCCCATAGGCCTCAAGCCGCTCAGCGGCTTCAGGGCTCGCCTCATCCGTTGTAAGCACCCAGGTTGGTGCAAGGCCATCCTTAACCATTTTGGCTCCTACAGGCAGACGTAGCTTGGAATCGACCACAATTCGTACCGGGCTGATCCCTTCCACTTGCAAGCGAGTCGTGAGTTCGGGATTGTCTGCAATGACCGTTTCCACACCAACCATAATTCCTTGATGGCGATGACGAAGTGCGTGTACAATCTCGCGAGCTGACTCGTTAGAGATCCATTTGCTGTCACCGCTACGCGTAGCGATTTTGCCATCCAGAGTAGAGGCCGTCTTCAAAGTTACAAAGGGGAGACCTGTTGTAATGTATTTGATGAATTTCTCGTTCATCCGTCTTCCGCGCTCACGCAGCACTCCAACTTCAACTTCGATCCCTTGTTGACGCAGCATGCTGATCCCTCTGCCTGAGACTTGCGGATTCGGATCTTCGCAGCATACGACGACACGTTTCACTTTCTCATGAATGAGACGTTCACTGCATGGTGGAGTCTTGCCATAATGGCTACAGGGTTCAAGCGTAACGTATACTGTACTGCCTTCCGCATCACTGCCCGCCATGTTCAGCGCATGAACCTCTGCATGACCCGTTCCCCGTTTGAGATGACTTCCGAGGCCCACGATACGTCCTTCTTTAACAACGACACAACCTACTACCGGATTGATTCCAGTCTGTCCTTGTGCCCGCTCTGCCATATCCAGTGCCAGCGCCATATAAAATTCATCATTAATCATTTCCAAGTCCGTTCACCCCACGGTTAAAATCTCAAGTTATAGACCTCCCTTCCAACAGAGAGGCATGTTCCATATCCAATAAGAAAAAACGTCTATCGAAGTACTCCAAGGAAGCCAGACCGCGTTTAGCGGAATTTTTTCTTGCAATATCAAGAGCATCATACTTCGAAGTTTTTACTTTACTGATATTAAAAAATCCCCGTCGAACAAACCGTTCGATGGGGATGATGAGAGACATGTGTCACCAGCAGTACTATTGATACATTGCCAACAACACATCGCCCAAAACTTCATTTCAGGCAAGTGAAAGCAGACACATACCTTAATGAACTTCAATTACAGGTAAAGAGCTTCTATGATGTGGCATATGTATGAAGATTGCCGGAAGTATCCGGATTTCTCCCTGCACAGGAAATGAATTCATCAAAAACTGTACAGCAACACTCCTGCGGAATGCGGTCCCTAAGGACGGCACCCTCTCCTTCTCCCATCCAGACTATACTGTCGGTTCTGGAATTACACCAGATCAGCCATCTGCCACAGGCAGACGGGTCACGGACTTTGCATCAATGCTGGAAAGATATCCTCACATACTGCATCACCGCCGGTAGGGAATTACACCCTGCCCTGAAGGATTCGTTGCGTTATTAATTGGATGTTAGCACTTTAACGTCAAAAAATCAATTGTTTTTTGTTCCTTTTTGTCACATACTAACTTTTAATAAGCTTAAGTGTAAACAAAAACCGCTTCGCTCATTGCGAAACGGTTTACATACGGATATTGATTAAGCTTCTACTACTTCAACAGTTTCCATTTTGTCGCGACCTTCGAAAGCGTCCACGAACTCCATACCTTTGGTTACTTTACCAAATACAGTATGTTGTCCATCCAAATGTGGTTGCGGTTGGTAGCAGATGTAGAACTGGCTTCCGCCTGTGTTACGGCCTGCATGTGCCATAGCCAATGTTCCGCGCTCATGTTTGTTCGGGTTGATTTCACAGTTGATTGTGTAACCTGGGCCGCCTGCACCGGAACCGTTAGGGCATCCGCCTTGAGCTACAAAGCCCGGAATAACACGGTGGAATACAAGACCGTTGTAGAAACCGGAGTTAGCCAGTTTCTCAAAGTTTGCTACTGTGTTTGGAGCTTCTTGATCGAACAAATCGATTACAACTTCTCCGCCGTTTGCCATTTTGATTTTCGCTTGTTTCGCCATATGTAAATGACTCCTTTCGTATTGACCATCGTTAATGGTGCCAGAACGCATGACCCTGGGCCAAGCTTTATAGCACTTTTCTTAGTGTACACTGAAAATGGATTGATCGCAAAATAATCAGCAAGATTTTTTCAAAATCCTGCCCTAAAGATGCAAAAGAAGACAAAAAAGGAGTGTCCTTTTTTGTCTTCTTCATAATAGAGCTCCGTTAGATATCCTTTAATTAACGGGTAACTGGTTGCTTTGCAATGCGCTCAGGCACCAGGTCATTCTGGATGATATCCTGATACGTCTCACGGCGTACGACAACATCGCCTTGACCGTCTTTGACAAATACCACTGCCGGACGACGAATCCGGTTGTAGTTGCTTGCCATAGAGTAGTTGTACGCGCCTGTGCAAGCTACTGCGAGCAGATCGCCGCTTTGCACTTTAGGCAGGTCCAGATCCCAGATCAGCATATCACCACTCTCACAGCATTTACCAGCAACAGATACCGTTTCCTGAGCAGCCTCATTTGCACGGTTTGCCAATACAGCTTCATATTTGGACTCATACAGTGCTGGACGTGGATTGTCTGTCATTCCACCATCCACAGCAACGTATTTACGAACCCCTGGAATATCTTTGCTTGTTCCAACGGTATAGAGTGTTGTTCCCGCTTCACCTACAATGCTGCGGCCTGGTTCAACCCAGATCTCAGGCACAGCATAGCCGATTTGAGCAAAATGATTTTTCACCGCATCCGTGATGGCTTTTACGTATTGTGAAACTTCAAGTGGTGTATCTCCATCAATATAGCGGATACCGAAGCCACCGCCCAGATTAACCACTTTGAATGCCACGTTAAGACGCTCATACACAGCTGCTGCAAACTCAGCAACGCGTTGAACGGCCATTTGGAAGCCTTCAACTTCGAAGATTTGTGATCCGATGTGTGAATGTACACCGAGCAATACCAGATTTGACTGCTTGGAAGCCAATTCAATGGCTTCAAATGCCGTTCCGTTTCCGATATCGAATCCAAATTTGGAATCCGTTTGTCCTGTCGAGATATATTCATGCGTATGCGCTTCAACACCAGGCGTCACACGCAGCAAAATGTTAACTTTGCGATTTTTGTCTGCGGCTACAGCTTGCAGCAAGTGCAGTTCATTGAAGTTATCCACAACGAAGCAGCCAATCTCTGCATCAAGCGCCATTTCGATCTCTTCCAGCGTTTTGTTGTTGCCGTGGAAGTGAATACGCTCTGCCGGGAAACCGGCTTGCAGTGCGGTGAACAATTCACCATCGGATACAACATCCAGGGAAAGTCCTTCTTCCGCAGCAAGGGCACACATCGCCATTACGCAGAATGCTTTACTTGCATAAGCAACCTGGAAGCCCAGACCTGAAGCACGGAACGCTTCCATGTACTCTCTGCAGCGCTCACGAACCAATTGCTCGTCCACAACATACAGGGGAGTTCCAAATTGTGCTTTCAAGTCGGTTGTATCGACTCCGCCAATTTCCAGATGTCCCTGTGCATTTATTTTACTTGTACCATGTAAATACATAATCTGCATTCCTCACTTTTTTATATACTGGAACAGCTGTTATTCCAATGATTTTACACCAGTATATCAAATTAGAAAATGAGAAGAATGGATTTTTCGGCAGATCATTTGTGTTTTTTACTTTTTTGCAGTTCCCCGTCCGGATCATTGTCCATTTTGGTATTGTCACGCGTTTTGTTGATTGAAGGACGTTTTTTATTTTCCAACAGCGGCAAACGGAACAAAAAGTTACCCAAAGCCTTTGCATTAAACGGTATGAATGGCCAGAGATACGAAGAGTTGTAGGAGCGATGCAAGGTGAGAGCCACAATAATGAACGTCGTCCCGACTACGAAGCCAGGGACCTTGAAAATCGCCACGGCCACCAGCAAAAACAACCTCACCAAGCGATTGGCCAATCCAAGCTCATAACTGGGAGTTGCAAACATGCCAATTGCGGCTATCGCCATATACAGTACAACTTCATCCACAAAATAACCCGTTTTCACAGCGATATCTCCAACCAGAATCGCTGCAATCAACCCCATGGCCGACGCGAGTGGCGTGGGCGTATGAACAGCCGCCATCCGTAATAAATCGACCCCAAATTCAATGAGAAGGAACTGTAGAATTAGAGGAAGCTCTGCATTCTTATGTGGACCGATAAATTCCATACCAACGGGTTTAATCGCCGGGTCAATCACCATCAGTAACCACAGAGGCAACAGGAAAAGGGATATCAAAATGCCCCCGAATCGTACCCATCGCAGATAGGTCCCCATAAAAGCGGTCTGTCTGTTCTCCTCCGCATGCTCACACAGATCAAAAAAGGTCGTGGGCAGAATCATCACACTGGGTGAAGTATCTACAAATATGACAACTCGCCCTTCCATCAGATGAGAAGCGGTCACATCCGGCCGTTCCGAATAACGAACCAATGGATACGGGTGCCACCCCTTATTAATAATCGCTTCTTCAAGCTGCTTATCAGCAGCAGGGATACCGTCGATATTCACTCGTTTGATTTTTTCACGAACGGAATCCACCTGAACCTTGTCCACGATATCGTCAATATATACAACACAGACATCCGTTTGCGATCTGCGTCCGACCTGCATAATTTCAAATTTTAATCCTGGGTCCCGTATTCTTCGGCGCACTAACGCCACGTTGGTCAGAAGTGTCTCCGTAAATCCGTCTCTTGAACCGCGCACCACTCTCTCCAGCGAAGGTTCCTCCGGGGAACGCACCGGATAGCTCCGGGTATCCATAATGATGACAGAACGGTCCCCTTCGACAAACATGGCACTCATGCCTGTGAGGACCTTGTTGATGACGGCGCTCATTTTCTCCACTCGCTCAACTTGAATATGAGGAATGTAACATTCGAAATACGATTTCAACGCATGTCCGGACACTTGGTCCGGTGTCAGATAAGTTAGCCTTTTTAACACTTCAAGTAGAATCTCATCCTTCGCAAACCCAGTCAGCAGCAGTAATCCAACGTGTTTGCCACCCAAGACCATTTCCCTCATATTCACATCAAAGGACTCTCCAAGTCCCAACACTTGCTGAAGCGTATATTTGTTATCACTCATGCGAGGGGAAATATCGTCGTTTTCCTGCCAATATTCTACCGATTCCTCGATACTGTCAGACATTTCATTTTGCTTCTTTTTATCGTAAGCCTTCTTTTCTTCTTCCTCCTGAATCTCATAAGGAGATTTATGCTTCATCTCTTCGGATGTTGCTTCGCTGGAGTCATGCCCGTCGTTGTCCGATCTTACGTCCATTTCCCATCCTCCTTAGGCCTAACGTTTTAACGCTGGTATACAAAAAAGTCAAACAGTGAACCTGTCATCTTCCCCAAAATCATAGCAAGCAGCAATCCAAATAAATACGATTTCATGCCCAGTCGTTTCGCCAGCACTGGCAGTACATTCAGCACTTCAGTCAGTGCCGCCGCAAGCAGTCCGATGAACACACCGCAAAACAGTCCGATGATCGGGCTGAGCAACAGCGCTCCATGCACTTTCCAGTGCCAAAAATCCGCAACGGTACCAAGCAGCGAACCTCCAATCAAAGCCCCTTCATACCAATGGGTTTTGTCGTAGGTCCGCGTAAGCTGAGCTAGTCTGGGGATCATATCAAGCACGAGAATAAGCGCAATCACACCGCTCCCTACCGCGATCCCCCCCGCAATGCCCAGTACAATGCTGATTGCTCCGTTAAGAACGCTCATCCGCATTCATCTCCCTGCGTTCCTCGTCATGCATACGTTCGGTTTCTTCAATCACCACATACTTGTCTACATTTTGCTGATATAGGAACATTTCCACTTCCAAAGGGGTAGGTTCTTCATTCCACTTTTTCTTGAATAAATGATTGAAAAACACCGCCATGCCAAACCCGATCCCAAGGGAATACGCCACCTGAAACAGATACGGATGCTCATCCCGGCGACCTGTAATCATCTCTACAATTCGAATCTGAACTTCCTGCATGTTTACGTCCGCATGAAAATTCATAATGGTCAATGCTGAGCCAAAGAAAAGCAGCAGCCACACCAGGATGAACAGAGATTTGGAAGGCTTGCCACTTCCCACAACCACCTCAACTAGCGTATGACCCGATCCGATTAATTCAACGGTGACATCTGGCAAGGCACGACGGATCTCGGGGATAATCTGCAATATATCAATGAGGATCAGATTGCCGTCCTCCGGTCCGGGACGCATCAATTCAAGCTCAAGCATCCTCCCTTCCTGTTCTTCGGGAGAGGTGAGCAAGTGAGCTACATCCCCAAGCTTGATACTTCGGCCCCTTTGGATACGAATACGGCTGCGCAAACGAACATAGACCGTTGGAGTGGGTGTCAGGGACATCCGAAACACTCCTTTACTGCGTAATTTAGGTTAGTATTTGAAGAATGTGAAAATTTATTACATTTTGGTTGGAAAAAGGTTGGTTGGACCCTGCGGGCGCTTCGAGATGGATCGGCCATCGGTCGCTGTTGTTCGGGGGGAGGATACACGCAGACACTCCGACGGCAGACCAACCTTTCGATCGCTGTTGTCTCCAAATTTTCTTGATTGATTTCTACTTGTGTAGAAATTCGGAGACAGTGTAGGCTTTCGAAGTAGCTTTCTTTCAGAAAGCTTTTAGGCGAACGCTTCGCTTCTTCAGGTCTAATCTGCCGCCTTCGTTGCTTATGTGTATCCTTAGACGAGCCCTCACGCTTCGCTCCTTTTGACCGATTCCATCCCTCCGCTGCACGCGTCCCCTTTTTTTCCAAAGGCCTGCAATAAACTTTCAGGGGTGAGGTATGAGGAAAAAAGCATCCAGAAACTCCGATGGCAGACCAACCTTCCGATCGCTGTTGTCTCCAAATTCTTTGGTTTGATTTCTACTAGTGTATGTCTTCAAATTCAGACAACCTATACCATAATGGATGTCAGGGTCCCAAAGGTCTTAATGTTGAGGCTGGCTGATTTTGACGAATTGTCAGACGATTTTCTAAGGAACACAGGACGTCTTATTCGGCCTTTGAGCCCTCTTTTTAAATTGTAAAGAACATCAGACACGTTATTTCCCAAAATCTCCTGAAAAAGAGCTGCAAGCGACTGTTTATCCTGATATAACGTGTCTCAGGTTTCTTAGATTTCTGCGAGCGCTCCAAATCCTTGAATAAGACGCCTCAGATTCGTCAGCGTTTGCTCGTTCATGAAGGACACACTCTCGCACATTAAGGATACAGCTCAATTGCTTACTCTGGACACGCTCGAGTATACTTCGCTTCTTCAGGTCTAATCTACCGCCTTAGTTGCTTATGTGTATCCTTGGGACAAACCCTCACGCTTCGCTCCTTTTGTCCGATTCCATCCCTCCGCTGCACGGGTCCCTTTTTTTCCAAAGGCCTGCAATAATGATGCAGGGAAGACGGTAGTAGAAGATTTTATTAGCTGGATTAATTACAGCTTTTTCTCTTTTACATTTCTTTTATGATTAATTCAAAAAAACAAAAAAAGCCGCTAATTTAGCGACTTATTGAGAGGAGAACATCTTATGGATTGACCATTTCTCTTCTAAACTTTAACGGGGTGATTTGCATGGTTTTGCGAAACTGATTAATAAAATAGCTCGTGCTATTAAACCCAACTTCATAAGCAATCTCGGTAATACTGCGTTCCTGGAGTTGTAGCAGCTCCACGCTCTTTTGGATGCGATAATCGATTACATACTGCACAGGGGTTATCTTCAGCATTTGCTTAAAATAACGGCAGGTTTCCGAGCGGCTTAACTGACCTGCCCTTGCAATGTCCTCCAATTGGATGGGTTCAGCGAAGTGCAGGTGAATCCATTCAACCATGTCCTTCATTCGCTTGCTTCTAATGATTTCGGATGGATCATATTCCAGCGCGTATCCGCTTGTAATCAGATGTTTCCATATCGTCAAAAGGCTTGAAGCCACATTCATTTCGTAAAATGGAGCCTGCTCATTCAGGTCCTTTTTAACATGTCGAATACCGTTAAGGATTTGAGCTCCCCAGGAAAGTTCCCTTTTGATATGAAGATAAGGTAAATTGGTTGCTGAGATATAAGGATGAACATACTTCAAATATAGCTCGGAAGGCACAACAAAATGAGGAGAAACATTAAGGCAAAGATAAATACAATGATCATTCTTACCCTGTTCCTCTGCCATGTGCATACAACCACTGTTGATAAACAGCCCGTCGCCTTGCGACACAATGACCTTTTGATCATTCACATGAAAAAGAGCTTCTCCCTGGACAACCAAAACAAACTGCAATTCATCATGCCAGTGCAAAGGAATATGCCCGTGAACATTGCGTACAATTGTGGTTTCATAACACGCAACGGGCAATGTAACCGTACGATGCTCCGTCAACTCCCTCCCGTTTTGATCAATCCTAAATTCTGTTTTAAGCATTTTTCTCATCTCAATATAATGATATTTATCTGTGCGATATTGATATTATTATAGTCTATTTCATTTTAATATAGCACTATTCTTATATTTAAGGTGAGGACGCTACCCATGGAAATATCTATTCAAAGATCTAGAAAATCTGGCCTGTTCTTTGTTCTTACAGGAGCGATATGCTGGGGAATTGGTGGAACGGTTTCACAAAAGCTGTTTCAACAATACGGAATTGAAGTCAACTGGTTTGTAACGGTACGACTGCTGATTGCTGGTATACTGCTGCTGACGGTTCAGTCCTTCACCACAAGGCGCTCGCAAATTTTCGATATGTGGAAGCAGAAAAAAACAGCCTTGCAGCTAATCATTTTCGGATTACTCGGGATGCTCGCTGTTCAATATACGTACATGGCGTCTATTCAACATGGCAACTCCGCGGTGGCGACACTCCTTCAATATCTATCACCAGTCATGATCATGGTCTATATGATCTGGCGAAAACAGGCTGCTCTGACTAGAAAGGATGTTATATCAGCGATTCTGGCTCTGAGCGGGTGTTTTCTCCTGCTGACCAATGGTTCTCTCTCCCAATTGTCTGTGCCTTTACCCGCAGTTTCGTGGGGGTTGTTATCCGGAGTCACCGCTGCCTTCTATACCCTCTACGCCGTGAAACTGATTGAAAAGTTTGATTCACTCGTGGTAGTCGGCTGGGCAATGATTATCGGAGGTGCTGCACTGAGTCTCATCCACCCACCGTGGAACTTGGACTTTGCCAGCTTGCGTTTGGAAACCTACGGATATTTGGCCTTCACCATTATTTTCGGGACGATGATTGCATTCTGGTTCTATATCGAAAGTTTAAAAAGTTTGTCAGCCAAAGAAACAAGTCTAATGGGAAGTGCGGAGCCACTTGCTGCCGTTGGCACCACTGTTATCTGGTTACATGAACCATTTGGATTATTTCAATGGCTGGGAACCGTATGTATCATTGGATTGATAGTATTGTTGCAGTCGAATCGTCCCAAGCCCATTCAGGCTAACGACAAATAACCTTCCTCGCATATTAATGCGCGATAGAAGGTTGTTAGTTGTCGTATATTGGTAGTTTAACGCCAATATTGTTGTCTGCAATCCAAAATCACTGTGCGATCTGGTCGCGGATGGATTGAAGTATTTTTTTCTCCAGCCGTGACACCTGCACCTGGGATATCCCCAGTCTGCTGGCGACTTCGGACTGAGTCTGATCCCGGTAATACCGGAGATATACAATCAGCCGCTCCCGTTCGCTGAGACCGCCAATCGCTTCGTTTAGCGCAAGTTTGTCAAACCACCGTTCCTGAGACTCGTCGGCAATCTGGTCCATTAGTGTAATCGGATCGCCGTCATTCTCAAACACCGTCTCATGTATGGAGGTCGGCGGTTTGTTCGCTTCTTGGGCAAAAACAACTTCCTCCGGGGTTACCCCCAGTTCTTCAGCCACTTCCTTGATCGTGGGCAGACGGTCCAGGTTTTTGGACAACTCATCCCTTTTCTTGCGGACTTTATTCGCCATCTCCTTCAGTGAACGACTGACCTTAAGGGTGCCGTCGTCCCGCAGGAAGCGCTGAATTTCTCCGATAATCATCGGGACAGCATAGGTGGAGAATTTTACATCATAACTGAGATCGAATTTATCCACCGATTTGAGCAGCCCGATACAACCAATCTGGAACAGATCTTCCGGCTCATATCCCCTGTTCATAAAACGTTGTACGACGGACCAGACGAGTCTGATGTTGCAGTTCACCAGCGTATCCCGTGCGACATGGTCACCCGACTGACTGAGCGCAATCAGCCGTTTGACCTCGGCATCGTCCAAATAGGTCTGTGAAGACTGTTTCACTTCAGCATCCATAAGACCACCAACCCCTAATTATACAATGCTTTCTTGGATTCAATCCTTTTCTTCATCTTGATGGAGGTGCCTCTGCCGGGCTCACTGCTGACTTCGAATTCATCCATGAAGTTTTCCATAATGGTGAAGCCCATGCCCGAGCGCTCAAGTTCGGGTTTGGACGTATACAGCGGCTGTTTCGCCAATTCAAGATCTTCGATGCCTTCACCGCGGTCTTCCACAATGATGGTGATCATGTCATCGCGAATCTCCGCTTGAATGGACACGACACCTTCCGGATTGTTGTTGTAACCGTGGATGATGCTGTTCGTTACGGCTTCCGAAATGACCGTCTTCAGATCGCTAAGCTCGTCCATCGTAGGATCAAGCTGGGAGATGAAGGCAGCAACCGTCACCCGTGCGAACGATTCGTTCTCCGACTTGGCCGCGAATTGCAGATTCATGAAATTTGTCCCCGTTCCTTCATTCATGAGACGACCTCCAGACCCGAGAGAGCAGTTCCCTCATTTTCGTAAATCGGCATAATCTTGAACAAACCCGACATTTCCAGCAAACGATACACTGGCGGATTGACATCACAGACAACCATCTTGCCGCCTTTATTCTTAATGAGCTTGTATCTTCCCAAAATGACACCCAAACCCGAACTGTCCATGAATTGCAGATCTTTCAGGCTGAGTACCAGATGCTCGCATTGTCTGCGCTGGATGGCTTCATCCATCTGCATCCGTACCATGTCAGCTGTATGGTGATCCAGCTCCCCGGATAATCGTACAATCAGAATCCCGCGGTGATGTTCCATTTCCACATGCAAGTTCACGTTTGCTCACTCTCCTCCCTGTCTTGAACAAGGATTTCTACGTTCCCGAAGGCTTTTCCTGCCCCCCGACAAAACTAGAAGAAAACCCCTATTTAACTACAAAATATGTTCAAAGGATGTACGTAACCTGCATAAATCGCCGTTTAATCAAACAGATTGGAGGTTGTGCGTTTGAACAGCTTCCACCAGCCAGCCTTGTCCACATCCTGCGGAGCCTTTATATCAAATTCCTTGATGACTTCATTGCCCTGGTAGACGACTAGCTTACCGACACTCTGACCTGCTTTGACCGGAGCTTTCACTTCTTTGGCCATCAGCAATTCATGACGGATCTCATCCGATTTCGCACCTTTGCGCATCAGCACACTATAATTTTGCGTTGCATTCAGCGGCAATTCGGCAACTTCACCTTTTTCAATTTTCAGACTGCCCAGCAGGTCCCCTGACTTGTACAGAGCTTTCATCGTGTATTGCCCAAAAGCATAATCAAACATCGAGGACACTTCGCTGTTCCGTGTTTTGGTATTCGGTTCTCCAAGTACTACCGCAATTGTGCGCAACCCATCCTTCATCGCGGTAGCCGAGAGACAAAACTTAGCTTCGGAAGTATATCCTGTTTTCAACCCGTCCGCACCGGAGTAGAAACGAACCAGCTTGTTCGTATTCACCAGCCAGAATGGCTTCTCGCTATCTTTACGAAGGTAGTCCTGGTATGCACCGGTATATTTCGTAATCCCCGGATGCTTCAGCAGTTCACGGCTCATGACCGCAATGTCATGGGCGGAAGAATAATGGTTTTCTACCGGCAGGCCGTTACAATTGGCAAAATGCGTATCCTTCATGCCGAGTTCCTTCGCGCGATCATTCATCAGTTGCACAAAGGCTTCCTCCGAACCGGCAAGTTTCTCAGCCATCGCTACAGAGGCATCATTACCGGAAGCCATAGCAATACCTTTTAGCATATCGTCGACCGTCATCTCTTCCCCGGGTTCCAGAAAAATCTGTGATCCGCCCATCGATGCGGCATATTCACTCGTTCTCACTTTATCCGTCAGCTTCAGCTTGCCAGAGTCGACCGCTTCAATGGTGAGCAGCATGGTCATAATTTTCGTAATGCTCGCCGGAGGCAGCTGATCATGACTGTTTTTTTCAAAAATGACAGTGCCCGTATCTGCATCCATCAAAATGGCGGAGCGTGCCGACGGGGCCAAATCGGTTCCACCCGCTGCTTTGGGAGTCTCTTCAGCCAGCGCGGTTGATGCCATCAAGGGCAGCAGGATACAAAGGGTCATGAACGATGCCATTATTCGTTTCTTCACTAGGGTTACCTCCTCAAATGACTTGCTTACTGCATGTTCCATGCATGTACTGCTAATCATTGTCGGCCCGATTGAAGTAAATTATTCCATGTAAAGAATGATTTCCCGAACTTTTTATGTAATCCGTGTGAAACACAAACATACGAGCTGGCACTCACTGAGCAGTTGAGCAGCACGTTTAGGAAAAAAAAGAAGCAACCCACCCAATGAATCACATTAGGTAAATCGCCTCTTCTTATTGATCAGTTACAATTACATTTGTGGAATAACAGCCAGTACAAGGGCCAGGAACGATTCACGAACACGCTCTGTCGTCTCCATTACCTCATCATGGGACAACGGCTGGTCCAGAATGCCGGCAGCCATGTTGCTGATACAAGAGATACCGAGTACTTCCAGGCCGGCGTGGCGTGCTACGATAACCTCAGAAACGGTAGACATGCCGACAGCATCCGCACCCAGCGTACGCAGCATCACGATCTCAGCCGGTGTCTCGTAGTTTGGACCGAGCATACCTGCGTATACACCTTCACGTACATCAAAACCTTGTGACGCGGCTGTATCCTTCGCCAGCGCACGCAGACGACGGCTGTATGCTTCGGACAGATCCGGGAAGCGAACTCCCAGTGCGGAGTCATTCGGTCCGATTAACGGATTCTTGCCTGTGAGATTCAGATGATCCGAGATCAGCATCAGGTCACCAGCTTCATATGAGGTATTCACTCCACCTGCAGCGTTCGTTACGAGCAAGGAAGTTACACCCAATTCTTTCATAACTCGCACCGGGAAGGCAGTAAGTTCAGGACCATATCCTTCGTACATGTGGAAACGACCCTTCATCATCACGACCGGACGGCCTTTGATGGTTCCCACCAGCAATTCACCTTCATGTCCCTCTACTGTGGACACCGGAAAATGCGGAATATCCTGATAAGCGATGCTGACGCCATCTTCAATCAATTCTGCCAAAATGCCAAGTCCTGAACCTAAAATCAAACCGACTTCCGGTTTAATCGTACTTTTGCTTTGGATATAAGATGCCGCTTCCAAAATCATCTGTTGGTTTAATGCTGTCATAAGATGTTCCCCCTTGAGTTGAAACGATCCGTCTGTATCCGCAAATGGAATCAATCCAAACTACGCGCTAACTACACGCTGAAATGATGCATTTGCTTATGTATAACGGCGTTTAAATGTGTTCAATTTATTTTATCCTAATTCGGACTATTGTTCTGCTTTTTTTCAGATTTGTAACCAAGTACAAACTATTTTGCCCGCGGATGATGAGATTCATAAATCTCTTTCATCGTTTTGCGGCCATGATGCCCATATTGTTGCCCAGGTTGCTCCACATGACCGAGCATGTCCTGCACCGCACGCGTATCTGCCCCACTGGCAATCAGGTGAGCCGCAAAGGAATGACGCAGCGTATGTGGTGTGATTTCACCCGAGATTCCCGCATCCATCGCTGCTTTTTTGAGCAGCTTCCAGAAGCCCTGCCGGGTTAATCGTCTACCAGACACGTTGACAAAGAGAGCCTGCTCGTCCGTCTCATTTTTGATTAGCCGATTGCGGTACTCATTCACATAAACACTTGCCCACTCTGCTGCTGGTGCACCGATTGGCAAAATTCGTTCTTTACCAGCACCTCCACAGCGAATAAAGCGCATGCCTGGCTGTACGTCCCGCACATCCAGTGCAATCAGTTCGGATACACGAATGCCTGTCGCATACAATAATTCCAGCATGGCCCGGTCACGCACCCCTTGCGGTGAACGAGTATCAGGGGACGCGAGCAGTAACTCGATCTCTTGGATGGTTAACACCTGCGGCGGTGTCTTGTCTGCTTTTGGAGCCTCCACATCAAACGTAGGGTCCTGTAATATGTCACCACGCCGCATCAAAAAATGAAAATAGGAGCGCAGGGATACGACGCTGCGGGCAATGGTTGCATTCGCACGTCCTGCCTGTTTCAGCTGGCCTATAAACAGGATAACATGCGTCCGGCGCACCTGCTCCGCTTCCCGGATACCGTATTCTTTATCCGCAAATTCGATGAACTTGTCCACGTCCCGAAGATACGATTCCAGAGTGCTGCTCGACATCCCTTTATCCTCTTCCAAGTATAAGGCATAGGCGTGTATCGTCTGCTTCATGTACAACGCTCCTCATCTGACAGGACTGCCACACGGGCAACCTGCTTCCGTATTTGCATCCCTGGCTGTCCAGCTACTCTCCGTACCAATAGAATAAACGGAGACGCTCTGCCATCGTAGGACGTCCTTCCCCGTTACTTGGCCATACCGTTTCCTGAAATACTTTAACCGCATTTCCTGTTGGCATCTGATATTGGTCCACAGGTGAGATCCATCCGTTGAACAAATCCAGGACATGATAGAACAGATAAACTAATGCAGCAAAAAATACGATAAATCGAATAAAACGGAGTCCTCTCCGCAGCGATATAATCATGGGTTGTACCCCTTTCTGGTTCATATCCGACTCGTCTAGAATCAGGGTATGTTAACGAACGCAGGAATATGACATTCAGGGTAAACCTCACATCACACGCTGGACCAAAAAAGCTCTCCCGTCAAAACCGCCGGTGAGAGCTTGAAGATATGCTATGTTATTCTTCATCTTTGGGCTTCTGGTCATTTTTAGCTTTGCAACGGTAACAAATTCCATGGAAATCCAGTCGGTGATCTACTACCGAAAAGTTAAATTCCCGCTCCAGTCGCTCTTCAAGCGGTCCAAGCCAGTCTTCACGTATTTCATCCATACTTCCGCATTGAACACAGATTAAGTGATGATGGTGATGCTTGGATGTATCTCCGCGTAGATCATAACGCGCTACACCGTCGCCGAAGTTGATTTTCTCTACAACATGCAGCTCACTCAGCAGTTCGAGGGTACGGTACACGGTTGCCAGACCGATTTCGGGAGCCTTTTCTTTCACGAGCATGAATACGTCTTCTGCGCTCAAATGATCTTCTTCATTCTCAAGAAGTACTCTTACGGTGGCTTCCCGCTGGGGCGTTAATTTATATCCTTGGGACTGTAGTTGCTGCTTAATTTTATCGATCCGTGCTTCCATTTTCTCCCTCCCCCTAGGAAATCACTGCACACTGCAACTTAACCCACTTCTTTCATTATAGGGGGAGTGCATAATTAAAGTCAACATTTTACACGATCACGCGCAATGCTAAGCCGGTAGCAGCATCGGTGTGACCCAGCGCATCATCGCAGGTGTAACCCATGTTTCAAATGACGCAACCCCTAACAGCAGCGCTGCCATAACGAGAGTTAACACCATATATGAAGCAAAAGGCTTCTGACGGCCTGGCGTCCGCTGCATCAGCACACGGTTCCGAATAATGTATAAGGAAAAGGTCATGGCCGACACACTGCAAATGAGCAGTACCGGAATCACGAATAAATTATGAGGCGCAACGGAAACCAGGGCAAATAACAGCCCTTTCCATGAATACTGTCCAACAAGGTAACCCACTGTAAAACCAATGAGCACTCCTTTCAGAAAATCCAGAACCAATATGCCCGGCAGGCCGATGACCGATAAACCCAGAATGAAAATCAGGCCAACCCACTTTAGGTGAAGCATGGCAATGTCCCAATAGGTTCCGGTCTCAGTCACCTGTCCGCTGTGCTGTACCGTCATGAAGAAGTTACCGAGGTACCCCTCCAGATCCTGGCGCTGTTCAAGAGATAGGGCATTAACCATCAGGGCGCCAAAAATGACACCGACCAGAAACAAGACAGCCACGAATACATATAAAGAGGTTTGGCCTTTGAATGTGAAGTAGGCAGAACGCATACAGGTACGGGTCCCCTTTCCGGTTATCATGCTGCAAGGATGTCGAGTGAAATCCTTATAGTCATTCTTATGAACCGGAATGCACACGTATGACTTCTTGTCCGGATTCCACTTCCTTCTACATGTCAAAATGTCGTTTTCGACCAAATGATGCGAACTCACTTTACGGGGCCTATCGCAAACCTCTCTACTCTGATCTTTCCTTACTGGACACCTTTCCGTAAGTGCCCCCACCACCAGATGACAATTCAAGTTGACCATTCCGCGCAGCAACGATAAGACCTGCCAGAACCGGTCCAACGACCTCTGCAAGTTCATCCTCGCTTGTACGATGTAATACGTTCATTTCCGTACCAAAGCGATCCAGCAGCTGGCGCAGTTTGGCTTTCCCCAAACCCGGGATGAATTCGAGCGGTACCTGATAGTGATAAGCAGGTCGGTTTGCGGGAACCTGAGGACTCTCCCGATCCGCGATTGCCAATATGCGATCGAGTACACCCTGCACAAGCTTCACACTGCCACAGTATGGACAACGTTCTGCCGACATCGCATGCTCGTCCATAATGCTTCCACAGGATGCACAATAGGTTCGGTGGTATTTGCCAAGTCTTGGATTCAAACCATAATTGGCCATAATGCTTCTGCCTGCTTGTCGTTTAAGTGCCAAGTTGAATTCGTCAAAGGAAGGCTTCTCGAGTTGTAACTGGTTGTACTCCCGGCCAATCTTGCCCAGAGAATGAGCATCCGAGTTCGTTAGAAAAGGAACTTGATCCAGTTCCCGAATATAACTGGCCATGGATGAATCGGAGCTTAGCCCAAGCTCAACCGCATCGATCAGGCTCGTATCCAGCACATCAGCCATACGAGGAGCTGTGCTGCCATATATGCCTTTATGCGGGGTAAACGCATGCGCTGGCACAATAAGCCCGCCACGCGCCTTTATCTCGCCCTGCATCTCAAGCGCAGGTACATATACCCGCTGTGAGCTCAGGTTCACATTTTTCATATAACGTTTTATCCAGTCCGTGAAGGACTTCATGGTTTTCAGATCACGGAAGTAGGCCAGCATATGGAACTCCCGCATTCCTGGCTCACGCAGTTCTAATTCCGTACCCAGCAGGATGGTTGTGTCCTGATACGCAATGCCTCCTCCCTCAAGCTCGGACATCGTGCCGTTCTCAAGCAGCTGTTCAATGTCCATCTGCACAACCGGGGAGTGGCAATCAATGACGCCGAGTAGGTGGATTCCTTTGCGATCCGAGGCTTCTCTAGCAATGTTCTCAAATGTCAGATCACGGCTGCCACTGATTTTAACAGCTTCACCGCGCGAAGTTCGCCCAATGTGAATATGGAGGTCAGCATAACAAGGCCCCCACCCTGCAGACGCTGTCTGCTGCTCATTCATCATTAAAACCGTCCTGTCGTTCTGTAAAGATCCCATGCATACACTGCCATCATCGTTTTGGCATCACTGATCCGATTCTGATCCATCAACTGATAAGCCTCTTCAATTGTAATCTCGGACACTTCAAGAAATTCATCTTCGTCCAAAGCCATGTCTCCTGCTTCGAGCTCCTCGGCGATGTACAGATGAATGATCTCATCCGCGAATCCTGGCGAAGTGTAAAACGAACGCAAATGCCGCAGTGATTTGGCTACATAACCAGTCTCTTCGCGCAATTCACGCGCTGCTGCCACTTCAGGTTCTTCTCCCGGGTCCAGCTTGCCTGCCGGAATCTCGACTTCGGTACGTCCCATAGCCTGACGATACTGATCAACGACCAGCATACGATCGCCATTCAGCGCGAGGACAGCTACCGCTCCAGGGTGACGGATGATCTCACGGGTAGCGGTCTGACCGTTAGGCAGCTTGACCGTGTCGACCTGAAGGGAAATGACTTTGCCCTCGAAGATGGGCTTTGTCGATATCGTCTCTTCGTCCAGTTTTGGATTGGCAGGATGTTTAGGATTGGTTGGGTTCATCTGTTCTTCAACTCCACTTCTTCGAATTTTGGTTCTCTTATACGTATAAACCTCTGTTTTTTGGCATATGGTGAGCTTATAGCGATTTCAAACAAATATAGCGAATCAGGGGGACAACCAATGAATAGTTATTTAACACCGCAATCCGTACACGTGGTCGGACAAGCCAGACAAGTCCAGCTCATACTCAAGCAATGGGTGCGTGAGTGGGGTCCAGATGCCAAGTTAGTTGATATGCTCGCTGGACGTAAATGATACTGTTCTTGGTCTGCAATACCCATGAAATATACCATGATTTTGCCAAAAAGTCCGAACTCGGTTTGTACCGGATTCGGACTTTTCAATTGATGCACGGGGGAGGTTCGCCCCTCAGTCTCTTTGGATTACTTTTGACTTGCAGCCGTTTCCTGAATAATAGCCACAACCACTTCAGATAATTTCACAATATCCTCGGCGCGGATGCGTTCTTTCGTCGTATGGATGTCCTCATAGCCTACAGCCAGATTGACCGTAGGAATGTTGAAGCCATTGAAGATGTTGGCATCACTGCCACCACCGGATGCAAACGTGCTGGTCTCTAGCCCCAGGCTCCGAATCGCACGCTGTGCAAGCTGAACAACCTCGTGTTCATCATGGAAGCCAAATGCAGGATAGAGAATCTCACTGCGGAATTCAGCGGTTGCACCATATTTACGGCATGTCGTTTCCAGTGCTTCACGCATCTGGGCCACTTGAAGCTCTACCTTCTCCTGCACAATACTGCGTGCCTCAGCCTCAATCTGCACAAAATCGCAAACAACGTTCAGTGCTGATCCGCCCTGGAATTTGCCGATGTTCGCCGTAGTCTCATCATCAATTCGTCCCAGCTTCATCGCCGCAATTGCTTTGGCCGCCACCTGAATGGCACTGATGCCGTCTTCCGGATTTACGCCCGCATGTGCGGATTTCCCATAGATGTTCATTTGAATTTCGGCTCTCGCCGGAGCTGCCACACAGATTGTACCCACAGCTCCGTTGGAATCCAGAGCGTAACCGAACTCGGCTTCAATATCGTTCGGATTCATGGCACGTGCACCAACCAGACCCGACTCTTCCCCAACAGTAATCACAAACTGAATTTTCCCATGAGGTATGTTGTTCTCTTGAATAGCTCGAATCGCTTCAAACAAAGCGGCAATCCCCGCCTTGTCATCTGCACCCAGAATCGTCGTGCCATCACTGCGAATCCAGCCGTCTTCACCCAGCTCAGGTTTAATTCCTTGTCCAGGCGTTACGGTATCCATATGACATGTGAAAAAGATTGGTGCTGCTTCTTCAGTATTCTCGGCTTCCCAGGTAACCACGAGATTACCAGCGCCATGTCCAGTTTTCTCCATGGTGTCGTCCTCATATACACTGAGGCCCAGTTGAGTAAACTGTTCTTTTAACACTTTTGATATATTTTGTTCATGGGTTGTTTCACTATCAATCTGCACCAGTTCCATAAAATGATCAATAACACGCTGCTGTTTTATCATAGGACTTTCCTACCTTTCGTCGATACGGTACAATACAATTACTATGGTCTGTTTATTCAATTGTTGAAAGGAGTTCTCTCATCATGCAAAAAAAGAAATGGTTCCGCATCATTATCTATCTCATGCTGCTCGCCATGATTGGGTCCACCCTTTTCATTGCGCTCGAACCTTTATTGTTCGGATAGAAACCTGAAGCCTTTGTACTGTCTGATTTACAGACGGGGAAGGGCTTCTTTTTCTGTAATCCAGGTAATCTCATACGGGAAAATACGGTTAAAGTATGGAACGATATCCTGCGCAACCTGCTCTATAGTATAGGTCTTGCCTGTAATATCCTCCAATGAGGTCACACCATACTGCTCAATCCCGCAAGGTACAATCCCCTGAAAGCCTGCGTGCTGAATCCCCGAGGTAATATTAAAAGCAAATCCGTGACTCGTCACGAAGCCGCGCCGATGTTTACATCGATTGAACTTTACGCCGATGGCGGCAATTTTCAAATCTCCGATCCACACTCCTGTGTACGCCTCTTTGCGTCCCGCTTCGATACCCTGATCAGCCAGGTAATCAATAATCATTTGCTCCAGACAACGCAAATAGCCATGTAAATCCAAGGCTTCATCCCGCCCAAGGACAAGTAACGGGTAACCTACCAACTGGCCAGGGCCATGATACGTAATATCACCGCCACGGTCAATTTGAAACAAGGAGATGCCTTGCTCCCGCAGCTCATCTTCACTGAGAAGCAGGTGCTCCGGGTGGTTCTGTGAACCGATCGTATACGTCGGCGGATGCTGGAGCAGCAGCATCTGTTCCGCGCCTTCTCCCTCATCCAGTTGCTGCACAATCGCTTTCTGGCGGTTCCAAGCCTCTTCATAATCAAGCATCGGTATGTACACCACATCCAGCGGCTTGCTCATGATTCCCCCACACCCTTCTGTTTCAATGTTAATTGCATGATGAGCATTCATTGAAGAAAACGGGAAAAGTGCACGGCCATTGGCACATACACTTTCCCATTATCCATCTATTCAGCGCTTGGCATCATTTGTAACTCATTGAAATGATGCACTTGCTCTCTCTTAATACACGTTCGATTCCATGGTGTATCCTTCAAGATTCTCTTTTACACGTTGCAGGAACCGTCCGCTAATGACTCCATCCAGAATACGATGATCCAGGGAGAGACAAAGGTTCGCCATGGAACGGACAGCAATCATGTCATTGATGACCACAGGTTTCTTGACGATCGACTCAAAGGTAAGAATCGCTGCCTGCGGGTAGTTAATGATAGGTTGTGACAGAATGGACCCAAATGATCCGGTATTGTTAACCGTGAACGTTCCGCCCTGCATATGGTCCAGCTTCAAAGTGCCTTCACGAGTTTTGCGTGCCAGCTCATCAATTTCACGAGCCAGGCCAGCGATGTTGCGCTGATCTGCATGTTTAATTACAGGTGTCAGTACAGAGTCTTCTGTACCCACTGCCATCGACAGGTTGATATCCCGTTTGACAATAATTTTGTCAACAGCCCATACCGAGTTCATGATCGGGTAGTCTTTAATCGCATTAACGACCCCCTTCATCATGAAGGACAAGTACGTCAGGTTGATGCCTTCCTTGCGCTTGAACTCATCCTTGAGTTTGTTGCGCAGCATCACCAGATTCGTCACGTCCACTTCGATCATCGTCCACGCGTGCGGGATTTCCGATACACTTTGGCGCATATTACGAGCAATGGCATTACGAACAGGAGTGACGTCGATAAAGTATTCGGATCTTCCCTGTCCGCCGCCCTCTACTTCGATTTTTGGAATTTTCGGACTTTCGGTCAGATGTATGCCGGAATGTCTCACAGGAACGCCTGCGTCAGCTGCTGGAACGGTTTCTCCGGCAGATGCGCCCAAGTCTGCATTTCCCCGATTCAATCCGCTGAAAGGAGAACCAGAAGGCACTCCCGAAGAGACCTGCTGTGCTGCTACAGGAGAAGACTGTGCAGACGCTGCGCCCGCGTTTCCACCCTGTGCAATGACTGCCAGTACATCCTTACGAGTAATCCGTCCACCTGCTCCAGTGCCCTGAATGCTCTGCAAGTTCAGACCATGTTCAGCTGCAAGGGATTGAACCGCAGGAGAATAGCGGTTACGCATCGGCTGATTGGGATCATGGCTTGTTGTACTCGCTGCACCCGCAGCAGGTGCGTAATTCGCACGTTGTTCTGCGTGAACATGATCACCATTCTGTTGCTGCGAAGCTTGTGTGACTTGCTCTGGTGCTTCCGCATCAGAAGCAGCTACCTGCATGCGGCAGATGGCTTCACCAACTGCAATGGTCGTACCTTCTTCGACCAACAGGTCACCCATAATTCCATCAACGGTTGATGGAATCTCTGCGTTGACTTTATCCGTAATCACTTCACAGATCGGTTCGTATTGTTCAACCCGGTCACCCGGTTTTTTCAACCATTTGGCAATGGTAGCCGAGACCAGCGATTCCGCCAGCTGCGGCATAATGACCTCGATCCATTTCATACTCATTGGTTATATCACTCCAAACTTTGCTTTTAAACTATCTCACTACACGAATTAATACTCGGCGAGTGTACGCATCGCTTCCTTGGCTTTCTCCTTGCTCAGCATATAGAATTTCTCCAATGTTGGGCTAATCGGCATTGCCGGTACATCCGGTCCGCAGAGACGCTGAATTGGCGCATCCAGTTCGAACAGACATTCTTCACTGATGATAGCCGCAACTTCCGCTCCTACACCACCGGTTTTATTATCTTCATGCACGATCAGCACTTTGCCTGTCAGACGAGCAGATGCAATGATGGCTTCGCGATCAAGTGGCTGCAATGTGCGCAGATCCAGTACGTGGGCAGTAATGCCTTCCTCACGCTCCAGCTCCTCGGCAGCCTGCATGACAAAATGAAGTGGCTGGCTATAACCGATAACCGTAATATCTGCTCCTTCACGAAGCACGTTGGCTTTACCGATTGGAACGATGTAATCATCTTCCGGCACATCTTCCTTGATCAGCTTGTAGCATTTTTTATTTTCAAAAAAGAGAACCGGGTCCGGGTCGCGAATCGCTGCTTTGAGCAGTCCCTTTGCATCGTATGCCGAGTATGGAGCAATAATTTTCAGACCTGGTGTGCCAAAAAAGATCGATTCAGGACATTGGGAGTGATACAGCCCACCAAAAATACCGCCGCCAATCGGCGCACGAATAACAATCGGGCAACTCCAGTCATTGTTGGAGCGATAGCGAATTTTGGCCGCTTCACTAATAATCTGATTCGTTGCAGGCAGCATGAAATCCGAATATTGCATCTCGGCAATAGGTTTCATACCGTACATCGCAGCGCCAATGGCTACACCTGCAATGGCTGATTCGGACAAAGGTGTGTCCATAACACGCATTTCGCCGAACTGATCCTGTAATCCTTTGGTTGTAGTAAACACGCCGCCTTTGAGTCCAACATCTTCACCAAGGATAAAAACATTTTCATCCCGCTCCATCTCTTCTTTCATCGCGAGACGGATTGCATCAATATATTCCATAACCGCCATGATTACCGTCCCCCTTCTTCGCTGTCCGCATAAACGTGCGTCAGAGTGTCCTCAGGTTTCGGATATGGCGCGTTGTCTGCGTATTCAGTCGCTTCTTTCATTTCCAACGCAAGCTGGGAAGCCAAATCCGCATCCCGGGCTTCATCCCAGATGCCGCAATCGATTAGATAATTCTTCATACGAAGGACCCCGTCCTTCTTCCAGTTCTCTTCAACCTCTTCCTTGGTCCGGTATGCCAGATCATTGTCGGAAGTAGAGTGTGGAGACAAACGATACATCATTGCTTCAATAAGCGTAGGTCCTTCACCAGCGATTGCGCGGCGGCGAGCTTCTTTGACTGCACCGTATACTTCCAGCGCATCGTTTCCGTCCACACGAAGTCCGGGGAACCCGTACCCAAGTGCACGATCCGATATTTTACCACTCAGCTGCTTGTGGATTGGCACCGAGATGGCATACTGATTGTTCTCACACATAATGATCACAGGAAGTTTATGAACACCTGCGAAATTGGCACCTTCGTGGAAATCGCCCTGATTGCTCGACCCTTCGCCAAAAGTTACAAAAGAAACGAATTCTTGCTTCTTCATTTTGGCAGCCAGTGCAAACCCTACAGCGTGCGGAACCTGTGTGGTAACCGGGCTGGAGCCCGTTACAATCCGCAGCTTTTTGTGACCGAAGTGACCCGGCATTTGCCGACCGCCACTATTCGGATCTTCCGCCTTCGCAAAAGCAGACAGCATCAGCTCACGTGGAGTCATGCCAACCGCCAGTACAAAGCCATAATCGCGATAATACGGTAAATAATAATCGTGATCCCGGTCCAGACCAAAAGCAGCGCCTACTTGCGCCGCTTCCTGTCCTACACCGGATACGTGAAAGTTAATTTTGCCGGCCCGCTGTAAGAGCAAGCAGCGCTCGTCAAACTTGCGTGCGAGTAGCATGTATTTATACATATCCAATACTTCACCATCGCTAAGTCCCAGCTGTTCATGCCGATGGACCGCGTCTGCAGTACCTTTTGAACTCATATGAGGTACCTCCTTTTAATCAAAGCCTATGCCCGTCTTACTACCCGATCTTATAACCTGGTACTAAGACTTGGCTTAACCTTATTATAATCCCATTTGCCCAAAAAAGGAAAGGACCTTTCTCATAAGCCTGTCCGGCTTACATTCCAATCGATTTTCCGTCTACTGCCAACATGGCTTCACCCACGATTTCCGACAAAGTTGGATGAGGATGGATCGTCTGTCCCACTTCCCACGGTGTGGCATCCAGCATCTGAGCCAAAGAGGCCTCTGCGATCAGTTCCGTCACATGGGTACCGATCATATGTACACCCAATATATCATTCGTCTTGGCATCCGCGATTACCTTCACGAACCCATCCCGACTTCCATGAACCAAAGATTTTCCAATCGCCTGGAACGGAAACTTGCCTGTCTTCACTTCATAACCACGCTCTTTGGCCTCGCGCTCCGTGAATCCGATACTCGCTGCTTCCGGACGAGTATAGACACAGCGCGGGATTCGATGTGATTCGACGGCATGTACCGTTTCACCCGCCAGATGATTCACTGCCAAAATGCCTTCATGGCTCGCTGCATGCGCCAGTTGTAATCCGCCGATGACATCGCCGATTGCATAAATATGTCCCTCACCCGTTTGCAGATGTTGATTCACAGCAATAAATCCGCGTTCGAGTTTGATATCCGTATTTTCGAGTCCGATATTTTCGACATTGGCCTGACGCCCAACCGACACCAGCATCTTCTCCGCTTTCAGGGTCTCTTGCTTCTCATCCCCCAGCTTGACATCAATCTGAATACCGTCTTTCTGTATGTTATATGTCTCTGTCAGAACGCTAGCGCCTGTTAGGAAGCGAACACCGCGTTTCCCAAGCAATCTCTGCATTTCCTTGGCTACATCTTCATCCTCTGCTGGCAATACATGAGCAGCGGCTTCAACAACTGTAATTTCGACGCCAAAATCATTCAGCATGGAGGCCCATTCGAGGCCAATCACGCCACCACCAACAATGATCAGGGATGCCGGTAATTCGTCCATTCGCAAAGCTTCATCACTGCTCATTATGTATCGGCCGTCTGGCTCAAGACCCGGCAATACCCGCGGGCGAGACCCGGTAGCAATAATGAGATTGGTTGGCACAACCGTATCCATCTCGCCATCTTCAAACTCGACAGCCACTGCACCGCTCTGAGGAGAGAAAATGGAAGGTCCGATCACGCGCCCTTTGGCATGTACGACCTGAATTTTATTTTTTTTCATTAAATACTGCACACCTTGATGAAGCTGCTCCACAATTGCATCCTTGCGCGCCTGAACCTTCGGAAATACAAGTGTCGCTCCAGCTGTTTCAATTCCATACATTTCGCTCTCTTGGATCTCTGCGTACACTTCCGCACTTCGCAGCAACGCCTTGCTCGGAATACAGCCACGATGCAGACAGGTGCCCCCGAGCTTATCCTTCTCGATAATAACAACCTGTTTTCCTAATTGTGCGGCACGGATGGCAGCTACGTACCCTCCCGTTCCTCCTCCAAGAATGGCAACATCACATGTAATTGGCATCTTTAATGTTCTCCTCTATCCATATAATTTCATTACAATTTCAATATATTTGTAAGATGATAATTCAAATGATTCTCTTTTTCATAGACGTTATCTATATTCCATTGTACTCCCCTTGAGCAGTCAACTCAAAATTTGAGCCTGAAACGCATGGACAGCTTCTGGAAACCAAGCTATGATGGAATCAGGTATGACCTGTAAGCGCAACCTTTATTTTACGCCAACCTGTTCAACCTCAGGCAGAAGGAGTTTAATGGTGATGAATACTAGACTGATCTTTGCACGATTTGTGGCGATTATTGTTCTGGTCATTCCCGGGTTAATGGCAATGAAGGGTTTTCTGATGATGAAGGACGCCCTTTTCCTGTATTATGCCGAGCATGGGAACGAGCAGATCTCACCAGGTTTTCAATGGCTCTCCTTTGGTGGAGGACTTGTCCTGTTCGCCGCAGGCATGAGTTTTCTGGGAGGCTGGATTCTGTTCCGTGACCGCAAGCGTAATTATGTAGGCCCCCGTTTTCGTTCAAAAAGCGCACCCTCAGCCGACAAAGCAGAGACGCCCGGTACGACTTCCTGAGTCCGGGCTTTTTGTCATTTTTTCTGGCTACGCAACATTTCAACTTCCGAACTTTACATCTGCCTTTATATACGGTACTCGATCAGGTATAATGCTTATTTATTCAAACACGTATTTTGCATAAATTCAGAGTTAGCATCTTGAATATGCACAATGCCCACTCTTCCATAGACAGGATGGATCAACATGGTCTCATTTATCATTACGCTAAAAAGATTGCTTAAAGGCATTTTTCATGCCTTCAAGGACCAGAAGTTCCTGGCTCTGTTTGTATTAACTGCGGCGACACTTCTCTCGGGCACGTTATTTTATACCCGCGTTGAAGGGCTGCACTGGATTGATGCCCTCTACTTCTGCGCAGTAACGCTAACCACGGTGGGACATCCGGATTTTGTACCATCAACCGGATTCGGCAAGGCTTTTACAGTCATCTATATGTTTGCAGGTATCGGCCTCACCTTCGCCATGATTGCCAGAATTACAGCAGGTATTCTATTTCCCCGCAAATTGCAGACAGAAGAGAACCCGGAGTAGTCCCCGGGTTATTCGTATAATGCATCCCGCAGCTTTGTAGACATACGCGACTCTTTGGAAGAGGACTTCAGAATCGTTCTGCGTAACGTCAGATTACTGGCTTGCAGCCGCTCCGCTTCAGCGAACAAGTCTGCAAACAACGCCTGCGCAGCTTCGTCCAGGACTGACTGTCCTTTCAAACGTTCATATCGTTCTTGTAATTCGGATAATGCTTCACTCATCGTTAACACCTCTTTTCAATCGCTCCTGGCTTATGCACTACACTGCCGTAACCAACAGCTTAACAATCCATATAGTAACACAAAGCTGCTCAGATTAGTTCTGGCTCTTACTAAAGATTTTGTGGTACTCTGTAATGGTCGCTTTTTTTTGTTGAATCCCGTATGTGAGAGGAGTAGCAGAACTGTGCAAACAGGACGAATTACCGTAATTACAGGACCTATGTTTAGTGAAAAATCCGGTGAACTCATTCGCCGTTGTCAGAAATTAATTCAATTTGGCCGTAAAAAGGTCGTTGCTTACAAACCTGCCGAAGATGATCGGTTTGCCCAAGACGAGATTGTTAGCCGTATCGGCTATCGTCTGCCTGCTCATTCCATTCCCCGGCAATTGACCCCGGAATCCGTAGAAATGATCCTGACTCAAACCAAAGATGCTGATGTTGTTGCCTTTGATGAAGTACAATTTTTCAGCAGTGCCATCATGGAACTGGTCTCCGAGCTAGCCTACTGTGGCAAACATGTCATTGTGGATGGATTGAATATGGATTACCGTGGCAAGGAATTTGGATATGTAGGCGGTTTGCTCGCCATGGCGGATGACATTGAGAAACTGTCGGCATTCTGTGCCGTATGCGGAAGCCCGGATGCGGCTTTCACCCAGCGTATCGTTAATGGAGAGCCTGTAACGCTTGGACCAGTCGTCATGATTGGCGATTCAGAAGCTTATGAGCCGCGCTGTCGCTGCTGCTTCATTCCTCCTCACAAAGTTGAATGCTGAGCTGATTCAGTTTTTCAATGATCAATCTATAGGTTCTGATCGGCGGTATCTGCTGCTACAGGTTTCCTGAGATTTCAAAAAAAGCCCCTGAGGGCTTTTTTTATTATATCTCCATTTTACCAGCATACCCTTAATATACCTCTCCTTATCTTCGTCATTAGCCCTTTCTGTGTACACAAAAAAGCACCGCCTCACAGCGATGCTTCCCATTCCTCATCTCCCGCTAGTCCCGGGAAACAAAATATTTGTTGGTCATGTAGTAAGCGTCGCCACGCGACGTTTCTACCATTCCTTTTTTGGCATCCAAAAATACAATTTCTTTGCACTTGGTGCAATACCATTTGGTGCGCTTATATGGAGATTCCGTAACATATGCCGTGCCACATTTGCAATCAATCTTCATTAATAACTCAGTTGATTTATATGCGCTGGACAAACGTTCCATGTTATCCTGCTGCTGTGTAGGCATAATCGTCTGCTGATAATCCGATAAATGATTCTGAACTTTGAAATCTGCTACCAACCCTGCATTCAATCCAAAAAACTCCTTGCCGATTTCGGTCACGAAGCGCTTCTCATTTCTGTAGCAATCCAGCCACTCAATAATCTGCTTATTTGACAGTGGAACCGTACCCTTGATACCGCTGTTTAAGGTGTAGGTCATGATGTATAAAGTATCGTCTTGTCTACCTGAGTACATTAGAATCCTCCTTCGAATACATTTGCTAATGTACTACAAAAACGCTCATAAATCAAAGCAATGTTATTTCCTGAGCGTATCTCTTCCTTATTAAAGGGGCAACATTCCTCGATGTTCCGCCAATGATTTACAAGAACTGCATACACCTGTAACATTTCCCTGGGAAGTCGCATAATGCACAATAGACTTCACTTTTTTACTACAGATGGAACAATAATACCTCCTTTCCTTCCTGGGAGTATAGTCGGATAGGTTTACTACGTTTGAGGTTGATTTGAACCTGCGCATAAAGTTGAGCCATTTCATCTCTTTCTCTCTCTTCCTTGTTTGCCTTCTAAGGGGTGAATTGCTTATGTTTAGGCAAAAATTGATCCTGCATTGGTTATGTATACGATTCCAAGTTGTACATGCCTATCTCATATTCTATTCGACGTTTTGAGCCTTTTTCCTGTTTTTGATCTCTATGCATACAAAAAAAACCGACAGAACCCGCCCCTTCCTCTTGTAAAAGTAAGGAACTTCCGTCGGTTAACTAGCCTTATTTATAAAACGTTCCAAGAACCTCCAGCGCGGGTGAGCGCTCAATTCGAAACGGATAGATATATCCCTGATTCAGCTTCACAAACTTTCGGCTCCACAGATCAAGTCCAGATGTAAACTGGTACGCCTGATATATAAATTTGGAACAATAGTTTCGTTCAATGCTGCGCAGATTCGTCTGCAATCGATAGAATTTCACCTGCTTATAATGATCATGCACCCACTGCGCTGCCTTCACACCAGCCTGATTCAAACGGGAACGAAATACAATGAAACGGTCCCCCTCATAAAAGCGGGTAACGTACCATTCCAAGGAATCGGCAAACACAGGTCCATAAGGGTGTACGTGATACACTTTACCGTCGAGTCCAATAATCCCCATATGCCCGGCGTAATAAGTCGATTCCGAACTTGGCGTATATAAAATATCTCCCGGCTCCAGCTTCATCTGGCCCAAAGCGATAATAGGCAAATCCTGATGCAGCCTCCTGGCTGCTGAACGTGCGCGCCGGCCTTCCACCAGAAGTCGGTGCATTTTCCCAGCAACAGCGAGATAGACTTCCGACCATTTGATGCGTTTTTTCTCAGGGCCTTTGAACCACCGATGCATGAATGTGGATATACGTTGAATTTCTTTTTTCATAATTGTGCACTCCACTCTAATCTGTTTAACGTTTCTTGATGTTTCTCCTCACTTCTAAGGCTCATTATAGACAGTTGATGATGCATGTTCAATTCCGGTGCCTGTTCTATGTTGTGCAATTTGAGGAGGTTCATACCGAAAATGGAAACAAAAAAAGCAGTTCCGACATCAGCCAGAACTACTTCGTTTGATTTGAACAATTGGAGTTGAATTATATGAAGAGATTCTATTCTTCCACAACACCAAGTGCTTTATTTTTCTCCTTAAAACGGCTGTTATGGGAAGACACATAGGCAACTTTCTCTGCCTCAGGGTCCATATACAGTTTTGCACTGTTTACCGCGAGGGCCGCATCCGTAAATGTACCAGCAATCAGATACAGTTTACTTCCATAATCTACAAAGTCTCCTGCAGCGAAGACGCCTGGAATATTCGTTTGCAGCTTCTCTGTTGTGGTGACATGCCATTCACCAAGATCAAGTCCCCAATCCCGGATCGGGCCAAAATCACTCTTCATGCCATGGTTGACGATAATCGCATCCACATCAAGAACTTCACTCTCACCTGTCTCAACATGGGATATCGTCACCTGTTCGATGATCTCCCCACTTTGACTATGTAGGGTATCAACGGCGTATGGTGTACGAATATCCACTGAGGATTCTCTCATCCGCAGTACATTACGCTCCAATCCGCCAAAGCGGTCACGACGATGCACCACCGTCACTTGCTCTGCCAACGCTTCAAGTTCATTGGCCCAATCCACCGCGGAGTCACCCCCACCCGAGATCAGTACCCGTTTGCCACGGAAAGGTTCCAGCTCCTGTACTGTGTAATGAAGGTTCGTAACCTCATAACGGTCAGCGCCTTCAAGCTCCAGCTTCGCCATTTTATATATTCCATACCCGATCGCCAATATGACGGTACGTGTCCAGTGTTGTTCTCCTGTATGCGATGTCAGCAGAATTGTGCCATCAGGCTGACGTTTGAATCCTTCAATTTGCTGTTCGAACACAATCGTTGGCTCAAACGTTCTCGCCTGTTCTTCCAGCTGTTTAATCAAATTTTCACACAGAATCGGGGTAACGCCGCCAACGTCCCAGATCATTTTCTCTGGATAAAAGAGCATGCGACCACCCAATCTATCCTTCGCCTCAATCAACTTGGTCTTCATATCACGCATCCCGCTGTAAAATGCAGAATACATGCCGGCAGGTCCCCCGCCGATAATTGTTACATCATATAATTCCAAATGCTGATCCATGTAGTTACCTCCATCAGTTCGATCCAAACCACTCGACTATTTGATATCGATTCTCATTATCACTCTTTTCCTAGTCTAATGGGAAACTTATCAAATTACAATGGCTAAAATTCAAACATTTCTTATACAAAACTACCATCGGTTTGATTATCTGTTGATTACTTTACTTTGGGAGCTGCGAGTAGATGCTCGACAACAAAATCGATTTGCTTGTTGATGGAATAGATATCCGAGTAATAGAAGAAATCAAAATCAATCTCGATTAGACGGCCTTCTTTGATAGCGGGTATGCTATTCCAGATTGGATTATCGTTAAGGTTATCTGCCCCTTCATATACCGAACGAAACACGTAGTCTCCCATATACTCAGGAAGAACTTCCATGGACAAGGTCGAACCTGCAGCGTCGGAAACGGCGTCAATTTTTTTCTGGACCGCTTCAGGTGCTTTCATTTCCAAGTACTCGTATATAGCCTGAGATCCTCGGCCGTATTGCTTACTTTCTACAATGACCATCTCTTTCAGCCCACCCTCGACGATGGAGGCCGTTTTGTCCAGTATACCTGCATCAGCAAGTTTTTTCTTGCTCTCTTCAACTTTACTGTTAAGATTGTCGATTAAAACGTCTGCTTCCTGTTCTTTGCCGAAAATGCTAGCGATACTATGAAGTCTTTCTTCCGTTGTCATTTTCTCATATGGGACATACACAGTTGGTGCAATATCTTTTAATAGCGTGTAAGTCTCTTCTGAAGGAACAATGATCAAATCCGGGTCCAGATCAATGACAGCCTCAGGGTTTGGTTCGAACCAGGTGCCTAGTGAATTTACCCCTTCAAGCTCATTCTTATATGCAGCCCCATCAAATACGTCAGACGTCGCAATAGGCTTAATTCCAAGCGCTACAACATCTCCTTGAAGATAAAGTACAACCACCCGTTTAGGATTTGCCGGGACAACAACATCACCTTTAACCGTGGAGACCGTGCGTGTTCCATTTTCATTGTTCGTTTGACTACCTGAATCTGATGATGAAGATGCGGCTGTGCTCGTAGATGAGTTCGTATTCGTACCTTCCCCCGTAACTGTTGTTGTTGCAGAGCCAGCGGAGCATGCCGATAAAAGCATTGTGATGCTTAAAAGTGCAACCAAAATCATGCTGGAGCTTGTTTTTCTTCTTTTCATTGATGTAGACCCTCCGTCTATATATTGATAATGATTCTCATAATCAATATATCCTCGCTTCCATCTCCAGCCAATGGATGATTCGGAGAATTGTAATGGACGATCCTCTGCCAGGGTCTGGTTCCTTATTTTCTGCTGATAGAGTGTGGGGGACAGGCCCACATGTTTTTTGAAAATACGGCTGAAATAATACACATCCGTGTATCCCACTTCTGCCGCGATTTCGCGCAGGGTGGCATCGGATCGCACAAGCAGATTCCGGGCCTTGGTCAGTCTCGTTTGAATGAGATAATCAATCGGACTGTGTCCTGTCTTTCTTTTAAATTGCATAGATAAATGACGGGAGCTGTAGTTGAATTGTTCAGCCAGAAAATCCAGAGTCACCTGTTCCCTATAATGCTCCTGGATGTAGCGAAGTGTTTGCTCAATAGGGTCTGGAAGCACTGTTCTGACTTCCTGCTCTGCCAATTGAAACAACAGCTCATGAATAAATTGGTAGAACAAACTTTTTACTTGTAGCAAGTCCAGTCTGCTCGCCTGATCCCACGCTTTCTCCAGTTCTTCAAAATAGCGCAATATAGCAAGAGGATTGCTCGGCGTAAATCCATATTGCAAAGAGAACGGAGCAATCTGAGGAGGTTGTGACAACCGCCATGTTTTACGATGAGTTGGGAACGCAAGGAATGCCCTGTAGAACAGCAAGTAATATTCAAACTTTTCGCTCACCCGAATATCCAGTGATGATCCTTTACCACCATGCAGAATACAGAATCGCTGTGCTTCGTGTGTTTTCCCATCCAATTTAAGTTGAGCTGCACCCCGAATGCTGTATATAAAAGCGTTTGCCGGAAGCAAATAGGACTCCTGTATCTCCCCTGCCTCCATGACGATCCGGCGTATATCCAGAATTTTAACAGCCGCATGATTCCAGCTTTGCATCTGTTCGTTTAATTGCATCGATTACTCTCCAATCCCAGTCTCACCAGGAACAAAGACCTTGTACAAGTCATTATTCTGCAAACCATCCTTAACTGAAGCGTTATGGTGGTTCACTATTATTCCTTCATTATAGATGATAATAATTTTCATTATCAACTGAATTTTGACCAGGATTCAATTTCATCAACCAATGATCCGAAAGATTTACTTTTGATCCGGTGTCTTCGTGAACCAAGCTGCCAATTCCTCGGTCTGATCCAACGTTGCAATAGGGTCAAAGTACCATGAACGATCCGGACTCCAGATAAACACACGATCATTCTTAACGGCATCAAGCGAACTCCATACTGGCTTGGATTTCAATTCCTCCAAAGTTAGGTTGTCTGCCGTAAGAATAATGTAATCACCGGCAAATTCGGGTATGGATTCGGACGAGACTTCAACAAGCTGATCTTTCATTAATATCTCTTTTTTGTCTGCCGGAGGATTCAATCCGAGAGCACTGTACACAGCCTGACCTCCACGCCCAAAATTATCACCAAAGGCTAACGGTCCTTTATCGTAAAATTGCATAACGGATACTTCTGCATCTGCGTCGATTGCTTCACTTACACGCTTCTTGGCATCCGCAATTCGTCCGTCGTAGTCGGCCAACCATGACTCAGCCTCTTTTTCTTTGTTCAACGCTTTACCGAAATAAGCGATTTCTTCATGGGTATTTTTCAACTCTCCATAAGGAATAACAAGCGTAGGCGCAATTTTGCTAAAAGAATCAAACAAATCAGGATCACCCGTGACAATCAGGTCTGGTTGAAGTTCCAATACCTTTTCAAGAGAAATGGTTTCGTATTCACCAATATTCTCTACGCCCTCAAGTGATTTGATAAAATACGGATTCTTCAGATTCATTTCCGGTGTACCGACTGGCTTGATTCCCAGAGCAATCAGGCTTCCCAAATATAAATCAACTACAATTCGCTTGGGTTCAGCCGGTACCGTGATATCTCCCTTAATTGTCGAGATGATCCGAGGCACGGGAGCGCTCGATTGGCTATCTGCCGTTACTGTGCTGGTGGCACTCGAAGTCCCATTTCTTCCGGCGGTTTCTCCAACAGAATTACTAGTTGCCCCTGGCGAGCAGGCACTCAGCAGTAAAGTAAGACTTAATAAAATACTAAGCAGCATTCCCGTTCTGGTCTGTCTATTCATGTACAATGACCCTCCGTGTTTATATTGATAATGATTATCATCATCGTTATAAACATACCTTCCCACTCTTCCACTGGAAATGTCATTTCGCGCCAAGGTCGATGTCAGATCAGGCCATTTAAGGGGTCCAGATGTTTTCTCCTTGAACTGAAGTGGAGAAACACCTGTATGTTTTTTGAACATACGTCCCAGATAATATCCGTCCGGATAACCGATGCCTGCTGCAATCTCATCCAATGTAGCGTCGGTATGCAGCAGCATCTCCTTGGCCTTGAACAAACGGAACTGAATCAAATAATCGATTGGACTATAACCCGTGGCCTGCTTAAACTTGCGGGACAGACTTCTGGGACTGCTGCCAACCTTCTCTGCCAAAACATGCAACGTCAATGGCTCCGCATAAGATGATTCCACAATTTCGATGACTTTGCTGACCTGATCCGTAACGGAATAGCGAGATGCAGCATGAGGAATTTGTGCTGATACTTGCTCTACAAAAGGATAAAACAGGCTTTTTGCCTGAAAATGATGTATGGGGTTCTTTTGATTCCATAACGTGTATATCTGTTTTACTTGCTCATACAGCACAATTGGTGACTTGGGGGCAAAACCATAGGTTAGCTGAAATGGGTTCATGTGCTCCATCATGTTGCCCAAATCGGTTCTTCCTCCACTTGGCAGACTTACTTTGTACATAAGGTAAAACAGGTTCAATCCGGATTGTCCAGCTTCAATATGCAGCACGCTTCCCTTTCCACCATGGAGAATATAAAAACGACTCACTTCATGCTTCTGGTCGTTTATCGTCACATTGGATTTACCCTGGATGGTGAACACAAATGTGCTCGCAGGAAATTTATAGGTTAGCTCCTCAGTTGGCCTTAACTCCATATAACGTATATCCGCAATACTCACAGCAGCATAGTTCCAGAGTATGTAATAATTATTCCACATTTCATTAACCCAACTCCGTCTAATAAATTGACTAAACAGTCCTTCACTCATTGATAACCATTATCATTTATTATTAACAAGTAAGCAACACACAAGTGAAAGTCAACTTATTCGTCAGGGTATCTTCATTTGCTTCTCGTAACATTTCATATATGTAAGTAGCCACGATATAACTATGAAAGGGAAAAGATTATGAATTCAATTTGACCTGCCTCCAAAAGCAGCTTCACCTCAGGGAGTCAAGTCTCCAGTAGAGATAAGGAAATTCAGGGACTTATGAAACAAAAAATCAGGCTTAATGAAGAACTGCAATCTGTCAAATCTAATGATCAGTTGGACTCCATAATTAAGGCAGAACGAGTTAAATCTATAACGAGTTTCATCCAACAGGTCGATAATCAAATCGCTCAAATCAAAAGCGAGGAGATTCAAGAAAAAAATAAATTGAAGCAGTCTGAGCAACCTAAGCAACAGGAGCCGCAACCGTCTGAGCTCTCTGGTGAAAATCAGGCTCCGGCAATGGGTCATCTAATCAAACATAGCCAGACTTATGATCAGTTAGGCAAACTGGTAGGTTTGCGTGATCGCATGCACGGGTCCATTCAAACACTAGAAGGGGAAACCCGCTTCGACCGCATCGTTCTCGATAATGACGCTGGAAACGATATGGGCAAGTCGATGATGCTGGAGAACGCTGAACAAACTGTTTTTCAAATGAAGCGTGAGATGGTCCAAGAGATTGATTCTCAAATCCGTAAGGTTGATCAGTCTATCGGGGAAAAATTAAAAGAAATCAACCAACCGGTACCAACAGAAGCTATCCATTCTACTCCACCATCTCATGCAGATGAAGATCAGGAAGTAAATAAAGAGAATAAGGCTGAAAATAAATCGAAGATTTCCAATGCTACGCAGAATGATAAAGACCCAGGAAAAATTCAAGAGACTCAATCCAATGCATCCCCTGTCCCATCCTATACATCGCTCGACATTCGGGTTTAATTAGATTACATAATGGATAACTATTCTCCAATAAAAAACCGTTATTTACAGGTCTCTTCTACCTTTAAATAACGGTTTTTTCCGTATCTAATGTTTTTCCCGACATTACTGGTTATACGGCTTCCTCATTCCCACAAATAATGCTGCCATTTACCGATTTACATACTTTTTTAATCCGGGTCGCCTCACTCACAATTTGATCAATGTTTTCATACTGTTTTCTACGGTTCGTGACCACAGCGATCGACACCGATACAAGCGGGATAGCTCGGTTCAGTCCAGAACGCCCTTCGCCCAAAACATATTGTTTATCCAAGTCCTCCTGATTGTAAAACGCTCCCTTGATCTGCTCAAAACCTGTTATCACCTCTTCACAAACGTGCCTAAATTCATGATGATTTAATATCACAATAAAATCGTCTCCACCGATATGGCCAAGAAAAGCCTCTGGGAAAACAAAAAGCTTCCGGAGCAGGTTAGCAGTAGCTTGAATGAGCTGATCTCCCATTTTGAACCCATAGCTATCATTGTAGGATTTAAAGTAATCCAAATCTATGTATAGAACACTAAAATAATCAAGCTGTAGTAACTGATCCAATCGTTCATCTATAATTCGGTTACCTGGAAGACCTGTCAAGGGATTCATGAAAATCGCCATCTCGGCTCGAACATCCGCAACAGCAAGCAGCAGACGTCGGATACTAACTGCTCCATACAAGACGCCTTCAGCTGTTATAAGTACTAGATCGTATAACTCTTCTTCAGATCGATTCATAGCCAGAAGGCTTACATCCGTAATCTGTTCAGCGTAATCAACGACTAGTGCCCGCGCGTTCATAACCAGTTCCACCGGGCGTCCCATATACAAATTATAGCCGTACTGTGTACCAATCTGCTGGAAGAAACGAGCTCGCATCATTAATGACACCCCTTGTTCTCCCATAACTGCCACACCTTCCAGATTGGGATTTGATTTAAAAAGATTGTAGACGATATCACATTTTGTTTCAGGCGCTACTACAGGAATCGTATCGGCTATCTCACCTATTTGCGTAAATATACCATTCGCCTCCTCTATACCTAGCCATACCATCTACTTTTTAAATCCTTAATTACCCGGGAAAAGATAAGGGAGACGGCCTTAATACTGTGTCAGGCCTTCCAAGGGCGTAACCCTGACCGTATTCGATACCTTCACGTCGTAAAAAATGAATTTCCTCGTAACGCTCGATGCCTTCCGCGATGATACTGGTCCCCGAGTCGACAGCAAATTGTTTAAGAATTCTAACAATGTGCTGCTGATCCGGATGTGTATCCACTCGACTAATCAGCGCTCTGTCCAATTTAATAAAATCAGGTTTTAGACTTACAATCGCCTTCAGACTGCTATACCCGGAACCCGCATCATCAATGGCAATCCGAAAGCCCTGTGAGCGATAATTCGAGAGTATGCGTTCGAATTCTACATAGTCCTGGACTGCCTGTTTTTCGGTTAGCTCGAAGACCACTTGCTCAGGGGATAGACCATAACTGTTCAATAGACTGATTGTTTCTCCGCTGCGGTAAGTAGAATCCGCTAAAACTTGAGGATGTATATTTAAAAAACCAACGGTACTGTCGGGATAACATTCTGTAGTTAAAGAGTCTCTGAATCTTTCAATCGAAATCTCACGACAGAAGCGTTCAAATGTGAACACCTGATCCGTATGACCAATGAATTGATAAAAAGATTCTGCATTTGGAAAAAGATCAGATATGGGAGGACGGTTTAATATCTCGTATCCAAGACATCGCCCGTCCTGCAGATTCAAAATTGGCTGAAAATATGTAGTAAGCATTCTATTACGCATAATTTTTTGCAGTCCGGTGAATTGTCTGTAACTAAGCATAGAATGTTGAAGTGATTTATGTACATATTTCAGAGAATTGTATAGTTCATTTATGTATGTACAGAAAAAAGTCGTTCTCTTCATTTAATTCATCCTTTATACCTATAATGTGGATCTTGTCAGTGGTCACATCGTACCACTTTCTTGCTGAGAAAGCGTTAACTGCAAGTAAAAGTTTGTAAAAAATTTCACCATTCAAAAATTTATATCTGAAAAAGCCTCACTACAGCCACTCCTGTTTAATAAAGATTGCTTCATTTTTCTAAAAAGGAATTCCATATTATTCGCGCAAAAAAACACCACGTTCTAATGGTCTTGGAAGACTCAATAAAAACGTGGTGTTCGCTTATGTGTAAATAAGTATTTATTGGGTTCAGGTGATCGTTATTCCTGATCCTTTCAGGACACCTTATGCTCAATTCTCAGCTTGTCAGCAACCATCGCGATGAATTCGGAATTCGTCGGTTTCGACTTGCTGATGTTGATCGTATAGCCAAACAGGTGGCTGATGCTGTCGATGTTGCCACGTGTCCAAGCCACTTCAATGGCATGACGGATGGCTCGTTCGACGCGAGACGGCGTTGTTTTGAACTTTTCGGCAATCGCTGGGTACAGGGTTTTGGTGATGGCACCCAAAATTTCGATATTGTTATACACCATGGTGATGGCTTCGCGTAAATACTGATATCCTTTAATATGCGCAGGAACGCCGATTTCATGTATGATGGACGTAATGCTTGCATCCAAATTTTTGTGTTTACCCATCGGTACCACGTTGGACTTGTTCATAAACATCGATGAACCGCCACCACCACCTGTGGAGATCGTAGTTTGCGTGCCCACCAGTTGACGCACACGATTCGCGAGCACTTCCATGTCAAACGGTTTCAGGATGTAATAAGAAGCTCCGAGTTGCACGGCACGCTGCGTGATATTCTCTTGTCCGAAAGCCGTAAGCATAATGACTTTGGGCTGTGGAGACAGATTCAGGTTGCGCAGACGCTCCAAAACACCAAGTCCATCCAGGTGAGGCATAATAATATCCAGAATGAGTACATCCGGTACATCGCGAGTCTGCTCCAGCAACTGCAGCACTTCTTCTCCATTGTATGCAATTCCGGTTACTTCCATATCTTCCTGTTCGGATATATATTCGGCAAGCAAATTCGTAAATTCACGATTATCATCGGCCAGCAATACCTCAATTTTTTGCAAAACGGTATCCTCCTTTAATTTAAACATCGTTTCGTACATTTCCTTACAGGTTAAATTTTCGACACAGGGGAGGAAATTCCTTCTGTCGAAAATTATTTTTCTTTATTTTTTTTTCGCATTGCTATATAATAAATAATTTATTTCATTATCCGATATTATATGTTTCCATTCGACAAAAAAACCTTAAGGAGGTTAACCCGCCTTAAGGTTTTTCGCATGTTCCTTTTTCATCATGACTCCTGCATCCTGTAGCATCCACTCAATGAAGCAGCCATAACCTGATTTCGGATCATTGACAAACACATGGGTCACAGCACCAATCAGTTTACCGTTTTGCACAATGGGGCTGCCGCTCATGCCTTGCACAATGCCTCCGGTCTTATCCAGCAGCTTTGGATCTGTGATTCGAAGCACCAGGCCTTTGGTTGCCGGTTCGGATTGGTCTGCTACGTGTACAATATCAATCGAGAATCGTTCCACCTGCTGGCCCTCAACGACAGTGAGAATTTCCGCAGGACCTTCTTTTACTTCATGGGAAAAAGCAACGGGAATGCCTTTTGAATACAAGCTATGTTCAGGATTACCGGACATTTTACCAAAGATACCAAAAGCCGTATTACGTTCAATATTGCCCAGAATTTTGCTTTCTTTCAGGAAATGAGCTCGTTTTTCCCCCGGATCACCGGACTCACTCTTGGAGATCGATGTTACATTAGACTGAACAATCTGACCACTACCAACAACGATGGAGGTCTGTGTGTTCATATCCGTAATAACATGTCCCAGAGCGCCATATACGCCCTGATCCGGAGCATAAAAGGTTAATGTCCCTACACCTGCAGCAGAGTCACGAATGTACAATCCCAGCCTCCAGGCTTTGTCTTCGGCATCATAAGCCGGTGTCAAACGCGTCTTAACTGTTTCTTTGCCGCGTTTTAACACCACATCAATTCCTTTTTTGCTCTTGCCTGCAAGCTCAACAGCTTCAGCTACGCCCGATACACCATCAAGACGTTTACCGTCCATATGAGTAATCAGGTCCCCGAGCTTAATCCCTGCTGATTCTCCAGGGGATACACGTTCATCTTGTCCAGAACGGACCAGATGGTGCCCCACAACCAGAATACCTGCAGATTTTACTTTGACGCCAATGGTTTGTCCCCCGGGTACTACACGCAAATCCGGAATCACGTTTACGTTAACCGTTTTCACCGGAATTTTGCCCCACAACTTCAACGTTAATTTGGCATGTCCCGTTTGTTGGGGATGAAGATGCAAAGGTTGTTGCTTCGTTACATGGACCGCAGTTTCCTTTCCATCAAAACCAATGATGTCAGGACGGTCCACAACAGCGCTTGAAGCAGCCGGTACAGCGAGATGAACGTCAGCTTGCCTGCCTGCAAATACCTGAAGTTCATCAGGCAATGAAGCATAACTTTGCACAGGCTGAATGACCTGGCTGATCACACATAGAAAGAAGGCAAATAAAAGACCTAGCAATTTCTTCCTGAGGGGGGAATTCAATGGCTGTCACACTCCCTTTGCTTCTTTCGCTTGACGAAAGGTGGTCGCCAATTGCGTACCTATAAGATAACCTCGCCCCCAGGCTTTTATTACTGTCAATCATTACGCCAGCCGCTCGTTTCACCCTTTTTTGGCTTCCGCCAAATTCAACATTTCCTGTGCATGATGCAGCGTTTTTTCTGTAATTTCCACTCCGCCCAGCATACGTGCCAATTCCTTCACTCTGCCTTCGTCTGACAGCGACTCCACTTGTGTCATCGTGCGTCCATCATACACATGCTTTTCGATGAGATACTGATGATCCGCCATACAGGCGACCTGTGGCAAGTGAGTAATAGAGAATACTTGGCAAGTGGAGGACAGGCGATATAATTTCTCCGCAATGGATTGTGCTGCTCTTCCGCTTACCCCCGTATCCACCTCGTCAAAGATCAACACAGGAATCCGGTCATGACGTGCGAAAATACTCTTCATCGCCAGCATCATTCGGGACAACTCACCACCGGAAGCAATCTTGCCGAGCGGACGTAAAGGCTCACCTGGATTCGGAGAAATCAGGAATTCTGCATTATCTGCACCCTGACGCGTAAGACGAATGCGACGCCCATTCCATTCAATCCCTTTTGCATCTTCAAAAGGCGTAATCTGAACGCGTAACGTCGTTCTCTCCATCTGCAGATCCTTTAGCTCACTCTCCACCTGCGCTGCAAGTTCCTCGGCACATTGTTTACGAACCCGGCTGAGCTCCTCCGCAGACTCCATGACTAATTTGAGCAATTTGTCACGTTCATTACGCAGCTTCTCCAGACGTTCATCCTTGTTCTCCAGCTGGTCGGTCTCATGGCTAATTTGTTCATAATAATTCAAAATAAGTTCCACACTGTCGCCGTATTTCCGTCTGAGGCCAGAAATCAGATTCAGCCGCTGTTCCACTTCTTCCAATCTACCCGGGTTAAATTCGATCTTCTCCCGATAATCACGCAACTGAAACGTCGCGTCCTCCAGCTGATAAAATGCAGACTGGAGCTGTTCAACAATAGGCTGCAAGCCTTTGCTGTCATATCCTGATATATCTTCAATTCGTGACAATGCGATACTTACAGCTTCTAACCCACGTTGACCGCTAAGCAAATCATATGCACCAGCAACACTGTCCATCATTTTCTCGCTATGGGATAGTTTGACCCGTTCTTCTCCGAGTAATTCATCCTCACCCTGTGTTAGAGAAGCCGCTGCAATCTCTTCAAGCTGAAAGCGATACATGTCCAGCAATTGATACGCACGTTGACTGGATTCCTGAAGTGCACGCAGTTCTTTTTCCGCCGTAATAAATTTACTGTAGCGTGCCTGATATTCCGTTTTGACTGGACCGATGATTGCTGCCCCGTATGTATCCAGAAGCCCCAGATGACTTTCTGCGCGCAACAAACTTTGATGTTCATGTTGTCCGTGAATATTAATTAATTTCTCTCCAACTTCACGGAGCATCGTTAAATTGACCAATTGGCCGTTAATACGAGATGTACTTTTGCCTTGGGTATTCAGTTCACGGCGAATCACGAGATGCTCCTCCGGCTCACAATGGATACCAAGCTTCTCCAGCGTTTCCCATACCGGATGGCTTGGCTCCATTTCAAACAGAGCCTCCATCTCGGCCTTCTCACATCCATAACGGATCAGATCGGCAGAGCTTCGTCCACCTGCAATCAAACCCAGGGCATCAATAATAATCGATTTACCTGCTCCCGTTTCACCAGACAAGACATGGAAGCCCGGGTGGAAAACCACATCAACTTCTTCTACAACAGCCAGATTACGAATCGACAATGTTACTAACATCTGCAAAAACACCTCCGGAAGACTCACTCAGAAATTATGTTTTTGAACCATTATATTCTAGGAAATATAACCCATAATCCGCTCGATTACGGTCACACTGTTACTTTCCGTCCGGCAGATAATGAGTATCGTATCATCTCCACAGATGGTGCCCATCACTTCAGTCCACTCAATATTATCGAGCAAGGCAGCAATGGAGTTAGCTGTGCCAGGCAAACACTTCATCACGACCAGATTGTTTGTATGATCGATGTGTAAGAAGTTATCCACGAGGGCCCGTTTCAGTTTCTGAATCGGATTATATCGTTGGTCTGTAGGCAGCGAATACTTATATCGTCCATCATCCATCGGGATCTTGATTAAAAGAAGCTCCTTAATATCCCGTGATACCGTGGCTTGAGTCACCTGAAATCCGGATTTCCGCAAAGCTTCAACCAGATCATCCTGGGTTTCAATTTCGTTTTGACTAATGATTTCACGTATCTTAATGTGTCGTTGTCCTTTCATACATGCCTCCAGTTAAAAGTTCAATGTATTGCATCAAATGACTAATTCTAATTTCCTTAAAGTTTGCCATCCATTATTCCTCATTCGTTATATAAACAACTTTCAGGCTCCATAAGTACCCTTAGTCCAGATCATCTCCATCGTACACGTCTTCCTGATAGTCCATGAGTCTGATGACCTTGATATCCAATTCCTCCATGTCCACATACAGCAGCCCTTCACAGCCGGGATATAACAATAAATAATACAGGAAGCGATCGCGCAGGGAGGGCCCAGTAAATTCAAGAGGTTGCCTGCGACGGGACGTCTTCACCAGATATCTCTCATCATCACGCTCGGCTACATAATCAATGAACAGCCTGCTGTAATAAACGGATTCATCCGCTTCAATAGCTAAAGGAACTTTCATTTTACCTCCGATGACTTCATATCCTTCCGCTTCAAGCAGATCGACTGCCGGTGAATCCTGAATTTCTGAATTCAGTTGCATACCCGACAAGCTTACCGGAATCGGACGATTAACCCAATTACGAAAGCCAAAGAACAGCCAAATAATCAAGCAGACAGCAAGTACACCAATAACCATTGTGTCATATTGCCCATCCATCATCGCTCACCTCGAAGACATATTCGAGCTTCGACAACCGATTTCCTTTTATAATGTCACCTTTCCAGCGAAAAGAAACCCATCCTATGATGAGTTTCCTGTAAAAGTATGGGCAGCTTCCATTGCAACTTGATCTGCAAGTGCATCAAGTGAAGCCTGAACGTTCTCTTGTAGTGTTGCTTCTGGTTCTTCCAGACGCCAGTGAGCGAGAAATTCGATATTGCCTTCTCCGCCTGTAATCGGCGAAAATGTTAAACCGTTCAGCTTTAATCCAAGTTCATTGGCGAAACGAAGCATCGTCTGCAAAACGTCCTTGTGAACCTTAGTATCACGAACAACGCCTGACTTGCCAACTTTCTCACGGCCTGCTTCAAACTGGGGTTTAATTAAGGCTACAATGTCTGCCGGTTGCTTCAGAAGTGCCAGCAACGGTGGCAAAATAATTCTCAGCGAAATAAAAGATACATCAATACTGGCAAAATTCGGCACAGGTCCATGTAGATCTTCTGGAGTCACATAACGAAAATTGGTTCTTTCCATTACAGTAACCCGTTCATCATTACGGAGTGACCAATCCAGCTGATTATAACCTACGTCGATGGCATATACATGAGATGCGCCATGTTGTAAGGCACAATCGGTAAATCCACCAGTGGATGAACCGATATCGAGCATCACAAGTCCATTCATGTCGAGATCGAAGTGACGGATCGCTTTTTCAAGCTTTAATCCGCCTCTGCCGACATAGGGATGTACTGAACCCTTTACTTTCAGTTCGGCTTCCCGTGGAATCTTCATGCCCGCTTTTTCAATCCGCTCATTGTTGGCATATACCAGACCAGCCATGATTGCAGCTTTTGCCTTCTCACGACTTTCGTAATATCCCTGCTCAACCAGCAGAACATCAATTCGTTCTTTCGGGAGTGACATGTCTTTCTCCTATCATCTAGTAATCCTAATTAATCAATAATGTGTTCCAGTTTCTCTAATTGTTCCTGTTATGAAGGGAACCGAGTTCTGGACATACCAAATGAAGATTGGGCTGCCATGCTGCGCAGCTCCGAACTCACATTCTCAACCGTGAGTCCCACTTCAGCTCTTTGATCCTCAATACTGCCATGTTCAATGAATCGATCCGGAATGCCCATCAGTTGCACATGAACATCATGCAGCCCTTGTTCTGCGTAAAACTCCAGAACTGCACTGCCCATACTGCCTGCTTGGGAAGCTTCTTCAAGCACAATTAACTTCGTGCCTCGAACTGCCAGATCACGCAGCATCTGCTCATCAAGCGGTTTAAGGAAACGAGCGTTAATTACACCAACCGTAATCCCTTCTCTTTTAACCGTTTCGGCAGCTTCTTCAGCAAGCTGTACCATTGATCCCGAAGCGATAATTGCATAGCCTTCTGATGGACGAAGCTGTTCCCATGTACCGATTGGAATCGGAATGAGTTCATCGTCAAGAGGCACCCCTACAACATTGTTTCGTGGATAACGATAAGCAATCGGGCCTTCGTTATATTCAAGCGCCGTCTTCATCATATGGCGCAGTTCATTCTCATCCTTAGGCATCATCAGTACGATATTCGGAATATGACGCATAAACGCTACATCATACACACCTTGATGTGTTTCACCATCCGGACCGACAAATCCGGCACGGTCAATGGCGAATATGACATTGGCGTTATGACGACAAATATCATGTACAATTTGATCATACGCACGTTGCATAAATGTCGAATAGACCGCAAATACCGGCTTTAACCCTTCCATAGCCAGTGCTGCACACATGGTTGCTGCATGCTGTTCGGCAATACCCACGTCAATCATGCGATCAGGGAATTCCTTACTGAAAGGAATGAGACCCGAACCTGTTGGCATGGCCGGTGTTACCGCTACAATTCGTTTATCCTGCTTGGCAAGATCAACCAACGTTTTACCAAAAACTTCCGTATACATCGGTTTGCCCACAGCTTTGAGTACTTGACCTGATTCAATTTTGTACGGAGAAATTCCGTGCCATTTGTGTGAATCGGCCTCAGCCGGCTGATAGCCTTTACCTTTGGTTGTCAGTACATGAACCATTACAGGCCCATCTACGTTATCCGCCTGTTTGAACGTTTCAATCAATTTCGGAATGTCGTGTCCATCAATAGGTCCCAAATAGGTGAAGCCCAGCTCTTCGAACAGAACCCCTGGAACCATCATATATTTGACACTATCTTTAATCCAGCTCGCCGATTTGGCCAAACGATCCCCGATGGCAGGAATTTTTTTGAGCATTCCTTCCACGTCATCCTTGGCTTTCAAATAATGGCGATCCGAACGAATTTTGCTCAAATATTTATGCATTGCCCCAACATTCGGAGCAATGGACATTTCATTATCATTGAGGATAACCATCAGCTTTTTCTGTTCATGACCAATGTGATTGAGAGCTTCAAAGGCCATACCACCTGTAAGCGCTCCATCCCCGATCATCGCGATGACCTGATTGTTTTCACCCTTAAGATCACGGGCAAGCGCCATGCCCATTGCAGCAGATAACGATGTACTGCTGTGGCCCGCTTCCCATACATCATGTTCACTCTCGTTACGTTTAACAAATCCGCACAAGCCATTATGCTGACGCAGTGTATCGAAGCGATCCATCCGCCCCGTTAGAACCTTGTGCACATAAGCCTGATGCCCTACATCGAAAATCATTTTGTCCACTGGACTGTTATAGCAATAATGCAGGGCTACCGTGAGCTCAACCACTCCTAAGTTGGGTGCGAGATGGCCCCCTGTAACGGACAGCTTCTCAATCAGAAACTGCCGGATCTCTGCCGACAAAAGAACGAGATCATCCTGAGACATCGACTTTAGATCACTGGGTTGTTTAATTTGTGGAAGCAGCACGAGAATCTCCCCGCTTTCCTAGATTGTTTGATTTGGTGTAATCCATATATACACAGTTTATTAAATAACATTAAAACATTATAACATAAAAGAACAAGAATCATAATTTACGGCACTTTACTCCAGATAACGAGTATTTTCGCCAGCATGGTTCGTATGATCTTCCTCAATATGTATTCACATACCTACTTGGACCAACCCTTCCTCATGAAGCCCAGAAAAAGCACATTAAATTGATTAAACGATTCCGAATGATTTGAAACAGTTACCCTCAACCAAAACTAATGATCTCGACTCATCAGATAATCTGCGATCTCCATCAGTCGGGAAGGGTCAGGTAACTCCGCTCTAACAAGTGCATCTTTAGCTGATTGCGTCAGGGACTTCACCTCTTGAAGAGAGGCATCCATGCCAATAAAATAGGGGTATGTGACCTTCTGCTGATTCACATCACTTTGCGTTTTCTTGCCCATTTTCTGCTCGTCACCCGTCAGGTCCAGAATATCGTCCTGAATCTGGAATGCCAGCCCCAGGTCTCTGCCAAATACACGCAGCGCCTCCAACTGTCCTTCTGTCGCACCACCAATACGAGCGCCAGCAATGAGGGAAAACACAATTAAATCTCCGGTCTTGTGCAGATGAATATATTGCAATTGGGCAAGATCTGTCATGCCCTGCTCGCCTTCCATATCGGCCACTTGTCCGCCAACCATGCCTCTCGCTCCTGCCAGTTCGGACAAATCCTCCACAATGGACAATAATGCGTCTGCTGACACACCGCTGCGACGACCTGCCTGAACAATACTGTAAAAAGCATGCGTTAACAGTGCATCGCCAGCCAATATAGCAGTCGCTTCACCAAACACTTTGTGATTCGTTAATTTTCCCCTGCGATAGTCGTCATTATCCATAGCAGGCAGGTCATCGTGGATCAACGAATACGTATGAACCATCTCCACGGCGCAGGCTACCGGCAATGCAGCTGTACGCTGTGCACCGAAGGCTTCCGCCGCAGCAACGACCAGAAGTGGACGAAGGCGTTTGCCCCCGGCCATAAGTGAATACTGCATCGCGTCAACCAGTGACTGAGGCACATCCCAGTGAACAGGAAGAGCCTGCCTCAACTCTCCCGTCACTTCAGCTGTAACTTCCTCAAGATACGTTTCAAACGAAGGACGATTACTCATTGACTTCACCGCTTTCGTCGACGGCAGCGCCGAACGGTTTCTTGCGAAGTTCCCCATCCTCTTCTACGATCATCTCGATCTTACGTTCCACTTGTTCCAGCTTCAAACCACAAAGTTGGGAAAGCTTCATTCCGCGCTGAAACAAATCGATGGCCTGTTCCAGTGGAACATCACCATGCTCAAGCTGACCTACGATGTCTTCCAATGCCGCCATTGCCTCTTCAAAATTCAATTCCGGTTCATTCGCCATGGGTATTGTCGTCCTCCTTCATTCCCCAAACCTGACAGTCCAGCTGTCCGTCTGTTAATTTAATCTTTATCGAATCTCCAGGCTGTACATCCTTCATCGATTTGATCAATCGTTGCTCCTGCTCGTCGTATACAAGGCTGTATCCGCGTGACATAACTTTGAGCGGGCTTAGCGCATCCAAATGACGTACAGATGATTTCCACTGCTGCTGCTTCGCTCTCGTAATGGATCGGATTGCAACCTCCAGCTGACGCCGGGCTGATGCATTCTCCCGTCTTGCAGCATTCACCTGTTCACGTGGATTGAACCGCTGCAGCGCTGCACGCAAACGCTCCTGTTTCTCGGTCGTCCATTTCATACGTGTATCTACAGTTCGCAGAAGACGCTGTTGCAGCATATCCAGCCGCTCCGTATGCTGCATTAAGGTACGTCTGGGATGCACAAGCACAGGTGATCGTTGCAATCTGGCCAGTCGCTCCCGATTATGAACAGCACGCTGACGTAAACTGTGCTGCAGCTGACGCTGGCGCTGAGCGATCTGATCAAGCAGCTCAGCTCGATTGGGTACTGCCAGTTCGGCAGCAGCCGTAGGTGTTGCCGCCCGCAGATCAGCAGCAAAATCGGCAATCGTAAAATCCGTTTCATGCCCAACCGCTGAAATCACAGGAATGGCAGAACCCACAATTGCTCTTGCCACGATCTCCTCATTGAAAGCCCATAGCTCCTCCAGTGATCCGCCGCCTCGTCCAACAATCAGCACATCGACTTCTCCCATTCGGTTAAGGTTATTGATGGCCTTCACAATGGATGGAGCCGCACCTTTACCTTGAACGAGTACTGGATATAGAATCACTTGGGCAGATGGATATCTGCGCTGCAATGTAATCATGATATCCCTTACCGCAGCACCTGTAGGTGAAGTAACCACACCAATCGTCTGTGGAAAACGGGGAATCGGCCTTTTCCGTGATGCAGAGAACAGCCCCTCGTCTTCCAGCTTTTTTTTCAGCTGCTCATAGGCCAAATACAGACTTCCAATACCGTCCGGTTGCATGTGTGTGGCATAGAACTGATATTGTCCATCCCGCTCATATACCGAAACATTACCACGAGCAATAACCCTTGCACCCTCCTTCGGTACAAAGGGCAATCGTTGATTATGGGAAGCAAACATAATGGACTTAATTCGGCTGTCCTTGTCCTTCAATGTAAAATACATATGACCGCTGGAGTGATGTGTAAAATTGGAGATCTCTCCGCGCAGCCATACATCCGACAGTACCTGATCCGATTCCAGTTTCATCCGGATGTATCGGTTCAGGTCTTTGATGGAGTAGATCTTTTGATCTGCCACAGACAGTTACCTAGGCCAATCCGTGAGCGCGTTTGGCTGCGATCAGTGTATTTTGCATCAACATGGTAATTGTCATTGGACCAACGCCACCAGGAACTGGAGTAATTGGGCCAGATACCGTCTTCACGCTTTCGAAATCTACATCCCCAGCCAGTTTGCCGTTATCCAAGCGGTTCATTCCCACATCGATTACAACAGCACCCGGTTTGACGAAATCGGCATCCACAAAGTTTGCACGACCGATAGCAACCACAAGAATGTCTGCCTGACGGGTGATCTCTTTCATGTTCGCTGTACGGGAATGACACATGGTTACCGTTGCGTTCTCACGTTGAAGCAGCAAGGATACCGGTTTGCCCACAATATTGCTGCGACCGATAACTACGGCATGTTTGCCTGACATTTCGAGACCCGTACGCTTGATTAGCTCAATCACGCCCGCAGGCGTACATGGCAACAAACTATCGTCTCCAATGACGAGGTTCCCCACATTAACCGGATGGAATCCGTCCACATCCTTGTCCACGGCGATTGCATCAATCACCGCTTTCTCTTCGATATGTTTCGGCAATGGGAGCTGAACCAAAATACCGTTAATGGATTCCTGTTTGTTCAGCTTGTCCACCAACGCGAGCAGATCCTCTTGGGACGTGCTTGCATCCAAACGATGAACTTCGGAATAGAAACCGAGGTCATGACATGCTTTTTCTTTGTTACGCACATATACTTGGGATGCCGGATCTTCCCCGACGAGCACAACAGCCAGGCCAGGTACTACCCCCTGTTCGCTAAGCTGTTTCACTTCTGTTGTCATGCTTGCGCGCATTTCCTGGGATACTTCTTTTCCGTTAATAATAGATGCTGTCATTGTACTCTCTCCCTTATGTGAACATATAATTAAGTGACTCACAAAATTAAGACAGTTTTGCTTTGATGGTGCTGACTTCCTGAATCATGCGCCCAAGTACGCCGTTAACGAACTTACCCGATTCATCTGTACCAAAATACTTGGACAATTCAATCGCTTCGTTGACAGATACTTTTGCCGGAATATCATCACGGAACACCATTTCATACGTGGAAAGCCGTAAAATCTGGCGATCTACACGTGACAGACGGCTAATCTGCCAGCCTTTCAAATAATCGACCAATAATCCGTCAATCGCTTCTTTATTGTTCCATGCGCCCTGTACCATTTCGGTCACGTAGGTACGCATTACATCTGCATCATGAATAACCACTTCAGTTTCATTGTCTTCAGCGGCTTCATTAATCAGCATATTCACGGCTTCAGCTGCGCCCACTTCATTCATTTCCATCTGATACAGACTTTGTACTGCAATTTCCCTTGCCAAACGTCTTTTCATGTCCTGCCTCCTGCAGCGCTCCCTGTGGAGCGTCATCATGCTTATTTTAAAATATAAAATCTTTGATGGAATCAGAGATCTTATTATATTGTTATCCCTTTTCACAAAAAAACCTGCAATCGTTTCCTCCAAAAAACGGGCAACCTAAACTACAGCTCTATTTTCGGAAGAAACATATTGCAGGGTTCAGGTGGCTCACTTAAAGGGACGCCAGCGATCACCAAGCCATTGCCCCCATTCCCTCCAGGGAATGAACGAGCCCAGCTTTGAGTCGCTTCGTCTGCCTAATGTATAACCGATGAACACCAAGAGTGCAAAGAACAACATATCCCAAAAACCGATCCATACATAAAGAAATCCAAAAAAGATGCCGCCGACAATTCCAGTAATTCGGCCTCTGTGACTATCCCAAATCTCTCTCCACAGCATCAGTGAAACTCACCTCATTCCACTCGACTCTTGTAGTTAGGCGACTGGGTAACGTTGGCAATATACACGGTGACAAAAGAAACCGGGATACCCGTAATCTCCTGTACATGATCATGTATTGCCTTCTGCAGTTCGGCTGTCAGCGTCGGGATTGGCGTCTCGCCATCCACTACTGCACGGATCATAATCTCCAGTCCGGATTCAACCACACGAATACGAGCTTTGACATCACGAACTCCCCGGAAACGGGAAGTTGCTTTGAGACAGAGATTTTCAATCGTTTCCATCGAAATCTGCACATCACCATACTCAGTACGCTGATCTACAGATGGCAATGAAGCACGATCACGCCGAACCGAGATGTAGAAAAATCGCAAACTCAGGATAAACAAAATTGCTGCTGCAACTACCGCCGCAATAATGACGTTTTGTTCCTGCTGGTAATTCAATTCGTAAGGCAGCACACCACTGATAAGAAGTATGACTGCTGCCGATATTGCTCCAACGCTTATGCTGTATATAAACAACAGAAGCCGATCCAGTATTTTAGCCACGAACTGCACAGCCTCCCTTGCTCACTAACATGGCTTAACCTGCCCTTTGGCAAAAGGATAACCCTCAGGTGCAAGCTTACGCTTATTATGAAGACCTGTCCAAGACGGGATAACCCCCGGCAGTGATGCCGGGGGAATCTGTCTTCTTTTATTTTACGCGCTGACTGTTCAGGTCGATTTCTTCCACTTTCTCGGTGCTCTTGAACTGAACGTCATGAATGTGCACATTCACTTCATTCACATTCAATCCTGTCATGTTCTCAATGGAGCGCTTCACGTTCTGTTGAATTTCGGTAGCCACCTGTGGCAGACGGTAACCATATTCAATAATAACGGAAACATCCACAGCAGCTTCACGCTGACCTACTTCAACCTTAACGCCTTTGGAAAGGTTTTTGCGACCAAGCAATTCAGCAAATCCACCAGCGAATCCACCGCTCATGCCTGCAACACCTTTAACTTCAACTGTAGCCAGTCCAGCGATCACTTCAATAACTTCAGGTGCGATCTGGATTTCACCGATATCCGTTCGTTCAAATTCTGTCGGCAGTGTACTCATAACTGTTCAACACACCTTTCGCGAAATAAGTTTGCGGCCATCCGTCAGGGCGCTGGTGCTCAGGCCTATCTGGCCTTCAGAACCCTTCCGGTCCGGCTTTACCGGAACTCCTGCAACTTCATCCGCGTATGTGCGGCGGCTTATCCTCTGCAGGAGACATGCGCTCTTATTATTACATACTATATCATTTGGGCTACATTATGACAAACAAGCCCAATATACCTTTTAAATCTCATTTTCCTCAAGAAATTTGATATCAAAGTCCCCACGAACAAACGTTGGATGCTCCAGCAATTTCTGATGAAAAGGAATCGTTGTGGAAATGCCTTCAATCGCAAATTCAGCCAATGCACGCTTCATCTTCGCGATAGCCTCTTCACGGTTTGCTCCCCACACGATCAATTTGGCGATCATGGAGTCATAATAAGGAGAGATCGTGTATCCCGGATAAGCTGCACTATCTACACGTACACCCGGTCCTCCTGGTGCAAGATAGAAACCAATTTTGCCTGGTGACGGCATAAAATTACGGTCCGGATCTTCTGCGTTGATACGGCACTCAATGGACCAGCCATTGATCACAACATCTTCCTGACGGAATGAAAGCGGATTGCCTTCAGCTACCGAGATCATTTCGCGGATCAAATCCACGCCAGTAACCATTTCAGTTACAGGGTGTTCAACCTGAATACGTGTATTCATTTCCATGAAATAGAATTCACCGTTAGGGCTGAGCAAGAACTCAAGTGTACCTGCTCCCGAGTAATTCACCGCAAGCGCTGCCCTTACTGCGGCTTCTCCCATCAATGTACGCACATCTTCGGAGATGATTGGACAAGGTGCTTCTTCCACCAGCTTTTGACGTCGACGCTGAACAGAACAATCACGCTCGCCCAGATGCACTGCATTTCCATGTTTGTCTGCAATGATCTGAATTTCCACGTGCTTCATGCCTGTCAGGAATTTCTCCAGATATACTCCGGCATTGCCGAAAGCTTTCTGTGCTTCCTGCTGGGCAGCTGTAATTTGTTTGATCAGCGCCTCTTCATCTTCAGCAATACGAATCCCTTTACCTCCACCACCAGCGGTAGCTTTGATAATGACAGGATATCCAATATCTCTAGCAATCATAATGGCTTCATTCATATTTTCAACCAAACCGTCGGATCCCGGAATGACAGGAACACCTGCATCCTTCATCGTTTGTTTGGCGACAGCCTTATCACCCATTTTGGTAATGGCTTCTGGAGAAGGGCCGATGAACGTAATATTGCAGGAACCACAGATTTCTGCAAAATCAGCGTTCTCTGCCAGGAATCCATAACCTGGGTGGATCGCATCACATTCTGTCAGTGTAGCTACACTCATCAGGTTGGTGAAGTTTAGATAACTGTCTTTCGAAAGTGTAGGCCCGATACAATACGCTTCATCTGCGAGACGAACATGCAGGGAGTCTTTATCCGCTTCCGAATAGACTGCTACCGTCGAAATGCCGATTTCACGACAGGCACGAATAATACGTACCGCAATTTCGCCACGGTTCGCAATCAGTATTTTTTGAAATTTCATTTCGTTATTGTCCTCCTTCGAAGCTCATGCAGTTGCCGTTATGCGGTTATAACCGTTATTCCGGTTTCACCAGGAACAGGGGTTGTCCATACTCAACCAGCTGTCCGTTCTCAACCAGCACTTCAACGATTTCTCCCTTGATGTCAGCATCAAGCTCGTTCATCAGCTTCATCGCCTCAATGATACATACCGTTGTTTTCTCAACAACTTTATCACCAGCGCTTACAAAAGGACCCGCTTCCGGCGAGGAAGCTCTGTAAAAAGTACCCACCATCGGGGATACAATTTTATGTAAATGACTTGTAGTATCGACTTGAGGAGCAGCCTCAGCCACCACTGCAGCGGGTTGCACCTGTGGTGCAGCAATCATTTGCGGTTGAATAGCAGCTGCCTGAACATACTCGGTTTTACCCGGTTTGCGAATCGACAACCGTGATCCTTCGTTTTCAATTTCCAACTCTTGAACGGAACTTTCATCTACCAGTTTGATCAGCTCTTTGATCTCACTCAATTTAAACATTTCCATTATTCACTCCTTCGGCATCATGCCAGTCTCACTAGGACGGTCATATGGCTTTATGTATTATATCATAATCATTAAAAATGGAAAGAGCCCGAGATCTGATCCAGTTCTCGGGGCTACTTTTCCATTTTTTAGATTACTGTTCTGTCACGTATTGCACGCTGATTTTATTTTGGGATACAGCCAGTTCTTTCATCACCAGATCCACAATGGAAACCGCCTGTTTTACATCCAGTTTGTCACTGAGAACAACAACTTTATACTTGTCGGCATCCTCCTGAACGATGGCATTGGCAAACTGTTGTGACAGGGTTTCTTCGATGCCATTGATTTTGGCTTCTTTTTCTTCCAGCGTACGAAGCTGCTCTGTTGCTTTGGCATTTTCTTCTGGTGTTTTGCTCAGATCACCCGCAACGGTCATAAGTTCTTCATACTTGCGATTGTTGCTCTCCTCACGCTGCCACTGGTAGTTCTGGAACTGGCTGCTCGCAGACGCTGCCGTATTCTGCTCCTCCATCTCTTTGAGAACGTCCTCATCGGTTTTCGTTGCGCTGCCTTCTGTTCCAGTACTTGTCTCAGGGGTGGTTACTGCGCCTTTGTCTGTTCCTTTGTCTGTTCCTTTGTCTGTACCTTTCTCGCTGCCTTTACCCGCTTCACCTTGTTTCTCGCCGGATTCCGCAGCTGGTGATTTCTCGGTGTCTCCAGCTTCTTTACCGTCTACAACCGCAGGATTATCCACAGATTCAGCTGCCGTTTGATCTCCTTCAGTGCCTGTAACTTCGCCGCCATTCACCACTTCATTCACAACCAGACCTTCTGTCGGATCAAGGATTCCAGCCGTTTCCTTCGCTTCTCCCTGTTTCATACCATCCACCTGCGTGCTCTCAGCTACAGGCGTATTAACCGGACCGGAATCTTCAGTGAACAGGTAATAGGCGGACAAAATGACCATCAGACTCAGCATGGATACGAGCCATACCGTTTGACGTTTGTTATTCATTAGAACTTCCTCCTCGAATTGGCTTCATTCTTATGACAATCAAATCTTGTGATTCATGGTTTCGGACTAATCTTGTTTGCGCGGAACAACCGAAATCCGGTAGGCCGCAACATTCAGTCCTTTTTCCACAGCATCTGTAATCAGGTCCTTCACAACCTTGTTCTCTGCACCTCTGGCAACGACAAGCACGCCCCGGATCTGCGGTTTGAGCTTTTTCGTGACAATCGGTGTCTGATCCCCTGATATTTCATACGTTATAATTTCGCCATCCCGGGTATATTGCGTCATATGTCGCTTTCCCCCGTTTGCATCCGTTTCTTCGGTGAGCTGCTGCGAATCCTTCACATTACGCTGTACAACAAGCTCCTCTGTAGAATCCACGGTCACCATCACATCAACAGTTCCCACACCAACGATATTTTCCAGCACACCCTTGATCTTGTCCTCAAATGCGATCTCTATCGCCTGAAATGGATTCTGATCCGTCGGATCCGCCTGTATGGATGCCATGGATGTAGCCGGATCAGGAGGCTCGCGACCGATATTTTCGGAATCAATCTTTTTGACATTGACGAAAGAGTTGAACAGCATAATTCCGACACCGATCAAACCAAGGATAATCAGCCAGCGAAAGGTTTGACTGCGCCGCTGCCCGCCTTCTCCTCCGCCGAGCCAGCTTTCCATCTTTTTGAGCCATTGCCTCATCGGATACCCTCCTTCTTACAGCGCCGAAGCGCTTTTCTTTTCTTTCACCTGTACTTTGTTGGCATCGATATCCCACTTCTCTGTCAATAGCGTAATTATTTGTACTGCTCGTTCAGATCGGGAGGACGTCTGTCCTTGCTGAGAGTTTGTCTCTGCCTGCCCACCCGACACAGGTGTGGAATCAGCTCCCTGTCCATTTTGCGGTTCGCCAGAGTTACCCTTACCCATGCTACTTTCATGATTGCTGCCACTGTTCACCTCGATCTGTACATCAGGGACCTCAATCTGACCAATCTGGATTGGCTCCTTTACTGGAGGTGATTCAGTGGCTTCGGATTCCGGGTCAGATTCGAATATCGGTGTTGTCGTTGCCGCTGCTTCCTGCTGATCTGTGTTGAGGCTGACTTTCCCCGCTGCTGCCTCACCTGTCATCTCCACCAAAACATACTGGATCACCGGAAGTTCCACCGAGGAAGTCAAGTCCGTCTCCGGCTTAGTAGTATTCATGGCGAGCTTTACCTCAACAGACTGCACTCGCTCCCCGGTTGTTTCTTCAATTTGCCCTTTCATTACGTTAGCCAGCTCTTTGGCTGTCCATTGCAGCGATTGTTCCTGTTCATTGGATTGCAGCCGCCTGCCCTGAGCCAAAATCTGTTCAAGTGTTGCATTTCCATCAGATGGCGAATCCATGGCGGTCATCGCTCGCTTAAGCTCGCCAACAGGATCACTTTTCAAGAGCTTGGTTATAGGCGATAACAGGGTTAGCAGGATAAGGAGGCTCAGCACAAGCTTGACATAGCGTTCCATGGATCTGTTGGGCAATAACATATCCACGAAAGTCGCCAGCAGAACGATCATGATCAATTCCCGGAGCCAGCTGCTCAGCCACCCCATCCTTCCAGCCCCTTTCTATCGAGCATCCCCTCATCTCATCATGACGGTCAGATTGCCTGCGGTTAGTAGGATCGTGATTGCCAGAAAAAACATCAGTCCGACAGCAGCAAGTGCTGCAAATACGTAAAGCATGCTTTTACCTATCGCTTGCAGACATCCTACAATCGGCGTATCTCCTAACGGTTGCATGATCGCGCCAGTTATGTTGTAGATCAGGGCTAACGTCAGAATTTTAAGTGCAGGAAACGCGCATAAAAACAAGATGATGATGACACCCGTTAGTCCGATTGCATTTTTCACCAGGAGTGACGCTGTGATCACCGTGTCCGTTGCATCCGCAAACGTTCTGCCGACAATGGGGACAAAGTTGCCTGCGATGTACTTCGCCGCTTTCAGACTGACACCATCTGCCACGGAGCCCGATGCCCCCTGCACCGAAATTACGCCCAGGAACATCGTAAGCAGTATACCGAGCAGAGCTACACTAATATTCCGTAAGAGATCTGCCAGCTGTGTAAGCTTGTACTTGTCGGACAAGGAACTGACGAGATGTAATACGGCTGAGAAAAAGAGTAGCGGGAACACCAGCATGTGGATCAATGTACCGACCAGATGAATCATGAAAATGATCAGCGGATGAGTCACAGAAACGGTAATGACATTTCCCATGGAAGCCAGCAGTGTAAACAACAGGGGCACCATGGCCATCATAAAGTTGATCATGCTGGCAATGGCATCCTTGGCGTATCCAATCGCCACACTGAAGCTGTTTATGGCGATGATAATAATGACCATGTAACAAATGGAATAAGCGATTTTGCTAATATTGTTTTTCTCAAAAGCGGTCTGCAACGTCTCCAGAATCATGCTCAGCACACTCAGCATCACAATCGTGACCAGAAGCTTGCCGTTATATAAAATTTCATGCAGCATGAAGGTTCCAATCGCTATAAACACTGACTTCAGGCTAAACCCTTCATTGCCGGGCACTAACATATCCATAAAAGAAGGCGTTTTTCCTTCCGGGAAAAAACCACCGTATTGTTGCATGAGTTGGTCCCAATACTTTTCCACCTGATCCTTGGGAAGCTGGTCAGCCTGCTGCTGCATCCACTCTCCCGAGGGAGAACCAGCGGCCACCTGTCCCATGATGGCAAATAGAAAACACAGCGTCAGCACGAAGGTAAGGCGCCACTGCGGCTTGTGATGCATCATTTTCATATGAAGTCCGCACGCCTCCCTCTATACCGGCATCAGCTTCATGACGGTTTCGATAATAATGCTGATGATGGGTATCGCGAGTACAAGGATCAGCACCTTGCCAGCAAGTTCAATTTTAGAAGCAATGCTCTCCTGGCCTGCATCCCTGACAATCTGTGCGCCGAATTCAGCAATGTACGCTATGCCTATAATTTTCAGTACAGTTTTCAGATAAATGCTCTCCATGCCTGAATTCTCGGCAAGCCGTTTCAACACCTCGATCACCGCGCCAATCTTGCCAATCAGCAGCATGAAGATCACGATGCCGGTAGCAGCAGCTATCAGAAAAGCGAACATCGGCTTCTGTTCTTTGATAACTAGAATGAGCACCGTTGCGATGAGCGCCAGACCTATAACTTGGATAATTTCCACAGGTCACCACCATCCCGGCTTCATGACCGTTTTCATTGAAAAAGAAATATCGATTTGATCTCTTGCAGCAGGCTGTCCAGCATTCGGACCACCATGAACAATACAACGACAAATCCGATCACGGTCACCCAGTGAGCCATATCTTCCTTTCCCATTTGTTTCAGCACCGTATGAATCATTGCAATGATGATTCCGATGCCCGCAATTTGAAAGATTGCGTTCACTTCTAAATTCATGACCTTGGCACCTCACTATCCCGGCTATTTCAGAAGATCAGAATGACGATTAACGCTCCGACAAGCATCCCGAGACTGCGGCACATTCGTTCATATTTCATTTGATCGGCTTGGGCGCGGGATTCCTCATGCATTAGTTGCTGAATGGCTAACGAGATGTGCTTGGTCTGATCCTGACGATCGCTGGTGCCAAGGCTGAAGCTCAATTGCAGCATGACCTCCCGCTCGTCCGCCTTCATGGCTGATCTTCCCCATGCCTCTTCTATACCAGACTGAAGACTCTCACGAGCAGTGTGTCCATGAGGTGGCTCCATCTGCTTGGCTGCGTGGAGGAACAGCGTCCGAACAGGCTCTTTTGTCTGGGCCCCCATTTTCCCCATAGCATCAGGCAACGGGGTCAGCCCGTAGTTAATCTCTGTCATCAACCGCTGAAGAGCAGCGATTAATTCTCGCAGTTGTCTTGGCCTCAAGGCATACTGCCTCGCCTTGTAGAATCCGGCTAGGGTACTGGCCAGCAGAATGATGACGGCACCGAGCATGTTAACCAAAGGCCTCACCTCCCACTTCTGCCTGCTGGAGACCGCGCATTTTGCCATCGGCCATTCGAAAGGTCATGCCCCGGCTCGTCCGTTGCAGCTGTACATAACGCTGGAACATCTGCTCGACGATCAGGGTTCTCAGTGCAGGTCTGGAAGAAAGCTCGGCCAGATCACGACCATGCGCAGTGGCGATGACCGATACGCCTGCATGTAGTGCTTCCATGACCGCCTCCGCATCTTCCGGTCGGCCTATCTCGTCCACGATCAGAACATCGGGAGACATGGAGCGAAGCATCATCATCATGCCCTCAGCCTTTGGACAACCGTCCATGACATCGGTACGAGGTCCCACATCAAATCCAGGTACGCCCTTGTAGCTTCCAGCAATTTCGGACCGCTCATCAACGATGCCAACCTTTAGACGTGGACGCATGCCCTGAACAAGTTCATTGACACCCGTAAGTTTGGTTCCACTGCTAATCTGTCTTGCCAGATCCCGCAGTAATGTGGTCTTGCCTTGCTGCGGAGGTGAAAGAATTAAGGTGTGCATGACCTGTCCACTTTTCATGTCCAGCAGATATGGCAAAATCCGATCAGCGACTCCGTGAATTTCTCGGGCCACCCTGACATTGAATCCATTGATGTCGCGCAGGTATTCGACGCGGCCTCCACTTAGCACTGTTCGGCCAGCCAGTCCAATCCGATGCCCGCCAGGAATAGTGATGAAGCCTTTACGCAGCTCCTCTTCCAATGTATAAAGCGAATGATTGCTGATCAGATCCAGCAGCCTGTGTGTTACCTCTTTTAAAGGAATATAGGCTTCATCAGGCTTCGAAGTCGGACTGCCCTGGGGTGTGAGGAAGTGATAGGTGTCTCCTGCATTGATTTCCAGTGGTCTTCCTTCACGGATACGTACTTCCTCCACTTTATCTAATAAAGCGGGCGGCATTCTTCCCAGAATGGTTCGAATCGGTTCCGGAAAGAGATCCTTCCAGTTCACCATCATGAATAGGCCCCTCCAACCTTGAATTCGGTTTTATTGCGTTCCTGGTGCTTGTTCATATCTCAAGTTTATGTGTGTACATTGAATTTATGACGCTGAACTCTATCATTTTCTTCAAAATAGGGAGGAGAGTTTAAAAATCATAGATCAGACTACTGTTCTTGTTCTAGGCACCCGTCTAGATCCAAGTGCATATAGTGCTTGCAGACAGGTGATATTCATTCCGGGATAAAAAGGACAGAACCACCTATCCCCAAATACAGAAAGGAGTTGTGGGGAGTGCGAGTCGATGTGGTAGGTAATGTGAATGAAGTTCGAAGAATGGATATTGCAGGACGATGTGTGGTTGTTATCGATGTGTTGCGAACGACCAGTACCATCGTTACGGCACTGGCATACGATGCAGCGGACGTCATTGCTGTAGAAACTGTTCCTCAAGCGAAACAATTGAACGTGCAGGATGCCATTCGTGGTGGGGAGCGTTTTGATAAAAAAATTACAGGATTCGAGGTGGGCAATTCCCCCTATGAATATATGACTCCGAATATTGCGGGTAAAACCATTATTCTGACTACGACAGATGGTACACGTGCCCTGATCAAGGCATCCAAGGCTAGACATGTGTTCGCAGGCTCATTTCTCAATGTGAAGGCTGTCGCGGATGTTCTGTGCGAGCTGCGCCGGGATATTTTATTGTTATGCGCAGGGGATCAGGATGAGTTCGCGCTGGAAGATGGTTTATGTGCAGGCAGCATTATCGAGGAGTTGTACCGACAATCCACTTTCCCCATTAGGCTGAACGATTTGGGCCTGGCGCTCCATCAGGCTGCCTCTCATGCCGAGGATAAATTACCCGATCTTGTTAGAGTATCCGCTGGTGGTCGAAGGCTGGAAAGGCTAGGGAGGATACATGACATAACGTATTGCACCCAATTGAACTTGCTGGACTGTGTTCCAGAGATGGGTGAAGGGAACCGGATGCAACCATTCAGAGGAACACGTAAGGAACGGCTGTTTAAATTGCTGTGAACAACCTAAAAAGGTGTACTGCGATCCCGAATGGGAATACACAGTACACCTTTAGTGTGTCTTTACAACTGTATTGTTTTTATCTGCGAACTTGCGGTCCGCCAATGACTGCCTGCTCAGCCGTATCCAGATCATATGCTGTATGCAGCGCCTTAATTACGTCATGAAGCTTCTCTCCGTCAATAACACAGGATACCTTGATCTCGGAAGTGCTGACCATCTTGATGCTCACGCCTTCGCCCGAGATGACTTTGAACATCTTCGCAGCAACACCCGGATGGCTAACCATGCCTGCGCCAACGATGGAGACTTTCACCAGGTCTTCTTCAGAAGTAACTTCACGGTAAGGCAGGCGGCTATGGAGGGCTTCAATGACACGCAGTGCGTTCTCCCGGTCAGACAGCGCAACAGAGAACGAGAAGTCTGCTTTACCGTCCATCACACCACTCTGAACGATAATGTCGACATCCAGCTGTTCTGATGCAAGGGCACCAAACACTTCAGCGAGAACCCCCGGTACGTCTGGTACACCCAGAATACTGATGCGAGCCACATTTTTGTCATAGGCAATTCCACTAACTACCACGCCTTGTTCCATTGTTGCTTCCTCCTTCACAACCGTTCCTTCATTATGGTTAAAGCTGGATCTTACAATCAAAGGCACACCGGAATGCTTCGCGTATTCAACAGCACGCGGATGCAATACCGCTGCTCCCAGGTTGGCCAGTTCCAGCATCTCGTCGTACGAAATTTCCTTAAGCTTGCGTGCAACCTTCACGATCCGCGGATCGGTGGAATAGATACCATCTACATCCGTGTAAATCTCACAAGCATCCGCCTTAATAGCTGCTGCCAAGGCTACTGCTGTTGTATCCGATCCCCCGCGGCCAAGTGTCGTAATCTCGCCGTCTTCCGTCATTCCCTGGAAACCTGCAACGATTACAATGTTGCCCTCAGCCAGCGCCTCATTCACCCGTTCCGGATGAATATCGTTAATCCGTGCTTTGCCGTGTACCGGCTCTGTCCGGAATCCCGCTTGCCAGCCTGTAAATGAAATGGCTTTGCGTCCTAGTGCCTGAATCGCCATGGATAACAATGAAATCGAGATCTGTTCTCCCGTAGTCAAAAGCATATCCATCTCACGTGCAGGCAGTTCACTGTTCAGCTGTTTCGCCTGATCAATCAGATCATCCGTGGTATCCCCCATGGCCGAAACCACGACTACACACTGATGTCCTTCATCCGCTTTTTCTACAACACGTCCGGCTACACGCTTCATGCGCTCTGTATCTCCGACCGAGCTGCCCCCAAATTTCATGACGTACAATGACAACGCAAATCCACTCCCTACCTTGTGCAGTATGCATAATTGATGTCCACCGTCATTATTCTCTCCGAAAAATGACTTTAACCCAGTATATTACGAAAGCGTCTGATAGGCTAATCTTTTTTCGAAAAAACCCTTTGCCAGAGAAACGGCAAAGGGTTGAATTAACGCTTTATTAAGCTTACATTATGCGAACGTTACGCGCGGGAAGAGTATTTACCTTCACGAGTATCGATCAGCAGAACATCGCCTTCGTTAATGAACAATGGCACTTGTACGTTCAAGCCAGTTTCCACTTTTGCGTTTTTAGTAGCGCCTTGTGCCGTGTTACCTTTTACGCTTGGCTCTGTTTCGATAACTTTCAACTCTACGCTTGTAGGCAAGTCGATTCCGAGGATTTCACCTTGGTAGCTAACGATTTTTACGTTCATGTTTTCTTTGAGGAAATTCAATTCCCATTCCAATTGGTCGCTTGTCAGTGTGAACTGATCATAAGTTTCGTTGTCCATGAACGTGTGCTCTGTACCACTAGCATACAGGTAGGATACGCCACGGTTTTCGATGATGGCACGTCCAATGGTTTCACCTGCACGGAATGTTTTCTCAACGGTGTTACCGTTGCGCAGGTTTTTCAGTTTGGAACGTACGAAGGCAGCGCCTTTACCTGGTTTAACATGTTGGAAATCAAGTACGGTATAGATGTCGTTGTCTACTTGTACGGTCAAGCCTGTTTTAAAATCGTTTACTGAAATCACAAAAAATCCCTCCTGATATGGTTGAAAAGTAGGTGATATAAGACGATGCGTTAATTTAAAGGTGGGTTCATTCTGAATTGATGATCATGTGCAACGTGACCGTTACGGGTTCGGATCGTTCTTCCGATCGCTGTTGTCTCCTCATTTTCCCGATTAGACTTTAATAGGGTTTAAAATGAGGAGACAAAGGCGAGCGCTTCGCTTCTTCAGAATCGATTCCGCTCCCTTCACTACTTTTGCAATGGTCCATAACAATCAGCAATAACCTGTACCTATAAATTAAAAATCGTCTTATATCACCGTTGGCTGTAATTTAGCCGATTACGGTGAACTTCTTGTCCGAATTCGTCAAAATGTGAATACCTGTCTCGGTAATCACCACGTCATCCTCGATACGCACGCCGCCAAGGCCGTCAATGTAGATACCCGGTTCAACGGTTACCACCATGCCCGGTTTCAATACATCGTCGCTAAGCTTGGACAAACGAGGAGCCTCATGGACTTCCATACCCAGACCGTGGCCTGTGCTGTGTCCAAATTGCTCTCCATATCCGTGTCCTGCAATGATATCACGTGCCAATGCATCTGCTTCCCGTCCGGTCATGCCCGGTTTCAGGTTCGCCAGCGTATGTAACTGGGCTTCCAGTACGATATCGTAAATTTTACGCAGTTCAGGTACAGGTGTGCCTGTTGCGATGGTACGTGTCAGATCTGAACAGTATCCATCCAAAAGAGCACCAAAGTCAAATGTAATTAACTCATTTTGTCCGATGACTTTGCCGCTTGCTACACCGTGAGGCATAGCAGAACGTTCACCCGATGCCACAATGGTGTCGAACGAAGAGGAGGTTGCTCCATGTTTGCGCATGAAAAACTCCATCTCCAAATCCACTTCACGTTCAGTCATACCCGCTTTTGCGAATTGCAAAACGTGACTGAATGTTGCATCTGCCAGATCCGCAGCTCTTTGCATTACAGCGATCTCATCTTCGTCCTTGAACATGCGAAGTTGCTCCACTATACCGGATACAGCTTTCAATTCAATGGACTGAAGCGCTTCAGCATAAGCAGTATGCGTACCATAGGTGACATGATCCTGCTCAAAGCCGACCTGTTTGATGTTTGCCGATGCAAGCAATTCGCGTACGGATTCCAACGGTTTTGGTCCATGTTCCACAACGGTAAATCCTTTGGCTTGTTGCGGCGCCTGTGTCATGTAACGGAAATCGGTAAGCAGATAAGCTTCCTGTTCCGTAATCAGCACATATCCTGCTGAGCCTGTAAAACCCGTCATATAACGACGGTTAATCGGATTTGTAATCAGCATAGCCGTGAGTTCATGTTCATGCATGGCCTCACGCAACTTATTTACTCGTTTGTTTTCCATCGGTAACCCTTCTTTCTCTCACATTCCCGGGTCCCCGGCTCAGGTTTGTTTGTCCAGATGACGCACGAGAGCCAGCAGCCCCAGTTCATAGCTTACTTCGCCAAATCCGGCAATCTGCCCGATTGTTTCTGCAGCAATTACTGAATGATGTCTGAACGCTTCGCGTGCATGAATGTTGGATAGATGTACTTCTACTGTAGGAACTTTTACGGCATTGATGGCATCACGCACAGCATAGCTGTAATGGGTCAGTGCTCCGGCATTCAGCATGATTCCGTCTGCATCGCCCATCGCTGCATGAATGCGATCAATGATGTCCCCTTCGTGATTGGATTGATAAAAAGCGATGGAGACACCAAGCTCCTCCGCCTGTCTGCGAATTTTGTCTTCAATATCCTTCAGACTAAGCGTTCCATAGATGCCGGGTTCACGTACACCGAGCATGTTCAGGTTCGGGCCATTGATTACAACAATCCGTTTCATAGCTGCTCCACCCTTTCTGCAAATAACCATCTGCTATTTTAACACAGCCATTGCCGGATTGAGAAGCTTTTTTGCGGCTATGCTCCCGCTTTCTCTGGCTCACGTTTCCGTTCATCCGTAAACTCCATGGCTACGGTGTAGCCAATAAAGAGTCCCCACAGCAAAAAGAAGCAAAATTCGGTAATGATTGAATCCCAGGTTAAGCGGTTTAAAGGCTTCACCATATCCAGTTTGGGACCTACCAGAACAAAGATAATGAGCCACCATAAAATCCCGTATCCCATGCCTGGAATCGGTCCTTTCCATTTTTTCAAAGTGAACGTGTAAATCAGGGAGGTGAGGACCGAAAAGACAATAAAAAATAGCCAGCCGGTCAAATGCCCAGCTGCAGTATAGATAAAATTGTGCTTGAAAAACGGTTCAGCCAAAAATCCCAGTGGCACAATCGTAAAATGAAGCAGATAAGACAGCCAATGCAAACCTCCCCAGATAAAACCTGCGAAGAAACCTAGCTCCACTGCAAATGGGAACGGTTTGGTGAAATAATGTGACTGGCCTTGTCGCTGGGTAGGACGTTTCCCGCGGTCCTTTTCCTCCCCTTTGTCAGCACGTCGATTTTCCTTATGGGATGTGCGTTCACCCGTGTATTCTGTCATCAAAATTCTCCTTCATGTTCAGTTTGCAAAATTGCGAATAAATCTCCATTTTCGTCCTAACTCTATCGGGTAGTATGTACAAATAAGGACAAAGATAACAACATCATCAATGGATCGACTCGTAAACTAGAAATTGCTCTCAAAATTCGATACAATAGGTTTATTAAACTGCCTTCGACCATGAAGGCCGAGAACAGAATAGGAAGGTGAATAATTTGCCTCAACAATCCAAGCCTGTCAGCTACGGGGGGCAAGCTGTCATTGAGGGCGTAATGTTCGGCGGTAAACATGTCAACGTTACAGCTGTGCGAAGAAAAGACGGCGAAATTACGTATCTGGAAGTTCCCAAGCAAGACAAGTCCTGGGTCATGAAATTGCGGCGGATTCCACTACTGCGCGGGATTGTCAGCATTATAGATTCGAGCGTCAAAGGAAGCAAACACCTCAATTATTCTGCTGACGCATACGCTGATGATGAACTGGAACCTGAAGAAAAAGCAAAGCAAAAAGAAAAAGAAGGCTCAGGTTGGAGCCTTAGCATGATTATCGGCGTCACCGCAGTAGCTATCCTTTCGTTCCTCTTTGGTAAAATAGTGCTTACCTTGTTGCCGGTTGTTATTGAGAATTTTCTTTTCAAAAATGCATTCGACAATCAGTTTTTGCATAATTTACTGGAAGGCGGAATTAAGCTGATTCTGTTGCTTGCCTATCTGTGGCTGATTTCCCAGACACCGATGATTAAACGGCTGTTCCAATACCATGGTGCAGAACACAAAGTCATTAGTGCTCATGAAGCCGGAGAAGAGCTTACACCAGAGAATGTGCAGAAGTATAGCCGTCTGCACTACCGCTGCGGAAGTAGTTTTATTATGTTAACTGTCATTATTGGCGTATTTTTGTACTCGCTCTTCACATACGATAACCTCTGGGAACGTATGGGACAGCGGCTGCTGTTGTTGCCAGTCGTACTCGGTATTTCATTCGAATTGTTGAAGTTGACCAACTCGGTACGTGACATCCCTGTACTTCGTTATCTCGGATACCCGGGGCTGTGGCTGCAATTGCTGACAACCAAAGAGCCAACGAATGAACAGGTAGAAGTATCCATTGCTTCGTTTAACCGTATGCGTGAATTGGATGCCAAACTCGCAAACGTATCCGCCACGTCGGAAGTTCCTGTTGCAACACTTGATCCTGTGAAAGGGTGAATGATATGAACAAGCAGGCAATCCTATTTTGGACGTTCATTGCACTCGCTGCTATTGGAATCTTGGCTAGGCTGGGAAGTGGAGGTTTATCTCAAATTATCATCCCCCTCGTCGTGTTCGGAGTTGTGTTCCTGCTCTATAAATATCCGCCCCGCCGTTGGGCACGCAAGGCATCGTCACCGAAGATTAAACCATCGGCTAAAACCATGGCTAAAGTTAATGCGCAGTCTAGCACTCGAAAAAGTAGCGGTTCTACCAAAAAACGCAAGGATTATCCTTTCCAAGTGATTCAGGGACAAAAGGGTAAAAGTGATGAGGACGTACCTAAGTATCACTAAAGCACCAATATCGGTGAAATACACAGAAAAGCAATTCTCCAAACATGCGGAGAATTGCTTTTTCATTTTTATACAGGAGTCAGCGGTGGGGTCTCCGCCTGTTTCTTTCTTAACTCTCGTTTCTGTTTGTCCAGCTGTTCACTGTATATCTTGGTATTCCATCCACTGAAAAATTCAGTACCAGCAGTGACCCCAGATTGATATAAAGCAGTACTGTCCTGTACGGAAAGGTTAAATTCTGTAGGTTTAATTCCAAGGGTAGGAATTTTCACAGTTCGGAAACGATTAACCTGTTCGATATATCGCTCGTCATGAGCAGTAAGCATCGTTTCAACCAATGCCTGAAGCATACTTAGAGGCCCTCTGATTCTAGCTGGCTCTCCTTCGATTTTGCCAACCATTTTAAAACCGACTACAGGGATGAGATCTCCTCCACGTTCTGTACGCTCTCCATCAAACAACCAGAGTGGAAAATTGCTCAGTAATGCTCCGTCGACGATGTAAACAAACTGGTCCGCAAAGCGTAATCCTTTGGACAGGATCGGGGATCTGCGAATGGCAACCGGGTCGAAAAAATAGGGGATACTGCAACTCATACGTACAGCCTTGGCTACTTCCAGTTTCGAAGGATCAATTCCGAATCGTTTGATATCATCTGGAAGCACCAAAATAGTGCCGTTGGAAATGTCCGATGCAATGATTAGCAACTTACCTGGAGGCAAATCAGCAAACGTCCGCACTCCCTTTTTTTTCAGCATATCCCGAATCCAGCATTCCAGTGCTTCCCCAGAATATAACCCTTTCTTCAAAAACAGCCTCGCTGCGGGTCCGATCCACTTGGTATCAAATAGGGGAGAACGTCGCAGCAACGAAGCAAACGGCGTATTCTCGATAATGACTTTCATCTCTTCCGCCGAATAGCCCGCGGCCAGCAAAGCAGCTACGATGGAGCCCGATGACGTGCCCGCTACGCGATTGAACTCAACACCTAGATCCTCCGCACCCTTTACGGCGCCAGCCAGCGAAATCCCCTTAACGCCGCCACCTTCAAAAACTCCATTAATCAACACAAATAAAACCCCCGTTCTCCAGGCAGTCCATGCTACTACTGCCACTGTATGAGAACAGGGGTTGGTCATATGACGTTAAATTGTTTTACAATCCATAATAAGCTTTTAATTTGGCGATCAAGCCGAGCGGATTTTTCGTCAGGTACTGTGAGCTGAAGAAAATGTCCCCTTTCACCGTGTCATATTTCTCATTATACATAAGCTGATCAATGATTTCCTGTGATGTCTGCCACCCGATTTCCGGTGTGCCGAGCTTATAAGGCGAGTGACCAATATACAATTTCACATCCGTATTAGCTACTTCATTAGCCCACCAGTCAACCACCTTGTCATATCGTGCTGCGCTTAGTGTCATGCTCCAGTACACTTGGGGTGCAACATAGTCGATCCACTCCTGCTTAATCCATGTCCGCACATCCGCATTCATGCTGTCATAAGCGGTTACTCCTGCCTTTGTATCAGAACCTGTCATATCAACTGATTTATTACGCCATACACCAAATGGGCTAATGCCATATTCAACGCCAGCTTTCACCTTGTGGATGTTCTCTCCAAGCTGCTTGACGAATTGATTGATGTTGTCCCGGCGCCATTCTGCACGGTCACTCGTATTCAAGGTGTTGTATGCTTTGAAAGCCGCATCATCATTAAACGTTACATTGGAAGGATAGAAATAATCATCCAAATGTACGCCATCAACATCATACTGATTAACCACTTCCATAATGGAGTCAATAATATGCTGTCTCGCTTCCGGGATGCCTGGGTTGATATACAGCTTGCCTGATGCGTTAACAATCCAGTCCGGGTGAAGCTTGGATACATGGTTGGCAGCAAGCCCGGTTGTCGTTGCCGAATTGGTAGCCCGGAACGGGTTGAACCAGGCATGGAACTCAAGACCCCGTTTGTGAGCTTCCTCGATCATAAATGCAAGTGGATCATATCCGGGATCTTTCCCTTGTGTACCTGTCAGCACACTATTCCACGGTACGAGACCTGATGGATAGATCGCATCCCCATTCGCTCGCACTTGAACAAATACAGCATTCATTCCCATATCCTTCAACGTATCAAGCTGCTGAATGAACTCCAGCTTTTGTTTCTCCACATTTCCTTTGGCACTAGATGAAGGCCAGTCACCGTTTACCGTTGAAATCCAGGCTCCTCGCATCTCATCCGTATTTGGCGTAGTTCCTGTCCCTCCAGGCTCTGCTGGTGTTACTGGATTAGGATTAGGGGCATTACCTGTGGTCAGATTAATCGTCTGCTCAGACTGGTTCCATGTGACCTGAATTCCCAAGTTCTCACTGACGAATCGAATCGGTACCATGACACGACCTTGCTTCAGTTCGACCGATGCATCAAGATCAACCACGGTACTGTCCACTGTTGCCTGCTGGCGTCCAGTCGTCATCGTAATGACTGAATCGGATTTCTTGATTGTAACTGTGCGCGTAGCCTGTGACCAAAGCACAGATGCACCCAGTCCTTCGCTAATGACACGCAGAGGAACCATCGTTACATTTACTTTGGGCAAAATGTAAGGTGAGACATCCGATTCCAAACGTTGACCATCCAAATAAATGACAATTTCCTTTTGACTAGCTGCCTGCGCCGTCAGTCCTGAGGTTTGTAAACCCAGAACAAAAATGAGCAGCAGGATCAATCCTTTACGAAGCTTCATCAGTGCAATCCTCCAAAATAATTATAAATTCGCGGCAAATTCTGCTAGTTTAATAGACGCTCCTAATGATTGTTAAGTTGCGAATAATCGCCAAATTTTGGTCAAGAAAAAGCAAAAGGACGCTACCTACCGTTTTAGCGGCAGGTGCATCCTCTGATTTTGATTGGATATTCATTGTGATTTTCCAGGCGAGTCTGGCTTTTGAAGGCTTAGGATTCTGTATTGCTCATGACTTCCTGAATACTTTTAAGATCACGCAGTCGATTCTCATCCTGGCGGAAATATTCAACCAAAGATTCGATGCAGGTAATGGAATCCCAGCTCAGATGGTGTTCAATTCCTTCAACATCCTGGTATATATTTTCCTCTTGGACACCAATCGTCGTCAAAAATTGTTCAAGCAGATGATGGCGCTCCATCAGTCGTTTGCCCATCTTTTTGCCTTTTGGCGTAAGTACCAGCCCGCGGTACTTCTCATAGATCAGGTACTCGTCTTTGTCCAGCTTTTGGATCATCTTCGTCACCGATGAAGGATGTACTTCCAAACCTTCAGCTATATCAGACACACGAGCATAGCCCTTTTCATCAATTAATTTGTATATACGCTCCAAATAATCTTCCATACTGGGCGTTGGCATCTGCTTCCCTCTCTTCTCTCTGACCGACAATATTCTTGCCTGGTCCCTATCTTATAATGATACATGTTATCAATACGCATTGGCAAGTCCTGCACAATTCATTCACTATTTCCTGTCCTTTAAATACTTCTCAGGGTTCAAATCCGTTACCATTACGCAAGTATTGGCAAGGGTGACTTATCCCGAAACGAGGCAAACTAAGCAAGGTTCCGTATTGAAAGGAGTGATTTCGTGAGTACAAGTGTAGCGCATCCACCCGTTCGCAAAGCAAAAGGCACTAAACCCTTTATTCCCGATTTGGTGTATTTTGAACCCGGTGCGCTGGAATATGAGAAAGGCAAACGAATTATGGAATGGGTTACTTCTAAAGATATCCCATATCAGATGACGACATCCCATAATCGAATTACCAATCTCCCTGGTGAAACAGAACAGGAAAAGTACCGAATGGCGAAGCGTACCCTTGTCGTAGGCGTACGTAAAACACTCAAGTTTGACCAATCGAAGCCTTCGGCCGAATATGCTATTCCCATCTCCACAGGCTGTATGGGCCACTGTCATTATTGTTATCTTCAAACAACACTTGGGGCCAAGCCCTATGTCCGCGTCTATGTAAACACCGAAGAGATCATTGAGGCTGCCAAGGGATACATTGAGGAACGTGCACCTGAACTTACCCGTTTTGAAGCAGCGTGTACATCCGATCCCGTAGGTCTGGAGCATATTACGGGAAATCTCGGTGACCTGATTCGTTTTATGGCGGATGAGGAGCATGGGCGACTTCGCTTTGTAACCAAATATCATCATGTCGATCCATTATTAGACATCAAACATAACGGACACACTCGTATCCGTTTCAGTGTGAATTCCGATTATGTGATCAAAAATTTTGAGCCAGCCACCTCACGGTTTGAAGAGCGGATTGAAGCTGCAGGCAAAATAGCTCATGCCGGTTATCCGCTCGGATTCATTATTGCCCCAATTATTTGGTACGACGGATGGGAAGAAGGATATAGTGAGCTTTTACAAAAGCTTGCCGTCACACTTCCCGAAGAAGCAACCAAGGATCTAACCTTTGAAATGATCCAGCATCGTTTCACCAAAACAGCAAAAGCCACCATCGAGAAGCGATACCCCAAAACCAAGCTGGAGATGGATATCGAAAAGCGGAAAATGAAATGGGGCCGCTGGGGACAATATAAATATGTGTATAAGGATGATCAGCAGGATGCCCTGCGCGAGTTTATAACCGAGCGCATTTTTGAGCATTTTCCACTGGCCAACATTGATTACTTCACCTAAGCGTAGAGCCGGCATTAGCAACTTTTGATAAGAGCCATTGATTAAAAAAGCAGGTTACATGGTCCCAGAATTGTTCTGGTTCCCATGTAGCCTGCTTTGTTCATATTTAAAATAACAATTGAGTAAAACAAAAAGCGTCGTTACTCTGCGCTAGATAATCATCCAGTCTGGTGTAATTTGCTGTAGCCAGATCGTGATTTTCGTCATCTGATCCGTGAATAACAGCACGCCGAGGAACAACATTAATGCGCCCCCGGCTTTCATCATGATATTGGAATAACGCAAGATCCAGCGTGTAGAACCGATGAAAAAGGCCAGAATGAAGAACGGTAACGCAAATCCGGCCGTGTAACCCGTAATCAAAGCCAACCAGGTGGTTGGTTCGCTCGCAGCCATCGCGATGATAGCAGTCAAAATCGGTCCAATACAAGGCGACCAGCCTGCCGAGAAACCAATGCCAAAAATAAATGAGCCCAAGTAACCCGCTGGTTTCCATTTCATATCCAGCTTGCGCTCTTTCATCAGAAACTGAGGTTTGAACAAACCAAGCAAAAATAAACCCATTAACATAATCAAGATTGCGGATAATTGACGAATAAGATCACGGTTATCATTGAAAAATTGACCAAATAATCCGGCTCCCAGCCCGAGCGAATAAAACACAGCCGAGAAGCCCAAAATAAACGCCAGCGTGTGAGTCAATGTCTTGAAGCGAACTTCACGCTGATTGCGTTCATCCTTCAACCGTTGTACCGTCATCCCCGTAATGTAGGAAAGATACGAAGGATACAGCGGAAGACAGCATGGCGATATAAACGAAGCTAATCCTGCTACAAAAGCCAGCCACACATTAACATCAGGCATGAAGCGGATGTCTCCCTTCCCTGGGGCTCACTTGCTCACGTTCAGACTCAGGCTCGGAACCCTTTTTTTCCAATCATCGTAAGAATCAGCATCATGATAAGCAAAAGTACAATCGTTGCTCCCGGTGCAAGGTTCCAGATCCCGGCCACAACCAGTCCAATGACCACAGCAATTTCGCCAATGACCACGGACAATATAATCGCCGATTTGAAACTTCGTGCCATTAGCAAGCTGACAGCTACCGGAATGGTCAGCAATGCGGATACTAGCAATGCGCCGACGATTTTGATCGCCGTACTAATAACAAGAGCTGTCATCACGGTAATCAACATGTTAAGCACTTTCACGGGCAATCCGGTAACCGCTGCGGCATCCTCTTCAAAGCTGAGCAGGAAAAACTCCTTATGTAACAGCGCTACAACGATGACCACGATCAGCGTGACCACACCAACCAGCTTCAAATCCGTGGAGTCTAGTGTATAAATACTGCCGAACAGGTAACTCATAACATCTGTATTGTATCCTTTGCCCAGTGTGAAGAACAACGAAGCCAGCGCTACTCCACCGGACATGATAATCGCAATCGATAACTCGGCGTAACTTTTGTAAGCCTTGCGAAGTTTCTCTATCGCAAATGATGCGAGCACGGCAAAAATAAGTCCCACCGCAATCGGATACACTTCAATCAGGAATCCGAGTGCAACCCCCGCAATCGTTACATGTGACAGGGTATCCCCGATCATGGATAAACGGCGCAGCACCAGAAACAATCCGATCAACGGTGCGGTGATGCCGATTAGCAATCCACCCGCCAGCGCCCGCTGAAAAAAATCACTCATTAATATTTCCAAAACACACACGACTCCTTCGGCCTTGCTCTAATCTGGTTGCGCACTCGCGTCTAACGAACCTGGGTGGTGGTATGCTGCAAATTAGTCTCGGCACAGTCTTCCACCTCATGGGAGTGACGAACATGGAAATGAATCTTTCCGTTCGTCACCGCTGCTTTGGAACCGAGATAACTCTCCATCCGATCCATATCATGTGATACCATCAGGAATGTCATCCGGTGATGTTCATGCATATGGGTAATCAGTTCGAAAAAGCTGGCCTGGGATTCCGCATCAATGCCCACCGTCGGTTCATCCAGAATCAACAGATCAGGGTGATTAATAAGCGCCCGTGCCAAAAATACACGCTGTTGCTGTCCGCCGGACAGTTGTCCAATTCGTTTGTTCGCTAGATCCTCGATCCGCATCACTTGCAGGGCATCTGTGCACTGCTGCTGACATTTACGAGACATGCGGCGGAACATATTCTTGTTGTTGTACAAGCCGGACATCACGACTTCCCGTACCGTCGCAGGGAACAATGGGTTAAACGCATTTTTTTGCGGAACATAACCAATCCGTTCCCAATCTTTAAAACGGCGGATCGACTGTCCGAATAGCTTGATATCTCCCTCGGCTGGAGGTAATAGTCCAACCAACATCCGCAGTAATGTCGTTTTGCCCGCCCCGTTTGAACCGATAATCCCGACAAAATCCCTTTCCTGGACCATAAAATCAAGATTTTCAATTACTCGCTGGTCTCCGTAGGAAAATGATAGTTTCTCGATCTCTATGATTGGATCATGACACAATGGCATGATTTGCTGCATGGCAAAGCCGCCCTTCATTATATATAAGGATTGCAAACGAATCCTTCAGTCTATCTTATTTTAATGCGATCAGCAGATTTTGCAAATTTTTCTCCATCAGGGTGAAATAATCATCCCCGTTGGTCGCCTGTTCTTTGGTTAAACCTTCTACCGGATTCAATACCATGGTCTCTACACCCGCTTCATTAGCAAGGGTTTTCGCCAGTTTATCAGACACCAGCTCTTCGAAGAAAATGTATTTAATCCCTTCATCCTTCACCAACTTGGCTAATTTCACAATATCTTGACCTGTGGGCTCCGCATCTGGAGAAAGTCCCATAATAGCATGCTGGGTCAACCCATAATCACGTGCAAGGTACCCAAAGGCTTGGTGTGATACGACAATTTCCTTGTTCGGTACGTTGGACAATTCATCCGTAAAGTGCTGATCCAGTGCTTCCAGCTTGGTCCGCAGCTCTTCGTAGCGTTGTTCATATCCTTCTTTATGTGCAGGGTCTACTTCAACCAGGCTGTTTTTGATATTCTCGGCCATTACCATTGCCGATTTTGGACTTACCCATGTATGTGGGTCCACATGATGGTCTGCAATGTCCTCTGCGTTCGCTTCATCTGCATGTTCGTCGCTATGTTCATCCACCTGTTCTTCACCATGACCGTGTCCATCATCACCTTCAGCAGTCAATAGAGTAACCCCTTCACTTACTGCAACTGACTTCACCTTGGTATCGCTATTCAGTGACTTCAGGAAGTTGGGGACCCATCCTTCCAGTCCTGCACCATTGTATAGAAATAACTGGGCTTTGGATGTATTTACAATATCTTGACTTTTTGGCGTCCAGTCATGTGGTTCAACACCTGTTGGCAGCAAATTAATGACATTTGCATCTTCTCCGCCAATTGTGGCCGTAAACGCATAGACAGGATAGAAGCTCGTGATCACATTCACTTTGCCTTCCACCAGCTTGGCATTCTCCGAATTATTCTGACCGCATGCCGACAATATGAGCAAACTAAGAACAAGCAGACCACTAAGCAACCATTTCATATGCCTTCTTCTACCTGTCGCTAAAGTCCGGTTTACCTGGTCTGAATTTCTTCCATAATAAAGTTTCACTAGTATTCACTCCGCATCTCTTAATCGTAAACATTACTGAAAGAATTATAGGTAACCTGCTCGAACTTGTCAAGCCGCTCTGTCCTATTCATTCTTTCCTTGAGCACGGAGTTCATAACAGTATATGCTTGTTTTCTTCGTCTTAGATGCGATGTCATCCCAAAATAAAAAGTGACCCGATTCTCATCGAGCCACCTTCTATTACAACAATATAAATCAATTTCTTGATTACACAGTCAAAACCCTATTTCACTTGTGCGCCATTAGGCATATTGTCCGGTACCGTTGCCAGTGTAAGCTGGTCACCATGGGATGCGGCCAGAATCATGCCCTGGGACAGTTCACCGCGCAATTTCACAGGCTTGAGGTTCGTCACACAGATGACTTTGCGTCCAACCATATCTTCAGGTGAATAAAACTTCGCGATTCCCGATACAACCTGACGTTGCTCATAGCCCAGATCCAGCTGCAACTTCAGCAATTTATCAGCTTTCTTGACCGGTTCACAGGCAATGACTTGAGCGACACGCAGTTCCACTTTGGCGAAATCATCAATACCGATCTCTTCTTTGCCTTCTGGTGCTGTGACGGGTTGAGCGGGTTCAGAAGAGCCTCCAGCATCAGCTTGAGCTGCCTCAGGCTGCGCTTCAACTTTTTTGCCCCCAGTCATTGCTTCAGCAATATAAGCAATCTCCTGTTCAGAGTCCAGACGTGGGAAGATCGGATCACCCTTCTGCAAAGCGTTGCCAGCCGGAATAACGCCCCATTGCTTCGCTGAATCCCAAGCCGTCAGTTCACCTTCCTGGATGCCGAGTTGTTCCCAAATTTTGCGCGGAGCACGTGTCAGGAACGGCTGCAAGAGGATGGAAGCGATCCGCAAGCTTTCAATTAAATGTGACATTACCGATGCCAGTTCATTGCGTTTTGCTTCATCACGAGCCAGAGCCCAAGGCTGAGTCTCGTCAATGTATTTGTTGCTGCGGCTCACAAACTGGCTGATCGCTGTCAACGCTACGGAAAATTGCAGATTTTCCATGGCTTGCTCTACTTTCTCCACAGCAGCAAGACCCGCTTCTTCAAGAGAAGCATCAAATTCAGTCACACCGGAAGTAAACTCAGGCGCTTTACCTTCGAAATATTTGTCCACCATGGCTACCGTACGGTTCAACAGGTTTCCAAGGTCATTGGCCAGGTCGGAGTTCACACGTTCTACAAAGCTTTCTGGAGTAAACGTACCATCTGAACCAAATGGAACTTCACGCAGCAGGTAATAACGCAGTGCATCCAAACCATAACGGTCAATCAGAGTTACCGGGTCAACAACATTGCCTTTTGATTTGGACATTTTGCCGTCTTTCATCAACAGCCAACCATGAGCGAATACTTTCTTCGGTAAAGGCAGATCCAGTGCCATCAGCATAATCGGCCAGTAAATCGTATGGAAACGAACAATTTCTTTACCTACCAGATGCACGTCTGCTGGCCAGAATTTGTTGTAAAGTGTTTCGTCGGATGATCCATAACCCAGAGCTGTAATATAGTTGGATAAGGCATCAATCCATACGTATACAACGTGTTTCGGATCGCCTTTAACTTTGACGCCCCATTCGAAAGTGGTCCGGGATACGGCCAAGTCTTCCAGACCTGGCTTGATGAAGTTGTTGATCATTTCATTTTTGCGGGACTCCGGCTGAATAAAACCCGGATTCTCTTCATAATATTTCAGCAAACGATCAGCATACTTGCTCATCCGGAAGAAGTAGGATTCTTCTTTGACCAGCTCCACCGGATGTCCGCTATCCGGACTTTTAGCCGAGATAATCTCGCCTTTGTCATTCTTCTCCACATCCACCAGTTGGGTTTCCGTGTAATAGGTCTCATCCGGGATACTGTACCAGCCTTCGTACTCACCCTTGTAGATATCCCCTTGTTTCAGCAAACGGTCAAAGATATCCTGAACCACTGTTTTGTGGCGCTCTTCCGTCGTACGAATGAAGTCGTCATTGGAAATGTCCAGTTTGTTCCACAGTTCCTTGATGCCAACTACGATGTCGTCTATAAAGGCTTGTGGTGACTGTCCTTTCTCTTGTGCCTTGCGCTCAATCTTCTGCCCATGTTCATCGGTTCCTGTCAGATAGTGAGCATCATAACCGCGTAGACGCTTGTAACGAACCATCGCATCTCCTGCCACAGTCGTGTAGGCGTGCCCGATATGCAGTTTGTCACTCGGATAATAAATCGGTGTTGTCAGATAAAATGTTTTTTGATCAGCCATAGATGACTTCTCCTCCTTCATATGGTCCTGCTTTTTCATTGCTTTTGCCTAAAAAAGAACACAAAAAACTCCCGTCCCTATATGGGACGAGAGTTGCTCTCACGTGTTACCACCCAAATTCCCCGTGCTTTTCGCAAACCACAGGCTCTGCCGGTCCTTCGACCGCCCATTAACGCTGGATCACGCCTCAGCCTTACGACAGCCGTTCTAATCAACGTCTGCACGCTCGAAAGAGGTTCCTCCGGGACCATATTCCATCCTCCTCCCAGACCGGTTCTCAGCTCATCCGGCTCTCTGCACTGGGGGTGTGTCTGTACTTATCCCTTCACTGGAAATCATTATACGAAAAATATACTGAAATACTGCCTCCTTTGTCAAGTGGACAGCAATCTTAAATCAACTCAAACCGGCAAAACGACCATTGAATCGTTAATCCGATACCATCACAGACTTTTCAGCCTTCGGCGGCACCAGATCCACTCCGCCTGGATGAAACGGATGGCATTTCGCAATACGCTTTGCCGCAAGCAGCGATCCTTTGAACGCACCGTGCACCTCAATCGCCTCCATCGCGTAAGCCGAGCAGGTAGGATAGAAACGACATGTCGGCGGCTTCAATGGAGAGATATAGCTGCGATACACCCGAATGGGAGCCTGAACCAGTCTGCGGGATAACTTCATCGTCAGTGCTTCCCGTGAGTGTGCTGATGTCCGGATGACACTTTGGCTGGCATATATTCTACACAGTCCTTACAGTACCCGAAAACTTCAAATTTATGATCGACAACCTGGAATTGCTCTGGCGCATCTGCAAGCTGCATCGGGCAAAAAACGATGGGATATGTCTTCTGGCATTTCAGACAAATCATATGGTGATGATGGTGATCCTCGCTGCAATGTGCTCTGAACTTCACCCCATCTTCAAAGATGACCTGTTCCAGCACACCCAATTCCTGCATGACACGCAAATTCCGGTACACCGTGTCAAAACTCAGTCCGCTGTAGGTTTTCCCCATATATTCATAGACGTCCTTGGGTGTTAAATACCCAGGGGATTCGGCAAATAACCGGGCCAGTGTTTTCCGCTGATCCGTAATGCGGAGCCCCTGCGAGGACATGGTAGTAATAATCTGTTCTGTCGACAGCATGACCTAAAACACCTCCTGTCATACGAGCATTCTGCATACATCCAAAGAGCGACTGCAATCCAGCAATCCCTAGATCGGAGTGGTTCTAATTGTCTAGGTATTGTACCCGTTAGCGTGTGGAATCAAAATATGCAAAATGCTGATACTTATGCTTGATTTATATACTTCTAATAATGCCTTAAATGAAGTTCATAGTCAACGAAAGCGCTTAGATACCGCTAATTACAAGCTGAACTAAAAAAGAGCTGCCCCCGTCACTTGCATGACTTGGGACAGCTCTTTCTTCTGACGGTTCAGAAGTTTAATCCTTCGGGCGACTTTTGGGGTGACAGGATATATAGCATATTAACTTTCACTCCAAACCGTCCGTTCCTGGTGACAGGAGAAGTAATTACTTCTCTGTCGGAAGCGGTGTGAACAGCAAGTTGACAGGAAGGTTGCTTCCTGGTGCCGCCGAGAACACAATCGTTACAGCTTCGCCGTACGAACCTGTGCGATAGAGTACACTTTGTTCATTTGGTGCACTTAAGGATTTACTGCTATTCGAAATCTGCACAACCTGACCATTAACGAGTGCCACACCCGAGTATCTACCACCACGAGGGTTGAATGAGATCAGTGTGCGCGGAGCCACATTGTTCAGTGTAATTTTGTAAAGTACGCCGAAGTTACCCGCGTTAGAAGCTTCCGTATAGGCCATAGGGTCTGTGCCGACCAGATTCGGGTCACTTGCATTATCCCCAAGCGGCAGACGAGCAGGCTTCGAACCTACTTCTTGGTCATACGTAATGACACGTGTTGCATTCGGATACGTTCCACGGTTGTGTACACCATCACGATCCAGAACAGGCAGTGTGGACCATACGGCCATCGGATCTTTATTTTCTTCGATCATGATAATGTTGTAATCCAGCCTGTAGTCGCTGAAAACATCAGAATACAGCGAAATAACTTGCCCTTGCTTCATGGGAAGAGCATTGAGTTCAGTAAGAATCAATTTGCTTTCTCCTGGCTGCAGTACAACATTCAATTTTCCAGTGCCATCTTGCATAGACTGGAACCAACGTTCAATTGATAATCTTCCGGCTACTGTTGCGAATGGCGAAGGACCTGCGAAGCCCATATTTTGCTGCTCTAATGTTGCTGCATACATATTATTATTCGTAGCAACAACGTACATTTTCACGTTTTTGCCGGTGTTATTTACATGGTGAATCATGAAACGGGTCTGACCGATTGAAGTCTCTTTGTACACAATCCCTTCCGAATTAACGGTTTCCGGGCTGTTACTGCGAATCAGCACACTTTGTTCATCGTAATAAGTGTACGGAACTTTCTCCATGGCAGGAACTTCACTGCCGTTGAAGCTGAACTTGTCACCCACCGGCGTGAACAACTGATTAAAATCAGAGATAGTATACAGTGTTTCATTGGTGATATTGACATTCTTGGTATAACTGTTACTAGCACCATGTTTGTCCGTAACCGTAATCGTTACTGTTTTCGGTCCCGGAACAAAGAATGCCAGAGCATTGTTTTCCCATTCAGTTTTCACAATAGCATTTTCGTCATCGGTGCTTTGATCAATGTACGTGATCTTTTCACCCATTTTGTATTCTTCCTTGTCCGTCATAAACATCGCTACAGGAGGAAGATTGGGTTTCTGTACCTGAATCGTAACAGAATACGGATCACTCCATTGCCCGCTCGAATCCTGGACAGCATACGTTACCGTATATGTACCTGGTTGGTCAAACGAATCCTGACGACCAGTCCAGCGCTCGTCGACGATGTCCAATCCCTTGGGAGAGCTGGATTTAGTGTTGTATGTCACCGTGTCTCCTACAAAAATCTCTTTTGGTACCGTGAAGCTGGCTACCGGTTTGGTATTCAGGTTCAGTACTACAGTCTTCGCAGACTGATTCACTTTATAAGTAATGTTGAGTGCCTGAGTAATCGACGTCAGTGGCACCATGAACGTATTTTTTTGTTGATAGGCAGGGCCCTTCATCGTTCTGGATTCACCGTTAACTGTGTAAACGCTACTATTCGTTTTGAAGCGAAGCTCATCTTCGCCACTAATAATAATGGTTTCTTTGGTTGTATTATCATATTTCACTTCATAACCAACCCGATCAACCAGTGCGCGGATCGCTACATAAGATACGCCATTTTTAACAGCCATCGGCTGTCCGGCAAGATAGGTTTTGCCGTCTTGCACCATTTTGTTGCTGTTCATATAAAGTGTCAGATCTCCGCCTTTACTTCCGGCTACAGATTGACCGCTTGTAGATGGTTGCTCAACCTCAACTGGAGCTGTTGGAACAGTTGTTTCCTCTCCCGCATCCTCTTCATCAGCAGGATCTATAACAGGGTCAACCGGAGTAACGTCTGTACCTGTTGGTTCATTGGTCACCGGGTTTGTTCCTTCGACTTCATTGTTATCAGACTGTTTTGAATCTGACCCGGACTTTACATCCGATTCCGCGATCGTTTGTTCTTTCTTCACAACCTCCACGGATTTAACATTGGCTGTATTCACTGTTGTTGTATCGCTTTGATCGGCTGCCAGTGCATTCGCTGGAATCGCTGCAAACGCTTGGAATACAGCTAAAGCGGTAAGTACGGATAATTTCTTCTTCAAATTCATTCTTTTTCTTTGGCTCCTTCTGCTCCCATTTTATAAATATCCCCCTCAAAAAGTCATACTATTAGACGCTTACTACCGGGAAAAGTTGCTAAAAATATTTGATAACGATTGTAAACTTTTAATCGAGCGAAAATACTATGAAAATAGTTATCTATTAAACTTTCGTTTTGGAGTGAAGCCAGTTTAAAAACCAGCCACAAATTCCAATAAAAAATCCCTCCAGAACATGGTTGAATAAGCACCATGCCACAGAGAGATTTAGAGATTTAGAGATTAAGAGATTTCGAACGTGCTAACGCAAACTAACGGGCAAGCGTCCGGTTGGCTGCAATTCACCTGTTAAGACGTGGGACAATGCGCGAACCACTGCAGGAGTGTTCTCGTAGGTACATACGTAACTTCCCGGCTTTGGAATCTCCAATAGATCATATGGATTACGCAGAGCAACGACAATCAGGGAATGCTTCTCACTAAGTTTTTGAACCAAATAATGTTGCCCTTTCGGAAGATGGCCTGCGGAAGTGTACGTACATACGATGATTTGATCTTCCTCCGACACATCCTTTAGGATCTTGTCCGCTTCATCATAAGTGGGCTGTGTCGTTATTTTGTGCTCCCGAACTCCGCTTCTCAGCTGCGATAACGCCACACCAAGCGAATCTGTGTGAGACCATGGTTCATCCACTTCTGTGCGTTGCACAACCTCCGGCCAGATGACATACACATTCTTTTCAGGGTCTAAGGGAAGCAATCCATCATTCTGAACTACAGTAATGCTATTGGAAGCAATCTCATCCAGCCTGGATTCGATGGAGGCCAGCGACCTTGATGATTCATCTTTCACTTTTGTTGAGAACGTGATCCCGTCCTCATCAGATCCATTCGACACAGCATCATCCTCTTCCATGGAGACAAACGTATGCTCCCACTGACCACAACGTGCTGCCTTCCATGAAATAATACGTTCCAATGCCTGGTTAATGGTGGCTTCATCCACTCGTCCAGTACGAACGGCTTCCACAACAGCTTCCACAGCAGAGATTTGATCTTGCAGTGTGTGACTGACCAGAATTAGATCAGCACCTGCCTCAACGGCAAGAACGGCTGCCTCGGCCACACCATATGGCTTGGCTATCGCATGCATTTCCAGACAGTCTGTAATAATAATGCCGTCAAAGCCCATTTCTTCGCGTAACAGCCCCGTCAATACTTTACGGGACAATGTAGCTGGAATCGGCTCCGGTTCAATTGCCGGGAAGATGACGTGAGCAGTCATGATAGCATCCACTCCGGCCTCAATAGCGCGATGGAACGGCAGAAGCTCCACCTGATCCAGTCTGTTCCGGTCGTGAGGTACAGTGACCATACCCAGATGTGAATCCACCGCTGTATCTCCATGTCCCGGAAAATGTTTGGCTGTCGCAGCAACACCTCGGGATTGATACCCTTTGATGGCTGCGGCACCATGAGCAGCTACGCTCTCCGCATTCTCGCCATAGGAGCGCACGCCGATGACCGGGTTAAGAACGTTATTATTCACATCCAACACTGGAGCGAGGTTCATATCGATACCGATGCTTTTTAACTCATGACCTAGAATTTGCGCACATTCCAAGGTATAGTCGGGATTCCCCGTTGCTCCAAGCGCCATGTTTCCAGGTACCTGGGTCACTCCCTCTTGGTCAATCCGGGCCACCATCCCGCCCTCCTGATCCACGGAGATCATCAGGGGTAAATCTCCGGCTTCAGCCGCGATCGCTTGCAAGTCGGCAGACAGTCGTTTTAACTGGTCTACGCTTTCCACATTCCGTCTGAAATAGATGACGCCTCCAACATGATAATCATGGATCAATTGATTGATCTGTTCATCCGCATGCTGTCCATGGAATCCACACATAAACAGCTGTCCTACCCGCTGTTCCAACGAAAGCTGATCGATCGAATTCATACGCATGCTTTCCTCCCCATTATGAACCTGCTCTTTGGTTCGACCTGAATTCGGATGGTTTCATGTGAAAATGTTTATGAAATACTTTGGAGAAATATCGCCGCTCCTTATACCCCGTCGCTTCTCCAATGGCTGTAATACTCCATTCCGTGGTACTCAATAATAAAGCTGCACTCTCCATCCGCTTATGGGTCATATATTCAACAAAGGTTACACCCATCTGGTTTTTGAACAGCTGACAAAAATAACCCGGACTGATCCCCAGCCAGTCAGCTACCTCATCAATGCCCAGATCACATTCCAGTCTGGCGTTCATATACTCGCACGCAGAACTGATCAACTCAGACACAGAAGGGCGAGGAACACTTTTCTTGTCATGACAAACATAAGCAAGTGCCTCTGCCAGTTCGATTAATTCCTTGATGGAGGTTGCTGAATGCAATGCACTCCAGAAGTGTATTTCGTCCTGTTCAGCCATGACATGTACTTCGCGCAATTCACGAAGCATATGTACCAGCAGAAAACGCAGACTATTTTCGGCTACGCCATCCAGCGTACTCTTATGCTCGCTCATTCGATGTTTGAGCCTCACTAGCAGGTCTATCAATCCTTGTTTATTTCCCTGTCTGATCCAGCGGGTGATCAAGTCCAAATCCTCTTTTGTAATCCACATTGTTGTCCTGCTGGAAGGTTCTTTGGATGACATCATAGAGTGCTCAGCAGATTCTTGTTCCAGCGCATCGCTGCGCTGATTAGAATCATTCATGATTAGTAATCGCTGACAGTGCCGGTATCGCTCAGCCATCTGATCATCCAGTTTCACAGGCATAACATCCTGAATGACCCTTGTCTTCATGCCTGAACCTATCTCAAATGTCATATCTAGTTCCAACTGAACCTGTTGAGCCAGTGCATCTGCTCGCAGTCTCCATTCATCTGACGCCTCCACCAACATGCACCATTCTCCCTTACGGGCCGAAATCAGCAGAGTTCCTGCACAAATCCGGTCTGTAATCTCCCTAAGTTTGGAACGGATCATTCCATGCCAGCTTTGATGCCGAGCCCCAGACCATCCGATCGAATGTTTAAAATAACCCGACACATCGATAAGCAGCAGGATATATCGTAACGAAGATGCCTGTGGTTCGGGGGAAGAAGGAGGGGAAGAATATAATGAATCTTCCTCTTTTCGTATCAGGTCAATGATATGTTTGTGCCTTACCCATACTTCCATCTCCGATTTGCGGTGGCGTTCGGCCTCCACTTCCAACCGTTTCTTCTGAATCTGACTAGCCAGCTCACGTAATTTCTGTTCCAGATCCAGATAATCGATTGGCTTGCATATGTAATCATGGACATTGTGACGAATGGCTGTACGAGCATACTCGAACTGCTGATATCCTGTCAGCAAAATAATCTCGCAAGTTTCACCTTGCTCACGTAATATTTGAATCAGTTCCAGACCATCCATAGATGGCATGCGAATATCACATAACATGATGTCAGGGTGACATTCTGCAACTTTATCCAGTGCTTCGGACCCGCTTCTGGCCGTACCTACAATTTCAATGCCCATGTCTTCCCATGGCAAAATAAAACTCAAATTCTCCAAAATCGGCAGCTCATCGTCAACCAACAACGCGGTTAGATTCATTCATCTTCCCCCTGCTCATATTGTGGAATAATACATTGAATGATCGTGCCATGTCCCGGAGAAGAACATATAAACACTCCGTATCCGGCCCCATATTGAATCCTTATCCGATCTGCAACACTTCTTAAACCCAGCCCTCGACGCTCTGCCATTGAAGACAGCTGCTTCGTTCCCTCAGCCATGATGTATTCAGGCGGGTCTTCTGCCATGTATTCGAATCGAGCCAACATTTCCTGGGGAATACCGATACCATTATCCTCAACTCGCAGCACCAAGTTATTCCTTTCCACAAATGCACTGATCCGAAGTACACCCTGATATTCAATTCCCTCGAACCCGTGCTGAATACTATTTTCCACAAGGGGTTGGAGAGTAAGCTTGAGTATGGAAGATGTGTACAGATGAGACGGAATGTCGATCTCATACCGGAACAAATCACTGAACCTGTAATGCTGGATCTCAAGATAACTCTGCAAGTGCCTTAGCTCCTCACTGAGCGAAATCTCCTCCTGATCCTGGATACTGATCCGCAGCATATTGCCAAGACGTGTCACCATTTCACTTACTTTACGCCCTTCTCCCCTCATGGCTAGTCCGTTAATAGATTCCAGCGTATTAAATAGAAAATGAGGTTTGATCTGGGCTTGAAGTACGCGTAGTTCTGCCTTAGCCTTCTGTTCCTGCTCTGCACGCACACGTCGGAACAGACCTCCGATCCGATCCAGCAATTCATTGAACCCTTGGGCGAGCAGCTGCATCTCGTCAAAACCACTTCCTTCGACCCGGGCATTAAAATCCCCGTCATCTACACGTCTCATGAATCGTACGAGCACCGCAATATTGCCGGTAATCCGGTTCATGAAGAACACATTGAAAACCATCGCAGCAAGCAGACACAGCAGAATGATAATAATCGACCAGCCTGCGAACACATTCGTCTCTGCGGATAATGCTTCCCATGAAGCAACACTGACCAGACTCCAGTTATAGTTTTTCAGATGATATTGTGAAATGATGCTTTCACTGCCATCGAACACTGCTCTGGTGCTGCTGAATCCCGGTCCGTAAATTCCAGATCGCACACCCAGATTCTCCATCTTCTCTCCGCTGTAGCGTCCGGAAGGATCGTATACGATCAGACCCTCTTCATTGATCAGCAGGAACGAAGTATCCTGTGCAGAATCACTTATCTGCAGATGGCGGAAGATGCGGTCCATCTCCCCTTTTTTAATCTGAACGACAAGGACCCCAATATTCTGAAAATAACTAAGTTCCTTGACTAACCGAATCTGAGTAAAGACAGGCTCTACGCCCGTCAGTTCAGGATATTCCAGAGGGGCCAGCCATTTGGGCACGCCGTTGAGCTCCTGGATTTCTTTGAATATTGGATGAACCTTAAATTGTTGAAAAGGTAGTGCTTGAAAATTTTCCTTCGTAAATATAGAGACAATCTGGTTGTCCTGGGACGAACGCGGACGCAAATCATACAAGAAGGCATAACTGATGAATGGGTAGTTGTATAAAAGGGAACGGAAATTACGCTGACTGGCATTCAGCGACAATTGATTACCGATTCCAAGATCCTGTTTGCTCGGATCTTTGGCGTTCAAAGCCATCTGGAATACCGATGTGGCGATGCCATTGTCCGTGACATTGTTGATCTGCTGAAAAACATTCTCGATATTATAGCTAATCGCCTGGAGTGCATATTCAGACTGCTGATTGTATTTTTTCTCAATCGTATGTGATGTGACCAAGAACATGCCGATTCCAAGCGTGCAAATCGGTACAATGATGAGCAACAGAAATGCCATGGCCAGCTTCATCCGCAAGTTCATTTCCCGTTCTCCCTATATAACGCATCGTTAATTAACCTTTAACACTACCTGCCGTTACACCTTCAATGATTTTCTCCTGCAATATGGCGTAGATTACAACAACCGGTACAACACTATATACAATGCCTGCTGACATCTGGGCATAATTCATTTGATACTGATCACGAAACTGGACCATGCCGACGGGCAATGTACGCAGTTTATCAGTAGATAAGAAATAGTTGGCGAGTAAAAATTCGTTCCAGTTGCCGAGGAAATTCACGATAAACACCGTAACAATGGCTGGAACTGTAAGGGGTATCACTATTCTAGCAAAGATACCCGGAGCCCTCAACCCATCCATAACAGCGGCTTCCTCAATTTCTCCAGGGAGCGACCGCATAAAGGCTGCCAAAATAATAATCGTGAACGGAATTGCATTCGCAACATAAGGAATGATCAGCGCCAGATGAGTATCCAGAATGCCGAGCTTGCGGACAAGCAAGTAAATCGGCAGCATGAGCGCATTGTTTGGAATCAGCATACCCGCCAGAATGAGACTGTACAGAAACATGCTCCATTTGCGGTGTCTCATCCGCGTTATAGCAAAAGCAAACATGGCACCAAGTATAATGGTTCCAACTGAGGACAAGACCGAAATGTACATACTGTTCCAGAAATACGTTCCAATCTTGGCATTTACCCAAGCCTCCACGTAGTTATTAAACACCCATGTGGAAGGCAGACCGAACGGATTCAGTGCGATCTCATTGTTATCCTGCTTAAATGAAGAAAAGATTACGAATAAAAAGGGAAACAGAATTGCAAGTAGATACAGCATCAACAAAACATGAGGTATACTGCCTTTTATGCTCTTTGCCATCAATATTCCACCCTTTCGTTGCGTCTCGCCACCAGCAACTGATATACCGCGGTGAGCACAAGCGTCAGAGCAAAGATCAGAACCGCAATCGTATTACCATAGCCGTATTTAAAATTGGTAATCGCATATTTGATCATATACGTAGCAAGCACTTCAGTAGAGCCTGCAGGCCCACCTTTGGTCATAACCAGAACAATATCAGCTGCCTTCATCGCCCCCGCAATGGACAGCATGATGACGACGGAAATGATAGGTCTGATAAGTGGCAATGTAATTTTGAATGCTCTTTGTACGGCTGTTGCACCATCAATGGCTGCCGCTTCATCCAAATCCTTGGGAATAGCCAGAATGGCTGCCAAAACCATAACAATATAGAATCCCGTCCACTGCCAAGCATTGGTTACGAGAATGGATATCATTGCGAACCGATTATCGGACAGCCAATAGACCGGCGAAATTCCTACCGTTTCAAGTAACTGATTCAGCAGGCCGATGTTAGGCTCATAGATGAAGCCCCACAGAATACCGATGACGGCCGTTGACATAATGGACGGCAAAAAGACGGCTGTTTTGTACAAACCCTTCAATTTCTTTACGTTCGCTATGAGCAGGGAAAACAGCACAATGATAGGTACCTGGATCAAAACGGAAAATGCGATAAAGAAACCGTTATTGCGAGTTGAAATCCAAAAACGTTCATCTGTCAATGCCTTTGCATAATTGGACAGTCCCACAAAACGCGGCTCTGCGGATACCCCATTCCAACTGGTCAGACTGTAATAGAGTGAACTGCCGATAGGATACAGGAAAAACATGATAAACAAGATCAGTGCAGGCAACACAAACAACGTATAGATCAGCGGGCTGCGGAGTGAAGTGTTCATGATCTACCTCCTTCAGTGACTTCAACTTCTTATGCTCATGTATAGAGCAGATTCCTCAGCAGTGTAATTCTTTAGAAAGGACCAAGGGTTTTACCCCGGCAGAGTTCCAACCGGGGTAAACCAGCATGGTGTTAGCAGTTACGTTTCTTTGCTTGAATGATCGTGTATTGTTTATTCTACTGAAGCATTGGCCTCTTCCTGAACCTTTTGCAATTCTTCGGCCATCTTCTCTGGCGTCGTTTGTCCACCAATCAGCTTCTGAATTTGCAGATTGCTGATCTCTGTCGTTACATCAGCCTGAACGAGCGCATCAAATGCCGGGAATGAAGTCTGGGACGCATTCAGAACAGCTACAATTTCTTTCATCAAATCGTCGGTGATGCTGTCTGTCAGCACTTTTTCATCCAGTTTCATTGCTGGTAACACACCATCTTCTACGAGTCCACGCACTTGCATATCTTCGTTGTAGAAGTTTTTGATAAAGGCTTTAACCGCTGCCAGCTTCTGAGGATCATCCGCAACCGCTGCGGAGAAGCCGTATCCGTTATTGACGTCACGCATCAAGGCTGTTTGATCTCCTGCACCATTCTCTACCGGTGGCATATTGAAGAAACCAACCTTGCCGATGAGCGATTCACCGCTCTGTCCTTCCTTAAATACGGATGATTTCCATGTTCCGTCGTACATCAGAATCGCTTCACCACTCGTAAATTGAGTTGTATATTCAGCATATTCAAAGCCAAGCTCACCTTTTTTGAAGTAACCTTTATCCACCCATTCCTTATGCTTCGCAAATCCTGCAACAACGCCTGGATCAGTCCACTTGGCTTCGCCTGTAGCAAACTTCGCCGTAATATCAGGACCAGCGTAACGGGACCACAGATGGTTCGTTAACATGAGTGGAACCCAGCCTGCTTTGGAAGCAGAAGCGAGTGGAACCTTGCCGTCAGCTTTGATCTCAGCGAGCATATTATCCAGTTCAGCCATTGTTGAAGGCGCTTTCCAACCTTTTTGTGCAAAATACTCTTTATTGTAGAAGAATCCTTCACCCGATCCACCAATAGGCAGTCCGTACACTTTGCCTTCATAGGTAAATGGTTCAAGTGATGAAAATTGGTCCTGGATGCCCAGCTCTTGCAAGATCGGTGTGAGATCCAACAACATGCCCTCTTTAGCATATACTTTAGAATCCGGACTACCGAACAATTCGAAGATATCCGGCGGATTGCCCGCTGCCATCTCTCCACGAAGTTTCTCCTTGCGGTTTACATCGGATTCAACTCCGTCCAGTGTAAAGGTCAGGTTGGGTACTTCGCTCTCCACTTTGGCTACAACGTCCTGCAGAATGGCCAGCCTTTTTTGTTTGTCGGCCCCCACCTGAGTGTGACGGAGAAGCATCTCAACCGGTTCCTTGCTTGTCTCCGCAGGCGCATTGCCTGCTCCCTGTTGTGGTTCGTTACTTGAGCTCGAACAACCTGCCAATGTCCATGATGTGATAAGTAATAATGAAAGCAGTAATGTCATTCCTTTTTTCATTCGTATGACCCTCCTCAAGATATTGAGCATTTGGCTTTACACTCTGATTATAAAAAGTTGTAGCTTACATCGTAAGGATGACAATTCATCAATGGAGGGATAAAATCCTTCACTGGACAAATAATCATGCATTTACAATCGATAACAGCAAAAAAACAGCCCCTGCGAAACATGTTCGCAAAGACTGCTTGGTTGGTATATAAGTTGAACTAAAGAATAATTACACTTGCCACTCCGAAGACAGAACAACCTTCCGATCGCTGTTATCCCCAGATTTTTTGATTCACTTTTATAAAAGTGAAAATCCGTGGATTGCGTATGCTTCCGATGTAGCTTTCTTGCAGAAAGCTTTTAGGCGAACGCTCCGCTTCTCCAGCTTATTTCTGTCCTCTACGTTCTCGTGTAAATAGTTAGTTCAAATTATATAGGTGCTGTATATAACTATTGTTACTTATTGGAGCAAGTCATACCCGCTGTTTCCGTACGACCTTGTTCAATCAAACGATACGCCCGCTCCACTTCCTCATCACTTGGAGAAGGAACTCCATCCAGCGGATAGGCTTTCCCCAGCGCCTGCCATTTGTAAATACCCATCTGATGATAAGGCAGGATTTCGAACTTCTCGACTCCATTTAGCGTTCCAATAAACCGCCCCAGATTGAGCAAGTCTTCTTCCTCATTGTGAATCCCTGGCACATACACGTGGCGAATCCACATTTTTCGTCCATTGTCCGATAACCACTGTGCGGTGCGCAATGTTCTCTCGTTAGATTTGCCTGTCAGCTTGATATGTTTTTCATCATTGATGTGCTTTAGATCCAACAAAACCAGGTCTGTGTTATCCAACAAATCATGAATCCGATCAGGTTCATTAAAACCGTTACTGTCCAGCGTAGTATGCAATCCCCAGCGGCGTTTCGCTTCTTTGAAAACCTCGGCTACAAAATGAGCCTGTAATGTTGGCTCCCCGCCGGATACCGTAAGTCCTCCGCCGGAACTGCGGTAGTAGGACAAGTACGGCTCGATTTCAGCCAGTACCTCCTCCACGCTCATTTCCCTGCCACCATCCAGTGCCCATGTATCCGGATTGTGACAATACTGGCATTTGAGCAGACATCCTTGCATAAAAAGCACGAAGCGGATGCCTGGGCCGTCAACCGTCCCGAAAGTTTCGAGTGAATGAATATGTCCATTAACCATGCTGCCTCTTCCTTTCTGTATCGCATCCGCTGTGCGTTTAATATGGAGGTTCTACTCCTATCTCCTATGAACTGTTAAGCTAAGCCCGAGTTACATGGAACCGTGGAAGGTCCGGTTAATGACATCGAGTTGTTGCTCACGTGTCAATTTGATGAAGTTAACCGCGTAACCGGATACCCGTACAGTCAGCTGCGGATAATTTTCCGGGTGGTCCATCGCGTCAATCAACTGCTGACGATCAAATACGTTCACGTTCAGATGGTGTGCTCCTTGACCAAAATAACCGTCCATCATGGCTACCAGATTGGATTTACGTGTGTCTGACTCTTTTCCGAGTGCTTTAGGCACGATGGAGAATGTATTAGAGATCCCGTCAAGGCTGTGTTCGTAAGGCAGTTTTGCTACTGAGCCAAGGGATGCCAGTGCACCTTTTTTGTCCCGACCATGCATTGGGTTCGCCCCTGGAGCAAACGGTTCGCCTGCTTTACGGCCATCCGGTGTTGTACCTGTTTTCTTGCCGTAAACCACGTTCGATGTAATCGTCAGTACAGACTGTGTTGGGATCGCATTACGATACGCTTTGTGTTTGCGAATCATGCCCATAAAGCTTTCCACCAATTCAACTGCGATGCTATCGACACTGTCCTCATTGTTACCGTAACAAGGGAATTCACCTTCAATTTCAAAATCAATTGCGATGCCTTGTTCGTTGCGGATCGGTTTAACTTTGGCATATTTGATGGCACTCAGAGAGTCTGCTGCAACCGAGAGACCAGCGATACCACAAGCCATCGTACGTACGATATCGCGGTCATGCAGGGCCATTTCAATACGCTCATAGCTGTATTTGTCATGCATGTAGTGAATGACGTTGAGTGAGTTCATATACAGTTTGGCGAGCCATTCCATCATCGGTTTGAAACGTTTCATCACTTCATTGTAATCCAGCACTTCGCTTGTAATCGCCGGATATTCAGGTCCAACCTGTGCTCCCGATTTCTCGTCACGACCACCATTGATTGCATACAGCAATGCTTTTGCGAGGTTGGCACGAGCGCCGAAGAACTGCATTTGTTTCCCGATCTTCATCGCAGATACGCAGCAAGCAATACCATAATCATCTCCGTAGATCGGACGCATCAGATCATCATTTTCATACTGGATGGAACTCGTTTCGATGGATACTTTGGTACAGTATTGTTTGAACGCTTCCGGAAGCTTGGTGGACCAAAGTACCGTAAGGTTCGGCTCAGGTGCAGGACCAAGGTTGTTCAGGGTGTGCAGGAAACGGAAGCTGTTTTTCGTAACACGGGTCTCTCCATTTACGGACATGCCACCGATGGATTCCGTTACCCATGTTGGGTCTCCACTGAACAATTCATTATAATCCGGTGTACGCAGGAATTTGACGATCCGCAGTTTCATAACAAAATGGTCAACCAGTTCTTGAGCCTGTTCTTCAGTTAGCAAACCTTCTTGCAAATCACGTTCGATGTAAATATCAAGGAACGAAGAAACACGTCCCAAGGACATCGCCGCACCGTTTTGCTCTTTGATCGCAGCCAGGTAACCAAAGTAGAGCCATTGGAACGCTTCTTTCGCGGTTGTGGCTGGCAAGGAAATATCGAAACCGTGCATTTCACCCAGTTGTTTCAATTCTTGCAATGCACGAATCTGTTCGGACAGTTCTTCACGCAGGCGAATGACATCTTCATCAATCACGTCGACTTCAAGTGCATTCAGTTCGCCTTTTTTATTTCGAATCAGGAAGTCCACACCATACAGAGCTACCCGGCGATAGTCACCGATGATCCGGCCACGGCCGTAAGCATCAGGCAGACCGGTAATAATCCCTGCTTTACGTGCTGCACGCATTTCAGATGTGTAAGCATCAAATACGCCCTGGTTATGTGTTTTGCGGATGTTCGTAAATATATCAATGACGCCTTGAGGCATTTCAAAACCATAAGCTTCACAAGCATCAATCATCATGCGAATTCCACCGAATGGCTGAATGGAACGTTTGAATGGAGCATCTGTTTGAACACCAACAATCTGCTCTTTGGATTTATCCAGATAACCTGGTTGGTGAGAAACAATCGTTGCTGGCGTATTTACGTCAACATCGAGTACCCCGCCGTTATCGCGCTCTTTTTTGGTCAGATCAGAAACGATATCCCATAACTCTTTCGTATTCTGAGTTGCACCTGCAAGAAATGCTTCGTCGCCATAGTAAGGTGATAAGTTGCGTGCCAGAAAATCATTCACATCTACGGATTTCGTCCATGTTCCTTTGGTAAAGTTTCTCCAACCTGTTTGTTGTTTGACATCTTTTTCGATCACCGACATAGTAATCCCTCCACAAATTTGGATTTCCGGACACATGACAGGATGCTTCACTCGTCTCATCTGTGCCCAGAGCCGCGATTAATGTGATAAATTTCACATGTAAGCCGGAACATGTTCTCTCTACTTGGGAACCGGAACCGCGGATGAATGTTTTTCTTACATTTTCAGTATACGTCTTCGTTCTTTCATCATCTGTGATTTTTATCACAAAGTTTGTGACCATCCTCACTCCACCTGTGCTGTGTCAAAGTGAACCCTGCAAAATTCACACTTATCCACTGCGCGGGCAGAACAACTTCCGATCGCTGTTCAAATCCGATTTCCTGGATTGAACAATATAATTTGAACGAAAGGATATGTACACTAGCCACTCCGAGGATAGAACAACCTTCCGATCGCTGTTACCCCCAGATTTTGTTGATTCCCTTTATAAAAGGTAAAATCAGGGGATAAAGGCGAGCGCTATCGCTTCTTCAGGTTTTTTCTCTCCTCTCCGTTATCGTGTACATGTAAGGTTCAAACTATATTGCATAGAAGGTTAAAATCGTGCTTGAAGCAAACGCTTCGCTTCTTCAGTTTTTTCTGCCCTCTCCGTTATGGTGTGATTACCTGGTTCAAAAAGTAACATCACGGATTCCGTGTAACCTTTTACAGAAAAGACGGCAATCGGGGCTCCCCTTTCGGGGAACCCTGACTATACCTGCCTAAATCCTGCTGCTGCTTTAGTTGTTATTCAAACTTGCCGTAGAAAGCGTTGCGGTATACATCTGCCAGTTCGGTCACCAGCGGCAGTTTTGGATTGGCTGTTGTACATTGGTCCTCGAATGCGCGGTCTGCCAGATAATCCACATGTGCCTCAAAGTCTTTGGCGTCGAATCCGATTTCCTGGAACGACTCTTCAATCCCCAATGTTTTGTTCAGTTTGCGGATGGCATTGATGAGGCTGGTAACCCCTTCTTCTGTCGTACGGGCAGGCAATCCCAGAATGCGGGCAATTTCGGCATAACGCTCATCTGCAACAAAGTGCGAATATTTCGGGAACGATGCAAACTTCGTCGGTTTTTTCGCATTGTAGCGAATGACGTGTGGCATCAGGATCGCATTGGTACGTCCATGGGCTGTATGGTACTGACCGCCCCATTTATGTGCCAAGCTGTGGTTAATGCCCAGGAACGCGTTGGCAAAAGCCATACCGGCAATCGTCGAAGCATTATGCATTTTCTCACGAGCCAATTTGTCACCTTGCAGCGCCGATTGCTCGAGGTATTGGAATACCAGTTGAATCGCTTTGATCGCGAGACCATCCGTGTAATCATTCGCCATGACGGATACATATGCTTCAATGGCGTGAGTCAATACGTCCATACCTGTATCCGCAACAGCGGTTCTAGGCAGAGAGTATACGAATTCCGGGTCTACGATGGCTACGTCTGGTGTTAACTCGTAGTCTGCCAGTGGATATTTCGTATTGCCTTGATTTTTGTCCGTGATGACCGCGAACGATGTTACTTCCGAACCTGTGCCCGAGGTTGTCGGGATCGCTACGAATTTCGCTTTCACGCCGAGACGTGGATATTTGTAAATCCGTTTGCGGATATCCATGAATTTTTGCTTCAAATCGTTGAAATCTGTGTCAGGATATTCATAGAACAGCCACATCGCTTTGGCAGCATCCATCGGTGATCCCCCGCCGAGTGCGATAATGCAGTCTGGCTGGAAGCGGCGCATCATTTCCGTACCGCGGTCTACCGTTGTTGTGGACGGATCGGGTTCGACATCAGAGAACACTTCAATCGCTACCGGCATTTGACGTTGACGCAGATAGTGCTCCACTTTTTCTACATAGCCGAGTTTGACCATCATCGCATCCGTAATAATGGCTACGCGTGTGATGTCCGGCATTTTGGCAAGATACTGTGTTGCACCTTTTTCGAAGTAGACTTTATTCGGCACTTTGAACCACTGCATATTCACGGTACGGCGAGCCACCCTTTTCACGTTGATTAAGTTCACAGCGGTTACGTTGGAAGAAGTCGAGTTACGTCCATACGATCCGCAGCCCAATGTCAGTGACGGCATGTTGGTGTTGTAGATGTCACCGATGGCGCCGTGTGTGGATGGAGAATTGACGATAATCCGGCCGGTTTGCAGGCGATCTGCGAATTTGCCAATGACTTCTTCGTTCGTCGAATGAATAACGGAGGAGTGACCCATGCCGCCAAAAGCAACCACTTCCGCTGCGCGCTCAATCCCTTCAGCTGCCGTTTTCACTTTGTAGCAAGCCAGTACTGGACTTAGTTTCTCAGCCGACAATGGGAACTTCGTGCCTACCCCTTCAATCTCGGCTACGAGAATTTTGGTGCCAGCAGGGACCTCGATACCGCACATTTGCGCAATACTGACTGCAGATTGACCAACAATCGCCGGGTTCACCGCACATTTCTCAGCATTAATCGCACCTGCGGTCAATTTTGCGGCCTCATCCTTGTTCACGAAGTAACAGCCGTTCGCGATCATTTTCTTTTTCACCTGATCGAAGATCGGTTCTTCGATAATGACTGCTTGCTCGGAAGCACAGATCATGCCGTTATCGAACGATTTGGACAAAATTAAATCCGTTACCGCTTGATTGATATCTGCACTTTTCTCAATAAAGCAAGGTACGTTCCCTGGCCCTACGCCCAGTGCCGGTTTACCACAGCTGTATGCCGCCCGTACCATGCCTGATCCGCCTGTTGCCAGAATGAGCGCCACATCGTTATGATTCATGAGCGCGTTTGTGCGATCCATGGAAGGATCATCAATCCACTGGATACAATCCGCTGGAGCACCATGCTTCACCGCAGCATCAAGCAGGATTTTGGCAGCTTCCCGGCTACAGTTCTGTGCAGATGGGTGGAAACCGAAGATGATCGGGTTACGCGTTTTGATGGAAATCAGTGCTTTGAACATCGTGGTGGATGTTGGATTGGTTACCGGGGTAATCCCCATGATGATACCGACAGGCTCCGCAATTTTCTGGAAGCTTTCGTATTCGTTATCTTCAATAACCCCTACTGTTTTGTCATATTTGATGCTATGATACACATATTCTGTTGCAAATATATTTTTGGTGATTTTATCCTCATACACACCCCGGCCTGTTTCTTCCACGGCCATCTTGGCGAGCATCATATGTTTGTCCAGACCTGCCAGCGCCATCGCTTGCACGATGCGGTCAATCTGTTTCTGATCCATGGACATGAATGCTGCATGTGCTTTATTCGCTTTGTCAATTAACGTTTGAATATACTGACCTGCTGTCGGTTCTTTTACTGGGGCGACTTCGTTCTTTACAGCCATCTCCCTCATCCTCCTAAAGGTTTCGTATTGGTTTGTCTCTCTTCTTTACATTCACATCGTATCATGGGGAAAGAGTTAATTATGTGATTTTTTTCACAAAGTATAACAAATTTAATTTAAGTTTTTTACTGTCTTTCACTTAGCCATTTACACTTCCTATTTAAACTATAGGGCTGTCAGATTCATCCTCCCCTTCCGAAAGTGAATTTAATCACAATGTTTGAAATTTCGCCATTTTTGCCCCCTTTCCATGCCCCTCAAACAGAAAGATAAGGTATATACTGAACTTAAAAATTGAACCACCGCAATTTGTACCGTCCTTCCCGGCCGAGAGATGACCCTGATCAGGACGGCAACGGTTTGCGGCGAACCACGGGGGCCAGTCCAAGCTGCAGAAGGCCGCCCGATGGACACAAAGGGGAGATAGACTTATGAGAGAACAACTGAGTGTACTGGAAAAACGCGGAAATACCAACTGTTTCTCGGAAGCGAATTTCAACCATCTGCTCGTAACGATGAAGGACAGAACCTATCCGGAAGGCACCCATCTGTATTGGGAAGGAGATGTCTCTGACAAACTTTATTATATGAAACGGGGCCGTGCTCAGATCACCAAATCCACGGATGAAGGCAAAGAACTGATTATGTACATGTATCAATCCGGAGATATGATTGGGCAGGCTGATCCGTTCTTCGGATCGAAACACAGCTTTTCGGCGGAAGTACTGGAGGACAGTGAGATCGGTGTACTGGAGCATAAAGACCTGGAGATGCTGATCTGCCAGCATTGTGACTTTGCGATCGACTTTATGAAATGGATGGGTATTCATCACCGGTTAACCCAAACCAAATTCCGTGATCTGATGTTATATGGCAAACCGGGCGCTCTCTGCTCCACGCTAATTCGATTGTCCAATTCCTATGGCGAGCCTCATGGAGAGCATGTCATGATTCATAAAAAAATAACACACACAGATCTGTCCAATATGATTGGAGCAACCCGTGAAAGTGTCAACCGTATGTTAAGCGATCTGCGTAAAAAAGACGCCATAGAATACGACAACGGCATGATTGTCATCAAGGATCTGCACATGCTCCAGGGCATCTGTCACTGTGAACTGTGTCCTAACGAGATTTGCCGAATCTGACGCTTTCCCCGTCTGATATTCACCTGATATGCAGATAAAAAAAAGCCCATCTTCCGAGACGAAGATTGGGCTTTTGTTATGCTTAAGATACAGTAGTCAACTCCAGCTTTACTGCATCACGAGGATTCAACTTCATGTCCAAACCGTTTTCCATCAGTTCCTTGTCATTCACCATGATCATCCAGCGTTGGTTCATCCGGGGAGTCACATTTTCGACTGAAACGACAAATTTGTTGTTCTCCGACATTCTCACAATGCCACTGGACTTTAATACATCACGCACCGTACATTCCTGAACATACACCCCGGCATATTGACGATTGAGATTCGGCATAATATTTCCACCGCTCACCTTGAGCAATGTTGTTTGATAAACAACATCGTCTCCCCCACTGTCAGCGGCTTTTACATATATGATCACTTCATCTTTGACATGAAGCTCCATATCCCAATTTTCCGGGTCAATATCCTTGCCATTCAGTTTGACTGCCCAGCTAAGTGAGGAGTCCAGCGAAACTTCCCCTACGGATTGGATCCGCTTGCCATCTGCTGTAAAATCGACAAGTCCACTGTTCAACAGTGCTTTCTTGAGCGTCAGACCTTCACTAAAATCTCTCTTAATGGACTTCGTTGCGTCAGGCAAAAAGGTACTGCCATCCACTGCCACAGTAATTGTATTCTGCGATTCGGTCTCTTTGACGATTGGCTGTTCGGAAGGCTGTGTCTCGCTACACCCGGCTAATATAACCAGAATAAGCAGACATATACCTATGTAACCGGGGATTCTCTTCTTCATGTAGGTAACACCACCCTGCGTAAAATCATTCACCCTGTTGTCCATAACCTCTATTATGGCACAAAATTCATGCAAAAAAAGTGTCAATGCCGTTACTTTTCATCCAGCAGCGTCCATAACTGGTTTGTACAGCACAAAGAGCCTGCAAGCAGGCCCTTTGGCTCCTAATTATCATTAAGGTCTTTGGGTAGCATCGTTACTGGACACAAGCCTGCATGTAGGTACGGCCTCCGTCTCCATCCTTCAGATACGGATTGAGCCCAAAGAACTGTTCCTCCGACACATAAACGCCTGTCAGCAAACGCCCTTCAAGTAAACCACCGTCCACCTGCACACAGAACGAAGGTGCATCCACATATTCCTGATAGAGCGGAATCTGACCAGATGACTGGTGTACCTTGGATACCTTGCCCTGCTCATGCAGCGGTCGTTCGGAGAAATAGGTAGGTACAATATAACGGGCAATCACATCCAGCTCCTGCACAGTGTAGAAGGTGTCATCACCCAGCCAGGGCGCAAACAGGCGGATCTTCTCATACTGTGACCATACAATCGCCTGAATCAGCATCTCCGCTTGAACAAAACGACCTTCGCCCACATCCAGATACATACGTTCTTCATGAAGGGTGGCTTCAGCCTGACCCCCATTGGAATCGGGTTGTCTCAATTCACATCCGATACACTTCCAGCCTCTTGCTGTCTGAATCCATTTTTGCAGCACCGCCGGAGCCGTTCCCTGACCATTGCTATTCGTAGAATGAGTCTTCTCTCCTGCAACATCATCATCCTTAACCGACGGGGAATATGAAGTTCGTTTAAATAGCTCCGCAGCTTTTTTGTAGATTAAATGTACCTGGATGGATGCGCTCTCAAGTTCTGCAATATCTTGCTTGCCGTAGCGTACTTCACGGGATAAGCTTTCTTCTCTCATGACAAGTGGCCTCCTCGCTCCGGCCGCCTGCGGCCATTTTATTTACAATTATACTACAACTCGCGACAACATGTGCAGAACCCTGAAGACAAAAACTCCTGATTTCCACTGGAAACCAAGAGCCTTTATCCCAACAGTTCCTTTAGTTTGAGCCGTGGAAGCTGTTACTACTCAACCCACTGCTCTGCCCAGTCTTGAATTTGATTCATAACGGGCTGTAGCGCCTTGCCTTTCTCTGTCAGTTCATATTCAATACGAACTGGCGTCTCCGGATAGACATGACGGATCAGAATTCCTTCGCTTTCCAGATCTTTCATCCGTTCTGACAACATCTTATCACTCATCGATGGAATCAGGTTGGAGATATCCTTGAATCGCTTCGAACCACTCATCAACGTTTGAATAATCAGACCGTTCCAGCGCTTACCCAAGAAAGAAAACGCCGTCTCAAAGCGCGGACACATCCGCAGATCTTGGCCTTCCACATTAATCACCTCTTTAGAGATCACTCAACTTACGTTTAGTTAGTATATTTCATAATAACATATTTAAGTCTCAAAGAAAACGTCTGCCGCTAAAAAGTTAAAATTTTAGAGGCATAACCCAACTTCGATGATACAACTCAGTATACATCACATGGGACAGCGGAACCATGGGAAAATATCGTCTAACTCCCATGTAGCTATCTTACCCAAAAAGTTCCTTTTATTAACCAAAAAAACCTTGCTGCCTCAGTCATACTTGACTTGGAGAAAGGTTCTTTGGTATATCGTTTATTCTATGCGTTCACACAGCCAATTTGCAGCTTAAACCAGCACGTTACCAAGTGATCTTACAGGTTCGCTGAAGCCATATTCCGGCTTAACGTTACGCGTAGGATATGCCCACTTCACACCATTGCTGATCACTTTTAAAATTTCCGGATTGTAGAAGGTCGGGTATGTTTCATGACCTGGACGGAAATAGAAGATTTTTCCCGAACCGCGGAGGAACGTACATCCGCTCCGGAATACCTCTCCGCCTTGGAAATTGCTTACAAACACCAGCTCATCCGGCACTGGAATATCGAAGAATTCCCCGTACATCTCTTCTTTTTCCAGAATTATTTTGCTATTGATGCCCTCAGCAATGGGATGGGACGGATTCACACACCAGATAATCTCCTGCTCATTGGCTTCACGCCATTTCAGATCACAACTTGTGCCCATCAGCGCTTTGAATGGCTTAGAGAAGTGACCGGAGTGCAGCACAATCAACCCCATACCATCCAGGACCCGCTGTGCAACCTTCTGTGTAATCTCGTCGCTCACACGATCATGCGCCATATGTCCCCACCATATAAGCACATCTGTAGAATTCAGCACCTCATCACTTAATCCGTGCTCAGGCTGATCTAGTGTTGCAGTGCGAATGGCGAAGCCTTCGCCTCCCAGTCCGTTTGCCAACGCCATGTGCAAACCGTCAGGGTAGACTTCCCTTACTTCATCGTGAATTTTCTCATGGACAAATTCATTCCAAATGGTGACGTTAATCATATTCAATTTCCCCCTAGTGTAACTCTAAACCCACCACATATCTCCCAGCGGTTCTTCAATCAATACTTGTTGGAGATTTTGCACAGCTTTAGAGAATCCTTCTTCTACCGACATCAGACCATCTTCGTGTTCAATACTTACGACATAATCATATCCAACCAGACGCAGAGCGCTAATAATATCAGCCCAAGTTTTGTTATCGTGACCATAACCGACCGAGCGGAATTGCCAAGCACGATCAAGCATGTTTGTATAATCCTGCATATCTGTTACACCATATTTATTCACGTTAATTGGATCAATAGTTGTATCTTTCGCATGGAAGTGATGAATCGCGCCTTCACGTCCCAGAATGTGGATCGCTTGCACCGGATCAATACCTTGCCACCACATGTGGCTTGGATCCAGGTTGGCGCCAATCACTTCGCCTGCTGCTTCACGCAGTCTCAGCAAGGTCGCTGGTGTATGCACGGAAAATCCACCGTGCAGCTCCAGTCCCACTTTCACATTGTGATCTGCAGCGAACTTGCCCCACTCTGTCCAGTAAGGGATAACTTTGTTGTCCCATTGCCATTTAAGAACTTCCTGGAAGTCATTCGGCCATGGTGCAACAGGCCAGTTCGGATATTTGGCATCCTCATGGTCTCCCGGACAACCAGAGAATGTATTTACAACAGGCACTTCCAGTTTCTCAGCCAGTTCTACTGTCTTAACGAAATCATCGTGGAATCCTTTCGCAATATCCTTTTGTGGATGGAGCGGGTTACCGTGACAGCTCAATGCGCTGATAGTCAGACCACGGGATTCTACTGCATTTTTGAAATTTTTCAATGCTGTTGGATTGCTCAGAAGCTCATCCGGTTTGCAATGAGCATTTCCGGGATGTCCACCAGTTCCGATTTCTACTGCTTTCAAGCCTTTGGATGCAACATAGTCAAGTGCATCCTCCAATTTACGTCCTCCGAATAGTACCAAAAATACGCCGAGTTTCAAGTGCGATTCCTCCCTAGATTAAATATCATATTATTTGCTGGTTTTATGAACAATGAACTGCATAAAAATACCGTTCAGATCACATGATTGTATCGTTATTGTGGAAAATCAAGAGCTATTCTATCCTGAAATTAAACGTAAGAATACTGGTTATTTGATTGGAAATGACATCCGGTCGGTTTAGTCGAAATAAACCGCTTTGCCTGTCTGAGCAGACTCGTAGATCGCTTCAAGAATCTGAGTAACCACGATGGCTTGTTCAGGTTTTACAACTGGATCCTTGTCTTCTATGATCGCTTCAAGCCACATTCTAGCTTCACGATCCGCTTCATTTTCTGCACTACCGGAATAAAAAGCGACTCCGCCTGCGTCCAGATCTACCTTGGTTTCAAACAGACGGCTGCGTTTCTCGCCATTGATACGCAGACCATCCTGCATATCCGCGCCACCTTCTGTTCCACAAAGCAGTGTTTTGGCTTCGCCAAATTCAGCAACGTTCAGCGCCCAGCTGGATTCGATAATAATTGTAGCCCCATTCTCCATCGTCACAAAGCCGAATGCAGAATCCTCTACCTTGAATTGTTCCGGGTCCCACGGCCCAAAAGCATTGGCCGCATTCTCACGTTGACCCAGCTTGTGGAACGTTGATCCCATTACACTCTTCGGTTTGTAATTATCCATCAGCCAAAGAGTCAGGTCCAGCGCGTGTGTACCGATATCAATCAACGGTCCTCCACCCTGCTTTTCCTCATCAAGGAACACACCCCAGGTAGGCACAGCACGGCGGCGAAGTGCAATCGCCTTACCGAAATAAATATCGCCCAGCTCGCCTTCTTCACACATTTGTTTCAGGTATTGGCTGTCATTGCGGAATCGGTTCTGATACGCAATGGACAGCTTTTTGCCTGTACGTTGTGCGGCTTCCAGCATAGCTTGCGCTTGTGCAGACGTCTTCGCCATTGGCTTTTCACACATTACATGTTTGCCCGCCTCAAGGGAAGCGACCGTGATCACGGAGTGGGAGTCATTTGGTGTACACACGTGTACCACATCAATGCTCTCATCCTTCAGCATCTCGTGATAGTCCGTATATACTTTGGCTCCCTCAGCACCGAATTCGGCTGCTGCCTCCTCTGCACGTTCTTTCACAATGTCGCAGAAAGCGACCATACGGCCCTGATATTGTTTGGACAGGCTGGGCATATGTTTACCTTTGGCGATTCCGCCACAACCAACGATGGCGATATTAAGTACTTTAGACATGAACAAGTCCTCCATTAGCGGCATATTTTCTAATCCAGTTCATACTGCTCTCGATGCTTTGCAGTGGAGGATTCTGACATACATCCTGTTCCACAACAAGCCACTCGGCTCCCGCCTGATCTGACGCTATAGCTACAGCCCCCAGATCTACCTCGCCTTGGCCGAATTCCACTGTCAGGACTTGGCCTTCTGAACGACGCATGTCTTTCCAGTGAACCAGCGGCAGACGTCCCGCATACTTCGCGATGACTTCCGTTGGCGGGTATCCTGCGGCGTGAGCCCAACACGAATCCAGCTCCACTTGCAGATGGGAAGCGGTTACGGTATCATACATCGCGTATAACGCCGGCTGACCCTCAACCTGCTCTGTAAATTCAAAATCATGATTGTGATACATTAACACCATGTCCTGCGCTGCACACTTTTCGCCAATCTCATTGAGGGAAGCAAATACGTTATCCCATTGCCGTTGTTCTTCCGACAGGTAAGGGACAATCAGATTTTTGTTTCCGATGGCTTTGTGATAAGCGATCACCCCATCGAGATCCTCAAGCAGACTATTGTACTGAACATGTGTACCCACAATCTCCAGACCGAATTCATCCAGAATGCCCCTTACTTCTTCAGGACTATGCCCGTAAAAGTTGTGGAACTCAACGCCTTGATATCCAAGCTCTGCAACCTTGGCGAGTGTGCCTTTGAAATCGCGCTCCAGTTCATCACGTACCGTATATAGCTGTAATCCAACCTTCAACATCTACCGGCTCACCTCACTTCGAAATCAATTAGTGTGACTGTACAGCCTCTGACTGATTTTCATCTGTATTGTTTTCTGCTGCTGCTTGATAAGTGCTCTCCAGTTGAATGTGTTTGCCCTCAAGCGAGGAGCGCTGGAACGCATGCATAGCTTCAAGCACATGGTAGGCGAGCTTGCCACTGGCCTTGTGTTCGCGTCCGGCTCGAATGGATTCAACCATTTCGGTAACGCCGATTCCGCGCTCGTTCTGTCTGCTTTCAAAAGCAGGCGTCACCGTCTCCCATGTGTCCTGACCGAATCTGCGCAGCTTCACTTCCCCGTTAAAAAAGTTGGGGTCCGGTATGCTCATCGTGCCTTCGGTACCGTAGATTTCAATCCGTGGCAAATCCGAAGCACCCCGGATATCGAAGCTGGTGATCATTGTTGCAATGGCACCTTCCTCAAAATCAATCGTTCCTGCCAGATGTGTTGGCGTCTGTACTTCAAGAGGTGTACCTTCCTTCGGCCCGGAACCAATAACGCGATCTGTGATCTGTACACCTGCTGAAGAACTGATTCTGCGAATCTGTCCAAGGAGGGTGATCAGCGCGGTCAAATAGTAAGGCCCCATATCAAACATCGGTCCGCCACCAGCGACATAAAAGAACTCTGGATTCGGATGCCAAGCTTCCGGCCCTCCACCCATGAAGAATGAAGTTGCCGCAATCGGTTTACCGATCAGTCCTTCTTCAATAGCCTTGCGGGCAGTCTGAATGCCTGATCCAAGGAATGTATCCGGTGCCGAACCAACATACAATCCTTTTTCCTCAGCCAGTTCAATTACCTTGCGACCATCCTCAAGAGAAATTGCCAACGGTTTCTCGGCATAAACATGTTTGCCTGCTTCAAGCACAGCCAGATCAGTCATGGCATGACTGCCAGGAACCGTGAGGTTTAGCACAAGCTCAATCTCCTTATCTTGCAGCAACTCATCTACATTGTAAACGTTTGCGACATTGAATTCATCAGCTCGTTCTTGTGCCCGTTCACGGATCAAATCCGCAACAGCCACCACTTCAATGAGAGGATTATCTTTTAAATTCTCTAGATAAATGGCGCTAATGTTACCGCAACCAATAATGCCCGCTTTCATTTTCTCCACAGTGATGTTCATCTCCTTATGAATGGTGAGAACCTGTAACTTGCATATTTGTAATTGAAGGTTTTGCGCTTGAGTGTTGCACTTGAATTTAATACTATGGTATTCCGTTTCGGCATCAATTAAAATGAATAATATGATCGAAACATGAACTATCTGGTCATAATTTTCAAATTGCAAGGAGTATGCCAATGCCGACTGATTATTCCTGCCAGGTTCTTACAGCAGGCTTCTCGTTTCATCGCAAACCTTATATAGGCTTGCATCCTGAGGGAGTAAAGAATTACCTGATGAGGCTCCAGACAGACGGACGTTGCCGAGCCCGTATAGACGGCGAGATGTCGCTTGTTGATGCGGGTGATCTGCTTCTGTTTAGTCCAGATGAGCCGTATGAACTGAGAATAGACAAAGAGCAAAATCCGATGGGTGAACGACTTGTGGAGAGTGGTGATTACCACATTTTCTTCAATGGAGACTGGGTGGATGAGTGGTGGAAACATCACAAACGTCCGAACCGGATCAAGGTGCAGCTGACCGAAAGCCTGCTCACCCTGTTTCGACAGCTCGTACTGGAGCAGCGCCGTATTTCCAATCCTTTCCCTGAAATCGCCAGTTATTATATGCGAATTCTTTGTCTTGAAGTGGATCGTATGCTCGCGGAGCATCCGACAATTACCAATACCAACTATGTGGCATATGAGATTAAAAGTTACATCGAGGAGAACGCTTCTTCCTTATTCAAGCTTGAAGATATAGCTACCCATATTGGAATTAGTGTTTCACGGGGAGTTCATCTCTTCAAAGAAGCGTTTGGTAAAAGTATTATGCAATATACACTGGATGTACGACTGAACATGGCCAGGGAACGGATCATTTTCAGTCCAATGACACTCGAACATGTAGCCGAATCTTCCGGCTTTAACAATTATACGTATTTCCACAGGGTATTCCGCTCCCGGTTCGGCATGTCGCCTAAAGTATTCCGCGTCATTCACCGGGAACAGATGTAATCGCTTCATTAATACGTATACGTATTATCCGTAACCGAAACTTATTTGCGCGCGGCAATCGCCTCGGATACAACCATAGCCAGATCTTCATTTCCAAACATGGATAACACGCCCAATACAGTGTCGTCCGGAATGTCACCGGCTTCCTCCTTGGATACAACTAGCTTCAGCACCTGCTGCAAACGCTCGTTGCTCAGTTGTTCCGGGTAGGCTTGCTGGTACATCTCTTCCGGATCAAGTCCATGATTGACACACCACTGGGCAAATACCAGAATCATCATTTCCTCTTCCTGTTTATACGTCTCAATTACAGCTTCCTCAATCTGTTTGTTGCGTTCTTTTTCATATTCATCCATGGTATTATACTTCCTCCAATATCGTTTAATGAATCATTGGTGCGGAAGGCTTCAATCACACTCCCGCACGACCTTCTTCAAGATTAACCGCGGATAAGCTGTTCAGCCAGGTCATGACTGTCCATGACATGACTTGCACTGATGGCACAGTCATCCGGGGTTTCAAGATTTTCCAAAAATTGATCAATCGCTCCCGTGAATCCTCTTCGGGTCAAAATACTTTCCCAGCTGCCAAAGGTTTCCTTGCGTTCTTGAGCACCGCGTTCCTCATACTTCGCTATTTCCATGTTCAGCACTTCTACCGATCTTCCCCCGCCATACAACTCAAGCTTCTCCAGATCCGCTCCTGCTTGGCGTACCATATCGAATCTCCCATATGCCGTTCTGCCCAGCTTGGCTGATCCAGCCGCATGCAACAGTCGGTCCAGGTCATTTTTACGTATCCATTGATGGAGCAGATGCACATTGTGATCCGAATACCATAACATTAGGTCAAGGATATGAATCAGATCATCATAGATGGTTTCCGCAGAGGGACGATCCTGAATACCTGTCCGATGTTTAGTAACTGTCAGCGATTCAAAACCCTGTCCAGCCTGCATCCATTCCTTCGCATTTTGATACAGCGGTGCAAATCTCCGGTTAAAACCTACCGCCAAAAGAAGACCCTGTGCTTCCGCAAACGCGGTCATTTCTTCCGACTCCCGTAACGTATAAGACAGCGGTTTGTCCACGTATACTGCCAGCCCCCGCTCCAAACATTGCATAACGATGTCAAAATGAGCTTCTGTCGCTGTATGTACAAACACTGCATCCAGATCCCAGGACAACAATTCTTTCATATCCGTTGTTCCATTGTTTAATCTATAAGTATGCTGTATTTCCTTGACCGGCTCGGGAGAACGGTTCATAATCCCCGTAATTTCCACGTTCGCGTGGGCAGTCAACAGCGGCAAATATACTTTGCGCGCAATATCTCCGAGTCCGATGATCGCAGCACGGGTTCGCTTGGTTGTTTCCATTATGATCATTCCACCTTCAGATGAGTTCTATATTTCTACGTCCTATAGTGTAACCCTTCAGACACCAACATGCCAGTGATTGCAGCTAGAACCAGCACGAATTGTCCATCCTTTGGGTGAACGTGGTAAACTTTAGAGAGATAGCAATACGGATTGGGAAACGATAAGCCCTTCCTGGTCTGAAAGGAGCGTTTGGGATTTTGCGAAAATGGTTATGGCTCCTCCTATATGTTTTACTTGCCGGAGTCACGTTTATTTACAGATATGAACTGCTGGCCTGGACCGATCTGCATCAGTCCATACCACTTTTACTCGCCATGGCAACGTTGTTTGCTCTTGTACCCGTAATTCCGTACAAAATCATCATTATTGCCTTTGGCTATAGTTACGGTACCGCAACAGCAGCCTGGATATGCTGGCTTGGCACTACGCTTGCTGCACTGCTTGTATACACTGGAGCAAGAACGATATTTAGAAATCAGGCCAGATCCTATCTCGAACGCATTCGGGTTTTGAATCGATTCACAACATGGATGGAAGCTCATCCCTTCATGGGTATCATGTCTATGCGACTGCTGCCCATCGTTCCCCAAATGGCGGTTAATATCTATGCAGGCATCACCTACACCCCATTCTGGGTGTTCATGGTTGCGACAGCGATTGGCAAATTGCCTGCTATTTTTGTTTTTGCCTATGCGGGTTCACAAGCAGAATCATCAATCTGGGTGAGCCTGTTAATCCTTTCCGGTTATCTCGTGTTCATGACGATAATATTGTTCTTGTTTCGCTTGCGCTCTCGTAAAAAAGTCTAATTCGGAATAGTCAGACACTGTTCAGATTCATCCTCTTTACGATCCTGCTTGGTTGGCTTGCCAATTCGGGATATAATAGAAGAGTAAGCCAAAATATCATTCTTCATCAGAAATGGAGTGACTATAGCATGGAACAACATACTAGTGAAAAAGCAACTTTTGCAGGCGGGTGCTTCTGGTGTATGGTATCCCCCTTCGAGGAACTACCCGGTATTCATAAGATTGTATCGGGATATACAGGAGGACATACGGAGAACCCAACATATGAGGAGGTCTGCTCGGAAACGACAGGTCACGTAGAGGCCGTTCAAATTACGTTCGACCCTGCCATCTTCCCATATGAGAAACTCGTTGAATTGTTCTGGCAACAGATCGACCCAACGGATACGGGTGGACAATTCCATGACCGTGGATCATCTTATCAGACGGCCATCTTCTATCACAGTGAAGAACAACGCCAGATCGCAGAAGCTTCCAAAGCAGCTTTGGCACAAAGCGGACGTTTTGACAAACCAATCTTCACACCGATTTTGCCAGCGAAAACGTTCTATGAAGCAGAGGAGCATCACCAAGGTTACCATCACAAAAACCCTGCTCACTATAAACGGTACCGTAAAGGTTCTGGACGTGAAGACTTTATCGAACGTAACTGGTCCGGCAAAGTGGATAAAGACGGCCTGAAAGAGCGTCTGACGCCGCTGCAATATGAAGTTACCCAGAACAACGCAACTGAACCTGCGTTTCATAACGAATTCTGGGATCACCATGGTGACGGAATTTACGTGGACATCGTATCCGGTGAGCCACTGTTCAGTTCCACCGACAAATACGATTCCGGCTGCGGCTGGCCAAGCTTCACCCGTCCACTGCGGGACTACAATGTGAAGGAAAAAACGGATCTCAGCCACTTCATGATTCGTACTGAAGTGAGAAGTCGTGAAGGAGATTCCCATCTGGGTCACCTGTTCAACGACGGCCCTGCCGAAGCTGGTGGAATGCGTTATTGCATCAATTCCGCTGCCCTTCGTTTTGTACCCAAAGAAGACCTTGAAAAAGAAGGATATGCCGAATACGCTGTACTGTTTAAATAAGATAAGATAACATTCACATAGAATTACCTTAAAGAGCAGCGGAAATTTTCCGTTGCTCTTTTGGTTGTATATTTTGCCCATTCTCCGCTGGGATGTAAAGAGTTCTTGACATACGAATGATCAGTCATATAAAATCCAGGTGTAAAGAGTTCTTGACACAATTGAGTTCATCGTGCCATGTAAAGTGAGGTTTGTGGATGCAAAATCGGATAAAAGTACTGCGTGAGCTGAAAGACATTTCACAAGGCAAACTTGCCGAACAGTGTGATGTCAGCAGACAGACGATTAATGCTATTGAAAACAACAAGTATGACCCCAGTTTACCACTGGCTTTTGCTATCTCAGAAGCACTGGAGGTCACGATTGAACAGTTATTTATGTATGAGAGGAGAAAATCCTGATGAGGTCAAGAAACTGGATAATAGGAATTACAGGTTTATCGGCACTTCTTGTGCTTGGAATGGTGATATATCGGACAGCTTTTGGGAAATCCGTTGGACTCGGCGAAATGGTAACACTTGGGGCAATCATGATGCTTTTCATGTCAACCGTGACATGGGGAACAAAGGCAGATCAAGATCATGTTCGTGAAGACGAGGAATTGGGTAGAAAAATTACGGAACAGAGCTCGAAGCTGGGGTATTTTCTACTGACATTCTTTATTCTTATCGCTGTTGCTATAGACCATTGGATGCATGAAGAACCCAGTCTTCTGCTTCTCTCCTTACTAGGGCTCTCCATGGTGATCCTACCCTTTCTTGAATGGATTCAGATGCGAAAGTACAGATTATCGGAGTAATTCCGAGATCCTCTTTTGACTTTTGCATTCCTACTCTATCACATCATACTCACAATCCAGCCGATCCAGTAAGCAAATGGAATCAATAACAACTGAGCCAACAATGTGCCAAATAAACGGGATACAAGCATACAGCCATAGATCTGATTCATTCGATTCAGCCGGATTTCACCACGCAAAGATTTGTCGCTGAGCAACGAAATACGAGGATCAATCAGGATGGTTAACAAAATGGTGGCTACTCCATTAATGAGTCCGGTGGATTGCGAAGCAGCTACAGCCTGCCCTGGATAAAGATACGCAGCGTACAGGCTGGACAGAACTCCAGTCGTATAGATTGCTGTCACCGCTATGTTCAACGTCATAAGACGTCTCGGCATTCCGTTGTGTACCAATAATTTTGCCATTTTCCATGATGGTGGGGTAATATAATACATCGCGTTTTTGATCTTGCTGCGTTTTAGCAGACCTCGAACCATCGAAGGAATCGATCCTGCCGCCTCAAAATGAACGACCATTCGGGAAGCGAGCTTGACCATCGTTGGAAAACTTATAATCGCCAAGGCTGTTCCAACCGTAGCCGCGCCCATCAGCCAGTGCAGTTGCGCTGCAAAGTGTGGGTTCCCTCCATTCGTCGCCGTATCCACGAGATTGCCTACCATCGGCCCTTGGGCCATATTGGAGGTACGCGACACCAGCAGCAAAATTCCGGACAGGGATAAGGCCAGCGCGATTCTGCGAGTACGCAATCCCCCAAGACGCAGCGCATAGGACAAACTGTCAGCCGCATGAATAAGCATGGTAAATAACATAGGAATGGCCAGGCTCAAACTAAACATATGTAAAACTCCTTATCTTTTTTCCTAATGTGCTTCTATCTGTACTTTCAAGCTTGGAAGTATTATACTGCTAATCCACATAAAAGTATAGAAAAGCACTGAAAAGTTGAACGGTATAATGCACTAAAACTACACCATCCGCTTAAGGGTTCTCCACAAATAATCGTTTATTCATCCGGGTAAAGGGTAATATACAAATAACTTATATTGTACAGGAGGGAATCAATATGCCGTGGAACAAACAGGATTATCCCGTTTCCATGAAAAATCTGGAGCCTCGTGTCAGAGATAAGGCCATTGAAATTGCCAATGCACTGCTGGATGACGGTTACGAGGAAGGACGCTCCATTGCAATCGCTACTGCCAAAGCGGAAGAATGGGATGAGAATCATCCCACATCGAAAAGTTCGAAGCAGACTACCAAATCTTCATCAGACAGCAAATCGGACCATGGAAAATCTTCCTCTCCACGCCGTCATTCCGAACCTGTCTCTTCTTCCAAAAGCCATGATAATATTCATGTCGTTCCTACCGATTCAGGCTGGGCCATCAAGGAAGAAGGTCAATCCAAATCTCTGGCTACGTTCCGAACCAAAGCAGAGGCTGTAGATGCTGCCAAAGAAAAGAGTGAAAAACAGAACATTCGAGCTATTATCCATAATGAAGATGGACAAATTGCCTCTTCCATCAAGCCTTGAGTGATCTGTTCTAAAACTTGAGTAAATCTGTTCTAAAATAGGATATATCGTAAATGTACACGTCAATTTTTTACTTAAGGCAAGCAAAAAAGCCCTTTCGCCGCTAATGGAATAATTCCCATCAAGCATGCAAAAGGGCTTTGTGTTTGGTATGAGGCAAGCCCACCTTACTCGAACAACATTCATTACGAATAGGGGGATCTTTACGTTTAATGCGAAACCCCTCTAGCCACCGGAGCTCGTTGTGAGGCACCGCTGACTACTTTGGCTGCAGTCGATACAGGCAGCTTCACAGCTGAGGTCGTAACTGTCCGGCGAGCCGGGAAACTGACCATGTACGTAATGACTTTACTGGCAATCCATACGGCCAGAATGGTATATAAAGTTTCTTTTACCGGTAGAAAGAAAAGCGACAATCCGAGTACAAACGCATCGCTGACAAAGAAAACCGTTCCCAGCTTCCAGCCCTTCCAACGGCTAATGAGCACCGCCAGAATGTCATCTCCACCTGTCGCGCCTCCGAATCGAAGCACCATACCAGCTCCCACGCCCGTGATAACACCGGACAGGACTGCCGGAATCCACAGATTACCGTGAAACGGAATGACCAGGGTGGAGTACCGCTCAAACCCGTCATAGAACAATGAGAATGCGGCCACACCCAGCAGCGCCTGAATCATGAACTTCCAGCCCTTGATGAACCAGGCCAGAATCATGACTGGAATATCCAGCAGCAGCATGCCGATCGCAGGTGATAAGCCTGTCGCGTACTTTCCAAGCAGGGCCAGACCGACAAATCCGCCCTCCGATAAATGATTCTGAAAATTAATGTGATAGTAGGCAAATGCCAAAATAAATGTTCCGAGCAGCATAATGGCGAACTTTCCCGCCTCTGTCTTAACTTGTTGTAAGGTTAACGATGTTCTCTTCATTCAGGTTCCCTCGCAGTTTGTAAAGGTTGGTTTGCACCGACCGTACCCTGCAAAAGGCAAGCCTGGAAGAAATCATCGTATTTGTCCTTCGAATAGTATTCATTCCAATCCCCTCTTTCGCAGAGTCAGCCGTTTTTTTTCTTTACGGTGATGTACTCTACAAGGGGCGCTAAGTGTAAGAGAGATCGTAACGTTTCCAGATCGTCCTTGGGGAGATTATCCTTCGGGAACTCATGGTATCCTGATCCTTTCTGTCTGTTGGTGGTTAGCTGTGCCAATTAAACCTATACTTTACACTAATCACTTCGATTGTAGCCCCTCTTCCGATCGCTGTTATCCCCGGATTTTTTTGATTCCCTTTTTGTAAGGGAAAAATCCTGTGATAAAGGCGAACACTTCGTTTCTTCAGACGGGTCTACACTCTCCGTTACCGTGTAAAGGTTTAGTTTAAAAATCTAAGCTAACTTGCTTGTTCTTCTATTATATAACACCGATGTGATTGGGTCGAAACAGCAGATCCTTCAAATATGCGCAAAAAGCACACTCTGGCCTGCTTGAGCCGTCAAACAGCCACACCAGGACAAGCTTCTCTACCTAATGGTGCTACCTGCTCCTTCATTCTATGACTGAAGCTTCCAAATATAACTGTCCAGTCACCCAACTGTGACAATTTGGGTCCATTTTTTATTTTTCCGCGGATTTTAAAGGAATCATTCCCCTCTTGCACATACACTATAGCAGATGTAATCGGCTTTCTTGGTTCAGCTAAACGTTTCCAGACTTACTCTGCTGTTTATGGTATAATATAACAATTGATTCCCACTACGGTTTAAGCGAGGCGGATTGATGAAAACGTTAAAGCCAAGAGTCTTTATTGGCTGCTCGCTGGAAGCGAAGCCGATTGCAGCCGCAGTACACGAAAACTTGCGTTTCTCGGCCGAAGTTACCCCTTGGTACTCCGGAGTTTTTAATCCAAGCAGTTATACCATGGACGATCTGGAAACAGAAGTGCGTACGACTGACTTTGCCATTTTTATTTTTCATCCGGATGATATATCTAAAATTCGCGGGAAGTACTATGCCTCTGTCCGTGATAATACAATGCTGGAAATGGGTTTGTTTATGGGTCGACTAGGACGAAAGCGTATTTTTTTCATTCTCCCTGAAGATATTACGGACATCAAGGATGCCACAAAAGTTGAAGGGCTGCGGATGCCCACCGATCTACTAGGTTTAAATCCGCTGGTTTACGAAATTCGTTCAGATGGGAAATGGGCGCCAGCCGTCTCGGTGGCCTGTTCCAAAATCGCCGACAGCATCGAAGAACAGGGACGATGGAGCGATCCCGAAGTGGAACAAATCATTGAGAAGTACAAAAGGTCTGAGGGCGAAGCCCGGTTGCAGTTGCTCAAGCTGCTGCGATTCTTCAGGGAGTTACTGCGTACCCGCAAAGCAGATGCAGTTATGCTGGAGCGAATGAGCGATGCACTTCGAAGTGCATTTGTCTCCCTTCCTCCATTTGCCGTGCGCGGGACTGCCATATACCGTACAGATGACAGTGGTCATATTGAACAATTATGTGGTAATGTTGGGGAACCGGGGAGAAAATATAACTTGTCCGCCAACGACGACAAACCGCCCGATGATCCGAAGCGAATTCTGGTTATTGATTCTTACCTGGAGAACAAAATCAAGATCAATCTCTACGACGACTACCTTGAGAAAGAGTATCTGCTATGCTATCCTGTAGCCAAGAGGTATGTAATCACAGTTCATATTATTGGACATATTGAAGCGGATGAGGCGATATTTCAGCAGATGGATTTGGAGAACCGTCATCTGTTTAACGCCATCAACGATTTGTTAGGAGGCGAACCGGAATGAAACCGGAAACGAAAAAAATAAGCAAGCGCTGGGGCAGCGACAAAAAAGTACGCCTCAGTTCTGCGCCCGAATCATCACGACCGGTTCCGGAACCCAAGGAAGAAGATCGTTTCCACAAACCGGCCGTACCGCTGACTACGATTGGCCCTTCGCTGAAGGGTAAGGAAAGACCTTACAAAGTGATTCTGGAAAAAGAGGCTCTTTATGAGAAACCTCAGTATCTGGCTTAACCGCTTCATGCTCATATACAACTCTGCCGTCTGGTTCGGCAGATCATCTAGCCCCGCCGCCCAAGGCAGGGGCTTTTTTGTTGCAACACTTTCGCAATCCTTCATAACCTTCCCTTTATCAACGGACCAAAAGCTCTCTACCTCTTCATCTCACCCTTTGATGCATTAAGTCGATTTCTTTATGCCCTTAGGTTTCCTGCAAAACCCAAAAATTATACCTTATTTTGGAGAAGGCTTGTCCCTATTTCACCTCCTCAAATCTCAGCATAAATCGCATATGGACTGCTTCCAATATTTCTCGGTTGTATTGTGTATCATCATTGCATATATTGATTATAATATAAGAACATACGTTCTGTAAATAAGAACATGTCCGAATTCAAGGTTAAGGAAGTGAAAGTATGTCATCATCCCCTTCCGCCCCATCCCCTGCGGATGAAGACCACCGATTGATTAAAAGCATGGTTGTACGCACCCTGCTGCTGGATGTGCTTGAACGGGATATTCGCACACTGGATACGTTGCAGCTGAAAATGCCAGAGGTCTACATTCTGTCTCTAACCCGCATTCAGAATGATGTACTCAAGGAAATGCTGACGCTTCGCAAACAGATGAGAACTCGTGGTGTCAAGGTTCTGGAGGAGAAGCGGCAAGTCGATGGAATCGAGACCCAGTATCTGTGCAGAGGATATTTGCAGCGGTTCTATATGCTGTGGACGTTTGCGCGGAATGAAGTCAAAAAAGAGCTTAGCCGGCATCTGGATATGGATTTGACCCAGCCGTTATAGCTGATTCATCTGCTTAATGTACCCGTTTTCGTTTGAATTCACATTTCTTAGTCCACTTAGTTCGCTTACTTCTCAGACTCCCCACCCTTCTGCCTAATCGAAACAGGTTGACCCCGGGAGGCTGCGTTCATTAAGATGGAATAGACTTGTCTGTACATTCCGTTCAGACTTGTAATGAAAATGGATTCCTATAAGCAAACAAGCCTGCCTGCCATTAATGGCGGACAGACTTGTTCATTGGAATTGCTTTTAAACGTCTTATCAATCAAGGAGTTGTACTTCATGGACTTGAATTCGCATTTAATTAAAAATCAACCACCCGCACATACAGGCATTGCCGCAGATGTTACCGAACTGATCGGCCAGACACCTGCCGTTAGACTGAACAGACTTACGGGCAGCGACTCCGCTGACGTATACGTCAAGCTGGAATATTTCAATCCCAGCGGAAGCGTCAAAGACCGTGCCGCCTACAACCTGATCCTTCAGGCGGAACGGGCAGGACTGCTGCTTCCCGGCGCAACCATTATCGAACCGACCAGCGGAAATACCGGCATCGGTCTGGCGATGAATGCTGCTGCCAAGGGATATAAAGCCATTCTGATCATGCCGGACAACATGTCCAAGGAACGCATCAATATCCTGAAAGCCTACGGTGCAGATGTCATACTTACCCCTGCCGCGGAACGAATGCCTGGTGCGATTCGCAAGGCCAGAGAGCTTCAAGCGGACATTCCAGGAAGCTTCATTCCCCAACAATTCGAGAATCAGGCGAACCCGGACATCCACCGGATCACCACGGCACCCGAAATTATGCAGCAGATGGATGGCAGGCTGGACGCCTTCATCGCTACGGCGGGAACCGGCGGAACCATTACTGGCACCGGGGAAGAACTGCGCAAGCAGTTGCCCGGTATCCGCATCTATGCGGTGGAGCCCAAAGGTTCTCCGGTGTTGTCCGGTGGCGAGCCCGGACCCCACAAGCTCGTCGGTACAAGTCCGGGGTTCATTCCGGACATTCTGAATACCGACGTGTGGGATGCCATTATCCAGGTGTCCGATGAGGATGCACTGGATACGATGCGGCAGCTTGCTGCCCGGGAAGGGCTGCTGCTCGGCCCTTCCTCTGGCGCTTCGGTGTGGGCCTCCCTGCGCATCGCGCGGGAACTGGGGCCGGGTCACCGGGTGCTCTGCATTGCGCCTGATACCGGGGAACGGTATTTGAGCATGGGTATTTTTTAACACAGCTACAATCGTTACACACCAAAAAGGGACTTTCCCCTAAGTCATGAGCATGACAGAGAACACCCCCTTGTTAGCGCTCATCGGTTCTAATGAACCTGACACACGTTATTCGCTCTCATTTATGCAGGTTTGACGTGTAACGAATCACAGCGACGTTATTTCTCCAAATTCGGTCGATTTACAGGCTCAAAAGCCATTTTTGGGGGAGATAACGTTAATGGGGTTCGTTAAAGTTTTCATTACTTGAGTATTACCTTAATAAGATGCCGCAGGTTCGTTAGAATTTTGGAGCCATTTGAAGCGAGGGGAAATCCCTATCCATACATTACCTTGACTCATAGAGGAACGTAGGGAAGGAACAAAATGATTCGGAGAAACACAGCGTTCGCCTATAGATCGAATCCTTCCCTTGAAAAAAGGCACGAGAAGAAAATTTGAGGATAACGAGAAAATAAGCTCTTGCTCACATACGGATGGTGAGTCCGCAGAGAACAAGAACTTATTTTCGGTAAGAAGCCTTATCATCACAATAAAGCATGAACATTTAACGTAAGCTGATTAGTGTGTCAGGGTTGTCCATTCTACACCTTCGGGAAGCAGAGCCGCAATGCGGTCTTTGGCTTCCTTTTTCGTATACAGCGATTCATCGAGAATGACCGCAGAACCGGAGTCCGTGCTCGTCCGAATCAGACGTCCAAGACCTTGCTTTACACGCAGCAGCATGTATGGAAGATCGATCTCTTCATAAGGTGCCGCTGACGCTGTGCGTTTTGCATTGAATACAGGGTCCTGTGGTGGATACGGGAGCGACCAGATCATGACATTGGATAATGACGGTCCTGGAACATCCAGTCCTTCCCACAGATTGACGGAACACAGCACACTTTCCTCATCCTGCTGGAACGCCGCGATCAGGTCACTAATCTCCCGATCTCCCTCGTACATAAAGCGTAACCCTTGAGCCTCAGGCATATGAACGATATCCTGCTTGAATGCACGCAGCTCTTCCATCGTACGGAACAGAATCAGGGCACGACCCCCACTCTCCTGAAGCAGCGTCACGGCGTCACGCAACCGATTTTCATTTTCAGGGTGACCAGGTACGGTTTCATCGGTAATCTTCATCTGCATTTTGTCCGCGTAGTCATATGGAGAAGCCACGGAGAACGATACAAAATCATCAATCCCCAGACTGTCTGCCACATAACGGAATGAACTGTCCACAGATAACGTTGCGGATGAGAAGACAATTGGAATGCCTGTATTGAACACACGCTCGTTCAGAATTTCCTTCACGGTACGCGGCATGATCGATAAGGTTGTCTCGTCTTCGCTCTCTTCAGCCCAGCAGATATACCCATCTTCCTTACGGAACAACGCAAGGGCAGACTGAATCATGTCCAGATGTTCTTCCACGACACGCATCTGATAGCCATCTAGCGAGAACAATCCGCTCTCAAATACCAATTCTTCGCCGATCGCATCCAATACGCTGGTCAGACGTTCGATCTCACGCAGCAGCGGCGGTTCTACCCGCACTTCTTTTCGTTCCGATCCCGGAATGGCTACCGTATACGTATCCAGCAGCGCAAACAATCGTTCACTGCTCTCAATCGCTTCATCCACACGCTCCGCGAGGGATTCACGAATCTCGCCTTCAAGCAGACGAGTCACCAGTTCCTCGAAGATGCGGTGTTTCAGTTTGTAGCTCAGTGCATTCAAGGCCGCTTCTTCCAGCAAATGTCCTTCGTCAAATACAACCGAGCTATGATCTGGCAGCAGTGGCAATTGTCCCTCGCGTTTGCGCGCTTCATAGGTCCACACATGCTCCATGTAGTAATCATGGGAACAGATGATGATGTCCTTGGAACGACGGTAATGGTCACGTGATAGCGTCAGACCACAGCGTTGACGTTTGGGACAAACAAAGCAGTCTTGAAAAGGGTCCCAGTTAATTTTGTTCCACTGGCGATCATTCAGATGTGGATACTGTTTGCGGTCACCATACGGATGGAAGGCCTGAAGCGTACCCGGCGTATTCACAAAATCCGGAAGGCTCTCATGCACTTCTTCAATAACAGGCGCATCCTCATCGGCGAATCTCATCGCACTTAATTTGTTCAGACAGACGTATTGGTCAGGTGACTTGCCCAGACGTGCGTCCACTTCCAAGTCCAGATGTGCAGCCAGCTTCGCAATATCTCCGCCCGGTTTCACCAACTGTTCAATCAAAGACTCATCGGCACAGGCAATCACCGCCGGTTTACCCGTATAACGTGCATAACAGACCGCGTAGAGCAGATAAACTAACGTCTTGCCTGTTCCCACTCCAGCCTCAGCCATAATGGTCTTTTTATCTCCATAGGCCCGTTCGAGCTGGTACGCCATAAAAATCTGTTCATCCCGTACCTCGAAGCCGGACTCTGGCAAAATATCGTAAAAAACATCGGCAACCCATTCCCCTAGACGGGATACAAAGGGCTCTGCCGGATCATATGCAAAAGGATAACGTTGTGTAGACAATCCTAGGTCAGCCTCCATTCTTAGACAAGCGGTCCAAATTTCATTTTCCGTTCAAAAAAGGCCGCTGGGCAAAAGTTAATTATCCCACGCCATGAGGCGGGTGACAAGCTTTTTTTAATGAAAACGATGTATAGAACCGACTTGCAGGGAAAATATATATTCGAATCCATCAAAAGGAAAGGCGGTGCTCCATGAATCATCAGTCTTCACAACCTGAGCATTCCTCAGACAAGGCACCTGAGACATTAACGGATCGGCAAGGCCATCCCATCACGGACAATCAGAATGTTCGAACCGTCGGCAGCCGGGGACCGACTACACTGGAGAATTATCACTTTCTCGAAAAGATCACCCATTTTGACCGCGAACGTATTCCGGAACGGGTAGTCCATGCCCGCGGCGCTGGCGCTCATGGCGTATTTCAGGCGTATGGAACGGCCGGGGATGAACCGGTATCGAAGTATACACGCGCACGTCTGTTTCAGGAAAAAGGCAAAGAAACGCCCGTATTTGTTCGCTTCTCTACGGTTATTCACGGTGGACATTCACCGGAGACGCTTCGGGACCCGCGCGGATTTGCTGTGAAATTCTATACCGAGGACGGCAACTGGGATCTGGTGGGCAACAATCTGAAAATCTTTTTCATTCGTGACCCGCTCAAATTCCCGGATATGGTGCATGCCTTCAAGCCAGACCCGTTGACCAATGCACAGGATATGGAACGGTTCTTCGATTTTGTTTCGCTTAGTCCAGAAGCGACCCATATGATTACGTTTCTCTTCTCCCCTTGGGGGATTCCGGCCAACTATCGACAAATGCAGGGGTCAGGCGTCAATACATACAAATGGGTAAATCAGGAAGGCACAGGCGTGCTCATTAAATATCATTGGGAACCGCTCAATCAAGGCATACACAACCTGCTCCAGAAGGACGCCAGCGATATTCAGGGGCAGAACTTTAACCATGCTACACTGGACCTGTATCACGCCATTGAACAAGGGGACTACCCGGAATGGGAGTTGTGCGTTCAGGTTATGGAGGATGGCGAGCATCCCGAATTGGATTTTGATCCGCTGGACCCGACCAAGCTGTGGCCGCCAGAGCAGTTTCCGTTTTTACCCGTTGGGAAAATGACCCTAAACCGCAATCCCGAAGACTACTTCAATGAAGTGGAACAAGCAGCGTTTGGCACAGGAGTGCTGGTGGATGGACTGGATTTCTCAGATGACAAACTGCTGCAAGGCCGCACCTTCTCCTACTCGGATACCCAGCGTCACCGAGTGGGGGCCAACTATCTGCAACTGCCCGTCAATGCACCGAAAAAGCGGGTAGCCACCAATCAGAGCGGCGGGCAGATGCAATATCAGGTGGATCGTGCACCGGGTCAGAATCCGCATATCAACTATGAACCTTCCTCGTTGGGCGGCTTAAAGGAAGCAACCCCACGAGGCAAGGAACATGAACCACTGGTGGAAGGCCGACTTGTTCGTGAAAAAATTGAGCGTACCAATGACTTTGGACAAGCAGGTGATACGTACCGGGCGTTCGAGGATTGGGAGCGGGATGAGCTGATCAGCAACATGGTTGGCGCGTTGGCCCAATGCAAACCGGATATCCGGGAACGCATGATCTCCCATTTCACACAAGCGGATGCTGATTATGGGCGCCGGGTAGCGGAAGGATTATCCTCCGTCTCAACGGATGACAGTGCCATGGTTCAGCCCAAGGATGAGCCCACAGTGGAACAGGCCGCCAAGCGCAGTCATGAAGCAGATCCATATTAAGCACTGGATGGTTTAGTTAAGGCGTATTTTAAGGTAACGGACATGTTATATAGGAAACGCATAGGTTCATTAATTAACCCTCGGTAGCAAAGACTGCTTAAGCAGCTTGCTATCGGGGGTATTTGGCGTTCCAACCTGAGCAGCCTGTGAGCTGATTACGCGGGGCTCTCCTATTTTAAATATTTTTAAAGTTGATTTCGGAGGATTAGAGGTATGGATCATGCCGTTTGCTGGGAAAAGGGGCTCTTCCTACGTTCATTTCAGATGATCCCCTGTTAAATGAGGGACATGAACTGAGCGCAGGATTATGCGCAGCTCACATGAACTTCCATTTTCGACCAGTTATACGAGGCTTGTCAGCAGGTTGAGTCCATCTGATCAAATGATTATTGATGATAACGTTTACAGCATTTACCATGAACCTGTGTCCTTTAGGACTTCATTTCCCAATTACTAAGGAGGTTTGCTTAATGAAATTATTCCCTATTACTTCTGCTCATTCCTCATCTCAACGTTCGCTGAAATCGAAAATGACTAACATCTGCCTAAGTGCCGCGTTCCCTCTATTATTGCTCGGCGGTGGATTGGCTGGTGCGGCCGAATTGATCGATAGCGGACTGCAAAATTCCTCTGATTCAGTGGCTGCCTCCAGCACTGCACTCGCTGCAGGTGATCTATATGTCGCTCCTGGAGGATCGGCTAGCAATCCCGGAACCCTCGCGAGTCCTACGTCACTGGCTAACGCGTTGACCCAGATCGCACCGGGTAAAACAATATATCTGCGCGGCGGCACCTACAGCTTCTCGGAAACGGTTACGATTGAGCGAGGCAATAGTGGTACATCGGGACAGCGCAAAAATCTGGTGGCATACGGATCGGAAAAGCCTGTCTTTGATTTCTCGGCACAAGCCTTCGCCTCCACCAATCGCGGGCTGCAAATGTTCGGAGACTACTGGCTCGTCAAAGGACTTGAAGTGAAGGGCGCAGGCGACAACGGTATCTTTATCGGGGGCAGCTACAACCGCCTGGAACAGATCGAAGCTCATCATAACCGGGATACTGGCATCCAGCTCGGACGTTATGCTTCGACTGCTTCAAACAGCGAATGGCCTGCCTATAACGAGATTATTCGCTCCTATTCCCATGATAACTATGACCCGGATGACGGCGAGGATGCGGACGGTTTTGCCGCCAAATTGACGGTTGGCCCGGGCAACCTGTTCGACGGTTGTATCGCTGCCTATAATGTGGACGATGGCTGGGATCTGTACAGCAAAACAGATACAGGCGCCATTGGCGTCGTGACGATCCGTAACAGCATCTCCCATCACAACGGGCAGACTTCGGATGGCACATCCACCTCCAATAGTGACGGTAACGGCTTCAAGCTGGGCGGCGAGAAAATCGCGGTGAATCATATTGTCGAGAACAGCATTGCTTTTCAAAATAAAAAGCACGGCTTCACCTATAACAGCAATCCCGGTTCCATTCAGATGAAAAACAATACGTCCTGGCAAAATGGTCAAAGCAACTTTGCCTTTGATGTAGGCACACATATCTTCACCAACAACCTGTCCTTCGAAGGCGGCGCCAGCGACAAAACCAGCGGAACCGACGTCAGCAGCACCAACGTCTGGTGGAAGAACAAAAAAAGCGAGAACGCCAAAGGCCTGCTCGCCAGCGCAGCCGACTTTGTCTCCCTCGTGCCTTCAGTAACACGCAGCGCGGACGGAACGCCTGTCCTGGGCAATTTCCTCAAGCTTGCGGGTGGTAGTGATCTGATCGGCTCGGGTACGCCAGCGGGTACGAATATTGGGGCGCGGTAGGTGGTAAGTAATAAGATAAAAGAGTAATTAAAAGCAAAATCCCCTTCCCCATTCCGCCTAAGCGGTGGTAATGGAGGAGGGGATTTTTGAGTTGCTTTGTATTGTCTGCTGGCTTATGAGGTAGGTAGATAGATAAATACTCACGGCTTGGCTAAAACCTCAATCATCAGTCTGCCGCCTGTACGAAAACCTTGCTCAAACGCCGCTTCCACATACATAGATGTGGATTGTCCGATTAAGTCTATCAGTTGCTCCAAAGCATCGTATTCTGTATCTGTGAGATTTGTTTTGTAGTTCTGCATCATGTCCGATATCTGGCGATTGATCTCCTGATACTCGGAATGCTCAGGATGAATCGACTCGTCCAACCGCAGGTTACCGTGAAACAAATCCTCGATCAGGTTTGACATGTTATCCCCACCTAGTCTTTTTACCAACTATTCTCACTATACTTTAGCGGATTTTCCGCTAAAAATCAATAGCGGATAACACGCTAAAGTATGATGTTGGTGAGGTGATGAACATGTATACTCGTATACGCAATTTGCGTGAAGATAAAGACTTATCCCAAACACAAATGGCCGCCTATCTCGGTTGTAGTCAACGTGTCTATAGCAACTATGAACGTGGTGAGTTGGATATTCCAACGGCTATATTGATAAAGCTGGCTGATTATCATCAGACCAGTACAGATTATCTTTTGAATCGGACGGATGTAAGAAAGCCATATCCCTTATATTAAACCATGACAGGGCAGTTCAAAATCCCCTGAATCTAACATCTGCATTATGCAGCCTCAGGTTCAGGGGATAAGTTAATTCTTATGAGATTCTAAGTCTTAAAATCAAACCATCTAATGAATTAATATGGAATGTATTCCTCAACAATGTTCCTTAGTCGTATAGTTTTGTTAATTGTATTTAAAAACTTTTCATGATCAATCTCTACTACTTCCTTCAAAATAACAACTTCTGAACGATTGTCAATTTTCTCAGTAATTACATAGTCGATAAATTCTGTCTTCTGAGAAAAACGGTGATTCGTAAAATATGCATTCATGGTTGCATATCCTTTAATTCCTTCTTTTTTGACGATACGACCATGTTTTATTATAAACAAGTGAGAATTACTTTTAATTGCATTACTTACCGCTTCACTGTTGAACTGAGCTAAATTCTGATATGATATTTGAATACTTTTTTGCATATAAAAAAATGAATATGGTAGATTGAATTTATTAATATATCTATAGTAATACCCCTCCATGCTCATAAAATTTGAAATCATCTCACTAAACTTATTTTCTGATAAGTTGATTTTTGAAAATTCACGGATACTTTTAAGTAGCACTTCTGGAAATTCTCTAATTATTGAAAGCAACTCATTTTTCTTGTTTTTATTCCTCTTCTTCTCTACATTGCTAAAAGAAACAGGATTTTTAAAAGGACATTCATCATAATTTTCTTGAATATACTCCGCTACACCTTCAATAGTTTCACTAAAGTGCCTGGCATGCAACGGCATTTTATTAGCATTTTCATCGAGTCTTGTATCAACATAAAGATTAATTATCTGTACAGGATTATTACAGGCTGGACAAGTAGCATAATGTCTCATTTCGTTGCCTTGTTTACGAAAGAAGGGGTGTGCTTTATGAGTTTTATTCTCAAAACTTGTTGCGGTTAATTTAAAATGCTCTTTATCAGAAGGAGTTAATTTAATTATTTTCATATTCCTTTTTCAACACCCCAATTTACGATAAGCCATAAAGCTTACCAAATAATTTATAGTTCTTCTCCACCAGTCAAAGGGGTATAAAAAGGATTAAATCCCGTTTTAATATTGGTAACCAAATTCTCAGAGTGATCTGGTACAATTTCTAAAGTGTTATACTCCTCGTCATCAAACATAAAAAGTTGTATCTCTTCTTTTCCAATATCATTCAATGCTTTATTTATGATTTTCCCTATAGCCCTACAATTGTTCCTGTCAAAGGGTTTTGATATATGATCAATAACTAATATAGGTATCAAAGGGTATCGCCCCTCTTTAAGTAGCAATTTCAAAAAACCTAAATAGCCACATAATTGAATAAGTGTATGTCTTGCCATACTCCCTATATAGTAATTCTCTGATTTCTTCTCTTCCAAATTCTCATTAACAGTGAGCGTTTTTGTTATTGTAGGTTGAAGTATATTTCCCTTTTTTAAGTATGAAATTTTAAAGCCTTCTCTTTGGAAATCATCATTTACAACGGAGGAAACTTCTTTTGCTGACTTATAAAGTTCTGTGATGTAATCGGACAATGCACTTATTTTTAAGTTGTCATCGGAATTCTGTAGTAGCCTTAGTTCATCTCTTACATTTTTTATTCTCTTATTCTTTTCTTTGAGTTCTTCTTCACAGGAGCGAACATCTGTTGACAAGTAATCTTCTATCAAAGCAATAGATCTCGCTTTTTCATCTAGTGAGAATGCTTTAAATCTAAAATCATTTTTTTTAATTTCGGTTTTCAAGAGAGCCCTCTGTTTTCTCAACTCTTTAATAGTATTATCGCTTATCAGAAACTTGCTAAATGATATTGTATTATCAAGTTCGAAGATTAGCTTTCTCAAAGGAGTGACTAGATACTCAAAATCATCGTTCTGTTCCAGTATTTCATTCAAGTTATTTAAAAGCACTTTTCTGTTTATGTTATTTTTTTCCATTTGCTTCACATCTTCAATACGATTCTCATATACTTTGATCTGTTCCGTTATGTTATTGTACATAACTTCCAGTTCAGAAATATTCCTGGATTTATTATTTTTAACAGTCATATGCATTTCTTTGATTTCATTGAGATATTTTTTGATGACATCAGCATTTTTCCCCGTAAACATGGTGCTAACACCTAGTTTTTGAAGGTTTATATTCACCTGAGTATAAATAAATTCATATTTTGCAGAGTCAACTTCTAACTTTTTTACTTCCCTCAACAACGTATTCAATTCTTTTTGTAACTCGTATATTTTTTCTAGATTATTATTAAATATTAAATTTAGGACAGGGGTTAATTTAATTGAGTATTTTAAATCACTACACTTGTCAAAAAAGTCGTGTATTGCACCTTGTCTCTTTTCGCCTAAAAAATTAAATAAAGTAAATGTTCTATATGTGAGATCTTCTTCAGTAAAAAGTCTAATATCTTTTAAATTTTCTATGTCTCTGGTAAATATCAAATTAAGCTTTTCTTTATATTCTTTAAGATCAATACAATCCGCTTCTTCTTCATCTGAATAATACAAATAATTCTGAGATGGATCCCTTGTTCGTGAAATATTATAACTGATATCATCAAATTCAAATATCATAGTAGCTTTTGTCAATGATTCGCTATACCAAGGTTTCTTCCTTATATCTTCTGAAGAACCAAACATGAAATCAATAAACTTATAAAATTCTGTTTTACCAGAACTGTTTTTCCCCTTAAAATAATTCACTCCAGACTTGAATTTGTAATTAAACACTTTCTCATCATCAATACCATACATCACCATTTTTTTTATTTTAAACATTGTTAGTTACCTCTCTCATAAATTGTCTATCAGTCATTTTGTTACTAGCATTAATTGCGCTCTGCATAAATATACTGAGTTCATAAATAGGTTTGTTTTTCTTTAACTCATTAAAAATATGTAAATTATCATTCTTAACATAGATTAATCCTTTAGTATTAAGTAAGTGAATTGCTTTAATGATAAATTGAATATTATTACAATATTCTATATAATCCCCCGCCAAAAGAGAAATACATTTGTATATAATATCTTGTTTGTTGTTTCCATTATAAACATTATTAGGAATATAATAATTCTTTTTAATTAAATATGAAAAAACAAGGATTTTGTTTATACTTAATTGTTGATGTTTACTTAATATATCATGTATTATTTCACAATAAATGCTAACTTGAATCGTTTCCGTCTCAAGTTTAAGTTGTTTCATTTTCCTCATCCTCCCAAGATATCTGATTATTCTCGATCTCATTTTTAGTTAGATAAATTCCAGAACCAAAACGAATTTGGTCGTTCTCTGCAAATGTGTTACTTCTATTCATCGTTTCTTGAAACCGATTGTACGGAAAATCTCGACCTTCTATTTCTAACTTATGCTTAGAAATTATATAATTCTCGTATGTCGTCTCTTCAATATTTTCTATATTCGCCAACTTATTAGTCTCCATGTATCTAAAACGAAGATCTTTATAATATTCACCATATCCAAGGTGTATTTTTATTAATGGTTGAGGAAGATTACATGCGAGTAATTGCTTATACTCCCTTGAATTTGCAATACTCAAATCATTGAAATCTACAGAATGTAGCTTCTTGAAATCTGAATAGTGCGGGAGAGTAATTTGCTCAGTCATCCTGCTACATATATCCTCTATTAACTTAATAAAATCAGGATAAGAAAGAATATAAGGCTTTTTTCTATTTATGCTTTCCATGATCTGTACAGTAACATGCTTGAGTAATTCCTTAATTCGATCATAATAAACAACTTTATTAATGCCAGCCTTCCTAAAATGTTCCGAACAGTTCTCATCAATTTTTTCATCCATATCATTTATTGAAATGAATTCATATTTACTTTTAATAGAATTGAATCTCTTTTCAAAACTTTCAAAATCAGTATACATTTTTTTCACTTTTGTGATGAGAGCCTTTGAGCCTTTAGTTGACTTCCTAATAATTTCGTACTGTTCTTCTGCAGATTTGCTAAATAATATATCTGAGTTTTTGTATTCATCATGTGTAAAGAGAATATACTTTGATATAGCATTCTCTGAGGATTCAAGTATAATCCAGTTGAGTAAGACCTTTAGGACGCTACTTTCTGTAATACTGGTTCGTTTGACCTGAACAGCTACGTTAGTATCATTGCCTACTATTTTGCTAACAAAGTTATCGTCGTATTTATCAATCTCTTGATGTTTTAACTTTCTTATGTTTACATCATCAATAGTTTCAAATTCAATCTGCATACCTTTTTTTAATGTAAGCATATAATAAACAAACACTCTCATTTGGAAGGAAAATCCACCTAAACTAAATATTCCACTACTATCTTGCGTGTATGTATCCATTTTTTGCACCTCATTAATTGTATGAACATCTTAAGAAATATATCGAAAACTGCTTTTTATTTAAAAGATCACAATCACATTAGGACTAATTTGCACACTACATGTCGTTTTCGACATAAATTTGTGTTTTCCTTCTTTTTCCTAAATAACAGGAACATATTTGATTCTACACCTATTTCCCTAATAACTGCACTTGATCAAAATCAGTTCCAAACCAGCTCGAATTTACTCTTCCCTTGCGGATTTAGTTGCAGCGTGTCATTCAGACGTCGCAGCTCTCTATTTCTAATTTATTATCATGAATATTTAGGTTTATATACCAATTTATCGCTATTCAAAATCGATCATATTAAAAGAAATATATGGTACTAGAGGTTTTTTTTACTTTATGGATGAATACCTCAGGCTAAATCAGAATGGACAGGTCAATCACAGTGGCCGGCTATGATCAACCTGTATGATGTAATGGAATAACAATATCTAGGGTTAACACTTTTCTAAAAACCATCTCCTAGCTTCTTCTTTTTCTAACAATACTGGTTTTTCTGGTGTACCAATATTTATACTCTGAAAAAAAGCTTCTTCTATCCCTTTAATACTCTTTAGTGTTACTCCGTTTAACAACGTATCTTTAAATGTCGATACACTTATATCTATATTTTCTAGTCTTGCATTTCTAAAATCGGTTAAATGGAAAGATACATTAATCAGATTACAATCAACTAAACATGCGTTATTAAATGCTGCTTCCCAACAATCACCTTTACTAAATCTACTATTTCTAATGATGCAGTTGGAAAAATCCGTATACCTGAGATCTGATTTATAAAAATCACATTTATCTAAAGATGCATTGATAAAAGTTGATGAGGCTAATAATGATGAATGAAAATCAACATTTTCCAGTTTGAGATCATCAAAAGTGCAATCTATTAAATAGGATTGTTCAAGTAATACATCAGATAAGTCAAAAACTCTTAAATCAACTTCATCTAACTTTAACTGCTCACCTTCATCACCAATTGTCTCAACCCACTTTTTATGCAAAGCAAACATATTAATAATATCTTTTCCTTCCATTTTTCCACTCCTTAGGGGAACCATAATATTCTATCTGCTATTCCTTCTTTATCAATTGCTTTCTTCAGTTGTTCAATATGCTCAGGCACCATTTTTTTCGTATCAATAATTACGTCATGCCCCTTAGCAAATTCTTCATGTATTTTTTGCATACCATTTTGAATAGTAAAAGCACCCTTTTTAGGATTGGTTATAGGTATTCCGTTCCTACCACTTGGATATGATTCAAAACTCTTCACGTCCCACTTTATGCCCGTAGTGGTATCAATGAACTCTGCGCCCTTATCTGCTTGTGGATCACGTATTATTCTTCCTAAATCACCTCTTGCTTCTAATTGTAATCCAACATCTCTTTCATTTATATTTTTTGGTTCTATTTTACCACCACCTGAAGGATCTCGAGCTAAATCATCCACCTCTTTGTGATTTCTGCCTCCAGTGTATGTCTCTTTACCCATCCTCTTAATATTACTACCTTTCCTTGCCTCAGCCGTTTCCAAATTCTTTTTAATCTTCGCTACCGCCGGATCAGAAGCAGGCAAGCGAAACGGACCTTTGCGACCTGGCATACTTCCGCGAACCATCTGAAAAGCCATAAAGATCTGGCTGAACTTCAGAGAAGTCAGCATCATCTGAGCATACCTATCGGATACAGGCTCGCCTGTGAAAGGATGGATTCTATTCTCAAAAGCTTTAATCTGTAAAGCATTAAGATCTTCCCCCGGCTCTTCCGCATGACCTGCTTGCATCCGGTTGATATCCAAATGCCCCTGATCCTTCTGATATGCCTGCAGAGAGGCCTGATCGGGAACACCATTCTCGTTTACTGGCATCCACATCAGCCGACCATAGATATTGATTTGGGCCATCTGGTAGCCCTTATCACCCGAACCCGCATCACTCCCTGTGCTCTTCATCATTGCTGCCGCACCAACAGCACCAATAACACTACCCAGACTGCTCTTCTCCGCATCTGCATACTCAAACCGTGTCGCAATATCCTTTAACTCTTTCGAAGTATACACCATGCTCTCCAGTGCTTTCTGTAGTAAGGGACGCGACCGCGCAAAATCATCATAAAAACGCTCCTGTGTCACACCCATCCACATGGCTTGAAGGAACATAATCTGCCTGGAGAGATTATCTTGAATATGCTCCAATTGTTGCCTCGCCTGATCCACCTGACCTGACAAGTAATGTAACTGCTCAGGGGTAACTTTAATTGTACTCATCTGTTTTCACCGCTCATTTGATATGGGATAAAACTATGTTAGCAGAAGTTTAATGGCAATTTCATCCGGCTAACCTCCTGATTTCAATTCATTAATCCACTCTCTCAATGTTGAGCTTCCATACTATGGTCCTACAGTTTAATGGGAACATCGTTTCCGTCCAGATTAATGCTAATGATCCCCGGCTTGTCTAGTCCCTTGCATGTTCGATTCGTCTTAGTTTCTCCGTATCTCGAGCTGGAGATAAACCGAAGAAGCGGGAATATTCGCGATTAAACTGCGAGGCACTCTGATAGCCAACCTGATATGCAGCACTGGCTACTGCATAACCCTCAAAAGCAATGAGGTTCCTAGCCTCCAAAAGCCTTAATTGCTTTTGAAATTGAATAGGACTTAATCCCGTTGCACTTTTAAACTGACGATGAAAGGTATTTACAGCCATACCCGATTTAGATGCTATCTCACCGATGTCTATGGGCCTCATAAAATTATCACGAAACCATTTTACAATTTGAGAAATCTTGGCAAAGTTACTTTCCCTCATACCCAGTTGTTTCAGATACCATCCTTGCGGTCCCATCAGAACGCGATAAAGGATTTCACGTTCATAAGCCGGTGCAAGAGCCGGAATATCTCTGGTTGACTTAGTTAATCGCAATAAGCGTAGCCATGCCTCCATGAATTCAAGATCCATCTCACAAGCTGCGAACTGCGCAGAAGAAGTTGGGATTAGATTTTCAGGTAGATCTCTTAATAAGCGCTGGAGAACATTCTGATTTAACGCAAGACCAAGAGACATGTAAGGGCCGCCATTCCTATCTGGATGCACACTCGCCGTTGCAGGAACATGTACCGGCAAAACATAATATGAGGGGCCTCCCAGTGTAGTTCTGCGCTCCCCGATTGAAAGCATCTTTGTTCCTTGAACCGTAAAACCAATCATCGGCTCGTAGAGTGCTGCAAGCTGATGAGCAGGAATATCTCCCTTAATCATGCTCAGCCCTGGAACTTCGGTTTCAATCGGTCGAGTGCCTGCACATTTCATTAATTCGATAATTTCATCCATAATTTTTTTCATGCACCTATTTTATCAGATGAATGTGTATCCCTCAACACAGCTCTGAAATGAAGAAGCATTTTTAGGCTTTTCTGATGTTATAAAAGAACGATATTATCTGCTCATTACAATTACACGTGGTGTTTTTAGGCAATTTAAAGGTGTGATTAGATCTATATTATTTACGCAGAGAATACTAAAATAAAGTCCAGATCGATCACAAGAAAGGGTGGATATGATGAAAATTGCAATCGTAACAGGTGGAAGTAATGGCATTGGAAAAGCAACGGCTCTGGAGCTAGGCAAGCGCGGAATTAGCGTGATTCTCACATACAATTCCTACAAGGACAGAGCAGAAGCGGTCGTTAAGGAAGTGGAAAAAAATACAGGAGTTCGGGCTGTAGCACTGAAGTTAAATCTGACCCAGATATCAACATTCGAAAGTTTCGCCTTAGAGGTCAAGCAGTACCTCAACGATATCTGGGACAGAACGACTTTTGATTACTTAGTTAATAATGGCGGTATTGGCGGACCTATGATGTTCAATGAGATGAGCGAAGAATACTTCGACAACATTCTTGATACGAACTTTAAAGGACCCGTTTTTTTAACACAACACCTTGTGCGATTTATGGATGATCATGGAGCCATCGTTAATACTACGAGTTCATCCAAGAACCAATCATTTCCAGGATACTCTGCCTACGGCTCGTTAAAAGCAGCATTCTCCACATGGACTCGTTATATTGCCAAAGAACTTGCCCCACGTAAAATTCGGGTCAACGCCGTTTCTCCTGGTCCTACGCACAGCAATTTCGGTGATGGCGTATTCGATAAACATCCCGAATTCATCAAACCACTGGCTGAGCAATCTGTATTTGGCAGAATAGGCCAACCAGAAGATCTTGCGAAGGTCATTGTGAACATATTGTCCGATGATTTCGGCTGGGTCACAGCCCAAGACATCGAAGTATCTGGCGGACACTTGCTCTAAGCGTGTGAGAACGACATGGGGGGCGCCATCTTGAAGAAACGCCAGAGGCTAAACATTGACACCAATCCAACTCTCACATATTTTTAAAAATCGAGAAAACAAAGATTACATTTCTAGCTGTATATAATACGAAAAACTGCCCACTGTAATTCTTGTTATACTCCCGTCATAGTAGACAGTAGAAATAACTCTACTATGATGGGAGTTTTGTATGCCAGAGGAAGCCAATGTCATATGAAATCAAGATTCATGTTGTACAGCGTTTTGATTAACGACAATAAACCACTCTTCTCATATATAATTGGCACACTAATGACTATTTTCCCTCTGAATATATAAACACATAATTCCCTTCATCCGAGTTCTCTTCTGAGAAAACAAAACCTAACCGATCAAAGTTTCTAATATCCTCTACATCTGTAATCTTCCGCTCTGCCATATACCGCACCATCTCACCTCTAGCCATTTTGGCGCGAGTTGCCTTTTCAACCAGCTTCCCATCGACCATTTGTCCGAAGACACAAGTGATAAAACGGGTTTCGTCCTTCAGAAAAGGGGTGATGTTCTTGCTATACTCTTTGGAAGCCAGATTCAGAATGCAGTTACTTTCCGCTTGAAGCTGATCGGCCAACTTGCTGCCCCAGAATTGATAGAGCGATTTGAAACCTGGACCTTGCAGCCTGCCCTGCATCTCCAAGCGATAAGGGGTAACCCCATCCAAAGGCCGCAACATGCCATAAAAACCGGATAAGATACGTAAATGCTGCTGAAGATACGCCAGTTCCTCATGTTCAAAAACACCCGGAGCCATATACTGATACTGAATGCCCTCATAGGCATAGATGGCTGGCGTAAGATTTGCTTTTATATTCATATTCCGAATCCGCTCCACGTTCTGTTCGGCGATTGCATCGTTACACTTCCACATTGTTTTGAGCTCGTCATAGGATAACTTTTGAAGCAAACTCAATAGCTGTTCTGACTCGTTTATAAATTGCGGCATCTGCGCGATAGCCATATGATCGGTATCGATCTTCATCTTTTTAGCTGGTGATATGATCATTCTCATCGTGCTGATCCATCCTTAATCTACCTTTGTATTTTTCGTTATTCATTTTACAGGATCGGCTAGGTAAATCCAATGTCAGGGCTTAACTAAATCCCTCATGTTACCTTTGAAAAGACTCAAAAATGAACAAGTCAGCCCACGATTGGACCGGCTTGTTCATTACAATTTGAAAAATTTATTTCTCTTGCTCTATTTTTGTAGTCGAAGTCGGCAATTGAATCATTGGCGTATTTGATCCACTTACATATGGAAGGGCTCCATCCCATTTCTTGATGGTTTCATATTGAACAAGTTGACTCGATAATGATTGTTGAAGCTCTTTGTTTGCTTTAGCTTGACCTTCTGCTTCGATCAATAGTTTGTCTGCATTACCTTGCGCTTCAACGCGCTTGCGCTCTGCTTCTTTCTTGGCGATCTCAAGTTCAGTCGTTTTACGTTCCAGTTCTTGAGAAGCTTCGACACGCTTATCGATTGCTTCCTGAGTCTTAGCATCAGGTTGAGGAACACCTACAGTAACGTTTGATACAATAAAGCCTAAATCTTTAACGTCATCAGAAAAACGTTGTTGGACATCCACTCCTGCTTCGGATGACTTTTCACCATACACATCAATTACTGTAAACTTGGAGATACCTTTACGAGCTGCGTCACGGAAACGTGTTTTGAGATATGTATCCTCAATTTCTTGAATGCTAATTGGCCCAAATGTATTGAATATAGAAGATACTTTACTTGGTTCTACTTGGTAGTTGTAGGCAAAATCGATTGTGATATTTTTCCCGTCAGAAGTAGCAATCTGAATATCTCTGTATTCCACCGTTTGAATTCGGATCGGATATTTCGTCACTTTATCAAACGCTCCAACGAGTTTCCACCCTTGACTCAGTGTACTATCTTTTACGCCTCCATTTGGTGAATACACGACCCCAACATATCCATTAGGAATTCGTGTTAAAAAGAAGGTCACCAGTAACACTCCCACAATAATAACTAATGCAACCGCAATTGCCCCTACCCTAAACGTCTTTGAATTTTTCATCACCATTCTCCTCTTGTTTGAATTTATTGTATTTCTTCAGAATTCTACTACCTATTTTATTGAATAGCGGGATCATTAATGCCCATAGAATAAATGCTAGGATCAAGATTAAAATGATTCCCCCAATAAATGGCATACTCGTCCTCCCCTCTATGGATGTAACCAAACACACACCTCACCTGCACCAAGGAATCCGCATAGTTAATTTAATTTCATCTACGCTTAATCACATCCCATGCTAAACCCTCGTGGCCAAATTCTAATTTGCAAAATGCTGTGGTTCCACTAAATCTGTTTAAATGCTAATTCTCCGTTCATCCAAATTTATAACCAACTAATTATATCCTCCTTTATATACACTTTGTAAATTCGATTCGGTTTCAAGATACCCAGTGCGCTTCTTGTAGCCCTGGAACTTCTACATCGAAAAAAGGATATGCGGTCCGTCTTGTTGTACCGCTTGTGAGCATCCAAAAATCGCACGACTATTAGGTGAATTAGCGAAAAAAATGCCCTTCGTGTAGCCACTTCCGCCCTACTGTCACAAAAAAAGAGCCATCAATTGTTTGATAGCATTTTCGAACGAGTAACCTATAAGAACTAAAATTAAAACTATAAATTATATTACAGATTACTTCTTATGAGTTACAACTCACTTTTAGGTGATTTAAATCGTTCAAAAATCATGAAAATCGTTGCAATCCATATAAAAGCCATTCTTTCATCTCCGAACCAGACATGAAGCCAAATGCTACACCACCATCCACAAGGAGTGATAATCCGATAGTGATAATCCGATAGTTTTAATATGTATTTATTTTTATATCGATTTGTTTCCAATGCAACTGAATGCCCTCATAGGGATAGTTGCTGGCGTCAGATTATTCTTTAATTTCATATTCTAAATCCGCTCCACATTCTGTTCGGCGATTGCATCGTTACACTTTACAGGAATGGTTTGATGATTCCAATATCAAAGTACATTTATTAGCATCATTGCGCTTCTCAAAAAAAATGAACAAACCTGCCACTATCGGACTGGCTTGTTCATTAAACTCAAGAACGCATAATCAATTAATTATGGATCGGGCAATAGTTGCCCCCATTTCATACATATCATTCTAACAGAGTCATATCATGCCCCAGAACACAACTTCGAATGTGATTACAATCAATGATGTTTTTAGAAACATCGATTCTACTCTCATCACTCCATTGCTTTCAGTTTCTCCGCAACCTCAATTGCTTCTTCTTGACTAAAAGCAGGGGAACTTATTACTAAATTATCCTTTTTGAATTCCTCGTTTGTTAATTTCTTGTATAATGTAGGATCTGTAATGGTAATTGAGAATTCATTTTCCGATTTATTTAAGTAAATATTCCCTAATACAGTTCTCTCTGAGCCTTCGTAAGCAATTAATAATGAATTGTGTTTAAACAGCACTTTTTCAAAATTAATCTCATTTATTGATAAAGACCCTTCATAATTATCGTCATCTTTATTGAAATCCCCTCTTAATGTCACCTCTAATTCCTTACTTATACTAGTACTTTTGCTATACATATATGATGGAGATGATATCTGAATTTTTTCATTGTTGCTGCATGCAGAAATAATAAGTGTACTAATAAAAATAATAAAAATTATTTTCTTCATTTCCCCACCTCCACAGTTAATAAAGAGAGGAGGTAGAATTTCAGAAAAGTCTTCCCCCTCTTCGATATTTAATACTTAAATTTCCCGGAGACATTTACCGGTATAATAGCTCCACTTTGGTAACCATAATACAATGGAGACAAAGTATTTTTAGCGAGTTGAGTTAATCTTGATTCATCGTAAAAATATTCACCAGCTTGACCAGAAATTTGTCCTAAATCAAAATTACTTGGTGTATATCGAACGGCATTTTTGTAGTAAACAACGTTAATTTGAGCAGCGGTGTTTTTCTTGGTTGAGGTTGCCATTGGCGCCCAAATATATTGAAAGCCATTCCACTGATATACATCGACATATTTATATATTATTACATGGTCGTGCATTGTTCTAGTTATAGTACTTTTATAACTTTCATATTCACTTTCTTTCAGAAATAGATCTAAGACAGTCATAAAAGCCCCTACATAAGGATGTGTCATTCCAGCTCCGATCTGAATAAGTTTATTCCCCATCTTATTTAAGTCACCTTGTTCATTACCGTACAATGTTTGCGCACCATAAGAATATTCAGTACGTAGTCTTGTGTCTCCAGGGGAAGCCATTAGGGTAATAGATCGATCAAAACTATCTAAATTATCTGCGCTATATAGCTTATTCTGGTATTCAATCTCTGTGTGTACTGAATAATCATCTACTGATTTCATTATTTCTTCTATTTCCAATTGGGTATTTGCATTTTCTAGTTTACTTTCTAAGTCAGCGATATCCAATTGCTTTCCTTCTCGTATCGCCTTTTCTTTGAGATACTCTTTTGTAATCGTAGTTGATTCTGTGATCGGATCATAAATTGACTCCTCCGCACTTACTGGTGATACCTGAAGAACAAGGGCAAGGCTCAGTAACGATGCAACCAACTTGCGTTTCAAATTTAAACACCTTCCTTATATGGATATAATTACCTTATATAGGCTATCATATAAAACCGCTTTCATCAAGAGTGAGGATGATTATGACTGGGGTGTTATATGTAAAATTTTGCATTTATAGCAAGGTAAAAAGCCACCTAATCTATAAGGCGGCTCTCTTATTTTTCCTTGATAAATTTCGATATTTGCTTATTTACATGAGCAACAATTTGAAGTTCCAGATACTCAATTGTCTTTTCAGAATCAAATGACCATGGCTCTACATCTTCATGCTTCGAGCATTCCCCAATCAAGATTCTCAGATGGAACACTGATATCATTCATTAATTTTAAGTTATTGAATCCAATTCTCTTCTACCTAACTCACCGCGTAAAATCATGCTGCCCAATCGTAAGCAACGTTGGTCTGCTTTTACTCCACAATGACGTCGCTATCTTCGGATTGTAATAATAAAGTGCTCCGTGGGTCGGATCAGTGCCATTCAAAGCTTTACGAGCTGCCTGGTAGGAAGTCTGGGTTGGCTTGGTATTAAACTGTCCATCGTCTATGGCCGTGAACTGCCCTTTTTGGAAAATTACTTTCGGAATTGATGACGGGAATGCATTTGAATGCACTCGGTTCAAGACAACCGCGCCTACAGCAACCTGTCCTTCAAAGGATTCTCCGCGCGCTTCCCCGTGAATCAGCTTCGCGAGCTGGCGCAGCGTATTACCTTGGGCTGCAGCCTTCTTGTTCAGTCTGTTCAGTGTTGCTGGACCTGCAATCCCATCCGCACTCAGCCCCTGAGCCTGCTGGAACTTACGGACAGAACCTTTGGTAATAGAACCGTAATATCCGGTCAATCCAGCTTTAAAATACCCCAGTTCGCTTAATTGCTCCTGCAATTGAAGCACATGTTCACCGCGAACGCCCTGCTCCAGTTTCTGTGCTCCGGCAGACGGAGCTGCCATCGTAAGTCCGAGAGCCATCGCGAAGGCACCGAGAAGCACGCTGACTCGTCCTGCTCTTTTGCCAGCCTTTCTCCCCCTGCGATGGGTGACTTTCCGGCTGACGGTAATAGGTTCCATGTGGTCAGTGCTTGCATGCAGATCATGCAGATCAAGCCTCTCATTCCCGCGAACTAATCTAAACTCTTCATCATGGCTGTAGATATAGCTCGTCATCTTCATCTCTTTCATCTCTTTCATCTCGTTAACAGGAGTAAGATCAATGACATCAAATCTCCCGTTTATCTCATTCATCCTATCGCTGCCATTATAGCTGTACATCACATTTATCCCGCCATTCTCAATCACACGTATCCGTTCACACACGCTATTCTGTCCACTCATCATATTCTTTGCATTCATTTCACACGTTTGATCCATTTCAAGTTTGTTCTTCATCATTCCATTAACCTCCACTTTTCTGAATCCAGATCCCACTTCTTCCCCCTGAATCCTCACGGCCCTACATCCCGAGTGTCATTATAGGATATAGAAAAAGTGACGTCTATCGGACCGATGGCGCAGGCGAAAACCCACTCGAAACACAGCAAAAAGAGGCATGAGCCCATGGTCACACCATGGTCATGCCTCTTCTTGTATCAACCTTCTGCCGCATATCCAACCCGTTGTAGGTGTAGGCAGGCAGACCCGCACAAAAGTTGCGTTGTATTTATTGACATTTATTCGGCCAGTTCCAGACCCTTGGTTTCCCGGCCCAGGAACAGTACAGCCGCAGCGCCAATGAGGATGGTCACGAAGAAAATCGTGAAAATCAGGCTGATTGCAACTTCACGCTGAACCAGCATACCAACCATTAATGGAGCAAGCACGCCCCCGATCCGACCTACCGATGTGGCAAGACCCACACCTGTTGAACGAACGGAGGTGGGGTACAATTCCGGACTATACGCATACAGACCGCCCCAAGCTCCCAGATTGAAGAAAGAAAGACAGATCCCTGCGGTCAGAATAGTCGCTTCCGTTGTGGCCAGTCCAAAAGCAATCGCACTTACTGCTGTTAATGTAAGATAAACGACAAGTACAAATTTGCGGCCAAACCGCTCAATGAAGTACGCCGCCGTGAAGTAACCTGGCAGCTGTGCGATCGTCATAATCAGCACGTACTGGAAGCTTTTAACCAGTGTAAAGCCTTTTGCCATAACAACCGAAGGCAACCACAAGAACATACCATAATAAGAGAAAATGACGGTAAACCACAAGATCCAGAGCATCAACGTTGTGCGGCGATGAGGTGCCGACCAGACCGTCGCTACCTTTTCGCGGAACGTGATTTTCTTAATCTCGGTATTGTTCTTGTAACGAGGCGGGTCCTGAATGGCACGGCGCAGATACAGCGCATAGAACGCCGGAACGGCACCAATGGCAAAAGCAATTCTCCAGCCATATTCCGGGATAACAAAGTTGGCAATGAGTGCCGATACAATCCAGCCACCTGCCCAGAAGCTCTCCAGCAGTACAACTGCACGTCCACGTTCTGCCGTAGGCATCGACTCCGATACCAATGTAGATGCAACGGGCAGTTCTCCGCCGAGGCCGATACCGGCAATCAGACGCAGTACACACAATACGGCGAAACCGGTCGCTAATGCTGACAGGCCGCTCGCGATCGTAAATACCAGTAGGGTCCACATCAAAATGGCCTTTCGGCCGAAACGGTCCGCGAGTGCACCCGCAAGCAATGCACCTAGCGCCATACCGATGGAGTTGATACTCGTAAGCACCCCGACTTGTCCGGGACTGAGACTCCATTCCTTGGCTAGTGCAGCCACGATGAAGGAAATCATACCGACTTCCATGGCATCAAACAGCCAGCTCATGCCGGCACTGAACAGCAGCTTGCGCTGCTTGGGATTCCGCAATACTTCCAGTTTGCTCATGTCCTATAGCTCCCTTGATCTCTATGTAGTCATTCTGACACTAAACCATTATTATGCAGAATGATCCAGAAATCAATGTAAAATACGCATATCCGTTGATCTTCTACCTATTCCTTACCCCTTGAGTGAACCCGCTGTCAAACCTGCTACAAAATAACGCTGGAGCAGAATGAACAGCACGATCATCGGAATGGCTGTAACCAGCACACCGGTGAGCATCATCGGATAGTTCGTCACGTATTCCCCACGGAACTGCATGAGTGCGAGTGGTAACGTTAGCTTAGATTTACTGCTGAGCATCAGCATCGGAATAAGCAGATCATTCCACACCATAACGAGCAGGAACGTAGCTGTTGCCGCCAGAGAAGGTGCAGCGAGTGGTAGCGCAATTCGTGTGTAGAGCCTCCACTCGCTTGCTCCATCCATACTGCCCGCTTCCAGTATTTCTGCATTCAACATACGCATGAAGCCTGTCAGCATAAATACGGAGACAGGCATTAACATCGCTGCTGATACTACAATGAGTCCTGTCAGACTGTCCGACCATCCAAGCGTACGCGTCAGGGAATAGATCGGCAGCATGCTCACTTGGGAAGGAACGATCAGCCCAGCCACGAATAAAGCAAACACAATTTTGCCCACGCTGCCGCCCCAGCGGACAATGGCATAAGCAATCATACTGCTGAGCAATAACTCAATCGCAACCGTACCCAGCGTTACGACCAGACTGTTCCCGAAGTACTGCCACATCGGCTGGTTGCGGAACATGCCCGTAAGATTATCCCACGTAAACGGGTCCGGCCAGCTAAATGGACTGATGAAGAAGTTGCTGCTCGTTTTGAACGATGACACAAATACAAAGTACAACGGCACGATAATCAGCAGCGCGTACACCAATAAAACCAGGCGGTTGAACCATTTTAAAAACATATAAATTCCCTCCCTTCTTCCTTAGGTCTGCTGCCAGAGTCCGTTAAAATTAATCATTCCAGCCCTCAAGTTATTTCAACTTAATGGACTCAACAACTCGTTCAATAACTCATAGTATTCTCAACTTCCATGCTCACGAACATATCAATCCGTCCAATCGTTAATAGCTTACCCGGTCGGCACGCAGCGCCTTGAACTGCAATAACGTCAGCAAAGCGAGCAGAACCAGGAAAATCATCGAACCCGCAGAGGCGAGGCCAAATGAGTAGCTGCCAAAGGCGGTATGATAGATATATGTCGTCAAAATTTCAGTAGCGTAGTTCGGGCCTCCGTCCGTCATGGTGAAAATGAGGTCAAACGCCTTAAACGATTGAATCGTCGTATAGGCAACAACAATCGTTGCCGAAGGTGCAAGCAGCGGCCAGGTCACGGTACGGAATACCTGCCATTTGCTGCCGCCATCCATACGTGCTGCTTCATACAGCTCTGCCGGAATGCCTTGTAGACCTGCGATAAACACGATCATCATTTGCCCGGCATGTGCCCAGACCTGTACCGCGGCAATCGAGTAGATGGCGATCTTCGGATCACCAATCCAGTTGTGGGCCATGCTCCCCATACCTGCCTCGTTCAATCCATAGTTAATCAGCCCGATCGAAGGATCATACATAAATGCCCAGATCAGACCCACCGATACGGAGGACAGAATCGCAGGCAGAAAATAGAGCGCCCGGAGTGCAATGCGTGTCTTGGTGTTGCGTACCAGGAGCAGCGCCAGAACAAGTGAAATAAACGTTTGCGCAATGACAACCGTTAACATGAACTCCACGTTGTTGCCAAAGGCTTTGCGGAATACGATGCTGCTGAGACTGTCCTTGTAATTATCCAGCCCTACAAATGCATACGACGGGGATACCCCGTCCCAATCCGTAAAGGAGTAGAACAGCCCCGTCAATGTAGGAAATACGAACAGTGCAACGTACAGCAGCAACCCGGGTAACAGAAACAGGGATAGCTGAATACGGTTCTTCATCGTTTATTTCCCGATATGCTGATCAATGATCGCCTGTGCCTGCTGCGCTGCTTCTTCAGGAGAAGTGCCGCTCAGCACAGCCTGAATGGAGTTCGTCACTGCTTTCTGATTATCTCCATTCAGGATGGTAAACCGTGGCTGGAACACGGTCTTTTTGCTCGCCCAATCTCCGGCAACCTGAAGCTCAGGTGTATCGTACTTCACATCATTTACCGTTACATTCTGTCCCGTCTGGTTCGCATATTCACCAGCCACTTCCGGATTGCTCAGGAACTCGATGAACTTCTTCGCTTCTTCCGGATGTTTGGACTTACTGTTCACCGCGAGCATAAATGTCGTGGTATGAACACCTTCATACTTCGCCTGATCTGCACTTACGGTAATCGGTGCAAGCAGCTTTTGCTCCAGATTCGGATTTTGCTGTTTGTTCTGAGCGAGTTGATACGATCCACTTGCGAGCATCGCTGCTTTTTCCTGAATAAACAGCGCTCCCGCTGCCGGGTCTTTCGTGCCCAGTGCGTCCTGCTGGAAGTATCCTTTGTCGTTCAGTTCTTTGATCTGAGTTAATGTTTTCACCCAGAACTCATCCGTCAGTTTGGCTTCGCCAGCTTCTACTTTGGTAAAAATGTCGTCACTCGGCGCATTGTTCATCACCATCGTATTCATGAATTGGCCCGGACCAATGTCCGCTCCAGCAAAGGCAATCGGAATAATGCCATTGTCTTTCAGCGTCTGGCAGAGTGCCAGGAAGCCTTCCCAATCCGTCGGTGGTGTCAATCCATATTTTTCGAACAGCTTCACATTATAGATTGGATCGTTGTATACGAGTTGATAAGGGATTGCATATTGCTTCCCATCGTGCTGGCCTGCTTCAATTAACTTAGGATTGTATGCAGACAGAAACGACGATCCAGTCAGATCGGTGAACAATCCGGCTTTGGTGAAGGCTTCGAACTGTGCACCAGGGAAGGAAGCAAATACATCCCCAACTGAACCATCACTGATTTTGGATTGTACAGTGGATTGATATTGGTCCGAAGGAAGAGTCTGCATTTCCACATGGATGTTCGGATTTTCCTTTTCAAACGCATCAATCGTCTTGTTCAGTGCTTCCACATCCTCTCCACGCCAGTGCATGAAGCTGATTGTTACTTTGCCCGAACCGGAGGAATCGCTCCCTCCTGATGCCGCGTTATCCCCGCCGCCGCAGGCAGACAGCAGGATGGACATCACCAGCATACTGACTAGGGGCAGGATATATTTTTGTTTTTTTCTCATGAAAGAAGACCTCCTGAAGGATGATTAATGTTCTATAAGGTCAACTAAAGATTGTTTATACTGACCACTCCGATGACAGAATAACCTTCCGATCGCTGTTATCCCCAGATTTATTTGATTTCTTTTTTAAAAGGATAAATCCGGTGATAAAGGCGAACGCTTCGCTTCTTCACGTTATTTCTGTCCTCTCCGTTTTCGTATAAAAAGATTAGTTGAACTTATTTAGTTGGTAGTAACTGAATGCTTCTTCTGTCTTGTTTTCCACTTCTCACGAATAATGGGCATCACAGTCCGGCCGAAAATTTCGGCTTCTTCCAGATGCGGATAACCGGACAGAATGAAAGTCGTCACGCCCAGATCTCCATATTCCATCAATCGTTCTGCAACCTGTTCTGCTGTACCCACAATGAGGATGGCACCGCCGGAACGCACAACAGACAAACCTGTCCACAGGTTGGGGCCTACGACGAACTGCTGCTTCTCGGACAGTTCCCGCAGCTCATTCTGTCTGCGTTGGTTGGTTGCATCCGTCTCTGCGAAGGCTGCTTTGGCTTTTTCGATGGCCTCTGGTGGTACTTTGCTAATAATCTCCCAAGCCGCCGCCCATGCTTCTTCTTCCGTTTCCCGGATGAGTACCTGTGCCCGCATGCCGTAACGCAACTGGCGATCTTGTCCGGTTTCCTCTTTGATCTGTTCGCGAATGACTTCAATTTCTTCGATCTGCTCCTGAATCCAGTCATGCGGCTCGCCCCACATGAGGAATGTATCTGCGTGTTCAACAGCGACCCGTTTCGCAATCGGTGAACTTCCACCCAGATAGAACGGCGGATACGGTTTTTGCACCGTTTCAGGCATGCCTACCGGACCTTTAAAATTGTAATACTTACCGTTAAACTCCGAATTATCTTCGGATGCTTCCTCATTCGATTGAGCACCACTTCCGGCAAACTCGGTCAGATTGAGCCCGGCCGATTGTGTCCATGAACGCTTCATCACTTCCATGTACTCGCTCGCCCGTTCATAACGTTCATCGTGAGCATGAGCCAGTGGATCTCCCAGTTCCTCCAAATCCCGAACCGAACTGCCTGTCACCACATTGATCATGGCACGACCACCAGACAGTTGATCCAGTGCAGCTCCCATACGCGCCGCCAATACAGGGGTGACCAGACCTGGACGAATGGCGACAAGCGGACGCAGTGTTTTCGTGTGACTCATAACAGCCGAACCCACAACCCACGCATCCAGACAGGCTCCCCCTGTCGGAATCAATACAAATTCAAAACCTGCCGTCTCCGCTGTCTGCGCCACTTGAATCAAATAATCCAGGCTCGGCTCCCGCTCCGGGGCAACCCCCACATACTTTCCGTCTCCTGCTGTAGGCAAAAACCAACCAAACTTCATCTCTTCCTGTTCGCTCACGCAAGTCAATCCCTTCTATGAATAAATAAAGTCTCATGTTAAAAATAAGATCGGTGTTGTGCAACATGGCCGTTCCGGGTACGAATCGTTCTTTCGATCGCTGTTATCTCCAGATTTTTTTGATTCACTTTTCCAAGGGGAAAATCCGGAGATAAAGGCGAACACTGCGTTTCTTCCAGAATCGATTTCGTCCCCTCCACTACGTTCGCACTCGTTAAACCTTATTTTTAAAGTGCGCCTAATTTCTAATCAATTTATAAGTACGTACACTCCCAAATGCCGATAAAATAACTTGGTTTAATAGGTATGGACATCATAACAATTGATTTGTCTGTGATCAATGTCATTTCGCGGTAATTTCATTTTGTCATTTTGTGGTGAATTCACAGGAATAGGTCTTCTCGATCTTGAATATTTACAAAACCCACCTGTATAATAGGTTATAAGAGAAACTTTCAGAGATTACAAACTATACTTATATTAAAGAGGTGTTCCTGATGATCGAGAGCATGAAGGAGGACCACCACGAGTTTTTGGATATTATTTTTTTTACTCCGTCTGAATTCGAAAAAGCCGGTGGAGCATGGCCGATTCGAATCGGTCGTAATATAGCCAAGAGCAACTATCATATCGGCCCGCGAACGACGCCTTTTCATTATTTAATTTTTGTTCTGGAGGGCGAGGGTACTTTCATACAGAACGGACATCGGTACTCCCTCCGTGCCCGTGATGCTTTCTGCCTGTATCCACAGGTTACCCATGAATATTGGTCCGACCCGAAGGAATCTTTGCACAAAATTTTCATTGCCTTTGATGGAAAACATGCAGCTGAACTTCTGACACGAATCGGGCTTACCCCGGACACGCCGCATCGCTCAGGTGTACTTACCCCAGAGACGGCAAGTGGCATGCGTGCTTTTATGGAAGAGGTTCGCAAACCTCAGGGAGGCGCAAGCGACCTGGGACGACTTACTCGTTTTCTCGGATTGTTTGACCGAATTGCCAAATCTCCCGCTACCCGAGTGCTTCAACCAGACTCTGCCACACCATGGCTGCAAAAGGGGAAGGAGTACATGGATATTCACTTTGCTGGCGGCATTACTGTGGAAGGTGTATCTTCACACGCAGGCGTGGATCGGACCCATTTTACCAAACAATTCCGCAAAGCCTACGGCCTGTCTCCTGTCCAGTACATTCAACGTCTCAAAATGAATCAGGCCAAACGGCTGCTTGTTCAGACCCCGTTAACGTTAACTGAAGTTGCGCACTCGGTGGGTTACCCCGACCTGTTCTCCTTCTCCAAAGCGTTCAAAAAGCAGGTCGGTCTGCCACCCAACCGCTATCGAACGGCCGAGAACAACAAAAGCTGATTTGCCCGCAAACCATGCGTACCCTAAGCAAACCCAAACAAAAAGGCAAGCCTCCTTGACCGGAGACTTGCCTTTTCCTCATGACATATGACAGTGCTCTTTCTGTAAACGGCATACACCTATTATAAACACCCGCTACTTCTTCTCCTCGCTCTTTCGAGCCAGCGGAATTCCGTTTTCCTTTGCATACCATGCTTCATAATGATGCACTGCGACACCTGCAAAGGAGGAATGAGAAGCGCCGAGATCAAACACTTTCTTCATTTCTTCGTCCATATTGGTGATGGATTTGCTGAAAAAGGTTAGATGATCGCCCTCATGCGTGTCCGCCAGTTCGGCTCCAACCCATACTTTCTTGCCAAGCTCATCCGCTTCGTCCAGCTCTTCCTTGGACAGATCATACATCTGCTGACCACGATCCCGATAAGCCATGATGGCTACCGCATCAAAGTGATCAATCACCCAGCGGCTGAATGTACCTCCGCCTTCTGCCGACTCGCGTGCATCCAGCCAGAAAGGGATTGCGGCGCTCATGTAGAGTCCAGCATCCTTACCAGCTTGGGTCCACGCCTTCATGTTGTCGCTCCACTCCGCAATAACGCTATTCTGCTCGTTCTCCCAGCGTTTTAGCTGATAAGGCTCCACATCCAGCTGAATTCCCTCAAAGCGTTCATTTTTGGCCGAAGCTGCATTGTATGCCCGTACTTTTTCAATAAACGCAAGTCCCTCTTCCCGCTTCTCCGTATAGGCCCAGTCTGCATGACCGTTAAGGGCATGCACTTCGATCTCAGCCTGCCGGGCAGCCGCGATGAATTTGCGGTATGTCGCATCGGGTACCTCATCCTGAATTTGCAGGAAAATGGTATCCACACCCTGCGATTTGGAGAAGGAGATAATCTCAGGTGTCTGCTCCGCAATAATGGAAGCGTCCCACAGCCAGGTCGCTTTATGTTCCTCATGTGAAAACCATTTGAGTAGCCAGGGCAGAAGAAGCAGGCAGAACAGCAGGGCCAAGATGGCCCATTTTGCTTTCACCGTCAGTTTGCCCCACTTGTTCATCAGATTCCTCAGACGAGCAACGCTTCACTTGGCTCCAGCACAGGGTGCTGTACCGAATGACCAATCTTGTAAATGTGCGGATGTGTATACGTTTTGAACGCGTTACGTGTATCCAGGATCGGCACACCCATCTCGGCAATATCAAAGTAAGGCAAATCGCTGTGGTTGGTAATCAGCACGATGCAATCGTACTTCTTGAACTGTTCCAGATTGAACGTTTCGCTATATACTGTCTCGCCATGTTTGTCCCGGAACGATTCAGCATGCGGATCATAATAGCTGACATTAGCTCCACCTTCCTTGAACAGTTCATAGACTTCCAGTCCTGGGGACTCACGCAAATCGGCGATATTCGGTTTGTACGACATACCAAGCAACAGAATGTTGGATTTACGTACCGATTTCGCATACTCATTCAGAATGGTTGATGTTTTGTTCAGTACATAATATGGCATGTTGTCATTGGTGGATTGCGCCAGCTCAATGAATTTGCTGTAGAAACGGAATCCTTTGGCCTTCCAGGACAGGTACATCGGATCAAGCGGAATGCAGTGACCACCGATGCCAGGGCCCGGATAGAAAGGCATGAAGCCAAACGGCTTCGTCGCAGCTGCGTCGATAACTTCCCAGATATCGATGCCCATACGGTCACACATCATGGCCATTTCATTAACAAAGGCAATGTTTACGCTGCGGAACGTATTTTCCAGCAGTTTGGACATTTCAGCCACTTTGGGTGAAGATACAGGTACAACCGTTTCAACGTATTTGCTGTACAACGCTGTTCCCAGCTTGAGGCAAGCTTCAGTTGTGCCCCCGATTACTTTTGGTGTATTAAAAGTAGTGAATCGTCCGTTGGACGGGTCCACACGTTCAGGCGAGAAGCACAAGAAGTAGTCTTTGCCTGCTTCGTGTCCGATTTTGTCCAGCTCATCCTGGATCAGTTCTTCCGTTGTACCCGGATAAGTGGTGCTCTCCAGTGTAATCAGCATACCTGGTTTCATGTGCAGTTTAATCTGATCCACAACCGTCTCGATATAAGACGTATCCGGGTCCTGATTTTCACTGAGCGGTGTAGGTACGCAGATGCTCAACGCGTCAATCACGCGCAGCATGCTGTAATCCGTTGTAGGCTGGAAGCGGCCACTTTGCATCACTTTTTTCAATTCATCGGACGAAATATCGTGAATATAGGAATCTCCCTGATAAATGCTCTCCACTTTCGATGCATCCAGATCAATCCCGATTACCGTGAAACCCTGATTGACCATTTCCACCGCAAGTGGTAATCCTACGTAACCGAGCCCGACCACGCCGAGCACCGCTTCTTTATTTTCGATCGCATTCAGTAATGTGTGGAATTGTTGATTCTCCATGATATTCCCTCCGGGCAGTGTATTTTTTTGGTTGATTGACGAATCCATTTGATAGATGTTTGTCTGTAAATGTACTTATTGGGCTGATAAAAATGAATGAAGGCTATTGGCTTCTCTTGGCTTTGCTTGTGGTTGCATTTAGTGCAGGCAGCGCCTGATTCGGGCATCCAGCTCCACAGGTGAGAACGGTTTGGTCATATAATCATCGACTCCGCTGCGGAAGCATTGGCTGATCGTTTGCTCCACACGTTGTTCCGTCAATACGACGATTTTGGGCGGCTGCTCCACATCCAGGTTCTGAATATGTTGAATGAACGGCAGGCCATCAATGCCATACAGGTTCAATTCGGTCAGCACCAGGTCAGGCGTGAGTTTCTCAATCAGTTCCAGTGCAGCCAGTCCATCCACCGCTTCATAAGTTTCATACCCCTGCATCTTCAGACGCAATTGCAGAAACTCGCGTACCGTCGGATCGTTATCCACAATCAAAATTCGTTCCGGCTCGTCTGCCGTCTTGTCCAGCGTGTAGATATGAATCTCCGACGGGTCTACCAGCTTGGCGGACTCAGCCATATGTTGAATGGTTGCCTTTGAAGGACGCTCACCTGCCGGGAAACTTGCCAGCGTAATTTGCGGATCGGCACCAGGTACCGTCTCCTGCAATTCATGCTTGATGCGAAGCCCCTCATAATGAACCTCATCCAGTGTCAACCCTGGCAGCAGGACAGCAATCGCCTGTGTGGCTCCATCCTGCCAGACCTGGAAGGCAGACTCACTGGTCTGCTCCAGATATGTCCTGACCTGCTGCTCCGGCTGAGACTGCCCTGCACAATGGATGAACATTAAGCCGCATGTTTCGGCACCCGTTTCTTTCAATCCCTGTTCTACACTGCGGTACACATTAACGGCAGCCTCACGCTGCAATGTCGCCGTATTTGGCATGTTCTTTTCCACCCTTCTCCCTCGGTTATCTATACAAGTCCAACTAATGGGTATTTACACTGACACTTCGATGACAGAACAACCTTCCGATCGCTGTTATCCCCAGATTTTTTTGATTCCTTTTGAAAAGGTTAAATCCGGGGATAGCGTATGCTTCCGATGTAGCTTTCTTGTAGAAAGCATGTAGCTTCGCTTCTTCAGGTTATTTCTGTCCTCTCCGTTCTCGTGTAAATGTTTAGTTGAACATCTATATTGTTTCTGCTGTATTACTTTAATTACGCTGTGCTTAAGCCGCCTCGCTTGTCTTCTCTTCTTCGGACCAGCTTTGGCGTGTCATGGTACCCCATGAGTTATTGTTTTGCATGAACTGGATATGCCCCTGCAATCTCCACAGCACGCCGAGCTGATGATAGCCGACGAATTTCAGAGCGGAGTAGAACAGCATTTTGACCAGATCCGATAGCTTGTTATACCGCTTGAATGCAATTTCCTCGAGCACAAGTGCTCCCACACTCAGCAGATAACCACTCACCACGTTGAGCAATCCAAACAGAAGAAGTATCGGCCACTGAGTCATATCCATCAGTACATATCCCGTGAGAGCGAGAAGTCCGGTAATGCGGAAATACGGGTTCAGCGCTTCAAAAAGGATATTGTACGGCATAGTCAGCATGCCCATGACTTTATATTTCGGGTTGAACAACATGCCGCGATTCTCGATCATGTTCTTCAGATTTCCACGTCCCCAGCGCTTGCGCTGACTGGACAAGATCCGGTAGGAATCCGGCGCCTGCGTCCAGCACACGGCTTCAGGGCAGAAAGCTACGCGGTATTTCAATTTGTTCTCCAGCATATAACGGTGAAGCTTGATGATAATGTTCATGTCTTCACCCGGATAACCGTCCCGGTATCCCCCAACCGCAATAACCGCATCCTTGCGGAACATGCCGAAGGCACCCGAGACGATGATCAGACCATTCATGTGACTCCAACCGATCCGTCCGCCGAGAAAGGCTTTGAGATACTCGATGGACTGGAACATTGGCCAAATCTTGCGAGGCAGTGAAACGTCCTGCACTGCCCCATTCTCGATTTTGCAGCCGTTAGCTATCCGTACATCCCCACCAATAGCCACCGTCTCTTCCGGATTCTCCATATACATGCGAGCCATACGAATCAGGGCATCCTTCTCCAGCAAAGAGTCGGCATCGATGGAAGAAATCAACGGATAATGAGACAGGTTGATTCCGGCATTGAGGGAATCGGCCTTTCCGCCGTTTTCCTTGTCAATGACATACAGGTCGGGGAATTCCGGATTGTGGTAGATCCCGCGAATTTTCTGACAGGAAATCTTGCCCCGAATCTTCGTGTTGGGTACCGGCTTCAGACGATATTCTTCCAGCAACACCTTTAAGGTGGTATCGCTGGAACCATCATTCACCACGATGACTTCATACGTTGGATAATTCAGCGTCATCAGGCAGTTTACATTTTCAATAATCGTCAGTTCCTCGTTGTATGCAGGCACCAGCAAGGAAACCGATGGTACCAGCTCCGAGCCTGACAACGTATTGTATTTGGAATAATGCGAACGCCTGAAGATTGTCCAAATGTTACGGAATGATAAGGCCAGAATCGAAAAGTAAAGCGTATTTACGGCAACGACATAATAGATTGCAACCATGCCGTAGATTAATAGTAGATCTCTAAGCAGTGTAATCCCCTCCTACCGCAGCCACACCTGTACGTTTCTTGCTTGGTGTCCGGTTCCCACGTACGGGACCGAAGTACCGATCATACAGCAGCCTTTTTTTGTTATGTGCAATCATCTGGTCAACGGCTTTGTGGTCTGTTCCTGAGTGCTGCATCGTACTCTCAATCTGCTGCATTGCAATTTCCCGTTCAGCACCTGTGCCCTCCACAGCGGCCTGACACAAGGCTTCAAATCCCGGTTCGCCCAGCTTGCCCAGGCTCTCCGCACTGTTATAGCGTACGCCCCAATCTTCATCACGCAGCGCTTTGCGCAGCAGTGGAATGCTGCCTGACGCATGTTTCGAACCGAGCGCCTGCACCACTTCGGCACGCACCTCCGGGTCCGAATCCTGCATAAGCTTCAGAATGGTCTCGTCCTGAAGTGCCGGACTTGCGCTAAGGTACAGCTTCACCGCTTCTGCCCGTACATCCTGATGTTCTGCACCAACGAGTCTGTCGAGTGCAGGCATCACTTCCGGCACAGCTTGTCCCCACATCGCAACCAGTCCCACTTTGACAAAGTCAGGATTGCGATCTTCCAGCAACTCAATCAGAATTCTGCTTGGTTCCAGACTGGTTTCGAGCAAAATATCTGCTGCCAGATGATGAATCGATTTTCCTTTGGTCAACAGCAGCGCGAGCATGTCTTTCAGTTCACCCTGACGGATCGTACATCTTGCGATCGAACGACCAATCATAATCGCCATCGGACCAGGCTTCTCATCCTTAAGCAATTCCATCAAGCCTGGAACGGCCTCCGGACAACGCATGCCGCCCAATCGATAAGCTGCATCAATCTGGCGTCCATAACGAATACGACTCAGTTCCTTCAGATCATGCTCTACAAATCCGGCTTCACGGCAGAGTACAATCAATTTGTTGCGATACTCGCCCTTGAACTGATCAATCCATTCAATAAGCTTGCTCTGGATGACCCGACGCTCCAGCGGGGCCAGCTTCCCAGGTGGCAATTTCAATGGACTGTCCTCTGTCAGCGCCGTCTGCAGATACGTAAAGTAGTCACGCTGCTTTAATTTATAAAACTCAATCTTGCGCCGTTTGCCGTTGTGGGACATTTTCATGGCAAACAGCAGGATTACACCTACAACGACAAGCGCCGTACAGATGTATAGAAATAGATAAGCCAAAGCCAAATTCGGAAACATGTGAAAAGGTCCTCCTTTATACTCATTTATTCGGTCTGAAAACTTGGAATTTGTTCATACCGTTTCTTCATTTCCTCGTAGCTCAGTTTCAGTCGTTCACTGTACTGTACCTGCTCCCAGGGCTGCCAGCTGTATATAGGCAATGTCTTCACATCCAGTGTCTTCTGGTCACCACCAGGCCAAGAGATATTTCCAGTAGAACGATCCATTAGCCACGGAACCAGAGTAACGCCCTTGACTGCGACCGTTTCGAATTCCCGTCCACCTTTCAGCGCTCCGTACTTGATCGCTTGCAGTGAACTTGGGTCACCGAATCCAAGCAGCATCCATGGAATACGCATCTCAACCTGATTACCGTTATATTGCCAGGCGGTTAACGAATCGGTATCGGATTGATCTGGAGCTGTCGTTCCGCGTTTCAATGTACCGACCTGCTCATTCATGAACGGTTGGGCGGACCGGGTATCCGGTGGGGTCATCCGCAGGCTGACTGCCAGGTTCCATGGATGGAATGGATCTGCCGCATTCTCTTGCTCCTCGGTCAGCATCCCGTAACCGTCCTTGCCATAGAGGCGCTGGTTAAAGTCATAGTCCTTGGCGATCTCCACTTGTGATTCATCATCCTGCCCCAATGTAATCACCGTTTCGAGTCCATCACTCAGCGTTCGATCCGGAAGTCTCGTACCCGGCTGATTCCCACCATCCAGCGTATCCGTTCCGATGCGCAGCAAGGTCTGGTCCGGGTCAAAAGGTTGATCCAGCGTCATGCCAATGTACAGGTAGGCTTCATCATGGGTGATTTTCATTTCCTTGATGCCGTCTACCTTACCTTGCCAGATGGTGACCTCTTCCTTCTTCAGCGCATTCCAGTCATCCAGTTTCCCGTCGATGGTCAGCTGTTCCTGCTTACCGGGGTCCATGGCGAGCAGACCGAACATCTTCTCATTCGTCAGCACGTTCAGCCAGTAGGCCCGCCGATCAGCTGGAATTTCCAGCGGCATCGTGTTCCAGGTTTTTTTGAACCACTCATCCTGCCACATGAACAAAATCGCTCCCGCATACCCCTCATCATAAATATCCTGAGTCAGCGATGCGTCGATCTCGCCCTGCTCGGCCTCGTTATGTCCGCCCTGATCCCGACCTCCCATACCCAGATGGGAGATCCCAAGCGAAGACGGTACACCATACTCTGTAATCATTACAGGCATATCGGAAAACTCGGCTTTGAGCTTGCGCAGATAACTTTTGTACGTGTTGTACTCGCCGTTCTCATCCTTGATGGTCTGGAGTGTCTGGTCCGTATGGAACAAGTCCGGGTAATAAGGGTACACATGGTATGCGGCAAAATATCCGCCCTGCCACTCTTCCGGTTGAATATGTCGCGCATCCACACTCACCAAATCCTCTTCGAACAGCGGCTCGCCCGGATGATCCAGCACATCGGTGGTTACCCAATTGGTGAAGGTCATCGGATGCTCCCATCCGTATTTCTTCTCCAACACGGCGGTATAGTCCAGCAGCTCTGCCAGCCAATTCTCGAACGGTGATGCATCCTGCGTCCCGGAAAAATGAACGCCTTTGTACTGCGGCACGTCGGGGTGACTCTCATTCGTGTTGTTCACCATCGAAGGGTCCCACTCTGTTCCCACATGCCAAGCCATTAGATATTTCCCGGCATTCGTCTTGTATTTGCCGCTTGACTCTCCCGGTTTATCGGGAATGTCCGCATCCCCATATACAGCCGATACCGCCTTTTCAATCTCCTGTTTGAACGTCTGCTCAATATGGTCAGCATAGGCATCCTGCTTCTCGATCAACTCTTCTTCCGGCGACCATATGCCCTGTATAAAATATAACGGTTGCTCCCGGCCACGGTTATACTCAACCAATGCGTTGTAAAAAACCGGCTCATGTACCGTGTACACCCGGATGACATTGGCCCCCAGATCCTCAATCTGCTGGAACCACTTCAAGTAATCCTCTTTCGTCAACGGAAACTCGCCCGGGTAATGTCCTGGTGATGTCGCGCCCAGGTTCACACCTTTCACGAACATCTCCCGCCATGCGCCATCGGGTCCATATTCCATGAACCGGTCTCCATCGGTCTTGAATTTCATCTCCGTGCCATTGTCCGCTGTGTACGTAACGAGCTGGGGCTGCATATAGTGCCATCCGGCAAATATTCCGCCTGTCACTATGGCCGCTCCTGCAAACATCGTTAGCAACCAGCGTCTACGTCTTCGTCTGCTCATGGCTCTTAATTGCTCACCTCTCTAGTATGCATCCTGCTTCATCTGCGGATCTTAAATGACATGAAGGTCTGCGGGTAATCCCGCATCGGATGTCCGCTTTGGGTAGAGATGTCAGCGGTGTAGTTCTCACTATAGCTCTAAGACTCTGCATTTGTAACTAGGCTGATGGAAGCAAACGTGAACTGCAACATTCTGCCCATAATTCGTAAAATGCGCCATCAACTAGCATCCAGGAGTCCTCTTGCTCTTATGTTCCATGGACACGAATATATGCCACTTTAACCGTCCGTTTGAGGTTCTTCCAGGCCTGCACATCTCTACCCGTTATTGTTATATGCAACGCGGATTGCGAGATCTGTTTCCGCTTGAACGCTTACCCCATTAAACGCTAATGATATTTTAAAGTTGCGGACATTTTTACAGTATTAACCATAAAGATTACAAAATTGATACTATAGTCCGATAACGTATCCTTGAAAACCCGCGCCCTATCAAGGTTTTCTGAAAAGTGCAGAAAATGAAAAAAGGACATCAGTCCCCCCCTATAGGACTGTGCCCATCTATATTACTTTTACACAAAGCCCAATGAACACCCGGTCATCACCCGGAAGTCACGGATCTCTTACATGAAATGTAAAAAAATACATCTTATTTCCTAAATTTTGACTCTATTAGGTCCATCCAATATTTGTGTCCAAATTGCAAAATAATTCCGGTTGCCGCATCTGACATTGTCGGATATGCTTATAAAACAGGAACACTTGTTCCGTACTGTAAATAAACTGTAAAATAACGTTGACTGAATGAAACCCATCACTGCACAGAAGCAGCCGAATCATGAATAAAAGGAGAGAAGTACTATGCCCCGCAAAGACGGACGTGTCATTATGCTGGCCGATTGCCAGTCATTTTATGCCAGTGTGGAGAAGTCTGCACATCCTGAATACAGAGACCGTCCGCTTGTTGTTGCGGGAGATCCTGCACGCCGTTCAGGCATTATTCTGGCCGCCTGCCCACTCGCCAAGTCCTATGGAATTACTACTGCAGAACGACTGGGTGAAGCTCTTGCCAAATGTCCTGATGTGGTCGTCATTCGTCCCCGGATGGCCGAATATATTCGTGTTTCCCTACACATTACCCGTATCCTTCAGTCCTATACCGATCTGGTTGAACCATATAGCATTGACGAACAGTTTCTGGATGTCACCGGAAGTTTGGATCTGTTCGGCAGTCCCGAAACGATTGCCCGCAGCATTCAGGACAGGGTCATGGAAGAGACTGGCGTCTATATCCGCGTTGGCATCAGCGACACCAAGGTAGTCAGCAAAATGGCCTGTGACCTGTATGCCAAAAAAGTCCCAGGAGGCATCTACACACTGCCCCGCAAGGACATGCAGAAAACGTTGTGGAATAAACCTGTTCGAGACATGTTTATGGTCGGTTCCCGGATGGGCCAGCATCTCTACAAGATGGGGATTCATACGATCGGTGATCTGGCGCAGACTCCCTTGTCCCGGCTGAGAGAGCGTTGGGGTGTCAATGGTGAGGTACTGTGGCGTATTGCCCGCGGAATCGATGATTCTCCGGTAAAACCCGGGACATATGCCCACCAGCAGCAGGGCATTGGACATCAGATGACATTGCCTCGGGACTATGAATCGTGGGAAGACATCAAAGTGGTACTGCTTGAACTGGCGGAGCTGGTCAGCCGGCGTTCCCGGGACAAATCGCTCATGGGCCATGTCGTCTCTGTAGGATGTCGGGGGCAGGATTACGATCGTCCAACCGGCTTCTCCCGCCAGATGAAGGTGAATGAACCTACCAACATCACGGATGAAGTATACGATGCGGCAGCAGCTCTGTTTCTGCGCCATTGGGACGGATTACCCATTCGCCGCATCAGCGTGTCATTGACCGGACTCGTGCCCGATTCCGAAGTACAACTGTCCTGGTTCGATGACCGTGAACGCAAAAGAGAACTGGAACGCGCCACAGATGACATCAAGCGCAAGTTCGGAGAAACCGCGATCATGCGGGCCTCCTCGCTCTGCTCGTCCGCACAGGCACAGGACCGTTCTCATAAAATTGGAGGTCACTATAAATGAGTAAAAAATTGCAGCAAAACGGGATTTTTGAGTCGTCACGCATGATGCTTCCCGAACACCGGGAAGCCTACATCATTCATCAGGAGCAACTTGCTCCCCGTACCCGTCCATCCCTGGATGCCCAGGCAGCGGAAGAAATGTCCCGTTTACTTAGTAACTCCATGCTGCTTGGGGACGCAGTCACCATCAGCCTGTTCCATGAACATGATGATATCCGTTTTACCGGACAGGTGCTTCGACTGGACTCCCCTGCCCGCACTCTCAGACTGTTAACGGAGACCGGGACCCGTGAAATTCAGATGAATCTGATTACGGATGTGGTGCTCGCAAATGAATGATGCGAGCCAAAGCCCCAGGCGAATGCACGTGATATAAAGGGAGCATCCCGAATTCACCCCAGCGTGCGGGTATACCGGAATAGAAGCAGCATGGCTGTTGCCATGCAGGACCGTTTTCCTACACGTTCTGAACCAAGACTGAAGCAGCCGACAAACTGCATTCCTATCAGACCATTTCGTTCCAAAGAAGCAAAAGGACGAAATGGCGATTCATCGGCCACTCAGGAGGGTAAGGGGATTTCCTAGTTTAGAACAAACTCCAGTCAAATTCATTGGAAAGACGCTCAAGCAGATGCACGCCTGCAATGCTGTTTCCTTTCCGATTCAGAGCCGGACCTACAAGCCCGATGCCAAACTGGCCTGGAACCAGAGTCAGAATTCCACCAGACACTCCACTCTTGGCAGGCAACCCGACCTGAATTGCAAATTCGCCTGATGCATTATACATACCACAGGTAGTCATGAACGTTTTGGCGATCTGCACATAACGACGAGGAATAAGCTCATTCCCGGTGATCGGATCTGTCCCGTCATAAGCAAGCACCAGTGCCATACGGGCCAGGTCCGCACAAGTCACCTCGATGGAGCAATGGCGGAAATAGACGGCAAGCACATCTTCGACATCATCCTTGAGCACACCATTGTGCTTCAGAAAATAACCAAGCGAGCGGTTCAGATGGCCTGTCTCCGATTCGGACCGATACACCGCCTCGTTATAGCCCAGCCGATCATTATTGGCCAGCTTGCGGAAAAATTCCAAAATGCGCCGTGACTTCTCCTCTTTGCAATCCCCGGCAATCAGGGACGATACCGTAATCGCACCCGCATTGATCAATGGATTAAACGGAATGCCCGGTTCGACCAGTTCGAGCTTGATCATGGAATCATAATCATCCCCGGTAGGTTCTTTTCCTACATTAAAGAAGACCGCTTCCTCCCCATGATCCATCAGGGCCAGAATGAGTGTAAATACCTTGGAGATACTTTGCATCGTAAACGGGACACCACAGTCTCCGGCTGACACATGATTGCCTTCGGCGTTCATGATATGTATACCTAGTTCGTCCTGTGAGGCCTTGAACAATTCGGGAATATAAGAAGCCACTTTCCCCTGTCCAGTGTGCAGACGGCTGGTCTCCAGCCATTCCGGCAGCAACTGGTTCAGACGTTCCATCGCAGCATTGCTCATCTCCATCTCCTCCAAATCTCTGTATGAGCATTTCACACGCCTCCGAATGATAAGTTCCCATCGAAGTGATGCAAAATGCCCGGTATGGTATGTATTACCCGCAAGCCTGATCCCTTACCGCTTCACCTGAAGATTCAGCTCCAGAATTTCGCCAGGTAACCCATGATAATCCCCAACCCATGTGGATACAAAGTTCTGTCTGAGCAATATTCGACGTGATGCCGCATTGGATGGATCGATAACCGCATAGAGTACACCAATTCCCGCCGCCTGTGCCTGAATAATCAGCCGAGCTGCGATGGAAGTCCCGTGTCCTTTCCCCCAATACTCCGGCAGAATCATGTAACCCATTTCCGCCCGGGACGGATCGGCTTCATCCGGGATCAGTTTGGCGTAGGCCATTCCTACCCCATCTTCACCAGATATTCGATAATAGCCACAATTGTTGCCGAGATTATAATTCAGCATGGATTCAAATTCCGCCGTAGCTTCATGCTCAGGCAGAGCCCGTTCGGTAATCTGCTGCATGACTTCAATATTGGACACAAGAGCATAATAATCAGCAAAATCAGATGGTGCATATTTCAAGAAATTCATGACGAACATACCTCCTCCAAATGGCTAACAAGGACTTGCTCTTTTTATTTCACCTAGAGTATACCAGAAGCAAAGTATGCATTGCACACAACCGCTTCTTGTACAGAAGTCTCCATTCCTCTGAGGTTGAGCTGATACCAAAAAGCGGCCTCCGTAGAGACCGCCAGCTTGCTTTTTAAAAATAGAACTTCATCCCACTACGATCAGCTTGCCCGGGATGAAGGGTTAAGATTCATCTGCTGTTCACGTTGACGTGTACGACGTCCTTGACCCGGAGGCGTAATAATCAACGCCAGCAAAAGCGAGACGGCACACAGTACAGCGATCACAATAAAGGTAAGATGGAATCCGCCCAGCAGGGCGCTGATAAACGATCCAGCCAAGGCACCCAATCCAAATCCCTGATAGATCACGCCGTAGTTTTTGCTCTGATTTTTCAGTCCAAAGTAATCTGCCACAATTGCCGGGAAGACCGTGATATTCCCACCAAAGCAGAATGCGATAGCGGCCACACAGGCGAAGAAGATGCCAAAGCTCAGCGGTACCAGACTCAGCGTCATTACGGCAACAGCCGTAACCAGCAGTGCTCCGGCAATAACTTTCATCCGTCCTACTTTATCTGACAGCGCGCCCAGAATGATACGTCCGGCGGTGTTAAAGATGGCAACCATCGCCACCGCATTGGCAGCTGTAGCCACATTAAGACCTGCCAACTGCACACCGATGTCTTTCACAATACCGATCAGATACAGTCCACTCATACATGCCGTGAAGAAAATAACGAACAGCATATAAGCTTCTTTTGTACGCAGCATTTCTTTGACCGTATAATCATGACGTGTTACTTGTTGCTTCCCACCGTCTGTGCTGCTTGCTGCCGGAGCTTGTTCACGAACAACCGCTTCACGGATCAGGAACGAGCCACCTACAATCAATACCAATACAATAATGCCCCAGTACATAAAAGCTTGAGCAGGACCAACAGCACCGATTAATGCCGAGTTCACATATTTGAACAACAGACTGCCCGTACCAAAGGCCCCGACCGAAATACCTGAGATCAGACCTTTTCGCTCAGGGAACCATTTGATCAGGTTGGACAAGGAAGTGATGTACGCCGTACCATCCGCGAATCCAACCACAAATCCGGCCAGAATATAGAGCAGTGTCAACGAACTCACTTGAGAACTGAGCACGAGTCCCAGACCAAGCACCACACCCGCTACCCGAATCAGACGACGAAGTCCCCATCGTTCTTGCAGTCGGCCGGCAAACAGTGTGGCAAATGCCAAAGCAAAGCTGGTAATCGAAAAAGTTATCGCGACCGAGCTGACGTCCCATCCGAAACGATCAGACAACGGTTGATTAAATAAACTCCAGGTGTAGATGGTTCCGAGACCCATTTGTACAATAATAGTTCCCAGTACAATAAGCCAGCGGTTCATTTTCATAGTTGTAGATGCTGAATTAGGTGCGGATGAAATAGCTGCTTTCATCGTGATCTCCCCTTTGCCGATGTCATATATATGAATGCGTTCACAAGCTAATCATACATGAAAGGGGATTCATTACACCGATTTGAGCATGAGTTGCATCAGATGCGGAATGAAATGCCTCTAGATGCGCATGAGCTGCCTGAATTCTTTGACTTTACCCCGGCTAACAGGTACTTCAGCCTCCAGATCACGCAAACGAAGCAGGTACGTATTGTTAAACCAGGGCACAATTTCACGAATTTGAGACAAATTCACCACGTAAGAGCGATGGCAGCGGAAAAAGGTTTCCTGCGGTAATCGGCCGTGAAAATCCGAGATGCTGACCGGCATCGTAAACTCACCGTTTTTGGTATACACCTTCGTTACTTTTTCTTGTGCTTCTGCATAATAAATATCGGCGGTATCTGTCACAATAATATTGTCATTGCGCAACAGGTTAATGCGTCGTTCCGTCTGAGTATTGGATTCCCGCGCCTGCATATGTGATGCAGACCATTCATCGTTGGCTTGAGCCGTATTGTGAGCCTGTCCATCGTCGCTGCCACGTTCACGTTCGTCCTGCTCATGATCCCGTTTGAATGCCGTTTCGAGTTTTTGCAGCATCGCGGCAATTCGTTTCTCATCATAGGGCTTCAGAATATAGTCAAACGCCTCCAGCTCAAACGCTTCAGCCGCATGTTCCTTGTACGCCGTTGTAAATACGATATAGGGCTTGCTCGCAAACTTCCCAATATGATGTGCCAGCATCATGCCATCCAGCGAAGGGATATTAATATCGAGAAAAATAACGTCGACTTCCTGCTCCTGCAAAAACTTCAGCACATCCAGTCCATCTTCCAGACAATCTATCACTTCAATCTGGCTATGTTCCTGTATCAAGTAATTCAGTTCCTCACTGGCCGGAATTTCATCTTCAACAATAAGGGCTCTCATCGACCGTTCATCACCTTGTTACTACATCTCCTTTGGGTACATCAAATAAAATATCGGTTCCTTGCTCCAGCCGAGTAATCGTTAACCCTTGTCCATAAATGAGCTTCACCCGCCGATGCACGTTGTACAACCCGATCTGGTTGGCTGGCATACGGTCATGGTATACACGCTCAATAATGTCGGCTCCAATGCCTGCTCCTGTATCACTGACCCCAATTCGCACAAAGTCAGGATAGTCCTGTACCCGAATCCGTACGGTTCCGGGTCCTTTTACCTTGAGAATACCGTGAATAATGGCATTTTCCACAAGCGGCTGAATGACCAGACTTGGAATATGCACAGCCACCTCATCAATATCATAAATCACGTTAAGCCTGCTGCCGAAGCGCGCCTTCTCGATCTCCACATAATTGCGGACCTGCTCCAACTCCTTATGAATATCAATAAGCTCATCCGACAGCTCCAGATTATAACGCATATATCCAGACAGATTCACAATCAGCTCACGCGCCCGATCCGGCTTAGTTCGAATCGATGAGGCAATGGCGTTCAGCGCATTAAATAGAAAATGAGGATGAATCGTGGTCTGCAATGCACGCAGCTCCGCTTTATTGGCGGCAGCCTTGATCTCCTCCACACGTGATACTTCCATCTGAGTGGAAATAATCTGGGACAAACCCACAGCCATCGTTTGCAACGGATACGTAATCTTGTACGCTTTACGGTAATAGATTTTCAGGGCACCCGTCACTTCGCCTCGCTCTTTGAGCGGAATAATGAGCAGGGAGTGAATATCCGGCGTTTTTTCGTCAATGACATCATTGCTGATCGTAATCTCTCCACTGGAGATTGTCTTCTTCGTCATCTCACTAATAATTTCATTACCGATGTGATATCGTTCCTCACCAAATCCCACATAAGCCAGTACATTTCGCGTATCCGTAATGGCAACCGCATCCGCCTGAATATCCTCTTGAATAATCCGGCAGATCGTACGCAGAGAGTCTTCATCAATGGAACGGAAGTACGGCAAGGTCTTGTTCGCAATCTCTAGCGCCAGCTTGGCCTGACGAGCTGCAATCATTTCCTTTTCCCCTTCCACACTCTGCACCAGCAGCACGATCAGTCCAATATTCACCTCACCCAATATCATCGGCAGCGCAATCTTCGAGACAATATCGGCACCCAGAGGATCGGGATAGGAATACAGCAGGATAAGCAGCATCGTAAGCGCCTCACAGATCATTCCCGCCGCAATACCGATCATCCAGCGCTTCGACTTAGGCGTATACTTATGTATATACCCGGAGACCAGACCTGCCAGAATACTCGTGATCAGGCACGGGATCGCCGTAACTCCATCCATATCGATTAAATACCGATGCACCCCGGACACAATCCCGGTAATGATGCCCACAGGCCCCCCGAACAGAATACCGCCAGACATGACAGCAATAATGCGCACATTCACCAGCGAGCCTTCCACATTAATACCGGTATAGGTACCGAAGATGGCAAATCCACAGAATAACAACGTAACAGCAATGTACTCCTGCCATCTCAATTTTCCCTTTTGCAAAATCTGTCTAAACCGCGGTATCCTCGACAGAAAGAATAAAAATATAATCAGCAGTGCCGCCCGTTCAAACAACCCCAGCAGCATCGTAAACATCTCTGTCAATCTGACTTCCTCCACATCCGTCAAAAATAAACGCCCCTTATCGCAGCAGCGTTTTCCTCACTTTGAAATCCATGTATGCTCGTATGCAACAGTTTACCGCTCCAATAGGAGGAAAGCAAAGTCAATCCTGTGAAAATAAGATACACAAGGAAGTAGACGAAAGTTGCTAACCTATTGAACAGACAATACGGAATTCATTTTGCTCCAAACCTTTCTCTTCCCTGCCAACAAAGCTTCACTTTCCTACACATAAAACTCCACTTCCAGAAATCCACTGTGTTATAATTAATTGGAACATTATGCTAATTGGTTCAAGATAATTTATTTAAGAAAGGTGTATTTTAATGTATGTAATGCTACTCGTAGGTTCACTTCTGCTGTTTAGTGGTTTGTGGTTCATCATTTACTTTATCTCGAAACGTACCCAAAACCCTAATCGCTCGTCTGCTCATGTGCTGAGAGTGATTTTAAGTATTTCGATCCTCGTACTAATCGTCGAAAACTACATATATGCAACCGTACCTTCTAATGCCATTTTAATTTTAGTATTTATTGCATCTTTAATAGCTACGAGTCCTTTTTTTGTTAAGAACAAAGAGTGATAGGACGACACTGAAGGATCTTCCCAAGCACAAAGCATCCGAATTCTCTATCTCACGAATAGCATCACTCCGTTAAGTTAGCATAATCGCTTTTTCAAATATCATTAAATACTTGTCCTTGAATCAAACAATCAAAAAGGCGGTTCATAAGTCATCTCCCTGACTTATGAACCGCCCATCCACTATAATTACTTCATACACATTCGATGTAATTTGGTTTTTATAAAATGAACTTCCAGTTACACAGTAACGGAGAGTGCAGAACCAATCTGGAGAAGCGAAGCGCTCGCCTTTATCACCGGATTTTACCCTTTCAAAGGGTAATTCAAAAAAATCCGGGGATAACAGCGATCGGAAGATGGTACTGCACTCGGAGTGACCACGTGTAACACCCTGTAGTTCATTTTATACCACCCAACATTCCATCGAATCCCTACCTGAACATGCCCCACAGCTTAATCAAATGAAACGTATTGTTCGGATCGATCTTCTGCGCGAGAACAAAAGCAACAAATTGTTCCTCCTGAGCCGCAGAAAAATTCTCGTTCAAAATGACCGCTGACGACTTGACCAGTCTTCTTACTTTTGCCTTATCCTGCAAATCAGACTTGGTGACCCCATCTATCAACTTTTTGATACGCTCTTTGACAGCGGGATTTTTCATTTTCGTTTTGATCCGCTCCACCAGCTGCGGACTGATTCCATATTGTTGGTAACCCAAAACGTACAGCACCTCCTGAATAATGAACTCACTTCTTATTCATATGACAGGAGGGCTTGTACACTTGACATTTTCCCACGGAAAATGTGGAAAACTACATATCCACAGCCCCGATTAATCGATCAGATCACCCTGGAATACTTGCTGCTGCTGTAAAAAGTCACGTAAAGGAGCGTAGTCAACAGACGTCCAGAAGCTCGCATCCGCAATCAGGCTGGACACATCATCTCGCGCCTGCTCCAATACGGCAAAATCCGCAACCATGTCGGCAAGACGGAACTCCGGTAATCCACTTTGCTTGGTGCCAAAGAAATCGCCCGGTCCCCGCAGATCCAGATCTCGACGGGATACTTCGAATCCATCTTCGGTTTCCGTCATGACCTTCATGCGCTCCTGCCCAACCTCTGTCTTGGGATCAGCAATGAGCACACAATAAGATGCATGAGCACCCCGCCCGACCCGACCACGAAGCTGATGCAGCTGTGACAAACCGAAGCGATCCGCATCCATAATAACCATCAATGTAGCGTTGGGTACATCGACACCGACCTCCACAACCGTTGTGGAGACCAGAAGCTGAATTTCGTTGCTGTAGAATTCACGCATCATCTCTTCCTTCTCGCCAGCCGTCATCCGTCCATGCAGCAGACCTACACGGTACTTCGGAAAGTTCTGCTGCATCTGGATATGCAGGTCAATCGCATTCTGTACATCCAGCTTCTCCGACTCTTCAATGAGCGGGCAGATCAGATAGGCCTGACGTCCCTGGTCCACTTCTCGCGAAATAAAACCAAGAACCCGGTCCATCATGTCATGCTTGACCCAGTACGTCGAGATTGGAATCCGTCCCTTTGGACGTTCCGAGATGGTGGATACCTCAATATCACCAAAAGCCGTAATCGCCAGTGTTCGCGGTATCGGCGTCGCCGTCATCGTTAACACATCCGGGTTATACCCTTTACGCCGCAAAATGCTGCGCTGGTTTACACCGAAGCGATGCTGTTCATCCGTAACGACAAGACCCAGATCGCGGAAAAATACATCCTCCTGGATCAGAGCGTGTGTACCCACAACGATATCGATCATGCCCATCTGCAAGGATGCAATCAGATCTTTGCGCTTGCGTCCATTCACACTGCCCGTTAACAGCCCCACAGTTACGCCAAAAGGTTCAAACAGCTTTTGCAGTGAGCGCATATGCTGTTCTGCCAGAATCTCCGTAGGCACCATCAGTGCCCCCTGAAAACCGGAACGAACGGTTGTATACAGCGCAATCGCTGCAATAACCGTTTTACCTGAGCCTACATCTCCCTGCAGCAATCGATTCATCGAATACGGTGAACGCATATCATGCAGAATTTCAAGCTCTACCTTCTTCTGCGCATCCGTGAGTTCAAATGGCAGACTGCGAACAAACTCGCGAATCGTCGTATTATCCGTTGTGTGCACTACACCATCCATACGATCCCGGTTCAATGCACGATATGCCTGCATCTTGAGTTGAAACAAAAATAACTCCTCATACACCATCCGCTGTCTGGCCTGCTGGCCTTCCCGGTTATCCTGCGGACGGTGAATCCCGGCAATCGCCTGTTTGCGAGGCATGAATCCATATTTCTTCATGAGGGAGTGAGGCAGAATTTCAGGGATCATTTCCCCGAATTGGACTAACCCCTGATTAATCGTTTTACGCATCCAGGACTGCGTAATCTTGCCGGTTACGGAATACACAGGCTGCAGCGTTCCCGATCGTCCTTCCCCTTTATCCGGAAATTCCGAGTCCGTTACGGTCATCTGCATACGTTTTTGTTCCCATTTCCCCGTAATAACAATCTCTCGATTGGGCGTAAGCTGCTCCTTCAGAAAATGCCGATTGAACCAGGTGGCTGAGATCATCCATTCTTCCGTCATCACCTTACAGGTAAGGCGTGACTTTTTGCCATAACGCTGCAACACCGGGATGCCCATCACTTTACCCTGTACCGTAATTTTATCCCCGTCCTTCACTTCACTGAGCGAACGCAGCCGATAATCCTCATAACGGAACGGATAATATTCAAGCAGGTCTTTTACAGTAGAGATGCCAAAGGCGTGAAGCTCTCCCTCTTTGAGAGCACTCACGCCGCTAATTTGTTTTACGGATATTTCTTCCCATTTCATGTCTAATCCCTCATTCCGGAACAGGCCACATAAAGATGGCAACTACGCCTGGCCCAACATGGCTGCCAATGACGGCCCCAATATTGGTATATACCACTTCATTCAGTGTAAAATGCCCGCGTAATTGCTCTGCACAAGCGATCGCTGATCCGGGGTCTGCGGTATGACCTACCGCCAGATTAACACGTTGACCCGCCAGATCCTGCTGAAACAGCTCAATAATGCGTGCCATGGCTTTTTTGTGACCTCTGACTTTCTCCACTGCGTAAATAACGCCTTCCTCATCAATGGACAAGATCGGTTTAATATTCAGCAGTGTTCCTAAGATGGCCGCAGCCTTGCCAATCCGACCGCCTTTCTGTAAATACTCCAATGTATCTACGAGAAAGAACAGCTTGCGGCTCTGCTGCATGGCGGCTACAGCCGCAGCGATCTCCGCAGCGGACTTGCCTTGTTCGGCAAGCTCGGCAGCCTGTACGACCATTAAACCATATCCATAGGATGCAGACTTCGAATCCAGTACCGTTATATCCTCTTCACGTTCCAGCAACGATTTGCCAAGCAGAGCCGATTGATAGGTACCACTCATGCCGGAAGACAAATGAATCGATACAATGGGCCGCTCCGGGTCCTCATCCAACAATGTGTTATAGATATTCATAAAATCAGTGGGAGAAGGCTGTGAGGTTGTAGGCAGCACGGATACCTTCTCCAATTTTGCATAGAACTGTTCCGAAGTCAGATCAACGCCGTCTGCATAAGCTTCTTCCCCGAACAAAACACGCAGCGGAACAACATGAATCCCGTATTTACGGATCAGTTCTTCCGGTATATCTGCCGTGCTATCGGTTACGATCGCAACCTTGTGGCTCATCAGATCCCTCCTCTTTGCTTTAGTGCTATTAGTGCATGTTCAAAAAGTTAACTGGGGACATTTTGAACAACCTCTATTAGGACTCTACAGAGAACAAATAATAATAAACCGGCTGTCCTCCAAGATGCACCTCTACCTCAGCATCAGGATATTGTTCTTCAAGCCATGCGACAAGCGCAGCGGTAATCTCAGGGGTAGCCTCGTCCCCTTCAAGGATCGTCACCACTTCATCTCCGCTTTCCATCATCTGTTGCAGCAGGCCTTCACATGCATGCAGCATGCTCTCGTCCGTTGCCACGATCTTGGAATTGTGGATACCGATGTAGTGTCCCGCTTTGATATCAAGCTCGTCATATTGTGTATCTCTGACCGCATGAGTCACTTGACCGGACTGTACCCGGCTAATTGCCTCAAGCATATGGTCACGATTGGTTTCCGCAGATTCATCCTCCTGGAAAGCAAAAGCCGCTGCCATGCCCTGAGGGATCGTCTTGCTCGGAATCACAATAATTCGACGTTCATCTTCCAGCAGCTCCCGGGCCTGCTCGGCAGCAAGCACAATATTGGAGTTGTTCGGCAAAATAAAAACCTGTTCTGCCGCGATCGAACGCACCGCTTTCACAAAATCCTCGGTGCTCGGATTCATCGTTTGTCCACCAGACAGAACGACATCCACGCCAAGACTTTGGAAAATCTCCGCAATGCCTTCACCGGAAGATACCGCGATGAAACCATATGGTGCCATCTCGTCTGCTGGGAGCACGGCTTTTTCCACACTGCGCGCCGCTTCAGGTGGAATCTCTGCGAACAGCTCAGGCGAAGGCGCAATGTCCATGCCTGCAGTCAGCAGATCACGATGCTGCTCACGCATATTGAGAATGTGAATTTGTGTGATTTCTCCATAACGGAGAGCCAGGTTTAATACATCCCCAGGTGTCTTGGAATGCACGTGAACCTTAATCACTTCATCGTCAGCAATAATAATGATGGAATCCCCGTTAACTGACAACGCTTTCCGGAATGCTTCGTCATCAAATGTAACACCTGCGTTCTCTCCAAGCTCGCGGTTAATAAAGAACTCCATGTCATACAGGAACTCAATATCTTCCGTTTCCAGGCGCGCCTGGGCAGACATTGGCATCTCCGGTACAATTACCTGCTGTGCAGACTTCGCAGAAACCACTTCTGACGGTGCAGCCGGTTTCAATGCAGATGCCGCTACGGTTGGTTGTACGTCTCTCTGGAAGGATGTACGGCTCGCCCCGTCCGTTTGCAACAGAACGTCCATGAAGCCTTCGTAAATATATACAAGCCCCTGACCACCTGAGTCCACAACACCAACCTGTTTCAATACAGGCAGCAATTCCGGAGTCATTGCCAGTGCTTCTTTTGCTTTTAACAATACTTCATTCATTAATTCAGTTATATCATTCGTCCGTCTTGCGTAGTAATTGGCATGTTTCGCCGCTTCCTTGGCTACGGTAAGAATGGTCCCTTCAACGGGTTTCACTACGGCTTTATAAGCTGCGTCCACACCGTTCTGCAGGGCTGCTGCGAACTGGAGTGTATTCAGTTCCTCGTAAGGAGCAGCTGAACGACTGAATCCGCGGAACAATTGCGATAATATTACTCCGGAATTCCCCCGTGCGCCCATTAGCAGGCCTTTTGATAAAATACCGGCAGCTTCTCCGATGGAGGCAGAACTCTTGCGTTTAATCTCTGCGACTCCTGCACTCATTGTCAAATTCATGTTCGTTCCCGTGTCGCCATCCGGCACAGGGAAAACATTCAGGGAATTGACGTGCTCTGCATGCTGTCCAAGTTGTTCCGCTCCGGCAAGTACCATTGCGGTGAAATCTGTTCCATTTAAAGAACGTATACTCAAGTGAGAATTCCCCTTCCTAGCTTGATACACGAACATCTTGCACCAAGATGTTATCTGGTCTGTTCATGCGCAAACGCTTATCGCGTTATTCTTCGTCCATACCTTGTCCGGCACAGGCATATCATACAACATGTCAGCCGGATTAACGGTCTGGGCGGCCGGGCAACCGATATCCTGCAATTACTCTGTAACCCCTAATTCGGGGCATACGGATATGCACCGGTATCAAGAGCCGGCATGAATGCCGCATGGAGACTGGTGCCAATGATGGAATGCCGCAGCTCACAGCGTTGCCAAAAAAGCAGACCACCGACCCTTTAAGGCCGGTTTTTTCTCCGGCTTCCCCGCGGCAACAGCCTGTTCACCGCTGTATTATGGACTATTCAACATTGTACTATATTAGACAGGAGAAATAAATAAAGTTTTTGGATCAGTTGACGAAGCTTTTTTCAATATGATATTATATTCAAGTATTGTTTTATGCAGGTTTAGTAATGGAAATGATCCGGCTATGCCGGCTTGAACAACGCCATTAGCTACTGGAACCTGACCATTGCGGTCAGGAAGAACAATTTAGCCCGTCTGGAATGGCATTCGTGTCTCCTTAGGGCAACTGGTTATTTTAGGATAGGAGGTGTAATCTATGTCTCGCAAATGTTATGTGACAGGTAAGAAACCGGGCACCGGTAACCACGTATCCCACGCTAACAACCGTAACCGTCGTTCTTGGGGCGTAAACGTTCAGAAGGTCCGCATTCTCGTGAACGGTAAACCAAAACGTGTATACGTAAGCACCCGTGCACTGAAAGCCGGTAAAGTGACTCGCGTATAATCACGCAAAGCTACTATAAATCGGGTAAGCAAAAAGCACCTTGTTCCTTGCAGGTGCTTTTTTGGTATTCAGAAATAAAATCATGAATACACACATCAGCATGTGAATGGCCGCCGCATGGCGCTTCGCAGGTCCGAATTCCAGATGATCCTGAAGCCATAGCGGCGGTATTCGCCAATGGAACCTTTTAATCATGTCAGTTCTTTTGAAACGTATTAAGAATCGCCTTTACAAAGCCTCCCAAAAACTTCGGCAGTTTGAATGTGTAAAATTTCATACTTCACCCTCCCCATCATGCTCATGCATCCGCCGTATCCTATGCTCCAGGCCTTCCTTGCCTTAAACACGACAAAAAAGGCTACATGAGAAACCTGCTCATGTAACCATATTTATGCGGAACCCTTTGTCCCTATTCCACAATGACGAGCCTGGTTATCAGGTCATTTAGGTTTGGGTAGGGATATATTGATAGACAGCGATCATGAATACACTCAATAAGTAATACAGTATGCTGAATATCACAAAAGTAACCCGAAGTCCTGTACGGTCAAATTTGCGGAAGTACATAATGACAACACCAACCCCGATCAATGACGTAATCGCATTGTAAGGGGATTGAATGACCGCAAACATAGCAAGCACCAGTCCCGTAACGAGACTTGCACCCATTGTCCACAGCGTCTCCTTGAGGTTCATGCTCAGCCTCCGTAGCTACTGCGAATTTCGGCAATCGCCGCTGCGCGATCTTCACGTCCAAATACAGCACTTCCTGCAACGAGCACATCCGCTCCAGCTTCAACCACAAGCGGAGCTGTGTCGGCAGCAATACCGCCATCCACTTCAATATGCACGTCATGGCGTCCTTTTTCGTTCAGCCAGCTACGAATTTGCTTGATTTTATTCATGGTGCCTGAGATGAAGGCCTGTCCACCAAAACCGGGATTTACGGTCATGACAAGCACCATATCCACATCGTCCAGCACTTCCTGAATTGCACTTGCCGGAGTTCCCGGATTAAGAGCAACCCCTGCCTTCACTCCCTGTTCCTTGATCAGATGAATAACCCGGTGCAGATGCACACAAGCCTCGGCATGAACCGTAATAACAGCTGCGCCAGCTTTCGCAAATTCCTCCACATAACGCTCTGGGTTCTCAATCATCAAATGCACATCAAGCGGCAAACTTGTATGTGGAGCGATCGCTTTTACAATCGCAGGTCCAAGCGTAATATTAGGGACGAAATGACCGTCCATGACATCAACATGAATCCAGTCTCCGCCAGCAGCTTGGGCTTCCGCCACTTCCGCGCCGAGACGGGCAAAATCCGCAGATAAAATAGATGGGGCAATTTTAATCATATTAATACCTCCGCTTTTTGTCTTTCATTTCTGTAAGGAATTGTTCGTAATGCTGATAACGGCTTTCGGAGATCATTCCCTCCGCCTTGGCTGCAAGCACCCGGCAACCTGGTTCGTGCGTATGGGTACAGCCTCGGAACTTACACTGATCCGCATATTGAGCGAACTCCCGGAAACAAGTAGATAACTCCTCCACACCAATCTCCAGGAAGTCCAGTTGGCTGAATCCCGGCGTATCGGCGACAAAGCCACCATTATCCAGCGGTATGAGCTCCACGTGCCTGGTGGTGTGTTTCCCTCGGCCCAGGCGCATGCTGATTGCACTGGTCTCCAGGGTTAGACCTGGCATCAATGCATTCAGCATCGAAGATTTACCTACACCGGATTGCCCGGAGAATACGCTAATCTTGCCGGCAAGACGTTCCTTGAGCAGTTCATTACCTTCACCAGTTCGTGAACTCGTAGAGATAACTTCATATCCAATTTGCTCGTACAAAGCCTTTACTTCAGCCACTGTATCACGGGCATCGTTTTCTGGATCAGCCAGGTCCTGCTTCGTGAGCACAATTAGTGCATCCAGTCCGGCTTGTTCGATATGTACCAGGAATTTATCCAGCAGATTGAGATTCATATCCGGTTCCTTAACGGAAAATAACAGAACAGCCAGACTTACATTGGCTACAGGTGGACGAATTAACTCCGTCTCACGTTTGCGAATTTCATCTACTGTTCCTTCCCCGTTCTCTGTCAGCATATAGCTGACACGGTCACCCACAAGCGGTGAGGTACCCCGTTTTCTGAAGATGCCTCTGGCCCGGCATTGAACGGCGGAGCCTTCAACCGAAGGCACCCCGCTGTCTTCCAGTGGCATGACATAATAGTAACCGCTTAGCGCTTTAACGATGATACCTTCTGGCATAGCTCCGTCGCCCTCCTTTTAATTTACAGTACATTTACCCTGAACGTCGGCAATAAGCCGTCCTTATGGACGGCTTGATGCGTTAACGACTTCCTTTTTCTTGTTATCTTTGCCTTTGGAGGGACCCTTATCCTTATTCATCGCAGAAGTATCTCCCTCTTCGTTGTCCACTTCACCATCCACAGGTGTATCAGGCTCACCTTCCTGTTGTGTATCTACAGTGCCCTCATCACCACCACCGCCTTGATCAGGCTCCTCCGTTGTTGGAGGCGGCTCTGCACCCTTCTCGGGCTCAATGGTAGGCACAACTACCGTTCCATTTTTGGCATCAATATAGGACACCAGGTACGTATCCAGGAATTGGCCATCCCGATAGACAGAGACAACACCATCGACGTTTGGAGCCAGAACAAGCGGAATTGTCAGCGTTTGGGCAGACTTGATGCTCCGGGTTCCCCATTCCTGACTTTTGCCACGAGCATCCTCGAAAGTAATTCGAATTTTGCTGCTCTTTCCTACTTCTTTTGGCGAAACGTTAATGTTATAGGGGTAGTTCAATGCCTCAGGCGGATATCCAGTACTAATGAAAATGGTGATTTTATCACCAGGATTCACCTCTGCACCAGCTTCCACAGGCCATTGCTGTGTCACTTTGCCTTCATCTACGGTGTAGCTCGACTCTTCCTGAACCTGAGCAAGAATTAAGCCGGCGGTTTGGAGCTTTTTCTCAGCCTCGCTTCGCGTGAGATTTTTCAAGTCCGGCATTTTTATCGTTTCGGATCCTTTGCTCACGGTCAGAACAATCTGAACCTCTGCCGGATCGTATTCTACATTCACCCCAGGAGTTTGGGATAGAACCGTCCCCGCAGATTTATCATTTGAATATTCATCCTTACGCTGAATCTGATCCTCTTTGATATCCAGGCTGGTAAGTTGTTTGACCGCTTCATCATATGAAAGGTCTTTGAGATCAATCATCTTCAACAACTCTTTTTCCGCGCCAACACTCAGCTGGACCTCAGAGCCTTCTTTGACCACGTCGCCTTCATTTCGGGTCTGGTCAAATACAATACCTGGTTCCACATCCTCCTTGTACTCCCGGATGACAGTATCACTGACCACAAGCCCTTGATCCTGCAACATTTGACGAGCCTTCTCCTCGGTTTGGCCAATGACATTGGGTACAGTCACATCTGGCACAACAAGCATGCCTTTCACGTACCACACAACTCCAACCATCGCGATAAGAATAAGCACGGTCAACGAGATCAACAACGCTGGCTTTTTCCAGTTCTTTGTTTTGGGTTTGCCCTTGTTGTTATCTTGGTCAGACTCCATCACGGGTATAGCACCTGTGGATGTAACTCCACGCGGCTCCGGCTTGATCGCCGGCATAACACGGGTCTGATCGATATCATCCTCATCCGGAAAATCAATCTTCGTTTCATTACGTCTTTCCGGCATCAGGCAGGTTTCCAGATCCGTCTGCATTTCTTTAGCGGATTGGTAACGCTCCTGCGGATTTTTGCGCATGGATTTCAGAATAACGTTCTCTACGCTTTGCGGGATAAGCGGATTGAATTTGCGAGGTTCATCAAACTCTTCCTGCAAATGCTTCAAAGCAACGCTAATCGGACTCTCTCCCAGGAACGGAAGCTGCCCAGTCAGCATTTGATAGAGTACAATACCAAGGGAATATAAGTCCGACTTCTCGCCAGTCACGATGCCTTTGGCATGCTCAGGTGAGAAGTAATGTACGGAACCAACTACGGAGCCGGTCTGTGTAATCGTTGTGGACGTAACCGCACGGGCAATCCCGAAATCCGTTACTTTCACACGGCCATTACGACCAATCAATATATTATGTGGTTTGATATCCCGATGAATGATCTGATTATGATGTGCATGATCGAGGGCATCTGCAATCTGGGAGGCGATCCGAACCGCTTCGTCCACCTGCAGAGGCGCCCGCTCTTTAATAATTTCATTCAGGTTTTTACCTTCGACATATTCCATGACAATATAATGAACGTCATCTTCCTGCCCCACATCGTAGATACTGACCACGTTAGGATGGGAGAGAGATGCTGCAGACTGCGCTTCCCTGCGGAAACGGCGAATAAACTCTTCGTCATGCACAAATTGCTGCCTTAACACTTTGATGGCAACGTTCCGGTTGAGCAACAGATCCTGGGCCTTGTACACAAGAGCCATGCCGCCACCGCCGACACGCTCGATCACTTCATAGCGTCCGCCTAGCTGGTGCCCAATCATGACTCACACCCCGTTTCCGATGTCACGGAACCTTCCTTTTGCAGTTCGAATAATGCCACCGTGATATTGTCATCTCCTCCAGCAAGCAAAGCCAGCTGAAGCAAGCGATCCGCCCGATCTTCCAATGCCAGTTCCAGATTACCTGCGACCTGAATGATCTGCTCATTGCTGACCAGATTACTAAGCCCGTCACTGCACAGGAGAAGAACTTCGCCTTCTTCCAGCTTGACAGTATCCAGATCCACCTTCACTTCAGCGTCTGTCCCAAGTGCACGTGTCAGCACATTGCGTCGCGGATGATGAGAGACATCTTCTTTGCTGATCTGACCATTTTTGAACAATTCATTGACCAGCGTATGGTCCTCGGTCAACTGGATCACATGTTTGTTTGCAATCTTGTATGCTCTGCTGTCACCGATGTGACCAATAACGCCTTCCGTATCATTCAATAAGGCCGCAACCACGGTGGTTCCCATGTTGTGGTAATTATCATCCGAGGATGCAGTGCGGAAGATCACTTCGTTGGCATGCAAAATAGCATCGCTGAGTGCGGCTGACAAAGACGCATGTGAAAGACCCGGCTCAAGCGTTCCCAGATCCTGCACCAACGTCTCTACCGCCAGGCGGCTCGCTGTATCTCCTGCAAGATGTCCGCCCATACCATCGGCAACAATACCCAGAATATAACCTGTATCAAGATTTCGAATCCAGGCTGAATCTTCATTCACCGAACGCACCCGTCCGATATGGCTCACATGAACTGTTTTGATCAAAACGTTCTCACCTCAACTCCATATGCTTTGCACGAAGCTGACCGCAAGCGGCAGCAATATCATGTCCCTGTTCACGACGAATGGTTACATTAACACCCTGCTCCGAGAGGATCTTCTGAAAATTGAAAATGTCGCTTCTGGATGTTCTTACGTACTTACGCTCAGGTACATGGTTGACCGGAATCAGGTTCACGTGGCACAGCATGTTCTTAAGCACACTTGCCAGTTCTGCCGCATGTTCCGGCTGATCATTCACACCACCGATAAGTGCGTACTCAAACGTAATTCTGCGGCCCGTTTTCGCCAAGTAATAACGCAATGACTCCATTACATCGTCAAAAGGAAAACGGCGGTTTACCGGCATCAATTTGGAACGCAATGCATCATTTGGCGCATGGATGGAGATCGCCAGGTTAATCTGTGTATCTTCATCTGCAAACTTGTAAATGTTCGGTACGATTCCACTTGTGGACACCGTAATATGGCGCTGACCGATATTCAGCCCTTTTTCGTGAATCATGATACGCAGGAACGTCATTGTTGCTTCATAGTTCTCAAAAGGCTCACCTGAACCCATGATTACGATGCTGCTGACCCGCTCACCGCGTTCATCCAGAATTTTCTGGGCCTGCACAACCTGAGCGACAATTTCGCCAGCTGTAAGGTTACGTTTGAGTCCACCCAGCGTGGATGCACAGAACGTGCAGCCAATCCGGCAGCCAACCTGTGTTGTTACACAGATGCTGTTACCATAGTTGTGCTTCATAATAACTGTTTCGATCGCATGATCATCATGCAGACCGAACAGGAATTTAACCGTTCCATCCTTGGATTCAAATTTCGTAATTTCAGTTAGTGTAACGAATTCAAATTGTTCAGTCAGCTTTTCACGCAGCGCTTTCGACAGGTTCGTCATTTCACTGAAATCATTCACACGTTTCACATAAATCCAGTCGAAAATCTGACCACCGCGAAAAGCCGGCTCCCCGTTCTCAACAGCCCACTGTTGCAGCTCCTCCAGGGAATAATCATATATAAAAGGTTTCATTTTGTTGTCAACACCTATTCCTTCTTTTCTTTTGATCGTCTTCCTTCTTTTCTTTCCATTCGTCCTATTCTATCACAAAGACCACGTTACATCCATGTATACCCTTGATGCCTTTACTTCATGCATTATAACACCTCAATGCCTGCATCGCACCCTATCATGACATTTTACTGATGTTAAACCTTGAGGCTAATCACAAAGAAATCCGCCGAAGTTCCCCTCGGCGGCTATCCTTCAGTGCTCTATTAAACTGTTAATCCGCTATCCTTGTCAACCTGGCAATGAAAAACCCGTCACTGTGAGCGTACTGTGGCAGAATCTGAACACCACCGTTAACAACCTTCAAATCCGCTGTTTCCATACCAGACCAGGCAACGTCTTCAGACGCCTTGTATTCGGGATGCCGAGCCAAAAAGTCAGCGATCCTATGCTCATTCTCCGCTGGCTCGATTGTACACGTACTATACACCAAAACACCATTCGGCTTTAATAGCGGTGCAACCCGATCCAGCAGTTCACGTTGCAGATTGGAGATATCCTGGATGTCTTCCGCAGTTTTGGTCCATTTGACATCTGGCTTGCGGCGAATAACACCCAGACCTGAACATGGCGCATCCAGCAGAATGCGGTCAAAGGATGCCTCTGGATAACGCTTATCCAGATCAAGGGCATCACCTGTCACAGCATCAATGCAGCTAAGTCCCAGACGATCTGCCTGATCCATGATCAACTGACGTTTGTGAGCATGTACATCATTGGCCACAATCCGTCCACGGTCCTGCATTTTCTCCGCCATATGGGCTGTCTTTCCGCCGGGAGCTGCACAGCAGTCCAGTACAGTCTGACCATCTTCAGGCCCAACGGCCTCAGCTACAAGCATGGAACTTTCATCCTGAACGGACAGCAAGCCATCCCGATACCAGGACGTATGTGCCATGTTACCACCACTGCGAACGAGAATACCGTCCGGACTAAGTCGAGAAGGTTCCACGATCGCTCCCGTACTCTCCATCTCTTGCATCAGTTTCTCACGTGTAGTCATTGTCGTGTTCACACGAACACTAACCGCAGGCGGCTCGTTATTCGCACGACAGATCGCTTCCGCTGTCTCTTCGCCATATTGGCTGATCCAGCGTTCGACCATCCACAGCGGATGAGAATGCTCCAGTGAGATACGTTCAGCTGCAGGCAGATGTTCGGGAATACGCAGTTCATCACGATTGCGAATCATGTTCCGCAATACTCCATTCACCATACCGGAGATGCCCTGATGACCCAATTTCTTAGCCAAATTGACAGCTTCACTCACCACCGCGTGTTCCGGAATACGGTCCAGATATAACATCTGGTACACGCTGATGCGCAGCAGGCTGCGAACCCAAGGTTGCAGCTTGGATACACCTTTGGCTACATATCGTTCCAGAAAATAATCAAGGGTATTCCGTCTTGCGATCGTACCATAGACCAACTCTGTAGCCAGCCCAGCATCTGCCGGACTTAGCTCGGCTTCTTTCAGACGCCGGTTCAGCTCAAGGTTGCTGTACGCTCCTTCTTGCTCAACAGCGCTGAGTACCTTTACAGCGAGTGCACGAGCAGATGTTTTAGGCCGCTCCGAGCGTGATGCACCATTGGCAGAAGCTGGGGATGCAGATGAATGTCCTGCACGACCCGATTTTCCTGTGTTCGGACGACGCTGGTTTCCTCCGCCCCGAGAGGCGTTTCCTGCGACTTTATGACCATTTCCTGACGGACGGCCCGGTGTATTTCCGCTCATTGCAGCACCGTTCCTGGTTTCAGGGTACCACCACGGGCAAAGTCAGCAGCTTGCATTACTTTTTTGCCTGCGGGCTGAACCTCAGTAAGCCAGAGAGAACCGTCACCTGTGCGAACTTCAATGCCGTTTTTGCCCAATTGTAACACCGTTCCCGGCTCAGCTTGTCCAGCATCGGAAGACGAGAGTACATCCATCTGCTTCGGATTCGTTGCTGCCCATACCTTGAAGACCTGCTCATCCCACATCGTGAATGCACCCGAGAACGGCACAAGACCGCGAATCTGATTGAACAATTCACGCGACGTCCGATTCCAGTCCATCTTCTCGTCATCCCGAGTCAGATTACGTGCATAGGAAGCCTCGGCTTCATCCTGTGGGACAGCCGTTGTTTCACCTGCAATCAGCCGCGGCATTTCTTCCTGAAGCAGTTTGGAGCCCGCTTCGCTGAGCTTTACAAACATGGACCCTGATGTATCTTCATCCGTAATCGCTACTTCTACACGTGAGATCATATCTCCCGTATCCAAGCCTTCCGCCATAAACATCAGTGTAACACCCGTCACCGGCTCTCCATTAATAATGGAACGTTGAATCGGGGCACCACCGCGATATTTTGGCAAAAGAGAGCCATGCACGTTCACACAACCGCGAACGGGCATATCCAGCACAGCTTTGGGCAGAATCTGCCCAAAAGCCGCAGTCACAATCAGATCCGGTTTCCATTCAGCCAACTGGGCTACAGCTTCCGGCGCACGCAGTTTCACTGGTTGAAATACAGGCAGGTCGTGGCGTTCTGCCGCAGCCTTGACCGGTGTTGGTGTTAGTACCTTTTTGCGGCCCTGTGGTTTATCCGGCTGTGTGACTACCCCAACCACGTTATATCCCTCGGCAATAAGCATATCGAGAGACGGAACTGCAAATTCAGGCGTTCCCATAAAAACAATATTCAAATCGATCACTCCTTAGTTACGACGCGGCCCGGTTTGATCGGCTGCAATTTCGTACACCTTTTCAGCAATATCCGTAAATAGCACGCCATCCAAATGGTCAATCTCATGTTGGAATGCGCGAGACAACAGTCCGCTGCCCGTAATAATCAGTTCCTTGCCTTCGCGGTCCAACCCTTTGACAGTAACTGTCTCAAAACGACGCACATCACCGTTAATACCAGGAATACTCAAGCATCCTTCGGGTCCAAATTGCTCTCCCTCACTCGCAATAATCTCCGGATTGATCATCTTGATCAGGCCCTGCTCATCTCCGCAATCGATCACAATAAGCCGTTTCAAAATACCAACCTGTGGTGCAGCCAGACCTACGCCTTCTGCGTCATACATCGTATCTGCCATATCATCCAGCAGTTTCTGTACATTGGGTGTAACTTTCGTTACTTCTTTAGCTCTTTTGTGTAGTACCTCATCCGGTTCTTTCACGATAATACGAATCGACATGTTGTAAGCACCTTCCTAATCCTCATCATAATTTCAGGACATCAGGCTCATTTCAAAAATAGTACTGATTTTCTGCTATGTAGCAGGTATCAAAAACTGATTTTAAGTTCGAGCCATCATTCATGTTGTTTTAATCTATGTTTATACCGCTTGTTTACATCCGCATTTTACTACAAATGCTCACATTAACATTTGCGGGTCTACATCCAGACTAATTTGCAGCTTCTGCGCCTGAACGTCGTCGTCCATGCGCCGGGCCGTCGCGAGCGCCAGGCCAATGGCGTCGACATCCCCCCGCCATTTTATCATACATTGGAATCTGTATCTATTCTTGATCCGGGGAATCGGTGATGCTACCGGGCCAAGCACGTCAAAGGCATCATTGCTGAAACGATCCAAACTGCCTAACCAGCCAGCAGCATTTGCCTTTTCTTTCAGTATTCGTGTGTAGTTCTCAGCCAGTCGGATCAGTACCGGAAGCTGCTCATGTGAGAAGGTCACCAAAATCAGGCGACAGTAAGGCGGATACTGCAAATTGCGCCGATGCAATAATTCCTCACGGACAAACGAAACATAGTCATGCTGGCTCGCATGCCCAATCGAATAGTGCTCTGGTGTATAGGACTGAACGAATACCTCGCCCGGCAGTTGATGTCGACCTGCACGACCCGCCACCTGGGTGAGCAGTTGAAATGTTTTTTCGGCAGCCCTGAAATCAGGCAAATTGAGTGCGGAGTCTGCGGTAATGACACCAACCAGAGTGACATCAGGAAAATCAAGCCCTTTAGCCACCATCTGGGTACCGAGCAATACGTCTGCCTTTTTCTCGCGAAACTGCTTCAATAACTTCTCATGCGAACCTTTTTCGCTCGTTGTATCCACGTCCATCCGAATGACGCGAATACCCGGGAACAACTTCGCCAATTCTTCCTCTACCCGCTGCGTACCTGTACCGAAATATCGAATATGCTCGCTGCCACAATCCGGGCACACTTCTGGTGCTGCTTCCGCATATCCACAATAGTGACAACGAAGATTGTTGGAACGCTGATGATAGGTTAACGAAATATCACACTCGGGACAGCCTGCGACGTATCCACAACTGCGACACATCACAAAGGTGGAATAGCCACGTCGATTCAGCAAAAGCACGGTCTGTTCCCCACGTTCCAACCGCTCTTCCAATCCTTTGTGCAAGGCGCGGCTGAACATCGAGCGATTACCGTCCTTCAATTCTTCACGCATATCAACAATCCGTACCTCCGGCAGCTTATTACCAAGTGCGCGGGTCGGCATCTCCAACAAAAGTGGTGCAAAATCATCATTGCTCTGTGAACGAGCAGCATAGTAACTTTCCAGCGAAGGTGTCGCTGAACCCAGGACTACGACCGCCTGATGCTGCTGTGCTCTTTTTACCGCTACATCACGGGCATGATATTTCGGGGTTTCTTCCTGTTTATATGAAGTTTCGTGCTCCTCGTCCATAATGATCAAACCAAGACGACTGAACGGAGCAAAAACTGCTGAACGGGCGCCAATGGCAACTTTCACCTGGCCTTCCCGAATTTTGCGCCACTCATCATAACGCTCTCCACCAGACAAACGACTGTGCATCACGGCAACCTGATCACCAAAACGTCCTTTAAAACGCTCAACCATCTGCGGTGTCAATGCAATCTCGGGTACAAGCACAATCGCCTGCCGATCCTGTTCAATACAGCGCTGAATGGTCTGGAGATATACTTCCGTCTTGCCGCTGCCTGTTACACCATGAAGCAAAAAGACGCCATGGCGCCTTTCCTGCAATCGACCATTAATATTGTTATAGACAAGCTGCTGCTCATCGGTCAGATTCAGTGGCTCGGTCGCACGAAACTTACGTCCCTGATAAGGATCACGAAAGACTTCGACGTCCTCCGTTACAACCAGCCCTTTCTCCTCCAGACCTTTGACTGTAGCCGCTGATACCTGAAGTGTGGACAGCAATTCTTTCATCGCCATCGGCAACAGTTCTTTCATTTCCAGCAAGAAAGCCAAAACTTCCTTCTGCCGTTGCGCCTTTGCAGGGAATGAAGTCAATGCTTCTTCCGCAGCCGCTGCTTCCACAGCTAGATTAATGGATTTCATCGTTTTTTTATTCAGCTTGTCCTTAATCGCCTGACTTTCAAGCAGGACACCACTGAGCAACAACTTCTTGATCAGCGCAGCATGATTGGGGTATTTACGACTCAATTGTTGGAGGGGAACCTGCCCACGACTCTTTACAAAACGAATAATATCTTGCTGCACTTTTTCTGAAGTCGATTCTTCTCCCCACACAAACAGAACTTCTTCACCTGACGCAGAACCTGCCATTTGTCCATCCAGGGCATCTCCCAGTGAGATATACCGTTCTGCTTTCCCTTTCAGTGCAGTCGGGACCATCACCTGCAAAGACAAAATGCGGTTGCTGGCATAACGTTCACTCATCCACTCGGCTAATTCCACCAAATCTTCAGACAACGGTGGAACGATATCCAGCAATTCCTGAATCGGTTTGAGTTTGAAAGTCTCCGTACCCGTGCGAGGCACCAGATCAATTACGAAACCTTGCACCGTCCGATGACCAAAAGGTACACCTACCCTGCTGCCAATCTCAATCCATTCACGCATGGATTCCGGCACCAGATAATCAAACGGCCGGTCCGTTTCCTTCACAGGAACATCGACAATAACCTTGGCGATCTCCATATTAATTCCTCCCGGCAATGCGCTCCGCCGCAATCGAAAGCAACCGGCGGGCCACCTCTTCCTTGGCCACCACCTGAAGCTCTTCCACCAAACCTTCACGGTCATAGATGTGCACCGCGTTGGTATCTGTTCCAAATCCGGCACCCGTCTGGGTGACATCATTGGCTACGATCAGATCACAGTTTTTCCGTTCCAGTTTCTCACGTGCATACATTTCTAATGAATTTGTCTCCGCAGCAAAACCAATCAAAAATTGATGGCTTTTCTGCTTACCCAGCGTTTCAAGAATATCTATATTTTTAATAAGTTCAAGCGATAATGTATCGCCTTTCTTCTTGATTTTCTCCGTGTACACTTCCTTGGGGCGATAATCCGCAACAGCCGCGGCCTTAACCACGATATCTGCATCATCCCACTCACCTGCTACCGCATCATACATATCCTGCGCAGACTGTACCGGGATCACCTTTACATTGGCTGGCGGCTGAACCTGGGTATTCCCCATAACCAAAGTCACATCTGCCCCCAGATCACGCGCTGTCGCTGCAATGGCAAAACCCATTTTTCCAGAGGAATCATTGGTAATATATCTCACCGGATCAATGCGTTCAATGGTACCTCCTGCAGTGACCACAACCTTCTTCCCGCTCAACAAGGAAAGCTGTTCGTTACGTTCCAGTTTGGCAGACTCCTGCTGTTCAAAAAAACGTTCCACCACATCGACAATTGTCTCTGGTTCTTCCAAACGTCCTTTGCCCACATACCCGCACGCCAGTTGACCTTCACCCGGTTCAATCATCATCGTTCCGCGCTCCGTTAACAGGCACATATTATGCTGCACAGCCGGATGATCATACATATGTACATTCATCGCTGGCGCAATCATCACCGGAGCAGTGGTTGCAAGCAGGGTTGTTGAGAGCATATCATCTGCCATCCCATGTGCCATTTTGGCAATGACATTGGCTGTTGCCGGAGCAACCAGAACAAGATCGGCCATATCAGCCAGATGGATATGCGAGACGACCGAAGGCTCCCGCTCATCAAATGTATCACTATATACCACATTTCGGGTCAAGGTTTGCAGCGTTAATTCGGTAATAAACTGTTTCGCGGAATTCGTCATAATGACATGAACGTCCGCTCCTTTTTGCACCAGCCTGCTGCATAATGTAGCCGCTTTGTATGCGGCTATGCCGCCAGTCACACCGAGCACGATTTTTTTACCGTTCAACATGGTTATCCCCCCGATATACGACGTTTATAATGATGAATAGAGAAAAAAATAACAACCTCGCGGTTGTCAAATAAATCCGGCATGCGCCGTATGCAGTTGAAGAGCAGCCGCAGGCGGCTTACTCTTCTTCCTCTTCGTCCTGTCCTTTGATGACAACGAGCAGATCACCATAAATTTCTTCAAGTGCAACGCCAACCTGTTTATGGGATCTGGCATTTCTCAAATCCGTTTTCTCACCTTCACGAAGCTGTCTTGCCCGGCGGGAAGCGGCAACAACAAGGGAATACTTGCTGTCGACTTTGTTCATCATTTCATCAATAGAAGGATACAGCATATTTACAAAACACCTCTTTGCATTAGTATAATCACAATTCGCCGCCTGACGGAATCATGGTGCACCGCTGGATACGTTAACCAGACTGGAGCTACTCTCATATATCCTATGACAGCAACTCCACTGATTATCGCATTTTGCGGCGGCAAATGGATTATTTATTGATCTTACAATGTTCGGCGATAATGATGCTTTCTATTCGTTTACACGCCAAATCAATTTCATCATTAACGACAGCATAATCGTACTGCTCCAGCAGACTGATCTCATCTACCGCGACGGACATCCGGTGATCAATCGTCGCCTGACTTTCCGTACCACGGCCCTGAATGCGATCTTTAAGCTCGTCCAATGAAGGAGGCAACAGAAATACAAAGATCCCTTCCGGGAACTTTTCTTTCACTTTCAACGCGCCTTGAACTTCAATCTCAAGAATGATGTCCCGGCCTTCGTTAATCGTTTTCTCCACAAAATCACGCGGTGTTCCGTAATAATTCCCTACATATTCTGCGTGTTCCAACAATTGATCTTCAGCAATCATGTTCAGGAATTCTTCATGGCTTCTGAAGAAATAATTGACGCCATGTTCCTCACCCAGACGTGGCTGACGAGTCGTTGCCGAGACAGAATAAATCAATTCCGGCACCCGTTTGCGCAAAGCGCTGCATACTGTACCCTTCCCGACCCCAGATGGGCCGGACAACACTATCAGTAATCCCTTAGACATATTACACTCCATTTTATTCGTCGTTGTCATCATCTTTCGAAGAAAGACGATGGGCGACCGTTTCTGGCTGAACCGCAGACAGAATGACATGATCGCTATCCGTAATAATCACGGCACGAGTACGTCTTCCGTACGTTGCGTCTATCAGCATATGACGGTCTCTTGCCTCTTGTATAATCCTCTTGATCGGCGCCGATTCCGGACTCACGATGGATATAATCCGGTTCGCCGATACGATGTTACCGAATCCAATGTTAATGAGTTTGATTGCCATAATCAGGTTCTTCCCCCTATACATGCGACTCTTTTGCCGAAATATGACCGTTCATTCGATATTCGCCGCTTGCTCACGAATTTTCTCCAGTTCCGCCTTCATCTCGACAACACGGTTCACCAGAGCCAAATGGTTGGCTTTTGATCCAATCGTATTGACTTCCCTATTCATCTCCTGAATAAGAAAGTCCAACTTGCGGCCTACTGGCTCATCACTTTTCAGCAGCTCCCTGCTCTGTCCAAAGTGACTGAGTAGACGCGTAAGCTCTTCCTCTATGTTAGAACGATCGGCAAACATAGCAATTTCCATACCCAATTTATGCTCGTCAAAAGGGAAAGAGCCTTCTTCCTGCATTTCCGTAAGCCTTTGTCTTAACTTGTTGCGATGATCACTCACCACAGTCGGCGCAAGAGCAAGCATCTCGGTATGCAGTGATTCCAGACGACTGACACGTCGTTCCAGATCACTGGCCAGATGAAGACCCTCGCGGGCGCGCATCTGCTCCAGACCGGATAAAGCCTCTTCCAACCCCTGCTGCAGGACACGCTCCCATTCGTCCTTCTGCTCTTCCGGAAGCGAACTCGTCCCATCCGAATGAACCATGACATCTGGAAGTGCCAGCATATCCATAATACTCGGTTTGCCCTGCATACCATAGCGGCTCTCCAATTGCTCTGCGGCCTGAAGATAGGCCCTGACCGCCTGCTCATTCAGAACAGCGGGAAGAGCCTGGTCTTCATCTTTTTCTTTCATTACATAAACATCAATCCGCCCACGTTTTAAGCGGCTTTGTACCTTTTTCCTCAATCCGTCTTCATAACACGTCCACTCTCTTGGGAGACGCATCATCACTTCGCAATAACGATGATTGACAGACTTGATTTCCAATTGTACCTTATAGCCTCCAAAATGAAAGGCGGATTGACCGTATCCGGTCATACTGAATGACATCGGCATCACATCCGTTACACTATTGTAATTGATTATTAGGGTTGAAACAAGTAGGACATTGATGCTCCGACTTCTCCCACACATATTGGGTCAATTCGGCCGTCATACTATAGAACATAAATGGAGTCATTAGATAGATTCCTTTGAAATGTTTTGTTGCTACATCCAGAAGCTCCTTGGCGATCTTCACACCCATTGCTCGACCTTCTTCGCCTTCGAGACCAGCCATCCGGGAGCGAACTTCATCCGACAGTTGAATACCCGGAACCTCATTATGCAGGTATTCTGCATTTCGGCCGCTGGCTAGCGGCATTACCCCTACGAAGATCGGCACATCCAGATGCTTGGTCGCTTCATGCATGGCTACGATTAGTTCAGGATCGTATACCGGCTGTGTCATAATATAATCGGCTCCGGAAGCAATCTTTTTCTCAAGACGCTGTACAGCCTTATCCAGATGTTTCACATTCGGGTTAAATGCGGCACCGATAACAAAGCCTGCCTTCTGCTTAAGCGGTTTACCGGAGAAGGACACGCCGTCGTTCAACTGTTTGATCATACGTATAATTTCAAATGAAGTCAGATCGTATACCGAGCTTGATCCGGGCAAATCACCAAATCGTGCAGGATCACCTGTTACAGCGAGTACATGATTAATGCCCAGAGCATCAAATCCCATCATGTGCGATTGTGTCCCGATCAGATTCCGGTCACGACATGCAATATGCACCAGTGGGCGCAATCCAGTACGATCCTGAACAAGATGACCTAGAGCCATGTTGCTCATCCGGGTAACCGCCAGGGAATTATCAGCCAATGTTAATGCATCTGCACCAGCCGCTTTCAGTGTCTCGGCACCTTTCATAAACTTCGCAATGTCGAGATCACGCGGTGGGTCAAGTTCGACGATGACGGTATGACGTTGTTTGACCAGATCCACAATCGTAGGCTGCCCACCCCGTCCAGACCGTTCATCTACATTCTCATGCAAGATGATACGCGGTTTCGACTCGGACGGATCAGGTTCCAGTATCGGAGCAGGTGTGTACTCAACAAGAGCCTGGGCAATTGCCGCGATATGATCAGGTGTCGTACCACAGCAGCCTCCGATAATACGTGCGCCCAGATCAGCAAATTGCACTGCGGTCTGTCCGAAGTATTCCGGAGACGCTCCATAACGGAACTGACCATCGACGTAATCCGCGGCACCCGCATTCGGGTAAACAGACATGGGAACACCGATACGGCCTGATACAGTTTCCATCGCCCGCATGATTCCGTTTGGACCGGAACGGCAGTTGAAACCAATGACGTCAGCCCCTTGCTCACGCATGATTCGGAAAGCTTCAGGCATCGTGTATCCATCCAGTGTATGCCCTACATCCTCAACAGCGAACTGTCCAATTACCGGGAGATCACTCAGCTTGCGCGCCTGCAGAAGGGCGATATCCATCTCCTCGATATCATAAAAGGTTTCGAGCAGAATGCCGTCCACTCCTTCTTCGAGCAGTGCAAAAATCTGCTGCTGGTAGAAGCGCTTCAATTCACTTGTTGATACGTTCGTCCGCTTTCCTCCACGAATGGAGCCAACCGCGCCCAGAACATAACCGTTTGGCCCAGCTACTTCTTTGGCAATGCGCACACCGGCACGATTTACATCCTCCACCTTGGATTCCAGACCAAACTTGGACAACTTATCGTAATTGGCAGAGTACGTATTGGTTTCATGAATTTCTGTACCCGCATCGCGATAACGACGATGCACATCTGCCACCACTTCAGGTGAAATCAAGTTCAACTCTTCATAAGAAATCCCTACCGGGAATCCCATCTGATACAGGAAAGTTCCCATCGCCCCATCCCCTATGAGGACCCGTTCCTGCATTACACTGCGTAAATCCGCCTTCATCCCTTTTCCCCCCGCCTGACTGATCATTTCATACTAATGTAACACAAAAAACATCTGAAAACGAAGAAAAACACAGGTTTTTCGTGAAATTCAGTTTCTATAACCATCTGGACTAGTAGGAATTCATATAACTGCAAAAAAAGAGGCCCTAAGGCCTCCTCATTTAAACGTATCCTTTACGAAGTGACTCCCTTGAAAACAACTTCGGCAGGCCCAGTCATGTATACGTGATTGTCTGCTTCGTTCCACTCAATATGAAGATCGCCGCCCTTGAGGCTGATCACCGCTGTGCGATCCGTATGTCCGTTCAGAACGGATGATACCAGTGTTGCGCAAGCTCCAGTTCCACAGGCAAGTGTTGGGCCAGCACCGCGTTCCCACACACGCATGTCCACATATCCGCGATCGCGAACCGTCGCGAACTCTACATTGATTTTTTTCGGGAACATAGGATGAACTTCAAGAAGTGGCCCCCATGTCGAGAGATCGAAATTGACAGCATCATCGACATAGATGACTGCATGAGGATTACCCATAGAGACTGCCGTAAATTTGAACTCCTGTCCGCTCACTTCAATGGAGTGATCTACCACCGGGTTGGCATCGACGGTGGTGGGAACCTGAAGTCCATTCAGGATAGGTTCTCCCATATCCACACGAACCGTTTCCACTTTACCATCACGAATGTTCAAGCTTACGGGTTGTACACCCGCACCGATGGTTTCAATCGTAATCTGTTCTTGGGTCACATGACCATGATCATATACATATTTGGATACACAGCGGATGGCATTGCCGCATTGCTCTGCCTCCGAACCGTCCGAGTTCATGATGCGCATCTGAAAATCCGCCTTCTCTGAAGGTAGTATATAAACCAGGCCATCCGCGCCGATGCCGAAGAAACGGTTGCACCATTTTACAGCTAATTCTGCTGCATCAGCCGGAAGCTGTTGTTCTCCAAACACAACAATAAAATCGTTGCCGAGTCCATGCATTTTTGTAAATTCCATACCTTGCCCACTCCTTTTGGCAGTCTGCTGCCAAAGCGTTATTCTTGCTCCTCTACAGGATAACCCGGAAAATTCATATCCAACATTCCAAATAAAAAAAGCTATCCTGCAAAATGCCGAGGAATCTCGCCTCGAATCATTTTGAGGATAGCATAACGAAAACGATAAGCAATTGCTATTGATTTTATGCCGAAAACTTTGTACTTTTCGGTACGAAGCGCTCAGGGCCCATGCGGCGACGGTTGCGACGACCTCCCCACACGCTGCCCACTCCCATAAGGAAGGTTGGAATACCTGCGGCAACGATGGAAATCGCCCATTCACGCATACCCAGCGGTACGGTTTTGAAGATAGGCTGCAGCGGCTCTACATACATGACCGCCAGCATCAGCACGATGGATGAAATAACTGCAAACACCAGATACTTGTTCTGCAATGGATTCCGATGAAAGATGGAGCGTGAACTACGGCAGTCGAATACATGAATGAGCTGTGCCAAAACGAGCGTAGCAAAGGCTACAGATTGAGCTTTAATGAGCTGACCCGGTTGATCCGGCGCGGCCTGTAGGGTAAGCCAGAATGCCCCGAGTGTGCAAAGTCCGATCAATACACCCCGACTGACAATTTTCCAGCCCAGTCGTCTGGCAAAAATATTTTCCTTGGAGCCACGTGGCTTGTGCTCCATCAGATCTTTTTCCGGCTGATCCACACCGAGTGCCATTGCTGGCAAGCCATCCGTCACCAGGTTGACCCACAGAATCTGGATCGGCACGAGTGGCAACGGCAATCCCATCATCATCGCGAAAAACATCGTTAAAATCTCGCCAACGTTGGATGCCAGCAAATACCGGATAAACTTGCGGATGTTCTCATAAATATTACGTCCTTCTTCAATTGCAGCTACTATAGTAGAAAAATTATCATCACTCAGGATTAACGCCGAGGCTTCCTTCGTCACATCCGTGCCGGTAATTCCCATCGCAATACCGATGTCTGCTGCTTTAATGGCTGGTGCGTCATTCACGCCATCTCCAGTCATCGCTACGACATGCCCTTTACGCTGTAATGATTTTACAATCCGCAGTTTGTGCTCAGGCGATACTCGTGAGAATACGTAAATCCCCTCTACCTGTTTATCCAATTGCTCGTCCGTCATGCCCGCCAATTGTTGGCCGCTAAGTGAAGACCCACCCCGCTGAAGAATACCCAACTGCTGGGCGATAGCCTCTGCCGTCGTGCCATGATCGCCCGTAATCATAACGGTGCGTATGCCTGCTCTGCGACAAGTCGCAATTGCATCCCGTGCCTCACGCCGCGGTGGATCAATCATGCCTGCAAGCCCGACAAAGACGAGTTGGCTCTCGGCAGCATGTTCATTCTCTACTTTTTCATTCGGCCGTACATCGCGGTAAGCCATCCCGAGAACCCGCAGTGCAGAACCCGCCATATTCTCGTTCGCCGCCATGACTTTCTGCCGCAGCGTTCCTGTGAAAGGTACAACATTGCCTTCCCACAAAATGTAGCTGCATTGCCCAATCAGCACATCCGGTGCACCCTTGGTGTAGATCATGCGCCCACCCTGATGATGAACCAGGACGGACATCCGCTTCCGATCAGAGTCAAACGGGAATTCCTGCTCACGTGCATATAGCTCTTTGAGGCCAGCGGGGGTAAGCCCCATTTTGGAAGCCAGTGTTATGAGCGCCCCTTCCGTAGGGTCGCCTTTCAGCTCCCATACCACGCTCTCTTCCTTGACCGATTCATTAACTTGATCTTTTTTTGTACCTTTCTTCGCCTCTTTCTTACTATCCTTATTTGTCTCTTTGCCTTTCTTTTTATTCCGCATCTCATCTGCAACACTCTCGATAATACTGGCATTGTTACAAAGTGCGCTGATCTGAAGCATTCTCCGCAATGTCTGGTCACTCTTCAGTTCCAAGGTACGACCATTCTCCAGCATCTGCCCTTCTGGTGCATATCCATCCCCCGTGACCTTGATGCTGCGTCCCTCCAGCCACACGTCCGTAACCGTCATCTTGTTCTGGGTCAACGTACCCGTTTTATCCGAACAGATGACCGAGGCACAACCAAGGGTTTCCACAGAGGGAAGCTTGCGCACAATCGCTTTTCGCTTGATCATACGCTGTACGCCCAGGGCTAGCGCAATCGTTACAATCGCTGGCAACCCTTCTGGTATGGCGGCCACTGCGAGGCTGACCCCTGCCAGAAACATGCCTACTGCCGGCTGTCCATGCAGAATACCTGCAACAACAACCATAACGGTTAATCCAAGCGCCACAAAAATCAAAATTTTACCCAGCTGTTCCAGCCTGTGTTGCAGTGGTGTTTCCTGTTCCTCCGTATTCTGGATCAGATCGGCGATTTTGCCCATCTCGGTATCCATGCCCGTCCGGATCACAACGCCCTTGGCGGTACCGCGAGTAACCATGGTTCCCATGAATCCAATGTTCTTCTGATCTCCGAGCGGCACGTCATCCGCAGCTATGGGATGGAAATGTTTGCTTACAGGAACTGATTCCCCAGTAAGTGCAGATTCCTCCACATCGAGGCTGTTCGTGGACAGCCAGCGCACATCGGCAGGTATGCGATCACCGCTTTCCACAAGCACAATATCCCCTGGCACCAGAAGTTTGGCTGCAAGATGAACTTCCTGACCCGACCTTAGCACTTTGGCCAATGGGGCTGACAATTGTTTCAACGCACGAAGGGAACGCTCCGCCCGGAATTCCTGTACAAAACCAAGAATGGCATTAAGGACGATGATGGCAACAATCGTTACAGCATCCAGGTATTCTCCAAGCAATCCGGACACCAGTGTGGCCCCCATCAAGACCAGAACCATGAAATCCTTAAATTGATTAAGCAATAATGTGATTGGAGATATGCGCTTTCCTTCGCTCAGCTCATTCGAACCGGCAGTCTTCCTCTTTTCTGCTGCAGTCTCTTCGGTTAATCCTTCCTCAAGACTGACGCCAAGAGTGTTACGAAGCTCTTCAACGCTTAGTTGGTGCCACTTGGTATGTTCCATGCTTCAAAATTCCCTCCCAGTCTGTATTTCCTCTGTAAAACGTCACACATACTACACCGGCTATGCTAATCAACAGGTTGTACGCGATGCCGGACAAACTACCTGCTCTATATGTATTCGGACAGGACCCTAATTAGCACCCGATGGCGAATCCTTTCCCTGATGGGCAGAATAAGCTAAAATAAAGGTCTGTGGTTATGTACACAGTGGCAATCCGATTTTTTGCTATACAAACGAATACGAATCTGCAACGGGTTCTTTTTTACATATCCCGGTGTTCATTTCAGTTATAGATAGAGAGGACGTTGAAAAAAATGGCATTGGACGGCATCGTAACACGAGCTATCGTGCATGAACTGCAAGGCTGCAAGGGCGGACGAATCAGCAAAATACATCAACCTAACGGCCATGATGTTGTACTGACCCTCCGTGCTCAGCGCGGAAATAGCAAATTGCTTATTTCGGCCAGCCCGACATATCCGCGTGTGCATTTTACCGAAAAAACGTTTGTTAACCCCACTGAAGCTCCGATGTTCTGCATGCTGCTGCGCAAGCACTGCGAGGGCGCGATCATTGAGGATATCCGTCAGATTGGCATGGAGCGGATTATTCATATTGACGTGCGTCAGCGTGATGAACTGGGGGATGTTTCGGTCAAACGGATCATCATTGAACTGATGGGGCGTCACAGTAATATTGTTTTGGTCGATCCGATAACAGGAACGATTCTGGATGGAATTCATCACGTAACCCCGTCCATCAGCAGTTACCGGGTCATTATGCCTGGATTTTCGTACACCGAACCACCAGAGCAGCATAAAAGCAATCCACTGGAAGTTAGCAGCACTGAATTCCGAAATAGCTATACTGCTACTGAAGAAGAAGCCTCTCGCTGGTTGGTGAATTCATTCAGCGGTCTTAGTCCGCTGATCGCAGGAGAGATTACCTCTCGGGTATCTGCCGATCAAGGTGACGACCACGCTCTAAGCGAAGGTGAAGATGCTAGAATCGAAGCCGATGCGCTGTGGACTGCTTTTGAGTCCGTCATGGGGCCAGTAAGAGATAATAGTTATACGCCTGTAACCGGGCTAAATGCCAAAGGCAAAATGATTTTCTCAGCCGTTCAGCTTCAGAGCATTCAGGACGCAGAGAAAACCTATGACACGATGAGCAAGTGTATGGAGGATTATTACGGAGACAAGGCTGAGCGGGATACGGTTAAGCAAAGAGTGAGCGATCTTCTACGTTTTCTGCAAAATGAGCGCAGCAAAAACATCAAAAAGCTGGACAACCTGAACAAGGATCTGTTGGAAGCCGACGATGCGGATAAATTCAGATTATGGGGTGAGCTGTTGTTTGCCTCCCTGCACCAGGTTAGTAAAGGGGACAAAAGTGTGGAGCTTGTGAACTTCTATGATGAAGATCAAGCCAACATTACCATTCAGCTTGACCCATTACTAACACCGTCTGACAACGCTCAACGTTATTTCAAACGATATAACAAATACAAGAACAGTCTGGCAGTTATTCATGAGCAGCTTGGAAAAACGAAAGACGAGATCAACTATCTCGACAATTTGCTCCAGCAACTGTCTATCGCATCCATGAACGACATCGAAGAAATTCGCGAAGAACTTGTACAGCAGGGTTATCTTCGTGACCGCAACAAAAAAGGAAAAAAGAAAAAGAAAAACGACCGCCCTACCGTGCATCAGTTTACTTCTTCGGAGGGAATTGAACTTCTCGTAGGCAAAAATAACCTGCAAAATGAGTTCGTCACCAACCGTCTGGCTTCTGCCAATGATACCTGGTTGCATACCAAAGACATCCCCGGTTCACATGTCGTCATTCGCAGCACAGACTTTGGCGAAGCAACCCTGGAGGAAGCTGCTCAACTCGCGGCTTACTTCAGTCAGGCCAAAGAATCCAGCAGCGTGCCGGTGGACTACACCTTTATCCGACATGTGCGCAAGCCAAGCGGCTCCAAACCAGGCTTTGTGATTTATGACCATCAGAAGACCCTGTTTGTGACGCCGAACGAAGAACTGGTTAAAAGTTTGCCATCCACGATCAAAAATGGATAAGATGTTTGCTTTCAACCCTGTTAGGCAACATAAAATCCTCCGGAACAAAAGACGGTCCGGAGGATTTTCTTTGTTCTCAAATAAATATGGAAGTCATGCAGTTGATCCATTTTATTTTTTTGAATATAAATTCATTATAATGTATAATAATTCAATTGTGAAATCTATATATTAACTTCTAAGGATGTGTCCCATGACGCTAAATATCAGACCAACTCAGCCTAATGATATACTGCCGCTGAGTGCATTAATGCAAGAGTATGTCGTCGGCTTTTATAACAACCCCTGGCCTGGTGATCAGGCAATCGAGCTTTTGTTCAAAAACCTGCTTGATCAGCAGATCGGTGTTCAATTCGTTGCAGAGCAGGATGGTGAACTCATCGGGTTCGCTACACTCTATTTTACCTACAGCACGATGAAGGCAAACCGCGTGGCCATTATGAATGACTTGTTTGTGACGGAAGCTTGGAGAGAAGGCGAAGCCGAGGCCAGATTGTTTGAACATTGTCAGCGATATACACGTGAACACGGATGTGCTTACATGTCCTGGATCACAGCAGCAACCAACGAGCGGGCACAGCAGTTATTTGAACGCCTTGGGGCTGCTCGCGGCACATGGGTGAATTATTCCATCACCTAGCCCATTATAGGCAATCCAAAAGGACATAGAGACATGGCTAGCGACTAACGCTCACCCATCTCTATGTCCTTTCTTTTTTTCATATTCAATTTTAGCACGATGACATCCGATCCCTTATACCCAGTCTCATACAACAACTGAAGAGAGTTTCCGAATCAAGACTTTGCGGCGGCAGCCCGGAGTTTATCGAGCACATCAATGGTTACGGTTTTGCTACCCAGATCCCCGTGGAATACTACCCCTTGCCTTACACCATGGTAATCCGAACCGCCTGTTTGAATAAGCCCAAATTCCTGTGCCAACTCCGCATATCTGCGCTCTTCTTCTGGTCCATGATCCGAATGAACCACTTCAATACCGTCAGGGCGGGAGTCCTCCAGAATACGACGAACCAATTCATCGTCTCCGTATAAACCAGGATGAGCAATAACAGCAGCACCACCCGCATCTTTAATCCACTGGCATGCGTCTTCTGGTGCAACTCGGGGAACCGACACAAAGCCCGGTTGACCTTCAGCCAGATAACGATTGAACGCATCCCTCATATCAGCGGCATATCCTTTCCGTACCAACACATCGGCCATATGAGGTCTACCGATGCTTTCATCCGGCTCCAGCGGTCGGCCAAGGCCATCAATGACCTCCTGCCAGCTAATTTCGAGTCCAAGCTCTTGCAGCTTGGCAATGATCAGATGATTGCGTTCCTCTCTCGCTTCACGCAGCCCGCGCAGTCGATCCAGAAATTTCTCATCTTCTGTATTCACATAATACCCCAGCACATGAATATCCTTACCGCCTGCGCGGGTGCTGATCTCTACTCCTGCCACAACGTCAACCCCATATTCACGGCCAGCCTGCTGTGCCTCGGCTACACCCGCTACGGTATCGTGATCCGTCAGCGCAACCGCAGACAGACCCCTTTGTTTGGCAAGCTTCACATTCTCGGCAGGTGGCTGCATTCCGTCCGACGCTTGGCTATGCGTATGAAGATCACAACGTCCGTTAGATTGATGCATGAACAACAGCTCCTTCTTATATCAAGTGATTAGCTGGACGAATTTCTAAATGATATTATCCTCTTATTCCGCTCTTCCTTCTCATAATGTCTGCTCCTGCTGACGTAAATAATTCAGGAAAGCTACTGCTGACAAGGGAAGTAATGAAGATTTCAGATGTATAGCGTAGAATTGTCTTTTGAACTCAAGCCCACGAATATCCACGATATGAACCAGTCCAAGAGCCAGCTCATGCTGAACCGACGACGGGGATAACATGGTGATGCCCACACCCGCTTCTACGGCAGATTTCACAGCACCTGTACTGCCAAGTTCCATCACTACATTCATGTCCTGTGGGTCTATATTTCTCTTCTGCAGCTGATCCTCCATCACCTGACGGGTGCCTGAGCCTTTCTCCCGCAGTACAAATGCGTAGCTCAGCACATCCTCCAGCTCTACTTCACCACGATCTGCCAGTGCATGTCCTGCCGGAACAACCAGCTTCAATTCATCCTGCATGACCGGCTCTACAATCATATCCGGGTGATGAACCGGGGCTTCAATCAGTCCAAAGTTAAGCTGATGTTTCAAGATATCGTCCATAATTTGCGTCGTATTCATCACTTTCATAACGATCGAGATATCCGGGTATTGACGGGCAAAAGGACCCAGCATGCGTGGCAGCACATACTCACCAATCGTCAAACTTGCACCAAGCTGCAATCGGCCTTGCAGCATTTGTGTAAACGCAGACATCGCCTCATCTGTCTGTCTGACCAACTCTACACTGCGTTTGGCATGAGGCAGTAATGTCCGCCCCGCCTCGGATAATTCTATTTTCTTGGTAGAACGATGCAGCAGCTTGGTCCCAAAATAATCCTCAAGCGATTGAATCTGCATCGTCACCGCAGGTTGTGTCATATGTAGTGCTTGCGCAGCCGCTGAAAAACTTCCCTTCTCTGCTACGGTATAAAAAATATGCAATTGATGAAAATTCATATCTTCGCCCCTCTTCTGTACGCTTTCCCCATTGTAGCCGATTTCGTGAATTCCAACAAAAAAAGCATGCAGCTTGTCTGCATGCGATGTAACCTGAATCTATCAATTCGAAAATATGGATTATTCCAAACTTACTTATGCTTGCGACTGTTCTTGACAAGAGTCATTCGTCTTGAATGTCTTAGCCAAGAATAATACGATTTTAAATCCCGCAGTTCAATTGTCTCGGACATTTTCCCCAGAAACGTAACCACAATCATCTTATGAAGCGGATTGCCGGCGATATCATATTCCCCTTCAAGTTCGGAAAATTCAGCAACCACGACCAGATCTTCGTCGATCAGGTAAACATCCTGCTCATTACGGTAGTATGGTGTAATACGGTCCTGCTTCAGACACTCCCATAACCATGCCGCAATATGGTCATCATCATTACGTGCCGGCTCAATACGGTCTGCATACCGCATCTTGGCATGATTGGTAATGACGATGTCGGCCACTTTTTTGTCTCCAAGAGCCACGAAAAAAGGCTCATACGTGCTCCAACGTTGCATCACCTTATCACGCATGGGAATCACTCTCCACCAGATAGGACTTTCTATCTATTTATTTACCCAATATATTACAACATAAGTCCCGCAACCTCAAGGCGTAACTTCAGTTTTTTTCACAAAATCCAGTTTATGCCTAATTCAATAAAAGAGCGGCCCCGAAGGACCCCTCTGGTGAATCGTTTCGGAATGTACTGTGGCAACAAGTTCACTGTACATACCCAAACCATTTTGTTATATTCCGTAAAAACTCGTTTTGTCCATTGTTTTGCTAGCATACTCTGTTTTGATCTCATTCCGGTAGGAACGTTCAACCTTGCGCACATAGGAAAGTCTGTTCACATTTTTCATCGTATCTTCTGCCCGCTCTGCATTAACATACATGACGACATAATGCATACGGCGGGAGATGTAATGAACGGTACCATACTTTTCGAGATTACGAGCCGCTTTCAAATCACTGACCCAAATAATGAATCCTGTCCTTTCCGCAAACATCATTTTCCCCGCCTTTCTATAATGGAGACCGGAGCCTCGGAAAGGTCCGGTCTGTCATGAATTTATTTTCTGATCACATCTTAGCTACAACCGCACTTGCCTCCGCTACCGCAGCCGCCCTTCGGATTCGGATCATTGCTCGGAACCTTAATGGTCGTTGACACGGCGAATGCAATTGTCTCCGACATCTGGAACAACATATCGTCCAATGCCTTCTCCGCCTGTTTGAAGCGGGCTACCGCCTCGAAACGTTCCAACTCCAGCTCCAAAGCCTGGACCTGATCTTTTGCGGCGTGATAGTCCGGGTGAAAATGCCCAAAACGCTGGGTTTCTTCGAATAGTTCCTTTTTGGCGTCCAGCTTGCGTATTCCCGCCTGAATTTCAGGGTTCGTCTCCACTTGCTGCTTCCAATATAAATAATCCGATACTTCGGCTGATTGGTTAATCATGTCGCCCAGTTCATATGCGCCCGTTAACACTTGGGCCATATCGACCGTGTTCATTTCCGCTACGCTCATGAAATTCATCCTATCTATATATAAAGTTCTACTTAACGTAGACTACTTCATCATATCATATCCCCGAAAAGTTAAGAAGAGTTTTTCCTGCAAATAGAAATATGGGGAACATGGGATCTGCTTTAGCAAAGATAATCAAACTTATGCATGGTCCGGAATAATCAGGCGGATCTGGTTCCATTCGTTAGGTGAAAAAGTACGGCGTTCTACGGGATCTGTATCACCATCCGCTATGGACCATCCGGTTAGTGTCCAATCTTCATGACCGTGAATCTGATCGGGAATCACGTATACGATATTGTTGTCCAGCTTCAGACCCAGTTTTGTCTGCCATTCAATAGCTTTTGCAGCAATCTGACGGGCAGTGGACACATGATATCCCCGCCACTCGTTATGCCACATCTCCGGGATCTCTCCGTATCCGGGAAACAGCCCCGACTGTTCCGTGATGGAATGATCCTGTTCATACGTGTGCAAATTGGTTTCACCTTGAATGAGCCCTACCCTCCCACGAATATAAAAGAGTTCCTTCTGCACCTCAAGTCCGACATTGAACTCATTTGCCCCGACAATGGACTCATCTGCAATGGCGTCCGACTCTGTCCGGGTCAACTCCTCAGGTAGTTCACTTCTTGATTCATATATCCATGTATCCCTTTTCTTGAATGTATCCGTTGCTTCGTCCTCATCAACGTTCTTCCCAGCATCGATGTGAAGTCGTTCTGCCTCCTGTCCCCACTGCTGGATTGCCAGCTCCACATGCTCAGGCAATCCCGAGGCAGCATACCGCCTAAGGAAGTTTATCATTGCATCCGCTGTAAGACCGATCTCTGAGGCTGCGACGATTCGTTCCTTTGTTATCCGGTATATGGACATTCGATCACGACTTATAAGCTCTGCACCAATATCCAAATTCCAGCGAACCGAAGGAATTACGTCTGGGGGAACCATAATTTCAAAGTCAGGCTGAACAAAAATGGTATTCCCCCCCTCATGTTCCGCCTCATCATTTGCCAAGTTCAGTAAGAGTTTAGGATCAATCTGCCAGCGATAAAAAAGCTCTCCCGCAGTTGACTCACCAACCTCACCATATCCCAAACCTGCCAGAACATTGAGCCACCCTCGAATATGTGTTGAGAAAGATGGTCTCAAAGAATCTCCACTCTCACTATTTACAATTGCTTCTTCCGGATTGTTGTCGCCGTATATAGTTCCTGCTGCAATACTCAACCATTCATTTTCCCGTGAAGCAAACATCAGCAATTGCTGACGAAAATGTTGAAGTTTGGGCTGCGCTATACCATATCGGTCCAGACATATGCTATAAATTTCTCGGTGCATTGAAGACCACGGCATTGATAACCAGTGATAAAGACGATCTGATGACACATGCATTCGATTATGCGCCTTTTCAATCAAACCCAGACTAAGCAGTACATCAATCACAAGGGCCACATGGACTGGATATACATCCGCATGATCGTAACGAATACCTAGTTCGGCGAAGTCTTCAGGGTCCAGAACCGTCATTCGACTTAATCGCTGCACCATTTTCTTGTGGATCGTTCCCTTACTTGTTAATGGAAGTCCGCCTTGAGCTTGACCTTCCCTTACCATCCAAGCCAATACATGCAGAAGCTCCGCAGCAATATCCGGCTTCCCCTCTCGAACAACGTTCACTTTCTGGACTTCATTATTGGAGATGGACTTAGCTTGTGTCATATCATTCTGTAATACGTTCACCTTCTGCTGAACGAAATGTCCGACCCGTGCTGCATAGGCAATAGTTAACAACGAAAGTAATGATTCTGGTATGTAATACAGGCGTTCGCCCCAAGACTTGCGCACAGCTTTAATCCACCCTTTATGCCGAAGCGCTATAAACGCGGTTACTGCTTCAGCTCTGCTAAGACCATTCACAGCCCACTCTGCTGATGTCAACATGTTGGAAAAGGGCTGTCCAGCATATTTGCAGAAAAACACACCAAGTACCATTCTTTCAACGCATGAAAGCTCTTTTAATGAATTCACATTCAGATTACCTTGTGTATGCATTGCTTATCATGCCTTTCCCATAATTTTAAGTAGAGATGTACAGCATTTTTTCATTGCAATTCATGAACGATTTTGTACTCATATCCTTGTTCGACCAGAAACATCTGACGACGTAATGCAAACTCCTGTTCCTTACTGTCCTCGGACACAAGGGCATAGAAATAAGCTTTATTTTTTCCGGACTTCGGCCTTAAGATCCGACCCAATCGCTGGGCTTCTTCCTGCCTTGAACCGAAACTTCCGGATATTTCAAGTGCAACAGCAGCATCCGGCAAGTCTACGGCAAAATTGGCAACTTTGGATACTACAATCGTTTTGATCTCACCACGCCGGAAAGCCGCAAACCATTTCACTCGCTCTTGCTGCGACATCGTACCCGATATGAGCGGGGCTTCAATTTCCCGGGCAATGCTCTCAAGCTGGTCCAAATACTGTCCGATGACAAGCGCTGGCATCCCCTCATGATGGTCCAATATCCGTTTGATCACCGATAATTTGGCCGGATTTTCCGCTGCAAGGCGAAATTGATGTTTCACCTCCGCTTCCAAATAGGTTGATCGTAGTTCAGGAGTAAACGGAATGCGTATTTCCTGGCATTCTACATTAGCAATCCAGCCTTGCTGTTCCAATTCTTTCCACGGCATGTCATATAGTTTCGGACCAATTAGTGAAAACACATCCTGTTCACAGCCATCCTCACGCACCAATGTTGCTGTCAATCCCAGTCTTCTCGTAGCCTGAATATCTGCAGTAGCCCGAAATACAGGTGCTGGCAGCAGATGGACCTCATCATAAATGATAAGTCCCCACTGACGTTCACTAAGCAATTTGATATGAGTAAAATCAGCATCTTTCGATTTTCGATGTGTAAGAATCTGATAAGTAGCCACGGTCACAGGTTTCACCTGTTTTTTCTGACCGGAATACTCACCAATCTGTTCACTCGTTATCGTTGTTTTGTCCTGCAATTCCTGAATCCATTGACGCACGGATGTGGTATTCGAGGTCAAGATAAGGCATTCACATTGTAAACGCTCTAATACAGCCATCCCAATAACCGTTTTGCCTGCACCGCAGGGAAGAACAAGCAGACCACTTCCTCCCATGCCTTCGCTACCTTCAAAAGCATCCACAGCATCTCGTTGGTACGGGCGCAACCGGAAGCCATCAGAACTGTCGCCTAGCGTATTAGCTCGCCATTCGAACGGCAGACTTGTTCCTTCTCGATATCCCGCATAATCCAGCACCGGATAACCCAAACGGGTCAATTCCCGCTTCAACAATCCGCGTTGCTCACCGCCAAGCATAAGCTCATGGGGATCGACACGTTCCATTCGAAAAGCCGAGATGGTCTTCATACTGCTTAATTCATCCAGCAATCGTTCGTCTTCACTCACGAGACGCATTCTCCCATGATCTGCCTCTGGCCTCAGTTGCAGCTTCCCATATTGATGGATAATTCTCTGGATATCCTGAATCAGGGCGGCAGGAACATTCCAACGAGACACGGATTCCAGACTTGCTATCACTTGATCAGCACTCCATCCGAGTGCAGCCGCATTCCACAACGATAATGCAGTGATACGATATGTATGAAAAGCCGCAGGTGTCTTCACCAGTTCGGCATACATCCCTAATTGAGCTCGGGCTTGGTCAAATCCAGAATGACCCACTTCAAGCAATACTGTAAAATCACGCTGGACAATGCAGGCGTCCGTTTTCTCCATTCCGCTGCCTCCCTAATTTAAAAATGAGTTATATGTTTTTCCGAATAACAGGCATCACAAAAAGTCCAGTTCCGGTTTCTTCCGAAATTGAACCTGTATCGTACAACAGTTCGACCTTAACCTAATCATTATAAAAACCTAACAAAAAAAGCACCCTGCCCATACCTTCGTATGAATAGGATGCCCAACTATACTCAAATCATTCGGCTGTATATCCTTTAGCCATTGCTATAAATAGTTTCACCGCATTCTGCATGGCATCCTCATCAAAGTCAAACTTGGGATGATGATGCGGATAGATGGCATTCTTCTCCGGGTTGCCTGCTCCGACAAACATAAAGCAGCCAGGAATCTGCTGCAAGTAATAAGCGAAATCTTCAGCCGGCATCAGCATCGGTGATTTCTGTACATGGTCTGCGCCAAATACATCCACCGCTTCCTTGAAAAATCGTGCCGTTTCCTGCTCATCATTCACAACAGGAGGATATCCCATAATATAGTTCAACTTCGTCTCGGCACCGTAGATCTCTCCGGTCTGAGCCACGATCGTATGCACACGTTCCTTCATGATACTGCGCGTCTCTTCATCAAAGGTTCTCACCGTACCCGTCATTTTGCATAACTCAGCGATGATATTCTGTGCTGACCCCGCCTGCATTGTGCCAATCGTCAATACTGCGGGACGCAAAGGGTCCACTGAACGACTGACAACCGTCTGCAATTGCATTACAAGGGCGGAGCCAGCCACCAGGCTGTCCACTGTGGATTGCGGCATGCCGCCATGTCCACCTTTTCCTTTGATCTCAATATAAAAGTCATCTGCCGCTGCCATCATCGGCCCCGGAGTACTTGCTGCCACGCCTACAGGAAGCGGGGTCCACAGATGAATACCATAGATGACATCTACCCCTTCCAGTCCGCCGTCTGCAATGACCTTGAGCGCCCCACCTGGAAGTAATTCTTCTGCAGGTTGGAACAAAAAGCGAATCTCACCCTTGATCTCATGTTTATGACGACTGAAGTACAATGCCGTGCCCAGCAAAATGGATATGTGACCATCATGGCCGCAGGCATGCATGGCTCCTGCTTGTTGTGATGCATATTCAACGTCCTTCTCGTCCTGGATCGGAAGTGCATCCATATCTGCACGAAGCATTACGACAGGCCCTGGCTTGTCCCCACGAAGGGTACCTATAACCCCGTGTCCGCCAACGTGCCGTCTCACTTCAACACCAAAGCTCTCCAGCATACCCGCTACAAAAGAGGATGTCTTCTCCTCATGAAAGGAAACCTCAGGATTCCGATGAAGATGACGACGCCATTCTACCATGTGGATTTGCAGGTCATTCCACCATATATTATTTGTCATGTCTCTCCATCCTTTCGCTCTCTATACGGGACTTTCATCAAGCCCGAACCTTCCTCTTGAAACCTATTGCTGTATATTGTAGCAGAATTGGAAGAAAACCGATACGAATGACCGCTTGAAAGCTTGCACGGGAAGGGGAAACATACTATCATAAACTAGAGAAAAGAACGAGATTTATACTCTCGGAAGCTTATGAGGAGGATCAGACGCTTATGATTTTTGAGAATACAGGCTTGGATGGCTTGAAGAGCGACTTGGCATACCTGGATGAGAGCGCCGAGAAAGTCGGATTTGTCCGGTGGCAATGGGAATATTATCGTGCTACATATGACTACAAAATTGAAGATGAACAAACCAAATCGGAATACTTTGTACGTATTAATACCCGTGCGATCGATGGCAAACTCGAAAAACCGGATACGGTTCTCGCAGTTGAAGCTGTTTATCTTGGAAAAGCAACCTTTCCGCATGGTCTGGATTATGACTCTACCGTACCGCAGCCAGTCGTGAAGCTGGCCGCCCAAAAATTACAGCAGCTTAAAGAACTGCTGGAAGCTTAGGCTGGGCCAAACCATGAAACAACAAACGGCCCAAACGAAAACGAAGAGAGGCACGCCGGATTTTCAACTGCTAATCCTCACTTTATTGTTGGTGGGCTTTGGACTGGTGATGGTGTTCAGCTCCAGTTCCAGCATTGCAATTGCAAATAAAAGTTTTAACAATGATGCCCTGTTCTTCACGAAAAAACAACTTATGTGGGCGGTTATCGGTTTAGTGGGCATGTTTTTTGCCATGAATATCCGATTTAACAAATACAAAAAACTTTATGCACCCTTTTTCTTACTTACCACGGTATTGCTACTAATTGTATTAGTTGCAGGCAAGAAGGTAAACGGTGCCCGAAGCTGGATTGAAATTATCGGCTTCAGTGTCCAACCTGCGGAATTTGCCAAAATCGCCATTATTTTGTACCTCGCTGCACTGATTACCAAAAAAGGGGAACGGTTCAGGGATCTTAGGACAGGATATATTCCCGTGCTGGTCATTGTCGGATTCATTGCAGGACTGATTATGCTGCAACCGGATTTTGGTACCTGCTTCATTCTGGTTTCGACGTGCGGTCTGGTCATTTATGCGGGTGGAGCAAGTATGAAACACATTATGGGTTCCATTTTGCTCGTAGTGTTGGGAGCAGCATTAGCACTTGGAGCGAATGCCCTTTTTTCTTCCATGTCTTCTCCGGATGATAGTTCTACGGTTTCTGTTAAGGAAGTGAAGCAGAACTACAAGATTGGCCGAATTCAGGCTTTCTTAAATCCACTATCAGATCCAACTGATGGAAGCCTTAACCTCTATCGCTCCCTTGTTGCAATCGGGGATGGAGGCATCACCGGCTCCGGGATCGGACAAGGTACGATGAAGCTGCATTACTTGCCTAATGCTTATAACGACTTCATTTTCTCCGTAATTGGAGAAGAGCTTGGCTTTGTTGGAACTGCCCTGTTTCTGCTGGTTTACCTCTACTTCATCTGGCGAGGCATTATCGTCTCCCTTCGTTGTCCCGATCCATTTGGGACGCTGGTCGGTATAGGTATTATGGGATTAATTGCGATCCAGGCCTTTATCAACATTGGGGGCGTCACCCAGACCATTCCGGTGACAGGGGTTACCCTTCCGTTCATCAGTTATGGCGGTACCTCACTCTTTGTGATGATGGTGGCCATGGGTATTTTGCTCAGCATCTCGCGTACCAATAATTTGGACGTTATCAAGGAAGAGAAAACGAAGTCGGTGACAGTTCAGACACAGACTCGTACCTCTCCCGCACTTCGTTCACGTGAATCCATCCGTCGAATTCGGTAAATGGGACTGTTCCTACCGGAACAAATCATGTACCCCTTCAATAGAAAAAAGCAACACCAAAAAGGCTGTGCATCCGGTGGGGTGCGCAGCCTTATTGTGTGAGCTCGGTTTCGTATACTCGGTACACTCTGTCTATCAAGATGGAAGAACCAAGCCATTATAAAGCTGCTCTTCCATCACGGATTGCTAAAGTTTACAGATCGTCGCCTCTGAAAGATACGCCTTCTACCTTTACATTGACTTCAACAACACGTAACCCGGTCATGGTCTCTACCGCTTCTCTTACGTTCTGCTGGAGCATGCGGGAAACTTCATGAATCGGTGTCTCGTAAAGGACGATGATGCGCAGGTCAATGGCTGCTTCCAGCTGGCCGACCTCCACGCCTACGCCTTTCTGTACGTTTTTACCGCTCAGGCGCTTCGCCCAGCCCTCTGACAATCCTCCAGACATTGCGGCAATTCCGGGTGTCTCCATCGCAGCCATTCCGGCAATTTTCGCCACTACGTCATCGGCAATCCGGATGTTTCCGCCCTCTAGTTGAAGTTGTTCTGCCATGCCACATCCTCCTTCACTTCGTTACTCGTATTTTAAATCCTTTCGACCCCAAAAAGCAAATTAAACTCAAAAAGATGCGTTTACAACCTACCACGATTTGGTTATATTGAAATATGAAAATAATCTCATAAGTGTTTAGTACTATCGTTTAAAACAAAATAATACGTTACCGAGGTGTTTGTTGTGAGAAACCGAATTTCATCCATTTTGCTGATTGCCACCTTTGCACTCAGCGCCGTCGCCCACTACTTGAAATGGGATTCGATTCTGCAATTCGTCATTTCAGCCATTTCGGTTATTTTTGTGGCCGGTTTTTTAGGCAAAGCCACTGAAAATGTAGCCCATTATGCCGGACAACGGTTAGGCGGATTTTTGAATGCTACATTCGGCAATGCCGCCGAATTGATCATTGCCATTTTCCTCGTCAAAGAAGGATTGTTCGACATGGTTAAGGCGAGTTTGACAGGCTCCATTATCGGTAACTTGCTGCTGGTGCTTGGTCTAAGTATCTTTGCCGGAGGACTCAAGTTCAAAATTCAGAATTATAACGTATCGCTTGCCGGCCTAAACGGCTCCCTGATGATTGTAGCCATCATTGCCCTGTTTATTCCAGCCGTATTCCTGAATACCCATTCCATCACACAGAAGGACACGAATACACTCAGTCTTATTGTCGCAGGCTTACTAATCCTTGCCTACATAGCGTGGTTAGTATTTTCCATGGTCACACACAAGAACTATCTTGCAGATGTCACGGTAGATGAAGATGAAGAATTGCCGCATGAACATGCACCCGAGTGGTCCAAGAAAAAATCGATTCTCTATCTCGTTCTTGCAACCGTCATGGTTGCCTTCGTCAGTGAATGGCTCGTTGGCACCCTTGAGGTGTTTACTGAACAATTCGGACTCAGCGAACTGTTCGTCGGTGCGTTCCTCGTTGCCATTATCGGTAACGCCGCCGAGCATAGTGCAGCCATCATGCTTGCCATGAAAAACAAAATCGGTGCCGCCGTGGAGATCGCAGTCGGCAGCAGTTTGCAAATCGCACTCTTTGTTGCCCCTGTACTCGTTTTTGTCAGCTTCTTCACAGGCAGAACGATGGACATCGTATTTACAACGATTGAGCTGGTTGCCATAGGCGTAGCCGTATTTATTGCCAAGTCCATCACACAGGACGGTTCAACGAACTGGTACGAAGGTCTGCTCCTCATGGTCGTGTATATTATTTTGGGTGTATCGTTCTTCCTGGTATAACAGTACTCCCATCACCCTAAATGATTTACTAAAAAATCAGCGCGTAAAAGGCAGCCTGGAAATCGCATTTCCAGACTGCCTTTTCTTATTCCCTTTGCCTGGATCACATCAGAGAAGCTGTCCGATCCAGGCGCACAAAAAAAGCATGCAAACACCTGCATGCCTTCTATTCTGACCCGCGCTATTGCAGGCTATTGCTCATTCTTCTTGTTCAAAGCTTCATATAGAATTGCCAGATTCCGCTCAAGCGCGCTTACCAGCTGCTTACCTGCACCTTCTGGAAGAAGCCCTGCACGAACAGCAAAATCGACTTCCTTGGAGAACCCATACATCTGTGTATCCAATACTTCCTCATAGAGAGGGCAGTAGCGGGTAGCCAGATTCTCCATCTGTACTTCAATAAGCTTCTGTATTTTATCTGCATCTTCTTGAAGAAGACTGATCGCTTTCAAGTGCAACTGGTCCTGCAGATCAGATGAAGTCATGCATTTTTCCCCCCTATGTCCCAAAAATCGCGTAAAGACGTTCTACCTCTAATATTAGACGAAATCAGGAGCTAATACAAGAACCTGACCAAAATAACCATAGATCATGAACAGCTTTATTCTTGCCTAATCTCCCTATTTTAGAGAGGTCTTGCCGTACACTTGAATGATTTCATGCAAAAAAACACCTCTGCCATAATAGGCAGAGATGCTTCTTAGTGCCATTACTCGGATGCGATACTCACATTCAGTCCATGTTTGGCAAATACTTCAGACATAGCTGCTTTGGCCTCAGCTGCATCCGGGCCATGAACGTGCAGTTCATAGCTGTGCGTGCTGATCAGCGTTGTAAACAGCCCGAGAATACTTTTTACATCGATATACTTGTTCTCTGAATGAAGTACGATTGAAGAAGTAAATTTGCTCGCTGTTTGAGCAATTTCAACTACCGCTGCGTTATTACTCGACATAGGAATCCCTCCGTCTTTTCACTTTTGATATCATCTATTAATTACCACTACATGATACCGTGAATCCGCTTTCCTAGCAACAGCAAAATACGGTTCCTACTTCAGGTTATCCGGATTGAGGCATTCCAGCTCAGGAATAACAAAAATACCGTCTTTACGGATCAATACATCATCAAAATAAATTTCGCCACCACCGTAGTCTGGACGCTGGATCAACACCAGATCCCAGTGAATGGAGGAACGGTTTCCGTTATCTGTTTCTTCATATGCTTGGCCTGGCGTAAAGTGCAAGCTGCCTGCAATTTTTTCATCAAACAGAATGTCCTTCATCGGGTGCAGGATATGTGGATTGAATCCGATGGCGAATTCACCGATATGACGAGCGCCATCATCTGAATTCAGAATTTCATTGATGCGGTCTGTATCGTTGCTTGTTGCTTCAACAATTTTACCGTCTTTGAAAGTGAACTTGATATTCTCAAAAGTAATGCCGTTATACAGCGTTGGCGCATTATAACTAATCGTTCCGTTCACGGAATCACGTACAGGGGCACTGTACACTTCGCCATCCGGAATATTTTTTTGCCCGGAACATTTCTCTGCGCCGATATCTTTAATGGAGAAGCTCAGATCTGTTCCTGGTCCAGTAATACGGACTTTATCCGTGCGTTTCATCAGGTTAGCCAGTGAATCCTGTGCTTTGTCCATTTTAGCGTAATCCAGGTTACATACGTCGAAGTAGAAATCTTCAAACGCTTCTGTACTTGTATTCGCCAGCTGTGCCATACTTGCATTCGGGTAACGAAGCACAACCCATTTTGTATGTTTTACCCGCTGCTCGCTATGTACCGGATGGGAATACAGTGAATTGTACATTTTCATTTTCTCTTCCGGTACATCGGACAGATCATTCACGTTCTCCCCTGCACGGATACCGATGTAACAATCCATTTGTTTCATCCGGTTCAGATCGATCTCTGCCCAGGTTTTCATCATTTCTTCTGTCGCATTTTTGAGCATGGCACGCTGTACTGTTTTGTCAGTCAGCTGTACAAAGACGTTACCGCCTTTTTTGCCTACTTCTTCAATAATTGCATTCATCAGATCACGTTCCGTGCCGATCATCTCAACCAGCACATTCTCACCGGGCTGTACATCTACAGAGTAGCCCACCAAATTAGCTGCGAGCTTCTGAATTCTTGGGTCCTTCATCGTGTAAACTCCTCCTGTCATCCGCCATTCCTTGAATTGAACAACGGTAAATTACGATACTATTGTAGCACGCTACAACGATCCCGTCAGCAGGCAGTCCCGCAACTCATTTACTCATAAGCCCTGAAGTTTACATCTGTGACAAGAGCTTCTTTATTCAATTTCCTGTTCATGTCCTTATAGCTCACCTGGCTTTCCGAGGAAAGTCGCAAGGGCAAGCTGCTTTTCCGATCTATGGTAAGATGATACACCGTCTGTACCTCGGCCTGTTTCATCATCTCTTGCATCGATGCTTCCCCTTGCTCCCACACTTTGTTCAAATCCTTCTCCAGCTTCGCCTGATTGTCTGCCTTAACCGCAGCCGCCTTATGCATATATTCTGCCCGGATTGCATCCATCTCGTCGTTAAGCTGTGCGAGTGCTAAGGTTTTGGCGTCTTTCGGCGCGAGTTCAATTCGCAGTATTTTCGTTCGACGACCTGAACCGTACTCGGACGTTATCGTTTTGTTCAACCGATCGATACTTTCCATTTGCGCGATGGGATTAAAACGGGACAGCGATCCGCGCAGGGGCTCATGTTGGGCGGTTAGAGCCATCCATTGTCCTCGTTTTCGTTCAAAAGATGCACTGAATCCGCTCGGTTGCCCATTATTGTTAACAGCAGCGGCATTTACTCCCTTTACTCCCGTTCCGGCAGCAGTTACAGCTCCAGGCAACCTCGTTTGCAAGGTCAGGCGATCATGATCCTCCAGTTTGCCCTCAAATTTGAACTGATTTTCGAACAGCCCGCTGCTTTCACGTCGCAATCCCGCTTCCCCATCAAAACTCAGCTTTTCTTTACCTGCAATTCCTGATAAAGCCAGTGAAAATAATTCCTCGGGAGTTCGATCTCGCTCTAACAATCCACAACCAGGAGCACACAACACAACCATGCTCAGAATTAACAATAGTCCGCGGATATACCGACGGTTCAACATATTCTATTCCACCTTTCCATCAAACTTTCTCCATAGCCTGCCCCTCCCTTATTTGCTTATACTTCCTTCCTTTGGCATCGCCTCTTCAAAAAAATAAAGAGAGGACGACTCCGAAATCGGAATAGTCCTCTCTTAACGTGTAACTTCCTGTTTTTCCATGACGATTCGGTTACGACCACCATGCTTCGCATCGTACAGAGCCATATCAGCCCGGTAAAATAACGATTCCACACTAACCTTCTCATCCATCCAGTTCCATTCGGCAATACCGCTGGATACGGTCACGGAAGGCCTTGTCTCTTCAGCAACCCTGGTACGAATGATTTCTGCATATTCCAGTGCCTGACGAGCACCAATCTGAGGCATATAGATGGCCAGCTCTTCCCCGCCCCATCTGGCACAGATGTCCTCGGGCCGGACAGAACTCGTTACAATGTCGCTCACCTGTTTCAATACCTGATCACCGGTTTGGTGTCCAAACGTGTCATTCACCTGCTTAAACTGGTCGATGTCCACAACAACCAATGAACCACAGAATTCGTGAGCCTGACGTTCATGGATCACAGTATCCAGGTAATGCCTCACATATAGTCCTGTCAGCATATCCAGGTTTGCCAAACGTCGTACCTCGGCGTGGAGGGTAGCATTGGAGAGAGCAAGTCCAATATGAATGGACAGCATCTGCAGCAGACGGTAATTATCGTACGAAAAATACTGCTTTTTCGGATGTCCCAGCAAAATGGCACCCTTCACTTCCCCATTCACCCGAACGGGTGAAGCGATCAATGACAGGGAGCCGGTAAGATCCATGAAAACCGATGACACTTTATCGTATTTTGCATAATTGGATAGGATGAGTGGTTCTTCGGTTTGATAGAGCAAACCTGCGATTCCATAGTCCATAGGAAACGTTTTGCGATATAACTCATTTATATTCGATGACATCACTTCGAAGTGATTCGTACTATCATTCAATTGCAGAATACAACAAGATTCAGCCTGGAAGATGTCCTTTAACTCCTGCTCGGAGATTTGGTAGATCTCCATTAGCTGCAGGCTTTTGTTCAAACGTTGTGTCAGATCGTTGATTAGACGAAGTTCCTGGATCAACATATTCGATTGTTCGTGCAGCTTGGCATTTTCAAAAGCAGTTCCTGCTGTATCCGCCATCATCGTAATCAGCTGCAAATCTGAATCTTCCATTAGCTCCTCATTCATCTCAATATGAAATACACCATAGATCCCTTGTTTGCCTTTTAGAGGAAGACCAACCTCCAGAATACGATGTTCACCTTCATCCGATCGAACAACAATGAGCTTGCCTTCCATGAACGATTGTACACAGATGTCTTCTCCACGTTCATGAACAAGCAGCGGTTTGATGCGTGGGTTGAGGCTGCTCTGATCCTGAGACATATACAATGTCATGCGGGTCGTTGGATATAAGTAGTCAATGCTGTCAAATACTTCATCCAATATGGCGTCCACATCCATTTTGTCATGCATCCGTTGAACGATTTGGAACAGAATCGACCTTCGATGATCTTCACGAGCAGTTTGTTCATGAGCATGTAATAGATCCGTCATAAATATGTATTCAAATCTTCGGTAAAAGCAGGTACGATAATGCAATGCCTCCGATCGAACAACAGCTTCAGACGTGTCATCTCGATTTTGCTCGTAGGTTACAGCAGTGAAGACAGCAAACATATCCCTATTTGTTCTGGAGAACAGCGGTTCAGCCATTAGATGATACTCTCCATTTTCAGTAGTTCCACGTAACGACTGGGCCTGTCCCGATTCAAGGCATTGCATCACAGTCGAATGTACATCAAGCAATGGAACCCCTTCATTCCCTTGCCCCATACAGATCCCTTCTGTATTCCATACGTTGTATATTATCGATGATCTGTCTGAGTGTGGCCGCCGCTGGGCATGCCAGTCGGTGTATGCTTGCTGCAACAGGCTCCCCAAATATGAAAAATCAAAAGGTGTGATGTCCATTTTTTGCATCCAAAATATATGCGCTTCGTGAGGAGCGGCAGAAGATGCGGAATCGCCCGAACTTCGCGAATTCAAGCTGGCTGTTTTACTTCTTAGATGTTCTAACATGTCAGGCGCTCCTTTGCACCGTTTTTGCATCCACTCGGATGCATTAATCTGCAGACGTTATCGCAAACCTGCAAATCCTATGCGATAACCTTAATGTACAAGATCATTTAAAGTTAAGATACAATCTATTTTACTCTCTTTAAAGCTTTTTTGCATCCATATTTCAGAAAATTGTCCCATTTTTTTGGGCCTAATGACCTATCGACAAATTTAGACGTTTTTTTGCTTTTATCACAAGCTTGACTTTGGTTCTATTAAACTGTAAAATAAATTGTTGATGAAGACTACTAATGGGTCTTTAAATTTGGGCATTACCGGTTGTGTCACCCTCATTCTTTTTGTTGCTTTCAGGACAGCGGCTGAACTTTTCTGATCGTCTTATGCGTGGCCTAGCCCGCATCAACAAATTGGAGCGCAAACAGAGCCCTATATGAACTTTAACTAAAAAGGAGCTACTTTAAACATGGCACGTTACACTGGTCCTAAATTTAAATTGAGCCGTCGCCTCGGCATTTCCCTGAGCGGAACAGGCAAAGAATTGAAACGTCCTTTCCCTCCAGGTCAGCACGGAGCTAACCAACGGAGAAAAATGAGCAACTACGGTATGCAATTGCAAGAAAAACAAAAACTGCGTCACATGTACGGTTTGGGCGAGAAGCAATTCCGCACTCTCTTTGCTAAAGCGCAAAAAATGCAAGGTATCGCGGGTGAAAACTTCATGTTCTTGCTTGAGAGCCGCCTTGATAACCTCGTATACCGCCTTGGATTTGCTAACTCCCGCGCTGGTTCGCGTCAGTTGGTATCCCACGGTCACGTAACTGTAAACGGCAAAAAAGTTGACATCGCTTCTTACCAAGTAAGCACTGGCGACGTTATCAGCCTGCGTGAAAGAAGCCGCGGTCTTTCTTCCGTTAAGGAAGCTTTGGAAAACCGTTCGCATCTTCCGGCATACGTAGAATTCAACGATACTGCTCTGGAAGGTAAATTTATTCGTTTGCCTGAGCGTTCGGAATTGTCCCAAGACATCGACGAAAAACAAATCGTCGAGTTCTACAACCGTTAATCGTTGCAATTTCATTAAGCTTCACACCAAACAGCTGTCCGAGATTTTCTCGGCAGCTGTTTTTTTACGTGTTTTTTTACCTGAATATACATTATGAACCCCCAAGTAACGATATAAAATATACACTCCCTTTCGGAGAACTGAATAACACATCGTACATCTAAAGAGAAACATGGGGGGGATCACATGATAAAGTTTCTGAGCGATCGCAAACTGGCTGTCAAACTCGGACTGTTACTGGGAGTCGTATTATTGTGCTGTATTGGAACACTCATTGCATTTAATACCAAAATGATCTACGACAAGAGCGTTCAGTACGGTGAAACCGTTGCTGCACAAGCATCAGACCGAGCTCAAAATGAATTCATGGTTGAAATGAACCAAGTGAAAAACACCCTTGATACAATACGTACCACATTAGTGGATTCAGCTCGTACAGGGTCGCTTGACCGCAAAGAGATCGTCCACCTTCTGGAACAATACTTAAAAAAAGATGATAAGGTTTTCGGATTTTATACCGGTTGGGAACCTGATGCGTTCGACGGAAAAGATACAGAGAATATGAATAAGACCGTTTATGACGATGACACCGGCCGCTTCGTTCCTTACGTGATACGTGATGGGAATACCCTGCACGTGGAACCTCTGACGACCTATGAGGGAGAAGGTAAAACCAGCAGATACTATCAGGAGCCCAAAAAGAGTAAATCCGCCTACTGGTCTGAGCCAACCACCTACACCGTATCTGGAAAGGAAACTTTGCTTGTCTCCATCGTCCTGCCTTTACTGGATGAGAATAATACGTTTCTTGGCATTGTCGGAGCCGACTTCTCCATTGAACGCTTTCAACAGAATATATCTTCACTAAATCCGGATAACGGCTACGCGATGCTGGTTACAAGTGATGGAAAAATAGCTGCGCATGGAACCCATCCGGAATTGGCGAAGGAAGACGCAGTAATCCCGACAGAGATTCAAAACGTCATTAAACGGATTCAAACAGGCGAGCGTCAGTTTTACGTCACGGATGGATCAGAGCAAGAACTGTTTATTGCGGAGCCTGCTCAGTTGCAAGGAACGGATTCGAACTGGTATCTCGTGTCAGCCCTGCCCAAACGTCATATTTTGCAACCCTTCTACGATAGCCTGACCTGGTCCGTTATCATTGCGTTTCTCGCTTTGCTGTTGCTTGGTGGTGTTGTGACTTACACAATCCTGTACATTGTAAGGCAAGTGAATCGGGTCAATACGGTTGCCGGGCAACTCGCAGATGGAGATCTTACACAGAAGCTTCCTGTCTATTCCAAAGATGAGTTCGGCGTGATGTCAGGCCATTTGAATCAGATGATGGATACGCTCCGCCATACCATTTCCGTGATATCGGAGCATGCTTTATCTGTGGGTTCCACTTCCCAACAGCTGACAGCCAGTGCAGAGGAAACGGGTAAGGCCGCTGAGGTCATTGCTTCAACAGGTCAGGACGTTGCTCAAAAGGCCGGCACGCAAATGCATGAGCTTCAAGAGACTTCACGTGCCATGAATGAGATTACGACAGGTATTGGCCGCATTGCACAAGCCGCAGCAGATGTAGCTGAATCTTCGCGAAGCGTGGCTGACCAAACTGCGGCAGGATCGGACAAGATTCAGTCTGCTATGCGAATGGTGGACTCCGCGACTTCTTCTGCACAGGGGTCCATGTCTGCACTGGAGAACTTTCGTCAGCGTTCGGCGCAGATTGGGAACATAACAGACATGATTAGTGAAGTAAGTCGCCAAACTAATCTTCTTGCCCTTAACGCATCAATTGAAGCTTCGAGAGCAGGCGAGCACGGACGTGGATTCGGTGTGGTAGCATCTGAAATTCGCAATTTGGCCGAACAGTCACGCACGTCCGCCGAACAGATCGCAGTATTGATTCATACCGTTCAACAAGAAGTACTCTCCCTTGTCGCAAATATGGAAAAAGGAAATTCCGAAGTCCTTCATATTGCCGATGTAATTAATGAAAGTGGAGAACTGTTCCTCTCTATTTCTTCACAGATTTCCGATGTGAATATCCAGATTGAGGATGTCTCCGCCATCGCTGAGCAAATGTCTGCTGGATCACAGCAGGTGGACGCCACATTGGAACAGCTCAAAACCATAGGTCACGAGACGGCAGATCACGCCTCAAGTGTGGCAGCTGCCTCCGAGGAGCAGCTTGCAGCGATGGAAGAAGTTACAGCCGCCTCTGCTGCGCTTGCTAAGCTTACACAGGAACTGCTCGAGCTGATTCAGCGTTTCAGGACCTAATTTGCAAAGCTTTTCTATATTCTAAAAAAACGTCATTCAAAAGGAAATCATGAGGCCGTACTGTGCGAAATGTACAGTTACGGCCTTTTTCCCTCAACTCATCTTTCCGCCATAGCAACGGTGTAGACATGCTGTCTCCACGTTTTATTGAAATTCTCCACGACTTCTCATGATATGCAACTCAATTCCGCATGATATATATTATAATCCAAGAAAGAATGGCAATTTTCGACCATTGCTTGTATTTCTCAGGCATGCAAACCAGCCTTTTTATGCTATAATAAGTGCTGTTAAAAGGAGGAAGACACTGAATGGTTGATGTTAATAAGAAAAAGCCCGATGAACAGCCTGTCCGCAAGCGCAGCTTTGCCCGCAGACTGGGTAGTTTCGTCAAATGGATGGTTGTCCTGGGATTCATGGGGGTACTATTCGTAGGCGGTGCTCTGATGGGATACGTCAGTTCCATTGTAAAAGACGAACCCGTCCGTTCAAGGGCGCTGATTGAACAAAAAGTCAGCGAAAACTCCATCACAGGCTTTGCTTACTTTGCCGACGGCAGTCCGATCGGTCAATTACGAACAGAAGAAGACAGGCGTCCGGTCACCTCTGACCAGATCCCGCAGAACGTTATTGATGCAGTCATTTCGATTGAAGACAATCATTTTTACGAACATAAAGGTGTAGACATGAGCGGAACGCTCCGTGCCGTGAAACAGAAAGTGCTAAAAGAATCTGTTCAGACCGGCGGCAGCACACTGACTCAGCAATTGGCCCGGCGTGTATTCCTCAATTTGGATCGAACCGAGGACCGGAAAGTGAAAGAAATCTTACTTTCGCTCCGACTCGAACGTTTCCTGACCAAAGATGAAATTATGACAGCCTATTTGAACAAGGTTCCTTTTGGTAACGGCTCCAGTGGATATAACGTATATGGAGTCAAGGCAGCTGCCAAAGGACTGTTCAATATTAATGATTTGAGCAAATTAAACACGGCTCAGGCTGCCTATCTGGCAGGATTGCCTCAGCTCCCCTCCTCTTATTCTGCCTTTAATGGAAAAGGCGACTTTGTTGAGGAAAATTTTGAGCGTGCAATTAATCGTCAGCATCTGGTCTTGCGCCGTATGCTGGAATTGGGCAAAATTAATCAATCCGAGTATGACGAAGCTCTTGCTTTTGACATCAAGAGTTCACTCGCACCCAAAACCATCAAAGCTTACAATACTTATCCATACCTTATGATGGAAACAGAGCGTCAAGCTGCACAGATTTTGATGCAACTCAATTCGGATAAAGCTGAAGGCACGGATGCCAAAGCGGATACAGCCAAGGATACGGGTACAGATACACCGCAAAAAGAAAGCAGTGCCCTGCTGGAAGAAGCTCAGCAGCAATTGCGTACAGGCGGATATCGTATCTACACGACCATCAACAAGAGTATCTACAAAACGATGCGTACCATTGCCGAAGATGACAGTAATTTCGCTGCTGACGATCCCGTGAAGGGAAAAGAACAGACTGCTGCCATGTTGATCAATCATAAAACAGGCGCCATTCTCGGCATGATTGAAGGTCGTGATTTCCAGGATGAGCAGATGAACTATGCAACCCAGATGGTGCGTCAGCCAGGTTCAACTATGAAACCTATTGCCGCTTATCTGCCTGCACTGGATGAAGGACTTGTTCAACCGGCCTCCATTATTGATGATTCACCGATAATTCTGAAGGACGGCCAGACCGGATTCCATATTCCGAAAAATGCCAACAATCGCTACCAGGGACTTGTGACTGCCCGTAGAGCACTCAACTACTCGCTGAATGTGCCTGCGCTGAAGCTATTCAACGAAGAAGTTGGTATCGACAAATCATGGGCTTTTGCCAAGAAGCTGGGGATTACCACCATCCAGCCGGCAGATTATCAAGCCCAGACTGGTGTTCTTGGAGGACTTCAGTACGGTGTTACCGTTGAAGAGCTCACTAATGCCTATGGAGCTATTGCCAACAAGGGTGTGTACAATGATTCCTATATGATCAGCAAAATTGTAGACTCAAAAGGGAATATCGTATATAAACACGATGCAGAACCTGTTCAAGCTTTCTCAGAACAGACGGCATACCTGATGACAGATATGCTTCGCACCGTTATTACGGAAGGTACAGCCGATAAAGTTCGTGAAAATTACAAGTACTCCAAGAGTGTGCCTATCGTAGGCAAAACGGGTTCAACTCAAAACTACGCCGATGTCTGGTTTGAAGGCTATACGCCGGATGTCACATTGGGTGTATGGGTTGGATACAAACAGCCGGTAAACACACTGGAGACCAAATCACAGAAGAAACGTGCACAACAGCTGTGGACGCAAATCATGAATCAAGTTATCGCTACAGACAAAGAGATGTTCGTAACCGATTCGTTCAAGAAACCATCCGGAATCGAGACACGAACCGTATCGGCTTATAGTGGCAAATTGCCAACCTCTCTGACCGACCGATTTGTCACTGATATTTTCAATAGCAAATTTGTGCCGAAGGACAGCGATGATGGCGTCGCCAAAGCCAAATATATCACTTACAATGGTGTCAACTACATTCCGCGTGATGAAACACCCGGAGATATGACGAAAGAGAAAACCGTTGTCAAACGTAAGAAACCGATCTCTGATCTCATCAAGGAACTGCAAAGTGCATTCTCACGTATGAGTCGTCACGAATCACTTGCATATTACCTGCCGGAAGATGCCGATGCAGACATGCCGACACAGATCGATCCAAGAACGGATAACGGCAAAGCACCGGATGCACCAGGCAATGTGAGAATTTCCGTTGCCAACGGGAACGCCGTGATTACGTTTAATGCAACACCTGAAAGTGACGTGGTTGGTTATCGCCTGTATCGTTCAGTAAATGGCGCTGGATTCCAGAATCAGGGGCAGGTTGTCCTGACAGGTGAGTCCAGATCATTTACCGCATATGCACAAGGTGGAAACTTTGCGTTCTACGTGACAGCAGTGGATGTAGCGGGTCGTGAGTCTGCTCCTAGCGCAGCAGTTAGCAGTGCAGGAATGGTAGAGCCTCCTGCAGATGAAGAAATAAATGAACCGATTAATGTTCCGGGAACAGTTGTTACACCGGAAGACTCTCAGAATGAGAACGCCGCAACTACGGCTCCAGCTACACCAGGCCAAGTGAGCGTGTCGGCGCTCTCCCAAGGACTGCGCATTCAATGGGCCTCCAATCCGGAAGCAGATGGTGTTCAAAGTTATGCTGTATATTTTAGTGAGACAGGGGCAGCCCCTTACACCAAAATTGGCACAACTTCAGGTACCTCCATGGACTACGGAGTGCCTGCATCCACCAGTGGATGGTTCAAGGTATCCGCCAGCAACAGCATAGGCGAATCTGAGCCGTCTGGAGCCGTGCATTTCCAACCGTAATACAGAGATCCTAACTCCACTCTTGACCCCATTCTCGCATCATGAGGATGGGGTTTTGTTATTCATGGATACTCCAAAGCAAAAAGCCTGATCCGCATTGAGATACGGATCAGGCTTTGAATTATGGACAGGCAGACACGTTGCATCCGCTGGTTTACTCTTTAATCTTCAATGGTCGATAGATCGCCTGTTGGCAGATCCAGCTCCCAAGCTTTCAACACCCGGCGCATAATCTTGCCGGAGCGGGTCTTGGGCAGTTTATCCTTGAACTCAATCTCACGCGGAGCGGCGTGAGCAGACAAGCCCTCTTTTACAAATCGATAGATCTCTTCTTTCAGCTCCGGTGTCGGCTCATACCCCTCACGCAGTGCCACAAAGGCCTTGATGATCTCTCCGCGAGTTACATCCGGTTTGCCGATAACGCCTGCCTCTGCTACCGCAGGGTGCTCTACGAGCTTGCTCTCCACCTCAAAGGGGCCAATGCGTTCACCGGAAGAGTTAATGACATCATCGATCCGGCCCTGAAACCAAAAGTAGCCATCTTCGTCCATATAAGCGGAATCACCGGATACATACCAGCCAGAAAGTCGGAAGTACTCCTCGTATTTGGCCGGGTTATTCCAGATCTTCGCCATCATAGAAGGCCAGGAAGTACGAATAGCCAGGTTCCCCATACTGTATGGCGGCAGTTCCTGTCCTCGATCATCGATAATGGCTGCTTCAATCCCCGGTAAAGGACGTCCCATGGAACCTGGTTTGATTGGCATGCCCGGGTAGTTACAGATTAACTGTCCCCCCGTCTCCGTCATCCACCAGGTATCATGAATTCGCTGTCCATAGGCTTTCCAGCCCCAACGGACCACTTCTGGATTAAGCGGCTCACCGACAGACATGACATGACGAAGACTGCTCAGATCATGCTGTGCAATGGTCTCCTCGCCCGCTCCCATCAACATGCGGAAAGCCGTCGGCGCACTGTACCATACGCTGACTTTGTTTTTCTCAATGGTGCTGTACCAATCTTGCGGACTGAAACGTCCCCCGCGAATAACGTTGGTCACACCATTCAACCACGGTGCAAAAATCCCGTAGGAGGTACCTGTTACCCAGCCTGGATCGGCTGTGCACCAGTATACGTCATCCTCACGCAAATCAAGTACAACCTTGCCGGTATAATAATGCTGAATCATCGCATTCTGCACATGATAAACACCTTTCGGTTTGCCAGTAGAACCGGAAGTATAGTGAATGAGCAGACCGTCTTCACGAGTCAGCCACTCCACTTCCATATCATCCGACGCCGCAGACATCTCTGCATCAAAGTCGATAAGACCTTCTTCCGTCTGCGGACCTCCACCTACAACAAAAATATGCTTCAGTTCAGGCAATTCCGAACGTTTGATTCGTCCAAGTAATTGAGGGGTCGTTACCAGTGCCACGGCTCCGCTATCCTCCAGCCGGTCCTTCACCGCAGTTTCCATGAAGGCTTCAAATAGCGGACCTGCAATAGCCCCAACCTTCAATATGCCTAACAGACTAAAATAGAGCTCAGGACTCCGTGGCATAAAAATAAATACCCGATCTCCCTTGGCTATGCCATATTTGCGCAGAACGTTACCGAAGCGACTCGACTGCTCGCTCAAATCAGCAAACGTGTATGCCTCTTCACGCGAAGCATCGCTGTATAATAATGCCGTTCTTCCGCCTCTTCCTTCCAGCACATGACGATCTATCGCTTCATGCGCCATGTTGACTTTCCCGCTGGCGTGCCACGTAAAGTGCCTTTCAACCGATTCCCAATCAAACCGGCTTCGGGCCTCTGTGTAATCGCCCAGATTAGATTCAGACACAACCGTTTGCAGCATCTCACCATGTGCTTGACTCATGCTTGCCAGCCTCCTTCAACTCGACATTTCGATTCCCATTATGGGTCACTTCTGATTGCCTTTGTGTTGACTGAACTTCCAGTTAGCGCTTACATTAGTAGAGAGAACTTCTCATCATGTACTTGCCAGGCCAAACCGATGAACCCAAACTGCAGTTGATTTGTGAACATTTTTTGTCTACGCAATTATAGCAAATCTTTTCAATCATCGTCTATGGCTTTTCAAATTTTTGGTTTTTTGCTATAAATATGTGTTTAAAAAGGTCGGTTTTCAGTACCAAGAAGATGGGATGAAGCTAGAAATGGAGTAGCGGAGCGTAGGGAAAACTACGTGAGCAACGGACATTTCGGCTGAATTCCATATTCGATGCTGATGATGCCACTAGGCATCCTTCGTAATCAAAAGCGGACTTTTTGAACAACCTCTATAAGTAGGGGGAGAGAGGAGCATGAACTATGGAGCATATTAAGGAGCATCATATGCGTTCCATCTTCAAGTCCGGCCACCGAATCATCATTGAGGGGCCCGTTCTGGCTGAGACGATTAAGCAGCTTGAATTTCATACCGATCTGGATGCCTTCAGGCGCCCTTCGGAACAGCAGGAGGCATTGTCCGAAATTGCCGCATTGCCTGAAGGTCGAATCATCATTGCACGGGAGAATGAGACCATTGTTGGTTATGTGACTTTCCATTATGCTGATGAATGCGAGCGTTGGTCGGAAGGCAATATGACTGATTTGATTGAGCTTGGCGCCATTGAGGTTGCAGATGCCTATCGATCGCTGGGGATTGGACGGGAAATGCTGCTCACTGCGTTTGAAAATAAACAGATGGAGAAATATATCGTATTTACGACAGAATATTACTGGCACTGGGATCTGAAGGGCAGCGCCCTTTCCGTGTGGGACTACCGCAAGATGATGGAAAAATTGATGCAAACTGTAGACATGACCTGGTACGCCACCGACGATCCCGAGATTTGTTCACATCCGGCAAACTGTCTCATGGTCCGTATTGGCAGCCAAGTGCCCATCGAATCGGAAGAACAGTTCGACCGCGTGCGATTCCGCCATCGTTTTATGTACTAATCACGAATTCACATGGATGATTTCTCAATACGTATACATAGAAAAACCGCTCTTCGTAAACAGGTTCATCATGGATGATCTGCTACGAAATAAGCGGTTTTTTGTTGGCTTATAAGCCTTTATGATGTTCAACATGCGTAAACCTTAACGGTTTACATATGTTCCAGCATATGTTCCACAATACGGTGAGAGCGCTGGGAAGACTCCACCGTAAACTCGGCAAAGTTCACATGTGCTGATCCATCCGCCTTGTCAGACATTGCGCGAAGTATAACGAACGGAACACGATTCATGTAGCTCACTTGCGCTACGGCAGCTCCCTCCATCTCCGCACATGCCCCATTCATTTCGGTATACAGCATTTTCACCGTATCCTTGCTTGCAATGAATTGATCTCCTGACAGCACTTTGCCGATCAGATAGTTCGCTCCCTGCGCTTTGCAGGCTTCTTCAGCTAATGCGATAAGGGATGCTTCCGCCGGGAAGGCGGACGTCTCCTGGTAAGGAATAACCCCGCGCTCAAATCCAAGTGGAGTCACATCCATATCATGCTGTACACATTCGGACGAGATGACCATATCTCCAATATTCAACTTTGGATGAACTGCACCTGCAACACCTGTGAAAATAATACGGTTGACCTGAAAACGATCAATCAAAATCTGTGTCGTCACAGCCGCATTTACTTTCCCCACGCCTGATTTGCAGACTACAATCTGTTTACCCAGCCATTCGCCTGCAACATAGGTAATCCCGGTTTGTTTTACAGTCTCTAGTTGTTTCATACCAGCCAAGAGAAGTTCGACTTCCTCATTCATTGCACCAATGATACCGATTGTTTCACGCATGTTCTGACCTCCTATATAGCATTCTACATTCTGCCCATTCAGCACAAAAGCTCCGTTTCCGGAGCTTTCGTCATTCCACTATGTAGAGAGAATGCCTTCTCCCTTTCTTCAATCATCTTCCATTTCAATTAGAAATGACGATGAACCTCAACGCCTGATTTAAACGACGTCTGCGTGGCTTACAGACAGACGAAGAATCGTTTCATGCGGCAAGATAACCCGTGGGTTCTCCACGTTTTCTTTCTTCATGAGCTTGGTCAGCAAACGCATGGCTACAGCGCCCAGGTCATACATCGGTTGAGCTACAGTAGTCAACTGAGGACGAACCATGGAAGCCATACGAATGTTATCCACACTAATGATAGAGAAGTCATCTGGAACTTTCAGACCTTCATCCTGAATGCTGTGAATCGCACCAATTGCCATCTCATCTGTTGCAGCGAAGATTGCTGATGGTTTTTTCTTCAATCCGAGGAAATACTTCATCGCTTCCACACCGGATTCATAACGATAGTTACCAATGCGTACGAGATCCTCCTGATATTCCATACCTGCTGCTTCAAGCGCTTTCTTGTACCCTTGGAAACGAGCATAACCGTTGGCAGGATCTTGCAGGGTACCACTGATCATTGCGATTTCCTTGTGTCCATGACGGATCAACGTATTTACAGCGTCAAATGCCGCTGCTTCATGATCGATATCTACAGAAGGGTATGTGCCCTTCTCGTCACTTGTTGCACAGAGAACGATCGGTACAGCCGCTGATTGGAACGCTTGAATGTGCTCGTCCGTCACAGTTCCACCCATGAAGAGCAGACCGTCCACTTGTTTCTCGAGCAACGTGTTAATTACACGAATTTCTTTTTCTTTCTTCTTATCCGCGTTACACAAAATAATGTTGTAGTGATACATATTCGCAATATCTTCAATTCCGCGAGCAATCTCTGCAAAGGTTGAGTTCGAAATGTCCGGAATAACGACCCCGACCGTGGTTGTCTTCTTGCTCGCCAGACCTCTGGCTACCGCATTCGGACGATATCCCAACCGATCGATGGCTTCATATACTTTTTTGCGTGTCTGTGGCTTAACATTAGGGTTATTATTAACAACCCGTGATACCGTTGCCATAGAGACACCGGCTTCACGTGCCACATCATAAATGGTTACCGTCACAGTACTTCTCTCCATTACCAGTAAATTTTCATACCATTTTCATTAAGATTTATATTACGACAAATTTATGCATTAATCAATTAAAATAGGCTTTAGGACTCACGCAGTGCTTTCGTGATTGTGGTTGAAGTAATATCCGAGTGGGAAGTATGCCATACAGGAATTCCCTTTTTGACTAGAATCGCCTGCGGAGATTCGTGCTTAACACCCAGCTTGTCCGCTGCTTCATTGGATACAGGGCGGTCTTCCACTACATAGATGATACCGTATTTCACTTGTTCATTTGGACTATTTTGCAAATAATTGTTCATCTCCTGATAGGCGTTCGCACTGATCGGGCAGCGTGTACTGTGCTTAAACAGAAGCAAAGGTTGATCCTCGGTAGCCTCCACTGCGGAGTTTAGCTGTTCAATACTTGTCATTTTAGTCATGTCAGCCATTTGATATACATCCCCCTTTACCAGGATTACCGCTATGTTGAGCGTTTTCACTCTACGATATCTTAACAAAAAGCGGGCGAAAAAGCCAATTTTCATGAAAACAAGCATTTTGCACGTCAAAATTAGACAGCATTCGAGAAGTGCGCCTGCCATACAAAGCCGGATAATTGACCTAATCTGCGCTGTGTTGTCTCGATCCATTCTTCATCATTAGAGTTTTGGGCGTAACCCATAATATCCAGCAGCAGGTTAATTCTCTCCTCCACAGCACGTTGCATCCGATGCTCCATCTCACGGTCCGTAGCGTCCGGCCAGGCCAGCAGCTGTTCATGAAAGAGATCCGCAAGTTCATTTCGCTCTCCAAATGATACATCCTGTTTCGCAGGCTGTTCACCAAGTGTACTGATGCACTCTTTCAAATCCGGCTTGACCGGCTGAAGCACTTCATAGGAAACGCAATCCGTACAAGCAAATACAGGTACGTTACGAATCTCCACCTTTTTGGCATATACCACCGTTCTTAATTCCAGTTCCATTACATGTCCGCATCTGCACGTCTTACGCACAGTCATCACCCCATTCGTTCCATACTCTTATACAGATACCATTCGACCTATTTCCGCTCAAATCCTGCTATACACCATAGGTTGCACAAATTACCACCGTCTCCAGAAGAAGGTTGTCGAATGTAGGCGTTCATTGAGTTGTAATCGCTTCCCCGATCGCTAGATTGCATGACGATGAAGTCACCTTGATAATCTGTTACAATAAAGACGCTATGTGCTAATTACCGCAAAAGGAGAGATGATGATGAGATTAACAGGCAAAAAAGTCATCGCCCTGGTCGATGAGGAATTCGAAGATCTGGAACTGTGGTATCCGGTGCATCGTGTCCGTGAAGAAGGCGCTGAGGTGCATCTCGCCGGAGAGAAGAAAGGCAAAACCTACATTGGTAAATATGGTGTTCCCGCCGAGGCGGAATACAGTTTTGATGAACTCGATAGTTCACAATATGATGGTATTCTTGTACCCGGCGGCTGGGCACCGGACAAGCTTCGTCGCTATCCTAAAGTACTTGAACTCGTCAAGGAAATGCATGTGGATCGTAAGCCGATTGGACAGATCTGTCATGCAGGCTGGGTACTGATATCCGCCAAAATACTGGACGGGGTTACGGTGACTTCTACACCAGGCATCCGGGATGACATGGAAAACGCGGGAGCCATCTGGAAAGATGAAGCCGTTGTTGTGGATGGACACATCATTTCAGCTCGTCGTCCACCTGACCTTCCGCCGTATGGCAAAGCATTTTGCGATGCCCTTGCTGAAAAATAAAACAAAGCCCCTCGCCAATATGGCGTGGGGCTTTATCGTTGAAATAAGACTATTTTCCAAAACTATACAAAAGTTAATATTTTCACTTAAAGGTATTTATTTGAAAATATCCTATTCAAGATGCGTTCGATCCACTCTGTTCATCCGGACTGCCCATCGAATCATTGAAGACCTGCAAACGCTGTTCGATATCTGCACTTGTCCGCAAAGTGAAGCAATCATGAGCTGCCTCTTTGGCAGCAGCAGCCGTCGTATTCAATACCCTGTGCTTCACACGCAGCAAAGATTGTGGAGACATGCTCAGATTGCTGATCCCCAGCTCCAGCCATAGGGGAATCGAGCGCTCGTCTCCTGCCATCTCTCCGCATACACTGACATCAATGCCTGCCGTGTGAGCCGCCTCCACTGTTGCACGAAGCATGCGCAGTACAGCCGGGTGATACGGATGATACATATGTGCAATCTGCTCATTCATTCGGTCCACAGCCAGTACATATTGCACTAGATCATTGGTACCAATACTGAAGAAATCAGCTTCCTCGGCAAGCAGATCGGCTATCATCACCGCTGCGGGAACCTCAATCATGATGCCCACCTGAATATGCGGATCGTACGGCAATTCTCGCTCGTCCAGATCAGACATCGCTTCACGCAGGATTTCATTGGCCTCCTGAAGTTCTTCTACCGAAGAAATCATCGGGTACATAATTTTGACATTGCCCGCAGCACTGGCACGCAGAATGGCTGTGAGCTGCGTTTTGAAAAGATCTTTGCGGTCCAGACTGATCCGAATCGCACGATATCCGAGAAATGGATTATCTTCTTCTGGCAGTTCAAAGTAGTCTAGCTGCTTGTCACCACCAATATCTAGCGTACGAATAACGACAGACTGACCTGCAGTTTTCTCAGCGACAAGACGATAGACCTCATACTGTTCCTGCTCACCAGGGAACGTAGCACGGTCCATGTATAGGAACTCTGTCCGGAACAACCCCACGCCCTTCGCCCCATGTTTCAGTGCCATATCCAGTTCCTTGACGGAACTGATGTTAGAAGCCAGATGCAGAACGGAACCGTCTTTAGTTACGGCATCCACTGTTGCAAGTACCTGCAGCTGTTCTTTTTTCTTCAGTTGTTTGCTGCGAATCATCGTGTAACGTTCAATCGTCTTGCGGTCCGGCTCCGTAAAGACGAGGCCGTTATCTCCATCGACAACCAACATATCTCCGGTCTCTACCGGCATGCCAAGACTCGCCTCCAGACCGGAAACGAGAGGAATGCCAAGGGCACGAGCCATAATTGCCGAATGTGACGTTTTGCCTCCGATAAGTGTCACAATGCCCAGCACGTGGCTTGGATTCAAATGCGCCAATTGAGAGGGCGACAGCTCTTTGGCCACGAGTATATAAGGCTGGGTATCCGATGGGAGCGTAATTTCCGGTGCGCCCAGCAGATGTTTTAACAGACGGTTACCCACATCCTTAATGTCGATCGCCCGCTCCTTCATATACTCGTCGTCAAGCAGATCGAACATGGTGACAAAATGATCAATGGCTTCTTTGACGGCTACTTCTGCTGCTTTGTACTGCCGTTCAATAATGCCGCGAATTTCGTTCATGAACACCGGATCTTCCAGAATAGCCAGATGCGCATCAAAGATGCTGGACTCTTCAGGACCGACCACTTCCTTGAACTCGTTCTTGATATATTCAATCTCATCCTTCGATGTCCGTATGCCCTCGTACAGCCGTTCGAACTCTTGGGCGAGATCCACTGAATCCATCTTCTGATCCGGCAGATCCCATTCCCAACTGGGCAGGACAAATGCTTTGCCGATGGCTATGCCTGCAGCGCCGTTGATGCCTTGTATCTTCATTCTACCCCTCCAACGTTCCTGTCATAGAGCACCACGGACATAACGGATGCCTGACCTTTCTTAACTTGCTTAAATGGAGCAAAGCTCCATGATTTGACACGATCGGGATTCGTGATCACCATTGGTGTCGTCAGCGATGCCGCCTCGGCTCGCAGTACAGCTAGGTCAAACTTGATTAACAACTGCCCCGGCTCCACCGTGTCCCCTTCCTGAACAAAGGCTTCAAAGTGGCCTTTCAGTTGGGAAGTGTCGATACCGATATGCAGCAGCACCTCAAGCCCTTCCCGAGTCGAAATGCCCAAGGCATGCATTGTCGGATACATGTGCATAATCGTTCCGTACACAGGCGAGACCAGCTCTCCCTTTTCCGGGACAAAGGCTACACCATCGCCCACAAGCTTGGCTGCAAATATCTGATCCGGCACCTCTTCAATCGGCAGCATTTTACCCTGCACAGGCGCACAGAACAGAACTTGTTGCAGATCCCGTTCAAGCAGCTTCGCAATCTCTTCCCGGATTAATTCCGAATAGGTGCCAAATACCACTTGTACGTTACCGCCACCCAGCTTGATCAGCCCTGCAGACCCCATACTCTTCATTGCACCTGTATCGATTAATCGATCATTATGCACGGTGAGTCGAAGTCGTGTAATGCAGGCCTCTACCTGCACAATGTTTTCTTTCCCGCCCAATGCTTCCAAAATGAGAGGAGCTTGATAAGGAATGTTACCTACCCAATCTTCCAGCATGGACCCCTCTTCGCGTCCTGGAGTTGGAATCTTGAACGTGCGAATCGCCCACCTAAACAGGAAATAATAGACCAACCCATATAGTATGCCAATCGGTATGAGCTTCCAAGCATTCTCCGATAGATGGAAATTGAGTATGTAGTCAATAATGCCAGCCGAGTAGGAGAACCCATGGCGTATATCAAGCCAGTAACTGATCCACATCGCAAGTCCCGACATGACTGCATGCACGATGAACAGATAGGGTGCCGCAAACAAAAAGGCAAACTCAATCTGCTCCGATACCCCTGTCAGAAAACAAACAAGTGCGGAAGTAAGAAATGTTTTTTTGATTTTCGGCTTCAGGTCTTCCCTTGCCTCCTGAATAATCGCAAAGGCAATCGCTGGAATCGCAAACATCATGATCGGGAATAACCCGGCCATAAAATACCCTGCTGTTGGATCACCCGCAAAAAATCGCGGCAAATCCCCTTGCACAATATTGCCGTCTGCTGTTTCATACGTCCCCAGTTGGAACCAGAACACATTGTTCAGCAGATGATGCAGTCCGAAGGCCACCAACACCCTGTACAGGACCCCATATATAAACAGCCCAAAACCGCCGAGACTGTATTCCCAGGTGGCGATGGCGTTCAATGCATGTTGCAAAATGGGTGCGATCCATAACATAAAGAAGGAGAACAGTGCCGAGCACAGCCCTACGATGAGCAAAACAAACCTCGAACCACCGAAAAACTGTAAGATTTCGGGCAGTTTAATACTTTTGAACCGATTATGCGTCACCCCGGCAAGTGCACCGAGAATAATTCCGATTAAGGAAGCAGGTTGAACGGTGCCATCCCCGAAATTGCGAGTCACCTGATCATATATCACAATACCAGCCAGAGCAGCGAGTCCCGCTTGTCCGGCCTGGTTGGAGAGTCCCAGCGCTACACCGACAGCGAACAAATACGGCAAAAAATAAAAAATACCGTGTCCGGCCACGGTAGACACTTCACCAACAACTTTCAATCCCCAGGCGTCCCAGGGCAAACTGCCAACACTCAGCAAAATTGCGGCGGCGGGAAGGACCATTGTAGGCAGCATTACCGCTCGTCCGAGCTGCTGCAAGGATCCGAGCCAATTCATGGCGACCTCTCCTTTCTATCCTAGATGGTAAGCTTTACGCAACGTTTTGTCAAAGCAAAACAGTAACCTGTTGGTCATTTATTCAATATTCCAAGTATACAACAGAAAAATCCCGTCAACTCGAGGTTAACGGGATTAAGTGATCGAGATTTAACCGCGTCCAGCACCGCGCAGAACGATGGAATCCTCTACCTTGATACAACGATTCGTTACCGCTGTCATGCCGTTCTCAGCAGCAATCTGTACGGCTTCATCGCTGTGGATACCAAGCTGAAGCCACAGTACATTTGCTTTGATCGCCGCAGCTTCACGAGCGACATCTGCGCAATATTCATCGCGGCGGAATACATTCACGATATCTACCGGCTCAGGGATATCCGCGAGGGTTGCATATACTGTCTCACCGAGAATCTCACCTTGTACCTGTGGATTTACCGGGATGATGCGATAACCTCTGCTTTGCATCGCTTCCGCTACCATATAGGAAGTGCGATCTGATTTGTCCGATAAGCCGACGACTGCAATGTTGCCTGCCTTGCGCAAAATTTGTCCAATTTCTTCACGAGTAGGATTGTTAAATTCCATGTTCAAGCACCATCCTTTTCTGCTTAAAGTGCGTGTTCAAAAAGACCGGTTTTCAGTACCGAGAAGATGGGATGAAGCGGTTTTTTGAACAACTTCTTAAACGTGTTATTTTACTCTTTTACCCATTGAACCGAGGCGCCAAGCGCCTGCAAATGATCGAAATATTGGGGATAAGACTTGGCTACATGGTGTGCATCCCGAATACGAAGCGGTTCTTTGGAACGCAGACCAACAACGGTCAGTGCCATAATTACGCGATGATCGTAGTGAGCGTTAATCTCAACGCCGCCTTCGACGCCTTCCGGACGACCGTGTACGATAATCTCGGCCTGACGTTCCTCTACATTGGCTCCTGCCTTCCGCAGTTCGTTCAAATAATCCGTAATTCGGTCACATTCCTTGTAACGTAAGTTCTCTACATTATAGAACCGTGAGGTGCCTTCCGCAAACACAGCAGCCGCTACCATCGCCAAAACCGCGTCTGTGGCGGCATCTCCGTCGAATTCCACGGCTTTCAATCTCCCGTTTCCTTGAACATGTACCACATCGTTCTCATGCGTCAACGGCACTTCCATCATGCGCAGAACGTCAACAATGGCACGCTCACCCTGTTTGCTCTGTTCCATCAATCGCAAAATTTTAACATCCGATTGAGTAACAGCCGCTGCCGCGAGGACTGCAGCTGAACCCGGATAGTCTCCTTGAACGGTATATGTTTGCGGTTTATAGGCTTGACCGCCAGGTACGCGGAAGGACATGTAATCATCACTCGCATGAATGACGATGCCCGCCTGTTCCAATACTTCCAGCGTCTGACCGATGACCACTTTGGATTTCAAGTCGTTTAATACTTCAATCGTGCTGTCTTCGGCCAAAAGAGGAGTTACAAACAGCAACGCGCTCAAATACTGGGAGCTGACCGAACCGGATACACGGATATGTCCACCCTTGGCCTGACCCCCTTTGATTGTAATTGGCAAGCGTCCTTGTTCATGCTGCACCTCAACGCCGAGCTGACCAAGTGCATCGATCAGGTCATCATGTGGGCGTTTGCCAAGAGAATCCGGGTACGTATTTACAAACGTAACCTCTGGACAAAGTGCCGTTATCCCCATCAGGAAACGCAGTACTGCACCCGCATTACCTACATTTAATTCACGCACATCACGCGGATGGCTGCCGAAGCCTTGGATAACGATTTTGCTATCATCTTCTTCAAGAACCGCTCCAAGATCACGAATACATCTGCGCATAGCGTCACTATCTTCACTATGAGCCGGGTAATGGATCGTACTTGTGCCATCTGCCAGCGCAGCAGCAAGCAAGTAGCGTGTGGTGTAGTTTTTGGAAGACAAAGCTCCAATTTCCCCGTTCAGAGATGGGGTTGGTTTAACGATAACGTCCATGGATGAAATTCTCCTTCATTGATCATAATGTGCTTCGTTAGATGATCCTGTTACCTATTTGGTTCAGGATACATGCGGTGATGTTGAACTGCCAAATTGACATTCCATACATCGCTTGGGTATCATTATAGGCGTTAAGTCCATACAGAAAAGAGGACCTGAATATGACACAAATTGCTGAAATTGAACCTTCTGAGCTGCGCCGCCGTTTGCAGGCGGGAGAGAAGCTGCAGATGATAGACGTCCGTGAGGACGATGAAGTCGCACAAGGCATGATCGAGGGCGCCAAGCACATCCCGCTTGGACAGATTCCGGACAGACTGTCCGAAATTCAAAAGTCCGGTGAGATTGTTCTAATCTGCCGCAGTGGATACCGTAGCGAGCGTGCCTGTGAGTACTTGCAGCAGCTCGGATATGATGGCTGCACCAATATGGTTGGCGGCATGCTGCAATGGCAAGAGGAAGAATAAAGAGCATCAGGATCGGGGTTAAAGGTTAGGATAAAATAGCTGTATTCAGCATTTTTCTATAACCACTGTGCATTCTGATCCTTACCGTCAGTCAAACGGGCCAATCGGCCCGTTTTTCACTTCAATCTACTGCGGTAACACGTCCCCATTCACCACTTTAAATCCGTCGGCATATCTTCCTCCACATAATTACAAGCTTAGACGCGGTAATGCGCTAAAATTAAACGAGTCACTTCAGAAGCGGATAACTCAGTTGTATCCACTGTGTAATGTGCAAACCGATATGCGTCCTTCCGTTCCTGCATAATCGTCTGAATACGTTCCTCGGCATTGCCTGCCAAGAGCGGACGGTTATCACAGCCGCTGACGCGTTCTACGATCACTGCCGGATCCGCAGTCAGGGCAACCACCCAGCCGTTCTTCGACATAACATCACAGTTGTCCGAACGCAGAACCACACCGCCTCCGGTTGCAATCACCTGCGCCTTTTTCTCTAACACCGAGCACAACATGCGACTCTCGGCATCGCGAAAATACGTCTCTCCCTTGCCTGTGAACAATTCAGGAATCGTACAGCCTTCCTCTTTTTCCACCGCGGCGTCCACATCAATCAGTCGGTAACCCAGCTCGCGTGCGAGCATGTCAGCAACGGTTGATTTGCCAGTTCCCATCATGCCGATGAGAATAATATTGTTAGACTTGCTCAAGGTGTACACTCCTTTAATTCAAGCAATTCGTGAGCACTTTTGTCCTATCATAACACAGCCCTGCGGACGGGGGAAGGCCATAGTGACCGACTTCCTTATAAGCATCCGCAAGCAATTCCAGAGCATATCGAAGCATGTCCATGAACTCCCAACGATTTCAACGAACTCAGATCAGCTTACACATACGATAAAAAAGAGACCTGGAGCTCATCGGTATGAACCGACTCTCCAAGTCCCCTTTCCAAGCTTCTGTCCATGCCTAGCTTCAAGCCAAGGCCCCTCATTCAGGACACTTTAGCCAGATTTCACGGACTTGCGTATACGCTACTATTCCATCCAGTTGTGGTGGAAGCTGCCTTCTTTGTCCAGACGTTTGAACGTATGAGCGCCAAAGTAGTCACGTTGTGCTTGCAGCAGGTTTGCAGGCAAACGCTCTGTACGGTAGCTATCGTAGTAGGACAATGCGCTGGAGAACCCAGGAACCGGAACGCCTTGAGTTACCGCAGCAGCTACAACTTCACGCCATGCACCTTGGTAGGATTCAACAATGTTTTGGAAGTATGGATCCAGAAGCAGGTTTTTCAGTGCTGCATCTTTGTCATACGCTTCTTTAATGTTTTGCAGGAACTGGGAACGGATGATGCAGCCACCACGGAAGATCATGGCGATGTTGCCGTATTTCAGATCCCAGCCATACTCGTCGGAAGCTGCGCGCATTTGGGCAAAGCCTTGTGCGTAGGATACGATTTTACTTGCAAACAGGGCTTTGCGAACATTCTCGATGAACGCTTTTTTGTCGCCAGAGAACGCTTCAGTTGCTGGTCCATTCAGAATTTTGCTAGCTGCTACACGCTCGTCCTTCATAGCAGACAGGAAACGGGAGAATACGGATTCCGTAATCATGGACAATGGAACGCCGAGATCCAACGCGCTTTGGCTTGTCCATTTACCTGTTCCTTTTTGTCCAGCCGCGTCCAGAATGACGTCAACCATCGGTTTGCCTGTTTCTGGATCATATTTGGAGAAGATATCTGCAGTGATTTCGATCAGGTAGCTGTCCAGCTCCCCTTGATTCCACTCGGTGAAGATCTCATGCAACTCTTCAACGGATACGTTCAATACAGATTTGAGCAAGTGGTAAGCTTCACCAATCAACTGCATATCTCCGTACTCGATACCGTTATGCACCATTTTCACATAGTGTCCGGCACCGTCCGGTCCGATGTATGTACAACAAGGATCGTCCCCGACTTTGGCCGAAATGGCTGTCAGGATCGGTTCAACCAGCTTGTACGCACTCTCTTGTCCACCTGGCATAATTGCCGGGCCTTTCAACGCGCCTTCTTCCCCACCGGATACACCTGTACCGATGAAGCGAATGCCTTTGTCTTCCAGCTCTTTGCTGCGACGTTGGGTGTCAGGGAAGTATGCGTTACCGCCATCAATAATGATGTCGCCCTCATCCAAATGAGGAAGCAGTTGTTCAATGGTAGCGTCGGTTGCATAACCAGCTTGTACCATAATCAGGATTTTGCGCGGGGATTCCAGGGATGCCACAAACTCTTCAATAGAGAATGTGCCTGTCAGGTTTTTACCTTCGGCTTCTTTCAGAAGATCGTTGGTTTTCTCCGGGGAACGGTTAAATACCGATACCGTGAAACCTCTGCTTTCAATGTTAAGGGCCAAATTTTTGCCCATTACTGCAAGTCCAATGACACCGATCTGTTGTTTCGCCATCTGGTCCTCCATCCTTTGCTCCAATTAATTTTATTGAATGAATTCTCAACAATACCCCCATTTTAACGGTTTTACGCATAGAAGTGAACCCCGGACCATGGTCGCACAGCGATAAAACACCCCAATTACCTGAGGTGTTCATCGTATTTTCATAAATACAGCGTTATATGTCAGCCTTCCAGCATCAACAGGTGCCCTGACAACTGCTTTAAGACTTTCCGACAGGCATTTGCTTTTTCGATATTATCCATCTGAATGGCGGCATACAGACGCTCCAGTTCATCATCCACTTCCATGCGCAGCAGCATGAGTCGCTCCTCACCTTCGCGCGAGAGGAACATTTCTTCCATCTCTTCCGCCGTCGGCGCAGGTTCCTTTTGAAAAATAACACGCTGTTTGAACCCGGATACTTCAACGAGACGAATGACTTCACCGAACAAAATATTCTCCACGGTCATCTGTTGATCCTTAAACCGTTTCACAACGGCATGCCCGCGTGTATCCCCAATCAGCTTCTCTAACCATTCCGCAAGCTTTGCGTCCTTGATAATATAATCTCCCGTCATCTTGTAATTCCCGCTGCGCGTCTGTTGAAAACGGAGCTTTACCAGCTTGCGTCCGGTGCGGACTGACAGAATAAAAAAGGATTCGTCCTCGCTCCAATATAGTGAATACCCCTCACGAATAAGGTCTTTGATCAAATTTTGGATATGCCGACGGTTGAACCGCAGCTCCAGATTGCAATATTCAACTTCATAACTCTTATTCACGGCACTCCCTCCATCTGTACCGGAGATGCTCCGGCCATCTTCTTCAATCGCTTCTACTCAATCGGCTTACCCTATTTTATACTTCATTTTATGTAAGGGTACTTGGTTATTTGACTATTTTTCACCGATTGATCCGAAGGATCGCAGCTTTCCGCAGATGCACAGGGGCAAGCTCCCGTTTTTCATGATATAATGGCCGCGAAATGGAGGCATTTTAGCAATCAAAAAGGGAGTTCCACAACCTGTACGGTTGTTGGAACTCCCTTTTTTAATAGATCAACCTTACCAGACTTCAATCGCATCATTTGGCAGGAGCTGTACGATACGGTTTACGGGATAACACATAATGCACAACAGCAAGTCCAGCCATAACGACAGCACTTCCGATAAATGGCGCAGGATGACTAATGTGATCCCACAGCAGACCGGATACAATCGGCCCTACGACCATGCCTGATCCCTGAAGGGTCAAGAAGAAACCCCAGATCGCTCCGCGTTCTCCTTTGGGAATCAATGTGGCTACAAACGCATTCCAGGCTGGGAGAATCATCGCATAGCTAACGCCAACCAGCATGACGATGCCGAACACAACAGGAATGGACGTAATGGAAGAAAAAGCAAACAGACTTGCTGCTGCCATCAAAAAACCGATGTTCAGGAACGGTGCCGTTCCAAACCGATCTACCATTTTCCCTACAGGCAGCAGTGCAATGACCGTGATGCCACCACCGGCTATCAGCAACAAGCTGTACAGGTTGGGCGAGATGTGCAGGTCTGTGCGAGTGTATAGCGTAAGCACGGGACTGAGCAGGCCAATAACAAAAGACTGCATAAACAGTGCAGGATATACGAGCGGATTCACATTAAGGGTGCTGCGTACCCGCTGCAATGTGCCCTGGACACTGTTTTTGAGTCGGATGAAAGGCGTAAGAATATTCGGTTTAGCCGGATATTTCATATCTGCCCGGCTGGTCTCACTTTGCGCATGCTCTCCCTCAACAACGACACGTCCGGGTAGAACTAAGGCGACCAGAATAACCAGGATTGCAACACCCATCAACACCAGGAAAATGGTGCGGTAATCGTGATGCGTCCGCTCCAGCAGCCAGTTCATGCCGATCGGCCCAAGTCCAGTGCCCCCAAGAGCCGCCATCTCCAGCGCGCCCATGGCTGTACCGTTTTTGTTCTGCGGCCCCGACATCGCGGTCACGCCTGTCATGGCGCAAGGCCAAAGGGGTGACGTACCAATTCCAAGAATGAGACAAGCCATGGCAAGTCCAAATGCACTTTTGAAGAATATAATCATGATTACAGCAACTAATGTACAAATTAGGGCCGTCACCATTGTCGCGCGGAACCCAATCCGTTCTGCAGCCCAGCCAGAGGGAGCCCGGAACAGATTATCTCCCAAATATTGAAGGGCAAAGGCCACACCAATCACGCCAGCGGACAAGCCCAGAATATTGTCCATATACACGGGCAAAATAGCGACCAGCAGGGCACCCTTAATGATTTCAACTAGAAAAAGCGTTAGCCACATGGCGATAAAAAAAGGTGATCGCAAGATTTTGGCTGGTTTTGTATTGGTTTGCATTCTTTTTCCCCTTTCGATGCTCGCTTGCCCATCTCCTATCCTTACTGTAACCCTCGGGGATGTGTCCAAATCTCAGCAATTCGAAAAATTGTCAAGCAATACTGCTTGCATTCGGTTCTTAATTTGCTATACTCAAATTTGTTTGAGATTACAATATGATAAGTTTTCAGCGAAGCTGAACTTAAATCCGTGATCGCAAGAAAAACATCCGCTATATGCGGTCTGTCTTCATAGAATTTACGTCGAAAGACGTTTTTCTTACAAATTATAATTAGGAAAGGTTGTGACAGCACTGATGGATCACCGCCGTACGCCGCTGTTTACCGCTTTAAAAAATCACGCGGCACTCAATCCGGTGCAATTTCATATTCCGGGACATAAAAAAGGATTGGGAACGGATACCGAATTTCGTGAATTTATCGGCGATAATGCCCTCTCCATAGATTTGATTAACATCGCACCGCTAGATGATTTGCATCAGCCAACCGGTGTCATTGAGGAAGCGCAGATTCTGGCAGCCGATGCCTTCGGAGCCGATTATACCTATTTTAGTGTGCAAGGCACAAGCAGTGCCATCATGACCATGATTTTGTCCGTATGTGAGCCGGGTGACAAGATTATTGTGCCCCGTAATGTGCATAAGTCGGTCATGTCTGCCATCATTTTCTCAGGAGCGAAACCTGTGTTCGTCTCTCCTGCGCAGGATGCCAATCTAGGGATCGATCACGGTGTCACTACGGGCGCGATCCGACGTGCTCTTGAGCGTCATCCTGATGCCAAGGCACTGCTCGTCATTAACCCAACGTACTTCGGCGTATGTACCGATCTGAAAGAAATTGTTGAACTGGCGCATAGCTATCAAGTCCCAGTACTTGTGGATGAAGCGCATGGCGTACTCATTCATTTCCATGAAGATCTGCCACTCTCAGCTATGGCCGCCGGGGCTGATATGGCTGCAACGAGTGTACACAAGCTGGGTGGATCGATGACTCAGAGTTCTGTACTTAACCTGAACACGAAGAATGGATATGTCAATCCGCAACGTGTACAAACCATTTTGAGTATGTTGACTTCAACGTCGACTTCTTACATCCTGCTGGCTTCGCTCGACACGTCGAGACGTAATCTGGCTCTGAATGGCCATCAGATGGCACAGAAAGCTATTGATCTGGCTGAGTTTGCAAGACGCTCCATTAATGATATGGACGGTCTGTATTGCTTCGGCAGAGAGCTCCTGGGCACAGAGGCTACCTTTAATTACGACCCAACCAAAGTAACTGTTCATGTTCGCCACCTTGGAATTACAGGCTACGAAACAGAGAACTGGCTACGTGAGCATTACAAAATCGAGGTGGAGCTCAGTGATATGTATAATATTCTTTGCCTCATCACGCCGGGAGATACGGATGATTCGGTAGAAATCTTGCTGAGCGCCCTGCAAGATCTATCCCGTACGTATTATCAAGTGAATCCAGCTCATGAGTTGGTGGTCAAGGTTCCAGATGTGCCACAGCTGATGCTGACTCCACGTGATGCGTTCTATGGTGATACCGAAGTCATTCCTTTCAAGGAATCCGCGGGCCGGATTATTTCGGAATTCATCTACGTTTATCCGCCAGGAATTCCGATTCTGCTCCCAGGTGAGGTTATCACTCAGGAAAACATCGACTACATCATTGATCATGTTGAAGTTGGTTTGCCTGTAAAAGGACCTGAAGACCGTAGCGTAACTAACGTAAAAGTCATCGTAGAAGCAGATGCAATTTTCTAGAACAGCCACCTCTAAATGAGGTTGATCGATCTCTAAGGCCAAGCGGGATGCTTGGCCTTTTTATTTTTTCTCCACCCATACTTGTCCTGCCTTGGGCTTATGATCGCTGTATCGTTTGCATTTTCCCACCTATTTCACTGTCCCTATGACAAGAAAAAACAGCAGATACACCTAATAAAAAGCAAACAAAAGGCCCCCTGTGATCAAGGAGCCTTCTTGCTTTATTCCAAAAGGATGACTATTCTTGGCTTGCAACGAGTTCGTTGTACGCCGCTTCAACACGGGTCCACTCTTCTTCGTCTTCAATATTGTAGAGCACCATTTCCTCGTCTTCTTCTTCCATACGCAGAATGATGCCGTCAGCTTCAGGATTGTTACGTTCCAGCAGGAGCGCATAAACATGCTTCTCCACGTCAAACGTCTCCACCAAAACCATTTCCACGTCATTTCCGTTCTCGTCTGTCAGTGTCAGAAGAACTTCTTCATGCTCGTGGTCGTGGTCGTGGTCTTGACCGCATCCGCAGGCATCGCCGTGTTCATGTGTGTGATCGCTCATTGATATACCTCGCTTTATAAATAGAAATTGTGTAACCTTGCATATCGTAACATGTTCAATGGTTCAGGTCAATTTAACCGACAAGGTTATTTTTGCTTCAATCGTTCAGCGCGGTAATGATTTTCTCGGCTGCCAGCACATAACCACTGTTTGCATTTTCTTTAATATAAAAACCGATTTGGTACTTACCAGCCCGGCTAAAATCATACGTAAAATCGTACGTTCGGAACCAGAAGTTATCCTTCTGTGTCTTAAGCTCCTGGGATTGAATATCCTTAACCTCACCACTTGGGTTGGTAATCGTCACCTTTACAGCAGCTATATCCGTTGTCAAACTATCGACTTGTGAGAACACATTAAATTTCAACTTACCCACGTTCACGTTGCCAAACACGGTATCTCCCTTGAAGAGAAAAATATGTACATTCGGTTTGATAACCGTTACTCTCTTGTTTGTGCTATCCCATCTGGCGATTCCGCCCGCTTCCCTTACAGGTACATAGGTCGTTCCGTCAATCAGATAACCACCGTCAGCTGCTTCCTTGCCGTTTATGAGAACCCGAATCTTCTCGTTCACTGAATCTGCAAACAATAAAGACCCGCCGAGCAAGGAGAATACCGTGACACACAGCAAAATTCTTTTCCATTTCATTCCGTCAATATTCCCTCCCCTGCTGCTAGCTGTTGTACATTTATACTGCAGACTCATCCACAAAGTTGCGCTGTTTTTCATCATTTTTCATTTTTTATCCAGAATATTTTCCACCCCTTGGAACGATCAAAAAGAGGCGTACCCTGTTAAAGGACGCCCCTATAGTATAGTTATTGGCAATGCGTAATTATGCGAATTTCTTGTGGATCAATTTTATTATGCTGCTGACTACGAGGTATGACGAGTCAATATACAAGGTACGCCCTTGCCTACAGCTCCATCGGTTCGCATCCGTGCTGCATAATCCATTCCTCGTGTACAGGGGGTCTTGCAGCGCTCACATACATCCGAAGTAACCAACTTCATGGATACACGAAGTTTGTCACTCTTTAACACGGGAGCCTTTTTTCCCTTTGCTTTTGCCATCCCGGATTCCCCATTTCCCCAATTACTTGCTGATGTAATGCATCATATGGGGATTCGCCCGGTTGTGTGTCAAAAAGAGTAAACTTCGTGCATGATATAATTAAATGAAGCCACCGTTTGCACGCAGCGTCTGTCCTGTGACCCATTGCGACTCTGCACTGACAAGGAAAGAGATCACATTGGCAATGTCCTCTGGCTCACCCAGACGACCAAATGCATTCATTTTACGCAGCCCTTCGAGCTGTTGCTCCGTCTTTCCGACTGAAAACAATTCGGTATTCACCGGACCTGGTGCAACGGCATTAATGGTGATTTGTTTGGAGCCAAATTCCTTCGCGAGCTGACGAGTAATCTGTTCAACTGCACCTTTGGTACCTGCGTACACGCTGTATCCCGGAAACATCTGTCCGTTTACGGAAGTGGAGAAGTTAACGATTCGGCCCTGATCCTCCATGTGTTTCAATGCTTGCTGACAAGCAAAAAATGTACCTTTAACATTGATGGCAAACTGCTGATCGAATTCTTCCTCAGTCACATCTGCCAGAGGCGTCGTTTTCATGATGCCTGCATTGTTGATCAGAATATCAACTTTTCCAAGCTGGCTAATCGTCTCGGAAAATAAACGCTCCACATCTTCCTTCCGAGCAAGGTCAGCCTGAACGGTAATGGCACGCACTCCTTTTTGACGAGCAATATCTGCCACCTGTTCTGCTTTATCGGGACTGCTCGCATAGTTAATGACGACATCTGCGCCCAATTCAGCGAGTTGCTCTGCAATAGTACGTCCAATCCCCCGGGATGAGCCAGTTACAATGGCCACTTTACCTGTTAGCTTTTTCATTTACGATGACTCCCTCTCTTGTTCCAAATGTAATAATCCCTTTTCGATCAACAACCACACCTGCTCAAATTCCGCATCAATTGCAGGGCTTTGCCATTCGTAGACGTGTGCCGGATGATGAAAACGAGCGGTAGCTTGAAGAATCGCCGCAGCAAGCACATCTGGGTTGTTGAATTGGAATGGGTTCTCCTGCTGGATGATCTCACTCAAATGACGCACCAGATGCTGCACATGTTTATTGATAATATCTGCTGATTCCTGGGTTACCCGTGCGTACATCTCAAACAACTCTGCATCGGATTCGGCATAATGACGTTTACGAGCGATTAATGCTTCTATATATACTTTTAGATGACGTGTGCCCTCTCTGTTATAACTCTGATCCTTAGTTATTGCCGTCCAAGGCGCGATAATCTCATCTTCAAGCCATTGTGCAGTCACGCCTTCAAGTAATTCTTTCTTGCTTTCGTGACAAATATTTATTTTTGTCATTTGTTATTCGGTTGATGATTTATATGTACGAGCGTAAAAAAAAGAGCCCATGTAATATGGCCCTTATCCAAAGTTTTAATGTTTAATCTTTTCTAGAAAACGAACTTAAACAATACGAAGATCACCGCAAGTATCCCAGCGAGAATGAGCCAGTTGCTGATTTCCCACCAAATGCTTTTTCCTCCGGCTAAAAGCTGTTGTTCATTTTCTTCATGGCGCTGTTTGTGTGTATGTGATTCCGAAGCATGGGGCGGCTTGCTAAAGTCCATCATATACATTCCCCTTTCCAGCAACTTTAATCTTATAGTTCCAGTATAACCCATAATTGAGTGAAAATTTGTTTATTCATTAAAATATATTATTGAATAGACAATTCTTCTTCCGTGACCCATTTATGATTCTTCACCGGATCTCCGCCTGTGGTCGGGTTATAATCAACCATGTATACCGTCGTTTGCTCAGCAGAGTCAATCGTTGCCTTGGCACCTTTCATTCCAGACATGTGATCAGCATTCAGCACAACCTCTGCTCCTGCTGCATACGGTTGATCCGTATGGTCCTGAATTTCCTCTTGGATCACCCATTTATGATTTTTCACAATGTCTCCCCCTGTGGTGGGTGTGTACGAGACTGCATACGCTGTCGTCTCATAGGCCCCCACAATGGTCGCTTCTGCACCCTTCATTCCAGCCATATGGTCCGTACTCATCACGGCCTGGCTGCCCACTGGATATGTAGGATTTTTCTTTTCCTGCAGCCCTTCCGGTAATTCTCCCGAATCCGAGTGGTGCATCATTCCTGTACTCATTGCATGACTGTCACTACTGCTATTATCCTGCCCAGCATTCTTGCCACATCCACTTAACATCAGACTGCCCGTGATCACCGTAGTCAGCAATATCATTGCATACTTTTTCATGAGTTGCACTCCTTTGAACTTTCGATTTCTACTCTTATAATATACCCCATATGGGTATATTTCAATCGTAATTGATTTCATTACCTATTTATTGGTTGTCGCTGCAAAGTTAAAGAGCATATCAAAAAAACCTCCGATTTCTCGGAGGCCTTCAGGTAGTTTAGACCGTATTTTAGATACGTGCTTCAGACTTCAACAATGAAGTTCAAACTAACGGTTGAATTGACTTGGCTTGGCTTAATGATTAAGCTAGCCCAACGGTAACATTGACGTTCCCTTTGATGCCTTTGGAATATGGGCAGTAGTCATGAGCAAGTTTGACAAATTTCTGTGCTGTCTCCTCATCCAGACCTTCAATTTTAACTTCAAGTTCCACTTCCAGTTTCACACCATTATCCGTAGGGTCTGTCACAAGCATAACCGTAGCCGATACCGTGCTTCTCTCAATTTCGACTTTGTGTTTCTTCAACTGAAACTCCAGCGCCGAATTAAAGCAAGCACTGTAGCCTGCTGCAAACAATTGCTCTGGATTCGTAGCTGTCGTCACTTTGCCTCCCAGTTCAGGCGGGGCAGCGACATCAAGCATAAATACGTTATCTGGCGATTGCACAATCCCTTGACGTCCACCTGTATTAATAACTGTAGTTTCATATAATGTTTTCATGAGTATTGGCTCCTCTGTATGTTTAGATTTTATTTTGTAAAGGTACATCTCTTTTGTATTGCTAACAATTACATTGTACACAATTAAATTGTGTTTGTAAATCATTATTATAAAAAAACAACCACTTCCTCATGTAATACAAGGAAATGGTTGCTCCGTAATTGATACATATTTATTAATGATCCAAAAGTTGAATCCACCTTAATATATATTAACTTTTACATCTTCTTCTCAAAGCCCTCCATCGGTGCAAGCGAATTCTGGTAATCAGTCCCTTCCTGACTGTCGGTAGTAAAGTGCATGACCTTCCGAAACGAACCTTGCTGATAAGCGCCATGACCACTCTATTTTTCAGCGTAAAACCATTGGTAATGTATAAGGCTGCAAGAAATTATGTGGAAAATGGAAAATGCATATCTTGTTTTGGTTATGGATAAAGAAACATTGCGATATGGAGAACTGAAAAAGAGCTTTGGATGGAATTACGCATAAGTACCCACAATTACCGCCAAAAGTAGAATACTCTTTGTCTCGTGAAGGATTAACGCTGATGCGTGCTGGAGATTCTCTGCGATTGGGGTAGACAGAATCTTGCTGCTTTGCAGAAGAATTAGCGATGGTACCGCAAGCTTTATATTTTCAGTAGAATACTACAAGTCGAGCAGTACGTGAACTGGAATTTACTTATTGGATTTTAAAGTGCTCTCGATCCTTATGGAGAGCAACTTTTGGAGGAGTAGTGTAGTTTTAATCTTCTGAACTTTCGAGTAGAAATTTTCCGATAACATTCTCGTTGCTATCGTACAAGTTTATGTACTTATCGACTTTTGGTTCATCCATACTCTGAATTGCTTCTTCAGGAGTTTGTGGCAAATCTTGATTCATATCTGAAGTCTTGATGTAACCTTCAGTTCCGTCTACACCTATAGCCTTAACTAGATCTAATTGTGTTTCACCATGATAAACAAATGAACCATATGTTTGACCTTTATCATTGATTTTTATTTCCATTTGATCTTCAGAGGGACTAGTATCAGCAGATACAGCTCCCCAGCCATAGACACCTATTCCAACCCCTAAAGCAAAAGTCACTCCAACTGTAATTAATTTTAGTGATTTCGTTCTCATAAGAATATCCTCCTAAAGTTGAATCATTAGTGTTGATTTATTCAAGTTATTTTTGGTCTGCTTGAAAATGCATTCTGAACTTTACTTGTGAAAGTACTTAAATCTTTGTTTGTAATTTAAATTAGCTTATATATAAATGAACACTTACAAGCAGGGAATGTTACACAGTAAGAAAACTTTTTATTTAAAATCAGAACGCCAGCAGTTCTGCAACTGTTCGTTGTATTTCTGTCGGTGCTCGATCGCTACATCATAAGCAGTTACTTTCTCATTATGGAGGCTTTTGACGGCAAACAGTCGATTTATAATTATTTCTGCCAAGTGATTAAATACTTTTGGCTGCTGTTGGAGCATTCCAATAATTATATTTCACGTAATGCGACATACCCGTGTAAATCTCCTATTATCACAGAGTGTTAACCCAAAAATCGCTTCAGAACGGTTAGGACACCCTACAGTAAAAATGAGATTAGATGTTACATTCATTTGCTTCCAAGCATGAAAAAGAAACAGCTGTAAGTTAAACAGTATTCTTTCGGTTAACGTAAAAAATACCAACTCACAGTTAATGTGACGTTGGTGTTTTTTAACGATAATCAATAACAGAACTTGTAGAAAGCAATTTAATTAACGAGAAACTTAGCAAAAAAACATGATCTTGACCAAAAATTGACCATTTCTCTTTAATGAACACAAAAATTATAGTGAAGTTTCTTCTATAAGGAAAAGAAGCCTTGCTCTGCAAGGCTTCTCACGTATGATCTGTAGTGGGCTCGAACCACTGACCCCTACCCTGTCAAGATAGTGCTCTCCCAGCTGAGCTAACAGATCATGATATTTAATTGTTTGCCAATCAAGTAACAGTATCATACCAAGTAACCGTGTTCATTGTCAATCGTTATATTGGTAATATTTTATTCGAATTGGTGCACAATAAAGGAATGATTACCATTTTGATGACGAGGTGACTTCCATATGAGGAATATGAGAGAACGTAAGCTGCGTTTCATTATCACTGCCAAAAACGTAGCCTGTCTGATTGCGCTTGTTGCATTAATATACGTTTCTGTCGGTTGCAGTTTGGAACGGGATGAACATACCGTACAATTTCAACAGTTAAAAGAGCCCAAAGAGGTGAATGATGACCTGCCCGTTTGGCTGGATGTGTATTCCAAGTCTGTTGTGCATGACGTGTACTCCCCACAAGGCAATGTTGAAGTCTTACCCTGAGGAACAGGATGTCGCATTTCACTCATCTTCGTCCCACTTTTTGGAGTACGCCTTCTTGGTCACATAATACAACAAAGCAATCATGCCGGCCGCCATTAAAAGGGTGATTGCCATCACTCCTGCCATACCCATGGTTCATCCCTCCTCTCCCAGTATGTTCCAGTCTTAACTATACAGGAAAAGCATTTTTTTGTATAATTCAGTCTGATAGCGTAGAGCAGAAAGAAGGTATAGAATTGGCAGCTGAGATTAGTTATGTAACTACTGAAGAACAACTTCAGGAAGCATTGGATATTCGCAATCATGTTTTTGTCATCGAGCAGCAGGTGCCTGCTGACATTGAGATCGATCAATATGATATCATCAGCCCTGATGTGCATCACGTATTGTTAAGTACAGATGGACAGGCTGTAGCTACAGGGCGTCTGATCTATTACACCAAGGATACCGCCAAAATGCAGCGTATCGCTGTTCTCAAATCTCATCGTGCTTTCGGCTACGGGCGTGTGCTGCTGTTAGCCATGGAAGAACGGGCACGCGAATTGGGACTTTCCTACTCTGTTTTGGACGCACAATGCCAGGCGCAGAAGTTCTACGAAAAGCTCGGATATGAAGTCATCTCGGAAGAGCCTTTTTATGATGCAGACATTCTGCATGTTCGGATGCAAAAGAGCCTGTAAATTATCACTGCGAGCGATATGAAGCCATGCTATGCATACTTTTTTTTTGATCCGGACAGGCTAAAGAGGTAACCAGATTCCTATTTGGTCAAATAAGGAGAGTGTGACATCATGGATCAAACGACACGCGAAAGCTTCACAGCAGTACAAAAAAATGGTGACGGTGATCTGACAGCGTTCCAAACTTCATCCGGACGTGTGCTGGACTACCAACAAGCACTGGCAGAAGTCAAAGCAGGAGCAATTGCAGGTGTAAACGTCTTTAAAGGCAAAGACGGCGAAATGTACATTCGCGGTGATGCAGACGGCGACCCAACCAATAACCTTGATCAACTTCCTATCTTCTAATAGATGTATGCTGCCTCACATGGCGCCAATCCGGCATTCCGGGTTGGCGTTTTTTACGTTTTAATATTCGGTAAAATATTTCACGGCATCTCCAGCGGGTGGGCTTTTACGAATGGGCTGTTGTTCCTGCTCCCATCCTTGCAGAATTAATATGCCTTCCAGCGTAGACTTGTTTTCCCACACAATATGCTGCCTGCGCTCAAGCTCCAGCAGTGACTCATGAATGAACGCCTTGCTTCTGCCCGTCTTATTCTCTAACTCATCCATTCGTGGCACCCGGCGACGCTGCCCCGCATAATTAACAATAATACGCAAAATTTTGCGTTCAAAATCATTCAGCATATTTCTTCCTTCCCTTCCTTATGGAGTACGGGACGCCATGCCAGAATACCTTGTTCCAGAAATGTTCGGGGTGCCCCCTCTTTCCCTGCGGATGCTCTAATCTTCCCTTCCCGCACACTGTTGATTCGAATCTGCCGCTGTGTAATATGCCCTGCACGATCCATGTAGACGAGCTCCACCATCTGACCAATATATTTCCCTAGCATAATCATCCCTCCAATAAGAACATGTGTTTGTTTTATTATTATATGCGAACATAAGTTCTTTATTCAACAACTAAAAAAAGGATTTTTTTGAAATTAAAAAACCAGACTCACTCCCTTTTACAGAGAAGTCTGGTTCCTATCTTTCTTGCTGTGCAGTTCTTGTTCAGTTCAACGTCGATCCGATTCCGTGAATTGTACTTTTTTCAGCTGCTGGGTAGACGGGTTAAAATCAACATTCACAAATACAGCAAATTGTTTACCGTCTTTATTACGTACCCATAACTTGAACTGTTCACGGGATTGGTCTGCTGTTAACGAGGTGCGGCCAATGTGTTTGTAATCCAAAATGTCCACGTTGTACTTGGTTTGCGTTTCCTTCACTGCAATGATTCCCCACTTCGCATAATCCGGAATCGCCGTTGCTGAACTTGTTGCTAGTCCACTTAAACTTAGTATCACCGTCATCAGGGCTACGATGAGCATTCTCATATCATTCACTCCTTGGGCAATGTTTACGTTAGCCTGCCCTGTAGAAGTTTATTTTACACCAGTAGACGAATGATAAACGTAATTGGTTGCTGGAGCGATTGAATCGTACTAATCGCCATCTTATACCGTTCAATTGGTGATTTGAAGCTCATCCCCAAGTCACCCTCCAATAAAAGATTTCGCGGTAGTGGATCTTCCGGCTTTTCCAAACCGTACTTTTCTATAAGCTCATCTCGTGTTTGTTGATCCAATCCACTCGGATAATTTGCATATGCTGCCGTAACATCGCTACATCCAAAAACGACAAGCAGCAGGACACCCCATCCCACCATAATCCAACGTTTGCGCACTCTCAGTTCTCCTTCATTTAAATCAGATAATGACAACCATACTTAACTTCATTCGTCCTGATTGTACATAAATAACATGGGATTGGAAATAACAAATGCAGGCATCATTACATACGCCTTAAGCCTCATTTGCAAAATTATGGGTTTAGCGTATCCGATAAACGTGTAATAGGCCATGACAGCATCACTTCATTATTCTGAGCAATCATTTCGAGGAGGTTATACCCGAATGTTCAAACGTATGGATGAAATCGCAATTGAAATCCCCAATGTCGAGAGACCAGACACGAATGCAGCGGCAGCGATACAAGAATTGCTGGGTGGTAAATTCGGAGAAATGTCAACGTTGAACAACTACCTCTATCAATCCTTTAACTTTCGCTCCAAGGAAAAATTGAAACCCTTCTACGATCTGGTGATGAGTATCACCGCCGAAGAATTAGGTCATGTGGAGCTTGTGTCTCATGGTATTAACAAATGCCTTAGAGGTTCTACCGATTACAAAGAGCCGGATGATACACCGCTCGGTTCTGTGAAGGATGCACGTCTGTCTTATCATTTCCTGGCTGGCGCACAGGGAGCAATGCCTTTCGACTCGATGGGCAATCCGTGGACCGGAGCGAACGTCTTCAACAGTGGCAATCTGGTCGAAGATCTGCTGCATAACTTTTTCCTCGAATGCGGAGCCCGCACACATAAAATGAAGGTTTATGAAATGACCGATCACCCCGCAGCCCGGGCAGTTGTTGGCTATTTGCTGGTACGCGGCGGCGTGCATGTGGTCGCTTATGCTAAAGCGCTTGAGATTGCAACCGGAGTGAATGTAACCAAATTGGTGCCGATTCCATCCCTGAGCAACAAATCTTTTAACGAGGCGTGGAAATACGAAGAAAAAGGTCTACACACCAAGCTGTATACCTATAGTGATAAAGACTTTACTGCGATCAGTCAGATCTGGAAAGGGACACACCCCGAAGATGGACAACCGCTGGAAGTCATTCAAGGCGTACCTGAAGGTTATCCGATTCCTGAAGCTCCCCCGGTGGAAGAAGAATTCGCCCCAGGCATTTCGCAGGAAGACTTCCAGGAAATTGCACGTCGTCTCAAAATGGCGGGAAATATTGCGGATTAAGGTAGCGTTATGTAATGGATGTACTAGCTGTTGTTGTTGATATGGCATGAAAATGGATAAAGCCCTCAGATCTTGCTGCTTAAGTGGCAGGATCGAGGGCTTTTATTGATGTATTAAAACATGGATTTAATGCTGTTGATGAACTTTTGCCCTGTGTTTGGCTCTGTCAGTGTTATGTCCCACATCACTATATTGGTCATCAGATTTGAACCATCGGTTATTACTTTTATAGTCAGTTCTTTAACTCCTTTTAACGGAGTTTGAAAAGAGTCAGGATGGTTCTCCGCACTGTTCGCTGATACAATCAAGGAATAGATTTCTGTGCCATCGGCGATAAAGCTTATTGTAATAGGCTCATGGCTTGCTGTTCGGATGACATCGTCCGGTAAAGCGAAATAACCTTTCATAATTTTGTATTTTCCATTTAAGTGATATGAAAACTCATTCGTTTTTTGTTTTTCTCTACTGTACAGATTGATTTGAGGCTCAACATTTGTCTGGCCTACTGTAAAACTGGAGAATTCTTCATCCCATACTACAGCCCCGTCACTCGAAACAAGTTCATTCAGTGCAACACTTTTTCCGTCAACGTTATCTAAATAATAATTAAGACCACCAACAACAGTGATCGTACCTATTGAAAAAATAATCGCTGTCAGGAAGATTCGAATAAGTCCTTTTAATGTGTTCCGATGATGCGTTACTGTCCGCTGTGCTCCATATCCCACTGCAGCCCCCAAAGTATTAATCAGGATATCGTCTATATCAAACGCACCTAAACGGGAAATCATTTGCACTGTCTCTACCATCGTAATACAGAGAATGAATATGCTGATAAAGCGAATAAACCCACAGCGAAAGAGGAGCGGAATGACCATCCCGAAGGGGATGAACGCTACAAAGTTCCCCATTTCAAAAAACCAAATCTTAAAATCTCTCCCCATCGGAAAATGTAAAGGAATTCCTTGAAGGGATAAGCTGTATCGCAAGCCCTGATCGGGACTGGACGAGCTTCTATCGAAGCCCAGGAATAAGAAATAAAATGTTAAACAAGTATACAACGATAACAATATATTGATGAATTTTCTTGACTTTCCTTGATACAAAATCAAAATCACACCTTCTTTTTTCATAAACTTCTACATCATCAAATCATTCCTACACTACAATCTGCAGAGGTCGCCAGAACCGACTCCTCACGTTGACTCATCACTTCAATCAGCATGTTGGCCCCCAGTCGAAATCCCTGAACAAATGCTGCTTCGCTATGCATACCATCACATTGACCACACAAGTCAAACAACTGTTCAAGCTCACGGAATTCGTCCTCGCTCAATCGATTCTTCCATTGTTCTGTCAGAGCCGCAATTTGCCGCCCTAATAATTGGTATTCAGGATGTGTCGGCATCATCGTCTCATCCGGGCGAAGTCGCCCGTTATAAAGTGCTTCCAAAATTGAATTCATGTGCATCCTCCCAGAAATGGATTCGCATCGACTTGAACGAACGTTCTGCACATGGTAGGATATTTATGCAGTCAGCTCATTCTGATAGTGATTGCGGGATAGGAAGCAGCGCTGTTCTTCTCGGGACGAACGCTGCTTCCTTTTTTTATTTTTGGAGCTCGTCGTAAATCTTCTCAATCCCTTTGCGAACGATGTCTGATCGGTTCGTATTTAGCTTCTCAGCCGAAGCATCGAGCTTGTTCATAATTTCTTGATCAACACGGATTTTGATCGTTTCGCTTTTGGGATTGTCAGACAGCGGACGTCCCATCTTCTTGGCGGACATTGCTTCACCTCACTTTTTGTGCCAACAATAATAGTATAGTTGTTGTTGGCACAAAAAGTCAACTGATTCGTAAAACATACGTTCGTTTTTTCATGGATTGCAGACTAAACATAAGTAGATCGTTAGCCCAACTCCGAAACAAAATATCACTCATGTTATATGTAATAATGCTTGTACTTTAATGAATGATCTGTTTTTGACAAAAAACAACCCCGAAAGGCATTAAGCCGTTCAAGGTTGCTAAGGACTGCTCTTTAGTATGAACTTTTCTGAATTACTGAACTACTTTTTATTGTATTTTATTCAGCAATGGTATTATAACCTCATCCAATTTCTCAAGCAGCTCACTTTTTGTAGGATTTTTCAAAATTCTTTCCAAATCAACCTTCAATCCTATTAGATATCGCGAAGGCAATCTACTGTCTAAACCACTGAGCATAAAATATTCCCACTGTGGATCTTTTGTTTTAAATACATTTTGAATATGAGGAACAAGTTCTTCTCCAAATCTTAAAAGTAAATCTTCGACGGATTTCGAAATGGGCCAATTTCCATCTTGCAACCACTCCATCAGCTCAGGAATGATATCTCGCAACTCTTCATTACCGAATTCACTTAACTTACGCACCGCTTCAAAATCGGACTTGTCGCGGGGAAGCCACTCCCTAATATCCATTTAAATTTCCTTTCTCATCTAATTATCTAATTATCGATATGCAAAATGAAATACTCCCTCTGTTACTCGACTGGCTCTACATCCTCTACTCTGATCTCAATCTCATCTTGATTCTCCGTCGTTGACATCGCATCTCTCATGCGAATAGTCCACGTCCCTACATCCTGATAAAATTGTACATCTACAATCACAGGAATACTTATCTTTTCTCCATCTGGTGTGAACAGTCCAACCCGAATCGCATCCTCCTCACTCATATGAGCACCATCTGGGGTGGCCGGACTGGATACAGCAATCGTTCCCGCTCTGGCTTGTCCAGGGTAAGGCTCGTTTTCGGGGCTGCCATCCGTCCAGATCTCAACATAGGAGCCGATCTGCGGATCAGGCGCATTGGAGAACCATTTTGCCGGATAATACCTACTTTTTCCTCCGTTCGCACCGAAGTCTTTATACGCAGGATCAACCACTAGAATGGAATCGTCTTTGCGCTCAACCACATAACCAGTGAATCCATCTTCACTTGGTGTATTCGCTTGAGTTTGCACAGAATTACAATCGATATGTCCTGAACATCCAGTAAGGCATACGATCAGGAATGAGAGCGATATCAGAACTCGACGAAGATGGAACATAGGTAATCCCCTTTATTAAAACCTATTTCTAATTTCAACGTTCCATATATGGTTATTGTTGCATGGAAACATATGTTTATCATAAACTTGAGGGCAACAAAATTACTTCTTTCTGTACTGCTTGTACCCATACCTTCCCCAGATCACTAATGTCACGCATAACAAGAGGGCACAGTATGCCCAGGTAAAAAACAAAGCCAATCCCAGCCCGATGTTGGCTCCTATATATCCCCCGCGTAACTCCGTATATAATGCATACCCCAATGGTACGCTACCTAAAATAAAAAGTCCGATTAACCATCCGCGCCAACGTTTAACAGATCCCTCTCTATCCTTGGAATTCTTTTGGATGCCTTGAGCCAGTAGAATCAACATTAAAATCAATATTAGCCAGGTTATGAAAATGTACAACATAACGTTTGTCTCCTCTCCTTCAAATTCCCCTTATTTTTGTACAAAGGATTTCCGCCTGTTTGTCCATTGTACTACCCTCCCGCTTTCAATAAACTTATCACATTGACTAAATAAATAAATGATTATCATTATCCAATAAGTAATCTATGCGGGAGGAACTATAACGATGAAAGCAACACGCAAGCTCGGTACCCTTATACTCATGATTACCCTGATTGGTGGGCTGTTATCAGCCTGTAGCAGCAAAGCAGAGCCATCCACTACAACAGCTGAAGCAGAATGAGGTGAATCCACCACCTCAACTCAAGCTCAGTAACGTGATAATAAAAAGTAGAAAAAGACGCCTTCGTCTTACTCAGGATCATGAGTAGACGAAGGCGTCTTTTTTAAATTCATATACAGCTTTCTTATGCAGAGTCAGCGTTCACGAACTTTCTGTTACGTTCAGGCGCCAAACTGTGCATAATGCAGACGGCTGTATACACCACCTGCTGCAAGCAGTTCCTCATGACGCCCCTGCTCTGTGATTCCCTGCTCGGCAACCACAATAATGCGATCCGCATTTTTGATCGTAGCCAATCTGTGGGCAATGACCAATGTAGTCCGTCCTTCAGACAATTCCGCAAGGGATTGCTGGATCGCTGCTTCTGTCTCCGTATCCAGTGCAGATGTAGCTTCGTCCAAAATTAGAATCGGAGGATTCTTCAGGAACATACGCGCAATGGACAAACGCTGTTTCTGTCCGCCAGACAGCTTCACACCGCGTTCACCAATTAACGTGTCCATTCCTTCCGGCATGGAAGTGATCAGTGTTTCCATCTGTGCACGACGAGCTGCCATCCAGATTTCTTCTTCTGTTGCATCCAGCTTGCCATACGTGATATTCTCACGAACTGTTCCATCGAACAGGAACACGTCCTGCTGAACAATTCCAATCTGACTGCGCAATGAATCCAGCGTCATATCTTGAATCTCCTGACCATCGATCGTGATGCGACCTTCCAGCACATCATAGAATCGAGGCAGCAGACTGCACAGGGTTGTTTTCCCTGCACCAGATGGTCCAACAAGGGCCACGGTTTCACCAGCGTGAATATTCAGATCAATCCCTTTCAGAACAGGCTCCTGGTCCGAATAGCCAAAGGTCACCTGCTCATAACGGATATCTCCACGCAGATGAGATACGGTAGCGGCACCTGGTCGATCTTCAACGTCGGGCTCCATATCGAGCAATTCTGTATACCGTTTGAAACCTGCAATCCCTTTTGGATACGTCTCAATAACGGAGTTGATCTTCTGAATAGGTGTAAGAAACACATTGGACAGCATAATAAAGGCAATAAATTGACCGTAGCTCATACTGCCATTAATGACAAACCATGTGCCGCATACCAGTACAAAGAGGGACACCAGCTTCATCAGCATGTAACTGATGGATGAGTTCCAGGCCATGATTTTGTACGCGATCAGTTTGGTCTGACGGAAACGGCTGTTATTTACAGCGAATTGTGCTTTTTCATGCTCTTCATTCGCAAAAGCCTGAACCACGCGAATACCACTTACATTGTTTTCTACACGTGCGTTGAAATCCGCTATATCCCCGAACATTCGGCTAAAGGCCTTGGACATCTTGCTGCCAAAATACAAGGATAGATAAATAATGAGCGGTACAATGATAAATGTTAACACGGCCAGATTTCCGTTAATGCTCATCATGATGCTGAATGCACCAATCAGCGTCATGACTGCGATAAATACATCCTCCGGACCATGATGGGCAATCTCGCCGATATCCATCAGGTCATTGGTCATACGAGAGACCAGATGTCCGGTTTTGGTATTGTCAAAGAAACGGAATGATAGCTTCTGTACATGATTGAAAAGTGCCTTACGCATATCGGTCTCGATGTTTATACCAAGCTTATGTCCCCAGTATGTAACAACAAAGTTGAGGAACGAGTTTAATAGATAGATCGCGAGCAGCGCAAGACATGCCCATAATATCCAGTCCCAGCGTCCCCCTGGCAAAAGGTCATCCACGACTCTATTAACTGCCAGCGGGAAGGCCAGTTCCAGCAGAGCTACGAATATCGCGCAGCTAAAGTCCAGAATGAACAGCTTTTTGTAAGGCCTGTAATAGGCAAAGAAACGGCGAAGCATGGACTGAAGCCCTCCTTATAGCAACCATACCATCATGATTGCTTTCTATTTCGTTTTGCTCAAGAGATACAGGAAGTACGGGGCACCAATGATGGCGACCAGAATACCTGCCGGAATCTCGGAAGGCTGCAAGATTACGCGTCCCAGCGTATCTGCAACAAGCACAAGCAATGATCCGACCAATGCGGATGCAGGCAAAAGGAACTGATGTTTGGGTCCCACGAGACGACGTGCCAGATGCGGACCTATTAGACCCACAAAACCAATGCCGCCACTGACGGATACACATGATCCGGCTAGTCCCACGGCTGCAGCCAGCAGGATCAGTCTTTCGCGCTCCACCGGAGCGCCGAGACCACTCGCTGTTTGATCCCCAAGGTTCAGTACATTAAGCACACGGGCTTTATACAGAACAAGCGGCACAAGGACAATGAGAAACGGCAGCAATGCAGATACGAATTTCCAGTTGGAACCCCAGATGCTACCTGCCATCCAGGTGGCTACAAATTGATACTTCTCCGGACTAAGCCGAAGTGTTAACACGATCATGGCTGAGCTGATCCCTGCCGCTACCCCAATCCCTGTAAGCAGCATACGCGTAGGCATAAGGCCCTCTCCCTTTTTGTAAGAGAGCACATAAATCAAAAATGCAGCAAAAGTTGCCCCGATCAAGGCCAGGATGGGCAGCAAAAATACTGGAGCCGCCGTCGTTGTCGGGAAGAAGGAAACAAACAACATAACAACCAATCCGGCGCCAGCGTTAATTCCGAGAATCCCTGGATCAGCCAGAGGATTTCGGGATACCCCCTGCAGAATACAACCGGATAATGCAAGTCCCGCACCGACAAGAACCGAAATGACGATACGCGGCAAACGGAATTCAAACAGGATCAGTTCCTGCTTTGCCGTCCCACCGCCAAACAAGGTCCGCATCACCTCAAGAGGGGAAAGCCGGGTGAACCCTGTATTCATACTGATAATAAAAGCGGTAATAATTAACGCACCCAGTACAATCATGACAATGGTGCTTTTTGTTCTCTTTTTGCGTTCTGCTCCAACCAGAGTTGAGGATTCCATCGTTACAGAGTCCTCCTTTCTTTACGCGCCAGATAGAGGAAGAAAGGTACCCCAATTAGGGCAACCAAGGCGCCAATTGGCGTCTCATATGGCGGGTTAATCATACGTGCAGCCAGATCCGCGAATACGAGCAGCAGACTGCCCATGACAGCGGAACATGGAATAATCCAGCGATAATCGACCCCAACCAATTTGCGTGTGAGATGGGGAATGATAAGCCCAACAAAACCAACAGCACCAACCACGGATACAGCTGTACCTGCGAGGATTAGGACAACAATCAGACCAACCAGTTTGATCAAGCCAGTACGTTGACCCAATCCAACGGCGATATCTTCCCCCAAGCTAAGCAGCGTAATGGAACGGGAGATAATAATCCCTGCAATAAGCGCAGCCAAAACCCAAGGGAACATGACTTCCAACTGGGACCATTTCGTGCCGGCTACACCGCCCGCTGTCCAGAAAGCGAGGTCTTGTCCAATTTTGAAATACAGTGCAATCCCTTCACTGAGTGCTGACAGCATCGCTGACACTGCCGCCCCCGCCAGAACGAGCCGGAGAGGTGTAAGTCCGGATTTGGAAGCCGCACCGAAACCATAGACCAACAGAACCCCAAGTCCTGCACCCAAGAAGGAGTACAGAATGATATACATATATGGCATGCCCGGGAAAAAGGCAAAGCAGATAGCAAGCGCAAATCCTGCGCCAGCATTCAGTCCGAGCAGCCCGGAATCAGCCAGCGGGTTACGGGTCATCCCCTGCATAATGGCACCGGCTACTGCGAAGCAGGCACCCACCATCGCTCCGCCAAGAATACGCGGTAATCGAATCTCCCATATAATCTGATGCGGAGTCAGTTCAGGATTAAAGTTAAAAATGGCCTCCCATACCACGCTCAGCTTGATATCTGCCGCCCCAAACGAAATGGACAACGCCATACCCAGCGCGAGCAGCAGAATCCCCCCGGTCAGGATCAATGTGGCAGCCCAGGGACGAGTGTGTATTTGGGCTGTAGGTGATTCCGTAGGTTGACTTGCTGATGAAACTTTCGAACTCATATGTCCCCACCCTTGTTATGAGTGGTGTAGACGCATCCTATGTACATAACATTCACCTCTCTATTAATACATAACTGATATTGATTCTCATTCCCATAGACCATTGTATGTCAACTAGCTGTCTCTGGCAATGGACAAATGGGACATGTTTATTGCATAAATGAATTTTTGTACTAAAAAAAACTGCATGGAGTATAAGAACTCCAATGCAGCACCTTGGTTTGAGATATGATTTAACGACTATGTACAGCAGTCAATGCTGCCAGCACATCCGGCACATCCGTAATAATTCCCTGAACACTCATGTCGATCAATTCCTGCATTTCAGCAGGATCATTCACCGTGAACGGGTGTGTTGCAATTCCCTGAGCCAAAGCAGCAGCAACTTCTTCTCGTGTTACAGCAACCTTGTAGGGATGCAGAGCAGAAGCTTCCAGTTTAGCCGCATAATCATATGGGCGGTACAGCTTTTCCATATATAAAATTGCTGTGCGAATTTCCGGGGCAAGACGTTTGCACCTCACTAACGAGGCATGATTGAAGCTAGATAGAATCACCTGTTGTTCCATACCCCAATCCCGAATCGCTTGGATCAACTTTTCTTCCATTCCCTTATAGCTAACAATACCATTTTTCAATTCCAGGTTAAGTAGGATGTCTTTCCCACGAACCAAATCAAATAATTCATCCAAAGATGGAATACGTTCTCCAGCAAAATCGGCATGGAACCAAGCTCCTGCGTCCAGAGTACGCAATTCTTCAAACGATTTATCCTTGACCCAGCCTTCTGCTCCGGCAGTGCGGCTTAACGTCTCATCATGTATCAGTACCAGTCTACCATCACTGGACAGCTGGACATCCGTTTCAATGCCTGTCGCTCCAAGCTGAAAACTTCGTTCAAACGCAACCATTGTATTCTCGGGACATACGGCAGATGCTCCCCTATGGGCGATATTTTCTATTTTTTTCATTCCAGCGCCTCCTGAGTTCAACATTAACTCTATGATTCTCACTATAAACGCAGTTTGTCATACCTGTATTAACAGAGCGTTTAATTGCATGCCCCGTCCGTGAATAGGGCAACGTCTTGGAGGGCTGGGGATTCACTCATTTTGTGAACTCAATCTGTAAAGCAGACATAATATAATATCAGTCATAGACAACTGCACTCCGCTGTAAGGAGGTCGCCCATTGAAACCCCTAACGAAGAACAGATCTGTATCTCCCAAATCTCCCTCCAAAAAAGCTCCCTTGCTCAGAGTTTCTGCCAAAAGCAGTTCTGGCAAACCCAACAACAAAACAAGAACGCGCCCTGGACCACGCCAACACATGAAAAAGGCATCTGTTCGGGGGCTCTCTGTTCCAGACAAAACAAGTAATCAATCATCTGCTCTTGAAGAACAACATCAACTGGATAAGTTGGCTTTTATCGCTGCCATCCTTGCTCTTATTGCAGCCGCAATTGGACTATACATTGCCTGGAGAACACTCAGTTTGCCTGGTGGTGGTGCTGAGGTAACGGTCTAACTCCTCTTGCCCCGCTCTGTCTCTCTTTTCCATGGAGACGGAGTTCTTTTTTTGCAGACAGAAAAAAACCGTTCCCCTGAGACGCCAGCCATACCGGCGTCTCTTTGGAAAGGCCATTTCTTCATCGGGCGTTGCCCCGGCGACCATGTCACCGTCCCGGAATGGCTAACCGAATTACAGAATGAATGTACGAGAGATGATAACGAGCAGGATAAACAACACCAGAATTGCGCCTGTTGATGTCCATGCTCCACCGGCAAACCCGCCGTATCCGTAACCGTATCCTGTGCCTTTGATTTCGCTCATGAGTGACACTCCCCTCTTTTAAGAAAGTACACTATAGACTATGTTTGGAGAGGGAACTTGCTTGGGCACATCGAAAAGTTTTCCGCTGGAGCGGGTAGTTACTTATCCTGAAGCTGAGACCACTTCTGGGTCAACTGTGCCGGAATATAGGATGACATCCGGTTCAACAGTTCAGCCGGATCGGATTCCAGACTCCATAGACTAAGATGTGAGGTATTGGAAAAACCTTCATGCACGCTGTGCTCAACCATTTTCATCAATGGCTCGTAATATCCGTTTACATTTAACAAACCGACAGGTTTACGATGAATGCCGATCTGTGCCCAGCATAGAACCTCGAATAATTCTTCAAATGTCCCCATACCACCAGGAAGAGCCACAAATCCGTCGGACAGCTCGGCCATCGTTGCCTTGCGTTCATGCATCGTACCTACTTCAATCAGCTGCGTAAGGCCTCCATGTACAACCTCTCCCCGGAACAAACCAGTCGGCATGACACCAATCACTTCTCCACCCTGCTCCAGAGCAGCATCCGCGACGGCACCCATTAATCCCATACATGAACCGCCATAGACAAGTGCGTACCCGCTATCGGCGATCTGTTTACCCAAGTTGATAGCCTGCTGTGTGTAATCGGGGTGATTTCCCGGGTTGGAGCCTGCAAAAACACATATACGTTTCAATGGGTTTCACTCCTTCTTGATATCTATTTCATTAGTGTACAACATGAATGTAAATACTATGTTACATCACACATCATACACAAGTGAATAAAAAAAACCCGACCGTTTGCAGCCGGCCGGGCTCCCATACTTAGTACACATCATTTAGAAGGGGTTGTTATACTGTTTACTATAAAGGCCGAACATTAAATCCATATGATCTTTGCATGAAATGAATATTAAATATCCGTGGACTTATCGTATTCCACGTCGTGAGCGCACCACAAACATATGCTTGTCCTTACGAAGAATCCGGCCGTCTGCAAGCTCAACCTGATCATCATTATGGCGTATAATTGTTGTGGATAATGCTACAATTTTGGCCCGACGCCAAATCATAACCTGTGATTTGAAATAGATGGCATTTTCAAACTGTACGGCCTTTTTCATCACATATCCAACCTTATGCACCTCGGAACGCGCTTTTTTCAAGGGAAGGCTCTCTTCAGGCAGAGGCCGGATCATTGCGATATTGTCGAACGATACCTTGATCCGCTTGGGTCCGATTCGTACACAATCCGCTTCTTCATCCCACTCGACCAGCGTTCCTTTCAGTGGCTCTCGTATGCCGGTTGCACGATATACGGCTACTTTCCGTCCTACCCAATGTCGCAATGCCATCGCCCCCCCGTTTGTCTAGTTTTCCGGTATCGTCCAATCAATCGGTTCAATACCTTTGGAGGTCAGAAATTCATTGGCTTTGGAAAAAGGACGACTGCCCAGGAAGCCACGATGTGCTGCAAGCGGACTTGGATGCGTAGACTCCAACACCAGGTGTTTATCCCGGTTAATGAATGCCCCTTTCTTCTGGGCATGACTGCCCCAAAGCATAAATACCATCGGTTCTGAACGTTCATTCAATGCCCTGATGACAGCGTCAGTAAACGTCTGCCAACCTAGTCCCTGATGGGAGTTCGGCTGTCCTTCCCGTACCGTCAGAACCGCATTAAGCAACAGCACGCCCTGCTCTGCCCAATGAACCAGCGATCCGTGATTCGGAATCGGCAGACCCAGATCCGCGTGAAGCTCCTTATATATATTTTTCAAAGAAGGAGGAACGCGCACCCCCGGTCTGACCGAGAAACTTAATCCTTGAGCCTGACCCGCTCCGTGATAAGGGTCCTGACCGATAATAACGGCCTTGACCTTATGGTACGGGGTCAGTTTAAGAGCCGAGAACAAATCTTCCTTGGGTGGAAAGATGGTCTGTGTTTTATACTCGGCGGCGAGTGCATAACGAATGTTGTTAAAATACTCGGCTTCAGTCTCTTCCTGAAGTACAGAGTCCCAATCATTTCCAAACATATGTAAAGGCTCCTTTCCCTGATGAATACATATCCGTGCAGTCCACATAACGAACTGCCACCTGCGTGAGCCGTATCCTACGACTCATAGACTATCCACCATTTTAACATAACCGGGGACCGCAGACCAGAAGTGTACCTCAGGGGGATAGGTTACCTGTATAACTAACGTTACTTGGGAGTGACCATAGAATAGCTAACACTGCAAACTGATACGCTTTGATTTTGTACTACAGCGTTAAAGCAAACCAGTACCTTGATTATAGAAAACTTACCAAACTTGAACGGGTACGCCTTCATCTTTATTGACCAATAGAGTGCTTATTCTTCTGAGACCCTCTTCAACAACCGAACGCGGACATGCCAGGTTCAAGCGGATACACCCGCCTCCATTAGCTACAAACATATGCCCATCTTCAAGTAATACCCCCGCTTGTTCAGCGAAAAACAAGGGCAGGTTTACATTTGTGGTGACGTATGCCGTAATATCAATCCATGCCAGATACGTAGCCTCCGGAATATGAAAGACTGCCTGTGGCAGATAACGTTTCACATACTGATCCACAAAGGAAAAATTGTCGTCGAGATACGTTTTCAACTGTTTTAGCCATTCGTCGCCATGTTCGTAAGCGGCTTGTGTCGCTGCAATGCTCAGCGGATTTTTGAATCCATAATGCCGTTTCTGCCAGATCGTTCGAAGTCCTTCATTTGCAATAATCACGTTGGAGAACATTAGGCCCGCCATGTTGAACGTTTTGCTTGGCGACATACAGGTAATGATTCGATCCGTATCCGGGAACAGCTTGGCAAGAGGCGTATGCCTCTTACCTGTGCGCAGCAAGTCACAGTGAATTTCATCTGAGATTACCCATACGTTATGGCTCAGACAGATCTCGCCCACACGTTGTAACTCTTCTGTTGTCCATACCCGTCCGGACGGATTATGCGGATTGCAGAAAATACATAAGGTGACTTGTTCATCCCTGGCTTTGGCTTCAAAATCTGCAAAGTCAATTGAATAATGTCCCTGATCGTTGATCAAATCTGAGCAAACTAGTTCAAGATGATTGTGCTCCGCAGCCGATTTGAAATAACCATAGGAGGGTGTCACAATCAGTACCTTCTCATTTGGTTTGCAAATATATTCAACTAATTCATATAGAGCGGGAATGATCCCATGTGATGTCTCCAGATGCTCCTTGGGGAAAGACCAGTCATAGTATCTGTTCATCCAGTTGGAGACAGCTTCGTAGTATGCGGGATCGAATACCTGGGAGTACCCCATAATTTTCCGGTCCAAACGCTCCTTAACTGCTTCCCGTATTTCGGGAGGTGTGGCAAACTCCATATCTGCAATCCACATGCGAATAAATTCTTCATCCTTAAAGGGAAATTGCATATCTTCTGTTGCATTAAAAATATATTGACGGAAACCATCCGTATTCATGGCGTTGGTTCCTGTGCGATCGATAATCTCATCAAAATCATACTTCATAGCCTTCTGCGCCTCTTTCTCTCTGTTCTCCATCCTGGGATGAGGTTCTGGTAGTCACATTATTTCATGGCTCAGAAGTTCCATCAAACGCAATACAATCTATTCAGAAGAAACAAATTGATCTTAATGTTTCTTCTGAATAGGTTTTTTCATGAGAAAAGTGTTATATTTTTCGTAAAGATTGATTTTACCGAGGGGTTTCACCTTTTCTCATATTCTTAAGAAACTTAGCAGAAGGAGATCCGATATGAACACCATCAACAAAGAAGTGGGCAAGAAAATCCGTAATTTCCGCAAATGGAAAGGGTTAACGGTTCAGCAGCTGGCGGATCAGATTCACAAAAGTAAAGCTACTCTGTCCAAATACGAGAGCGGAGATATCACCCTTGATATAGTCACGCTGCATCAAATTGCTGATTCATTGAACATTCAGGTGGAGCAGCTGCTGTATATTGAACCGAAGCAAGCCTCTCCCCTTATGAATACGGTACCGTCCAGCTTTTTCAAAAATTCCACACGGTTTTATTCGTATTTTTATGATGGACGCAACAACAGCCTCATCCGTTGTGTCATTGACATGATGGCACAGTCGGACGCGAATCGTTATCGAACCGTGATGTATATGAACGTCAAGAATTTTGAGAATTATCAGGAATGCGAAAATATGTATTGGGGTCACACCGAGCATTACGACACACTCACCACGCTGATTCTGAAAAATCAGGCTACACCGCTGGAGAATCTGTATATTAACATTCTGGCATCTTTTCAGGAATCCGAGAAAAAGTGGGGGTTGATGGCAGGCGTTTCCTTCCGTCCCTTTATGCCCATCGCTTTGAAAATGTTATTCTCTCGAACACCCTTGTCTGAGAATCAGGAGTTATATAACGAACTGAAAATGTCTAAGGAAGATCTACGCACGTTAAAGATCTATAATATGCTCGCCGTTACCTAAACCTCAACAGAAGCTGATTGATTAGATTGTTGTTTGAGAATTAAGTTTGAGAATTAATCCATGTATAACAAGAAAAGGGCGGCAGTTATAAGCTATTACAGCTCATAAAAGCGCCCTGTTTGGATCAGATGTGTTTATTCATTCATACTTTGATTTAGATGCATCATTCGATTAGTTCTTGATCAAATCAAGGGTTTCGTCAAATAATTGCTTCTGTTCCTCAATCTTGTTTTCATTACCGATAACACAACGTTGCTGCTGTTCCAATATGGAAGATACCACTTCGGCAAAACCTATAATGTCACTTTCTGTTGTGTTTAACACTTCATCCCGTTCTTTCTGGAGATCGGCTTCAGTGACATTAGACAGGTAACATTCCAGAGAGAATGATCCTTCGCCATAAGGTGTTCTTGGTGTATCGAGGTCCTGGATGGCGCCAATGATATATCTCGTCATTTCCCGTGTGTCTGCTTTGAAATCCTTCAGGTATTGCGGCATCTCTTCATAAACTTTGTACGTTTTTTCGAGATTCGGGTCGCGGTACGATGCTACATAGCTGTCTCCATTACGTCTGAAGCCTGACATGCACCCGTATGCTCCACCCTTGGCCCTGATATTGTTCCACAAGTAATCCAGAGATAAAATCCCCTGCAAGACACGAAGCGAGCCGGTGTACGAATACCCTTTATCGATAAAATTACCTGTTTGAACGACATATTGGACTTCAGATGGAGATCTGAATCCTTCTTTGTGATGCACAGGTGTAAATGCCTCTTTTTCCTTGGCAACGTCCTGGGTGAACAGCTTCGCTTTCAAATCGGATACCTGTTTCTCCAAACCTTCATACCCCTGATCATCCGCAGTGTAACTTACAAGCAAGTTTTCCGGTCTGAAAATAAAGCTGGTCAACGATTGAAGACTGGTCGACAGTTCTTCTTTTCTAGCCTCAAAGTTCGCTTGAAGCTCCTCAAGCCACTGGTAAAAGGCAATACCGCTAACCGCTTCCCTGAAGTCTGCAACAGCCGAGTGTTTAGAGGTAGATCGACCAATCCCCGCTGAATGCCCTCCGCTGATCAGCTTGCGCTGCAGGTTGCCTTTCAACTGGGCAATAATCTCATATAAACGCTTCGAATCATCAAATTTGGACGTAAACACAATTTCGTTGATCATGTCAAAAGCAAATCCAAGTTTGTCATACAGCACTTTGGCGTTGAATTCATACGTAGCCTTGAAATCACGGTGCTCATGCGCGTTTGCATACGTACCGATGCCACTATGAATGCCCCCGGAATGAATATGGATTTCATTCGACAATTCATTAAATGAGAAATTCTGAGTGTCGACGTAACCGAGCACACTTTTCAGCAATCCAACATACGGCAGCAAACGCCGTGGGACTTCCTTAATATCGAACAACAGTCTCAGATAACCGATCCCGTTGGTATAGATATTATGGTGCAGTACCGTTGTACCTTCGACCTGATTTACCGTCTGATACAGCGTCGATGCTTTCGGTTCAATATCCTCTATCGATAACGTCGGAATCACCTGTTGTTGCTCCTTGGTTGACGGTGCATTCTGGTACTCGGCGAGAGCCTCGGTTCTCTGAATGAGCTGCTGAATCTCTTCCTGACTCAGTCCCGCCTGAACTGATTTCAGATGTGCTTTCAACGCTTCTTCTTTACGCGCGTTCAATCCTTTATCCGGCGTGACAGCAACGAAGGAAGTATGCGTATTTTTCAGTAAATACGTATCAATCAACTTTTCGAAGTAACCCTCAGTCATCTTCGTTCTGAGCTCGGCGAATACGTCATTTGCTTCCAAATGAGTAAATGGAGCATCGACATCATACAGCCAGCTTTGCAATGAGGAGAAACCGTAGATTAATCCTTTGGGCATTCTTCCATAATCGGCTTCGCGGTGGTTGAATTCATAGGAATTAATACCTGCGAGCAGCGCTTTTGGATCAAATCCTTCCTTCACAACACGCTCAAGCACTTCTTTGACAGTCCCCAGAAAATCTTCTTTGCTTGCCAGATTGCTCTTCTTCAATCCAACGGTGAACACTGGCTGATACAGGCTGTCATCATATGTGCCATAGACATCCTTAGCAATGCCCTTATCCAGCAAGGCCTGCTTCAGAACCGCTCCCGGAGCGTTAAGCAGTGCGTACAGCAAAATTTGAAACGAGATATTCAATTCCTTGTCCAGACTTGTTCCGATCACCGCATTGTAGGTCAAAAAGCTGTTATCCACTTCGGATTCGGTACTTCCGGCAGAATATGTCTTCACGGTGTCCACTCTTTCTGCAAAAGCAGGCTGGAGCTTTATTGCAGAATCAATCTCAATTCGATCATATTCATTCAGATAGTTCTCATCTAACCACTGCAATTTCTCTTCCATATCCATATCCCCATATAAATAAATGAAGCTGTTGGATGGATGATAGTATCTGGAGTGGAAATCCAGCAAGCCTTGATAGGTCAGATCAGGAATTGCATCGGGAAATCCGCCTGATTCACAGGAATATGTAGTATCCGGAAAAAGTGAATTCAGGACTTCTCTGCGTACAATCCGTTCCGGTGAAGAAAAAGCACCCTTCATCTCGTTATATACAACGCCGTTATAGGTTAACTCGTCTTCAGCTGAGGTCAGATTGTAATTCCAACCCTCTTGCAGAAATATTTTTTCATTATCATAAATATTCGTGTGGAGTACCGCATCCAGATAAATGTCCATCAGGTTATGGAAGTCATGATCATTCCGACTTGCAATCGGATAGATCGTTTTGTCTGGATAGGTCATCGCATTCAGAAATGTATTGAGTGAACCCTTCAGCAATTCAACAAAGGAATCCTTGGCCGGAAATTTCTTGGAGCCGCAAAGAACGGAATGTTCCAGAATGTGAGCTACACCTGTATTGTCTTCCGGAGGAGTACGGAAACCGATACTGAACACTTTATTATCATCTTGATTGGATAAGAGTACAATTTTGGCTCCGGATTTCTGATGTTCCAGGAGATACGCATCTGACTTCAACTCTTCAATTCTGCGTTCCTGCAGCACCTTATAGGGCTTAAGCTGTTTCAACATGGGTCGAGTCCTCCGTCCATTAAATTGTTTAGTTTGATATGCAACCTTGAGTTCTTCAAGTTCAAAGATAAAGGTAATTTATGCCTACGGATAGTATACACCATCGATCCTGGTAATTCATAATGGGCAGCCCGACAGGCATCATCTGATATGTATTATCGTTTTTTAATGTTTATGAACTGAATGGTACAGCGGTAGTCACCTACCGCAGGATTTTAAGACATAATTTTTGATTGATCTGAAATGGAACGATTTCAAGGATTTAAGATGTTTGTGTATTGTTTTGATTAGGACTGTTTTTTATGGGTTGACCTACAATCTGTCTCAAATTCGTCCCCAGCCCCCCGAATGATGCTTCATTCTTATAAAACTATTGCTTAAATTTAAGGGATCTAGAATACTTATAATTATTGTTTTATAAGTAAAAATAATATTTGTTTTCCAAACTTTTACTGTGATATAATAACCTCATACTAATTTTAGGAGGTATGTTTATGAAAAATGTAAGAAGTGTCTTGATTTTATTAACACTTACACTCTCAATTTTTACCATTCCTTCGCTATCTTCACAGGTACTTGCTAAAGAAATACCAACTAATTCTTCTGTTGTAACTCAAGGGGAACTGATTGCAACTGTTAATTACAACATGCTCAGGAATTCATCTGTAAAGTTATTCTCCGCTAATCAAAATATTCAAATCCAGTCTGGTGGACACCTTATTTCAATAAGCAGTGGGGGAGTTGTTTCATCTAATAATTCCCTTGGAACCGCTGTTGTATATTCTTTTAATCCTAATGGTGATTACGTAAAATACCTCATAACTGTAAATGCAAGTTAATGAGCTTAATAGCAACGATCTCGAAGTTTGACTAGCTCAGAAATAGATTTACTTAACCAAAGTCATTTGAAACTGCCTGTTATTTTATTTTCCACCAATTTCGCCATCAGCAATCCAGAAACCGCCATGCTCTTTCATGCGGTTTCTTACTGTTTTTTCGTTACCCCATATTACTCTGAAATAGATTTAAGGGTTACGTTGTCCTCAATTGAACATACTCCAAATGGAAACTTTGTATTCCATACAAGGACGGGTACTCAACCTCCCTATCCATCAGTGGAAAATATGGTCTGCTGCATACAAATGCGACCTATTTGCTTGGTCAGGGTGCATCCATTAAAGAGATTCAACATCGGCTACGACACTCGACATCCCAGGTGACCACAGACACATATGCTCACGTCACCAAGAAATTAAGTCGCAAAACAACAGCACAACTCGATGTCTTCGATCCTAAATCTCGTCCCCAACGGCAAAAAAGACGCTCAATCCCTGTGACTCAGGCAATTCAATCAAAACTATAAAAAAAAAAGGAAACTCCTTATGTATAAAGGAGTTTCCTTTTATTAATGGATGCCGAGGACCGGGATCGAACCGGTACGGTAGTCACCTACCGCAGGATTTTAAGACATGAGTTTTAATTGGACTGAAATGGAACGACAGACGAAAACACAGTCATATCAAGGCTTCAAGCTGTTCGTGTGTTGTTCTCATTTGGACTGGTTTCTATGGGTTGACCTACAGTCTGCCCCCAATTCGTCCCCAGCCCGTCCCCTGATTTATTCAAGCAAAACCGTGTGATCTAAAGACGGAGAGACCACTTTTACTAGAACAGGAGTTTTTATCCCTTGCGCAGAAACTAAAACCTGCGCAAGGGTTTTAGCTGCTTCTTGAGTAAGCGTCTGATGAACATCAATTTGGTGTGATCGCATGGTGAGCGCCCCTTAGTTTCAGTTTACCCCCAGAGCTTTCCAGTGTTATAATCGTGGGAATACTAGCACTGGAGGTCAATAAGTGGAAATCTCCCGAGGGAGATTTAGGCTTCTTGAACTCATTACTGCTAAGGGCTGGACTCAGACCGAGTATGCTAATCGATCTGGACGGTCTCAGCGGATGATATCCCATTTCTGTAACGATACCCGTGTAATGCTGCCTGAAGATATGTATACTGCCGTGCTGTTATTGGGTTGTAAATGGGAAGATCTATATGAGTACAAAGTAAAGCGTGCATGAGGCGGTGTTACCGCACTCCCCCCGGAAGATTTAGAACAATTTGTTCTGGATATGTAAATAATGCCTTTTTCCTATGACGTGTTGTGTCGCAATGTGTCGAACGTCCCGAAGGTAAAACTTTACATCTTTATACTTCACAAAACCACGTATTGCCTATTAGGTATTGATTTACCTAATATTATAACAAGAACACACGTTCCTGGATAGACCGAACATATTGTCGAATACAAGCACAGTATAATACGAAACCTGCCGGATCAGCGTCGATAATCGGGCTGATTTTAGGCTGTTTCTAGTCATAAAAAATCCGCCAGGTATTTTCCCTGACGGATTTTAACTTCATATAGAAGCTGCGATGATCTCTTCAATCCTAATCCAGCTGTAATCCTCTTCGCCTCTGACAAGCTTGATTCTCCTGCTTGGCTTATCAATAGCTGTGACAACGCCCCGCAGCTCCTCGTCATCAAACGGATTAAATACAGTCAGCGCGATAGACCTGCATTCCTGGTACGATCCAAAAATCGCTTGCTCTATAAGCTGTATTTCCTGATCGTCTAGGACAGGCTTTCCCCGTTTCTCCTGCTTATCCATCTCATTAAGGTAAGCCTGCCGGTGTTCAGGAAGGATTATGCGAGATCCTTCAATGATCCCGTTACCTGTCAATTTGCTTGCCATAATAGATGCCTCCTTAATACTGGGTCCAGTAATCCGTGTTGTTGGGGTTAGTCGGTGCTGGTCTATGATCAATCTTAGGACGTTCACCTTCCCGCTCCCAGCCCTCCAGGATCACGATGTTAACCGTATCCGACTTGTCCTCCCAGTGTATGTATTCAGATGTTATGAGAGCGTCCAGAGCAGCCATCACGTCCTGCTTACCCTTACCCGTCTTGACCGTTAACTCATGAACTGTGGGCATTCGTCGACGTCCACTTTTATAGTTGTACAGAATCCGAAGTACCTTGCGTTGATAGTCCGTTAGCATGTAATCACCTCAGTCAATATTATATGCGAACATACGTTCTTTATTCAACACCAAAAATATCCACAGGATTAAGAAGCTATCTTGTTCCTCAAATCGATCCTAAAATAGAAGAAATATATGGAAGTTATTAAAATCGTCTGGTAAACTAATTCAAGTTGGATTACATAGTTGGAGGAATTAAATGTTTGATAATATGGCATCTTACTCACTATTAGCTATAGCTGGCCTCATCACAGCATGTTTGTTCATTTTTGGTATAGTATGTCTAATTGCTTTTTTTATCAGTATTTACAGGCTAATCAAAGGGAAAGTTAACAAAAAATTAGAAAGATGCCAATCATGTGGAAGCACTATTTCCACAACAGCAATACTCTGTCCAATTTGCGGTCAGCACTATGGTAGAACTAATGGGGTGTTCAGTTCTATATTTGGTACTTTTATAGGTGCGATAATTTGTATCGGTGGAGGATTTATTGCACTTGCTGAGTTTGTAAAAATGATTAGTAAATAAGGAGCCATTGTAGGCTCTTTTTTTTATGCCTAAAAATAATTACACACTAAAGCAATCAAATATCCACTTGATTAATTAGTACTGTATATGGTACTATATATACAGGAGGTGAGACATGGCTAGGATAGAAAAATTGGTCCAAAAAATGAAAGACCGCCCCAGTGGAATCCAATATGATGAAGTTGCCAAGGTACTCCGGCATCACGGTTATGGATTAGTGAGAAGCAACGGCTCGCACTTCCATTTCCGAAACCAAGCAGGAGACTTGATAACGATCAAAAAGGAACAACCACTAAAGGCGGTATACGTCAAAGACGTACTGGACCGGATTGGGGAGTAGCACCTCCCCTTTCCTTAATTCTCATGATATCCTAGCCGAATAATAATGGCAAATCACAGCCAAAAGAAGGATTTAGCGTACTACATGGCCCTCCCGTATACGATACAAATCAGACCCGTTAAGGACGAGAGCGGTGACTATTTCTTCGCAACTGTTGCGGAATTAGATGGGTGCCAAAGCAACGGAGATACCTTTGCTGAAGCATACGAAAGTGTTCGGGAAGCTATGGAGGAATATCTGGCTGTAAAGCTGGAGTATGGTGACGACATTCCTGAACCGATCGGAGAAGATAAGTACAGCGGGAAGTTTAATCTTAGGGTACCCCGGAGTCTGCACCGGCAATTGGTGGAGAGGGCCGCTGCGGAAGATGTGTCATTAAATCAGTATTGCCTGTACAAACTGAGTAGATAAACAAAAGAACCCTGCTGACCAATTAAGGTTAACAGGGTTCTTTTGCACCGATACTTTCGGATTTGTTACAATATTCAATTACTCACAGGTTGCTTCACATCTGGATACTCATCATAAGTTTGACCATCTAGAATGCGACCATGACGATGCTTTTGAACCCCGCCCCATTGTTTAAAGAAAAATGCAGTTTCTTGTTCGACACATTGGTCTCTAATACTTAGCGCCCATGCTTCTTCCATCGGTCTGGCTTTAGGTCCTGACTCTCCTCCAACAATTACCCAATCAATCCCTTGAAGGTTCAGATTATCAATAGGACCAAGAAGAGGTTCACAAGACAAAAATTTAACCGCAGCAGGTGTCTGTCTTAAATGATCAATCCTATCTAGTACCTTATCATTCTCGACACTTACCCCTTGCCAAATATTATCTGTCCAATTTAATTGGGGTGCCAATTCCGATAAACGTGAAGAACGCTTAGTTAATATTTGGAAAGTATGCCACGAAGCTTCATTCATGGTTTTAAAAACTGACTTAATGAATTCATCCGGAACATCCTTATGAAACATATCAGACATGGAATTCACAAAAATTTTACGTGGTTTTTTCCACTTTAATGGAACTTCAATTAAATCATGATGTAATGTTACATTGAATCCGTTTAAATATCGAGGATTACCCATGGCTTCCAGCCTTCTAGCCATTGCAAGAGCGTAACAGTTCCTACATCCTTCAGATACCTTAGTACATCCTGTCACAGGGTTCCAAGTTGCTTCTGTCCATTCTATATGTGAACTACTTGCCATAATATCACTCCCTTGTTACACAAGTATATCACAGAACATACGTTCCCATCAGAAGATTTCTATAATTGTCCCTGCCGGGTAGGTCCATCTCCTTTTTCTATCTGTTAGAATGCGTAATTCCTGATTTTGCTCCATAGGTTTAAGGATCGGCAATTTTATGTGAGTTGTTCTGAAAGGAGTAGAACAAAGTACATAATCCTCAATTTCTTCAATGGTGGCAGTTTTTCCTTTAAATTCTAACAACAGTAAATCTTTTAGATACTCATAATTAGGCTCATTCCCAAAAAGAACCCCTTGTAACGGATTGGTAGCATCAGAAAATGTGTAGGTTCCTCCTGTGTCAACAGACCACATTGCATCCTTCATTTTTAACAAGCCTTTTTTATGATTAGTTCCATAAAACAAGAAGTACTTAGTTGAATTTCTCTTCCCCTTCATCTCGAATGACCTAACATATTTAGCAGTATTATCGATTAATTGCTGCTGATACAGACCATGGATAAGTTCTCTTCTTTCCTCCGGTTGACAGTCTAGATCCAACTGTTTCCAGTCTTCATTTCCGAATAGTTTAGTCATAACTGCTTCTTGACCAATACGTCTTATAAATCTATTTATAAATTCATACATGAAATTGATGAATACTTCACATTTCGGGTTATCCATCAATTTTTGAATCAGTTCAAATGACAAATTGTAACCAAATGGGTCAACAAACAAAAATGCTGGTGCTAATTGGGCTTTACTTTTTTCAAGCTCCTGTAGAATATCATTCGCAGTATCTTCAAAATTAGAATTTACTACTTGAACATTAATTTTTTTATGTATCTCCATAGAATCAATTCTTTCTTGAAGATGAATAGCCCGCTCTGTATTTTCTTCTATAAAAATCATTACAATCTCAGCAATCTCAGGCTTGTTAGAAATTCGTTTGTCACAAGAATCTAAATATTGCATTGCTTCTTTAATCGCTATTATTGGCGATCCATCTTCACCATTATCGTATTGCCCCGGTCCCGAATAACCATCAAGAAATAAAATTCTGCTATTATATTGCCCCATGATCGGAAACCAAGCCCTCAAGTAGTTCCTTAGAATGATATGTTTGGCTTCAGTATGCGGCTCGAGCTCCCATAATGTAGTTTCAGGCTGACTCATTTTTTCACCCTCCAATTCATAACTAATGCACCATTTTATTTCCACAAAAGGGTACCCAATTCCTCCCAAACATACGTTCTAAATAGAGCCCGAGAACTAAATCCACTATCTCGGGCTCTCCCCAAAACAAATTATCCTTCTATATCAATCTTTTTCGAGCGCTCATCCAGGTTCTTCACATCTCCGTTTACGCCGGCAATTAGCGCCAAGAAGTTACGTCTCAGCCGATTAATGACTACTGCCGATTCCTCGCGAGTAATAGTTGCCCCTGGACGTGTCCCATCAAAATACCCATTAGCGGTTACCTCTGCCCACGCTGCCTCTGCCCACTTGCTGGGCACGTTGATATCACGTTCTGTCACTGGCTTGTCCTCCTTCACCGTTTTGCTGTATTTGGCTTTCAACTCGGCTACCGTACCGTCAAACTCATTCAAATCCACATTACCGCTGATCCCGTCAACCTTGCGGTTACCCCGTGGCAGATATCCACCCGCCGCCCCATCACTGTACTGCCAGAAATCCCAGCGTAACCAACCAGAAGCATCAGCAGGCGTTTGTGTGCTGTACCGGGCAATCCAGAGCGGATATGAGGACAAGCCTGTAAAGTTGCCGATGAACGCCGGGTATGTGTATACCAGCGGTTTAACTCCGGTCAGCTTGTGGATCTCCAAAAGAAACGTTGTGGCTACAGCCGTAATCGTTGCTTTGCTATGACCGTTTTTGTTGGACTCATAATCCATGACGGGAGGCAAGTCAAATGTGCCAATCCCTCCAGCATCCTGGATAGCTTTATAGAAGTTGGCTGCCTCAGCTTTTGCAGCATCAACGCTGCCAGCAGAGTCATCCACGTAGTGATATGTACCGATCAGCAGGCCAGCCGCTTTGGCATCTTTGACAAATTGCAGAAACTTGGATGACCGGAAGGACTTACCCTGTGTGGCCTTGATAAATACGAACGAAATCCCGTCAGCAGCTACCTTTTTGAAATCGATATTACCGTTGTGGTGCGATACGTCAATCCCCTGAGCATTACCCTGTTTACGCGCTTGCATCTGTACCAGCTCCTTTATCGTTATCGTTGCCGCCTTTGCCCTTCAGGACTTCGATGGCCTGCTTGATCACGGCCGGGATAGGCGCACCCATCTTCCCACCATTTTCAGTAATGGACAGCAGCTCATTCGCAATATAGAAAAATGCCACCGTGTCCCGGAACAAATGGCCATCTCCCAGGATGCCATCCACCAAATGCCCCACAGCCACCATGGCAAAAATAAAGACCTTACGGGCAATCCCGATAAGGCCAATTTTGCTTTTGAGTTCTCCTGACATCCAACCAGCAGCAACACCAGTCAGGTAATCCAACACCACGAATACAAGCAATACGCCCAACACTCCTGACCACCCTCCAAACAAATAAGACACCAACCAGCTGCCTGTTGCCAAAGCCCATTTCCCCACGTTTTCCATGTCATATCTCCGATCTATTTGTGTATAAAAAAAATCCCTCTAACCAGTCCAGAGAGCAAAATAAAAGCGCACCATTTAGGTACGCCTTACTTTAACGTTATCCTTACTAGTACTGTAGTGTGTGACAATATTCATCATTGACCTCCTATGTGAACACGCGTGATAGTGTGGTTATACCACTCTGGTATAATTTCATTAGGGTATTAGCGTGCGGTACCGTTGTACTTATGCTCATAACAATGGATAAGTTTTTTAAGTTAGTAGTTGGGAAGTTTTTCGCTACTGGTGAGAAGTTAGATAATGTTTTGGATATTGACCTTTGGTATGTCATGTATCCATTTTGGGGGTCAATGACCAATGCGTTAATATATTGAACATAGTTGGCTGTACCTGTCCCACCTGAGTTTGAAACACTGAACCCTGTACCATCTAATACGACTAGGGACTGCCATACATTATTGCTATTTTGATATGCCAGGTGTAAGTATGATTGGAGATTAGACCCACCCCCGACAGCACCTGTTAACTCAAGGTAGTCAGTTGAGTAAAGAATATTAATTCCAGTTTCGGATAGTGGGTATACCTGATAGAAAGTTTCCGTCCTTGTTGCACCCTGAATAAGTTTGTTACCAGCACCCCATTGAATTACATCAGTTGGATTATATGTCCCCTCAACATCAAATATCTTAACCCCCTTGACAATATTCCCAGGAACCAAATTTGGCTCCCCCGCGACGATAATGTCACCGCCGTAAATCCCAGGAGGATTCGTTTTGGTATTCACCCCTGGTGTAATTGTCAATGTATCTGTTGTCTGTTCTATCAAAGTCCCTACAATATCAACTTGATTCGAATTAGAGAAGCTTTTTCCCGCGCGTACATCAGAAGGGTCAGCATTCCCTTTAGCTCTTACCACTCCTGCCAACTTGTTAATTAGGGAATCCCATGATTCTGATGTGGATGCCGATACACCTATGGAGTTAAGCGCGGCAACCACTTCCGCTTTACGTTCAACTCCAGCTTGAAAAGCCAGTCCAACCGCTTTCTCAGTAGCAGCTACATCTTCTCTTTCTCCGTTTGTCTTGCTCGATAACTGAACCTTTCCTTTTTGAGTCAGTGAGGCATCCGGAATGTCCATCTCGTTGACCAGTTGGCGAAGTTCTTCCACATCTTCCCGTGTTGCAACACCCTCATCAATCTTCTCAAAGATGACATTGATTCCTACACGGCTTACACTCTCATTCCCTAAAGGCAGCGGCAGTTTTAAACGATTTGTTTCAATTGGCATGATTAATTCCTCCATTTTGTTGTTATTAGGTCTATACGATTTAGGTTAATTGTTGTTAAATGATCAGAAACAAGGCGTAAAAATAGCGCTCCAATTTCGGAACGCATTCTAATGAGCACTGCCCTGTTGAATCAACTCTTCTTTTCCTTGTTGTAAAAGATACGCATCGATTCCATCTTTTATATCGGGTCTTCTCGCACATACATACTCGTATGTGTAGGCTCCTTCAATGATGCGTAAGCCCATGTATGCACCCATTACATTGCACCTCCCATAATTAAATCATCCATAGCCGCCTTGATCACCGCTTGCTGTTCTTGCAACTGACTGATCAGTGACTCAATGGTCTCTGGTTTAATGTAGTTGTAGTAAAGGGTCTTGGTATCGACCTTCGTGTATAGAATGGGGATCATACCAGGAATGTTTTCAGGTATGGGCAATGCTTGATCCGTTGTATAACTGTTGTTCCCATTCACCCCTGGTGCGGGGTTGTGTGTGATTGATTCTACCTCTGCGGTATTCTGACCTGGTTTGTAGGTTATTAAAAGCATGTTTTACCTCCTTAGTAATAAACTGAAAAAGCATCATCGGGGATAATAACCGTGTTCGTACCCTGGCTAGTTACAACTGATTGATTTAAGTATTGGAACTGTAGTTTTATCTCATTATCCCAATTGAAACCACCTGGTGTTGTCCATTCTGATGAGCTAATGCTTGAACTAACGGTCGGTTTGTAGCTGTATCGGTATCTACGATTAACACGGTCAACCTGTATAAAAGTGATATATAACGTACTTGACACCCATGGACCATTACCACTATTAAAGGTTAATGCAACTTGTCTATCCAGCGAGTCGATCAGTACTATATTTGTACCTGATAGCGGGTTCGTTTCACTACCAGAATTGAAGCTGATATAAGCGTTCGTAAAGCTTGGAACAAAGAAGAAGCTTTTTCCAGCAGGAATCGTCAACCAGTGCAAGTACCTAGCTGGTTTGACTACCCCTGTACTATATAGGGTGATTGGTGAGTTTACGACTTGATTAGGTTCATACTTTCCCGCCACTCCATAAATGGAGTAGTTTTTCAGAATCACGTCTCCCCGTAGGTTCGGTTCTCCTGGAACAACAATGTCCGTGTTGTAATACCCCGCTGCCTTGATTTGTGCTGTGGTTCCTGGTGTGATTGTCCCACCAGGTCCCCGATTGGGCATTGTCCCCGTTCGGTTGTTTCCACTGGCATTACTAAAAGTCGATCCAGCCAGAACTTGTGAAACAGCAGCCGTTCCTGTAGCCCGGATCACCCCGGACATCTTAGCAATGAGCGAGTCCCATGATTCTGATGTGGATGCCGATACACCTATGGAGTTAAGCGCGGCAACCACTTCCGCTTTACGTTCAACTCCAGCTTGAAAAGCCAGTCCAACCGCTTTTTCAGTAGCAGCTACATTACTGCGGATTCCATTCGTTGCATCAGAAAGCATCGTTATTCCTTTTTCAGTTTGAGAAGCATCATTAACAGGTGGAATGGCCGAAATCTGCTCATCCACATAGTCCTTTACCGCGTCAGCCTTGGCCTGCGCCCCTGTCTTGGTTTCCCCATCCTGCCGAACAAACTTGGCATCTGCACCACTCATGAGTCCAGATACGCCGCCTGTCTCTGCATCAGGGATTACGTCGGCACCACCTTGGATATGGGTCAAGGCGTGTGGTCCAGGTGTGGATTCTCCAGTCGCTGTGAAGGAAACACGCTTGTTGGCTGGATCGGTGGTAATGGTTATTCCTGTACCCCCGACAAGAGTAACCGTGTCTGTTTTAGAACCTGCGGTGACATCGTTAATCTTGCTGAATGCGTTTTGGTTCACCTCAGCTCCTGCAGCAATGCCATTCAGTTTGTCATGCTCAGCCTGGGTGACATGCTTAACCGTATCGGCTGTATGGCTGTCTAGCTTGGTCTGTACCGCGTCCGTTTCAGCTTTACGGGCAATGTCATCCGCTGCGGCTGGAGCGGCTACCTTGGCCCGTCCCTCTGCGTCACGCTGCATAAGTGTGTCAGGTGTTGCGGCGCTGGTGCGGGCATCCACTAAGAGCTTGTCAGCAGCAGACATAAACCCTGCGGCGTTCCCCTTTGCCGTGGGATGCTCATCAGCTCCCCGTGCCTTGTGGGCTGCCAGAGCTTCCGCTGCTGTAGCAATAGCAGCCGCCTTGGCTGCATCAGCTTTGGCCTGGGCATCTGCTGGTGTACCTTTGGTATCCATTTCAGCCTGCACACGGTCAAAGCCGACATTTATCGTTTGAAAGTCTTCGCTGATCTTCTTACTTCCGACCAGGTTCCCGTAACGGTTGGCCATCTGACTCAGCTCCTTCCAAAAGATTATCCACGTCCAACTTGATTGTTTTGAGTAAGGCAAGCTTCGATTCGCTGTTGGGCATCGTATCAAGCAATGCACGCAGAATATGTGGCAATTCATTAAACATGCCATCTACATCGATGGACAGCTCAAGCACTTTCTTAATTTTCATTTGACACCTCTTTCTGAGCACGAAAAAAGAGCCCACGTTGGTGGACTCCGTTTTGGTTATTTAATTCATTAGCGACTACGCTCAATGGCCCTGATTAATTTCTCATTCCGTTTGTCTGCTTTGTGGCTGTTAACTACTAAGAACGCATGGATTACACCAGGAATGTAACCGAAGAATGTAAGAATGATGTTTAAAATAAATGATCCCGGTTTCCCACAGAACAAAACAGCCAATGGTGGTAAAAAACAAAGAAAGTATAGCAAATCATATCCCCCTAGTAAATTATAGGTATATACTACCATAATTTCACTTAGACGAGTGGTTTATTTTGCTGTTGCCAAGGCTTCTTCAATCAGCTTCAGATCAGCTTCGTATTTAGCAATATCTGCATCATAATTAGCTAGCTGTTTTTCAAACGCTTCAAGATTAGTAACAGGTACCCCTCTATCTTGTTGTTCTTTGAGGAGAGCGATCTCTTTCAATATATCTTCTCTACCCGATTTAGTGGGAGCTAGTATCCGATCCAAAAGAACACTCTTTTGCTCTTCCAAACTAGATTTGGACTGACCTGTGTATTTATTGCTCGTTCCCACAGGAGTCGCTGATTCAGACCCCACAGTTGATTCTTCTGTTTGAGAAGTAATTGTAATCGTTTTTCCACTCACTGACACATCAGCCCCTAACGCTTCAGACAAGGCACGTGCAGGAACATTTGCCCGAGAATCGATAACCGCGCCTTTGTCCGAAAGTTTCTTTCCATCTACCACTAATGTATATTCTCCGGTTACTTTTTTTCCAACCATGCTCTTAACAGTATCTGCAAAAGCGCCCGCTGATGTCGAAAAAACCACTCCGATAATAATACCTCCGGCAATATACGCAACTTTATGTGCAAACTTCTTCATGACTCTACCTCCGTATTGGTGCTATTTTCCTATTATGATACATTACGGAGTTGAAGTTGGGAAGGTTCCGCCCCAGTTTTGGTTGGCCGAGTTACCGTGATTATGTGTAGGCAAGGTAACTGTATGCGTATGGTTCGATGAAGCTTTACCGGAAATCGCTGCCCATAGCGCATTGATTTCATTCTGAAGCCCTGTGATCTGACCAACACCTAAATTCAGCCCAGTCACACTTCCAGTAAAATTAACACTCCCTTGCAAGACTGTTGAACCCGATGTGGACCCAAGACGCAAACCATAATTACCTATGAAAGCTAATTCACTTGAGTTGGCATAGATCAATCCCTGAGATTGCCCACTAGAATTGTAATACGTATGGCCTGAGATGTTAGCAGATGGATTGGTACCTAAAGTGACACGGCGTGCATTACCCGAGTCGTAGAAAGTGAATCCGTTAGGATCCAGTTCGATCCGGTCACCACTGGCTGCTGTCCTAATCTTGCTACCCAGGATGTCAGCACCTTGAATGTATGAACCAATGATCTCGCCACCCTCAACCCGTCCAGCAACCAACGTACCTCGGAAGGTTCCGCTGGCTGCTTGGAGTGCGCCGCTAAACGTTCCGTCCACACCTTGCAAAGTGCCGCGAAAAGTCCCGCCTGCTGCTGAAAGATTACCCGAGAAGGTACCTCCTGCCGCCTGCAGGTTCCCGCTGAACACACCATCTGTAGCTTCCAGCGTGCCGTTAAACTTATACCGTCTACTTGGAATATCGAAATAAATTGCATCTTGTCCGTTAGCCTGGAACGACATCTTATCACTGTTTAGAATCACCTTGCTCAGATGATCTTCACGCTCAATGGTTAAACCCTCAGTACGTGTGAGTGTCGCCCCATAATAGGACTTGCCTTCCTTGACCGCTTCCTTATTCAGTTTATTGACTGCTGTAGTGAGTGTCCCGTCCACTTTGAATTCACTCTGCTGCTCCGATACGGATGGCGCCTCCAAAGTCATGCTAAGTCCGCCGGCAAAGCGGAACACCTGGTGAAGAATCAGAGACTTGTATCGGACGATGCCATCCCACGGAATATGAGTATCCTCCCAGGTTGATACGGTCTCGTCCCAGGATGTCCCTTCTTGCTGTTCGAACGCGATCACGTCACCCTGCTCCAGTTGCGGGTACCCTTGGGCCCTCATTGTGAGTGGAAGGTAAGAGAATCCGTTCAGCGTGGCCCTCAGATCATTGACCATGGCCTGAGTCATGAATGGATTCTCCAGAAACAGGGTATGGTTATCATCCCCGGTACCAGCTTCGTACTGCAGCTCATCTTCCGTGTTGTACGTCACGACTACCCGAGTGTACGTCTTGACCGGGTTCGTCTGCCTTACGGATGAGTAATCAAATGTGGTCATCTCAAATACCGGAGCATCTGAGGGTGTGAACCGCTTGAATTTAACTGTGCCGGCCTTATCGATGTAGAGGCTGGCGCTGTTGGCTGCCGCGATGTACTGTAGCACCTGGCGCATCGTATATCCCGCTGGTCCTGCCTGAATGCGATAATTAGCATTGATTACCACACTGTTGTCATACGTCCATCCAAGCCGGTTACAAATCTCATTGAACACAGCACGCTGCGTGGCTGGATAGATTAGTGACGACACGTAAGCCGCATCGGCAAAGACCAGCTTGTCATAGCAGGTGAATGTCCAGACATCATTGACCTTCTCACGGTCATCGACAAAGAACTCGCCCAGCGGTAGCCAATCTGTACCGGTACCTGTCCAAGATATATGCATGTCTTGCCAAGGGTACTGAGCCTGCAGCCAGGTCATGCCTCGCATCGACAAAGACAAATACGGCATAATCCGAGCATTCGCCGGGATCACTTCATTCGTCCGGAGCTTAATGGTCAGTTTGGAAGGGATCGCTGTCCCGATCGCAAATCCATCCGTCAGACTCAAACTGTTCTCAATACTAAAATCTACAATCTTGGTATCGTCATATTCTTCGGATCCCACGATGGCCTTGACGATAAACTCCCGATCAGGCCGCTTCAGGTAATCCGCATAGATCGGTGATATTGGAAACACTCAGATCACCTCTCTGTCAGTGTCATTTTAAATCCGTTCCAATAAAGCACGCCTTCCTTCTCGAAAGGAATGTTAGCAGGTCGATCTCCGACATACACCTTCTTTGTGATATAGGTGCCCACCATCGGGTCCGGATACGTGAAATCAAAAAAGATATCACTCATCTGCTTTAACAGTGGCGATATCTCATCCATTCGAAGTGCATTAAACGTTAGCTCAATCTGACGCTTAACAGCTACACGGTCCCGATGCAGTGTGCCGTCAGCGGTCCGTGTCGTGCTTTCTGCGTCATCCAGATCCAGGATGGTAACTTGGATCGCGGATGGCATGGCCGCAATATCTGCACCATTGATTTTCAAATACAAGCCTTTCCCTCCTTATGTGCGCAGTGGATTCACCCCTGTGCGCCGCTGAATATCGTTAATACCGGTGGCTGCCACTCGGCCAATCTCGGTTGTACCCACTTGTAATATAAGATCCCCTTTGCTACTCCGAAGAGCCGTAAGGATCTGGCCGAGTAACCCAACCATTTCACTGTTACCCGCGCTGCTGCTATTATCCAGTATCCCCTGAAGCTTGGAGAGCGGGGCTACAACTTCGGGATCGATGCTCGCACCTTTGTTATCCCCAACCATGGCCATGGTTGGTCCAAAGGCCAAGCCACCTTTTGCCAGGCGTGGGATTTTCGGAATCTTCGGCAAGCCTATATTACCGCCACCGACTTTCTGGCCAAAGATTTCAACCTCCGGAATGCTTACACTGATACTGTTCAGTCCATCGATTACTTTATTAATCGCATCGATGATAAGATTTAACGGGATCTTAACCAAACCGTACAGAGATTCGAACACGCCACCAAAGATATCCTTAACGCCTGTCCAGGCTTTCTTCCAGTCTCCCGTAAATCCACCAACAATGAATTTGATTAATCCCGTCAGCGTTTTCTTTAGTCCTTCAATGACAGTTCCAATTCCGTTAAACACGATTTCAAATGCCGGTTTCATGTTCTTCCACAGCACATCAATCAGCGGAATAATGACATTCTTCCAGAGCTGCGTCAGCACCGTAATCACCTTGTTGATGTTCGGCATTACGGTTGTCGTAAGGATCTGGTACAAGCCTTCCCACGCTTCTGCCAGCACTGTTCCGATCGCCTGCGCCAGTGGAACAACAATCTGCTTCCATAACATCGTCAATAGCTCAGACAGCACTTTGAACACGGGCTGAAGTATCGTGCCGATGAAGTTGGCTAGCGGTACCAAGACTTGTTGCCACAATTGTTTAAAGATCGAAATAACGTTTGGAAGCAACGTATCAACAAAGTAAGCCACCGCCGGTTTCAGGATCTTGGTCCAGGCATCGGTCAGTACGGTTTTCACAAACTCAGCTACAGGCTTCAGTGCTTCCAGCCATGTCTTGCCCAGTTCCTTGACTTGCTTCCTGAATTCCTCACTTTCAGCGTAGAGATCCACGAATGCAAGAATCAATCCGCCAATGAGTCCGGATATGAGCGTAACCGGTGAAGACATGACACTAAGCGCCGTAGCAATTCCTTCCAGTACCGTAGACACCAGACCGCTGGATACAATCAGTTCGCCTAGGGTTGCCAACATCGGTGCAATGGCAATTAGGAATTCCGCTACCTTGAACGCCCCAAAGAAGCCGGCAACGACGGCAGCTCCTTTCAGGAATGTTTCCTGATTGCCATCTATCCAGCCGGATAGGTTATTCAATGCCCCTGCCAACTGCTGCAGCGCAGAAACGATAATCCCGCCTGTCCATTGAGCGAGTGGCTTCAAGAAGTTTTCCCACAGCCACACGGCAACAGGCTTGAACGCATTGACTACACTGTTCAGAACCCTAATGGCACCAGCGAGTACATCAATGAATGCCGGCAAAGCCTTCTCCACGGTCCACGTGGCCAGCGGTACCAGAGCTTCCTTGTACAACCAAACCAATCCCTGGCCAATGTTCTTGGCAAAAGGCTTCAGGGCACTCCAGAGTCCAGCCAGTGATTTCTTCAGCGGTTCCAGGCTGATTTTGGAGAGAGGTTCCAAAGCTTTACGAACTGTATCAGCAAACGCCCTGGCTTTCTCGGTTAAGGCATCCATCCCGCCCGTTACACCACTAAAGTCTGTAGCGCTAAAACCGCCTAATCCTCCGCCTCCACCGATCCCAGGAATGTCTCCCAGCCCAGCACCTTTATCCTTATCTTTGTCAGAATCAGATCCAGCGCCTTTATCTCCAATCAGGTTTAGCTTATCAAAGCCTGCCACAGCTGCCTTAGCTTCCTTCGCGGCTGCTTTGGCTTTCTTGCCTGCATCCTTAATAGCGTTACCCGCACCGGATGCCTGGTCACCTGCAGATTGATATGCGCCGCCCAAGTCTCCTATTGCAGAAGCCTGGTCCTGTGCAGCCTGTACTTGCTGACCCACCCCAGATGATCCTCCGAACAAGGCCGTGGTAAATGCAGCAAGCCATTTCATAGCCATTGCAAGTGCTTTAGCCATCGCGATCAGTGCCGGCAATACGGTATTGTAAATCGGCAAAAACGCCTGACCGAGATACAGCCGAGTGTTCTTTAACTGAGCTAAAAACATGGCCTGACGAGTCATCGTGTTGGCCTGCAGCGAATTACCATACTTCCGTGCCGCTTGTTCGAGGATGGCAAAATACAGAATGGTCTGCTGCGTCTGGAAGCTGAGCTTCTGCCAGCTGCTATCGCCGGCAAACTGCCTGAATGCCTCCGTAGACTCCAGCATAGCCACGTTGACGTTAATCCCCAGATCCTCGATGGCATCTGTCTCACCAAGCATACCGCTTCGGATTCGCTCCATAACATCCTGGATGGACCGTCCGGTGGCGCTGGCCACAATGGCGGAAGCTTTCAGCAAGTCAATGGTACGCTGCGTCGTCTGCGCCTGGTCTTGCGAGAAGCCACTAATCAGGTTGGCGTAGGTTGCCCCATACTGCGTAGCCTCCGAAATCCCCATACCAAAGGCAGCGGCTTGAGACATCACCCATTCACGGAACACGCCAACGCTCTGCCCCATCATCCGGTTGACCTGACCCACGGCAGCCTCAAAGCGCATGGCATCCTTCGTCGCACTGGTAAACACTTGGCCAAGCTTCAGCAGAGCAAGGGTGGCAGCTAAGGACTTGAATGCGGACTTGATGGCTCCCGTTGACCGGTTAACCTCACGCTCCGTATTCCCCAGCTGCTTCCGGACATTGGCCAGGTCGCGGCGGAGCTGACTGGTCTCGCCAGTAATCAGTATCCGTAGTTCCTCTATCGTCATGTTGCTTTTCACCCCGCTTCCGATACCGTGCCCCGTAGGCTGCTACACGTTCTTTCATGACTTGCCAGTTATTTTTCTTCTGTGACTGCTGAATCAGCTCGTCCGGAAAGATACCCGGAAAAGCTTCATGCAGCTCAGGTGGCTTCTTCTTGCTCCCCAGTGCCCTCTGAACCAGTTGGCCGATGAGCTGCGCCTGGTGGAAGCTTAGTAACGCCTGATGCTGCAGGTCGGTCTTTTGCTTGGCTACAAAGGCGTTTATGGCTGTTGTGATCTCCAGATAGGACATGTCCCAATATCCCACCGGATCCACACCAGCCTGAACTGCCGTTGGATAGAGCTTGTCAAACAGCTCGGTCAGCGTTTTTACAGTTTCTCCGCCCCGGTCGCTTCCCCCGCCTCCAGAGCTTTCTTGAAAAAACCGCTGATCTGGAATACTTCGATCAAGTGTGGAAGCAGATCTGTATATGTGTTGCCTTCATCGACATACTCGTCATAGATGTTCTGTACATCGGACCAGCTGATGCCATGTTGGAACTTCTGCATAGATGAATGAAGAATACGAAGAGTACCGGTTAACGGTGGCAGGTTGCCATTCTCTGCTGCCATCAAGAGATCCAGTGGATTACGACCACCCAAGTGCTTCTCCAATTGCTCAATATGCGCAGCGCCAAGCCGCAATTTATAGTCCTTGCCATTCATCGTGAGTGTCGTGTATTTCATTTCAGTTCCTCCTCAAAGTCAAAAGCGCCCCGATCAGGAGCGCCCTTGCATAGTTGTGGCTATTAGGCCGGGTCTGTAATCTTGATATCAGACTGCAGGTAAAAGGCAGCTGTGAACGTCAGGGCCGCATTGACGGCTGCCGCATCCATCTTGACGGATACTTGAGCGCTGAAGTCATGGGTCGTCCCATCGGGATATTCCACACGGAAATCCTTGGTTTCACCAGACTCCTGAATGCCTTTCAAAATGCGAAAGTTAGAAGTCGGCCCAGAGTTGTCATACAAGAACGCAAATGTCAGATCCCCGAGATCCTTGATCCCGGCAATATAGCGACGGGTATTATCTTTCAGCGTGGTTACCTCTACCTGCTCTGGATCTCCACCCAGTTCAGGGACCTCCATTAATTCGCCAATCTCGGTATATGTGCTCGATCCGTTCGTTGCCTTATAGGACAGCGTGGTATCTTTGGTTAATAGTCCAGCCATGCTCTTGTCTCCTTTCTATTGCGATACGCGGCCGCTGCGGGTATCCACAACTCCGCGATAACGCATAGTTTTATGTTTAATGCCTGACGGATCGCTCAGATCTGCTGCAAATTCCCGCCGTAAGCCAATATTGTTCATTTGGGTGTCTACCGCAGCAGCTAGGGCTCCGGTAGACTTGTTATGCCAGATATCCAACTGGATCGTGACAGCCGACAAAGGGCCGTTCCGAATCCCGAGAGGGTCAATATTACTTCCCTCGTAAAAACTGATGTGAGGAAGCTTAGCCCAATCTTTAGGATGGGCATCGGAAACCGTGACCCCCTCGATCTGGTCGAGCTGCTTCTTCACATCTGGCTTAATGTCATACATCAGCGACCACCTAACCTTCTGATCTCCTTCTTCAGCTCAGCTGCCACAATATCGCTGACAATCGTTTTGTTTTGCTCAGCAGCAGGGAACATAAATGGCTGCGCCGGCATCCCCTTCCAGTCCTGACGATAGCTGAGATCCCCGTCATACTTCGGCGGAGCTGGTGAGGCCTGACCGCGTTGCCCGGTACCGAACTCCACATACGGGGCATACTCCAGATTCGTGGATACCTCTCCGATGATCTTCCCTCGTTCCTCCGTTACCTGAGCCTTAATACTGTTTCGCAGATCGCCCGTATCACCTACAGGAGCCAAACCCTTCGCATCACCCTGCACCTTGATGGTGGCCTTGTGGATGCCTCGCTTCATGGCCTCTTTGTCTGCACCAAGCCTGGCCAACTTGCGCATGAGACGGTCCATTCCTTGCATGGCCATAATCAGATCGCCTCCATATCAATGACAAAATGGCCGCTCCACGGTCTCACGGCCACCACCTTGTAATCCGGATCGTCCTGGGTATCCAAACAAGCCCTCCCGGATTCAAGCCTCACAGGAGGCTCCTGCTCCACGTACATGACTCGCATATACGCCAAACGTTCGCCATACATCTCTGTCAGGACTCGGCCACCTGCAGGTTGCACGTTACCGCGCAGCTCAATTGGATCTCCCCAGCTTTCAGAAGTGGTTCCGTCATCCTCCTGGAGTGGTACCCGAGGTCGGAAGGTCACAATTCGTTTATCACGTTCCCGCAGCCTCATGTCCGGCCCACCACTTTTAATAGCCGGTGATGGCTGATCGTCCGCTGAAGATCCGCCGGCAGATCCACAAAGGAACGACTAACGCCGCCCTCGCTGTGGCTGCTCTGCCCCTCGATGCCCACTTTGTTGTACCGCATGATGACCAACTGCCGGACGGTAGGTTCAAGCCCTGGCGGGATGGTCTGCCGGTTCGTCCAGCTCAGCAAATCCGCTTCCGCATCCTCGATCAACACAGACAACAAAGGACCCTGCTCCAAGGATGCTGGACCGAGCAGGGCTTGTATCTTATCCAAACGACTAAATGTGGCCATATCCTATCCCTCGCTTATGCCTTGGGTTCAGCGGCTTTGATTTTCTCCAGAATACCCTCTTTGCTGGTCGCCTTGCCGAGATCGATGTCACGATCAGCAGCGTAGGCTCTCAGCTCGTCTGGCTCCATGGACTCCAGCGGATCCGTCACCGTGTCCGCTTCGTCCGCTTCGTCTACTTCGTCCAACACGGTCACATGGGGCTTGATTGCCTCATACCCCTTTGCAGAGATAGAAAAAGACGCTCCTTTTTCATAGAGCGCCCCGTCATGGCGAATCTGTATGCTATTCACTTCAACTCTCACCGGTTATCCTCCTTTAGATGACTTGACCTTGGAACACGTTATTGGCTTCTGGGAAGCTTGGCAGAGCCGTAGCAACAGCCTTTTTCCATGTGCTCACAGGATCCAGATTCTCTTCATAGACCATAGCCAACACATTACCCACCATTTGCGTCTCGATACTTGGATCACGGCGCAGACGCACTTCCTCAGCCGTTGGACCGTAGATGGTTTCACCCAATGGCTCATCACCGAACAAAGCGATCTTGTTCTGCGGGAAATAACGGTGTGTCGTGAACGTACCGTCCGCATTCTGTTTACGATACTTCTCGTTGTACGTTGCCAAAGCAGGCAGGCTGCGTTCCGTCAGGAATGCATTCAGATCCGAACGAGAGGGCACCCGAAGTGCGCTTGTCCCGTAGAGCGCGCCAATCACTTTCGGGTGGCGAAGCATCGCGCCTATAACCTCCTTAGAAGTCAGGCCACGAGTCGGTGCAGAATCCAAAGCATCCGCAAAACGCTCCAGATCTCCAATTGGGTCACTGTTCGGATCCGTCCAGCGGCTGGTACCGCTCAGGATCTCCTTGTGTTCATCTGGTACACCATAATCAATGGTCGCGCTCAGGTTGTTCTCGTCCAGCGTAACCGTACCATTTGCAGTGGCTTCCATCCGCATAGCTTCAACACGTGCCCGTACACCCGCCACCAAGACATCGATATCGTTATACACGACCTGCATCAGATACTGCAGCTCTTGAGCGTTACGCGGGCTTTCCAAAGCAATAATCTCTTTCTCCGTCAGACCGAGTTTACGCTTGATCAGCGCAAGACCTAGTGCCTGTTTGGCTGCTTCACGGGAACCGATCTCCGCCTCCGTGTCAAACGCATGAATAGAGGCAATAACCGGTGTACGGCCAGCCCCCACGATCATGTCAAACTCAAGTGATTCACGCTTAACCTCCGGGAACAGGGTTTCACCAAGCAAGGGCTTGTATTCTCTGTTCTTCAGATAGTTCAGAATCTCACGTTGATTAAATAGTTCCAAGATAGTTGCCATAACTGCTTATCTCCTCTCGACCTGAATTACAGGCTCTGTTTGAATTTAATGTCTGACTTCTCAACAAGCGCGGTAAGCGCCTCAGCTGAAGGGATTACCGGCAATCTTTCTTTGAGAATCCAGGCTTCGATCAGCACAGATCCAGGTTGCGGCCCCTCGGTCACATCCGTTTCGGTATATGTGATACCAATCGCTGTAGCATCATTGGCCGGATACACCGTGCCTGCAGGAACAATCTTCCGTCCCTTTGCATTGGCCGTTACTCCTGTATTACTGATCTGATACGTAGCTGCAACAAACTTCGCACTCGCCAGAAAATTAGGCTGTGACACGCTTTCCTTATTTACAAACATAGTAATGCTCCTTTCTTAGCCCCAAGGATTTAATGCAGCAGCGGGGGCTTTTCCGCTTTCATTTGCTGCTTTTGCATAGTTACTACCTGTGCTTGCTGTGCCGCCTTTACCGCCTCCACCTTTTGGCGGGTCGCCTTTCAGACGGTCATTAACGCCAGCCTCAACAGCTTCACGGAATGCCTTTTCCACAGCCTCCAGGCTCTTGTTCGTGGCATCTGCATCCGTATAGACCAGCACCTCGGCCAGTGACAGCGGCAGCTTCTTCTCACTAAGCTGTTCCAAGGCAGTTGCTCGAAGCTCACGACGGGTGATATCACTCTCCCGATCCGCAAGAGCCTTTTCACGCTTCTGGCGCTCATGCTCCGCCTTCTGCTCGGCATTCATCTTGGCCAGCTTCTCCGCCTCGGTCTTGGCCTCGTCCAGCTTGTCCTGGAGATCCTTTTCCCATTTGGACTGTGCCTTACCCAAGCGCTCGCCAAGAATCCGATCAACCTCGGCCTGTTGATCAGCGGAAAAAGTTACTTTGCCTGCTCCACCTTTATCACCATCACCAGCTCCAGGATCTCCTGGCGCGCCAGCTCCGGCTCCTGCACCTTCTCCCGTACCGCCACCATCGCCATCGGCAAACAGCTGCAGGTTAAGAGGGAAACGCTTCTTCCTAAATTTCATAATTGAATCCTCCCGTTTACGCCCGTCGGCTATTTTCCATGACAGCTTTTATACCGTCCTCCGCACGTTCTGGACAGGTTGTTACTTTCTACCACCAATTAAGGCCAAAATAATGATCGTTAAGCAGATCAGAAATGTAATCATGACGCCGTTTGACAGTTTGACCACCGCCTTTCAGGGAATGCGGAATAGACCGCCATTAGGCGGCCAGTACATAGCGCTTATACCAATCTTCGTAATTCACATTTGCTGGCACGAGCATGGTCTTCCCGGTCTGTGGATCTCGGGCACGTCGCTGCATGCCTGCGATCGCTTCCTCGCCGAACCAGCCCCGCGTTGTACTCCGGCACCAGGCGTGTAGTGGTGGCAAGTTCACACCAGGCTTTGCTTCCGAGACGTTGTACACCTTCAGGTCATGTTTCCGACACTGTTCAGACGTTCGACTATCCAGCGTAGCCATGAACTGATACTGATCCACACCAGCCTCTCTATACGCCGCCATCTCGCCTGCGTTGGACATATAGGTGGTTTCAGTCCGGATAAGCCGAGAAGCAGCAAATAGCCCCGTCTGCATAATGTCAGCCAACTTCTGCGCCATCTTGGCTGAGCTGAGTCCACTCATGAATCCGGACGTGACCACATCAGACACCTGATCGGCCAGGTACTCCGTATTGGACCACACGCGGCGGCTGAAATGGGTACCGCTCCATGGATTCAGCAAAATGGCTTCAATATCACCAACAGGAATTCGCGCAAAGTTGAACCCAATGCCAATACCACGTTGCAGATCGAAGATGGAACGATAATAGCTCTTTCGGATCGTCTTCAGGTAGCCGCTACGGCTGGCCGTCAGCTCCACATCTGCAATCACTTTGCCCTGGAGTGCGATGTGCTCTTTCAGGGCCTGCAGACGGGAGATCCTTGCCCGATAAGCTGGTGCATTCATACGGGCCAGCAGCCACCGCTTGATTTGGTCATTCTTCACTCGGGGATACCACTTCTTGGCCAGCTTCAGCAGCGGATTCGGGATCTTCTGGTTCAAGAACCGGCGAGCCCGTTTCGGGTCCATATCCTTGCTGAACGTCTTAAAGATCTTATCGATCTCAGACTGGATGTCTTCCTGCGCCATCTGATATCCACGGGTTACCGTCCTGATCGTCGTGTTAGCATCCCGGTGGTATTCGGCCATGCGCTGCTGCGCCCGTCGGTCCCAATAGGTGCTACTCCTCGTCTTCATCGTCCGTCACTGGATCCTCATCATCGTTTTGGTCACCCATCGGCATGCCAAACGCTGCTTGCTGATCCTTCAAGGCTTGGGCCTTCTCAGCCATGACCTTCTCATTTTCGGCCACCGGATCCTTAACGAAGGAAAGCTGGCTAATCAACGTCTCATTGCTTACATGGCCACTCAGCTGACTGATTAACAGAGCCGTTTCAGTGTCATTACTCGGCAGACTGCGTGTCATGGTGATTTCAACGTCATTGATGGCCACCGCCTGAGCTTTAACCTGAAGAATGTTGGCGAACAGCTTCAATCGCTCACGTAAGCCCTGCACAAAATAGCGTTCCTTGGTTTCGGCCAGCTTTTCTAAGCCAAACAGCTTGTACTTCATGGCCTCCCCGCTGACGTTGCCGGCAAACTTCTCGTCTGTCAGATTGGGTACCATCGAAAACTCATGAATGTCAGACTTCAGCGCATTTCGCAGCACTTCTGTGTCCGCCTCATTCAGCGTCTTCGTTAGCCAACTGGCATCCGCATCTACTCCTGCAGGTAATTCCAGAACCTTGTATTTCTTCAGCATACGGATCGTCCTGCCTGCATCCTCCTCCGTATCGCCCAGGCTTGCACCAATGAGCTTCAGTATGGAGTCCACGAACTGCTCTTTATCATTCATACGATCACTGCCCAAAGTGTTGTATGCGTTGATCAAGCTCAGCTGCTGTTCGAAGTCGCCCTGCTGCTCTTCGTTGTTCCAAAACTCCACCACCGGCACTGTCTTGTAATAATGATTGGTGGATGAGATCTGCTCGAAGTCTTCACCACCGATATCCTTGATCTCATATCGGGCTATCTTATTGGCCGTGTAGACGTTGACGTACCAGCCAATCGCCTTGTTTTCCATATCCCGCTTCTCGTAGTAGTGGACCGCAAACAGGCTCTTATATTCCACGGAATCGTCCACAACCAGGAAGATCTGGCGGGGATCGATACAACTTACGCGGGGAATCGGCGGATCATCACTGCTCATGTAGTGGAGCTCCAGCGAAATACCATACATGGACAAGTCCTTGACCATCTCGGAATCATGACTGGCCACATCCGCAGCCTTGTATGCATCGGTGATTGGTTCAATCTGCTTGCCGGTGTACTTGACTGGATCGCCGCCAAAGTATCCGGAGGCAACGTCCGTAATGTACTTGGCGTGATTGGCCACCAGCTTGTTATTCGGCAACCCCTTGTCATCGCCACCCAGATCGCGCTTCAGGATCTCGTGCTTGCCTTTGTAATAATCCTCCAGCTTCTGGATCCGCTCAATACCGTCTCGGTGCTCCTTAATACAGTACTGCAGGAGCTTGGCCGGGATCTCGTCCCAGTTGGGCAGCAGCTCACGACTTCGTACGATTGCCACGTCTCTTCACCACCTGTCCTTTAACTATCTTCCAAATACCAAGAAACCAAAGGAAGATGTAGCCGTGCCATTGGATGTTTAGTTCCATTTGAATATCCATGCTCCCTGGGGTGGCCGGCTTTAACGTGTAGTACACCCCGGGATAGATACGTTGCTTACCCTCAGGTAACCTTGCCATCGTTATCTCACCCCAATTCTCGCTTTACTGCTTACCGTCGCCGCATAGCCTTTCATGTCGGCCACCTCGTAATCGTCCAGGGCATACCAAATAGCCGAGAACGTATGCGGGTCGATGTTGAACTCGTCTTCAATGATCTCCCCGTTCTTGTCCACGGCATAGGTTAAATCTTCAAGCTCAGATTTGACGTTTACGCAGTTCGATGAACAGACAATCTTCTTGAACCGCTTGACCTTCTTCGTATACTGCAAGCGGGAGCCGGCAAACTTCTTCGCAGGCTGCATGTTGAATCCCATCTGGCGGTAATAAGCAATGGTCTTCGGCTCTGCGCTATCCGCCCGGATCAGCTCCCTGGACTCCTTGAACTCCATAATCTCTGCTGCCGTCCGGTCATCCGTCATCTTGTTTTTGTAGTACTCCCAATGGATATACAGGATCTTCTCCTTATGATCCACGGTCAGACGGACCAGGGCGTTGTATGACGACTCAAAACCGAAGTCCATGCCGTTACGCTTGACGGGTGACTTAATCGCTTGGATCGCAGCCATTACTTCCTCGTGTGGTGCAACAACAAACTGTGGTAACACCCTGATTCCGTTCACACCAAAACGCCCACGCCGCGCAATGCGGTGCAGGTCTGGGTCATGCGTCTTCAGATCCTCCAGCTGCTCGATATAGCTCTCAGGCAGGAACAGGTTATCATCTGCCACCGAATGGTGATAATACGTATCCTTGATGATCACAACGCGATCACGATACAGGTCCACGTCATCCAGGACGTGAACATTGTTCTTCGGATCCTTAAAGAAATACTTATAGCTCCAGTTCGCCGTGCTGACCGGGTTGGTGCTCAGGACCATATGAAGCTTTAACTTAGGGTGCCGCAGCCGCCCGATCAATTCTTTAAAGCCTGCGTACTTCACCTCGCTGCACTCCTCAATCCAAACAATCGAAATGTTGTGTATGGATTTCAGTTTGACCGGTTTGTCCATCCCCTTGAATATGATCTTACTGCCATTCGGGAACCGGATCTGCATCGGGGAGCTGATCGGTTTAACCTTGCCCTCCAGATCCAGATCGACGATGATCTCCGAAAGCAGCTCAAACGTGGAATCACGAAGGGTGTCGTAAACCTCCCTGACCACTAAAGCCGTCCTACGCTCCTCCAGCAGCTTCAGAACCAGCTTTAAGGCAACGTGATAGCTCTTGGACGATCCGTATCCGCCAACCAGGAAATAAAACTTGTGCTCCCAGTCAAACAGGAAATCCTCGAAATGGGGGTTCACTTCCTTCTCGGTCATGAGCGTTCACCCTTTCGAACGATCCGGATCTCAATCGGCTTATCGTCATCCTTGGCCACCTTCTGATCTATCAGGCTGACCTCGCCTTTCAGCTTCTGGAGCCTCAGCTGCTGTTCCTCATCAGCGTGACCCTGGCGGCACATCTCTTCGTATTGCTTAATCATATTCTGAAGGGTAGCCATGGCCCTGCTCTGAGCGTTAAGGAACGTTGCCTGTCGATCCCAGGCAAATTGGAATTCGTATTCCTGCTCAATCGGGATCTGCTTCATTTGCGGCGAATCATCGGCGCTGTCACCTGGAACCTGAACAAGTTCAAATTTCTCTTTCTTCAGCTCCTTGATCATCTCGTTCTTGTCAGTAACGTACATGATCTGCTGGGCTCGGATGATGGCCGCACACTGAATCGAGATCTGATCACCTAGCATGTCAAGCGGGGATCTCGTCTCGATCAGCTCCATGATCTCCCTGGCTTCTGCCGGTAGATACTTCGCAAACAGACCGTGTGTCTTCGCATTGCTGTTTCCCTTGGGAGCGGATCCGCCTTTATTCCCTTTCGCGTTCTGATTGCCAGGCGGTGCACCAGGTCGTTTTGTGTGCATACCTTTTGGAGGGTGTGCACCCTTTCCCCTGTTCCAGCCATGACGCTGCTTCCAGCTTTTCACGGTGTTCAGGGAAACGTCATATTTCTCGGCAATCTCTTTATATTTCAAGCCGTCCAGGTAATCCTGTTCAGCCAGTATATGCTTCTCGGCCATTTACATCACCACCACCCCCGCCGATTGTGTTTGTTTTGTATTTTTGCGATTTTTTTTTGAAACCATCATCAGACTTTCTTCGTTTAACAACCAAAAAGATAAAAAGGAGTTTAAACAATGACTGGAATAATTGGTATTTTTGTGATTCTTGGTGCATTTACATTTTTTTTAGGATTAACGATTCTCGTCGATTTTGAAAATTTTAAGTGGGTATACCAAAAGTTAAGAAAGCCTTTAAAAGAGTTTAAAACAAATGCTGAAAATCAAGACAATAATGGAGTCCTTACTGGACTTAGCATCAAATACCTTGATCTTTACAATGGATATTCAGTTGATCATTTAAAAGATCTCGAAACAGAGTTATCCATGAAACGTATAAAATATACAGAAAACCTTCAGTTTTCAAGCTATCTGGGTTCAATGTTAGCTTTACTAGCCGTATTAATTGCAGTTTTCACTGTCGCTTCTGAGTACTATCCTATGGAGACTTTAATAATATTTGTTTTCTATAGTTTATTATTACTTGCCATAGTAACCGCTTATATGATGGGTGATTTAACCACCCGATTATTTAATGGCAATCTAATTGAGAAGCACCTTTTTACAGTCCAAAAAGTAATTATAGAAAAAGAAAAATCAATTAACATTTCGGCAGCTAAAATACAAGAAAATAAAATTTTAAGAGAAAAAAGATTGAATAGATTACGTAAAAAAAAGACCGCTAAGTAATTAACGGTCTTTTTTTACAACTTTCAAATTCCAGCTGATATATACAACCCATCGTCGTTTGTGTTTGTTTGTATGGAATAGAAAAATCACCCCCGATGGATGCTTATTTCAACATGATAAAGATATTTTCAATGTATTTTGCGTATGTATCTTCCCAATCATGATTTGAATCAGCTTTAGAATCAAAGAAAAAATTTTCCCCTGATCTGAGTTTTATTTCAAGTTGCATCTCTTCTTGGCGGGAATTCGACTTAATAATTCTCAGCGTCTCAACTTGAAAATCTTTGTAGTACATGACATCAGATGCTCTTGCGTTTTGCCTGAAACGGATAATACTTCTATCTGTGAATATAAAAAACTCAACTTCTGCACTGTCAGTAAAGAAATTTTTGGGATAGAATGCTCTCACTTCATCATCGGTAACGTATTTTTGAATATTCGATAAAATCTTCGTAAATCCACCATAAGAGATGCTACTCATTTCTCTTTTGAAATCACGATAACTATTCATTTTCACTCAACTCCCTCTCGACACCATACTTCGACAGGAAAGAAGAACATTCCTCTTTCAACAATGACTCCGTGCCACCTGAAGGACCGGCTTTCTGTTCAGTACCTGGTGCTGGGATCGGTAATGCCTTCGGCAGATCTCGCAGGCGCAGCGGCTTCGTCTTCACACACTGCTCATCATAAGGCTCGATCAGCTCCAAAAGGGGAATAACTTCCTGACGCTCTTGGATTTTATGGGGCATTACTCTGAATGCCTCGCCCAAGCGTTTAAAAGCTACCGAGATTCCAACGATCATATGCCTATGTCGATCATTGATCCGTTCATCGTAATCAGGCTCCTCTCGGATTAAAAGAAAAAGAGCCCATTCCCTTTGAGAAGGAAGGACTCTTTATGCTCCATAGTGAAACTCCATTTTACTTTTTAATAGGGAAAGCGCATCTTCCCAATCCACACCTTGACGACTGTTGCTTACGTGTATATAGCTTACTTTATGATTTTTTCGACTTTTCTTCTTTGAAATCATTTCTTGTATAACCATCTTTTGGGCCTTTCTTTCAAGAAGCATCTCTATGAATTCCCCGAGCATCACTGGGTAATTGATTACTGGGAAAAAGAAAACTTGTAAACTGACAAGCTTTTTATTTTTCAGATATCCACCTAATATTACTAAATGGAGAACCAATAAAACTAGAGGAAGAAAGGGTATAACCAAATACGCACTTATACTGAAACGTACACCGTTCTCGTTGAATTTCATTAAAGTGCCCAACACTACACCAAGATACATCAACAATATTATATAAACAAAGGAAAACATTGCTCTGCCTCCTTATTTCTACTTTTTAATTCCAGCTTGCTTTCTGTAATAGTTCATACGTTCTTCAAATTTTTCAACAGATTCAGCTCTAGCTTCTTCCTTTAACTCTTTTCGGTTCTGCCTCTCTTTAGCAGAACTATATACTACCCAATCATTGAAAGCCAACACCAACCAAATACCGCAAAACATCCAAACTGAATTAACAGTTATTTGATAGTCCAAAAGGTATACACTCTGCCCTTGAGTTACATCATGATTCTTCACCATTGCGCTATAGATCACATTGGCTAAAGCCACACAAATTGTGAAAAGAGAAGTCCAGAAACCGAACCCTTTTGATACTTTCCCCCATAACGAAACTGGAGTAAAACCATGATAATCAAAAGCGAAGGGCATTAGATACAGCAAAAGAAGGCTGTAGAATACAACCATAGATACGTTGGGATCAAATAAGGATGCCTTTAGAACAATATATGCAACAAGAATGTACCCGACCCTAAAACCAAAGAAATTATCCATACATGACTGTCCGCCCTTACCTAAATGTTTACCCTTATTTTACCACAAAGATAACATAAATGATATAAACAGGGTCAAATTGACCAGCCAAATAGACCTAAAAAGAGCCCTCCGCGATGGAGAGCCCTGTTATATACATACGTATAGTGGGACACTTGCATACACGGTGTAATACAGTACGTAATACAAGAATCAGATAAAATCTTGTTTAAGCTTCGCTTTTGCTCGCTTAACATACTCATACGCCGCGCCTCTTGACAAGTTAAGTCTAGACGAAATTTCCAAAAGCGTCAAGCCTTGCGCCATGTGAAGTAGAAAACACGTTCGTTCTCTGTCACTCAGTGCCAGCAGAGCATCTACCAGGCGTAGTCGTTCAGCATCGGTGATCTCCTGCCCTGATAGCTTGATATAAATCTCACGTTGCCGATACACGTCGGTAATCTCGACGCCACGGCGGCTGCCTGGCCGTCTCCCGCGTTTTAACCAAGTCAGGGCATATCTCATGTCCGACAGCATTTCAGAAACCGTATCTGCCTCCTCGGCCTCCTGTGGATCATCCAGATCCAGACTCTTCCGGTAATTGTCCAAGGCTCTGGAATCCGTTGCATATTGACTGATCAGCGTCTCAATCCACGTTGCTTTGGTCGTTGTTGTCATAAGCTATTCCCCCGATGCAGACAGGCGATTCAGTATCCAACGTGCACGAGTCAGATCCTGAATAGCTGTATCCAAACGCAGAACCTCGCTGATCGGTGCTGCATTGACAGGCTCCGGCTGAAACACATGCTCCTCTAACTCAGCAATACGATCCGTCAGACGGTTATTCTCCTCAATCAGACTGTCACCATGTTCTCGTAATGAGTTGATCGTTGCCAGATGTTCTGATATTTTAGCTGTTTGATCCTGACTTAGTTTATATCCGCTCTCAAACATTCTCTTGTACTCGTTCCGATCTTGCTCAACCTCTTTTAACAGTTCACATAAGCGATTGTTATCCTTGTTCATCTCATCTCTGTGTTCCTTCAGTTGCGTAACCTCGGTCGTCAGCCGTTCGATCTCCTTCTCCGCTTTATCCAGCAGCTCCGCGCTTGGTGGTCCTGGCGGTGATACATCTTTCTCTCGCAGAAGCTTCTCCTGTCTTGGCTTCCGCGCTTCGGCCCACTTGCTGATGTGATTATAGATCGTTGCCTCGGAAACGCCTTGTTCCTCTGCGATCCGTCCGATCGTCTTTCCAGATGCACGTTCTGCGTTGAACTGTTTTTCAGTCAGGTTAAATTTAGCTTTGGCCATATCGTTATCCCCCTTGGGTCTTGTTTTAATTTCAACAGGCTTCTTGAATGCCTTATCCCGCTTTGTGGCCGGGTATTTCAGCCGGATCTCTTCCAGTTCTTCCGGTGTCAGCTGCGTGGTGGTGACTGGTGATGGCGGAGATCCTTTCAGCTCGTTCTCCCTGCGCTTTATGCCATAATGCCAGTTACTCAAAGGGCTCACCCTCTCTATTTGATCCGCTCAATGCGTGCTTTCAGTGCATCCAAAAGCTTGTCCTGTGTGGCAGCCTTACCTTCCAAAGCTTTCATCACGTCCTCGTCAGCTCCGCCTTGCACAACCAGGTGATGCAGGATAACCTTCTGCTTCTGGCCCTGCCGGTGAAGACGGCCATTCGCTTGCTGGTACAGTTCAAGGCTCCAGTTCAGTCCGAACCACACCACATGGTTCCCCCCGTCCTGCAGGTTAAGCCCGTAGGCTGCACTGGCTGGGTGGGCAAGCAGGATATCCACCTTGCCAGCATTCCAGTCCAGTTGATCCTGTGGAGTCTTCAGCTCACGGATCCGTAAGCTCGTTTTCTCCAAAGCCTTCTTGATCCGAGTCAGGTCATGCTGGAAGCTGTAGAACACCAAAGCCGATTTCCCGTTAAGCTGTTCCACCAGCTCCATGAAGGCCTCGATCTTGTTATCGTGGATCTCGAAGACCTGCCGGTTCTCGTCATACAGGGCACCGTTGCACAGCTGCAGCAACTTGCCTGATAGAACCGCCGCACTGGTTGCCGTGATCTCAATCTCGTCATCGATCTCCAGAAGCAATTCCTTCTCCAGCTGGTTATACTGCTTCTGGGCTTTTGCATCAAGGACAACCGGAATGACGTTCATGATACTATCCGGTAGCTCCAGGTAATCCTCCGCCTTCATGCTGATACATAGATCGGCAATCTGTCGCTGTATCACATCATCCGCACCTGGTTTCGCGGTGTAGCCGTGGCCGTTATAGTTCTTCTCGAAATACTTCACTCGGTACCCGGTGATGTTCTTCTCCAGACGCTTGCCCTGATCCAGTAAATTCACCTGAGCCCACAGGTCAAGCAGCCCGTTAGGTGCCGGTGTGCCGGTTAGGCCAACAATCCGCTTGATATGTGGCCGAACCCAAGTCAGCACCTTGAATCGCTGTGCCTTGTGATTCTTGAAGCTGGACAGCTCGTCCAGCACCACCATGTCAAAGGGCCAGGCATTCCGGTAATACTCCACGAGCCATGCCACATTATCCCGGTTGATCACCCATACGTCTCCTGGTGTGTTCAGCGCCTTGATTCGCTGCTGTGAGGTACCCAAAACAGTAACGATTCGCATATGTTTCAGGTGCTGCCACTTGGCGGCCTCATTGCCCCAAGTAGCCTCGGCCACCTTCTTCGGGGCGATAACCAATGTCCGGCTAACCGCGAACCGGTTGTACTTCAGATCGTTAACGGCCGTTAAGGTGATGACCGTTTTTCCTAGACCTAGATCCAGAAACAGCCCAAGGGCCTCATCGGTCAATAGCCGGTTAATGCAATACCGCTGATAATCATGCGGGACAAACTTATTCCGTTCGAAGCTCAAAGCTCCCGCAACCATATGTCCACCTGCTCTCTGCTGTCGATCACCCGTACTTCATGCCCCAAAGCCTGCATCCGCTTATGTTGCATTAGCTGCAGCTTAGTCGGTTTCTTGCCCGGTGCCTTCAGCTCCACGAATACGCTCCGACCTTCCGGAAGCAGTACCAACCTGTCAGGCACACCTGAATTACCAGGCGATACGAATTTATAGGCGATACCTCCGATGGCTTTTATCTTTTCTCGCAAATATGATTCGATTTGGCTCTCTTTCACTTGACATCTCTCCTCAGGGTGTGTTACGCGTGCACGCACTACGCACGCGGGACTATTTTATAATTAGGCGTATTAGGCGTTATATATCTTCTATAATCTCTATATTCTATTTGTTTTTTATCTTTAACTAGATAACTGTCAACAGTGTCAACAAAGTATAATAAAAGTATATATAGCAAGGGTTTATGACGTTGACAGTTGTGTTGACACTCATGTTGACACTTGAAAATCTGTCACATTCCTTTGTTGACAGTTAAGCGAGTGTCAACAATTCATCTGTCAACATTGTCAACAATCTTTGCGGCGATAACCGCGCTGGGTTTCGTATGGGCCGAATCGTCCGCGATACTCCTCCCATCCTGGTATGCAGGATAAAATGCCATTAATTTCTCGTGTGTCCGCTTGTTTCATAAATTTGATGTCCGAATTGAAGCATTCGCACCAAACCTCTGCGGCACATATCCGGTCCCGGGGGCCTCCCTCGCCTTCCTGGGGCTTCCCAAACTCGCCGGACCAGTACATTCGTCTCGTGGGTAAATCACGTTTTAACCAATCTTCCGGAACAGGCCGATCCACGAATGCCTGGATGATGCCTTCCTTTGCGTTGCTCTCCCTGTGAGCCTCCTGGCGCTCTTTGGCCCACTCTTCGATATCTCCAGAAAGATACAAGGGCTCATTCAGCTGCCACCGTACATAGGCTTCAGCATAAATCTGATCGACTTCACCCTTCAGATCCTGAAACACACTCTTTGTCGGCCGCAGTACTCCTACATCAATAGGCCAGAACCGCCGATTGCCTGTTCGATCCCGCAGGAACTCACTATCATTCGTAGTACCGAAGAACACGCAGCGCCTCGGATAAGGCATTGTACGTTTGCCATAGGCTTCACGATAAATGTCTTCCGTCCGGCTCAAAAACTGCTTAACGGCGTTGCTCTCGGACTTGCTCATCCCCGTCAGCTCCCCGACCTCATTCAGCCATATGCCCTGGATCAGCTCCATGGCGTCCTTGCCCTCAAAGGTGGTCAAGCTGTCGGAATACCAGTCTTTGCCCATGAACCTCAGAAACGTCGATTTACCAAGCCCCTGGGGCCCCGCCAGAATCGGCATATAGTCCCATTTGACGCCAGGCTCCATCGCTCTGGCCACAGCAGCCGTGAAGGACTTCCGGGACACCGTCCGGGTATACAAGCTGTCCTCTGCACCCAGGTAATCGGTGAATAGCGTATCCAACCGTTGAACACCATCCCACGTCAGCCCCTCCAGATAACGCCGTACATCATTGAACCGCTTCTTATGCGTGATCAGGGTTAAAGCGTTGTTAATCTTGGCATCTACCGCAATGCCGTACACCTTTTCGATATAATGGTAGATCCCTGCATCATCCGAACTGGCCCATGGCCGCCGTTCTTCTCTGGCATCCCATGGGAGCGGACCAAGTACCAGACCCCGATTGGCGAATTCATCAAACGCGATCTTATCCTTTAAAGCCGGATCATACTCCAGAACGATCAGCACGTTATCCACCGTCTTCAGGTATACCCCGTTACTGTTGAATTCCAGCCGGCGCATCCAGTCCATATCCTCTGGCTCTGCCGGCAACACTGGAGAGTCGGCAAACGCTGCAGTAGCCTTCTGGTGACGTTCCTGCATAAGTAGTCCGGCCACAGGCTCCTGGCGCATGGCGAAGTCCATCATGGAGGTGTAAGAAGGAAGCTTGTTCGTCGGTGTCCCAGGCTTCGCCTCGTCGTCCTGATCTCCAAACTTGTGAAGCCGTACCAGGTCAAAACTGTTGACCAGCCTTCCGCCCGTCGGATCCGTAGCGTGGTGAGAGAATAAGAACTGGCCATCGTCATAAACGATCGCACCGCCTGTAGTTGAACCGCCTACGTACGTAAGTCTGCCGCTGCCATCATCCGTGTTCAGATACACACCGGGCAGGAACGCCTCAATGGCTGCCGGCACGTCGTAGACCTTACAAAAAGCCCCGACCATGCCCTGCTTCTCGGTGGGATCTCCCTGCTTCGCCGCCAGTCGTACATGAGTCTGTCCGGTACCGGGCACTTGTGGCCACGACGCCACATTACGCCAATCCGGATACATGGCCAGAAGACCATCTACCGAAAGAAAGGGTTTATCCCCGAACGTGAACACATACTGACTGTCTGCGCTGCAGCTTGGCCAGTACATGAGCCGAGAAGCTTCGAACGTAGTCGGGTCACACAGCCCAATGCCGATGATCTCCCCGAGCTTACGGGCAATTGGCTCATACTCATCCGCTGTGGCCATCTTGTCCAGCGGAGCCACGACCCGAAGCCGAGGCCGGTTCTCTTCATGCTTCCGCGTACTATAAACGGCATAGCCGCAGCCCAGGGAGTCCAGACGACGAAGGATATCCGCCGTCCCGCCTGCTGGGATATTATCAAGGTCAAGCGTAACCAGATCACGGCCAATGACCGCGTTGGCTTTCCGGCGACCGCCTGACAGACTGCCACCGACAAAGCCGCCAACGTCCTTCAGGTCATCCTGTTTGCTCTTAGGCAGCTGCAAGTATTCCGCCAGCGTTTCCGCACCCCGTACAGCAGTCCGTAAACGCTCGACGATCTCCGACCAATAGGCCGTTTGCGTCTGCCAGTTTGTGCTGTGTCTGGTCCCGGCGCTTGATATAGTTAGTTGTCTGTCAAATTGCATGACGCCTGCCTCCTGGTTTAATCAATCTCTATAACAGGTAAATCCGTTAGTGCATACTGCTGCCAAGGCGGTATCTCATAAAGCTCTATCTCGCCGTGGTTGCGGCTATTGGACGGGTCTTCATGATGAATGGTCATTACGCCTCCAGGATCCAGCCGAACATCCACACGCCGATGCTTCAGCGATCGGGTTAACCTGCGGAACAGTTCATAGTCAATGACCATCGAACGCTCTTCATCCTCAATAATTGCTGGATAGCCCTTGATCGGGGAAAGCGAATCAAACTGACGAACCAGGGTCCTTCTTTTGAGCTGTTTGGCTGGGTGCACACGCCCGGATCTGCGCGCCAAGCATAATTTTCTTTCTGGATATGGCGCTGTTGACACGTTTCTTTGATTCGGAAATGCGCTTTTTCTCATCTGCGGTTAAAGCTCTCAAGTCTGATCACCTTCCTTCAAAAATCTGCGTGCAAAACGCAGCTGCTGTTCGATATAGGTATCCGTCTCCTTGCCACCTGAAGCCAACCAATCACCGATACGCTGGTTGATATCCTTGAGAACAGGTAACGGTAGCTGGTCAGTAATCTTGTTTATCTCTGCCATTGGATTTTCTGAATCCTGCAGTTCCAGCTCCTTAGCGTCATTCTCTGAAACTAATCCCAGGTCGATCAAGGTTAGAAATAGCTTTTGAAATGCCCTATTACGAATTTTGGTGAAGGTATCCTTTGAAATAGGCGGATCAAGATGAAATGTGTAAACATTCAGATCACTACGCTGAAAATCCACTAGATATCTGGCAGTTATTAATTTCTTTTCACTCTCACTCAGCAGACTAACCGCTGAATTAACAGCATCTACATAAGTTTTTCGAATAGGATTATTAGAGGAAAATTTGCACAGGTCATATTGCTCAAATACTTGTTTCATAATTTTTGAAATTCTTTTAAGATCCATTTCAGGAACAACTGTTTTTACATCCAAGGGTTATTCCTCCTCATACCACGTGAATTCATCCCTAGCTTCTTGCCAAACCGAATCTTGGTAAGCCAGGTTTATTTCTTCTGTAACGTTGTCTTCAAATTCAAAGGTTTTAGGGTAAGGACGGTATCCCACGCCCTTATTACGACTAAAGGTAATTCGTCTCATTCCCTAACCTCTCTTTCCAGAAATATGCTTGTCGCTCGACTACTGTCAGTAATGAAAGGTATATAAATTAAAATTAATTCAAGAGAATTTTTAGAAAATATTGTTGTACTAGCAAAAATGGGCCGAAGCTCGAATATCCTTTCCTGTATTCACAAAAAATCCCATTTAGAAAAGAGGTTTTCAATTTGTCATATTCTCCAATTGGATATGGTCAGGCACCAGTTGTTCAATTTGCAGGTAATACGCAACCCCCATACCCACCAGGTCCCATAACCATACAAAGACATCAGAGATTATTGACTTTTGATCAACAAAAACTCAGAGACGACGCGGCAACTGCTGAAACAGGGACTGTTCCACCAGATCCAATTGGCCCCCCTCCAACTCCAACTCCAACACGTTATCTGGTAGAAAACAGTCCGCAAGAGAAACGTATTGTACCAGTGCCACAACTTTTAGCATGTAGTGGAAAATGGGCAAATATAGTGATAGGGGCTAATGTTTCCGGGCCTGTTTTGAGCCCAGCTGTACTATTCATAAACATAGTTAGAGCAGATGGGTTAGGGAGACCTGTGGTAGATGGCTGGTTTTTTGACCCCTTAACAGGAATTTATACGTTCTATCTCGGATATCCAGCAATCTGGATTCAGGTCATTTGGTGTTGAGTAAAAAACGCGAAGTGAAAACTTAGTTTGAAATATCCCAATTAATCCTTCATGTAAAAATCTGTGGTGAATCCGGCTGCCTTCAGAGGTAGTCCGGGTGCCCAGGGTACCGGCACTGCCATTAGATCCAAGACCTTCTCCAGGTCCTCCGGATAAGCCGATTCGATTCCGATTTCGTCATGAACATGCAGCACAGTATCAAAACCCGCTTGCTCCACCCGCACCAGTGATACGGCCAGACAGTCCCGAGCAATGGCCTGGACAATGTTCTCGACCAGTTTCCCGCCATACGTGCTGATCAATGACCACTTGCCGGTCTTCTGATCAGGACCCATGTAATGCAGGGCCTGTTTGCCAAAGTCGTTCTGAGCCAAGCGAGGCTCCACGTAATACAACTTTCTCCCGGAAGGCAATTGAACCGTAAAGAAGTCTAGGCCGTTTCCATGATGGCTCTCCCGAGCAAAGATGATGCCCCGAACGCCTACAGGTTGACCTGTCTCCATGACGCTAAGTGCAGCCTTCTCAAAACCAAACCACAGATCCACAATGCGCCGATTGGCGTTACGCCACCTCGTTACGATCTCGGGCAGCTCGTCCTCTTCCAGTCCCATATCCAAGGCACCCATGGCGATCAGTGCACCAGAAGCACCCTGGTATCCGAGAGCTAGTTCAGACACCTTGCCTCGTTGACGTAGATCCTTGTCCACCTGTTCAAGCGGTATCCCGAACATGGCCGACGCTGAAGCCTCATAAATCTTGCCGTGAGTAGCGAACACATCCAGCCGCCACTGCTCTCCAGCAAGCCAGGCAATGACCCTTGCCTCAATCGCGCTGAAGTCGGCTATATGAAGCTTCTTCCCGTCCGGAGCAACAAACGCTGTCCGGATCAGTTGAGAGAGTGTATCCGGTACATTTCCGAACATCAGCTTGAGCAGATTGACCTGCTTGTCTTGCACCAGCTGCCGAGCATACTGCAGGAGATCCAGTTCCATTTTGTTCTTGGTCAAGTTATGCACCTGAACCAAACGGCCTGCCCAGCGACCTGTCCGGTTCGCACCGTAGAACTGCAGGAGCCCCCGAACCCGTCCGTCTTCACAAGCTACCGTCTCCATGGCCACATACTTTTTAGTACTGGTCTTGGACAGCTCCCTGCGGATCTCCAGCACGCGCTTAGCTCTGCCTTCTTCCACGTTGTCGATCAGTCCCGATACGGTGTCTTTCCTCAGATCCTCGACCTCTTCCCCGATCTCCTTGGAAATCCATTTTTTGAGCTGAGATACGGACTTAGGGTTGTCCAGGCCGCTGATCTGAATGGCTTCCTGCATAAGCTCTGCTGTAATCTGTTGATCCACAGCCAGTGCGCCATCCACCAGCTGCAGGTCACAAGCAATTCCCCTTGCATTGATCCGCTGATCCAGGAACCAAAGATCCCATTCCTGTTCTGGTACCGGGAATACCGATAGCCGGCGAAGGATCTCGACTTCGGCCACAACGTCACCCATACAATACTGCTTGAACAGCTCCCACTTCTCAGGCTCATGATGGGGCAAGGTACGCTTCCGGAAGCCGGTTGACTTGGCAGGCTTCTTGATCGGAACACAGAACGTCCGAATCAGTGCCCCGCCGACGCCCATTTTCTTCTTGTCCTGGGGAAGGCCTAGCGCCTCGCCTACCTTGCCAAGTCCTGCAGGGTATCCACAGTACAATCCGTGAATCTGTGTGCAGCGCCAATGCTCTACGGGTGATGGCCAAAATTTATTCAAACAGTACCACTCGAAAGCCGCGTTATATGCGTGTTTGATGACTTCTTTATCATTTAAAGCGCGGATAACTTCTCCGGGGATGACTTCACCCTGAGTGAGATCAACAATTCGCGTCGGACCTCCGTCCCAAGAATAAGCGAACAAAAGGATTTCAAAATCAGGACTCTGAACGTATCGGTACAACCCTGCTTTCTTAATGTCGATGCTGCTGTAGGTCTCGATGTCAATACTGAGATGCCATGTCATGTTGTTGGTTTCCTCCTTTCTGGTAAAGTGAAGGGGTTCCGAAGAACCCCTCTGCTAAATGACTTATGAATTAGATCCCGTAAATCCCGCCACCATGGGGCTTGCCGGTGATTGGATCAATCTGCTGTTGCGGTGGTTGCTGCTGTCCGTATCCTTGTTGCGGAGCTTGTCCGTATTGTGGTTGCTGAGGAGCTTGTCCATAGCCCGGCTGTGCTGGCGGCTGTTGGCCATATTGCGGTTGTTGTGGTGCTTGGCCATACCCACCTTGAACTGGAGGCTGTTGACCATACTGCGGCTGCTGTGGTGGTTGTTGGCCGTATTGCTGTGGCGGGATCTGATCATAGCCCTGCGGAGCTGGTGCCGGCGCAAAACCTACACCGCCTCCATTGCCACCAAAAGCCTGTTCAGCGGAGATCCGTCCGCCCAAAGCTTCACCATCACGAAGGATCTGCACAGGGCCAAGGCCAGCACCAATTCCTTTGTTACCGCTGTTGCTATAAGCGAAGAAATTAATATTCACTCGGCCATATACGCCGGAGTAAACACGGGTTTGGTCAATGATTGGCCCCAAGTCTGGACCCACAACGGCCTGCTGCTGTTTACTGCTGGCCGTTAGAACCCAATGCCCTTTGCACTCCGGACCAAATGCCTCACCGTTCGGACGCGCGCCATCCCCATCGTGAATAGGGTTACGCGGTTGCGCTGGACGGGCACCACCCCATGCACCGGCTACGCCTTTTTGTGAAGCAGCTTCAATGGCTGCATTGATACGTTGCATGGTGGCAAAGTCGGATTTAGGAATCAGAATAGTCGTGCTGTATTTCGGTTCCTGCCCTGGCTGATTGGCGCGCGGTGTGAACAAGTTTACAAAGCTCAGTCTTACTTCATTTGTTGTAATTGCTGTTTCTGTTGTCATATTGTCATATCCCCTTTGATTGTGTTGGAATGTGAGATCAGTTTTTGGATCCCACTTGGAAAGCAAGTCGTCAAGGAAGTCATCCAAAATATCGCTCATAGATTAATCTTCCTTGCCGAATACGTCTTCTGGTTTTACTTGGTTTGTGATACTTGGACGCTTATCATCTGCAGGAGCCAGTGTTGGCGCTCCGGATCGGTTAATAACGTGTCCGGATTCGGCAAGTAACTCTTTATACACTTTCTTTGTCAAAGCAGTCTCCAGCTGTGGCGGTGTTAACGGCTTACGTTCATACAGGACAGCTTCCTCGATGCCTTTCTCTTTCAGATAGGCGAATGCTGCGTCCATATCGGCGTACTCACGGCTGCCCCGACCCTCTACGGCTTTCCAGCCTGGAACGATCCCCCCTTTCAGTGCTTCAGCCAGGGCTAACTTTTTCAACTCGTTATACCAGCTGACAATACCCTCAGCTCGCTTCAGTACGTCTGCTGCCTCATCCCAGCTAAGCAGCGGCGGCTTCAGCGGTGCTTTGGTTCCTGCCTCCAGGATCTGCTCCACTCTCGCCCGGCAAGTCGCTTTGGCCCGGCAGAATCCGCAATGAGATCCAGGAACATACTCACCTTCGCCATTGAACGCTTGCTGAGCAATCGGCTTGATTGATTCACCCCAGGACAATAGCTCGGCTGCAGACAATGACCACTCGGAAGGCTCATTCCACACTTTTGGTTGAACGATGGCCACATGAACAGTCTCAATGGGAAACAGGAGACTGAAAGCCTTGTAAGCACCCAGCGCATACAACTTCATTTGTGAGTTGTTCTCAGCCGATACAGGAACACCTTGGCCATTCTTGTAATCGATCACGTATAATCGGCCGCTGCCGATGATGATGCAGTCTGAAGTACCGAACCCTTCTGGAGCAATATGGGCATAGTCCACTTTCCGCTCGATGGCCACGAATGGCGGCGAAGGGAATTGGTGTACGATGGATTGAATGTAATCCACATAGGCGTTCGTATGATCATCCATGATCGGCTCATACAGTTCATCTGCCTTGAACTTCTTCAGCGCAGCATTGTATTTGCGAGTCGTCAGACCCGAGAACAGTTTCTGCAGCTTGAGCTCAGCGATCTCATGGGCGAGAGTCCCGCGCTTTGCCGCTTCGCTCTCTGAATCCGGAAGTGTGTCCTCCAGTCGTGGGCTAGGTGTACAGTGCAGCCAGCGGTGCGACGCGCTGGCTGACAGCAGGGCGTGATCCCGCTCTGCATGTGCAATCTCCGCCATTAGATGCGGCCCCCTAGGCTGCGCAAGAATGTGGCAAACTCACCGTACTTGCTCGGATCAAGCTGCGTCAGACCGCCTACTCCCTGCTGCTGCAGCCATCCTAGTAGCTCCTGGCCTTTGCCTGCATCCATAACCGGCTGAGCAGCTACGCCAAGCTGGTCAAGCGTATATGCTGGAGCCGTAGTTGGGACGCTTCCTTGTTGTGGTGGCTGCGGTTGGCCATGTGGTTGTTGACCTGGTTGGCCTTGCACTGGCAGCTGCTGGCCATATTGCGGTTGCTCTGGTTGTTGGCCATACTGCGGCTGCTGCCCGTATTGCTGTTGCTCAGGTTGATGACCATACTGCGGTTGCTGCCCATAACCAGGTTGTTGCCCGTATTGCGGCTGCTGTGGAGGTTGTTGCACGGGTGCCTGGGTAGACGGCTGAGTCGGTGCCGGTTGTTTAGGAACTGTGGAGACTGTGGTTTGTGCCGGCACATCTGCATTAGGCATACTGCCCAACGTGCCTGCCAGGTCGTGCACCAGGTTTTTAATGTCAGTTGCGTTTACAGCTTGGAATGTGATTTGGATCGGAACGATATTTTGCATGGATAATTCCTCCTAATAGGTTTTAGTTTGATTTGGTAAGCTCTGAAGCTTTAGCAATACATGGTGTACATATCTGTTTACCATGAAATAAGTGCAGACTTTCAGTGTTCCCGCAGAGGATGCAGCCAGGTTCATACTTGCGAATGATGATCTTGTCACCCTCCACGAAGTACTCCAGCGGATCCCCTTCCTCAATAAAGTGAGTGCGGCGAAGCTCTTTAGGAATGACGACACGACCTAGATCATCTATACGGCGGACAATACCCGTAGCTTTCATCAGTTCTCATCCTCCTTGGTATATTTGCTTTCAATATTGCGCCAATCCTCTGCTACAGCTTCGAGTGCATACTTGGCTTTTTTCTCCCTGCCTCGCGCTTCTTCCAATAAATCCAAGTCACAAAGTTGAGTGACCGCATTACGAATCAGGCCGTCAATGACATCCGGACGCAAAGCATCAAGTTCCCAACACTCATAGCCGAAATCTGCAATGTATTTTGAAGCCCTACTGTCTGTTAGTTTAGTGGGGTTTGGTGGCGGGCTGTATTCCTCGATCTGATCATAATTAAGAGCAATCCGCTGGAATTCTACACTAACTCCAAACAGCTCTAGGCGATCCACAATGTCACGGCTCATGTCTCTTCCGCTTGGGTCATGATCTCCAAGATGAATGATGTGGATTTCTTTTTGTCCAGCAATATCGTTCATCCTTTGGGCTGCGGACCACATCTCAGATTGACTCACATACCCACGACAAGAGAAATACGGAATGTCTAACTCTTCGCAGACCTGACCAACGATTCCGACCAAGGCGTCTTTTTCGACCCAAACCTCAACGTAATTATCCTGATCAGCCCATTTATCGTAGGCAAATGAATGGGCAGCGGAGTAGAGAATAGATCCGGGTGAACTCCAATGGCTATTCTCTTGTAGATTACGTGTACGATCCTCAATGGAATTCCAATCAATCATCCCTGACATCCGTCCATCTGAAATCAAATTCCCAAGGTTTTTGTAAGAACGTTCATTATTCGGAATGACATCGCGAGCAACCAACTGATAGTAAACTTGTCGAAGTGTGAGGGAATAACCCATCTCCTGATACTCATTGATAATGCTATTCACTTTCTCAATGAGCTGAAGGCTTTCAGCACGGAAATTAATTTCCCTGTAGCAGACTTTCATTGCATAATCCTTTCTGTCAGTGGTAAACTGACTGTAGAGTGTTTAACTGTGTGCAGCTGATAAGGGGTAGGAGCCTTCTAGCTGCATTTTTGCGTTTAGACGATTACGATACATGCGGTACTGCTTGTCCGCATGAGTAGCGACTTTGATGTGGCCACTGCGGCGCATCTGGCTTGCAAGAGCCAGGTAAAAGGCACATGCTGCTTTGTAATGCTGTTCTGTCATCAATGGCAAGATTCTCACCTCCTTTCCTGATCTCCGGCAGTTATCGTTACAGCGCCGATGGACTTGGCCATGCAGCTAAGCTTGCAATACAGATCCTTGCCATGTCGTACAGCGATCTGACCGTCTACGATTTCAGAGGCACATTCTGGATTAGCGCAGAAATCCATTACTTCTGGCGGTGCCAGGCTTGGTGATTTGTTCAAGGTGTCACACTCCTCTTCTTGTAATTCACTGCTCTTTGAGCGGCTCTCCATACCTCCAGATCGGAGAGGCGAAACTTAATTACTGGCCTTCTGGAACCGCTCACCCCATAACGTTCATGAGGGATACTGCCTTCTTGGCACATGCGGTATAGAAGTTTCTCAGAGATTCCTAAGTGTGCTGCTGTTTTAGTCACATCAAGTGTTTTATCAATCAGACCGGAGAATTCTGCTCGAAGCCGATTCTCAGAATCAATTACTTGTTCTGAAACAATCGCACGTATCACATCTTCAAAAGCGGTTAATGCTTTGTCCATAAAATATTTCCTTTCTGTTGAAGTATGTTATAATTCAATTCAGCTATGATCTTTCACCAAATCATCAACTGTTACATCTAAAGCAGTTGCAAGTTTGACAAGTGTCTCAGCATTTGGACCCTGCTTTTTGCCTTTCAGACCATAAATTACAGTCATTGAAACTCCGCTAACTTTACCGAGCCTGTACGGTGTCCATCCCTTTGCATCAAGGAACTTCTGAACGTTATTCCCGATTGTCATCCCCATGTTGTTTTCACCTCCTGAACACACTATATCTCCGTTTTAGATTATAGTAAAACTGTTTTATCTCCGATTTAGGTTACAAAACAATAAGTTTACTCTTTCTATCTCATTGAAGCTTGACATATCTCCTATTTTTGTTCTAATATAACCGTATTAGGTTATATCCTTTTTAGGTTATACTATTGGAGGTCGTGATCTCGATGCTGTCAGATAAAATCAAAGAATTGATGGATTCAAACAATCTAAGTACATACAGAGTCTCTAAAGACACAGGGATCCCATATACAACACTTACTAAGATTCTGAATGGGACAACAAAGAGCCCCAAGATCGATTTAATTAAAATAATTGCTGATTATTTTAATAAGCCGCTAGACCACTTCACTGAAAAAGAAGATGCTCAAGCTCTCAATGCTCCAGAATGGGCTACAGCTAAAGATTTAGCTGACATTAAGAAAATTCTTGAAGAAGATCAGCCAGTTTTGTTTGATGGGGTGCCGATCACAGATGAAAACCGTCAAAGAGCTATGGACATTCTGACCGGCCTACTTTGGGAAGCTAAAGAGCTAAACAAGAAAACTTATGGACGTAAGAATAAGGCAACCCCTAAAGACGAAGAGTAGGTGATCGGTTTGGATGACATCATTCGCAAGCTCGTTCGCAGATTCAAGACCAACGATCCTTTTGTAATAGCTAAAGGACTTAACATAATAATTCAACATGCGGAATTCGGACCTGGCACGAGAGGCTTGTACTACAGACGATTGCGAAGGCGATTCATTGTTATACATAATGGCTTGCCTGAAGAGTGGCAGCGTGTAGTGTGTGCTCATGAACTTGGACACGATCGACTTCATTCGGGCCTAAGCCAATTCTGGATTGATGAGCATACTTTCTTCAATACAGGCAAATTCGAACGACAGGCAAATATTTTTGCTGTAAAACTGTTAACACAACTCACTGAGCGCGAGCCAGGAGAAACAGAAGAAACATACCTCTTGAGATGCGGCATACCGAAACAGCTTCATAACTTAGAAATGTAACTTTGCGCTTTCCAGCCGCAAGGCTGTTTACCATACACAAAAACAGAACTTACGTTCGAATGGAGGAAAACAAATGGCAAAAGGAAGTATAGAAAAACGAGGGGAAAACAAGTGGCGACTGACTGTGGATTTGGGGCTTAATAATGACGGCAGCCGAAACCGTCCTCGCAAGACAATTACTATTGAGGATAAAGCGCTGCTGAAAACAACTAAGAAACTCAAAGATTATTTGGATGACGAGCTTGCGAAGTTTAAACAAGAAGTATTCAGTGGCAATTACATTGCACCCTCTAAGCTTACATTCAAAGAATTTTATGAGAATGAGTGGAAGCTTAAATACGGTGAGCCAAAGCTAAAGCGAACGACATATTTATCACATTGCTCCAAGATCAATCATCATGTTGTTCCGGTCATCGGGCACTTACAACTTGATGAAATCACAACAATGAGATTGGTGACAGTATTTAATGACTTGCGTAAACCTGGTGCACGGATTGATAAGCGAGGTGGTAAAGAAACCATTAGTTCTCGAACCATTCAATATATTTATGATGTGACCATGAGTATTTTCAAAAGATCTGTAGAATGGGGCGTCCTTAGCAAGAACCCACTAGAAGGCGTACAGCGCCCTCAGATAAGCAAGGAAGACAAAAAGGCAAAGAAAGACCGTAAGAACTTTTTCGAGGAAGACGAAGCGACTGAGGTCATTGAAACGTTAGTCAAGAGCGACACGCACTGGAGACTCTACTTTTTAGGAGCGATAATCGGAGGATTCAGACGCGGAGAGTTGATCGCTTTAGATGAAGACGACTGTGACTTTGTAAATAACCGGTTGCGTATCGATGAAAGCATTTCAAATACAGAAAATGGACAGGCGGACATTACAGATACAAAAAACGAAGCATCCGAAGATTATGTAGACATGCCACAATGGTATATGGAGCAATTGGCAACACACATCAAAGCTATGCGCAAATTACGCTTTGAAGCTAAAGCATCGGGGACATGGAAAGGCGGAGATAGAAACTTTGTATTCCATGCAGGGACAGGTAAACCTTATTACCACACTTCCCCATCGCAACAGTGGAAAATATGGTGTGAGCGGAATGGATTCCGCAATGTTTCCCTACATGGTCTGCGGCATACAAATGCAACCTATTTGCTTGGGCAGGGTGCATCTATAAAAGAGATCCAACATCGGCTACGACACTCAACATCTCAGGTGACCACAGACACATATGCTCACGTCACCAAGAAATTAAGTCGCAAAACAACAGCACACCTCGATGTCTTCGATCCAAAATCCCGTCCCCAATCCGTCCCCAACGGAAAAAAAGACGCTCAATCCCTGTGACTCAGGCTATTCAATCCAAACTATAAAAAAAAGAAAACCCCTTATGTATAAAGGAGTTTCCTTTTATTAATGGATGCCGAGGACCGGGATCGAACCGGTACGGTAGTCACCTACCGCAGGATTTTAAGTCCTGTGCGTCTGCCAATTCCGCCACCCCGGCATGGGTATGTATTTCTTGGCGACAAGAAATATCTTACCATGAAATTTATAACTTTGCAATACCTTAAGATAAAATTATCCAAAAAAAAAATAAAACAGGCACTGCCAGCGTTAGCGAGCAGTGCCTAGAAAGTTCGAGTTGCGGTCCCGAACTTTCTTTGAACCATCTATATTAAGGGAGGTGTGAAATAAGAATACCTCCCCAACATTAAAAAAACCTAAAATCAGGCTTAAATTAAACTAAAAAAGAAGAATAGGTGCAATTCGGTCTGCCTCTTCCTCGCTGCATTCCACCACCACCAGGATATGCCCTTGCAGCAGCCAATCTTCATAGTAATTCGCATCTTCTTCGGAGACCCCTGCTTCTGTTAAGGTAAGCACCAGATCATCCGTCTCATTTCCAATCTCGTTGCCTGCGAGCTTGCGTACCGCTTTTCCGATGGACATCGTCTGATCCATCCGTTTGCCCAGACCAGCAAGTACCCCTTTAAGTACGCCTAAAGCGCCATCTGTTCCTGCGCCCTTCAGGGGCATCGGCAAACCAGTCTTCTCGCTTACCAATTCGAGATTGACCTGTTCTTTGGCTACCGCGCCCAAATATTTATCTGCTATGCCTTCCTCTTTTAATTTATTCAGCATGATAATGGCTTCATTCTCTGTGCGTACAAGTCCGATCAGCAATTGTGTCATTATACGTCCCCTCCTTTTACCCTTATATAACCCCTGGTTGCTTCTTCAAAAACGGATTACATGTAATAAGTCCTTTCACCTATGTAAAATATAATTTCTGATCTGGAAATCTATACCTAGTTCTGATAGACTAGATAAAGAAGACAAATTAACCATTGAAATTATTGACATATCGAATTACTATTCCATAACCAGGAGCAATGACATATGAAAAAAGAGGTAGAAATTGCCATTCGGCGCAAACAACAAATTATCGTCCGTAATACAAGTGGGCAAACGGTAACTGGATTTCCGGAACGTACAGCCGATGCTTCCATTCTTTCCTTACGGACAGTTCAAGGAAGCCTGTGGATTCCATTCGACGAAGTCGAACAAGTCACTCGTTTGTTAACTATCCGCTCTCATCATTTAAGCGGGATGCAGTTGTGCACGGCTGATCTGTAAACAGGGAACAAGTATTTCATGTATTTATACGTGAATTAGACATCTTTATTTCGCCCTTCATAAAATAAAACCAGACGCATCGACGTCTGGTTTTATTTTTGCCCCATACTTTGTACCACACTCTTTCAAAGCCTCAAGACACTTCTGTATCAAGTGCTTTCTCGTTCATAGCCTGTCGTTATTTCACCACAAACTTTACTCGTGTTCCATCCGGATATGTACTTAGTTGGTTTCCCACCCATGAGCCTGCACCACGATTATCTTTGGGGCTAATATATTGGATATCCGCACCCGCTCCGCCTTCCGCACACATCGCCATTGGCCATTCATCCCGATCTTTCCCCTTTTTGACCGGAACACCTTTGAGTGACAAATCCCGATTACCCTCAGCTCCACTGCGATCAATGGTGCACACATCCGAATGCCCTGCCTTGATGGCCGTCTTGATATGATTGGCCGTCTCGGGATAGCGCTCTGCCGGGAATGTGATGGTATGATCTACGTTCCCTTTGCTTCCCCCGAATTGGGACGGTATATCCAGAGACCACTCTCCTCCAACCCATGCATAGAGAGCTACCATTAACATGGCCACCAGCGTCAATATCTGCTTTTTAAATCGTTGCTTGCCCTTGCTCTTTCTGCTTCTGCGTCTTTTACTCATGCTGTTTCTCCCCCATTCAACACTTGAATTATACCAGAACGCCAGTTCGCTAAACAATATAAAAAAACATAAAAAAACAGCCGACATGCTCGGCTGTTCTGTATAGACTACCCCACGTTAGGAATCGCCTGTTGTCGAAGTAAAGGCAAGGTAACCTCAAACTTCGTTCCTTTCCCCTCGATACTCTCCACCGAAATTTGACCATTCATCAATTCGAGCAGCTCTTTACAGATGCTGAGTCCAAGTCCGCTGCCGCCAAATTTGCGTGCGTGGGAGACGTCCGTCTGCGTGAATGCTTCAAACAATTGATTAATTTTATTATCCGGAATGCCGATTCCCGTATCATGAACAGTGAATACAAGGATAACGATATCCCCTCGCTGCTCCTCAACATCTATCTGTAATTGCACTTCACCTTGTTCCGTAAATTTAATGGCGTTACTGAGCAGGTTATCCAGCACTTGTCGGAGACGCAGAGGATCACCCGTGAGTACATCAGGAATAGCCAGATCCGCATGACAGAGCAAGCGAATTCGTTTATTCTGCGCCGCGGGTTCATGCGTTTTAATAATCTGTTGAATCAGCTTCAACGGCTGAAATTCGATTTGCTCCACTTTCATTTTCCCTCTGCCGAGCTTGGCCATATCAAGACTATTGTTGATAATGTTCAGAAGAGCCTCCCCTGACTGGCGCGCAAGCTCCAGATACTCTTTCTGCTCCTCACTGTTATCCCCCATGCCGACAAGTTCGATCATGCCCATAATCCCGTTCAGCGGCGTGCGAAGTTCATGGTTCAGCTTCCCAATGAACTCCAGCTGTCCCCTACTGTTCATTTCCGTCATCGAAGCTGCCATCCGCAACTGCTGCTCGGCATATTTCCGCTCCGAAATATCGTATTGAATCCCTACAAAAAACAGACATTCCCCTGAATCATCGAAAATAGGATCAATATTCAGTTCATTCCAGAACTTCTGTCCACGCTTCGTATAGTTCAGAATCTCCGTCTTGATCGACTGCTTTTTCTTCAACGCTTCGCGAATTTTCTGTACGGTTTCCGGGTCCGTATCGGGCCCTTGCAGGAAACGACAATTCTGTCCAATTGACTTGTCCGCACTGTATCCAGTCAATTGGGTAAAATATTCATTTACATACATTAGCGGGAAATCAGGCAAAGTAGCATCGACTACGGTCACGGAAGATTTAATCTTAGAGATAATAAATTCCCATTGTATAGCGAGTTGATTGTATTTAGTCATGCTTCCTCCTTCATTTCACCAAACTTTATTGTATTCACGCTCCTGATGAAGCTATCGATAAACCAATGGTATGTGATTATATAAAAAACAATATAATTAATTGTAACATAGTTATTCAAGTCATGTGTTCCTTGGGTAATATCTGATAAATACATTCAAAATACTTATCAAGTCATCAGGAGGTCACTCATGAAATTTTTATTAATCGTTATTATTATTATTTTGCTTGTTTTCTTTTTCACAAGACGTAAACGTTAATTTTGAGCCGGTCATGTAAAATGAGGAAGGAAGATCGGGTATGAGAACCCTCTTTTTTATATTCATGACACTTTGTATCATCAATCTGTGCTTCCCGAAATTTGGCTGGTACTTGCGTTATGGCTGGATTTCCCGGGGAGAGGCTGAGCCCAGCAGACCTTATATGGCGATGACCAGAATGACCAGTCTGTTGATGCTGCTTATCGCTTTTTCGCTCGTTGTGGCTTGAATAATAGAAACCAGAAAGACAGCTGTTCCTTGGGACAGCTGCTTTTTTTGCTCTTCAATGACGGGAAAATGACAACTTTGTTTGTGGTGCGTTTGCAACGATACCCGTAATATATAATTATCGTTGTGGAAAGGACACCTTAGCATGAACATCGCATTTTATCCATATTGGGCTGCAAAAACGCTGCTTTCTCTCATTAATGTTATATATATCATGGTTATTACGACGTTTATTTACGGTCAGACCGGGTCTGTCCTTTACGCTGCGCTGTTTCCATTCATTCAAATGTCAGCGCGTATAGTCGCAGGCTTTACTGCACCATTACTTGTGAACCGTTTCGCATTCTCCAGGCTGATTGTTAGTATTCCTTTAGCCAAAACATTGATGATTACCGGAATTGCCATCGCATTTACCGATCTAACTGCTCACATTCCTCTTCTGCTTGTGGGAATAGCGATCCTCTCGTTCCTGGACGGATGGGAATCTCCATTAATAAACACATTAACTCCACGATTGGTTCAAGGAGAAGATCTGGTGAAGGCGAATAGTTTTCTCTCATTCTCTACTCAGACCGTGACGATCATTGGATATGCGATGACAGGATTCATCGTTATGCACTGGGGGGCTTCACAAACATTCTGGGCGGCTACAAGCTTAACCTGGGCTGTCCTGCTTCTAATGATTACGATCAGCTCACTTACCCGCGAAAAGGAGGAACAAGTCGAGAAATCCACTTCCAGATGGGATGTACTAAGGGAAGGTTGGCTTATCCTGTGGAAAAATCGGTCGTTACGCCTGATAACGTTCATGGATCTGGTTGAGGGTCTTGCTGGCTCCATCTGGATCGGCGCTATCACACTTGCTTTTGTAAAAAAAGCTTTGGGCCAAGAAGAAGGTTGGTGGGGACTTATCAACTCCAGCTATTCTGCCGGCACTATTCTTGGGGGAATTCTGGCCATCGCCCTGGCCTCACGTATACAGAAGCACCTGATTTCCAGTATGGCGATAGGCTCTCTGGTTTTCAGCTTGCTGACCATCGCTTACGGTTTAAACAGCCTTCCTTGGCTTGCTCTGGTATTATGTGTGCTTATGGGTCCCGCTTATCAGATCCGCGATGTTGCTCAGCAAACCGCTTTTCAGAGCAGTGTGCCCGTCGAATCCCTGTCCAAGGTATACGCAGCGCATGGGATTGTTCTTTCCACTGCAATGAGCATATCTACGATAATCTTCGGTCTGGTTGCTGATCAAATGGGGGTTCGGCTGGTGTATTTGATTGGCGGTGCCTTATTCATTGTATCCTCCTTGTGCTCTTTCCGGTTAAATCGGATCAAAAAGTAAAATGATTGCATCAAAAAAAGACGAGCACACATCTGCTCGTCTCCGCTGCTTCCGACCAATATCGGAGCAGCCCTTTTATTCTCAATCCAATCGGTAATCTGTCAACGGCTTGCCTTGTTTATAATACAGCGCTGGTGACAGTATATTGAAGAAAATATGCACATCAGGCAAATCCGCTTCTTCCAAAATAGCCTGCATTGAGGAAGCAATCCGATTATGAATCTCCTGATCACGTTGGAACATCAGAATCTCTACTGAAGCCGGAGAAGGAGTAAGGGCTTGTACGTCATGACGCTCTGCCTTCATTCTCTCCCGCGGAATATTGGTAATCAAAGCAAATTGCTCCGTGATACGGGGTACAACTTCCTCCAGTTGGGGCCCTGTGAATCCTTTAAAACGAATAAACGGCATTGCTATCCCTTCAATCTCTATTAATAGTCTCTTATGTGATTTTAAGCACATTGTTTTCGGTTGTCAAATCTCTTTCATCATATCATTTTTTTCATAGAGACGCAGAAAAGCCCCGCTGAAGTCTCAACGGAGCATACACGAAACCAGGGCCTCAACTTGTTCTATTGTGGCTTACACCCAGAAAGATTTAGTGATGATTACGAGCAGGATGAAGAGTACGAGAATTGCGCTTGTGGAAGTCCATCCGCCAAATCCACCAACACTGCCGCCACAACCGTATCCAACTTCACTCATTTGATTGGCCTCCTTTGAATTTCAAGGTATGCCATAATATATGTCGATTCGAACATGAGTGACCGGGCTATACGGCAAGCTAACCGGCCCAATCATTATGTTATTCTGTCAGTTGAATTATGCTGAAGGAATGACTTGAATGTTCACATCATTTCCTGATACTTCACGATAAAAGTCTGCTGTATTTCGCTTATCCAGGACAATCAAACGAGTACGCGTATCGTTTCTGGACACCAAAACTACTTGACCATCCGGGGCAATACAATAGGCGATTGGAATTGAAATTTCACTGTCACGATATGAACCGTCCGCATGGCTGGTCCCCATTACAATGCATTGATGTTGTATCGCTATCTGCCGTGCTTCTTCAACCCATTCTGTATACTGCTCTTCACTGAACATCCCCACACCAATGGAATGCATAACGATATCCACACTGCCAATATTCTCGTTGCGAAAACCTTGCAGCACCAACTCATCACATAACAAGGTGCTTATGACCCAGTCCTGTTCCTTAACGATCTCAGCAGGGGTATACTTCGCTTTCTCCAGCACAATCTTCCCAGCCTTGTTAATGATAATTGAACGATCCTTGGGACGTTCATCCAACCTGCGATGACCTGATACAATCATCGTTCCATATGCAGCAGCCAGACGACTGGCCTCTTCCACGTTCTGATTCAGATAACCTTCAGGAAAGAGCAATATATCCGCTTCAGGATGTTGCTTCAATTCAGCTTCGAGCTGCAGCAATTGTTGTTCCAACCTGGGTTGTCCAATAATAATCTTCAACGTTTATCCCCCATTCATGAATAAAAGCCGGTTCATACCTGTATCAGGTACGAAACCGGCTTAAAGATTGTAGAGGCAGGCTTCCTGCTCATCACACTTCACTTCAAGAGTAATTCTCTTTGGCATATCGCTCCGTCCAACAATTACTTTTACAGTTTAAATGATATGTAGTTAGGAGTTTCTATGTTCAATTCTATCATAAATCTCCTGCCCATCATAACCTCGATCTGTAGCTATATCTTTCGCAAAAAGTACCAAATTACCAGTCGCAGCTGAATTTGCGCCTAACGCCCCCACAACCGCTGCAAGTGGATAAAGCAAAATGGTCAGAACCTTTTTCATGTACTCATCTCCTCTTCCGTATACAGGAAATTTTTGTGTGGTCATCCTAATAATACGATGATAAGGGAAGTAAGTTTCAATCTTTATAGACATTCGAAGCTTTTCAGCAAATCCATTGCCTCTTCATGATCAGGTTCCAAAGCCAGTACTTTCCGCGTGTAAGCCAGTGTTTCTTCTTCTAGTTCAAGTTCATAACAGCACACAGCCAAATCGTACAGCACCGCTGAATTCTGTTTTTTCGCATCAGCACCTAACGACAGCTCCAGAAACCGCTTGGCATCCTCATACATATACATCCCATATAACAACTGACCTGCAAGAAAAGCTACATCTCCTAGCCGCTCCATAACATAATATGAAGACCACATGATGTGGATTCCAGACTGAATATCAAGCATTTCCTCATCGCTTGCATCCGGTAGCAGGTTCGAAATTCGGTTGGCACTATGAATCAAAAACTCAGCATCATATCCGCCGAGACGCCAGAACGGTAAAATCTGCTTCAGTTCCATCCGCTCTACCTGATGATCCATCCATTCCTTCATACTGAAGAAGTCATCGGGTCCGAAACGTTCAACAAATCGGTGATACGCCAGCCGTGTGTTCACGTACCCTAACGGTTCGTCCACCATCAACATACATCCCACGTTTAGATCCTTATAATGATGTGTTGTAAAACGAGTGTGGGCTCCTTGCTGTTCCATTACATATTGAATGGCATGATAGTTCGCCGTTAAAGAAAAACTTCCATGGAGTACGAATTCAGGCGGCTCGGCAAACTTCCAATTGTCCAGTCGATGGTCCCCTTTGTCCGCAGTAATCAACACATACCCTGAATCTGATAACCTGTTCAATCGTTCGAGGCAGGACAAACCGATTGCCGGGAACAGAATGTGCGAATCCTCCAACTCTTCCTTGTACAATGCGATAAGTTCCTGATACGGATAGTTCTCCGCACTGTACTCAGGTGCACGGCGGTATTCATAACTCAGTGTCATGTTTTCCAGTAACTCAGCTGGTTCGGAATGAATAGAATGCTCTGGAGATTGGACGAGTACGTCACACTCATATACCTCACCCTCACCGACATAAATTAATTCCTGTGGAATGCTGTCAAAAAAGTAATTGGCAATCAACAGCAAGGGTTGTTTCAGATCGCCTGGTCGAATAACTGTACCCGCCACCACCAGATTCAACTCGGTATCCTGTATCGCGTCAAAACGTGCAAAATCCAGTATTCCTTGCTCAATAAAGGATTGCATGGACGGATGCTCTCTCCAGCCCAACACATTATCTTCGACCAGATCGGTCATTACATATCGAAAAGCAGGCAGCTCCACGCCTGCAAAATCTTTCAACTCTATCAGTTTGAGCAGAATTTGGTGCGCCAAGCGGCCTACACCCGCCCCAAGCTCGAGAATGGTCACCATCTCGGCCGTCTTTCCTTTGCTGGCGAGATCTTGTAGAAAACCAAAAATCATCTCAGCATACGCCATTGCAATCATAGGGTTACTTGTAATATATTGCGGAACCTGATTGTCTGTCCAAGCGTGCAGCCCTTTCTGTTCATAATATGCCCGCTGCCAGTCCCATACCGGAGCTTCACTGAAGCGGAATCGTTGTCCTTCATTTTGCATCATTGGTTGAAAACCTGCTTTCCATTCATAATTTCATCGACCGTTCCCTTAATCTCTAACGCATTATATCATAAACGATGCCTGATCCATTGAAGTGCTAAACCACACTCTTGTGAAATAAAAAAAACCTGCCTTCATCAAGGCAGGCATTGCTCATTAATACATTTACGATCCATCTATAACGAACAGTTGGCAAGGGCGCTCAACGTTAGTCCGAATATACCGCTCCATCAAAGTTCTCAGGACCTACACGGATCGTACCCAGCAAGTTAGAGCTGATAAATGCAGTGTACGTCAACTGAGGTGTTATTGGTGGATTGAAATCATCCGCAGAGAACGTAATGACCTGAGGAGCCAGAACACTCAAGCTGAATGTGGACGTAGCAGAATAGATGACAGGGTCCGTTGCCAAGGTTCCTCTGACAATTGTTATCGTTACACCTACGAGGGCTAATGGAAGCTGCACTGAAACAGTTCCTTTGAATTGTACCCGTGGGTTTGCACCAGCACCGGCTGTTTGCAGACCAATCTGACCAAACAGTTGAGGTGTATTGATTACGAGGATTGGGATCGCAATAGAGTTAGCCAAACTCGCATTCTGCGAGGTTCTAGCATCGAGAAATTGACTCATGGAATCTACCTCCTTCTGTCGGGGATAGGATAGTATATGTGAGATTTGAGATATGGCCTGGACAGACACTGATGTTTAGAAAAAAGGGCATATGAAAAAGACACTGCCCGTATTGTTAAGGCAGCGCCTCTTTCGTTTAGCTTTCAAATTTTGCAAAATTAGCTGTTTCATTCTGATTGAAATATACAATCTTCAACTTCGAATTATTTTTCTTTTTAGAATTTCTTAATCGAAGTTATGATCGTTTTTCTCCATTTTCTCTTTTAATAATCGAACCTCTTGCTTCAAACCTGAGATTTCCCCCCTTAAACCAGATCTTTTTATGGCCATCGAAAACACAGCATATAAAATCAGACCTACCAGACCAATGAAAATAAATATAGTTAAAATCCCTGCAAAACCAACAGCACTAGCACCATTCATAATTTTAAGTTGTCATCCTTCCTTCTCTATCTCCATCCTACATGAAGACAGAAAAAAACCCTTGCTACGCAAGGGTTTTGAGAGAATGGGCCCTACAGGACTCGAACCTGTGACCAATCGGTTATGAGCCGACCGCTCTAACCAACTGAGCTAAGGGCCCTGAACAAAAATGTATAACGTTCAGATGATGGCTGTGAATCATCCAGTAAAACTAAATTGCGGGGGCAGGATTTGAACCTGCGGCCTTCGGGTTATGAGCCCGACGAGCTACCGGGCTGCTCCACCCCGCGTCAGTAAGAAATATTAAAACAGCGACTTAATTAATATACACCATTCCAACTATATAAGTCAAGGGGTAATGTTAGGGAATAAAACGTACGCCATATCGCCCCTTTTTTGAACGATATACTTCCACTTCAGCTGGCTCGTTATGGCCGTAAATCCACCCATCCTGCTCCATCCGTTTTGCAAGACACCCTGCCTGAAATTTAGTTGCATACAATTTGCTGAAATATACCCAGTGCATTCCACTCGTCCTTTCTTGAAGTCATCATTTATCCCTGCTTTTGTAGAATACCCCAATTTCATAAAAATAGCCGCCGAAGATATAAATCTCCAGCGGCTGCTTCTAAATGATTTGATCACAAAATCATCTAACCTTATTGGAACGTGGCTTTAGGATTCTTTTTCAACTTCTCCAACATCTCGTTCCCTTTGGCTGCCCATTCACCAAGCGCTTCTTTTGGTGTTTTTTTGTTCTCAAGAACTTGATTGAAGTATTCCATACCCTTATCGCTTACTTGCCACAGGTTCGGCATTTTTTGATACATCTTATCCAAGTTCGTATTGGTTGGAGGTATAGGTTTCAGTGTATAGAACGCCTGGATGTTGTAATCCAAACCATCCTTCGGTTTAATGAAGCTCTTACGGGAAACCATCTCATAACTGCTGCGAGCTTTGATTTTCGCCCAGTCTTCACTGTTCATATACTTGATCAATTCCCATGCATCATCAGGGTTCTGAGCTGAACTATTAATGGCCATGAGGTTACTCAGATAAATATTGCCTCCAATTTCAGGAGCCTCCGGATGAACTGGAGGAGTGACAACATCCCAGTCTACCTTCGTAAAGTCTTTCATTTTATCCGCATTTTTATTGGCATCAATCAATTGATTAATGTAACTGTAATCTCCAATCACCATGGCTGTTTTGCTACTCAGGAACAGATCACCCTGAAGCGGATTATAACGTCCACTCTCATCCTGATTATCCTGCGGTTCGTCTCCTTTAGGGATGACTTTATCTAAAGCGAGTTTGCTTATCGTGCTCCATACTTTCTCCCACTGAGGAGAATCTACAGTCATTTTCTCCGCTTTGTCATCAAAAATTTTCAGCTGCAAAGAGTTATAATACTGCGACATCGTATAGTATGGAGAACCGCCTTGATAGGTACTGAAAGAGAAACCAAATACATGGTCTTTTCCTTCACCTTTGGTAAGGCGTGTACCCAAGTTGAAAATATCATCCCAAGTCATGTTATCCGTTGGAGGCTCCACGCCTGCTTTTTCAAACATACCCTTGTTATAGAACAAAGCTGAAGAGGAGAACGTTGGCGTCAAAGCGTAGATGCTCTGATCTCCCAAATCCTTGATTCCTTCGAGAACACTCGGCACAATATCCGATGTGTCAAACTTGTCTTCCTGCATCAGTGGGTCCAGTTGTTTCACCATGTTTTCCTGAATTAACGACTTGACTGTCGCCGTATCCGCCACGATGACGTCTACCGGATTATCCCCTGTCATTATCTTCTTCAAGCTCTCCATCGTATCCGGAACGTCCTTCTGCTCTTCCTGGTTACCATACCCATACATGCTGCCCTGATCTACCGCAGGTACAACTTCAATCGTTATATTTGGATGTGTCAATTCAAAAGCATCGGTAAACTGCTGACGGAAATAGCTGTCATCTTGGCCCCCCCACAACGTCGCTACACGCAATACACGCTGCTCGTTATCCTTGGACTCACTCGCTGTACAACCCGCAATCAGCGGCAATGCCAGACTGGCTGTAGCCAACACGGCCAACACCCGTTTTCCCCAAAACCTGTTCTTCATCTCCCAATTCCCCCTCTAAAATTATCTTGGCGGTGTAATGACAATACGTTCACCGTCAAATTCCAATGTCGCACGATTATCGATGGACAGCGCCTCCAGATACTCCTTGGGCACCTGAAGCCGTCCCGCCCGATCAATAATGACAAAAGCTTCATGAATATCCGGGGCTCCTGCCTCCGACAAGCCATGCTCGTCATCCAGATTCGGATTACGCTTCACAAACTCGGTGCTGGTCAAGCCGTCCCGAATCGCAACGATCCGGTCCACTTTGCCAGCAAGGGTTAAGTCATGGGTAACAATTACAATCGTGACCCCGAGCTCCTTGTTCATCTTGCGAAAAATACCCATGATGGTATCACATGTCTCCGAATCCACCGATCCTGTCGGCTCATCGGCAAGCAGCAGCTTGGGGCGATTCGATAGCGAGATGGCAATCGCCACCCGCTGCTGCTCCCCACCGGACAATTGATGCAGCTTGTTGTGCATCCGATCCTTCAGTCCAACCCACTCCAGCAGCTGCATGGCATAGGCACGATCTCGCTTGCCTCCCAAAATCATGGGCGTTTCCACATTTTCCAGTGCTGTGAGATATGGTAGCAAGTTACGGCCGTTATTTTGCCATATGAACCCTACGGTATGACGTTTGTACTCGACCAATTGGGCGTCTGTCATTTTCAGCAAATCCCAATCCCCGACAACGGCTGTACCAGCTGTTGGACGATCAAGTCCACCCAGAATATTGAGCAATGTGGATTTACCACTCCCACTGTTGCCGATAATGGCCATCATTTCACCTTGAGTGACAGTCAGATTGAGACCTTGAAGGGCAACGACTTCCACATCGCTGGATTTAAAAATTTTGACAAGTCCTTCGCATTGGATCACGTTTACCTCTCCTCTCCCATTTTGACTGCCTGGTGAACCCGCAGCCTGCGGATTTGCCACAGCAGCATCGTTGCTCCAATGATCAGCATGACCACGGTCACGCCATACAGTTGCAGCATATCTTTCTCTTCAAATACAATTCGGAACGGAGGTACCTGTGCGGACACATTATCTGTCGTTTGCAGGAAGGGCAGGAACAGACGACTGGATACCTGACCAATGCCAATACCCAGAATGATGGACAGCCCCGCGGTGAACACCTGCTCCAACAGCAACATACCGCTCAATTGTGCGCGGGATAACCCCATTGCCCGCAGAACACCGAACTGTACTACACGCCCGGATAGATTAAAGAACCAATACAGAATGTATCCGATCAGGGAAATAATGACCGACACAAGGAATCCGAGACTCAGTATGCCGAACACCCCGCCTCTTGACGGATGTTTGCCCTGGGATACCAGCTCTGTACGCACATCGCGCACAGACGATAACTCAATGCCTTCTGCTGCAAGCTTCTCCATCAAAGGAGCGACTTTAGCATCCGGCTCCATCTTCAGCCAGACCTCATATGGAATCAGGGGCACCTGATCATAGATGTAATCCAGATTGGCGATGAAAAACGGCATCTGATCCGGGTACTGGGCAGGCCAGTAAGGGATAATGCCAAACACCACAAATTCAATTGCCTGGCCCTGAACACCGATGGAGACGAGGTCTCCGGTTTTGAGCTTGAATTTGTCTGCAAATTTGGAAGAGATCAATACGGCCCCTTCATATTTTCCAAGCAAATCAAGGTACTTATAAGGATGAGCCGGGAACAGATCGTTACGGAACCACGCCACTTTGGCAAAATCCACATTGTCGATCCCCACCAGCATTCCCTGTCCGCCTGATTTGCCAGAGACAATAATGTTGCCTTTCGTTTGCAGCACTCTCGCTGCATGTTCGACACCATTCAGACTCCGGAACACTTCAAAAGGTGGCTCGGAATAGATCATCTTCGTGGGTTGTGAAGTACCACCGCCCCCACCTGAGCCACCTCCGCCGCCGTTACCGCCGCCTCCAGCACCACCACCGTTTCCTCCACCTTGCTGTCCGCCGCCTGAACCTCCATTTTGTCCGGAACCCGTTGGCTTAACTTCAGGTGTGCCTTCCCATACCGTCTGCATAATAACATCCGAACCATAGCGGTATAACGTGCGCTCGGTCGAGTTCAGATCAATGGTACGAGCCGCTGCCGAGTTATACACACCAAGTCCGAGTGTCAATACAAGCAGGATCATCAAAGGATAGTAAGAAGACGATGAACGCGAAAGCTGCGTCAGTGTCAGATACAGTGGAACCGGAAGAAGCTTGCGCCCGATCAGCTGGATGAGCTTCAAAATCCACGGGAACAACCGTAAGAAGAACAGTCCCAGTGCAAAGATGGCGAGTGCCGGTACAAAGAACAGAAACGGCTGTACCTGAAGCTGATCTGTCGTCATTCCGGTCTGGAACGTCAACATTTGCCGTTCATAGAACAGGTAGTATCCATATCCGGCGAGCCCCAGCAGCGCAATATCCAGGAACCAGCGCTGCCATACCGGCGCTCGGTCCGTACGTGCCTGCCGACGCTTGGCCGATACAATCGTCGCACGCGCATAGGTTACTGCCGGAATGAGCGAGGCTATGATGGCCACCAATACGGCGATAAGGCCAAGCAGGATGGCTTCTTTGGATATTCCGATTGGAATGGATTTCCGATCCACGAACGACAGAAATCCGCTCGCTGAACCGATGCTTTTCGCCATAAACCATCCAAGAAACGGTCCGATGACAAGAGCAATCGCTCCCAGGAATATCCCTTCAAGCAGATAAAGAGAGAATATCTGCCTCGCAGAAGCTCCGCGACTGCGCAGAACTGCGATGTCACTTTCCTGCTTTTGTAACGACTGTCTGGCATTCATGGCAATAAAATAAAAGACCATCGCAATCATCGGTGCTGCCAATGTGAACAGCATGGTCTGCAATTGCAGACTCTGACTGCGGAATTGTTTCAGCAGATCCCCGAAGGTGATGTCCACTTTCGTATCCTTCAACCGCTGATACAGATCGATATCCAGCCTTTCCAGCACAGAGGTCAGTCCCGAGAGCTGGCTCGTTTGAATCTCTTTCAGATCAAATGCATAATACCAACGTGAATTCTGAAGAGGGATCCCTTTTTCCTTTAACAAAACATTATTAAATACCGATTCATCCACATATAGTCCGTTCATCATCCCGTCAAATCCCTGTACCCAATACGGGCTGTTAGGGTCATCGGCTTTGAAGGAACCTATAATCTTCACACGCAACGTAATATCGAGACCGCTGTAAATCGGATATTCCAGAACATCTCCGATATGCAGATCGTTACGATACATACCCTCTTCCAGCATGACCGCTTCAATCGTATCGTCCTTGACCTGGTTGCCCGGCTTCACTCCCGCAGAATAATTAACCTGTGCATCCAGGCCTGTCATCGTACCCAGACTCATGCTGCGGACCCGGCTGGCATCCACTTTGGTTGGGTCTTCCGGGTTTACCTCTGTGCTGCGGATGGAACGGGAGTTCACATACGTATGATAAGGAAAACCGATGTCGCGGGGCACATCCTCGCGAATATATCGATCCACCTCTTCCAGACCACGTGTGTCTGTCTTCACACCACCAGGTGCCTGGTAACTCATGAGCAACGAGCCGGCTGGCAGTCCCTCACTGTTATCCTGCAGCGTCTGGGCCACGACCCGCTTCAGCGCACCATCGGCATACATCGGAATACTAACGGTGAACGCTACCGCCACAATCAGTCCGATCAGTGTGCTGAACGTCATCCAGCGAGTGTTCCACATTTTGCGGAACAACAGTCGAAGCAATGGCAGCCCCATTAGCGGCCCACTACTTTCTGTCCAACGGTCAGACCTTTCAGAATCTCCACATCCGTGGATGTTTGCTGCCCGACTTCTACATCCACTTCACGCTTGCTTCCATCACTCTCCACCACTTGCACGTACGTTCTTGAACCGATGGAGCGCAGTGCGGATACAGGAATGACAATCGCGTTCTCTGTACGCTGCGTGACAATCGATACCGTTAGAGGTGTACCGCGTTCAACCCCTTTGGGCATTTTCGCCAGCGAGACGATAACATATTGATCCAGGCTTTCTTTCGCTGGAGGCGTTCCGCCTTCCCCCGAACCTCCGCCGTTACCACTTCCACTTCCCGACGCTTGGGCTACAGGCATCACTTTAACTTTGCCAGCCACTTTGCCTGCGCCATTAATATCCACATCTGCCTTCATGCCAGCCGAGAACTTCTCCAGATCTTCCTTGGCAAACGTAGCTGCGACAACCAGATTGGATGTATCTGCTATGGTTGCAATCGGGTCATAAGCTTTGACAGCCGCGCCCTTCTCCACCTGCACAGCAATGATTGTTCCACCGAATGGAGCGGTCAAAGTAGCTTTACCCAATTGATCCTCCAGATCGGCGAGTTCCTGACGAAGCTCTTCAAAGGCAATCGTGGACTCTTCGAACTCCACCGGGTCCATCTCATCCCGTTTACGAAGCGTTTCCTTCATTTGCACTTCCGATTTGCGAATCTGCAGGTTTTTGGCCCGAATTTCCTTCTCAACGCTCTCTACATCCAGAACAGCGAGGAGTTGACCTTTTTTCACTTTATCACCTGGTTTTACATTCAACTCTTTGATATGCATACCGTCCAGCGTAAAATACACCTTTTCTTCCCTCTGGCTCATCATCTTGCCGCTTCCGCTTACTTTCTTCTCCAGCGTCTCTGTCCGAACTTCATATTCCGGCTTCTTGGAGATCGTTGGCGGTGTAATTGGCGGAAGTACTTCTTCCTCTGTTTCTGCCGGCAGCAAAGAGCAGCCAGACATCGTTGCAGCCACTATCGCACTAAGCACAATAAGCGCTGCGCGTTTTCCCCTCTTCGGAGCGGCCCCTTTATTTGATAAATCTGCCGTCCGCCATTTCATAAACATGGTCCGCAACCTCCAAAATCGTAGGATCGTGTGTAGTCATACAGATCGTTACTTGTTCAACTTCGATAATATTGCGAAATACAGCCATAACCTGTGCTCCCATTTTGGAATCGAGTTCAGCTGTCGGCTCATCCGCGAGCAATAATCTCGGTCTGTGGGCAATGGCCTTGGCGATGGCCACCCGCTGCTGCTCTCCCCCGGACATCTCGAATGGACGGTGCTTGACCCGTTTGGTTAGTCCGACCAGATCCAGACAATGACCTACACGGTCCTTCCATTCCGAACGCGGCACGTCCGCCATGCGCAGCGACAGCTCTACATTTTCCCAGGCAGACAACAAGGGCATCAGCGCATACGCCTGAAAAATAAAACCGATTTCTCTGCGCCGCAATGCGGTCCGCCGCCGGTCACCCCAATCCTGAAGAGGTTGACCGGAGAACAGAATGTCTCCACTGGATGGCTGATCCAGCCCGCCCAGCATATTGAGCAGCGTCGTTTTCCCTGAGCCTGACCGCCCTTTTAACATCACCAGCTGCTGCGGGTTCACTTCCATATCGATGCCTTTGAGCACATGAATAATACGGCTACCCGTCTGGAAACTGCGATGAACATTGCGAACCTCCAGCACAGGCCCGTCATATGGAGGCAACAGATCCTTCTTGGAGGGCTTGGACTTCACTTCAGGTTCAGCTGCTGCAACCGCAACTTCCTCCTGGCTTATTTCACTGGTTATGTCGTGCGGGTCGATGGATGTATTCTGTGGTTCACTTATGTATGCAGATTCCTCCTGCCCGACTGGTTCCTGCTGCTCCGTGTGTCCGACTGCACTGTCCTCGCCTGACTGGCTCTTGGCAGGTCTGATTTTGGAAAATAATTTCTTCATGCCAGCAATCACGATCATCCTTTCTTCATATCCCATTCATTTCATCAAGACACTAAAAATAGAAATCTATTCCATACTACCCTGCATTATAAACGACGGATCACAACTAAAAGTTACAAGCTTTTTACAACGTTCCGTGAAAAAGTTAATATTTTGATGAACAAACGAAAAAAGCACCCCAACGAGTGGGATGCCTCTTGAATATTCGCTGAATTTGCCTCTATGGCGGCAATCATTACAATTTTGATACCGTTCACAAGCAAACCGTCCAATCCGGTTTGAATGATATTATTTACCAAATGAAGAAGGATCTTCACGCCAGGATTTGAGCAGTTCAAAATCACTCTCCTGGATTGTCCCCTCAGCCAAAGCCACATCCATCAAAGCGGTGTAATTGGACAGGGTTTGCAGTGGAATTCCCGCTTCTTCAAAAGCCTTAATGCCTTTGTCCAGCTGGTAGCTGAAAATCGCCAGCACTGCCAGTGGAGTCGCCCCGGCTACGCGTACTGCTTCAGCGGCTTTGATTGAACTGCCACCTGTTGAGATCAGGTCTTCAATGACAACAACCTTCTGCCCCTCGGTAATCAGACCTTCAATCAGGTTCTCTTTGCCATGTCCTTTGGCTTTATCACGAATGTAAGCCATCGGCAAATTCAGCTTTTGCGCCACCCAGGCAGCATGCGGAATACCCGCTGTTGCAGTACCTGCGATGACCTCTGCATCGGGGTATTGATCACGAATGATCGCTGCAAAAGCTTCAGCAATGTCGTTACGAATCTCAGGATAAGACATCGTTAGACGGTTATCACAATAGATTGGTGATTTGATGCCGGATGTCCAGGTGAATGGCTGCTGCGGACGCAGCGCCACCGCTTTTATTTTCAACAGTTGGGAAGCAATATGGTTAGGAATCTCATTAAGTTCGATCATGCGTTCAACATCTCCTTCAAAATGGTTTCTGCCGCTTCACGCGGATGGGGAGCGCCTGTAATTGGTCTACCTACAACGATGTAATGGCTGCCTCTGGCAATAGCTTCACCCGGCGTCAGGACACGAGTCTGGTCGCCGAGGCCACTCCCTGCTGGGCGGATGCCTGGTGTGACCGTGTGAAAATCACTGCCACAGGCTGCGCGGATCGCCGGTACTTCCAGCGGGGAAGCAACGACGCCATCGAGACCTGCCTCACGAGCCAGTCCTGCATAACGGACTACTGCTGCCTCAACGCTGCCCTGGATGCCGATCTCGGTATTCATCGTTTCCTGACTTGTACTGGTCAGCTGGGTAACCGCAATAATCTCAGGTCTGCGAAGAGAAGGATCAGCAGCCAGAGCCGCCTCTGCACCTTCACGGGCGGCACGCATCATGCTTGTACCTCCAGCTGCATGCACATTAAACATGTCCACACCCAATCGGGTGATGCTTTCAGCACCCCCACGGACCGTGTTTGGAATATCATGCATTTTCACATCAAGGAATACCGAGTATCCCTTCGATTTCAGCTCGCGAATGAAGTCCGGGCCAGCGGCGTAAAAGAGCTGCATGCCCACCTTCAGATAACATGGAATGCCTTCTAAGGCTTGTACCAATTTCTGTGCTTGCTCTGCTCCGGGATAATCGAGTGCCACCATCAGACGGCCAGCCATTTCGTTGAAATTCGGGTGATTCATATTCCAGCGCTCCTTCCAAAAGCTTGATTTTTCCGTTTTTGCCCGATATAAAGGACATCCCGCCAGCCCGAAGGCTGACTGATGTCCTTGATCAGTGACAAATCGTCTTATTTATTTTACAAGTGCTGGCATAGCCTCAGAGGAGAAGTTGATCGTTTGCAGCATGATCAACAGGGCACGGATCGTATCCAGTGAAGTCATACATACAATACCGTTCTCTACCGCCTCACGACGAATACGGAATCCGTCACGCTGCGGAGTTTTGCCTTTGGTCAGCGTGTTGAACACAAAGTTTGCTTCGCCGCTGCGAATCATATCGAGAATGTTCGGCGAACCTTCACTTAATTTGTTCACCGTCGTCACCGGAATGTTCGCTGCTTCAAGCGCAGCTGCCGTGCCTCCGGTAGCCATGATTTTGTATCCCAGTCTATAGAAACCTTCAAGCAGTGGAACAGCTTCCTCTTTGTCTTTGTCCGCTACCGTTACCACGATTGCTCCGGTGGCCGGGATCTTCATGCCTGCACCGATAAGACCTTTGAACAACGCTTTGGCGTAATTCGGGTCACGACCCATAACCTCACCTGTGGATTTCATCTCAGGTCCAAGCGTTGGTTCCACACGACGCAGCTTCGCGAAGGAGAAGACCGGAACTTTGACGGAAACATGATCCGATTCAGGCCATAGACCGTCGACATATCCGAGGTCTTTCAGCTTCACACCCAGAATGGCTTGTGTTGCCAGGTTCGCCATCGGAATGTTGGTTACTTTGCTCAAGAAAGGAACTGTACGGGATGAACGCGGGTTCACCTCGATGATGTACACTTGACCCTCATGGATAACAAACTGGATGTTAACCAAACCGATCGTTTTCAGTTCTTTTGCAATCTTGATTGTAATCTCTACAATTTTCTCTTTCAGATCCTGGGACAGGTGCTGTGGCGGATAAACCGCGATGGAGTCACCGGAGTGAACACCTGCGCGCTCGATATGCTCCATGATGCCCGGAATCAATACCGTTTCACCATCACAGATCGCGTCAACCTCAACCTCTTTACCCATCATGTAACGATCGATCAGGACCGGATGCTCCGGATTGATTTTAACCGCCTGCTCCATATATGTCAGCAATTCTGCATCGGAGTATACAATCTCCATCGCACGACCGCCGAGTACATAGGAAGGACGAACCAGTACCGGGTAGCCCAGACTTTGAGCCGTTTCAACTGCATCATCTACCGAAATGACTGTTTTGCCTTTTGGTTGTGCAATTTCCAGACGGGAGAGCAAATGCTCGAACTTCTTGCGATCCTCTGCCTCATCAATGTTTTCCAGATCTGTTCCGAGAATCGTTACACCAGCGGCACGCAGTGGTGCTGCCAGGTTGATTGCCGTTTGACCACCAAACTGTACGATAACCCCTACAGGCTGTTCTTGTTCGATAACGTTCATGACATCTTCGAAGAACAGAGGTTCAAAGTACAAGCGATCCGATGTATTAAAGTCCGTAGACACGGTCTCCGGGTTGTTATTGATGATAACTGCTTCATAGCCTGCTTTTTGCAGAGCCCATACTGCGTGTACTGTCGAGTAGTCAAACTCAATCCCTTGACCGATCCGGATTGGACCCGAACCAAGTACAACTACTTTTTTCTTATCTGAAGGAATGACTTCATTCTCAGTTTCGTAAGTAGAGTAGTAATATGGCGTTGTTGCTTCAAATTCAGCTGCGCATGTATCTACCATTTTGTAGACTGGGCGAAGGTTTTCCTCTTCACGACGTGCTCTGACTTCAGCTTCTTTCGTTAGCGTACCTCCTGGTTGACCTTCAGCACGCAGCTCAGCAATAGCACGGTCTGTGAAGCCAAGACGCTTCGCTTGATAGAGAGTTTCGGAGGACAATTCGGATTCCTCGCGAATGCGATCTTCGAAGCGAATCAGCCCTTCGAGTTTATCCAGGAACCACCAGTCAATCTTCGTCAGATCCTGAAGCTGTTGCAATGTATAACCTCTACGGAAGGCTTCAGCAAGCAGGAAGATACGCTCATCGTCGGCTTTGACCAAACGCTCGTTCAGCGTTTCTTCATCCAGTGTTTCGGCATCTTTCAGATACAGACGGTGTACGCCGATTTCCAGGGAACGTACAGCTTTATGAATCGACTCTTCGAATGTCCGGCCAATCGCCATAACTTCGCCTGTCGCTTTCATCTGTGTACCCAGTTTGCGGTTTGCCGAGATAAACTTGTCGAACGGCCAGCGTGGGATTTTGCTCACGATATAGTCCAGTGTTGGCTCAAAGCATGCATACGTTTGGCCCGTTACCGGGTTCACGATTTCGTCCAGTGTGTAACCCATGGCAATTTTGGCAGCCATCTTGGCAATTGGATAGCCCGTTGCTTTGGAAGCTAGTGCCGAAGAGCGGCTTACCCGTGGGTTAACTTCGATAACATAGTATTGGAAGCTGTGTGGATCAAGCGCAAACTGTACGTTACATCCACCTTCGATGTTGAGGGCACGGATGATTTTCAGGGAAGCTGAGCGCAGCATTTGATATTCACGGTCAGACAACGTCTGGCTTGGTGCCACAACGATACTGTCACCTGTATGAACACCTACCGGGTCAAAGTTTTCCATGTTGCAGACTACGATACAGTTATCGTTTTTGTCACGCATAACCTCATACTCGACTTCCTTCATGCCTGCGATGCTCTTCTCGACCAAACATTGACCGATCGGGCTATAACGAATACCTGCTACAACTGTCTCGCGCAGCTCTTCTTCGTTGGCACAGATCCCGCCGCCTGTTCCGCCGAGCGTGTAGGCTGGACGGACGATGATTGGATAACCAATCTCATTCGCAAAATCAAGTGATTCCTCAAGTGTTGTTACGATGACACTCTCAGGCACAGGCTGCTCCAGTTCGCGCATCAGATCACGGAACAAGTCACGGTCTTCCGCTTTCTCAATGGATGTGAGCTGTGTTCCAAGCAATTTGACATTCTCACGTTCAAGGACGCCGGCACGTGCCAGTTCTACAGCCATGTTCAGACCCGTTTGACCGCCAAGGGTAGGCAGCAAACCGTCTGGACGTTCCTGGCGAATAATTTGCGTTACAAAATCCAGTGTGATTGGCTCGATATATACTTTGTCAGCCATGTTGGTATCCGTCATAATCGTAGCCGGGTTGCTGTTGATGAGTACAACTTCCACGCCTTCTTCTTTCAGTGCCTGGCATGCTTGTGTACCGGCATAGTCGAACTCGGCCGCTTGACCGATGACGATTGGACCTGAACCAATCACCAGGATTTTTTTGAGATCTTTGTTAATCGGCATGTTATTGTGCTCCTTTCACTGCGGCTGCCAGTACGGCTTGACGCGGCTGTTGCGGGTGAGTAATCTTGTGCTCCCGAATCATCTCGATAAAGCGGTCGAACAGATAGCTGTTATCATATGGTCCTGGCGCTGCTTCCGGGTGGTACTGAACCGAAAACGCCGGGAATGTTTTATGTTTCAGACCTTCGATGGTCTTATCATTATTGTTGATATGTGTCACTTCAAGGTCCGTATTTTTCACGGATTCTTCATTAACAGTGTAACCGTGGTTCTGGGATGTGATGAAGCAACGTCCGCTCTCCAGTTCTTTAACCGGGTGGTTTCCGCCGCGGTGTCCAAACTTGAGTTTCTCTGTATCGGCTCCTGCTGCAAGTGCGAACAGTTGGTGACCCAGGCAGATTCCGAAGATCGGAAATTCGCCGAGCAGTTCACTGATCATTTTAACTGCGTGAGGAACGTCTTTCGGGTCCCCAGGGCCGTTGGACAGCTGAATACCATCCGGGTTCATGCGGCGGATTTCGTCCGCTGTTACATCATGCGGAACTACGACAACGTCACAGTTACGTTTGCTGAGTTCACGCAAAATCCCTGTTTTTGCACCGTAGTCAACCAATACAATGCGTTCAGCCGTTCCCGGGCTGTTGTAAACATGTTGAGTAGAAGTCATAGGAACCTGGTTACGCAGCTCAGCGATGCTGGTGTCTCCCATCATCTCCAGCAACTCTTCCACAGGTTTCGATCCTGTTGTGAGAATTCCTTTCATTGTGCCGTGGTGACGAATCCGGCGAGTCAGCATCCGTGTATCAATCTCGCTGATCCCTACGATGCCATACTCTTTAAGCAAATCGTCTACGCTGTATTCCGCACGCCAGTTACTTGGCGTCGGCTCATGACGACGTACCACAAAACCGTGTACGAACGGACGAATCGACTCGAAGTCGTCACGCGTAATGCCGTAGTTACCAATCAGTGGATACGTCATGGTTACGATTTGACCGCAATAAGAAGGATCCGAAAGCACCTCTTGATAGCCTGTAATTCCCGTATTAAAAACGACCTCACCTGTTGTTTCACCTTCAGCACCGAATGCTTTCCCGGTGAACAGTGTGCCGTCTTCCAACAATAATCTTGCCTGTGCCTGCATCCCATTTCACTCCTCTGTGTTTATCAGGTCGAATGTATTTCGTTGAACGTGGGGTGCGTGCCACAATGGCGGTGACTTCGTGGACAGAAAACCCTTCGATCGCTGTTATCCCCGGATTACTTTTTATCATTTTTTCAAATGATGTAATCCGGTGATAAAGGCGAACGCTTCGCTTCTTCGGGTCTTTTCTGTCCACTTCGTAAGCTACTGTAGCGCGCCCAAGTTCAAAAACCATACATTCGACTTTGCATTGTTTCGTATGTTTGACTCTCGGCATGGTTTGCCTCGAGTTAGTTTTAAAGATGTTGTTTTGCATAGGTTGTAGATTTAGAGTTATAAAGCCTTGTTGTTTTAAAAGAATTAAAGAGGTAAAGTTTATTGATTTATTGATCTAATAAGTTACTGATTTACTGTTGTACCGTGTTGTTCCACACGCTTTTCCCGTCCACCCATGTCTGTACCGGCCATCCTTTTAACTTCCAGCCTGTGAATGGAGTGTTTCTTCCTTTGGTTGCGAACGTTGCAGGATCAACCGCTTTTTCCTCGTTCAGGTCAATCATCGTGATATCCGCTGGTGCTCCCTCTTCCAGCTTGCCAGTATCCAGCCGGAATACCCGAGCCGGATCAGCTGTCATGCGTTTCACGAGGAAGTCCAGGCTCCAAAGCCCTGTTTCCACAAACTTCGTGTACAGCAGCGGGAAGGCTGTTTCGAATCCAACGATGCCGAATGGTGCCAGCTCCATGCCTTTTGCTTTCTCTTCTTCGCTATGCGGGGCGTGATCGGTAACGATCATGTCCAGCGTTCCGTCCAGCAAACCTTCGATACAAGCTTGCACATCGCGTGGTGAGCGAAGAGGCGGGTTCATCTTCCAGTTGGCATCCATGCCCGGAATATCTTCATCCGACAATACCAGATGGTGCGGACATACCTCAGCAGTTACTTTAATACCGATGGACTTTGCCAGGCGAATCAAGCGAACCGACTGCTCCGTACTTACGTGGCAGACATGGTAGTGAACTCCCGTTGCTTCTGCAAGCAGGATATCCCGGCCTACGTGGATGGCCTCGGATTCATTCGGGATACCTTTGATACCCTGACGCTTCGAAAACTCGCCTTCTGTCACATATCCGCCAACTACCAATGAGTCGTCTTCGCAGTGAGCGATGACTGGCATATCCATGCTTGCTGCGAGGCTCATGGCATCTTTCATCATTTGAGCGTTTTGAACGCCCACACCATCATCCGTGAATCCAATCGCACCCGCTTCTTTCAATGCGGCGAAATCCGTAAGCTCACGTCCAAGCTCGTTCTTCGTAATAGCTGCATAAGGCAGTACTTTTACCAGGTCGGCTTCTTTGGCTTTATCCAAAACCAGCTTAACGACATCCGCGCTGTCGGTTACCGGTCTTGTGTTCGGCATACATGCAATCGTTGTAAAACCGCCTTGTGCTGCCGAACGGGCACCCGTCTCGATCGTCTCTTTATGCTCGAATCCAGGTTCACGCAGATGCACGTGCATATCAATCAAACCGGGAATGACCAGTTTGCCTGAAGCATCCGTTACGCTATGCGCTGATTGCTCTGCTTTCAATACCGCTTCGTCTTCCACTCCAGCGATCTTTTGAATTTTTCCTTCATCTATAATGATCGTTTTCCGTTCAAGTTCCCCTTGTTGATTCAAGATGTTCGCGTTCTTTATAATCTGTAGCATAATTGCCCTCCGCTTCGGTTCTGTCCGGCTTGCCGGGCAAGCCGGATGATTTTCTTTATCGTGTACCCTCACATTGCTCTATAAGAACTTCCGTCCCGTCAGCCTATGACCCACAGCCAGACCCTGTTACAGTTTCATCGCACGTTCCATGACCGCCATGCGGATTGGAACACCGTTTGCCATCTGCGGGAAGATCCGCGATGCTGCGCTCTCCACTACCGCGTCATCCACCTCGACATTTCGGTTCACAGGAGCAGGGTGCATAATGATTGTGCTTGGTTTCAGGCGTGACGCCCGTTCTTCCGTCAATCCGTAGTGTTCGCGATAATCCTCGGCCGAAGTAATCAGGCCGTGTTTATGACGTTCCAGTTGAACTCGGAGCATCATGACTACATCCGCATTGAGTGCTTCTTCCAGACCTACATAAGGTGCGTGTTCTGCCAGCTCCGGTGCCTGCATCGTTTGCGGTGCGCAGAAGCGCACATCTGCACCAAACTTTTGCAGTGCCCACAGATTCGAGCGAGCTACACGGCTGTGCAGGATATCTCCAATGATCGACACTCGCAAACCTTTCAGCTCACCGAAAGCCTTCCGCATCGTGTAGAGATCCAGCAGCGCCTGTGTAGGATGCTCGTTATTCCCGTCTCCGGCGTTCACTAGTGGAACATTCACTTTCTGAGCCAGTTGTTGCAGAACACCGGAAGGTTTCAACCGGATCACCCCTGCGTCAATGCCCATGGACTCCAGTGTGCGTACCGTATCATAGATGGATTCACCTTTCTCCACGCTTGATGCAGCCGCCGTGAAGTTTAGCACTTGTGCACCCAGACGTTTTTCCGCCATCTCAAATGAGAAGCGAGTACGCGTGCTGTTCTCGAAGAACATGTTAGCTACGAAGTGGGATTCCAGTACAGGAACCAGTTTCTCCTTCTGCGCTTCCCAGTGTGCTGCTCTGTTCAGAATGGATTCGATCTCATCTCGACTAAGGTCCTTAAGGCCAAGCAAGCTCCGGTCCTTCAATGCTGGTTGTGTAATCATCATGCTTGTTCCCCCCGGTTCTGGATGATCTTGACTTCGTCCTGTCCGTCCGTTTCCATCAGTGCAACCTCGATCTCCTCTGATTTGGAAGTCGGCACATTTTTGCCGATAAAATCAGGTCGAATCGGAAGTTCCCGGTGTCCGCGATCTGCGAGAACCGCCAGTTGAATGTTCTGTGGTCTTCCACAGTCCATCAGGGCATCCATCGCTGCGCGAATCGTCCGTCCGGTATAGAGCACATCATCGAACAAAATCACTTTTTTGTTATGAATCGAAAGTGATTCAGGTGTCATCGTCAACAGTTCCTTGCGATTCGCTTTGTTCTCATCCAAGCGATCATCGCGATAAGGGGTCACATCGAGCTCTCCCCAAGGGATCGGTGTACCTTCGATTTCTTCAATCTTGGCAGCGATCCGTTCTGCGAGGTATACACCCCGTGTTCGAATGCCGATCAGTACACAGCCCTCAATGCCTTTGTTTTTCTCCAAAATCTCATGGGCAATCCGTGTTAATGCGCGGCGGATCGCGGTTTCATCCATAATGACATGTGTCTCTGTGCTCATGCGTTCAGCCTCCTCAGGATTTACCTTTCAGATCATGGCCCCGTGACGAGGAGAACAAAAAAGACTCCTTGCCGTGTTTATTGGCAAGGAGTCTCCGAACTTCAGACCGCTCTGAAGAAAGTTTACTCTCGGGATGCATCGCTTCATTTGCCGCAGCAAAAAAACGATGTATCGTTCACGTTACCTTGCCAGTCTCACGGGACTGATTTAAAGGTGCTATTCATGTCGTTCATATTGAAGGACCTCACAGGGTTCTATACTCAATATGTCCGTTTGTCTTCATGAATTATGACAGAAAGACAACCCTCTGTCAACACCTCAACATCACAGGCGAAATTCCCCTACTGTATTCCCCTTAGAATCAGCAGTTCGGCTGAAAAACATCCAAACACATCACATTTCATTCGTTATTCATAATTATACAATAATTCTGCATATTTATCCATAGGAAATTGCGGAGAATCTTACAGCCAAAATAATCCTCTGCCTATATTCAACGTTGGAACAGAGTCTAATTATAGAGTTCAACGTCCAGAAACATGAAATACATGAAGGCTCTGCATTAGTACCCAGTGAAATGGGTAAAGTTTATAAACATGAAACAATTCATTGATGCTTCAATAAAGCCGATATACATAAGGATTTACAAATACGCGACATAGAAATAAGATAAGACCTACATTTATTTACATTTAGGAGGAAGTTATGCGTCACATTTGGCAAGTTTACAAAACAGACTGGTTACATATTTTGAAGGTTCCCACAGGTATATTTCTAATTGTAGCTATTATTTTACTGCCCGGAGTATATGACTGGGTCAACGTGAAATCCGTATGGGACCCGTACAGTAATACCCAAGGGATCAAAATTGCGGTGACAACCGAGGACAAGGGTGCTACTGTTGCAGGAACTAACGTTAATATTGGAGACGAACTGGTGTCCAGTCTGAAACACAACGAAAAGCTAGGATGGACTTTTGTGGACCAGGCTGAGGCTGATCGTGGTGTGCAAACAGGAGAGTATTATGCAAGCCTCCTCATTCCCGGGGACTTTTCAACCAAAATTACAGGTATCGTTGACGGGAAGCTGGAGCGCCCAGAGGTAATCTATACCGTTAACGAGAAGGTTAATGCCATCGCTCCAAAAATCACAGGCTCTGGTGTATCTGCGATTACAACACAAATTAATGAAAATTTCACGGAAGCCGTCAGTGAGGCTGTTCTAACCAAATTGAAGGAAGCCGGAGTTGAGATCAATGCCCAGCTTCCTACTTTGCGCAAAATGGAGAATGGCATTTTCACGCTGGAGAAAAATCTTCCGGCGATACAAGCTGCAGGTCAAAAGGTACTGGAAGTAGAAAAAGCCATGCCTGGTATCGTAAAAGATGCTCAAAAGATCGTAGAGATCGAAAAAAAGCTGCCGGAAATCAATGAAGCCGCACAGTATGTGCTCAAGGTGCAGGAGTATTGGCCACAAATTAATGACGCAGCATCCGAGGTGTTGGCTATTCAGGGGCGGATTCCCGATATTCAAAAAGCCGTAGAACGCATTCACGAAGTGGATGCAAACTTTGGTCAGGTATCAGGTGTCATCCAAACGGCCCTGGATAAAACCGACAAGGCTCTCTCTATCGTAACGGACGCAGAGCAAGATCTGGACAAAGTATCCCAAATCGCTGGTAACGGGATTGAGCTGGCCGAAGGCTTGAATCAGTTTGTGGATTCCAGTGAAGAAGCGTTTCAGGCTATAGGCCCGGTGATCCGGCAAAACCTGCTGCTGGTGCAGCAAATCGCAAACGCTGCGTCAGACGTATTTGGGCAATTGCAAAATACTGATCTTAATAAACTGCCAACAGCTGAGGATCTGGACCGGATCGCTGCCCGTTTGGGGATTGCAGTCAAACTCGTCGACAGTATGGCAGAACTACTCGGCAAAATCGACAACTTGCTTCCAAGCCATCCACTTGCCAATAAAATTACGCAGCTGAATACCATTTCAGATAAACTTCAGTTGCAAGTCCGCCTGGCTGGAATTATCAGTGATGCTCTGCGTCGCAATACAACTCCGCCCGCAGACGTCATCGCCCAGTTAAATGCTCTGTCCAAGGACATTAGCAGCGGCATTGGCAATATCATGAACACCTACGAAAGCGAAATATCGCCGGCTCTTGCGGCTGGTGCGGATAAGCTGAGGTCTCTCCTTTCCACTTCAGCAGATACATTACAGGGAGCAAGGGATCGAATTCCGGATATTGCGGACATTCTTGCATCTGCCAAAGAAGGCATTACGTTTGGGCAGACTGAATTGACCAAAATCCAGAGTGAACTGCCCCAAATACAATCTAAGATTCATGAGATATCGGAGACGCTCGCAAATAAAAGTGAAGGCTTTATCCAAGCTTTAAACACAGTGTCTTCATTAATACGAAACGATCTGCCCAAGCTGGGGACCAAGCTGAATGAAGCGGCTGATTTTGTTCGGAACGATCTGCCCAATGCCGAGAAACAGATAAGCAAGGCATCCGATTTTGTACAAAATCAGCTACCGGAGGTCGAACAAGGAGTACATCGTGTTGCCACGCTGGTACGTGATGATCTGCCAGCGCTGGAAAATGCCATCAGCAAGGCAGCAGACAAACTTAGAGAAGTCGAAGGCAATAACCAGTTTGCCGAGCTTGCCAAGCTTTTGCGCGGCGACATTGAAGAAGAGAGTGCTTTCCTAGCAAGTCCGGTGCAAATCAAGGAACAGCAGCTTTACCCGATTCCTAATTATGGATCGGCCATGTCACCATTTTATGGCGTGCTGTCATTGTGGGTCGGCTCAACGCTGCTGATTTCCCTGCTTCGTGCCGAAGCTGAGAATCCAGACGGCAAGTTCAGGGGATACGAGTTGTATCTTGGACGTCTTGCCACTTTTCTAACGATTGGATTGCTTCAAGCGATCTGTGTCAGCTTGGGAGATATTTTGATTCTCGGCACCTATGTCGCAGATAAACTGTGGTTTGTCCTGTTTGCCATGCTGGTGAGTGCCGTATTTGTCACCATAACGTACACCCTGCTGTCCGTTTTTGGGAATATCGGAAAAGGGATCGCGATCATCTTCATGGTGTTCCAGTTCTCCAGCTCGGGCGGTACGTTCCCGATCAGCATGACATCGTCCTTTTTCCAGGCATTGAATCCGTTCATGCCCTTCACGTATGCGATCAGCCTGCTGCGTGAGTCGGTCGGGGGCATCCTGTGGTCCACTGCCATTAAGGATATTCTGTGGTTGTGCATGTTCATCGCGTTGAGTCTCATCGTTGCACTTGCTTTGAAACGTCCACTCAGCAGTCTCACCAAACGTTCAGCCGAGAATGCCAAGAAGACCAAAATTATTGCTTAAAAGCGTCCCTGAGACCCTCTGCGTAATGAACGCAGTGGGTCTTTTGTTTGAAACCAACATGCACATATCGAATGAATCATGCCAAACAAGACAAGGCCATTGGATCTACAGTCCAATGGCCTTGTCTCATTATATAGATAAATAAAACCTCTGATTATTTCACTGTACGTTCCTGTTCTAACTGATCATAGGACTGCTTGATGGTTGTTAATGTTTCTACATGACGATAGATGTTGTTCCCTGCAGTAACGAGGATACATAGCATGATCAAACCTATTAGCACTTTTTTACCCATCCCCGGACGCAGACTGATGACGAAGCCCCCACCGAGAAGGAAAAACGCAAACAGATAGTGTCCTGCATACAGGTACATATCGTATTGAAATACGGCCAGCCCGAAACCAACGACGATATGAAGTAAAAAGGCAAACAGAATGTATGGCACAAGAGTCCATACTTCCCGTTCACGGATGCCCTTGATAACCCCCATGAGCGCCAGCAGCAGAATAAATATACCCGTTAGCTGAACATAGATCGGATTGGAACGGGACAGATCCGTTACAAACGCGACCATGCCCGGGTCCAGCAAATGCACTTTCGGTGACAGCATCGGATTAATCGTTAGCAGGCTTAGAGCTTTCCAATGAGCTGCGAACTGGAATGGAGTGGCATAGCTTGTACCCCCATTTTGAATGCCAAGCAGCCAATTGCTGACCCAGCTTCGACCGCCAAACGCGATGTACTGGATGCCTGTCAATACTACGATGAAGGCAACGGCCAGTGCCATAATTCCGATATACTTTTTCCAACCAGACTTGTTTCGCCACGTACGCAAATCGAAAAACATGGCGGCCGCAAACGGCACGATGTTGGTCGACGTCAGTCCGAAGTTGATGGATGCCAGCAGCGCATTCGGGATATAACGGACATCTTCGCGCTCACGGGTGTACTGCATATACAACACAGAGAACAGGATAACAAACTGCACATATGGATACGAATCCGGAATCAACGCGGTAAACATCAGATAGGAGCTGAAACCGAACAGTACAGCGAAAAGTAACGGTGTAGTGATTTGTTTGTCTTTTTGACTCAAAAACAGAAATACCAACACAACCGAACCTGCATTCACGAGTGATTGCAGGACTAGAAAGAACCAATTCCCGCCCAGCAGCTGAGCACCTGCTTCAAGCGTAACCGCAAGGAAGGAAATTAACGGATGAATCACCGAAGAACTGTTGTCTCCATAATACATGGAAGGATCGAAATTAAATAAATTAAGTGGAAACTGCGTCGTACTAAATGGCGTGTATGACCCAAGAAGCTCTGCGTGATTTGCTATGTACGTTACGTAAGGTCCATTCATGAGACCGTAAAAAAGAGCAAAACCCGCAAACAGGCCAAATGCCGTCCAATTGGTTCTGCGATTATAAAATATGTAGTCCAAAAATTTCATGCGCTCACATCCAGTTTCAATTATTCTAGAAAACCAATAAACACAACCCGCCCATAATACAAGCGACACCGATCCAGCGCAAAGGACCCACTGCTTCCTTAAAGGCAAAGCGCGCTATAATGAGCGTCCACACATACGTTAACGCATTGGCAGGCAGCACAACCGTTAAGGGAAGAAATTTCAACAATACAATGTTCAGCATCGCACCTGTACCATAGAATCCAAGTCCCATTAGAACATGCAGCTTTTTGCGACTGGTGGCGTAGGCTTTCAAACCCGCTCCTCCCATCGCTCCACACAGGGTCATTGCAATTAATACAGCAATCATCCAGCTATCGATCAACACTGGTCAACGTCACCCCGATTCCAAGCAGCACAACAGCGGCCAACTTCTGCACCGTAATTTCTTCTCCTAACAAAAAGTATCCATAGATCAGCGCAAACACATAGCTGGCACACATCAAAGGATAGGCCACAGACAGCTTTTCCAAAGCAAACGCCTTGATCATCAAAATGGCACCCAGTCCATAACACAGAAAGCCGATGCCCAGGTAGATCCACTCGGTCAGCCCCCACTTCCAGAACAGTTGGCCCGTCGCTGTAAGAAAAGCGGAGACCAGCATCAACAACTTGCCTGTATGGCGCCCTTTTATCTCCCCCACGACAATGCCTCCATCTCTGGGACGCGCTTGTTAATAAAGTATCGCTGACTCACCAACTGCATCACTGGAAGATCGGATAAGGAGTCAGAGTAGGAGCAGGATTGATCATAATCAATCACCATCTTTTTCTCATCCAGATAGGCCTGGATTCGGCGAACCTTCTCATCCCCCTTGCAATTGCTGCCTTCAATCCTACAGGTATAGCCATTCGAGTGACGAACCAGATCGGTACCGATGACATGATCCACCCAGGGAAAGTTTTTAAAATATTTCATATAAGCATGTGGAGATGCGGTCACCAGCAATACATGATAGCCTTCTTCCTTACGATGCTGCATCTCTACACTTGCCTCCGCAAAAATGGCAGTACGCAATCGTGTATCAAAAAAATGCTCCAGATCTTTTTCAGACATGCGCTCAATACTCTTGAAGTAGGAACGTTTGACACGCTCAACGGTCATCAGACCTGCCTTGAACAGCGCGGTATGAAATGCAATTACAGGCAATCTCCATACCTGCCATGGATAACGCTGAACGCCGTAATGTACAAACTGAAACATGGAATCTCTGCGTATAATCGTTTTATCAATATCAAAGATGGCGACTTTCGTGCTTTTCACCCTGATCCCCCTCTATCTTCCAGACTCTAACGTTTATTCAAAAATAGCAAAAATCAAAATAACACTTATGACATACAAAATGACCGTGATCAAGACGGGCTTGTCCTCAAACAAAACTCGATCAGGTGAACCACCTTGGTTCTTCATATGAATCAGATACAGATAACGGAACATGCCGTATATGACCAAAGGAATCGTCCACATTAAATGAATGGTGCGATCGGATGTGAACGTAAATAGCGAATAGCTGATAATGGTCGCGGTTGTGACAATGGTATTGAACTGATCCAATAACGTAATCGAGTAGTTATCCAATACTTTACGATGTGAACCGGTATTTCCCTCAAGCAGAGTAAGTTCATTCCTACGTTTGCCAATGGCCAGGAACAGGGACAGCAGCATCGTACAGATGAGAAACCACGGCGTAAATGGTACATGGATCAGCACACCGCCCGCAATCGCACGAAGCACAAATCCAGCCGCAATGGTCATCATATCCAAAATAACGAGATGTTTCAGAACAAATGAGTACGACACATTCAAAAGGAAATAAACTATACATAACACTCCGAATAACGAGTTCATCACAAAGGCTGTCCCGACGGAAAGAATCAACAGCAGAATTCCAAACAGCAAGGCGTGAGCCGGATTGACCTGTCCAGAAGCAAGAGGACGGAACATCTTCACAGGATGCTGACGATCTCTGTCGCGATCTACATAATCGTTTAAAATATAAACGCAGCCTGCAACCAGGCTAAATAAAATAAAACCTAGCAAAGTCGATAGAATGGTCTCCGTCCGAATTTCCTCAAAAGAAAAAAGCAGCGCGGCAAATAACAACAAATTTTTGGTCCATTGTTTGGGTCTCAATAATTTAAGCAATCCTGAAACGGTATTGCCTGTCCCTGCAGCAGGTGTGGACACAGTATTGGTACGTGATGATAACAATTTCCATAACTCCCTTCAAAAGCAACTTCTGACTTATATAAATAACGTAAAGATCTAATCATATGTTGCTTGTATTATTTTGTAAAGGGATTACAGGGAAAATTTATATTTTTTTGCATAAAAAAAAGAGACCGTTTCCGGTCTCTTCTTTCTTTTACGTTACATCATAATGATGATGTGAATTAATTAAAATTCGAATTGCACGTCGCTCAGGCGGCGTTTAATTTCAGCAATAACACGTTTCTCTTCCTCTTCTCCTTTAGCTTCAAAGGTAACGGAGAAACGAACAAAGTTACCAGCATCATCCCAAGGCACCGAAGAGATCAGTTTTTCACGGATCAGGAACTGGGAGAAGTCTTCGCCTGATTCAAAGCGGCGGCCTCCGGCAATACCTTTTGGAGCTTCAACATAAAGGAAGAAGGAACCTTTAGGTTTCTCAGCCTGGAAGCCCAGCTCGTTCAGTGCAGCTACCAGCAGGTCGTGACGACGGGAATATTTCTCGGCGATTTTTTCCGTGATTTCCGGGTGGTTCAATCCATAGGCAGCAGCCTTCTGGATCGCGATGAACTGACCGGAGTCATTATTGTCTTTTACGTCGCTGAATGCTTTAACTACAAGCGGGTTACCTGCAACAAAACCAATTCTCCAGCCTGTCATGTTGTAAGACTTGGACAGGGAGTGCAATTCCACGCCCACATCCTTCGCACCAGGTACAGACAGGAAGCTGAACGGTTTTTTGCCGTCATATGTCAGTGCTGCGTAGGGAGCATCATGCACAACGACTACGCTGTATTTCTTCGCCCATTCAACCACTTCCGTAAAGAACTCCACGGTAGCACTCGCGCCCGTCGGGTTATTCGGGTAGTTCAGATAGAGCAACTTCGCACGTTTCGCAATATCTTCTGGAATAGCCGACAGATCTGGCAGGAAGTTGTTCTCCTTGGTCAACTGGATGTTGAACACTTCGCCACCCAGGTATTTGGTGTGTGTACCCATAACCGGATACCCTGGCACCGTCATAATCGTTACATCACCTGGATTGATGAAGCAAGAAGGCATCATCGCCAAAGCTGGCTTGGAGCCGATGGAATGCACGATTTCAGTTGATGGATCGATACCTTCAACATTAAATACATTTTTCAGGTAAGCAGCTGCCGCTTCCTTGAATTCAGGAATACCGTTATCCGCGTATCCACGGTTTTCTGGTTTGGAGGCTTGCTCCGCCAATGCAGCTACGATGCCTGCATCTGCCATCTCGTCTGGTTCACCTACGCCGAGGTCAATCAATTCTACATTTGGAAAATCTTTTTTAGCCGAAGCTTTAGCACGTTTGATTTTCTCGAATTTATAGATGTTGGTGTCTTTACCATAGTTGGAGCCGCCAATACGGTCGGCAAAATTAGTCTGAATGTACGTTTCCTGATATTTATCGATACTCATGATTTTGTTCATCTCCTCATTTGACGCAAATTTCTACACTTTAATATGAAGCATTTGCGCGTTCAAAACCATGGACAAATTATCCGAACATTTGTACTTTCTCGAGCTGTCAGCGGCTGCGCAAGGAGGCCAGAACATCTTCCATATCCTGCGGAAGCGGTGCTGTAAATTCAAGGTATTCTCCGGTCGTTGGATGTACAAAACCAAGAATCGCTGCATGCAAGGCCTGTCCCTGCATTTTGATCCCTTTGTTACGACCATACGTCGGATCTCCAACAAGCGGATGACCAATGAACTTCATGTGAACACGAATCTGGTGTGTACGCCCTGTCTCCAGTTTCAGTTCCAGCAATGTGTAGTCATTGATACGCTCTGTGACAGTAAAATGCGTGACCGCATGTTTACTGTTACGCTCTGTAACGGTGTACATTTTGCGATCATTGGTATCTCGACCAATCGGTGCATCAATCGTACCTTGATCATGGCTAAGATGCCCATGAACGAGTGCAATATATCTTCTATTCACACTATGCTCTTTGAGCTGAGCGGCCAGCGAGGCGTGAGCACGATCATTTTTGGCTGCCATGATTAGACCTGATGTGTCCTTATCAATCCGATGCACAATACCGGGACGCAGCTCGCCGTTAATGCCTGACAGATCTTTACAATGATACATCAGCGCATTAACAAGTGTTCCCGACGTATGTCCTGGTGCTGGATGAACAACAAGGCCGCGCTGTTTGTTAATAACGATCAAATCGCTATCCTCATATACCACTTCAAGTGGAATATCTTCAGCAATAATCTCGACAGTCGTTGGCTCAGGGATCAGAAGCTCTACCAGATCGCCTTGAGATAATTTGGCGTTAGCTTTGACTTTAGCCCCGTTCACCGTTACGAATCCGTCTCCAATCCACAATTGAACTTGGGAGCGCGATACGTTATCCATGGATTCTGTAATATATTTGTCAATTCGTTCTTTATTATGTTCAGCGGCAACCGTCCATTCCATACGATCATTGCCATTCAAGAGTTCATCATCATACGTTGACGTGTCTCCGTTAGTCTGTTCTTCATTTTGCGATTTACTCATGATGTTCATTCCCTTCGACCTTTGCGGCTGCTTTCTCGCGCCGTCCTTCAAGCAATGTTTCCACAATAATCAGTACCACACCGATACAGATCGCCGAGTCGGCTATGTTGAAAATGGGAAACGTATAGCTACCAAAATTAAGCTGGATAAAATCGACAACTTCTCCGGTCAAAGCCCGATCCAGGAAGTTCCCGATAGCTCCCCCAAGCACCAAACTAAGCGCTACGGGCAGCAATTTGTGAGGAGTATCTTTTACCTTTTGCAAATACCAAACCAAAGCCACCACGACAACCAGTGTAACCACGATAAAGAACCAGCGTTGATCCTGTAAAATACCAAAAGCTGCACCTGAGTTACGATGTGATGTGATGACAAAGAAGTTGCCAATCACCGGAATTTCATCTCTAAGTTCCATCCGGGTTGCAATTAGGAACTTTGTTCCCTGATCGATTAAAAATACGATAAAAGCGAGGATATAATACACCACGTTTGTTTGTCACTCCGTTCTTGTCTTTTCCAAACGATACCAGGCTTTACGCCAGACTTGTTCATTGTAGCACAGCTGTTTGGAAATCGTCCACGACGCGGTTAGCCGCAGCCCGGATGGCAAAAACGATAACATTTCCCTTCTGTAATTCTGCACGAAATGGCACATCCTACAACAGAGTCAAAATCCGGAGTCCATACGGAACAGAAAGGGGAAAATGATGTCACATTTCACTGCCAAACAACTGCAATCGTTACGTTCCCAATTGATAACCGAAAAGCGTGATATTGAACATAGACTGGAGCAGAACGAACATTATGGTCTTGGTGACTCCATGAAGCTTCAGACAGGCGAATTATCACCGATTGACAACCATCCGGGTGATGTAGCTACCGAGATGTATGATCGCGAAAAGGATATTTCCCTGTTGGAGCATGATGAATTTCAACTGGAGCGCATCGACTCTGCCCTGCATTCCATCGAAGAAGGTCATTATGGAACTTGCGCCGTGTGTCAGCAACCTATCCCCTATGAACGCATGCAGGCTGTTCCTTACACCAAATACTGCAAAAAGCATCAACCGGAAACCGTTGTCTCCGAAAATCGCCCTGTCGAGGAAGAATTCCTCGCCCCTGCCTTTGGCCGCACAAGTCTGGATGAACGTGATGACCAGAACGGCTTCGACGGTGAAGACGCATGGCAGATTGTTGAAAGTTGGGGCACCTCCAATACTCCGGCCATGGCTGAGGGACGGGACATCGACAGTTACGACGTTATGGCGATTGAAGCCTCTGACGAAGTGGAGGGCTGCGTTGAGGCATATGAGAGCTTTGTCGCAACCGATATCTACGGTCATGACGTTTCCATCGTACGCAATCGGCAATATCGACAGTATCTGGAGAACCGTGAAGGCGATGGCCTGTTAGAACCGGATATCGAATCAGACGACTCGTATTAAACCTGCAGGTAACCTAATAAGTGTTTAATTCCAGCTGTCGCTGCACAATCCGTACAATATCTGCGATGTAATCACCCACGATGGGCAGATTAAGCGCACCTAGCACTTGTAACACGTAAATGATCGTTGCTGCAAAAAAAGTAAAACCGATGGCGATCCCCACGCCCCTTGCGGCGCCAGACAACAGATTAAGTCCGATCAGCTTCCATGGCCGGTTCAATAATTCCGTATACTGTGCGATTCGTGAACGTTCGAGTTCATTGGCGAGCCGGTTAGTGAGCTTGTGAAGTTCTTCAATCTTGTCCTCCGCATTTTTGGAATGCGTTGTGGATTCTGAATTTGATGGCGATTGGGTATCCTGTTCGTTCATAATTTACTCAGTTCCTTTGATGTATATAGAATGTCTGCACAATAGAAATCATTGCCCATTTGCTGAAAAACCAAACGAGCCAGGACACAGGATTGTTCTCCTGCATCTGAGGCTCGTTGGCATGTCTGTCTCTATATACTGTCCTATTTGAAATAGAGTTACTCTGTCCCCGTTAAAGTCAGACAAAGCAATCCTTTCTTCAGGAACGCCTTACGTGAGAATTAGAGAATTACTGTATTACCCCTCGATATATACACCGATGGCTTTACCTCCGGCTTCAATACGTTGCATCGAATCATTCGTACCGAAGGTCACTTCGGTAACGAGCACATTCTCACGCAGCACATGATCGAAGGCCTGAATCGCTTCTTGTAAAGCAGCGTCCACATCCAGCGTCAAACGTACTCTTTTCTCAATCGGCAGATCCAGCTTCTTCCGTGTGTCTTGAACTGCACGAATGACTTCGCGGACCCAGCCTTCCTGTTCGAGTTCTGTTGTGATCTCCGTATTGAGGGCTACCGTCAGACCATAGCCGGATGCCGAGGCAAAACCGGATTTGGCTTGTTTCTCCACCAGCAGTTCTTCACCCGTCACTTGCAGCTCTTCACCTTCCGGAGAAACGACGTTCAGAAGATTTTCTGTCACTACTTTACGCGTCTCGTCTGCTGACATTCCCTTGAAGAAGTTCTGCAGGAAGCCTACGTTTTTACCGTATTTTTTACCCGCTACTTTCAGGTTCAGCTTCAAAGTGAAATCAACGAAATCTGCATCATCATGCTCGGTACGAATCGTTTTGACATTGATCTCATCCTTGATGATCTCTTCATAACTTGCCAGATCGAAGCCTTTATCCAGAGAAACGATCAGTTCGGACAACGGTTGACGTGTCTTGATTCCTGTTTCGTTACGGACATTACGGGCAAGTTCCACGATTCGGCGTGCTGTCTCCATATCCTGCTCCAGATTCAAGTCAATCAGCGTTTCATTGGCAGCCGGATAATCATCCATATGCACACTCTCACCAGTAGTCAGGTTCAGATAGATATCTTCTGCAAGCATTGGTGTGAATGGAGCCACGAGCTTGGCAGTAGTCACCAGCACCTCGGTAAGTGTACGGTAAGCGTCCAGTTTGTCTTCTGTCAATCCGCTGCCCCAGAAACGGTCACGGGAACGACGGATGTACCAGTTACTGAGCTCATCTACAAACGCTTCAATGGCTTTGGAAGAGTTCAGATAGTCGTTAACAGCCAGCGCTTTTTCTACAACGAGAATCAGGCTGTTCAGTCTTGACAAAATCCAGCGGTCCAGATTGTGTGAAGACAATTTGAACGGATGCTCCTGTGGATCAAATCCATCAATCGTAGCATACAGCGTCAGGAATGCATGGGTGTTAACCAGCGTATCCACCATTTTGGATTTCGCTTCGCCCACGATGCCTTTGGAGAAACGTTTGCTGTTCCATGGTGCGCTGTCAGACAGCAAAGCCCACCGGAATGCATCTGTACCGTATTCTTCAATAACTTCCCAAGGATCGATAACGTTACCTTTGGATTTCGACATCTTCTGTCCGTTCTCATCGAGAACGTGGCCTGTTGCCATAACCGCTTTGTAAGGTGCTTTGCCTGTCAAAAGTGTAGATACAGCCAGCAAGCTGTAGAACCAGCCGCGCGTCTGGTCAATTCCTTCACAGATCATGTCTGCCGGATATTGCTGTTCAAATATTTCTTTATTTTCAAATGGATAGTGCTGCTGGGCAAACGGCATGGAGCCGCTGTCGAACCAGACATCGATCACTTCCGGAGTACGTTTCATTTCATATTTACCACAAGAGCTCATGACTTTGACGTCATCTACATAGGGCTTATGCAGCTCCAGATTCTCAGGCACGTCGCCAATGGCACGAGCACGCAGTTCAGCGATGCTATGCGGAGCAAATTGTTCACCCGTCTCTTCACATACCCAGATGTTCAGTGGCGTTCCCCAATAACGGTCACGGCTGATATTCCAGTCCACGAGATCTTCAAGGAACTTCCCGAAACGCCCATCACGGACGTGGCCCGGGTACCAGTCTACTTCACTGTTATTGGCGATCAGCTGATCCTTGATTGCTGTTGTTTGGATAAACCAGCTGTCCATTGCATAGTACAGAAGTGGTGTATCACAACGCCAGCAGAATGGGTAGCTGTGCTCATATTTTTCTTTGCTGAACAAACGCCCTTTTTCCGACAGGTATCTTACGATATCAATATCGCAATCCTTAACAAAACGTCCGGCAAAATCAGTTACCTGCGGCACAAACTTGCCTTCCAAGTCCACCATATTCACAAAGCTGATGCCATTCTCACGACATACACGATAGTCATCTTCACCATGTGCAGGTGCCATGTGTACAATCCCTGTACCACTTGCATCAGTTACAAAGCCTGCGCCCAGGATGATGTTTGCTTTCTCAGCCTGCACGTAGTTGAACGGAGGATCATACGTTTTGCCAACCAGGTCAGAACCTTTCAGGGCACCGATGACTTCATATTCACCTTTGGCGTCCTTCATGACTTTCTCAACAAGATTAGTCGCCATGATATATACTTCGTTGTCCTGACGAACGCGGGAGTAGTCCATATCCGGGTTCACGGCAAGCGCAACATGTGAAGGCAATGTCCAAGGCGTTGTTGTCCAGGCAAGCACGAATTCGCCGCTGTCATCCAGCTTGAATTTGGCTGTAGCACTGAGGTCTTTCACGTCTTTGTACCCTTGCGCTACCTCATGGGAGCTAAGTGTAGTCTGACAAGACGGACAGTACGGACTCACACGGTGACCACGATACAGCAGACCCTTTTCATGAATCGTCGCCAGAATGTTCCACACACTTTCGATGTAATTGTTGTCGAGTGTGATATACGGATTATTCATGTCTGTCCAGTAACCAATACCTTCGGTCAGATCGCGCCATTGTTGTTCGTATTCGAACACGCTCGCTTTACATTCGTTAATGAATTTCTCTACGCCATAATCTTCGATTTCCCACTTGTGGGAGATGCCCAGCTTTTTCTGAACACCCAATTCTACAGGCAGACCATGTGTATCCCAGCCTGCTTTACGAACAACGCGGTAACCTTTCATCGTGTTATAACGTCCCACGAAATCCTTGATTACTCGGCCCAGTACGTGACCGATATGCGGTTTACCGTTGGCTGTAGGCGGTCCCTCGTAAAATACAAAGTTTGGCTTGCCTTCGCGGTTTTCGATGGATCTTTTGAATGTATTCTCCGTTTTCCATTTGTTTAACACGCGTAGTTCTCTGGCGCGTGCTTTCTCTTTGACGTCAACTCGTTGCATGATAATCATCTTCCCTTTCTTTGGTTAAATTGTGGACCGTCCACAAAAAGCGTTTCAATCCCCCTAAATCCCCCTTACCAAGGGGGACCCCATAGGCGCTCCGCCCTCTGGACACCCGGAATGGGTTGTCTTTGGCGGGCACTGCGGCGGCGTTGGCGAGGGTGTGTATGGTTGAGTCGGCCCTCTTGCGGCTGTCCCCTTCGGGAACGCCGCAGGGCCTTACCGCGAGAAGGGAGTTGCCGCACGCTTCGCTCCTCCGGCGGTTGGCTCTCTCCTTGAGGTCCCTTCGGGCCTCATGTACGTTCGCCTTAGCGAAACCCGGTGCCGGACGCTTCGCTCCTCCGGCGGCGTGCTCTCTCCTTGAGGTCCCTTCGGGCCTCATGTACGTTCGCCTTAGCGAAACCCGGTGCCGGGCGCTTCGCTCCTCCGGCGCTGGGCTCTCTCCTTGAGGTCCTTCGGGCCTCATGCACGTTCGCTTGGCGGAAACCCGGGGCCGGACGCTTCGCTCCTCCGGCGGCGGGCTCTCTCCTTGAGGTCCTTCGGGCCTCATGTACGTTCGCTGCTTTTTTTGGACACAAAAAAACCTCATCCCTGGAAAGGGACGAGGTTATGCTCGCGTTACCACCCTAATTCTGTTCATCACAAACCACATCCAATGTAAATTGGGTATGCTCTGTCATCAACAGCGCTTATGCCCCGCTTAACTACAGCAGGGTGCCGATATAACGTTCGGCTCACGGTTTCGCTTACACACGGCCAATCCTTCACCGCTTCAGCGTCACTTCTCCGGGGAGATATTCGGCTATAACTCATCCATTGGCTTGCACCAGACGCCAACTCTCTGAGGGATGAGATCATAACGTACTGAACCCGTCATGGAATCACTATTCATTATGAATATAGTTATAGCCTCTTTACAGGCAAAAGTCAACCAGGCGGATAGACTAATAAATTTCCTTCATTTCCCGCTCACGGTCACGGACTTCCTGCTCCCGGCTCTCCAGCGCTTCCCAACCATCCTGAGTCAACAATTCAAGCTGTGCTTCCACAAGTGTACGGAAACGGGCACGATAGATGGACGCCTGCTTTTTCAGCTCTTCGACTTCCAAAGCAATTTTGCGTGATTTAGACAAAGATTCGTTTACGATCCGGTCCGCATTTTTCTCGGCTTCCTTCACGATCAACTGTGCTTCTTTTTTCGCATTGTTCTTCACATCATCCGCAGCTTCCTGCGCAATGATGATCGTTTTGCTCAGCGTCTCTTCAATCGTTGCAAAATGATCAAGCTTCTCTTGAACGGACAGCAACTGATTGCTCAGCTCTTTGTTTTCGCGAATGACGCCTTCGTAATCTTTGATGACTTGATCCAGGAATTCATTGACCTCATCCTCGTCATACCCGCGCAAGCGTCGGGAAAATTCCTTGTTGTGTATGTCCAGCGGCGTTAATGGCATGCTGTCCACCTCCTGTTAAAGTTCCTTCCCGGACTGAGAAGGTTTGCAGCATATGGGTTCCACCCAAGGGGCCGTATTTGTGATGCCCAATCCTGGCAAGAATACGGAATGCAGGATCAGACTTTGATCCTTTGGCGGTCATATCAACCTTTGCACTTTAATGTATATCGGAAACACCGAATGTTTTTTGCACCTTTACCTTAAACATTTCGACAAGAAAGCGGGTTTTCCTGCAACACACTTAGGCAAATTTGCCGATTTTTACGCGGCAGCGTCCCTTTTTGGTCAACCCATCCTGTTCCATCACCTTGAATCGACCAAATCCTTGAATGGATACCACATCTCCCGCCTTCAGCGCTTTGGACGGATCTTCCTCCACCTTCCAATTCACACGACAGCGGCCAGCCTTGATCGGAACGAGAACTTTACTGCGACTAAGCCGATACACATCTGCACAGATGCCATCCAAACGCAGGGAAGCCACAGTAATGTCCATCGTCTCCAGTTTGCTCTCGGACCATTTCAGCTGATCCAGTGCCAACAGCTCCGTAAACACATGTACCCGGTGCACCTGATTCAGTTGAAGCGATAAAAAAGCGCCGGTTTCCGACGCCACCACCGTATGGCACCCGTCCTCCAGCACTTGAATATCACCGATCTTGCCACGCTTCATGCCAAGCCCGAGCAGGGCACCCATATAGTCCCCATGCTCCAGCTCTTTGATTTTCTGATCGTCAGACGTAATGCTCATCACCTGCATACCCATATCTTCATCGTCCAGATATCGATAATCCGGTGCAATCAGCGCACGCTTACGTTCAGCTGCTTCATAACCACCATCCAGACGAATCTGTACATCATCTCGACGGTTCACAAGTGTTTGTAAAATAAAGACCTGTCTGGGATCAAGAAAGTCAGTTAGCTTTATGTCATGATACTTACTTGCCCGTTCAACCCAGTCTGAGGCTTTATCCACAAAATCCCGCTCATCATGACTAAAATGCTCGTAAATTTCACCGCTCATCTATGTTCACCCTACCTTAATAAACAAAGTATCGGAGGATGGAGATCAGCCCATTAAGCGCAAGTTGAAGAACGATCAGCGCCACAATCGGTGAAATATCCAACACACCGAACAAAGGCGGAATAAATCGGCGGAAAGGTCTTAAATATGGTTCCACAAACTTACCTAGCCATTCACCGATGAAGCTCTCCCGTGCGTTGGGAAGCCATGACATCAATATGTAGACAATGACCATGTAAAAGTAAATCTGGTATAACGTGTACAACACGCTTTCAATCTGATACAAAAGTGGCTCACCTCATTCTGTTATAATCTTGCTCGCTGTCAGCCAGTATTTCCGTAATTGAACCCTGAATTTCAACCGTGTCTGGCGTACAGAGAAAAATGTTGCCGCCAATTTTTGAAATACCGCCGCCCAGTGCATACACTGTGCCACTCAAGAAATCAATGACGCGCAGTGCCTGATCCTGACGCACCCTCTGCAGGTTAACGACAACGGTACGATGGGAGCGCAGATGATCAGCAATCTCCTGTGCTTCGTCATAAGAACGCGGTTCATAAAGGACGACTTTAACATTTTTCTGGGAATGAATGCTCACCACATTATTACCCCTTTGGTTTCTACGTTTATCGAGACTTGAGGTTTCAGCTTCCTGTTGATCAGGATCATGTTCCTCTTGTGCCGCCATACGCTCACGTTCCACAATCTCTTCCTCTTCCTGAAGTCCGAGGAAATTCATAAACTTATTCATTACGCCCATTGCGAACCCTCCTCTTTTCCTACGAGAATCGATCCAAGCCGAACCCAGGTTGCCCCTTCTTCAATCGCCACTTCAAAATCATTGGACATGCCCATCGACAACTCGGTCAATGGCTCCGCTGTCAAAGCTTGTCCATTCAAATGGTCTCTAAGCTCACGCAGTCCGCGGAATACGGGACGTGTAAGCTCCGGATCTTCCTCATGGGGTGCCATGGTCATCAGGCCGATGACCTTCAGGTTGTTGAACGAACTGATTTCGCGCAAAAAGGAACTCGCCTGTTCAGGCTGCAAGCCAAACTTGCTCTCTTCACCCGAAATATTCACCTGCAATAGTGTTTCCACCTGGATGCCAAGAGACGCCGCCTTTTTATCCAACTCCTTGGCCAGGGACAAACGATCCAGTGAATGTATGTAACGGAATTTACCGATGACGTCCTTCACCTTATTCGTCTGTAAATGACCGATAAAATGCCAGGTTCCCTGCTGACCGAATGCTTCCCATTTCGCTTGTGCATCCTGCCAGCGGTTCTCGCCAATATGCTCAAGACCGTGGTCCAGCACAGCTCCCGTTGTTTCAAGTGAGACGTATTTCGTGACAGCAATCACATTCACATCTTCACGTTGACGGCCACTGCGCTGACACGCTGCTTCGATCTTCTGATTTACCAGTTGTATACGCTCCTCCAATGACACAGAGGGTCACCTCTCTTCCAGCCCAATCCAGCTCGCCATTCTCCCGGTAATGCCATTTTCTTTACGATAAGAGAAAAATAGCTCGGGATTGCAGCTTGTACACCAAGTTGTACATTCGATATGATCCGGCAATATTCCTGCTTTCATCATAATGTGTCGATTGCATTCTTTCAAGTTTAACATCGTTTTGCCATTTCCGGCAGGTCGATATACTGAATTAGATGCAGAGTTCTTGTATTCATCATTACCTGAGGAGTGGTCCAGCCAAACCCGTACATGCTGCATAACCGCTTCATCCACTTCATAACAGCAATCCCCAATGGAGGGACCTATTGCAGCATGGATATCCTGTCTGCGACTTCCATATTCCTGCTCCATCTTTTCGACCATTGATTCGGCTATACCAGCAACTGTACCTTTCCATCCGGCATGAGCAAGCCCCACCGCTTGTTGTACGGGGTCATAGAAATAAAGGGGTACACAATCTGCATAAAAGGAAGTCAGCAGCACACCAGGTACATTAGTGACTAACCCATCCGTATCCTGTAACGCAGACTGTCGATCCAGCAAACCTTTACCCCGATCTTCAGCCGTGATTACAGCGACATGTTTACCATGTACCTGTTCTCCACATGTCCAGGATTCCAAAGGGAAACCCAGCTTTTCAGCCACAAGTTTGCGATTATTCAGCACGTCAGCCGGATCATCACCCACATGATAGGCACAGTTGAGACTGGCGTAAGGTGTGCTTCCGACACCACCCTGCCTTGTCGTAAAACCGGCTTTCATATGCTTAAACTGCAATTTCCACGGCTCTACATATAGTAACAACGGGTCAGGACCCTCATTTGAGTTCTGGCTTCCCGACCGTATTTCCTTATCCAAAATAAACGGTTCCATCTTCTCACCTCACAACTTCCAGTGTACCAAATGAACCCCGTTCTGTCTCGGTTATATCGTTCGGCGCTGGTTCCGATCCAACCGTTCAATACGTTCCACCCGGTCCATCCGGCCGTTCTGTTCGTCATACAAGCGGGCTTCACGGTCACGCTCATCGTAGTTATTTTCCTTTATTTCATCCATTTTAACCAAAATCACATCCGAACCGATCTTCACAATGTTTCTCCAAGGGATGACCAGATCCGTTCCACCGCCGAACAGCCCCATAAAACGACTGTAACCTGGCACAACAATTGCCTCAATTCGTCCCTGCTTCAGATCCAGCTCCAAATCGCTAATCTGACCCAGACGTTTGCCATCCGTAATGTTAATTACATCTTTGGTTTGAAAATCCGAAATTTTCATCCCGCTACCCACTGGTTCACCTGTACTCACTTTCATTTGCTCCCGCCCCCCGATTCATCCGCTTCTGCCCGTTCTCCGCTTCTATACAATATATGTTTCATACGCGAAAAATGTCCTCTTTTTCGAACGAAAGGCAAGGGAACAATTCATAATGCCTCTGATGTCGAAATCAAAAAAACAAAAAGGCGATCAAAGGAATATCTTTACCCTTTGATCGCCTTCTGGCTAACCCCTTGTTACGACTTCACATGTTTCTGCATTTGTTGTATCGCTGATTTCTCCAGACGGGATACCTGCGCCTGGGAAATGCCAATTTCATCAGCCACTTCCATCTGGGTTTTCCCTTCGAAAAACCGCATCGACAGAATCATTTTCTCCCTTTGACCGAGACGGTGCATCGCTTCACGCAGTGCAATTTCCTCAATCCAGGACACATCCTTGTTTTTGTCATCACTGATCTGATCCATCACATAGATCGGATCTCCACCATCATGATAGATCGGTTCGAAGAGTGAAACCGGGTCTTGAATGGCATCCAATGCAAAAACCACATCTTCCTTCGGCACATTCAGTACCTCAGAAATTTCGAATATCGTCGGTTCACGGGAATTTTTATTCGTCAGGCTGTCACGCACCTGAAGTGCTTTATAAGCAATGTCCCGCAAGGAACGAGATACCCGAATGGGGTTATTATCGCGCAAGTATCGACGGATTTCACCGATAATCATCGGCACCGCGTAGGTTGAAAATTTGACATTCTGGGATAAATCAAAATTATCAATGGCTTTCATCAGGCCGATACATCCAACCTGGAACAGATCATCGACAAACTCTCCCCGATTGTTAAAGCGCTGAATGACACTGAGCACCAGGCGCAGGTTGCCATTCACTAATTTCTCTCTTGCTGAGCGATCATGGTGTTGCTGTAGGGAATGAAACAATTCCCGCATTTCTATGTTGGTGAGGACAGGCAATTTTGCGGTGTCCACGCCACAAATCTCGACTTTGTTTCGGGTCATCGTGACTTACCTCCCAAGGAGAAACATTAATGTACATTATCTCCGGGGCAGGCTATTTTATTCGCACTTGGCATCCTTGCCATTAATACCCATTATAGAAAATGCTCCTGTTCAGACCATCTTGTTGAACTCCTTGCGGAGTCTTTTAATGATTCTTTTTTCGAGACGAGAGATATAGGATTGGGAGATTCCAAGCAGATCGGCGACATCTTTTTGTGTCTTTTCTTCCCCATCCGTCAAGCCAAAGCGAAGCTCCATAATCATTCGCTCCCGCTCGGTTAATTTTTCCAATGCTTTATGCAAAAGCTTCCGGTCTACCTGTTCTTCGATATTCCGATAGATTGTATCGTTCTCCGTACCGAGTACATCCGATAATAATAGTTCATTTCCATCCCAATCAATATTGAGTGGTTCATCAAAAGAAACTTCTGTACGAATTTTACTGTTACGTCTCAGGTACATCAAAATTTCATTTTCGATACAACGGGAAGCATAGGTGGCCAGCTTAATTTTCTTTTCCGGGTCAAACGTATTAACGGCTTTAATTAACCCGATCGCACCGATGGAGACCAGATCCTCGATATTGATACCTGTATTTTCGAATTTGCGTGCAATGTATACCACCAGTCGAAGGTTCCGTTCAATCAGCATGGCACGGATCGCGGAATCCCCTGAAGACAACTTTTGCAACAAAAATTCTTCTTCTTCACGTGTTAAGGGGGGCGGTAGCGCCTCACTGCCTCCGATATAATAAATCTCTTCACTTTTCAAACCAAGCAGAAATAATAAACGATAGTACTGCAGCTGCGCCACCAGTTTCCATTTTACAAGCATGTACGTTCCTCCTATACCACATTCAGCGGCTTTTCTGTTGCTCCCGCAGAGATAGCCGTAGACTGCGCAGAAGCAGCGTCTTGCACAAGCTCAGGGTGAATCACGGCCTGGTATTTTCCATCGGATGACAGTACGCCCCCGTCCAACCCTATTAATACTTTTGTCGTATCAAAACACATCTCATCCATCGTTACCTTCACCCGGTCTGGCTTCATCGCCAGCATAAACGCAGTTCCTTTGTTAATGCCTCGATAAGGTACCAGCCTTAAACGATCCTGCCAGTGAAAATCCTCCTGATCGAGCTCCATGATAAGGTTGTCCGGCGCCTCATCCTTCAACCTGCCCTTCCATGCAGCAGGCAGCATGTCTTGCCATAATGATACCTCCATTACCATGACGGGCATTCGTGAAAGGGGGTCTGTGAGTTGATTTCCTGTATCCAGAAGGCCTGTACAAGAAATAGTCACCTCGTCAATAAAAACCTCCACTTTACCCAAGTACGTTGTCATTCGGTCTGTTTTTCGTTTGGAGCTCTGCACAGCTTTGAATAGAAAAAGCACGGCAAAAAAGACGACAAACGTGAACCAGAAGGCAATTTTCAAATCAAAAGACATTCCACCCGATGCCGTAAACCAAATGCCGTTAAACAATTCCCCAGAGCTCTGCAGCATGTAGTGAACACCCAGAATTCCCCCTGCGGCGACAAAATTGATTACATAGAAGGTGCCCAAGGTCCTCATAAATGCCTGAAGACCCTTAAACCCAAATGCAATACTCAGCATCACCAGAGACAATCCAAACTTGATCAAAAAGGTGAACATAAAATCAAACTCCGGTACAAAAATCATGACGACATACAGCGCACCCACGATTGCGGACAGCAACCATCGCCACCAGACCAACTTCGTTTTGCGCATCCAGGCCGTCAGTCCGATGAGTGCACCGTCAATACACAGGTTCGTCAAAAAAATAAGATCCACATATACAATCACATTCTTCACCTGCCTGCGCGCAGCATATCGAAATAACGTTATCCCGATATTCATGAGCATATTCACAAGTATAAGGAGCTCACTTTTCAAAGTCTGTCTAATCATGGGGGGAGCGTTCCAACTTTTTTTGTCGGAATTGCTCAGACCCGTTGTTCAGAATTTGTTCAATACAATGTGATAGGATAATAAAAAAACAAAAAGACCCGGTACTCCTATCAGGAGTACCGGGTCTTCATTGAAATCTATTGGAGTATTAATCGTTGTTATTATTGCGTGAGCGATTGCGTAAAAATGTCGGAATATCCAGCTGATCATTGCTCGGCTGATTTCCGAACGGACGCAGATTCGGCGAACGGTTATCCGCAGGCTCACTTGCTGGAGCCGGTTTACGTCCTGGTGGTGGGGAAGCAGGTTTATCTTCAAAGCCAGTCGCAATGACCGTCACTTTGATTTCCTCCTTCAGATCCTCATCAATGATGGCACCAAAGATCATGTTCACTTCCGGATCGGAAGCTGACGTAACGATCTCAGCTGCTTCATTGACTTCATACAGGGACAGGTTAATGCCGCCCGTAATGTTCATGATGACACCACGTGCACCTTCGATGGAAGTTTCCAGCAAAGGACTCATGATGGCTTTGCGTGCCGCTTCTGCTGCACGGTTCTCGCCAGTCGATTCACCGATACCCATTAGCGCAGATCCACGCTCATGCATGATCGTTTTGACGTCTGCAAAGTCAAGGTTGATCAGACCCGGTACAGCGATCAAGTCAGAGATACCTTGTACGGCTTGACGAAGTACATTATCTGCTTGACGGAATGCTTCAAGCATTGGGGTCTTTTTGTCTACAATCTCAAGCAAACGATCATTTGGAATGACGATTAGCGTGTCCACTTTTTCCTTGAGAGCTTCAATACCTTGCTCTGCATGGCTGGAACGTTTACGTCCTTCAAATGTGAACGGGCGAGTAACTACACCCACGGTAAGTGCGCCGCACTCTTTGGCAATTTCGGCAATAACCGGAGCTGCACCTGTACCTGTACCGCCGCCCATACCTGCTGTAACAAATACCATGTCTGCACCTTTCAAGGTGTTCATGATCAAATCACGGGATTCTTCCGCTGCTTTTTTACCTACATCCGGGTTGGCCCCTGCACCAAGACCACGGGTTAATTTATCACCGATTTGCAACTTGTGCTCGGATTTCGCCAGGTGTAGTGCCTGTGCATCCGTATTCACCGTAATAAATTCAACACCTTGTACACCATTTTCAATCATTCGGTTGACTGCATTGCTTCCGCCGCCGCCTACACCGATGACTTTAATTTGAGCCAAGCTCTCCATCTCGAAATCAAATTCCAACATATTATTCCATCTCCCCCTCAATGTGCATGGATGGCCCGTCCAATTTGTGATTGAACCGAATCAATTTCATATATCGACGAACGAAAGCGTTTATTTTAGAACCAGCGCATTCAAACGGCTTCAGAATTGTATGAAATGGATTCAACCTTTTATATAAATTCGCTGAACATATTTTTCAGCCGTTCGAACAGACCTGGTTTCTGCTCCGATTCCTGAGCCGGATTCGGCTTAGGACGGTTGGTCGGTTTTTTGTTGTTATTATTATTGTTGTTGTTTCCACCGCCGTTGTTGATCGAGGGACGAATACGCAAACTGCGGATTACACTGTGCAAAATGCCGACTCCGCTCGTAAAGCCAGGGTCACGTACACCGATATAATCCGGCACCGCGACTCGTACCGAAGCAGCAAGCTCATGCTGAGCGACCTGCAGGACACCCGGCATAGAGACCGTACCTCCCGTTAGTATATAACCTCCAGGAAGATCATTGTAACCAAGACGCTTCACTTCTTGAGAAATCATCTGGAATATTTCCTGAACCCTCGGTTCGATAATAGCCGCCAGATCCTCTTGAGAGAATTCCTTGTCTACGTTGCTACCGATCCGTGTTACTTTGAACATGACGTCCGCAGCAGCATCATCCAGCCATGCGCAGCCATATTTCAGTTTAACCTTTTCGGCTTGATCTGTTAATGTGCGCAGACCATAGGCAATGTCATTCGTTACGAACTCCCCGCCGATAGGCAGCGTTGAAGTGGCAACGAGACTGTCTTCTTCGAAGATGGCAATGGTTGTAGCCCCGGCTCCGATATCAACAAGCACGGAACCCATCGTTTTTTCATCCTTGGACAATGCCAGCTGACCTGCTCCAAGTGACATGAGTACCAAATCACTTACTTTCAGACCCGCTTTTTCCACGCAGCGCAAAAGATTATGTATCGCGGTTTTTGCACCCGTAATGATGGTCGCCTCCACTTCCAGACGAACACCAATCATACCACGGGGGTCCTGTATGCCTTCCAAGCCATCAACAACGTACTGCTTGGCTACAACATCAATAATTTCCCGTTCCGGTGGAACCGCAATTACTTCGGCTGCTTTCAACACCCGCTCCATGTCTTCTTCTCCGATTTCACGATCCTCGTTAGATACTGCCACGACGCCGTGACTGCTCATCAGTCCGATATGATTTCCCGAGATTCCAACATATACTTCGGATATTTGAATACCCACCATACGTTCTGCATGATCCACTGCATTGCGGATCGATTGCACCGTCTGATCGATATCTACGATTACACCTTTGCGAATTCCCTCCGAGTCGGCAGATCCAACTCCAATAATATTAAAGGTTCCATTATTCATTTCCCCAATAATAGCGCGAATTTTGGATGTACCGATGTCCAAACTAACAATGATGTCATTGTTGCTCAAGTCTGTGGCACCTCCTGACTCCAAATAGTAAAATACGTTCGGGTTTAAACACTCTTAAAACATATTCAACACACTTAAGGCTTTCCCTCTTTTTTCTACAATTTTTTTGGGTGCCAAGATCTGGTTGCGAGACATAAAACCTTGAAGAAAAAAGAAGGAGGCAACTCAGGTGCCATAAGTTCAAGTGTATCATTTTTTCTTCGTCTCAGAAAGAACAACTTTCTCTGGATATAAGGGGCTAAACCCCGATCCCGCCTGGTTTTGAATAATGCTCAACCGAATAAAGGCGGAAATCAGGGAGTTGCTCCTGGCTCAGCATCTTCTTCAGGGTTATCCGGAATGAAAGGCACGTACGTATCGGCCTCCAGCATCGTGATTTTCCCTGGACGTTCGGTCTCAATGACCTGATTGAGATACTCTACTTTATCGGACAATAGAGAAACGGTTGTAATCACTTCAAACTGTGACTTGGTATACATCCGAATCTGATCCGGGAATGAAGGTGTAGGATTCGGAATAATCTCCGATATATCCGTCGTTAGTTCATTCGGAATCTTGGCCAACACTTCACTCAGCTTTGCCTTGAGCGGATCATCCGCCTTCCATTGGGTCAGAATCGGTTTCTCAACCGCAACTCCAATGGTAGCAGGAACCGTTAAGCTTGTCCCGCTTGCCAGTATGGCTTTTAGCGTACCGTCAGAACCAAGTTCATACGCAACCGTTGGATATTCCTGCACCTTGATAAGAATAGTGCCGGGGAATTGTTTATCCACAGTTACGGTTGATATAGCCTTGATCGTTTTCAGTCGCTCAATCACATCAGCAGAGGTTGTCCCAAAAAACTGTTCGCCCTCCTTCAGACCGCTTTTCTCCAGCAGCTCCGAAGTTGTTGTGTATACATTACCCGTAATCTCAATTGCCGAAATCCGACTCATCGAAGAACGAAAAAAAAGTACAGCAAGTAATACAATAAAAAGAAATAAGAGAATAAAAACAATTTTACGGCTTGTGTTTCGTTTGGGCCGATTCTGCTTCAGAACCGGAATTTGACTTTTAGGCATAGGTCGCGCTCCACAAAGCCTTCGGCCCCCTTCCCTTAAGAAGGGGACTCAAAGGACGTTAATTGGCAAAATCCAGCTGCTTCGAAACGGGGGACTGTCGCTCAACCGAAGCTCCAAGGCTCTGAAAGAGCTTCTCGATACGATCATACCCTCTATCAATATGATGCACTTGCTCCACAACCGTTTTTCCCTGGGCAGCAAGGCCAGCAATGACTAGTGCTGCACCTGCACGCAGATCGGTTGCTTCCACTGTAGCCCCGTACAAACGGGGAACGCCACGGATAAATGCTGCATTCATGTCAACCGAAATATCGGCTCCCATGACATTCAGCTCATCCACATGTTTGAACCGACCCTCGAATACTGTTTCCTTCATCACACTGAAACCGTCTGCCAGACTGAGCAGCACCATAATCTGAGACTGTAGGTCTGTTGGAAATGAAGGATACGGAGAAGTCACAATGCGGTCTACTGATTTGGGACGGCTCATACAACTCACCGTCATTATATCATTGCAGACTGTGATTTGAACACCAGTACGCTTCAACACATGTATAAGGGAAGTAAGATGGGCCGGATTGCAGTGTGTAAGCGTTACATTCCCTCTCGTTGCTGCGGCTGCAATCATCACCGTTCCTGCAACGATCCGATCAGGTATAATTTCATAAGAGCAAGGCTTGAGTTTCTCCACACCATTAATGGTAATCGTGTCCGTTCCAGCACCGATAATTCGTGCACCCATTGCATTCAGAAAATGTTGCAGATCCTGTATCTCTGGTTCTCTGGCTGCATTAAATATTGTAGTTGTACCTTCAGCCGTAACAGCAGCCATCATAATATTTTCTGTGGCTCCTACACTTGGGAAGTCCAGATGAATGTCTGTACCCACCAGCTTGCGCCCGCGGCATATGATCTGCTGATCCAGTTCTTCAATCGAAGCTCCGAGCGCCTCCAGGCCCCGAAGGTGAAGATCAATTTTACGTTCCCCAATGGCACAGCCACCTGGCTGGTACACGGATACTTGCCCAAACTTAGCCAGCAATGGACCCATCAAAAAAATGGAAGAACGCATCTGCTTCATGAGATCCTCAGGCACATCATATGACCGGATGGACGACGTATCAATCGTCACTGTTCCCTGTTCATGCCGACACGTGCATCCAAGTCGTTCCAGGATATACAGCATCACTTCAATGTCCAGCAAGTGTGGAACGTTATGCAGCGTAACTTCTCCGTCTGCCAACAAACTTGCGGCCATGATCGGTAAAGCGGCATTTTTTGCTCCATGGATGCGTATGGATCCTGAGAGGGGTTTCCCGCCTTCAATCACCAATTTGTCCAATGTATCACCTCCGGGGTTTACCGTTCACCCACTACGAAGACTTCCGGTACCAGGTTAATACCGTTTTGAGATGATATAGTGTTCTGAATCTGCTGCATTAGGGTGATAACGTCCTCTGCTGTTGCTTGGCCTGTATTGACAATGAAATTGGCATGCATGGTGGATACCTGTGCACCTCCCTGTGTCATACCCTTTAACCCCGCTGCTTCAATCAGGCGGGCGGCATGATCACCAGGTGGATTCCGGAACACGCTGCCAGCACACGCCATCTGCAGTGGCTGTGTACGGCGTCTACGGTCTTTATAAGCCGCCATCGATTCCGAAATGACTTTGCGTTCTCCTTGCTGGAGTGCAAATGTAGCTTCCAGCACGATGCCTCTCCGGTCATGCAGAACAGAGTGGCGATAGGCAAATTCCATGTCCTCCTTGCTGTAACGTACCAATTCCCCTGTCTCCAGTACAATCTCAGCGGATTGAAATATCCGTGACACATCCGATCCATGGGCACCAGCATTCATATATACGGCTCCGCCGACCGTTCCGGGGATGCCGCTGCCAAATTCCAAACCGGTCCACTCTTTCTTTGCAGCAACAACGCTGAGTTTAACAAAGGAATGTGCTGCTCCGGCGGTTACCCCGCCCTCGTGAAACTCGGCATAATCAAAGCCTTCTCCCGGTTTCACGACAACTCCACGTATTCCCTTGTCAGCGACCAGCATGTTTGAACCCCGTCCAAGCTGCATCCATGGGATCTGATGCTTGTGCAGCAATTGGATGAGATTGACCATCTGCTCCTTGTTTTCCGGTATGATCAGCGCATCTGCAGGACCGCCGATCTTCCATGTGGTGTATTTGGCTAGCGGCTCGTTTTCAAGAACTTTGCCGACATTGTTCTGGGATAGTAACGATATCCACTGCTGCATATTAACATCCTCCTTTACTTCAAAACCGATGAGCACTGCAGTTTTCGTTGCTGCAGGCCGTGTTGCGGCGCCATGGAACGATTGTCACGATTTATAGGGTATCTTATGTCAGTCCCGCCGTGTGTGTGACAATCGCCCAAAACGCACTTTAACGCCCTACAGCAAGACGCCGAATCTCGCTCACAAGCACCTCGGCTGCATCAGGTTTCCCCAGTTTCCGGGAGGCTTCAGCCATCCTTTTACGAGCCGCTTCGTCATTCATAATTCCAGCAATCGCTTGATATAGCGCCTGGCCTGTCAGATCCTTCTCCAGCATCGTAAGGGATGCACCGCCACCCTCAAGTGTACGAGCATTCGCCTCCTGATGATTATTCGTCACGTTAGGTGACGGAATCAGGATAGATGGAATACCGAGAGATGTAATCTCGGCAAGGAATGATGCCCCTGCACGATTTACGATCAGCGACGTGCATGCAAGAACCTCAGGCATGTTGTGTACGTAAGGCAGCACATGCAGATGATTTGGCATCGTTCCAAGGGAACTGCGGATCGCTTCACGCGTTTCATCAAAATAAGAATCACCAGTCACGTAGACCACGTGCACATCTTCAAGCTTGGCCAGCATCGGTGCCATATCCACCATGGCTTTATTAATGGCTTTCGCACCACGGCTGCCACCAACCACAAGAACTACTCGGCTGTCCATGGGCACACCCAATGTCGCAAATCCACGATCGCGGCTGGCTTGAGCTACCGTTGTAGCTCTTGGATTACCGGTATACACGACTTTTTTGGCTCCAGAGAATGCTTTCTCCGAACCCTCAAAACTAACCGCTACCGTATCTACATACCGGGTAAGGAACTTGTTCGTTAACCCGGGAATGGCATTCTGCTCATGAATAACGCTTGGAATACCAAGTTTGGCTGCTGCATATACAACAGGCCCACACACATAGCCCCCCGTACCGATGACAACATCGGGTTTGAATTCCTTGAGCATTTTCTTGGCTTTGCGCACACCTTGCAGAAATCTCATCACAGTCTTCACGTTGTCAAAGGACAATTTCCGGCGAAAACCTGTAATATCAATCGATTGAAACGGAATATTCTCTTGTGGCACCAGTTTGCTTTCCAGTCCACGGGTACCACCAATATATAAAAATGTCGAGTCGGGGTTCTCCGCCTCACATTGTCTTGCTATAGCAACGGCCGGATAAATATGTCCACCGGTACCGCCACCGCTTAGAACGACTCGCATCGTACATTCACCTCGCATAACGGGATAAGTTCAATAATATGCCTAACGCTGTCAACATCAAGGTCAGAGATGAACCACCATAACTGATGAGTGGGAGTGTAATCCCCGTAACCGGCATAAGCCCAATCACGACGCCAATGTTGATAATGACCTGCACAGCCACCATACCCACAATGCCTACGCCCAGAAGGCTGCCAAAAGCATCCGGTACCGTCATCGCTACGCGCATCCCTCTCCACACCAGGACCAGGAACAGCAATAATACAATCATTCCACCAATGAAGCCAAGCTCTTCTGCCAAAATGGAAAAAATAAAATCTGTTTGCGGCTCGGGTACGTAGCTGTATTTTTGTCGACTCATACCCAGCCCCAAGCCTGCAAGTCCTCCCGGGCCGATCGCATATAAAGATTGAATAATTTGATATCCGGCACCAAGCGGATCAGACCACGGGTCCAAAAAAGCCGTTATTCGCTGCAATCTGTAAGGAGCTGCCGCAATCAACGCGGCAAATCCCGCTACACCGCCTAGAGCAAGAAGCAAGAGATGCTTCATCCGTGCTCCTGCTGTGAAAATAATCAGCATTGATGCACCCAGCATTACTGTGCCTGTCCCTAAATCGGGCTGAAGCATAATAATGCCAAAGGCCAAACCAATCAAGCCGAGCGGTGGCAGAAGCCCCGTCGTGAACGTTTTGATTTTGCCGGGTTCCTTGCTTAACCAGTGAGCCAGAAACAGGATCATGCCCAGTTTCATGAATTCTGAAGGTTGTATGCCGAATGAGCCAATACCCAACCAGCTTCGTGCCCCTCCACGAACCACTCCGATGCCAGGAATCAGCACCGCAATCAGCATGATAAAACAGGCGATCAGTATAGGCTTGGCATACTTTCTCCAGACCCGGTAGTCCACATTTGCCGTAACAAACATGGCAGCAAGTCCAAGTCCGGCGAACAGCAGCTGTCTTTTGACAAAGTAAAATGAATCACCGTAGTCATGAAAAGCAAGCACCGAGCCCGCACTGTATACCATAATAATGCCGATGGCAAGCAATGCCAGAATACAAATTAGGAGCCAGAGATCCGGCGCCGGTCGCGTCTGTTTCATCAGGAGGCCACCCCTTGCATGGAAGTAGGGGCTTTTCCACCCCCCTACTTACAAGTTATGCGCCGCCTCTTTAAAAATGCGTCCCCGCTCTTCATAGGAAGCAAACATGTCCCAGCTTGCACACGCCGGTGATAACAAAACCACATCACCTGGAGCTGCAAACTGTGAAGCTTCCTGCACGGCAGCGGTTAACGTTCGGGCAGCGTCCTCCTCATTATCGACGACCTTAATTTGCTTTAATCCCGCCAGTTCCGCGACCTTGGCAATTTTCTCTCGTGTCTCTCCAAGAGCAACCACAGCTTTCACCCGCTCCTGGAACAACGGCAGCAATTCCATCATGTCCGAACCACGATCCAGTCCGCCGGCAATGAGCACGACCGGTTCCTTGAAGGAGTTCAGCGCCATTACGGTTGCTTTGGAGTTGGTTGCTTTGGAATTGTTGTAATAGCCCGCTCCATTATGTTCAAGTACATACTCAAGCCGGTGTTCAACCCCCTTGAAGTCAGCCAGAGGCGCAGCAAGCACAGAGGGGTCGGCTCCAGCGGACACAGCAATAGCTACTGCTGCCAATGCATTTCCCACATTGAACCGTCCTGGGATTCCGATGTCTTCCACATCAATAATGACGTGACGGTTACCCTGATCGTCTGCATAGATCACCTGGCGCTTCACATCATCCTCTTGCCCATCCACGTATGGAGGATCAGCGTATACTCCTGCTTCAAGCTTCTCTGTCAGTGAGAATGGGAGCAGTCTTGCTTTAATATAAGGAACCAGTCCGCGGCATACCGGATCATCCCAGTTCAGGATAGCGACATCCTCCGGTTGCTGGTTGGAGAATAATTTTGCTTTGGAAGCCACATAATCATCCATGTCCCCATGGTAATCCAAATGAGTCTCCGCCACATTTAGCAAACTGGCAATGCGCGGACGGAAATCGGATGTGCCTTTCAGTTGGAAACTGCTAAGCTCCACCACCATCCAGTTATCCGCAGAAGCCTGCTCTGCCGCCTCACACAAAGGCGTTCCAATATTACCGGCAACGATAGGTTTCAAACCGGCAAGCTCCAACATGTTGCCTACCCACGTTGTTGTGGTCGTTTTTCCGTTAGAGCCAGTAATCCCGATCATAGGTGCAGCGCATAGATGATATGCCACTTCCACCTCAGTCACCACTTCTATGCCTAAGGCGAGTGCCTGCTGCACAGGAGGCGCCTGATAAGGTATGCCCGGATTTTTGACTACAAGCTTCACATCACGATGAATCAGATCGTCCGGATGTCCCCCGCATACAACAGAAATTCCCAAAGCCTCCAATTCGGATGCTTCGGGACACTGTTCTCTCTCTTTTTTATCATTAACTGTAACGATTGCGCCGGCACGATCCAGCACTTTGGCGACCTGCACGCCGCTCTTGGCCAGTCCAAGCACGACCACTTGTTGCCCACGATATGATTCAGGATGATTCATTGTTTACAACCCCTTGTTGAGATAAAGTCCAAGAGCGGCCAAAATGGCACCTACCGCCCAAAAAGTAATGACAACTCGCCATTCCGACCAGCCACTCAATTCAAAGTGATGATGAATCGGGCTCATTTTGAATACGCGTTTGCCACGAGTTTTGAATGATACCACTTGAATAATGACGGACAGGATTTCGATGACGAAAATACCGCCAATGATGACAAAAAGAAGTTCTGTCTTCGTCACAATAGCAACGGCACCAATCGCACCACCAATGCCGAGTGAGCCTGTATCTCCCATAAATACTTTGGCCGGGTGTGCGTTATATACCAGGAATCCCAGTACCGCACCAATCATCGCCGCCGCACATACCGCTGCTGGCATGGATGTTGCCTGCATCGCTACAATGGCAAATGCTCCAAATGCGATGGCGCTCACGCCGGACAGCAAGCCGTCCAGACCGTCGGTAAAGTTAACTGCATTCGTGATGGCAAGCATCATGAAAACTACAAACGGATAGTAGAACCATCCCGTCCAGTCGAAGGAGACTGATGTACCTGGAATCGATATGGCTGTGCTGTGTCCATTCTGGATCAGCAAGTAACACATCACGGCACTGAAGAACAACTGACCAATCATCTTTTGTCTAGCTGTCAGCCCCAGTGAACGTTTGAATACAATCTTGATGTAGTCATCCAGAAAACCGATCAGGCCGAAGCCGAGTGTAGCCACCAGCAGGACGTAGAAGTCCGTATTTTTGACCGCTGAAAATTTCAAAAAGGCCAATGTGAACGCGAGTAAAATAACTACTCCGCCCATTGTAGGTGTTCCGCTTTTTTTCAGATGGCTCTGTGGCCCATCTTCCCGAACCTGCTGTCCGAACTTCATTCGACGCAGCAACGGAATCAAGAGCGGTGCAGCAATCACCGCCAAAATAAATGAAACACCGATTGTTAACAGTAATACCTGAAAATCCATGGGTTCACCCCTCTAGTCTACTCTATTCTGTAATGGAGCTATTTTTAGCGCTTCGACCACATCCTCCAGCTTCATGCCCCGGGAGGCCTTAAACAAGACAACATCTCTGGAATGGAGATGCTCCAGTAGATATCGGGTCAATTCTTCCTTGCTCTCAAAAGTGTGTACGGCTTCTGCTGGCATGTTTTGTCTTGCTCCTTCTGCGATACTCGCAGATAAAGGGCCATAAGCCAGCACCATATTCATTTTGTCGGGTGTGATATATTCACCGATTTCCCGATGGAGCTCATGCTCCTGAGGACCCAGTTCTAGCATATCACCGAGCACGGCTACTTTGATCCGGTACCCTTTGAGGCCCTCCAGTACATCCACAGCGGCTCTCATGGAGGTTGGACTAGCGTTGTAAGCATCATTGAGCATGGTCAAACCACTGACACCGTTAATAATCTCGATGCGCATGCCGGTTAATTTCAGACGTGACAGTCCTGCTGCAATCTGTTCAGCAGCCACTCCAAAATGACGGGCAACCGCTAATGCAGCAAGACAGTTGACCACATTATGTGTACCCAATAATGGCAGTGTAAGAGCGCCCTCTCCAGACTGCTTGGTGGTAAACGCGACCCCGCTCTTTGCATTCATCATTCCAGTAGGATAATCATCGTTATCCGTCTGTAAGCCAAATGTATACCGCTGAAGTCTTTCAGGCAGCTTAGTCTCTGGCTCTGCCAGAACCTGCTCAATCAACGGTTCGTCGCCGTTGTATATCAACAATCCGCCTGGTTTCATGCCAGCAGCAATTTCAACTTTTGCCCTAGCGATCTCCAATCGGGAGCCCAGTTGAAGTAGATGGGATTCACCAATATTCGTGATGATTGCGACATCCGGCTGGGCGATTAGAGATAATTCTTCAATCTCCCGTCGGCCGCTCATGCCCATCTCCAGAATTACGATCTCTGTGTCCGGTTCCATACTAAGTACGGTAAGCGGCAAACCAATATGATTATTGAAGTTGCCTTGGGTCTTATGCACTTTGAACGTAGTAGACAGTATGGCATCCACAATGTCCTTTGTTGTTGTTTTACCATTGCTGCCAGTAATGCCTACAACGGAGGCCTTATTTTCTCTTAAATAGGAGGACGCAAGCTCCTGTAATGCAACCAGGGTATCCTCCACAATAATCACAGCACCTTGAGGTGCAGTTCCATGATCCTTTTGCCATAATGCCCCAGCAGCGCCCTTCTCTACACAGGTTTGCACAAATTCATGTCCGTCAAACCTTTCGCCAACAAGCGGGATAAAGAGACTGCCTAGAACGGGCTTACGCGAATCTGTAAATACACCTTCAACACCAACATCACCATAAGCAGCAACGTCAGTTAGTGTTCCTCCACACATCTCGGCCACTTGTGCCAATGTTCTTTTTATCAATTGGATTTGCCCCTTATCGCTTCTTTCGCTATGATCCGATCGTCAAAGTCCGTCTTGGTTGTGCCGATAATTTGATAGGTCTCATGCCCCTTGCCCGCAATCAATACTACATCGGCAGGGCTTGCCATTTCAATAGCTTCATGAATCGCCTGGCGCCGATCCACGATCATCGTATAACGATCAGGTTGAATGGCATCTTCAATCAGGCCTTGTTCAATATCCTTGAGAATCAGATCGGGATCTTCTGTCCGCGGATTGTCGGAAGTAACAAATACGATATCGCTATACTTCGCTGCAATTTTGCCCATTAGAGGCCGCTTCGTGCGATCTCGGTCACCACCACATCCAAATACGCAGATCACACGTCCTTCAGCAAATTCTTTCACGGTCCGCAATACATTCTCCAAGCCATCTGGAGTATGAGCGTAGTCAACAATGACAGCAAACGACTGTCCTTCGTCAACAGCCTCAACACGTCCATCTACGCCGGGTACCGTCTCCAAGCTACGTTTGATCTCCTCCAGCGGAATGTCTTCTACCAGAGCAGCAGCTATGGCAGCCATTGCGTTGTACACATTGAATTTGCCTACCATGCGTAAACGAATATCCGTGCTGCCTCTGAAAGTATCTACATGGAAAGAAGTACCTTGCGAGGTAATTGAAATTTGGGATGCGCGTACATCCGCATTTTCCTCCATGCCATATGTAATGACTTCAGCTGCCGTTACAGATATAAAATAAGCAGCAGCGGGATCATCTGCGTTGATCACTGCAAATTTGCGCTTAGAAGCATCCGTGGTATATCCGTTACCCAACCGTGCAAAGAACAGTCCTTTGGCTCCCCGATATTCCTCCATGGAATGATGATAATCCAGATGATCCTGCGTCAAATTGGTAAATACAGCCGTACGGAATTCCGTTCCCTTCACCCGACCTTGCTCCAAAGCGTGGGAGGAAACTTCCATAACACAACAGTCCGTGCCCGCTTGGACCATGTCGTTCAGACTGCGCTGTAGATCAAGTGCTTCCGGTGTAGTGCCTGACATCGGGTACGTGCGCCCATCGTAGCGCATTTGAATAGTTCCGATTAATCCTGTTTTTTGACCAAAGTCACTCATGATTTTTTCAATTAAATAGGTAGTCGTTGTTTTTCCGTTGGTTCCCGTTACACCAATCATATTCATCTTGCGGCTTGGTGAGTCAAAAAAGGAATCCGCCAGTACAGCCATAGCGAAACGGCTGTCTTTTACGAGCAGCTGCGGAACAGGCAGATCCAGCTCTCGTTCCACAACCAGAGCGACAGCTCCAGCATTTACGGCCTTCTCAGCATAGTCATGTCCGTCAACCGTATGCCCTGGAAGACAGATAAACAGATCTCCCGGTTGTACCTGGCGAGAATCTGTCTGTAGGTTTTGACATTCTGTATTTGGTTCGCCAATGATACGGGCGGTTGTCAGCATTGATGAAAGTTGTTTTAAAAGCACATGAATAACCTCACTTTTTCCAAGTTTACTTCAATTTCAACAGTTCTCTGTAATCACTAATATCGTCAACACAGCCAATTAATGAAACGCAACTCAGTGCATTTTGTTGCGGTGGGGATCAAGAGCCCCATCAGGGCTCTTGTCCTTCCTCCTTGGTGTGATCATGAATATCATTCAGAACATTACCCATATAGATGCGTATGGTAGAACCCTGATCAACCCTAGCTCCTGGTTTTGGAGCCTGGTTAATGACATATTTTCCGCTACCGGATTTGGCAAGCATAAAGTTCATATTCAGATCCTCATACAGGTCTTCGACCGTAGCTCCTGTCAGATCGGGAACCGTCACGATTTTGGTTTCTCCATACTTGTATTCTTTGGCTACCTGATCCTTCCTAACCGGAACATTCATATAATGCAGCGCATCCTCCAGAATGTTCTGTACGATCGGTGCGGCAACCACGCCGCCGAACTGAATTCCCTTCGGGTTATCCACCGCCGTATACACCACAATCTGCGGGTCATCCGCCGGAGCAAAACCGATAAAGGATACAATATGCTCAGTTGAGGAATAACGTCCATTGATTACTTTCTGGGCTGTACCCGTTTTGCCGCCAACCCGGTATCCATCAATAAACGCCGGACGTCCCGTACCCTTGGCAACAACACTCTCAAGTGCTTCACGTACTTGCTTGGACGTATCTTCCGAGATGACTTGTCGAACCAGTTCCGGCTTGGCCTCTTCCATCACTTCACCCGTTTCGGGATGAACCCAAGCCTTTGTAACATATGGCTTGTATAGTTTACCACCATTAATAGCTGCTGACACAGCCGCTACTTGCTGAATCGGCGTAACGGATACCCCTTGACCAAAAGCAGTGGTCGCAAGCTCCACAGGTCCGACCCGTGACAGTTTGAACAGAATTCCGCTTGCCTCACCACTCAGATCGATGCCTGTTTTGGTACCGAATCCGAAGTCTTTAATATAGGAGAATAATGATTCTTTGCCCAGTCTCTGACCCAGTGCAACAAATCCAGGGTTGCAAGAGTTCTCCACAACTTGCAGGAAGGTCTGACTTCCATGGCCGCCCTTTTTCCAGCAGCGCAGGCGAGCGCCACCAACTTCAACAAATCCGGGATCATAGAACTGATCCTGCGTCAGATTTACTTTTTTCTCTTCAAGCGCTGCTGCGAGCGTAATAATTTTAAACGTTGAACCTGGTTCGTACGTCATCCAGATCGGTAAATTCCGGTTGTATACTTCGGCCGGATATTGCTGATAATCGGCTGGTTCATATCCGGGTCTACTGGCCATGCCAAGAATTTCACCCGTCTTAGGGTTCATTGCAATGGCAAGCGCCGAGTTGGCCTGGAACTTGACCATAGCCTGATCCAGCTCCCGCTCCATGATGGACTGAATCGATTTATCAATAGTCAGCTTCAGGTTCAGACCATCCTTTGGTTCCACATACTTCTCAGATGAGCCCGGCATAAGCCTTCCGGCCGCATCGGACAAGTAGGACACACTGCCATTCAAACCGTTCAGTTTATCATCATACTTTTTCTCTACACCCGTTAATCCCTGATTATCAATGCCCGTAAAACCAAGAATATGAGCCGCCAGATCATCATAAGGATAAAAGCGTTTATTATCCTCAGCAACAACGATACCCGGAAGCTTCAAATCACGGATGTGCTGAGCCTTCTCCATCGTAATTTTGCGGCCACCGGGTTGTAGTCGTACAATTAGTTCTCTTTTCTTGATGGTTGCCAGCACTTTCTCTTCGGTCATACCCAGCAAAGGAGCCAGTGCTCTTGCTGTGGTCTCCGCTTCCTTCACCTGGGCAGGAATCGCCATAATGGTTGGTGTAGTTATATTGTAGGCGAGAGAGGTTCCATTTCGATCCAGGATCTCTCCTCGTTTGGCTGAATAAGGAATATTCCGCCGCCAAGACTCTTCCGCTTTCGCAGATAGTTCCGGTCCTTTCCCTAACTGTACATAAGCAAGCCTGATCACCAAGGCTGAGAATAACAGAACTAAAATCACTAAACTCCATAACAACCTGCGGCGCAGATTTACGCTTGACCCCTTCACGAAAAGATCCCCCCACTCGTCCCAAAATCATGATTGTGTTCCATTCATGAATATTCAGGACAACCGGGGGTTAGAACAAGCTGTCTGTGATCTCTATGGAAGCGAAGCCTCGTCTGATGTGTTATCAGACGATTTTGTCTCATTTGAAGGTGGATTTGTAGTATCCGTTTTGCCCGTTTCTTCGGTGTTCACCGCTTCATCAGATTCCACTTGGTTGTTAGCCTTATCTTCTGACGTTGGATCAGAAGACTCAGGAGCTTCATCTGCTATACCGGTAACCGCCGCTTTGGCTGTCTGCAAGCTAAGCTGAACCGTTCTCTGTTCGCCTGACACCTGCTCCGTTTGCTTCACGACATACCCTTCGCCTTTAACGGTTACGCCCACTTTCATAAGAGAAAGTACTTCAAGTGCATCCCGGAGAGATTCACCTGTCAGATCAGGGATTTTCATCTTGCTGCTCTCTTCGGTCAGCAGATAGATTCGCTGACCGGGATTCATGGACGCACCCGCTACAGGGTACTGACGAATAACACTTTCACCCTGACCGAGCGTTTCATAGGCAATCCCTGCGTTCAAAAGCTGGCTTCTGGCCTGTTTCGCTGTCTTACCTGACAGATCAGGAGCTTTGGCTTGAACGACCGGAGTTGTTTTAGACTTTTTGTCAGTGGTTTTCACCGTATCTTTCGGCACTCCCATATATTGAAGAGCTTGACTGGCAATCTTTTTAAATACCGGTGCGGCGGCTGTCCCCCCGCCAATATTGGCACCGTCCGGCTGGTCAATCACAACCAGGATCGCAATTTTAGGATTATTTACGGGTGCAAATCCGATAAACGAAACGACGTCTTTGGATTTACTGTAATCCCCGTTGACAACTTTTCTGGCCGTACCGGTTTTACCAGCCACACGATACCCTTCAATGTAAGCATTACGTCCTGTACCAATCGTCTGATCTGCAACAACCTGCTCGAGGTACCCGCTCACCAGTTTGGAAGATTCTTTGGAAATGACCTGACGAACGACTTTAGGCTTGATCACTTCGGATGAACCGTCATTTGGATTGATAATCTCCTTCACCAAGTGCGGCTCCATGAGTTTCCCACCGTTGGCAATGGCCGAAACGGCTGCTACCTGCTGGATTGGAGTTACCTGTACAAGACCATGGCCATATGCTGCTGTGGCAATTTCCGATTTATAAACCAGCGGCTTGATTGGTGATGCTGATTCACTCGGCAGATCAATACCCGTCTTTTTACCAAAACCGAATTGGTCTATGTAATGACGCAAACGTTCACCGCCAAGCATGTTATAACCCAGATTAACAAACGCAATGTTACTTGAACGTTTAACACCTTCCAAGTAGGAAATCCGGCCATAGGCGTGACCGTTATCACTGATGGGATAGCCACCGATATAGATTCGCTTGGATTCGAACGTAGCATTCGGATCAAACAACTTCTCTTCAACTGCACCCGCCAGAGTAACAATTTTAAAAGTAGACCCTGGTTCATAGATGGATTGTATCGCATGGTTGATAAAATTTTTCTGATCCGGCGTTTCCGCATACGTATTAGGATTAAAGGTCGGCCAATTGGCCATTCCTAAGATTTCCATTGAGTTTGGATCTGCTGCAATAACAGTCATGCTCAGTGGATTGTACTGGGCCACTGCTTCTTTCATTGCATCTTCGATGTAGTACTGAATTGTATCATCAATCGTCAGCTTCAAGTTACTTCCATTCTGCGGTGGAAGATAGTTGTCCTGGGAATCAGGCAGCTTGTACCCTTTGGCGTCCTTCTGATAGTTCAGATAACCATCTGTACCTGTAAGCTGTTCATCATAGGAGACTTCAAGTCCGTTAACCGCTTTGCCATCACGGCTCATGTATCCCAGCAAATGAGAGGCAAGCGTTTCTTCCGGATAATATCGCTTCGACTCCTGTGTCATGACAATCGCGTTTTTAGCCTTGTAGTCATCCTGAAGTTTTTCGCGAAATTCGTCTACCTTAGCAGCGAGTTCTGGACTAATTTTATACCCTTCACTGCGCACTTCACGTTGTTGAAAGAATGTCCCATCTTCCTTTTTAGCTGTTACAAGTGCTCGCATTTCACTCTCACTTTTACCCAATAAACTCGATAATTTGTCAATAATCACATCTTCAATTCCAAGCTTGTTAATCATCTCTGGGTTTACAGACACCGTGTAAGCAGGCGCATCCGTCGCCAAAATGTTACCATTGCGGTCTGTGATTGTCCCACGACTGGCCTTGATGGTTTGTTCGCGTTCAACCAAACCAGCCGCTCGCTCCTGCCAAATACCGCCATTAACAACCTGAATAAAAAAGATGCGGGTTATTAATACAAGAAAAAAGAGGGTAATACATCCCCCTATAAGCAGTGTGCGCATCTTTATTCTTTTTACCATCGGTACACCTCTTTTGCTTCAGCACTTTGTATAGCTTGATACAAAATGTTCTACTTATTTGCTGTATCCGAGGACGATTCAGTCCCTGTCGAGTTCGTTGTACTTGTTGAGCGAGGTACAAAAATGACATCCTTGCCGGAAGCCTCAACGTAACCAAGTTTGCGAGCATTCTCGATGACCAGATTGTTCAGTTTTTCTTTTTCCACTTGCAAATCTGCAATCGTTTTCTCTGCTTCTCTCACGTCAGACAGCGTCGTCTGTGCCTGCTTATTCAGATCATAGATTTGAGCGTAACGCGACATCATTAAACCACCCACAACAATCACTGCAAACAGAGTAATCAGATACAAAAATTTCTCGCGTGCCGGAAGACCGGTACGACGGGTCACCACTTTGGTAGTTTCCTTGTACCGCTGCTGGGTCACACGTTCTTGGGACGCTTTTTCTTTCACTGCCAGATTACCACGTGTATATGCCATACTCCGATTCTCTCCTCTGCTCTTGATTTACAGTTTCTCGGCTACGCGCAGCTTTGCTGAACGAGCACGGGAGTTTTCGGCCAGTTCCGTTTCCGTTGGAATCAGCGGCTTTCTGTTCACTAAACGCAAGACACCCTTACCGCCGCAAACACATAACGGGAAATCGGGAGGGCAAGTACATTTCTCCAGATAACTGCTAAAAATCTGTTTGCAAATTCGGTCCTCAAGTGAGTGAAAAGTAATAACAGATACACGTCCGCCTGGTGCCAAGCACCGAACGGCCTGATGTAACGCTTCTTCGAACGCGCCCAGCTCATCATTAACGGCAATTCGCAATGCCTGAAAGCTGCGTTTTGCAGGATGTCCTCCGGTACGACGCGCCGCCGCCGGAATCCCTTCTTTGATCAATTCCACCAGTTCGCCAGTAGTCTCAATTGTGGACTGCTTTCGTTTTTCAACAATGACACGAGCAATTCTTCTAGAGAATTTCTCTTCACCATAGCGATACAAAATGCGGGCAATCTCCTCTTCCGGCCATTCGTTAACAATCTCTTTGGCGGTAAGAGACGCGTCCTGATCCATACGCATATCCAACGGAGCATCGTGGTTGTAGCTAAATCCACGTTCGCCTTCGTCGAATTGCGGCGATGATACCCCCAAATCGTACAAAATTCCATCTACCTGTGGCACGCCATCTTTCATCGGTACATCCAGTTCTTTCAATACCTGCTCCAGATCACGGAAATTGGTTTTGACCAATGTAATCCGCTCTCCGTATGGAGCCAATTTTTCACGCGCATTATCCAAAGCCCAATCATCCTGATCCAGTGCGATCAGACGTCCCCCTGGACCGAGCTTGGATGCAATCACGGAGCTGTGTCCGCCACCGCCTAAAGTGCAGTCCACGTATATACCGTCCTGCTTGATGTTTAAACCCTCTGTTGCCTCTTCTTTGAGTACGGTTATGTGGTGAAACAACCTGCACCCCTCCTGACTTTATAGATCAAAATTAAAATCGACCAGCTTTTCGGCAATGTCGTTGAATGCTTCTTCGGATTGATTGAAATAACTCTCCCATATGCCTTTGCTCCAAATCTCCACCCGGTTCGACACGCCAAGAACAACGCAATCCTTGTCCAGCTTGGCATACTCTCTAAGATTGCCCGGCAAATTTACCCTGCCCTGTTTGTCCAATTCACATTCGGTGGCACCCGAGAAAAAAAACCGGGTAAACGCACGAGCATCGGATTTCATCAATGGCAGTGCTTTGAGCTTCTGTTCCATGACCCCCCACTCCTCCATGGGGTACACGAAAAGACACTGGTCCAAACCCCGTGTGACAACGAAAGACGGTCCCAGAGATTCGCGGAATTTAGCCGGAATAATAACCCGACCCTTGTCATCAATGCTATGTTGGAACTCCCCCATAAACATTGGCCCACTCACTCCTCACCCGTTTCTCCCACTTTGCCCCACTTTCCACCACCTAAGCATAATAGATTCGCACAAAAAAATCAAAACCCTTCTTACGGGCTTTACTTTTTTTTAATTTAATAACCGCAAAAAAACGTCTTTGATCCTGTCACTCAGGATCAAAGACGTTTCCCGCTTACGGGCAATCGTACGTACACCCGCATATGAGCCATATCATTAATAAACTATTTTAAACCCTTTGTAGCACTTAATCAGCTTGTAATTAATGGATGACTATTAGAATTTCCAGCTGTCCAGATATTTTTCCTGCTCGGCGGACAGGGAGTCAATGGCAATATTCAAGCTTTCCAGTTTGTAGCTGGCAACCTGTTGATCGATGTCATAAGGTACATTAACAACGGTTTTACCCAGTTCCGCATAGTTTTCACTCACATAACGCAGACCCAGCGCTTGCAAAGCAAACGTTGTATCCATAATCTCGGCAGGGTGTCCATCGGCTGCACCCAGGTTTACGAGACGTCCTTCAGCCAGCAAATACATCTTACGGCCATCTTTGAAGCGATATTCTTCAATGTTGCGGCGTACGGTACGAATCGAATCGGAACGTTTAGCAAGTTCAGGTTTGTTTACTTCCACGTCAAAGTGACCCGCATTGCTAAGAATTGCTCCATCTTTCATCACATCGTAATGCTCTCCAGTGATCACGTCTTTATTGCCGGTAACAGCGATGAAGAAATCACCCAATTTGGCAGCTTCCACCATCGTCATGACACGAAATCCGTCCATATGTGCTTCTACGGCTTTAATAGGATCGATTTCAGTTACGATAACATTTGCTCCAAGCCCTTTGGCACGCATCGCTACACCTTTACCACACCATCCATAACCCGCTACAACTACGTTCTTTCCTGCAACGACCAGATTGGTTGTACGGATGATGCCATCGAATGCAGACTGACCTGTACCGTAACGGTTATCAAACAAGTATTTGCAATAAGCGTCATTGACTGCAACCATTGGGAAACGCAATTGTCCTTCTTTCGCCAAAGCTTTCAGACGAATGATGCCCGTTGTCGTTTCCTCTGCTCCGCCACGAATCGTCGCAGCTAGATCAGGACGTTCAGATGCAATAATAGTGGCAAAGTCTCCACCGTCATCAATAATCAGATCAGGTTTCACTTCAAGTGCACGGAGCTGCAGTTCTTTGAACTCTACAGGGTCTGGATTATGTTTGGCATACACCGTAACGCCGTCTTCCACCAGAGCAGCACAAACGTCGTCCTGCGTTGACAATGGATTGCTGTGTGTAATCGTCACTTCTGCACCACCAGCTTGAATGACTTTCGCCAGGTAAGCTGTTTTGGCCTCAAGGTGAAGGCAAATGGCTACTTTCAACCCTTTAAACGGAAGATCCTGTTCAAATTGGCGCCGAATGCGGTTTAACACCGGCATATGCGCTTCTACCCAATCAATTTTCAGATGACCTTCCGAAGCGAGACCCATATCCTTAACGATACTGTTTTGCAATGCAGGGGTAGTCATTCCTCATCCTCCTAGATTATCTATTCCTTCTATTATAAAAGGTCACTACAATGTGATCACTTGGTGTTGTCCACGGAATTCGTTCTGACTTTCAATCAGTTGTCCGATCCACTCGGTTCCATAACGGTTCAGGTAAAAGAGTACGTTATGTACTCGTTCCTGTGGTTTGTTCATGGGAAAGAGTGAGTTTTGCATCCCGTTCCAGTGTCTTAGACTCACATTGTGTTTATCTTTAATGGCTTTGTGGGTCTGCTGTTGCAGATATTGCATCTGTGCGCTGATCTTGCCTACATTGGTATCTCCAATTCGGTCCAGACCAGGGTGGATCTCTGCAATCTGATCAAGCAATGGACGATATAGATCGGCAAATGCTTGCTGAACGCGCTCGAACTGTTCATCGACCTGGAAGGTCTCCTGCTGTGCCAGCCATTGTTCCTTCTTTTCTTCCATATGATATTGAACGTCCTGGAAAGAAAGACCGTACTGCACCATATGTTTGTGATGAACATCTTCCATGATGGTAAAGGACAGACGTGGAAGCAAGATAGGCATCTGCAGCCCGAAACGGCCAAACGCTTCACGCGTCAATCCCCAATACGCGATTTCACCTTGACCCAAAATAACAGCCGCTACAGGTAAAATGGAATCCTGCATTAATGGCCTGGTCAATACATTGTTACTAAACCGCTCGGGATGTTCAGCCAGTTCCTGAAGCAGTCGCTCTTCTGTAAATGAAACCAGACCTTTACGGTCGCTGTACAAGCCGTCTTTCAACATCAGAAGCAATCGTGCCCCTTCATGTATGTAAAACAGATTGGCCCCATCTTCTGCAACTTCAGCAGGCATGGCATATCCGGCTTGTTTCAATGCGGAGGCCCCCTGTGCATAGGCTTGGCGTAATGTCCCATTTTCACGAATCAAGCGTTCAAATACAGGCTGCTCTAGTCTGCGCAAGTCTGGATCCGCAGCATCCAACAGAATAAGTCCACTGCTGCCAAATAACGCTGAGATAAACCGAGCAAACGCATCACTCAGGTTCGAACTCGCCTGATGGATTTCCGTAACCAGCTTCATCAAACCTGGTTTGTGCACCGTATCCGGTAACAGATGTTCCACCTGCTCCAGCACAGTCATCCAATGCTCTGTTTCCACATGGACATTACTCACAGAATCCCTGCCTGCAAACCGCCCTTGTAACTTGATCTTCGTCATATCACCGCTGGCGTCAGGCAAATATGTGTGGTTGACTTCATCCCAGTCATGGTCTTCACCTGCAATCCAAAAAACGGGAACGACCGGCCGTTGTAGCCTGTTCTCCGCTTCCCGCGCAGCTGCAACTACACTTGCTGCTTTGTAAATTACAAACAACGGACCTGTAAGCAGGCCGCTTTGCTGTCCTCCCGTAACAACCAACGCATCCTGTTCCGCGAGACGTGTGATGGATTCATGGACTGCACCATGATCGTTCACACGTTTATTATATATACGTAGATACTCTGCCAGACGTTGACGAGGAATACGTGTGTTCTCCGATTGGTCCAGCCACTCGGCACGCGCATGAAGCCCCGATTCCCAGCGAATGTCATACTCGTAAAGGCCACGCGCAGCATCCCTTGAACAGACATAGTCTTCTGCAAGTCGCGTTCCGCTGCGGAGTGCCTCGGTAATACCTTTCATGAGGTCTGCCTCCTATTCTGCTTCAAAGAGCCTTTCTTGATTGTACCGAATGAGAGCCCTCTTCGTCAAAAGAAAGTGCATCAAAAAATAAAAAACCGCCGAACAAAGTCGGCGGTTTGATATTCATGGATAAGTCCAAATGAAATTTGTACTTTTTATACGTAAGGTTCTGCAACCCAGTGACCTTTGGATACCTCAATCAATTGAGCGTTCTGCAGGTTGTATGGATCATTTACAGGACCACCAGATCCATTCTTAAGTGCTTGTTCTTCTGGAAGCAAAATGCGACGTTTGCTCGCTTCTACTTCCGGATCAGGTACAGGGATCGCAGACAGCAATGTTTTGGTGTAAGGGTGAATCGGATTCGCATAAAGTTCTTCACTTTCTGCCAACTCCACCACTTTACCCATGTACATTACAGCTACACGGTCACTGATATGTTTAACCATGGACAAGTCATGCGCAATGAACAGGTATGTCAGACCGAGGCGTTGCTGAAGTTCTTCAAGCAAATTAACGACCTGAGCCTGAATGGACACGTCCAATGCAGACAACGGCTCATCACAGATGATGAATTTAGGGTCTACGGCCAATGCACGGGCAATCCCGATCCGTTGTCTTTGACCACCTGAGAATTCATGTGGATAACGGAGTGCATGGCTAGGATTCAGGCCTACAAGATCCAGCAGTTCTTCAACGCGTCTCTTCCGCTCTGCCTTACTCGATGCCAGACCGTGAATATCAAGAGATTCACCGATGATATCCATAACGTTGAAACGTGGGTTCAAAGATGCATAAGGATCCTGGAAAATCATCTGCATATCTTTACGCATTTCTTTCATCTTGCGCGGAGACAGCTTGTAGATGTCAGTTCCATTAAAGTTAACATTTCCGCCTGTTGGCTCATAAAGGCGCAGAATTGTACGGCCCGTTGTGGATTTACCACATCCAGACTCCCCTACAACTCCAAGTGTTTCGCCTTCAAAAATATCAAAGCTAACATCATTAACCGCTTTGAGAATATTCCCTTTGCCCAAATTGAAGTATTGTTTGAGGTTCTTCACTTGAACCAGCGGCTTGTTGGCACCTTTGATAATACCAACTGGAGTAGGCTTTTCTTTTTTAGGCTCGTCCAGACGAGGAAGAGCATTCAGCAATTTAATTGTGTATGGATGTTGAGGATTACTGAAGATTTCAGCAGTTGTTCCTGTTTCGACAACTTCGCCTTCCTTCATAACGACAACACGATCACACATTCCTGCGACTACTCCAAGGTCATGTGTGATAAGCATGATCGAAGTTCCAAGTTTTTGTTGCATGTCCTTCATAACATCCAGGATTTGTGCCTGAATCGTTACGTCGAGTGCAGTTGTTGGTTCATCCGCAATCAGAAGGGATGGACGACATGCCAAGGCAATCGCAATCATAGCACGCTGGCGCATACCACCGGAAAATTGGTGCGGATAATGGTTCATACGCACTTCCGCATTTTTGATGCCTACAAGTTCGAGCATTTCCAATGCGCTTTTTTCAGCGTCTTTTTTGGACATATTCTGATGCTTGCGCAGTACCTCGGTAATTTGCTTACCAATTTTGATGGTAGGATTCAAAGAAGTCATTGGATCCTGGAAGATCATGCCGATATCTTTACCACGGATGGCTTCCATCTGTTTATCTGTCTTATTCAGCAGGTCCTGCCCGTGAAAAGTAATTTCTCCGCTTTTGACCTTCGAAGGCGGGGAGGGAATCAATTTCATGATGGTTTGGGCAGTAACACTCTTACCACTACCGGATTCACCTACGATCCCCAGCGTCTCTCCTTTGCCAAGTTCAAAACTCACATTTTTAACGGCATCAAACTCACCAGAACGCGTCGTAAATGACACACTCAGGTCTTTGACTGTTAAAATCGGCTCCATAATCCCACCTCCTATTTCTATTTACGTAATTTCGGATCAAGCGCGTCGCGCAAACCGTCACCAAGCAAGTTAAATGCAAGCATTGTCATAACCATCAAACCTGCAGGGAACCACATCCGCCAAGGATACAGCGTCCAGCCTGTAAGTGCATCATTGATCATAGATCCAAGAGAGGACTTAGGTGCAGATACACCCAATCCGAGGAAGCTCAAAAATGCTTCTGCGAAGATCGCATTTGGGATGGACAACGTCAATGTAACGAGAATTGGTCCGACAGCATTTGGCAACAAATGACGGAACAGTTGACGTCCAGTGCTTGCGCCCATCGAACGAGCAGCAAGGATAAAGTCTCTGTTTTTGAGCTGCATAATCTCACCACGCACAATCCAAGACATACTGATCCAGCCTGTGATGGTAAGTGCAATGATAATCGTTGTCAGACTTGGCTCCAATACAACCAGCAACAAGATAACAACGAGCATGTAAGGCAGGGAGTACAGGATCTCAGAGAACTTGTTCATGATGCCATCAACACGTCCACCGTAGAAGCCCATAATGGCTCCATAAATGACCCCGATAACAAGGTCAATCAAAGCAGCCGCCAAACCTACAGTAAGAGACACACGTGCACCTACCCAGGTTCTTACCCATACATCGCGACCCAGTTCATCTGTTCCAAACCAGTGTTCTGCACTCGGTGCAGCATTGGCATTCAACAAATCATTGGAATAATAATTATAGCTTGAGAACAACGAAGTTGGACCAATCATAGAGAAAATGACAACAAGGACTAGAACAGCCAAACTAATCATAGCGGCCTTGTTGGTTGCAAGTCTGTACATAGCGTCTTTGAATAGCGATACACTCTCTTGCGATTTCAACGCTGCCTGACTATCCAGGCCTGTGTTCGCCGTTTCATTATTGTTGTTATTCGTGCCAGACAACGTTATGCCCCCTTCCGGCTTTCTAGCTTAATTCTAGGATCAATCAACACGTAAGCAATATCTGTCAGGAAACGCGCAAGCATCAAGAGAATACCATAGAAGATTGTAATTCCCATGATCATCGTGTAATCACGATTCGTAATACTCTCTACGAACACTTTACCAATTCCACCAATGTTAAAGATTTGCTCAATAACAACGGAACCTGTGATAATATTTGCTGTCATCGGACCAACATAAGTAACAACTGGCAAAATACCGTTCCGTAAAACGTGTCTAAACATAATAGCAGGCCATTTTAAACCTTTGGCCTTGGCTGTCTTGATGTAATCGGCATGCAATACTTCCAACATGCTTGAACGCGTCAAACGAGCGATAAAGGCAATTGGCGATGCCGACAGTGCTGCAACCGGAAGCACATAGTCGAGTGGGCCATCGAAGCCCATAACGTTAAACCAGCCGAGTTTGAATGCAAAAACATACTGCACCAGGGATGCGAGCAAGAAACTTGGTACAGCAATCCCGATAACAGCGAGGATCATCGTAATATCATCAATCAGCTTGCGATGGTAAACTGCGGCAATAAGCCCTAACAACACACCAACAACAATTGAGATAATAATCGCAAAGATACCTAACTTCAGCGATGCTGTAAACGTTTGAGTGATCATACCGGTTACATCCTGATTCAGGTATTTCATAGAAACCCCGAAATCACCCTGAATGATTCCACCCATATACTTCAGGTATTGTTCATACATCGGTTTGTCCAAACCATACTTCACTTCCAAAAGTGCCCGGATTTCAGGTGATACTTTTTTCTCGGATGTAAAAGGGTCACCCGGAATGGCCTTCATCAGGAAGAAGGTTGCTGATGCGAGTATGAAAAGCGATAGCAGCATAAATAGCAGTTTTTTCAGCACGTACTTAACCAACCCTTGCACACCTCCACAAACAATATTTTGTATACAAATCGATTGTAGAATTAGACAAGAATAATGTCCAATCCATTTATCGGAAATTTCAAGAATTATAAGGAAAATCGGTGCACATACAAAAAAATCGGGATATATATGGAATTCCACATATATATCCCGAAGTAATCATATAGACTTCAGAACAACTTATTTCTCTTCCAGATATGCACGAGTGAAGTCAATCGCTCCACTGAAATCAAGTTGTACGCCTTTCAGGTAAGGCTTAGTCAAAGATACATTAGTGTAGTAATAGATTGGCATTACTGCCATTTCATCTTGAATCAGGACTTTCTCTGCATCAGCAAAAGCAGCCATACGTGTAGCAGGATCAGCCGATTTTACAGTTTCTTTAACATCTTTGTCAAACTGTTCGTTGCTGAATTTAGCATCGTTGTTTGTGTTGCCTGTTGTCCACATTTCCAAGAAGTTGTACGGATCGTTGTAGTCCGCAGACCAACCTGCACGAGCCACTTGGAAGTTTTGGTTTTGACGGTTCTCAAGGAATACGCCCCACTCTTGGTTTTCCGTTTTCACGTCAACACCAAGGTTTTTCTTCCACATATCAGCAACAGCAAGAGCGATTTTCGCGTGACCGTCACTAGTGTTATAGATCAATGTTACTGCAGGCAATGTTGTGTAGCCTTCTTCTTTCATACCTTCAGCAAGCAATTTCTTAGCTTCTTCTACGTTTTCAGTGAAGTAGTCATCTTTGTGCTCATCACGGAATTCGCCGTTTTCACCGCGGATACCTGGAGGTACAAAGCCGAAAGCTGGAATTTGTCCACCTTGTGTTACTTTGTCAACAATCAATTGACGTTCAATAGCCATTGCAAAAGCTTTACGGATTTTAACGTTGTTAAATGGAGCTTCATTAACGTTGAACTGGTAGTAGTACGTACTAGCAATACCAGTAGCTTTAAACTCGTCCGGCAATTCCGCTTTTACAGAAGGAATTTGGTCGGAAGGAATTTCACCGTTAGGTGCGCCTGTGTAGTCCAATTGTCCTGATTTGTAAGCTTGCAGTTCAGAAGCACTGCTGTTTGTCAGGGACATGTTGATTTCAGACAATTTGATATCGGAAGCTGCATGGTAGCCTTCGTTTTTCTTCACGACGATTTTTTGACCTTTAGCGTATTGATCCATTGTGAATGGTCCGTTAACGATCATGTTTTTGTAGTCTGTGAAGAATTTGTCATTCGTGTCAGCAGACTTGTGTACTGGGTAGTACGTGTAGAATGCTGTCAGACCCAAGAAGTAAGGTGTTGGGTTTTCCAACGTTACTTCCAGCGTGTGCTCATCAGTAGCTTTAACACCTACTTGAGAGAAGTCTGTGATTTTAGTACCTTTATATGTTTCGTCTTTGCTCAGGTTGTAACCCTCAGCACCTTTGATGTAATACAATTGGTAAGCATATGGAGAAGCTGTTTCCGGTTTCAACGCACGTTCCCAAGAACGTACAAAGTCTTCGGCAGTGATTGCATCACCGTTGCTCCATTTTGCATCCGGGTTCAGGTTGAAAACATATTTCAAACCATCTTCGGAGATTGTCCAGTCTTTAGCAACGCCTGGAGCTTCTTTACCATCAGCGTCGATACGCACAAGACCTTCATACAAGAATTTCAGAACAGTGTTGGTTTGGCTGTCTTTTGCTTGAGCCGGGTCTAACGTAGGAGGTTCAGCTGACAGGTTAATTTTCAGGACTTGATCTTTAGCAAGACCATTTCCTTCGGTTGCAGAACCAGTATCGGTGTTACCTGTGCCTTCGTTTTTCGATCCGCACGCTGCAAGTACGGTACCGAACGCCAAAATCAGCGTCAAAAGGACTAATAGACTTTTCCTTTTCATCTAACACTTTCCCCCTAAATTGATGTGGTATATGTTTATAGATTATACAACCACCGGTCAAAAAAATCTACATTACTTTTTCAGAAAGTAATGTTTTTTTCAGTTTTCGACAAAATCGACACATTTTTTAGCCTTTTTGCGTTATGTATCCTCACATCTGTTTCATGAAGTATCTAAATAATCCAAATATAGTAAACAAAACATACCCAAAACTCATTATGACAAAAGCCATGCGCCAAACGGCCCGGAACATTCTACCCCCATCGACCTTACCTTTGAGCCTATTTTGTGCTCCTCCGATGAATCCAAGCGCTATTAGTATGAGTATAAGTGTTAAATAAAATCCAAAATTCGAATCAAATGTTAAGTTGAATAACGCCGATACTGAGAAAATAAGAAATAAGGTTGTTACATCCATCGCCGAACTCAACGCCACACGCTTATCTTTCTTCCATCCGTACATGATCCAATACACAAGAATAAACGGAAAGAACGGCAGTATGCTCAGTACAATAAAAAATCCCATTAACTCACTCCTTCCGGTTGCATACCTTCAATCAGATGAAGCAGTACTTCATGCGTCGGAGCAAACAGGCCACACCGACACGCCATACTTACGATTTGCCCGTTAATGGATTGCACCTCCGTTTGTTGTCCATGCAAAACATCCGACAGCATGGAGGATGTATTCGAGGCTGTAGAACGACAGACGGAGAGAATTTGTTCCCATACATCCCCATCAATAAGTATTCCGCTGCCTTCATATACTGCCAATGCCTCATCATACAGCTGACGCATGAACCTAATTCGCTCTTCCCTTGTGATTAACTCACCGTTAGGAATACGCCATATTGCGGTAAGAGGGTTAATAACAGCATTGATTAACAACTTCCTATAAATCAGCTTATCGATTTCATTCGACACTGTACAGCCAAATCCTGCCTGCTGCAAAAGCCCCTGTAAACGAATGGGTTCATTTTGATCCATCGGCGTTAGAGATGAGATACGTACATCTGCACTTTTGCCCAACCAGGTCTCTCCTATACCCGCACGGATGACTCCATCTTGCTGACGTTTCGCCCCTTCTGTCGTTATGACGCTATATACATTGGAATGCGGCATATTGGATTGCACATAATCCAGATGTCCAACCCCATTTTGGAAACATGCGATGTTCATCACTCGCGCCTCCAATGGACCAAGTTCACGTATAACATCCTGTATCGCTGTCTGTTTCACCATTAATAGTAGCCAATCTCCAGGCGAGTGTTCCCACACTCGGGTTAACTCCGTAATCGGTTTTACCTGGATATGCTCAGATGATATCTGGATGGTTTTCTCTCGTTCAATGACCTTAAATCCTTCTAAACTCAGTTTATTTGCCTGCTCAGCTGTTCTGGTCCAAAATCGAACCTCGTTGCCTGCGTCCTGAAGCTTTCCTCCATACAAAAGACCCAGTGACCCTGATCCTACAACGTCAATGATCATGCTGCATCCCTACCTCTACTCCAATAGTTGCTTTTACTTATAATAGAACAAAAACGGCAAACAAAAAACCCGTCATACCCGCCGTTATGTAACGGAGGTGTGACGGGCCCTTATCTAATGCTTAACATCAAACACATTTTGTTATTCAATTCGTTCCAGATTCCCGTTGGCGTCCATTTTGAATCTCGTTTTGAGTTCCTCTTCTTCTTCTGTCAGAAATGCGAGTCTGCGAGCACGATCCATAATCTGAATCAAAGCTTTATAATCGTCGTTTACAACACGATAATCGGTCTGTACTTCATTTACTTCCTTAGACAGACGATCATTCTCGCAACGCAGTTCATGAAGTTCATCCTCTTTTTCACGAAGCTCTTTCTCAAGCATTTTAAGCTGGCGACCATTTTCCTGTACAGTTCCCTTCCATTGCCGCAAGAATCGTATAACTGCATCAATGGATAGAGAGTCTTCCGAAATCCCATCCGCTTTGTACAAATTCTCTTCTGTATCCAGTGTGGACAAAGCTGCTACCTGTGGTCCGAGCAAAGCCGGTTGTTTGCGGAGATAACTTCGTTTTTGTCGTTGAGCCTTAGCATTGCTAATAGCAGACTCATACTTCTTACGTACACAGCTGTTCCAGCGAAAACCGCAAGCGGCAGAAGTTCTGCCTATTTTTTCGCCAACCTCTTCAAAAGCGGCCAGTTGTGTACTTCCTTCCCGAATATGACGCAAAGTAACCTCAGCCAAAATCAAATCGTCCTCTGTACTCCAAGCATCCTGTCTCACTGCAGTCATGCTATAATACCCTCCTAACAACATCCTAAAATAACCGTCCGCATAACCGATTTCCCGGTATGTGAATTAGGTATAAAAGCTGCTTCATTCATTCTTATGCCTCTCATAGAGTTCATAGAATTGATTTCATACTAAAATGTATTTCCACATTTATGAGTACTCATACGTTACATATGCAAAACAAACCATACTTTAACTCTTTTTAGCCAAAAAAAAAGAATTCGCTTTCATATCCAATTTTGTTTACACCTTTTTCCTTTCCCGGTATAATGTTGTGTAGACAATCTATGATCGTACATAGGAGAGGAGGACTTACCGTGGCGCGCATGTTTCGGGTACTCGGGTTCTTCACGCTAGCGATTGGCCTGATGGCTTTTGCAGGAGACCTGGTCGAAATGGCTTTGCTTTTTTTCCTGCAGACTGCGTTTTTTGTCATTTTGGGATATTTGAAATTTACGGAACGTACGTACATATTGCTCTTCTGGGGTTATATGATCGTGACATTCACAGGGTTCAGCTACTGGACCGTATTCCAAATGGATTTGCCGCTCTAATCCGCCAGCAGCATCAAAGCGATCCGGCTAATGTCGGATTGCTTTTTTGTCGTTTTCAGATTAAATGACTATTCTTTGTGTTATGTAACCACTACGGATATTTCACGTATCTATTTCATATATTGTCTGGAAGAGCTAAACCCGTTCGCATTGTATGTACATATTACACATGGAAAGGAGAATGATGGGTGAAACGTCGATACGGCATTCCCGGCTTCATCGTATGCATTATATTTTTGATCCAGCTACCTTGGACTTATGCCTATGGAGAGCCTTCCTCTGAGGAAACACGCGAAATACTGCAACAGAGCCTATCCATCGTCGAAATCGATCATGAAATCGAACGTATTGCAGATAGACAAAAACAGCTGGACGAACAGCGTCAGACGTTATCCATTCAGCTCCAGGAACAGGAAGACCAGATACATACTCAGCAAGACCGTGCGGGTGCAGTTGTAAGATCCTACTATATCGGAGAGCGTGATAGCCTCTTGATGACGGTACTGGGAGCAAGATCCATTAAGGACCTGTTCATTCTATACGATTACTATCAGATCATTATTGGCAGGGATCAGGCTGTGCTGGACAAGTATCAGGATCGATATCGCAACATGCAGCAAACGTCTGCCCAGATTAACCAAACCTCTGCAGAACTGTCTGAACTTAAAAACAATCTTCAAAATCAACGTGAACGAGTACTTGCATTACAGAAAGAAGTTGACGGAAAAGTAGCTGCCAGCGGGGATGCTGCAGCCATGCAGAAACTGATGGATGAGTTGACCATCTATTGGGAGAACATCGGCATATACGAGGTCAAGCGATATTTCAAAGCATTGGCATCAGCCATGCAGAATCTGCCGCAATTTATCCAGGAACAAAACGGCGGCATCTCCACGACCGGAACAACGTATACCATTCAAATTGGACAAGATGAGCTAAATACGTTCCTACGATCGCAGAATCCGATCTTTAAAGACTTCGCCTTTCAGTTCGACAAAGATCGAATTACCGCCTCAGGGCAGCGTGATCAGTTGCAATTAAGCATTGAAGGTCATTATACGGTCGAGAATGAACCTCAGAATTCAATTCGATTTCATGTCGATAAACTTGTGTTTAATCAGTTAGAACTACCTGATACCACACGTCGTATGCTGGAACGAGAATTCGATCTCGGATTTTACCCACAGAAAATTCTGTCGTTTGTCAAAGCCACAGAGGTATCCACAACTGAAGGCATACTTGAAGTAAAGCTCGCCATTTCATTCTGACGAGCTTTGCAAGGCAATAATGCTTTTGACGTACTGATTAGCCGTGATCTCTCCGACGAGAAGTTGTTGGATCTTCTTTTGAAAGGCAGGAGCTAGTATAGGACTTTCAGTCATTACAGTCTGTGAAGATTCTGCTGGGAACCAGGATTTTACATCCGTCGTATCATATTTCGTTATTAGTTTCTGTGACTCAAGATCTAGTTCCTGTTGCTTTGCTGGTAAGTAGTTAGCCTGTTGGTACCATTCCGTTTGCACAGAAGAGGAAGTCATTCCTTCAATCCAGCGGCTGGCCTCTTCCGCCTCAAGTGAGCCAGCTGCGATAACAAGACTTCTTGATCTTAGAGGTTCCAACGCACTGAAAGCTATCTTCTCCGATGAATCCTGTTCACCTTCCACACCTTGATTTACGCTCAACAAACTTGACAGCAACGTTACTGCCATAGGAGCCTCCGTTTGTTCACCAGAAGCAGAAATCGTCGGATTCATTGATTCGGCCGTAATATGCGATTGAATCTGATCCAGCAGCTGTATAATCTGTTGATACGCCTCCGTTTGCGAAGAAGTTTGCGCTTTCTTAATTTTACTCGGGGACATGCCTGGCTCAAACTGATTCAACCACGCACTTACCGCTTGCAGGTCATTTAAGTTTATACTTAATAAATCCGTTCCGTCTTGCTTTGCTTGTTGTACAAGTTTGACCCACTGCTCCTTATTTTCGGGTAAACCTGCCAAACCGGCTTTGTCCAGGAATGGGGAACGAGCTGCGAGTACATAAGCGTCAAAATCAAACGGCATACCCCATTGGTAACCATTCCACTCTGTCAATTCCCGCAAGCCAACCACCGTTCCTCCTAACGACTTGGACAGCGTTGTACCGTTTAACGGATACAGATGTCCTTTTTTGGCATGATATTGAACTTCCGCACTATCCAGAAGAATAATATCGCCGCTCTCCCCTACCGAAAATTTATTATCAAGCACTCGCTTATATGTATCCGGCTCCAAATTCCGAAGACTGATTTCCACATGTTGAGAAGTCGCTACTTCATTGGCCATTTTTTTAAACGATTTAAAGTCTGCCTCTGACATCGAGACTACAATCTCTAAAGGGGCATGTTGGTCCTCGCTGCGTGATGACGTGTTGGGAAATGCATCTTTTTCCTGGTCTCGCTCCTGATTATGCTGTGAACCTCTAAAATCAAAGCTGGGAGACAGAATCGTTAACGAAAGCAGCAGTACTGCGAACAAAATAACCTGGTGTCCACGCTTCATTAACTTCCCCTCCTTGCTCACCTAATTTTTTCCTGCAACACTCATTGTAACAAATAAGTAGTGCTCTTGTCCTATCCTGCCAAAAAACAGTTTTCTGATATTTTGCATACCTCGAGCATATCGAGTTCTGTGCAATAACTGATTTTTATTTTTTCAGCAAAAAAACCGGCTCGAAGAGCCGGTTCAATAGAAACATTTTCCGGGAAATAACTTCCCGTTTCCTTACAATAAATCCGCCGCAAGCTGCGCCAGCTTGGAACGTTCTCCTTTTTCCAGCATAATGTGTCCGCTGATTCCCTCTTGCTTGAATCGCTCCACAATATACGTCAAACCATTACTTGCTGAATCCAGATAAGGATGGTCTATTTGCTCAGGGTCACCCATCAAAATAATTTTGCTGCCTTCACCAACCCTCGATACAATGGTCTTCACTTCATGACGTGACAGGTTCTGTGCTTCATCGATAATGATAAACTGTCCTGGTATAGATCGACCACGAATATATGTGAGTGCCTCCACCTGAATACTGCCAAGTCCCATCAAAATTTTATCAATGTCGCCTGCTTTTTTGGTATCAAACAAAAATTCCAAGTTATCATAAATCGGCTGCATCCATGGTCTCAGCTTTTCTTCTTTCTCTCCAGGAAGATAACCGATATCTTTCCCCATCGGAACAACCGGACGGGCGATCAATAATTTTTTGTACTTATGATCATCCTCCACTTTCAGCAACCCCGCAGCAAGAGCCAACAAGGTTTTTCCCGTTCCTGCCTTTCCTGTAATCGTGACAAGTGGAATGTCATCATTCAGGAGCAGTTCTAGGGCCATCCGCTGTTGCGCGTTACGTGCACTGATGCCCCATACATTATCATTACTCAGAAAAAGTGGCTCCAGCTTTGTTCCCTCTGTGTTTACTTTGAGCAAAGCCGATTTATTGGTTCCCATCTCATCCTTGAGAATTACAAATTCATTCGGGTAAAGCGAATAAGACAACTGTAACGGTTTGATCGGTAAAAAGCGATATGTGTAAAACTCATCAATGACCGAAGGATGAACCTTAAGGGCAGTATAGCCTGGATATAATTCACTGAGACCTGCCGTGCGATCTGACAAGTAATCCTGTGTGAAAAGACCAAGTACATCCGCTTTGATACGAACAAGCACATCCTTGCTGACCAGAACCACCTGGCGCTCAACAACCTCTTTCTCATTTTCCTCAATCTGATAATTCAGGGCGACGGCCAAAATCCGATTATCGTTAGACACTTCTCCAAACATTTCCTGTACTTTCACAAAACTGCGGTGATTCAGTTCCACTTTCAGATTGCCTCCGTTAGCCAAGGGGACGCCACTGTGCAGATGTCCCAGTTCACGCAACCCATCAAGAAGTCTGGATACGTTACGGGCATTACGACCAATTTCATCAGCATTTCTTTTTTTGGAGTCGATCTCCTCCAGTACAACCGCGGGAATGATTACCTCATGTTCCTCAAAGGCAAATATGGCATTGGGGTCATGCAGAAGCACGTTCGTATCCAATACAAAAATCTTTTTCATTCAATCCCCTCCAAAGCGGCGTCGTTAAAGGCATGGATAAGTGTGATCTTTCAGCAGCGGCATGGACAATCATGCTCCCATACATAAATGTATTCGACTAGGACAAAATAATTGTCAACCATTCTGAAAAACTCCAGGAAAGGATGAACATTTATGAAATATTGGGTTTGCACGCTGCTTCTGATCTTTATACTTACAGGCTGCAACAGTTCTACACGTAATGCCTCACAGCAGCAAGGTCAGCATGCCAAGGGTTACGGAGGAAATGTTACAACTCAGCAAGATCAACGGAAAGGATCTCACATGCTCAATACTCAGGAAGATCGGTTGCACCCTTCTGCTGTGGACCATCTGACCGAAAATACGGGTGAGGTTCATGAGAAAAACGTCACGGACAACACCAAGGCGGCTCGGATGCCAAACGAAAAAAGGGTCACCCACCTCAAAACACTTGCCAAGCAAGTGGAAGGTGTCAAAGATGCCAACTGTGTCATTCTTGGCAATACAGCCGTAGTTGGCATTGATGTTGACGGTGAACTGGAACGCGCACGAGTAGGTACAATTAAATACTCTGTGGCCGAAGCCCTCCGCAAAGATCCGGAAGGTGTAGATTCCATTGTTACCGCAGATGCTGATGTCACTGAACGCATTAAGGAAATTGGCGAGCATATTCGTCAAGGTCATCCAATATCCGGTTTCGCTTCAGAACTCGCTGACATGGTGGGCCGAATCATTCCCCAACTCCCGAAAGATGTCAAAGTCCGTCAAAATCCGGATGAACATCTAAAACGTGAACAACAAATGCAGCAACTGCATTCTTCAGACAAAAGACAACAAAAAGCCCAGTGATCTCTCACTAGGCTTTTTTCATTGCAGTAAAAACCTGCTCATCTAATTTCTCAGCAGCACGCTGATCATATATTTTGACAAATTGAGGCACAGAGGACAATTGGGCTCCATAAAAAAGGGCGTTTCTCACCGCTTCAATGGAAATGTCGAAACAGCACATGTTAAACGGAACATCCTGTAACGGATTTTGTCGTACGGAAGCACGTCCGTTTACCGCATACACCATCTCTTCTCCAAAAATGGTGACGGTAATGACCGGATTCTCAATCATATTGTTCACGAGACGCGAACGATGATCAATCGCCACACGAAGAGTAGAAGCATTCTCCGCATAAATCCAGGAGATTGCTGTGGATGTCGGACCTCCAGATTCAATGTCCACGGTGCTTAAGAGCACAAAAGTTTCATTCTTGAATTGCTGTAAAAGAGATTCAGTCAATTGTGTGACGGCTTCGGACATCCAACCAGCCCCCTAATCTTCTTTATGCAATTCTTGATTCGTTGTTGATGTTATTATAGCATACCATCAAACTCGCTTCCAATCCAAAAGAATGAATGTTATTCAGCTGTCGGAGATGCTGTTACTTTACCTGATAGTGTATCCTTCAACGCCTGTTTGGCATTAGCCAATTCCGTTTCGTTGATATATACATATGGACTTCTCCACTCTCCGGTTACAGGTGTGTAGTGCACATCCGATTTGGAAATATTCCAGTAGGTTGAAATGAAGTTCTTCATTTGCTCCGATTCCACGTCTGTTGTCATGTTCTTGTCAACAGCACCAATCACTTTACCAATCTTCGTGACGCCTCCCAGTGATTTCAACTGATCCAACATAGAATTCAACACTTGATTCTGACGTTTATTTCGGTCAAAGTCGTTGGATTCATCTGTCTTCGGCTTACAGTTCGATTTACGGTAACGAACAAAATCAAGTGCTTCTTTGCCATCCAAATGCTGTGCACCAGCCACCAGATTAATATCCGTGCCATCGGCCGTATCTTTGTAACACATGTTTTTATCCACTGTCACATCCACGCCACCTACAGCATTGACCGCATCCCGGAATGCCTGGAAATTCAGGACAGTCGTATAATTGATATCCACATCCAGATACTTGCTCATCATTTCTTTCATTTGATCCTCTGCATTTTTGCCAGAGGTTTTTTCCTGTGCTTTAAATTTAGGATAATAAGAATTCAATTTATTCGCTTTATATCCATCCAGCTGAATACGCGTGTCCCGAGGTAAAGATACAATGGTTGCCGTCTTGGTCTCCGGATTCAGAGAAGCTACCATAACCACATCCGAGAGATACGTACCTGTTTCCGGACGATTATCCGTACCTAACAGCAACATCGTAATGGGTTTGGTTTTGGCAGACATTCCAGGAGGAACCGGTTTATCAATGCCCGTATCCGCTACCTGATTATAGACCCAATAGAGATATCCGCCGCCTACCAAAATTGCAATAGCCAATAAACTTAAAACCAGTCTGCCAAAGGTTCGCATCCGTTTCTTCTTCTTTGGTTGCTTGCCTTTGCCGTTCTTCGATCCAGAAGCGCCGGATTGAGTCGGTGCCTGTCTCCGTGGAGGCAGTCCGTTCGAATTCGAGTTCATATCTTCAACACCTTTATCACATCTGTTTTGGCCCATATATAAGACAACCGCTTTCCCTAAGGAAAACGGATGGTCTAAACTATACAGAATTTATGAGTTTCGAGCGGCAGCTTCCGCTTTTTTCTTTTGACGACCTTCGATAAAATAGCGCACTCTCACTAACAGCATCAAACCAACTGCGACCAGCAAACATTGAATAATGGGCAGCTTGTCGATTTGAAAAACAAGAAGCATGAATGTGCCCATCGCCATCAAGATATAGAGAACGATTTCCTTACCAAGCGGCAATTTCTGACGTACCCGAAACACCTTGTTATAAACGTAAGTAATCAATACAAAGATGACGATGTAGGCTACGATCGGGTTTGATGCGAACCATGCTTGCATGCACAGCCAGCTCCTTTCGTGTTCATGCTAGATATAAGTTAACCGGTTGATGGAACCATGCCAACAACATTAATTACAAAACTCTGCATGTGACCGTTTCGGATTCGGATCGTTCTTTCGGTCGCTGTTATCTCCAGATTTTTTTGATCCATTTACTCAATGGTAAAATCCGGGGATAAAGGCGAACGCTTCGCTCCTACAGAATCGATTCCGTATCCTCCACTACTTTAGCGGGTTGTAATCGACGTCGATGGTGTATATGTGTCCCCTCAAACGTTAACTTATATCATTTATTTTGTTGTTATGATTAGGCTTTGGAAGCCATTTTGCGTTGTTTTTCTGCACGTTCACGCTCGGATTTATTCAGGATCTTCTTACGAAGACGAATAGATTTCGGTGTGATCTCACAATATTCATCTTCATTCAGGTATTCAAGCGCCTGTTCCAACGAGAAGATAATCGGAGTTTTAATTTTAACCGTATCATCTTTACCAGAAGAACGAACGTTAGTCAGTTGTTTTTCTTTGCAGATGTTAACAACGATATCATTGTCACGTGTATGTTCACCAACAATCATACCTTCGTAGATTTCAGTACCCGGCTCCAAGAAGAGAGTACCACGATCCTCAACGCCCATCATTCCATAGAACGTAGATGTACCCGTTTCAGTTGAGATCAGTACACCTTGGTGACGTCCACCCACTTGACCGGATACTACTGGAGCGTAGCTGTCAAATGCATGGTTCATCACACCGTAACCACGAGTCAATGTCAGGAAGTTTGTGCTATATCCGATCAAACCACGTGCTGGAATCAGGAACTCCAGACGAACTTGACCACTACCTGTGTTGACCATGTTAACCATCTCTGCTTTACGTGCGCCCAGGCTCTCCATTACGGAACCCATGCTTTCTTCAGGGATATCAATCAACAAGCGCTCAAGAGGTTCCATTTTCTTACCGTCAACTTCTTTAACGATAACTTCCGGTTTGGATACTTGAAGCTCATATCCTTCACGACGCATATTCTCAATCAGGATACCCAAGTGAAGCTCACCACGTCCGGAAACGACAAATGCATCCGGGCTTTCCGTTTCGTCAACACGAAGGGAAACGTCTGTTTCCAATTCTTTTAACAAACGCTCACGAAGTTTACGGGAAGTTACCCATTTACCTTCACGACCTGCGAATGGACTGTTGTTCACGAGGAACGTCATTTGCAGGGTAGGCTCGTCAATTTTCAAAACTGGAAGTGCTTCTGGATTGTTAGGGTCGGCAATGGTTTCACCAATGTTGATGTCCTTGATCCCTGCAATGGCAACGATGTCGCCTGCTCCTGCTTCTTCTGTCTCAATACGTTTGAGCCCCTGGAAACCGAACAGTTTCTCGATACGTGCAGTTTTGCTCTTACCATCACGCATAATAACCGTTACCGATTGTCCTTGACGGATCACACCGCGGTTAACACGACCAATGGCAATACGGCCAAGGTATTCATTGTAGTCCATCAAAGTAACGAGGAATTGAAGTGGCTCTTCAACATTCTCTGTTGGGTGAGGGATATGACTAACGATCGTATCGTAGATCGCCATCATGTTGTCGTCCTGTTTCGCAGGATCACTTTCCATGCTGGATGTTCCGTTCAATGCGGAAGCATATACAACAGGGAATTCAAGTTGTTCATCGTTGGCACCCAGTTCAATGAACAGGTCCAGTACTTCATCAATAACCTCAGTCGGACGAGCCGCTGGACGGTCAATTTTGTTTACCACAACGATTGGTGTCAGGTTGTGCTCCAGTGCTTTACGAAGTACGAATTTCGTTTGTGGCATACAGCCTTCATAAGCATCAACAACGAGCAATACGCCGTCAACCATTTTCATGATACGTTCCACTTCACCACCGAAGTCGGCGTGTCCTGGTGTATCCACAATGTTAATCAGGTAATCTTTATAGGTAATAGCTGTGTTTTTAGCCAGAATCGTAATACCGCGTTCACGCTCCAAATCGTTGGAGTCCATTGCGCGCTCCTGTACCGTTTCGTGATCACGGAAAGTACCGGATTGCTGGAGCAACTTGTCGACGAGCGTTGTTTTCCCGTGGTCGACGTGGGCAATAATCGCAATATTGCGAATGTGTTCTCTTGAATGCATGGTTTGTATCCATATCCTTTCCAATTTCAATTCTTATCTACTAAACTTCCCGCAAATTCGCAGGTTACTCACCCAAAATAAGCGTCGGTGATATCCCGACGCATCCTATATCCCTTATATTATAGTTGATCATAGGTAAAAATCAAGATATTTCGCTTGAAAGACCAATGGGAATGTTACCAGCCTCTCCCTTGACGTCCTCGGCCAAACAGCAACCATATCCCGCCTACAATCAAAATTACCGCCAGCACATAGATAATACCGGTGTGAAGCATTGTAAATCCGAACAAAATAATTGAAAGGATTCCCACGCCCAATGCAACCGGAAGTACCACTGCAGGTCTTCGATGATCAGCCAGTGCATATTCAAGCAAACCAACGGCAATTCCAAGCAAAAAAGCAGGCCACAGGTTGCTCATCAATCCGCTGCCCCATGTGTTCGTGATTCCAAACAACAGACCATAGACGGTTAACGTACCTGCTGGAACGAGTGACCATGATGGCGTAAGCCTTGCATAATATAATGCATGAAGAGCAATACCAGGCAACAAGATGAGCAAAGGCCAGAAGTGCCGGCCAATAAAGCCAAACACACCAAGTTTGCCGAGTAAAATTATTAAACCTGCAACAAAAATAAATATTCCGATTGCTTTTTCATTTCTCATCCTCATCTACAATCACCTCTTATAACATTTGGCTATGTACCCGCAAGCTAAAATGATAAACAATTCCATGATGACTGACTGTTCCCAGCCTTTTTCTAGTGTAGCCGATGTGTATGCAAAAAACTACACCTTATGTCGTACTTTGCCTCTCTCCATTATCCTGTATTACCCTAAACTGATCGGTCTATGACTTATTCAAGTTCGCCCATACCTCTAGAACAAATAAACACAGCAAAAAAACTGCCCCAAAAGAGCAGTTCGCCAGAACAATTTATATTTCCGTTTGTTCAAATCAATTTACACGTTTCGACGAACGAACTTATGCGCTCCTCCAATCGCGATTACAAGACAAGCCATAGCTGCAGGCAGCAAGGTATGCGCCTCAGCTGCCAAGCCGCCAAGCCACTGTCCCAGCTTCGGATCATTCATCACCATCTCACCTGCTGTGAAGGCCAAAATACCTGAACCGGCAAATACCAGAATCGGAAACCGCTTCAACAAACCGACAATTAATCCGCTGCCCCACACCACAATCGGAATACTTATAGCAATTCCGATGACCGTGAGCGCCAAGTCCCCATCCGCCAGAGCAGCAATTGCGAGAACATTATCCAGACTCATGACAAAGTCAGCAATCAAAATCGTTTGGATCGCTTTCCAGGTCGTGGACGCTTTACGAATATGTACTTCATCTTCATTCTGAAGCAGCAGCTTAACAGCAATCCATAGCAACAGCAGACCGCCAGCCGCCTGAATAAAAGGAATCCCCAACAGCAGCACAGCTGCAAAGGTTAACAAGCAGCGCAAAACAACAGCGCCGAAAGCCCCCCACCATACTGCCTGCTTGCGCTGTCTCGCAGGCAAATCCTTACTTGCAAGTGCGATAACAACCGCATTATCTCCACTCAGAACCAGATTGATCATTAATATTTCGGTCAACAGCCATAGCGTATCCATGCTTCTCATCCCCCCACTCTAACTTGTATGTCAAAGTTGTCCATGCTATTCTTAAACGTTGAACAAGCTTTCTCAGGTTTGGATATATAGAAGGAGTGACATCGTATGGAGTTGTTTAGCCCCGCTTTTTGGCTAGCGTTGTTGAACGTTGTATTTATTGATCTAATTCTGGCTGGCGATAATGCCATCGTGATTGGTCTTGCAGCTCGAAATTTGCACCCTTCTGTGCAGAAAAGGGCGATTCTTTACGGAACAGGCGGCGCACTTTTGATTCGCATTGTAGCCACCGTGATTGTGCTCTGGCTGCTTAAAGTGCCTTGGCTGCTCCTTGTTGGGGGATTACTCCTAATTTGGATTGCGTACAAGCTATTGGCAGATCAAGGGGAAGAACATTCCGATATCAAGGCTGGCAGTTCTCTCTGGGTAGCTGTGCGTACAATTGTTATCGCAGATGCTGCCATGGGACTGGATAACGTCATCGCCGTTGCCGGTGCAGCACAGCAGCACTTGGTACTTGTTATACTCGGACTGCTGATCAGTGTGCCTATTATCGTTTGGGGCAGTACGTTGTTTATCAAGTTAATTAATCATTTCCCTTGGATCATTTATCTGGGAGCTATCGTGCTAGGGTATACGGCTTCCAATATGATTACAGAGGAACACCGTCTCGTGCCTTTCTTCACTGAGCATCCTGCACTGAGAATCTTATTTATCGTTCTCGTTACTGGTGGTGTCGTATTTGCGGGATATCGCAAACGTGCAAGCAGCAATAAACCAGGTGGAGAGCGTCAGCACTCCTATTCCTAAGCTTTAATTAAGTGAAATTCCCATCAGCCACAACTATAAAAAAGGACTGACCGATAACTACATCGGCCAGTCCTTTTTCTTCATGAAGATAACATAGTCCTTATTATGTTATTCAATCCAGAATACGGTTTCTCAGAACCACTCTTCTTTCATTTCATTAGCTTCATCCTGCTGATTGGTTACCATAAAGTTTTCACCTGCATGCAGCGTAATGGTTTCTGTCTTCTCCACCGCCTGCTCCACCCATTCCGGCAGCTGACTCATGGTCGCTTCGATTTTATCCACAATACGAAGATTTGGGTTCGTCGTGGGGGATTTTGGTACAAAAAGAGTACAACAATCCTCATATGGCAGAATCGATATATCGTACGTTCCGATCTGTTTGGATAAAGTTATAATTTCCTGTTTGTCCATCATGACAAGCGGCCGCAGCAGCGGCAGATCCGTCGCACGTCCAATGACATTCATGCTTGGCAAGGTTTGGCTCGCTACCTGTCCCAGACTATCTCCGGTAATCAGTGCAAGCGCACGTTCACGTTCAGCCAGCTTGGTTGCAATACGTAACATGGAGCGGCGCATCAGTGTGATGATCAAGTTATCCTGTCCCAGTTGGGTAAATGCTGTTTGAATTTCCGTAAAAGGAACCAGATGCAGCTTAATTGTGCCTGCATGATCAGCAAGTGCACGCGCCAAATCAATGACCTTTTCTTTGGCACGCTGGCTTGTGAACGGATAACTGTAAAAGTGTACACATTCCACTTCCAGACCTCTACGCATCGAAGACCATGCCGCTACAGGGCTATCTATGCCACCCGATAATAACAGCATTGCTTTTCCATTTGTGCCCAGGGGGAACCCGCCTACAGCCGGAATCACCTCACTGAAGATATACGTGCCCTGATCCCGAATTTCCACACGCAGTTCAATGTCAGGTTGACGCACGTCTACACTTAACTGCTGGAATTTCCGAAGAATAGGAGAACCTACGAGATGGTTCATTTCATGGGAAGAATTGGGGAACTCTTTCCATACACGCCGTGCATTAACTTTGAATGTGGTACCTTCTTTGAATTCAGACTCCCTCTCATCCATAAAAGCGATGGCAGTCTCCACGATCTGATCAGCTTCAGATGGGGTCACTTTAACGGGACTGATCGACATAACACCGAATACTCGTTTCAGCACAGCAATCAGCTCTGTATGAGATTCACCACCCAGATCGACATACAACCGTCCAAACTCCTTACGCAGACTTGCACCTGGATAAGGTTTGAGCAGGGAACGTACCTGGGTGATGATTGTTTTTTCAAACCGGGCACGGTTTTTTCCTTTTAACATAAACTCTCCGAAACGGAGAAGCAGCATATCATATTTCATCTAAAATCACATCCGCCTTTCCAACGGGCGCAGCTGCGCCACCATCTGATGTAAAGCCTGCTCCAGCAGAGCCACATCTTCTTCTATATGTTCATCTCCAAGACTAATACGCAATCCACCAGCAGCACAAGCATTATCCCTGCCCATGGCGAGCAATACCCTGCTGGGTTCAGCCGATCGCGAAGAGCAGGCAGATTGTGTAGAAACAGTTACTCCAAGTTGCTCCAGGGTATGCAATGCCACTTCTGCCTTCATTCCAGGATAGGAAAAATGAACAATGTGCGGTGCACCCTCTTTACGACTATTTAGCACAAGTCCGGGAATCGTATCTATGACCTGCATAATACGATCTCGCAAAATCGTTGTACGCTGCGCAAAGTCAGCCTGACGTTCCGCAGCGAGACGCATTGCCTTCGCCATACCCACAAGCAAAGGTACGTTTTCAGTTCCCGCTCTCAACCCCTGCTCTTGGGACCCCCCGGACAGTAGAGGCGTAAGCTCCACTCCACTTCGTACGTAGAGAAGTCCAGCTCCTTTAGGACCACGAATCTTGTGAGCAGACAAGCTGTACAGATCCGCGCCCCATTCCGCAGGTTTAGCATCCAACTTGCCAAAACCCTGCACACCATCCACATGAAAAAGCACCTTTGGCGCTTCCTTTTTCAGTCGTACTCCAATTTCAGCAATTGGATGTATTGCTCCCGTTTCATTGTTCACATGCATCAGACTCACAAGCACCGTATCTGATCTTATGGCATCCATTACCTGCTGGGCGCTAACCAGACCGTCGGAATCGACGGGAAGCCAAGTGACATCCCATCCCCACTGCTGCAACTGCACAAAACTCTCATATACCGAAGCATGCTCCGTTGCAGTTGTAATGATATGTTTGCCCCGGGACTGATACCTCAATGCTGCGCCTTTAATGGCAAGATTGTTGCTCTCGGTTGCGCCTGAGGTAAATACGATTTCCTCCGGTTTCACATCAATAGCGGCAGCACAACCAGCTCGCGCTCGGCGTAACAACTGATGAGCACGCTCACCATATCCATGAATCGAAGACGGATTTCCATATTGCGCCTCCATAATCTCAGCCATAGTTCGAACGACATCCGGATGAGGAGGCGTCGTTGCTGCATAATCAAAATATTTCAAATGAGGTTCCCCTCCTTGTCTCTTCGTTGTGGAATCTACAGTGAGCATTGTAACACGATCCCCGCTCAACACAAAAAGACCAAACAGGAACCAAGCACCTTTAAGGGTGCTGTTCCCGCGTTTGATCTCTTCCAGAACATACTGTTTTGTTGCCATTTCTTCGGTCTATACCATTTATACCATATATTTCGTCTGCGCCTTCTCCACTTTGGAAATATAAGCCTGAGTTTCTGAAGGAAGACGATTAAGTACACTCATCAGTTCAGCATCACTCGATACGCCCAGACTCGAAACCCGTCCCGGTCCGGCATTATAAGCAGCAAGTGCCATCTTCACCTCTCCACCAAAACGCTGGAGCTGGAGAGAAAGGTATTTGGTACCACCATCTATATTTTGAGCGGGATCGTAAGCGTTGCTTACCCCCAACCCTGCTGCCGTCCCATCCATCAACTGCATTAGTCCTTTGGCACCTGCGGAAGAAACCACATTCGGATTGAAGCCAGATTCTGTATCAATAACCGCCTTGATCAAAGATTCAGGCACCCCATATTTGGCACTTGCTGAAGCAATCAATGATTCAAAATCTGTAGGTACAGATGCACCCGAATCCACTGCTCCAGTATTTAACAGGGCAGATAAAGAAATCGCATTACTGTTCGAAGAAGAAACAGAACTTGCATCCGGGTTATACATGCTGCCCAGTTGTAGCCACAACAGACCGTCATTGGACCGTTTGGAGCTCACTGCAGAGTTCACGTCTTCGCCTATGGTACCGCTATTGTTCGAAGAATTTGAATTCGTGCCGAGCAGCCCGTCCATCATACTGGCAAAATCCACGGTTGAACCGGAATTTCCATCCGATGCATTTGTTTCGTTGAGACTATTGGACAATTGCAGTTCCAGCAACTGCCGCGACGCGCGCGGATCAATCTGCATGAGTTATATTCACTCCCGTATAATGTAAACGTAGATTATGACTTTATTCTACATTATTTTACAGGAAGGTTCCATTGTTTTCAAAAAAATAGACCGATTATACAACTTCATTGCGCATATGCGAAAAAACCCTCTGCAATCCCCTTTTAGTAAGGTGGAAGCAGAAGGCTGCAAATAACCCAAAGCATATCCAGTTCGGTTATGATCTTGTATATCGCTTATCAGATCATTATATGCTTTTTGCTTTATTAACGGGCAAATGGAATCATGAAGAAATAGCTGAGAGTTGCCACTGCGCCAAGTCCGATGGACCATGCACCAGCCGTTTTCCGGCCATTGACATAAGCATAGTAACCAAGTACCGCTGCGGCTGGACCAAGGACGATGGACCACATAAATAAGGATGCGATACCAAAGGCCAGACCCATATACCCGGAGATACGGCCAGTAGATTTCATAACACCGTCATCTTCACGCTTGACAGGGGTATGATCTGTTCTTTCTGTAGGTTCTGTTCGAATAGAACCTGTTGTGGGGGCTACCTCTGCGCCATACTCTTCCTTGTGGCTACGTCTTGGATAATCTACACGCTGACGCTGCTTTTCATCTAACGGAGTCGTTTTGGGATGCTGTAACGGGTGATCATCTCTACGGTCATTATTCAATGCAAAGCACCTCCATATAAATGGGAATAACTGCTCATTTCGGTTTGAATGTGTGGCAGCATGTCGCTGATGAAGTACGTGCATAGTCTTGATGGTCTGAATCAAAGGTCTCTCCGGCAAATTCCTCATGTAAGCGACGGGTGGCATGTTGGTCAATGTCAATCATAATGGCATCAGCCTGGCAGAAATTGTTTTCTCCCCAAAAGTTGCAGTTCGAGACACTGCATTTGACGATCGGCTTCTCTTGGCTCATTTTTTTATCACCTCGACATCTATTGTCTCCGCACCGTAAATCGGCTATTCTCCAACGAAATGCCAGATGATGACATGCTCCCTCATCCGCAATTCCATTAAAAAAAACGCAAAAAAACCGCCACAATGGCGGTTTTGTCCAATTCTTATATCGTTGAAAATGTATTTACGCGTGATTACGTTGGTTTTGCATCCGACGCTGCGTCAGGTAGTCACTTTCATAAAAGGCCAGATCATCACGCAATTCTTCGTACGTTTTTGATATTTCAAGAATAACATCCCGTACTGCACGAATGGGCTTATCACGGAAACGGATTGCATCCTGACCAGTGTAAGCATATCTTCCATCTTCGGAGTAACATTCATTTTTAGGATAAAAAAAGCTGTTGATGCTTTGATGGTATGTGTTATAGAGAGCCTTTTCGGCAAAATCAACATCAAAATTGGCACGACGCAGCACAACGCCAAGTTTTTCGTAAGAAACTTCAGAAAAAACGAGCAAATGACGGAGATCCGAAAGAAATCCTTTGTAGAAGGCTGATGACTCCTCCGTCTGATTCTGATCCAGTTCAGGCAAAGCATTTTCATTCAAAAATTTTTCAATCCGATCGATAGCCGGTTTTAACTTTTCCCTAGTTGACTCACATGTTTTCTGTACATTGGCTGCTGACATAAAGGTAGCTCCCCCTTAAATAAGTCCTTACATATAGATCGGCCAACGGGAGGCTCCCCCCTGACCTTGAATTCTCAGGTACTATCCTACCATAAAAAGATGACGAGCGGTATCCCTTAATCAGGGTTTCCCGTTCTGTCCCTGAACATGCCCATTACACACAGCTCACCTGATGTTCACCTGCATAAAAATAACCGCTTTTCCTAACGATAGATATATCCAGTGACAACGATGAAATCAGAGCACTGTTAGATGATTATCAAAATAAACGAGGAGGTTCCATCCCCTATGTCCAGACCGAAATGGGTTAACTGGGCCATTGCCGCGGGTGCGGGCGCACTTGCCTTGACGCTTTTGCTTCCGACGTCCAATCGCCCTGTTCCAGCTCCAAGTGCCATGCCCGATTCTCCACACGAGGAGCATGCGAGCAAACAACGTCTCAAAGTTCAGGATGTAAAGTCAACCGATATGCTGACCCGTGCGGATGCCAAACAGCATCTTCGCATCATGCTTGAGAAGACCTCCCAAATGAATGATGTGCAGATAAGTCAATACGTTAAAGAGCTTCAACAAACACATGATCATATTCGCTCTATTGATGTAATAAATACCAAAGAATCACGCAGTCGGCACTTTGACAAAACAGCAGCAAAAGGAAGCAAGTTGGAACAGCAAAAGCTGGAACATTCTCTCGCCTTGGCCAAGAAAGCCGTGAACAAACGTCAAAGCTTCGAATCTTCTTCGTTTCCTCTGGGCAAGGAAAAGTTTTTTGTCATGGGTCAGCCCTCTAAGGATGGAGAACGAGCCGTCATCGCTTTGTTTAGCCAAAATGTACTAAATGCCGTGGAGCAGCATCAGCGTAAAAATTTGCGTATGATTCCTTATCCGCGTGAAGGTAAATTCAAAATCGAGTCTGTACACCCCGACACCCTGAAAGAAATTACTGTAAAAACAGGGCATGATAACGCCAATGCCAGTCATTTTTACGAAAATGAAATCGTCATCCGTTTCCGTCAGGATCCAGGTGAACGGGATATGCGAATCATTAAATCCGATCTGCGGACTCAATCAGCTCGCAAGCTGGGATACACGTATGTTTTTCGGTCAGAACATATGAATTATGAGCAATTACATGCCTATTTCGAACGTAAATGGAATCCGCTGTATATGGAACCTCACTACTTGTATTTAACCAATGAAACCGTACCTGAACAAAAAGATGTAACCGTGCCCAATGATATTTTGTTTTCCGACTACCAATGGAACCTTCCCGCCATTGAGACTAACCGTGGCTGGAATATTACGAAGGGAAACAAGGATGTTATCGTTGCCGTGGTGGACACCGGCGTCGATCTGACTCATCCCGATTTGAAGGGCAAGCTGCTGGATGGTTATAACGTTGTTGATCCAGCGAGCAAACCACTTGATGACGTAGGCCATGGTACACATGTAGCAGGCATCATCGGCGCTGTTGTGAATAACAACGAAGGTGTAGCAGGCATGAGCTGGTATAACAAGGTACTTCCTGTTAAAGTGCTCGACAATTCGGGTTCAGGCACAACCTATGCTGTAGCTGAAGGCATCATTTGGGCTGCTGATCATGGTGCCAAGGTCATTAACATGAGTCTGGGCAATTACGCCGATGCCCAATTTCTTCATGATGCCATTAAATACGCTTTTGATCGCGACATCGTATTAATTGCAGCGACGGGTAACGATAATACCGAGCGTCCGGGATACCCTGCCGCCTATCCGGAAGTATTTGCGGTATCTGCTACGGATCCGGACATGAACAAAGCTTCCTATTCCAACTACGGGGATTACGTGGATGTGACGGCCCCAGGGTCCAGCATTGCAAGTACGTATCCGAAAAACCAATATGCAGCCTTGTCCGGAACGTCTATGGCAAGTCCCCATGTCGCGGCACTTGCAGGCTTGATTCGCTCGTTAAATCCCGATCTGACCAACACGGAGGTCATGGATTTGATGCGTCAAAGCGTCATAGATCTCGGTGACCCAGGTCACGACAAATATTACGGCTACGGTCAAATCGATGTGTTTAAAGCATTGGAGGCAGCTTCTGGTAATACTGCGCCACTTCAATTCTGGCCACAACATGTAAGACAGCAAATGGAAAATACAATGAAAAAGTATATCAAACATTAACCGTTCAACTTGATATAAAAAAACAAAAGCAGCTGCGCCCCGGGGCGTATGCTGCTCTTTGGTATTGGTTTACCTATTCCCCCGGGGCACCCGCTGCGACTAGCGTTTGCGAGAAGATGTGCGGGATTTGCTTGATTTTTTCACGGATTTTTTCTTGCCGTTGTAGCTTGAAACATAACAAGGATCTTCTTCTTTGACCACGACAGGATACATATGATGATGGATTGGTACACAGTGATGTTTTTTGATGACTTCGATCGGATGAATTACGGGTACGATTTGTGGAATGTAGTAATCTTCAACAACCTGGATTGGGTCACATACAATCGGACAAAGCGGTGGACAAAAATGGTTCATTTCAAACCAACTCCCTTTCAAGTGATACTATAACGTATTGCACTGAGTCCGATGTGGATTGGATGTATGTCCGTGTTCGTAAAAATTATATAAGCGGGAGCCTGTCCGCCGTTGCCCCACCCTTTTGCGGTGTAATGTTCTTAATGACACTGCATAATACCCGCAGCCCTTCACATAACAGCTCCTGATTCGTAACCGTAAAGCAAATCCGCAGACTCGCCGTATCCGTTTCCCCCACATAACAGGCAGAACCCGGCAAAAAGGAAACACCTGCGGCAAGCGACTGGCGGTGCAGCTCACGCATATCCAAGCCATCCGGCAATTGCAGCCACAAGTTTAGTCCCCCATCAGGCAAAGTCCAATGCATCCCGGGAGGACCATGTTCCTCCAGTACCGTCGATGCCGCAAGCAGTCGGGAATATAACTCATCCCTCAATCGTGCTGTATACTCACTGTATTGATGCTGTATGAAAGATTGCAATGCCTTTTGTGTAAGCAGCGGACTTCCGAGATCCGCAGTGGATTTGGCTGCAACAAGTCGGGTGAGTACACTTCCATCTGCAACCGCACACGCCACACGACAGCCGGGGGATAATACTTTGCTGAAGCTTTTGATATATATCACATGGCCCGTCCCATCCATGGATTTAATGGAAGCAGGCGGCGGATCACGGAAATACAGATCGGCGAACGGATCATCCTCCAGAATGAGACAATGATAGCTTTGAGCAAGGTTAAGCAGTTGCGCACGCCGTTTGGCACTCATCGTAATACCTATAGGATTGTGAAACGTAGGAATGGTATATATCAACTTGGGCGGGTATGTATCACATAACCGGGTTAACAAATCAATACGCATACCATCATCATCCATAGGCACCGTAATAATCTTCGCTCCTCTGCTTGTGAACACATCAATGGCTCCCGTATAGCTCGGTGCTTCCATGTAAACGACGTCACCAGGACCAACAAACGTACGCGCGACAAGATCGATTCCCTGCTGGGTACCGCTCGTAATCAGCATCCGTTCAGGCATTACCCGCAACCCTCTTTCTGCAAAGTGCCCGGAAAACGTCTGACGCAGTTCCCGATCTCCCTGAAAAGAACCATAAGCAGCCATGCGCTCTGGATGATCCGAGGAAAGCCGGTACGCACTATCGATAATCTCTCGCGTTGGCAGCAATTCAGGCTGAATTGCCGACATATGCAGCTCATATTTAACTTGAGGAGATGCGTCAAAATGTCTCCAAAGCTGTGCTCGGGGCAAATAATCTACAAGAGCCATCTGCCAGTTCCAAGGTGTGATGGATTCATTCTTTGCATGAGTACGGTGAGTCTTCTCTATATCCTCCGTTATCTCCAGCTCTTGCGCCTCTTGTACATAACAACCCTTCCCCTGTGAACACGTAACCAACTGTAACGCTTCGAGCTCGGCATAGGCTTTGGACACAGTGACCAGGCTGACGCCCAGGTCTGTGGTCATTTTACGAACCGACGGCAGACGGGTTCCAGGCTCGATTAGTCCAGACCTTATTCGGTCAGCAAGTGTAAGGGCAATCTGAACATATAATTTGGTGCTGCTTCCCCGTTTCAATTCAATATGCACACATGCACCCTCCCAACTGTTATGATCAGCATTTTACTGTTATACAGCATTCAGTCTATGATAGTTTATAATATCAGTATAACAGTGAATAACAGGAGATGAGAATAATATGAATACCCCTTGGTCCAAAATGGCACAAAATACCCCGTCCTCTGTCGTTCGCGACATGTTACAGGCTGCACAGGCGCCTGGAATGATTTCTCTTGCCGGCGGGTTACCTGCCCAGTCATCATTCCCGCTTGAAGCCATACGTGACGCATACGAAAAGGTATTCATGGGTGGTTCAGCGGCTCTTCAATATGCAGAGACGGAAGGTTTCCGACCACTACGTGCCAAAATTGCCGAACGTCTTGAATCCAAGGGCATTCCCGCTTCACCTGATCATATGCTTCTGACTACCGGATCTCAGCAATCCATTGACCTGGTGTGCCGCATTTTACTCGATCCAGGCGACAGCGTATTGGTTGAATCACCAACCTATCTGGCTGCCCTTCAGGTCATTCATTCCTATCAGGCTGAGGCGCGCGGTGTTGCCTGTGATGATGACGGAATGTTGCCTGAATCACTGGAGGAACAGCTGCAATTGCATCGTCCCAAGCTCGTTTACATTAACCCTACCTTCTCCAACCCGTCGGGCAAAGTATGGAGTCGCGCCAGACGCCAGCAAGCCGTAGATCTGTGCCGGAAATACGGGGTACTGATTCTGGAAGACGATCCCTATGGTGAAATCCGCTTTAAACCGGAGCAGCTGGATGCCCCTGCACTGGCGCAGCTGGATGCAGCATCCTATGAGGGTCCATCCAATGTCATCTACACCAGTACATTCTCCAAAACAGTAGCTCCAGGCCTCCGTACTGGCTGGATACTGGCTGCTCCGGATGTAATCAAAATAGCTGCCCGCGCCAAACAGGGGGCAGATTTGCACTCCAGCAGCATCGACCAAAGAGCACTTCATGCGCTACTGGAGTCTTTCGATCTGGACGGACATATTCGCAATATCTCACTGAATTATGAACAACGGATGAAAAAAATGACCACACTCATGGCTGCAAAATCGTGGGATGGTATCTCTTGGAACTCACCTCAAGGCGGAATGTTCCTATGGCTGCAACTGCCTGAGGGCATGCTGGCCAGCAATCTGTTCACGTATGGAATTCAGGAGAAAGTATGCATTGTACCAGGGGATTCCTTCTATGCGGGTACACCGGAGCTGAACCGTATGCGGATCAACTTTACTCATACTGATCCAGATCTGCTTCCTGAGGCTGTAGAGCGTATGGATCGTGCCATTCAACGCTGGCATGCATCATTACAGTCAGATAGTGTAGTTACACTGTAACGAACTGTCATCCACTGTTTCATTCGGAACAGTTTCTCATTCCAACGAATAACAACAAAAATAAGGCGTCAGACCCGAGAAATCTCGAAGTCTGACGCCTTATTTATATGACCTGCGAGTGCAGGAAATCTTTTTAATATAATCGCGTCCTTCTGATCAGTCAGGCACATCAGATACAATTCCTTCTGTTTGGCCCTTGACTGATAGTGGACTGCACTTGTTACTGTTGTGTTGTAGTTAGGAAAGCTTACCGTAAGCCGGGTTCTGTGCTCTTCGTGGTTCAGACGGGAACTACCCTCCCACCACAAGCGACAATCATCTATCTAGGCCATACATTGCTGCACAGCTCAAGCGACCAACCTAGACACACCTCGGGCTAAGGCTGCCTTCTCCAAAGAGTCGACTGTGTCCCATTAGGTCTTGCTCCAGATGGGGTTTACCAGGAACGAAGTCACCAGCGTTCCTCGGGGTCTCTTACACCTCGGTTCCATCCTTGCCTGTGCCGGAAAATCCGGCCATCGGCGGTCCATTTCTGTGGCACTATCCTTCAACTCGCGCTGACTGGACGTTATCCAGCATCCTGCCCTGTGGAGCCCGGACTTTCCTCTCGTGGCAACGAAGGCCACCAGCGATTGTCTGTCAAGCTTTCCGAACAACATTACATAGTATACAGGCATTTGGGTTTACAAACAAGTCTAATCTTACTGGAAGCCATGAACCCGAGTACTTTTAAATAAACTGAAAAACTTCCGTGTTTATCTCGGATGCAGTTACTTGTGTGTCATAACGTTTGTCTTCCAAACGTAAACGCAGCCAGTCCGCAGTTTTCGGTTTCATGATTTTCTCTGCATTATGCCCGACATCGATAATACACATGCCCGCCATCAGCGCATCATGAGCCGTATGATAATCAATGTCTCCAGTTACGATAACATCTGCACCTTTGAATCGTGCTGGAAGGGTATAACGGCTGCCTGAACCGCCAAGCACAGCTGCTTTTTTGATCTGCCGATGGAGATCGCCTACCACCCGAACGTATGGCACATCCAGTTGGGCCTTAACGACCTCCACCAGCTCACCGAGTGTCTTTGGTTGGTTGAGTGGTCCCAAGCGCCCCAAACCCAGCGTACGGCCTTTTAAATCCATTGCATACAGGTCATAGGCCACTTCCTCATACGGATGAGCCTTCAGCATCGCTTGTATAACCTTGCTGCGCAGACTCTGCGGTACAATGGTCTCAATCCGCATTTCCTCTACACGCTCCATCTGTCCCTCTGTACCGATAAAGGGCTGTGTCCCCTCACCCGGTACAAAAGTACCTGTACCTTCGGTGTTGAAGCTGCACTTATTGTACTGACCAATACTGCCAGCGCCGGCTTCGAGGATCGCTTGGAGCACCTGCTCATGATGGGTGCGGGGTACAAATACAGCCAATTTAAATAAATGATCTGTATGTACATCCTCAAGTGATTCCTTGCTCTCTATTCCAATGGCCTCGGCCATCCAGTCATTCATGCCACCTTCAGCAACATCCAGATTGGTATGACTAATGTACACCGCAATATCATGCTTGATCAGCTTCTCGTACAATTTCCCCATGGGTGTGTCAGTGTTCAATGATTTGACCGGACGGAAAATGATGGCATGGTGCGCAATAATCAGATTAGCTCCAATCCGAATAGCCTCGTCTACAACTTCGTTCGTAACATCAAGCGCGATAAGAACGTGCGTAATTTCCTTTTGCAAACTGCCAAGTTGAAGACCAATCCGATCGTCCGGCACGGCCAGATGTTTGGGAGCAAGCTGCTCCATCAATTGAATTACAGTTTGACCTTTGGCAAACATGAGAGTACCTCCTTCAAGTTCACAATAAGACGCTCCACCTCAGCCGCCTTGTCCCGCGAGGACTCCTGATCGGATTTGGAGATGGACTGCACAACACTTTGCAGCTTGACGATTTCGCTCTCCCATTTGGCAAAAAAAACATCCGTAGGACGGTCTGTTAAATAAGGCCCCATGCGCAGCAGCAAATCTGATGTCAATTCCACTCCGCCTTCAAGCGGTCGTGCGCGATACACTTCCTCATTGGCAATCGGACTGAGTTCCTTCGGCATTGCTGTAATAATCTCGTACACTTTGCCATCTTCCTCAAGCAGCTGCTCTGCAACAACCACCCAGTGATGTTCCAACAACCAACGTCTGAGAATATCCTCACCAACATTAGGCTGCAAAATGAGAAGCTTGACCTCATCCAGCTTGGAGAGGCCGCGATCCAGAATGGAGGCAATGAGTGCTCCTCCCATACCGGCAATGGTGATAACGTCCACTTCTCCTGCAGAGATGATATCCAAGCCATCACCACGACGTACTGTAATTTGTTCCTTCAGTCCAGCATCACTGACTTGCTTGCGTGCAGCTTCATAAGGGCCGGGATTAACTTCTCCGGCTATTGCAGTAACTGCTTTCCCGCTGCGTACTGCCGCTACCGGAAGCAAAGCGTGGTCTGAGCCAATGTCAGCCAAGCGGCTGCCTTCGGGAATTTGATCATGTATCCGCTGTAATCGATTCGAAAGTTTCATGAAGCACCTACACCATTCATTTAATTTATTGATTTGCATTGAACAACGAAAAGCGATAAAATGAAATCCAATAAAACATTTCAAGGATGAATTACCAAAACCAAGAAATTTAGATGTTCAATTTAAAAATAAAGGAGACCCCGCCGCCGCTTAAGCGTCTTGCGGAAAGTCTCCCATAGTGATTTATTCGAGGAAATCTTTAAGCCGTTTACTACGGCTAGGGTGACGCAATTTACGAAGAGCCTTGGCTTCAATCTGACGAATACGCTCACGCGTAACACCAAATACCTTGCCCACTTCTTCCAGCGTTCTTGTACGTCCATCGTCCAGACCAAAACGCAGACGAAGCACATTCTCTTCACGCTCAGTCAAAGTATCCAGGACATCTTCGAGCTGTTCTTTCAGCAGCTCATAAGCAGCAGCATCCGCCGGAGCCAGCGCTTCCTGATCCTCGATGAAATCACCCAGATGGGAATCATCTTCCTCACCAATCGGTGTTTCCAAGGAAACCGGTTCCTGAGCAATCTTCGTAATCTCACGAACTTTTTCCACACTCAGATCCATCTCGGCAGCGATTTCTTCTGGTGTCGGTTCACGCCCAAGTTCCTGCAACAGCTGACGGGATACCCGGATCAGCTTATTGATCGTCTCCACCATATGCACAGGGATACGAATGGTACGCGCCTGGTCCGCAATCGCACGGGTGATCGCTTGGCGAATCCACCATGTCGCATACGTACTGAATTTATAGCCCTTTTTGTGGTCGAACTTCTCAACAGCTTTGATCAGACCCATGTTACCTTCCTGAATCAGATCCAGGAACAACATGCCACGTCCAACATAACGCTTGGCGATACTGACCACGAGACGAAGGTTAGCTTCAGCCAAACGACGTTTCGCCTCTTCATCCCCGTTTTCAATCCGTTTAGCCAGTTCTACTTCGTCATCCGCAGACAACAAAGGTACACGACCAATTTCTTTGAGATACATACGAACAGGGTCGTTGATTTTGATTCCTGGTGGAAGGCTCAGATCATCATCAAAGTGGAATTCATCGTCTCCCTCTCTGGTGTTGTTCTCGGAATCTTCACTAGGGCGAAGGGTTACCTCTTCATCATTTTCGTTCACAACATCAATACCCAGATCGCTCAGTTGTTCATAGAACTCATCCATCTGCTCAGCGTCTTGCTCAAACGGGGAGAGTTTTTCTATAATTTCCTTGTAGTTCAACGAAGCTCTTTTCTTACCTGACTCAATCAATTGATCCTTAACCTGATCCAGCGTCAATTCTGTTTCTAGTTCAGTATGCTGATCATTCGCCATAACTCGACTCCCTCCTCCCTAGAAACATCCAACATTCAGACGTTCACTGTCTCTCTAGGGCAATCATTTCAATTGCAATTTGTGCCGCGCGTACAGAATCACCTGCCCGCTCTGCAGCAATCATTTCTTCTTTTTTCAGGTCGTACTCTTTCTTACGCGGATATTTCAGCACTTCCCTGATGCAATCGTCGAGCACTTGAATACTCCATTCACCTGGACCATCCATCATCGAGATTGAACTGACCGTTTTTTCCAGTCGGTCGTCATGCAGCGAAGACATAAAACGGCTTGTATCCGACGGTTTGCCTTGCGCATAATAGGCATATAGATAAGCAGCAATAGCTGCATGATCATCCAAGTTAAAAGCTTCACCAAGATGCTCATTCACGTACTGGGCAGCCTCATCATCCTGAAGCATCCAGGCGAGCAGCTTGCGTTCAGCAGCGTGGTAAGCCGGCAACATATTGGGTGTAGGCACCTGCCTATTTTGTTGCCTACCATTATTCCACCTTTTCGGGTTATTATCCCCATACTGGAGGTTATTTTTCATGGCCTCCCGTTCTTCATTACACTCCTGTTTCAGTGTTTCAAATGAAACATCCACTTCCGCAGCCAGTTCCCGAAGATATACTTCCCGTTCTGTAGGAGAAGATAAAGGAGCAATAAGTTTGACCGCTTCCTTGGAATAAGCGATTTGTCCGCCGCCTTCTAGCAGTATATGGTTTTTTTTTAGGTTTATAAGCTTAAATTTTGTAGTCGTTACGGCGCCGTCCACAATCTGGTTTCGGAACCGTTCACCACCATACTTGCGGATAAAATCATCCGGGTCGAGCCCATCCGGTATCAGAGCAATTTTGACCTGCAATCCGGCTTCCTCAAGAATAGGGAAGTTTTTGAGTGCTGCAGCCTGTCCGGCTCGATCGCCGTCATAACATACGATGACTTCATCACACATGCCTTTAAGCATCAATGCCTGATTCTCAGTGAGCGCGGTACCCATTGCCGCTACACCGTTCTGGATATCCTGATCCCAGGCGGAGATAACATCGCCATACCCTTCGAACAATATGGCCTGCCTTTGTTTGCGAATTGCATTTTTGGCATGATGCAGATTGTAGAGAACACGGCTTTTGTTAAATAACCGGGTTTCCGGTGAATTTAGGTACTTCGGTTGCCCGTCTCCCAAAATGCGACCCGCAAATGCAATCGGCTTACCGCTCCTGCCATTAATCGGAAACATGACCCTGTCCCGGAAACGGTCCACATACCCCTGACCTTCGTTTCGCGGTGACAGTAAACCACCCTTTTCCATCTCTTCAAGCGGAAATTCGCGCTTTTCCAGAAATTGTACCAAGGTATCCCAGCGATTAGGCGCATAGCCAATCTGGAATTGGTCAATGAGTTTGTCGCTAAACCCACGTGAGCGTAAATATTCCATAGCCACTTTACCGTGCTCTGTATTTTTCAATAAGAAATGGTACAGCTTCGCGGTAAGCTCATATGCTTCCAATAAACGTTCAGTCTCTGGATTAACATGAGCCGATTCACGCCCTTGCCAGTCCCCCATTGAAATGTGGCTTTCTTCTGCCATCGTCTTGACAGCCTCGGGAAAGGATAACCCTTCGATTTCCATCCTGAATTTGATGGCATTTCCACCCGTGCCGCAACCGTAGCAATAGAAAATTTGTTTCTCTGGCGTAACTGTAAACGAAGGCGTCTTCTCAGAATGAAAAGGACAGAGGCCTTTCATATATTTCCCCTGTTTGGTCAGATGTACAAATCGGCTCACCGTATCGACGATATCATGCTGCTGTAACACCGATTCAATAATGCTTTCGGGTATACCGCCTTGTCCGGTACTCATCTTGGTCCACCTTCATCTCTTTAACACGTAAATATTATTCGATAAACTTACACATTCTCCTGCAAATCTTTCAAAAGTTTTGTCAGTTTATGTTGAAAAATTTCCCGATCCTGCTCTGTGAAGGGCTTTGGGCCTTTTCCATAATGCCCTCTTTTTCGAGCTTTGGCTGCAGTATGACGGGAATCCAGCATGAAATCAATGTCACGATCATTAAACTCACGACCACGAAATGATAAAACATAACAACGTTTGCCAAGTGCGAGCGCCGCCAGTCCATAATCCTGTGTTATGACCACATCGTACGGCTTGATGTGATTGGCAATGTACAGGTCTGCACTCTGATCACTTCGATCTACCTGAACGGTGCGCACGCCTTCTCCGCCCTGAAGAAAATGGTCAAATGAAGAAACCATCAATACAGGAACTTTGAATCGGAGAGCTGTTTCAGCGATCTCAGCTTTGACTGGGCAAGCATCACCATCCACAACAATGTGCCGTACATTCAACTCACTCAAAGCCAGACCACCCGGTTTCATAAAATAGCTGCATATTGTAATATACGACCCCAGCCAGTCAAAATCCTTCTGACCGGTCTATGGAAATCAAAGGCTAAAATACGGAACGGCTGTAAATATAAATTTTTCACAATCCGTTCCGTATATTTATACCCTCATATATCCTTCTTTAATACTGAATTTATACTTTGCCGCAGATCTGTCCTACCGGAGCAAAAACCGTCCCGACTACCAGACCAGTTTGGAGAAATCAGCAAAAGCTTTCAGATCACGGTCAATGGCTGCAAGCAATGCCAGACGATTCGCACGCACAGCCTCATCTTCAGCCATAACCATAACCGAATCGAAGAATACGGTGATCGCTTCCTTCCAAGCCGATGCAATCGCGAGCGCTTCAGCAGCAGCATGCTGAGACAATACCTGACGATATTCCTCATTGGTTTTGCTCCATGCTTCATGCAGCTGGCGCTCTCCTTCTTCAGTGAAGAGTTCTGCATGAACCGAAGCATTGGATGCTTTGGCAGCCAGATTACCCACACGGTTGAAGGATTCGACGGTTGTTTTGAAGGCATCTCCCGTTTGAACAGCTGCCATGAGTGCCTCACCTTTTGGAACTACCGCGCTGATATCATCAAATCCGGAAGAAATCACTGCGTCCACAACATCATAACGGACCGTTTCCGACAACAGTTTTTTCACACGAAGACCGAAGAAGTCCTGCAAATCTTTACGCACCTCTTCATCCGCACGTTTCAACAGGTTCATCTGAGCATGCACTTGAAGTGCCACGCCGAATACATCGGATAATGTCAGCGGAAGATTGTGATCCAGCAAAATTTGGACGATACCTGCTGCCTGACGGCGCAGTGCGTACGGATCTTGAGATCCTGTAGGAATGATATTGATCGAGAAACAACCTACAATTGTATCCATTTTATCCGCAGCACTCACTATAGCACCAACGAGCGAAGCAGGAGATTGATCCCCGGCAAAGCGTGGCTGATAGTGCTCAAACACCGCTTTGGCCACTTCTTCTTTTTCACCAGCTTTGCGGGCATAATCTTCACCCATCACACCTTGCAGTTCAGGGAATTCTCCCACCATAAGTGTAACAAGGTCGAATTTGCAGATATCTGCTGAACGACTCACCGCTTCGGCTACATCATCAGATACTTGCAGTTTGCTAGCCAAACCATCCGCAATTTTGCGAATACGGCGAACTTTATCTCCAACCGTTCCCAGCTCTTCCTGGAAGACGATACTTTCCAGTTTCGATAACGCATCCTTGATCTCCAGCTTCTGGTCTTCCTCGTAGAAGAACTTGGCATCAGACAGACGTGCACGAAGTACCTTTTCGTTCCCTTTTGCAATGACATCCAGTGAATCGCTGCCGCCGTTACGAACCGTAACGAAGTATGGAAGTAATTGTCCATCATTATCAAGCACCGGGAAATAACGTTGATGCTCACGCATCGAAGTAATCAGTACCTCTTGTGGAATATTCAAAAATGAAGATTCGAATGTTCCGAACAGCACTGTTGGTGTCTCAACCAGGAACAGAACCTCTTCGAGCAAATCTTCCTTGATTGCAATATCCCATTTTTTCTCGGCAGCCAGTGCCTGGATCTGGGATACAATCATCTGCTCACGTTCTTTGATATCTGCAATGACGTGCTCGGAACGAAGCACTTCCACATACGAAGCGGGATCCGAAATAACCGCCTCTTTACCTAGGAAACGATGTCCACGTGTTACATTGCCAGACTTTACGCCTGCAACTTCCAACTCAATAACATCGTTACCGAGCAGAGCGACAATCCAGCGAATCGGACGTACGAATTTGAAATCATACGAAGCCCAGCGCATGAATTTCGGGAACGTCATGGCATGCAGTATAGCCAGCAAACCCTGACCGATTACAGAGGCCGTTTCCACGCCTTTGCTGCTCTTGGTCGCGTAGATATATTCCACGCCGCTCAGTTCCTTGAATGTGAACTGATCCGGTTCAACACCCTGACTGCGGGCAAAACCGAGCGCAGCTTTACTCCAGTTACCACTGTCGTCCAATGCGATTTTACGGGAAGGTCCTTTTACTTCTTCCTCCACGTCCTCCTGTTTCTCGGCAACATCCTTGATCAAAACAGCCAGACGGCGCGGTGTAGCATAGGCATTCACTTCACCATAAGCAATGCGGGATGCATCCAGCCATTTCACAACACGATCCTGCAGCTGTTCAATTGCTGCTCGCATGAAGCGAGCAGGCACTTCTTCCAGACCAATTTCAAACAACAGATCCTTAGACATGCTCAGCTCCCCCTTTCTTGATCAGCGGGAAGCCGAGCTTCTCACGCTCTTCCACATATGTTGCAGCTACTTGACGAGCCAGATTACGCACACGGGTAATGTACCCGGTACGCTCCGTTACACTGATTGCTCCTCGCGCATCCAGCAGGTTGAACGTATGTGAACATTTCAACACATAGTCGTATGCCGGAAAAACCAGATTCTGTGCCATTGCCTTGTTCGCTTCCTCTTCATGCATGTTGAAGAGCGTAAACAACATTTTGACATCAGATACTTCAAACGTATATTTGGAGTGTTCGAATTCAGGCTGACGGAACACATCACCATATGTAATGCCGTCTACCCATTCCAGTTCAAACACATTTTCTTTTTCCTGAATGTATGAAGCAAGACGCTCCATACCATACGTAATCTCAACCGCTACCGGGTTCGTCTCGATCCCACCGACTTGTTGGAAATACGTAAATTGGGTGATCTCCATACCGTCCAGCCATACTTCCCAGCCAAGACCCGCACAGCCGAGGGAAGGGTTCTCCCAGTTGTCTTCAACAAACCGAATATCATGTTTGAGCGGATCAATGCCCAATTGTTTCAGACTTTCCAGGTAAATCTCCTGAATATTGTCCGGCGAAGGCTTGATAATAACCTGGAATTGATGATGCTGATAGAGACGGTTTGGATTTTCTCCATAACGACCATCCGAAGGACGGCGGGACGGCTCTACATAAGCTACTTTCCAAGGCTCGGGTCCAAGCGAACGCAAAAAGGTCATCGGATTCATCGTACCTGCCCCTTTTTCCGTATCATATGGTTGAACAATAATACAGTTGTGCTCGGCCCAGAATTGTTGCAGCGTGAGGATCATCTGCTGAAAATTCATAATCATGCTCCTTTTCGATGGTTTGTGGTGAACAAGCCTAGAACGGTACAGACAATAAAAAGCCCCCGTCCTACGCCTGTTATACAGACATAGGGACGAGAGCTATTCCCGCGGTTCCACCCTACTTGGCTTAGATATAAACAGGAGATCCTGTTCATTCAAGCCCACTTTTCCGTGTCATTCATGCTCCCGAGTGCCATTTCACAGACCGATTCAACCCGGCTCCCACCATCCCCGGCTCGCTCACACAAGATTAAAAAGGTCAACCGACCCCTTCTGCTCCTGAATGTAATAAATCCAGTCTCCTACTTTCTCGTTCAATGCATGTCTCCAAAAGAGAAATTATAGTTCATAATATATAAAAATAAGTACGAAGTCAAGATATATTAATTATTTCGTATCAAGACGACTCAAATCCCGTACTTTTCCATTTGATCAAGAAAAGAACGGGATTTGAGATTCAAGCCAAGCTGATGATCCATAAAGGCCCTCATGATTTTTTTGATCTCATCCCGGGTGCCTTCGCTCACCGATATATTACCAAGCCTTTGCAGATCCAGCTGTGCAAACAGACGCAAGAGCTTCAACGTCTTCGGACTAACGGACATCGCCGGAGGATCAAAGTGTTTGCAAGCACGGCACAGAACGCCCCCGAGTCTAGGACTAACAAATAATTGCTCATCCGGACGTTCGTGACCACAAGAAATGCAATCATCAAGCTGAGGTCCGTACCCGGCTGCCTGTAATATTTTCATTTCATACAGACTTGTGATGACGACCGGATCCTTCTCTTCCTTCAACGCCTGAAGACAGGCTTTCAACTGTTTGAACCAGAACGTGCCCGTCTCTTCATCCTGCAACACACGATCCAGCAGTTCACAGGCATAAGATGCATAGGAGGCCTTTATCAGATCTTCACGCAGCTCGTGATAAGATTCGATGATCTCACCTGCGTTTAGTGTCCCCAGACCGGTGTTGCGAAAATATACATATTGACCGTACGTAAATGGCTGCACCAGTGCAGCATGTCGGCTTTTGGGCTTTTTGGCACCGCGGACGAGTACCCCTACTTTCCCGCCGCTTTCGGTGCAAAGCGTAATGATTTTGTTCCCCTCGCCGTAGTCCATGCTGCGGATGACAATCCCTTCCACCCTATATAGCATGCCTCGTCACCTAACCATTCCCGAATTAGCCAATTAACCTTCGGCTTCTTCATCTTCAATCACTTCCCTTGCAGGTTCAGACTCCTGTCCCACCGAGCCACACGCCTCGGCATACAACAGATAGGATTCCACATCCCCCGTCATCGCAAAAACCTTCCACGAAAAATCTCGCATCGGAATTTCATCCTCTCTTCGGAAATGACGTCTGCTTCTACCAGATAGGATGGAGTCCTGCAAGGTAAACTATGTGATGCAATTACTGGATACTACATTTATTATTCGCGACCGAATCCCAGATCTCTCAGCACTCGCTCCTGGTTTCTCCAGTCCTTCTTCACTTTAACCCAAAGATCCATGAAGATTTTGGAGCCCAACAGATTCTGAATATCCTGACGGGCACGTTTCCCCACTTCTTTGAGCAAGGCACCCTGTTTTCCGATAATGATCCCTTTTTGTGAATCACGCTCCACAAAGATGACGGCTGAAATATAAACGACGCCGTTGTCCTGTACTTTCATATCCTCAATCGTTACTGCAATGGAGTGAGGAACTTCTTCGCGCGTCATTTGCAAAATTTTCTCCCGAATTAACTCGGCACAAACAAACTGCTCTGGATGGTCTGTGACCTGGTCATCTGGATAGTACTGCGGACCTTCCGGCAAATACTTGCCGAGCTGCTCCAGCAACGTGCTTACATTGCTGCCGAGCATGGCAGAAACAGGTACGATTTCAGCGAAATTGTGCAGCTTGCGATATTCCTCAATCAGCGGAAGCAGTGCTTCCGGCTCAATTTTATCAATTTTGTTCATGACAAGAATGACAGGCGTCCGCACATTTTTCAATTGTTCGGCAATATAACGGTCACCACCGCCCATGCCTTCCGAGGCATCGATCAGGAACAGAGCAGCTTCGACTTCTCCGAGCGTGTTCAAAGCGGTCTGGTTCATGTAATCGCCGAGCTTGGATTGACGTTTGTGAATCCCTGGCGTATCCAGGAAAACGATTTGTTGTTGTTCCGATGTATATACACCATGAATCTTATTACGCGTCGTTTGTGGCTTGTCCGACATGATCGCAATCTTCTGTCCAATGACTTGGTTCATCAGTGTGGATTTACCTACATTGGGACGTCCAATAATGGCTACAAAGCCGGATTTGAATGCTTGTTTTTTCATATGTTCCTCCTCAGGCGCCTAGGCCTGGAATGTATTGGTTTTTACTTTTTAGCAGAGTTCAGATCAGATGGTCCAAAAGCCCATGGCAATAGTTCGGCAACTGTAGTTTCCTGCAGATCACCTTTCAAGTTACCCAGAATAACTTTCATATCCGGTTCACACAGCTCGTACATTACTTGACGACATACGCCGCATGGAGCAATCGGGCCGTCTGTATCTCCTACAATGGCCATGGCTTTGAAACTGCGTGGTTGCTTACCTCCTGCAATCGCGCTGAACATAGCTGTACGCTCAGCACAGTTGCCTGGCGTATAAGCAGCATTCTCAATATTACAACCATGATGCACATGTCCCTCACTGTCAAGCAAAGCTGCACCTACACCAAAATGAGAATAAGGCGTATACGCTTTCGTACGTGCCTTAATTGCTTCTTGCATCAATAAACCATTATCCATAATTAATCTCTCCCTTTGGGGTGTATATAAAGTTGCACTCAATGAGTTAAGTTTAACTTAAAAACATTTGCACTAGCCTCTCCGCTGTCAGAACAACCTTACGATCGCTGTTATCCCCAGATTTTATTGATTCCCTTTTCCAAAGTGAAAATCCGGGGATAAAGGCGAACGCTTCGCTTCTACAGGTTTTTTCTGACCTCTCCGTTATTGTGCAAACCAGAAGTCCAACTTAAAAATGAGTCCAACTTTATAATTTGTGTGTAATATTAAAATCAAAACAAAAACAGAATCAGAGCAAACCCAGCCAGCTCATCACCGGCTTAATGAAAACGACACACCCGATGATGACGGCGAACACCGCAGCCAGCAAAACTGCACCGGCCGCGGTGTCCTTCGCCGCTTTTGCCAGCGGATGTATATGCGGATGCGCCAGATCTACCGCAGCTTCCACTGCTGTATTCATCAGCTCCGTCACAAGAACCAGAAAGACAGCTGTTAATACAAACATCCAGTCCGTTCTGGAAATCCCGAAAAAAAAGCCGGCTGCACACATCAAAATGGCGACTCCTGTATGAACTCTTATATTCCGCTGAGTCCGCAGCCCGTATACGATTCCTTCCGCAGCATTGCGGAATACCATCCCCCAGGAGCGCCTTTTCATTATCGTGTCAACCCGGCTTGGGCGAGTACCGCTTCCTGTTTGCCCATCATTTCGGCTTCGCTGGCTTCATCCTGATGATCATATCCAAGCAGATGCAAGAAGCCATGAACAAACAGGAACCCGAGCTCACGTTCAAATGAATGGCCATATTCTTTACTCTGCAGAATGGTCCGTGGAACAGAAATAATAATATCCCCCAGCACATCAGGCATTTCTTCCATTTCCTCATCCTCGTCCAGTTCGTAGATGATATCCAGCTCCTCATCCACAGTCTCATTCATTGCAAAAGACAATACATCTGTTGGACGATCAATGCCGCGATAGTCACGGTTCAGCTCATGAATCTGCTCATCATCTACGAAAGTCAGGGCTACTTCCCCGTCCGCAACACCCTCTGCTTCCCCTGCAAGGTTCAGCAGCTGTTCCAGCATTGCAATCATCGGTTCGGTAATTTCTTTATCCTGTTGTTCATTATTCCAAGCTAGGTTAAGACTCATTCTTTCATACTCCTGTCTTCTCATATTAGCGAATCAACCTGCTTCAGGCGAGGTTGGCTTCGGTTTCTTCATTTCTTCCGGATATTCAATCCTGGAGTGGAATATGCCCATAACGGTTTCCTTAAGGGTCTTGGCGACGATATCCAGCTCCCTCATCGTCAGATCACAATCGTTAAACTGATGATCGTCCAGCCGACCTTTAATAATCTTTTCGATCATGGACTCCACTTGTTCCACAGTAGGTTTCCGTAAGGAACGGACCGCAGCTTCCACGCTGTCAGCAATACCAACAATCGCCGACTCTTTGGACTGAGCCTTGGGACCCGGATAACGGAAATCATCTTCCGTAAAATCAGGTTCTACTCCTGCTTCCTCAGCCTGACGCAGTGCTTTGTGATAGAAATAATGCAGGAAAGTTGTTCCATGATGCTGCTCAGCAATGTCCCGAATAGGCCTAGGCAGCTTGTAGTCCTTCTGCATTTCCACACCATCGCGTGCGTGAGCCACTATAATGGACTTGCTCAGCTTTGGATCAATCGAATCATGCGGATTTTCCATATTGTTTTGATTTTCAATAAAATAAATCGGTCGCTTGGTCTTGCCAATATCATGGTAATACGAGCCGACCCGACATAACAACCCATTGGCACCGATTGCCTCCGCGGCGGCTTCTGAAAGGTTTCCTACCATCACACTGTGGTGATATGTGCCCGGTGTCTCTGTTAGCAGTTTGCGCAATAGTGGGTGATTAGGATTAGACAGTTCCACCAGTTTCAGCGCAGACAAGATGCCAAACGAGGTTTCAAAAAACGGCATCAGCCCAATAACCAATATGGCGGTCAGTACGCCACCGGCAAACGCAAATCCGATGCCGTACAGCGTTGTCGTCCGGTTCCAGTCACTTGAGTCAATCAGAGCCAGCGTGAAAACTGCGATCGATCCGAAAAGACAAACCATAATGGCGCCTTTCAGGATCGTAGACCGCTGACTTGCCCGATGGGTGGCGAAGATCGCAACAAACGATACTAACACGGCGAAGAATCCAAGTTCAAAGTCAAAAATCTGACCCTGATGTGTATTCAAAATAATGCTCGACAGCATGCCGATAATAATCGAGCAGACAAAGGCAAGCGATGTATCCAGCAGCAATGCAATTAGCATGGCTCCTACGGCAACAGGAGCAAGAAAGCCTACGTATGAATTCTCACTGGTCTGGAGTATCGCAGTAACATGCATAACCACAATCGTAATGATAAATATGAGAACAAGCATCAGCAGCTGAGCATTATTATATTTGAAATGCGTTCCGCTGAATTGCTGAATGTACATGAGAATCGCTGCAGACAACAGACAGGACAGCATAAGTAGTCCAAGCTGAGGCCAATAGTTCACTTCGTTTTTCAGCAAATCGTTCTCGCCCAGAAGGGTGTACATCTCCGGGGTAATCATCTCACCCTTGGCAACAAGCGTATCGCCTTGCTTGATAAACACCGTTTGAGTGTTCTCACGAGCCTGTACTTTAGCTTCTTTTGTACCCTCTTCATCGTAGAAGCGGTTGGACGTCACTACAAGACGAGCAAGCTCCTGCACAACCTCACGCTGCGTACGCTTGCTTAAGGAGCTCACACTCACCATCTCGGCCACTTTGGCACGAGCTGTTGTTGCCTCACTAATCTGGTCGGTCATTAATCTGGAGACGATATCCCGAGCGACGGCCTTCATCTCCTGAATATCATCCGAAGTCAGACGTGAAATTTTGATATATGTCTCTTCCGGGATGCGGTAGCTCTGCTCCTGTACCACATTTCTGATCTCTTCCAACAGCGTTTCGGAGTATGTACCCGCTTTCCGGTTGTTGTTGATAAAGTTGGAAACAAAGTCTTTCTGACGCTGTGGTATTTCATCACGATAGATGTCAATCTTGTCCTGACTGGAAATCTGATCATCCTGATTCAGTCGATCAATACGATCAAGCAGAGTCGTTATCAGATTTTCGTTCCGCATCTGCACGATCTGAAACATCGGCTGCACACGTTCAGCAGCTTCTTCTTGCGCTTTCAGTGTAGCCTTGGTATTCGGGATCTGCATGGGCGCAGCAATATTGACTTCACTCCGTGTGCCTTCCTGGATATCATACCGCTCAGGGAGCAGCTTGGAAGCAAGACCCACGTAGAAGAGGATCACCAGAAACAAAAACAGAAGATAGCGTGCCCACACGCTATACTTCCATCCTGTAGCTCTATTTTGAAAAGATTTGCCTTTTGACAGTTCCTTCGAGGTCATCGAGACAATCCCTTTCTATTCTTGATTTTCTGCGGCGTGGTTATAGGCGACGATAATTTTCTGGACGAGGGAGTGCCGTACAACGTCTTGCTCGGCAAAATAGACAAATCCAATCTCTTCCACTTGGCCCAGGATTGTATTTGCCTCCACAAGCCCCGACTTTTTGCCGCGCGGTAAATCGATTTGTGTCACGTCACCAGTAATGACCATTTTGGAGCCAAAACCGAGACGGGTCAGAAACATTTTCATCTGCTCCGGTGTCGTATTCTGGGCTTCATCCAGGATAATAAACGAATCATCCAGTGTACGTCCCCGCATATAGGCTAGAGGTGCAATTTCAATCAAACCGCGCTCCAGTGCTTTCGCAGTCTGCTCTTGTCCCATAACATCGTACAAAGCGTCATACAGCGGCCGTAAATAAGGATCAACTTTTTCCTGAAGATCACCAGGCAAGAAACCAAGACTCTCTCCCGCTTCAACTGCAGGTCTTGTGAGCACGATCCGCTTGACGCTTCCTTCCTTAAGTGCTGCCACAGCCAGCACAACAGCAAGATACGTTTTACCTGTACCGGCAGGACCGATACCAAATACAACATCACGTTTTTTAATTGTAGTTACATAGTGTTTCTGTCCAATCGTTTTAACACGGATCGGCTTCCCACGGTACGTCGTTGTAATCTCGCCTTTGAACAGATCCAGAAGCTGGTCTGCACGCAGTTCTTTTGCCAGCTCAATGGCATACTTAACGTCCCTTTCGGTTAACACGTATCCGTTACGTACCAATTGCAACAACACATCAAATAATTGTTCAAGCGATTCTACATTCTGAATGTTGCCATGGATTACAATCTCCGCTTCACGGGATGCGATCTGGGCAGGAATCTCGGATTCAATTTGTTTCAGAAAAATATCTTGGGGTCCAAAAAGAGATTGACCCTCTCCCGCACTTTGGAGGGAGATTCGTATGCTGCGTGTTTGCTCTGACAAATAGCCTCATTCTCCTTGACTATGGACTAACGGAAGTTCTTCCGCAATGCTTTCTTCCACTTCAAATAATACTTTCATATAAACTTTACCATTCTCTTTCTTCTCATGCAAAATTTTTTCGCTTAAAATTTTCGTTCCTTTGCCGTTTTTAGCGATAATATCGTTTCTTGCTCCTTCCAATCCTTTCGTTCTAGCCCATTCAACCGTGTGCTGCTCCTCTTGTTCCCGCGTTTCCAAATCTTTCTCTGTCAGCCATCCCATGGGAAGTGTGAAGGATCTCCAGGTCAGCGGCTTATGATCACTTTCGGTATCAAATGTGGTAAAAGGCGTATTCCCGTATCCCCAGAGTTGTACCGCCCATTTCCCCAGCACAATGTAAAAACGTTCCTTGCTTTCTCCAGTCATTGTATTATGTTTCTGCACAAGAGGGACTTCGACTTGATATTCACGCCATACCAGTCCGCGCACTTCCCCTTTGGCAACAATGGTCTTTGTATTCTCTTCATCTCCCAAAATACCGGATATCAGGACCTGTCCCTTCTTGACACGCATGTCCTTCTGCACGACAGGGCGCCCCTGCTCGGCATAAATTTGAGTGATTACAGCATCTGTTTTACTGACCAAGTGTCTCGGGTTCAGCAGTGGTTCACGCTTGGGCTGTGCTGACTCCACAACCTGGATGGTGATGGTTGTCCCTTCTTTGCTCACCCCGATCCAGGTTACATCTGGAAGAGCCAGCGCGAGCTGTCTGGAGAGCTTGTCCTGGCTTTGCAGCCGAAATCCCCACTGGAAGGGATAGATACCTTCTTTCTTTGCTGCTGCGAGCACTTCATCCGTGGGAATCGTCACATTGCCTTTCACTTCTACATCCCAAACCATCGATGACAATGCAAACAGAGCTGCTACAAAAAACAACATGCCGCCCAGAAAGAACTTCCTTCTTAGCAAACGGGCTGCAAAAAAAGGAAACCCACTTCGGTGTGTCACCTTTACCCGGCAGCCTGTCCGTTTCAGCAAAGGACGCAGCCTGAAAAAATGCGGTAGCAGAATATTCATTTCTGCCTTGCGTCCGTCATGGGCACGCAGGTCCCATACTTCCAGTCCCTGCTCTGCCAGCGTATTGATTAATGCTTCAATATCCCCCCCAGTAACCGTGATTCGGACTGCTCCGCGCAGTTTGTACAGACTGGGCTGCTTCATCCGTTCCCCTCCGCTCCATTCATATGAATATCCAGAATTGTTCCTTCAACAGCTACTTCATCCGGCAAAATATTTCGAATCATCAGTTCAGTCCCTTTGATCTCCAACTGACCCTGTGAGAGAGCCAGAACGATGCGATCCGGTGTAAAATGAATGACACCACGATGATTCTCTATATACAATTGCTTTGTGCCGATCAGGGTTAACCGTGGCATATCGTAAAGCACGTCCTGCGGCAGATCCAGAACTTCACTGGTCCATCTGCGCAGCTTGCGGCTGATCCGGGTCATTCGAAGGTCTTCCCCCTTCCTCTACAGTTCAACTTATGCGCAGATTCCTGAAATTATGAAAACTACGGAACGTGTTAGATGTGAAAATAAAAAGAGGCCTAAACAGAAAAAAGCCGTCGTCTGGGATTATGCTCACCAGAGACGGCTTTTCACTTATTAAAACCATATGAAGTTATAGTTTGCCTCGTGTCCCAAAGGGTTGTTTAGAGCGCGGAGAACCGAGAACTTCTGCCCACAACACACCAGTACGAATGTCTTCCCGGCGAAGCTGGGACGTTCCAGACTCACTGGATGAAACTTCATCCCAACCCGAGTCAGACACAACCGGTGTATTTGCAGTAGAAATACGATCCAGTCGCTCTCGAATTTCACGTTGTCGTTGCTCCATCACTTTCATTTGTTCTTCAAGCGAGTTTGCCATTCCACCCAAAGAACTCCGTCCTCCTAAATCGTCATCAACGGGACGAGCAGATGTCGTCGCCGGCTCTGAATAGGTTTGATCATAACGATCATCATACTGATCATCTTCATACCGCTCATCGTACCGTTCGTCATACTGCTCGTCATAGCGGGGATCAGAAGGAGCCGATGACTGCTGCGGTGCAGTATTCCCCCGCGAGCGATCATCCCGATCTGAATCACCACTCCCTCCAAACGTTGGCATCCCGTTACTTGGACGCTTTTTATTCGGATCAGCCGACTTGGCTGCTTTTCCAATGAAGGAAAAGAGTGCAAAAGCGATGACTGCTACAATATACAGATTGTTAAAAATCCATTCAAATAGGCCCATATGCACTCACCGCCTATCTTCCGTTTTTGGAATCACCCTGATCGTTGGAGTTCGAACCTTCACCAGGTTTTCCCAATGTGTTACGCATTTGAGTATCTGCTTCAATGTTTTTCAGGTTCATGTAGTCCATTACACCAATTTTACCGCTGCGGAGTGCTTCAGACATTGCCAGAGGTACTTGAGATTCGGACTCAACCACACGCGCTCTCATTTCCACTACGCGCGCTTTCATCTCTTGCTCTTGAGCTACGGCCATAGCACGACGTTCTTCCGCTTTCGCCTGTGCAATACGTTTGTCAGCCTCTGCCTGCTCCGTTTGCAGGAAGGCACCAATGTTTTTACCTACATCCACGTCCGCGATATCAATAGACAGGATTTCAAAAGCGGTACCTGCATCCAGACCTTTGGACAATACGGTACGGGAGATGAGATCCGGATTTTCCAGGACGTCTTTATGGGAATTCGAGGAACCGTTCGTACTTACGATACCTTCGCCGACACGGGCGATAATCGTCTCTTCACCCGCACCACCGACGAGGCGGTCAATATTGGCACGAACCGTAACCCGTGCTCTTACTTTAACTTCGATACCATCTTTGGCTACCGCAGAAACAATCGGTGTTTCAATAACACGTGGGTTTACACTCATCTGTACGGCTTGCAATACGTCACGACCTGCAAGGTCGATCGCTGCTGCACGTTCAAATTCGAGAGGAATGTTCGCACGTTGTGCAGCAATCAGGGCGTTGACAACTCGGTCTACGTTACCACCGGCCAGGAAGTGACTCTCCAGTTGGTTCATTGTCAATTGAAGTCCGGCTTTAGTTGCTTTAATCAGTGGATTTACGATCCGGCTAGGCGTTACACGTCTTAGTCTCATCGCTACCAGCGTGATAATCCCCACGCGTACGCCCGATGCAAGGGCTGAGATCCAGAGCATCACCGGGAAAAAGCTGAAGAATACGCTCAATACGATAATCGCAACTACCGCAATGAGCAAAACCGTAATCAAGGTTGGTTCCATAGTCAAAATTCCTCCATTTGCAATTTGATTTTTGTAAGAAACATGATAAAAACGGTGTGGAACTTTGCTGCTGTGCATTGATTCACACCACTCCACTAGCAGCCTCCGTAGAATGGTTATGTACATTGCCGAAGCTTTAATCAACTCCGGCAACAGAGCGGGCTACACCGGTAACGCTTGTTGAACCACAATCCGGGTACCTTCCGCTTTGATCACAATAATTGGTGTATCAATCGGAATGAAATCTCCATCCGACACCACATCGACGCGTTCTCCGTTAAATATCGCTGTTCCCGAAGGACGAAGTGGAGTCAAACTGATACCCTGCAGACCGATCAACTCTTTGCGTTCTGTCGCCGAAGAGTATCCTTGATCAGCAGACAGCCTGTCACTTAATATGAATCGATTCCATATGCCTCGATCCTTAAACAGAATAACAACGATTGCAATGACTACCAGCGCGGCTCCAAAAGCAATACCTAACGATATAAATGCATCACTTGTATCATAGGCGGCTCGCACGACACCAGCGACAAGCGCAATCGATCCCAAAATACCCAGAATACCGAAGCTTGGGATAAACATCTCCAGAATCATCATGACGAGTCCGACAGTGAATAATACCCATGTCTCTGCTCCGGCAAAACCGGCAATGTAATTGCCTGAGAAATAAAGCACAAAGCACACGATACCAACAATACCCGGCACTCCGAACCCAGGTACAATCAACTCAATGATCACACCGGCTATTCCGAGGAATAGCAATACCGTCATGACGACAGGATTGGTGAGAAATGTGGATATGTTCTCTGCGGTTGTTCTCTGAACGGTGAACACATCATCCTGACTGTAACCAAGCCAGGCGGCGGCTTCTTCCGGCGTGTTGCTGATATGGTCCGCATAACCCACTTTCAGCGCTTCTTCGGCCGAGAGAGCAATAATTTCACCTTTTTCTTTGGTTTTATTAATCTCAGGCATCTCCACAACCATGTTAACATCCGTCATTCCGGCTGCAATTTTGCCGTCACGGCCACTTTTCTCAGCCGCGCCCTGCATCTTGCTCTTCCAGAATGCAACCAACTTCGGATCATCGACATGTTTACCCGTGCTGTCCACCATCGCTGCCGCACCAATCATGCTGCCTGGCGACATTACGATCTTATCTGCATTCAAAGCCAGAAAACTTCCGGCCGAGGCAGCATCTCCACGGACAAATGCAACGGTTTCAATTGGGCTTTCCTTAATTAAAGTACCTAGTTCTTCTGCCGTGTCGACACGCCCTCCCGGCGTATTGATATCCAGAACAATCAGGCCAGCATTCATCTCTTCTGCTTCCTTGAACCCACGTTCCATAAACTTGCCAAGTCCCTGCTCGATTGGTTTATCTACCGGAATGATATATACGGCGCCACTTTTCTCAGCTGCATGCGCTGACGGTGATCCAATCCAGACAGGAAGCAGCAGCGTCAGTAGCATCATGAGCATCAATGGCCCCGTAAGCTTCTTCCGGCGCTTTCCCTTCACAAATAGTCCCCCCTTTTCCATTAATGTTATACTGTCCAGCTTATGGTATTTATTACGTACAATGCAACATTTCGTTTCAAAATCTTAAAATTATATTTGAAACCGGAAGTAATTGCAACATTTTAAATCCATAATCATATATATTATCCATTTAAAAGCAATATTTGTGAATTTCCATGAACAAATGAGCGCTTTCCGATCACATTTCAAATTCCTGTAGAAACGGAGTACCGTATCAGTGATATAAAATGGAAAAAACACCCCCTGACAAGTCAGGAGGTGTTTATTGATTTGCTTTATTGCAGAAATTGTTGAACTGCTTGATTCACCAGTTTGCCGTCCGCTTTGCCTTTAACTTTCGGCATAAGGGCCGCCATAACTTTCCCCATCTCGGCTTTCGAAGAAGCACCGGTTTCCTGGATGGTCTGCTGTACAATAACTTTAATTTCTTCTTCGGAAAGTTGTGCGGGAAGGTACTGGATGAGTACTTCAATTTCCGCTTTTGCATTTGCCGCGAGGTCTTCACGGCCCGCTTTGTCAAATTCTTGGAGGGCATCTTTGCGCTGTTTGATTTCACGACTCAGAATATCAAGCACTTCGTTGTCATCCAAATCTCTTTTCAAATCTATTTCAAGATTCTTGATCGTCGAACGAATCAACCGAATGTTGGAGAGTCTGAACTTGTCCTTACTCTTCATCGCTTGCTTCATATCTTCGTTCAATCGTTCGCTAAGATTCATGTAGTTAAAATCCTCCTAAAACTTTCTCTTACGAGCAGCCTCGGACTTTTTCTTGCGCTTTACGCTTGGCTTCTCATAATGCTTACGTTTCTTCACCTCAGCCAATACGCCATCTTTAGCGATGGAGCGTTTAAAACGACGAAGTGCAGCATCAATAGTCTCGTTTTTGCGAACTTTAGTTTCAGACACCAGTTTTCCCTCCCTCCGACCAGACCGTCCAAGAGCAATAACACGGTTCATCACCTTTCATTATAGGCGAAAGGTAATAAAGGTGTCAACCTTAACGTAATGATCATTTATTTTATGTGAACTTCAGCTCCATATTCATGCCTTTTATGCATAAATGGATCAGTCCTGATTTAGAGTAACTTTAATCGTTTATTTGTGAGAGTCTGACAAACTTGTCAACACCCCAAGTCGGGTCCCACCAAGCAAATGATAGTGCAGATGATGAACGGTCTGTTCTCCATCCTTGCCGCAGTTATTAATCAGTCGGTAACCTGTTTCTTCCACGCCGAGACGCTTGGCCGCTTCCTGCGCAGCCAAATGAATCTCACCGATCAATGGCAAGTCTTCCGCGGTTACTTCATTCATGGAAGCAATATGTTTCTTGGGAATAACGAGTACATGGGTCGGTGCAGCGGGATGGATGTCATGAAAGACGATGACATGGTCATTCTCCAGTACCTTATTGGAGGGAATGCTGCCCTCTACAATTTTGCAAAATAAGCAATCCATTGTTCATACCCTCCTTCGATTTTAAAATTATGTATACCCTTCTATCATACCGGAACTGAAAACTCACGTCCAATTTAACCTGTTCAGCTATGTGACTAAGATCGGAATTTTCAACAAAAAAACCTTTCACATCTTAGTGGACTGCTGAGCGTTCACCACAGATGAAAAAGGTCATTATACGCATCACACGTATTAATCCATCACACAATTCTATTAATAATAAGGTAATAATGTTAAGGCAGTGAGGCCAATCAGAGGCAGTACCAACCTATTGAACCTTCTGCGACCATAACCATAATAAGGGTAGGGGTAGGGGTAACCATAGCCCGGGAAGAATCCCCGTGCATGAGCAGGATAAGTAACCGGCATCATATTCGGTCCCCAGTTTGCGTTTGCATGATTAACTATGGCTTCATGCCCCACGGGAACAGCCAAATAAATCATGTCATCATCTACATTTTCCACGATGCCATCATAATGGGCACCGTCATGCATCTGTATACATACATAGCGATGCATGTGTTCCTTACACAGTTTCTTCGCTTCTACCTTTTCCACGATCAATCGCCTCCAGAATCTGTTCTGCTCTTCATCACCCTTTCATGGTATTCAGATCTGGGCGAAATGACACTGTGAATGACAAGAGTTCCAACATAAGTGCCTATTAAAAAAGAAAAAAGAAGCACCCCGTTGCAGTTTCCATGCGGAAGTCTGCTGTCGCGGACGTCTAACCAGGATTATTCCTGATCAGACGTCCGCCGGGGTGCTTAACATAAAGTTTGTCGGCTTAACTGTAGTATAACAACAGGATGAACCTGTATCTGTGAGCTATCTCACTCAACTGTTACAACGAATATATATAATGAGATTCAAACCAACAACACTCAATCAATCAGAGATCCCCCCTCAGGAACAACCTTGTACGGCCGGTTCCTGAGGGCATCCCAACCGAGGGTCATTCAATCGTATGTGTTCTGTGTTCAAGTTCCTATAATGTTTCCAATACTACGCGAGAGCCAGCTCCGGCTTCGCCCGCTGGAATAACTACAAGTTTGCGTGGCAAGCGTGCTCGCAGCTCCGGAACGTGGCTGATAATACCGACGGCAAGACGGTCATCATGCAGTTTTTCTAACGATGTAATGACGGTATCCAGCAATTCAGGGTCAAGTGTACCAAAGCCTTCATCCAGGAAGAAAAATTGCAGCGGGTACTGGCCGCGCAGCTGAATCTGGGCAGACAGAGCCAGGGCCAGTGACAACGAGGTCAGGAACGTCTCTCCACCAGACAAGGTGGACACCGGACGTTTGACTCCACCGTTTGCATCATCACAGATGACAAAGCCGCCGCCTGAATCCACCTCAAGTGAATAACGTTGTTTGGTCAGGAAGCGCAGACGCTGTGAAGCAGCCTGACTGACCTGCATCAGCTGTTCTTCTGCAATATACTCGACAAACGCATTACCTCTGAAAGCTGCTTGAAGTTTGCTAAGCATCTCACCTTGTCGGCTGACTTCCACCCGTTTGTTCTCCAACTCCGTCCAGCGAACATGTCGCTGCTGCACATCTTCCAGATCCCGTTCTGCACGCGCCTTGGCTCTAAGTGCCGCTTCATCCTCTGCACGAGACTGCTTCAGTCGCTCAGTGCATGCCAACCATTGTTCCTCGGATACAACAGCACCGCCCAGTTTTTGTTCCAGCTCACGCAATTGGGAAACAAGTTCACGATCACGCTCCCGATGCTGCTGAATTTCCGCCGCCAGCCGCTCTGCTTCCTGGGAAGGAAGGGCTGCTTCCACAACGGCACTCTCGGAGTCAAATGGCGATTGATCCAGCAATTGCTTCCAGCGTTCCTGTGCCTGCTGCAAATGCTCTGCTGCCGAGGCTGCTGCTTGATGAGCCATGACATCCCTCTTGGCCGATTCCTGTTTCAACGCATCCGCTTCCTTGAAACGCTGGGCTGAATCGGCAGCAATTTTCCGCAGCTCATCCAATCGAGTCTGAGCCGCAGCAATCAAATCCTCGACCCGCTGCTCGCCAACCCATTGGCGCAAACGTTCTTCCTTCTCGGCGAGCTGTTTGCTGTTCCCTTGCCATTCCGTTTGCCACTGGATCAGCTGTTTGTCCAACTCAACCAGCTTCTGCTGGAGGGACTGTACGAGCTGTTCCTTTTCCTCAAGGAACGTCACACTTTTGTTCAGCCGTTCCTTGATGTCTTCTGCGCGCGCGTCGCGCTCCTGCATCGCCTGGTGGAGGGCCATGGCCTGCTCTTGGGCGATGCCTGGCAGTTCCGCGGCCCAGCGGCCGTGCAATGCGGCTGCGGCGGCCTCGCTCTCGGCCAACCGGCGCTCTGCCTGGGCGAGTCCGGCTTGGCCGGCCTCCTGCGCAGCCGCCGCTTCCATGCGGCGCTGCTGCGCGCCTGAAGCCGCCTGCTGCAACGCGGCGGCTTCCGCTTGCAGCGGCGCTGCGGCTGCGGCCAGCGCCCGCGCGGCTTCGCGCAGTGCGGCGGCACGCTCCGCCCAGTCCGCCGGGGAGCGCCCGTGTACGGGCGAACCGGCGGACTCCGGCTCCGCAGCCGCAGGCGCGGCCTCGGCTGCGGCCGGGGCTTCGCCGGCCGCAGCGCCAAGCTGCGTCAGCAGGCTGCGACGTTCGTGCAGCTGCTGGCGCAGCCCAAAGCGCAGCTCCTGCAGCTCCGCATGCAGGCTGCGCAGCAGTTCCAGGTCCGCATCGCCTGCGGGCGGACCTTCTCCCGGCGGCGCCGCCGGGAGCGGGTGGTGTGCGGAGCCGCACACCGGGCATGGCTCGCCGTCGCGCAGCTCGGCGCGCAAGGCGGAGGAGAGCCGATGCAGCTCCTTCTCACGCATGGTTCCGCGCAGCTGCTCCTCCGCCTTGGCCAGCAGGCTCTGTTCGCGGCCAATGTCCTGCTCACAGGCAAGCAAGGCCTCCAGACCCATTGCCGCCTTTCCGATCAGATGCTGACGCTGTTCACTCAGACGGCTCTCTTCCTGGGCAGCCAGCTTCAGCCTGTCTGCCCCCTGTTCAGCCGACTGCTTATTAGCTTCCATCTCAGCCTTGTTTTGGCGCAATTGCTCCGCCGCAGTATCCAATCGATGCTTCAATTCCAGTGCAGCCTGCAGCTGTCTGCGTTCTTCGGACTTCACTTCATTCGGCTTGAGGCTTTCCTGTAATTCTTCCCGCCGTTTGCGGCCACGCTGCTGTAGTTCTTTCTCCTTCTCCAGCTGTTGTCCGATGACACTCTGCTCAGCCTGCCCTTTGTCCAGAAGCTGTTTAAGACGTGTACGATCCTCACGGAGCCCGTCACGTTCCCGCTGTAACTCCTTGGCCTGTTCCAGCTGTTCCAATCGAAGCAGCAGCTTCGGTTCTTCCTCAGCCATCTGTACACGGGCCTTCTCGGCTTTCTCGGCTTCCAGTACAGACAGCCGTTCATGTTCCACCGCTTGCTGGTGAGCAATGCCGGCTGCATCCTCACGCAACTTCTGTTGTGCTGCTGCGTCACGCATCGTCTGCAATGAAGGGAGGATCGCGTCTGCCGCCCCGGCCAGTTTCAGCCATTGTTCCCCAGCTTCGATCTGTGGTGCACGTGCTTTCAGCTTTTCGTGTTCCTCCATACGAGCCCGGCGCTCCTGGCTTAACTCACGGACTTTACGGAGCTGCTCGGCTTCCTTCATCGCTTCATCAAGCGTTTTGCGTGACAATTCAGACTGTTTCACAGCAGCTTGAAGAAGAAGCTCCGTTTCCGCCAACGTCTCTTTGCTCGCATTCCCAAGCCCCTGCTGCTCGGCAGCCAGTGACTGATGAACCATATCATTGTCCTTCACCCGCCGACTGAGCTTGATGGCAAGCTGATCTCCATACTTCTCCAGATGAAATAAACGTTGCAGCATCTGCCGTCGTTCACTGCCTTTCAGTGACAGAAACTCAGCGAATTTACCTTGTGGAAGCACAACGGCTCGCGTAAAATCATCCATTTTCAATCCGATTACATCTTCAACGCATCGGTTCACGTCTGCCAGTTTATCAGCCAGCACCTGTTCCTCTCCGTTAACGGTCTCAATGAATTTGCTGATGGTGTTGCTTACCGATACCTCATTGTTTCGTTTGAAGCGTCGTTCCACCCGAAATCTTCTTGTCCCTTCTGCCGATACAAGTTCAAATGTAAAAGCAACGGACAACGAATCCTCCGCGTGATTCATGATTCCCTGGGTACCGTTAACCGCACGTTCCACTTTTCCGTACATCGCCAGCGTAATCGCGTCAAGCAAAGAAGACTTCCCACTGCCTGTAGGACCAAAAATGCCGAATAGTCCCGTTTCCGTCAATACGGTAAAATCAATCTCCTGTGTCTCCCGATAACTTTGCAGGCCAGCAACTTTCAATAAAATCGGCTTCAATTTCCCTCGACCTCCTCACGCACACCTGGCTCGTCCTCATCGACGAGTTCCAGGAACAGCTGAACCAGACTGTCTTCAGGTAATGCCCCACCTGTCTGACGCTGATAAAATTTGCGGAAAAGCTCATGTACCGGAAGCTCGGATCGTTGCTCCAAAAGCCCTGCGGCTGCCATCTCGGGATACACCGGACGGATATGGATGATCCCGTCATGCGACTTACGGAGCTGCTGGATTTCTTTCAGAGACATGGCGTCATCCAGCCATACTTCCATATCAATAAAAGCCTGAGGATCACGCCCTTCATCCAGCCATCGATAAACTTCAGCCAGACCGCCACGCGCCTTCCAGCGCACAAGTGGACGTCCGGAGGTCAACAGCACTTCTTCCACGCTTGCGGCACCCCCTGGTGCCAGATCAACCATGGTGACGGACTTGCTCTGCCCCGCTTCGGAGAAACTGTAGGCCAGTGGAGAGCCACTATACCGTATCACACCGTCACCTTTTACTGCCTGCGCACGATGGAGATGCCCCAGTGCTGTATATTGCGCACCTGTTGACAATGCAGAAGGGTCGACCGTATAGGCCCCCCCTACCTGAATGGGACGTTCCGAATCACTCTCCACTCCGCCCAGAACATAAATATGACTCATTGCCAAATTCACCGTATCCGGACGAAAAGAAGCAGCCAGACGCTGCATTAACATGCCGACCCGGCGACTGTAAGCCTGACGAAGCACATTCTCGTCCCCATCCGTTGTCAGCAGTTCATTCAGTCGCGCTTCCGAGGGATATGGCAATGCAGCAATCTGCGCAGTCTCTCCAGTTCGCTTGGCATGGATCGTAACTGCTTCTGAAGTAGGCATACCTACAAGTGTAATTCCCTGTCTGTTCACAAGCGGGGTCACCGAAGCCACTCGCTCCGGCTGATCATGGTTTCCCGCAATCACCACAAGAGGTCTCCCTTGTTCCGTCAGACGCGCCGCAGCCTCGTAAAAAAGCTGTTCCGCCGATGCAGGCGGATTTACAGAATCATACACGTCTCCAGCCATCAATATGGCATCTGCCTGCTGCTCATCCGCGAGCCTGACAAGTTCATCCACAAAATCCTCCTGCTCTCGCAGCCGGCTCCGTCCCTCCAGCGTTTTGCCCAGATGCCAGTCCCCTGTGTGCAAAATACGCATCGTCCGTTCAACCCCTCTCTCATGCAAAATCCGATGATACAAATTCCATCCGACCGTTTTAAAATTTCACTTTATAGTTTCACAGCATGTCCACCATCAAAAAAGTACAACCACTTCCGGTCGACTTTCCGACCCAGAATATCCTCAATAGCCCGGGCATACAGCTCCAGCTGAAAACGATAGTTTTCCGTCAGTTTGTCCAGTCCACCCCGATGCTCCAACACCCGATCAGTCTTGTAATCGAGCAAAACAAGCTCGCCATCCACCTCATACAGGCAGTCAATAATCCCCTGTACCAGCACGGTCTCATTTTCAAGTGATGCCTGCATCTTACCGTCTTCCTCCAACGTTTGCATGCCAGCATCTGGTAACAGATTACGGAGCCATTCCGCAGGAGAATGATGTGCCGGGAGTCCATAAATAAACGGGATCTCCCGTTTCACCCACTCCGCACGCAACAGTTCTGTCCCAGGCTCTGTATTGAAAAATCCGGCCAGTTGATCAGACTCAATAACCTCTGCCTGATGAGGGAGCAAAATCTGGAGCTCAACTAACCGCAAAAGTGTCTGCTCAACGATTTGCGAATCAACGGGTGAACCATCTACAGGAAGATGCTGCATCAACGTATGATACACCGTTCCTCGCTCGGCTCCAGTCAATTGTTTCTCCTCCATGAATTTGGGACGACGTAGATGCAATTTAAAGGACGAGCTTCCATCCTTCACTTCATACCCCTCAGAATCCACAGAAGCCTCAGATTGTTCTTCAACTTCCTCCATCATCTGTAACGACTGATGGTCTTGCATGGCTAGCAATGTCTTCAGTTCGGTAACCGATGTGCTGGCAGCTACTTGCGTTGCTGCTTGATGAGGATACGTCCATGAAAGCCGCTTATCTACTTCACGAAGCAGCTGCATATCCTCTTGCTCACCTATTGTAAATACATCTTCCTCACTGATGTCTCGTGGTGTTGCATCTTGTGTATCCTCCATCATCTCTTCTTCAGTGGAGGAAGGAAACAGCTCAACAGGCTCAACTGCTTTTAGGGCAGCAATTCGATGTTTCCGCACTTCTGTCATGCCGTCTTCTTCACCAAGCGTCTGATCCACAACTATTTCCCGGGATACTTGATCAGCAGAAATGACAGAAATACTCCAGCGTGATTCATCATTCACAAGACAGGCAGCATATGAATCAGCGCCTCCCGCAAGTTCACGCAGCAAAGCTGCGTCTGGATGTCTCATCAAGGATGGACCGATCCAGTCCAGATAACTACGTCCTGCTGCAAGCAGATAGTCAGGCAATACCCGTTCCGGACTGTCTTTAATCTGAGACCAAGCCACTGCCTTTTTAACAACATCTTTCACAGTACCGACCAAAATCATTTTCTCTTTTGGGCGGGTCAAAGCCACATAGAGCACCCGCATCTCTTCGGCAAGCAGCTCAAACTGGGCACGACGACGAATCGCCAGATTCGCCAAGGTTGGATAGGCAACCCGATTCTCACGATCAACAAACCTCGGGCCAAACCCCAGCTCCTTATGCATCAGAAACGGCGAATTCAGATCCTGCTGATTGAACATTTTGGATATGCCCCCGACAAAAACAATAGGGAATTCCAAGCCCTTACTCCGGTGAATCGTCATGATGCGTACCGCATTGTCCTGCTCACCAGAACCACTTGATACGGTGCCAAGATCTCCCCCGTTCTCACGTAGTCTGGATACATAGGTCAGGAAGCGGAACAACCCACGATTAGCCGTTGCCTCCTCATATTGCCGAGCGCGATCATACAGAGCCTTCAAATTACTTTGACGCTGTATGCCTCCCGGTAGGCCGCCAACCCAGTCCAGATAACCCGTTTCCCGGTACATTCGCCATATGAGTTCACTCAGGCTCCCTTGTCTGGCTTCAAGCCGCCACTGTTCCAACTGACGCAAAAAGCGAATTAGCTTTTGTTGCAGCTCTGTGCTGGTACCGTTGTCCCTATCCGCATCGTTGCTTATACGTCCACCCATACTTGCATCTATACCAGCATCCAGAAGCTCATCTGTATCTGCATGTACAGAGGATTCATGTATAAGTTCGATAACGTCTGCTTCGGCGGTTACTGCCGACTCCCGCTGCCCCTGTTCCATTTCTGACCAGACTTCGGGCCATTGCAGCTGGATTGCAGATGAATTCGAATTTGAAACTTTCTCACCATGCTGCCCGAAAACATTCAACGAACTAGTGAATGCTCCTGTAGCTGAAACAACAGCATCATAGAAAGACTGTCGCTTGTCCCCAAGGCGAATCTGAGCCAGTTCCTCTTCATCTAGTCCGACAATCGGCGAACGAAGCACGGAAGCAAGCGGGATATCCTGCCTTGGATTATCCACAATCTGCAGCAAGGACAACATCACTTCCACTTCCGTCGCCTGGAAATACCCTTTGCTTTGCTCCCCTCCGGCAGGAATACCCTGCTGTCTGAATTCCTCAATCATGAGTGGAGCCCACATCAGGGCAGAACGAAGCAAAATAACTATGTCTCCGTAACGCGCAGGTCGCATGGATTTGAGAGCTTTATCATAAACGTTAAGGGCCGGTTTATCCGTATCTCCAACCATTTCACGAATACGTCGAGCCATGGCCCGAGCCTCCAGCTGGGCGGTTTCGAGCTCGGCACTTTCCAGCTCAGCAGAAGGCAGCGCATCCCCATTCTCGTCCGTGCTTTCCGTGAGATCAGGTCCTCCGCCTTGACGATCGATCAGCATGAGTTCAGGTGTGTAAGCCTCATCTCCAAGCGTCTCTTCCGGGAAAGTAGCTCCATAAGCGAGCTGCGCTCGTTCATCATAGGCAATCTCGGCTACCCCTTCATTCATGAGCTGCTTGAATAACATATTGACCGAATGGACGACTTCTGCACGGCTGCGGAAGTTACGTGCAAGATCAATACGCCTTCCTGCATGCAATGAATCTCTCTCTACGTCCACTTCCATATCCGAATTCGCTGCGTATTGACGATACTTGTTCAGAAACAGACCGGGTTCAGCCAGACGAAAACGGTAAATACTCTGTTTTACATCACCAACCATGAATCGGTTTCCTGGATTTTCTCTGGAAATCAGTCTGACGATATCTTCCTGCACCGTATTGGTATCCTGATATTCATCCAGCAGCACTTCATCGAAACGTGCCCGATATTCCATTGCTGCATCCGAAGGCATGGACAGCTCGGGAGTTGAATCCTCATGACGCAAAATATGAAGACAGTAATGCTCCAGGTCACTGAAATCGACCTGACCGCGTTCCTGCTTAGCCTGTCGATATCGCTCTCCAAATGCACTGACCAGCTTGGATAGCTCCTGCATTAGTGGTGCCGCCTGCTCCAGCTCCTGCCAGAAAGAAAACGCACTTCTTCCAAACAATGACCCTTTCAGATCCGTAACGGCTTTTTTCGCAGCCTCACGCAGTTCCTTGACCTGTTCTTGTAACCCCGGGTCCGTCTGGTCCTTTTTGCAAGGCTTCAGCTTGCCAAAAGATGCTGGCTGAAACACTTCAGGCAATCTTTCCCACGGCATGACCTCAACAGCTGACAGAAGCTCTTCGACCATTGCCAAATCTTCTTTTAATGTATCTGCATAAGGTTTCGGACCTTCCGGCTGCATCGATATGCTGATTCCTTGACGCAGCAGACCAGCCGCACCACTCAGGGCAAGAGCCGCATCACGCAAAATACTTTGAACCCATGCAGAATGCCCAAGTGCCTCGACACTTTCCACCTGAAAAGCAGATGCCATCTCCGCAAGCCAATGATCCGGCCAGGAATGACTGCGCGAGAAATCATACAAACGCTGCACAAGTCGATGCATGGCATCATCGTTTCGTTCCCCACTGAACCAATCCACCAATTCGCGGAATGTACTGCCTTCATCTTCTTCCCCATACTTTTCCTCAAACAACTGCTCCAACAATTCCTGCCGCATAATCTCGGCTTCATTTTCATTCAGAATCCGGAAAGCCGGGTTTAGCGGAATTTGCTGATAATAACGACGAATGACCTCCATACAGAATGAATGCAGTGTCGTAATGGATGCCCGCCCAAGTAGTGAAAGTTGTTTGCGCAAATGTTCTTCGGCAGGCTGCTCTTCAAGTGCACGTTCCAGTGCTTCCCGTATCCTCTGCTTCATCTCCGCCGCAGCAGCTTTCGTAAATGTTGCAACCAGCAAACGATCTACGCTGAATCCACGGGAAGGGTCTGCAATCTTACGAATAATCCGTTCAACCAATACGGCCGTCTTCCCGGAACCCGCTGCAGCAGCAACCAGAATGTCTTCCCCACTCTGTGAGATGGCACTCCATTGGTCATCACTCCAGAAGCTTCCCTCCGGTTTTGGCATAATCGTCATGATGTTTCCCCTCCTTTGTCATGAGACAGCATGTCCCAGATTTGCTGTTTGCCCGGTTTGGACAACAGATTATATTCATTGCCTTCGATATTTTCATCAAATTGACAGACTGGCTTGTACGGACAGAAGGTGCATGCAACCTCCTGCTGGATACGGTAAGGTTCAATCGCCACATCCCCGTCCGTAATCCGGGTGCCAATCTCACGTATATTACTGCGAACTGAAGCAAGCAAGGTATCCCATTGCTCTGGGGTAGCTACAGCAGCACTGCTATAAAAGCTGCCATCTGCCTTAAGTGCAACCGGAATAATGGCTGAATAGCCTTTGTCCAAGGTATTGTCCATTTGAGCGATCGCATCCCGGTCCGCGAGCAGCAAGCCCTTCATTTTGAACCGTTTCAGCAGCTCTTGTCCTGCCTGCTCAGAAGTCATGCCATTCGCGGATTGAAGCAACGGATTATGCACATGGAAATAGAGTGTTCCTCCAGGCATCGCCGATTCTCCAAGCCACTCCTCGGCAGCACTAAGCAGCACCTCCAGGTACGTGAGCATCTGTAATGACAGGCCATAATACACTTCATGCAGTTTGAGATCGGTCTGGCTCGATTTGTAATCAATGACCCGCAGCAGCAGACCGTTCTCTCCTTCAGCCACATCCACGCGGTCGATCCGACCCACGATCTCCATCACACAGCCATTTTCCAATTCAAAACGCAGCGGTGGCAGCGGTTTGCCTGGTCCAAAATCAAGCTCCAGCCCAATCGGTTCAAAGCTTCCCCGTCTGGACTGTTCACCCAGAATAACCGATGCCCGGCTAACGATATCCTTCAGCTTGCGGAAGATGTAACCATATCGTTTCGTGCTAAGCAAAATCTCTCCCTGCAGCTGTGGTGCAATCTGCTCCACAGTGTGCTCCGCTTCCTTCCGACATTCATCCGGAGACAGACTGCCCCAGCTGCGATTCTCCTGTCGCAAACGCATCGCAAGCTGACTCAAGGCAGCATGGAACAATTGTCCAATATCAGGAGCTTGCAAGCGGTACAGCTGGCGCTCTTTCAGCCGCAGCCCATGGGATGCAAAATGGGAGAAAGGACACGCCACAAACCGCTCCATTCGGGAGACACTGGTCCTTACCTCTGTGCCATATAATCTACGGCTAGTAGCCGTACGTAGAGGTAACGCCCGATTGCGATAAAAGACCGATCCAAGCAATTGTTTCAGCTGAGGTCTGCTCGTCTCCCGAGAGACATGCCAGTTATAGATCGCCCACCACATTTCAGGAATATCTTCTCCACGGCGCCATCTTCGCAATTGTCCAATGAGATAAGAGAGGCTCTGACCAGGATGGTTAACATAAGACCAGTGTACCTCTTCAGCATCCGTAACCGGCGGTTGGGCAAGCAATGGCTGCTCATGCAGACCGAACATTTTCCGTACATGTCGTACAATTTCCGAGGGCAGTAATGTTTTCCCTTCATCATCTGCAACGGGATAACTCATCCATAACTGCTTGCTCGCCGCGGTCAGGGCTGAATAGATCAGAAAGCGTTCGTCCAGCATTTGTCTTGTTGCTCCGGGACCAAGCCCCAAACCTCTCTCCGTTAACAGCAGCCGTTCCTGCTCGGTTAATACACCATCATCCTGAGGCACGGCAGGCAGTTCACCATCTACTGCACCCAGAATAAATACGTACTTGATATCCTGAAGACGTGTACGATCCATCGATCCAACCAACACCTGATCAAGCGCTGGAGGAACGAGTCCCAGTTTCAGTTCGGTCAATCCGGTCTCCATCAGCCCTGCAAACAGATCGATATCCAGCCGTTCGGCCCCCATCATATCAACCATCTGATCTAATAGATCTAGGACGGCACCCCACATTTGACGATGCTCTCTCGATCGCTCCGGATCACCCTGGGCCTTGGCTTCTGCAGACATCTGATCCAGCTTCCAAGGAATCTCGGCATCTTCCAGTAATCTATAAAGGGCCGCACATTGGTCTTTAGCTGTCTTTGCCTTGCTCATTCGTTTCTCAAAAGTACCCAGCGGGTCAACAATCACCGTTCGGCATTTTTCCATTAAGGACAGCATCTGCTCCCGGCCCCGGCTGCGAACATCCTGGTCGTTGTCTTCCAGAGAAAGGCTGGGTACATACTTCCATGGCTTGCCATCTGTCCAGCGGTATCCGTGAATTCCACAAGCCAATATATAATTTTCAAGCTGGTCCATATCTTCACGCGTGATGGAACCGTCTCGAGGAAGCAGCAGATCCGTTTTTACACAGCGAAATACATCCTCATAACGCCAGCGACGGCGAACGATATCGAGTGCTGAACGAATAAATTCCGATAATGGATGATGTAGTTCATTTCTTCTCCGATCCAGAAAGACAGGCACGCCATAGTCCCTGAATAGGGGCTCAGCAATGTCGGCATATGTATCCAACTGACGAACAAGCACTGCCATATCTCGATAACGCGCACCTTCATCTTGCGCCAGACGACGCATCTCACGAAGTGCTCCTTCCATCTCAGCCCGGCGGTTCTCAGCAGCGTAAAGTCGGACACCTGCATCACGCCCCTCACTCTTCCAGCGAACTCTGCGATCAAAGCCAGCCTCCAAATGGGCCAGTCCAGGACTGCCCTCATATCTCGGCAAAACTTCCGGTTGAAGCACCGTTGTCTCATTAAGGACACCCAGATCCTCGGCCATGCCTTTGAGACGTGCGTATGCACTTGCTGTGGGATGGAACAGTTCCAATTCTCCTGGAAGTGCGCCGTGGTCGTAAGCACGATCCAACGTCAATGCAATTGTAACGGAAGAAGCTTGCAGCATCAGTCTTCCAATGACACTCATTTCCTGCGGGGTAAATCCCTGAAATCCATCGATCCAGATCTCTGCATCTTGCAGCAACCTACTCTCCGGCAATCGCTCTGTCAGTTCAGTCAACGTGTCTTCATCATCGATATATAGTTCGGTTAATTCCTTTTCATAGTCACGGTATATAAGAAGCAAGTCATGCAGCTTGTCTCCCAGAATCGGTGCAGAAGAGGAAGTATTCATTGCGGAAAGTCCTTCTTCCAGTGAAGTAGGGTCAAGTTCATAACGTTTAAACTCACTGTACAAATCATTTAAATCTCCTATAAATCCCAGCTGACTGCCCGATGCTCCAAACAGCTTCAATTCTTCCTTACGACGCTGGAGCACTTTGTAGAGCAGCATTTTTTTGCCTTCAGCTCCAATGGGAATACGGGCAGAACCACCTGCCTCCTGCATGACCCGATAGGCCAATCGGCGAAAACCAAGCACTTCAGCACGCATGGTACCTTTAATAGCACCAGAAGAAACCAGCGACTGTTCGGTTCGAAACGAACTCTGTTCCGGGACTAGCAGAATCAGTGGTTTACCTTGTGGTTCCTTTTGAAGCAGGGATGTGATTTCCCGGGTAATCAGCGCACTCTTGCCACTGCCTGCCCGGCCAATAACAAAGCGTACGGACATGTTTAATCCTCCAAACCATCACGAACAAGATTTTAATTCCCAGTATAACATATCTGACTTGGTTCGGAACATACGTTTGCCACTATCCGGCAATTCCAGAGAGCTTTTGCATGAGCATAGCAAAAAGGGGATATCCCATAAGTCATGAATATGACAGAGGACATCCCTTGTTAGCGTTATTTTGTACTAATGAACCTGAGACACGCTATGCGCTCCCATTAGCCCAGATCTAAGATCTAACGAATCACAGAGACGTTATTTCGGCGATTCGATCCATTTTTTATGTTTTGACACCGTTTGATGACGGAATAGCGTGACTGAGGTTCGTTAAATCTGGCAACCGTTGATAATCCACCTGTTAAGATGTGATAGGTTCGTTAGCGCATGGAGCGAAGTGGAATTCCTTTTGAGACAGCCCCTCTTTGCCAAAATAGATGAACGATCCAATACTGATATCGCTCGATTAATTCTTTTTGCTGCGTACTTCGAAGATGGCAAATTTCAGGTAATGACCTTCGTCTACCCCCAAAATTTGTGGGTGATCCTTACCAGCTGCTTTCCAGTCGATCAGACGCAATACTTTGCCTGCATCTTCGGCTGCATCCGCAATAGTTTCCAAGAAGAGATCCGGACGCATGTGGTATGAACAGCTTGCCGTTACCAAATACCCGCCCTCATTCACCAGCTTCATTCCTTGCAGATTGATGTCCTTATATCCACGGCATGCGCCTTTGACTGCTGATTTCGTTTTGGCAAAGGCTGGTGGATCGAGGATGACCACATCAAATGTTTTACCACCGGCTGCAAGCGCTTTGGACGTATCCACTTTCTGTTCGCCAGCACGTGCACGTACGTTACGCTCATCGAGGCCTTTCACCTGTTCACGCAAGTATTGGAATGCATCCGCAACGACAAATTCGACCCGATCAGTAAAACCGTTCAGCTCTACGTTGGTACGTGCACTTTCAATCGCATGTTCTGAGATATCGAGACATGTTACTTTTTTGGCTCCATATTTGCAGGCGTTCAATGTGAAGCTGCCTGTGTGGGAGAAACATTCCAGCACAGTGGCCCCATCCCAATAAGGGAACGTCACAACCTTGCCGCTTTTATTCACAGGAAGCAACTGCTGCGTACCATCCTGCTCAGTCTGTTGGAGCGTAATACCACTCTTGTAACCCCAACCCTTCATAAGTGGTTCAATGGCTGCACGATTCTCGCGTTGGTCGAAGAAGTACCCTGTCTTCTGGCCTTCCACGATATCCACCTTAATGAGTAATCCGTTCTCTGTTACCGTGACATGACGCGGGCAATCCCCATATAATGGTCCTTTCGTCTGCTCCAAGCCTTCGAGTTCACGAATGGACACATCACTGCGTTCATAGATGCCTTCCGGCTGCATCACTTCAATTAGAGCTTGTACAATCGCTTCGCGGCAACGGTCCATTCCCAATGTGAGCAATTGAACAACAAGAATGCTTCCAAAACGGTCAACGATCAGACCTGGCAGGAAATCAGCTTCCCCATAAACAAGACGGTATGCCTCCCCATCCTGGATAAAACGCTCCCGGTGGCGTAAGCAATCGCGGAAACGCGCTGCAAAAAACGCGGTGTCCATCTGTTCAAACTCCAAGGGTTGATAGGCCACGACTCGCACTGTGATTTGAGATGCAGGATTATAGTACCCTGTCGCGAGATAGCGACCTTGGTGATTCATTACGTTGACCAGATCTCCCGGCTCGGGATTTCCTTCAACAGAGGCGATTTCATTGTTATATATCCATGGATGTGCATGTTCAAGCCGCTTTTTGCGGCTGCGTTCCAGTGTAACTGATGGCAAGATAGATCCACTTCTTTCATAGTTAGTTGAAATGATAGGTTTGGTGCAAAGGAGACCGCTTTGATGATGGATTGGACTTTCGATCGCTGTTGTCTCCAAATTTTATTGATTTATTATTCAGAAGGTTAAAATTTGGAGACAAAGGCGAACGCTTCGCTGCTACAGTTCCAATTCCATCCCCTTCGCTACGCTTGCAGAGTCTCCGTATCTTTTGAATAGGGGCGCGGTAATTGGGGTGTCCGCTTCGGGGATGGATCGGACTTTCGATCGCTGTTACCCTCAGATTTTTTTGATTCCATTTCACTATAGGAAAAATCCGAGGATAAGGGCGAATGCTTCGCTTCTACAGTTCCAACTCCATCCCCTTCGCTGCGTTTGCAGAGTCTCCGTATCTTTTGAATAGGGGCGCGGTAATTGGGGTGACCATTAAGATAACTTATCGGTCTTTCAAACGCTGTTAACTTCAGAATTCCGTTAGCCTGTCATGGTTGTCCTTATTTACTCATAGGATGAGAATAAGGATATGCACGGAAGGAATGATGTTAACTCATGTTCAGAGATGTTGTGCTGCCCTTACTATACGGGCTTCTTATCTTTTTTGGCGGGATGAAGCTGATGGAAACAGCCTTACAGCGGATGGCCGGGCCCATGTTGGCTGGATGGCTGGGCCGTGCTACCTCTGCTCCCTGGAAAGGCATGGCTTTCAGTGCGGGCGCTACAGCCCTGCTGCAAAGCAGTACCGCCGTCACCGTGCTCACCATTGGACTCGCGAACGCCAGATTAATTAGCTACGGACGCACACTTGGCATTATTCTCGGCACCAACATCGGGACGTGCCTGACCACCGAGCTGGTCGGACTGCAGATCGGACGGGTTTCCCTGCCTCTGCTTGCCTTGTCACTTACAGGCTGGGCCGTCTTAGTTGTGCTTGGTGAACGAAATCAGCTCGCTCCTGAACGCACACGCCGGACGCTGTCTACCATGCAATACAGCTTTCTCGCTTCAGCCGGATTTGCCCTCGTTATGACAGGCATTCAAGTGATGCAATCCATTGCCGTACCCCTGCGAAGGTTGGGCGTATTCCAGTGGTTTCTGGATCGCTCAGCCGACAGCTTGTGGTGGGGCTTTCTGGCAGGTGCCTGCCTGACGGCGCTCATTCATAGCAGCGCAGCCGTCATCAGCATGGCGATTACGCTTGCAGCCACAGGCGTACTGCCTGTGGAGATCGGCATCGCCATTGTGATCGGGTCGAACGTAGGGACCTGTATCACCGCCGTGATTGCTGCCGCTGGCGGAGCATCCGCAGGCAAATTTGTCGCAGCCTCCCATGTCGTACTAAACATTGCGGGAGCGCTGCTATTTATGCCGCTGATCGGCCAGCTGCATGCAGCTTCGGCCTGGCTGTCAGCGGATAACGGGGCGCAGATTGCGCACGCCCAGACCCTTTTTAACGTCACCAGTTCACTGCTTGCCTTGCCGTTCTGTTACTTGCCGATTTGGCACAAAAAACCACCGGTCTCCACCCCAGTGGCGAAGTCACCCATGGCCTGATGTTCGAAACTCTCTCACTCTCGACAAAAAGTAGCGATACGTCACTCAATAGAAAACAGCTATACGTTAATGCCTAATTTGTTCAGTGCCACTCGTAAAATGTCATCGTTATTATCGTATCCGCTATGCTGCTGTCTGGACCAAGCTTCTTCCGGAGCGTACCAATCTACACCTTTGATTTCTTCAATCTGAGGCTGCAGATCGCCGCTTTCCGCTTCAACGAGATAATAATGAACTTCCTTGTCCACCGGACCAAACTCAGCATGCTGATACGTATAAGCAATGATATCGACGGGTTCTACAATTCGGCCGACCATGCCTGTCTCTTCCAGAATCTCACGCAGTGCGGTTTGTTCTACCGTTTCTCCAGCTTCCATTTTGCCCTTGGCGAGAGTCGTTTTGCCGTAGCGATCTACAATCAGTTGAATTTGGAGCTTTCCGTCTTCTCCCGTGCGGTAGACGACTCCGCCTGCCGAAATTTCTTTTTTATTCATGCTGCTCTCCCCCATTACGGAATTGACTTCATCTTTTTTGGAAAAAGAAGGACCTCATCTCCACGGGTACGCTCCCCAAGGAAATGAAATCCTTGTTCCTAACGCCTCGATTACATCGCTGCGGACTTGAGATTTTCCTCCAACACACGAACCAACGTAGCCTGGCTTTCATTCACACCCGCTTCGGTCACTTTGACACGGCATACCTTGCCGACCATATCCAGGGAACCATCAAAGACCAACTGAATGTAGTTGTCACTGTAACCGTGCAGTTTACCACTGCCTTCACGGCCCTTGGCTTCACCTTCAGGAATGACATCCAGTACTTGGCCCACAAATTGCTTGGCGTATGCCAGCTGCATTTGCTCGGATAGCTCAATCAGTTCATGCACGCGCGCATTTTTGACTTCCTCATCCACCTGATCCTCCATACGTGCTGCCGGTGTTCCAGTTCGTTTGGAATAGGGGAAAACGTGCATTTCGGAAAATCCGATTTTCTTCATCAGTTCATAGCCATTACGGAACATCTCATCCGTCTCACCCGGGAACCCTACAATAACGTCGGTTGTAATTGCTACATCCGGCATTGCTTCCCGAATGCGAAGCATTTTATTGTAAAACTCTTCGGTCGTATATTTACGGCGCATACGTTTCAATACGGTATCATCGCCTGCTTGCAGCGGAATGTGGAAGTGGCGCACAAGTTTGTCTGAACGTTTAATCACATCCAGCATCCGATCATCAATCTGACTGGCTTCAATCGAACTGATTCTAATACGTTCCAGGCCCTCTACTTTATCCAAGTCCCATAGCAGATCCGTCAGATCATAATTCTCCATGTCATCTCCGTACCCACCGGTATGTATGCCTGTCAGGACAATTTCCTTGTACCCGGCGTGTACGAGTTGATGAGCCTGTTGGATGATGCTGTTTGCTTCCCGGCTGCGGGAAAGTCCACGCGACCACGGAATAATGCAGAACGTACAGAAGTTGTTGCAGCCATCTTGGATTTTCAGAAATGCACGGGTACGATCGGCAAAATCCGGTACGTCCATCTCTTCAAACACCCGCGTTTTCATGATGTTACGCACAGCATTGACGGGTTGACGTGATTCCTGAATTTCATTGACATATGGCAAAATTTTGTCCCGGTCCTGTGTACCGATAACCAGATCCACACCAGGGATGTCCAGAATTTCTGCCGGTGAAGTTTGCGCATAACAGCCTGTAACGGCTACAATCGCATCCGGGTTGCGCCGAATGGCACGACGGATAATCTGGCGGCTCTTTTTGTCGCCGGTATTGGTTACTGTACAAGTATTAATCAAGTATACATCCGCTGTCTGTTCGTCAAAGTCTACCTGATCGTATCCTTCATTTTTGAACAATTGCCAAATCGCCTCTGTATCATAAAAATTAACTTTGCAGCCTAAGGTGTAAAACGCCACGGATGGCATAATTACATTCCCCCCATTTCTCCGGATTCATATAAGACACAAGTTAGCGCCGCCATTCCGGCTGTCTCGGCCCGCAAGATGCGTTTGCCCAGTCCAACGGATACAGCACCCGCCTGATCGGCTTCAATCGTTTCCCTCTCCGAGAATCCGCCCTCAGGTCCAACAACGATCAACACTTCAGCGCTCGCACCAGGTGCAAGCTGCTCCACAAACGGCTTCAATGCGTCTCTTAACTGCTTGCCGTTTTCCTTTTCATAACAATAACATACCAGACTGTAGCCCTCAAAAGAAGATAGCAGCCCTTTCCAGGAAAGTGGCTGCTCAACGGATGGAATGCGGTTCCGATGGCTTTGCTCAGCAGCTTCCTTGGCGATTTTACGCCACCGCTCCAACCGTTTGCCTTCTTTCTTGGCATCATATTGCACAATCGTACGCTCAGACAGGAAAGGAACAAATGAAACCGCTCCGATCTCTGTACATCTTTGGATGACCGTCTCCATCTTATCGCCTTTTGGCAAGCTTTGAGCCACGGTTACACGTATACGCGCTTCATGGTCCATTTCGAGGGGCTCCACAATATTCGCTGTTACTTGCTGGGCTTCGATGCTTTCAATCTCCACCAAAGCTTCTTTGGAGTTTCCGTCACTGACAATCAGTTTATCTCCAGGTTTACCACGCATCACTTTGCCGATATGGCGCGCATCATCACCCGTGATGACCACGGAATGTTCATTAAACTGTTCTGCAGATACAAAATAACGCTGCATTCGTCTATCCACCCATTCTGTCCTGTTATGACTGGAATTCACCCCGCCTGATGGCAGGCATGAATCCAATCGCCACAGATGATCATACAACTTTTATGTCTATCTGACCAGTATTTCAGTCCCATACACCATACGTTTCTAACGATATAAACCGATGATTATCCTTGCCAGATCCACATACATATTCTGGGCAAATTGATATAGAGGTTGAATCGTCGCATTTTGCAATGGTGGAATAACAAGGATCAACAGGAAAATAAATATGGACCATTGCTCCACCCCTTGCAGTTTGCGGCTGATTGAAGGCGGCAGAATATCCTCCAGAATTCGATATCCGTCCAATGGAGGCAACGGAATAAGATTAAAGAGAAAAAGGAAAAAGTTCGTCAAGTTAAATATGGAGAAAAACATGGAGATTGCCGTAAGCAACCGTTCATTCTCAATGCCACCCAATGCCCCCGAACCAACCAGGGACGCATAGATGATCGTACCGATGATCGCGAGCAGCAGATTGCTTAGTGGCCCTGCTGCAGAGACGATAACACCCATCAATCTTGGTTTGTCAAAGTTCGCCCGATTCACTGGAACAGGTCGTGCCCAACCGAATCCAGCAATAACGAGCAATAGCACCCCAAACAAGTCAAAGTGTACGACTGGATTGAGAGTAACCCGGCCCAGCAGCTTGGCCGTCGGATCACCGAATTTGTTGGCAAAATACGCATGAGAAAATTCATGGACCGTAAAAGCAATCAGGATGGTCAGCAGGAAGAACGGCAGCTGATCCAGCGGATAACGAAAGAACGAGTTTAAGTCCATCGGTTACCTCTTTCTCGCCACAAACGCGATCCAGTCCTCATCGCGATGCACCGAACTGATTTCGAAGCCGGAAGCAACGAGCGCATCATGGACAAGCTGCTCTTTATTTTTCCAAATGCCTGAAGTAATATAAACGCCGCCAGACTCAAGCGCATGATAGACATCATCCACAAACAGCATAATAATTTCGGCCAAAATGTTGGCAACGATAACTTTCACCGGGAGCTTCACACCCAGCGCAGGGTCCTGACTGCCCAGAACAGACAACAGATCACTCTCTTTCACCGTAATTTGTTGTCCCAGCCCGTTCAATTCCACATTTTCTTTAGCACTTGCCACCGCAACCGGATCGAGGTCCAGCGCCAGCACATGTTTTGCACCGAGAAGGACAGCTCCTATGGCCAAGATGCCAGAACCTGTACCTACGTCAATCACTTCCTCGCCACCCTGAATGACTGATTCCAGTGTACGCAGACAAAGCGAGGTGGTTGGATGTGTTCCCGTACCAAACGCCATGCCTGGATCGAGCTCAATAATTTTCTCATTCGGGCTTTCCGGCGTATACTCTTCCCATGTCGGTTTAATGGTTAGACGTTCCGAGACACGTACTGGCTTGAAATATTGTTTCCAGGCGTTCGCCCAGTCATTTTCGTCCACTGTTCGCGTCTCAAAACGAACCTCACCCGTTTGGATATCGAATTCGGAAAGTTGCTCGATGCGTGGACTTACTTCAGCTTGCAATGCATCCATGTCCGTACCTTCAGAGAAGTATCCTTTAATGACTGCAAAGCCTTCAGGAATATCATTCAAAGGAAACTCGTATAACTCCCCATACGTCGTATCCCGTTTTTTATTTAAAGTACCGGACTCTTCAATCGAGACCCCTCCAGCACCCGCTTCATGTAAAAAATTCGAAATCATCTCCACAGCTTCTTCTGTGGTATGTATTGTTAGTTCATGCCATAACATACTTCGTTTTTCCTCCTCATTTTTCAAACATCCCAACCATTGTACTACACAAGCGAGCAGGAGTACAAAACCGCGGCAGTAAAAGAAACAGCAAAAACAGGATACCCGCAGCCTGACTGCTCGAATACCCTGTTTTCATTATGACTACACTCGATTAACTTGTTAGCAAAAGCGTCCACCGTTCTGCGTAATCATCTCTGCAGCTTGCGGGAGAGAGTCACTGGATACGGATACGGTCAGCAAGATTTCTTGCTTGGGCTTGCCTTCAGAGCCAGCATCCGGATCGTCATAGACTTGTCCACCCGACAACACCTCGGTCTCATCGCTAATGAGAGAAAGGACATTCAGCTCACCACTGAATCCCCCAATCAGAGCCGTGGCCGAGTTATCCGTGCCCTCAGGTGCTCCCGATTCCACTGAAGACGATGAGTTATTCAAACTCTCAATACTCAATTGGTTTGGGTGCAGCAATTCCAGCGCTCTGCGTGCAGATTCAGCCTCGGACCAACTCGTAAATACCGCTTCGATAATTACTGCAGAGCGATCATCAGTCATGAATCTCCCGACCCTGACGACGATCGGCGGCTTCGCTTCGGCGCAAAGCCTCTATATCTTCATGATCTGCAGCTTCGGCACTGAATTCCACGTCCTCATTTTTGGCGGACTGCATTCGCTTCATCTTTTCCGTTTTCGTCAAAATCTTGCCTGGACGTTCATGTTCTGCCATCGTTATGCTCCTCCTTCAAAATAGGTATCTATATAAAATGAACTAATACTTGTTACACTATACCACTCCGATTGTAGTACCATCCTCCGATCGCAGTTATCCCCAGATTTCTTCATCTCCCTTTCTTAAAGGGAGAAATCCGGTGATAGCGTATGCTTCCGAAGTAGCTTTCTTACGAAAGCTTTCAGGCGAACGCTTCGCTTCTTCAGATTGGTTCTACACTCTCCGTTAAAGTGTAATTCTCTGTCCATCTTATATAGATTTGGTGAAACTAGATCATACCGCCGGCTTGTTCGATAATGGATAGAGCGCGATGATGTACTGCCTCGTCAACAACAACGGTCAGTAATACATCTCTGCCTGTCGGACCCTCTTGTCCGCCATCGCTCATACCGCTCGCAGAAGGATCTGCTGCGGCCATGATGCCCGCGCTGGCATTTGTGCCTAGAGCACCTGGTACCCAGGAAGAAAAGCTGCCTGATACGCCTGGTGTATAGGATGCTCCACTTGGCCCGACACCCGCATAACGACTGAATCGATTGATAGACAGGTCTTCCACTCGCAATGCCTCCAGTTTTTTGGCTGCTCCTTCCGCTTGCTCCGGGCTATGGAAATACGCCAAAATATTTTTTTCGGTCATCCGATTCACCTGCTTCCCTAGTTTCGGCACATCAGCAAACCACTGAATGCTCATGTCTGGTATCTTTCCGCAACCGTGCCCATATTATGCAAAAAAGGACACCCTGCGGAAAAACCGCTGTGGTGTCCTTTTTAAATAAATGATTACGACTCAGTCTCCACGGAAGGCCCGTTTCACCCGGTCAAAGAAGGATTGCTCATGCTCATGAGTTTGTTCTCCATCCAGCGCAGCGATTTGGCGAAGCAGATCTTTCTGCTCGTCATTCAGCTTGCTAGGCGTAACGACAACGACTTTCACATGCTGATCCCCTTGCCCCATACCGCGCAGGCGTGGTACGCCTTTGCCTTTGAGACGGAAGTACGTTCCTGTTTGTGTACCGGCAGGTACTTTCAGCTTCACTTTCTCGGATAGCGTTGGAATTTCAATCTCATCTCCCAATGCGGCCTGAGCGAAGGTAAGCGGAATTTCGCAATAGATATCATCGCCTTCACGCTCGAAGAAATCATGTGATTTCACACGAATGACAATATACAGATCTCCTGCTGGTCCTCCGCGCAGACCACCTTCACCTTCACCAGTCATACGCAGTTGAGCGCCGTCATCTACACCCGCTGGAATGCGAACATGAATTTTGCGTTGTTTGCGTACTTTACCGCTGCCGCTGCATGTTGTACATTTTTCCTTGATAATTTGTCCCGAACCGTTACAGTTCGAACAAGCACGACGGTTGACCATACGGCCAAACGGTGTATTTTGAACCACTTCCTGTTGACCGCTACCTTGGCAGACGGAACAGGTCTCCGGTTTGGTTCCGGGTTTCGCACCTGAGCCATGACAAGTATCACAGCCTTCGGTACGTGGAATGGTAATGTCGGTTTCCTTACCAAATACTGCTTCCTTGAACTCAATCGTCATGGTGTATTGCAGATCGTTCCCCCGTTGCGGAGCATTTGGATCACGTCGTCCACCACCACCGCCAAAGAACATATCGAAGATGTCGCCAAAGCCGCCGCCGCCAAAATCGCCACCGCCGCCGAATCCGCCCTGATTTGGATCAATATGACCGTATTGATCATACTGTGCCCGCTTCTGGCTATCACTGACCACATCATAAGCTTCTTTAACTTCCTTAAACTTGGCTTCCGCGTCAGCAGCCTTGTTTACGTCAGGGTGATACTGACGGGCAAGCTTGCGGTATGCCTTTTTGATTTCCTCGTCGCTGGCATTTTTGCCGACGCCAAGTACCTCATAATAATCACGTTTTTCAGCCACTCTTCCACCCCCATATCATTCACCTTATCGCACATCGTGACAAAAGGAAAGCCAAAGCGCGGGAGCCCCGGCTATGACTTTCCCTTCAATCCGAACGTCACCGATGTTTAATTCACTAAAAATCGTGAATTAGTTTTGTTTTTTATCTTCATCCACAACTTCGTAATCAGCGTCTACGACGTTGTCACGTTTTGCAGAACCTTGTTGCTCTTCAGCACCTTGAGCTGCTTGCTCTTGCGCTTGTGCTTGCTCATACAGTTTTACGGACAGTTGTTGAACGATCTCTGTCAGTTCTTCTGTAGCGGCTTTGATGTCTTCCAGATTGTCGGAAGCCAGAACGCCTTGCAGTTTTTCTTTTGCAGCATTCGCTTTTTCAACTTCACCAGCGTCTGCTTTTTCGCCAAGATCTTTGATCGTTTTGTCAACAGAGTAGATCAGTTGATCTGCGCTGTTTTTCGCTTCAACGAGTTCTTTGCGTTTTTTATCTTCTTCCGCATGCAACTCAGCATCTTTCATCATTTGTTCAACTTCAGCATCGCTCAGACCGCTGGAAGAAGTGATGGTGATTTTTTGAGTTTTGTTTGTACCTTTGTCTGTTGCAGATACATTAACGATACCGTTGGCATCAATATCGAAGCTAACTTCGATTTGTGGCACGCCACGTGGAGCTGGAGGAATATCTCCCAGCATGAAGCGACCGAGGGACTTGTTACCCGCTGCCATCTCGCGCTCACCTTGCAGAACGTGAATCTCAACGCTTGGTTGGTTGTCTGCATAAGTGGAGAATACTTGGGATTTGCTTGTAGGGATCGTTGTGTTGCGCTCGATCATCTTAGTGAATACGCCACCCGCAGTTTCAATACCCAAGGACAATGGAGTTACGTCAAGTAATACAACGTCTTTCACATCACCTGTCAGTACGCCCGCTTGTACAGCAGCACCCAAAGCTACAACTTCATCCGGGTTAACACCTTTGTGAGGCTCTTTACCTGTCAGTTTTTTGATGGCTTCCTGTACTGCAGGAATACGTGTGGAACCACCAACCAAGACGATCTTGTCGATATCGTTAGCTGTCATTCCAGCATCGCTCAGTGCACGACGAGTTGGTTCAAGCGTACGCTCAACCAGACCAGCAGAGATCTCTTCGAATTTCGCACGGCTAAGGTTCAACTCCAAATGTTGAGGAACGCCATCAGCCACAGTAATAAACGGCAGGGAAATAGTTGTGGTCAATACGCCGGAAAGTTCTTTTTTCGCTTTTTCCGCTGCATCTTTCAAACGTTGAACCGCTGCTTTATCTTTGCTCAGGTCAATGCCTTGATCTTTTTTGAACTCACTTACGAGATAATCAATAATTACTTGGTCGAAGTCATCGCCACCCAGTTGGTTATCACCACTCGTTGCTTTAACTTCGAAGAAGCCGTCACCCAGTTCAAGGATGGATACGTCGAATGTACCGCCACCCAAGTCATATACGAGAATCGTTTGGTCTTCGGATTTCTCCATACCGTATGCCAAAGCTGCTGCTGTTGGCTCGTTGACGATACGCAGAACTTCCAGACCTGCGATTTTACCTGCATCCTTTGTTGCTTGACGCTGGCTGTCATTGAAGTAGGCTGGTACTGTGATAACCGCTTGAGTTACCGTTTGTCCCAGATAAGCTTCAGCATCGGATTTCAGTTTTTGCAGGATGATTGCAGAGATCTCTTGTGGAGAGTAGTCTTTGCTATCGATTGTTTCTTTGTGGGATGTACCCATATGACGTTTGATTGAGATGATCGTACGATCCGGATTTGTGATCGCTTGACGTTTAGCCGTTTCACCGACAACGCGTTCTCCATCTTTTTTGAAACCCACTACGGATGGGGTTGTACGTGCACCTTCCGGATTTGGAATAACGACAGCCTCGCCGCCTTCCATAACCGCTACGCATGAGTTTGTTGTTCCTAAGTCAATACCGATTACTTTGCTCATCGGAAAATTTCCTCCCTCGACAATTTAAATGGATCAGATTGATCCTTATTTTGTATTTGTTGTTCCTAATCGTGCTCTATGTGTGTACTAACCTTTATATTAAACTTCGGTGGCATCGTACAATCAAGAGTGAACTCAATTCATTCTGTAATCGAAATTATGAGCTAACTTTGACCATAGCCGGACGAAGTACTTTATCCTTCAGCATGTAGCCTTTTTGGACTTCCTCGACAACGGTACCCTCTTCATACTCGTCGCTCTCCACAGACATAATCGCCTGGTGGAATTCAGGGTTAAACGGTTGTCCTACCGTATCCATTGACGTCAGCCCTTCATTGTTCAGCACAGTTTCCAGCTGACGGAAGATCATTTCGATGCCTTTGGAGAAGGACTCGACCTCTGTACCTTCCGGTACAGTAGCCATGGCACGCTCGAAGTTATCAATAACCGGCACCAATTCGGTGACCAGCTTCATCGAAGCGTATTTCGCCAGTTCTTCTTTTTCTTTCTGTGTACGACGACGGAAGTTATCAAAATCAGCTTGCGCACGGACAAAACGTTGCTGATGTTCCTCAGCTTCCGCCTTCAAACGTGCGATCTCATCTTGCTCCTGATCTGTCATCTCTTCCGCCTGTGCTTCTGCAGCTCCGGCTTCGTTGACAGGCTCCTGCTCCGCTGCTGTAGTGGATTGCTGTTCCTGTTCTTCTGCTGCGAATGATTGCTCCTCTTTCAAGATGTTCACCTCCTTATAAGAATGAAATGCTCTTGGATTCATTCCCGTATCCTTATTTAAAGCGATGCGTTAGCATGGCCGTCAAATCACGGGATAATGTATTTAAAATATGAATGACACGTGCGTAATCCATTCGCGTAGGTCCCAAAATTCCGATGGAGCCCAAAGCCTCTCCATCCAGTGAGTAGGATGCCGTTATCAGGCTGCAATTGGCGAAGGCTTCATGATCATTCTCGGTGCCTATTCGCACCTGAATACCAGATCCACCCTGCACGGGCATCATCAATTTCATGAGTGTTGGTGTCTCATCCAGCAGGTCAAGAATATCTTTTACCTTTTCAATATCTCTAAACTCTGGCTGGGTCAACATATTGGTGGCACCACTAAGGAACAGACGATTGTCATGCTCGTTGTCAAAGGCACTGTTCAGCACCTGCATGACTTCCTCATAACGTGTAATATGCCGTTCCATCTCTTGCCCAAGCTCGGTGTAGAGACGAGATTTTAATTTGTAAATCGGCACGCCGACCAGCTTGCTGTTTAATAAACGAACTACATTCTCCATCTCCGCTACCGAAATTTCGGGTGGAATCTGAACTGTCTTGTTCTCCACCTGACCCGTGTTCGTTACGATGATGGCCACAGCCTCGTTTTCATTAAGCGGAAGCAGTTGAAAATGACGAAGTGACGTGTGAAAAACTTCCGGCCCAAGCAGGATCGAAGTATAATTTGTCATATGAGATAAAATGACTGAGGCATGTTGAATAACTTGTTCCATCACGTTCAGCTTTTCTGCGAAAAATGACTTCAGATCGTCCAGCTCTTGCGGCTCAACCTGATTCCAGGGAACCAAATGATCGACATAATATCGATAGCCTTTGTGTGAAGGAATGCGTCCTGCCGAAGTATGCGGCTGTTCCAGAAAGCCCATATCTTCGAGGTCCGCCATTTCATTACGGATCGTCGCCGGACTGTATCCAACATCTCCCCTTTTGGAAATGCTCCGGGACCCTACGGGCTCAGCTGAACGGATATAGTCATCCACTATAGCGTTCAGAATCATTCGTTGACGCTCTGTTAACATGGTGAGTATTCCCTCCTTCTGACTGTACTGTCCCATGTCGTTAGCACTCCGGTTAGATGAGTGCTAAGCGGTAATACAAAAATACCAAAATGACGTGATCATTGTCAAGTCAGTTTGATGAGTACGCTCATCTATTTATAGTATAGACCAATGTCTCCAAGACATAACAACTTTACTGTACATCTCATGAATTAAAAAGAACCGCAGGTGAGATAGAGTATACTCGGCTCAATCCATACGGTTCATTCATTTATCAGGCTGAAATATTCAACTCTTTCAATACAGCAATCTCATCACAGCAATCCTGCTTGCTGCAATGAATACAATCCGTCCATACCTTTTCCGGGAAAATATCCTTATCCACAACAGCGAAGCCATTTTTCAAGAAAAAAGAGACTTCATAGGTCAACGCCATGACCTTGGGAATTTGCTGTTTCTCCGCTTCCTCTACCAACCGATCCAGCAGCAGTGAGCCAATCCCCATGCCTTTGTGACCTTCGGAGATACCAAGCGATCTGACTTCCACCAGATCATTCCCCAGACGGCAGAGAGATCCACAGCCTACAACCTGACCATTCACTTCCGCTACAACAAAGTGCTCCAGCTGCCGTTGCAGTACTTCCCTTGAACGCGGAAGCATGATCCCACGCTCTGCATAGCCCTTAATCATTTCAAATAATGGTTCAACATCTTCCGGTACGGCTTTTCTGCATATGGCCGACATCCAGCTCTCCCCCTATAAGAAGCTTTCCAGAGGAAAGCCGACTTCGTAGTTGTATAAATCACACGCTCTGTAAAATCAATATGAATAAATATACAACAGAGCGTATAGAATTTCAAGCTACGAATTCAGCGATATAGACCCGATAAACTCGGCAAAAACGTCATTTCCGAACAGGATGCCCTGTTCACTAAGCCGGAAGCCGTCTGGCGTCTTCTCCAGCAGTCCTGCATTCAGCATTTTGCCCAAAGGCTTCGCAAACACTTCCTCCATAGGCTCCCCGAACTGATCGCTAAACCGTGAGGATGAAGCACCTTCCAACATTCTCAACCCAACCATCAGATAATCTTCCATGGCCTCGGCGCGGCTGATCTCAAAATGATCGAGACGCGGCAGACCTCCTTTGGAAGCTTCAACATACGGGTTTATACCTTTTATATTCATATGGCGTTCGCGGCCTACATATCCATGAGCACCTGCACCCAGACCGTAGTAGTCCTCATTGCGCCAGTACGTGATATTGTGACGGCTCTCGAAGCCGGGTTTGGCAAAGTTACTGATCTCGTATTGTCCGTAACCTGCTTCTTTCATTCGCTTCATTAATAGAAGATACATTTGCAACTCGTCGTCTTCATGAGGAAGTGGTAGCTGGTTCTTCTGATACAACGTATGGAAAAGCGTATTCTCTTCCACCTTCAGGCTGTATATGGAGTAATGAGGCAAATCCAGTTCCAGCGCTTTGTCGATACTCTCGTTCAGCATCTCGACAGTCTGGTTTGGCAAACCAAACATCAGGTCTATGGACAAGTTATGCAATCCAGCTGCTCGTGCATTTTCCAAACTGCGGTATACATCATCTGTATTATGAATCCGGCCAATACCTGTTAGCAGATCATTTTGAAAAGCCTGTACACCAAAGCTGACGCGGTTCACTCCGCCTTCTTTCATAACGGCGAGCTTCTCCGCATCTGTTGTGCCCGGGTTAGCTTCCATTGAAAACTCAATATCGTCTGCCCAATTCGGGAAATAGGTCTTAACGGACTTCAGGAATACGGCCATTTCGTCCGGTTTCAGTGCAGTCGGCGTGCCGCCGCCCACAAATATGGTTTTGATTTCTCCCGGCGGATTCGCTTTAACTGTATGTTCCATCTCCCGTTCCAGCGCTTCAAGGTACTGCATAACCGGCTGGTCCTTCAATACGTAGGAGTTAAAATCGCAGTAGAAACATTTATTTGTACAAAAGGGAATGTGAAGATACACCGCTTGGGGTGCACCTGTTTTCCGGCTGTGTGCTGCCAATGTCATGGCAAGGTCCCCCTCTATTTGAAAAAAGGAAAGCCATCCGGCTTCCCTTTCAGCTTGGTTTATTGGTTATTCTGTGTTGTACCTAGTTTGCAAAGCAAACGTCTTTAATCTAGTTTGAATACACACATTCTGTGCTGTACCTCAAAAAATCGTTCATCCTTTCATACACAAATTATTGATGTACCGAAAGGCCTCACTTGACGTTTGCAAGCAAACGTCTTTTTAAACGCATTCTCCGATACACAAAATTTGATGTATTAGGAGATTGCGTTCTTAATCATCAATTTTCAGCACCGCCATGAACGCTTCCTGCGGCACCTCTACGTTACCAACCTGCTTCATCCGCTTCTTACCTTCCTTCTGCTTCTCAAGCAGCTTCCGTTTACGCGAGATGTCACCGCCATAACACTTGGCAAGTACGTTTTTACGCATTGCTTTTACCGTTTCACGAGCTACAACTTTGGTACCCACAGATGCCTGGATCGGCACCTCGAACATTTGCCGTGGAATCAGCTCACGCAGCTTCTCACAGATAATGCGGCCGCGGTTATACGCACGATCACGGTGAACGATGAAGGACAAGGCATCGACTTGCTCACCATTAAGCAAGATATCCATTTTCGCCAGATTGGACTGACGATAACCGGACAGCTCGTAGTCAAAGGATGCATATCCTTTGGTGCTTGATTTCAACTGGTCGAAGAAGTCATATACAATCTCGGACAACGGGATCTCATACGTAATGGTAACCCGAGTTGTGTCCAAATATTCCATATTCACATATTCACCGCGTTTATTCTGACAAAGCTCCATAATAGTACCCACATAATCATTCGGTACGATAATTGAAGCTTTAACATACGGTTCCTCAACAAAATCAATTCTGCCCACCTCAGGATAGTTGGATGGGTTATCAATTTGCATAACTTCACCATTGGTCAACGTCACGTGGTAAATTACGCTTGGTGCCGTTGTGATCAATGGAATGTTGAACTCACGCTCAATCCGTTCCTGGATAACATCCATGTGAAGCAACCCAAGGAATCCGCAACGGAATCCAAAACCGAGTGCACTGGAAGTCTCTGGCTCAAAGCTGAGCGATGCATCGTTCAACTGCAATTTCTCCAACGCTTCACGCAGATCAACATAATCCGATGTTTCAATCGGATAGAGACCGCAGTATACCATTGGATTAATTTTGCGGTAGCCAGGCAAAGGTTCAGGTGTTGGATTTTTGGCATCTGTCACCGTATCCCCGACTTGTGTATCACCTACATGCCGGATACCTGCTACGATAAATCCAACATCACCGACGTTCAGCTCGTCCACGATGGTCATGCGAGGTTTGAACGCTCCAACTTCAATGACTTCAAACGTTTTGCCTGTTGCCATCATTTTGATTTTGGAACCTGATTTAATCTTGCCGTCTACAACACGTACGTAAACAATTACGCCTTTGTACGGGTCATAGTGAGAGTCAAAAATCAGCGCTTTCAAAGGCTGGTCAGGATCACCTTGTGGAGCTGGAACACTTAGCACCACTTGCTCGAGAATTTCTTTGATACCAATTCCCGCTTTGGCTGAAGCCAATACCGCATTACTTGTATCCAATCCAATGACATCTTCCACTTCCTGTTTAACCCGATCCGGGTCAGCACTTGGAAGGTCAATCTTGTTAATTACCGGTAAAATTTCAAGATCATTATCTAATGCCAGGTACACGTTAGCCAGCGTCTGGGCTTCAATACCCTGAGCCGCATCCACAACCAGCAAAGCACCTTCGCATGCAGCAAGGCTGCGTGATACTTCATACGTGAAGTCTACGTGTCCAGGCGTATCAATCAGATTCAACAGATACTCTTCGCCGTCATCGGCTTTGTAAGTCAGCGCTACCGCCTGCAGCTTGATCGTAATTCCACGTTCGCGTTCAAGTTCCATTTGGTCCAATACTTGTTCTTGCATTTCACGTGTAGTTAGCGCACCTGTGTACTCCAAGATCCGGTCCGCAAGTGTTGATTTGCCGTGATCTATATGTGCAATAATTGAAAAGTTACGAATTTTACGTTGTCTTGCCCGAATGTCAGTCATTCCTTACCCCCAGAAACAGCCTAGTGTCAATCACTTCATTATAACAGTTGATGCAGGGTGCATCAATCCCGCGTTGCCTCAACTTTATAATTATCGTCACAATTGCGAACTCCCAAGGGTATATTTTGCCTATATTTCATAGCCTTTTATTCAGCGACTCCGCTAAATAAGGATACTACCCACTTCATTCCGTTATGGGACAGATTTTGAAGAAGACCTGCCGTTTTGTCAGCCAGCACGTCGACCGGCGCTTTGCTCTGCTCTGCGCCAAGCACCTGACTCGGTGACAGAACAGGTACCGCTGGAGGTTCTTTAACCTCCTGTTGTACAGGCGCCGCCTGAACAGACTCGGCAGCCGGTGACACCGGCTCCGTTTTCACCACTGCAGGGTTGCCGGTCGAATCGCCCCTATTAAAGCTGCTGCCTGCTAGCTGCATTCCAAACAGAACACCCAGCAACATTAATACACAGATGGAAAACAATCTTTTGCCGAATCTGGACACATTCCTCGCCTCCTGTTATATCTTCGATTCTTCCATACCAGGAATACTAGCCATTAGCCACCTTGTGATGTTTTTTCCGCACTCGCTTTGTCCACCTTCTGATCATCCCAATACACCTCTGCAATCATGTCAGCGAGTACTTTGGATGTCCGCTCCAGTTCAGCAGCCGTATTGTCGATGCCGCCAATCTCAATCAATATGCTGTTGGGAGAAAGCGTCTGGTTGTATTCGCCATTGTTGGCCCCGCCGCCGTCCTTGCCCCAGACGCCCCGAGATACTCCTGGATATTTCGCTTCCAGCTTTTTATGAATTTTGGCTGCAAAGGCTTCATTCTGCTGCCAGTTTGGATTTTCATGTCCTATAATAAAATATACTTTGGCATAACCCAGATTATTAATGGTTGTCGTTGTTTTGTTATGACGCTGAGAGTCACGGTGGATATCGATGAGATACGTAAGATCGTCATTTTGAGCAAGTGCAGCTTTCACCGTCTGACGGGAGTATTTATAGGAATAATTCCAGTTATAATCCTTGACCTTGGTTGGATAATCTTCTTGCGCATGTTCCACCCCAATCCCCAGCTTCTCCAAACTGTCGGACAAGTAGGTTCCCACTTGAAAAACATTACCAGTCGATTTCCCAGAGGAAGGATTGTCACTCTTCGTGCCCAAGAGAGGATTGTATCCTTCACGTGGATGGGAATGGTAAACAAGAATCGCTTTTTTCCCTGTCGTTGGTTTGCTAGGTTCATCTTTACCGCCACTCTTCGGTGGGGGATCACCCTTTACTTCGCCAACACCCGAATCCTGCGGATCGGATGGATCGGTATCATCCTGACCTGGTGGGATATGCTGCTCACCACCTGATTTCCCTCCGCCTGCCGAGGCCATATCAATGAGTCCAGGACCCGGCTGATAATCTTCTGGAGCTTCAGCTTTTTCATTTCCCGACCCCGGTCGCAGCAGTACGGGTTGATTGGAACCCATGCCAGGCATTTCTCTAGCGATCAGGCTTTTCGGGTCTTGCGGATTCACATTCGTCAGCAGTTGAAATACAAACGAAGTCAGATTTTCACCAGAAAATGCAGATGCTTGTTCCTTCTGAGTTAGATGCGGCATTTCCATGCCGAGCATGTCCACAAAAAAGCTGCTTGATACGGCTCCCGCAAATCCTTTCATAGAAGAAACGGGTGAGCTATTCAAACGCTTCTCTGCCATGCCCCCTAGACCGAGTACAACAAAAAATAAGGCAGATATGATCATAAGCAACAACAACGTACGGCCCATAGCCAGCACGTGCAAACATCTCTTTTTCCATTTACCAATATTCCAGGCCAATATTTTGTTCATTGCTTCTGTCTCCTTCCCTGCTGGACAACGCTTATACTTCAACTCTATGAGCCTGCCAGATTTGATAGAACAGGAAAAAGAAGATTGCACAAAAAAAGAAAGTCCGATAGATTCGGACCTTCTTCAAAGAAGTCTTAAGCATTTAAATTTCAAAAGTTAATTAATGGGTGTAAGCAGCTACATTCTCAGCATTTACCGCATCATGGAGCGCGGCATTTAGACCTGTTGCAATAATATTGGCAATATCTTCGACAAATTCATCGATTTCTTTGGGGGTAACAATCAGATCATGTCCTAGCGGCTCCAGTACCTCTTTTACCAAACTGAGACGGTCATTTTCGCCGATATCGTCCAGCATGCCCATAATCTGCTTCGTTTGATCAGTCTCTTGCCGAAAATGAGTACGCATCATTTCAATAACGTTATTCACGATGGTCGACGCATAACATACAGTAGGCACACCGATGGCAATGCAGGGAACACCCAATATTTCACGTGTCAGTCCTCGTCGCTTGTTTCCAATGCCTGAGCCAGGATGAATGCCGATGTCTGCCACCTGAATCGTTGTATTAACTCGTTCGAGGGAGCGTGAAGCTAGCGCATCAATCGCAATAATTGCATCCGGCTTCGTCCGATCCACAATCGCTTGTACGATGTCACTGGATTCTATGCCCGTTGTACCCAGCACTCCTGGCGCAATGGCACTGACTTCCCGATAACCGGGTGCAACCTGATCCGGTACCAGCTCAAAATACTGACGGGTAACCATCAGATTCTCCACGACAAGTGGCCCAAGTGAATCAGGCGTGACGTTCAGGTTGCCCAAACCGACGATCAGCACCTTGGATGTCTTGTTAATTCCCGCCTTGGCCAAAAAATCTTCCATCTCCCGCGTGAATTCTGCCGCCACCCGTTCTTGAAGATCGGTATCCCCGTTACGAAGCGATGGAACCTCCAAGGTGACATAGTGCCCCTTCACACGTCCAATCGCTGTAGCGGCTGCATCATTAAGTACATCAATACGTGTGATGGTGATTCCGTCTTTCTCTTCCACATCTTCCCGCAGCCCGGGAATCGTCTGTTTCTGCCCGCCCTGAGCCATCTCCTTGGAGTCAATTGCCAAGTCGGTACGAACTGCATAATTTTGCAAATCCAGTGTCATCTGTCCCTGCCTCCCTTACCGCATTTGAGCATATTGTGTGGGAAAATGGTGAGCTTTATGCAGCGCTATCGAACATCATAGGAAAATCTGTTGCAATTTGCATGCCAGCGTGCTAGAATATTTTAAGTTGTGAAACGTTTGTATTCATGCAAATGCCTTACAGGAGGTGAATGTAATGCCAAACATCAAATCCGCTGTTAAACGCGTAAAAACGAGCGACAAGCGCCGCGCACTCAACGCTTCCCAGAAATCTGCACTCCGTACAGCTGTTAAAGCTGCTGATGCTGCTCTGGTAAGTAACGAAGTTGATACTGCAAAAGCTGCGATTCAAGCTGCTTCCAAAAAGCTGGACAAGGCTGTAACTAAAGGTCTGGTTCATAAAAATGCTGCAGCCCGCAAAAAGTCTCGCTTGGCGAAAAAACTGAACGCTCTTTCCGCACAAGCGTAAGAAGCGTTACTTATACGATCTAATGGAAAAATCCTGAACAGCACGAGCTTTCAGGATTTTTTAGTATCTGATTCTATAAGCACTCATTTAAACGAAGCGGCCTCAATTCCGATGATCTCACCATCAACGGAATTGAGGCCGCTTTTTACAGTTATATCTAAGTTACGCACCAAGCCTTAACAAGAAAAGCTCCAGTCCGAGGACCTTATCCACTGCCCCCGTCTTCATCTGATAATCTAGTTCGCTGAGATGACTCAGAATTAGCCTCAAACGATCTGCCTGAAACTTACGCGCCTGTTCACCAGCAATTTTGACAGCATACGGATGCAGACCAAGCTGGCTAGCAATCTGCTGTTGGGAGTAACTCTGCTGTCCTAACTCTTTTACCTGGATCATAATTCGGAATTGACGGGCGATCAACGCTGCAATTTTGATCGGTTCTTCGCGCTGCTTCAGCAATTCATAAAAAAGACTCAAAGCCTTCTCCAGCCTTAAGTTAGCAAGCTCCTCCACCAACGCGAACACATTCTGCTCGGTACTTCGCGCCACCAGTGATTCGATATCCGCGCGTTTGATTGTGCCTCCGTTACCAGCAAACAAACACAACTTGTCCACTTCCGCAGATAACGTCTGCAACCCTGTTCCAGCATAACTCACAAGCGTGTCAGCCGCTCCGGCCTCAAAAGATACATCCCGCTGCTTCGCCAGCTTGACAATCCAACTCAGCAGTTCCTCACTACTTAGCGGAGCGAACGCAAGGACAACGGCTTGTTTCTTGGCTGCCTTGACTAGTTTTTTACGCTCATCCAGCTTATCGCCTTGGGCCAGAAACACAATCGTACTATAATCTGCCGGATTGTCCATATATGTAAGCAGTCGATCAATCTGGTGATCAATTTTGGAATCCTTGCCTGCTGTAAACAAATTTGCATCACGAACGATAATGAGTTTACGTGGAACAAGAAAAGGAACCGTCTCTGCTTCTTCAATGACCACTTCCACAGGTGTCTCAGAGAGGTCATATGGAATGATCGCAAATTCTCGGTGCTCTTCTTCAATAACCTGTTGTTTTAACATATCCGTAAATTGCTGTATCTGGTACTTCTCCGTTCCGTACAGCACATATACCGGAGCCGTTTCTCCATTACGTATTGCCTTTGTCGCACTCTTTACATCCATCACGGTGCCCCCTTATCCCTCTTATCCTACCAGAAAACGTGACAGACAACAAAGGGGCCTTACATCCGGTTAACGGATGAAGGCCCCCTGTCCTACATCTATATAAACGCTGACACCAACAATTCTAGAAAAGGCTGGTGCGCGGTCATACGACGTCAGTTATGCCAACTGAGATAGGACGTTGTTGTTAATTTCAATATATTCTTGATACAACAGAAATGTTCGGCAAGTCTTGAGGTCAAATGTATAATTTACAGCCTATTTAGTAGAATTTCCGCTTGGGGCAGTGGACACATTAAACGATTTCTTCACTGTTGTCCCATCTTGATCTGTTTCGTAATTAAATACGGTGCTATCCTGAGACCAACTCGCAGATTTTAGTGTACCCTCCACATTACGTTGCTCCACCAGATTAAGCACATCCGGGTCAGCGGCAGGCTTAGAGTAGATGCTGATCTGATCGCCGAGCAGCATGACCAGATAGGAGCCATCGGGTGACTTCCATTCTTTTGGAGTTGTGTTGGCAAGGTTACCTGAATCCGTGGCAGCCAATCCCTTATTTCCTCCCGATGCATTCATACCCGTCTCGGAATCAGGACTCGTTACGCCCTCTGTCGGCTCTTCTACCTTAACATCAGGCATATCCTGAGAAGTGAATAATTGCGACTCCTGATTTTCAGAATCCGTTGCTCCGCTCTCAGTAGAACCTGCCGAAGGTCCAGTAGTCGAAGGTCCAGTAGCAGTTTCTGAATCCTGACTTTTTTGCTGATCGGCACTCTTCGTACTATCAGCAGGATTGGAACTGGAAGGAGCGTTTTTCGTTGCATCACTCTTGTTCAATTCTGATCCCGTATCCGGCTGTTTAGGAGTTTGGCCTTCCTTCAGTTCAGGTTCCTGCACCTTCTCTGAACCGTTTTCTTCAGGACCAACCTCTTGAGTCGGTTCATCTTGGGCGGATGGCTGACTTTCCGAATTGTCAACCCACACACTGTTATCGCTCTGTAGAGAGGAGGAAGAATCTTCATTGTTGATCTCTCTGCTCAGTGGATTTTGATCCTCATTCCCGCCTTCTTGAGTACTGCCTGTGCTCATTATCATTTCTGCATTTTCAACCTTCTCTGGCTGATATCCGAAAATGGCAACGCCCAATACAACAGCGGCTGCTGCTGCGCCCATGGACATCCGGCCTGCCATGGAATTCAACCATTTTTGCTTCGGTTTCCGCTCACTTGAACGCTGTAAATTCTCAAATGCAGCAGGGACAGGACTCATTTCCTGTATTGTACTGCTTTGTTCTCTTTTCGCTTCGTCGATTGCATCCAGCTGCGGCATAATGGCATCAACCAGACTGAATCTTGGGGTCACCTGCGGCAAATCTTCCAGTTCTCTGGAGAGAGCTCTGAGCAAACTAAAATTTTCGGCGCACTCCGCGCATTGGGCCACATGCTGTAGCATCTGCGCAGTTTCCGCCTCACCCAGATCATGATCCAGATACCGGTGCATCCATTCCACCACCTCTTCGCATTTCATCCTGTCACACCACCTTTCTGATACTCCTGTAGTAGATTCTGTAATTGCTGTCTGGCTCTAAATAAATAAGATTTAACCGTATTCAACGGAAGATCGAGGCAATCCGCAATTTCGTTATAGGATAAGTCCTGCAAATATCTTAGAACAATAACGGTACGATGATGCTCAGGCAGTTTGTTAATGGCATCCTGAATATCCTTTGCCACATATGTGGACATCACTTCGAATTCTACATCTTGATTGTCCTGAAAAACCATATCATGCTCGTCAATGGAGACGGAGGGCTTGGTTCTTCTGAATTTGTCAATACAGATATTCGTGACGATGCGCTGAACCCATGTCTTAAACTGGGCCTTTTCCTCATATGAATTAATCTTGGTGTAAATTCGGATCAACGCTTCCTGAGCAGCATCCAAAGCGTCCTGTTCATTATTTAGAATGTAATATGCGGTCCGATAAACATGCTGTTCAATGTCCCGCAATAGGGTAATTAGAGCGTCGCGATCGCCCGATTGAGCGGCTCTGATGAGTTCCGGCTCTACCACAAAGGATCCCCCTCTCCCTGCAACCTTACAGACGTGACCATCAATAAAATTGTTGCAAAGTTAAGTATTTTTTTTATTGCCATAACAAAATAACGGCTTATGTATTTGGGGCCGCTGAAATCTTCTCTTAGAATAACAGAAATTGCATAACGAGTCATCAAGCCTGCTCAAAAGTCATTCCAGTACTTACACGACTCAATTTAATGACAATGGCATACATTATAGCTAACAACACTTATAGCATTGAAAATGAAAAAGTTCAAATTTTGTACAAATTTAAGCTCATTTTAATGTAATTTTCATGAAAACAGTGTATTGTAAATTTACATTCATAACACGAGGTGATGAGCATGCCAGCTCTTGCAAAAATTCAAGCGTTAAAAGAACAAATGCCCAAAGAATATCAAAGCATATCCCATTTTGTGGAACATGCGTTGCAGTCTATTGATACCCTGGTTGAGGAACACCGGAAATACACCGCTGCACAGGCATTATACGGCGATAAAATCGTCGGATCGGAAGAACGCTTGTACAGAGAAACCGTGCTTGATGTACGAGCACAGCTCTTGCTGACGCTTGAGAAAACTGTAGAAGATCTGTTGCACAAAGGCGACAAACACTGGAGTAAACACTTCAAAGATGGCGTCGAATAATTCGTTGTTATAAGTCATTCCAAAATCAGCCCGCTTTCCGGTATTCTCCCCGAGGAGTATCCGGAAAGCGGGCTTTTGGTTTCATTCTACGAGCAAATGATGTACTACATACAGGAATGAATAAACCTCAATAAACTTGATTTTAACCAAGTGGTCTATTTCAGTTTCAAACAATTTCTATTTAACACAGTGAAAAATAAACGACTTATTTTTTGAATTGGCTTGTTTAAACTCCCAATCACCATACGTTTCAATTTGTGTAAAACCTGTTGATTTTAGCGATGTATTGAATTCTTCTTGATTTCTAAACCTAAGCTGCATTTTTTCACGAATCAGAATTTTATCTTTTTTTGTATGTTTTACAATTTCATAGAAAGTGTACACGTCTCCCTCAAACCCGTCATATTCCGTATAAATTTCTAGAGAATCTCCGCTTAGCCTATCTTTAGCTAAGTCAGGAGTTTTGTCCATCTCCCACTCTTTCCATACTTTTGCCAAAGGGTTTCTTGTATCAAAAATAAAGTGACCTCCGACTTTCAGGGATCGAAATACATCTGAAATTGTTTGCTTCCAACTGTCATCTGTAAGAAATACCTGTGCCACATTGGCTGTCATGATTACCACGTCATAAGTATTCGATTGTAAATCAGCACTGTCACCTACCATCCATTTCACATTCCCTGGAGTGCCTTTACTTCTTGCCACATTGATTGCTTCTTCATTAGGATCTATAGCTGTAATTTTATAACCGTTCTCAGCAAGATGAATAGTCCACCTTCCTGTTCCACAGCCTAGGTCAGCTATAAATTCTACATTTAATTTCTTTAGCAAAGCTAAGAAGAATTCATCGTCTCTTCCCCAATGGTTAATTTGGTCATACACTAACGGAATCATATATAATATCTACCCGCTTTCTAATAGCTTTTACAGTTTTGGCTGGATATCAACGTATTGGACTCCATCCTAACGCGCTTATGCTAATCCTGTTTTCCCAAACTATTTTAGCGCGTAGAACGGTTGGAAAGTTTCGTAATTCTTATTACAATCTATCATATATTAAAAACCAATAGAAGTTAGAGAAGTGGTGGCGACCACTGCATGGTACGATAACTCATGAATCATCCCTAACCAACTTATAGCGCACATCAATCTCCCCATCCTTGATCTTCATCTGAATTTCCCCCATTTGATCTGTTCGATAGATCTCTGTACCCGAATCTACAAGACGATCAAGCACCCCAGGATTGGGATGTCCATATGTATTGTTGGCCCCAGCAGATATCACGGATGCTGATGCATTCCAGTACTGTAACCAAGCTTCCGTTGACGATGTTTTGCTACCGTGGTGTGCAACTTTTAATACATCTATGGTGACAGGAACCTCCTCATGATTCAACCCCGAGTGACGTGTGAACATCTCCTGAACATAAACATCTGCTAATGCAGTATCTGCATCGTACTGTCCAAACGAGGCTGCAAGCGATCCATCCTGAATCATAAAGAGCAGATCCTGCTCGGCTGCAGCATCCATGTCTCCCGTGAACAATAATGAGGCACCTGCCATTTCCAGCAAAAAGACAACCGAATCATGATTCTGATGTTCCGAGACGGGCAATCTTTCTCCTGTATCCATCGCTTTCTCCAGATCCGGATATATAAAATGCAGTCTGGTTTCTCCATCCGGAGCGTAGGACATCCCTTGCCGGATGGCATATATCGGAATCTGCTTGTCTATAACGGTATCCAGCAATTTCTCGAAATTAGCTGTACCGCTGGTTGTCCCATTGAACATGAATCGTTCCACCGGAATCTGTTCGAGCACGGCCTGTAATCCCCCAGCATGATCCTGATCGGCATGGGTTACGATTACGGCGTCCAGCCGATGAATGCCCCGCTTTTTTAATAAAGGAACGACCACCTTGGCCCCTACTTCGTATGGATCACGCCGTGTCTTCCAGGATTGTTCAGACTTCCCGAACTGGACCGTACCTCCACCATCGACCAAAATATGTTTACCCTCAGGTGTTGTAATTAGAGTACTGTCCCCTTGTCCGATATCCAAAAACTGCACCACTCCGGTCCCCGCAGGCTGCGGTGTCTGGTACGCCCACCGTAATCCCACCACAAAGCTGAGAGCCAGCAGCGCACACATCCATTTGTGGAAAACGTTCATCCGTTCACCAGAGTAAAAACCCGCCCCTCGCGCAGCAAATGCACTTGTATACTCCGGCCAGGCAATACTTGCACTTAATGTTGTCATCGAACCAGGACCAGCCTCACGTCCACCTTTGTTTAATCCTTGTGAAGATACATTAGACAATCCAGACAGCCCCAGAGCCGCTTTAGGCGTTCCCCCAACATATCGGCGATCCAGGGGAGCCGTATCCTCTTCTGTGCCCAGAACTACAGGCTGGTCACCTCGCCCGCGATAAAGAATCCGCAAAAGTGCATAGAGAACGACATAATATGCTGCAATCCACAGTAGCGATGGGGTAGCCCAGATCAGCACAAAACCAGGCAAACTATTCATCCACTCCACACTTACAAAGGTCAATTTGTTCAGCATAATAGCAATCCACGCCAATGGTTTGGCCAGAGGCATCCAAATAAACGATAAAATCAGGGCAACCGTTCCGAGAGGAAGTACAATGGCACTGATCAAAGATACAAGCAGGAAGTTTGCGACAAATGAAAGCAGTGAAAACTGGTTGAAATACAGAATCGTGACCGGAAAAGAAATGAGCTGTGCTGTTACCGTCACAGAAACTGTTGCTGCAAGGCCCTTGGGCCAACTGCTAAATATCCGATTAATCAGAGGCATGTAAATCATCAGTCCAGCTGTTACAAGAAAAGATAGCTGAAAGCTCACGCTTAATAAAAAATACGGGTTCCACCACATCATCAACAACGCTGCTGCACTGATCATCTGCAATCCATCCCTCGCAAGCCCGCGCCGCGCCATATACAAACCAATCATCGACATGATACCCGCACGAATGACCGATGGCGAACCGCCAGACAACAGTACATATGCAGGTATTAGCAGCAACACAATGGTGAGCGAGGTTTCTCGGGTTAACCTAAGCCAGGATAAAAGGAGCAGCAGCGATGCCACATACACTGCAACATGTGTTCCGGAGATCGCCAATATATGAGTTAAACCAAGCTGTGAAAATTGTCCATATGTATCCGGATCGATATCATTAGCCATACCGATAATCAGACCCTTCATGTAGCCCGCATGAGGTTCGGGAAATATCTGTTCTACCGCTGCGCCAAGCTTATGCCTAAAGATGTCATTCCACCGAAGGATATTGAGTTTCCCCAGCCCTTCAGGCGGAACGGTGGTTACTGAACTGGCCCCTTTCACTTTAAACAACCAATGGATATGAAGAGTCCTTAAGTAATTTCGATAGTCAAACCCACCAAAATTTCTGGCTTCGCCAGGAAGCGCAAGCGCACCCGTTAACGCGATCGAATCTCCTCGCTTCCACCCCGCTGCTACTTGCTGTTCTTCTTCCTCAGCCAGGCGAACTTGGACCATTAGACGTTCTCTCAAGTTAGGCGCAGTTCGCGCTTCCGACGCCGGTGCCAGTGATGCATCGGATAGTGGATGCATCGACGTGACCTGCATTTCAAAATCGGCCCGATCCCCATCTATGCGTACATCCGACATAAGGGTTCCTTCAAATGTAGCTGCATAACCGTCCAAATCCTCGGCAGCCATATGTGTGATATCGGGCAGACTGCTCCGATTCCGCGCATCATTCCATTCCCAGTGCACAGCACCGCCAACGAGTGCTCCAATCAGTAACAAAATGGACCAACCACGTAAATCAATCCATCGTAATAAAAGTGGTAGACAAACGAATGCCCCAATCAGTCCCACGATCAAGGACCAACCCGATAAGGCACATGCCATCCCGCTACCGCATATCCAGCAGACGGTAAATACCAGTAAAGGTCTGCCTTTCATGTTCTTCCCCTCCTTTGCATCACCCGTATGAACGCAGAAAAACCCCCGGCAGCTGATCCAGCAACCGGAGGTTCTTCCCCGCAAATTTGAATTTTATATTGGTTCTAGTCACTTACTGTCATCATCGTCTCCCGCGGAGGCTGGTAGTTTTCCAGCCGACGAAACGTAATGCCTTTTTGCTTCATCATGTTGGTCACCTTGCCTGTATCCTTGGGATACGGGCGATGAAACACGATTTCTGTAATACCGCTATTCGCAAGCATATTGGAGCAAGTCCAGCAAGGTTCATCCGTGACATATACAGAAGAGCCTTCGCGGTCAATCCGATCGGTGAACAAAAGCAAATTCTGCTCCGCATGAATGGTACGAATGCAGCGTTGCTTTTTGACCATTTCCTCCTGGCCGTCGGTTACCACCAGCTCGTATTCTTCCGAGATCATGCATCCTGCTTCGGAGCAGTCCGGAACCCCCATAGGCGCACCGTTATAGGCTGTCCCAAGCAGCTTCTTCCCCTGCACAAGTACAGCGCCAACATGACGGCGTGAACAGCGGGAACGGGTAGAGACCATATATGCGATGTCCATGAAATACGTATCCCAGTCTTTGCGTACTTCTGCTGTGCTCATAACCGTTTCCCTCCCATCGGATACAAGTTGAACCCATCCTTCGTTCTTATGTCATTTCCAATTCAACTTATATCCTAATCTTTAATATTGCGTGATTACCTGATCTGCACATAAGGAGCCATTTTCTCCAGCATCTTCATTCCGATTCCTTTCACTTTGGTCAGATCGCTGACTTTGGTAAAAGGACCATGGGAATTACGATAATCAATAATGGCTTGCGCCTTTTTCTCCCCGATTCCAGGAAGGTCCATCAGCTTCGCTGCCGGAGCTGTATTGACATCAATTTTGCCATTGTCGACTGCTTCATTGCTCACCAACACTTGGTTATTGTCAGGTGAAACCACCGTTGCCTCTGATTTCGTTTGAGTTCCAACTGTAGAAGCGTCAGTTTGCTTGCCAGCAGCTGTCTGATCAGCCACTTTCCCTCCTGTGTCATCAACCCGATTAGTCTCTACAGGGGCCTCTGCTGTTGACGGTCGCTGGTCTGCATCGGAAGCCTTCGTTTGTTCCTGAACCAAAGTAGCCGACTGTACAGCAGGGGTTTCCTGCTCTATCGTCGGCTTCTCGGTGGCGAGCTGCATAGGTTCCCAGCCAGAAGGCGGCTGTTCACTTTTGCCCGACCATAATATTAGTATACATCCGACCACCGCAGCAGCAATGGTCATCCCCTTGTTCCATCTCATCTCTTCCACACCTCTCCCTGGATTCAAAAAAAATCTATTCTGAACACGGGCGGTGCTTCCGAACCGTTGGACTTGCCTGGTAAACCAAGCTGTACTATTTTCATGTCATGTGAAGCAGGTCCTGACGCATACACTAGAGGGAAAGAACTGCGCCATTACCGTAAAGCATGAAAGGAGGCCTGAACAATGAAGGTTGGATTTATCGGAACCGGCAGCATGGGCAGCCTGCTGATCTATGCCTTGATTCAATCCGGTGCACTTGAGCCACGGCAGATCGCCGCCAGCAATAGAACCCCTTCCAAAGTACGGCAGTTATCCCTCCGTTACCCCGGTCTGCACGAATCACAGAGCAACCGGGAAACCGTCATCCGCAGCAATATCATCTTTTTGTGCGTGAAGCCACTTGAATTCAAACATGTCATTGACGACATCCTGCCTGTCGTGAATCCCAATCATATAATCGTCTCGATCACCAGTCCCGTGCAGCTGCGCCATCTGGAATCTTCACTTCCTTGCAAAGTCTCCAAAGTTATCCCCAGCGTTACGCACCAGGTCGGCAGCGGAGCGTCCCTGTGTATTCACGGTGAGCGAATGACTAACGAAGACCGCGCTGTGCTGGAAGGGCTGCTCAGTCATATCGGCAGACCCTATCAAGTGGATGAAGCCTGTACCCGGATCACATCCGACTTCTCCAGCTGCGGACCTGCATTCATATCGTTCTTTCTGGAGCAATGGATTGAGAGTGCCGTCAAGCTAACTGATATCAAACGAGCCGACGCCTGCGCTCTTGCCGGCGAGATGCTCCTGGGAACAGGCAAGCTGCTCACCGAAGGAGGATACACCCCGCAAGAACTTCAGGCTCGCGTGGCTGTACCTGGCGGCATCACCGCACAGGCACTTGCCCTGCTAAGGGTGAATCTGAATGGTGTTTTTGACAGTCTGATCCAGACGACTCATGACAAATATGATGAAGATTTGTTGAAGCTGGATGAATTATTCAAAGCCGGTGAGATTAACCGGCAACAATATTAACGAGTTTGCCTGGAACGGCAATGACCTTGCGAATGGTCTTGCCTTCCAGTGCCTGTTTCACAGGTGCCAGTTCCATTGTAAAGTCCTGCATGCCCTGTGCGTCCAGATCCTTCGCGATCGTAGCACGGGTTACAATTTTGCCGTTCACTTGAACAACAATTTCCACTTCGGCGTCCACCGTCATGGACTCATCATACTCCGGCCAAGCTACATAAGAGATTCCACCTTCATGACCGAGACGGCTCCACAGTTCCTCCGCCATATGCGGTGCCAGCGGTGACAACAGCTGTACAAAGTTCTCCATGGCTTCACGCGGCAGCGTATCTGCTTTGTATGCATCGTTGATGAAAATCATCAACTGGCTGATCGCTGTGTTGAAACGCAGATGTTCCAGATCCTCTGTAACTTTTTTGATTGTCTTGTGTGCAGTGCGCTTGAACTCATCGGTTCCACCATCTGCTGTGATCTTGTCGTTGATTGCACCTGTATCTTCATTGATGAACAGACGCCATACACGTGACAGGAAGCGGTGCATACCTTCAACCCCGTTAGCGTTCCACGGTTTTGTAGCCTCCAAAGGCCCCATGAACATTTCGTACAGACGCAATGTATCCGCACCGAATTCATTGACGATCTCATCCGGGTTAATAACATTACCACGGGATTTACTCATCTTCTCATTGTTGGTTCCCAGGATCATACCTTGGTTGACCAGTTTGTGGAACGGCTCTTTGGTATGCACCACACCCAGATCATACAGCACTTTATGCCAGAAACGAGCGTACAGCAAGTGAAGCACCGCGTGCTCTGCTCCCCCGATGTACAGATCAACCGGCAGCCACTGCTGCTGTTTCTCTTGAGAGATCAGTTCCTTGTCATTGTGTGGATCGATAAAGCGCAGATAATACCAGCAGCTACCGGCCCATTGTGGCATTGTGTTCGTCTCGCGACGAGCTTTCATTCCCGTTTCCGGATCTACCGTGTTCACCCATTCTGTAACATTCGCCAGTGGTGATTCGCCCGTGCCCGAAGGTTTGATCTGGTCAATATCCGGCAGCAGCAAAGGCAGTTGATCTTCCGGCACCGTCTTCATCGTCCCATCTTCCAGATGCAGAATCGGGATTGGCTCACCCCAGTAACGCTGACGGCTGAACAACCAGTCACGCAGACGGTAGGTCGTTTTGCCTTGTCCCTTTCCGTTCTCTTCCAACCAGGCAATCATCTTCGCAATCGCTTCTTCGTTGTTCAATCCGTTCAGGAAATCAGAGTTCACATGTGGTCCGTCTCCGGAATACGCTTCTTGTGTCACGTCGCCACCCTGTACAACCTCGATGATGTCCAGACCAAACTGTTTCGCAAACTCCCAGTCACGAGCGTCATGTCCCGGAACAGCCATGATCGCCCCTGTGCCGTATCCAGCCAGAACATAATCGGCGATCCAGATAGGCACCTTCGCTCCGTTTACCGGATTGATTGCATAAGTTCCTGTGAACACACCCGTTTTGTCTTTAGCCAAATCGGTGCGTTCCAGATCGCTTTTACGAGCAGCCTGTTCCTGATATGCCTTGATTGCTTCACGCTGTTCAGCCGTTGTAATGACTTCCACCAGCTCATGCTCAGGTGCCAATACAGCATAACTTGCGCCAAACAAAGTATCTGCACGTGTCGTAAACACTTTAATAACTTCTTCATGACCCTCAATGGCAAAAGTAACTTCCGCCCCGGTTGATTTACCGATCCAGTTGCGCTGCATATCCTTGATACTTTCCGACCAGTCCAGCTCTTCCAGGTCTTCCAGCAAACGCTCTGCATATTCCGTAATTCTTAATACCCATTGGCGCATCGGTTTACGAACGACCGGATGTCCACCACGCTCACTCTTACCGTCGATAACTTCTTCGTTCGCCAGTACCGTACCCAAAGCTTCGCACCAGTTCACAGGTACTTCATCTACGTAAGCCAGGCCTTTATTGTACAATTGGATGAAGATCCATTGCGTCCATTTGTAGTAGTCAGGGTCTGTTGTACTGATCTCCCGATCCCAGTCATAAGAGAAACCGAGTGATTTGATCTGGCGACGGAAATTGTCAATATTGCGGAAGGTAATATGTCGTGGATGCTCACCAGTATCCAATGCATGCTGCTCAGCAGGCAGGCCGAAAGCGTCCCAACCCATTGGATGCAATACATTGAAGCCGCGCATACGTTTGAAACGGGATACGATATCCGTTGCCGTGTATCCTTCCGGGTGACCTACGTGCAGGCCTGAGCCAGATGGATACGGAAACATATCCAGGGCATAAAACTTCGGTTTAGCCGGGTCCTCACCCGTTTTAAACGTTTTATTGTCATCCCAGTATTGCTGCCAGCTTTTCTCCATGACTTGTGGCTTGTAGCCGTGTTTCGGCTGTTGATTCTCACTCATCTATTGTTCCTCCTCTGGTTATTCGCATTTATTGCAACAAAAAAACCTCAGCATCCCGTAGCGTTTGCAGCGCTAGGGACGAGAGGTTGAATTCCCGTGGTACCACCCTAGTTAGCGGACGATCGTGCTTCGTCATCCACTCCCTTTGGACCTGTAACGGCGGTTAACCGATGCGGATTTCCATTCCTGATCCCGAGTATTACTTCAGTCGGTTGCAAGATGGTGTAATCACCGCATTTCTCCAAGGCGAGTTCGTGAAATACTGTCAACCGACTTGCACCAACCGCCGGCTCTCTGTCATGTACAGGACTCACTACTGATCCTTATCATCGAAATATGTATACGATATGATCGGAAATATTATATAAAAAAGCAGCATTAAAGTCAATATTACACGGTCTGTTGACTATAAGCAATGCTATGCATCAGTATACACATTAAGACGACTGGAATCGCTGGATTCCTTCTTCTAGATTATCAATCGCCCACTGAATGTGTTCCTTGTTATCGTATTGACGATACGGACACTCGATTCTCAGCGCCAGATCAAAGTACAGATCATATAAACTTCTTCTTTTCCGTTCACTGTCTGTTGTAACTGCTCTTCCATAGCCTTTGAGGAATCCCGGCGTATTATTAAAATGACTGAAGTAGTGCTCCATCAGAGGATCTGCCCAAAGGGAACGCTCAAAATCGATAATCGCCGTGATTTGCCCAGCCTCCACGAATACATTCCCATCCCACAAATCCCAATGCACAAGCACTGGCTCTTTGACATCATCCAGCACATCCGATTTCTGTTGAATTAAACGCTCCAGCTCCTCATAACGAATTGACAATTCCACACCCGCTGCTTTGCCATCTGCAAGCATATCATCCATCAGGCTCAGGAAAGCTTCTTTCCACGTCGTATAATGCGGTTTCTTTGAGGAAAAGTAACCAAACTTCTCCCCTTTAATTTCATTGATCCGACGATTGTATGCACCCAGCTGCTGCTCTATGGATTCCTGCTCTGCTGCACTGTACTGATCTTTGACTTTGTTGTATGGCTTTCCTGGCATGTACTCCATAATAAAATATTCTGCCGATACTAGGGTGAGCGATGGATCATAGGCCAATACCCGGGGAACGGGTACATCCTGAAGTTCTGCCGCGAGTCGCAATGCCTCAACCTCAGCAACCATGACATGCTGTTCACAGCGCATCAGCTTAATGCCATTAGAAGGAGCTATTTTAAGTACTACCTTCTGTCCGTCGTTCTTGGTGATAAAATAAGCATGGTTTGCCCAGCCGTCGATCATCTCTTTGTATTCTTGGATACCTGTGTTAAAATGCTGCTGCACAATTCCGTCTAACTGCTCGGAAGTCAGCCTTGTTTTGTAGGTACTTTCCATTGTTGCACCCCACCCAGAATTTTAATTTTCAGGATTGCACTAATTAGAAAACGTTTTCCATTCAACTATTATGGCTTCCTTTAACCTCACTGGCAATAACTTATTACATATAAAAAAACATTCTTATAGAAAAAGAACTGCCCTTATACATCATAAGGACAGTTCTATATCTTAATCCTATTTCACGGCTACGTAGAATAGACGCTGTGCGCCTTCTCCCGCCTCTTTCCACTCAAAATCAGCATATACACATACATCTCTGAAGCCAGCCTTCGTCAGCTCGAGCTTCATCCAGTCCGGATCATACGCACGCTGAACATGAACCTCTTCAAAACGTTGGTACATATCCTTCCCGCTCTCGGCCACACGCGAAAAGATACTTAGATGATGCTCAATCTCACACCGATCATGATCCATATCACAGGTCCAAATATACGATACAGAGCGCTCGTCCAACACAAATGGTTGCTCCTCTTCGTATCGAATAAGGGTATTCGGGTGATGTACATCGAACAGGAATGTGCCCTCCGGCTTCAGCATCTCGTAAGTACGCTGAAAGGTACGAACGACATCCTCTTTTTCAAGCAAATAATTCACGCAATCACAGAACGATATCACCGAGTCCACAGGCTCCGGTACTCTCCAGTCCCGCATATCCTGCTGCACCCAGCGGACACTGCCTTCCCGATATAAGCGGTGACCTTGAGGCGTGGCCTCCATTTTACTGCGCGCAACAGACAACATGTCCGCCGACAGGTCAATACCTGTAACTTCGAAGCCGGAGTTCACCAGTGGGATCGTAATTGAGCCGGTTCCACAGCCCAGTTCAGCCACACTTTTCGGCATGCCATGTCGTTCCCAAGCCGTTCTCGCAAACCTTATCCAGTCCGGATAAGGCATATCCTCCATTAATTCATCGTACACATAGGCAAATTTCCGGTAAGACATGTCAGGCACCGCACTTTCAATTTCATTTTCAAATCTCTTTTGAACAAAAGAAAAAGCAGGGGCGTCCGGAGTTCACCCAGCCTTGCCCTGCCTTGACTTATGGATTTCAAGCTCATGCTTGATCCACGATACGCGTTTGCTTACTTATCTTCGTTCTGATCCTGAGGTACAGACTCTGTCAGATAGGTCCAGTTTTCCTTCTGCGTTACTAGACCATCCTTCATCAGTTTGCCCAATGCCCGCTTGAACGCGGATTTACTGATACCAAAGCGCTGCTTGATGATGTCCGGCGGGGTTGCATCCGAATACGGCATGCCGCCCGTAGGGCGCTCTTTCATGAAAGCAAGCAGTTTGTCTGCATCTTCATTGCGACCAACCTCTTTGAGAGGAGACATCGCCAGATTGACACGTCCATCTTCACGTACCATGGTTACCCGGCATTTCACCTTTTCACCTAGGCGCAGCATACGATTTCGTTCCGAGGAATGAATCATGCCAATAGCGCCAAAGCCCAGCACTCCACCGTCAACAAGCACAAAAGTACCCATCTGAAGTGGCTTGTACACCGTTGCTTCAACCCATTCGTTAACCCAGGAGGTTGGCGCATGGAAGGACAATGGTGCAAGCTCACGTTCCCCAGCCAATTTCGCCCGCAAACGTCCTTGCTTGTCATGTTCCATAAGAACAAAAACTTCATCGCCTACATGAGGACGTAATTCTTCCAACTCAGGCAATTCACGAATCGGGAGCAGCAATTGCCGCCCAAGCCCCATCTCGAGGAAACAGCCGAGGCGTGGGTGAATATCAGCCACAACCAGACGTGCCATTTCGCCAAGAGTGAGATATGGTTTTTTCATGGTTGCCGCCAGGCGATCTTCCGTATCAAAGAACAGAAAGACCTCCAGCGTTTCTCCAATTTTAACGTCCCTTGTAAGCTCCGTATAGTGAAGCAGTACATCTTCTGATCCTGTCGTCAAAAAGTAGCCAAATGGAGACACTTCACGTGAAACCGGCAAGTTGACGACTGTTCCTGCGATCAAACTCATACCGTTTCCACCACTTTGGCATCAGACCACAGTCGTTCAATGTTGTAATACTCACGCTCGTCGCGGTGGAAGATATGAACAACCACATCACCCATATCCATCAATACCCAACGTGCCGAATCCATACCTTCGATGCCTTTGATATTCACGCCGGCTGCATGCGCCTGTTTGCGAATCTCTGTTGCAATCGCCTGTACCTGAGTATCGGAATTCCCGTGACAGATAACAAAATAGTCCGCTACCAGCGAGATGCCAATCAGATCCAGTGCTACAATGTTGGATGCCTTTTTATCGTCAGCGGCAGCAACCGCCATATTCATAAGTTCTTTCGATGATACTGTCATGAACCAACCTCCATAATCTAATCTATAAATGTGCAATCAAGTCATTCCGCGACAACATGGTCAAAGGGTAAATGACACGGCGCTGCGAGATCAACAAGCTGATCGTCGAGTCGAAACCGGCAATTAAGCCTTCTTCCAGACTGTGCTCAGCCTGTTCGCGAATATGATTTACTCCCGGGAAGTCTCTTCCCGGTTCAATATAATCCGCAAGACATACCACTTTATCCAGCAGGCTCATGCCCACTCGACCTGAGGTATGCCAGCGAATAGCATTAATAATTTCTTTATCATCAATGCCGTAGTCACGCTCCGCAACAAAGGCTCCCACTTCGGAATGCCAGAGCTGCTTGTCATGCTGCAAAAGTTCTTCGTTCAATCCATTGTCACGGATGACCGCTTCCATCTCGGAAACGGGCCAATACTTGGCTACATCATGCAATATTGCTGCCAGGTCCGCTTTTACAGGATCAGCACCATATTTTTGAGCCAACAACACTGCCGACTCCATAACACCCAGCGTGTGCTTCCAACGCTTCTCCGGCATTTGACCGGAGACAGCGCGGATCAGTTCGTCACGGCTTAGTTCCATATAAACCGCTCCTTACAATATATTGATGGACTGCATCAGGAATCATAAAGCGCACGGAATGCCCTTTGGCGAACCGTCTGCGTACTGCTGTCGATGATATGTCCACCAAGGGCATCTCAGCCAACAGTACCCGATCCTGTAACGCATCCGGCAGGTCATCCAGATGTAACTGGAATCCCGGTCGTCCCACACCGATGAAGGTTAAGCGTTCAGCGAGTTCTTCGATCTGTTCCCACTTGGGTAGATAATTCACCATATCCGCTCCAACAATGAAATAAAATTCATGCTGCGGATAGCGACGCCAAAGCTCCTTCATCGTATCGATGGTATAGGACACACCGCCAAGCTCCATCTCAATGCCGAGCACCTCATAATGCTGTACATCTTTCACTGCCGCTTCCGTCATTTCGAGACGTTGCTGTCCCGATGCTCCGGCTCCGCGTTTGTGAGGAGGAACATGGGAAGGCATGAACCAGATCTCATCCAGTGCGTGCGAATCCCTGGCCGCTTCGGCTGCCAGCAGGTGCCCCATATGGATCGGATCAAACGTACCACCCATGATGCCGATCTTCACTCGCGCCACTCTCCCTTACCTAGGTAGTTCGATTTGTTTGTTATCGCGCGATTCTTTGTACAGGATGATTGTGTTACCGATGACTTGTACAAGCTCACTCCCCGTTTCACGGGCAACTTCTTCGGCCATCTCTTTTCTGTCCTCGTCATTGTTGTTGAGCACTTGCACTTTCATCAATTCGCGCTTCTCAATCGCGTCTTCGATGTGACGGAACAGATGCTCATTCGTTCCCCCTTTGCCAATTTGAAATACAGGGGTTAGATGATGTGCCTGTGAACGCAAAAAGCGCTTTTGTTTACCGTTTAACATGAATACTCCATACTCCTTATGGTGAGCAAACCTCAGCAGCAGCACAATGTCTGCCCTGGGCTTGACCGTTCAATTATATTTTCACATTCATAAAACGAACTAACAAAGTTTACACAGTGTGACTACGATTGCAGTACCATCTTACGATCGCTGTTATCCCCAGATTTCTTCATTTCATTTTATAAAGGGGGAAATCCGGTGATAGCTTATGCTTCCGAAGCAGCTTTCCTACAGAAAGCTTTGAGGCGAGCACTTCGTTTCTTCAGATTGGTTCTGCACTCTTTGTCATCGTGTAATCTTGTTTTCATTTTACAATATTAAAAACTCTCTAACACAGCTCGCCGCATCGTCTCCACGGGAGCCGGGATGCCAAGCCAGTGTTCGAATGCTACCGCGCCTTGGTATATAAACATACCAAGACCACCATGCACAGTACATCCACGCTCCCTTGACTCGCGAAGCAAGCGTGTTTCCAGCGGATTGTAGATAAGGTCGCTGACTGCTGCGCCTGCTCGAATGAGTGCAGGATCAACAGGCACGTCATCTACATGCGGATGCATACCCGCAGCTGTCGTGTTAATTACAATATCGGCCGAAGCCAGTATCGCAGCAGCCTCTTCCATTCCACTACCTGTGATGTCACCCAGTCCATGAGCGCGGAGATCAGAAGCAAGGGCAACGGCTCTATCGGCTGTACGATTAAGAATACTAATCCGTTCAGGCTTCTCCAAAGCGAGGGCGTATATTACACCTCTTGCTGCTCCGCCAGCACCCAGAACAGCGATGCGTTTACCTGTGAGTTCCGGAACAGCTTCCTCCTTCAAGGAACGCACATAACCGATGCCATCCGTATTATAACCTGTCAGCTTGCCCTCATCATTAACAATGGTGTTCACCGCGCCAATCAGGCGTGCACTTTCATCAATGACATCAAGATACTGCATGACCTGTTCTTTGTGCGGAATGGTTACATTCACACCCCGATACCCCAGCGCCACTATACCACGAATGGCTGATTCCAGCTGCTCGGGACGAACATGCAGTGGCATATACATTCCATTCACTCCAGCAGCCTGCAGAGCCGCATTATGCATGGCAGGCGATTTGGAATGTCCAATGGGATCTCCCATAACGCCAAGCAGGACAGGGAGTGAAGGATTTGTTTTTTTCTGTTCCGTCATACTTCCGCCTCCGATCTGATGAACTGCTGCTGTGATTACATTAGATCAAGGATGGGCGGATCAGTACACGCACACCTTTTGGAGCATGAACAGCTACAAGTGCCCCATTCTCACCGTTAACCTTAATCCAGCCCAGTCCAGAAATGAATACATCCGACTGACTGCCACGTTTGATACGGAACTCATGTCTGGTCCATTCAGGCATGTCCGCTGCATCTTCACGCGTTGGTGGAGACAGTAATTCACCCAAATGGTCACGATACAAGTCGTCTGCACGTTCCAGCTTCGTACGGTGAATATCAAGCGCAGTGCTGATAAAGCAAGTGAAGGACTGACGATCTCCCTCTACAAAGTCAAAACGAGCCATGCCGCCAAAGAACAGCGTCTGACCAGAATTCAACTGATAAACCGCCGGTTTAAGCGGTTTTTCTGGCATAATGGCAGCCAAATCTTTACGGGATACAATCTCACTGAAACGCCAAGGGTATACAATTCCCGGCGTATCAATAATAGCTTTTCCATCGTCCAGTGGAATATTAACCATATCCAGCGTCGTGCCCGGATAACGGGATGTCGTGAGTTCCTGCTCGAGATCGCTGTAGTCACGAATCAGACGGTTAATCAGTGTGGATTTGCCCACATTGGTACCACCAACCACATATACGTCACGATCTCCGCGATACGTTCCCACAAGCTCAAGCAGTCGGTCGAAGCCCTGATTTTGCTTCGCACTGCACAGAACGACATCTACCGTACGTAAACCTTGTTCTTTGGCCTGTTTTTGCACCCAGTTGCGAACCTTGTTCCAGTTGGTTACTTTTGGAAGCAGGTCCGTTTTGTTCACGGCAAGCAATACTGGATTGTTGCCTACAAAACGCTGCAAACCAGAGATGATACTGCCATCAAAGTCAAACAGATCAACGATATGGATGACAAGTGCATCCTTATCCCCGATTTTGCTTAGCAGAGCCAGGAACTCGTCCTGATCCACTGTAACGGATGATGACTCATTGTAATTTTTGATACGGAAACAACGCTGGCAAATGACGGGTTCTCGATCCAACGCTTTTTCGGGGATGAATCCAGGTAATTCCGGGTTTTCCGTTTGCAGATGCACTCCGCATCCGCTGCACCTTACGGCAATATTGCCGTTATGCGGTTCTGTCATTTCTTCTTTTCCTCCTCAAGCCATAAGCCTTTCTTGCGCAAACTCGTTAGAGCAATCCGTTCCACGCGCCGATTGAAGCGGGTCATGAAGCCTTCATCTCCGATGGAGATTGGCAACACCAGAACCGTATAGAGTCCTAGTCGATTACCTCCAAAGACATCTGTAAGCATCTGATCGCCTACGACAATCGTTTTTTCAGGAGTTAACTCCATCATCTTCATTGCTCTACGAAACGGAACGTTCGATGGTTTGCGTGCACTATGCACAAACTGGATATCCAGTGGCGTCGCAAACAGGGATACACGATTCAAATTGTTATTGGACACAATCATGAGCTGGAAACCAGCCTCTTTGACACGTGCGAACCATTCAATTAGTTCGGGTGTGGCGTCAGGAGCTTTGGCCCCAACGAGTGTATTGTCCAGATCAGTTATAATTCCACGGTAGCCTTGAGCGTATAGCTCTTCCAGATTAATGTCAAAAACCGTGTCTACACGCAGCTTGGGCATTAACATTTCAAACAAAGAAGTCACCTCAGTTTCATACGACACACTATATCACAAATCCGTCTTTCCTGAAAATGCATACAGCGCCTGATGGTATAGGAAAAAAGGAAAAACGGGACGGGCGACATTACGCCCGTTCCGCTTTGAGTTCCTTACGCAGCTTTGAAGCAGTCTGATAGACGGCCTTCCAGTCGTCTGCAGTTACAGACGCTGGACTATAGCGAGTCTGTTCAAACTTCGCTAGAAGTTCATGCAATGTCGCTGCTGCAGCTGGTTTCGCCTGGCTCCAGCGGGTTACCGATTCACGAAGTGTCTCGTCCCCGCTCCGAGTCAAACCTTTGCGCTTCGCATAACGTATCCAGCGCTCGGTCTCTGCCACTACCTTTTGTTCAGGCGTTAGCGGTCCACCTGTCCGCAGACGAAGCACGAAGAATCGAAGGGAGAGGCGATTTCGCCAGAACATATAAGCCACCCATAATACGATAATGGCTCCCGCAGCCCAGATTACAAAACCAGGGATGCTGGATGAAGCCTGTTCAGGCGCAGGCGTCTGTTCTTCCTCTTTTACCGGTTCCTCTTCAGGTTGTTCTTCAGGCTCATCTACAGGCTGTACATCTGGTTGTTCCGTGAGCAGCGGCATGTCAAAGCCCGGCGTCGCTTCAACCGGAATCCAGCCATACTCGCCAAAATAAACTTCAGCCCAAGAGTGCGCATCTGCATTCGTTACCGTGTACGTCGTCTCGATCTCAGCCCCAGGTTGGCGCGGAGCCTGCATGTCAGAATTCAGTGACAGTTGTCCAGGCGCGTACCCTTTCACCCAACGAGCGGGAATCCCCTCGGAGCGTGCCATCATAACCAGCGCAGTCGAGAAGTAATCACAATACCCCTCACGAATGTCAAATAAAAAACCTTCCACAAAGTCACTGCTTACTTTTCGGGATAAATCCGGATTGTTGGTGTAATCAAAATTTAGTTGTAAATAGTTTTGCAGTAATGCCACTTTTTCATACGGCGTATTTGCCGATGCTGTAATTTCAGCGGCCAGATCCGTCACCCGATCAGGGAATCTGGATGGCAGCTGCAGGTACATATCATCTGCCGGATTGCTCGTATACAGATCATCAAAAGATTTGGTGCGAAGCTCATCTTCCACAATAACCGGAGCCTCGGATACAATCGTATACGTCTTCGGATATTGCGGTTGCTGGCGGTCTGTTACGACATGCAGCTCTGCCTGCGCCGAATTCCATAACATCCGGTCGGAATTCGCCTCACCATTGACAGATGTAACTTCCGAAATGGAATAAGCACCGAAGAGAATCGGATACACGTTGTCATTCAACATCGTCACTTTCTGAGTGACTTGCTTGGTGGTTACATTTCCGGATTCATCATTCTCCAGAGCCTGTCCCGCCTCAACATCCTCTGTCGCACCTCGTCCGCGATCATCCCAGCCTGTTCCCGTATACTCTGCGCGCGTCTCACCACGCCAGTAGCTGCGCTCATTGGTAGTGACAGACATGACAGGTGTATAGTCGAAGTTAAATCCTCCGCCAAGCTGGTTGTCTTCCCTGCTGTATCCCGACTCGGTTGCTGTCGGAATGTCCAGTGTTCCGTTGCCTGTCTGACTCGCCGAACTTCCGGTGTAGTTACGCCACGCGGTATACGGGTCCGTTAAGGTAGGAGGAACTTCCGGCATGTTCACACTGGCTACGATAATCAAAGAAAATATGATTGCAATGTTGGCCAGAATTTTGTAAGGATACCGGATGATTCTCTTCCAGCCTTGTGGATATTGCAGTTGGAAATTACGGAAGTGCTGGCATACCAGCCATCCCATTCCCGCAAACATAACCCAGGCGATTTCAATCCAGAGTGGAATTTGGGTGAAGGAATCAAGAATTCCCATCGAGATAATGTTGATACCCAGAAATACGAGAATTCGGCGCGTTGTGGTCACCAGGCGAAGGGCTGCTTCAAGCATGACCCAGGCGCACAGGGTGAACCAGATGTAAGGTGTCAGGTGCAGTATGAATTGCTCCGTACGCTCCATTAACGTGCCGTAAGGAATATAAACGGTGTAATCAATTAATGTCTTATGCAAAATATATACAAGGACAACTGCCTTGATTATGGTTCGAACCCATATTTTGAAAGGCAGAATCACTTCCAGAATGCTGACCGCTGCGAGCGTCCACAGCACCAATGAAGTGGTCTCGGTATACCAGGATTCCTGTGTGAATGATATCCACTGCATGCCAATCAGGAAAATCCAGAGCAACGAAGCTGCATGATACCAGGATCTTCTCCCCACTGTCAGCTCTTTGGCTTTAGTACTCATACACTACCTCCCCCCATTACCGTTGGAAGCTCCTGCAAATGGGAAACGGTGAAGGATCTAGTGCCTCTTCCGCGCAGCATCGCATTCCACTCGGAACTCCGGCGGGAGTCGCTGGGTTCAATCAGAATATGACAAGGAGTCATCCCTCGTGTGTCAGCCCATCGGAGCAGTTCGAGAACTTTTTCATCTTTCTGGGGAGAAATCACTACAAAATAAGCGCCTTGAGGAAACTGACGCGACATCTTCTCGACACCGGGCAGCAGCCGATTCTCCTGGCCGCTATATTGGATATCCACCAAATGATGGATCATCTTCTGCCGTTCCAGCGTACTTTCGCTGGGAGCAAAAAATGATGTCTTCTCCGACAATGTCAGCAGTCCCATACCCATTCGTTCTCTTGTGCCATATTCCAGCAGGGAAGCAGCCGTAGACACGGCCAGTTCAAAGGACTCACCATGATCATAGCTGCCTGACAGCGCATCCAGCACCAGAATCGTTTTCGGCACCGACTCATGTTCAAACTCCTTGGACTTCCACGTTCCCGTCTTTGCCGTTGCATTCCAATGAATGCGCGAAAGGCGATCCCCATATACGTAGTCACGCACACCGTTAATCTGGGTCGTTTCCCTGCGCGAGCGGGTCAAGGCCGTCTGTGGACCGGATAACCGTGATTTGCGATCATACAGCTGCCAGTACGGTATAAATACCGTGCGCGGCAGCACCCGAAATTCCCCTTTGGCTTTGAACGTTCCCCGATGCTCGATCAGACCAAAGATGTCCTCGCTGGCACATTCCGTTTCTGAAAAGACATACTTTCCCCGCTCCAGTGGCGGGGTTTGAAAAGACAATTCACCATACCCTCGCATGCTCGGAATGAGACTTTCTTTGAAAGACCAGGATTCACCGTTATGCCGATGCAGCATTTCGCGCACAACCACATAAGGAAGTGGTAGAAATCCCGGGATGTTCAGACTTAACTGCACCTGTACCTGGTCACCGGCATGCAGCAGCTCTTCATGATCCTGACCGGAAGAGAGCTTGCGCACGCCGTGAGTACGCCGTACACCGCTAAAACCAGCAAGCGCAAGGTAAATACAAAGCAAAGTCACCATGGACAGCAGCATCAGGGAGGTCTTCCCGCCCTGGAACAAAACATAAGCCAAACAGCACATCCACACCGCCGCGATGCTCCATACGCGGGGGTGGCGTATTCCCCTTCTGACTGTACTCAAAAGCGGCTTCATCAATTATTGCCCCATGGAGACGGGCACTCGAACCTGCTGAAGTACGGAATTTAATACAGCCTCGGAGCTCATACTGTCCAGTCTCGATTCGGGACGCAGCACGATCCGATGGGAGATGACATAAGGCGCCATCGTTTTCACGTCATCCGGAAGCACGTAGTCACGTTCCTGCAAAAAGGCAAAAGCCTTCACGGCCATCATAAATGAAATGGCTGCCCTCGGGCTGGCGCCCAGCAATACGGATGGGTGGGAGCGAGTTTTGCGAACCACATCAAGCAGATAATCCATGACCGGATCACCGATGAATACGTCCTTGATTTCCTGCTGAATGGCTGATATCTGATCCATATGGGTTACGGATTCAAGCCGGTCAACAGGCTGACCCGACTGATGCTGCTTCAGCAGCGTTTTCTCGATATCCTTGTCCGGATAACCCAGACTTATTTTCAACATAAACCGGTCCAGCTGCGCTTCCGGCAATGTGTACGTTCCTTCAAAATCGATTGGATTCTGGGTTGCACAGAGCATAAATGGATGCGGCAGATCATACGTATCACCATCTACCGTTACACTGCGCTCCTCCATGACTTCCAGCAACGCGGACTGCGTTTTTGTTGTGGCCCGGTTAATCTCGTCAGCCAGCAAAATGTTGGTCATAACCGGACCCGGACGGAAGTAAAAGCGCTCGTCACGTGGATGGAACACGGATACCCCCGTGATGTCACTTGGCAAAATATCAGGATTACATTGAATGCGGCGGTACTCTCCGCGCATGGATTTCGATAACGCTTTAACCAACTGCGTTTTACCTGTTCCCGGTACGTCTTCAATCAGAACGTGTCCGCCTGCAAGCAAAGCTGTGAGCAAAAGTTGAATTTCAAAGGATTTCCCCATTATGCATGATTCCAGATTAGAACGAACTGCTGATATGATTTGGATCGACTCTTTGCGCACAGGCATGTGGTCTAACCTCCTAAAAAAGCATACAGATTTCCTTTTATTGTACATGATCCAACGGCGCGAGTACACTCGAAGGAACTCATAATTTGTTTCCAGCCGTCAGATTCGCCGCAGTTATCGCATGATTCCGACAAAAAGAGGCCCGGATAGAAGTTATCCGAAGCCTCCGTTGAAACCATATATATGGCTAGGTCTGCCATGCTCTGTTATCCTTTGGGCCGAACCACCAATGCCGCGAGAAAAGAAAAGATAATCGCTGAGGAAATACCCGCCGCGGTCAAATCGAATATCCCCGTAATGACACCGATCCATCCCTCTTTCTCCAGCTCCGTCAAAGCCCCGTGCACGAGGGAGTTACCAAAGCTGGTAATGGGAATGGATGCTCCCGCCCCGGCGAATTTGACGAGTGGATCATACAGCCCGAACGCATCCGCAACCGCACCGGCCACTACAAGTGTACTCATCGTATGGGCAGGAGTCAGCTTGACACCATCCATCAGAAGCTGTCCCACAACACATATCAACCCGCCAACAATAAATGCCCATAAAAACTGCATCCTTTATCCCTCCTTTTCTATGGCTACGGCATGTGCAATACAAGGAATGCTCTCACCCTGCTGGTATGAAAGTGGAGACAACAATGCACCGGTAGCGACCACCAATACCTTATTGAGCTCACCCTTTTGCATCCGGTTCATAATATGACCGTAGGTTACGGTCGCTGAACATCCGCAGCCGCTGCCTCCAGCCACAACCTGCGGCTGCTTTTCCAGGTTATAGATCATCAAGCCACAATCATTGAAAACCGTTTGTTCCATCGGAATACCCTCTTTATGCAAAAGCTCCTTAACGATGGGCAACCCAACCGAAGCCAAATCACCTGTAACGATCAGATCATAATAACCGGGTTCCAGGCCTGTATCCCGGAAATGCGAAACAATGGTATCCGCTGCCGCAGGAGCCATTGCAGCCCCCATGTTAAACGGATCTTTGATGCCCATATCCATAATTCGGCCAATGGTCGCTTTGGTGACTACCGGACCCTGACCTGTACGGGATATCACACTACACCCCGAACCCGTAACGGTATACTGGGCATATGGCGGCTTCTGGGAACCATACTCTGTTGGGTAGCGAAATTGCTTTTCCACCGTACAATTGTGACTTACCGTACCCGCGAGTACATAATCCCCTGCGCCCGAATCCACGATGAGCGAGGCCAGAGCCAACGTCTCCATTGAGGTTGAACAGGCACCAAATACCCCCAGATAGGGTACACCCAACTTGCGGGCAGAAAAGGAACTGCTGATAATCTGGTTCATCAGATCCCCGCCAACAAAGAACTGAAGCTCTTCCTTCGTAATATTGGCATTGATCAACGCCATTTGAGAGGCCTGTTCAAGAAGCTTGCGCTCTGCCTTTTCCCAGGTCTTCTCCCCAATCTCCAAATTGTCATATATATAATCGAAATCAGATGCCAGAGGCCCTTGGCCTTCATCGGGCCCTACGACTGCTGACCTGCCGATAATGCGTGGACGGTTCTCAAATAGCCAGGTTTGTTGTCCCAGGCGCTTCATAGATGTCCACCTCCGAAGCCAAGAAAGGCGTATACAATCCCCACGACAAAGGCGGCAACTACACCAAACACGATGACCGAACCAGCCAGTTTGAACATGTTCGCACCTACACCCAGCACCAGTCCCTCTGCACGATGCTCCAGTGCTGCCGAACACATGGAGTTGGCAAACCCGGTAACAGGAACAGCCGTCCCGGCACCAGCCCATTGCGCCATTTTATCGTAGACACCAAGGCAAGTCAGGATGACTGAAATGAGGATCATGACCGCAACGGTTGGACTCGCTGCTTCCTTCGAAGTCATGTCAAACCCGGCCATAAACGCTTCCTGGATAGCCTGTCCAATGACGCAGATGAATCCGCCGACGAAAAATGCCTTTATGCAGTTCGCCCAAATTGGACGGGCAGGCTCATGTTTTTTGGCGACTTTTTTATATTCCTGTTCACTGATGGACAGGGATGACGATGATTTTCTTCCATTATCCTTCGTTTGAGCTGGCAAGATACAGAACCTCCCTTGAAATGAAAATGAGTCAACAGATGTAACTGCATGACTGCATATACTGTGCGTAATCCTGTATTCAGTGTTTGTTAAGGTTGGGAAAGTTATGTACCCGGCGAAAGACAGCATTTGTTTCCAGCACGATGAAGCAGCCGAATCAGATGAGTCGCTCAGCGCCGGATCAGAGGGTCTGATGAAATTTATAAATAAAGCAGAATGATCACGAGCAAAATAAAAAGGACGATACAAAGGATGGTTTCATTGCCTTCATCGGGTGGCGTCATCTATTGTCCCAGCTCCTTCCTGTTGTCAGGCAAATGAAATTAGTGGCTTATTTGAATACCTTATGGAACACTGGTTAAGCAAAACGGTTCCTCACTATATGCATATTCAATGCAGCTGCTTTGCGACTGTGTTTGGTGCGGATTTAATGTCCCGATGCATCGTCAAAGGAGCAACCATTCATGCCTGAGATACGTGACATAACCATGGACAATTACTTGCGCAAGGTTCATACTGTAGTGTGACCAGTGGTTAAATAAAAGGTTCTTCTCTTCCGAAGGACAACAGTCCGGCAGCCGTTCTGCTGAGACCTGATCTACATACAAGCAGAGGAGTTGTCGACACATGAATCAAAAAACGTTGGAAATGTTTCGCACGTTAACGGAATTCCCTTCCGTTTCCGGGTTTGAACGCGAGCTTCGCGGATGGATGAAGGAACAAATGTCTCCTTATACGAAAGAATTTGTCCAGGATCGCCTGGGTAGCCTTTTTGGCGTATTACGAGGAGAGGCGTCCGGACCCAAAGTTATGGTTGCAGGTCACTTCGACGAAGTTGGCTTCATGACCACAGGCATTACGGAAACAGGCATGATCAAATTCCGCCCACTCGGTGGATGGTGGAGTCAGGCTGTGCTGTCTCAACGTCTGGAGCTCATCACTCCGGATCGCCGGATTACAGGAGTTGTCGGTTCAACACCTACTCATCTACTCGATGAATCCCAGCGTAATAAACCGGTTGATCTTAACCATATGTACCTGGATATTGGTGCAGATAACCGTGCAGAAGCAGAGTCTTGGGGCATTCATCCGGGCATGCAGATCGTTCCGATCTGTGAATTCACACCGATGGCCAATCCGAAGAAAATTATGGCAAAGGCATGGGATAACCGTTACGGCGTAGGACTTGCACTAGAGCTGGTCGAAGCATTGCATAAGGAAAAATTGCCAAATACCCTCTACTGCGGTGCAACTGTTCAAGAGGAATTGGGACTTCGCGGTGCACGCACGGCTGCCAATCTGATTGAACCGGATATTTTCTTTGCACTGGACTGCAGTGCTGCGAATGATATGACAGGAGACAAACAGTCCTTCGGACATATTGGACAAGGCGCTTTGCTGCGTATCTTCGACCCGGGCATGTTCACCCATCGCGGTATTGTTGAATATGTTCAGGACACAGCTTCAACGAATCAGATCAAAATGCAATATTTCATCTCTCCTGGTGGTACGGACGCCGGAGCGGTTCATTTGAGCGGTATCGGTGTGCCTTCAACGGTAATTGGCATCTGCGCACGCTACATTCATACCTCTTCTTCCATTATTCACACGGATGACTATGATGCGGCTAAAGAGTTGCTCGTGAAGCTGGTGAAGGGTCTGGATCAGACAACACTTAATACGATTATCGAAAACACGTAATTGTGGATTCTAGGGGTAAAGCTTGCTACATGCACTTCATTGCTTAACCTTCATTGAAATGAATATATGAATTTAAGAGATATCCTGATACATCAGGGTATCTCTTTTTTTGTTCAACTAGTTTAATAGCTAGAACATATATAGAAAAGAATCATAAGATATAACAACGGTAGAAGAACTAAACATAAAACAACGGGGGACCTATTATGGCAATGAGAAGGAATGGAAAATCGAATAAAGGTTCCACCAAAACAAATGCTGCCAACACCCTTCTCAATGGCAACCTTAAAGGAAAGAACCTGGAAATTATCGTCGCAGCCTTGCTGGTGAGCGGGAAATTAAGAGTGGATGCCGTTACGTTGTTTAGAGAAGCAACATTGGTGGTCGAGTTGACCGGAAAATATAAAACGCTGCAAAATATAACATCAACTAACACGGATAAGCTGGTCGATTTCATGAACCAGAATGGAGATATGACTTTGGATGACGTGATGCAAGCTTTCCAGAAAAGAATGAATTCCTAGATATTATGAAATGAGGTTGATATGATGTCTGACTTTGACGGAACCGGCTTTGCCGAACTGATCATTGTAGTTATCCTTGTAATGCTGTTTGTATTTGGTTCAACAGATATTGAAGGTTTGTCGAGTACACCCACAACCACATGAACCTCTCCATTTTGATTACAGCCATGCATATGAACCAAAGAAATACCAGTCCTATTGCAGGACTGGTATTTTTGAGATATCACAGAAATAAAGGGGAGAACGCAATCCAGGCCAAAATGAGAGCCAGCACAATGCACACATTTTCCACAACGGCTCCATGTTTCGTGCCCGTACTCATAAGATTGATCCTTATACGCCACTTGAGTGGTGGCAGTGGACGAATGCCGCGATTCGTCAACGAATCTGCCAATAGATGCATGACATAGGCTGTACCTCCGGCTACCCAAATCTCTGGCCCCTGCAAATGAGTTGTACTGTAGAGCAACCCAGTCCATACGGCGGTTCCATATAATGTGTGTGTCAATCCCCTGTGGGTTAACGTGGTACACAGCATTAACAGACTGCCCGCGATCAGATTCCATGGTGCGAAGGCATGCCCATAAAATACAAGTCCCAATCCGATCGCAAACATCAGCACTTTGCGTAGGGAACGTGACGGCAGGAAAGATACCATCGCAATCAAAATGGCGAGCAGCAGATTCCATGGTTTTGCCTGTACATAGAAGTACACAAATACGGCGACTGGCAGCAGGATTGTCTGTAACAGCCGAATGAGGCTGTTCGGCAACGCCTTGGATACCAATAGCGAATTGGGCTCGTCAATGTCTGGCAGCAGCGAACCGATCAGGGCCACGGTAACCGCCGGTGCAGTCACGGGAATGCCGGCCAATTGCAGAACAGAGAGGGATACAGTGGTCCCGATAATCAGGTGGGATCTTCCCATCATGGTGCCAAAACTTCCTTTCGAAGAAATAGGGAACATAAACTGCCCACTCCAGATTTTACAACGAAAACAATATAAGAACAATAGTTCGCATTTCTTAATTTACTTACTCCATGCCGTGTAATTACGATCGGATCTATGGGCAGACTAATATGCGAACTGATTTTACCTTAACCTCATACGACGTTAATCCTGTGTTAACATCACTGGTATATAGTCGGTTCATACCCAACCAACAAAGGATGATTACTTATATGGGAATTCATACGTACTTTAGATCACTCAACGATCTCGAACGCATTATTCGTACCCCGGGAAAATTCAAGTTCGAGGAGCACAGCGTATCTGCCCACTCCTGGAAAGTCGTGCAGTATGCCAAAACACTCGCCGATATTGAGGAACAGCATGGGGTCGCCATCGATTGGAAGAAGCTTTATGAGATCACCAGCAGTCATGATTATGGCGAAATCTTCATCGGTGACATCAAAACGCCGGTTAAACATTATTCACTGGAGCTTCGTTCGATGCTGCAGCAGGTAGAAGAAGGCATGGTTGAGCATTTTATTAACGAAAATATACCTGAAGAATTGCAGCCGATTTTCCGCAGACAGCTGCGTGAAGGCAAAGATAACTCTGTCGAAGGACTTATTCTTGAAGTGGCCGACAAAATGGATCAGGTGTACGAAGCGTTTGCTGAACTGCAGCGTGGCAATACAGAAAAGGAATTTATCGTGATGTACCGATATGCCCTGATCAAAATCAAAAATATTGACCTCCACTGTGTACACTATTTCCTCGAGCAGATTCTCCCCGACATCATTGAGGAAGGCAACCGTTCCCCATTTGATATCCGCCAAATCACGGAAGATGCTTTGTCACAATAATCAGCTCCGGTCATCGTGGTTCTTCAAGAGCCATGGACAGGGCTTTTTTGCGTTATTGTAACCTTTGGCGATACTCGCTGGGATACAGTCCTGTCTTGTTTTTGAAAATACGGCTAAAATAATGAGAATCACTATACCCCACCGCTTTACCCACCGTCTTGATATCCATATCTTCAAAGGCCGCGAGCATGCGTTTTGCTTCGTTGATTCGAAGCCCTGTCATGTATTTGAGCGGGGTTTCACCTGTCACCTTTTTGAAACACTTCCCCAGGTAATCCACACTAAAATGCATCTGTCCTGCCATGTCCTGTAACGTAATTTCATGCATATAGTTCTGTTTCAAATACAACTTGACGGCCTCTGCAATATCCTCCGGCTTCACCTGTTCATCCAGCATTGCACTGACATGTGCCAGCGAGTCCTCTGCACTGCCCAGCTTTAATTCCATCGCATCCAACAGTGACCGAAGCTGTTCTTCCGTGAGGGGTTTAAGCAGATAATCCTCCACTTTGTAACTGATCGCCTGACGTGCAAACTCAAACTCATGATGGCCGCTCAGGATCACGATCTTGACATGCGGATAAGCAAAATACAGATGTTTCGCCAGTTCCAGCCCATTCATGACGGGCATCTGAATATCGGTAACGACCAGATCCGGCACCGTATGTTCAATCAGTTCCAATGCTTCCTGCCCATTCCTAGCCTCACCGATAACCTCGAACCGTGTGCCCAACTCGCTGAATTTCCGGGATACGTTGCGACGAATTAACGCCTCATCTTCCACAATAATGGTTCTATATGTCATCACCATGAGTTTTAACTGTGCTCCTTTCGAATGGAACCGCCAATCGTAATGCTGACGCCGCCAGAAGGTTTATTTGAAATATGCATATGTGCCGCGGAACCATACCATAATTTGAGCCTGATCCAGATGTTTTTCAATCCCATCCCGTTGATCTCAAGTTCAGGCATACGCTCCCATTCCTGTGATTGTTGTATGTACTGCTGGATGAGCTTGAGCGCCTCGGGTTCCATGCCAGGTCCGTTATCTTCGACGGTCATTAGCCAGGTTTCCTGCAAGGTATCCAGCTCTCCAATGATACGCAGCTTCCAGGGTGGTGTATCACGCAGTCCATATTTCATGACATTTTCCAGCAAAGGCTGAATCAACAGCATGGGCACCTGAAGATTTTTCATCGAGTCCGGGACATGGAATTCATAAAGCAGATCATCTTCGAACCGAATTTTCATACACTCCAAATATCGCTCACAGTAGTCGATTTCTTTTTCCAATGGAACACCGCTTTTGTTCGGAGCCGAGATGTAACGCAGCATGGATGCGATGTGACCACAGAACGCAACGATCTGTTCATTCATGCCCTCCTCCGCCATGATGCTGATGTTCGTAATGTTGTTATACAGAAAGTGAGGGTTCATCTGGGACTGCAACGCCAGCAACCTCGCATCCGTTTCCTGAGATTTAATCGCCAGCATGTCTTGAAAGGACTGCACAAGCTGTTGATTCAATTGGATAAACGTATCATTCAACTCATCCATCTCACGGATGGAACCCGGATATTCCAACTTGAATAACTGGCCAGAGTCCTGACCCGTGCTCAGATCGTGGACGCCAGTTTTCTGAATTATGCGCTGCAAACGATGAAGCGGCAAAGTCACTCGTTTGGAGATCAGGTATGAGAGGAGCAGAATAAGAATCAAGGTAGCTAAAGTTGCCCCCATAAACAGAAAAGCCATGCGATTCAGATTCGCAAACAGGGATTGTTTGGACTGCATCACGATAACCGTCCATCCGGTCTCCTGCGAGGTCGTGTAGGTCATCATTTGCTTTGAATTCCCTTTGGGATCTACCACTTCTTGCATCGTTCCTGGTGGATAGCGGTCGTTACGAATCAAGTTAACAACGTCAGAATGGAGTGCGTTTAACGGGTTTTCATTGGACAATAAAGGATATAAAAGCTCATTACGTTCATTCAATACATAGAAGCTCAGATCTTCGTTCCCCGCTTGCACATCATTCAAATGCTGGAACACGGTTCCAGCATCCTGCAAGATTTCGACTACACCTTGCGAGACATAATTTCCATCCTTGTACACCCGGGTAAGAGAAAGATATGGTTTGTCTGATTCCCCCTGCCCTGTTGGCATCGGTAAAGCCCCACCATCCAGTAAACTTATGACACGCCAGCCATTGCGCGCCCACGTTTCCTCGTACCACGGTCTTTGGGTCAGATCTACGGACAGCTGGCCATTGAACGCACCGGCACCCAGCATTTTACCGTTTACATCATAAATATTGGCTTGTTTGGCTGTGTTGGAGCTGCTAATGATCGCCAGAATGACATCAATCAGCGTTGTTGTATCCTTGTAAAACGCCGGGTCACTTGTCAGCGTCTGTTCATTGTCCTCCGCTGGAGATAAATAGTGACTGAAGTGCTCCTTGACCAGATTGGAATATACGATGTTCATGGAGAAATTATTCATTTTGACGATTTCCTGATCCAGGTTGCCCACCATCGAGTTCCCCAGCTGTTTCTGCTGTTCGGCACTTCGACTACGAATGTCATTGGCAAGAAAAACATACAAGAGGCTGGCCACAATCAATGAAAAAACAATAAATACTGCAGAATAGTAGGCAAACAGGCTTTGCTGAAGCGTTCTGAATCGGTACTTAACCATCTCACACCTCGTTATCGGATGATGTATTGCAACTTACTCGAAAATGTCCACCCAAGAGAACGCTTTTGTCTATTGAGCACATTCTTTGTTCCGCGTAAAGTTATCCACATAAGAATACGCTTACATGAAGCGTTTCGGCAAGAGCCATTATTCTTTATTCCATGGGAGGTTTATTAATGAGAAAACGATTTCTATTATCCATCGCAGGCGTGCTACTGCTGTCCAGCCTGCTTCTTGCCGGGTGCAACTCCGGTGACAGTTCCGAAGGTTCAGGGAAGGTAACGCTAACGTTCGGAACAAGCCAGAGCGGCATTCCACGTACGGGTATTATGCAAACGATGGCTAAAGAATATGAGCAGGAAACGGGTGTGAAAATTGACTTTCAGGTGGTCCCTGATGCCCAGTGGCGTGACCTGATTAAGGTGAAGCTTGCCTCCGGTGAAGCTCCTGATATTTTCAATGTGGATGTGGACCCGCTGAGCATGCCTGCTAACGTAAGACCTGAGGAAAATGCAATTGATCTGACCAATGAGGAATTTACAGGACGCATGTCTGAAGAGATTTTACCAACGGTTAGCTATAAAGATAAGGTGTACGGGGTTTCTTTTGCACCATCGAAAATATGGTATGTGTACTATAACAAACGCATCTTTGAAGAGCTCGGCATCCAGCCACCAACGTCCTACGCCGAGTTCAAGGCCATCAGCCAGAAAATCAAGGACAAGGACATCATTCCGTTCTATCAGGCGCCTGCCAGCGGATGGTATCAGGTACTGCCTTTATTTGAAACCGGTCCAAACTATGAGCAATCTACGCCGGGAACGTACGAGAAGTTGAACAACAATGAGATGAAAGTCGCGGATTTGACGCAGCTCAAAACGGTCATTGAACAGTTAAAGGAATTCGCGGATCTGGGTTACTTCGGCAAGGATTTTCTGTCCAACACGGTCGAGGCTGGCATTGAAGCCTTTGGTCAGGAGAAGGCAGCGATGCTGCTTCGAGTTCCGGGCACCGAAAAGGAAGTGTCTGAGGCGTATCCGGACATGAAGGACAATATGGGATTTTTCGTGATGCCATGGGGCGATAATCAGACGATTGGTGTGAATCCGGGCGGTTCGGCTGCGATGTTTGGCAACAAAAACAGCAAACACCCGGAAGAGGTACTAAAGTTTTTCCGGTGGATTACGGAGCATGATCATCTGCAGCGTGTATTCGATGGGGGTGAAGGCAACCTGACCATATGCTGGCCGGAAATCGAACCGAAGCTGACACAGGACTATATCGACTACGAGAAAAATCATGAGAAAGGTACGGTCATGCAGGCCGCTGTAAAGTATATTGATCCGCAGTGGATGGATATCGGCAAGGATCTTTCTGGCATGTTCGCTGGAGCGATGACCCCGGATCAAATTCTGCAAAATATTGATAAACGCAGGGCTGAACAAGCCAAAGTGCTGAAAGATGATGCGTGGCAATAAGAGCGCGGTAAACACATGAGGCATGTAGCTGACCACCATTACATACAGCGAGGTGAGGCGCCATGCACTCATGCATATTGGCAGGAAGGACAGGTGTTACAGATTATGAATGTGAACAAGATCTATCCCTGGTATTTTTCATCCGGAGCGATTGTGTTGTATCTGCTGTTCATCGTCGCTCCCGCCCTGCTGGGCATCTATTATTCCTTCACCGATTGGAACAGCTACAGTTCGGAGAAAAACTTTATTGGTCTGGAGCATTTCCGAACCATTCTGGCGGGTGATCCAACGTATTTACTTTTTATTAAAAATACAGTCCTTTTCACCCTGATTACTTCGATCGCCAAGACGGTTCTGGGCCTATTCCTAGCTCTGTTGCTTGTTAGCGGTGTGAAGGCCGCCAATCTGCACCGGATGATCATATTTTCACCCCAAGTCCTTTCGTTCCTGATTGTTGGCCTGGTCTTCAAAAGCCTGCTCGACCCCAACAACGGCTTCGTTAACGTGACGCTGCGTTCGCTGGGGCTGGACGTTCTGGCCCAGAACTGGCTGGGCTCCTTGACCTGGGCGATGCCATCCATTATGGCAGTGGATACGTGGAAAGGCATGGGGTACATTATGGTATTGTTCATTGCCGGACTGCTCGCCATTCCTCGTGACTATTATGAAGCGGCATCGATTGACGGTGCCGGCTTCTGGCAGAAGCTGTTTCGGATCACCATTCCGATGCTGATGCCGACGATCACCATTGCTACGGTGCTCAATATTACGTATGGGCTGCGGGTATTTGATGCGGTATATGTACTGACCAATGGTGGACCGGGCAACGCAACAGATGTGATCAACACAGCGGTGTATTCCTCTTTTGCTAAAGGCTATTGGGGACTCGGCAGTGCATTATCCACGATTCTGTTTGTCATTATGGCGATCATCTCCTTCTTCATCATCCGCTTGATGAACCGAAAGGTGGAATACTAGATGCGAGTGAAAAAACGGCTGGTTTCCATCGGATTAAATGTACTTGCCTGGCTGCTTAGCCTGGTGGTCCTGATTCCTTTTGTCGTCATTGTGCTGAATTCATTCAAGTCCGATGGCGAAGCCAAAGTGTTGAAACTGACTCTACCCGAGAAGTTCATCTTTGAAAATTATAAAATCGTCTATGAGCAGGGACACTTGGGCGGTTCCTTTTTCAACAGTCTGCTCCATTCAACGGCTTCTTCCCTGCTGCTGGTGTTTGTTGTCGCGTTCTCGGCCTTCACGTTATCACGAAATTATTCTAAGTTAAGCAAGTTCCTATATTTCTTTCTCATTCTGGGCATTACACTGCCATTAAACTACATTCCATTAATGGAGGTCATGAAGTCGCTGGGCATGATTAATTCGCATGTGGGCATGATTCTGCTCTATACCGCGATGGGCATTCCGATCTCGCTATTCATCACATATGCGTTTGTATCCAATATTCCAAAAGAACTGGATGAAGCAGCGATCATGGACGGATGCAACGGGATCAAGCTATTTCTCAGAATTATTGTGCCTTTGTTAACCTCTGTACTGGTTACGGTATTTGTTCTTAATTTCCTGAGTGTCTGGAATGAATTTACCGCCCCACTCTACATGCTCAATACCGTCGAGATGTGGCCGATGACGCTCGCTGTCTATAACTTCTTCGGACAGTTCAGTGCTCAGTGGAATCTGGTCAGTGCCGATATCGTGCTTACGTCCCTGCCTGTATTGATTGTGTTCCTGATTGGGCAAAAATATATTGTGGGTGGTCTGACTTCCGGAGCGGTTAAGGGTTGAGATGTATCCAAAATGAGAATTCAATACACCTGGCTACTTCGAAATTTATCATTGACATCGTGTTTATTTGTAACTATTATAGTTACAACGGTGGTGATCATCCATGAAACAAATCAGCAGTCGCTTTTCCATTGCGGTTCATACGCTGTCCTTGATCGCTGTTGTGCCCAATGAGTGCACGGGGGATTTTATCGCCAAAAGCGTGAATACCAATCCCGTCATTATTCGGCGCATTATGTCCAAGCTGAAACAGGCCGGCTTGATTGAGGTCAGACCCGGTGTCGGAGGTGCTTCTTTGTTAAAGGACCCCGCGGACATTACCCTTTTGGATATATATCGTGCGCTTGAGGTTGTGGAGGATGGCGAGTTGTTTAACTTCCACAAACATCCAAACCCAAATTGTCCGGTTGGCAGCATGATCGAACAAACCTTGCGCGCCGAACTTATTGAGGCTCAGCTAGCTATGGAACAGCGTTTGAAACGTGTAACGATACAACAGATGATGGATCAGGTTCACGTCTCTGAATAAAAAAAGCTCATTACGAGCTTTTTTTAAACCTTTCGTTGTAATCACACCTGTTATAACACATACGATTACATCTTTTCATGTCGTTGACATTTCACTTTTGTGTCGACACAAAACATACTTTATAGGAGGAAAATACAATGAAAATTTTAGTTACTGGCGCAACAGGTCATTTGGGTTCACTGGTCGTAGAGGCACTGTTACAAACGGTATCTGCTGGGGAGCTCGCTGTAAGTGTACGCAACCCGGAGAAAGCGGAAGCATTGCGCACTCAAGGTGTGGACGTTCGTCAAGGTGATTTCGATCAACCGGAAACGCTGGAAAAAGCATTTGCAGGCGTGGATCGGCTTCTGCTGATCTCCACAGACGGTGACAATGAAACGCGTATTCGCCAACATCAAGCTGCCGTGCACGCTGCCAAGAAAGCAGGTGTTGGATTCATCGCTTATACCAGCGTTGTGAATGCGGAGAAAAACACCCTTTCACTGGCTGAAGTACATCGTGCCACAGAACAGGCTATCCGTGATTCCGGCATTCCTTATTCCTTCCTTCGCAACAACTGGTACCTGGAAAATGAAGCAGGCAGCGTTCAAGCAGCTTCCCAGGGCGCACCTTGGGTGCATGCAACTAACGCCAGCCAAGTGGGCTGGGCTACTCGCAGTGATTATGCACATGCTGCCGCTGCAGTACTGACAGGTGAGGGACATGAAAATTCAGTATATGAGTTGTCTGGTAAACTTCGTACTCAAGCTGAGCTTGCAGCCATCGTTGGGGAAGTGCTTGGACAGGATATCAACGTGCAAAACGTGGATGATGCCGCGTATGCAGACATTATGAAAGGTGCAGGTCTGCCTGACTTTGTAGTCTCCATGCTTGTTGATATGCAAAGTGCTATCCGTGAAGGGGCACTGGCTGTAGAGAGCGATACATTGGAGAAATTGCTTGGCCGTCCGGCTCAACCATTGAGTGAGGGTGTAAAAGCCATTTTGGGCAAGTAAGTTTAAATAGAAGATAATAGAGTGCGAATCATAAAGGGACACACCAGCGAATGTTGGATGTGTCCCTTTTGGTGTAACAGCGATCTATAAAAAGATATAGCAGTTGATCGGATAACTGTACATTGAATCAGTCCGATTGCGACTTACATTCGATTTAGATATCGGTAGTCTCCATCAACGTTACATCGATCATTGCTCGATATATCGTGCCGGAATGTGATCGGCCAGCCAAATATTTTCGTTTCCATGATAGAAGAAAATACCTTCTTTGGCCGCTTGAGCCGCGTTAATTTTCAGTATTATTGGCTGGTCATCACGTCTTCGTCCCACCTGATTGGCGGTATCCATATCTGCAGATAGATGAACATACTGCCTCTGACGAGGCTGTAAACCTTGCTCCATAATGGAAGCAACCGACCGCAGTGGCGTGCCATGATAGAGTATCTCCGGTGGATCGGCAGGTGTTTTGGATATCTTTTGCGGAGTCGAATGACCATATAATGCCCGGATGCGGCCAGAATTGATCTCATGTCTCTTTTTCTCAGAAGCTTGAATCATCTGCTCCAGATCCGCTTCCGTGACGTCCTTCCACTGTGGACTCTCATGTAAAGCCACCAGCAATTGCGGAATCTCCACCCAACCCCCTTCGTCCAGCTCCAGCTCATACTCCCAAGGGGCGTGACGCAAGGCGTAGGAAAGTTCCTTGCTTAATTTCATCAGATCCATTATGCTCTGCTCCTTAGTTTCTTTCTGGTTGTACCGCGGCTAAAATCTCCTGAATGTTGCGGGCCAACCCTTCATCGTCTTCCTGATTGAATTGGCGGTGTCCATCAATCCCACGTTGGATAATCGTATTCATCACCGGATGAACCTCACGATCGGAAGCCACCCGGATCAGATCATCGGCAAAATCTACCGCCTGCTGCTCACTATAGTTAAACGGTTTAATCAGCATACGGATGCTCAATGCATGAGCCTGTGGCTCCGCAAGTTGATCCCGATGGGTTATGCCATATACAGCGCCAAATCCAAAAGCAGCAATCACCTGACGCTCCAGTTCCGTTGTCTGTTCCAAAGGCGTACCGATCAGTTTACATATTTTGCCCACCATCTGCTCCAACTCTGAAGCCGCCGCAGCCAAAATTACGTCATTAATATCGTCAGCGTTGATAAATTCAGTCATATTGTATTTCTCCATTTCTGAGCCATATTGCTCCACTCTCTCAGACTCTATGAGAACATTGTATCGGAGATAGGGTGTTCGTTTCAAATCACCCATATGTCGTCGACACTTCTCTTACTCTTCTATTACCCTTATATCAGTAACGTCGCTTGTGATTTGAAACGATTTTTTGCGAGCCTGAGTGCCTTATCCTGTTCACCATGATTCAAATAGTACTCAAACAATATCTCTTCATAACGTTCAGCAAGATATTGGGAACCAAGTTCACGATAATAAGGAAGAATTCGCTCTTCTATCATTTCATAATACGCTTGCTCCTGCCCTTGTAAAATGACAGACTGGAGTTCCAATTCCATATAACTTGCGTCTGCAACAAGTTTAGAGTTGTGCAAGGCTTTCAGAGACATATCCAATAGCGTGTTTGCAGGAATGAGCTTACCCAGTCTACACGTTTCTATGTAATTATTGAGCACCATCAGGTATAACGGTTGTTTTTCCGGTATAATATCAAGCGCTTGTCTGTACCAGTAGGCAGCATCCTCATATTGATTTCGCCGGTTATATTCATAACCCAGATTGTTCAGCAGCTTGGCCTTTCGGTCGATAAAACCACAATCCTCACAAATCCGAATGAGATTCTCATATCTGCGTTTCGTCTCAGAAAAATCATGATACTCACGAGAATTGAGCTGAACCAGCATAATGGTTTCGGTATCAATGATCCGCACCATATTGAGTGTTTTCCGAAAATGCTGGATAGCTTTCTCAGCGTAATAGTAAGACGTAATATTCGAATATATCGAGTGATAGGCCAGAGACAAATGATAAAAGTACTCATGATTCGTATATTTGGATTGATTTATTGAAGTCAGGGTCTGGATCGATTTCGTATAATGCCCTGTGAGGAAATAGTAAATCCCCATCACATGGTGATAAAAATAATGCTCATATGAATGCTCCGATTCATCCGGAATTTCCATCTCGGCAATAAGCCTTTCTGCTTCATCCATATCATTCATAAACAAGTAAAATCGGATCTGCAGCAAGTCATAAGATAAACGCAAGTCAGGTATACCTTTTAACGGTTCTTCTTCCAACTTGTCTTTGAGACGAATAGCTTCCGCTGTTCTCTGCATAATAATGGCCTCTTGCCATGAATCAAGGACATTGTTCATTTGATGATATCTTGTTACTTCCCTTGCCATATCAATGTATAATCGCTCACAGAGCATATCCATAATTTCCTGTGAATACTCTGTCATTCCCCGCTCAATTTTGCTCAGATGTGTGACCGAACAGATCCCTTTCACCAGTTCCCCTTGAGTTCGTCTATTTTTCTCCCGGTAAAATTTAATAATCTTCCCTTCAATCATCACTACACCTCTTTTTATCCATCGTTTTATTCATAATTATAGGGATCGAATGTGGACACTACCAGTTATATATTGGAGTCTGGCGTACTTGGGAAGAGAATTTCAGGATAGAAAGACAAGGTCCAATGATAACAAAATAAGAGGCTCCCCCAAAGCTGGAGGAACCCCTTATACTTGTATATCTTATTTGAGCAACGACAATAAATTGTGAACCGTTTGGGCCGTTTCGGCACGAGTAGCACTATTTTTGGGTTTAAATCCCCCTCCAGTTGAACCTTTCATTACACCGAGCTCGGAAGCTTTAACGACAGCTTCTTTTGCCCAAGATGCAATGTTTGCTTCATCCGTATAACCGGCTTTAGCCAACTTGGTATGGTTTGATTGGGTTTGGTATTCGTATGCTCTCATCATGAGCACTGCCATCTCTTCACGAGAAATGGTTTGGGTCGGAGCAAACTTATCATTCGCTATTCCCTGTACCAAACCTGCTTGATATGCAGCAGCCACGCTATCTGCGTACCAGGCATCCTTACTCACATCACCGAATGGCAATTCGTTATCTTTCGCCTCTAAGCCCAGGGTTCTTACGATTAATGCTGAGAATTCGGCACGAGTCGTTTGACCTTGTGGATCAAACGCAGTCTCTGTTTTACCCGTCAGCACATGTTTCGCCGAAAGAGACTTGATTGCTTCACTTGCCCAATGCGTTGAAGCCACGTCCACGAACGATTTATCGTAAACCCATGGTGCATACGTGCCCATATGAGACACGTTGGAAGTGACGGTACCTTGCTGGGTATTTACAACCCCACCGGCATAGTCCCAATTATTATTAGTTGAGTTTTCATTGTACATTCCAATGAGATTACCATTAAGATCACTATTGTAAAAGAGTGTCAGCGTAATATCTTCCGGGAGTGTGGACAAGGATAACTTCTCACTCGAAACCTGAAGGTACAGTTCGAATTCGTAAGCCGTACCTGCAAGTGTCCACGTAAGACCTTGTTTCGTTTCTGGTGCTTGTACATCTTGTTTCTTCACATCCAAAATGATCTTGCCACCAGCAGCACCAGGACCTCCTTTTGTTTGCAGTTCTTTCAATACGCTAGATGGAATGGTGAGTGATAGTACACCTTGCTGAGATAGTGTGAGTGTATTCGTACCTAACAAATCCCCCGCATTGACAGGCAGCTCAATCTTCTTACCCACTGTAATATCCACTTTTGCGGTCCCGTTTGTCACAGCATTCAAATCTTTTTTCGTTATGACCTGATTTTGATTAGTTTCTGGTTGTGGCGTTGGCACAGGTGCAGGAACAGGTGTAGGGGATTGGGATGTCGAAGATCCACCGCCATTTCCCGAACCGCCACCGTTATTACCAGAACCACCACTGTTCATTTCTTGAATTTTATTGAGGAAGTAACCCAGGTCTTTGTCACCAATTTGCAAAACAGGCTCCTTGGTAGAATAGTTAGCGGTCATTCCAAAGTTATTCGTAATATAATTGACTTCCGTGTCTCCTACATAACCATCCTGGTCGATATCAGCGATTTCATCCGAAGTATGATAATGTTTCGTTACAAGCTCCATGTCATAGATATCGATGGCTCCATCCCCATTAATATCTCCTGCATACGTAAAGTCAGACGAATTCAGTTGATTGATGCCATAATATTCGCCATTAATCGTCTTGCTCAGAACCACTGCGAGCCTGGAAGGTAAATGACCGCGAACACGTGTGTAGATGGTCGTCGTTTCACCTGTTGCCGGAATGCCATCGATGAGGAACTCACCCTGTCGTTGTATAGTCCCCTCATATCTCTCCCCGGAAGCCGTTTCTGCATAAACTTCAATGCCCATCTTCGAGTAGTCGTTTGCAAAATCCAAATACTCTCCATTGACCATAAAAGCTTCGGGACGTACATAACCATATGTTCTTGAAGATTTGGAGATCACTTCATAGCTGTCTGTGTTAAACGCGGTTAATGTCAACTTCTCTTCGTTCTCTTTCATGCCAACCGTCGTGTATTTCACTTCAAGCAATGGTACGTCACTTTTCTTAAAATAGAATTCATCCTTGGGTACATCAAAGACAACCTGGAACAAATCAAGATCCCCTGTGATTCCTTCAAAGGACCCACCTGAGATGGATGCCTCAAAGCTGAGTTCTCTTTGGTCCACTACAGGATCACTGAATTTCACCTCAGCACCTGTCTCATCCAGTAATGCCTGCAGCTCAGACGTTGGCTCAATCCGGTTAAATTGTTTATAGTCATACATCGATTCCAGGGTAAACGAAATACCGTTTAACTTCTCCACATTGTTTAATTGAATAGTCTGGGTAATCGTATCTCCTTTACGCACTTCGTCTTTGTCATATGTGCTGGTCACATAAGGTTTGCCTTCAGAAATAAACCCATAGCGATGGTCCTTAACGGCATTTGCCGCTGTACCCACATCCATTCCAAAGAGTCGAAGTTCGTAACCATTGTCATATTCTTCTTTGGTAATACCAAATGATATGTTTCCTTCTTTGGAAACAGGCAAATCACCGGAATAGAAGGGACTGCCATTCTCGTAGAAAATGACACGGTTGGAAGATTGATCATAATCCGTGATCCCATTATCAACAAAGGTTTGGACTGTTGAATCGATAGCTGTGCCATCATACCAGACGCCCTGTCCACCTTCCCTTTCCGTCAGCATACTATCATTGAGTTCGTATACACTAGGCTCTATACCCAAATCAATCTCGGGGGCTGTATTGTCCACAACTACCAATCTTTCGTATGAATACTGCTTGGAGTCCGAATCGGTCCCGATGAATTCAAGTGTGTAGCTGCCTTCAGGGACAAATCGTGCAACGTTGGAGATCTCCCCGTTTTCAATCGGAAATGCATAACCTCTAAACACATTCAGGATCAGATATTCCACTCCCGGTAGCAGGGACTGCGAATTCAAGGTACCTACAAACCCGATTTCCTCGCCAGTTTCGCGATCCTTCAGCAATACATCTACAGAATCAATGGGACTGCCCAAAAGAATGGCACTCAGTGTCATCCGGTTCAGAAACTGATGGAATGGGGTATCGTTTGTAACGGATGGCGGAATCATCTCCACCGAAGTAATGCCCTTTTCGCTAATGCGGATGGAGAATGGGATCTGAATATGATCCGCCGCATTTTCCGTATCCAGATATACATATCCTTCATAACGGCCGCTCGGCGTGTCCTGTGGTATATCCACTGAGACGGTCATCTCTTCCGTACTTCCGCCACTTACAGTAATGGATTCTGGAAGATGAACATTTAAGTTCATATCGTTTAACAGCTTCATGGAAGTGTTATACGTCTTGGCAAGGTCCCCTTTATTCTCTACCTTAACTGTCCGGCTGTCAGATACGATTCCTTTCCCGTCTTCTTCCAAATATGCACTATCAAATACGATGGAACCTGTAATTTCATCAATCAGGATGGATTCGTCATTGGAGAAGTGAATCGTTTTATCCTGAACTTTGGCAAATATGGATGTGTGGACTGCCCGGTAAGGATCTACTCGGCCTGCCCCTACTTCATACACGGAATAATTCCCGTTCAGATCGACAGCTGTATTCATTAGAGCAGTCTTTACATCAAAAGGTGTATATTCTTCATGTGCCTGGAGCAAAAGTGCAGCAATACCCGCCATATGCGGGGTTGCCATGGAAGTACCCGAAATTCTTGCATAGGCAATGTTATAATTCTCACCCGTATGATCATTCACAAATACAGGATAGGTCGAAAAAACAGCTACGCCCGGAGCTACAATATCGGGTTTAATATCATCATTCACGGAAGCTGGACCTCGGGAACTGAAATCGGCCAGTTTATTTCCTTCCGTAACGGTTTGGCCTGCTGCGCCAAAGGTTACCGTCACGCCGTTCAACTCTTTTAGTTTTTCTCCAAGCTCTCTCATCATTTGGAACGTAGGAATATACCCGTTCATTTCACCCAAATAATTTGGGATTGTTCCTTCAACATTATTATAAATAATTGCTGCTGCCGCCCCTGCTTTTCTTGCGTTGACGATCTTGGCATCGAGTGCAATTTCCCCCCGAGAGATAAGGGCCACTTTGCCTTGTACATCAATACCTTCAAAATCAAAAGCATTACCAAGCCCTGCATAAACAAGTTCGTAGGTTTTGCCTTCAAGGGTGGTCAGATTATCAGTAAAGTCTTTACCAAACAGAGGTAACTCCTCAGTATAAGTTGCAGCAGGTGCTTCTTTCGTTGGCGCTTCTTCTCCTACTGCTGGTACTTCTTCTTCTAATGCAGGTGTATCTTCTGCTGGTGGTGCTTCTTCATCTGTTGCTGGTATCTCTTCTTCTGTTGGTGGAGCTTCTTCATCTGCTAAAGAAGGTTCTTCTGCTGTTGGTCGAGCTTCTTCATCCACTACAGGAGTTTCTTCTTCCTCTGCGGATGCCTCATCTTCTACTACAGGTGTTTCTTCTTGCTCCTCTACAGATGTTTCCTCACCCTCAGAAGATGCTTCTTCTTCCATTATAGGTGTTTCCTCTGTCTCTCCCGCACCTGGATTGCTATACACATCCAAAGTCACAGTAGCCGTAGGAATAGTTAACGGAACATCGGAAGCACCAATCGTAATGGCCAGTGCGCTCGCTCCTGGTGTACCTAACGTACCTTCATTGGGTCCATCATTACCTGCGGCAACCATACTCACCACGCCTTGCAGCATCGCATTATTCAGTGCAATCGAAGAAGGATCCAGCGGATCATTCGTAGCAGCCCCTAACGATAGATTGATAACATCAAGTTCATCTTCAATGGCTTTGTCTATTCCGGCAATAATGCCACTCATGTCACCACTTCCACCAGGGCCAAGTACACGATACACATATAAGTCTACATCTGGAGCAACACCTTTTACAGCATACCCCACGTCATTTTTGGCTTGGCCAGCGATGGTTCCCGATACGTGTGTTCCATGGGAAGTATAATAAGCTTCTGCTAATACACCTTGCTCCTTATAGCCCGAATTTTCCCAATCTTCATAGGTCGTCTCCATCGGGTCAGCATCATTATCGATAAAGTCCCAACCTTTAACTGTAGCCGGATCCACTTGTTTTGGATCTTCACCCGCATGAGCACGATACCCTTTATACGCTCCGGTTAGATCCGGATGATTATAATCAATTCCGGTGTCCAGTACACCGACCTTGATTCCTTTCCCTGTAATGCCCTCTTCATGAAGTTTGTCGATGCCAAGATAAGGTACACTATCAGCCATTCGAGGTTGCATTCCACCTCCCGTGGCAAATTCACTTTGTGTGTCTGTCTCTGGTAGATCAAGAGCCACTTCCTGATCAGCCCACACTTTTTTTACTACACCAGATTTCATTAAATCCTCTACGGCTATGCCAGGGATGGTTAGAGCAACACCATTTAGTGCGGTTTCATACTCCTGAGTGATTTGGATCGAAGCAGCATCATAAGATAGATCTCTCTTTTGTTGCAAAGACTTCATGTATTGCTTGAATTGCTGATGATTTTGTTTCACTTTACTTGTCGCCGTAAGCTCGGACATCTTCTCATTGTTCAAAGCAGCCCGTTTCAAGGCGACCGCAGCGGGTTCACTTTTGAATTGGACAATCACATTTACCAAATCTGAACTTTTAGTATTCACCTTGGCGTCAATAACTTCTCCATCCATCACTTGAAGCTGGTTTAGAGCTTGTCTTTCCTCCTTCGTTAGAGATTGCAGAATGGACTTAGCGCTTTCACTCGGCTGGAGAGCGCCATAGGTAGGCGCTGCATAAGCAGGCATGGAAAACATAGAAGACAACAAGACTCCTGTTGCTATAAAACCGGATAACAATCGGGCTGATTTACGTTTCATTTCATACCTCCTGCGGTTTCCTATTAGATTAGGATTATCGTATTCCGCAGCGTATGGAATGTAAATTGGGGTAATTGAGTATGTTAATAGATTGAAATGTTCTGATAATCTTCGAAAAAATTTACATATAAATAGACCGAATTATCTAATTTACATACTTTATTTTACAAATCCAGGATTCCGCTCTTTTATTTAAAGAAAACTTTGCGAAACAAGTATCTTTAGACCTAAAATCACTTTCGAAAATGGATAGTTTTTTCAGAAGGAAATTACTTTTTATGCTAATTTCTTATTACATTCAATACAAAACTTCTGAAAAAAAGCGCAAAAAAGCTCACATCATTGTTCTAAACAGAACGAGATATGTGAGCTTTTATGACCTTCCGAAAATTATTCTTATAATATCCCTTTCCCTAAGTTACTCAGTTCTTCTTTCGTAATACGTTTAAGGGTGAGGTTAACTAATTCTTTACTTGTTATAACTAGATAGTATATTACCTTTGCATCTTACCTTAATGGCATTATTCAACCGCATTAATGATCAGTAAGAAGCGAAGAAAACAAAAACAGGTCAATCATGGTGGTATCTGACCATAATTAACCTGTTTGATGTAACGGAAAAGTGATATTTAGGTTATAAAATTAAAGTGTTGTATTGTACGATCTTGTATTAGTATTGTAAGTTGTTTAATAATCCGAACAAATCCATAAATTAATCAACATGTCCATTGTCAAGTGCATCCAAGGCTTCATCACTTATATCAAGTGGTTCCCTTTTAACTCGATTTGCAAGCGAAAGAAAATCAGTAGCACCAGCTACATTCAAATAACCTGCCCTTATAAAGAAATGTCCATCTCTTTCATATCCATAGGGCGTTCGGAAAATTTTATGGTCCGGTTTGTTCAATTGGTTCGTTCCGGTTATCTGGTTATCCAGACGAGGTGCTCCTGTCGCGTAGGCCTCTTCTTCATTTTGCGTTGGAAAATAGACAGCGACTGGATCCCCCACTTCAGGCATGACATACCAACCTGTCTGCCCCTCTGCAATGTAAGGCGACTGATACAGTAGCCACAACGCTTCCTCTTCCTCCTGTTGTTCATCACAGTCCAGTTGCACTCTGACATGACCGCCATGTACTGAAAGGATACGACCAAGCAATGAGCTTCCAGCAATTAATGGATTGTAATATGTCTTTTGTCGCAGTCCTCTATGAAGGCTAAGTACATATTGGTGTTTTACGATCCTCCCACAAGCTCGGTATATGCCTCAGTCACATATAGGCTCCTGCCCCGGAAAGTAATATGGTGTCCAAGCTCCATGACCTGGTCTGTCTCGATTTCGTATATAATGAAGTCCGATTCATTGACCTTTAACGTATCGTTTTCTGTAAAGTACATGAATGGCGTCATATTTTTGCGGATTGTATAGCGTGTATTGTCTAGGTCAATTGAATTTCCGTGCTCAAAGACGCCAAAATAAAATTTGGGGCTGTCAAACTGGGCGGCAGGCATCAAGCTCGTGTGAAAGCGAGAAGCAAGTCTCCTGAGAAATGCCCAATCCGTTTCTTGATATTGCACAGCAACCCTCCCGATCTTGGCCCCGCCTGTTCCCTCATCAATTACATCAAGTCCCGGATAATGCTGATCCAGTTCCTTTAGCAAATCGGGCAACGTCATTTTGACATTTTGAAACGTTCGCGTCCTTTTTGTAATATCCATCTGGTATGTATGCGAGATAGCCTCCACTTGGAGCGTATATACACCTCTCACAACCTGCACTTCAACAGATAACGGAATGCCTTTGAACAACGGACTTTTGTTTCCATCCTCATCTTTTTGCCATACTTCAATGGAAGTATCCCGGTCCGTTACATCGACATAGCGATCTTTCCATTCTTCGGACACCATACCCTTAAACACGAGCCGAGTGTGCTCATTCATCTTTTTGCGGATCGTAAGTTCTTGCAAATGCAGCAGTTCATATGGTTCAATAAGCAGATTCTCATAAGTCAGACTCATGTTCCCCATCTCCTTTCAACTTCAATGGATCGCAAACATTTGCGAGTAACTTTGGATAATAACAAAAAAACAGGACAATTATGGTTGTATATAACCAAAGTTGACCTGTTCACATGTAATGCAATTGTTTAGGATAATTCTACAGCTATTTATTATGACTATTTAAATAATTCTCTACAAACTGTTTATTCTTTTCTTTTTCAGGAAGCAAACCTAAATATTTATATTCAAAAATCATTTGTCTTTGAGTTGGGGTTAACTCTGAAGCTATTACGTCTTCATAATCATAATGAATTTTTAACTTACCAGGATGCTTTAATGTTAAGGTTAAATTTGTCCACGCCTCTTGATCATTGTCTATGAAAATTTGTCTTAATTCTTTAAATTTTGTTTGTAATACTAATAATAAGTTATCATAAGTTTTTTCACTCAGTCTATATTTTTCAGGAATATCATGAGAGTATATAAACTCCTCATTCTCAGAAGTGTTGAAATAAAAGTATACCTCTCTGGATCCATCTAGTATTTCGGCGTACAAGTAAATCTCATTCCAGTTATCACTAGGTATCATACTTAGAATATCCTCTGCTATCATGGGATAAAGCTGATCCATCTGTTGCTCCATTATTCCTCTAACCTCCAATTTGATTCTCTATTGTAATTTTCTTTGTCCTACTCCATCTATCGGGTACTCTACAATCAAACTATCAATGATTAAACACATTTACATAAAAATTCAAAATATAGAGATCGTTCTATCACCAATTCTAGTACTTGTTTTCTATTTTCCACTTTGAACAAAACCTTCGTTTACCAAAGATCAAAATTGCTGGGTTTGAATACCCATTTTTCTCCTTCATCCACAGTGCAATCACGAATAAAATGAAACAACAACATTAATGCGAATTCTAATCTAGTATAGTTGTTACAGTCTTCTGTTCAATATTCTCTAATATTACCTTTCTGCGTGTATTAAGATCATTAAATTGTTCAAAAGACAACTTATCCTTTAGCTGATGATGACTCAAGTCTTTCAATTCTTTTAACAAATACTCTTTAGATTTATAAGGCACCACTACATACGTTAATAATATCTCACCGTAAACTAGAACTATTATGTTTTTCAAAAATACCGAGATTCATTGTTGTTTCAAATTCGTTAAGTATCATCTTCTAAATAAGGATACTACTGTTTTACCGATATCCACCATCAAATCAGCTTACCTGAACGCTCTCTCAGAGTTTCTAATGCTATAAAAAACACCATAATATAAGTATATTACTCATATTATGGTATTCGGTATGATTATTAAATAATATTCAAACACTACAGGGTTTACACAAACTATTTTACAGACTCATCTAAATCTTTCCCTCATTTTTTTTGTTTCTAAATCTGCTTGTCTGACTGGTACAGGGAGTCTACTTTCCTTATTAATTAACGCTAATGTAAGGTCTGTAGCAGTATCAATACTTATCCAATTACCACAGGAGACGAAAATGGGCTTCACACTTTTATGTGTTCGTAATGCTCTCCCATAGATTTTGTTATTTATCACAATATCAGAGAAAGCCCCTTCTTCTTCATCGGGCATAATAAAATCAACCCCATCAATTTTCAAGTAGCTTTTTGCAATACCTATTGTTGGTTTGTTTAAATAAAAGGAAGCATGCGTTGCAATCCCCATATTCCTAGGGTGTAAGTACCCATTTCCATCAAACATAACGATATCTGGTTCATTAATTAAGGTGTTAAATGTTTTTAAAATTAATGGTAATTCTCTGAAAGATAAATATCCTGGTATATACGGGACCGCAATTTCATCTGTCATAGATTTCGTCTCTATAACTTTTTTCGTCATAAAATCCACGACACATATACAACAAACTGCAATTGTCGTTTCATTTTCCTCCCAATATGCCAGGTCAATACCTGCAATCAGCAGAATATTTTCTTTGTGGAAATCATCTTCTAATTTTATTTTTCGAGTTAAATCATACTGAATTTTATCAAATTCATCTATTATTTTATTCATTAACTTATTTTGCACGAGCATCATATTTTTCGATCATTTTCTTTTCAAATTCACTTGCCTCTAATTTTTCATTAATTAGTACCCCTTCTATATCCCACTCTCTGTATGTTATGGCAAATCCATATTTGTAATTCGCGATTGATTTATGATTACCGTTCTCAAACCAAGAGATAAATTCTCCTGTTATTACACCTTTGCTCATTTTCTGGAAGCTTGAAATTCTGCCAGATTCATAATAGTTCACATAGTCTCCATCAGCCAATCCATTTTTATAGTAAGAGTAATATGCTAAGTTCCCATTATCGTATCTTTCATATAAAAGACCAGATATAGGTTTCCCTCCATCCTCTATGGGTTTATCAAAAACTTCCTGCCCACTATTTCCAGAAAAACAAACATCATCAGTAAATTCTATACCTGTTAACACTACGTCTTCCATTCGCAAAATATTAACATCAATCATTTAATATCATCCACTCCATTTAGATTATTTGGGCAAATCAGATTCTATTTTAAAACCCCGTAAAATATAATTACAGTGCGCACATGTTTGGAATGGTACATCGATGACTGGCTTTGATGAGCCTCCAGGTCTTATCACATATATTAAAATATCATCAATAGCAGCACTTGGATTATCCAATAATGCCTTATTAGTTGCATACACCTCAGCATGCGATCCTGAACCATGTTTATACAAACTATAAGGATCATAAATGTCGTCTGGCATATTTTCTATTCTAAAATGCACCCTATGAGATGGACTTTTTTTAAAGTGTCCATCTTATAGGGTACACTTTAGTTTGGATTGTTGGATAATAAAGGCGGATAAAAAACCACAATACAGCGTTTAGCTCGCATTGTGGCGTTGTTGTTTGTATCATTCTAAATACAGCTCGTTGAAAAAACAAATTGATCTATAAATTTTGAAGTTTAGTTAAGACTTCCTTGATTCGCATAGAAAGATCCAACTTTTCATTTTCCGACAATTGTTCCCCCACATCATTCATATCAAATTGCTCTAATTCATTTTTTATTTTCAAAAACTCACCTATAGCATTAATTCTATATCTGATAAGTAGTTCTGCAAGTGTTGTTCTAACAACTATTTTTTCACTTAATGTACTCCTACATTCACGCTCGAATCGTTCCATTATTTCCTCAACAAGCTCAGTTGCATCTTTCTTCTCATTGAATAAAATCCCAAAGTAATTTTTAACTTCCTTTTCTATTTCAAAGTAGTAATATCTTGTATTCGGACTATAATCTACAGGTATACTTTCAATTCCATCAAGCACCATATCTCTTCGTTCTAATATGTCCTGATAATCATCTGGAGCTATTTCATGTTGTAACTTATTTAAATCTAGAGAATTTAATGCATCAATTATCTTTTGTTTCGATTTAACAAAAATTTTTGAATGTGTTAAATGAATTCTCCCTTCCGCAATAGACAATACTGCTTTTTCCATTTCACCTCTTTTATCCATACCGAAGTATGCCTCACATGTGCAAGCAAGAGCTTCAGGACCACTCATTCCCTCACTTTTAAAATAAAAATAGTTTTCATAAAAAGCTCCAAATAAAGCCTCATAATTTCGTTTCACTTTATGTCCTCCCAATAAATTTCTTATGGCTCAACTATCTTATCACCATTATGGATTACCTCAATATCAATATTGGGATAATCTTTGTGAAACTTCCCTATAATTCTACTACAACTTCCATATGTATCTAATTCAGTAAATAATTTAATTTTCCCACGAGCTTTTGATGGATCTGGCAATTTATCAAGTCTAGATGCCAGATCATTGAGAATTTTATACTCAGTATCATTGTCTCTTAATCTTACATTACCACTCCTATCTGGTGCTTCAGTAGCCTCGTACTTTGGTTTTGTTGGTTTTAATGAATAATCAGCATAGGTCTTTTCCTTATTATCCCCGTTCAAACTACTATGAGAATAAAATTCATTCTTGTCAATTCCTTCAATTTCTACCTTCGCATACGCAAAATTTAGATCACCTTTAATCCTATTAGAAAGCTTACTTCTTAACACTTTAACTTTATCAATAATAAAACCTTCTGTTTCTAAATCAATTACTCTTGTTGGGAATACTTTTCCATGACTTACCTTAGGAACATCACCCGTCCCCTCAGCCTCTGATTCACTTTTTTGTCTTTCTTCCTCTTCCCGTTTACGTTTTTCCTCCTCTTTTTTCTTTTTATCATCTTTATCTTTTCCTTTTTTCTTCGATGAATCTTGTTTCCACTGATTATGACTGTTGGGAATCTGATTATCTTTCTTGTTAGTGCTAGATGAATTTGTTCCTTCACCCTCGCTCGACTTTTTCCCTGTACCTGTATTTGATCCTGTAGTATCAGGTTCTCCGGATGTTTGGGTCTTCTTACTGGTATCCGGAGTTGTTTCCTCTATCTTCCCACTACTTGATGGCCCTGTTTCTTCACCATCGCCAGACTTCTTCCCTGTACCTGGACTCGATGCAGTAGCATCCGTTTCACCTGACGATGGAGACTTCTTACTGCTGCTCGGGGTCTGATCTGTTTTCTTGCCACTGCTGGAGGAACTTGTTCCTGCCCCATCGCTTGACTTATTCCCAGCGTTCGAGCTTGTTTTCCCTCCGGAACCCACTTCCCCGGCATTCCCCGACTCTTTGGGCTTGTTATTTCCCAAGTTGCCCCAAGGCTGAAAGCCGATCTTCTGTTTTTCTTTATAATAATCGCTGACGGCTTTAACAATCACATCTTTTGACTTTTTCACAAATGTCTTTGTTTTGCTTGTAGCCGGTTTATCTGTCGTCGTTGTTCCTTTAGAAGCAGCA